>AZWL01000104.1 GCA_000514715.1 Streptomyces sp. CNH099 | reverse complement strand
TGTTTCAGGATTGTTCTTGGAGTCGGTCGTGGAGGATGCGGGACAGTTCGACGCGGCGGGTCTTGAGGGTGGCGGTGCGGGGGAGTTGGGCCATGGGGATGTGGACGGGCTCGGCGAGTTGGGGGTAGTCGCCGGTGGCCTGCCGCCAGCGGTCGGGATCGACCGGTTCGTCGTCGCGGGTGCACACCACCGGGACGGCGGTGGCGTCGGGGCCGGAGACCACGACGAGTTCGACGAGTTCCTCCAGCCGGTCCAGGACCGCGTCTTCTATCTCCAGGCTGGAGCCGACCCCGGGAATGGTGTCGATCTCCCGGTCGAGCATGTGCAGACAGCCCAGCCTGGTGCGGTAGCCCACGTCCCCGGTGCGCCACCAGCCGCCGTTGACGTTCTCGTCGTAGCGCTCCTGCTCACCGTGGTAGGTCTTGGCGATCCCGTCCCAGCGCACCTCGATGAACCCCGGATTGTCCTGGGAGACCGCCGCCCCGTTCTGCGACACGACGCGGACCTTCGCGCTGCCCGGCAGCGCGAAGCCCACACACCGCCCGTCCATCTCCCGCGCGTGGCGGCGGTAGTACGGCCGGCCCACCGCCGGGCCCACCTCGCTCTGACCGTAGATCTGGAAGAACTGCGGCGCCCGGCGCCGGGAGGAGTCCAGCAGCCGGCGCACCGTACGCGGATGGATCGCATCGAAGGTGGAGGAGAAGTACTTCACCGACGCGAAAGGCCGCCGCGGATCGCTGACCAGCCCCTCCCACGCCAGAAACGAGTTCGGCAACGCCTCGATCAGCCCGGGCCGGTTCTTCACGAAGAACTCCGCCACCTCATCCGGGTCATGATTGTTGACCAGGACCGTCGGCATCCCCTTCATCAACACCAGCGCCATCGCCGCGAACAACCGCGAATGCACGAACGGGATACTGATCGCCACCGTCTCCCGACGCGGCATCACCCCCAGCATGAACAACTGCGGCCGCAACCGCGTCCGCATCGTCCGCGCCGTATGCACCACCAGCTTCGGCAACCCCGTCGTCCCCGACGTATGCGTGATCATCGCCGGCTCATCCAACCCCGTGAACACCGGCCGCACACCCGGCGAACCCGCCAACCCCGCCAACGACACAGCACCACCAGTGCCAGCATCGGTGCCAGCATCGGCGG
>AZWL01000103.1 GCA_000514715.1 Streptomyces sp. CNH099 | reverse complement strand
CGCTGGCCGTCCGGCCGGGACCGGCGGGCACGCCGCACGCCCGGCCGGGGCGGCACGGGCGCCCGGCGCGCCGCAGGCGCGCCCTTGAGGAAGTAGAGAAAGTTTCGACCGATCCCCGGTCCTCAGGCGTTGCCGCTGCTGCGGGTGGCTGCTGCTTTGTCGGCGGTGATCCGGTAGGCGAGTTGGGCGCGGTCGGCGCCGGTGCGGAGTTCTTCGAGAACAAGGGGCTGGTCGTCGGTGCCGTGGGTGATGCGGGTCAGGTGCATGAGCGGTGTGGCGTCGGGGAGTTGGAGGGTGGTGCGCTCGTCGGGCAAGGGCATGCGGGCGCGTACCGTCTCGGACCACCACAGCGTGTGCCCGGCTACGGTGAGCAGTGCGTAGATCGCGTCCGGTTCGCTGTCGGGCTCCTGGGTGAGCATGTAGATGCCCTCGGCGGTCTGGAACGGGATGGTCGTGCGGTGCAGGGCGCGGGTGCCGGTGGCCGGGTCGGTGAGCAGCCGGTCGCACACGAAGATCGCTTCTTCTGCGTCGAGTCCAAGGAGCGCACCGGTGGCCTGGGTGGTGTGGGAGCGGTAGACCGCGGGGTCCTCGGCGGTGGTCCACTCGATACCTCCGGTCGAGGTGAACTTCCCGCCGCGGGCACGAGTGACACGCCGCTCGATGGTCAGCGTGGGGGCTCCGGTGGTGCGGACGAAGCTGCCCTTGCCGTGGCGGACGTCGATGAGTCCTTCGGCGCGAAGGGCCGCGATGGCATTGCGGACGGTGGGGCGGGAGACCTGGTAGCGGTCGATGAGCTGGGTCTCAGAGGGCAGCGGTGCGCCGGCTTCGAACTCGCCGGACAGGATCGCTTCNCGGATGGCGGCGGCGACCTGCTGGTAGAGGGCTCCGGGGCGCTGGATCTCGCTCATCTCGGCACCTTCGTCTTCTCATCGTCGTAGGCACGTCGCACGCGCGACATCACTCGTCAGAATAAGTAGTTGCTTCCGTGCTGTACAGCTCCCCATACTCATAACTCGTCAGGACAAGTGACGTCAGGCAGAAGGGCTTGGCGTCCTCAACAGGCCAGGGAGGCCGAAGCAATGCAGTCCATACCTGTGGACACCGGGCGGCTGGGCGTGCTGCGGTGCGCCATCGCCCCCGAAGCGAAGATCGTCAACCCCGACACCAAGGAGGTCAGGAAGGACAAGGACGGCAACACCGTCTACACCGTGGCCGTCACCGTCCGCCAGGA
>AZWL01000102.1 GCA_000514715.1 Streptomyces sp. CNH099 | reverse complement strand
CTCCTCCGCAACAACGACACCAAAACCCGCTTCCTCACCGCACTCACCACCCTCCACACCCACCACCACCCCACCGACCTCTCCCCCCACCTCCCGTCGACGGGGAGCACGCCGGCGAGCCTCCCGACCTACCCGTTCCAGCACCAGAACTACTGGCTGAACGCCCCTGCCCGGCTCACCGACGCCGGTGACCTGGGCCTCGCCACGACGGCGCACCCGCTCCTGCACGCGGCGGTCCAACTCGCCGACGGAGTCGACGGCGCGGCGGAGACCACGGTGTTCACCGGCCGGGTCGGCCTGAGCACCCACCCCTGGCTCGCCGATCACGCCGTCACCGGGACCGTGCTGCTACCCGGCACCGGTCTGGTCGACCTCGCCCTGCACGCCGGCGACCACACCGGCGCCACCCACCTCGAAGAACTGACCCTCCAGGCACCGCTGGTGCTGGAGGAGACCGGCGCCCGCGACCTCCAGGTCACCGCCGCCCCCCAGGGTGGATCCGACGCAGGGGGTACGGACCGGTGGCAGGTCACGATCCACTCGCGGCCGCACACCGATGACGCGGAGCCCGAGCCGTGGACCTGCCACGCCACGGGTACCCTCACCGCCGAAGCCACCGAAGCCACCGAGCCGCTGACCCAGTGGCCTCCGACGGGCGCGGAGTCCTTCGACGTCGGCGCGCTCTACCCGGAGCTGGCGGCGGCGGGCTACGAGTACGGGCCCGTGTTCCAGGGCGTGACCGCGGCCTGGAAGGAGGCCGACGGGACCCTGCACGCCGAGATCGCGCTCCCGCACGGCGCCGAATCCGGTGGCCACACCATCCACCCCGCGCTCCTCGACGCCGCGTTGCACCCGCTCGCGGCGCACAACGACGGCGCAGACGGGCAGCTGCGGCTGCCGTTCGCGTGGAGCGGTGTGTCGGTTCACGCCACCGGCGCCACCGAGCTACGCGCCACTCTCACGCCCACCGGCGAGCACGGCCACGACCTGGCCCTGCGGACCTGGGACGCGACGGGTGCGCCGGTGGCGACGGTCACGGCGCTGAACACCCGGCCCGTCGACGCCGCGGCGCTCAGCACCCGCAGCAGCGAAGGCACCCGCAACAGCCTGTTCCACCTCGCGTGGCGCGCTGCACCGGCCCAGCCGTCGGCACAGGTGGATCTCGACCTGGTCGACGTGTACGTAGCCCCCCCGGCCGAGGACGACTCCCCCGCCGCGGCCCACACCGCGACCGAAGCCCTGCTCAC
>AZWL01000101.1 GCA_000514715.1 Streptomyces sp. CNH099 | reverse complement strand
GCCGGTACGTGGGCGCCCGGTCCCGGGCCGGTGCCTCCGCCGGCGGTGCTCATCCGGCCCGACGGGTACGTGGCCTGGGCCGATCCCGGCAGCGGGGAGGAGCTGGGCGACGCGCTCGCCCGCTGGTTCGGCCCCGCCCGCACCACCACCGCCCGCACCACCACCACCGGCGCCACCGCCGCCCAGCCGACAGGAGTGCGATCGTGACCAGGGACGTGATCGTCGTCGGCGCGGGCCCGGTCGGGCTCATGATCGCCGGTGAACTCCGCCTCGCCGGCGCCGACGTCGTGGTGTACGAGAAGCTGCCCGAGCCGCCCCGCGAGTCGCGCGGCGCCAGCTTCACCCGGCGCACCGCCGAGTGCTTCGACCAGCGCGGGCTGCTCGCCCGGCTCGGCGCGACCGAGCGCGCCGACAGCCACTTCGGCGGGGTGCCGATCGACCTCACCCTCGCCGACGAGGACCACTTCGCCCGCCGCGGCATCTCCCAGTTCCGCACCGAACGGATGCTGGAGGACTGGGCGACGGAGCTGGGCGTGCCCGTCCGGCGCGGCCACGAGGCCACCGCCTACCGCGAGACGCCGGACGGCGTGGTGGTGCAGTTCGCGGGCGCCGAGGGCCCGAGCGAGGACACGGCCGCGTACCTCGTCGGCTGCGACGGCGGCCGCAGCACCGTCCGCCGGCTCGCCGGCGTCGACTTCTCCGGGCCCGAGCCCACCCGCGGGTTCTACACCGCCGACGTGACCGGCCTGCGCACGCGCCGCCGGCGCATCGGCGAGGACCTGCCCGGCGGCAGCATGGTCATGGCGATGGACCTGGAGAACGGCGTCACCCGCGTCGTCGTGCACGAGCGCGGCATGCCGCCGAAGGACCGCGAGTCGCTGACGTACACCGAACTCGCCGACGCCTGGCAGCGGCTGACCGGCGAGTCCATCCACCACGCCGACTGCCGCTGGCTGAGCTGCTTCTCCGACGCCTCCCGGGTGGCCGCCGCGTACCGGCGCGGCCGGGTGTTCCTCGCCGGCGACGCCACGCACGTGCAGCCGCCCGCCATGGCGCAGGGGCTGAGCGTGGGCGTGCAGGACGCGGTGAACCTCGGCTGGAAGCTGGGGCTGGTTCTGAAGGGGCTGGCGCCGGACGCGCTGCTGGACACGTACCACGCGGAACGGCACCCGATCGGCCGCCAGCTCGCCCGCAACGCCCGCGCCGCGATCGAACTGCGGCTCACCGGCGAGGAGATGGACCCGGTGCGCGGCGTCCTCGGCGAGCTGGTGGCCGAGAATGACGCCGCCGGGTACATGGCGGGGATGCTCAGCGGGTTGGGGATCCGGTACGAGGTGGGGGCGGGGGAGCATCCGCTGCTGGGGCGGCGGTTGGCGCCGGATCGGGAGCTGGTGCGTCCCGAC
>AZWL01000100.1 GCA_000514715.1 Streptomyces sp. CNH099 | reverse complement strand
TCCGCCATCAAACTCAAGATCGAACTCGCCCTCCGGGCCCGGGAGACCGATCCAGCCGCCACCCGCGGCCACCTCGAACAGGTACAGCGCAGCGCGGAGCAGGCGCTCGCCGAAGTCCGCACGCTGACCACCGCACCGGACCACGTCACCTGCCACGACGAACTCCGCGCCGCACGCGCCCTCCTCGAAGCATGCGGGGCCACTGTCACCGTCAGCTACGACCCCGGCCGCATCCCTCGCAGAGTGGAGAACCTGCTGGGGATCATCGTGCGCGAGGCGGCGACCAACATCATCCGGCACGCCCGGCCGGAAACCTGTACGTTCGCCCTCACCGTCGCCGACGGTGACCTGCTGATTCGGATCGCCAACGACGGTGTGGACCGCCCGCGCCCCCGGCCGGACCACCGCCCGGCATCCGGCCTGGCCAACCTCCGCACCCGGATCGAAGCCCTCGGCGGCCACCTCACCGTCGTCACCTACCGCGACACCTTCACCCTCGTCGCATCGATCACCACCGCCCCCTCCCCGGCCGCGGTCACCGTGCGCACAGCCGATCGACTGCCAGGCAGAGGAATGAGCCGACGGTGACCCGGCCGGACTCAGCGCGGAGCCCGAAGGGAGGACATCCGGCGGTGCTTCAGCCACGGTTCGCCGGGGTCGTCGCGTTCGGGGTCGTCTCCCTGCTGTTCGCGACCCGGACTCTCTACCACCTGCAAGCGCTGGACTTCCATGCGAAATGGAGTGCCGGACTCGCCGCGTTCAGTGTCGCGGCGATCGTCGTTCTGGCCACCACCCTGGTGCTGCTCATCACGCGGCGCGGGAACCCGGCGTTGTTGCTGGGCATCCAGGCAGCGGCGGTGTTCACGCCGTACCTGGTGGTCGGCCGCGGCTGGGCCCTGGCCGGCACGGTGTTGTGCGCGAGCATCCTGCTGACGGTGCCACGGCGGGCCTCCTGGGTGCTGTTCGCGGTGGTCGCCATCGGAGACGCCGGACTCGCCGGGTACCTCCATCCGTCCGCCCTGATGTCGGTGTACGCCGTGTTCGTCAACGTGGCCAACGGGTTCGCGGTCTTCGCGATCGTCCGGCTGGCTCAGCTCGTACGGCAGACGCACGAGGCCGGGCAGCGGCTGGCCGACAGCGAGGTCGAGGCGGAGCGCTTGCGTGCGGTCGACCGTCTCCGCGCCGATGTCGGCACCCGGCTGGCGGCCCTCATCGGACTGAGCCGTGAGGCACTCGGGTCGCCCACGCTCGGCCACGGCCGTCTGACGGTACTCGGCGGGCTCGCCCACCAGGCAGCCGCCGACGCCCGGACGATCGCCGACATCCACCGCAGCCCCCGCCCGGTCGGCCCGGCACCCACGCGACAGCCGCCCGTCGGCGTCGAGCTGCGGTTCGCCAGATGGGCG
>AZWL01000099.1 GCA_000514715.1 Streptomyces sp. CNH099 | reverse complement strand
CTAGTACTCCAGTTGTAGTTCGCTATCGATGCTGGTCAGGGCCGGGTTTCTGAGTGTACTCGGCTGACGGGCCGTCAGTGAGGACGAGTTCGTGACCTCGGGTGCGGCGGTGGTAGTGGCAGCGGCGGGAGACGGCTTGGTGCCGTCGTCGCCAGCGCGACCAGCTCGTGGCGTGACTGGTGGGGTGCGGGTAGGTCAGCGGGTGGCGCTCAGCTGCCAGGAGTCGCCGGATTTCTGCCACGGTGAGTGGTGCCAGGGCGGTGGAACCGTTTCTGCGTCCCCCCTTGCCCCACCCGCCTGGGCGGCCATGGCGGCGAGGAAGGCGTGGGCCAGCATGGCCAGGGTGATGTGCCGGTACCAGCCCGGATACCGGCGGACCTCGTACTCATCCAGGCCGCATTCGTTCTTCGCGGCCTGGAACGCCTCCTCGATGGCCCAGCGGGAGCCGGCGATGGTGACGAGCTTCGCGACGGTTGTTCCCGTGGGGGCGTAGGCGAGGTAGTAGGCGATCTCCTGTGGCCGGGTCAGACTGCGGCGGGCCAGCACCCAGCGGTGGTGGGTGGGCCGGTCGCTGTCGAAGTCCGAGATGGCGGGCAGCCTGGCCGCGGCCCAGTCATACACGCGCGGCCCCTTCGCGCCGTGGCCGCAGGAGTGGCGTTCCCAGGCGTCATCGGGTGCTTGGCTGATGGCGTGGTCGATGCGGCCGGCGGCATGGACGTGCTGGGACTTCGGCACAGCCACCACGTAGCCGACGCCGGTCTCCTCCAGCATGCGGCGAAAGCGCCACTCCTGGCCGTAGGCGGCGTCAGCCGTCACCCAGGCGACCGGCAGCGGCGAAGCCAACGCCCGGGCCACCATGGCTTTGGCCAGATCGCCCTTGGTGGCGAATCCTCGCTGCTCAGGGACCTTCGCGGCGCGGCAGCGGTCGGTGTCGGCGGTCCAGGACTTCGGCAGGTACAGCTCTCGGTCCACCAGCGCCCGGCCCCGGGGCGTGGCGTAGGCGGCGAAGACCCCGATCTGGCAGTTCTCGGTGCGGCCGGCGGTGCCGGTGTACTGCCGCTGGACCCCGGCCGAGACGGTGCCCTTTTTGATGAAGCCGGTGTCGTCGATGATGAGAACCCCGCCTGGGTCTCCCAGCTTCTCAGCGACGTATGCATACAGGTCATCGCGTATCTCGTCGGGGTCCCAGCGGGCCCGGCTCAGCAGATGCTGCAGCCCGGCCGGAGTGCGGTGGCCGGCGTACTCCGCCAGCTGCCAGCCGTTCTTCCGGCCCACCGGGCCGAGCAAGCCGTGGATGTAGGCCCGCATCCGTCGTCGCAGGTCCACCCGCCCGAACCGGTGACCGATCCGCACCAGCAGCTCTTCCAGTTCCACCGACCAGACATCGGGCTGCACATCATCTTGCATGACCAGCACAACGCCACCGCCGCACCCGAGGTCACGAACTCGCCCTCACTGACGGCCCGTCAGCCGAGTACACTCAGAA
>AZWL01000098.1 GCA_000514715.1 Streptomyces sp. CNH099 | reverse complement strand
CTGGAGGAGCGGGAACGCACTGCCCGGCAGCGGGTCGAGGCCCTGCAGGCCGAGTTGCTGGAAGCCGAGGCCGCGTGGGAGCGGTTCGTGATTGCCCGTGAGACGGTCGGGCAGGTTCTGGCAGAACCGCGTGGCCACCAGGAGACGCCGGTAGTGGTGCGCGATGAGAGGCCGACGCGGGCCGTGGGTGCGGTGCCCGGCTCGGTGGTGCCGGTGTGGCGGAAGGGACTCGACGCCACTGTTCTGGCACCGGACTACCGGCAGATCATGGAGATCCTGACCGGCCAGGACGGGTCGGGCGGGGATGCGATGAACTGTCGGCAGCTCGCCGCCGCGCTGGGACTGCAGCCGGTTCCGGCGAAGGTCGAAGGGGTGCGGTCGAAAGCCA
Organism: Streptomyces sp. CNH099; assembly: GCA_000514715.1. Classification (GTDB taxonomy): domain Bacteria; phylum Actinomycetota; class Actinomycetes; order Streptomycetales; family Streptomycetaceae; genus Streptomyces; species Streptomyces synnematoformans. Next base: position 1,103 of record AZWL01000098.1, on the reverse strand, counting down.
AACGCCTTGCCCAGCGGGGATGGCTGGACGAGGCAGTGCCCGGCATGTTCAGTGTCGCGACCAAACCAGGCGACGGCTCATGACCATGGTCATCGACCAGAGCATCATCGCCTCGGCGCTGTCGGTACGGCCCTCGTAGTCGCAGGTCAGGCGGCGGGAGCGCATCAGCCACGCGAACGTGCGCTCCACCAGCCATCTCCTGGGCAGCACCGTGAACCCGCGGGTGTCGTCACGGCGTTTGACCACCGTCAGCGCGATCCGCAGGACACTCGATGCGAAGACGACCAGCTGGCCGGTGTAGCCGCCGTCCGCCCACACCCGTCTCACCCGCCAGTGCCGCTGATGCAGCCGGGCCAGCAGGCTGCGTGCGGCGTCCCGATCGGTCACCGACGCTGCCGTGACCGTCACTGCCAACAGCAGCCCGAGGGTGTCCACCACGATGTGCCGCTTGCGTCCGTTCACCTTCTTGCCGCCGTCGAAGCCCCTGGTGGCGGCCGGCACCGAAGCGGCCCCCTTCACCGACTGCGCGTCGATGATGCCCGCGGTCGGCTCCGTATCCCGGCCGACGGCCTCGCGGAGGCGATCCCGCAGCCGGTCGTGCAGCTCGCCGACCAGGCCCTTGTCCCGCCAGCGCCGCCAGAAGGCGTAGACGCGGTCCCACGCGGGGAAGTCCGCGGGCATCGCCCGCCAGGTGATACCGCCGGCAACCAGGTAGCGGATCGCGTCGACCATCTGCCGATGACAGTAGCCCTCCGGCTGCCCGCCCCTTCCCTCCAGCCATCCCGGCACCGGCAGCAGATCACGCACCCCGGCCCACTCGGCGTCCGTCATGTCCGACGGGTACTTCGGGCTTCTGTGCGGCCGGTCGCTCGCGTTCCCGAACCGGTGCGCGAGACAGTCACACGAAGGAGGAGCGGCGTTGGACCAGGCCGTCCCGGCAGCGTACAACTGTGACAACAGGGCCTCCTGGGCGCGCTCTTGGCTTCAACAACCCCGAGCTGCACCAGAGGCCCTGTCTTCATGCGCGCGACGGCGGAAGACCACCCGACCGGGCACTTTCACTCGAACCGATACCCAACAAGATCGATAGAGCAACAGCTTCT
>AZWL01000097.1 GCA_000514715.1 Streptomyces sp. CNH099 | reverse complement strand
CCGTCTACACCGTGGCCGTCACCGTCCGCCAGGACGCCCGCCGCATCTCCGTCATCGAGATCGCCGTATCCGGCGAGCCGAAGGGAATCGAGGAAGGCCAGGTTCTCAAGGTCACCGGGCTGACCGCGTTCGCCTGGCAGATGGGCGACCGCCACGGCATCAGCTTCCGCGCCGACGCCATCACCCCCATGCCCACCGCCCCGGCACGCGGCGGTGGTGCCGCATGAACTGGACCCTGATCGTGTTAGCCGTGGCCGTGCTGGTGTGGGTGCTGGGCGGCGGCAACCTCCTCAAGCAGCACCGGCCGGTCTGGCACTGGTACCTCACCGGATACCCGGTCACGGCGTGCCGGGTGCTGGTCACCTGGCGCAAGTTGGCCATTCTCACCGACCTGGCCGTCTCCCACCGCCCCCCGCGCGGCCTCCTCGGCAACCTGATCGTCAAGGGCGAGGCCCTGCACCCGGCACCGCCGCGGGTGTCCTTCCCGCGAGCGACCCGCCTGGGCCTGACCGTCATGGTGCGATTGCACCCGGGGCAGACACCGGCGGTGTTCACGGCGGCGGCGGATGCGCTAGCCCACACCTGGAAGGTCCACGCGGTCCGCGTCACCTCACCCCAGCGCGGGCACGTGCTGCTGACCGCCACCGCGACCGATCCTCTGGCCCGGCCGGGCCTGGTCACGGCCAAGCCCCGGCTGCTGACCGCGGCCCTCGGCGCGCTGGAGAACGGCGGCGCGTGGCTGATGGACTTCCTCCTGGTGCCGCACTGGCTTATCGCCGGCGCCACCCGATCCGGCAAATCCACCCTACTGGCCCGCCTGGTCGCCCAGCTCGCACCCCAGCCCGTCGCCCTGGTCGGCGTCGACTGCAAGGGCGGCATGGAACTGGGCCTGTTCGCCAACCGGCTCAGCGCACTGGCCACCTCCCGACGCGAAGCCGTCGCCGTCCTGGGCGCCCTGGTGGTCGAGACACAGGACCGGATGCAGCTCTGCCGCACCGCGCGGGTCCGCTCCATCTGGGAGCTGCCTCGCAAGCAACGGCCCGTCCCCGTCGTCGTCCTCGTCGACGAACTGGCCGAGCTGTACCTGTCCGACGGCACCCGCCCCGGCAAGGCGGAGACAGAGCAGTGCACCACCTACCTGCTGCGCCTGGCCCAGCTCGGCGCCGCCCTCGGCGTCCACCTGGTCATCGCCGGCCAACGGATCGGCTCCGACCTCGGCCCCGGCGCCACCGCCCTGCGCGCCCAGCTCAGCGGCCGGATCTGCCACCGCGTCAACGACCCCGGCACCGCCGAAATGGCCCTCGGCGACCTCAACAAGGACGCCGTGACCGTCGCCCAGTCCATCACCCCCGACCAACAAGGCGTCGCCGTCACCGCCGGACCCGACGGCGAATGGGCGCGGGCCCGCTCCCACCTGACCACCACCGAGGAAGCCACCACCACAGCGGCCCGGCATGCGCACGTGACACCCGTGCTGCCCGGTCTGGACCGCGCCCTTGAGGCGCTGAGGGGAGACGAGTCATGACCAGCGCGGGAACGACCGTCTCCCTGGTGGTCCTCTTCGGGATCATCACCTTCCTCCTCGTCCGCTCCCGGGACGTACGCGCCTGGGAAGCGACCTGCATCGCCCTGTTCGGCATCTACCTCGGACA
>AZWL01000096.1 GCA_000514715.1 Streptomyces sp. CNH099 | reverse complement strand
TGTCCGAGGTAGATGCCGAACAGGGCGATGCAGGTCGCTTCCCAGGCGCGTACGTCCCGGGAGCGGACGAGGAGGAAGGTGATGATCCCGAAGAGAACCAACAGCGAGACGGCCGTGCCCGCGCTGGTCATGACTCGTCTCCCCTCAGCGCCTCAAGGGCGCGGTCGAGTGCGGGCAGCACGGGCGTCACGTGCGCGTGCTTCGCCGCCGTGGTGGTGGCTTCCTCGGTCGTGGTGAGCCGTGAGCGTGCGCGGTTCCAGCCACCGTCCGGGCCGGCGCAGACGGCGACGCCTTGTTCGTCGGGGGTGATGGACTGGGCGACGGTCACGGCGTCTTTGTTCAGGTCGCCGAGGGCCATTTCGGCGGTGCCGGGATCGTTGACGCGGTGGCAGACCCGGCCGCTGAGCTGGGCACGTAGGGCGGTGGCGCCGGGGCCGAGGTCGGAGCCGATGCGCTGACCGGCGATGACCAGGTGGACGCCGAGCGCGGCGCCGAGTTGGGCCAGGCGAAGCAGGTAGGTGGAGCACTGTTCGGTTTCCGCCTTGCTGGGGCGGGTGCCGTCGGACAGGTACAGCTCTGCCAACTCGTCGACGATGACGACGACGGGCACCGGCCGTTGCTTGCCCGGCAGCTCCCAGATCGAACGAACCCCCGCGGTGCGGCAGATGCTCATCCGGTCCTGTGTCTCGACCACCAGCGCGCCAAGGACGGCCACCGCTTCACGGCGGGAGGTGGCCAGCGCGCTCAACCGGTCGGCGAACAGGCCCAGCTCCATGCCGCCTTTGCAGTCGATGCCGACGAGGGCGACGGGCTGGGGTGCGAGTTGGGAGACGATCCGGGCGAGAAGGGTGGACTTCCCGGATCGGGTGGCGCCGGCGATGAGCCAGTGCGGCACCAGCAGGAAGTCCATCACCCACGCGCCACCGCTCTCCAGCGCGCCAAGGACCGCGGTCAGTAGCCGGGGCTTGGCAGTCACCAGGCCGGGCCGCGCCAGGGGATCGGTGGCGGTCGCGGTCAGCAGCACGTGTCCGCGTTGCGGGGAGGTGACGCGGACCGCGTGGACCTTCCAGGCGTGCGCCAGCACATCAGCCACCGCAAGGAACACCGCCGGTGTCTGCCCGGGGTGGAGCCGCACCATGACGGTCAGGCCCAGGCGGGTTGCGCGGGGGAAGGAGATCCGCGGGGGTGCCGGGCGTAGTGCCTCGCCCTTGACGATGAGGTCGCCGAGGAGCCCGCGGGGCGGGCGGTGGGAGACGGCCAGGTCGGTGTGGATGGCGACGCGGCGCCAGGTGACCAGCACCCGGCAGGCTGTGACCGGGTAGCCGGTGAGGTACCAGTGCCAGGCCGGGCGGTGCCGCTTGAGCAGATTGCCGAAGATGAGCACCCACGCCAGCACTGCCAGCGATAACGCGATCAGTATCCAGTTCATCGCGCCTCACCGCCCTTGGCCGGCAGGACGGGTGCGGAGGTGATGGTGTCGGCGCGGAAGCTGATGCCATGCCGGTCGCCCATCTGCCAGGCGAACGCGGTCAGCCCGCTGACCTTGAGAACCTGCCCTTCCTCGATCCCCTTCGGCTCACCGGCCACCGCGATCTCGATGACCGAGATCCGCCGGGCGTCCTGGCGGACGGTGACGGCCACGGTGTAGACGGTGTTGCCGTCCTTGTCCTTCCTGACCTCCTTGGTGTCGGGGTTGACGATCTTCGC
>AZWL01000011.1 GCA_000514715.1 Streptomyces sp. CNH099 | reverse complement strand
CAGGTGCGGGACGAGGAACAGGGCGCCCCACAGGCCGTAGACGATGGAGGGGACGGCGGCCAGCAGGTCGATGACGTAGGCGATGGGCGCCGCCAGCTTCCGCGGCGCGTAGTGGGTGATGAACAGCGCGATGCCCACGGCGATCGGCACCGCGACGGCCATCGCGATGACCGACGAGACGACCGTGCCGAAGGCCAGCACGGCGATGCCGAAGACCGGCGGGTCGGCGTTGGCGTTCCACTCGAAGGTGGTGAGGAAGTTGCCCTCGTTCTTCGACAGGGCCAGCGCGGCGCGGTAGGCGAGGAAGGCCGCGATCGCGCCCATGATCACCAGTACGGTGATCCCGGACCCCTTGGACAGGCCGGCGAAGACCCGGTCGCCGAGGTGGGAGGCCGCCTTGCGGCGGCGGCGCGGCGGCGCCGGCGCAGGTTCCGGCGGCGGGGCCGCGGTGCGTATGCCGGTGTCGGTACTCACGTTCGGTCTCCGGTCTGGGTGGGGCGGCGGCGCGGGGGTGTGCGCCTGTCGTCCCGGCGGCGGTGCACCGGATGGCGGGCCCGGGCCGCCCCGGCCCCCGCGCCGGTGGGCGCGGGGGCGGCGGGGGCCCGGGCGGGGGGTCAGGAGAGGGACTCCACGGTCGTACGGACCTTCTGCGCGACCTCGGCGGGCAGCGGGGCGTAGCCGAGCTGGCTCAGCTTCGACTGGCCGGCCTCGCTGGCCGTGTAGCCGAGGAAGGACTTGACCTTGGCGAGGTTGTCCTTGCTGTTGCCCTCGTCGCAGACGATCTCGTAGGTGAGCAGGGTCAGGGGGTACGCGCCCGCGGCGTCGGTGGTGTAGTCGAGCTGCATCGCCAGGTCGCTGCCGGTGCCGGTGACCTTGGCGGCGGCGATGGCCTTGGAGGCGTTCTCGCTGGTCGCCTCGACGGGCTCGGCGGCGCCGGTGTCCAGCCGGACGGTGTCGATGTCGCTGGCGGCGGCGTAGGACAGCTCGAAGTACGAGATCGCGCCGTCGGTCTGGTCCACCTGCGCGGAGACCCCGGAGGAGCCGTCCGCGGCCTGGCCGCCCGCCACGGGCCACTTCTTGCCGGGCTCGTGCGGCCAGGCGTCGGGCGCGGCGGCGGCGAGGTACCGCGTGAAGTTGTCGGTGGTGCCGGACTCGTCGGAGCGGTGCACCGGCTGGATCCCGGTGTCCGGCAGGTCGGCGTCCGGGTTGAGGTCGGCGATGGCCGGGTCGTCCCAGGCGGTGATGTCGCCGGTGAAGATCCGGGCGAGGGTGTCGGCGTCGAGGACGAGGTCGTCCACGCCCTCCACGTGGTAGCCGACGGCGATGGGGCCGCCGAGCATCGGGATGTTGACGGCCTCGCCGTCCTTGCAGACCTTCTTCGACGTCTGGACCTCCTCGGGCTTCAGTACCGAGTCTGACCCGGCGAAGGCGGTCTTGCCCTGCAGAAACTCCTGGATGCCGGCGCCGGAGCCGGTGGCCTTGTAGTTGACGGTGACGTCCGGGCAGGCGCTCTGGTAGTCGCTGACCCACTGGTCGACGGCGTTCTTCTGCGCCGAGGAGCCCGACGCCAGCAGCTCGCCGGAGCCGGCGCACCGCACGTCGCCGGGGGCCTCCTGGGCGCCGCCGCCGGTGTCGGTGGAGCCGCCGGTGTTGTCGTCGGACCCGCAGGCGCCGAGGACGAGGGCGCCGGTGAGGGCCAGCGAGCCGGCGGCGGCGGCGCGCAGCCGGGTGGTGCGGAGGAGCTTCACGGTGGGGGGTCCTTTGCGGTTCTTGCGGTTCTGGGCGAGACCTCTTCCTCAGGTATGCGCGTTCGCATCCGTCTCGCCTGCGCTGATTCACCTTTCGTCGCCGAAGTTAGGCAAATCAGGTGAATCGATCCGCCGTGTGAAGTGAACGGGAAGTGAATCTCCCCCCTCGTTCGGGCGACCGCCCCGCGGGCCCGGCCCGGGCCGCGCCCGGCGGGCCCCCTACGGGCCCTCCCGCAGCGGTTCCGGGGGCCGCTCGCTCCCGCTCGGCCGCGCGGGCACGTACGGTGAAGAGATGACGAGCATCGGTGGTGCGGAGATGGTCGACTGGAATCTCGCGGTTGCGACCGCGACCCGGCTCGTGCGGCCGGGGCCCGAGGTGAGCCGCGACGAGGCACGCGCCATCGTCGGCGAGCTGCGGGCGCACGCCCGGTCGGCCGAGGAGCACGTACGCGAGTTCTCCCGGATGTATCCCGAGGGCGCCGGCCCGCGGCACGACACCCCGGTCCTCGTGGTCGACCGGCCCGGCTGGATCAGGGCGAACGTCGCGGGCTTCCGCGCCGTCCTCGCGCCGCTGCTGGAGAAGATGGACAAGCGCCGCTCCGGCATCCCCGGCGGGGCCGTCCTCGGCGCCGTCGGCGGCAAGGTGACCGGCGTCGAGCTGGGGATGCTGCTGTCGTTCCTGTCCTCCCGCGTCCTCGGCCAGTACGAGACCTTCGCCCCCGCCACCCGCGACCTGCCCGGCGGCCCCGCCGCCCACGCCGGCTCCGACCGCGGCGGCGCCGGCCAGGGCCGGCTGCTGCTGATCGCGCCGAACATCGTCCACGTCGAACGCGAGCTGGAGGTCGCCCCGCACGACTTCCGGCTGTGGGTGTGCATCCACGAGGAGACCCACCGCACGCAGTTCACCGCCGTGCCGTGGCTGCGCGACCACCTGCAGGGCGAGATCCAGTCGTTCCTCGGCGAGACCGAGATCGACCCGGCCACCCTCCTGGACCGCGTACGCGAGGCGCTGCAGAGCCTCAGCGGCGGCAAGGAGGAGAACGGCGAGGAGCGCAGCATCGTCGAGGTCGTCCAGACCCCCGCGCAGCGGGAGATCCTCGGCCGGCTCACCGCCGTGATGTCCCTGCTGGAGGGGCACGCCGACTACGTGATGGACGGCGTCGGCCCGCAGGTCGTGCCGTCGGTCGCGGAGATCAGGGAGAAGTTCACCAAGCGGCGCCAGGCCGGCGCGGGCCGGCTGGACCAGGCGCTGCGCAAGCTGCTGGGCCTGGACGCGAAGCTGCGGCAGTACCGCGACGGCGAGCGCTTCGTCCGGCAGGTCGTGGAGGAGGTCGGCATGGACGGCTTCAACCGGGTGTGGACCTCGCCCAACACGCTGCCGACCAAGGCGGAGATCGCCAAACCGGCGGACTGGATCGCGCGGGTGCACAGCCGCGCCGAGAGCTGACGGCTGCTTCCGGCGGTTCCCGTGGCGGCGGTATGGGGCGCGAGTTTCACCCGTCCGAGGGAGCGAACCCGGCGTTGCCGCGTGCAATGCTCGGTTCTCCGCTCTCCTCTGTCACCATCGACACACGTACAGTGACGGCGGTCGAGGTGAGTCGGAGCGAGCTTTTCCGCCGCCAGCGAAAGTGAAGTGAAAGCCATGGGTCCCCATCCAGCGGTCGCCGCGATACGTCTGGCAGTACGCCGCGTCCTGCACGACGTGCTGACCGAGCACGCGACGGCGCAGGTTCCCTCCGCCGCCGTGTCCTCTCCGGCCGCCGCGGCCCCCGTGCCCGCCCCGGCCGCCCGCGCCCGCCTCTCCGCGGGCACCTCCGTCCGGGCCGTCCGCTGCCCGGCCGCCTCCGCCCCGCCGGGCGCCGGCGCCCCCGCCGCTTCCCCCGCCGCTTCCCCCTCCGCCGCGTCCCCCGCTGTCTCCTCCGCGTCCTCCGCTTCGGCGCCCGCCGCCGCGCCGGCCGCCGCCCCGCTCGTCCTCGTCGCCTGCTCCGGCGGCGCCGACTCCATGGCGCTCGCCTCCGCCCTCTCCTTCGAGGCCCCCCGCCAGGGCGCCCGCGCCGGCGGCATCACCGTCGACCACGGCCTCCAGGACGGCTCCGACCTGCGCGCCCAGGAGGTCGTCGCCCGGCTGCGCAGCCTCGGCCTGGACCCCGTCGAGTCCGTACGCGTCGACGTGGGCCGCGACGGCGGCCCCGAGGCCGCCGCCCGCGACGCCCGCTACGAGGCGCTGGACGAGGCCGCACAGCGGCTCGGCGCCGCCGCCGTACTCCTCGGCCACACCCGCGACGACCAGGCCGAGACCGTGCTGCTGGCGCTCGCCCGCGGCTCCGGCGTGCGCTCCCTGTCCGGCATGGCCGCCACCTCCGGGCCCGGCGGCCGGTACCGCCGCCCGTTCCTCCAGATCGACCGCCAGGTCGCCCGCAAGGCGTGCCTGGTCCAGTCGCTGCCCGTCTGGGACGACCCGCACAACGCCGACCCCGCCTACACCCGCTCCCGCGTCCGCCACGAGGCGCTGCCCGTGCTGGAGAAGGCCCTCGGCCGCGGCGTCGTCGAGTCCCTGGCCCGCACCGCCCGGCTCGCCCGCGACGACGCCGACGCCCTCGACACCTGGGCCGCCGACGCCGAGCGCGGCGTGCGCGACGCCGAGGGCCGCCTCGACGTCCGCGGGCTGTACGCGCTGCCGCCCGCCGTCCGCCGCCGCATCCTGCGCCGCGCCGCGCTCGCGGCCGGCTCCCCCGGCGGCTCCCTCTTCAGCCGGCACGTCGAGGAGATGGACAAGCTCATCACCGGCTGGCGCGGCCAGGGCGCGATCAACCTCCCCGGCCGCGTGTCCGCCCGTCGCGAACAGGGCCGGCTGGTGGTCCGGCGTGACGGCTGAGGTGCCGTACGGCGCGGACGCGCTCCTGACCGGCCGGGGAACGGATGGCAGACTGTTCGTTCGGCAGTGGTCGTCGACGAACGAGAGTGACCCCGGGTGAATGAGAAGGACATGGGCGCGGACCTGGAGAACGTGCTCATCACCAAGGAAGAGATCGACGCCAAGCTCGCCGAGACGGCCGCGAAGATCGACGCGGAGTACGCGGACAAGGACCTCCTGATCGTCGGGGTGCTCAAGGGCGCCGTGATGGTCATGGCGGACCTCGCCCGCACGCTGTCCACACCGGTGACGATGGACTGGATGGCCGTCTCCTCGTACGGCGCGGGCACCCAGTCCTCCGGCGTCGTACGGATCCTCAAGGACCTCGACACCGACATCCAGGACCGGCACGTCCTGATCGTCGAGGACATCATCGACTCCGGCCTCACGCTCTCCTGGCTGCTGTCCAACCTCGGTTCGCGCCGCCCCGCCTCGCTGCGGGTGTTCACGCTGCTGCGCAAGCCGGAGGCGGCGAAGGTGCCCATCGACGTGGACTGGGTCGGCTTCGACATCCCCAACGAGTTCGTCGTCGGCTACGGGCTCGACTACGCCGAGAAGTACCGGAACCTGCCCTTCGTCGGCACCCTTGCGCCGCACGTGTACGGTGGCTGACGCAGTCCGCGGCGACGCGGGCGCGGGCTGACGCGCGGGCTGAGGGGACCGCACGCCGCCGCCTCCCGGCGGCCGGATGCGGGCCGCTGCGGGCCGCCCGGGGAACACCGGGGGGTTTCCCGCCGTTGGAGCATGGGAAAGCCGGTTTGTTAGCCGTCCCCGCCGGGGGCGGGCGACAATTCTGGGGTACCGTCCGAACGTCAGTGGTTTCAGTTTGGACCCATAGCAGGCATACGCACGGCCACGGGCTCGGTCAGGAGCCAGCCGTGCCTCACTGGGCAGGAGGGACGGGGCGTAAAGCCGCCCCGTGTGGATGGACGTGAAGCGCTACTTCCGTGGGCCGGTCATGTGGATCGTGCTGGCCGTCCTTGCCGTGGTCCTGTTGATGCAGCTGGTCGGCTCCTCCGAGGGCTACAAGTCCGTGGACACCGCCAAGGTCGTCGCCGCGATCGAGAAGGACCGCGTCAGCTCCGCCGAGCTGACCACCGGCAACAGCGAGACCATCAAGGTCCAGCTGAAAGACGACGCCAAGAAGATCGACGGCAGCGACAAGGTCCAGGCGAACTACATCGACACCCAGGGTGCCGACCTCGCCGACCTGCTGCAGAACAGGTTCGACAAGGGCGAGATCCCCGACGGCTACTCGGTCAAGGAGACGAAGGACAACCCCTTCGTCAGCATCCTGCTCTCCCTGCTGCCGTTCGTCCTCATCGTGCTCGTCTTCCTCTTCCTGATGAACCAGATGCAGGGCGGCGGCTCCCGGGTCATGAACTTCGGGAAGTCCAAGGCCAAGCTCATCACGAAGGACACCCCGAAGACGACCTTCACCGACGTGGCCGGGGCCGACGAGGCCGTGGAGGAACTCCACGAGATCAAGGACTTCCTGCAGGAGCCCGCGAAGTTCCAGGCCGTCGGCGCCAAGATCCCCAAGGGCGTGCTGCTCTACGGCCCGCCCGGCACCGGCAAGACGCTGCTGGCCCGCGCCGTCGCCGGCGAGGCCGGGGTGCCGTTCTACTCCATCTCCGGCTCCGACTTCGTCGAGATGTTCGTCGGCGTCGGCGCCTCCCGCGTCCGCGACCTGTTCGAGCAGGCCAAGGCGAACGCGCCGGCGATCGTCTTCGTCGACGAGATCGACGCCGTCGGCCGGCACCGCGGCGCCGGCATGGGCGGCGGCCACGACGAGCGCGAGCAGACGCTGAACCAGCTGCTCGTCGAGATGGACGGCTTCGACGTCAAGGGCGGCGTCATCCTCATCGCGGCCACCAACCGGCCCGACATCCTCGACCCCGCGCTGCTGCGCCCCGGCCGCTTCGACCGGCAGATCGGCGTGGAGAGCCCGGACATGCAGGGCCGGCTGGAGATCCTCAAGGTCCACCAGAAGGGCAAGCCCATCGCCCCGGACGTGGACCTGTCCGCCGTCGCCCGGCGCACCCCCGGCTTCACCGGCGCCGACCTCAGCAACGTGCTCAACGAGGCCGCGCTGCTCACCGCCCGCAGCGACAAGAAGCTCATCGACAACTCGATGCTGGACGAGGCCATCGACCGCGTGGTCGCCGGCCCCCAGAAGCGCTCCCGGATCATGTCCGAGAAGGAGAAGAAGATCACCGCGTACCACGAGGGCGGGCACGCCCTGGTCGCGGCGGCCTCTCCCAGCGGCGACCCGGTGCACAAGGTGACGATCCTCTCCCGCGGCCGCGCCCTCGGCTACACGATGGTGCTGCCCGACGAGGACAAGTACTCCACCACGCGCAACGAGATGCTCGACCAGCTCGCGTACATGATGGGCGGCCGCGCGGCCGAGGAACTGGTCTTCCACGACCCGACGACCGGCGCCGCCAACGACATCGAGAAGGCCACCGGCCTCGCCCGCAAGATGGTCACGCAGTACGGCATGACCGAGCGGCTCGGCGCGATCAAGTTCGGCTCCGACCAGTCCGAGCCCTTCCTGGGCCGGGAGCTGTCCCACCAGCGCGACTACTCCGAGGAGGTCGCCGCGCTGGTCGACGAGGAGGTCAAGAAGCTGATCGAGACCGCGCACAACGAGGCGTGGGAGATCCTCGTCGAGAACCGCGACGTCCTCGACAACCTGGTGCTGGAGCTGCTGGAGAAGGAGACCCTCGGCAAGGACGAGATCGCCGAGATCTTCCGCCCGCTGGTCAAGCGCCCGCTGCGGCCGGCGTGGACCGGCTCCTCGCGGCGTACGCCCTCGACCCGGCCGCCGGTCGCCTCCCCGCGGGAGTCGAACGGGGCCGCCGCGACCGCGCCGAAGATGCTCGACAAGGCCGACACCCCGCCGGTGGGCGGAGGGCTGCCCGGCGGCCTGCAGGGCACGCTGCCGGGCGAGGGCCCGCAGCACGAGCCGTCGCCGAGCGAGGGCGGTCAGCCGTAGCGGGCACTGCGGAGACTGCGGATACTGCTGGAATGTGTGTGGCGCCCCCGAGGTTCTAGCCTTGGGGGCGCGGCCATACGCGCAGGACGCGCAGGTACGAGAGGCACGACGATGACGGATGCGGCATTCCCGCCGGACCACGGCCCGGAGCACGGGAGACCCGGGTACCCGGGCCCGGGCGGACCCGGGTACGGCGACTTCGACGAGAAGCGCGCCGAGAGCGCCGTGCGGGAACTGCTCATCGCCGTCGGCGAGGACCCGGACCGCGACGGTCTGCTGGACACGCCGGCACGGGTGGCGCGCGCGTACAAGGAGATATTCGCCGGGCTGCGGCAGCGGCCGGAGGACGTGCTGACGACGACGTTCGACCTGGGTCACGACGAGATGGTGCTGGTCAAGGACATCGAGGTGCTGAGCACGTGCGAGCACCACCTGGTCCCGTTCGTGGGCTCCGCGCACGTGGGGTACATCCCCTCGCACGACGGGAAGATCACGGGGCTGTCGAAGCTGGCCCGGCTGGTGGACGTGTACGCGCGCAGGCCGCAGGTGCAGGAACGGTTGACCACGCAGATCGCGGACTCGCTGATGGAGATACTGGAGCCCCGCGGTGTGATCGTGGTCATCGAGTGTGAGCACATGTGCATGACGATGCGCGGGGTGCGGAAGCCGGGGGCGAAGACGCTGACGTCGGCGGTGCGCGGGCAGCTGCGGGACCCGGCGACGCGGGCCGAGGCGATGAGCCTGATCAAGGCGCGGTGATGGGGGACGGGGCGGAGGAGCCGAGGGCGTGCTGCGCGCCGGGCCGCGGGGGCGGCGGCCCGGAGGGGCTTGCGGGGCCGGGACGTACGGAGGCTGGACGGCCCGCTGCCGGAGCCGCGGCGGCCGTGGACACCGCGGTGGACGGCGCCTCCGGGGCCGCCCCGGGGGCGTACGAGCCGCGCGGCGGCTGGCGGGAGCTGCCCGGCGGTACGTTCCGGATGGGGTGCGACGACGGGCCGTACCCGGACGACGGGGAGGGCCCGGCGCGTGACGTGACGGTCGACGGCTTCGCGGCCGCGGCGACGACGGTGACGAACGAGGAGTTCGCGGCCTTCGTGGAGGCGACGTCGCACGTCACGGACGCCGAGCGCTTCGGCTGGTCCTTCGTCTTCGCGGGCTTCCTGCCCAAGAACTTCCCGCCCACCGCCGCGCCGCCGCAGACGCCCTGGTGGCGGCAGGTCCACCAGGCCGACTGGCGCCACCCCGAGGGCCCCGGCTCCGGCCTGCGCGGCCGCTGGGACCACCCGGTGGTGCACGTCTCGCACGCTGACGCGCTGGCCTTCTGCGCCTGGGCGGGCGTGCGGCTGCCGACGGAGGCGGAGTGGGAGTACGCGGCGCGCGGCGGGCTGGACGGGCAGCCGTACCCGTGGGGCGCGGAGCGGGAGCCGGCGGGCGCGTACCGGATGAACATCTGGCGCGGCAGCTTCCCCGACCGCAACACGGCGGCCGACGGCTACCGCGGCACCTGCCCGGTCGACGCCTTCGAGCCCAACGCCCACGGGCTGTACAACGCGACGGGCAACGTGTGGGAGTGGTGCGCCGACTGGTTCCACGCCCGGCACCACCGCAAGGCGCCGCGCGACAACCCGCGCGGGCCGCGGCTGGGGCAGTCGCGGGTGCTGAAGGGCGGGTCGCACATGTGCCACGAGTCGTACTGCCTGCGGTACCGGACGTCGGCGCGGATGGGGAACACCCCGGACAGCTCCAGCGGCAACACGGGCTTCCGCACGGTCCGCACAGCCCCCGCCGCCCTCTCACCCCGCACTCCCGCCCCAGGGTAGGCCCGCCCCCTGACACGGCCGCTCGACGCCGTACGCACCGCCCGTCCCTGCCCGCCCCGTCCGCTCCCGCCCGCCCTGCCGGGGCAGGGCCGGCCGGGGGCGCATACGCTGGTGCTATGACGGGTGCGCGCAGAGGGCGGGTGGCGGGGCTGCCGGACTACGGCCGCTGCGCCGTGATGGGCGTCGTCAACGTCACTCCCGACTCCTTCTCCGACGGCGGCCTGTGGTTCGACCCCGCGACCGCCATCAAGCACGGCATCGACCTCGTCGCCACCGGCGCCGACATCGTCGACGTCGGCGGCGAGTCCACCCGCCCCGGCGCGCCCCGCGTGGACGAGGACGAGGAGCTGCGCCGCGTCCTGCCCGTCGTACGGGGCCTCGCGGCCGAAGGCGTACTCGTCTCCGTCGACACCATGCGCGCCACCGTCGCCGAACGGGCGGTCGCCGCCGGCGCCCGGCTCGTCAACGACGTCAGCGGCGGCCTCGCCGACCCCGCGATGGTGTCGGCGGTGGCCGAAGCGGACGTGCCGTTCGTCGTCATGCACTGGCGCGGGCAGTCCATCGACATGAACAACCGCGCGGTCTACGCGGACACCGTCACCGAGGTCGTCGACGAACTGCGCCGCAGCCTGGACCGGGCCGTGGCCGGCGGGATCGGCCTTGAGCGCGTCATCGTCGACCCGGGTCTCGGCTTCGCCAAGGAGACGCCGCACGACCTCGTGCTGCTGAACAGCCTCGCCCGGCTGCGCGCGGAGCTGGGCCGGCCGCTGCTGGTGGCGGCGTCGCGGAAGCGGTTCCTCGGGCGGGTGCTGGCCGGCCCGGACGGCGCCCCGCCGCCGGCCCGCGAGCGGGACGCCGCGACGGCGGCGGTGTCCGCGATCGCGGCGCGGGAGGGCGCGTGGGCCGTACGGGTCCACGAGGTGCGGCCGACGGCGGACGCGGTGCGGGTGGCGTCGGCGCTGGAGGGCCCCGGCGCGTAGCACCGGCGTACGGGGACGCAGACGAACCCGCGGTCGTCCGTCGTTGTCGGAGGGGCGGCCTACCCTGGGGCGGGAGTGCGGGGAAGGCGGGGGAGGTGCGGTCAGCGCGGTGCGGTGGAGCGGCCTGCCGGAGGGCGGGATTGCGTGACGCGTACATTGCCCGCGCGCCCGGTCGGGCCTGGCGGGCCTTGCGGCCCCCCAACCCTCGCCCCGTCGCACAAGGCCCGGATCGCGTTCATAGCCCGTTCGAGTCGACGTCACGCGCCATACGGCTGCCCCGTCGACCCTCCGGGTAGACGCGGCGAGAGCCGGGGCCGGGCCGCGGGCAGTCGCGACAGCCCCGGTCGTACAGCTTGTCACCAGCCGCAGGTACATTCGATCGAGGGCCCCGGGGCGGGGCCGGGCGTCGCGGCGGCACGGCTTCAGCGCTCGCGACCCCCCGAGTCCCGTCGGGCCCCGGGCACCGGGCACCGGGCCGGCATCGACCGAGACGAGCCGCACGAGCCGCACGCAGCCCAGGGGACGGCCACCGACGCAGGACGCACAAAGGCAGGACGCACAGGACACACAGAACGCACGGGACGCGCACGGCACGCAGACGCACAGGACACACGACGCAGGACGCAGAAGGTACACGCACCACGCAGGAGGCGAGGCGAGCCATGACCGTAGCCGACCGGGTTGCGCTGCACGGCCTCAGGGCACGCGGTCATCACGGCGTCTTCGCCCACGAGCGTGCCGAGGGCCAGTCCTTCGTCGTCGACCTCGTCCTCCACCTGGACACCCGCGCGGCCGCCGCCGCCGACGACCTGGCGCAGACCGTCCACTACGGCGTCGTCGCCGAAGAGGCCGTCGCCGTCGTCGAGGGAGAGCCGGTGGACCTGATCGAGACGCTCGCCGAGCGGATCGCCGCGCAGTGCCTGAGACACTCGCCCGTGCAGCAGGTGGAGGTGACGGTGCACAAGCCGGACGCGCCGATCACCGTGCCGTTCGACGACGTGACCATCACCATCACCCGAAGCAGAGGTTGATCATTGAATCGCAGCGACCCGACCGTGCAGCCAGTGCCGCCTTCCGTGGTCGAGCAGGTCGACGCGGCCGACTCGACCCTGCAGAACCCCAAACTGGCCGTGCTCTCCGTCGGCAGTAACCTCGGCAACCGCCTGGAGACCCTCCAGGGCTCCGTCGACGCGCTGGAGGACACCCCCGGCCTCCGCGTCAAGGCCGTCTCCCCGGTGTACGAGACCGACCCCTGGGGCGTCGAGCCGGGCAGCCAGCCGACGTTCTTCAACGCCGTCCTGCTCGTACGGACCACCCTCCCGCCCGCCTCCCTCATGGAGCGCGCCCACGCCGTCGAGGAGGCCTTCTCGCGCGTACGGGACACCGAGTGGGGCCCGCGCACGCTGGACGTCGACATCGTGGCGTACCAGGGCGTCGTCTCCGACGACCCCGCCCTGACACTTCCGCATCCCCGCGCGCATGAGCGCGCCTTCGTGCTCGTCCCGTGGTACGACGTGGATCCCGCGGCCGAGCTGCCCGGGCACGGCCCGGTGTCCGAGTTGCTGGCGCAGGTCGGCCGGCAGGGCGTGCACAAGCGTGCGGATCTCGAACTGCGACTGCCCGACTGAGCGCGTTCCGCCGGTCCTTCGGGGCTACGATCTCTGGGAGTTCTGGGAGGAGCGCGTTCGGTGAGGCAACTGCGCATCGGGGTGTTGGCCGGCATCTTCGTGGTGGCGGGGGTATTGGCCTGGGCGGGATCCCGGCTGTGGAACTCGGTGGGCACGCTCCCGAGCGTCCCCGTCGCCGCCCCGGTGGTGCTGGCGCTGATCGCCACGATCCTGACGGCGACGGCCCTGTCCATCCGCTCCCGGCTCGGCGCGCAGCGCGAGCGCGATCCGCAGGCCAAGGGGGTCGACCCGATGATGGCGGCGCGGGCGGTGGTGCTGGGGCAGGCGAGCGCGCTGGTCTCGGCGCTGGTGGCGGGGCTGTACGCGGGGCTGGGGCTCTTCCTCGTACTGGACGGGCTGGACTACGGCACGCGCCGCTCGCAGGTGGTGTACGCGGCGCTGGCGGTGGTGGCGGCGGCACTGGTGGTCGCGGCGGCGTTCTTCCTGGAACGGGTGTGCAAGCTGCCGGACGACGATGACGACGACGGGCCGTTGCCGCGGGCCTAGGGCACGGTTCGTACGCCCGCTAGGCTCGGCACCATGACTGCCGCGCCCACCGGAGACGCCGCCACCGGAGACGCCGCCCACGCCCCCGCCGCCGGGGGCACCGCACCGCTGACGGTCGGCATCGGCGGTGCGGCCGAGCAGACCGACATGGTGCTCAACATCGGCCCGCAGCACCCCTCCACCCACGGCGTGCTGCGCCTGCGCCTGGTCGTCGACGGCGAGCGCGTCGTCAGCGCGGAACCGGTCATCGGCTACATGCACCGCGGCGCGGAGAAGCTCTTCGAAGCCCGCGACTACCGCCAGATCCTCGTCCTCGCCAACCGCCACGACTGGCTGTCGGCCTTCTCCAACGAGCTGGGCGTGGTCCTGGCCGTCGAGCGCATGCTCGGCATGGAGGTGCCGGAGCGGGCGGTGTGGCTGCGTACGCTGCTCGCCGAGCTGAACCGGGTCCTCAACCACCTGATGTTCCTCGGCTCGTACCCCCTCGAACTCGGCGGCATCACCCCCATCTTCTACGCCTTCCGCGAGCGCGAGGACCTCCAGGCCGTCATGGAGGAGGTCTCCGGCGGGCGCATGCACTACATGTTCAACCGCGTCGGCGGCCTCAAGGACGAACTGCCCGCCGGCTGGACGGACCGGGCACGCGCGGCCGTACGGGCGGCGCGGGCGCGGATGGACGTCTTCGACCGGCTGGTGCTCGGCAACGAGATCTTCCGCGGCCGCACGCGCGGCGTCGGCGTACTGCCGCCGCAGACCGTGCACGCGTACGGCGTGAGCGGGCCCATCGGGCGCGCCTCGGGGGTGGACTTCGACCTGCGCCGCGACGAGCCGTATCTGGCGTACGGGGAACTGGGCGGCACGCTGCGCGTCGTCACCCGCGAGGAGGGCGACTGCCTCGCGCGCTTCGAGGTGCTGCTGGCGCAGACGCACAACTCCCTCGACCTGGCCGACGCCTGCCTGGACCGGCTGGCGGAGCTGCCGCCGGGGCCGGTGAACCAGCGACTGCCGAAGGTGCTGAAGGCGCCGGAGGGGGAGACGTACGCCTGGACGGAGAACCCGCTGGGGCTGAACGGCTACTACCTGGTGTCGAAGGGCGAGAAGACGCCGTACCGGCTGAAGCTGCGCTCCGCGTCGTACAACAACATACAGGCGCTGACCGAGCTGCTGCCGGGGACGCTGGTGCCGGACATGGTGGCGATCCTGGGGTCGATGTTCTTCGTGGTCGGGGACATCGACAAGTGAGGAGAAACGCGGGCGAATCCCCGCTCAGCTGGCCTGCTCCAGGTCGATGACGGGGCCGACGGGCCCGTGCGGGTCGTCGTCGGGGTCATCGGTGTCGTCGCCGTCGCCGGAGGCCGCGGGGACGACACCGGAGCCGGCCTGGCCCGCGGCTTCGGCACCGTCGTCGGCTTCGGCCCGGGCCCCGGCTTCGGCGAGGACCTCGGGCCCGACGACGTCGGCGAGGTCGGCGCCGGGGTCGCCGGGCTCCTCGGGCGCGGGACGGTGGCCGCTGCCGGCCGGGCCGCGGTCCGCCCGCGGGGAGCCGCCGGCACGGCGCTGGCCGGGCGGAACCGGCCGCCTGGTCGGGGCGAAGTAGCTGAAGCCGGCGGCGTCGCCGGAGGGCGCCTGCTCGTGGGTCTGCCCGTGGCCCTGGCGCGCGGCGTTGCCGGCGAGGTCGTCGAGGGCGCGGGAGGCGCGCAGGTACGTGGCGGGGGAGGGCGGCCGCGCCTGCGGCTGACCGCCGACGGGCGGCAGCTGCTTCACGGGCGTCGCGGCCTCGATGGCCAACTGCCGCCGCCCTTCGAGCGCGGAGGCGCGCTCGGACTCGGCGGTGGCGTACCGCGCGAGCAGCGCCGCGTGATCCGTACGCAGCCGGGCGAGGTCGACGTGCCGCGCCCCGAGCCGCTTCTCCAGCTCCCCGCGGATGCGACGGGCCTCTTCGAGGTCGCCCTTCAGCTCGGCCAGCTGCTCCTCGTGCCGCCGCTCGGCCCGCGCGCGGGCTCCGGTGGCCTCGGTGACCTGGAGGGCGGCCGTACGATCCCGCAACCGCAACAGCGCCGAAGCCCCCACCGCGGCCCCGGCCGCCCCCACGGCAAGCCACCGCACGGCCGACCCGTCGCCGGAAACCAGCCACGCCCCGGCGGCGCAACCCAGCGCGACCACGGCGAAGGACACGGGCGGCAGGAGCCCGCGCATCGGCGACGAGAAGCGGTGGCGTCCACGAGGCATGGCGGCAACTTACCGCGGAGATGTCCCAAATGGAGCAGCCCAGAACCGATCGTTTCCCGCCAGTTACGTCCCACCCACCCGACACCCCCGCCCCGACCACCCCCGGAGACCGGGCCCGGTCCCGCGGTCCGGACCGAACGCGGGGCGGGAGGTGGGCGCCCGCCGCAACGGCAGGCAGCGGAGCCCTGACGGATCCGCCGGGCGCCGCGGCCCGTCCCAGTGGCATGAACCGGAGAAACTCCCGCAGGGAAGCGACCCTGACCGTGCTCGCCGCGTTCGGTGTCCTGACGGCCTGTGCCCAGGACACGCCCGCCCGTTCCGAAGGCACAGCCCCCGGCTGGCAGGAAACCGCCGGCTACTCCTTCACCGTGGAATCGCGCTGCGGCGAGCGCGGCTTCCTCGGCACATACCGCGTCGGCGTCGAGAACGGCAGGGTCCGGCAGCTGAAGCCGCTGGACGAAGCGGCCCGCGTGTCCGCGGCAGGGCGGCAGGACGCACCGACGCTCGCCGGCATCGTCCAGGAGTACGAGCAGGCGCGGGCGGACGGCGCGCACCGGGCCGAAGCCGAGTTCGACAACGAGAACGGGCACCCGGTCTCGGTCAGCATCGACCCGGACCGCAACGCCGTCGACGAGGAGTCCTGCTACACGATCACGGACTACACCGGATGACGGCAACGGCCTCGCGGCGCGGGCGGCCTTCCAGTGTGTCGGGTAACCGAGGCCCCGGGACACCACGGGTAGGCGTCAGCAGGTGTTCCGGCTGGAGTTGACGAGTTGGACGTTGCGCACCGTCAGGTTGTCGGCGCAGGGGCTCTCGTTGAGGGCGGAGTTCGTCACCGTCAGGTTCTGCAGCGTGATGTCTCGGGAGTTCGCGAACTCCGAGCGGGCCGCGATGCGGATGTCCCCGGGGCCGGCGACCGTGCCGCTCTGGCCGGCGATGGTGACGTTGTAGCAGTTCTCCAGGAGGATCGCGTTGCTTCCCGTGTCGGCGATGTCGACGCGGTCGATGACCGCGCCGCCGCTCTCGGAGACGCAGAAGACGCCGCGTCCGCCGCCGCGGGCGATGACCTGGCCGACGTGGATGTTGGTCGGGTAGCTGCCGCCGACGCGGCCGTTGCGGTTGGCCATGCGGAAGGCGGCGTAGCCCGTGCCCGTGCCCGCGCCCACGGCGTCGACCGTGCCGATGGTGGCGTTGGTGGTCTCGTTGAGCAGCAGGCCCGAGTAGCCGGTGTTGCGGGCCGTGACCGTGCCGATGGTGAGGTCGTCCACGCCGTAGGTCTCGACGCCGTGGTTGCTCGTCCCGGAGACGTAGACGTTGTCGATCCGGATGTTCCGGCTGGGGACGCTGGTGTCGCCGCGGTTGTCGATGCGGATGCCGAGGCCGCCGGACAGGCGCATGTCGATCTCGCCGAGGCGGACGTCCGTGACGTTGCGCATGAAGATGCCGTACAGCGGGCTGCCGGTGACGTTCAGGTGCTGGACCTCGACGTTCGTCGTGCCGCGGGAGTAGACGGGCGCCCGGTCGCCGGAGCCGGAGCCGGTGACGTCGATGGTGCCGCAGACGTCGAGGGCGGTGTGGCTGGGGAGGGAGAGGCGGGCGTTGGCGCTCATCGTGCCGGAGCCGCGGACGACGACGCGCTCCTTGGCCGTGCGGCCCGGGGTGAGGCTGCCGACGGCGGCGCTCATGGCGGACAGCATGTCGTCGCCGGTGTAGAGGACCGAGCCGCCCCGGCGGGCGGTCCACGTGCTGCCGTTCTTCACCGCTTCCGCGTGGTACGAACCGTCGCCGCACGCCAGCGGCGCGGATGCCGACGCCGACGCCGGCGCCGACGCCGGCGCCGGTGCGGACTCCTCGCCGTGGGCGGTGCCCTGGGCCGTCAGCGTGGCGGCCGCGGCGCCGAGGGCCGTCAGACAGGCGGCGGTGAGCGCGGCGGTGCGCCGGCGGCGAGCGGCGCGGCCGCGGGCGGGGTGGCGGGTGCTGGGCTTGTCGGGTGCCATGGTCGACCAACTCCGGGTGGTGGGGGGTGTGCGCCCTGCGCATGAGTTGGTTGCCGCCCGAGCCGGATCGGTTGCACACCCTCCGCGGAGGTGTCCGGGACGGGCCCGCCGGGCCCGGGTGTTCCGGGCCCGGCGGGGCCGCTCTCCTCAGGAGCCGATCAGGTTCTTCTCTTCCAGGTACTCCTTCGCCGCGTCCGCCGGCTTCATCCGTTCCGCGTCGACCTTGCGGTTCAGCTCGATCAGGTCCTCCGTCGTCAGCACCCGGGTGAGCTTGTCCAGCGTGGTCTCGATCTCCTTGTCGTCGGCCGCGTCGGCGTTGAGGACCGGGAGGATGTTGTCCGCGTTCTGCAGGCCCTTGTCGTCCTCCAGCAGCACCAGGCCGAAGTCGTCCAGGGTGGCGTCCGTGGTGGTCGTCAGGACCAGTTGGTTGGTGCCGTCCTGGACCGACTGCTTGGCCGCCGGGGTGCCGACGCCGAGGGGGTCGATCTTCGTGATGTCGATGTCGTACGTGTTCTCCAGGCCCGGCTCGCAGAACGGGCGCTCCGGGCACTCGTCGCCGGCCGCGAGGCGGATCGGGTCGCCGGTCTTGCCGAGGTCGGTGAGCGTCTTGAGGTTGTTCTCGTCGGCGAAGTCCTGGGAGACGGCGAAGGCGTTCTGGTCGACGGCGTCGCCGGCGGAGAGGATCTTCAGGCCGCGGGGCTCGGCGAGCTTCCGCAGTTCCGCAACGGTCTCGTCGACGTCGTTCGACGCGACGGGGTTCTTCTCCGGCGCCTCGGCACCGTTCTCCTTCGCGTTGAGGAACTCGGCGAGGGTGGCGGCGTACTCGGGGAAGACGTCGATGCTGCCCTTCTCCAGCTCCGGCTCGTACAGCTCGCGGTTCTCCAGCTTCTTTATCGTGACGTCGTAGCCGGCGTCCTTCAGCATGGCCGAGTACAGCTCGGCGGTGACCGTCGAGACCGTGAAGCCGGCCTGGCCCACCACCAGAGACGACTTGTCGTCGTCCGGGGAGTCCGAGCCGCCCTTCTCCTCCAGGCTGTCGCCGCCGCAGGCCGCGAGCCCCGCGGTCAGGGCGGCCGCGGCCAGCACCGAGGCGGCGGCGCGGGCTCGAACGCGGTTGGTGATCAAGGGGTTCTCCATCCGTAGGGAGTCGGTATGCGTGGCAAGGCTTTGCGAACGGATATGAGGTTGCGTGCGATTCGGTTGGGTCGGGTCTGCGGAGGAGAATGCCGACGTCTTATGCGCACGCCCGCCGTCGCGTGCCGCGGCGCGGCCCGGCGCTGCGCGCGACGTGCCGCCGCACCCTACAGCGGCGCCGGCGCCGGCTTCTGCTCCCCCGCCGGTACGTCCGTCTCCTTCGCTCCCGGTGCCGTCGGCGTCCCCGGGCCGCCCGCCGGCGTACGGCGCCCGCTGGCGCGCCCGTCGGTGCGGCGGCCGCGCATCGGGTCGAGGAGGCGCTCGGCGATGACGAGCACGCCCTCCAGCACCAGGGCCAGCACCGCCACCAGGAAGGCGCCGGCCACCACCTGCGGGGTGTTGTACGTCCGGAAGCCGGCGGTGATGATGCGGCCGAGCCCGCCACCGCCCGCGATGGCCGCCAGCGTGGCCGTCGCGACGACCTGCACCGTCGCCGACCGCAGGCCGGTCATCACCAGCGGGTAGCCCAGCGGCAGCTCCACCCGGCCCAGCAGCTGCGGCCCGGACATGCCCATGCCCCGCGCCGCCTCCACCACGTCCCGGTCGGCCTCGCGGATGCCCACGTACGCGTTCGTCAGCAGCGGCGGCACCGCGAACAGCACCAGCGCGATGACCGTCGGCCAGTCCCCGTGCATCCGCAGCGGGGTGAGCAGGAGCAGCCCGAGCACCGCGAGCGTGGGCACGGCCCGGCCCACGTTCGAGATGTTGATCGCGAGGGTGCCGCCCTTGCCGATGTGGCCCAGCCAGCACGCGACCGGCAGCGCGATGGCGCAGGCGATGGCCAGCGACATGCCCGTCAGGTACAGGTGCTCGCCCAGGCGCACGCCGATGCCGCCCGGCCCCGACCAGTTCGACCCCGTGGTCAGCCACGTCCACGCGTCCGCGATGGTGCCCATCAGGCCGCCGCCTCCTTCCGCGCCGCGGCCGCCCGTGTACGGAACCTGCCGACCCTGCCGACCCTGCCGAACCTGCCCCGGCTGTCGCCACCGCCGCCCCTGCCGCCCGTGCCGCCGCCGCGCTGCGCGCGCGCCCACGGCGTCAGCAGCCGCTGCAGACCCAGCAGCAGCAGGTCCGCCAGGACGGCGAGCAGCACGCACAGCACCGACGCCGTCAGCACCTGGGCCTTGAACAGGCTGCGCATGCCCTCGACGATGAGGTTGCCCAGGCCGCCGTAGCCCATGATTCCGCCGACCGTCGTCATCGCGATCGTCGACACCGTCGCTATCCGCAGCCCGGCCATGACGGCGGGCAGCGCGAGCGGCAGCTCGACGGTGAACAGCAGCCGCGTCTGCCCGTAGCCCATGCCGCGCGCCGCCTCCCGGGTGTCCGCCGGGACGGCGTCGAGCCCCGTCAGCAGGTTGCGGATGAGGATCGTCAGCGAATAGAGCACGAGGCCGGTGACGACGACGGACGCCGAGATGCCCATGAGCGGGACCAGCAGCGAGAACATGGCGAGCGACGGAATCGTGTACAGCACCGTCGTCAGGCCGAGCACCGGGCCCGTCAGCACCCGCCAGCGGCGGGCGACCAGCGCCAGCGGAAAGGAGACCAGCAGGCCGATCCCCACGGACGCCAGCGTGATCCAGACGTGCTGGACCGTGGCGTCGACGAGCTCGTCGCTGCGGCTGCGGACGTATTCACCGCAGATCCACTCGTTCGCTGCCAGGCAGCTGGAGGCCTTCACGCCACCGCTCCTTCCCGTAGGCAGCTCCATTAGACCCTCCGCCACCGACACCGGAGGCGGAGGCCGGGGCAGAATGAGGAAACATGATCCGATTCGAGCACGTGACCAAGCGGTACCCCGACGGGACCAACGCGGTGAACGACCTGTCGTTCGAGGCCGCCGAGGGCGAGCTGGTGACGCTGGTCGGTCCGTCCGGCTGCGGCAAGACGACCACGCTGAAGATGGTCAACCGGCTCATCGAGCCCACCGCCGGCCGCATCGAGGTCGACGGTGCGGACATCATGGCCGCCGACCCCGTCCGACTGCGCCGCCACATCGGCTACTGCATCCAGAACGTCGGCCTCTTCCCGCACAAGACCGTCCTCGACAACACCGCGACCGTGCCGCACCTGCTGGGCTGGCCGCGCGAGAAGCGGCTGAAGCGGGCGGCGGAGCTGCTGGACCTGGTCGGCCTCGACCCGGAAGAACACGGCCGCCGCTACCCCGACCGGCTCTCCGGCGGCCAGCGGCAGCGCGTTGGCGTGGCCCGGGCGCTGGCGGCGGACCCGCCGGTGCTGCTGATGGACGAGCCGTTCGGGGCGGTGGACCCGGTGGTGCGGGAGCACCTGCAGAACGAGTTCCTGAAGCTGCAGGCGCGGATGCGCAAGACCGTGCTCTTCGTCACGCACGACATCGAGGAGGCCGTGCGGCTCGGCGACCGCATCGCGGTCTTCGGGGACGGGAGGATCGAGCAGTTCGACTCGCCGGCGGTGGTCCTGGGCGCGCCCGCGACCCCGTACGTCGCCGACTTCGTCGGCGCGGACCGGGGGTTGAAGCGGCTGTCGGTGACGGAGATCGAGCGCGGTGACCTGGAGGAGCCGCCCGTGGTCCGGCTCGACGACGACGCGCGGAGCGCGGCCGCGGCGCTGCGGGACCGGGGCGCGCGGTGGGCGGTCGTGCTGGACGAGGACGGCGAACTGCACGGGTGGGTCGGGTCGGACGAGATCGCCAAGGGCGGCGCCGTGTCGGACTACGCGCGGCGGATGGACGCCTGGCTGCCGCTGGGCGCGAGCCTGAAGAGGGCGTTCGCGACGATGCTGCAGTACGACGCGGGGTGGATCGCGGTGGTGGACGACGAGGAGTCGGGGCACTTCGTCGGCGTCCTGACGCCGGCCAGCCTGCACGAGGCGCTGCGGCGGTCGATCGACGCGGACGCGCGGGCGGTGGCGCGGGCGGAGGTGGAGCTGGACTCCCTGCCCCAGGTGTGACCCGCCGGAGCGGCTGTGCGGTGAGGGGGCGTACGGGCGCGGACACGGGTGCCGCCGCCACCGCCGCCGCATGTGCATGCGACGCGCGGGTGCGGACGGGCGGGGACGGGTGGGCACGGGGGCGCTGTGCCGTGCCGGACGGCTGGGCGTACCGGACCGGACGCCGCCCGCGTACGCGCCGGGCCCGCGGCGTCAGGGGAGGACCGGCGCGATGCCCACGTGGTGGGCCAGCCACGTGAAGCCGCCGAGCCCCGCGGGGTCCAGCAGCTCGGCGGCCTGCCCGGCGGCGGCGAGCCGGCGCAGGTAGCCGGCGGGGTCGGTCGACGCCAGCGCCAGGGGCGGCCGGCTCCCGTCGAGCCCGAGCCCCCGCAGCGCCTCCCGCTGCGACAGCAGCACCGGCCGCCCGCCCCGCCCCTCCCGCTCCGGTGCGGCGGCCACCGCGTCCAGCGCCACATGCGCCGTCACGTCGGAGCTGCCGTCCGGGACCGGAGGCACCTCGCGGCCGTCGCGGAAGCCCGTCAGCGTGCCGTACGGGGGGCGGGCGGCGCGGGTGTGGGCGTAGTCCGCGGTCAGCGCCAGGCCGGCGGTCACCGTGGCGACCGCCGCCGACCACGCCGCGTCGCGCGGGGCGCCGATCTCCGCCCGGTTGCCCGGCGGGCCGCCGGCCAGCGGCCACCAGCGGCGCAGCCACTCCGCGTCGGCGCCGCCGACCTCCGCACCCAGCCGCTCCGAGCCGTCCGCCGCGACCTCCACGTACCGGGCGACGCCCCTCCCGTCCGTCTCCGCGACCTCCACCGGCACGTTGTCCAGCCACTCGTTCGCGAACAGCAGCCCGCGCACCCCCGCCGGCGGCTCCGGCAGCCACGTGATCCGCTCGTCCAGCCCCGCGGGCCGCGGGCCGACCTCCACCGCGTACGCCCGCAGCCGCCCCGGTCCTTCGTACGCCGCCAGCACCCCCGTCAGCAGCTCCCCCCGCCCCGCCCCGACGTCCACCACGTCCAGCTCCGCCGGCCGCCCCAGCGCGAGCGCCACCCGCCGCACCAGCTCCGCCACCGCCGCCGCGAACAGCGGCGACACGTGCACCGACGTGCGGAAGTGCGCCCCCGCCCCGGCGCCGGGCCCGGGGCGGCGGTAGAAGCCCTCCGGCCCGTACAGCGCCCGCCGCGCGGCCTCCCGCCAGCGCAGCACCCCGCCCGCGCCCGCGCCCGGGACGCCCTCCGCGCCCGGCGCCGGCCCTTCGCTCCACCCGCTCGTCCCACCGTTCTCCACAGGCGCATCCTCCACCCTGTGGAGTAGATGCATCGGCCAGGGATCGCCCCGCGGACTGACTCCCGGCTACGCGCGCTTGCCTACGCTGGGTGACGTGCAACGTGTCTACGACTTCCTCCGCCGGCATCCGACGCTGGTCGACAGCTTCTGGGCTGTCTGCCTCGTCGTGATGACCGCTGGCTGGCTGATCACCGTAGACGCGCCGAGCGACAACAACCCGAACGCCCCCGAGACCGACGTCGAGAAGACGATCGCGCTGGCCGTCGGCGTCGGCTTCGCCCTCGTCGTCGCGCTGCGCCGCCGCCACCCCGAGCGGATGCTGCTCGTCGCCGGCGCGCTCGGCCTCGCGCAGGTCGTGCTGGACTCGGCGCCGGGCCCGGCGAACTTCGCCATGCTCGTCGTCATCTTCACCGTCGCGGCCGGCGACGTGCCCTGGGCGTCGCGGCTGGCGCTCGTCGGCGCCGCCGTCGCGCCCGCGATCAACCAGGTGCGGTGGGAGAGCAGCAGCGGAAGCGTCCCCCAGCAGGTCGTCGAGTTCGCCTTTCTGACCGTCCCGTTCCTGCTCGCCTGGGTGCTCGGCGACTCGCTGCGCACCCGCCGCGCCTACTACGCGCAGCTGGAGGAACGGGCCGCCCGGCTGGAGCGGGAGCGGGAGACGCAGTCGCGGATCGCGGTCGCGGCGGAGCGCGCACGGATAGCCCGCGAGCTGCACGACGTCGTGGCGCACAACGTGTCCGTCATGGTCGTGCAGGCCGACGGCGCCGCGTACGTGCTGGACAGCGCGCCGCAGCAGGCCAAGGAGGCGCTGACCACCATCTCCGGCACCGGCCGGCAGGCGCTGGCCGAGATGCGCCGGCTGCTCGGAGTGCTGCGCACCGGCGACCCGGGCGCGGGCGGCGAGTACGTGCCGCAGCCCGGCGTGGAGCAGCTGGCGGAGCTGGTCGAGCAGGTGCGCGGCGCGGGGCTCACCGTCGCGTTCGAGGTGGCGGGCTCGCCGCGGGAGCTGCCGAGCAGCATAGAGCTGGCGGCGTACCGCATCGTGCAGGAGGCCCTGACCAACACCCGCAAGCACGGCGGGCCGGAGGCGGGCGCCACGGTGCGGCTGACGTACGCGGACGGCGAGCTGGAGGTGCTGGTCGAGGACGACGGCCGCGGGTCGCTGCCCGAGCTGTACGAGGAGGGCGGCGCCGACGGCCAGGGCCACGGGCTCATCGGCATGCGCGAGCGCGTGGGCATGACCGGCGGCGAGCTGGACGCGGGGCCGCGGCCGGGCGGCGGCTTCCGGGTACGGGCGGTGCTGCCGCTGAAGACGGCCGCCTGACGGACTGCCCGGTGGGCGGCTTGCCGTCGGGCGCGGGACAGGGGGCGACCCGGGGCGACCCGGGCCGCCCTGGCGAGAGAGAAGGTAGGACGCACGTGACGATCCGGGTCATGCTCGTGGACGACCAGGCGCTGCTGCGCACCGGCTTCCGGATGGTGCTGGCCGCCCAGCCCGACATGGACGTCGTCGCGGAGGCGGGGGACGGCGACGAGGCGCTGCAGCTCCTCGACGTCACGAAGGTGGACGTCGTCCTGATGGACGTGCGTATGCCGCGCCTCGACGGCGTCGAGGCGACGCGGCGCATCTGCGCGGACAAGCCGGCGGAGACGCCGCCGAAGGTGCTGATCCTGACCACCTTCGACCTCGACGAGTACGCGTTCTCCGCGCTGCAGGCCGGGGCGTCGGGCTTCATGCTCAAGGACGTGCCGCCCGGTGACCTGCTGAGCGCCATCCGGGCCGTGCACAGCGGCGACGCGGTCGTCGCGCCGAGCACGACACGGCGGCTGATCGACCGGTTCACCGCCGTGATGCCCGCGCCCGCGGGCGAGCGGGCGCACCCGGAGCTGAAGCGGCTGACGGACCGGGAGCGCGAGGTGCTGCTGCTGATCGCGCAGGGGCTGTCGAACGGGGAGATCGCGGAGCGGCTGGTGCTGTCGGAGGCGACGGTGAAGACGCATGTGGGGCGGATCCTCACGAAGCTGGAGCTGCGGGACAGGGTGCAGGCGGTGGTCCTGGCGTACGAGACGGGTCTGGTACGGGCCGGGAGCTGACGGCGGCGGGCCCCTCGGCGCGGCACGCGCCCTTCGGCTCGGCGCGCGGCGCTCAGCGCAGCAGGCCCTCCAGCAGCGACCCGCCCAGCCGGGCGACGTCCGGCAGCGACAGCTCGTACTGCACGTACCGCCCGCGGCGCCGCGTGACGACCAGCCCCGCCTTCTTCAGCACCGCCAGGTGCCGCGACACCTCCGGCGCCGTCAGCCGGTGCACGGCGGCCAGCTCGCCCGTCGTCGTCGGCGTCCGCGAGATCGTGCGGCACAGCCGCAGCCGCACCGGGTGGGCCAGCGCCTCCAGCCGCAGCTGCAGCGTCTCCAGCGCCGGGGCCCGGGGCAGGTCCGGCGACGGTACGGGGTACTGGACGACCGGCCGCCAGCCCGGCGCGTACACCACGAGCAGGTGCGGCCAGCCGAACGCCGTCGGGAGGAACGTCACGCTCTCCCGCGCGACGGCCCCGCCGCTGGTCAGCTTGTCGGCGACGATCCGCACCGAGCCGTCCGCGCCCTCGTCCAGCCGCAGCGCCCCGGACACGTCCGCCAGCGCGACCCGGAGGCCCTTGCGCCGCAGCAGGTCCGTCTTGTGCCGGGCGTCGGCGGCCAGGGAGTGCCGGACCCGCTCCCACGTGTCGTCGAAGAAGGCCTCCGCGCAGTCCTCGAACAGCCGGCGGAGCCAGACCCGCAGCCCGTCGGGGTCGGCGAGCATCCGCTCGGCGAACGCCGCCTGCCGCGGGCCGCGGGCGGCCGCGCGCTCGACGGTCAGGCGGCGGCTCACCGGGTCGGTGAGCGGGGACGGGTTGCCGTGCTGGTACGTCGGGTTGCAGACGATCTCGAACGCGGCGGTGACGAAGTCGTCGTCCGGTATCCCGTCGAGCGCGTCCAGCTCCTCGGCGAGGGTGGCGCCGGGCGCGGCGGGGAGCAGGATGTCGGCCCGCCCGGCGCTCCACAGGAACTCCGCCTCGCTCAGCCGGTCCGCGAGCCCGGGGTCGAGCGCGGC
Source organism: Streptomyces sp. CNH099 (assembly GCA_000514715.1). GTDB lineage: Bacteria > Actinomycetota > Actinomycetes > Streptomycetales > Streptomycetaceae > Streptomyces > Streptomyces synnematoformans. The sequence continues at coordinate 206,512 of AZWL01000011.1, read as the reverse complement.
GGCGGTCGCCGTCGTCCAGCCCTCCGCCCCCGGGTGGTGCGCGGGTGAGGCGAGCGCGTGCAGCACGGCGCCCAGCTCGGCGAGCGGGGACGGCGCGAAGCCGATCCGCTCGGCGGCGAGGCCGGTGATGTCGAGGGTCACGCTCATGGACCCCATGGTCGGGTACGGCACTGACACCGCGGGAGCCCGCGGTCCCGTGTCCGCCGCCGCGCAGGTGGACGAAGCCCGCAACGGCGGGCCCGAACCGGGTCCCCGGTCAGCCGGACGGCACCGGGCCGGCGGCACCCGGGCCGGCGGCATCCGAGGCAGCGGCGCCCGGAGCAGCGGCACCCGCCCCCGCCCCCGCCCCCGCCACCCGCTCCACCAGCGCCGCCGCCTCCGCCGCCACGTCCGCCGCCGTCCACGCCAGCCCGGGTTCCGTCACCGTGACCTCGGTCACCGACAGCCCCGGGGGGTCGCCCGGCTCCGTCCACGTGCGGAACAGACACGTCCCCGTCTCCGCCGCCAGCGCCGTCCCCGCGTCCATCAGCGCCTCCGCCCCGTACGGCAGCCAGACCTGGAACTGGTGCGTGTGCGGCACCCGCGGATGCACCCGGAAGAACGGCACCCCCGCCGCCGCGAACCCCTCCCGCAGCCCCTCCGCGACCACGCGCGCGTGCACCACGTACGACGGCAGCCGCGGCAGCTCCCGCTGCAGCCCCTCCAGCGCGGCCAGCGCCGCCGGCCACTGCTGGAACAGCTGGCCGCCGTACCGGTGCCGCCAGGCCCGCGCCTCCTCGACGAACTCCGCAGGACCGGCCAGCGCCGCCCCGGACAACCCGCCCAGCGACTTGTAGAACGAGACGTACACGCTGTCCGCGAGCTCCGCGATCTCCGCCAGCCCGCGCCCGAAGTGCGTCGTGCACTCCCACAGCCGGGCGCCGTCGACGTGGACGACCGCCTCCCGCTCCCGCGCCGCCGCGACGACCTCCGCCAGCTCCTCCCACTCCGGCAGCACGAACCCCGGCTCGCGCATCGGCAGCTCCAGCATCAGCGTGCCGAAGGGCTCGCCCAGCGCCCGCACCTCCGCCGCCGTGGCGATCCGGGGCTCGCGCGTGGGGTGGACGGCGCGCAGTCCGGTGACGACCGCGTACGCCGCGCGCTCGTGCACCTCCAGGTGGGCGAGCGGGTGCGAGGCGACGACGCGGCTGCCGGTGCGCTCCGCCCAGCAGCGCAGCGCGACCTGCTGCGCCATGGTGCCGGTGGGGAAGAACGCCGCGTCCGCGCAGCCGAGCAGCTCGGCGGTGCGCTGCTCCAGCTCGCCGACGATCCCGCCCGCGTAGACGTCGACCTGCTGGTCGAGGTCGACGCCGCCGGGCCGGGCGGTGGCGAGGCGGGCCAGGCGGGCGGAGATGGTGGGGAGGGAGGGCGTGAGGGTGCGCCCGGCGGCCGCCCACGTCGCGCGCCTACGGGTCATGAGGTCGTCCGCGTCCGTCATGGGCCCCGATCATGCCCGCCGCCGTCCCCGCGGCACAGCGGTTTACGCCCCGGCGGCCGGCCGCGCCCCGTCGTCCCTCCCGGGTCGTCCCGGGCCGCCCCCGGGTCGTACAACGTGCTCGGACACACACCGGGACCGCGCCGCGCCGCAAGTACCATGAACGGGTACGTCCGGTACCCGAAGCGGACTGGAACGGAAGGCGACGTGAACACCAGCCCCACCTCCGAGCCGCAGGAGAAGCCCGCCCGGCTCGCCGTCGGCGTGGTCGGCGCCGGCCGGGTCGGCCCGCCGCTCGCCGCCGCGCTCGCGCTGGCGGGCCACCGCCCCGTCGCCGTGCACGCCGTCTCCGACGGCGCCCGCCGGCGGGTGGACGACCTGCTGCCCGGCGTGCCCGTCACCGAGCCCGCCGAGGTGCTGGCCCGCGCCGACCTCGTGCTGCTGACCGTGCCGGACGACGTGCTGCCCGGCCTCGTCGAGGGCCTGGCGGGCACCGGCGCCGTACGCCCCGGGCAGCTGCTCGCGCACACCTCCGGCCGGTACGGGGCCGGGGTGCTGGAGCCCGCCACCCGCGCCGGCGGGCTGCCGCTCGCGCTGCACCCCGCGATGACCTTCACCGGCACCGCCGTCGACGTGCAGCGGCTCGCCGGCTGCTCCTTCGGCGTCACCGCGCCGGGCGAGCTGCGTACGGCGGCGGAGGCGCTGGTCGTGGAGATGGGCGGGGAGCCGGAGTGGGTGGAGGAGTCGGCCCGGCCGCTGTACCACGCGGCGCTGGCCATCGGCGCCAACCACCTGGTCACGCTCGTCGCGCAGTCCATGGAGCTGCTGGCCAAGGCCGGCGTCGGCGCCCCCGACCGGATGCTGGGCCCGCTGCTGGGCGCCGCCCTCGACAACGCGCTGCGCAGCGGCGACGCCGCGCTCACCGGCCCGGTCGCGCGCGGCGACGCGGGCACCGTGGCGGCGCACATCGAGGAGCTGCGCGCGCACGCGCCGCAGGCCGTGCCCGCGTACGTCGCGATGGCCCGGGCGACGGCGGACCGCGCGCTCGCGGGCGGGCTGCTCAAGCCGGAGCTGGCCGAGGACCTGCTCGGGGTCCTGGCCGACGGGAGACGCTGAGGACGGCGAGGATGACCGCTCTGCTCGTACACGAAGCCGCGCGCCTGCCGGAGCCGCCGGAGCCGCCGGGGGCGCACGCGCCACCGGGGGCGCCCGAGCGCCCGCGGCGCGCCGTCGTGATGACCATGGGCGCCCTCCACGGGGGCCACGCCGCGCTCGTCCGCGCCGCCCGCGCCGAAGTCGGCCCGCACGGCCAGGTCGTGGTCACCGTCTTCGTCAACCCGCTGCAGTTCGGCCCCGGCGAGGACCTCGACCGCTATCCCCGCACCCTCGACGCCGACGTCCTGCTCGCGGGCAAGGAGGGCGCGGACGTCGTCTTCGCGCCCGCCGCCGACGAGGTCTACCCGGGCGGCGAGCCGCAGGTGCGCGTCAGCGCCGGGCCGATGGGGGAGCGGCTGGAGGGCACGTTCCGGCCGGGGCACTTCGACGGCGTGCTGACCGTCGTCGCGAAGCTCCTGCACCTGACGCGGCCGGACGTGGCGCTCTACGGGCAGAAGGACGCCCAGCAACTCGCCCTGATCACGCGGATGGTGCGGGACCTCGACTTCCCGGTACGGATCGTGGGCGTGCCGACCGTGCGCGAACCGGACGGGCTCGCACTGTCCAGCCGCAACGTGTACCTCTCCGCGCCGGAGCGCGAGACCGCGCTCGCGCTGTCGCGCGCGCTGTTCGCGGCGCGCGACCGGGCGGGCGCCGCGTCCGGCGGCCCGCGGGAGGCGCTGGCGGCGGCGGAGCGGGTGCTGCACGACGCCGGCGGGCTGACGCCGCCGCTGGAGCTGGACTACGTCGCGCTGGTGGACCCGGCGGACTTCGCGCCGGTGCCGGACGGCCCGGCGGCAGCGGCGGACGACGGCGCCGCGCCACCCGCCCCGTACCGCGGCGAGGCCGTCCTCGCGGTCGCCGCCAAGGTCGGCGCCACCCGCCTCATCGACAACATCCGCCTCACCTTCGGGAGCACCCCGTGACCGCGATACGGCTCACCGCCCCCGCCCCCGGCTGGGTGTTGGACACCGACGTCGTCGTGGTCGGCTCCGGCGTGGCCGGCCTCACCGCCGCGCTGCGCTGCGCCGAGGCGGGCCGCAGGGTCGCCGTCGTCACCAAGGCCAGCCTCGACGACGGCTCCACCCGCTGGGCCCAGGGCGGCATCGCCGCCGCCCTCGGCGACGGCGACAGCCCCGCGCAGCACCTCGCCGACACCCTCGTCGCCGGCGCCGGGCTCTGCGACGAGGACGCCGTGCGCACCCTCGTCACCGAGGGCCCCGCCGCCGTACGCCGCCTCATCGCCACCGGCGCCGCCTTCGACACCGACCCCGCCACCGGCGCCGTCGAGCTGACCCGCGAGGGCGGCCACCGGCGCCGCCGCATCGCCCACGCGGGCGGCGACGCGACCGGCGCGGAGGTCTCCCGCGCGCTGGTCGAGGCGGTGCGTGCGGCGGGCATCGAGACCGTCGAGCACGCGCTCGTACTCGATCTGCTCAAGGACGCGGAAGGGCGTGCCGCCGGCGTCACGCTGCACGTGATGGGCGAGGGCGCGCGCGACGGCGTGGGCGCCGTGCACGCCCCCGCGGTGGTGCTCGCCACCGGCGGCATGGGCCAGGTCTTCTCCGCGACCACCAACCCGGCGGTCTCCACCGGCGACGGCGTCGCGCTCGCGCTGCGCGCCGGGGCGGAGGTGTCGGACCTGGAGTTCGTGCAGTTCCACCCGACGGTGATGTTCCTGGGCGCGGCCGCGCGGGGCCAGCAGCCGCTGGTCTCCGAGGCGGTACGGGGCGAGGGCGCCCACCTCGTCGACGCGGACGGCGTGCGGTTCATGGTGGGGCGGCACGAGATGGCGGAGCTGGCGCCGCGCGACATCGTGGCGAAGGGCATCATGCAGCGCATGCGCGAGCGCGGCGCCGACCACATGTACCTCGACGGGCGGCACTTCGGCGCGGAGATGTGGAAGCAGCGCTTCCCCACGATCTTCGCGGCCTGCCGCGCCCACGGCTTCGACCCGGTCCACGACCTCGTCCCCGTCGCCCCCGCGGCCCATTACGCCTCCGGCGGCGTCGTCACGGACCCGCGCGGGCGGACGGGCGTCCCTGGGCTGTACGCCTGCGGCGAGGTGGCCTGCACGGGGGTGCACGGGGCGAACCGGCTGGCGTCCAACTCGCTGCTGGAGGGCCTGGTCTTCGCCGAGCGCATCGCCGCGGACATCGCGGCGGACGACGGGCCGGACAACGGGCCGGACGACGGCTCGGACACCGCGGCGGGCGACGCGGCCGCGGCCGCACCGGAGAACCCGGTCCCGGCGCCGGCGAAGGACGGCCCGCCGCTGGAGATCCCGCTCCTCCCGCCCGGCGCCCGCGCGGAGATCCAGCGTGCGATGACCGCCGGCGCCGGCGTCCTCCGCTCCGCCGCCAGCCTCGCCGGCGCCGCCGCGGAGCTGCGCGCGGTACGGGACGCCGCGCGGCCCGCCGCCGCGGCGCCGTGCGTGGAGACCTGGGAGGCCACGAACCTCCTCCTCGTCGCCCGGGTCCTCGTCGAGTGCGCCTCGCGCCGCACCGAGACGCGCGGCTCCCACTGGCGCGAGGACCACGCCGACCGGGACGACGCCCGCTGGGCCCGCCACTTCCGCGTCACCCTCGCCCCCGACCCCGTACGCCCAGAAGCCCCCGACCCCGCACTCGCCGTCCGGACCACGGCCGGCACCGCCTTCCACCGGGAGACCCCGTGAGCAGCACCCCAGAGCCCCACCGACCCCAGCCCGTGGAGCTGACGCTCCTGCCCCTCGGCGGACCGGACGCCGGCGGCTGCGGCGACGCCTGCGGCTGCGGGGCGGGCGGTGCGGCCGGCGGTGCCGAGGGGGAGTACGGCCACGACCCCCTGGAGTGCGGCCTCGACCCCGGTCTCGCCCAGCTCCTCGCCGATGCCGGCCTCGACCCCGTGTACGTGGAGGACGTCGCCCACCTCGCCGTCGAGGAGGACCTCGACCACGGCGTGGACGTGACGACCGTCGCCACCGTCCCCGAAGACGCCGTCGCCACCGGCGACTTCACCGCCCGCGAGGCCGGCGTCGTCGCCGGCCTGCGCGTCGCCGAGGCGGTGCTGTCCGTCGTCTGCACCGACGACATGGAGGTCGAGCGGCACGCCGAGGACGGCGACCGGGTCGCGGCCGGACAGCCGCTGCTGACGGTCCGTACCCGCACGCGCGACCTGCTCACCGCCGAGCGCAGCGCGCTCAACCTCCTCTGCCGCCTCTCCGGCATCGCCACCGCCACCCGCGCCTGGGCCGACGTCCTCGACGGCACCGGCGCGAAGGTCCGCGACACCCGCAAGACGACGCCCGGCCTGCGGGCGCTGGAGAAGTACGCGGTGCGCTGCGGCGGTGGCGTCAACCACCGCATGTCGCTGTCGGACGCGGCGCTGGTCAAGGACAACCACGTGGTCGCGGCGGGCGGTCTGGCGGAGGCGTTCCGGCTCGTCCGGGCCGAGTTCCCGGACCTGGACGTGGAGGTGGAGGCGGACACCCTGCACCAGGTGCGGGAGGCGGTCGACGCGGGCGCGGACCTGATCCTGCTGGACAACTTCACGCCCGTCGAGACCGAGGAGGCGGTGGCGCTGGTCGACGGCCGCGCCCGGCTGGAGTCCTCCGGGCGGCTGACGCTGGAGAACGCGCGCGTGTACGCCGAAACGGGCGTCGACTACCTGGCCGTAGGAGCGCTCACGCACTCCACGCCCGTCCTCGACATCGGCCTCGACCTCCGTGAGGAGGGCGACGGCTAGATGCTCCTCACCATCGACGTCGGGAACACCCACACCGTCCTCGGCCTCTTCGACGGCGAGGAGATCGTCGAGCACTGGCGCATCTCCACCGACGCGCGCCGCACCGCCGACGAGCTGGCGGTGCTGCTGCAGGGCCTGATGGGCATGCACCCCCTGCTCGGCGAGGAGCTGGGCGACGGTATCAACGGCATCGCCGTCTGCTCCACCGTCCCCTCCGTACTGCACGAGCTGCGCGAGGTCACCCGCCGCTACTACGGCGACGTGCCCTCCGTGCTCGTCGAGCCCGGCGTGAAGACCGGCGTGCCGGTGCTGATGGACAACCCCAAGGAGGTCGGCGCCGACCGGATCATCAACGCCCTGGCGGCGGCCGAGCTGTACGGCGGCCCGGCCGTCGTCGTCGACTTCGGAACGGCGACGACGTTCGACGCGGTCAGCGAGCGCGGCGAGTACGTCGGCGGGGTCATCGCGCCGGGCATCGAGATCTCCACGGAGGCGCTGGGGGTGCGCGGTGCGCAGCTGCGCAAGATCGAGCTGGCCCGGCCGCGCGCGGTGATCGGCAAGAACACCGTCGAGGCGATGCAGTCCGGCATCCTCTACGGGTTCGCGGGGCAGGTCGACGGGGTCGTCAACCGGATGGCGGCGGAGCTGGCGGACGACCCGGACGACGTCACCGTCATCGCGACCGGCGGGCTGGCGCCGATGATGCTGGCCGACTCCTCGGTGATCGACGAACACGAGCCGTGGCTGACGCTGATCGGCCTCCGCCTGGTCTACGAGCGGAACGTCTCGGCCGCCTGACGGCACGCGCGGGCGGCCCGCCCCGCGGCGAAGCCCGTTCCGCGCGCCTTCGCGGCATCAGTCCGCTTCAGGGCCTAAAGTCGGATTATGCCTACGCCATACGGTTCCCGAGGCGGCGTGGCGCTCAGCGCCGACGAGGTCCGCGTCGTGCGTGACGCGCTGGCCATCGCCATCGAGTCGAGTTGGGGCCTGCCCAGGCCCGCCAGAGGTGACGGAACGGGCCCGGCCGCCGCGGCCGGCTCCGTGCAGTCCCGCCGCGGTGCCGTCGTACGGGACTGCACGGAGCTGGCCGCGGCGCTGGACGAGACGGCGGCCGAGGCGGACCGGATGCGCCAGTTCCGCAACGCCGACCTCGCCCGCTACCGCGCCGCGCTGCCCGGCAGCGCCTCCGGGTACGCGGAGCTGCTGCACGAGGCGCTGGCCACCGGCTACGTGCCGCTGCGGGCGGACGTCGCCGCGCTGCGCGCCCTGTGCGCCGCGCCGGCGGACCCGGCCGCGGCGGAGCGCCGCCGGCTGCTGCTGCGGCGCTGTGAGGCGCTGGCGGCGGCCCAGGTGCCGCCCCGCCGCCGTCCGGCGCCGTCGGCGCTGCTGCCGCGGCCGGCGCTGCGGGCGCTGCCCGGCGGCAGGGCGGCGCGGGGCGCACGGGGGTCGGAGGAGTCGGAGCAGCCCGAGCCCGAGCCGGACCGGCGGCCGCGCAAGCCCGACGGGCAGCCGAAGAAGCGGCCGCCCCGCGAGAACCCTCCCGACCGCGGCCCCGCGTCCCCGAACCGGCCGGTGCCCACGCCGGCGGAGGTGTTCCCGCCGCGCCGCCGCCCGGCCCCGCCCGCGGAGCACCTGCTGCGTCCCCCGGCGGCCCGCACGGCCTGACCCCGGGCCTCCGCGGCGCCGCACCGGCCCCGGCGGCACGTCCACCCCTCCGCCAACCCACCGCCGCCGCTCCGGTGGGGGCGGGCTACGCTGGAGCCCGCGGCACCTCCGCGGCGCCCGCGCCCAGTAGCCCGCAACGATGGATGGCTCTCATGGATTACCTCTCCGCGCTGCTGCCGTCGACCGTCATGGCCGTCGCCTTCACCGTGTTGATCGTGACGATCGTCAAGAACCAGGGCGGCCCCAACAAGTCGAAGGAAGACGCCGCCGTCGACGCCGCATTCGCGCAGGCCGAGGCGTCCGGCCAGAAGTCCGCGGAGTAAGCCCCGGCCGCGGAAACGGGCGCGCGCCCGCCGTCCCAAACGCCCCATTGTTCACCCTCCCAAGGGTATTGTGCTGGCGTGGTCCGGCCATTGGGAGAGCTCGAAGACACGGTCATGACCCGGGTGTGGGAGTGGAACCGCCCGGTCACCGTCCGGGAAGTGCTGGAAGACCTCCGGCAGGAACGCTCTGTCGCGTACACCACCGTCATGACCGTAATGGACAACCTCCACCAGAAGGGCTGGCTGCGGCGCGCCCCCGAAGGCCGCGCCTATCGATATGAAGCGGTGTCCACCCGGGCCGCCTACTCCGCCGCACTCATGAACGAGGCGTGGTCCGCCAGCGACAATCCCGCGGCCGCGCTCGTCGCCTTCTTCGGCATGATGTCGCCGGCCCAGCTCGACGCCCTGCGCGACGCGCTACGCGTCGTGTCGCTGGACTCACCCGGTGACACCGAAGCCGGTGCCGGCGAAGCGGGCGCGTGACGATAGCGTCGTGTCATGTCCACCGATTCTCACGGGGTCACCATCCGGCGTGCCCGCACCTCGGATGTCAGGGCCATCCGGCGGCTCCTCGACCCCTACGTGCACCGCGACATCCTTCTCGACAAAGCCACCGTGACGCTTTACGAGGACATCCAGGAGTTCTGGGTCGCGGAGCGGGACGGGGACGCGGCCGTGGTCGGCTGCGGCGCGCTGCACGTGATGTGGGAGGACCTCGCCGAGGTGCGCACCCTGGCGGTGGACCCGGCCCGCAAGGGCACCGGCATCGGGCACCAACTCCTTGACAAGTTGCTGCACACCGCCCGCTGGCTCGGCGTCCGGCGCATTTTCTGCCTCACGTTCGAAGTGGCCTTCTTCGCCAAGCACGGCTTCGTCGAGATCGGCGAGACTCCGGTGGACCAGGACGTCTACAGCGAGCTACTGCGCTCGTATGACGAGGGCGTTGCCGAGTTCCTGGACCTGGAGCGGGTGAAGCCCAACACCCTCGGCAACAGCAGGATGCTGCTGCATCTCTGATGGCGCTATGTCCGAATCGCGAAGATATTGTTGGGTAAGTTCTCCGACAGGGTTTGAGTTTTCCGCTGAAAAGCGGTTTGCTTTCGCCAGCACACATTGTTCCGATGAAAGGGAAGCCCGGTGGCTCAGAAGGTTCAGGTCCTTCTCGTCGATGATCTCGATGGCGGTGAGGCAGACGAGACCGTGACGTTCGCTCTCGACGGCAAGTCCTACGAGATCGACCTCACCACTGCCAACGCGGAAAAGCTCCGCTCCGCTCTGGAGCAGTACGTGAAGAGCGGCCGCAGGACCGGTGGCCGCGCCACGAAGCGGTCGCGCGGCGGTGCGTCCGGCAGCCAGGACACGGCGAAGATCCGCGCGTGGGCGAAGGAGCAGGGTTACGAGGTCAGCGAGCGTGGCCGTGTTCCGGCGAACATCCGCGAGGCATACGAAAAGGCGAACGGCTGACGTTCAGGGCGAGGCGGTGGCAGGCCGTCGCCGCCGCGCTCACCAGCCGTACCAGATCCGGCCGGTCCGCAACCCGGTTCCGCGCCGGAACGGCGGCGCCGTCGGCGCCACCCCCGTCCCCGTCCATGTCGGCACCCCGGACGACGTCTCCGGCGGCTTCCGCATCCGCGGTGTCCGCCGCGACACCCCCGTCCACGACCCCGTCAACGACCCCGGCCCCGCGGCCGGCCCCCGTGCCCACGGGCAGCCGCACCGCGGGGAGCCGCGCCAGCGCCGCCCTGCCCGGCGGCCGCAGCCACAGCGTCGGCGGCCAGCTCTGCACCGCCGCCGGCGCGGCGCTCAGGTCCAGGGGGATGCCGCCCCACTCCAGCCAGTCCAGCAGGCCCGGCAGCTCCGCCGCGCCGCCCTCGGCGATCAGGAAGCGCATGCGGCCGCCGGTCAGCGCCACGGGCCCGGTGGCCGGCCGGCCGCGCAGCACGCCCCAGCCGGCCTCCGCGGGCATCTCCAGCACGTCGCAGCGCAGCACCCCGGGTGGCGGCACGCCCCCTGAGCCCGCCCCCGCCGCGGCCGCCGCCGCAGTCCCGGCCGCAGACCCGGCAGTCCCGGCCGCGGACCCCGCGGCGGACCGCGTGACGGGGTCCCCGACCGCCGCCTCGGCGACCGCTCCCCCGGCAGCCCCCTCGGCCGCTGCCGCCGATCCGTTCCGGCCCCGCCCGCCGCGGGCGCCCGGCGGGGCGGGGCGCCCCTGCGGGCCGGTCTGGCGCGGGATCACGGTTCCGGTCACGCCCTGAGCAACGGGGCCGGGCCCGCGTTGGTTACGACATGTGTCATCCCGGTCGCATAGCGCGCCTCTTCTTCCCCGCATCGGCTCTCGCAGACCTTCCCCCGTGTTCGCCGTCAGCGCAGTGAAGAGGCCGGAAAATCTGATGGCACCGCCCGTGACGCGGGTAAGACTTGGCTAGTGGCGCTGGTGAGAGCGGTGGCTTCGGCGGGCTCCGGTGGTCTTCGGCGGCGGCGTTCGCCATGGGCGTAGCGGCATTGAGCGTATTCGCCTGGCCTGCGGGAACATCGTCTCGCACCATCGGGTTGGAGCAGTAGCCGGCTGTTCGGTGCAGGAGACTGAGGGAGTCAGCGTCCGGGTGTCGGCAGTTGGAATGAGCGGTCCCCGCTTGCGGGACTAAGCTGCGGAAGGACAGGGAGGGGAACGTCCCCGATCTGCCTGACCGCTCTGAGGAGCGATTAACGATGTTCGAGAGGTTCACCGACCGCGCGCGGCGGGTTGTCGTCCTGGCTCAGGAAGAAGCCCGGATGCTCAACCACAACTACATCGGCACCGAGCACATCCTCCTGGGCCTGATCCACGAGGGTGAGGGTGTCGCCGCAAAGGCACTGGAGAGCCTCGGGATCTCGCTCGAGGCGGTCCGCCAGCAGGTGGAGGAGATCATCGGCCAGGGCCAGCAGGCCCCGTCCGGCCACATCCCCTTCACGCCCCGGGCGAAGAAGGTCCTGGAGCTGTCGCTCCGCGAGGCCCTTCAGCTGGGGCACAACTACATCGGTACGGAGCACATTCTGCTCGGCCTCATCCGCGAGGGCGAGGGCGTCGCCGCCCAGGTCCTCGTGAAGCTGGGCGCCGACCTGAACCGGGTGCGGCAGCAGGTGATCCAGCTGCTCTCCGGCTACCAGGGCGGCAAGGAGACCGCCACCGCCGGCGGCCCCGCGGAGGGCACGCCCTCCACGTCCCTGGTGCTCGACCAGTTCGGCCGGAACCTCACGCAGGCCGCCCGCGAGTCCAAGCTCGACCCGGTCATCGGGCGCGAGAAGGAGATCGAGCGGGTCATGCAGGTGCTGTCCCGCCGGACCAAGAACAACCCGGTGCTCATCGGCGAGCCCGGAGTCGGCAAGACCGCCGTCGTCGAGGGCCTGGCGCAGGCCATCGTCAAGGGCGAGGTGCCCGAGACGCTCAAGGACAAGCACCTCTACACCCTGGACCTGGGCGCGCTGGTCGCGGGCTCGCGCTACCGCGGCGACTTCGAGGAGCGCCTGAAGAAGGTGCTCAAGGAGATCCGCACCCGCGGCGACATCATCCTGTTCATCGACGAGCTGCACACCCTGGTGGGCGCGGGGGCCGCCGAGGGCGCGATCGACGCGGCGAGCATCCTGAAGCCGATGCTGGCCCGCGGCGAGCTGCAGACCATCGGCGCCACGACGCTCGACGAGTACCGCAAGCACCTGGAGAAGGACGCGGCCCTGGAGCGCCGCTTCCAGCCGATCCAGGTCGCGGAGCCGTCGCTGCAGCACACGATCGAGATCCTCAAGGGCCTGCGCGACCGGTACGAGGCGCACCACCGGGTGTCCATCACGGACGCCGCGCTGGTCGCCGCCGCCCAGCTCGCCGACCGGTACATCTCCGACCGCTTCCTGCCGGACAAGGCGATCGACCTGATCGACGAGGCCGGGTCGCGGATGCGCATCCGCCGGATGACCGCGCCGCCGGACCTGCGGGAGTTCGACGAGAGGATCGCCGACGTGCGGCGCGAGAAGGAGTCCGCGATCGACTCGCAGGACTTCGAGCTGGCCGCCGGGCTGCGCGACAAGGAGAAGCAGCTCCTGGCGCAGAAGGCGCAGCGGGAGAAGGAGTGGAAGGCCGGCGACATGGACGTCGTCGCCGAGGTGGACGAGGAGCTGATCGCCGAGGTCCTGGCCACCGCCACCGGCATCCCGGTCTTCAAGCTGACCGAGGAGGAGTCCTCGCGGCTGCTGCGCATGGAGGACGAGCTGCACAAGCGCGTCATCGGGCAGGAGGACGCCATCAAGGCGCTCTCCCAGGCCATCCGCCGTACGCGTGCCGGCCTGAAGGACCCGAAGCGCCCCGGCGGTTCGTTCATCTTCGCCGGCCCGTCCGGCGTCGGTAAGACGGAGCTGTCGAAGACGCTGGCGGAGTTCCTCTTCGGCGACGAGGACGCGCTGATCCAGCTCGACATGTCGGAGTTCAGCGAGAAGCACACCGTCTCGCGGCTGTTCGGCTCCCCGCCCGGCTACGTCGGGTACGAGGAGGGCGGCCAGCTGACGGAGAAGGTGCGCCGGAAGCCGTTCTCGGTCGTCCTCTTCGACGAGGTCGAGAAGGCCCACCCGGACATCTTCAACTCGCTGCTGCAGATCCTGGAGGACGGCCGGCTGACCGACTCCCAGGGCCGGGTCGTGGACTTCAAGAACACGATCATCATCATGACGACCAACCTCGGCACGAAGGACATCTCCAAGGGCTTCGGCCTGGGGTTCGCCGCCGGGGGCGACGTCAAGTCCGGCTACGAGCGGATGAAGTCCAAGGTCAGCGAGGAGCTGAAGCAGCACTTCCGGCCGGAGTTCCTCAACCGTGTGGACGACATCGTGGTCTTCCACCAGCTGACCCGGGACGACATCATCGAGATCGTCGACCTGCGGCTGTCCGAGCTGGACAACCGGCTCAAGGACCGCGACATGGCCATCGAGCTGTCCACCGAGGCCAAGGACCTGCTGTCCAGGCGGGGCTTCGACCCGGTGCTGGGCGCCCGGCCGCTGCGCCGTGCGATCCAGCGGGAGATCGAGGACGTGCTCTCGGAGAAGATCCTCTTCGGCGAGCTGCGCCCGGGCCACATCGTGGTGGTCGACACCGAGGGCGAGGGTGACGACGCGACGTTCACCTTCCGCGGCGAGGAGAAGTCCACGCTGCCCGACGCCCCGCCGGTCGACGCCGCCGCCGGCGGCGCCGGTCCGAACCTGAGCAAGGAGGCGTGAGGGCCTAGCCCGCACCCCCCGACGCGCGCAGCAGAGCCGCCCCGGCCGTACGGTCCGGGGCGGCTCTGCGTCTGTCGGCGCCCGCTCTGCGGCTGTCCGCCGGGGCGGTCGTCTCCGGGTGCCGGGCGGTCAGCCCCGGTACGCCGCGGTCACCAGTTCCTGCGCGACCTCCAGGCAGGCGAGCCGCTTCTCCTCCGGGTCCCCCTTGGCGTCGTCCAGGGCGAACATCCCCGCGTGCATGGTGAAGATCGCGGAGATGCAGCGCGCCTGGTCCTTGAGGTCGGCGTCCTTGTCGCGCAGCATCCCGATGATGTCGCCCATGCGCGCCTTGAAGTTCTCGCCGAGGCTCAGCTCGCGGATGCTGGCCTGGTTCTCCTGCATGAAGCGGAAGAGGGTGCTGCCGCCGGCGAGCAGCGAGCTGTAGCGCGCGAGCAGCTCCAGCCGGGTCTCCAGCGTGGCCGGCCGGGCCCGGCCCCAGGCGATCAGCTCGTCGACCTTCGCGAAGTGGTCCCGGACGATGCTGACGAGGATGTCTTCCTTCGTCTTGAAGTGGTAGTACAGCGCGGCCTTCGTGACGTCGAGCCGTTCGGCGATCTCGCGCAGGGAGGTCTTGTCGTAGCCCTTGTCGGCGAACAGCTCCAGCGCCACGTCCTGAATGCGCTGGCGGGTGTCGCTCCTGGTCGTACCCATGATCCCTGCTTCCGTCAGTGTACTTACTTGACGCCCGGCAAGTAGCGGCGTACCTTCACATAGTACCCACTAGCCGGGCGGCAAGTAAGTAGGGAGAGGGGTCATGGCGGACAAGGATCAGGAGGCGGTTCAAGCGCCGCCGCGCAACATCAGGGTGATCATGCTCGGCCTCATGATCACGATGATGCTGGCGATGCTCGACAACCTGATCGTCGGCACCGCGATGCCCACGATCGTCGGCGAACTGGGCGGCCTGGACCACCTCGCCTGGGTGGTCACCGCGTACACCCTGGCCATCGCCGTCTCCACGCCGCTGTGGGGCAAGTTCGGCGACCTCTACGGCCGCAAGGGCATCTTCATGTCCTCCATAGTCCTCTTCCTGATCGGCTCCGCGCTCTCCGGCATGGCCCAGGACATGGGCCAGCTCATCGCCTTCCGCGCGGTCCAGGGCCTGGGCGGCGGCGGCCTCATCGTGGGCGTGATGGCGATCATCGGCGACCTCGTGCCGCCCCGCGAGCGCGGCCGGTACCAGGGCATGATGGCCGCCGTCATGGGCATCGCCACCATCGGCGGCCCGCTGGTCGGCGGCACGATCACCGACCACCTCGGCTGGCGCTGGGCCTTCTACATCAACCTGCCGCTGGGCGCCGTCTCGCTCTTCGTGATCTCCACCGTGCTGCACCTGCCGAAGAAGCGGATCAAGGCGCGCGTCGACTACCCGGGCGCCGCGCTGCTCTCCGTCGGGCTGACCGCGCTGGTGCTGGTGACCTCCTGGGGCGGTACGGAGTACGACTGGGGGTCGGTGCAGATCGTCGGGCTGGCGGTGCTCGGCGCCGGCGCGCTGGCGGCCTTCGGCTGGGCCGAGACCCGCGCCGCCGAGCCGATCATTCCGCTGCGCATCTTCCGCAGCGGCAACTTCACGCTGATGAACGTGATCGGCTTCATCGTCGGCTTCGTGATGTTCGGCGGCGTGACCTTCCTGCCGCTGTTCCAGCAGAGCGTCCAGGGCGCCTCGGCCACCAACTCCGGCCTGCTGCTCCTGCCGATGATGCTGCCCGTGATGCTCGTCTCGCTGTTCGTCGGCCGCGCCGTGACCAGGACCGGGCGCTACAAGATCTACCCCATCGTCGGCGGCGCCGCCCTGATCGTCGGGATGTACCTGCTGTCCACGATGGACACCGGCACCACCCGCCTGACCTCCGGGCTCTACATGGCGGTGCTGGGCGCCGGCCTCGGCTTCATGATCCAGATGTCGATGCTCGTCGGGCAGAACAGCCTGGAGATGCGCGACATGGGCGCCGGCAGCTCGACGATCACCCTGACCCGCACCATCGGCGGCTCCTTCGGCGTCGCCCTGATGGGCGCCATCTTCGGCAGCCGGGTCAGCGGCACCATGGCCGAGGAGGCCGGGCCCGCGGGCGAGCGGGCGGCCGGCAGCGGCGGGCAGCTCAGCCCGGAGCGGATCGAGCAGCTGCCGACGCACATCAAGGAGGCGTACCTCAACGCCGTCTCGAACGGCACCCACCAGGTCTTCCTCTGGGGAACGGCGATCGCGGCGATCGCGTTCGCCGCCGCCTGGTTCGTCAAGGAGGTCCCGCTGCGCGGGGCCGGCCCCAAGGACGCCGGACCGGCCGGGGACGCCGGTCCGGACTCCGCGAAAGCGGAGGAGGAGGCCCCGGCGAAGGTGTGAGCGGACCCGACCGGGGCCCCGACGGCGGGCCGCGAGCCTCCCGCGGTAGCGGGCGGGAGGCTCGCGGCCCGTCTGCACGCGTACGGCCGCCTGTGCGGATACGGGCACGGCGGGCCGTTGTCAGCGGGGCGTGGCACGCTCGAAGAGTGCTTCGCCCCGATCTGCGCGCACTTCGCAGCGCCAAGGACGCCATGGACCGCGACTGGGCCGATCCGGCGGTCGACCTGGACGCGGTGGCGACGCACGCCGGATACTCCCGCTACCACTTCGTACGGGCCTTCAAGGCCGCCTACGGTGAGACCCCCGGCCAGTACCTGACCCGCCGCCGCATGGAGCGCGCCGAGCACCTGCTGCGCACCTGCAACCTCACCGTCACCGAGGTCTGCCACCTCGTCGGCTTCTCCGCCGTCGGCACGTTCTCCGCCAGCTTCAAGCGGCGTACGGGCCTGTCGCCCAGCGCCTACCGCGCGGCCCACGTGGGCCGCGGCACCGCGCTCATACCCGGCTGCTTCGCGCTCCTGTGGGCCGGCGGCTTCGACCCGCGGATCAGCGAGCGCAACTCTGAGGAAGCGGACTGAGCCACCCCCGCCTACCGTGGCTGCCGTACGGAAACCCCCCTCACCAGGGAGAACGTCATGATCACCAACCTTGCCATCGCCACCGTCTGGACCACGGACCAGGTGCGGAGCCGGGACTTCTTCACCGAGAAGCTCGGCTTCGAGATCCGCGACGACATCGAGCTGCACGAGGACATGCGCTGGATCACCGTCGGGGTCCCCGGCCAGCCGGACGTCATGCTGGCCCTCATGCGCACCAACGGTCCCGGCCTCGACCCCGAGTCGGCCGAGGCGCTGACGATGCTCGTCAACAAGGGCGTGCTGG
This sequence comes from Streptomyces sp. CNH099, assembly GCA_000514715.1. Taxonomy (GTDB): domain Bacteria; phylum Actinomycetota; class Actinomycetes; order Streptomycetales; family Streptomycetaceae; genus Streptomyces; species Streptomyces synnematoformans. Next base: position 189,669 of record AZWL01000011.1, on the reverse strand, counting down.
GCGCCGGCGCGTTCCACACGGACGACTGCCGGGCGACGTACGAGAAGCTGCGGGCCAACGGCGTGGACTTCGTCCAGGAGCCGCAGGAGCGCCCGTACGGGGTCGAGGCGATATTCCGCGACGACAGCGGCAACTGGTACTCGCTGACGCAGACCCGGGAGGGCGGGCTGGACCACAGCAAGCCCTGGTCCTGACGCGGGTGCCCGCCGCGCCGCGGCGGCACGGGCGCCCGGGTCAGGTCTGCGGCAGCCGGTACAGCCCGTCCGCCAGCGGCTCCACCAGCCCGTCCGACACCAGGCTGTCCAGCGCCCGCGCCCGCTGCACCGGCTCGTGCCACACGGCGTCCAGCCGCTGCTGCGGCACCGGCCCGTCCGCGTCCCGCAGCACCGCCAGCAGCCGCCCGCGCACCTGCCGGTCCGTGCCGGCGTACGACTGCGTGCGGCGCGGCGGGCCCGCGTGCGCGGGGTGGCCGGCGAGCCGCCAGGCGCACAGGGCCGCCACCGGGCAGCTGCCGCAGTCGGGCTTGCGGGCCGTGCAGACGAGCGCGCCCAGCTCCATCGTCGCCGCGCCCCAGCGGGCCGCCTCCGCGTCCTCGTCCGGAAGCAGCTCGCGCGCGACGCGGCGCTCCACGGCGGTCGTCGCGCCCGGCGGGAACTCGGTGCCGCCGACCAGCCGGGCGTAGACTCGGCGGACGTTCGTGTCGAGCACGGCGTGCCGCTGCCCGTACGCGAAGGAGGCCACGGCCGCCGCGGTGTACTCGCCGATGCCGGGCAGCGCGAGGAGCTGCGCGTGCCGCTTGGGCACGTCGCCGTTGTGCCGCTCCTTTATCGCGGTGGCGGCGGCGTGCAGCCGCAGAGCGCGGCGCGGGTAGCCGAGCCGGCCCCAGGCGCGTACGGCCTCGCCGGGGGCCTCGGCGGCCAGGTCGGCGGGGCGGGGCCAGCGCTTCAGCCACTGCGTGTAGACGGGGAGCACGCGGCTCACCGGCGTCTGCTGCAGCATGAACTCGCTGACCATGACGCCCCAGGGGCCCGCTTCGGGCCGGCGCCACGGCAGGTCGCGGGCGTGCTCGTGGAACCACTGGAGGACTGGCCCGTGCAGCGCCCCGGGCTCGGGCCGGGGCCCGGACGCGGGCTGGGACGCGGGCGCGGCGCCGGCGGGGGGCGGCGCGGATGCGGTACTTGCTGTGGTCGCAGTCATGGCACCCCGATCCTGGCACAGAAAAGGGCGGCGGCCCGGGCAGCGCCCGGGGCGTTGCGTGTTGTGACGCCGGGAGACGCTGAGAGGGTGATACGCCGGTGCATGGAGCGGACGACGAGACTCGAACTCGCGACCCTCACCTTGGCAAGGTGATGCTCTACCAACTGAGCTACGTCCGCGCGCCCGTGGGGCGGCTGCCCACTATACCGCGGTGCCGCCCCCCGCGGACCGGCCGGGGACGGGACGGCGGTACGGCCCGGGGCGCGCGGGGGAGGGGCTCCTACAGCCAGCCGCGTTCGCGGGCCAGACGGGCCGCCGCGTGCCGGTTCTCCGCGTTGAGCTTCGTCATCGCCGACGACAGGTAGTTCCGTACCGTCCCCGGCGTCAGCGACGCGCGGCGGGCGATGTCCGACACCGGTGCCCCGTCCGCCGCCAGCTCCAGCACCTCCGCCTCCCGCGGGGTCAGCGGCGAGTCCCCGGCCGCGATGGCGTCCGCGGCCAGCTCCGGGTCGACGTACCGGCCGCCCCCGTGCACCGTGCGGATCACCTCCGCCAGCCGCTGCGCCGAGACGGTCTTGGGCACGAAGCCGCGCACCCCCGCGGACAGCGCCTGCTTCAGCGCGCCCGGGCGGCCGTGGCTGGTGACGATCATCGCCGCGCACCCGGGCGCCGCCGTACGCAGCGAGGCCGCCACGGTGACGCCGTCGAGCCCCGGCATCTGCAGGTCGAGCACGGCGACGTCCGGCCGGTGGGCGCGCGCCATGGCCAGCGCCTCGTCGCCGCCCGCCGCCTCGGCGACGACCGTCAGGTCGTCCTCCAGCGCCAGCAGCGCGGCCAGCGCGCCCCGGATCAGGTGCTCGTCGTCGGCGAGCAGTACTCGGATCACGACGCCTCCATGCCGTTCCCAGCCTCCAGGTCGTTGCGCGGCTCCATGCCGTTCCGCGGCGCCACGCCGACCCGCGGCCCCAGGTCGACCCGCGCCGCCAGCCGGAACCCCCCGCCGCCGCGGTGCTCTGCGCTCAGCGTGCCCCCGACGGCCGCGAGCCGCTCCCGCAGCCCGGCGAGCCCGGCGCCGTCGGCGGGGGTGCCGGGCTCGGCGCCGGCGGCGCCGGCGGCGCCGTCGTTGTCCATGGTCAGCTCGACCCGGCCGGGCCCGGCCCGCAGCGACACCGTGCAGGCGCGCGCGTCCGCGTGCCGCAGCACGTTCGTCGTCCCCTCGCGGACCACCCACGCGAGCGCCGACCGCACCTCCTCGGGCACCTCCTCCCGGGCGCCCGGAGCCGTCAGGTCCGCCTCGTCGACCTCGCAGTCGACGCCGGCCGCGCGCAGCACCGCGCGGGCACCGGCCAGCTCGGCGTGCAGGTCGGCGGCGCGGTAGCCGCGTACGACCGCGCGGATCTCGCGCTGCGACTCCTGCGCGACGCGCTGCACCTCGGCCATCTGGTCCGCGGCCTCGGGCCGGCCGCGCTGCGCCAGCTGCACGGCCAGCTCGCTCTTGAGCGCCATGACGGAGAGGTTGCGGCCGAGCACGTCGTGCAGGTCGCGGCCGAAGCGCAGCCGCTCCTCGGCGACGGCCAGCCGGGCCTGCACGGCCCGGGCGGCGTCCAGCTCGTCGACGAGCTTCACGCCCCACGCGGAGGCGCGGTAGGTGAGCCCCATGAAGGGCGCGCCCACGGCCGTGGTGAGCGCGGTGACCAGCAGCCACTCCGCGCGCGGCCCGACGGCCGCCGCGGCGAGCAGCGTGCCGGCGCACAGCGCGCCGACCACCGCCCCGCCGCGGCGCAGCGGCAGCGCCAGCACCACCGGGCCGGCGGTGAACATCAGCACCCAGACGAGGAACGGCCCGAGCTGCTCCGGCTCCAGCCGGTCCGCGGCGCGCAGCGCGAGGCCGACCCCGAGCAGCGCCGAGCAGACGCCGAGGTGCAGGGCGAGCAGCCGGCGGGTGGGTCCGTCGGCGCCGAGGTACGGGGCGGTCAGGGAGAGCCTGATCTGCAGCGCGAGGTGCGCGAGGAGGAGCGCGGCCACGACGGCGAACGGGCCCGCGCCGATCTCCTCGCGGGTGCTGCTCAGCCACACGCTCATGAGCACGGCCTCGAAGAGCGCGAGAAAGTACATGGTGGAGACGGTGTAGCGGCGCCAGCGCTCGGGCCCGCTCATGCGCCGGGCGCGCTGCAGCCAGCGGAGCACGCCGCCTCCTCTCTCCGGGCCGGGGCCCGGACCGGTCCTCTCGTACGTCCCCGCCGTCCCCGCCGCCTCGGCCACCTCGGCCGCCTCGGTCGCCCCGGCCGTCCCGTACGTTCCTCCCGGGCCCGGCGCCGCGCCCGTCACCCCGTACGGCCGTACCGTACGCCCACCGCCCCCCGGCGGTCGCACGGCCGGCTGCGGCCCGCTCACCCGCGCGGCTCCCACCGGAACCACCGCCGCACCGCCCACGCCCCCGCGGCGGTCCACGCCACCGCCACCGCCAGCGCCTCGACGGTCCCGCCGGCGCCCAGCTCCCCGGTCCACCCGCCGCGCACCAGCTCCACCACCGGCGACAGCGGCAGCCGCCGCGCGATCTCCGCGAGCGAGTCCGGCAGCACCTCGAACGGGACGAACAGCCCCGACCCGAACATGGAGACCAGCAGCAGGGGCATGCTCGTCAGCTGCGCGCTCTCCGCCGACTTCGTCGCCGCGGCGGTCGCCGCGGCCAGCACCGTCAGCATCGCCATCCCCAGCAGCACCCCGAGCACCGCCGCGAGCGGCGCCTGCGGCGCCGGCGCGTCCATCGCCAGGCCCACGGTGGCGGCCAGCACGAGGCACTGCGCCAGCGCCACGCACAGCGCGGGCAACGCGGCGCCGGCGAGCAGCTCGCGGTCGTCGAGCAGGCCGGTGCGCAGCCGCTTGAGGACGAGTTCCTCGCGGCGGGCGACGTAGACGATCACGAGGTTGGCGTAGACGACGAAGAGCAGCGCGAAGACGACGGCGCTCGGCAGCACCACGGTGGCCGCGGTGAGCCCGGTGTCGGACAGGTCCATCTCCGCGACGGCGGACCGGGTGGCGAACGCGAAGCCCGCCGGGGTGACGAGCGCGCCGAAGAGCACGAGCTTGCTGCGCCACAGCAGCGTCAGCTCGGCCCGGCCGACCGCGGCCAGCCGGGCGAGCGGGCCGGGGACGTCGGCGGCGCGGTCGCCGGCGTGCGCCGGCGGGGCGGTGCCGGGGGCGGCGTCGGTGGCGGTCATCGGGCGTTCCTCTCGTCGGTACGGACCGGGCCGGTGGCGTACGCCGCGGCCCCGGCACCCTGGTCGGGCCGCTCGCGCGGCCCCGCCCGGCGGTCGTCCGCCGCAGCCCCCGCGATCTTCAGGAAGGCCTCCTCCAGCGACGCCGACCGGGCGTCCAGGCCGGCCAGCTCCACGCCGTTGTCCTGGGCCCACAGCAGCACCTCCGTCAGCGTCCGCTGCAGCGCGCCCGTGCGCAGCCGCACGGCCGTCCCCGCCAGCTCGTGCCCGGTCACGCCCAGCGCCGGCAGCGGCGGCAGGTCGCCCGGCAGCCAGCCGGCGGGCAGCCGGAACGAGACGGTCGCCGGGTGGGCGCCGACGATCTCCTCGACGGTGCCGGCCGCGGCGATCCGGCCGCCGGCCATGATGGCCAGCCGGTCGGCCAGCTCCTCCGCCTCCTCCAGGTAGTGCGTGGTGAGCAGCACCGTCGTCCCGCCGGTGCGAAGTTCGCGGACCAGCTCCCAGGTGGCGTGCCGCCCCTCGGCGTCCAGCCCGGTCGTCGGCTCGTCGAGGAAGAGCACCTCGGGCCGGCCGAGCAGCGCGAGCGCCAGGTCGAGGCGCCGCCGCTCGCCGCCGGACAGGTGCGCCACCCGTACGTCCCGGCGGCCGGCGAGGCCGACCAGCTCCAGCGCCTCCGCCGCGGGCCGCGGCCGCGCCGTGCAGCCGGCCCACATCCGTACCGTCTCGGCGACCGTCAGCTGCGCGGGCATGCCGCCCTCCTGCAGCATCACGCCGGTGTACGGGCGCACCCGCCGGCGCTCGCGGTACGGGTCGTGCCCGAGCACCCGCACCTCGCCCCCGCTGGGCGGCGCCAGGCCCTCCAGCAGCTCGACGGTGGAGGTCTTGCCGGCGCCGTTGGTACCGAGCAGGGCGAACAACTCGCCCCGGCGGACGGCGAAGTCGATGCCGCGCACCGCCTCGAAGTCCCCGTACGCGCGCCGCAGCCCCGTGGCGCTGATCACGTTGTCCTGTGCACTGACCATGTCTGAAAGGCTTCCGCCGCGGCGGGCGCCGGTGCAGTGCACGCTGTCATCGGACGCGATGACAGATGTCATGTCGGAGGGGACTTCCGGGAACGCACGAAAAGAGCCCCGGCCAAAGCCGGGGCTCTCACTGAGCGGACGACGAGATTCGAACTCGCGACCCTCACCTTGGCAAGGTGATGCTCTACCAACTGAGCCACGTCCGCGTGCATCCGAACAGCTCTCACCGTTCGGCGCGTGCTCCACTCTACCCCATGACATACGGGGCTTCTGTGGCGGAGCGGGTGACAGGAATCGCACACTGCGCCTCCCTCTTGGAAAGAGGGCGCTCTACTACTGAGCTACACCCGCGTGGCCTCGGGGGGTCGCCCCTCGGCGCGTGCCCCGACTCTATCGGATGTCGGGGGGCGGATGGCAAGCCGGACGGGTGAACGCCCGGACACGCGGCCCGTGAACGGCCGGAACCGGACGTCAGTGCGCGGCTTCGAACGCCTCGTAGACCTTCTTCGGGATGCGTCCCCTGGCCGGCACCTCCATGCCGTGCGACCCGGCCCAGGCGCGTACGGTGGCGGGGTTGGGCGCCACGTCGGTGCGGGTGAACGTCCGCCCCGACGCGGCCCGCTTCCGGCCGGCCCGCAGGAAGGGGGCAAGCGTGCTGCGCAGTTTCCTGGCGTTCGAGGCATTGAGATCGATCTCGTACGACTTCCCGTCGAGTCCGAAGTTGACCGTCTCGGTAGCTTCTCCGCCGTCGATGTCGTCGAAGAGGCTGACCACTACGCGCTGCGCCACGAAACCGGTCCTTCCGTCGGTCGCGCCTGCCGCTTTCCCGCCCGCCGCGCGACCTGCGGAGCGGGCCGGGGCTGCGGGAGCGCCGGCTCATTTGATCAGTTCTTTAACCTTTGTATCGCGACGGCTTTTGATGCGGAAGCCGGGCAATTGTGCCCGCGTGTCACGTCGCAATGCGGACCCTACGTTTATTGGGACCTTTACCCAAGTGGATATCACGGGCGATGCGGAACCGTAACCGGCCCGACCCATATCTACCCGGGTAGATTTGTCCGCAAGGTACGCTGTCGTCACCGCTTCTTCACAACCCTTACCGGGAGTAGCCAGTGGCCCGCGTCGTAGTCGACGTCATGCTCAAGCCGGAGATCCTCGACCCGCAGGGACAGGCGGTGCAGCGTGCGCTGCCGCGCCTCGGCTTCGCCGGGATCGCCGACGTCCGCCAGGGCAAGCGCTTCGAGCTCGAACTGGAGGGGCCGGTCGACGACGCCGCCCTCGCGCAGATCAACACGATGGCCGAGACGTTCCTTGCGAACACCGTGATCGAGGACTTCACCGTACGTGTCGAGGAAGTCGCGGACCGGGGAGAGGCGAAGTGACCGCTCGTATCGGCGTCGTCACCTTTCCGGGCTCGCTTGACGACCGCGACGCGCTGCGCGCGGTCCGGCTGGCGGGCGCGGAGCCGGTCCCGCTCTGGCACCGGGACCGGAACCTGCAGCAGGTGGACGCCGTCGTGCTCCCCGGCGGTTTCAGTTACGGCGACTATCTGCGGGCGGGCGCCATTTCCCGCTTTGCACCCGTGATGGATACGGTCATCGAGCAGGCCGGGGCCGGTATGCCGGTCCTCGGCATCTGCAACGGCTTCCAGGTGCTCACAGAAACTCATCTGCTGCCCGGCGCGATGTTGCGTAACAACCACCTGCACTTCATCTGCCGGGACCAGAAGCTGCGGGTGGAGAACGCCGGCACCGCCTGGACCGCCGACTACGCCGCGGGCCAGGACATCCGCATCCCGCTCAAGAACATCGACGGCCGCTACACCGCCGACGAGCGCACGCTCGACGAGCTGGAGGCCACCGGCCGCGTCGTCTTCCGCTACCTGGACGGCAACCCCAACGGCTCGCTGCGCGACATCGCGGGCATCGCCAACGAGGCCGGCAACGTCGTCGGCCTCATGCCCCACCCCGAGCACGCCGTCGAAGCCCTCGTCGGCACCGGCCGCACCGACGGCCTCGGCTTCTTCACCTCGATCCTCAAGAGGCTGATCACCGCATGAGCAGCACGACGCGCACCCCCCTCGACACCGTCAAGCACGCCTCCGGCACCCCCGGCGCCGAGCAGCCCTGGGCCGAACTCGGCCTGTCGCGACCCGAGTACGAGCGGATCCGCGAGATCCTCGGCCGCCGCCCGACCGGCGCCGAGCTGGCCATGTACTCCGTGATGTGGTCCGAGCACTGCTCGTACAAGTCGAGCAAGGTGCACCTGAAGCAGTTCGGCGACAAGGCCCCGCCCTCCGACGCCCTCCTCGTCGGCATCGGCGAGCAGGCCGGCGTCGTGGACGTCGGCCAGGGCTACGCCGTCACGTTCAAGGTCGAGTCGCACAACCACCCCTCGTACGTCGAGCCCTACCAGGGCGCCGCCACCGGCATCGGCGGCATCGTCCGCGACATCATCGCCATGGGCGCCCGCCCCGTCGCCGTGATGGACCCGCTGCGCTTCGGCGCCGCCGACCACCCCGACACCAAGCGGGTGCTGCCCGGCGTCGTCGCCGGCATCGGCGGCTACGGCAACTGCCTGGGCCTGCCGAACATCGGCGGCGAGGTCGTCTTCGACCCCTGCTACCAGGGCAACCCGCTCGTCAACGCCCTCTGCGTCGGCGTCATGCGGCACGAGGACATCCACCTCGCCAAGGCCGCCGGCGTCGGCAACAAGGTGATCCTCTACGGCGCCCGCACCGGCGGCGACGGCATCGGCGGCGCGTCCATCCTGGCCTCGGAGACGTTCGATGCCGTGTCGGGCGAAGCCCTTGGCACGGAAGGAAAGGGGGCGAAGCGTCCCAGCGTCCAGGTCGGCGACCCGTTCCAGGAGAAGCTGCTCATCGAGTGCACCCTGGAGGCGTTCGCCGAAGACCTCGTCGTCGGCATCCAGGACCTCGGCGCCGCCGGGCTGTCCTGCGCCACGTCCGAGCTGGCCTCCAACGGCACCGGCGGCATGCGCGTCGAACTCGACGTCGTACCGCTGCGCGACGCGACGCTCTCGCCCGAGGAGATCCTCATGAGCGAGTCGCAGGAGCGGATGTGCGCGGTGGTCGAGCCCGCGAAGGCCGAGCGCTTCCTCGCCGTCTGCGAGAAGTGGGACGTCACCGCCACCGTCATCGGCGAGGTCACCGACGGCGACCGGCTGGAGATCTACTGGCACGGCGAGCAGATCGTGGACGTACCGCCGCGCACCGTCGCCCACGACGGCCCGGTCTACGAGCGGCCCATGGCCCGCCCCGGCTGGCTGGACGCCCTCCGGGCCGACGACGCGGCGAAGCTCCCGCGGCCGGCGGACCCCGGCGAACTGCGCGCCCAGGTGCTGCGCCTCGTCGGCTCGCCGAACCAGGCGGACAAGTCGTGGATCACCTCGCAGTACGACCGCTTCGTCCTCGGCAACACCGTCCTCGCCCAGCCCGAGGACTCCGGCATGATCCGCATCGACGAGGAGACCGGCCTCGGCGTCGCGCTCGCCACCGACGGCAACGGCCGCTACGCCAAGCTCGACCCGTACGCGGGCGCGCAGCTGGCGCTGGCGGAGTCGTACCGCAACGTCGCCGCCACCGGCGCCCGCCCGCTCGCGGTCACCGACTGCCTCAACTTCCCCTCGCCGGAGGACCCGGCGGGCATGTGGCAGTTCGCCGAGGCGTGCCGCGGCCTGGCCGACGCCTGCCGCACCCTGGGCACCCCGGTCACCGGCGGCAACGTCTCCCTCTACAACCAGACCGGCGACCAGCCGATCCACCCGACGCCGGTCGTCGGCGTGCTCGGTGTGATCGACGACGTGGCGCGGCGCACCCCGATGGCGTTCGCGACGGAGGGCCAGCTGCTGTACCTCCTCGGCGACACGCGGCCGGAGCTGGGCGGCTCGGCCTGGTCGCAGGTGGTGCACGAGCACCTCGGCGGGCTGCCGCCGGCGGTCGACCTGGAGCGGGAGCGGCTGCTCGCCGAGATCCTGATCGCCGCCTCGCGCGACGGCATGATCGACGCGGCGCACGACCTGTCGGACGGCGGGCTGGTCCAGGCGGTGGTGGAGTCCTGCCTGCGGGGCGGCCACGGCGCGCGGCTGGTGGTGCCGGAAGAGCTGGAGGCGGCGGTGTTCCTGTTCTCGGAGTCGCAGGGCCGCGCGGTGGTGGCGGTGCCGCGGAGCGAGGAGATGCGGTTCACGGACATGTGCGGTGCGCGCGGGCTGCCGGCGACCCGGATCGGGGTGGTCGACGGGGACACGCTGGAACTCCAGGGCCACTTCGGCATCCCGCTGACGGAACTGCGCGAGACGTACGAGCGGACGATCCCGGAGCTGTTCGCCTGAGCGCGGTCCGCGGTGACACGGGGCGGGGTCAGCGCAGGGGCGCGGCCCCGTCACCGGTCCCGCTCGCGAGGGCGTCAACGGCCCGGTAGATCTCGGCCTTGAGCCCCTCCGGGTCGGGTACGTGCCGGAGCGTCATCATGCCCTGCTCGGACGCGGACTGCACGTTGAGCGTCCCGTAGCGCATGATCCGTTCCCACAGGTTGGCGCGGAACGACACGTCGTTCACGCGTGCGAGGGGGATGCTGCGGCCGGACTTGGACAGGAAGCCGCTGCGCTTGTACAGCCGCTTGGTGGTGAGGATGTACATCGTGCTGCGCCACTGGAGCAGCGGGACGAGCCAGAAGTAACAGGCGAAGATCGCCGCCACGGCCAGCACCCCGAAGGTCGTGTACTTCCCCCAGTCCTCGTCCCGCGGCAGTCCCCACACGAGCGCCCCGGCGGCCACCGCGATCACGCAGAGCGCGAGGAACTCGTTGATCAGCGTGGTCCAGTGCTGGCGGGTCACGTACACCAGGGACTCGTCTTCGGCGAGGTGGCGGTCGGCGATAGGCATGCGCGCATGGTGGCACACGTCCGCGTTGTCAGACCCGGGTCGTAGGCTCCAGGCATGCCCACCGCCAAGCGCAGCGGCGCCCGCAGGGCGCGCACGTACGACCCGGAGAAGACGTGGACGGCGCTCACGGCGCAGGTGCGCGCCCTCAGCGCCGCGGCGCACGCGCTGGACGCCGACCGGCTCGCGCTGCCGTCGGGGCTGCCGGGCTGGGACGTCCGGCTGCTGCTGGCGCACGTTGTCGACCAGGTCGAGGCGACGCCGCGGCTGCTCGCCGAGCCGGCGCCGCCGGCCGCGCGGGCGGCGGTCGACCTGCCGGCGTGGGCCGTGTCGACGGCGGGCATCGCCGACCGGCTGGACGAGCGGACGCGGCGGGAGGCCGACCGCATCGCCGCGGAGCACGGGACCGGGCCCGCCGCGCCGGCCGCGGCGCTCGACGCGGCGGCGGCCCGGCTGGCGGCGGCCGGGCCCGAGGCCGTACGCACCGACCGGCTGCTGCCGCACCGCTTCGGCCCGATGACGGCGCTCGACCTGACCGTCACCCGCCTTGTCGAGTTCGTCGTGCACAGCGACGACCTGGCCCGCGCCACCGGCGTCGACATCCCCCTGGACCGGGGCGCGGTCGCCGCCGTCGTCCGCGTCCTGGCGGACGCCCTGGCGGCGAAGGCCCCGGGCGCGGCGGTGGAGGTCCGCATCCCGCCGTACGCGGCGATCCAGTGCACAGAGGGCCCGCGCCACACCCGCGGCACCCCGCCGAACGTGGTGGAGGCGGCCCCGCTGACGTGGATCCGCCTGGCGACGGGCCGCACGGACTGGGCCGTGGCCCTGGCGGAGGGCGCGGTCACGGCCAGCGGCGACCGGGCGGACCTGTCGCCGGTCCTCCCGGTCCTCGCCTGACCGGGCACGACGGTGCCGACGGCGGGTGTAGAAGACTGAGGCCATGGAGTTCTTCTGCTACCACCGTGACCGGCCCGGCTCCCTGGAGCTGCGGTACGAGCTGCTGGAAGAGCACTGGTCCTACATGGACCGGTACGCGGCCGAGATGATCGCCCGCGGTCCGACGCTGAGCGCCGCCGACGGTGACACCCCCACCGGCAGCGTCCACATCCTCGACCTGCCGGACGCCGCCACCGCCCGCGCGTTCGCCTTCGACGAGCCCGGCTACCAGGCGGGCGCGTACCGCGACGTGCTGCTGCGCCGCTGGCGCAACGCGCTGGGCCGCACGATGTGGGACGTCCCCGGCGGCCGCACCGGCGGCAGCCGCTACCTCGTCCTGGGCCTCGGCGCCGCCCCGGCCGCCGACCTCGACCCGCCCCGGGACCGGGACGACCTGATCGCGTACGGCCCCCTGCTGTCCGACGACGGCACCGCCTGGCTGGGCACGGCCGCCCTGCTCCACGCCCCGGACCGGGAGACGGCCCGCGCGCTCCTGACCCCGAACGCGTACGCGTCCGTGGAGGTCCACAACTGGCAACCCGGCGGCCGTCCCTCCTGAACCGGGCCGGCACGGGCCCGCCCGGAGGGTGGGACGTGATCCGGGCCACGTTCTTGCCGTTCGGGTGCCCGGGCCAACCTGCCTTAGACTCGATGACGTGCCACGTGGTGACGGACGACTCAGCCACGACCTGCTTCCCGGCGAGAAGGGCCCCCAGGACGCCTGCGGCGTCTTCGGCGTCTGGGCCCCGGGCGAGGAGGTCGCCAAGCTCACCTACTTCGGACTGTACGCACTGCAGCACCGGGGACAGGAGTCCGCGGGCATCGCGGTGAGCAACGGTTCGCAGATCCTCGTTTTCAAGGACATGGGCCTGGTCTCGCAGGTCTTCGACGAGACCTCCCTCGGCTCCCTCCAGGGCCACATCGCCGTGGGCCACGCCCGCTACTCGACCACCGGTGCCTCCGTGTGGGAGAACGCGCAGCCCACCTTCCGGGCCACCCCGCACGGGTCGCTCGCGCTCGGTCACAACGGCAACCTGGTCAACACCGCCGAGCTGTCCGGGATGGTCGCCGCGCTGCCGCCGGACGGCGCCTCGCGCGGCGGGCGGGCGGTGGCGACCAACGACACCGACCTGGTGACCGCGCTGCTCGCCGGGCAGGTGGACGACGACGGCAAGCCGCTGACCGTGGAGGACGCCGCGCCGCTGGTGCTGCCGCGGGTCAAGGGCGCGTTCAGCCTGGTGTTCATGGACGAGCAGACGCTCTACGCCGCCCGGGACCCGCAGGGCATCCGGCCGCTGGTGCTGGGGCGGCTGGACCGGGGCTGGGTGGTGGCGTCGGAGACCGCCGGGCTGGACATCGTCGGGGCGAGCTTCATCCGGGAGGTGGAGCCGGGCGAGCTGATCGCGATCGACGAGAACGGGCTGCGCGCCAGTCGTTTTGCCGAAGCAAAGCCCAAGGGGTGTGTCTTCGAGTACGTGTACCTGGCCCGCCCCGACACCGAGATCGCCGGCCGGAACGTGTACCTCTCCCGGGTCGAGATGGGCCGCCAGCTCGCCGCCGAGGCCCCCGCCGACGCCGACCTGGTGATACCCACGCCCGAGTCCGGCACCCCCGCGGCCATCGGGTACGCGGAGGCCAGCGGCATCCCGTACGGGGCCGGGCTGGTCAAGAACAGCTACGTCGGCCGGACCTTCATCCAGCCGTCCCAGACGATCCGGCAGCTCGGCATCCGGCTGAAGCTGAACCCGCTCAAGGAGGTCATCGGCGGCAAGCGCCTCGTCGTCGTGGACGACTCGATCGTCCGCGGCAACACACAGCGCGCGCTGGTCCGCATGCTCCGCGAGGCCGGCGCCGCCGAGGTGCACGTGCGCATCTCGTCGCCGCCGATCAAGTGGCCGTGCTTCTTCGGCATCGACTTCGCCACCCGCGCCGAGCTGATCGCCAACGGCGCGTCGGTGGAGGAGATCGGGCAGTCGCTGGGGGCGGACTCCCTCGCGTACATCTCCACCGACGGGATGATCGAGGCCACCGGCATCCCCAAGAACAACCTCTGCCGCGCCTGCTTCGACGGCGAGTACCCGATGGAGCTGCCCGACCCGGAGCTGCTGGGCAAGCACCTGCTGGAGACCGAGGTCGCCGGCGGGCCCGACGCCGCCGACGCCCTGCGCCGCCCGTAGGCCCCTCTCCGCGCCGGCTGCCGGACGCGTACGACGTGCTGACCTACCCGGAGGACCCCAACGCCATGTCTGGTGCCAGCCAGCCCCCCGCCCCCGACGCCGCCCCCGCCGCCGACGCCGCCCCCGCCGCCGGCTCCTATGCGGCCGCGGGCGTCGACATCGAGGCCGGTGACCGCGCCGTCGAGCTGATGAAGGAGTGGGTGCGGAAGACCCGCCGGCCGGAGTCGGTCGGCGCGCTCGGCGGCTTCGCCGGCCTCTTCGACGCCTCCGTCCTCAAGCGCTACGAGCGCCCGCTGCTCGCCTCCGCGACCGACGGGGTGGGGACGAAGGTCGCGGTCGCGCAGCGCATGGACGTGCACGACACGATCGGGCACGACCTGGTCGCGATGGTCGTCGACGACCTGGTGGTCACGGGCGCGGAACCGCTGTTCATGACGGACTACGTCTGCGTCGGGAAGGTGGTCCCGGAGCGGGTGGCGGCGATCGTCAAGGGCATCGCCGAGGGCTGCGTGCTGGCCGGCTGTGCGCTGGTCGGCGGCGAGACGGCGGAGCACCCGGGGCTGCTGGGGCCGGACGAGTACGACGTGGCCGGCGCCGGCACCGGCGTGGTCGAGGCGGACGCCCTGCTGGGTGTCGAACGCATCCGTACGGGTGACGTGATCGTCGCGATGGGCTCCTCGGGCCTTCACTCCAACGGGTACTCGCTGGTGCGGCACGTGCTGCTGGACCGCGCCGGGTGGGCGCTGGACCGGGCGGTGCCGGAGTTCGGCCGCACGCTCGGCGAGGAGCTGCTGGAGCCGACGAAGATCTACTCGCTGGACTGCCTCGCGCTGCTGCGCGCCACCGAGGTGCACGCCTTCTCGCACGTCACGGGCGGCGGCCTCGCCAGCAACCTGGCCCGGGTGGTGCCGGAGGGGCTACGGGCCGTGGTCGACCGGGGGACGTGGGCGCCGGGCCCGGTCTTCGACGTGGTCGGGGAGGTGGGCCGGGTCGAGCGGGCGGAGCTGGAGCGGACGCTGAACATGGGCGTCGGCATGGTCGCCGTCGTGCCGCAGGAGTCGGTCGACGTCACGCTCGCGCTGCTCGCGGACCGCGGGGTCGACGCCTGGGTCGCCGGCGAGGTGCGCGAGGCGCGGGCAGCGGCTGACGGCGAAGGGTCCGGCGGGGAAGGGTCCGGCGGAGAGAGGGACGGCGGGGAAGGGTCCGGCGGAGAGGGCGGCGGCGTGGTGCTGACGGGGGACTATGCCCGCTGACCCCGTCGCCTCCGGCCGGTTCGGGGCAGCAAAAAGGGCCCGTCCGGGGGTGTCCCCGAGCCGAGCTCCGATTTGCCGCCTGCGGTTCAGGCCCCGCGACGCCGCTCCGACGAACCGGCCGAGTCCTCGCCGTCCTCGTCGTCCTCGTCGTCGTACAACTCGGCATAGCGTGCATACAGGTCGTCGTCGGACGGCTCTTCCTCGACCTGCTGCTGCTGTCCGTTCGACGGCTCCTTCGCCGTCGATGCGCCCAGCTCTTCGGCAAGGCGTGAGAGGTCAGTCCCACCGCTGTTGTACTTCAGCTGGCGGGCGACCTTCGTCTGCTTGGCCTTGGCCCGGCCGCGCCCCATGGGTCGACCCCCTCAAACGACGGGGCTCGATGGCCCCAGAGTCTGACACGCGTTCATGATCGGATGCGGACCCTCGGTGAGAGGGACCGTCCATCGGGGTTCAACGGTACCTGTTTCTGCACCCTGACGGTACGTCGCTCGCAGCACAGGCCCCGCCGCCGATCCCGGTGAAGCCCGCGTCCCCGCTGGTCAAGACCCGATTCTATCGTCTGACGAGGAGCGACCCGCCGCGCGGTGGTGACATGCGTTACGTGCCGCCGATCCTTTGCCTTGGTGAACGTTCTCGCAGGGCCCGGGGCGGGCCGACGCGCGCCCCTTCGCCCGCTCCGGCGCGCACCCGGGCACCGGGCGGGCGAAAGAGCGCCCGGCGCTCAGCCCCGGCGCCTGGCGTCCGCCATGCGCTGCTCCGCGATCCGGTCCGCCGCCACCGCCGGCGGCACGCCGTCGGACGCCGCCCGGCGGAATATCTCCACCGTCGTGTCGAAGATCCGCGCGGCCTTCGCCCGCGCCCGGTCCATGTCGAAGCCGTGCAGCTCCTCGGCGACCTGGATGACGCCGCCCGCGTTGACCACGTAGTCCGGGGCGTAGAGGATGCCGCGGTCGGCCAGGTCCTTCTCCACGCCCGGGTGCTCCAGCTGGTTGTTCGCCGCGCCGCAGACGGCCTTCGCGGCGAGGACCGGCACCGTGTCGTCGTTCAGGGCGCCGCCCAGCGCGCACGGCGCGTACACGTCCAGCGGCTCGCGGATCAGCGCGTCGGTGTCGGCCGCGACCGCCACGCCGGGGTGCGCCGCCAGCACCCGGTCCACGGACGCCTGCCGCACGTCGGTGATCACGACCTCCGCACCGTCCGCGACCAGGTGGTCCACGAGGATGTGCCCCACCTTGCCGACCCCGGCGATCCCGACCCGCCGCCCGCGCAGCGACGACGTGCCCCACAGGTGCTCGGCCACCGCGCGCATGCCCTGGAAGACGCCGAACGACGTCAGTACGGAGGAGTCGCCGCAGCCGCCGTTCTCGGGGGAGCGGCCGGTGGTCCACCGGTTCGTACGGGAGACCACGTCCATGTCGTGGACGTACGTGCCGACGTCGCACGCCGTGACGTAGCGGCCGCCCAGCGAGGCGACGAAGCGGCCGTAGGCCAGCAGCAGGTCCTCGGTCTTGTCGGTCTCGGGGTCGCCGATGATGACGGCCTTGCCGCCGCCGTGGTCGAGGCCGGCCATGGCGTTCTTGTACGACATGCCGCGGGAGAGGTTCAGCGCGTCCAGCACCGCGGCCTGCTCGGGGTCGTCCGCCGAGGCGTAGGCGTGGAAGCGGGTGCCGCCCAGGGACGGGCCCAGGGCGGTGGAGTGGATGGCGACGACCGCCTTGAGGCCGGTCTCGCGGTCCTGGCACAGGACCACCTGTTCATGGCCGCCCTGGTCGGAGCGGAAGAGTGTGGAGAGAACGTCGGTCACGGTGGTGACTCCGGTTTGGTCGCGGGCTGCTGCCCTCCAGGGGTGGGGAGGGCAGGTAGTGGCATAAGCGTAGAACGGCGCCCGCCTTCCGGGACCCCCGGCGGGGTCGTGGCTCCGGGAGCGTCCCCCCGGAGGACTCAGCACCATAGTCTGCGGGAGACTCGGGTACGTAGCTGGGAGAGGGGAGAAGGCGTGGCCGTGGTGTCGTCATTGGTGATCCCGTACGCGACGTACCTGCGCGTGTACGAGCCACTGGCCGCCTTCCCCGAACCCGAACGCACCCACTGGTACCGCTACGCCGCCCGCGAGGCCACCCCCACCAGCCAGGACGAGCTGCTGCGCGCCCTGGCCGGGCTGGCCGGCACCCCGCCGACGGCGGCCCCGGCGCACGAGAGCGGGGACGCCTTCGTCGCCGACGTCGACGGCGTGACGTGCGTCTGCCCCTGGCGCACCCGGCTGCGCAGCTGGCTGGCGCTGGACGAGCTGGTCGACGAGCTGCCCCGGCCGGTGCTGGAGGCGGCGCTGCCCGAGGTCGTACGGGAGCAGGCGCTCGCCGACCACGCCCGCTGGCGGGTGGCGAACCCGGACGCCCGGCCGTGGATCAGGTCGGCGGTGTGGACGGTGCCGATGCGCTGGTTCGTGCTCTTCTCGGACGACGAGAAGGAGTACGAGACGGGCGCGCGCACGCTGCTGCGCTACCGCACGCCGATGGTGCAGGCCAGGCGCCGGGTCGCGCGCGGGCTGAAGGCGCTGCGCGACGCGGTGGGGCAGGCGCCGCTGGTCGAGGGGCTCGTGGACGTCGGCAAGTGGCTGGAGGAGTTCCATCCGCGGTCGCTGGTGGAGCTGGACTACGGCGGGCTCGTGCACGTGCTGCCGAAGGAGCACCTGGCGGAGGACCGCTCGGCGGCCGAGGTCGCGGAGGGCTTGGCGGCGCTGGCCGCGGGGGACGAGGAGCGGGCCGGGCGGGCGTACCAGCGGCTGACGGACCGTTGGAGCGCGGTGCGCGAGCGGCAGTTCGCCAGCTAGCGTCGGTGGCCGTCGCGGCGCGTGCGGCGGAGGGCGGGAGCGCGGGCGTACGGGGCGCCGAACCCCCCGGCATCGGGCGGGCGCTGGACAAGCGCTCTCTAGTGCGACGAACAAATCCGGACTAGTGTCCCGCCATGCCCCGGCGCGGAAGGGGCCGTTCGGCCCCTGGTCCCCGGGGCCTTCGTCCCGGACGAAGGTCCCGAACCAGGCTAATTGGTCAAGCGTGATGGAAAGCACGTACCTGGGTCTTGCCGTCAACGCGTAGCCTGGGTGACGATATAGGGCAAGGAGTCCAGATGGGGTATGTTCCGTCCAACTTAGGGTGGAATGCCGAGCATTGATCCTCTCGTGGGAGGCGTTGTGACCCCTGGTGGTGCTGTGACTGATCGTCACGATGGCGTGACTGTCCGCTATGGCCCGGTCCAGCGGGATCCGTCGAGGTTGAACACCTCAGAGGGCAATTCCATCGGTTTGGCCGACGCCGCTGGACAGATGGTGTAGTTGTAGTGCCGAGGACAAGCCGTTCGTCCTATTACCGACTCGACCCCCGTTGGCCATATCGGTCAACGAGGGTCAAGGTGCAGAATTTAGAGGAAAGAACCGAGAAGGTTCGGTTCTCCCGAGGAGGCCGCTCATGACCGCTCGCACCCCTGACGCCGAGCCGCTGCTGACCCCCGCCGAGGTAGCCACGATGTTCCGCGTTGACCCGAAGACGGTCACGCGCTGGGCGAAGGCCGGCAAGCTCACGTCGATCCGCACGCTCGGCGGGCATCGCCGCTACCGCGAGGCGGAGGTCCGCGCTCTGCTGGCGGGTATTCCGCAGCAGCGCAGCGAGGCCTGACCCACCCGCGTCGCCGGGGCTGGCCGGGACCCCCTAGCCCGGCTCACCGCCCTCGCGGAACGCGGGCGACGCAGCGTCGTCGATCGCGCTGGACTCCGCCGGGTCCAGCGCGATGTGCCGCACGGCCCCCAGTGGCCGCCCTCCCCGGGGCGGTTGCCGGGGGCCGTTTGCGTGCGTGAGGCGGGTGGGGCGGGGGCGGATGAGGGTGCCCGTCCGGGCAGCGGTGCAATTGCATATACAAAATTGACCCGACCTAAGGGGGGTGTAAATCCCCCTCTATCGAAACCGAATTAGTGATCCCCGTCACAGCCGGGCGGCCTTGCGGGCCTGGTAATCATTGCGATATTGAGCCCCCTGCCAACTCCCGGCCTACTCCGCTGGCGTCGCCTCGCCCGGGCCCGCCGGATCCGCCGGGTCCGGGTCCGCCGCGTCACCGTCCACCGCCGCGTCCTTCGCGTCCTTCGCGTCCGCGATCTCGGGCGACGACTCCATCGCCAGCCGCAGCAGCCGGCTGCAGACGGCGCAGTGGGGGGTGAGGTGCCCGTAGGACGACGCGGCGGACAGATGGGCGCGCAGGAGGGCCTTCGTCTCGTGCCGCACGGTCGTCGTCATAGCCCCTGGGTACCCAGTGGCCGGACGGCCGTCAAGGAATCGAGCAGCCGGTCTAGACCGCGTACCAGCGGTAACGCGTCACGGCAGGGGCAGAAAGCCTCCGCCGTGGCGGCGGAGGCCGGTGGGGTTGGGGAGATTATGCGATCCGGACGGGACTTGCTGCCTCTGGCAGCGGCTCCGCCGCGGGTACGGCCTCGGACACGGCCGCGGGAGACTGTGCGGTCCTGACGGGATTTGCTGCGTCTGTCGGCGGCTCCGCCGCGGGCGCGGCCTCGGACACGGCCGCGGGAGACGATGCGGTCCTGACGGGATTTGAACCCGCGGCCTCCACCTTGACAGGGTGGCGAGCACTCCAAACTGCTCCACAGGACCTTGCGTGCGCGAATGCGCGTGCATGACTCTACCCCAGCGCGAGCCCCCGGTCGAACCCGGTTCCGGTGGCTCAGCGGGCCGGCGGAACCAGCGCGTCGACGGCCTTCACGATCCGCTTGTCGGAGACCGGGTACGCCGTCCCCAGCGCGTGCGCGAAGTAGCTGACCCGCAGTTCCTCGATCATCCACCGCACGTCCCGCACCGCCCGCGGCACCGGCCGTCCCCGCGGCTGCTGCTCCAGCAGCCACGCGTACTCGTCCTGCATCTCCTTGACCTTCGCCATCCGCGCCCGGTCCCGCTGCGCGTTCGTGGGGAGCTGCTGCAGCCGGCGGTCCGCCGCGACGAGGTACCGCAGCAGGTCCGGCAGCCGGCCCGCGCCGTGCTCGGTGACGAAGCCGGGCTTCACGAGCCACGCCAGCTGCTCGCGTACGTCCGCCGCGGACTCCGTCAGCACGGGGCTCCTGACGGCCCGCAGCCGCCCCTCGCAGGCGTGCCAGGCCGCCAGCACCTCCTGCACCTGCCGGATGGTCTGCATCGTCGCGTCCACGATGTCGGCCCGTACCGCGTCGAAGAGCTTGCGGAAGCCCTCCTCGTCCCACGCGGGGCCGCCGTGGGCGGCGATGAGCCGGTCGGCGGAGGCGGTGACGCAGTCCTCGAAGAGGGCCTGGACGCTGCCGTGCGGCGTGCGGGAGAGGGCCAGCTTCGCCTGGTTGGACAGCGTGCTGTTGGCGAACTTCGCGGGGTTGGAGGGCAGTTGGAGCAGGATCAGCCGGCGGGTGCCGGCCCACATGGCCGCGGTCTGCTCCGCCTCGGTGTCGTACAGCCGCACGGCGACGGACTCGCCCTCGTCCACCAGCGCCGGGTACGCCTTGACGGTGTGGCCGGAGAATGGGATATCCCCTGCTCGAGCGGAGCCGAGAGCTTGGGGAAGGGTCTCGAAGGTGCGGGGGAGGGTGCCGACGGTCCACGACGTGAGGCCGGCGCGCCGGCCGAGAGCGGGCCCGCCCTCGGCGCCCGCCGGGCCGCCGCTGCGGGCGCCCTTCCCGCCGGCCCGTCCGCCGCCGCCCGCCGCGGCCTCGTCGAACGCCCGCGTGATCGCCGCCTGCGTCCGGGGCTTCAGCCTGAGCCGCAGCTCCTCCAGGTCCTTCGACTCCGCCAGCTTCCGGCGCCGTTCGTCGGTCACCCGGAACGTGATCTTCAGGTGGTCCGGTACCCGGCCCCAGTCGAAGTCCTCCGCCGTGACCGGCACCCCCACCATCCGCTGCAGCTCCCGCGCCAGCGCCGTCGTCAGCGGCTCCTGCACCGGCACGGCACGCTCCAGGAACGCCTTCGCGTAGTTCGGCGCCGGTACATAGTTGCGCCGGACGGGCTTCGGCAGCGAGCGGATCAACTCGGTGACCACGTCCTCGCGCAGTCCCGGGATCTGCCAGTCGAAGCCCTCCGGGACGACCTGGTTGAGGATCTGCAGCGGTACGTGCACGGTGACGCCGTCCGCGTCCGTGCCCGGCTCGAACTGGTACGTCACCCGCAGCTTCAGCTTCCCCTGCCGCCACGCGTCGGGGTAGTCGTCCTTGGTGACGCCCTCCGCCTGCTCGTTGATGAGCATCGACTTCTCGAAGTTGAGCAGCTCCGGCTCTTCGCGCTGCTTCTTCTTCCACCAGGAGTCGAAGTGCGCCCCGGACACGACGTCCTCCGGGATGCGCTGGTCGTAGAAGTCGAAGAGGGTCTCGTCGTCCACGAGGATGTCGCGGCGGCGGGCCCGGTGCTCCAGCTCCTCGACCTCGGTGAGGAGGCGCCGGTTGGCGGCGAAGAACCTGTGGTGCGTACGCCAGTCGCCCTCGACGAGCGCGTGCCGGATGAACAGGTCGCGGCTCGTCTCGGCGTCGATGCGGCCGTAGTTGACCTTGCGCCGGGCCACCAGCGGCACGCCGTAGAGGGTGACGCGCTCGTACGCCATGACCGCGGCCTGGTCCTTCTCCCAGTGCGGTTCGCTGTACGTGCGCTTGACCAGGTGCTGCGCCAGCGGCTCGACCCACTCGGGCTCGACCCTCGCGTTGACCCGGGCCCACAGGCGGGAGGTCTCGACCAGCTCGGCCGACATGATCCAGCGGGGCGGCTTCTTGAACAGCGCGGAGCCGGGGAAGACGGCGAACTTCGCGCTGCGCGCGCCCAGATACTCGTTCTTCCCGGCTCCTTCTCTCCCGCCCTCCCCCCCTGCGTTCTTGAGCCCGATGTGGGAGAGCAGCCCCGCGAGCAGCGAGCGGTGGACCAGCTCGGGCGCGGCGTCGTGGTCCGCGTCGGCATGGATGTCCATGCCGCGGGCGATCGTGCGCAGCTGCGCGTAGATGTCCTGCCACTCGCGTATGCGCAGGTAGTTGAGGAACTCGCGCTTGCACATGCGGCGGAACGCGGACGACGACAGCGCCTTCTGCTGCTCGCGCACGTAGCGCCACAGGTTGAGGAACGTCAGGAAGTCGCTGGACTCGTCGCGGAAGCGGGCGTGGTGCTGGTCGGCCTGCTGCTGCTTGTCGGCGGGGCGCTCGCGCGGGTCCTGGATGGACAGGGCGGAGGCGATGACCATGACCTCGCGCACGCAGCCGTTGCGCTCGGCCTCCAGCACCATGCGCGCCAGCCGCGGGTCGACGGGCAGCTGGGCGAGCTTGCGGCCGGTCTGGGTGAGCCGCTTCTTCGGATCCTTGCGGTCCGTGTCGAGGGCGTGCAGCTCTTCGAGGAGCTGGACGCCGGCCTTGATGTTGCGGCTGTCCGGCGGGTCGATGAAGGGGAACTTCTCGATGTCGCCGAGGCCGGCGGCGGTCATCTGGAGGATGACGGACGCCAGGTTCGTCCGGAGGATCTCGGCGTCGGTGAACTCGGGGCGGGCGAGGAAGTCCTCCTCCGAGTACAGCCGGATGCAGATGCCGTCGGCGAGCCGGCCGCAGCGGCCCTTGCGCTGGTTGGCGCTGGCCTGCGAGATCGGCTCGATGGGCAGGCGCTGGACCTTGGTGCGGTGGCTGTAGCGGGAGATGCGGGCGAAGCCGGTGTCGATGACGTACCGGATGCCGGGGACGGTCAGCGAGGTCTCGGCGACGTTCGTGGCCAGCACGACGCGCCTGGTGCCGCCGTGCCGCTGGAAGACGCGGTGCTGCTCGGCGTGCGAGAGGCGGGCGTAGAGCGGGAGGACCTCGGTGCCGCGGAGCTGCTGCTTCGCCAGCGCGTCCGCGGTGTCGCGGATCTCGCGCTCGCCGGAGAGAAAGACGAGGATGTCGCCCGTCCCGTCGCCCTCGGCCTGCAGCTCGTCGACGGCGTCGCAGATGGCGGTGGTCTGGTCGCGGTCGGCGTCCGTCTCCTCGCCCTCCTCCACGAGCGGGCGGTAGCGCACCTCGACCGGATACGTACGCCCGCTGACCTCGACGATCGGGGCGTCGCCGAAGTGCCGCGAGAAGCGCTCCGGGTCGATGGTCGCGGAGGTGATGACGACCTTGAGGTCGGGGCGGCGGGGGAGGAGGCGGGCGAGGTAGCCGAGGAGGAAGTCGATGTTCAGGCTGCGCTCGTGCGCCTCGTCGATGATGATCGTGTCGTACTGGCGCAGCTCGCGGTCGGTCTGGATCTCGGCGAGCAGGATGCCGTCCGTCATGAGCTTGACGAGGGTGTCGCCGCCGACCTGGTCGGTGAAGCGCACCTTCCACCCGACCGCCTCGCCGAGCGGGGTGCGCAGCTCCTCGGCGACGCGCTCGGCGACCGTGCGGGCGGCGATGCGGCGCGGCTGCGTGTGGCCGATGAGGCCCCGTACGCCGCGGCCCAGCTCCAGGCAGATCTTCGGGATCTGGGTCGTCTTCCCGGACCCCGTCTCGCCCGCGACGATCACCACCTGGTGGTCGCGTACGGCCGCGAGGATGTCGTCCTTCTTCTGGCTGACCGGCAGCTCCTGCGGATACGACACCGGGGGCACCGCGGCGCGCCGGCGCTCGGCGGTCAGCTCCGCGGCGTCGACGGCGGCGGCGATCTCGGCGAGCACGGCGGCCCGCGCCTCCGGCTTACGGATGCGGCGGGCGCCGTCGAGGCGGCGGCCGAGCCGTTGCTCGTCGCGGAGCGTGAGCGCGGAGAGGCGGGCGCCGAGGTCGGCGAAGCTGGGAGCGGCGGAAGTGGACATACGGAGTCAAGGATCTCACCCGGGCGGGGGCGGCGGCGAATCATTTCGGCGGCGGCTCGAACAGGGCAAAAGCCGTATATCACACTAAGCTGGTCGTCTGTGACCGGGGACGAGCGGCGGCGACGCAGGCGGGCGGGGCCGCGGGCGCGGCCGGCGCGGCCGGGGCGGCCGCGGCGGTCGCGGCGGTCGCGGCCGGAGCGGGCGGGGCGGCCGCGGCGGTCGCGGCGGTCGCGGCCGGAGCGGGCGGGGGCGCGGGCGCGGGTGCTGCGGCCGCACGTGCGCCCGCGCCCCCGGCTGCGCGGCACGCGCCGGCTGCGGCCCGCCGCCGTCCTCCCGCGGCCCGTACCCGAGCAGATCCGCGCCTTCCGCGCCGGGCCCTTCCTCACCCCGGTGGTCCTGGTCCTCATCCTCGCCGCCGTCGCGGGGCTCTTCGCCGGTTCGTACACCGCCGCCATGGCCAACCCCACGCCGCACAACCTGCCGGTCGCCGTCGTCGGCGACGTCGACGCCGAGCCGGGCGCGCGGGCGTTCGTCAGCGGCCTCGAAGACGCCATGGACGCCTCGGTGGAGCTGCGCCCGTACGGCACGTACGCCCAGGCCCGGGACGCGGTGGAGGAGCAGCGGGTCTTCGCGGTCCTGCGGCTCGCGCCGGACCGGATGCGGGTGGACCTGTCGGGCGCGGCGGGCGCGTCGGTGGCGCAACTGCTGACCGAGGAGGCGCCGCGGGTGGCGAAGCGGACGGGGGTGCCGCTGACCGTACGGGACATCAAGCCGATGCAGTCCGGCGACCCGCAGGGGCTCGCGCTCTTCTACATCTCGCTCGCGGCGGTGATCGTCGGCTTCATGGGCGCGATCCAGCTGAGCGTGCACGCGCGCACGCTGAACCCGGCGGAGCGGATCGCGTTCACGGCGGCGTACGCGCTGCTCGGCGGCTTCACGATCTACGCGGTCGTCGACCTGCTGCTGGGGGTGGTGCGGCTGCCGTTCCCGCAGTCGTGGCTGACGATGTTCACGTCGGGGATGGTCTTCACCATGTTCAACACCCTGATGGGGCGGTGGGCGATCCTCCCGACGTGGGTGGTGATGGTGCTGATCGGCAACCCGTCGTCGGGCGGCGCCGTCTCGTGGCCGCTGCTGCCGTCGCCGCTGGGCGAGATCGGCCGCTGGCTGCCGCCCGGCGCGTCGGTGAACGCCCAGCACACGGCGGTGTACTTCGCGGGGCACCAGCACCCGTTCCCGTACCTGGTGCTGGCGGGCTGGGCGATCGCCGGCACGGCGGTCTTCTGGACCTGGCGCCACCGCCACCCGGGCGGCCGCGACCCGGTCCCGGCGACGGGGGCGCCGCCGGAGCCGTAGCGGGGCGGGGGCGGTTGCCGGTTCCGGGACAATGGCGGCATGGGTACGGAGCGGGCCTTGACGGACTTCCTGCGGTCGCGCCGGGCGCGGATCCGGCCGGTCGACGTGGGCTTCTCCTCCGGCAGCGGCCGGCGGCGGGTCCCGGGGCTGCGCCGCGAGGAGTTGGCGCACCTGGCGGGCGTGAGCATCGACTACTACGTGCGGCTGGAGCAGGGGCGCAACCCGGGCGTCTCCGACTCCGTACTGGGCGCCGTCGCCGACGCCCTGCGGCTGGACGAGGACGAGCGCGTCCACCTCTTCCGGCTCGTCCGCCCGCCGGGCCCGGGCCCCGACCGCGACGGGGCACCGGACGACGTGCGGCCGGGCGTGCAGCGCATGCTCGACTGGATCGCCGCCCCCGCGCTGGCCATGGGCCACCGCATGGACGTGCTGGCGTGGAATCCCGCGGCCTGCGGCCTGATCACCGACTTCGGCCGGCTGCCCCGGCGGGAGCGCAACCTCGCCCGGCTGCATCTGATCGACCCGGAGATCGGCGGCCGCTACCCCGACCGGGACACCATCGCCCGCGAGGCGGTGGGCCACCTGCGGCTGGCGACCGGCCGCCGCCCCGGCGACCGCCCGCTGCGCGCCCTAGTGGCCGAACTGCGGGAGCACAGTATGGAGTTCCGTACGCACTGGGCGCAGCACACGGTCCGTACGAAGGCGCACGGCGTCAAGCGGCTCGTCCACCCGCTGCTCGGCGCCCTGTCCCTGGGCTACGAGATCACCGCCTTCCCGCAGGACCCGGAGCTGCGGCTGCTGGTCTACACGGCCGCGCCGGGGACGCGGGAGGAGCAGGCGCTGCGCGCGCTCGTCACCGCCGGGGGCTGAGGAAAGGGGGGTGCGGAAGTACCCGGGTTGGGCGCCCCCGGGGTGCAAGTCGCCCCTGGGCGGGGTGCGGTGCCCCACCGCACGATGGCCGCATGGTTGACAGCACACGAGGCAACGGGGACACGGCGGACGACGAGGGCACGGCGCGTATGCGGGGCGAGGCCGGCTCGGCGGGCGGCTCGGCGGGCGGCTCGGCCCTCGGCCGCAGAGCACTGTTCGGGGGAGCCGTGGCGGCCGGGCTCACCGCGGCGGCGGGCCCGGCCGCAGCGCAGTCACGCGGCGAGGGCTCCCGCCCGGCGGGCAGGTTCGCCGGCAAGACGGTACTCATCACCGGCGCCACCTCCGGCATCGGCGAGGCCACCGCGAAGGCGTTCGCCGCCGAGGGCGCGCGCGTCGGGTTCTGCGGCCGCCGGGTCCGGGAGGGCCGGCGGGTGGAGCGCGAGATCCGCGAGGCCGGCGGCGAGGCGACGTACACACGCGCCGACGTGCGCGAACCCGGCCAGGTGCGCCGGTTCGTCGACGGCGTGGCCGAGCGGTACGGCGGCCTGGACATCGCGTTCAACAACGCGGGAATCAACTGGTTCCGGCCGCTGCACGAGACCTCCCTGGCGGAGTGGGAGGACATGCACGGCACCAACCTGCGCGGGGTGTTCCTGGCCATGAAGTACGAGATTCCGCACCTGCTGGAACGCGGCGGCGGGGCGATCGTCATCACCGGGTCGATGCACCAGCTCGCCACCCGCCCCGGAGGCTCCGCGTACGCCTCCACCAAGCGGGCGGTGCTCGCCCTCGCGCAGGCCGCGGCCATGGACTACGGGGAGTCGGGCATCCGGGTGAACGTGTTGTCCCCCGGCGCCGTCGACACCCGGCTGTTCCGCCAGGCGCGGCCGCCGATGAGCGACGAGGAGTACGAGGAGTTCAAGCGCGAGTGGGGCCGGGAGAACGTCCCCGGCCTGCACCGGGTCGCCGACCCGGAGGACATGGCCACCGCCGCGCTCGGCCTGGCCTCGGGCGACTTCGGCTACCTGACCGGCGCCTCCCTGGTCGTCGACGGCGGACTGACCAGCTCCCTGTAACCGGCTCCCGGCGTGTCCGGCCTCCCCGCGGTCCGTCCGCGGGGAGGCGCACCGAATGCGCAGCTCCGCTCCAGGGCGTACCCGGCCACCCGCCGCAAACGCCGCACGCGGTTCCCGTCCCATCTGGTCGTCCCCCGCCCCTGCGGCTGCCCGCAGCGGGGGCCGGGCGTCAGCCGCCGCCCCCGCCGAGGTGCCGGGCGGCGAGCGCGGCGACCCGGGCGGCGAGGCCCGCCAGGGCGGGATCGCGCCGCGCGGCGGCGTGCGCGAGCCGGGTCACGTCGTCCACCCAGGCACCGCCGGCCCGGCCGTCCTCCCCGATCCGTTCGAACCCCCGCTCCAGCAGCCCCCCGGCCTCGCCGTCCCGACCCCGGGCCACGGCCTTCACGGCCCCGACGGCGTTGGCCAGCGCACTGGCCGGCCGCGACCACTCGCCTTCGCGGGCGCGCGCGGCCGGGTTTCCCGCGTCGTAGTGCGCGTCGTCCGCGACCGATGCGGCCCGTACGTCCAGATCGAGCCGCCAGAAGAGCGGCAGCCCCGCAAAGCTGACGAACAGCAGGCGGCGGCGGTCGGAGCGGTAGAAGTCCGGGTCGACACGCACCCCGTCGACCGGCCGGACCCCGCCCAGGGCCGCCACCGCGCGAGCCAGGCAGTCCGGGAACCGCGCGTCCGGTACGACCCACGCGATGTCGATGTCGCTGAAGGCGTCCGCGGTGCCCGCCCCCAGTGAGCCGATCAGCCGCGCATCCGAGCCGGGGCAGCTGCGCTTGAGCGCGCCGCACATCTCGGCGGCCAGAGCGGCCCGCCGGGTCTCACTCGCCATGACGGACACCGTAGTCAGCGCCGAGACGTCCACGCGGGTCCACCGGAAGCCTGAGAGTCACCCACACGCACTTCCCGATCCCGTTCGGCCGCCGGGTCGTACCCCAGCCGTCCGCAAGCGCCGCCACCAGCGCCAGCCCGCGCCCGCTCTCGTCGTCGTAGCCCGCGCCCGGGGCTGCGGCAAGTCGTCGTTGGCGTCGGCGACCTCCATCCGCAGGCATCCGGCACCGAGCGTGACCCTGGTACCGATGTGTCGGCCCGGCGGCACCCTGCCGTGCCGCACGGCGTTGGTGACAAGCTCCGAGACGAGCAGCACGGCGGTTTCGGCCACATCCTGGTCAAATACCCCACAGTGCCAACTGCGCTCTCAGGGCCGCCCGTGCCCGCCCCACGCTTCTGGCGTGCCGTGGAAAGCGCCGACTGGCTTCGCGTAGCCGTCCTGCCGTGACTGCAGGGCGCGACGGGTCCACGAGCAACCCCTCTTGTCCATGCGGGCGTTCCTGTGGAGCGGATCGGTTGTCATCGGACGAAGATCAACCGGATAGAGAACGCGCGGCTGGGTATCTCCCTGGGCGAACTGCGTGATCTGCTGACCTTCTACGGTGTGGAAGACAGCGAGTACGTCGAGCAGTTGGTGGCGCTGGCCAGGCGCGGACGAGAACCGGGCTGGCTGCAGCAACTCGGCACGGTGCTGCCCTCGTACGCCGACTACATCGACTACGAACGAACCGCGAACTACATCCGCTCGTTCGAGCCGCTGCTGATCAGCGGGCTGCTGCAAACTCCTGACTACGCCAGGGCGCTTGTGGAGGGCAGTAACGCCATGCTCGGCCGGCAGCGCGTAGACGAGCTCGTCCGAATTCGCATGGATCGGCAGGGCGTGCTGGAAGGAGACAGCGCACCCCGGTTGTGCGTGATCCAGGGGGAGGCTGCGCTGCTGACACGGGTCGGCGGTGCGAAGGTGATGCGGGCCCAGGTTGACCGACTGCTGACGGTGGCGGAACATCCGAGTGTGGAGCTGAGGTCGTCCCACACAGCGCGGGGGCGCATGCTGGGCTCATGGGGGCTTTCGTGCTGTTCAGCTTCCCCACGCCTGCTTACTCCGACGTCGTGTGCGTGGAGCACAAGACAGGGACGCTCTACCTGGAGACCGCGGCGGAGATCGACACGTATACGCTCACGTTCGACTCACTGCGGTCCACCGCTCTGGCTCCGGCCGAGAGTCGTGATCTGATCGTCCGTTTGAGAACGACGTTCGATTAGCACCCGGAGAGGGACGGTATGCAGTCACTGGAGTACGGCAGCGTTGCGTGGCGCAGGTCCAGTTACAGCGGCGAGTCCGGTAACTGCGTGGAGGTGGCCGCCGTGAACCCGGACCGCCGTGCCGTCCGGGACAGCAAGGACCCCGAGGGCGGCGTCCTCACCGTCCGCAGCCTCGCCTGGGGCGACTTCGTCGCGGCCGTCAGACGCGGGGAGTTTCCGTTGACATAGCCGTGCTCGCCGCTTGCTCCGCGTGTGCTGCGCCAGCGGCGTTTCCGCCCGACGTCCCGCCGCCTCGCGGGCCGCGCACAGGAGGCGGGACGCCAGCGGGGTGGTGCCGGCGGCCGGGACGGTCGAGGGCGCACAGGGTGTCGCCGGGGTAGTCCTTCGTGACGGCGGCGGCGTACGGCTGCTCGCGCGGGGGCGAGTTCGAGCACGCCGTCGAAGGTGCGCCCTGGTGGTGCGCTCCGGAGACGACCGCACTGGCGTGACGGTCCGATCGCTCGGGCTCGTGCGTACCGCACCCGCAAAGCAGCAGCCGACGCAAGGGCGAAGTCCGGCCCCACCGCCAGCTGATGCAGGAAAGAATATGGGGATTCCCCAGCAGTTCAGGTGGGGTGGGTGGCAGCATGTGCAGCGTGGGGGGCGGTGAGCTCGCCTCAGGTTCAGCGTTCCCGGATGGCAGCGGCAAGGAGAGATCCGATGGCCCGGCACGGGGCGCGTAAGCGCCGGACATTACTGTGGGGGATGGGAGGCGCTGTTCTGCTCGGCGCTGCCGCATTCGTACTCGTCGGAGTTTCTCAACCACCGCAGGTGAACGATGTCGACCAGCAGACCGTCGAGCCCGACCCCAGCGAGATGCGTGAGTTGTGGACTCCTGAAAAGCTGCGGGAGGCACGCAAGAACGGCATGATGCCGAAGGCCCCCGCCGACGGTGAGTGACGGCGACCTCCGGCATCGACGGATCTCAGGTGAGCTACAGTGCGTTGAGCACGTTCACGGCCGTCGCCCCGTGATTCGACGAAAACAGCCCAGATGTTCGCAAACTCTCCGGATGAAGTGCCTTCACGGCGACTATTGGTGCCGACGATCTGAATGTTGCTCGTTTGCAGGCCGATTGCCATCGGTCCGCCGCTCGCGCCGTTCCCCATGTCGCACTTCATCTTGAAGCGATCGACCAACGGGTTCAAAACGGGTTTGCCTCCTTGCTGTAGACAGGCACGAAGATGTGATTCTTGTGCCAGCCGGTTGGTCCGTAGTAACCGCGAGGAGCTTCGCCGCGTCACGGGCACGGGGCGACCATCTGCCGCCCCGTTCACCCTCACCGGACACGATCAGATCCACTCACCGGACCACTCGCCTGCGATAGATTCTAGTCTTCTTAACTTGTCAGCAGGAGGCACAGACAGATCAAGCCGAAGATACATATCACAAGCAGTACGGGGATTATCAATCCCTGGTGGATGGCCTGATGAGTGAAGAGCTGAGGTCCAGAAGATATGGCCCAGAATCCTACGAACGTCACTCCCAAGAGGGCTACGCATCCGGAAAAGAGGGCAACGACGTGCCGTGCCGCCGACCGTACAATACGTCGTTCGTGGTCGTCCATAAACGCCTCTGTTGTCGACGGTTGATCGCTTCGAGGTTGCGGCCTTCCCGGGGAAAGAAAGATATCTCCCTGGGAAGGTAGTGTACCGACGATTCTGCTGTCTGACTACCGGTTACTTCGGTTGAATTTCGACAACCTCGATGGATTCACCGTCGCCGGCGGATTCGATGCGTCGCGTGAGATCATCTCCGCCCGGATGGTTGCCTGGCGGTAGCTTTGGTGTCCCGAGGCTCGTCTTGGCCGTGACGCGTTCGCCGTTGCTCTTGATGGCGGGCTTGCCGTCTTTCCCGACGACGGTGATGCGCTCGGGCATCTTATCCGGATCGATGGTCCCATCCGGGTTCACCCATTCCGGAGTCGGTGGTGTCTCGGCGGACCTGACTTCCCACCGGCCGATGTTGTCGTGGTAGCCAGACCACAGGCCCCTTTCATTTCCCTGCCAGGCGTTGTCCCACCACAGGAAGGAGAAGCTCGCGACTCCGTAGGAGCCGGGTCCGCAGAATGTCCCCGGGACCGATGCAACGTCGTAGATCACGTCCAACCGGTAGACGGACTGCGTGTTGTAGAAGAGTCCAGCGCTGTCACACAAGCGCCATTCCCCGTCGGACCACTTGTAGATGGCCATCCCGTTCGCCAGCTCGCCAGGCGCCCGCTCCCAGGGCCAGTTACAGTCGAATGGCATGAGTTCTGGGTTCCACCGGGCGATCACACTGGTCTTGAAGTATCCCTGGTCGTCTGTGCCATTCGACACTTCACTGTAGTTGTACAGGCAGTTGGTGCCTGCACTGTTTTCCCAGTCGTAGGACTCCTCGTAGACCACATGTGCGTTTGCGGAGGTTGTGGTGGCGACTGCGATTCCGAAGGTCGCGGCGATAATGCTGCCGATGCGCAGCAGGCGCCGTAACGGTAACTCCCGTCTAGACACCTTCGCTTTCCTTACGGGTAACCCTTTCTCTTGGGTGGAATTCCATTGGCCGGCCAATGTGATGCGATGAAAGCGCATTGCCCCGTTGTGCCGTGAATCAATTGCCGATTGCGGCATGTAGTGACGGCAGTGAGTGGATCTGATCGTGTCCGGTGAGGGTGAACGGGGCGGCAGATGCCGGCATCACCGCCGCCCGCCACGACGGCATCATCGAGGCGGTGACCGACGCCGACGTGGAGACCACCGCCGACTCCGGCTACCAGGGCGCCGGCGGCACCGTGTACACCCCGGTCAAACGGCCCGTTGGGAAGGGCCACAACGGCTGGGAGAAACAGGCCAACACCGCCCTGGCCCGCCTGCGAGCGCCGGTCGAGCGCGCCTTCGCCCAACTCAAACAGTGGCGGGTACTGCAGCGAGTACGAATCAGCCCGAACCGCATCACCGCACTCGTCCACGCGATCTTCGTCATCCACCGCGAACAGCAGTCACTCGCCCGAGCGTAGATCGGAAATGCTCAGTGAACTCATGCGAAATGATCAAGGATTAGCTGTAAGGGGCAGTAATTGTGGTTTCGATTACGAGTGCCTGTTCCGTGATCAGGGTGAGGCGACGCCCCCGATGCGCGTCGACGGGCGGCTGACACTGGTCAAGCCCAAGACGGAGTCGTCGGAGTGAACCATCCCGTCACCCCCGATCGTGCCGCCGCACATCGTGCGTCAGATCGTCGGTCACAGCGACATCGGGGTGACGATGAAGGTGTATGCGCATGCCTCGCCGGACGAGCAGCGCGAGGCCCTCCGGCGCCTCGGTGACCAGCTCTCCTCACCGTCCGTTGGCGTACCGGTTGGCGTAAACGGGCACGAGAATGCCCCCTCCGCGATCTTGGATGGGGCATTTTTGCTGCTCACACTGTGTGGCTGGGGCCGGGGTCGAACCGGCGACCTTCCGCTTTTCAGGCGGACGCTCGTACCAACTGAGCTACCCAGCCCGACGGCCGGGGACCGGGGTCCCCAGTCGGGTGGCCCTCGGGTACGCCCGAGGGTGGCGGTCCTGACGGGATTTGAACCCGCGGCCTCCACCTTGACAGGGTGGCGAGCACTCCAAACTGCTCCACAGGACCAGGCTTGTGCGAGCCCTAGTCTCGCACAGAGTGATGCGTGATCCCTACCGGGATTCTCCGCCGTCGGCTACGGGCCGTGACGTCGCTGGATCAGCGTAGCAGAACCCCGCCCGGGTCCACTAAACGAGCGGAGGGCGGTCCGGCAGCCCGAAGAGGCGGGCCGCGTTGTCGTGGCAGACCGCGCGGAGCCAGTCCTCGCCGAGGCCCGGTGCCGTGAGGGCGGACAGGGCGTCCGCGTAGGTGTACGGGATGTTCGGGAAGTCCGTGCCCAGGAGGATCCGGTCGCGCAGGGCCGCCAGGCGGGGGCGGGCGCGGGGCGGGAAGGGGGCGGCGGACTCGGCGAAGGGGGTGAAGGCCATCGTCGTGTCGAGCATGACGTTCTCGTGGCGTTCCGCCAGGGTCAGGAAGTCCTCGTACTCCGGCATGCCGAGGTGTGCGACGACCAGCCGCAGCCGCGGGTGGCGCTGCAGCAGCGCCGCGACGGGGGCCGGGCCGGTGTGGGGGCCCGGGACGGGGCCGGAGCCGCAGTGGGTGACGACCGGGAGGGCGGCGTCGGCGAGCAGGGTCCAGACCTCGTCGAGCACGGGGGCGTTCGGGTCGTACGCGCCGACCTGCAGGTGGCATTTGAAGACCCGCGCGCCCTGGGCCATCGCCCGCCGGACGTCGTCCGCCGCGCCCGGTTCCGCGAAGAAGGTGGCGGTGTGCAGGCAGTCCGGGGTGCGGGCGGCGAAGTCGGCGGACCAGTCGTTGAGCCAGCGGGCCATGCCCGGTTTGTGCGGGTACAGCATCGACGTGAAGGCGCGCACCCCGAAGTCGCGCAGCAGCTTCACCCGCTCGGCCTCCTCCTGCCGGTACGCGATCGGCCAGGGGCGGCCGACGAGCGGGCCGGCGGCGTCGAAGTAGGCCCAGACCTTCGCCAGCACCCGCTGCGGCATGAAGTGGGTGTGCACGTCGATCAGGTGCTCAAGACCCAGCGCCCGGCGGAACTCGGCCACCCGGTTCTGCTCGACGTCGATGCCGGTCACCGGACTCTTCTCCCGCTTGTTCCGCCGTAGTGTCGAAATCGCGCCTCCGCCGATCGTCCAACAGTCGGGGGCCGTACGGAAAGCCGCCCCCCGTGAGGAGAGAGCAGTGAACCAACCGAAGTACATGCCGGCCGGCAGCCATCGCGTCACGTCCTGCCTGGTCATCCGCGGCGCAGCCAAGGCGCTGGACTTCTACGCGGACGTCTTCGGCGCCACCGAGCGGATGCGCTTCGACGGCCCCGACGGCAGCGTCGTGCACGCCGAGATCGAGATCGGCGACTCGGCTCTCATGGTCGAGGAGGCGTCGGCGGCGATGGGGACCCAGGCGCCGCCGCCCGGAGGGCTGGAGGGCTCGCCGGCCTTCCTGTACGTGTACGTCGAGGACGTGGACGCCGTCGTCGCGCGGGCCGTGGAGCTGGGCGCGGAGCTGAGGCGGGCGCCGGAGGACCAGTTCTACGGGGCCCGGGACGGGTATCTCATCGACCCGTTCGGGCACGGCTGGACGGTGGCGACGCACGTCGAGGACGTGGCGCCGGAGGAGCTGGCGCGGCGCATGGCCGCGATGCAGGGCGACGGTGAGGGAGGCGGGTCGTGAAGTACGTGCTGCTGTTCGTGGACACGCCCGAGTTCCAGGACGAGCTGCAGGCGCTGAGCCCGGCCGAGCGGGCGCGGCTGTTCGAGCGCGTGGACGAGTGGTTCGCCGAGCACGCCGGGCGGCTGCGCGGCGGGCAGAAGCTGCGGGCGCCGGAGTCGGCGACGACGGTGCGGCTGGGCGGCGGTGGGCCGGTGGTCGTGGACGGCCCGTTCGTGGAGGGGAAGGAGGTGGTCAGCGGCTACGCGGAGGTCGAGGTGGCGGACCTGGACGAGGCGCTGCGGATGGTCGCCGACTGGCCCGGGTGCCCGGTGGTGGAGATCCGGCCGGTGGAGGTGCCGGTTCCGGGGAGCGTCCCGCAGGGCGCCGCGGGCCTCCCGGCGGGGGGCCCGGCGGGTGCCCCGACGGGAGCCCCGGCCGCGCCTTCCGGGCCGGTGGGCTGACCGTGGGCGGCGCGCCGGAGTCCGGCCGGGGGGAGCCCCGCCCGGGGGAGCCCCGCCAGGCGGGCTCCGGCGTGCCGGCGCGGCCGGAACCCGGCGCCGCCGCCCACCGCACCCTCGACCGGGTCGTACGCGACCACGCGGGCCGCCTCGCCGGCACCCTCATCCGCCTCACCGGCGACTTCGCCACCGCCGAGGACCTCGTCCAGGACGCCGTCGTCGCCGCGCTGCGGCGCTGGCCCGCCGAGGGCGTTCCCGACCGGCCCGACGCCTGGCTCTACACGGTCGCCCGCAACCGCGGCCTCGACCTGCTGCGCCGCGAGGAGACGTACCGGGAGAAGCTGGCGCAGCTCGTACGGCAGGAGGACTGGCCGCACGGCCGCGGGGGCGCGCGCGACGACCGGCTCCGGCTCGTCTTCACCTGCTGCCACCCGGCCCTGCCCCGCGAGGCCCGCATCGCCCTGACCCTCCGCGTCGTCTGCGGGCTGACCACCGCGCAGATCGCCCGCGCCTTCCTCGTCCGGGAGGCGACGGTCGCCCAGCGGATCACCCGTGCCAAGCGGCGGATCGCCGAGGCCGGCATCCCGTACCGCGTGCCCGCCCCCGACGAGCAGGCCGACCGGCTCACCGAGGTGCTCGCGGTCATCTACCTGCTCTTCAACGAGGGCTACCTGGCCACCGCCGACCGCGCCGACTCCCGCGACCTCGCCGACGACGCCGAGTGGCTCGCCGCGCTGCTGCACGGCGCGATGCCCGCCGAGCCGGAGGTCGCGGGGCTGCTCGCGCTGATCCGGCTGCACCGCGCCCGCGGCGCCGCCCGCTTCCGGGACGGCGGGCTGGTACGGCTCCGCGACCAGGACCGGTCGCTGTGGGACCGGGCGGCGATCGAGCGGGCCGCCGGCCTGCTCGTGCGCACCATCCGCCGCCGGCGCCCCGGCCCGTACCAGCTGCAGGCGGCGATCGTGGCCTGTCACGCGGAGGCGGGCAGCTGGGAGGAGACGGACTGGGAGCAGATCGTGCTGCTGTACGACATGCTGCTGCACCTGGCGCCGTCGCCGGTCACCCGGTTGCACCGCGCCGTGGCGCTGCGCTACACCGCGGGGCCCGCCGCCGCCCTCGCCGAGACCGGGGCGCTCGCGGCGGAGCTGAGCGGCTACCACCTGTTCCACGCCACCCGCGCCGACCTCCTGCGCGCGCTCGGCCGCCGCGGCGAGGCCGCCGCCGCCGACCGGCGCGCGCTGGAACTCACCGCCAACCCCGCCGAGCGGGCGGTGCTCCGCGAACGCCTCGACCGGGGGTGACGGGGAGGCCGTCAACCGCCGCTCTGACCGCTCGGAAGCATAAAATGTGGACAATGCGTACCGAAGAGGTCCTATCGGGGCTGGGTACGGGCGTCTGGCGCTGGGCGACGCACACCGACGGGGTGGTGCTGGATGCGCAGGCCGCCCGGCTGCTCGGGCTGCCGCCGGCGCGCACCACCGTCGACGCCTCCGTGGTACGCGCCCGGCTGCACGGCGTGGACTACATCGAGCTGGCCGGCATCCTCGACCTCGCGCTCGCCGAGGGCACGCTCGCGGAGGGCCAACTGCGCGTGGTCGACGCCCAGGGCGACGTCGTACGCACCGTGCGCTGCCGGATGCGCGTGCTGGAGCCGGCGCGGGAGGAGCGGAACGAGATCGTCGGCACCGTCCAGGAGGTCGTGGAGCCGTCGCGGCGGCCCGCGGACGTCGGCCGGCCGCTGGGGACCAGCGACTGGCGGCTGTCCCGGGAGGCGTTCCTGCTCTCCGCCGGCCGGGCGCTCGCCGAGGCCCGCTCCACCGACCAGGTGCTGCGGGTGGCGGGGTCGCTGTCGATGCCGGGCTTCTCGCCGGACGGCCTGGTGGTCTTCGCGGTCGAGGGCGACACCCTGCGCGTCATCGGCCACCACGGCTACTGGCCCGAGGACGCCGAGCCCTTCCGCAGCCTCCCGCTGGACGGGCCCTTCCCCGCCGCGGAGGCGGCCCGCACCGGCCGCGCCGTGTACGTCACCGGCCGCGACGAGTACGCGCGGCGCTACCCCGAGGCGTGGCGGTACGCCAGCGTCATGCGGCTCCGGTCGTGGGCGTTCCTGCCGCTGGTGGCCGACGGGCGGACGGTCGGGGTGTGGATGGCGGCGTTCGACGAGGAGGTGCCGTTCACGCCGGACGAGCGGTCGGTGCTGACGACGGTGGCGCGGATGCTGGCGCAGGCGCTGTCGGACGCGCACGTCCACGAGTCGGAGCGGGAGCTGGCCGAGGGGCTGCAGCGCAGCATGATGCCGGCGGTCGCGCGGGTGCCGGGCTTCGACGTGGCGGCGCGGTACGTCCCCTCCGGCGGCGGGCTGCAGATCGGCGGCGACTGGTACGACGTCTTCGCGCTGCCGTCCGGGCAGACGGCCCTGGTCATCGGGGACGTGCAGGGGCACGACGTACGGGCGGCGGCGCTGATGAGCCAGCTGCGCATCGCGATCCGCGCGTACGCCTCCGAGGGGCACCGCCCGGACGCCGTGCTGGCCCGCGCCTCCGGCTTCCTCACCCGGCTCAACGCGAAGCAGGCCGAGGACCCCGCCGACGCCCGCTTCGCCACCTGCCTCTACCTCCAGGCCGACCCGGTGACCGGCACCCTGACCGTGGCCCGCGCTGGCCACCTCGACCCCGCGGTGGCGCTGCCGGACGGCACGCTGATCATCCATCCCAGCGAGGGCGGCCTGCCGCTGGGCATCGAGCCGGACCAGGAGTACCCGCTCTCCGAGCACCGGATCGACCCGGACGAGACCATGCTCCTGTGCACCGACGGCCTGGTGGAGACCGGCGGGCACGACCTGTACAGCGGGCAGGCGCGGCTCGGCGCCGCGTTCGGGGCGACGCTCGGCGCGGGTCTTGAGACGGTGGCGGACGCGCTCGTGGACGCGGTCTCCGGCCCCGGTTCGTACGCCACCCGCGGGCCGCACTCCGGGCGCAGCCAGGACGACATCGCGTTCGTCCTGCTGCGCACCGCGGGCGCGACCCGGCGGGCGCACCCGGAGTCGGAGCGGCACATGTACCTGCCCGTGCCGCAGTCCGAGCAGCAGCGCATCTCCGACGCCCGGCACCAGCTGCGCAGCATGCTCTACGACTGGGCGACGGCGGACCAGATCGACGCGGCGGAGCTGGCGCTCTCCGAGATGATCGCGAACGTCATGATCCACACGGACAGCACCGCCAGCGTCCTGGCCGACGTCACGGGGCCGCCCGGGCGGCGGGTCCTGCGCATGACGGTCGCCGACGCGGACGGCAACCTTCCGCACCGCCGGCACCCGGGGGAGATGGCGTCGTCGGGGCGCGGGGTGCTGCTGCTCCAGCAGCTGGCGGACGGCTGGGGGGTGGAGCCGCGGGGCGACGGCAAGGCGATCTGGGTGGAGTTCCGCGAGCACGGGGCGCGGTGAACGGCCGCTGAACAATATGTGGCGGTGAACAATTTCGCCCGTGCGCCCCTGACCTGCACGCCCGTTCGACCTACCGGTAAAGCTGCAAACCGGAGGGAACAATTCCGCGTAGATCAACGGAAGATGGAGTAAAGGGGGGGTGGGGGCGTGCAGTGACTCCTGACCCCCCATGACATCGGGAGGGGTTAGTGCGCAGACACTTCAAGAAGGCGGGACTCACCGTCTTAAGCGCCGCCGCGGCCACCGCGCTCGCGGCGGGCCTCACGGTCGCACCCCCGGCGTCCGCCGCGCCGGCGTCCGGGGCGGCCGGGGCGACAGGGGGGAACGGGGACAGCGGGGGGAAGAACGGCCCGGCGCGGTACGGGAAACGGTCCGGCACCTGGGTGACGCTGATCACCGGTGACCGGGTACGGGTCGGCGCCGACGGCGGCGCCGTGGCGATCGACCGCGGGCCCGGCCGCGACGGCATACCCGTGCGCACCTTCGAGTCGGAGGGCCACACCTACGTCGTACCGCGCGACGCCACCGCGCTCGTCGGCGACGGCACGCTGGACCGCCGGCTGTTCGACGTCACGCTGCAGGCCCGCCCCGAGTACGTACGCCAGCAGCGCGCCGGCCTGAAGCTCATCGTCGACTACCGCGGCGAGCGCCCCGAGGCGCGCGAGCGGCTGCGCGCCGCCGACGGCACCGAGGTCGAGCACCGCTTCCCGCGGCTCGGCGCCGAGGCCGTCACCACCGCCAAGGGCGAAGCCGCCGCGGCCTGGAAGGCGCTGACCCGCGCCGACGGCGGGAGCGGCGCCCCCGGGCCGCTGGCCGCCGAGGCCGGCGTCCGGCACGTCTGGCTGGACGGCGTGCGCCGCGCCAGCCTGGATGTCAGCGTGCCGCAGATCGGCGCCCCGGCCGCCTGGGAGGCCGGCTACGACGGCGACGGCGTGACGATCGCCGTGCTCGACACCGGCGTCGACGAGACCCACCCGGACCTTGCGGACCAGGTCGTCGCCACCGAGAACTTCACCCCCTCGCCGGACGCCGAGGACCGCTACGGCCACGGCACCCACGTCGCCTCCATCGCGGCCGGCACCGGCGCCAAGTCGAACGGGAAGCTCACCGGCGTCGCCCCGGGCGCGCAGCTGCTCGCCGGCAAGGTGCTCGGCGACGACGGCTTCGGCGACGACTCCGGCATCCTCGCCGGCTTCGAGTGGGCGGTCGACCAGGGCGCCGACATCGTCAACCTCAGCCTCGGCGGCGGCGACACCCCCGAGGTCGACCCGCTGGAGGAGGCCGTCAACCGGATCTCCGCCGAGGAGGGCGTGCTCTTCGCCATCGCCGCGGGCAACTCCGGCGAACTCGGCTCCCACACCGTCGACTCGCCCGGCTCCGCCGACGCCGCGCTGACCGTCGGCGCCGTCGGCCCGGGCGGCGGGCTCGCCGGCTTCTCCTCGCGCGGCCCGCGGATCGGCGACGGCGCGGTCAAGCCCGACGTCACCGCCCCCGGCGTGTCGATCACCGCGGCCGCCGCGCCCGGCAGCCTCATCGAGCAGGAGGTCGGCCAGAACCCCGAGGGGTACCTGTCGATCGACGGCACGTCCATGGCGACGCCGCACGTCGCGGGCGCCGCCGCGCTCCTCAAGCAGCAGCACCCGGACTGGACGGGCGCGGAGCTGAAGGCCGCGCTGTCGGCGTCGGCCAAGCCCGCCGCCAAGCGCGGCGCGTACGGCCAGGGCGCCGGGCTCGTCGCCGCGGACCAGGCGCTCGGGCAGTCGGTGGTGACCGAGCCGGCGTCGCTGAGCTTCGGCAGGCCGGAGTGGCCGCACGGGGACGACGAGCCGGTGACGAAGCAGCTCACGTACCGGAATCTGGGTACCGAGGACGTCACGCTGTCGCTGGCCACGTCCACCGTGCAGCCCGGCGGCGGCGCCGCGCCCGAGGGGATGTTCACCCTCGGCGCCGACGAGGTCACCGTCCCGGCCGGCGGCACCGCCGAGGTGCCGGTGACCGCCGACACCCGGGTCGGCGGCGCCGACGGCGTGTTCTCCGTGTACGTCACGGCGACCGGCGGCGGCCAGCGCGTCGTCACCCCCGGCGGCGTCGAGCGCGAGGAGGAGTCGTACGACGTCACCGTCGAGTTCCTCGGCCGCGACGGCGAGCCGACCGCGGAGGGCGAGGCGCTGCTGGCCGGCATGGAGGAGAGCAACTGGGACGTCTTCCAGTTCCTCGGCGACGAGAGCGGCACCGCCACCGTGCGCGTGCCGAAGGGCCGCTACCTGATCAGCGCCGACATCGCGAAGTTCGCGGGCGAGGAGCTGACCGAGTACGACTGGATCAACCAGCCCCGCCTGGACGTCACCGGCGACACGACCGTCACCGTGGACGCCAGGACCACCGGACCCGTCGACGTCACCGTGCCGGACGCGGACGCCCGGCGCACCACCGTCGACATGCACATGGACGTCGACACGGGCGACGTGGGCGCGAGCCTCGGCAGCTTCGTGGACGGCGCCGCCGACGTGCGCACCGCGCACCTCGGGCCGGCGACCGCGGACGGCGAGCTGTACCAGCAGGTGCAGGTGGGCTTCAACGCCGACGCGCGCACCGACTACCAGACGGTCTACAGCCACGCCTACCGCACCACCATGTGGAACGGCCTCGTCCGGGCCACCCCGCAGAGCGAGCTGGCCAGGCTCGACGTCACGCTGGGCACCTCCGCGGCCGACCGGCAGGGCATGCTCTTCGCGACGCCGTGGATCCGCGGCGGCACGGGCGCCTCGGCCACCGCGCGGGACCTGCCGTACCGGGGCGAGCTGTACGTGCGCGGCGGCGGCCGCATCAACTGGGAGCTGGAGTTCTGGCAGCTGGGCGAGGAGTGGGAGGACGTCGCCTACATCGCGCCGGAGCGCACCTACGCCGGCGGCGGCACGTACAGCAGGTCCTTCAACGCCGCCGTGGTCGGCCCGATCCTCACCGAGGGCCTCGGCGCCACCCGCGACGGCAACACGATCGACACCCTGATCCCGGTCTACCTCGACCACCCGAAGCACTTCGGCTACTCGGCGTACGAGAACGCGGACACCTCGCTGTACCGCAACGGCGAGAAGCTGGGGTCGGTGGCCGACCTGCCGATCGGCACGGCCTTCAACGTGCCGTCGGGCGACGCCCGGTACAAGCTCACCACCTCCTCCACCCGGCCGGCCACGGTCGCCCGGACGTCCACGAAGGTGACCGCGACCTGGATCTTCTCCTCCGCCAGGACCGACGGCCCGAGGGCGCTGCCGATCTCCGTCGTGCGCTTCTCGCCGAAGCTGTCGCCGTCGAGCAGCTCCAACGCGGGGCTGACGAAGAAGGTGCCGGTCAAGGTGCTGGGCTCGGCGGCCGGCAGCAACCTGAAGTCGCTGGCCGTGTGGGCCTCCACCGACCGGGGCGGGACCTGGGAGAAGCTGCCGGTACGCGACGGCAGCGTGACCGTGGTCAACCCGGCCGCGGGCAAGACCGTGTCGTTCAAGGCGAAGGCGGAGGACAAGCAGGGCAACAAGGTCTCCATGCGTATCTTCGACGCCTACCGGACGCGGTGACGCACAGCTGAACGGGCGCCGAGCCGCCCGCGGGAAAGCGGCCCCCGGTCCGGCGACGGACCGGGGGCCGCTCTGTGCCCGGAAGCTCCCGTACGCGCGCCGCCCCGCCCTCAGGCGGCCGCCGCCCGTACGAGCTTCCGCAGCGGGCCGGTGCGCTCCGCGGCCAGCGTCGTGAACAACTCCTCCCACCGCGGGTGCACGGCCTCCGGCGCGTACGTCCGCGACCGGGCGAGCGCCGCCGTGCCCATGTCCGCGCGCAGCCCCTCGTCGTCCATCAGCTGCCCCATGGCCACCGCGAGCGCGTCGACGTCCCGCGGCGGCACGAGCAGCCCCTCCCGGCCGTCGGTGATGACGTCCGCGGGGCCCGTCGGGCAGTCGTAGCTGACCACCGGCAGCCCGTGCGTCATCGACTCGATCATGACCATCGGCAGGCCCTCGAAGCGCGAACTGAGCACGAACATCGACGCCTTGGCCAGCTCGTCGTCGAGCCGCGGGGTGAAGCCCATGAGGAACGCGTGGTTGTACACGTGGTGCTCGTCGATGAGCCCGCGCAGCTGCGCCTCCTTGTCGCCGTTGCCGAAGATCCGCAGCTGCCAGCCGGGCCGGGTGGCGACGGCCTGCGCGAACGCCGGGATGAGCAGGTCGAAGCCCTTCTGCGCCTTCAGCCGGCCGGCGGCGACGACGATGCGGTTCGCGTACGACGACTGCCGCTTGCGGCCGGCGTGCACGGCGTTGGGGATGCACACGACGCGGGTGCCGGGGAGCAGCCGCCCGTACTCCTCGCGGTCGCGCTCGGTGAGCACGGCGACCGCGTCGAAGCGCGGGTAGTGGCGGAGGATGGCGGCGCGCACGTCCCGCGGGTGGGTGCCGAGGTTCATGTGCTCCTGGCCGATCCGCACGACGTCCGTGCCCGCGTGCCGCGCGGCGAGGATGTTGAGCGCGGGACGGGTGGTGACCAGCGCGCCGCCGCGCAGCCGGGCCATCCAGCGGATCACCCGCGCCTCCACGTCCCGGGTGAAGTGCTCGCGGGCCACCTCGCCGCTCGGTACGAACCGGGAGGGCCGGCCCTGCGCGCTGAACCGGGCGGTCCACCCGGACCGTTCGGGGGCGGGCGGCGCGCCGTAGGTGTCGACGATCGCCGTCACCCGCACCCGGCGGTCCAGCGGGAACCGGGGCGACTTGCGGCGGCGTACGACGCTGACGACCTCGACGTCGTGGCCGGCGGCGGCCATGGACCCGGCCTGGTTGAACACCGTGCGGATGGTGCCGCCCTTGCCGTAGGCGTTGAGCAGCAGGTAGCGGATCTTCACGAGGCCGTCCGGGAGAGTTCGTCGCGGAGCCGGCAGGCGACGGAGAGGTTGTCGCGGACGGTGTAGTAGGGCTTGACCTGGACCGTGTCGGCGTCGCAGGAGACGGACTGGGCGGGAAACACCACGATGTTCTTCTTCTGCTCGATGTCGTGCAGGTTCCGGGCGGCCTGGAGCCGTACGTGTCGCGTACCCGCATCCGCGGTCAGATAGAGGTCCCACTTCGCGGGCAGGGCGATCCCCGGGGGCGCCAGGTCGGCGACGGGCAGGCTGACTTCGAAGCCGTCGCCGGTCAGCGTCGCGGGATAGTCGAGGCGGTGCTCGGGCGAGCCGGTCAGCGAGACGGCGAGCCGCCACCGCGGGGCGTCCGGAGCCTCCGGGGCCGGCGGGGCGCCGTGGAGGCGGCCGAGGACGCGGATGACCCCGTCGCGCGGCCACACCTCGGTGACCTCGGCGCGGACCTCGCCGCCGGCCGGCCCGCCGGGCTCCTCCAGGTAGCCCCACGCGGCGCTGATCTCGCGCAGCGGCTCCGGCACCTCCCCGGGCCCGGGCAGCGCCCGGCCGGGCTGCACGCGCCCGCTGCGGATCTTCTCCTTCCAGTCGCCGAGCCCCTTCGGCAGCTCGCCCTCCGCGCGGGCCCCGTAGTCGAGCATCGCGGGCTCGTACTCGACGCCGAGGAAGTCGCAGACGCTCCGCAGGACGCGCTCGGGGTCGGCGGTCAGGTCCTCGTAGCGCACCACGTGGCCGGGGAGTTCCCGGCGGGCGCGCTCGGTGGCGCGCACGTAGTGCAGCGCCTGCAGCGCGGCCTCCTCGGGGGTGCGCCGGGAGGGGTCGGCCTCGTACCAGGACTGCGCGACGGAGGCGGGGTGGCGCAGCAGGAAGACGAACCGCGCGTCGGGCCAGCAGGCGGCGATGCGCCGGTAGGCGAAGGCGTTGTTCGGCGTCTTCTCGACCAGGACCTCCTTGCCGGAGCGGACCAGCTCGCGGTGGAGCACGCGGTCCCACAGCAGGTGCTCCAGGTCGGTGCGGCGCAGGTCGAGTTCGCCCATCGCGGCGACGGCCAGGTCGGTGCCGGCGCTGACCTCCAGCCGGCGCACGTGCAGCTCGTGCGGTGCGTGGAGGCGGGAGTGGCCGCCGAGCAGCATCCGCAGCAGCGTGGCGCCGGAGCGCACCGGCGTGAGGACGAAGACCGGCCGCCGGAGCAGCCGGTCGACCTGCGGGTCCGGCGGCGGGCGGTAGTCGGGCGTGCGGCCGGCGCGTACGGCGGGGGGTGCGGCCCGGGACTTCCGGCGGCGCGGCCGGCGGACGCGCT
The DNA here is from genome assembly GCA_000514715.1 of Streptomyces sp. CNH099. GTDB lineage: Bacteria > Actinomycetota > Actinomycetes > Streptomycetales > Streptomycetaceae > Streptomyces > Streptomyces synnematoformans. The sequence continues at coordinate 145,439 of AZWL01000011.1, read as the reverse complement.
GGATCTCCAGGCCGGTCAACCGGCCGAGCTTTCTGTTCAGTTGCCGCAGCATTCTCCACCCGTCCGTGCGCGAGGTGTTCCGGCCCGGAAAACGAGACGGCGGGCAAGGGGTTGCGCCCGCCCGGATTCTTCAGATCTGCGTACGGGGGAACGGCGCCGGTGGGACGGGTCGTCGGCACGGGTTCGTGCGCAAGGGGTTGACAGTCGCGCGGGCTTGCCTGACTGTGGGAGCGCTCCCATAGGTTCAAGCCTTGCATGCAGTACGCACGACGGACGTGCGCCGTACGCGCCTCGTACGGACCCCGCACGTTCCCCGCACGTCGATTCGAGGGCACTCCCCCACGTGCCGCGCACGCTCGCAAAGCCCCGGTGGCGGGACGCCTTCCCGCTGCATCCCGCCACCGGTCCCGCTATCCGAGAGGAGCACGAGACCCCCGATGACAGCGCGAAGAAGCACCAGCCGAAGAAGCCTCAGCACCCGTGCACGTACGCGACTCAGACTCTGGCGTCCCGCGGCCGTACTCGCCTCGCTCGCCGTCGGCGCCGCCCTGGCGCTGACCGGCACCGCGGCCCCCGCCGCCGGCGCGGCCGAGCGCGTGGACAACCCGTACGTCGGCGCCACGCCCTATGTGAACGAGCAGTGGTCCGCGCAGGCCGCCGCCGACGGCGGCGAGGCCATCGCCGACCAGCCCACGTTCGTGTGGATGGACCGCCGGGCCGCTATCGGCGGCGCCGCCGGGAAGTGGGGCCTGGAGCGGCACCTCGACGAGGCGCTGGCCCAGGGCGCCGACCTCTTCGAGGTCGTCATCTACAACCTGCCGGGCCGCGACTGCGCCGCCCTCGCCTCCAACGGCGAGCTGGAGCCCGAGCAACTCGATGTCTACAAAGAGGAGTACATCAACCCGATCGCCGACATCCTCGGCGATCCCAAGTACGCCGACCTGCGCATCGTCGCGCTCATCGAGCCCGACTCGCTGCCCAACATGGTCACCAACGCCGGCGGCACCGACGGCTCCACCGACGCCTGCATCGAGATGAAGGAGCTGGGCAACTACGAGAAGGGCGTCGGCTACGCGCTGAACACGCTGGGCGACATCCCCAACGTCTACAACTACGTCGACGCCGCCCACCACGGCTGGCTCGGCTGGGACACCAACATGGCCCCGGCCGTCGACGAGTTCGCGCTGGCCGCCACCTCCGAGGGCGCCACCGTCGGCGACGTGCACGGCTTCATCGTCAACACCGCCAACTACGGCGCCCTGGACGAGCCGCACTACGACGTCACCGACAGCGTCGGCGGCACCACCGTGCGGAACACCGACTGGGTCGACTGGAACCAGTACGTGGACCAGCTGAGCTTTGCGCAGGGGCTGCGCGACCTCCTCGTCTCCCGCGGCGGCTTCGACCCCGGCATCGGCATGCTGATCGACACCTCCCGCAACGGCTGGGGCGGCCCCGACCGGCCCACCGGCCCCGGGCCCGAGACCTCCGCGAACGCGTACGTCGACGGCAGCCGCATCGACCGCCGTATCCACCCCGGCAACTGGTGCAACCAGTCCGGCGCCGGCATCGGCGAACGGCCCGTCACCGCGCCCGAGCCGGGCATCGACGCCTACGTGTGGGCCAAGCCCCCGGGCGAGTCGGACGGCTCCAGCGAGCCGATCGACAACGACGAGGGCAAGGGCTTCGACGAGATGTGCGACCCCGCGTACGAGGGGAACGCACGCAACGGGAACAACCCGTCCGGCGCGCTGGGCGACGCGCCGGTGGCCGGCCACTGGTTCTCGGCGCAGTTCCGCGAGCTGGTCGCCAACGCCTACCCGCCGGTCGACGGCGGCGGCCCCGGCGACGACACCGAGGCGCCGACCGTGCCCACCGGGCTCACCGTCACCGGGACGACGGGCTCAAGCGTCTCGCTGTCGTGGACGGCGTCCACCGACGACACCGCCGTGACCGCGTACGACGTCTACCGCGACGGCACGCGCGTCGGCTCGACGGCCGGGACCACGTACACCGACACCGGGCTCACCGCGGACACGTCGTACGCCTACAGCGTCCGCGCCCGGGACGCGGCGGGCAACGCCTCGGCGCGCACCGCCGCCGTCGACGCCACCACCGACGCGGACGACGGCGGCGGGAACGGGACGCTGAAGGCGCAGTACCGCAGCACCGACTCGGCCGAGACCGACAACCAGATCCGGGCGGTCCTGCAGCTCGTCAACACCGGCAGCACGCCGGTGGACCTGTCGACCGTCCAGCTCCGCTACTGGTTCAGCGGTGACTCCGGCGCGACGTCGTTCGCCACGTGGTGCGACTGGGCCGTGGTCGGCTGCGGGAACGTCACGCACGGCGTGAGCGCGTCCGGCTCCGGCACGCCGGGCGCGGACCGGTACCTGGAGGTGGGCTTCTCCTCCGGCACGCTGGCACCGGGCCAGTCCACCGGCGACATCCAGCTGCGGGTGGCGAAGACCGACTGGTCGGCCTTCGACGAGTCGGACGACTACAGCCGGGCGACGAACACGTCGTGGGCCGACAACCCGCGCGTCGGCGTCTACTCCGGCGGATCGCTCACCTGGGGCACCGCCCCCTGACGGGCGGGCGGACCCTCCCCCGCCCGCCCACCCCGGACCTCGCGTCCGGGCCCGACGCCCCCACCCGGCCCACCACCGGGGTGGGGGCGTCTCGCGCGCCCGGCTCTCGGCCCGGCGCCGGGCCCGTTCCCGGTACGGAACGCGGCGACCACGGGGACGACGGCTTCGATCAGCTCCGGGACGCCGTCCGCCGCCGGCGGTGCGGGCGCGCACGCCTCACAGCGGGACACGTCCGCGAGGTCGTCGGGCCGCAACTGCACAGGGCTGCCGAACCGGCGGCGCAGGTCGATGTCGATATCCCGCGTCGGGAGCCGGGCCGGCCCCGTGGCTGAAGCTCATGACGTGTACTGCCGCCGCGTCAGGCGGCTCCGCGGGCGGGCCGCCCCCCAACGTCACCGCCTGCCCGTTGCCGTTGGCGCCGCCGTCGCCGTTGGTCGTCGCTCGACCCAGCGATGGGCGAAGCGGTCACGGTCTTCGAGGATCGCCGCGATGCCGAGCGCGGCCGAAGGTTCGACGACGAGGCCGGCGTGGTCGAGGAGCATCCGCATACCGGCGGTGATCGACGCCTCCTGGACCAGGACGGCGTCGTCTGCGACCAGGAGGAGGTCGTCCAGGACGGCCGGGATGGGACGCCGGCCGGCGACGCCGTCAGCGATGGTGTCGGTCGAGTCGGTGGTGACGACACGCCGCCTGCGCCACGAGTGTGTCAGCGCCGGTGCGCCCAGCGGCTGGACGCAGATCACCTCGACTTCGGGTGCCAAGGCCTTCACCACATGACCCACGCCGGTGGCCAGCGCCCCACCGCCGAGAGCAATCAGGACGGCGTCGAACGACGGCGCGGTGTCCACCAGTTCCAGGCCGATGGTCGCCGCGCCCTCGCAGGTCTCGATGTCCAGGCTGTCTTCGACCAGCCGGATGCCGTCGTACCGCGCGATGGCCGCCGCCCGCTCGCGAGCCACCTCGTGGTCGCCGTCCACCAGTTCCAGCCCGGCATCCAGTGCGCGGATGCGATCAAGCTTGGCCCGAGTCGCAGAGCGGGATGCCACAACTGTGATGTCGAGCCCCCGGCCGCGACCGGACCACGCGAGGGCCTGGCCGAGATTGCCCGCGCTCGCGCACACCGCGGCTCGCGACGCATTGTCGGCCAGCAGGCTCGCGACTACCTCGGTGCCGCGTCCCTTGAAACTGCGGACCGGGTTCGCCGTTTCGAGTTTGACGCTCACCGTGCACCCGAGGCCCGGCTCCAGCGCCTCGCAGCGGTACAGCGGAGTGTCGAGAAAGACCGGGTCGATGACCCGGCGAGCCGCCCGGATCCGAGCCGTGTCGAGACGGGTCTCCTGCACGGCACAGCAGTGTAGTGCCAGCTGGGCGGGCCTTGGGGTCGACGTGGGTCCACGTGTCGATCGTCAAGCAGAACGCGCCGTTCCGGTACTTCCCGATCGTGTTGGTCCACGCGACGTTACCGTCGTTGATGAACGCGTAGAAGTCTTCTTTCCTCTCCCAGCCGGTCGGGCTGTACCGGCCCCACTCCGAGCTGTGGTCCGAGTACGGGTACGCGCTGTCGGTGGACCACGTCAGCATCGACTTCGTTGTCGTCACGTCGATCTGCGGCGGGTCCTCCACGTCGACCTTGATGCTCCCGCTCCAGGGGCCGCCGGCGGCGGCCCCGGCGGAACGCCGCCGGGCGTCCGTGAGCTTCGTCTTCTTGGAAGCGGACTCTTCCACCCCGCCAGGAGCCTGGGCATCCACCTTGCGCTGCACCGACTCGGGGAGGTTGTTCCGAGGACAGTCGGCACGTGCGACCTCGCGCGTGCATGTGTCGGGGTCGAACGGGACCTCGGTGCTCACGAGGACGCGACCGGGTTCCGAAGCGTGTCCCCGGCCCTCCTCCCGGAACGTACAGCCGCCGTTTTCGAGGGACTTCCCCGCGCTCGCGTACCCCGACGGCTTCGCGCTGCACGCCTGGCGCGGCACGCCGGTGCCGGAGGAGTTCCTGCGCGAGCTGGCGGTCCTCGCCCCGGAGCGGATACGGGCGGGGGAGAACGCGGAACTGCGCCGCGTGATGCTGGAGTTCCACGGCTTCGAGCGCTACCTCGACGGCTTCAGCGCCGAGCCGGTGCACCGGGACGGGACCGGGGTGCTGTGGCGCCTCGACGTGGGTGCGGACGACGAGCCGGTGGCCAGGGGCCGGGTGGTCAACTCCACCCCGGAGCCCGACGGCACCAGCCGCACGTACCGGCTGCGCGTCCCGCCCGCCACGCGCACGGCGCGGGAGGGTGTGGCCTGGACGTTCGGTGCGCGGGAAGAGGAGTACGTGCCCGTGCGCCCCGCGGGGACGGCCGCGGTTCCGTACCGCCGCGCGGTGTTGTCAGGTGCCACGGCGTCAACGAGCATGGCAGCACCCGAGATTGACATGGCCACCGCCGTGAGGGGAGATCCCCGTGTCACCGCAACCGCGAGGTACGAACCGGAGAACCGTCCTGGCGGCCGGCGCGGCCGCCACCGCCGCCGCCGGAGTCGGCTCCGGCCCGGCCGCCGCGGCCGGCCCGGCGCCCGCGGGCGCCCCCGCAGCCGCACCGGCCCCCGGCGCCGCCGCCCCCGCGGCCGGCGCCGGGGGTGGCGACCGGCCGCCCGCCACCGCCCAGCACCCCGGCCGCGAGCTGCGCGCCCTGCTCGCCGAGATCGACCCCGACCGCATCGAGGCCGACGTCCGCCGCCTCGCCGCCTTCGGCACCCGGCACACCCTCTCCGCCCAGGACGACCCCGACCGCGGCATCGGCGCCGCCCGCGACTGGATCCACCGCCGGCTGCGCCGCCACGCCGCCGCCTCCGGCGGCCGGATGACCGTGGAGCTGCAGTCGTACGTCCAGCAGCCCGCCAGCCGCATCCCCGTCCCCACCCGCATCACCAACGTCCTCGCCACCCTGCGCGGCGACACCGACCCCGACCGCGTCTACGTCGTCTCCGGCCACTACGACTCCCGCGCCAGCGACGTCATGGACGCCACCTCCGACGCCCCCGGCGCCGACGACGACGCCTCGGGCGTCGCGGTCGCCATGGAGCTGGCCCGCGTGCTCGCCACCCGGCGCACCGCCGCGACGATCGTGCTGGCCGCGGTGGCGGGGGAGGAGCAGGGGCTGTACGGGGCCGCGCACATGGCGGAGCAGTTCCGGCTCCGGGGCGCCCGCGTCCAGGGCATGTTCACCAACGACATCGTGGGCAGCTCCACCGCCGACGACGGCACCCGCGACCCGCGCACCGTGCGGCTCTTCGCCGAGGGCGTCCCCACCGCCGAGACCCCCGACGAGGCCGCCACGCGCCGCTCCGTCGGCGGCGAGAACGACTCGCCGGCGCGCCAGCTCGCCCGCTTCGTACGCGACGTGGCCGACAACGACGCCACCGGCATGGACGTCCGCGTGATCTACCGCCGCGACCGCTACCTGCGCGGCGGCGACCACATCCCGTTCCTCGAACGCCGCTTCCCCGCCGCCCGGTTCACCGAGCCCGCCGAGGACTTTGCCCACCAGCACCAGGACGTCCGGGTGGAGGACGGCAAGCAGTACGGCGACCTGCCGGAGTTCTGCGACTTCCGCTACATCGCCCGCGTGGCGCGGGTCAGCCTCGCCGCCGTGTGGACCCTCGCCCAGGCCCCGGGCACGCCGACGGGCGCGGGGATCGTCACCTCCGCGCTGACCAACGACACCGAGCTGGTGTGGGACCGGGGCACGGAGCCGGACCTCGCCGGCTACGAGGTGGTGTGGCGGGAGACGACGGAGCCGGAGTGGACGCACGTGGCGGACGTCGGCGACGTGACCCGGCACACCGTGCCGAAGTCGAAGGACAACCTCTTCTTCGGCGTGCGCGCGGTGAACCGGGCCGGCCACCGCAGCCCGGTGGCCTTCCCGGTCCCGCGGAGGTGAACCGCCCGGCCCGGCGGGCGGACCGCGCCGCGGTCCGGGATCCTCAGTCCAGGTCCGGGACCATCGCGAGCTTGTCGGGGTTGCGCATGATGTCGATCGCGCTGATCCGCCCCGCGTCCACCGTGAACGACATGACCGACAGCTGCCCGTCGGCGCCCCGGACCGCCAGCCCCGGCGTGCCGTTGACCTCGACCGGGCGGATGTCCAGCGGCCCCGCGGTGCCGGCCTGCGCGACGATCATCGGCGCCACCCGCGTCGCCTCGCGCTCGATGTGCTGCAGCGTGACGACCTTGCCGCCGCCGTCGCCGCGCAGCACCACGTCCGGGTCGAGCAGCGCGATCAGCCCCGGCAGGTCGCCGTCCTGGCAGGCGGCGGTGAACGCGTCCACCAGCTCCCGCTGCTCCGCCTCCGTCGCCGGCGTCCGCGGCCGGCCGTCCTCCACCTGCCGCCGCGCCCGCGAAGCGAGCTGCCGCACCGCCGCCGGCGAGCGGCCGACGACCTCGGCGATCTCGGGGAACGGCACGCTGAAGACGTCGTGCAGCACGAACGCGGTGCGCTCGGCCGGCGACAGCCGCTCCAGCACCACCAGCAGCGCCATGCTCACCGACTCGTCCAGCGTCACCCGGTCGGCGGGGTCGTGCGAGTCGTCCGCGACCAGCGGCTCCGGCAGCCACGTGCCCACGTACTGCTCCCGCCGGGCCCGCGCGCTGCTCAGGGCGTCGAGCGCCAGCCGGCTGACCGTCGTCGTCAGCCAGGCGGTGAGATCGCGGACGGTGCCCGGGTCGTCGAGCCGGCGCAGCCGCAGCCACGCCTCCTGGACGCAGTCCTCGGCCTCGACGAGGGAGCCGGTCATCGTGTATGCCACGCGCAGCAGCCGCGGCCGGTTGGCCTCGAAGGACCCCGCGAGCAGCTCTTCGGTGTCCCGGGCGGCGTCCCGCGGGGTGTTTCGTCCGGTGTCCCGTGCGTCCCGCTTCGTCATTCCCCTGTCCTGTGCTCACCTGTGGCCGGTCACGGTGTGACACGGACCCTATCCGACGAGTGTCCATGTCACACCTCGCAAGGCTACGTCGTCAACAGGCTACGGAAGCCCGGGGCCCACCCCGGGGACGTTTGACGACCCTCCGGGGAAGAGATCATGACGATTACCGAGAACCGAGAACAAAGCTCAGAGCCGCCCCTTCAGAAGGGGGTGTTCGTCCGGATCGGGGGCTTCGCGCACCGCCGCAAATGGCTTGCCGTGGTCCTGTGGGTGGCGGTCCTGGTCGGTGTGTGGGGCATCGCCGGCGCCGTGGGGGACGCGTACAAGAACGACAACTCCATCCCCGGGACCGAGTCGCAGGCTGCCGCCGACCTGCTGAAGGATCACGGCGCGGAGCGCGCCGCGGACACCATCGACATCGTCTTCCAGGACGAGAACGGGCTGGCCGGCGTCCAGCAGCGCGTCGAGCCGATGCTCGCGGAGGTCGCGGACCTGCCCAACGTCGGCAGCGTCCAGAGCGTCTACGACAACCCGACCGCCATCTCCGAGGACGGCACGATCGGCTACGCCACCGTGCAGCTCGAAGTGGTGTCGGAGGACATGCCGCTGGAGGACACCGAGCGCATCCTCGACGTCGCGCAGGAGATCGAGGGCGAGGGACTCCGGGTCGAGATGGGCGGTGAGGCCGTCCGGCTGCTCGCGGAGGGCGAGACCGGCACCGCGGAGATGGCCGGCATCGTGGCCGCGCTGGTGATCCTGGTGCTGATGTTCGGCACGTTCATCGCCGCCGGGCTGCCCCTCATCATCGCCCTCTTCGCGGTCGGTTCGACGGTCGGCATCATCCTGCTGGCGTCGCACCTGTTCACCATCGCGTCGTGGACGCCGCCGGTCATGTTCCTCGTCGGCCTCGGCGTCGGCGTCGACTACGCGCTGCTGATCTTCGCCCGCTACCGGGCCGAGCTGGTGCGCGGCGAGGCACCGGAGCGGGCCACCATCACGGCCATGGACTCCGCCGGCCGCTCCGTGTTCTTCGCCGGCTGCACCGTCATCCTGGCGCTGCTCGGCCTCACGGCCCTCGGCCTCGGCTCGATCCAGGGCATGGCGCTGTCCGTGGCGCTGACCGTGCTGATGACGATGCTCGCCTCGCTGACGCTGCTGCCCGCGCTGCTCGGCATCTTCGGCAAGCGCTTCGCCCGCCAGTTCCTCGCGCGGGCCGAGAAGCGCAAGGCCAAGGGCAAGTCCGAGGACGGCGAGGGCTGGCGGAAGCTGGCCATGGCGGTGCAGAAGCGCCCGCTGGCCGCCCTGCTGGGGGCCGCGGTGCTGCTGGGCGCCCTCGCCTTCCCGGCGCTGAGCATCCGCCTCGGCTTCAACGACGCGGGCAACGACCCGAGCGACTCCACCAGCCGGCAGGCGTACGACCTGCTCTCCGACGGCTTCGGCCCCGGGTTCAACGGCCCGTTCCTGGTGGTGACCGAGGGCGGCGACGGCACCGCCGAGGACGCCGCCGCGGCGGCGGCGCAGACGCTGGGCCAGACCGAGGGCGTGGCCGCCACCGCGCCCCCGACGGCCCTGCCGGACGGCGAGGCCGCGATGGTCCTCGTCTACCCCACCACCTCGCCGCAGGACGGGGCGACCCAGGACCTCCTCGGCACCATTCGCGACGACGTGCTGCCGGGGGTGGAGTCGGAAACCGGCGCGGAGTACTTCGTCGGCGGGGCCACGGCCGCGTCCGAGGACTACGCCGGCAAGCTCGCCGACCGCATGCCGGTGTTCATGATCATCGTCGTGGGGCTCGCGATCGTCCTGCTGATGGCGGTGTTCCGGTCGATCCTCATCCCGCTGAAGGCCGCGTTCCTGAACCTCCTCAGCATCGGCGCCGCGCTCGGCGTGATGAAGCTGGTGTTCCAGGACGGGGCGCTCGGCTTCGAGGGCGGACCCATCGAGGCGTACGTGCCGGTGATGATCTTCGCGATCGTCTTCGGCCTCTCGATGGACTACGAGATCTTCCTGATCTCCCGGATGCACGAGGAATGGGTCAACGACAAGGACCGCGACCCGTCGCGCGCCGTGCGGGAGGGCCTCGCCCACACCGGGTCGGTGATCACGGCGGCCGGTTCGATCATGATCGTGATCTTCGCGGCCTTCATCCTCAGCCCGACCCGGCTGTTGCAGCAGTCGGGCCTGGCCTTCGCGGTGGCGATCTTCGTCGACGCGGTGATCATCCGGTGCATGGTCGTGCCCGCGGCGATGGAGCTGATGGGCCGGCGCGCCTGGTGGCTGCCGGCGCCGCTGGAGCGGATCCTGCCGAAGGTGGAGCTGGAGAAGCACTGAGCGGGGTGCGGCTCAGCGGAGCCGCATAGTCCGCGCGGGCCCCGCCGGTCGTCCGAGGACGGCCGGCGGGGCTTTTGCCGTACGGGTGCGCGTGTTGCCGTACGGGTGCGCGTGCGGGTGCGCGTACGGGGACGGGGCGCCGGGCGCGTACGGGGACGGGGAGATCGGGCCCGTATGTCGGCCGCAGGTGGGCCTCACCTGCGCGTACGCGGCTCCCAGAGCGGGAGCATCGCGTGCCGCACCTCCGCGAGCAGCTCGCGCATCGCGGTCTCCGCGTCCCGCGCCCGCCCGCCCGCGACGGCGTCCGCGACGGCCTCGTGCAGGGCGAGGGCCTCCGGCTCGGGGTGGTGCGGCATCAGCCCGAGCTGGGTGCGGCCCTGGAGCACGACGGCCACGACGTCCGCGAGCGCGCCGAACATCTCGTTGCCGCTGGCCTGGAGCAGCAGGGTGTGGAAGGCGACGTCCGCGGCGAGGAAGCGGTCGAGGTCGCCGGCCTCGCCGAGGGCGCGCAGGGAGGCGGCGATCTCGGTGGCCCGCTCCCGCTCGGCGGCGGAGGCGCTGCGGGCGGCGGCCCCGGCGGCGAGCGGCTCGACGGCGATGCGCAGTTCGGTCAGCGAGCGGAGCTGCGCGTTGCGGCCGGGGCCGGAGAGGCGCCACCAGATGACGCGGGGGTCGTAGACGTTCCACGAGGCGCGGGGCTGGACGGTGATGCCGACGCGGCGGCGGGAGCGGACCAGGCCCATCGACTCCAGGATCCGCATGGTCTCGCGGGCGACGGTGCGCGAGACGCCGAAGCGCTCGCGGATCTGCTCCAGCGTGAGCACGTGGCCCTCGGGCAGGGCGCCGCCGGTGATCTCCTCGCCGATGGTGTCGAGGACGGAGCTGTGGAGGACGACGGCGTCGGGGGCGCCGGCCGGCGGGGGAGGCGCGGACGCGGACGTCGCCACGCCCTCCCGGCCCCCGTCGCCCACGCCCCGCAGTTCCACCGCTGAAGGGTATCCCGGGCGCGGCTCTTCCCCTGTCTCCGGCATTGGTGCTACCTTTCCCGGCGATTGGTAACACCATTCTAGGAGTCAGTCGTGTCCTCGCCTTCCCCGCAGCCGCCGGCCCCGCCGGAAACCCGCACCGGACTGGTGGTCATGGGGGTGTCCGGGGCCGGGAAGACCACCGTCGCCCGGCTCCTCGCCGACCGGCTCGGCTGGGCGTTCGCGGAGGCCGACGACTTCCACCCCCGTACGAACATCGAGAAGATGCGCGCCGGCACCCCCCTCACCGACGCCGACCGCCTGCCCTGGCTGCGGGCCATCGCCGCGTGGCTGGCGGGCTGGGCGGACGCCGGCGAGAACGCGGTCGTCACCTGCTCGGCACTCAAACGCGGCTACCGCGACGTCCTGCGCGACGCCGGTCCCCGCATACGCTTCGTCCACCTGCACGGCGACCGCGACATCCTGGCCCGCCGGCTGGGCGGCAGGTCCGGCCACTTCATGCCGCCGGCCCTGCTCGGCTCGCAGCTGGCGGACCTGGAGCCGCTGGAGGCGGACGAGGACGGGGTGGTCGTGGACATCGCCGCGACGCCCGACGAGGTGGCGGCCGACGCGCTGCGCCGGCTGGGCCTGGCGGCGCGCCCCGGCTGACCCGCCGCGGCACGTCCACCACCCGACCCCCTCGCACCGAACCCCACCCTCCGCTCCCCGGCGGGCCACCCACCCGTCCTACACCCGTCCCCGAACCCCCGCCCCCGACCCGTGACACCCGTCGCCGCAAGGCGCACGCGACCCCTGTCCCCGTACCCGAGAAGCGATGGAGCTTTTCCCCATGAAGACGGTGCATCTGGCCCAAGAGGTCGAAGACTGGACCCAGACAATGGACGCGGGCCCGCTGCTCGCGATAGCCGGCGCGGCCGTGGCCGTGCTCCTGTTCATGGTGATCTACCTGCGCGTCCACGCGTTCCTCGCGCTGGTCACCGTCAGCATCCTCACCGCCTTCGCCGCCGGCATCCCGGCCGAGCAGGTGATCCCGGTGGCGACCGACGGCTTCGGCTCGACGCTGGCCGGCGTCGCGCTGCTCGTCGGCCTCGGCGCGATGCTCGGCCGGCTGGTGGAGGTCAGCGGCGGCGCGCAGAGCCTCGCGGACGCCATGGTCCGGAAGTTCGGCGAGGACCGCGCCCCGTTCGCGCTCGGCCTCGCGTCGCTGATCTTCGGCTTCCCGATCTTCTTCGACGCCGGCCTCGTCGTGATGCTGCCGATCGTCTTCACCATCGCCCGCCGCCTCGGCGGCGGCGTGCTGCGCTACGGGCTGCCGGCCGCGGGTGCGTTCTCCATCATGCACGTCTTCGTGCCGCCGCACCCCGGCCCCGTCGCCGCGACCGAACTGCTGGGCGCGGACGTCGGGCTCGTCCTGCTGATCGGCCTGGTGATGGCCCTGCCGATCTGGTACGTCACCAGCTATCTCTACGGCCTGTGGATCGGCGAGAAGATCGTCCTGCAGGTCCCCGAGATCCTCACCGGCGGTCCGCAGGAGGAGAAGCAGGACGCCCCGCCGAGCGCGTCCACCGTCATCGCGCTGCTGCTGCTCCCGCTGCTGCTGATCTTCGCCAACACCGGCCTCGACACCGCACGCGCGGCGGGCTGGGTGGAGGACACCGAGTCCTGGTACAACGTCGCCCGCGCCCTCGGCTCCACCCCCGTGGCGCTGCTGCTCACCGTCTTCGTCGCGTCGTACGTCATGGGCACCCGCCGCGGCCGGGGCCTGCAGATGATCGAGAAGCTCCTCGACTCCGCGCTCGGCCCGGTCTGCGCGATCATCCTCATCACCGGCGCCGGCGGCATGTTCGGCGGCGTCCTGCGCGCCAGCGGCATCGGCGACGCCCTCGCCGACGCGATGAGCGACCTGGGCCTGCCCGTCATCGTCGTCGCGTACGTCGTCGCCACCGCCCTCCGCGTCGCCCAGGGCTCCGCCACCGTCGCCCTGACGACGGCCGCCGGACTGATCCAGCCGGCCGTGCTGGACGGGGACTACAACGCGGTGCAGCTCGCCGCGATCGTCCTCGCCACGGCGGCGGGCTCGGTCACGGCCAGCCACGTCAACGACTCCGGCTTCTGGCTGGTGGGCCGGTTCTTCAACATGGACGTGAAGACGACGCTGAAGACCTGGACCGTGATGGAGACGACGATCGGCGTCTCGGCCTTCGGCCTGGCCTCCCTCCTCTTCGTCATCGCCTGACGCCGCCCCCGCGGCCCCGCCGCGGCCCGCCGGGTGCGGAAGGAATCGTTTTGGCGATCTCCCCCGCCATCCCATATCCTGCTGGAGCCCCCGAGCGCGGTTGGTCCAGCGCCCCGGCGGGCCGTCGGCCCTCATCGTCTAGTGGCCCAGGACGCCGCCCTTTCAAGGCGGTAGCACGGGTTCGAATCCCGTTGGGGGCACCTATCGAGGCCCTCCTGATCGCCGGAAACGCGGACGGGAGGGCTCTTTTATTCCGGTTTATTCCGGTTCACGCGCTGACGGGTCAGCACCGCACCCGGGCCCGGGCCGATCACAGGTTGTGCAGATAGAAGTCGGCGAGCCGGTCGACGGCGGCGTCGACGTAGGCGGGCTCGTCGTACATCTCGTAGTGACCGGCGTCCTCGATCACCATCAGGCCGACCGGGTTGGGCGCCAGTTTCCAGAGCCGCATGCCGGACTCGTAGGAGCCGGTGTTGCCGATGCGTCCGGCGAGGATGACCTGCAGCGGCTGGGTCATGAGCTGATCGACCAGGTGGTAGGCGTCGTAGCCCAGGAGCAGCGAGTCGCCGCGCGAGAGGCGGCGGTTCGTCGAGTGCTCGTTCCCGCCCCGCTCGGTGCGGTAGAAGGTGATCGCCTGGGTCGTGTCGATGTCCGTCAGCCCGGCCGCGGCGGCATCCGCCAGGGTGTCGGGCAGCCAGTTCGTGCGGGCCGGCACACCGGTGCGGGCCTCCTCGGTGCGCGCGCCGGCCATGGCCTGAAGCGCGGCCACCGGACCGTCCGGCTGGAAGCTGCGGAACGACGTGCCCATGTTGCCCGGGACGACCGTGCCGACCGCCTTGATGCGGTGATCCGTGCGGGCGGTGTACACCGCATAGCCCCCGCCGGCGCAGATGCCGAGGACGCCGACGCGCTCCGGGTCGGTGCCGGGGACGGTGCTGAGTGCGTCGATCGCGTAGGAGATGTCCTCGCTGCGGCGGTACGGGTCCTCCAGGTCGCGGGGTTCGCCGCCGCTCTGCCCCTGGTGGGCGGGGTCGAACACGAGCGCCGCGAAGCCCCGGGCGGCGAGACGCGCTGCGTAGTTCGCGCCGATCTGCTCCTTCACGCTGCTGCCCGGTGTGGAGAGCACCACGGTGCGCAGCTGCGCGGCCCCGTCGACGTCGTCCGGCAGGTGAAGGTCGGCCGCCAGCTCGATCGGCCCGCGCGGGATCGTGATGTGCTGAAGCACCTGATGCCGCCTCTCGTCGCCTATAGTTCGTTCGATAACCGACCAGTTCAAGGGACGACTTAGTTCATTATTGAACTAGTTCAGAACTGTACCATCTGAAGGGAGTTTCGCGTGCCGGTTGACGTCGCCGAGTTGTGGACGCTGAACCATCGTCTGCTGACCGGCGTGATGAACGCCTGCAGCGCCGAACTGACCTCGCTCGGAGTCGAGACGAAAGAGTTCTTCGTGCTCACCGAGGTGACCGCCTCGCCGTACCCGGCCGAGCTGGCGGCGACGCTGATGATCCCCAAGGCGAGCGTGTCGGTGTACGTACGCAGCCTCGTCGCGAAAGGGTTCATGCGGCGCGAGATCGACGATGCCGACCTGCGACGGCACCGGCTCGTGCTGACCGCGGAGGGCGAGGCGGTACGGGACCGCGCGCTCGCAGCGCTGAGCACGGAGTTCGACCGCAGGCTGGCGAGGATCACGCCCCGCGATCGCACAGAACTGCGGCGGATCCTCCTGACCCTGGCGGCACCCGCGCCATAGAGCCGCCACCCCGCGGTTCGGCGCGCGAACCGCCGGCTCGTGTGTCCGTAGCCGGGCGCGTTCGCTCCGGCGGTCAGGCGCGGAGCAGGGTGACGGTGCGGCCGGAGGGTGTGGTCTGTGTGGAGAAGGCGGTGCGCTCGTGGACCGGGGCGGCCCGGGGGCGGGTGTCGAAGACGACGAGGGTGCCGGTGGACAGCTCCATGCGGTCCAGGTAGTCGTCCAGCTGCGACAGACCCTCGGTCAGGGGGTCGGGGCGGCCCTGGCGCCACACCTTCAGCTCCAGCGCCTCGCGCTGGACCGATCGTGCGTTGTCGGCGGCGGTGTAGGGCTGGCGGATCAGCAGGTCCACCCGGCGGCGGCCGACCCCGTACTCCCGGTCGATGAAGCCCGCCCCGTTCACGATGCGATGCAGGTACGCCATCATCACCAGCTGCGGCGCCGCCTCCGGGTAGGTCGAGCTGGTAGCCAGGATCTCGCCGTTCTCCCGCCAGAACTCGGCGAAGGAGCGCAGCAGCTTGTCCATGTCGACTTGGCCGTCCTGCAGGCGGAAGCTGCTCGGGGCCGCGGTGATGACCGATTCCGTCCTGGTGCCCAGAACACGGACGATGACCTCTTTGTAGATCGGGTTGGCCATACGCACCGGCGAGTCCGGAGCGATCAGGCCCAGGTCGCGCACATAGGCCAGGTCATCGTTGTAGGTGCTCGCCTCCTCCGGCAACTCACCCGCGATCAGCGGCTCGATCACCCGCCGCACCCGGTCCTCGCCGAGCCTGGCGGTCAGCGAGTCCAGGTGCGTCGCACGTTCCAGGATCAGCCGCTCCTTGGCCTCGTCCACGTGCTCAGCCGTGATCGGCTCGGCGGGCGGGACCCGCATCCGCCTGGTGATCTCGTACGCCAGGGCGTTGACCAGCCAGGGCTGCCCCTGGGTGCAGCAGTAGGCACGCGCCAGCGCTTCGGCCGTGAACTCCTGACCCGTTTCCGCGGTGTGCTGCCGGTACAGCGCGTGCACCTCGGCCTCGGTGAAGTCGCCCAGCCGCAGCGAGGCGACCTTGATGTTGAACGGGCTCGACGTGCCCAGCCTCGTCGGATCTCCGCCCGAGGCCGCCTTGTAGTCGCGCACGTCCCGCAGCCCGCACAACACCACCGACTGGGGGAAGCTGCTGCGGTTGGTCGTGAACCCATTGCGCAGCTGACGCAGCACACTGCGCAGGCTCTCCCCGCGCAGCGCGTCGATCTCGTCGAAGAACAGCACCAGCGGACGCGGACAGCGTCGCACCCACTCCGTCAGCCCCTGCTGGAGCCGGGCCCCGGGCACATCGTCCGGCCACGGGTCCGGAGGAGCCAGCTCGTCCGGCAGCCGGTTCGCCTCGGCGGACCGGCGGAGCGCGCTGAGCACCAGCTCCTCCGCCCGGCCGTAGTCCTCCCCTGCCACCTCCGCGTTCTCACATGAGAGATGCAGCGCCGCGTACTCTCCCGAGGCCGTCAGCTCCCTGGCCATCGACGCCAGCACCGTGGTCTTGCCGGTCTGCCGGGGTGCGTGCACGACGAAGTACTGGCCCTCCTCCACGATCTCGCGGGCCCGCGGCAGCCGTTCCTCGGCCGGCAGCATGTAGTGCCGCGAGGGGAGGCACGGCCCCGCCGTGTTGAAGTAGCGCATGGCGGGAACGCTATCCGACGGCACCGACAGCCGGCGGTGGCCGAGCGGTCACCCGTTCGGGTCATCCAGGTGTGCGGGTCATCTCGGGGTGAGGTTCATGCGGATGTCCTCGGCGGCCCAGAGTACGAAGCGCTCGATCGGAGTGACCGTCTGGCCGGGGGCCAGCTCGAAGCGGAAGCGCTTCAGCAGGACGGCGAGGACGAGTTTGGCCTCGACCATCGCGAGCGTGGCGCCCTCGCAGCTCCGCGGGCCGAGGCCGAAGGGGATGTACGCGAGCCGGTGGCGGTCGGCGGTGGCCTCCGGGGTGAAGCGGTCCGGGTCGAACGTCTCCGGGTCGGGCCAGTACGCGGGGTTCATGTGCACCGCCCAGAAGGGGTAGAAGACGGTCGTGCCCGCGGGGATCGTGTAGTCGCCGAGACGGAGGTCCTCGGTGGCCTCGCGGGCGCCGTACGGGCCCGGCGGGTACAGCCGCATCGCCTCGCGGAGCACCATGTCCAGGTAGGGCAGCTGCCGGAGGTCGCCGTAGCCGGGGGCGGCGCGGTCGGCGAGTACCCGGTCGAGTTCGGCGGTGGCGCGGTCGGCCGCCTCGGGGTGCCGGGAGAGCAGGTAGAGCGCCCAGGAGATGGCGACGCCGGTGGTGTGGTGGGCCGCCATCATGGTCATCAGCACGGTGTCGCGGATCCGCGCCGGCGCCTCGCCCGCGGCGACCAGGGCCGCGATCAGGTCGCTGTGGTCGGCCCGTGCCGTGGTGCCGCGCGCCCGGTGTGCGGCGAGCACCTGGTCGACGGTCGTGCGCAGGTAGGCCAGGGCCCGCTCGGAGCGGTCCTGGCGCTCCTCCTCCGTACCGCCCACGTCCACCTGGTAGAGCCGCGCCAGGTAGTCGGTGAGCACGTCCTCGAAGGCCGCCACGACCCGCCCCGCGGACTCCTCGGACGTCAGGGCGCTGCCCAGCGCGAACTCGCAGACCAGCTGCAGCGACAGCTTGCTGAGGTCCTTCTGCAACTCGACGGGCCCGGACGCCGACTGCTCCGCCCAGCGGTCGGCCATCGCCTCCGTCAGCGCGGCGAACTGCGCGAAGTGCGCCTCGTGCGCGGGGCGTCCGGCCAGCACCGACAGCATCACGCGGCGCCAGGGCACGTGTTCGGCGGGCGGGAGCGTCTGCATGTTGCCCGACTCCTGGAGGGGCTCCAGGAACGCGAACAGCTGCTCGGGGCGTTTGTTGATCTCCGCGGTGGCCTCCAGCAGCACCGGGTCCGCGACCGACACCGCCGCGTCCACTCCCGGCAACGGGAACCGCACCACCGGGCCGTACTCGTCGTGCAGCCGCAGCTGGTAGGTGTGCAGTCCTCCCGCCGCCGCGATCGCCTCGACGCCGTCGCCCTCCGCGGGCGGGCCGGGGATCCGGTCGATGCCGTCGTCCGGCATGGCACTCCTCTCCGTCGGTCACGTTCCGGCAGCGTTCGCGGCCGGCCCCGGACGGGCCGGGCGGCCGCGGCTGACGGTCAGTAAGCTCGTATGCTTCCACGTATTTCCGGGACACGGCAGGAGGCTTCGATGGAGAGGCCGGCAGAGGACGGGGGAGAGCGCGGAACGATGGAGCCACTCGACCTCTGGAAACCGAACGTGCCGCGGATCTACGACTACTTCCTCGGCGGCAAGGACAACTTCGCCCACGACCGGGAGATCATGGAGGAGGTCCGCCGGTACGTTCCGGACGCGCCGCTGCTGGCGCGGGAGAACCGGGCGTTCCTGCGGCGCGCCGTACGGCTCCTGGCCGCCTCCGGTGTGCGGCAGTTCATCGACGTCGGCTCGGGCATGCCGGTCGAGGGCGACACGCACCAGAACACGCACGAGATCGCCCAGCACATCGACCCGGACTCGCGCGTGGCGTACGTCGACATCGACCCGGTGGTGGCCAGCCACGGGCGGGCGCTGCTCGGCAAGTCGCCCGGGGTGGCCGTCGTCCAGGGCGACGTCCGGCGGCCGGAGGACCTCCTGGCCGATCCCGAACTGCGCGAGGTCATCGATTTCGACGAGCCGGTCGCCGTGATCATGCTGCTGTTACTGCACTTCATCGAGGACGAGGAGGACCCGGCGGGGATCGTGGCCCGGCTGCGCGCCTCGATGGCACCCGGGAGCCACCTGGTCGTCTCGCACTCGACCTCCGAGTTCGACACCGACGGCCGGGTCCAGAAGGCCGCCGACGTCTACCGCAAGGCCAACTCCCCCCTCACCCTGCGCGACCGGGCCGGCATCCTGCGGCTGTTCGACGGCTTCGACCTGCTCGAACCGGGCCTGACCACCCTGTCGCTGTGGCGCCCGGAGCCGGTGCCCGGGCCCGGGTGGCACCAACGGCCGGACACGGGCGTCCCGCCCGGCGCCGAACACCAGTGGATCTACGCGGGCGTCGGCCGCATGGCCGACTAGCCGCGCGGCCCCCACGGGATCTCCGTTTGCGGTGGGGGAGCGGGTGCCGGCCGACTACTGTGGTGGTCGTCGAGAGGAGCGCGGCGTGCCGCCACAGGGCTTCCGCTTCGAGGAGATAGACGTCAGCAAACCGCATCCGGCGCGGATCTACGACTATCTGCTGGGCGGCAAGGACAACTACGAGGTCGACCGCCGGGCCGGCGAGGCGCTCGTCGCGGCCGCCCCCGAGGCGCGGATCGGCCTGCGGGCCAACCGCGCCTTCCTGCAGCGCGCCGTCCGGCACGTCGTCGGCGACGGCATCCGCCAGATCCTGGACATCGGCACCGGCCTGCCCACGTCCCCCAACGTGCACGAGACGGCCCACGAGACGGCGCCGGACACCCGCGTCGTCTACGTCGACAACGACCCGATCGTCCGCGCCCACGCCGACGCGCTGCTCTCCGGCGCCGGCGCGACCAGCATCGTGCTCGCCGACGTCCGGGACGTGCAGACGATCCTGGACCACCCCGACGTCCGCCGCGTCCTCGACTTCGGCCGGCCGGTCGCGGTGTTCCTGGTGGCCGTCCTGCACTTCCTCACCGACGAGGAACAGCCCCGGGAGATCGTCGCCGCGCTGCGCGACGCGCTCCCGTCCGGCAGCTACCTGGTGCTCTCGCACGCCACCGGCGACTTCAACGACCGCACGGACGCCCAGGCCGTCTACAACAAGGCGACGGCCGGTCTGAACCTGCGCCCGTACGCCGAGATCGAGCCGTTCTTCGACGGCTTCACCCTGGCCGAACCCGGCCTGGTGCAGGTCCCGTTCTGGCGCCCGGACATGCCGCCGCCGGCGCGGTACAAGGAGGTCGGCATCTACGCGGGCGTGGGCCGCAAGGACTGACGCCGCCGGGCGCCGCCCGGGGCGGCCGTTGGTCCGCCGCGGCGTTGTCACAGGGCTGTCCTATGTTGGTCCGATGGACGCACAACCACGCCTCCG
Organism: Streptomyces sp. CNH099; assembly: GCA_000514715.1. GTDB lineage: Bacteria > Actinomycetota > Actinomycetes > Streptomycetales > Streptomycetaceae > Streptomyces > Streptomyces synnematoformans. Next base: position 125,583 of record AZWL01000011.1, on the reverse strand, counting down.
CGCCCCGCGCGCGCCCCGCGTCGACCGGCCGGCCGATCTCGACGTCGTGCGCGAGTCCTATGACCGCGTCGCCGACAACTACGCGCACCTGGTGCGGACGACCGGCATGGGCGACATCCGCCGGCACCCGTGGCTCAAGGCCTCGGTCGACGCCTTCGCCGACACCGTCGGCGACTCCGGCCCGGTCCTCGACGTCGGCTGCGGCCCCGGCACGGTGACCGCGTACCTCGCCGACCGCGGGCTCGACGTGTCCGGCGTGGACCTCTCCCCCCGCATGGTCGAGAACGCTCGCCGCCTGTACCCGCGGTGCCGCTTCCGCGTCTCCTCCGCGACCGACCTCGACCTCGCCGACGGGTCGCTGGCCGGGGTGCTCGGGTGGTGGTCGCTGTTCAACCTTCCGCGTGACGTGCTGCCGCAGGTGCTGGCCCTGTTCGCGCGCGCCCTGCGGCCGGGCGGGCACTTCCTGACGGGGACGCACACGGGGGACAAGGACGTGGTGCGTACGGAGGCGTACGGCAGCGCGGGCGTCCGGTGGACGACGCACCGGTGGCGGCCCGAGCAGTACGCGGACCTGATCGAGCGGGCCGGGCTGCGTCCGGTGGCGGAGCTGCGGCTGCCCGGGGACGGGCAGACGGGGCCGGGGGTGGTGGTGATGGCGCAGAAGCCGGCGGGGTGAGCGCCCGGGGAAATCCGGCGACATTCCGGGGCCGGGCCCGCTAGCGTCCGCAGGCATGTCGCATATCTTCGAACGCCCTCCCCTCCTCGCAGACGAACGCGCCGCGCTCACCGGCTGGCTGGATCTCCAGCGCAAGATCCTGCGCTGGAAGTGCGAGGGCCTGAGCGAGGCGGACGCGCGCCGCCCCGTCGTCCCCACCTCGCCGCTGATGACCATGGCCGGGCTCCTCGCCCACATGCGGTGGACCGAGCACACCTGGCTGGAGGTCATCTTCCTCGACGGCGACAGCACACCCAACCCGGCCTTCGACGAGTCCGCGGACGAGGACGCCGACTGGTACCCGGGCGACGTGCCCCTGGCGCAGCTGCTCGCCGACTACGCGGCCCAGTGCGCCCGCAGCGACGAGATCGTGGCCGCCGCCTCCCTGGACGACGTCGCCCGCCACCCCGGCCTCCCCCGCAGCAAGGCGAACCTCCGCTGGATCCTCCTCCACCTCGTCGAGGAGACCGCGCGGCACGCGGGCCACGCGGACCTCGTACGGGAGACCGTCGACGGCACGAAGGGCTACTACTAGCGGGCGGCGCCCGGGACGCTCCGGCAGCCCCCGGCGATGCCGCGCGTACGCACACCCCCGCACCCCCGCGCACCCGCGGCCCCGCGCACCCGCGCAGCCGCCCCCGCACGGCAGCGCCCCCGCCCCGGCTATCGGCCGGCCCGGGCGAGGGCGCGTTCAGCGGTGTCCGTGCGGCGTCAGCGGTCCCGGTAGGACACCCGCACCGCCATCTCGCCCAGCCGCTCCCGCCAGCCCGGCGCCAGCGGGGCCTTCTCCAGCGCCTTGTGCGCCGTCTCCACCAGGCGGTCGATGCGCTTCTCCACTTCCTCCCGCATCCCGGACGCCAGCAGCGCCTCGTGGAGCAGCTCCGCGTCCCAGTTCTGGCCGTCCGCCACCAGCCGCGCCACCTCCGCGTCCTTCGTCGCGGCCAGGGCGAGCAGCAGGTTCATCTTGTGCTCGCTGAGGTCGAGGCCCGCCGGCTTGCCCGTGACCGCGGGGTCGCCGAAGGCGTCGAGGAGGTCGTCGCGGAGCTGGAACGCCTCGCCGGCCGCCACGCCGTACGCCTCGAAGGCCGGGTGCAGGTCGTCGCGGCCCGCGATCGTCGCGCCCAGGGCCAGCGGGCGGTGGATCGTGTACTGGCCCGACTTGCAGACCGCGACGTAGCGGGCGAGGTCCGGGTCCGGGGCGAGTTCGGCGGCCAGGGCCATGTCGAGCTGCTGGCCGACGATCATCTCGGTGCCGAGGTGGTTCCACACCTTCCGCGCCGGGCCCGACAGGTTCTCGGTGACGGTGTGGGCGTAGCCGAACGCCAGGTCGCCGGCGATGATCGCCACGCCCTCGCCGTAGCGGCGGGCCTCGCCCGCCCAGCCGTGTTCGGCGTGGATGCCGGCGAACTCCATGTGGGCGGTCGGGCGGCCGCGGCGGGTGGGGGAGTTGTCCATCACGTCGTCGTGGATCAGGGCGAAGGCGTGCAGCAGCTCCAGGGCGGCGCCCGCCGAGGCGACCGCGTCCTCCGCCACCGAGCCGTCGAGTTCGCCGCCGGCGGCGAGGTAGCCGCTGATGCAGAACGTCGGTCGCAGCCGCTTGCCGCCGGCGGCGATCAGCCGCGCGACCACGTCGATCGGCTGCATCATGCGGGCGTCGACGTCGCCCCACTGCTTGCGTTCCGCCGTCAGCAGGTCGTCGATGCGGGTCGTGACCCGGGAGAGGAGCTTCTTCGTGGCCTTGTCCAGGTCGCCGGAGCCCGCGTCACCCGCGTCACCCACGTCGCCCGCGGCGTCCGAACCCGTGCCCGCCCGCCCGCTCTTCGCCTCGTTCTTCGCCTCGTTCTTCGCCTCGTTCTTCGATTCGCTCTTCGAACGCTCCAGACCCGCCGGCGGACGGAACACCACGTTCTCCTTCGCGGTCACGACCGAGTCGACCTCCCCGTAGCCCAGTTCCGCGAGACGCGATATGACCTGGTCCACCAGCAGCTCCGGCGCGCTCGCGCCGGAGCTGACGCCGACGGTCTCCACGCCCTCCAGCCAGCTCGGGTCGAGATGGTCCACGGACGGGAGCAGCTTGCCGGGCGTGCCGAGGGCCTCGGCGACCTCCACCATCCGCACGCTGTTGCTGGAGTTGACCGAGCCGATGACGAGGACGAAGTCGCTCTCCGCCGCGATGGCCTTGATGGCGTTCTGCCGGTTCTGGCTGGCGTAGCAGATGTCCTCGCTGCCCGCGCCCACGATCCCCGGGAAGCGCTCCCGCAGGATGGAGACGATCTCCGAGGTGTCGTCGACCGACAGCGTGGTCTGCGTCAGGAACGCCGCCTGGGTGCCCTCCGGCAGCTCCACCTGCCGGGCCTGCTCCGCGTCCTCCACGATGACCGTGCGGTCCGGCGCCTCGCCGTAGGTGCCCTCGATCTCCTCGTGGTCCGCGTGCCCGATCAGCAGCAGCGTCCGCTCGTCCCGGGCGAAGCGCCGCGCTTCCTGGTGCACCTTGGACACCAGCGGGCAGGTCGCGTCGATCACGTTCAGCTGCCGGCCCGCCGCGTTGTCGCGCACCTGCGGCGAGACGCCGTGGGCGGAGAAGATGCACACCGCGCCCTCGGGCACCTCGGTCTCGGAGTCGACGAAGACCGCGCCGCGCTCCTCAAGATCGCGTACCACGTGCTCGTTGTGCACGATCTGCTTGCGCACGTACACCGGCGCGCCGTGGATCTCCAGCGCACGCTCTACGATCTCGATCGCCCTGTCGACGCCGGCGCAGAAGCCGCGGGGTTCGGCCAGGAGGACCCTGCCTCGGGGAGTTGGCATGTTCGCCTCTCAATATCCTTCGTACGGAACATCTTCGCGGCCGACGCGGATCGGATCGGTTGCGGGGGTTCCCGCGCGGGCGTGGACACCCGCACGGACGTACGGGTGGGGACCGGCGATCACCGGGACTCGGTCGGGGGCTCGGCGCGGTTCGCGCGGTGGCGCACCGGGGCTGAGAGGGCGGGTTCCGGGCCGGGGCGGCGGTGGCCGGTCCGGTGCGCCGCGGCGCCGGGGAATTCGTGTGCTCCGGCGGCACGGCCGGTCAGGCGTGTGGAATGCCGTGTGCAATGCGGCGCGTACGCCGCGGCAACCCTCACGTGTCGCCCCTTCCCCTGCTGGAACGAAGTTCCGGACAGCTGACGGACAAACCTGCACGAAAGCCGGCGGCGCGTCGGCGTGCGCCTGGCACCGGATCAGCATCTGCCAGGCGACTTGTGCGGCACTGAGGATTGAATTGGTGCCGACTTGGGTCTCCCGCGGGGAGTGGCGGCCGGTACATAATGCCAGGGCGCGCCGTACCCGTTGATCTTTTGGCTGGCGGGCGGCCGGCCCGCTTGCCGGCGGGGCCCGTCCGCGCGGCTTTCCGCTACGCTCTTTCCGCGCGTGCCGCGCCGGCGCAGAAATCCGCAGGTGGGTGCGGCTGCTCCGGCGTGCCGCCAAGCCGGCGCCAAGCGGTCGTACAGTCCCGCGCAAGCCGGCTCGCCAATACTCGGGTCAGTGGAGCAGCAGGTAGCGGCCACGGTTGACGCTCCTCGATGCGCCGACGAGACGCTCTTCGACGGCGTCGGTGATTCTGACCTGGCCCCCATAGTCGCTCGTGATCGATATGCGGAGGATTCCATGTCCGGGGCTAAAGACGTCGAACGTGTCTATTCCGCTATGGAGGAAGCGGCCGGGCTGCTGAATGTGCCCGTCGCCCGCGACAAGATCTGGCCGGTTCTGACCGCGTACCAGGATGCGCTCGCGGACGCCGTCATCGTCTTCTCCATGGCGGGTGGCCGCCGCTCGACGGAACTCGACTTCAGTATCTCGGTGCCCACGGACCACGGCGATCCGTTCACGACCGCGCTGGAGCGCGGCCTCACCGAGAAGGAGAACCACCCGGTCGACAATCTCCTCGCGGAACTGCGCGACGGATTCCCGCTCGGGATGTACGCCATCGACGGCATGGTCACGACCGGTTTCAAGAAGGCCTACGCCTCGTTCCCGACCAACGAGCCGCAGCCGCTGACCGCCCTGCTCGACCTGCCGTCGATGCCGGAGAGCGCGCGGGCCAACGCCGAACTCTTCGCCCGCTACGGCCTGGACAAGGTCCAGATGGTCTCGGTGGACTACCCGAAGCGGCAGGTGAACCTGTACTTCAGCGACCTGAACGCCGACCACCTCACGCCGGAGGAGGTCAAGTCGACGGCCAGCGAGATGGGGCTGGTGGAGCCGACGGACATGGCGCTGGACTTCGCCACCGGCTCGTTCGCGGTGTACCCGACGCTGGGCTACGACTCCGACGTCGTCGACCGCATCACCTACGCCGTCATCAGCGTCGACCCGACGCTGGCCCCGACGACGTCGGAGCCGGAGAAGACGCAGATCACGACGTACGCGAACTCCGCCCCGTACGCCTACGCCGGCGAGAACCGCACCCTCGTGTACGGGTTCACGCTGACGTCCAAGGAGGAGTACTACAAGCTCGGGTCGTACTACCAGATCACGGACCTCCAGCGGACGCTGGTCAAGGCGTTCGAGGCTCTGGACTGACCGGCCCGCCCCCTGCCCCCCGCCGCCCCGGGACGCCCGGGGGCGGCGGGGTGTTCGGTTTCTGCCGCCACGTTCGGGCTCTGCCCCCACCGAGGAGAGAGATGACCAAGAAGCTGCACGCCGCCCTCGTCACCGCCGCCGCGGCCGCCGCCGCCCTGCTGGCCGCGCCGGGCGCGTCCGCCCAGGCGGTGGCCGACGGCTACGAGCGGTGTCCGGCCGACCACTACTGCCTGTTCTCCGGCCTGGACGGCACCGGGGACATGGCCGCGATCCAGGACGACACCCCGGACCTGGCCGCCCTCGGCATGGACGACCGCGCCAAGTCGGACTGGAACCGCACGGACCACCGGATCAACCTGTGGTCGGACGCCGACTACACCGGCTGCATGGCGGTCACCAGCCCCGGCGGCAAGGGCAACTTCTTCTCGTCCTTCCGGGACTTCTTCAGCTCGGTCGAGATCGACGAGCCCAACGGCATGTCCTGCTGAGGGAGCCCGCGCCGGGGCCCGCGTCCGGGGCCCCGCCGGTCACTCGGGCCCGTAGCGGATCACGTGCGTGGGCAGGACGGTCCGCCGCGGGGGCCGGGAGGCGGCGGGGCCGCCGTTGATCCGGTCGACGAGCAGCCGCGCGGCCTGCCGGCCCATCTCGTCGGCGTCGTACGACACGATGGTCAGCGGCATCCCGAGGATGTCGGCGAGGTCGAAGTCGTCGAAGCCGGCGAGCGCGACGGGCACGTCGAGGGCGCGGACGGCGCGGATCGCGCCCTGGGTGAGGCGGTTATTGGTGCAGAAGAGCGCGGTGGGGGCGTCCGGTGCCGGCTCCCGCGGCCCCTCCCGGCTCGCCGGGCTCCCCGGGCTCTCCGGGCTCTCCGGCGCCAGCAGGCGCCGCGCCGCCCGCTCCGCCGTCGCCACGTCCGTCAGCCCGCGCCGCACCAGCCGGTCGTCCGGTTCCAGCCCGGCCGCCTCGTGGGCGGCGCGGTAGCCGCGGTAGCGCTCGGCGCCGGTGTGGATGGCCGGCGGGTTGCCGAGGAAGCCGATCCTGCGGTGGCCGCGGGCGATGAGTTCTGCCGTGGCGTCCCGGGCGCCGCCGAAGTCGTCGACGAGTACGCAGTCGGCCGCCATCCCCGACGGCGGCCGGGACGCCAGCACCACCGGCATGTCGCGCAGGGCCGCCGGCGTGAGGTGGCTGTGGCTGCCCCCCGCCGGCACCACGATCATGCCCGCGACCTGCCGCGACGCCAGGTCCTCCACCAGCCCCCGCTCCCGCTCCAACTCCTCGCCGGTGTTGCTGAGCAGCATGCTCAGCCCGTGCTGCGAGGCGACCTCCTGCACGCCGAGCGCGAGCCGCGAGTAGAAGGGGTTGGCGAGGTTGGTGACGATCAGCCCGATCATGCCGCTGCCGCCGAGGCGCAGGCTGCGCGCGGTCGCGTTGAGCCGGTAGCCGAGGGCGTCGACGGCCGCCAGGACGCGCCGCCGGGTGGCCTCGCTGACGCGGGCGTCGTCCTTCAGCACGCGCGAGACCGTCATCGTGCTCACCCCGGCGCGGTCGGCGACGTCGCGCATCGTGGGCGCCCCGGAGTCACCCGGTCGCTGCCGCGCCATGCCGCTCCCTCCACCCGCCGCGCATGCGGTCGATTCTAGGTACGTTCCGGGGGTGTGCGGACACCGTGCCGCGGGCCGGGACACTCCACGGGGTCGTATGAGCGGGAGATTAACTCTTCATGTCGGGGCCGTGGTGATGCTGTCCCGCCCTCGCCGCGTCTCCCGTGCGTCTGATGGAGTGCGGGGCATGTCGCATATCCGTCGAATCGAACGCCTGGGCCGCCGCGTGGGGCGCGCGGTCCGCAGGCCCGGCACCGCCGACCACGACCTCCGCGCGCGTGTCGACGCGATGGAGAAGGAACTCCGGGAGGCCCGCGTCGCCCGCTACACGCTGGAGCTGCTGTTCGGCGGGCAGGACGGCCGCAAGCAGCGGATGCCGACCAAGGGGTCGGTCGACACCGTGGTCGAGCAGGTCGAGGCCGCGACGGGCGAGCGGGACGCCCGTCCGTACGTCGTGGCCGCGTTCCGCACGCTGGTCGAGGTCGAGCTGCGGGGCGTCGGCCGCATCGCGGGCGGCGCGCCGAACATCCTCGGCAAGCTCACCGTCCCGCCGCTCCTCCGCCCGCCGAACGACGACGTGCTGGAGATCGGTACCCTCTTCGGCCTGTTCTCCTCCGCGCTCACCCGGCAGTTCGCACGCATGGGGAGGCGGTGCTCGCTGACGATCGTGGACCCGCTGGCCGACGTGCAGCTCCAGCCGGGCACGGCCAACCCCGCGGACCCCACGGGCACGCCGGTCAACGAGGCCGTGGTGCGGACCAATCTGGAACTGGCCGGCGTGCCGCCCGAGCGGATCCGGCTGCACCGCGGGTTCTCCGGCGACCCCGACATCCGCCGCGCCGTGTCCGACCGGCCGTACGGCACGGTGATCGTGGACGGCGACCACTCCGCGGCGGGGGTGCGCGCGGACCTGGAGTGGGTCGAGGAGATCGTGGCGCCGGGCGGTGTGGTGGTCGTGGACGACTACGGGGACCGCACGTGGCCGGGGGTGCAGCAGGCGGCGGACGAGTACCTCGCCGGGGACACCGCCTTCGAGCTGGTGGGGGTCGCCTCGACGAGCGCCTTCCTGCGGAGGCGATAGTGAGGGGGTGAATCGCGAACGAGTGCGCCGGGCCCTCGCGGTCGCCGCCGGGACGGCCGCCGTCGCCGCCGTCCTGCTGCTCGCGCCCTGGCGGGACGACGACGGGCCGCCGGCCCCCGCACCGCCCCCGCCCGGCGCCGGCGTCGACTACCAGATCGGCGGCGCCTACGCCCCGCCCCCCGGCGTCGACGTCGTCGTCCGCGACCGCGGCGACGCCCCGGCCCCCGGCGCGTACAACGTCTGCTACGTCAACGCCTTCCAGGCGCAGCCCGGCGCCGAGGACGAGTGGGACCCCGACCTGCTGCTGCGCGACGCGGACGGCGCGGTCGTCTACGACGAGGACTGGGGCGAGGCCGTGCTCGACCTGCGCACCGCCGGCAAGCGCGAGCGCATCGCGGCGCGGGTGGGCCGCTGGATCGACGGCTGCGCCGACCGCGGCTACCAGGCCGTCGAGCCCGACAACCTCGACACCTACACCCGCTTCCCCCGCCTCCTCACCCGCGCCCACGCCGTCTCCTACGCCGCCCTCCTCGCCGACCGCGCCCACGGCCGCGGCCTGGCCGTCGCCCAGAAGAACACCGTGGAGCTGGCGCGCGACCGGGCCCGTACCGGGCTGGACTTCGCGGTCGCGGAGGAGTGCGGCGAGTACGGCGAGTGCGCCGCCTACGCGGCGGCGTTCGACGACCGGGTGCTGGTCGTCGAGTACACCCCGGACGGCCTCGCGGCGGCCTGTGAGCGGTGGGCCGACCGCCTGAGCGTCGTCCGCCGCGACCGCGCGGTCTCCCCCCGGGGCGCGGCGGGGTACGTGCGCGAGACCTGCTGAGCGACGGCCGCGCGGCGACGACCGAGCGGCCCGCGGCCTTTCCGGCCCCGCGGCCCCGCGGCCCCGCGGACCGCCTCCGCCGGCCCGGATCTGCCGTCGGCGTAGCGGTGCTGCGCCGGGGCGGGATCGGTGCTTGGGTGCGGGCATGGACATTCTCGTGCTGGGCGGTACGGCCTGGGTGGGCCGGGAGGTGGCGCGGCTGGCGCTGGCGCGGGGGCACCGGGTGACGTGCCTCGCACGCGGCGAGAGCGGCGGCGTGGCGGACGGCGCGGAGCTGGTGGCCGCCGACCGGAGCGAGCCCGGCGCGTACGACGCCCTGCCCGCCCGTACCGCCGGCCGGCCCTGGGACGCCGTGGTCGAGGTGTCGTGGCAGCCCGGCTTCGTCCGCGGCGCCCTCGCCGCGCTCGCCGGCACCGCCCGGCACTGGACGTACGTCTCCTCCGGCAACGTCTACGCCGCCCACGACCGGCCCGGCGCCGACGAGTCCGCCCCGCTGGCGGAGCCCACCGCGCTCGACGAGGTCGGCCGCGAGCTGTACGGCGAGGCCAAGTCGGCCTGCGAGCAGGCGACCCGGGAGGCCGTCGGCGACCGGCTCGTCATCGCCCGCGCCGGCCTCATCGGCGGCCCCGGCGACCACACCGGCCGCACCGGCTACTGGGTCGCCCGCGCCGCCCGCGACCCGGAGGGCCCGCTGCTCGTCCCGCACGGGCCGGGCCTGTGGACGCAGGTGGTGGACGTCCGGGACCTGGTGGCCTGGCTGCTCGACAACGCGGAGTCCGGCGCGACCGGCACGTACAACGCCGTCGGGCCGGTCCTCTCCCTGGCCGACTGGATCCGGCTCTCCCGGGAGGTCGGCGGGCACACCGGGCCGGTGGCCGAGGCCGGTTCCGCGTGGCTGCGGGAGCAGGGCGTGGAGCAGTTCATGGGGGCGGAGTCGCTGGCGATGTGGCTGGACGAGCCGGGCTGGGAGGGCTTCGCGGCCCGCAGCGGCGCGGCGGCGGAGGCGGCGGGGCTGACGCACCGGCCGCGGAGGGAGATGCTGGCCGACACGCTCGCGTGGGAGCGGGAGCAGGGCCTCGACCGGCCGCGCCGGGCGGGGCTGAGCCCGGAGCGGGAGCGCGAGCTGCTGGCGGCGCTGGCCGCGGAGTGAGGGCGTACGGGCTGAGCCCGTACGGCGACCGGGCGTACGGCTGCGCTCGTACGGCGGCCGGGCGCGACTCTCGTACGGAGGCGTGGCTGTCGGTGGGGCGGCCTACCCTGGGGTGGGTGTGCGGGGAACGGGGGGAGCGGGCGGTGTTTTCGTCGTTTTCGTCGTTTTCGTCGCCGGACCGCACCGGCGGGCTCCCCGCCCGGGCGGCGGGGAGGCCGGCACGGTGCGCGCCGCCGCCCGGGCGCCCCGTGCCGGCCCGTCAGCGGCCGTTCCGGCCGTCTACCCCGTCGTGAACGTGAAGGCGTCGACGTCGAGCAGGTTCCCCTGCCCCGTCGGGCCCGTGAACCGCAGGTAGAGCGTCGTGGCCCCCGCCGGCGCCGCGGTCAGCGGGGCGGTGACGTCCTCGTAGCTCTCCCAGCCGCCCGTCGGCGCGACCGGCAGCATCCCGAGCAGGTTGCCCGTCGGCGAGCCGGTGCGGACCTCGACCGTGCCGCCCGGTCCGCCGGAGGCGACCCGCGCGCTGATGCCGGTCACGTCGTCCAGCGCGTACGGCTCGAACGCCACCCAGTCGCCGTCGTCCGTGAACCCGACCGTGGCGCCGCCCTCCGCGCCGCCGTGCCCGGCGATCTCGATGCCGGACATGGTGCCGAAGTGCTCGGCCTGCCGGTGCCGCGGCTGCAGGGTGCGGGTGCTGGTGCCCGTCAGCCCGCCGGCGTCGGTGTACTCGGCCGTGAAGACCCCGTACAGGTTCGCGGCGCTGTCGTGCTCGCCGTCGGCCGGGACGTCGAGGGTGCCGGCGCAGCCGGTCGCCGAGCTGATGTCGTGGGTGTGGCTGTCGTGCCCGAGGGCGTACGTGACGGTGACCCGGGAGCAGTCGACGGCGCCGTCCTCGGGGTCGCTCGCCGCCACGGTGAACGGTACGGCGTCGCCGAAGGAGAACAGCCGCCCGTCGTCCGGGGTCTCCAGCGTCACCGTGGGCGCGGTGTTGCCGGCGGTCACCACCAGGCTGTCGGTGCCGGTCAGGCCCTCCGGGTCGGTGACGGTCAGCGTCGGCGTGAACGTGCCGGACGCGGTGTACGTGTGCGCGGGGTTCGCCTCGTCGGAGGCGGTGCCGTCACCGAAGTCCCAGTGGTACGTGAGCGCCCCGCCCTCCGGGTCCGCGCTGCCCGCCGAGCTGAAGGCGACGGTCAGCGGCGTCGCGCCGGAGGTGACGTCCGCGGTCGCCTCGGCGACCGGGTTGCGGTTGGCGCCCGCGACGTACTCGATGCGGTACAGCGCCTGGTTGCCGCCGCCGGATCCGTAGTCGAGGACGTACAGCGCGCCGTCCGGGCCGAAGTCGGTGTCGATGATCTGGGTGCCGTCCCAGGGGAAGTCCTCGATCAGCCCGGGGGAGCCGTCCGGGGCGACCTCGACGGCCTTGATCCACTGCCGGCCCAGCTCGGCCGCGAAGTAGCGGCCGTCCAGGGACCGGGGGAACTTGACGTCCGAGTCCAGGTCCGGGTCGTAGCGGTAGACCTCGCCGCCCATGGGGGACTCCGAGCCGCCGCCGAACTCCGGTGGGCTGCCGGCGTCGCCGCCGTAGCGGATCCAGGAGGGCTGGGCCGGAGGCAGCCGGTCCTGCCCGGTGTTGTGCGGGGAGTCGTTCACCGGGCCGCCCGCGCAGTCGTACTTCGCGCCCGAGGGGCCGCTGGGGAAGGTGTACTCGTTGTACGTCTCGGCCGCGGTGTTCGTGCCGGTGCAGTAAGGCCAGCCGAAGTTGCCGGGGCCGGTGATGCGGTTGAACTCGACCTGGCCGCCCGGCCCGCGGGCCGGGTCGGTGCCGCCGGCGTCCGGGCCGTAGTCGCCGAGGTAGACGGCGCCGGTCGCGCGGTCGACGGACATCCGGAACGGGTTGCGGAAGCCCATGGCGTAGATCTCGGGACGGGTGCCCGGGGTGCCGGGCGCGAAGAGGTTGCCGTCGGGGACGGTGTAGCCGTCGGCGGTGGGCCTGATCCGCAGCACCTTGCCGCGCAGGTCGTCGGTGTTGCCGGAGGAGCGCTGGGCGTCGAACTGCGGGTTGACGTCGGCCCGCTCGTCGAGGGGGGAGTAGCCGCCGGAGGCGAAGGGATTGGTGTCGTCGCCCGTGGTCAGGTACAGGTTGCCCTGGGCGTCGAAGTCGATGTCGCCGCCGACGTGGCAGCACTGGCCGCGGTCGTTGGGCACTTCGAGGATGACCTGCTCGCTGCCCGTGTCGAGGGTGCCGTCGGCGGTCAGCGTGAACCGGGAGAGGTTCAGGTGGCCCTTCCAGGGCTCGAAGTCGGCGGGGGTGCCGGTGCCGGGCGCGTCGCCGGGCGGGGTGTCCAGCGCGGGCGAGTAGTACAGGTAGATCTGCCGGTTGGCGGCGAACCCGGGGTCGGCGGCGACGCCCTGCAGGCCCTCCTCGTCGTGGCCGTAGACGTCGAGCTTCCCTGCGGTCTTCGTGTTCCCGGCGGCGTCGGTGTAGCGGACCGTCCCGTCGCGGGAGGTGTGCACGACCGAGCGGTCCGGCAGGACGGCGAGCGACATGGGTTCGCCCGTCTCGGCCGGGCCGGAGGCCAGCTGGACGTGCTGGTAGTCGCCGGGCGGTATGTCGGCCGCGGCGCCCGCGGCCGGGCTGCCGGCGGCCGGGCTGCTGCCGGCGTCGGCCGGGCTGCCGGCGGTGACGGCGCCGCCGCCGAGCAGCAGCGCGAGGACGGTCAGCAGCCGCAGGGCGCCGCCGCGTCCGGCGGCGCGTCCGGCCGCGCGTCTGGGCCGGTACCGGCGGTGGGGGGTCCGGATCATGGGGTTCCTTCCCGGTGCTGTGGGGTGCCGGTGCGTACGGTTCACAGGGCCCGGAGGGCCGTCCCGCCGCGCAGCCGAGGGGTGAACGCGGCGTGGAAGATCGTGGAGGCGGCGCCCACCGCGGCGGCCTCGGGGCCGAGCACCGACCGCTCGACGTCGACGTGCCGGAGCCGGCGCGCGGTGGGGAAGTCGTTGACCATCTCGCCGATGTGGGCGAGGTACAGCGGGGCGGCGGGGCCGGTGAAGAACGGCCCGCCGAGGACGACGAGGTCGATGTCGAGCAGGTCCACCAGGCTCGTGGTGCCCTGTCCGACGGCCCGCGCCAGCTCCCGTACGGCGGCGGTGGCGGCGGCGTCGCCGGCCGCGGCGGCCTCGGTGACGGCCCGGTAGCCGGCGGCGGTGCCGGCGAGGGCGGCGTCGAGGGGGAAGCCGTGCCGGGCGGCGAGCCGGGACAGCCCGAGCGGCGGGTTGCACTCGGGCAGCACCTCCGGCCGGCCGCCCGGCCCGGTGCGGCCGAGGGCGACGGCGCAGAGCTGCCCGAACTCGCCTGCGTTGGCGCTGGTGCCGCGGTGCAGGTCGCCGTTGAGGTAGAGGCCGGAGCCCACGCCGGTGCCGAGGTAGACGTACGCGAAGTCGCGGGCGCGCCGGTCGCGGCCGATCCACCGCTCGCCCGCGGCGGCGGCCGACGCGTCCTTCTCCATGATCAGCGGGCACCGGAAGTGGTCCTTGAGGAGGTACAGCAGCGGCAGGTCCGTCCACACCGACATCAGCGGCGGGTCGAGCACCGTGCCGGAGTCGGTGTCCACGGGACCGGGGACGGCCACGCCGATGCCGAGGAAGCCCCCGGGCCGCACCCCGCCGCGGGCGTCGGCGAGCACGCCGCGGCCGAGCTGCGCCACCTGCCTGACCAGCACGTCGGGGTCGCCGGTCGGCGGTACGGGCCGGGTGCGCTCGGCGACGATCGCGCCGTCCAGGTCGATGACGACGGCGGTGAAGACCTCCGGGTCGATGTGGATGCCGACCGCGTGGGCCGCCTCCCCGCGCAGCCGCACGGGGGTGCGCGGCTTGCCGGAGGCCGCCCGGCGGCGGTTCTCCTCGACGAGGATGCCGCGGGCCAGCAGCGAGCGGGCGATCCGGGACACGGACTGCTGGGTCAGGCCGGTGCGGTGGGCGATCTCGCCGCGGGTGACGCTGCCGGCGAGGCGCACGGCCTCGATGACCACGCACTCGTTGAACGAGCCGAGGTCGATGTGGTTCGCGCCGATGCCGGCGGCGGCGCCGGCGGCGGACGACCGGCGCCCGGCGGCCCCGCCCGCGCCGTCCCCGGGGCGGGTACGGGGGCGGGGCGGGGCGGCGTGGCTGGCGATCGACTCGCGGAGCCACCGCAGCGGCTCGCCGGACGGCTGCCGGGCGTACGCCTCGACGGCGGCGGCGAGGTCGAGGTAGACGCGGCGGGAGGACTCGGGGTGGCGGCCGCTGTCGAGGGCGACGAGGGCGCGGAGGTAGCTGCGCCAGGTGCAGGCGGCGGGGATGCGGTGGCGGGAGGCGGGCGCCGGGGTCTCGGGGCGGACGGCGGGGGCCAGGGCGGGGACCGCCGGTGCGGCGGTCGGCGGGGTGCCCGGCGAGGCGCTGGCCGGTGCGAGGGGTGCGGCGGTCGCGTGGGGGTGGTCCGCCGTGGCGTCCGCGGTCCAGAGCGTCAGCGCGTACAGCTCGATACGGGGGTGCCGCCGGCTGGCCTCGGCGAGGAACGCGGCGAACGCCTCGTGCGGCGCCGGGGGGTGGTCGCCGTCGGCGACGGCGCCGGGCAGCGCGTCGCAGGCCCGGTCGAGCCGGGCCAGCACGTCGGCGCCGACGGTGCTGCCGGCGGGGCGGCGCGGCTGCGCGGCGGAGCCGGTACGGGCCCCGGCGAGGAGCACGGCGCCGTGGGCGTCCGCGTACAGCCCGACGACCCAGATGTCGGAGCCGGGCAGCGGCGGGTCGGCGGGCGGCCGGTCCGACCAGCGGCGCCGGATGGCGGCGACGGTGGCGTGGGACAGGCCCAGCTCGCGGCCGACGGCCCGGGAGGCGGCGGCGCCGTCGCTGGCGAGGAGCGTACGGGCGATGACCTCCGCCTCGTCGACGGTGGCGGGCCGCCCGGGGCGGGCCCGGTGCCGCAGCCCGGCGATCCCCTGGTCGGCCCACCTGTGCCGCCAGGCGCCCACCGTCTGCCGGGAGACGCCGAGCCGCCGGGCTATGTCGGTGTCCCGCATGCCCTGCCCGGCCAGCAGCACGATCCGGGCCCGCAGTGCGAGCGCCCCGCCCTCGGCCGCCCAGCGACGCAGGAGTCCGGCGTCCTCGGCGGAGGGCCGGACGGGGGGCGGCGCGGTGGCGGTCACGGTCGCCTGCCGGTGGGGATGCATGCGTGGCCTTTCCTGTCCGGCTCGTGCCGCACATGAAAAACCACGTGTGTTACTAAGTCAACGCCCCGAATACTTCTTCTCGTTGCCTGTCCTTAAAGGGTGCTGGTGAATTGTCAGGCGAAATAAAAGACGACTGCCGCAGGGCTGGAAAACAACTGCCTGACAAACGCCCCCGCCGGGCGGACCCCGGCGGGGAACGCTCCGGCGGGGCGCGGGCTCAGAGCCGCGGCGGGGTGGGGCGGTCGGGGGTGAGGGGCAGCTCGCCCTTGAGCATCCGGCCGCCGTCCGCGGTCAGCCGCAGGTAGTAGTCCGAGGAGCAGGACGTGCCGTCCTCGTCCAGGGCGCGCAGGCCCGAGCCGGCCGGCACCTGGGCCGCGGTCTCCGCGGTCTTGGCGATCTGGTTGGCCTCGTTGTACTCGTCGAACATCGAGATGTAGACGCCGCCGACGTCCAGCCGGACCATGTTGTAGAACTGCCGCCACATCAGGTCGCCGTGCGCCCGGTGCCCGCTCTGCAGGTCGCCGGGGATGACGCAGGGCTGGTAGTCGATGCCGTGCGCGTCGCAGTCGGCCTTGTCCGGGCCGTTGACGTGGGCGTGGAAGTGGTCGGCGCCGGCGACGTCGGAGATGCGGCCCACCATCCACGGCGAGAGCATGTGGAAGGCGTGGTAGACGTCGAGGAAGCCCGGCCGGGAGTCGGATTGGCCGGTGCGCCAGTGCGTGGGCACGCCGCCGATGACGTAACAGCCCTGCGCCTTGAACCAGTTGACGACGTCGAGGCAGGGCCCGGGCTCGAAGGGGCGGCCGGGGTCGTTGAAGCCGAAGCCCCAGATGCACACCACCGGCTTGCCGTTCTGCACGGCGTACGCGCCGGACGACGTGTACGCGCTCATCTTCGCCGTCCAGTCCTCCTTGATCTGGGACTGCATCGCGGTCCAGGAGGTGACGTCGTACATCACGTAGAACTTGCGGCCGTGCCGCTCGGCCGCCGCGCGCACCTTCCGCGCCATGCCGTCGCGCGTCGCGCCCTCCCCGCCGAAGGGGTTGAACCGCTGCAGGGCGGCGGTGTCGCAGTTGTTCTCGGCCATCCAGCGGAAGTGCGTGTCGACGGTCTGCTCGTCCCACGAGGAGAACAGGGCGGCCGGGCCGCCGCCGTTGAGGTCCCGGTAGTCGGTGGGGTACGTGCGGTCGTACTCCCGCATGTCCGGCCAGGACTTGATGGTGGTGTTGGCGGGGGACGGCGGCCGGCTCATGTCCTGGCTCCAGTGCCACCACCCGTTGATGGGCGCGCCGTCGCCGGGGCAGGCGAACCAGCCCTGGTAGCCGACGGTGACCTTGCCGACTACGTCGCCCACGGGGCCGGCCGCGGGCTGCGCGCCCGGCCGCGCCGCCGCGGCGGGCTCCTCGGCGGCGCCGGCCAGCCGGGCGGAGAGGCCGCCGGCGGCGGCCGCGGCGGAGGCGGTGGCGCCGGAGATGATGAGTTTGCGTCTTGAGATCGTCACGAGGGATTTTCCTCACGGCTCGGTCCTGCGGTGGGGGAATTCCCGGCGGCGGCGAAAGGCGCGGCGCGGGGAACGCGAGCCGTAACGTATCCGGGCGGCGGGCGCGCAGCAAGAGACCCGGCGAATTGTATTTCGCTTTCCCGACCCGCGTATTTGTCAGGGATTTATTTTACGAAAGCGGGCTTGCCGGGGTGAGCAGCACGATCTGGCCGGCGGCGGCGTCGCCCGGCGTTGCGGACGGTGCGGACGGTGCGGACGCGGTCGTGACCGGCGCCAGCCGCCCGGTGGCCGCCACGTGGAACAGCACCGCGTCCCCCGTGCCGGCCGTCCCCGCCGCCCCCGTTCCGCTCCCCGCGGCCGGGCGCAGGACGAACCGCGCGCCGGCCGCGTGCCGCCGCGCCACCTCCGCGCCCGTCATGCCCTCCGCGAACAGCGACTCGCCCGCCATGAACGGCGCCACCACCCCCGCACCCCCGGGCGGCGGCTGCGGCCGGTACACCGGCACCCCCCGGCCCCCGCCCGCGAGCAGGGCCCCCGCCAGCGCGTTGAAGTCGTCCTCCGCGGTCAGCAGGTACACCTCCGTGATGCCCTCCAGCTCCGCGCCCGCGCCCGCGGCCGACGCCAGCAGCTCGCCCGGGGCCAGCGCCAGCCCCGCCCGCGCGATGCGCCCCCGCTCCGCCGCCCCGCCCGCCCACATCAGCACGTCAGGACCGGCTGCGCGCAGCGCCACGGCCAGGTCGACCACCCACGGCTCCCCGCCGACGAGCAGCGGCCGGGAGCGGGCGGGCCGGGTCACGCCGAGCCGGCGGGCGACCGGCACGGCGCTCAGCCCGTACAGGAGCACCGTCGCGACGATGACGAGGAACGTGGCCGGCAGGATCTTCTGTGCGCCGCCGACGCCGTCGGCGACGAGGCCCGCGGAGAACGTCGAGGCCGTCGAGGCCGCGACGATGCCGCGCGGCGCCAGCGCGCCGAGGAACGCCCGCTCGGCGCGCGGCAGGCTGGTGCGTACCGTGGCGAGCGCGGCCACCAGCGGCCGCGCCGCCAGCACCAGGACCGCGACGAGTACCAGCGCCGGCAGCACCACGTGCCGCAGCGAGGCGGGCGTGACCGTTGCCGAGATGGAGACGAAGAGCAGCCCGACGGTCAGCGACACGAGCGTCTCGAAGAACGGGCGCAGCGCAGGCACGTCGAACTCCGGGCGGGTGGCGACCGCGACGCCCATGGCGATGGCCGCGATCAGCCCGGTGTCCTCCCGCACCGCGTTGCACCCCGCGGCCACTCCGACGACCAACGCCAGCTGCGCGGAGGCGGCCAGCACCTCGTCGAGCCGCATCCGGTGCAGCAGCAGCCACAGCAGCGCGGCGCCCACCGCGCCGCCGGCCAGGCCGACGCCGGTGCTGGCGAGGAGGCCGAGGACGGCGCGTACGGGGCCGTGGCCGGTGTCGGTGGTGACGGCGTGGAAGAGGAGCGCGCCGAGGATGCCGCCGACCGCGTCGATGACGGAGCCCTCCCAGACGAGGATGCGCTGCAGCCGCTCGTTGGGCCGGACGTAGGTGAGCAGCGGGCCGACGACGGTGGGCCCGGAGACGACGAGGACGACGCCCAGCACGGCCGCCGCGGGCGCCGACATGCCCAGCAGCGGCGCGGCGGCGAGCCCGGCGACCACCGGGGTGAGCAGGGCGCCGATCCAGATCAGCCGGATCACCACCCGGCGGGTGTCGCCGGTCAGCCGGCGCAGGTCGAGGCCGAGGCCCGCCTCGTAGAGGATGACGGCGACCGCCAGCGACACCAGCGGCGGGAACGCGGGGCCGAGCAGCCGGCCGGGGTCGACGGTGTCCGTGAGGGCGCCGGCGGCGAAGCCGGCGGGCAGCAGCAGGACGATCGCCGGGATGCGCAGCCGGGACGCCAGGATCTGCGCCCCGGCGGCGAGCACGGCGATGAGCCCGACGCCGGTCAGGATCTCCTCGGACGTCATGAGCGCAGCCGGCCTCCTCGTCGTACCTGCCGCGTCTCATTCAACCCTCGGGGAGTGCTTTGTCCGGTGGTTGACGCCCGGCGCGTACGCGGCGGAGCGGCGGGTGCGCGGTGGAGCGGCGGAAGAGCGCCGCGGCGCGGCCACCGGCCGGGCCGCGGCGCTCTCCATGTCGGCCGCGTCAGGCGCAGGACACCTTCGCGTCCGCCCAGTCCGCGTGGTCGTAGCTGATGCCGTCGCCGCCGTCGGCGACCTCCAGCGTCAGCACGTCGACCCCGGCCACGTCCGCCGTCACCGGCTGCGCGCCGTCCGCGCCGCGCAGCGTGCCGGTCGCCGCCAGTTCCGTGCCGTCGCCGAGGACCCGGAAGCTCACCGAGCCCTGGTCGCCGACCTCGTCGTCCACGCCCACCTGTGCGGTGAAGGCGCTGCACGCGCCGCCGAGGTAGACCGTGACCCGGGACGGCGCGTGGGCGCCGAGGCCCTTGTCGTACGTCGTGCCGCCGATGGTCAGCGGCGCGCCGTCGCCGGCGCCGTCTTCGCCGACGCTGGTGTCGACCTCGACCGGGCCCCAGCCGTTCGTCGCCGTGAGCAGGTGCAGGTCGCCGACGTGCGCCTCGCCCCGCGGCACCGGCGGCGCGACCAGCACCCGCACCGCCTGCTCGACGTGCACCGGCGGCTCCGCCCGGCCGGCGCCCGGCGCCCGGTACTCCGCGACGACGGGCACGTCCGCGTACCCCGGCTCCGCCGACTCCGGCACCCGCACCGTCCAGCTGCCCGACAGCGCCTGCCCCGGCCGCAGTACCGGGCGCGCCGCGTCGTCGCCCGACGCCGTCCAGCCGGCCCGCGGCCGGGCGCCGAGGCGGACGTCCCGCAGGGTCGCGGACTCCCCGTCGGCGGCGGCGAATTGGCCGGTGACCTCGATCTCGTCGCCGGGTTCCGCGGTGGCCGTCGCCGGGGTGACCGCGAGCGCGGTCGCCGGCGTCGTACGCACCGGCGCGTCGCACGTCGTCCGGCCGCGCTCGGCGGGGCAGACCAGCGCCACGAACCCGCCGTTCCCCGCCACCGGCACCGTCAGTTCCGCGTCGCCGGCGACCGTGCGGCTCTCGCGCACCAGCCCGTCCGCGCCGCCCGCGCCGTCCGCCCCGTCCGTCACCAGCTCCACGAGCAGCCGCTCGTCGTCGTCCGCGCCCAGCCGCCCGAGGTCCACCTCGGTCTCGCCGGCCGCGCCCGCGTGGATGCCGCCGACGAACCACCGCTCGCCGGCGCGCCGCGCCAGCACGGCGTCGTCGCCGGGCCGCCCGCCGAGGTAGCGGGTCTCGTCCCACACCGTCGGCAGCTGGTCGAGCACGCGCTCGGCCTCGGGCAGCCGCGCGTACGTCTCCGGGCTGTCCGCGGGGTGCTGCAGCCCGGACTCGTACACGACGGGCAGCGCCAGCTCGTGCGCGTCGGTGTGCGTCCTGTTGGTCATGGAGAAGGTGCCCGGCGTGACGTCGGCGGAGCCGACGACGTTGCGGGTGAACGGCAGCATCGTGTTGTACGTGGGCGTCAGCGGCTGGTCGAAGGAGTAGTACTCGTGCCCGCGCACCGCCTCGTACGTCATCAGGTGCGGCCAGGTGCGCTGCAGACCCTTCGGCAGCGTGGCGCCGTGGAAGTTGACGAGCAGCCTGTGCTCGGCGGTGGCGGCGAGCACGTCCTCGTACCAGGCGTGCCGGCCGACCCCTTCGGGCTCGCCGCCGCCGTTGTTCATGAAGTCGACCTTGACGCCCTTGACGCCCCAGTCGTTCAGCTCGCCGAAGACGCCGTCCATCTCCTCCGGAGTGTCGACCTCCCACCAGCGGAACCACAGCAGGATGTCGACGCCCCTGGCGCGCGCGTACCGCACCAGCTCCGGCACCCACTCGCGGCTCCAGCCCTCGTCGACCAGCGTGTACTCCCAGCCGTGCGCGGCGGCGTAGTCGACGTAGTCCTTCTGCCGCTCGAAGTCCCGCGGGCTGTCGTGCTCGACGAGCCAGGACCAGGACACGGTGCCCGGCCGGATCCAGGAGGTGTCGGCGAACTCCGCGTCCGGCGCGAGATCGCTGACGAGCGTCGACTCGGTGACGGCCGCCAGGTCGCCGACGATCGCGGTGCGCCACGGGGTCGCCAGGTCGCCGGGCGAGACGACCTCGGCCTCGGCGAGGGCGACGTCGTACGCGCCGCCGCCGCCCGCGGCGGCGGCGGTGTGGGCGAGTTTGCTGCCGGGGTACGTGGAGTCCATGCCGGACTCGGTGAGCAGCACGTACTCGTTGGCGGAGCCGGCGGCGAGCTCGAAGAGCGCGGGGTAGCCGTAGTCGCCGGCGGGGGCGCCGCCGGCGGTGGTCCGAGTGCGCACCTCCTCGTACCAGGAGGTGTGCGGCAGCAGCCAGGCGGGCGCGCCGGCGGGGAGGCGGTAGCCGGTGGCCTCGCCGGTGACGACGGTGCCCGCGGAGTCCGGCAGCTCGTAGCGGAACGCGACGCCGTCGCGGGCGACGCGGACGACGAGGTCCATGCGGACGCCGCCCTCGCCGCGCAGCGCGAAGCGGGACTCCGTCATGGGGGAGCGCACGCGGCGCTGCTTGCCGGTGGTCATCTCGTACCGCTCCACGACCCGGCGGTCCGCGCGGTCGAGGAGTTCGAGCCCGCGGGTCAGGTCGGCGTCCCGGGTGCGGAGGCCGAGGGGCGAGTCGGGGAGCACGGGGTCCGCGCCGCGGCGGACGGTGAGGGAGAGGGCGCCGGTGGAGTCGTCGAGGGCGACGTCGGCGGTGAGTTGATCTTTTTTGGTTTCTGGTGGGGCCACTCTCCAGACATCGGAGGTGGTGTCCGCGGGGGTGGGGGAGTCGGATGCGGGTGTCGCCGCGGCGGGGGACAGCCAAGCGGTGATCAGGACAGTGAACGCGGTCAGCATGGTGCCGGCCGGCCGCCGTCCCAACGGGCCGAAGAGGGGCACGGATGCTCCTTACACATCGGATGAGCAGGAGGAACCGATGAACTGACGTGTTGCACTCTGTTGATTCACGTCTGGTTGAGTTAATTCTTGGGAGGGAGGGCTGTCAAGGGTCCTCGCCGGGCGCCCGCGGGCGGGGTGCAAGCCGCAAAAGGCACTTTGCGGGCCGTTCGCCTCGTCTGCCGGGTGCGACCCGCCGGTATCCGGTGGGCTGACGCAGAATGGGCCGTGTGCTGGACATGCCGAACGAGGAGTTCGAGGAACTGGTCGCGCAGGCGCTCGACCGGATCCCGGCGGAGCTGACCCGGCTGATGGACAACGTCGCGGTCTTCGTCGAACCCGAGCCGCCGCCGGAGGACCCCGGCCTGCTCGGGCTGTACGAGGGCACGCCGCTGACGGAGCGCGGCGAGTGGTACGCGGGGGTGCTGCCGGACCGGATCACGATCTACCGCGGGCCGACGCTGCGGATGTGCGAGTCGCGGGAGGACGTGGTGGCGGAGACGGAGATCACGGTGGTGCACGAGATCGCGCACCACTTCGGGATCGACGACGAGAGGCTGCACGCGCTGGGGTACGGCTGAGGGGTGCCCGGGTGCCCGGGTGCCCGGGTGGCCGGGGGCCGGGGGCCGGGGTCAGGCGGCCGGGAGCCGGGGGGCCGAGCCGCCGTCGCCCCCGGCGGCGCTGCCGCCGTCCCCGCCGCCCGCCTCCCCGCCGCCCGCCTCGCCGCCGCCCGCCTCGCCGCCGTCCCCGGGGTCGTCGGTGGGTGTCGGCGTCGGGCTCTGCGTGGGGGGCGGGGTCGGCGAGGCGTCGGTGGGCGGCGGCGACGGGGTCGTCGGCCGGGGCCGGGGGCGCGGGGTGGTCGGCTGCGCGGGGTCCGGGGTGCCGCCGGTGCCGCCGTCGCCGGGATCGTCGCCGGCGCCGGCCGACGGCGACGCCGAGTCGCCCGCGCCGCCGTCCGGCCGGCCCGTCGCGCGGTCGTCTCCGTCGCCGCCCCGCGCCCCGGCGGCGCCCCCGGTGCCGCCCGGACGGCCGGTGCCGGCGTCGGCGCCGCCGGCCGCGGCGGAGGGGGCGTCGTTGACC
Organism: Streptomyces sp. CNH099; assembly: GCA_000514715.1. Taxonomy (GTDB): domain Bacteria; phylum Actinomycetota; class Actinomycetes; order Streptomycetales; family Streptomycetaceae; genus Streptomyces; species Streptomyces synnematoformans. The sequence goes on along the minus strand of AZWL01000011.1, from coordinate 102,934 downwards.
CGTACGCCGCCGTCGGGCTCGGTGCCGTTCCGGTCGGCGCCGGTGTCGGCCGGCCCCGGCCGGCCGGTGCCGGAGACGGTCATGCACCCGCCGAGCGCCAGCACCGCCATCGTGGCGGCAGAGATCCGCAGGGCGGCACGGGCAGTCGGCTCAGGCATGGGGGAGCCCCTTTCAGGACGCGCGTCGTACGGCTCAACTCCCCGCCGCCCGCGGAGGACACGGGGCGCGTGGACGGGCGCGTCGACCGGCGCGTACCTGTTCCGCGCGCCCTCCGGTACTCTTCGGGAGCCGGTCCCGCTCAACGGATTTGCCAGCCGGCCCACCTGGTGCGTACTCTGGTAGATCGTTTGATCCCATTTGCCCGGCGCCCCACCGAAGCGCGCCGTGTGTGGCGCGTTCCCTTCCCTGCCGTGGCAGACCGCACGAGGCGGTCCGTATGACATCCGCCGCGGAGTCGTGGCGCGTGCCGACGACTGCGGAAGGCTTTAGCTCGTTCATGTCTGAAACCCCAGTGCTCGACCCTGCCCTCGACGAGGCGGAGGCCCCCGTGACCACGGACGCCCCCGTGACCACGGACGCCCCCGAGGCCACCGCCCCCGAGGCCGCCGCCCGCGAGGCCGCCGACACCCCCGAGGCCCCCGACGCCGCCGAGACGGCCGCGGCGCCCGCCGCGCCGACGTTCGGCGACCTCGGCCTGCCCCGCGGGGTCGTGGCCAGGCTCGCGGACCACGGCGTCACCAGCCCGTTCCCGATCCAGGCCGCCACCATCCCGGACGCCCTCGCCGGCCGCGACGTCCTCGGCCGCGGCCGCACCGGCTCCGGCAAGACCCTGTCCTTCGGCCTGCCGCTGCTCGCGACCCTCGCCGGCGGCCACACCGACCCCAAGCGCCCCCGCGGCCTGATCCTCACCCCCACGCGCGAGCTGGCGATGCAGGTCGCCGACGCCCTCCAGCCGTACGGCGACCTGCTGCGGCTGTCGATGAAGGTCGTCTGCGGCGGTACGTCCATGGGCCGCCAGATCGGCGCGCTGGAGCGCGGCGTCGACGTGCTCGTCGCCACCCCCGGCCGGCTGCGCGACGTCATCGACCGCGGCGCCTGCTCCCTGGACCGGGTGCAGATCACCGTGCTCGACGAGGCCGACCAGATGGCCGACCTGGGCTTCCTGCCCGAGGTCACCGAGCTGCTCGACCAGGTGCCGCCGGGCGGGCAGCGGATGCTGTTCTCCGCGACGCTGGACAAGGGCGTCGGCACGCTCGTCGACCGCTACCTCGTCGACCCGGTCAGCCACGAGGTCGACCCGTCGGCGGGCGCGGTGACGACGATGAGCCACCACGTGTTCGTCGTGAAGCCGCGCGACAAGGCCCCGGTCACCGCCGCCATCGCGGCGCGCAAGGGCCGCACCATCGTCTTCGTACGCACCCAGCTGGGCGCCGACCGCGTCGCCGACCAGCTGCGCGAGACCGGCGTGCGCGCCGCGGCGCTGCACGGTGGCATGACGCAGGGCGCCCGGACGCACACGCTGGCCGACTTCAAGGACGGCCGGGTGCACGCGCTGGTGGCGACGGACGTCGCCGCGCGCGGCATCCACGTCGACGGCATCGACCTGGTGCTGAACGTCGACCCGGCCGGCGACCACAAGGACTACCTGCACCGCGCGGGCCGCACGGCGCGCGCCGGCGAGTCCGGCACCGTCGTCTCCCTCGCCCTGCCGCACCAGCGCCGGACGGTCTTCCGGCTGCTGGAGGACGCGGCGGTGGACTCCTCGCGGCACATCATCAGCGGCCGCGGCGCGTTCGACCCGGACGTGGCCCGGATCACCGGCGCCCGGTCGATCGACGAGGTGCAGGCGGACTCGGCGGCCCAGGCGGCGACGCAGGCGGAGCGGGACGTGACGCAGCTGGAGGCCCAGCTGGAACGGGCCCGCAAGCACGCGGCGGAGCTGCGCGCGGAGGCGACGCGGCTGGCGACGCGGGCGGGCGTGCCGCCGGAGCCGGCGGCGGAGCCGGGCGGGCAGACCGGCGAGGCGGACGCCGGGCCGGAGGAGCGCCCGTACGAGGCCCGTACGGACCGCGCGGACCGTGACGACCGGGCCGACCGCCCGTACAACCGCACGGCGACGCGGCACGACCGCAGGGAGCAGCGCTTCCGGGCGTTCGACCGCTCCGGCGACCAGCGCCCGCGCCGCAACGACCGCGACGGCCGGGAGCCCCGCGACTACCGCGCCGACGGCGGCAGCGAGCGCACGTACGGCACCCGGGAGCCCCGCTCGTACGACCGCCGCGACAACACCCGCCGCGACGACCGCGGCACCCGCCCCTACGACCGCGGCACCCGCTCGTACCCCCGCCGCGACGACCGCGGCGCCGCCCGCCCGTACGACCGCGACAACCGCCGCCCGTACGAGCGCCGCGACACCGACCGCTCCCGCTNCGGCGGCGGCGACCGCCCCGCCGGCCGCGACCGCCGCGACGGCCGCGACCGCCGCGACGGCCGCCCCTACGGCCACGACCGCCGCACCTCGGACGACCGCCGCACGGACAAGCCCCGCTGGAAGCGCCAGGACCGCAAAAACCGCAAGAGCTGACACCCCGCACCCCGGGCCCCCTCCACGCACCACCGGAGGGGGCCCGCCCGCGTCCCCGGGCCCCGTACCGGGCCCGCACCGCCGCAGGTGGATATCCGCTCGGGAGCAGCGGGAGGTCCGGGCTATGCTGGCCGGGCGGGCCGCTAGCTCAATTGGCAGAGCACCGGACTTTTAATCCGTTGGTTGTGGGTTCGAGTCCCACGCGGCCTACTCTCCGGGCCAGGTCAGAAGGCATCTGATCTGGCCCTGACTCGTTCCCGGGGCCCATGGAGATCGATAGCTCGGCCGATGCTCGGCCGAGCTGCAGGCGACCACGCACCCGGAACCACCGCGCGCACGGAACGGCCCCGGGAGCGGATGCACGCTCCCGGGGCCGTTCTTGTGTCCGCGGTCAGGGCCGCTCGCGCAACTCCTCCAGCCGGCGGCGGTACAGCGGCCCGGCGGCGTGCGCCGCGCGCGCCTCGCTGGGGGCGGACGTCTCGATGAGGTGGTGCGCCCGCGCCTTCAGCTCGGCGGCCCACGCGAGCACGTGCTGTTGCGCGGGCCGGCCGCACTCGTCGGGCTCCCCGGGCAGGCACAGCGGCAGGTCCGGGCCGAGCTTGTTCGCGGCGTGCCGGGTGTAGCCGGCGAGGAGCGCCCACTCCTCGTCCGTGCGGACCGGCGCCCCGGCGTCCGGTTCCATCGGGCCGTCGAAGTCGTCCCCGTGGTCGCCCATCGCCTGCTCCTGCCACTGCGTCGTCATCCCGGCGAGCCGATGCTATCCGTGACCTTCGGGTCGCAGTGCCCGACCGATGGGACGCACGGCCCGCACGGGCCGCACATGGGAAGGAACTGCGGCGGCGTGCACGACTCCACACCGGCCCCGTGCACGTCCTGGATCTCGCGGCCGATCGCGGCCATGCGCGGGCCGTTCCAGATATCGACCAGTGCCGCGTGTTTGACGTTCCCGGCGACGAGGAAGCGGCCCAGGACGCACGGCCAGACGACGCCGTCAGGGCCTATCGCCACCTTCTCGTGCGCGCAGTGCCCGCACAGGTCGGAGACCGTCGGCGCGGCCCCGGTGCTGCCCCGGCCGAACGCCCGTGTGCGGTCGCCGCCGACTGTGCCGACGCCGAGGTCCGTGAGGTCGACTGCTGCCTCGTGCACGCGCTGGTCCTGGCGCACGGCGACGACACCGCCGCGGACGGGGACGCCGAGACGCAGTGCCTTCTCGATGTTCGCCCTGGTGCGCCGGTGCGAGCCGGGCAGCTTGGTCACCCGGTCGTGGTCGGCCGCGCGGTCGGAGTAGTACGAGGTCGCGAGCTTGACGCCGCAGTCGCGGATCGTGCCCCACAGCTCGTCGCGGACGGCGACGAGGTTCGAGAACACCTCGACGGCCAGGCCCCGCGCGTGGGCGTAGGTGATGAGCCGGCCGAGGTACGGGTAGAGCGTGGGTTCTCCTCCGATGAACTGGACGTCGCGGGCGCCCAGCTCGGCGAGTTGCCGGATGGTGCGCTCCCAGTCCGGGACGGTCATGGTGCCGTGTGTGCCCTGCGGGCCGCTGTCGGCGTAGCAGTGGCCGCACGATTCGTTGCAGCGGCCGGTGACCTCTAACCAGGCGAACCTGAGCGGGGCAGTGCTCATGGAGGGCTCCTCTCGGGGTCGCCCCGGAGTGCCCGGGGCGGTGGTGCGGCGCCCCGCCCGCTGATCTCGGCAGCAAGCGGGCGGGGCGCCCTTCCGGGCCAGCCGTGCAGCGGGCCGCCCGGGGGCCGCCCCCGGCCGGTTGACGAAACGGCGGCCAGAGGGGCGGAGTTCAGTGGTGGGGGTGCCGGCGGATGAGGACGGAGCAGTCGGTGGCAGCTGAGTGGTCGCCGCGGTCGCGCGCGGCCCGGCGGTCGTCGTCGAGCCTGCGGCACCTCTCGCAGCCGAACGAGGGCTGCGCTTCCTTGCTGTCGAGGACGGGGAGATTCACCGCCGGTGAGGGGTGGGTCCGTCGGGCGGGGGCGGTCATCGGGCTGCCCTCTTTCCGCCGCAGCGCGGGCACTCACAGGGCGGATAGGTGCCGTTGAGCAACGGCGGCTCGCAGTCGCGGGCGAAGTAGCGCTGCTCGCGGCCGAAGGTGCGCCCGCTGTCACGGGACACCCGCAGCGTCATCAGGGGGCGTTCTGGCGCCGACGGCGCCTCTGCTTGGGCGGCCATGCATTGAAGCTAAGGACGGGGCGCCAAGTGCCTCCAGCGTGGTGCACGTTGGTGCACGAACTCATCCCAGGGCGTCGATCGCCGAGCGGATGAGCGCACGCGCCCGCTCGCCGTAGACCGCGAGCTGGCCGAGATCGTGGAACACCTTGGTGTACATCTCGATCTCGTGCGGGCGGGTGATCGTCAGGTAGCCGGAGACCAGTTCCACGGCCACCTGGGTGTTGTCGAAGACCCAGAAGCCTTCCACCGGGCGCATCGCCTCGCGCGCCGGCTGCATGGGCACGATGCCCAGGCTGACGCTCGGGAGGAACCCGACGGTGAGCAGGTGCCGCAGCTGCTCGCGCATCGTCTCGCGGCCGCCGATGCCGGCGCGCAGCACGGACTCTTCGAGGACGAAGGCAAACGTGTGGCGGCCCTCGTAGAGAACGTGCTGCCGGTCCATCCGCTCGACGACGGCGGCGTCCACGTCGTCGATGAGGCCGCGGCGCCGCCGGACGGCGTGCAGGATCGCGGTGGTGTAGCCCATGGTCTGCAGCAGGCCGGGCACGAGCCAGGAGTCATAGGCGCGGAAGTGGCGGGTGCGCTCGTACAGCGGCCGAACGGACTCCTGGGCGGCCTTCAGCCCGGTGCGCTCCATGCGCCGCCACTCGACCCACATGCCCTCGACCGCGCGGAGGGCCGCTGTCAGGTCCTCGACCTCACCCTCGGCGCCGCAGACGTGCGCCCACGCGCGCAGGTCCGCGGGCGACGGCGCGGTGCGGCCGTTCTCGATCCGGGAGACCTTCGAGTGGCTCCAGCCGCACCGCTCGGCCAGCTCGCGCACCGTCAGCTCGGCGTCAAGGCGGAGGTCCCGCAGGCGCGCGGCGAGCGCTTCGCGCGCGGCCTGGGCGCTGGATGACGGTGACGCGGGCATGCGGTGTCCGGTTGTCAGAAAGTGGCCGCGGCGGTCAGACCTCGTAGTCCTCGTGCGGGACGGCCCTGCTCCACACGGTCTCGAAGGCCGCGCTGCACAGCTTCACCACGGCCGGCTCCTGCACGACCTCGGGGCCGGCGGATCCGCCGTCGCCGGTGAAGTGGTTGAAGCGCACGATGCGGTCGTCGAAGAGCCAGAAGTCGTTCCCGGGCAAGGCGATGTCCGAGGCGCGGCGCCGCGGCAGCCACCGCACCTCTTCGCCGCCGGCGATGTTCAACTGCTCGGTCAGGTCGTACTCGTAGCGGATGTAGTCGCTGACGGGCTCGGAGACGATACGGGCCCGGCGCACGGTCACGCCGCGGCCGGTGACCTGCTGCATCAGCTCCCGCCACTCCCCGTACCGCTCCAGAGCCTCGTCGAGCCGGCCGCCCTGCCAGGCGATGAACCCGGGGTCGCTGCGGATGTAGCTGTCCCGCATCTCCAGGTGGACGGCGGAGCGCTGGGCGGCGTTGAACTCGTCGCGGTAGTCAGCCACGGGTCCCCTCATCGTTCGGGAGGAACTGCCGCATCACCTTCGGCAGCCTGATGATCGTCTCGTGGTCGGGTACGTCGGTGCCGTGCCCGGGGATCGAGCCGACCGCCTGGCACGCCGCGACTTCCTCGTCGGTGGCCTTGTACGACTGGATGAGCAGGTCGCCGGTGTCCTCGTCGACCCACATAGTGGGAGACTCGTTGCCGGGCGTGTTCGGGATGATCCCGAGGAACCGTAAGCGCATGGGAGGCCTCCGTCGAAGGGTGGTGCACGGGTGTGCACCACGGTCACCCCGGCGGTGGAGCGCGTCAAGGGCGCACGTGGGCATGACGAAACGTCCCCTGCCCCGGCCGTGAGGGCCAGGGCAGGGGGCGCTGTGGTTGCTCATCCGGTGACGATGTTCGCGATGTAGCCGGCCGCGGTACCGACGACGACGGCACCGGCCGGAACACGTTCGCGACCTGATCCTCCGACGACGCGGTCAGCTGGATCAGCGGCGTCGGCCACGGCCGCGCCATCGGCTCGCCCGACCGGTAGGCGTACCACCAGCCACAGCTGCAGCCGTAATCCCGGCAGCGGAAACGCTCGCCGCCCGTCGCCCAGCCGGCAAACACCACCGGCCCGGCGGCCTTGGCGAGCGTGACCGTAGCGCTCCACGGACCCTTGCCCGTCTTCTGCGGCGCGACGACCTGGCTACGGCGGTAGTAGAACGCGGGGGCCAACTGCCCCAGCGTCGCCGTCGGCTTCACGCGGTAGTGGTTCACCGTGCACCACAGCTGCCACGGGTATAGCTCCATGGTCTCGCCCGCGTGGAAGCCGTCCGGGACCGGACAGTGCGCCTCGATCCAGTCGCAGGTCACCCACAACGTCGGGAAGTCGACGACGAACTCCGGTCCGTCAGCCTCCGCCGCCACCGTCGATGACCTTCATCCGGCCCCGGGCAGAACGCCGGGGCGGAGCGGCCGGCGGCTCCGCCTGCTCCTCCGGCTCACCAGCCGGGGCGACCTTCCACCGGTTCCGCAGCATCCCCTGAACCGACAGGCCCAGGCTGTCGAGGTACTGCCGCACCACCTTCTGCAGCTCCACCGACGCCTTCGGCAACTCCGCCTCCGCCAGCTTCCGGCAGAACATCGCCACCTCGATCTCCTGGCCCAGCCGCTCCCACATCACCGCCTGCGGCTTGGCCCACATCTCCCGCCACAGGTCCCACTCCCGCGGCTGCACATCCACCAGCGGCCACTCCGGCGGCGCCTCGGAACGACCCTCGGCTGGAAGCGTCGACCAACCGGCCAGATTCACCGCACGCTGCTGCCGCAGCGAGTTCGGATCCGGCGGCGGGCCGGACGCGGCGTGTCCACCCTTCGGCATCGTGATCACCCTCCAGCCGCATTGCGCGACATCGAGCGCCGCCACCTTGCGTGACAGCGGGTGACCTTTTGACCCGTCGCACCCCTCGGAGCCCTCCCCGGCGTTCGAGCACCCCGCGCCTTCGGGGGTCCACCCCTACTCTGCGTGACCTCAGTCGCGGTCGTTCCAGCCTCCTGGCTGCTCGACCGCGGTGTGCCTGGAGTGGCAGCTCTTGGTCATCGCTTGCAGGTTGGCCCAGTCGTGACCCCTCGGGCCCAGGGGGCCGAGGCCGTCACGGTGGTTGACCTCTGTGGCCAGGGGGCGCAGTACTGCGGGCAGGGCCGCGTGCTCGTCGCATTCGCAGGTGCGGTGCACACGCAGGAACGCTTCGCGGGTACGGGCCCACCGTGCGTCGTAGCCCTTGGAGGTGGGGGTGGGTCGTGCACGGGTCGCCTTCTGCTGACACCCGGGGCACCGCCCGCTGGCAGTGAGGTTCGGGCACCCAGGGGTGGGGCAGACCTGCATAGCCTTGCGGCGAGACACAGGCATCTCCTCAGCCGACCGTCGGCTCACCTGCCAGCAGCCAGCGGCCACGCTGTGCGTACCAGGCCGAGAGCGCGGCGCTCACAACGTCGGAGACCTCGGCGGCCACGTCGTCGCTGTACATCTGCTCGCCGTCCTTCTCGGGCAGATGGTCGGGGTCGAGGGCGGTGAGCCCGACGGAGATGTTCATGAACGTCTTACTCACGGCCGCTACTCCGGGGTCAGCAGGCGTCCCAGCGCCAAGTGCCGTCTTCGCGGCTCCACGGCTGGGCTTCGCGTTCGAACTGCGGGACTCCGACGCCGTAGCTGACCCGGGCGAGATCGCCTGAGACTTCGTCAACGCTGATGGTCTTGATCGTCAGTGCGCCGTAGTCGTTGTGCGCCTGCTCGGCCAGGACCTCGAACTCGGCTGCGGTCGTCTCGCCCTTGCAGCGCTCGGAGAGCAGTTCGTATGCGGCGTCGGCGTCGGGGGCGAACAGGGCCTTGGTGTAGTCGCGCACGGACTGTTCCAGGGCGGCTGTCGTGTCGTCCTTGTCGGTGCCTGCGGCGTCTGCGTTCTCGCTGGCCTGGTCAGGCCCGGGGGCGTCGCCTTCGTCGTCGCTGCCGCAGCCGGTGAGGGCGAGGAGCGCGGCGGCGGTGAGCGCGGCGGTGATACGCCCACGACGCATCTGCGGCCGGGCCGCACGATGGACCTACCCACGGGGTGTGAACTGCCAGCGGACGAGAGCTACGTCCAGATTGAGATGGCACCCGACTTCGAATCGGAGACGGCGATTTTCGCGGGGACGGTCAGGTAGTCCAGACAATGCGAGCACCTACACCATCTCCACCGTCTCGGGCATCTGCATGCTGCGGGCCTCCTCAACCGCCAGCCGCACCACCGCAGCCCTCCCGCTGAAGCTGAGGCCGCCGCGCCAACTCCACCGCACCGGCGGCACCGAGCGACAGCCTGGTTCGAACTCGACAAGGTGACCGCGCTCGACGCCAGACGGCGCGGTGCGCGACTCCAGCAGCTGGACACACAGGTCAGGGGGCTGCAACGACCTCCGTGTGCAGCTAGGGCCTGTTTTCACAGTCAGGGGGGTCGTTAGCCAGTGGTTTGTGAGGGCGATGTGGTGCGTGGGCGATGGGCTCGAACGTCCACAGGGCGTCCATCGGGATCGCGAGCTGTCATCGTCCACTGCGTGGGTAGTGTCTCGATCTGTCCGACCGGCCACCCGGCGCCCAGGATTTGTTCGCGAACCTCACACAGCTGCGCGTATGTTCCGACGCGCAGTCCCCATCCCGCCTTGCTGAGGGGGTCGAGATCAGTGGCGGGGGTGGTTGCGGTTTCGACGATCATGAGGTGGTCGTTCCCGCCGACGTCGATGACTGCGATCCGAGGATCGGAAGGGGTTGCAGCGCGCTCGAACGCGAGCGCTGCTCCGAGCAACTCCGTGTAGTACGTCACGAGCCGGTCGAGGTCGGTCGTGGACAGAGTCAGATGGTTGATTCCGAAGAGGTCGGGCATGGTGGGCCAACTGTAGTGCAGCCGCTGAACGGCACCTGGGGGTGATTGAGATGTGGTCACAGCGTCTGGCCTGGCAAGGCGAGTTGGATGGTGGCTCCGTAGCGGACGGCGAGTTTCTCGTATCGAGTCGCGACGCCTCGTGCCTGCCTGCGGACTCCGATTCGGCACTCGGCTTTGTGTCCGGCCTTGTAGCGCTCGCGGTCGAGGCCGGGTGGGCGGCCGCTGGCCGGCCCTCGGCATCGGCGATGGCCGGTCTGGCCGCGCTTTCCGGAATGGTGTGCGGGATCTGTCGGCTGCGTAGGTACTCGCGGATCTTCCGAGAGGAGCAGGCGCGGTCGGCCAGGACGTGAGCGGGCCGGGTGCGCGGATGTCCGCCGCCGATCCGCGGAACGTGGATGCGGTCCATGACCTCGGTGAACTGTGGAGCACCGGCCCGCTGCCCAGCGGTGACCACGGTGGCCAGGATGTGAAGGAGGCGTCGACGGCCAGGTGAGTCTTGGTGGTCGGGCCGCCACGCCAGCGGCCGAGTGCGTGGTCTTCCGGCTCGGCCGCCAGCCCCTCCGGACTCGTCCGGCCTGTGTCGGCAGCCCTCTTTTGCGAGCCCCGGCGGCGTGCCGGCGGGCTCGGCAGATCGTGGAATCGACCGGCACCTCCCACTCGATGTGTCCGGCACTACGGCCCAGGTACCGTCGATCTGCCAGCGACGGAACAGCGTGTATGCCGTCTCCCACGGACCGTAGCGCTCAGGTAGTTCTCGCCAGGGCGAGCCGGTGCGAGCACTCCACCGGATCCCGTCGAAGACCTGCCCCCGGTCTCGAATGGCGACTCGAACTACGTCGCTCACCCGGGCATTCGCCGGATGTGAGGGCGGCCTTCGCTTGATCCTCTGTGAGAACCCAGCCACCACGACCGCCGGATGCGCGTCCTGTAGGTCATACGAGTCCGTAGGCGCCGGCGAGTACGCCTACCGTGGCGGCCATGGCTTGACGCAGTTCGGCTGGCGCGACGACCTCGACGTCGATACCGAGCCGCAGTAGCTCACCGCACGCGTGCTCGGTGCTCTCGGTCGGGATGACCGCCTCGACCCATCCGTCGTCGCCGACGGCGGTCGCGGTGGAGTCGACCGCCCGCACCACCTCCGGGGGGACGTTGTCCGGCAGACGCCGGCGTCCCCGTGGGGACAGACGGATGGTGGCGGCGCCGGTGTAGCGGCGCGCCTGGAAATCGTCGAGGTAGGAGGCCCAGTACTCGCCCAGGCCGAAGTCCTGCGGTCGGTCGAACCGCTCGTCGCTCAGCAGCGCGTCGAGGACCTGGGCGACCCGGTAGGTCGCGATCCGGCTCTCCGCGGCGGCCACGAGGTACCAGATACCGGACTTGAGTACCAGGCCGTAGGGGCGAAGGCGGCGATGCACCTCCTGCGGCGCGCGCCAACGGCGGTAGTGCACGTCCACCGCACGCTGGGTGAGCACCGCGTCGACGAACAGGGGCAGGTACGGCGTCTGTTCGGGTTCCCGGTACCAGCCGGGAGCGTCCAGGTGGAACACCGCCGCGGTCCGCGCCGCCTCCTGGCGCAGTCCCGCCGGCAGCGCGGCCAGCAGCTTCAGCCGTGCTGCCGTCACCTCCGCCGCGAGCCCCAGGTCGGCGGCGGGCCCGGGCAGCCCGGCGAAGAACAGCGCCCGCGCCTCGCCCTCGCTCATCCCGGTCAGGCGGGTGCGATAGCCGTCGAGCAGCCGGTAGCCGCCCCCGCGGCCCGGCTCCGCGTAGATGGGGACCCCGGCGGCCTGCAGACGCGCCAGGTCACGGTAGGCGGTGCGCACGGACACGCCCAGCTCGTCGGCGATCCCCCGCGCGGACATGCGGCCCCGGGATTGCAGCAACAGCAGCACCGACAGCAGTCGACCGGCAGACATGGGCGCATTCTCCCCGGAAACCCTGACAGCCCCTGGCACACGGCTCTCCTACCGTCAGTCCGCGCCCGGCTCCGACCGAACGAGCCGGGAACCCATACCCAGAAGAGAACCGAACAGGAGCCTGCCGTGCCCTCCACCGACCCCGTCGGGCGCCCCGCCGTGATCGAGCTTCGCCAGTACACGCTGCGTCCCGGTCGGCGCGACGAGCTCATCGAGCTGTTCGACCGGGAGTTCGTCGAAACCCAGGAAGAGGCCGGGATGACAGTGCTCGGCCAGTTCCGGGACCTCGACGATCCGGACCGCTTCGTCTGGCTGCGCGGGTTTGCGGACATGGCGGTACGGCACCGCGCGCTGACGGCCTTCTACGGCGGCTCCGTCTGGGCCAAGCACGGTCCCCAGGCGAACGCCACCATGATCGACTCCGACGACGTCCTCCTCCTGCGTCCCCTGTCGGACGGGAGCGGTGTCGCCGTCTCCCCGCCCGAGCGGCCCCGGGCCGGTGCTCCGGCACCGGACCGATTCGTGTCCGCCGCCGTGTGGTCCTTCCCTCCCGGACGGCACGACGGCATCGCACTGATCCGGGACGGCCTCCTCCCCGTGCTCCGCAAGACGGGACCCGCGCCGGTCGCCGCCCTGACCACCGAGACAGCACACAACACCTTCCCCAGGCTGCCGGTCCGCACCGGGGAGAACGTCGCCGCGGTCTTCACCTCGTACCCCGACGAGAGCGCTTACCGGCGGCACCTCGCCGATGTCCAGGCCCATCCCCTCACACGGGACGAGATCCTGCCGGGCATCGAGCGAGAACAGACAGCAGCCCCCCGGATGCTCCGGCTGGCGCCCACAGGCCGCTCGCTCATCTCCTGATCTGTCTCATCTGACTGTGTCTCTGATATGCGAACCGAACAGGCTCGGATGAGACAGAGGCAAGATCTCGTGAGACGGGACAGTACGGGATCAACCGAAGGCCGTTGTCATGAGTCTGGTGCCGCGATGCCCGGCGCGAAGCGTTCGCGGAAGCGTCACGCTTCCGGGGCGAGTTCTACGAGTGTCTGACCGCCCGGCGGGATGCACTGTTCGAACTTGCCGACGCACTGCTGCGTGCCGACGGGCCGGTGGCCTCGCCGTGGACCTGACGCTGGTACCCGAACACCGCCGTGGGCACGGCGCCTTGTACGGAGCCCTCAACCGCGGCCGGACCGACACCGACAGGTTACGGAACCTGCTGGCCGGCATGCCCCTGCCCCGCTTCGACGACGGGCGCCTGGTGCTCGCGGTCGACGTGTCGCCGTGGCTGCGGTCGGACGCGCCGTGCTCGGCGGACAGGCTGTTCCGCCATGTCTGCGGGCGGGCGAGGTCCGCCTCGCAGTTCATCCCGGGCTGGCCGTACTCCTTCGTCGCGGTCCTGGAGCCTGGGGCCCCGTCGTGGAGGACGAAGGCACGCCGGTGCTCGTAGGATGGTCCCGGGGGTGCAACGTGCCGGTACCCGCGGTGGCACCGGTCGTCCGTTACCCGGTGCTCTGCGGCTCCGTCTCGGACGTCGGGGTCGAGGGGGGTGGAACCGGCCCTGGCCGGTTCCACCCCGGGTCTCACTCCCGTGGCGCCCTCACTTCCTGCGGTAGGTCGCCGTCACCTCGACCTCGACCAGCCAGCCCGGCACGGCGAGAGAGGCGACCTCCATGGTCGCGCGGGCCGGGCGGGCCCTGTTGGCGAGGATCGGCGGCTTCGGCGCCGAGGTGCCCATCGGCACCGGGACCGTGCCGCCCGAGGCCAGGTCGACGTTGGCGTAGAACTGCCGGTACGCGCGGTTCCAGCCGGCGTAGTCGGCGAGTTCGGCGCCCGGCGGCTTCATCAGGTAGCACTTCATCGTGATGACGTCGGCCGCGGACAGCCCGGCCGCGGCGAGGTTGTCGGAGATCTTGCGCAGCACCACCAGCGCCTGCGCCTCGGTCACCGTGACGCCCTCGGCGCCCTCGGTCATCGACGGGTCCGTCCAGTACTCCGGCGTACGCGCCGGAGCGTCCGGGTTGAGCGCGTCGGGGCCGAGGCCGCTGCTGGTGTAGAGGGCGACGGACTCGCCGGTCGCCACGCCGGTGGCGATGGCCGGGTTGCTCTGCCCGGTGGGCAGCATGACCTTGACCTGGCCGGGTCTTGGCCGCCAGCCGCGTGCGGCCGCGAAGGCGGTGGCGGAGGTCAGCAGCGCGCCGCCGGCGCCGGCGGCGGTCAGGAGCACGGCGCGTCGTTTCGGTGTGCTCATCCCTGCATCACCCTTTCGTGCAGTTCGGTGACGACCTTGCGGGCCGAGGTGATGGCCCCGTGCTGCCAGGCGATGGCATGGCTGAGCCAGTCGCCGGCGAAGTACACGTGCCCTGCTGGTTCGAGGAGCCGCCGGTACTCGGGACCGGTCTGCGACTCCCAGCCGACCCACCCGCCCTCGATGAAGGGGGTGCGGTGCCAGGCGATGCTGAAGGACGCGGCGAGTTCGGTGCGGTACTTCTCGCCGTGGATGCGCACGCCCCGGCTCAGCGCCCGCGCCTCGCGCTCGGCGTGCGTCAGCCGGCCATAGGCCAGGGCGTCCGCGCCGAAGTTGTAGTAGCCGATGAGCGTGCCCCGCCGTCCGTGGTAGCCGTAGGAGGGGTACCAGACGGTGGCCAGGTCGGTGTCTGTCGGCGTGATGCCGCCGTAGATGTGCTCGTCGGTCTCCCACCAACGGCTGCGGTACTCCAGGCCGATCTTGCCCACGGGGACGGGGGAGGGTGTCCTGAGCGCGGCGGTGACGTCGGCCCCCAGGTTGTGGTCGAGCCGGGCGGCGATCATCGGCGGGATCGCCGAGACGACGAAGTCGGCACGCTCGGTGTGGTTGCGGCCGCGGCCGTCCCGCCAGGTGACCTCCGCGCCGTCGGGGCGGTCGGTGACCGCGGTGGCCTCGGCCCCGTAGACGATCCGCTCGCGGCCGATGGCCCGGGCCAGCGCGTACGGTATCCGGTCCATGCCGCCCTTGGGCTGGAACATCAGCATGGCCTGGTCGTAGCCGAACTCGAAGGTGAAGCGGTGGCCGATGCGGCTGGCGAAGACGTCGGAGAGGGAGGGGACGGGGCCGAGCACGGTGCCCGACTCCGTTCCGGCGGCCGGCTCGACCGAGTAGCCGCGGCGTTCGCTGCCGGTGTATCCCCAGTCGTCCGTGCGGCCCCCTATGTCGCCGAACCCCTCCAGGAAAGCCAGGAGCCGCTCCTTGTCGTCGGCGGTCAGCTTCTGGTCCAGGGCGCCCTGGTCGGTGGCGGTGGCCAGCAACTCGGAGACGTAGCCGTAGACGTCGGCCTTGGCGGTGCGCCAGCGCACCGGCCTGCCGGCGAGCGAGCCGGCGGCGTTCTCGTGGTGGATGTAGGCGTTCGCGTTCTGGTTGGTGAAGACCTCAAGCTCCACGCCCAGTTCGCGGCAGTACTCCAACGTGACGTGCGACTGCGGCAGCCGGGCCGGGCCGGCGTTCATGTACTGGTCTCGGGAGAACCTCGCGCGCTGGGTCCGTCCGTCGAGGTCGGTCTCGGTGGTGCCGCCTCGGACGGTCCAGTTGCGGCCGCCCGGCCGGTTCCTGGCCTCCAGGATCCGTACGCGGTAGCCGGCCTTGCGCAGTTCGTACGCCGTGACCAGCCCTGCGATGCCGGCACCGAGCACGATCACCTTGCCCGCGGCCCGGCCGGAGAGGGTGAAGTCGCTGCGCTGCGGGGGACGGAACTCGGTCGCGGCGGCCTCGGCCACGGGGGCCAGGCCGAGCGCGCTCATCGTGGAGTACAGCGCTCCGGCGCCGCCGGCGGCACCGACGGAGCGCAGGAAGTCCCGGCGGGTTGCTGCACCTGCCAAAGTCTCCTCCTTGCCCGCGGCCACCTGCGGGGAACCGGCGGCCACGTGTTCGTGGAACGGTCCGGCCCTGGGGGGTGGGGAACCGGCGTGCGAGAGGAGCCTCTCCCCGGCGTGTTTCCCGCATATGCCGACTGCATGACCGATCGGTTGACGCCTTGACCGCTTCGCCGGATTCGCCCGGAGTGCGCCATATGCTGCGGCGGGCGGGGCGTTACCGCAGGAGGTCGGCAACCGCGGCTCATGCGTCTCACGGGCTTCTCAACTTCCGGCGGTGGGTCCTATCATCGCCAATGCTGAGCTGATCCCTGGTCAGGGGTCGGCTCGGTGAGCGAGGCGCAAGGTCGCCCGAGGCGTATCGTCGCCCCAGCCCCATCTCTGCCCTGGGGGAGGCAGCCCGGTAGATCTGCGGCTGCCTACGTTCGCAGCAGTGCTGGAAACCGTCGTACGTCGGAAGGACCGCACCGTGAACACCCTCATGAGCCCCGAAACAGACCACGACGCCCCTCTGCGCCGTACCGCCAAGAACGGCCCCAGCATCGGTAGCCGTAAGCGGGGGCGTCCTGTGGAGAAGGGCGGTGCGACCGGTGTTGAGCCGTTGCGTCGTACCGCCAAGAGCGGCCCCAGCATCGGTGGTCGCAAGCCGGCGCGTCCTGTGGAGAAGGGCGGTGCGACCGGTGTTGAGCCGTTGCGTCGTACTGCCAAGAACGGCCCCAGCATCGGTAACCGCAGGCCGGCGCGCCCTGCCGACAAGGGCAACCCCAGCGGCTCTGTGCCCCGTCCGGCCAGGATGCAGACCAGCTCCGGCGCCGGTGTCCGCAAGAGCTGACCGCACGGACGAGTTCGGATCGGGACCGGCTTCGGCCGGGGCCGGCCGGTGCAAGGGGATCGATGGGCAAGTCGCCGATCACGGTGGAGCGGTGGGAAGAGGCCGAGTGCGCCGTGCACCTCGATGTCGTGCTGCCGATCTACAAGGAGACCTCCGCGGAACCGCCGTACCGCGAAGGCCCGGAGGAGATCGCCGACTTCGTGGACCGCTTCGCGCAGGAGGTGCGGGTTCCCCGCGCCCGCCTCGTCGTGGCCCGCCGCGACGGTCTGCCCGTCGGCTTCGCCTTCGGCTACCCCCTGCCGCCGGACGCCGGCTGGTGGAAGGCGATGGACGAGGACGTGCCGGCGGCGTTCGCCGCGGAGACCGGTGAGCGCACGCTGGCCGTCATCGAACTCTCGGTACGCGCCGGCTGGCGGCGGCGGGGAGTGGCCGCGCGGTTGCACGCGGCGCTGCGGGAGGGGCTGGGCGTGGAGCGGGTCACGCTGGCGGTACGGGACGACCCGGAAGCCGCACCGGCCCAGGCGGCCTACGCCGCGTGGGGCTACCGCCGGGTCGGCCACTGGCGGCCGGCGGACGACGCGCCCCTGTCCCGCATCATGGTGCTGGACCTCGCGGGCGCCGCGCAGCTGGCCGACCGGTGACCGGCAGCGCGATCGAGGTCCGGGAGCTGACCCGGCTCTACCGGCGCAAGGGCAAGCCGGAGTTGCGTGCGCTGGACTCCGTGGCCCTGACGGTTCCGCGGGGCGAGGTCCACGGGCTGCTCGGCCCGAACGGCGCGGGCAAGACGACCCTGTGCCGCGTCCTGTCCACGGTCCTGCTGCCGTCGTCGGGTGAGGCCGCCGTCCTCGGCCGGGACGTGGTGCGGCAGGCCGAGGAGGTCAAGCGGCTGATCGGGATCGTCTTCGGCGGGGACCGCGGACTCTACCCGCGGCTCACCGGGCGGCAGAACCTGGACATGTGGGCGTCGCTCTACGGGCTGCGCCGCAGGGCCCGCCGCGTGCGGGTCGCGGAGCTGCTGGAGCGGATGGGGCTGTCCGAGCGCGCCGAGGAGCGGGTCCAGACGTACTCGCGCGGGATGAAGCAGCGCCTGCACCTCGCGCGCGGGCTGGTCTGCGATCCCGGTGTGCTGCTCCTGGACGAGCCGACCGTGGGCATGGACCCGGTCGCCGCCCACGACTTCCGCGAGCTGGTGCGGGAGTTGCGCACGGGTGGGCACACCGTCCTGCTGACGACGCACGACATGGCCGAGGCCGCCGCGCTCAGCGACCGCGTCTCGTTCCTCGACAACGGAAGGCTGACGCTGACCGCGAGCCCGGAGGCGGTCGGCGACGTCGTCTCCTCGCACGAGCGGCTGGAGGTACGCGCCCTGCCCGCCGCGCTGCGTGCGCGGGTCGCGGCGCTGCCGGCGGTGGCGGCGGTGACCGCGGTCGACGGGGACACCACCCGGATCGAGACGGAGACCCCCGAGGCGGTCCGCGCCGTGCTGCTGCTGCTCGTCGAGGAGGGCATCACCGACATCGCGCGCACCCGGCCCTCCCTGGAGGAGGTATACCTCCACCTCGTCGGTGGCCGCGGCATGGCGGTCGGCGGGTGACGGCGACGCCGGAGGCGGCCCGGCGGGGCTCCGCGGTGTCGGGCTTCGCGTCCGGGTTGCGCTTCCAGCTCGTGTCGATGGCGCGGGAGGTCGACACGTACCAGGCGCTGGCGCTCGCGCCCTTCCAGACGCTGGTGCTGATGTCGGCGATGGAGTTCGCCGGCCGCGCCGACCTCAACGCGTACGCCGTGGTGGCGGCGACGCTGATGACGATGTGGACCACCGCGCTGATCTTCGCCACCGGCCTGGTGATCGAGGACAAGGAGGACGGCCGGATGGAGTCGCTGGTCGCCGCCCCCGCCTCCTTCCCGCTGCTGGTCTTCGGCCGGCTCTGCGGCTGCATGCTGCTGGCCATGCCGTCCTTCGGGCTGGCGGTGCTGGTGGCCGGCGGCGTCTTCGGCTACTGGACGCCGGTGCCGCATCCGCTGGTGTTCGCCGCCGCGCTGCTGCTGACGGCGGCGGGCACGGCGGCGGCCACCACCGCCCTCTCGGCGCTGTTCGTGACCCGGCCGAGCGCCTACGCCCTGGGCAACGCGCTGGTCTACCCGGTATTCCTGCTGAGCGGGGTGGTGGTCCCCGCCGCGGAGCTGCCCGGTCCGCTGGAGGCGGCCAGTCGGCTGAGCTACCTGGCGTGGGCGGCGGAGCTGCTGCGCGACGCCACCGAGCCGGGGCCGGTGGCCCACGCCGTGCCGCGGCTCGGGGCGATGCTGCTGCTCGGCGCGGTGATGGTGGGTGTCGGCGTCGTGGCGCTGACGCGGCACCTCGGCCGCGCGCGGGCGTCGGGCGTACTGGCCGGTGGGCAGTGACCGGGGCTCCGGCCGAGGAGGCGAGGGCGGTGAGGGCGCCGAGGACGGGGAAGGCGGCCAAGGCGGCTTGGGGGCGTCTCGGCGCGGCCGCGGTCGCGGTCCGCCAGGGCGCGGTGGTGACCGTCGAGGACTTCCGCGCCTACTACACGTGGCGCAGCTGGCTCGGCGGCTGGCTGGTCCGGCTGCTGTGCCAGGTGCTGTTCTTCAGCCAGCTCGCCGCGCTCGTCGGCGACTCCGGCTACGCGGTGCACGTGGTGCTCGGCGCCTCGCTGCTGGTCGGCGTGCTCCAGGCGATGCAGGGCATCTCCACGACCGTACGCGACATCCTGCTGGGTACGCTGCCGCTGCTCGCCGCCTCCCCCGTGCGGCCCGGCTGGTTCTTCCTGGGCCGGAGCCTGTGCTGGCCGGTGTCCGGGGTGGTGAGCAGCTCGATCGTGCTGCTCGCCCTCTCGCCGTTCTTCGGCGCGTCGTGGACGGCGGTGCAGGTGCCGCTGGTGCTGCTGCTGGTGCTGCTGACGACGCTCGCCACGTACTGCACGGCGCTGGTGCTGGGCGCCGTCGCGCTCCTGGTGCCGATGGCGAACAACCTGCTGAGCGCGCTGGGCACGATGGCCGTCACCGTGCTCAGCGGCGCGATCACCCCGGTGCACTTCTGGCCCGGCCCGGTGCAGGCCGTGGCGGAGACCATCCCGGTGACCCACGGGCTGTCGGCTCTGCTCCTGCTGGAGTCGGACGCGGGGCTCGGCCCCACGGCGCACGCCGCCGGGCGCGCGGCGCTCGCCGGGCTGTGCTGGCTCGTGCTGAGCCTGGTGGCGTACCGGCTGCTGTTCAACCGTGCCCGCAGGGGCGGTTCGCTGCTCACCTGACCTGGTGCGCCGGATCCGCCGGGTGCGGCGCGACCAGGGGCAGGCCGTGCCGCGGGCCGGCGACGCGCTCCTCGCAGAGCCGCGCCAGCACGTCGTAGGCCTTCTGCCCCATCAGCGCCACCAGCTCCGGCCGGTACGACACGTACACCGGCTCGCCGGCGCCGTGCGCCGAGGGCGCCGACGTGCACCACCAGTGCAGGTCGTGCCCGCCCGGGCCCCAGCCGCGGCGATCGTACTCGCCGATCGAGACCACCAGCACCTGCGTGTCGTCCGGCCGCGTCACCCACTCGTGCGTCCACCGCACCGGCAGCTGCCAGCACACGTCCGGCTTGGTCTCCAGCGGCTCCCGGCCCTCCCGCAGCGCCAGCAGGTGCAGCGCACAGCCCGCACCGCCCGGGAAGCCGGGCCGGTTGTGGAAGATGCAGGCGCCGTCGACGCGCCGGGTCTTGTGCTTGTCCTCCTCCTCGGCGTACGGGTCGGGCTCGGTGAAACCCTCCGGGCCCGTGCCCTCCGCGTGGTGCTGCCATATCTCCGGGGTGAGCCGCCGGGCGTGGCGGCGTACGCGCTCCTCGTCGTCCTCGTCGGAGAAGTGCGCGCCGAGGGTGCAGCAGCCGTCGTCGGGGCGTCCCGCCAGCATGCCCTGGCAGCCGTTGCCGAAGATGCACGACCAGCGGGACGTCAGCCACGTCAGGTCGCAGCGGAAGACCTGCTCGTCGTCGG
Organism: Streptomyces sp. CNH099; assembly: GCA_000514715.1. Lineage (GTDB taxonomy): Bacteria > Actinomycetota > Actinomycetes > Streptomycetales > Streptomycetaceae > Streptomyces > Streptomyces synnematoformans. Next base: position 82,747 of record AZWL01000011.1, on the reverse strand, counting down.
CGGGGTCGGCGAACTCGGCCCAGGCCCGGGGGAAGTCCAGCGGGACCTCGTCCCCCGGCCCCGGCTGTCCGTCGCCCTGTTTCGTGTCGTCCACTCGTGCACCGTAGGGTCGCGTCCCCGAATCCACCAGCCCCGCTCACCGTCCCCCGGGGCGGGTCGCGGCGTAGGCCGCCTTCACCGCCTCCCAGCGTTCCGCCTGCGGCCCCGTCAGCCGGCCGCGCAGCTCGGCGAGCTTCAGCAGGTTCGCCTCCGCGCCCTGGGCCAGCGTCTGCGCCTCGCCCAGGTAGTGGTCGTCGATCAGCGCCTCCACCTCGTCGTCGTTCATCACCGGCATGATCCGCTCGGCGAGCCTGTTGGTGTTCCGGTACGAGCCCTGCAGCTTGAACGGCGGCTCGGTGCGGGCGGCGTCGGACTGCGCCGCGGAGGCGATGTAGGCCGCGTTGACCTTGAGCACCGTCTCGCGGACGTGCAGCAGCCTGCGCAGCACGCCGAGGACCTGGTCCAGTTCGGCCGTGGCGTACGGGTGGGCGAGGCGGTCGGCGCGGGCGTCGGCGTCGCCGCGGGCGAGGCGGACCAGCAGGTCGGTGTCGGCGCGTTCGCGGGAGGCGAGCGGCGCGAGGACGGGGTTGGAGGTGAGGGCGTTCTCGATGTGGCTGAGGGCGAACAGCTGCTCCCTGCCGGACAGGACGTCGCCGAGGTTCCACACGTCGGCGCGGTTGGCGAGCATGTCGGGCACCTGGAAGCGGGCCCCGGACTCGGTGAACGGGTTGCCGGCCATGCACACCGCGAACCGCTTGCCACGCAGGTCGAAGACGCGCGAGGAGCCGTCCCACACGCCCTCCATGCGGCGCTGCGCGTCGCACAGCGAGACGAACCGCTGCAGCAGCTCCGGCGACGTGTGCTGGATGTCGTCGAGGTACAGCAGGGTGTTGTTGCCCATGGCGAGGGCGAAGTTGATCTTCTCGACCTCCCGGCGGGCGCCCGCGTCCGGGGCGGCCGCCGGGTCGAGGGAGGTGGTGCCGGTGCCCAGCGCCGGGCCGTCGACCTTGACGAAGACCAGGCCGAGCCGGGCGGCGACGTACTCCATCAGCGACGTCTTGCCGTAGCCGGGCGGGGAGAGCAGGAGCAGCAGGCCCTGGCTGTCGGTGCGGCGGGCACCGGACTCGCCGCCGGCGGTGCCGAGCTGCTTGGCGAGGTTGTCGCCGATCAGCGGCAGGTACACCTCGTCGAGGAGCCGGTTGCGGACGAACGTCGACATGACCTGCGGCCGGTACGTGTCCAGGCGCCGCCGCTCGCGCTCGGCGCCGACGAGCGCGGTGCGCCGCCGCAGGTACGCCCGGTAGGCCGGGACCCGTACGTCGCTGAACTCGGCGGTGCGGGCGAGGAACTCGTCGAGGCGCACCACGAGTCGCCCGCCGTCGATGCGGCGGTGGCTGCCGAGCAGCCCCTCGACGGCCGTCTCGGTGCCGGCGCCGGAGTCCTGCCGGGCGAGGGCGGCGCCGGTGACCTCCACGGCGACGGCCTCCGCGAGGCCGGCGGCGTCGGCGCCCGGGCCGGCCGCGTACGCGCCGAGCCAGGCGGCGGCGAGCTGGTGCCGGGCGGCGACGTCGCCGGCGAGGGCGTCGAGGTCGCGCGCGTAGTCCTTGGCGCCGCCCGGGCCGAGCGCCTCCCGGAAGCCGGTGCGCAGGGCGCGGGCGGCGGGGCCGGTGACGAACGCGGGCGGGTCCGCGGCGGCCAGCTCCTCGAAGAGGTACGCGCCGACGTCGGCGCGGGCCCGGGCGCCCGGCAGGGGCAGTCCCGCCGCGGTGTGGAACTCCGCCGCCCGGGCCGCCAGTTCGGCCGACAGCTCCGCCACGGTGCCGTCGGTGCGGCCGGGCCCGAACGCCGCCCGGGCGCGCGCCAGCGACCGGGCGCGCGTCGACCACCCGGCGCGCTCCTCGACCCCCGTCCCGTACGCCCAGAACAGCTGCGCCGCGGCCCGCACCTCCGGGGTGAACCGCAGCAGCCCGCACTCGTCGCGCAGCCGCAGCAGCGCGCCGAGGATCGCGGCCGCGTCCCGGTCGTGCACGCCGCGGTCGTACCCCTCGTCGTACGCCGCCGCGGCGGCCTGCCGCGCCAGCTCCGCCAGGCCGTCGACCCCGTCACCCCCGCTGCCGTCACCGGCGGCCGCCGCCGCCAGCTCCGCCGCCGGGGTCCCGGCGAGCAGCCGCGCCGCCAGGTACTCGCCGCGGTAGACCGCGGGCGACTCGGAGACCAGCGGCTGGTCCCAGAAGTCGCGGGTGTCCGCGAAGCCGGGGTCGGCCACCGGCGCCCGGTAGTCGGTGCCGGTGATCACGAACACCGGCTCCCCGTCCTGCGGCACGAGCGTCAGCTCGGCCGGCCGGGAGTTGACGGCGAACCGGTGCCGGCCCAGGCGCAGCGTGCCCTGCCCGTCGTCGTAGAGGTCGGCGCGGTCGCGCAGGGCGCGTACCGCCTCCTGGCGCGCGGCCTTGAGCCGGCCCTCCAGCTCCTCGGCGCGTACGGTGTCGCCGAGGGTGCGCAGCTCCGCGGCGGTGGTACGGACCTTGGCCACCAGCGGGTCGGAGGCGAAGAAGGTGTGGACGTCGTCCGCGCTCCGCAGGGCGGCGGTCCGGCGGGAGACGGTGCCGAGGATCCGCTCGGCGGACCGCGCCAGCCGGTCGGCGTGCCGGGCGCGCTCGTCGAGCTGCGCCTGCTTGCGGGCGGAGAACGCCTCGTGGACCTCCTCGCGGCGGGCGGCGATCTGCTCGGCGAAGTCCTCCGCGGAACCGAACTTCGCCTCCAGGTCCTCCAGCCGCAGCATGAGCCGGCCCAGCTGCTCGTCGCAGTCCTCCGGCGTGCCGGCCGCGGCCAGCCCGCCGGTCACCGCCTGCCCCAGCAGCGCGAACTCGGCGGCGAACTCGGCGCTGCCCTCCCGCTCCCGCAGCTCCCGGCGGCGGCCGTCGAGCCGCGCACGGGCCCGGTTGACGGCGCCGAGCACCTCGCCGATGCGGGCGAGGATGGACGTCCGCAGCGTCGCGTCGGCGAGGTCGAGCGTGCCGATCACCTCGGTGACCGCCTGCAGCGCCGCGGCCTGCTCGTCGATGCGCCCGGCGACCGGCTCCGCCGCCGCGGCCGTCGCCACCGCACCGGCCTCGGCGGCCAGCTCGTCGGCGGTCGAGCGGGCGGCGTCGAAGGCGGTCTCCTCGCTCAGGAACGCCACCGCGCGGCGGCCGGCGGCCGCCAGCGACTCCGCCAGCTGCGCGTCGAGTTCGTCGATGCGGCCGAGGTCGGCGTAGCGCTGCTCGCGCAGCGTCTCCAGCCGGCCCTGGGAGCGGCGGAGCCCGGCGATCTGGGTCACCCAGCCGTCGGCGGTGTCCGGCGCGGTGCCCCGGGCCCGGCGCACCTGGCCGGTGATCCGCGCGGCGGCCTCGTCGACGGCCGCGGCGGCCTGGGCGCGCAGCTCCTCGACCCGCTCGAACTCGTCGATGACCTGCTCGGCGGTGGTACGGACCGACTCCAGCGGCGCGGCGAGGTCCCCTCCCCCACCGGCTGCACCCTCACTGGCGGGGGTACCCCCTCCCCCACCGGCTGCACCCTCACTGGCGGGGGTACCCCCAATGGCCGGCTCGCCCAGCCAGTGGTGGTGGTCGGCGACGCGGTCGGCGGCGGCGACGATGGCCTCGAAGACGGCGCGGCTGGGCTCCATCTCGTCGGCCATCCGCGCCACCGACAGGCAGTCGGAGATCCCCCGCACGAGTTCGGCGTTGCCGATCCGGGCCAGCGGCCCGGTGCCGGCGGGCTGGGCGGCGGCGTGCGCGTCCGACACGTACGGGGTGCGCCACACCTGCACGGGGTGCACGCGGGTCGGCTCGCCGCCGGCCGCCGTCCGCAGGACGATCATCGTGCCGTCCTCGAAGAGCGACCAGCCGTGCGTCTGCCACAGGGTGGCGACGTCCTTGCGGATGACGTTGTACGGCAGCAGCAGGGTGCGGCCCTCGGCGCGGGCGTGGAAGACGTAGAGGACGTCCTCGCCGTTCGGGGAGTGGACGACGCCCTGGTATTCGAGGTCCTTCGTGTCGGTGTCGAAGGTCCGCGCGGCGCTGCCCGCGGGGACGTCGGCGAGGTAGTAGCCGCCGGGGAAGATGACGCCCTGCTCCTCCGGCAGCCGGCGGGCCCGGCCGAGGCCGTCGAGCCGGACGACCTCCCTGGAGCGGGTGTTGTAGACCAGGTGGCGGCGGGTCTTCTCGTTGTACGGGAGGATCCGCAGCAGGACCAGGGGGCCGACGAGGGCGTAGTCGATCTCGGCGTCCGCGAGCGACTGCAGCGGTTCGTCCACGGGCTCGCTGTAGATGCCCTCACCGGTGTCGGTGCTGTCTTCGGCCTTGAGGGTGAGGGTGCCGCCGACGCACTCGACGAAGACCAGGCCGCGGACGGAGACGTGCGGGTGGCGGCCCTGCACGTGGTCGGCGCGGGTGGTGGCCGTCCACTCGAAGTCGTGGGCGGGCGGGAAGACGTGGTCGCGCTCGCCGCGGTTGTCGACGTAGGCGACGGCGCCGTCCGGGGCGACGCGCCAGCGCAGCACCCGGATGTCGGTGAGCGCGTTCCCCGTCTGGAAGACGGCGAGCAGATGGGAGCCGGCCAGCCGCAGCTGGAGGAGCTGGGTCTCGCGGTAGTAGCGGTACAGCTCGGCGAAGTCCCGGCGGAAGGCGGGGTCGTCGAGCAGGCCGGGCACGGCGTCCTGGGACGCGGGGCGGAACCGTATCGCCGCACCGTCCGCGCCGCCCCCGCCCTGCCCGTCGTGGCCGCCCTGCCCGGCGCCCCCGTCCCCGTCCTCGTCCCCGTCCGCGCTCTTCCCGGCTTCGTCGGCGAACTCGAAGTGCTGCAGCGAGAACACGTCGGCGACGTCGGTCTCGGGCTTGAGGCCGAGGTGGACGTTGTAGCCGAACAGCAGCACGCCGCCGATCTGCACGATGTCGCGGGGCACGCAGTTGTGCTCGGTCCGGATGCGCTCGGTGCCGGCGAGCCGCGCCTCGGCGCCGCCGAACACCGCGACGCGGCGGGCGTTGAGCGTCTCCGCCCGGCGGGCCAGTTCCTCGGCGGCGGTGCGCAGCCGGTCGCGCAGCACCTCGTACGTGCCGGCCGCCAGGGCGTCCGGGCTGCCGTGCACCTGCGGCGGGGCGGTCTCCACCTCGTCCTCCACCTCGTTCGTTGTCGTTCCCGACGTTCGTGTCGTCGCGTCCGGCGACCCGTCGCGGTCCGCGGGCCGGGGCCGGCCCGCGGGGCCGGCTTCCCGGCCCCGCCCGGGCTGCCTACTCCTTCTACTCCTTGGTCAGCGGCACCGCGCCGTTGACCGCCGCCGGGCCCACCAGCGACGCCGCCGGGAGGTCCGCCGCGCCGCTCGCGCGGGCCGCCTCCAGCAGCTGGGCCAGGGCCCCGGCGTGCGGGCCGTCCGCCGCGATGAGCCGGGTGAGCAGGCCGGCGACGCTCAGGTCCCGCAGGCCCGCCGCGCCGAGCCCGGCCGCCATCGTCGTCACGTCCGACGTGAACGTGCTGTCGGGCCGCAGCCACGGACCGGCCATCGCCTGCACCGACTCGGAGCTGCCGACGAAGCCGTCGACGCTCTTGCCCATCGACACCGCGTTCACCAGCTTGTCGAAGAAGACGCTGTCCCCGCCGACGATGCTGATGTCGGCGTTCTCCAGCCCGGTGGCGAGCACCGTCGCCTGCGCCTCGGCGATCTTGCGGCCCACGTCGACCTGCGCCATCCGGATGTCCTTCTCCGCCTCCAGCCGCAGCCGGTACTCCTCGTGCTCCCGGCTGGCCGCGTCCAGCGCGGCCATCGCCGCCGCCTTCTCGTTGATGCCCGCGGCCTCCGCCCGGAGCTTCTCCCGCAGCCCCTCGGCGCCGGCGAGCGCCTTGTCCCGCTCGACGTCGGCCTCCGCCTTGCCGACCTTGGCGACGGCCTCCGCGCTGCGCTCCTGCACCTGGGCGGCGGCGAGCCCCTCGGCGGCCGCGTCGGCCTGCTTGCCCTCGGCCAGCCGGATGGCCGCCGCCGCGTCCAGCTCGGCGGCCTTGCGGCGGGCCTCCGCCATGGTGAGTTCCTCGGCGGCCCGGTGGTCCGCCGCCTGCTCGGCGGCCTCGGCGGCCTTGATGTCCTTGACCAGCCGCTCCTGCGCCTCCGCCTCCGCGGCGATGATCAGCGCCTGGCGCTCGCGCTCGGCCTCCTCGACCGTACGCAGCTTCTTGATCTCCTCCTCCTGCTGCGCCACCGTCTTCTCGACCGCGATCCGCTCGCGGACGACGTCGGCGATGTCCCGCTTCTCGCCCTCGACCTCCTTGTCCTTGGCGATCCGGGACAGCTCGGTCGCCCGCTCCCGGGCGATGACCTCCAGCAGCCGGTCCTTCTCGATCTTCTCGTTCTCGATCGCGACGACCCGCTCGCGGTTGAGCTGGGCGACGGCGACCTCGCGCTCCCGGTTCTCGTTCTGGATGCCGAGCTGCTCCTCGGTCTTGATGTGCGCGGTGTGCGCCTTGAGCCGCTCCTCGGCCTGGACCTTGGCGGTCTCGGCCTCCTCCCGCGCCCGTACGATCCCGACCTCGCGCTGCTGCTTCGCCTCGGCGTCGGCCTGGCGGCGTTCGAGTTCGAGGACGGCCTCGCGGGCCTCGACGTTCTTGCGGGTGATCTCCTTCTCCTCGTCCCGCCGCAGCTCGTTGGTGCGCACGTTCTCGACCGCGGTCAGCTCGGTGATCTTCCGGATGCCCTGGGCGTCGAGGATGTTCTGGCCGTCGAGCTGGGCCATCGGGGTCTGCTCAAGGTAGTCGATGGCGGCGTCCTCAAGGCTGTAGCCGTTGAGGTCGGTGCCGATGATGCGGATGATCCGGTCGCGGAACTCGTCGCGCTTGGTGTAGAGGTCGGCGAAGTCGAGCTGCTTGCCGACGGTCTTGAGCGCCTCGGAGAACTTGGCGTTGAACAGCTGCTGCAGCGTGTCCTGGTCGCTGGCCCGCTCGGTGCCGATCGCCTGCGCCACCTTGATGACGTCCTCGACGGTCTTGTTGACCCGGACGAAGAACGAGATGCGGATGTCGGCGCGGATGTTGTCCCGGCAGATCAGCCCTTCCTTGCCGGTCCGCTCGATCTCCATGGTCTTCACGGAGATGTCCATGAGTTCGGCCTTGTGCAGCACCGGCAGCACGACGGTGCCGGTGAAGGTCACGTCGACCTTGCGCATCTTGGAGACGATCAGCGCGTGGCCCTGCCGCACCTTGCGGAACAGCCGGCTCACGGCGAACAGCAGCGCGAGCCCGATGACGAGGACCACGGCTATCAGCACGCCGAGTCCCGTGGTGATGGCGTTCATGAGTTCTTCTTTCTCTGCGGTCTGAATGTGCGTGCGTGTCAGCCGGGGGCGCCGGGACGCCGGGGACGTCAGGGAGGCCCGGGGACGTCGGGGAGCCCGTCGGCGGATGCGACGCGGAAGAACTCGCCTTCGGCGTCGTAGTCGAAGATCAGTGCGCGGCTGCCGGCCGCGAGGCCGTTGCCGTCCTCCGCGCGGATCTGAACGGTCGCGCCGGAGCCGTCGGCCGCGGTCACCTCCGCCTGGCCGTACGCGGGGGTGACGGCCGAGGTGCGCACGACGCACACGCGGCCGACGAAGTCCCCGCGGGCGACCGGCCTGCCGGTGCCGCCGAGGCGGCGCAGCGGGCGGGCCAGCAGCCGGGCGGCGTACCAGCCGGCGGCCAGCGCCAGCACCAGGCCGGCCGCCCGAGCCGCCCAGGCGAGCGCCGCGGGCGGCCCGGCGGCGTCGACGGCGACCCCGGCCACGAGAGCCGTGAACCAGGCCACCGCAACGACCAGCGACAGCACCACCGTCACCGGCACGCCGCCGAGCCCCAGGACGGCCGGCACGACCGCGAACCCGCCGGCGCCGCGCCCGCCGTCCGCCGCGCCGCCGCCGGTGCCGTCGGCGCCGTCCGTGCCGAAGCCGTCGCCGACGGCACCCGTCACCGCGGCGAACAGCCAGTAGACGACCACGACGACCAGCGCGAAGCTGAAGACGACGGCCGGAAATTCCAGCGCCGCAGCCACGAAAGCACCCATGCCGTCCCCCCTCCGCCGCGCCGGGCGGTCCCCCTCCTACCGCCCGGCGCCGGCGGAATTCACCGTGCCATCCCGTACATCCGGAAACACTGCCTGTTCCCGGCAGTCTTCGCGCACGGTCTATGCACGGATACGGTGAGGCAAGAGCATCCCGGGCATCCCGGCCGGGCCCGGCCATACCGCGCCGCCCCGCGCGACACACCGTCACCGCGGTCGAGGAGTCCCATGGCCCGTACCGAGTACTACGACGACCCGGCCGCACCCGAGCCCAACAGCCTCGTCGCCGCGGCCTCCGCCGTGGTGACCGACGACGAGGGCCGCATCCTGCTGCAGCGCCGGCGGGACAACGGCCTGTGGGCGCTGCCCGGCGGCGGCATGGACCTGGGCGACACGCTGCCCGGCTGCGCGGTGCGGGAGGTGAAGGAGGAGACGGGCCTCGACGTCGAGGTGACGGGGCTGGTCGGCACGTACACCGACCGCCTCCGCCTCCACCACTACCTGACCCACCCCACCCCGTACCTGGGCTGACCGCCCCCGCACCGGAGCCCGGGCGGGCCCCTGGCGGCGGCCGGGCGGGGTTACTTCGGGGTGATCACCACCGTTACCGTGCGGTTTCTCGCGTCCTGTTCGTACGGCGCCTGCCGCTGGTCCGCGCTGGCCGTCGTGAACGCAGTCAGCGGCTTGCCGCTCGCCGTGCTCAGTTCGCGGGCCGCGATCAGGGCGCGCCAGAGTGCGACCACCGAGCCGCCGCGGCGGGGGGCGTCGGGGACGGTGGCGGCGTGGCCGTGGATCTCGATGCGGGCTTCGAGGGCGGTCAGGTGCTCGCCCAGGGCGGCCAGCCGGGCGGCGCCCTGCGGGGTCAGTTCCGCGCCGGTGGCGAAGAGGCCCTCCGCGAAGGCCACCTCCACCGACGGGCCCCGGAGCCGGGGGCGTACGCCCGGCGCCCGGAGGGTTCGGGCCAGGTCGCGGGCCGCGGCCGTGCGGCGGGCGGCCTCCCGGGCGCGGGCGGTCTCCTCGGCGGCCGCCACCTCCTTCCGTACACGCTGCTCGATCTGCCGCTCGGTGGCGACCGCCGACTCCGCGACCGGCTCCGTCCGGTCGCCGTCGACCAGCGCCACCGTTCCCGTCGCCACCGCCGCAACCGCGCACACCGCCGCCACCACCGCCGTACGGGTCCGGTGGCGGGCCAGCGCCGCCGCCGGGCCGCGGCGGCGGAGGCGGGCGATGCGGGCCAGGCCGGCCGCCGCGGCCGGGTCGTCCGGGTGGCGGAGCTGGACGCGGCGCCAGTACGCGGCCGCCGTGTCCAGCTCGCCGCGCTGGGCGTGCACGCGGGCGAACAGGTCCAGCAGGTCGCGGTGTTCGCCGACATCCCGGACGTCCCCGGTGTCCCCGGTGTCCGCGGGGTCCCCGGCGTCCCGGGCGTCCGCCGTGCGCAGCAGCCGCAGCGCCTCGTCCAGATCGCCCGCGCGCGCCGCCGTGCGGACGCGCGCGACGAGCAGGGCCTTCCGCAGCGTCCGCGAGGGCGACGGGCCATCGCCCGGCGGGTGACCCGGGTATGCCGCGTGCTCGTGGGTGAGGGCGGCGGACGGCGCGCCCGGCGCCCCGCCCCCGCCCGCCGTCCCGGCGCCCTGGGCGGTGCCCGTGCCTTCCATGCCCGTGCCTCCTGTGCCCGGGGCCCTGCCCGTGCCCTCGGGGCCCGGGCCCCCGGCGGTCTCGCCCGGGCCCCCGGCGTCCGGGGACCCGGGCCGGTTCGGGCGGGTCTCCGCGGGGTTGCTGCGCGTGCTCACTTCACCCCGCCGTTCTTCCGCTCGGCCGCGTCCGCGACGTCCGGCGGCAGCAGCCTGCGCAGCCGCTCGTTCACCCCGGACAGCGCCTCCGCGTCGCCCGCGGCCACCGCCCTGCGGCCGGCGAGGATCACGTCGTCCGCCTGGCGCCGCGAGTACATCTGGTCGCGCATCTCCACCAGCGCGTTGAACACCAGGTACACCCACTGGTCGGTGCGCCGCAGCAGCTCCACCTGGAACTGCTCGGCCCGCTTCGCCAGCCGCCGCAGGTCCGCCGGCGTCGCGTCCGTGCCGAGCGCGCTCGCGCGGCTCCGCAGGTTGTCCAGCTCCCGCCGGTCGGAGGGGCTGCCGCCGACCTGCTGGATGATGTCCTCGCAGGCGCCGAGCAGGTCCCACAGCCGGCGTTCGAGGCCGGGGATCTCGATGGCCTCCTCGATGTCGTCGAGCTGCGCCTCCAGGTCGCGGATGCGGCGGTCGCTGGTCACCGCCGCGCCGGTGTCGACGGCCGCGGCGTCCACCTCGCGGCGCAGCTGGACAAGGGGCTTGTGCTCCGACAGGGTGTCGAGCCGTTCCCGGGCCTGTTCCGCGTACGCGTCCTCCGCCTGCTCCTGGAGGTGGTGTACGCGCTGCTCCAGGCCCTGCAGCCGGTCGACCAGCTCGGGGTGCTCCGGCGCGAGCAGCTCGGTGCGGTTGATCGTCGCCTCGAACTGCTGCTGGACCAGCGGGATGTGGGCGGTCACCAGGGCCTCCCGGCTGCTCGCCTCGATCTCGAACGTCACCTCGACCTCGCTCTCGGCCGGCAGGTCGATACGGACGTCGCGCGGCCGGATCTCCAGCAGCCCCACCCGGGTGTTGCGCTCGGCGCGGGCCCGTTCGCCCTCCAGCAGCGGGATGCGGATCACCGCGTCCGGCTCCGAGCGGTGCAGTGCGATGGTGGTCCGGTAGATCTTCGTCACCATGGCCGGCAGGGTCGTGCCCTTGCGGAGCAGCGGGTCGAACGTGCCGTCGGCCCGGCCGATGCCGAGGGTGCCGGTCAGCACCGCCTCGCCGGGGACGACCTTGGCGTGCGTGATCGCCAGGGTGTCGCCGGCGAGCCGCTGCCGGGTGCCGGAGTCGTCGGTCAGCTCGACGGTGAAGCGGGACGTGGTGCCGGCGGTGAGGGTGACCTCGGTGTAGAAGGTGCCGTCCGGGCTGAGCACGGTGCGCGGCCCGCGGAACGCCGGCCGTCCGTCGGGGTTGCTGAGCACGACCGCGTACCGGGTCCAGTCGACGGTGCTGCCGCTGCTCAGCTTGCCGGACACCGGGATGTCGGCGGTGTCGACGGTCTGCGCGGGGTAGTTCAGCTCGATCGCGAACTCGCCCGGGGCCGCGGCCACCGCCTTGCGCGGCCGCCGTACGGTACGGGCGAACGCGGCGGCGCCGCGGGCGACGACCGTGGTGGGGTCCTGGCCGTGGTCGACGGCGATGCCGGGGCCCGCGTCCGGGTCGGCGAGCAGCTCGCGCAGCCCGGGGCTGAGCGTCGAGCCGCCGGCCAGGAGCAGCCGGTCGATGTGGTCGGGGCGCAGCCCGCTCTCGGTCAGCGCGTCGCGGCAGAGCCGGACGGCGCGGGTGTAGAAGGGGAGCGCGAGGTCGTCGAGCGCGCCGCGGGTCAGGGTGTACTCGAAGGGTTCGGGGTCGCCGTTCGCGTCCTCCAGGTCGAAGGCCATCTCGAACCTGTCCGTGCGGGACAGCGCGATCTTCGCGTTCTCCGCCTCCACCTTGAGCTTGGCGAAGTTCTTCTGCCACCGCCGGTTGCTCCGGGTGAAGTCCGGCAGCCCGAGGTCCTTCCGCACCGCGGGCACCAGCAGGTCGTCGACGACGGCCCAGTCGATGAGCTTCCCGCCGAGGTACGGGTCGCCCGCGTGCTGGATCAGCTGCAGTTCGCCGTCGCGCTTGGCCATCACCGCGGCGTCGAACGTGCCGCCACCGAGGTCGAAGACCATCCAGTGGGCGGAGTCCGAGGTGTCCTGCACCCCGTACGCGATGGCGGCGGCGGTCGGCTCCTGCACCAGCGGGCAGTGCTCGCTGAGCCCGGCCAGGGCGGCGGCGTCGGACGTGGCGTTGTTCTGATTGAGGGCGAAGGCCGCCGGTACGGTGATCACCGCGGCCTCCGGCTGGAACCCGAACTCGTGCGCGGCGTCCTGCCGCAGCGACTTCAGCACCTCGGCGGACAGCTGCTCGGGCGTGAGCGACAGGTCGGCACGGGCGAACCTGCGCGCGGCCCCCGCCACCCCCATCTCCAGCTTGAACTCGGCGTGCGCGTTGGCGGGGTCGGACTCCGTACGCTCCCGGGCCCGCCGGCCCACGTGGACGACGCTGTTCTTGGGGATCCACACCGCCGAGGGGGTGGTGTCCCAGCCGTCGTTGTTCTTCACGACGCGTACGCCGCCGTCCTCGGCCACCGCGATCGCGCTGTTGGTGGTGCCGAGGTCGATGCCGTAGTCGATGGTCTCGCTCACGCCGGGGTCTCCTTGGTCGTCTCGTCGCCGTCAGGCTGCGGGGGTGCGGGCTGGCCGACGATGACCTGGCCCATCTGGATGCGCCGGCCGCGGAAGTAGACCGTCGGGCGCACGGTCTCCAGCACGACCTCGCGGGTCAGCTCCGGCTCGTCCTGGAAGACCAGCGCCTCCAGGGAGAGGCCGGAGTCGAACGGCTCGCCGTCGTGCTCCTGGATCTCCAGCCCGTCGTCGGCGAGCGCCTTGCGGCTGGCGCGCACCTGGATACGGATCTGCCGCAGGTCGGCCGCCGACAGCGAGCCGGTGTTCTGGTCGAGCTTGCGCAGCGCACGCCAGATGCCGGTGGCCGCGCCCACCAGGGCGCCGTCCCCGGCGGGTTCGGGGAGTTCAAGGGCTTCAGGGGCTTCGGCGGACTCGGACGAGGCCGCGGCGGCCTCCGTCACGGCCCGGGCCGCCAGCGCCTCCGCCGCCTCGACCTCCGCCAGCACCTCCGCGACCCACGCCGCCGTGGCCGGGCCGAGGAGCGGCGGCGCGATACGGAACTCGGGCGGCTGGCGCCACTGGCCGAGCGCGGCGCGGATACGCCCGCTGCGGTGTCCGGCGCGACCGGCGTGTCCGGCGTGTCCGGCTTGACGTGTCATCGGTGCCCTTCCCTGGGTGACGTACGCCGTGTTCACGACGCGAACATGCCGCCGAGGACGAGCCCGCCGACGACGATTCCGATCGCCCAGGCGGCTCCCGCCGTCAGCCCCGCGACGACCCCGCCGGCGATCGCCAGCAGCATGACCACGCACCCCAGGCACTCGCCGGGCTTGAGCTGCTGGGCCTCGCCCGGCTGTGGCACGCCGCCCGCGCCGGGGCCGACCTGCCCGCCGTACAGGGCCTTGAGGTTGTCGAGGAGGAGGTCCTCGTCGCGGTCCGGGGCGATCTCGTAGGCGGCCTCCAGCAGTTCGACCGCCTTCTTCCGCTGGAACCGCGAGTGCGCGCGGTCGGCGTGGATCGCGAGCGTGACGTTGTTGACCGCCACGGCGACCATGTGCGCCAGCTCCTCGTACTGCGACGGAGAGGCGAACGGCCGGAGCGGCTCCAGCTCCCCGAAGTCGGGCAGCACCCGGTCCCCGAGGAGCTGGAGTGCGTCCCAGTGCCGGTCCGCGTGGTGCCGCTCGCCGGCCAGCCGCAGCCCCTCGCCGACCCGCTCGATCGCCTCCGCCGCGGGCTCCTCGAACGCGTCGCGCAGCGGCGCCGCGAACGCCGGGTGGGCCGCCCAGCCGTCGCAGACCTCCGCCAGCCGCGACCGGGCGGACCGGTCGTCGGCGAGTTCGGCGAAGGGCGAGAGCAGCAGCCGGGGGACGCCGGGCAGGAAGTCGTCGGGGGAGTGGTCGTCGAGCCGCGGGTCGGCCAGGGCCGTCAGCCGGTGGGCGACGTGGCCGCGCAGGTCGGGGGAGCCGATCAGCCGCGCCCAGCAGCCGGCGGCGTCGTCCCAGAGCCGGGCGCGTTCGGCCGCCGGCAGGTCGAGGCCGCCGGTCTCCGCCTCGATCGCCCGGCTGTGCAGCTCCACGGCCTCGTCGTGGCGCCGGTGCGTCTCGGGGGCGCAGTCGCAGCCGAGGTCGGCGTCCCGCCAGTACCACATCAGCTCGTCCACGAGCCGGCTCCGCGGGTCCTGGAACTCCTCGAAGGCCAGGCGGACGTCCGTCTTGCGGTACCCGTCCGGAGCGGGCGCGGCGGCGTCGCCCGGCCAGGTCTCCTCGACCGCCAGCCGGGCGTCGAGGCGCGCCCGCTGCCGCCGTACCGCGGGGCCGCGGGCGTCCACGGGCAGCCCGGTGACGGCGAAGATGTTCCTGCGGTACAGCCGCAGACCCGCCAGGTCCGCGAAGCGGGCCGGGGACTCCTTCACTGGACAGCTCCTCTACGCCAGGTGGTGAGCCGGGTCAGGTGCCGCTCCCGCAGTCCGGGGTGGCGGCTGACGGCTTCTTCGAGTCGGTCCGCGGCCTCCGCCAGCCGGCCGGGCACACGGGAGAGCGCGATGGCGGCGCGCACGAGTTCGTCGGCGGGCGCCGCCGGGGGCGCGGTCGGGGCCCGTTCTGCGACCTCGCGCATCGCCGGCCGGTCGCCCGGGGCGACCCGCAGCATGTCGGCGACGAGCCGGTCCAGCTCCGGGCCGACGTCGTCGTTGAAGTCGCTCGGCGGCCGCAGCGGGTGGTCGAACCGCGCCGCCGCGAAGCACCGCACGGGGTCGTCGGCGCCGTACGGGAAGCTGTTGGTGAGCAGGTAGTACACGATCGTGCCCAGCGCCCACACGTCGCCGGCGCACTCGTAGCCGCGGCCGCGGATGAGCACCTCGGGCGGCATGTACGCGACCGTCCCCTGCCCGCTGGCCGCCCGCGTCGCCGGGTCGGTCTCCTTCGCCAGCCCGAAGTCGCTGACCTTGGCGCGCGGCCCGGACTCGTCGTACGCGACGAGCACGTTGGCCGGCGTCAGGTCGCGGTGCACGACCGGCGGCCGCCGCTCGTGGGCGACGGTGAGGCCGTCGGCGACCTGCCGCAGCACGGCGGTGACCCGGTGGACGGGGACGACGCCGGCGTGCGACTCGATCAGCCGCTCCAGGCTGCCCCCGGCCACGTACTCCATGGTGAAGTAGCCGCGTACGCCCTCGGCCGTGTCCACCGTGCCGGCGTCGAACACCCGGATGATGCCGGGGTGGCCGAGCGTGGAGAGGATGCGCGCCTCGTCGAGCCTGCTGAAGGTCGCGCCGAGCGAGGCCACGTCCTTGAAGAGCTTGAGCGCCTGCCAGCCGAGTACGTGGTGGCGCACGCGGTACACCTCCGCGAACGCGCCCTCGCCCAGCCTGCGGTCCACCACCAGGCCGTCGTGGATCCGCTGTCCGCGGGCGAGCAGGGGCTCCCGCGCACCGGCCGCGCCCCCCGTCGTCCGGTGCGCCGTCATCCGCACGCCCGCCCCCTTCCCGGCTTCCGGCCCCGGCCTCCCCGCTGCCGCCGCGCCCCGGCGGACGTGCGGCCGGGGGCCCGGCGACCCTCTGGAACGGTTCTACCGCGGGGGTCCCGGGACCCCTCCCGCGCACGGTCGGGGCCTCCGGCCGGGTGGCCGGAACATGTCCCTCAGCGGGCGGCCGATTGGCGGGCGGTTGGCGGCGGTCCTGCTTCGGGGGGATCTGGCCGCTTGCTGCGCGTGCAGATGCAGCTTCATGACACCGTCAGGCCTGCCCGCGGCCGTTTCCCGTGGGTAGCGTCACCCGCGTCCTCCCGTCCTCCCCGACCTCCAGGACACAGGTGGCCCGCATGACGATCCGGATCGCGCTCCCACCCCCGCCGGCACCCCGACAGGGCGGCTCCGCCGCGCCCCGGGGGCGCGGGTGAGCACGGTGCGGTTCCAGCTGCTCGGGCCGCTGAGCATCACCGACGGCGGCGACACCGTCGTGCTGCATCCCTCCAAGCCGGCCAACCTGCTGGCCGCGCTCCTGCTCAACGCGGGGAACATCGTCTCCGTCGAGTACCTCCAGCGCATGGTCTGGGGCGACGAGCAGCCGGCGACCGCCCGGGCCGCGCTGCAGACGTGCGTGCTGCGGCTGCGGCGGCTCTTCGCCAAGCACGACGTGGTCGACGCCCCCATCGAGGCGGTGCCCGGCGGCTACCGGATCACGGCGGACGTACGTTCCCTGGACCTTGTGGAGTTCCGCGAGCGGGTACGGGCCGCGCAGCAGCCGGGGCTGTCCGCCGAGGAGGCGCTGGGGGCGCTTCAGCGGGCGCTGGAGCTGTGGCAGACCGGGGTGCTGGCCAACGTGCGGTCGGAGGCGATCCACCGCGACGAGGTGCCGCGGCTGCTGGAGGAGCGGCTGCGGGTCGTGGAGCGGCTGTGCGACCTGCGGCTGGAGCTGGGGGAGTGCGGGCAGGCGCTGGTCGACCTGTGGAGCGTCACCCGCGCGCACCCCGACCACGGCCGGTTCCGGGAGCAGCTGATCGAGGCGCTGTACCGCACCGGGCGGCAGACGGAGGCGCTGGCGGAGTACCGCAGGTTCAAGGCGTACCTCGCCGACGGCCTCGGCGTCGGGCCCTCCGCCGCGCTGCAGCGGCTGGAGCTGTCGATCCTGCGCGGCGAGGACCTGGGCCCGGCGGCCGGGCCGCCCGCCCGCGCGGCGCTCCCGGCCGCTGAGCCTTCTGCGCCCGCCGCGCCCGCGCCGCCGCCCGACCCGCCGGCGCTGCCGCCGGCGCCGTGGTTCACCGGGCGGGCCGAGGAGGTGGCGGCGCTGCGGCGGCGGCTGACCGCGGAGCCCGACGGCTCGGGCACGCCGGTCGCCGAACTGGTCTGCGGCGGGCCGGGGATCGGCAAGACCGCCCTCGCCCGGCAGGTGGCGCACCTCGTACGCGACGACTTCCCCGGCGGGCAGACGCTGGTGCCCATGGCCGCGCCGGACGGCTCCCCGCGCCCCGCCGCCGAGGTGGTCGGCGAACTCGCCGTGCCCGCCGCCCCGGGGGAGCGGGCGCTGCTGATCCTCGACGACGTGGTGGACGCGGCGCAGGCGCGCGACGTGCTCGCCGCGGTGCCCGTGCTGCCCGGCCATGGGCTGCTGATCACCAGTCGGCTGGGGCTCGCCGGGCTGGTCGCCACCCACGGCGTACGGGTCCACCGCCTCGGCGCCCTCCCGGCCGCGGAGTCGGAGGAACTGCTGGCGGCGGTGCTGGGCGCGGAGCGGGTCGCGGGGGAGCCCGGCGGCGCGGAGGAACTGGCCCGGGTGTGCGGACACCACCCCCTGGCGCTGGTGATCGCCGCCGCGCGGCTCGGTACCCGCCCGGCGCTGCGGCTCGGCGACTGCGCGCGCTGGCTCGCCGACGACCCGCTGGGCCGGCTGTCGCTCAGCGGCCACCCGCGGATGTCGGTGCGGGAGCTGTTCGACGCCGCCCTGGGCCGGCTCGACCCCGAACTCGTCGGTGCGTACGCGGCGCTCGGCGCGCTGGCGGAGCCCGGCTGGGACGCCGCCGACTGCGCCGCCGTGCTCGGGCTGGCCCCGGCGGAGTGCGAGGCGGTGCTCGAACGGCTCGCCGACGCGGGCCTGCTGGAGGACGGGCCGCCGGGCCCGTACCACCCGCATCCGCTGCTGCGCCTGCACGCGCGGCTCGTGGCGGGCCGCGGGGGCGGTTCGCCGCCTCGGCGGCGGGACCAGCACGGCCCGCCCGGCCGCCCGGCCCAGCCGGGTCAACCGGGCCAACCGGGACAGCCGGGACAGCCGGGACAGCCGGGACAGCCGGGACAGCCGGGCCAGCAGGACCGGACCAGCAGCAGCCAGCCGAAACAGAAGGTGTGAGAGGGATGCCACGAGCGTTCGAGGACTTCGCCGCGATGCGGCCCAGGCTGCGCCGGGACGTGCTGTACACCCAGACCCCCGGAGGCGTGCTGTTCCACAACGCGGACGGCGGCTTCCACCTGGCGGGGCGTACGGCCTACCGCTTCGCCTCGCTGATCGTGCCGCACCTCGACGGCAGCCGGCCGCTCACCGACATCTGCGCCGGACTCGGCGCGGCGCAGCGGGCGATGGTCGCGGAGCTGGTCGGCTCGCTGGTGGAGCGGGACTTCGCCCGCGACGCCGCGCCCGCGACCGCGCCCGGCCCGCCGGCCGCCGTCGCGGAGCGGTTCGCCGCCCAGATCGCGTACGTCGACCACTACGTGGACGGCGCCGCGGCCCGCTTCGACCGCTTCCGCGAGACGCGGGTGGCGGTGCTGGGCACGGGCGAGGCGGCGCGGTGGTGCGTGCTGGGCCTGATACGCAACGGGCTCGCCGGAGTCGCCGCCGAGGAGCGGCCGGAGGCCGCGCTCGCGGAGGCCGACGAGCTGACCGCCGCCGGGTCCCCGGCCGTGCTCACCCCCGTGGACGCCGGCGCGCTCTCCTCGTACCAGGTGCTCGTCGTCACCGGCGCCGACGCGCCCGCCCGCACCCACGCCCTGCTGCGGGCCGGCCTCGCCGAAGGCCAGCTCCTCATCCCCGCCTGGACGTTCGGCGACCGCGTCGTCGTCGGCCCCCGCTCCGGCGGGCTCACCGCCGGCTGCCTCGGCTGCACGCTGCTGCGGCTCGGCGACACCACCGACCCGGCGGCCGCCGCGGCGCTGCTCGCCGAGCTGGCCGGGGTGGCCGAGCCGGCGCCGGCCCCGGCGGGCGGGGCGCTGACCGGGCCGGTCGCGGCGATGGTCGGCAACCTGCTCGCGTACGAGGTCTTCCGCACCGTCACCGGCGCGCTGCCCGCCGAGACCGAGGGCCAGGTCCTCATCCAGGACCTGGACTCCCTCGACGTCGTCGCCGAACCGCTGCGCCCGCACCCGCGCTGCCCGCGCTGCGCCGACCCGGGCGCGGGCACCGGCACCGGGTCGGGCGCCGCGGAGCTGCGGCCCGACGAGCTGACCGTCGCCCCGACGGTGACGGTGGAGACGGCCCGCGAGGCGGAGGAGCTGGTCGCCCGCCTCAACCGGCTCGGCGACGCGCTCATCCGCCCGCACGTCGGCGTCTTCACCCGCTACCGCGACGAGGAGCTGACCCAGACGCCGCTGAAGGTGAGCCGGATCGAGGTGCCGGCCGCGGCGGGCCCGGGGCGGCCGGTCGCCCCGGGGCGGCCCACCGGCCCGCGGCTGGTCGCGGCGTTCGACGTGCACCACCTGGCCGGTGCCCGCCAGCGCGGCATCCGCACGGCGGCGACGCTGTACGCGGAGCACGCCGCGCCGGTACGGCCGCTGCGCGAACTCCCGGCGCGGATACGGCGGCTGGGGCCGGACGCGCTGGTCGCCGACGCCGGTACGGGGGCCACGGCGGACGACGTGACGGCGTGGGCGCGTACCACGTCGCTGCTGACGAAGGACGAAGTCGCCGTGCCCGCGGCCGCGCTGTGCCCCGCGGGGGCGGCCAACCGCGACGGCCTCGTGCTGCGGGGGTCGTGGGGCACGGGCGCGGGGGAGAGCGCGGGCGAGGCGGCCGGGCACGCCCTGCTGTCGGCGCTGGCGCACCAAGGGTTGCTGCGCGCGGTTCGGGGTGGTCACGGGGCTACCCCGGCCCGCGCGCAGCCAACGGGGGACGACCCGGAGTGGGTGTTCCTGACCCGCTCGGTGGAGACGCTGGGCGTGGCGGTGGAACTGCTGGACCTCGGCGAGTCGGAGCGCACCGGGGTCTCCGTGGCGCTGGCCCGCGAACCGGGCGTGGCCGCCCGCTGGGCGGTGGGGGCGGCGCTGACGCCGGCGGGGGCGGCGGTCGCGGCGCTGCGGGACCTGCTGGGGCAGGTGCAGCTGGCGGCGGAGACCGGCGAAGCGCCGGACACGGGGGACGAGCTGCTGCCGGACCTGGCACCGGGAGCGGTACGGCTGCCGGAGCCGGACCCGGAGCCGGACCCGGAGCCGGAGCCGGGCGCTGAGACCGGCCCGGCGGCGGAGGCGGCGACGTTCCCGGTCGTGCTGGAGCGGCTGCGCGCCGCGGGGCAGGACGTGCTCTGGTGCGACACCACGCCGGTCGACCTGCGGTCGGCCGGGCTGCACACCGCGCGGGTGCTGCTCACCAAGGAGGGCACCGGTGGCGACAGCTGACCCCGCGGCCCCGCCCGCGGCGGCCCCCTGGGCCGCGGCGTGCGCCGGACTGGCCACGGAACTGACGGCCCGCCTGGCGACGCTGCTCACCACCCCGCCGACGGTGGAGGTGGCCCCGCTGGGCCTGACGAACGCCTTCGCCCCGGCGGCGGCGCGGGCCGGCTCCGCGGGTGCGCCTGCGGCGCGGGCGGCCGCGGCAGCGGCGGCGCCGGAAGGCGCGGGCGGCGCTCCGGCCGGGCCGGCAGCCGCCGGCTTCGCCGGCGAGCCGGCAGGTGTTGCGCCGGGTGGCGGCGCCGGTGCGCGGTGGGGGCCCGGCTGTGCTGCCGGGGGTGCGGGTGGCCGCGGGGCAGGCGCGGGTGCGTTCTCGGCGGGCGCCGGCGTCGCCCCGGGCGCCGCCGTGCCTGCAGCGGGGGGCGCTGTCGTTTCGGGGGCGGACGGCGTGGCCACCGCCTCCGGCGGCGCTCCCGCCGGCTCGGCCGACCGGCCGGCGGGGCTTGCGCCGGGTGCCGGCCCGCCCGCGGCGCGGGGGGCCGCGGGCGGCGCCGGTGCGCGGGGCGGCACCGCGGGCGGGGGTCGCGGCGTTGCGGGGGCGCCCGCGGCCCCCGCGGATGCGGGGCCCGCGGGGGCGGTTCCCGTGCGGATCTACGGGCGGCACGCCGTCGTCGGGCCGCTCCCCGACCCCGGAGCCCGCGGATGCGTGCGGTGTCTGGAGCGCCGGTGGCAGGCCGCGCGGTCGCGGCAGCTGCGGGAGGCCGTCGAGCTGGGGGGCGGTACGGCCGCGGCGGGGGCGCCGCCGCAGTGGACGCCGTTCGCCGCCGCGGCGCTCGCCGCCGTCGTCGCCGGCGCCGTGTCCGACGGCCGGCGGCGGACCGTGGCCGGGGCCGTGTCTGCCGACGGGGCCTCCGCCTCCGCCGCCGGGGCCGGGTCCGTCGACCGGGCCCCCGCTTCCGCCGTCCGGGCCGGGTCCGTCGACGGGGCCACCGCCGCCCTCTTCCGCGACGTCTACCAACTCGACCTCGCCGACCTCACCGTCCGCCGCTACCCCCTCGTCCCCGACCCCGAGTGCCCCGCCTGCGGACCCGACGAGCACGACTCCGCCGACGCCGCCGTCGTCGCCCTCGACCCGTCGCCCAAGCACCGCCCGGGCGCCTTCCGCACCCGCCCGCTGGCGGACTACGACCTGCCCACCGAGGCGTTCGCCAACCCCGTCTGCGGCGCCCTCGGCCCCACCGTCGTCCTCGACGTCTCCTCCACCTCCACCTCCGCCACCATCGGCTGCTTCTCGCTCCGTTCCGGCGACTACCTCCGCGAGACCTTCTGGGGCGGCCACGCCGACACTTTCCGCGACAGCCTGCGCATCGGCGTCCTGGAGGGCCTGGAGCGCTACGCCGGCATGCGCCCCCGCGCCCGCGCGACCACCGTGCGGGCCAGCCTGGACCAGCTCGTCGCCGACGGCCGCCCCGCCCTCGACCCCCGCCGCTGCGGGCTCTACGCGCCCGGTTTCCACCGCACCGAAGGCATCGCCCCGTTCACGCCCGAGCGCGAGATCTCCTGGGTGTGGGGCCACTCCCTCACCGACCGCCGCCCGCTGCTCGTGCCCGAGGTGCTGACGTACTACCACACGCCGGGCCTCGCCGACCGCTTCGTGCAGGAGAGCTCCAACGGCTGCGCCACCGGCGGCTCCGCCGCCGAGGCCGTCTACTACGGCCTCATGGAGGTCGTCGAGCGCGACGCGTTCCTCCTCGCCTGGTACGGGCAGCAGCCCCTGACCGAGCTGGACCCCGCCTCCGCCACCCGTCCCGCCACCCGGCAGATGGTGGCGCGGCTGGAGATGTACGGCTACCGCGCCCGGTTCTTCGACGCCTCGCTGACGTTCCCCATACCCGTCATCACCGGCGTCGCCGAGCGGTACGACGGCGGGCCGGGCCGGATGTGCTTCGGCGCCGGCGCCGGGCTGGACCCGGAGGCGGCGCTGGCCTCCGCGCTGGACGAGATCGCCACCGACGCCGTCAACCTCGCCGGCCGTACGGAGCGTGAGGAGGCCCGGCTGCGCGCGATGGCCGCCGACTTCGGGAAGGTCGCCGCCCTGCACGACCACCCGCTCGTCTACGGGCTCCCGGAGATGGCCCGCTACGCCGACTTCCTCCTGCGGCCCCGACAGCGCCCCGTCCCCCTGCGCGAGCGGTACGGCGCCGGGCGCACCCTGCCCGTCTCCGACGACCTCGCCGACGACGCCGCGGCGTGCGTGGCGGCGGTCGCCGAGTCCGGGTTCGAGGTGATCGCCGTCGACCAGACCCTGCCCGAGCAGCGCGCGCTGGGGCTGTGGACGGTCAGCGTGATCGTGCCGGGGCTGCTGCCCATCGACTTCGGCTGGTCGCGGCAGCGCGCGCTGGGGATGTCCCGGCTGCGCACCGGGCTGCGCGAGGCCGGCCTGCGCGACCACGACCTCGCCGACGCCGAGCTGAACCCGGCACCGCACCCGTTCCCCTGACGCACCCGACGCACCCGACGCACCCGACGCACCTGACCCGCCCGACCCACGAAGCCACCACCCGCAGAAGGAGCAGACGATGGGATACGCCCACGGATACGCGACCGCGATCATGCATCGCGGCCGCGTGCCGATGGAGCCGGTGGACTTCGTGCCCGACTGGGCGGACGGTCCGCGCAAGACCAAGCACTACCCGGGCACGGACCGCCTGCCGCTGCCCGCCGGCCCCGCGTACCCGGCGAACGCCACCGTCGAGCGGGGGCTGCTGCACCCGGCGGACGGCGCCGGGCCCGCGTTCGACCTCGGGCTCCTCGGCGGGCTGCTGCGGGACTCGTACGGGCTGGTGGGCCGGCGCCTCGGCGTGCAGGCCAACACCGACCTGAACGCCCTGCCGTTCTACCCGCTCGCGAACTGGTCCCGCGGCACCGCCTCCGGCGGCGGCCTCTACCCCGTCTCCGTCTACTGGGTCAGCGGCGCCTCCGCGCCCGTACCGCCCGGCGTGCACTACTACTCCGCCCGCCACCACGCCCTGCGCCGGCTGCTGACCGGCGACGTCTCGGGAGCGGTGCGCGAGGCGCTGGGGGAGGGGGCGCCGGGGCCGGAGACGGACCAGTTCCTGGTGCTGGGCGTGAAGTACTGGCAGAACTCCTTCAAGTACAACAGCTTCTCCTTCCACGCCGTGAGCATGGACGTGGGCGCGCTGCTGGGCACCTGGCGGACGTGGGCCGGGGCGCGGGGGACGGCGCTGGAGCCGGCGCTGTGGTTCGACGAGGAGCGGCTGGCGCGGCTGCTGGGGGTCGCGGGCGAGGAGGAGGGGATCTTCGCGGTCGTGCCGCTGCCGTGGGCGGGGCACGCGTGCGCGGCGCGGCCAGGGGAGCGGGCGGGGACGGGCCCCGCGTACGGAACCGAGGCCGGGAACGACGTCGGGGACGGCTCCGGCGCAGCGCGCACGGCGACCGGGAACGGTGTCGCGGTCAGCGGTGCCCGCACCGGCGCGGCAGCGCGGCCCGGGCCGGCCCCCGCGTCCGCGCCGCGCGCGGCACCCGCGCCCGCCCCGCCGGCCGAGGTCTCCGTACGCCACCGGGACGTCGAACGCTCCCGTACCGTCCTCGACTTCGAGGCGCTCACCGCCATGCAGCGCGCCACCGCCGCCGACGCCGCCGCCCGCCCCGCGCCCGGCGCGCTGGCCGCCGCCGCGGCCGCCGCGCCCGCCCTCGGACGGGCGGAGACGGTGCTGCCGGAGCCGGCGCCGCTGGCCCGCGACGTACGCGCGGCGCTCCGCGCGCGGCGCAGCAGCTTCGGCCGGTTCGCGGCCGAACGGCCGCTGGCCGGCGGGCACCTGACGGCCTGCCTGGCCGCCGCCGCGGGCGGCGCGCGGCTCGGCGGGGACGCGGCGGCGGCCGGCGCGGACGGGCTGGTGAAGCTGTACGCGCTGGTGAACCACGTGGCCGGGGTGGCCCCGGGCACGTACGAGTACCTGCCCGGCGGCGAGCCCGGCGCACTGCGCCGGGTCTCGGGGGAGCCGCCGGGCGCTTTCCTCCAGGAGAACTACTTCCTCGCGAACTACAACCTGGAGCAGGCCGGCGCGGTCGTCGTGCCGACCGTCCGCACGCACAGCGTGCTGGACGCGGTCGGCGACCGCGGCTACCGCCTGGTCAACGCGCTGATCGGCGGCGTCGCCCAGGCCACGTACACCGCCGCGGCGGCGCTCGACGTCGGCTGCGGGGTGGCGCTGGGGTTCGACAACATCGCGTACCGGGAGCGGTTCGAGCTGGGGGAGACGGACGAGATGCCGTTGCTGATCATGATGCTGGGCCACGAGCGGCGCGGCGCGTCCGACTACCGCTTCGAGATCGCCTGAGGGGGCGGGGATGACGGGGACCACGGGGATGACGACGGAATCGGCTCCCGCCGCGGAGGCCGCGGAGGCCGCCGAGGGCGTGCGGCGGCCGGAGGACGCACGGCCCGACGACGCACCGTCGCCCGATGCCGGGCCCGCGGGCCCGCCCGCGGAAGGCGCTGCCGCGGGGCCCGACGCCGGGCCCGCCGTGGGCGAGGGCGTACCGCCCGCTGTGCCCCGGCGCTCCGGCGTGTCCGTCGCGGGTGAGGGTGCGCTGTCGGCCGGTGCCCGGGCTGCGGGTGTGCCCGCGCCGGGCGGCGGTGCGGCGCCCGCTGACATCCGGTCCACGGGCGGGCCCGCGGCAGGCGAGGGCGCGCTGCCCGCCGCCGCCCGGCCCTCCGGCGCGTCCGCCGCAGGCGGTGCCGCGCTGGGGCCGCGCTTTCTCGCCCGTATCGCCGGCATGCCCGCCGACGCCGTGCGCGCCCTGCGCTCACCGGCCGTACGCGACTGGGCGGACGGCGTGCTCGCCGCCGAGGCCCGGCTCGGCGACATCGCCGGGCCGCTCGGCGACCGGCTGTACGACCTCGTCGCCGGCCGCGACGACGAGCGGGTGCGACGCGACCTGCTGCGGCTGCGCCGGGAGGTGTTCAACGGGCGCCGGCCCGCCGACCCCCGGGCCGCGCTCGCGCTGGTCGCCGGCCTCGCTCCGCAGGTGGCCGAGCCGCTGCGCGGCTGGCTGGAGCTGCGGACCCGGCTGGACGAGGACCTGGCGGCCGGCGAGGAGCTGCTGACCGCAGAACTGCTGCGCACCCGCGGCGCGCTGCGGGCCACCCTGGACGAGGACCGGCTGCGCGGCGGCGTGCTGCTGGCCTCGCCGGTGCTCGACGCGCAGCTGGACGCCTTCGCCGGCTCGGACCCGGCGCGGACCGACAAGCGGACGCGGAAGGTGGAGCGTTCGCTGCTCGCGTACCTCTACCGCACGGCGTGCAAGACGAGCCCGTTCGCCGCCTTCACCTCCGTCGCCCTGGGCCGGCTCACGGACGCCGCCCCCGCCGGCGAAGGGGCCCCCGCCGGCGAAGGGGCCGGCGACCCCGCCGCGCTGCGCATCACCGGCCCGTACACCCCCCGCAGCCACCCCCGCCTCAACGTCCTCGCCGTCGGCCGCCTCGCCGCCGCCGTCCTCGCCGACCCCCGCCGCCGCGCCGACCTCCCCGTCGCGCCCGCGCCCGGCTGGGGCCGCGACGAGGACCGGGTGCGCTACGTGCGCCGCTGGGTGACCGCGGGCGACGACGACACCGCGGTCACCTTCGACACCGTCAAGGACCAGCTGTTCTTCCTGCGCCGCAGCGGCGTGCTGGAGCGGATGCTCGGGCTGCTGGAGAAGCGGGAGACCGTCCGCTACGGGGAGCTGGCCGACTGGCTCGGCGCCGACCTGGACGCCGACCGCGAGGCCGTCGAGAAGTACCTGTCCGCCCTGCTCGACGTCGGCATGGTCCGGGTGCCCTGCCTCGACCTCGGCGCCCACGACACCGACCCGCTGCGCGCGTTCCAGCGGGCACTGCGCGGTCTCGACCGGCCGTGGGCCGACGACGTGGCCGCCGCGCTGGAGGGCCCGGCGGACCTGCTGGCCCGCTACCCCGCCGCGTCGCCCGCGGAGCGGCGGGAGCTGCTGGGCGGGCTGCGCCGGGGGCTGGCGGACATCCAGCGGGAGCTGGGCGTGGCGCAGCCCCGGGTGCCGCGCACGGTGCTGTACGAGGACACGACGGCGCCGGAGGTGACGGCCACGGCCCGCGGCACCGGACCGGCCGCGCCCGGTGCGCCCGGCGCGGCCGCCGCGCCCGTCGGGCTGGTGGACGCGCTGGCCGGGCCGCTGGCGGCGGTGGAGCGGGTGCTGCCCGCGTTCGACCTGACGCTGCCGCAGCGGCTGACGCTGCGCGGCTTCTTCCTCGCCCGCTACGGCACCGGCGGGCGCTGCACGGACCTGCTGAAGCTGATCCACGACTTCCACGAGGACTTCTTCGACCAGTACCTGTCGTTCACCTCGCGGCGCACGCCGTTCGACGCGCAGGGGGAGTACGTACCGGAGGAGAACTGGCTCGGGCTGCCGCAGCTGCGGGCGCTGGACGACGCGCGGCGCGCGTTCCACGCCGGGGTACGGGACCGCTGGGCCGAGCGCGAGCGCACCGGCACCGGCGCCGAACTCGTCCTCGGCGCCGACCTGTTCGACGCCGTCGCCGACCGGCTCGCGGCGCTGCCGGCGGAGCCGGCGCTGCACAGCCACCACGTGCAGCTCGCCGGGTCCGAGCCGCTGGTGGTGCTCAACCGCTCGTACGGCGGGCTGCACTTCCCGTTCAGCCGCTTCACCCACTGCTTCGACGGCACCCCCGACGCCCCCGACCCCGCCGGCATCCCCGGAGAACCGGGCACCGCCGACCGCGGCCTCTCCGCCGGGCTGCGCGCCCGGGCCCGCGAACTCCAGCCGCCCGGCGCCGTCTTCGCCGAGGTCACCGGCGGCCCCGTGACCAGCAACCTCAACCTGCACGGCCGCCTGACCGACTACGAGATCGTCTGCCCCGGCGAGACCAGTTCCGTGCCGCCGGAGAACCGCATTGCGCTGGACGACCTCAGCCTGGAGCACGACCCCGCGACCGACCGGCTGGTGCTGCGCTCCGCCCGGCTCGGCCGCGAGGTGGTGCCGGTCTACCTCGGCTACCTCGTGCCGCTGGCACTCCCCGAGATCCCGCGCACCCTGCTCCTGCTCTCGCCGACCTCGATGTCCCCGGTCGACGTCTGGGCCGGCGTCCCCGAGGGCGAGCCGGACGACGGCGTCACCCACCGCCCGCGGGTACGCCACGGCCGCCTCGTCCTCGCCCGCCGCTCCTGGCGCGCCCCCGCCACCGCCCTGCCGCCCCGCGCCGCCGGCACCGGGGACGGCGGCTGGCTGCTGGCCTGGCACCGCTGGCGCCGCCGGCACGGGCTGCCCGCCCGGGTGTACGCCATGGTCAAGGACGACGCGGCGCGCGGCGCGACCGGCGCCAAGCCGCAGTACGTCGACTTCGACAGCCCGCTGTCGCTGCTGGCCTTCGAGGGCCTGCTGCGCAGCGACGCGGCGCGCGTGACGTTCCGCGAGGCGCTGCCCGACGAGGACGGCCCGTACCTGACGACCGAGCACGGCGGCCACGTCGTGGAGCTGGCCGTGGAGACGGCCCCCGCGGCGGCCACCGCGGAAGGGGAGACCCCGTGACCGACCAGCCCGCACCCGCCGCCGAGGCCGCCGCCGCCGAGGCCGCCGCCACCGGCGCCTGGCAGGCCCTGCACATCTACTACGCCGCCAACCCCGTCCCCCTGCTGCTCCAGTGCGTCCGCCCGCTCGTCCGCGAACTCCAGGACGACGGCCTCCTGCACCGCTGGTTCTTCATCAACTACTGGCTCGAAGGCCCCCACGTGCGCCTCCGCCTCCTTCCCTCCTCCCCTGGGAAGGAGGCGGAGGTGCGGACCCGCGCGGAGCGCGCCGTCGACGCCTTCCTCGCCGAGCGGCCCGCGCTCTACCAGGTCGACTCCGGCTTCCTCAACGAGTTCTACAACCAGCTCTTCGACATCGAGTTCCGCCCCGAGGACCGCGTCGACTACACCGACCCCGAGGGCCGCATGAACCTGCGCCCCAACAACTCCCGCGCCTGGCTGCCGTACGAGCCCGAGTACGGCAAGTACGGCGGCCCGGCCGGCGTGGCGCTCGCCGAGTGGCACTTCGTCCGCTCCAGCGAGCTGGTGTGCGACGCGCTGCGCGACAAGAACCTGCACCTGCGCACCGTGCTGCTCGGCACGTCCGCGCAGCTCATGCTGATCATGTCGACCGCCTTCCTGCCCGCGGACGACCGGCTCGCGGACTTCCTCGACCGCTACTACACCTTCTGGCATCGCGCGTTCCCCGACACCGGCTTCATCGGCAGCGCCGAGTACGAGCGCAAGGCCGACGAGGTCGCCCCCGGGCTGCTCACCTGGCACGGCCGCATCCGCGCCGCCGCCGCGGGCGAGGGCACGCTGCCGGCGCTGCTGGCCCGCTGGGCGGAGCACTGCCGGGAGCTGCGCGGCCGGGTGGTGGCGCTGGCCGAGCGGGGCGAGCTGGTCTTCCGGTCCTGGGACGGCACGAAGGACGAGCCGGTCGACGACCCCGACGAGGCGCTGGAGCGGCTGCTGTCCCCGTACATGCACATGACCAACAACCGGCTGCACGTGACGATCCAGGACGAGGCGTACCTCTCGCACGTGCTCGCCCGGGCGCTGCACGCGCGGGCCGCCGGGCCCCAGCCGGTGCAGCCGGTCACCGGGAGCGTGCGGTGAGCAGCACCAGGGAGGCGCTGGCCGCCCACCAGCCCCGGCTGCGCCCCGGGGTGCTCGTCAGCGACGCGCTGCTGCACGGGCCCCGTACCGTGCACCTGGTCAAGGACACCGCCACCGGGCAGTCCTTCGAGGTGGGGCCGCGCGAGCGGTTCCTGATGGTACGGATGGACGGCTCGCGTACGGTCGCGGAGCTGGGCGGCGAGTACGCGGCCGCCTTCGGCAAGCGGCTCGGCGACGCGCACTGGGGCCGGCTCTTCCAGCTCCTCGGCGGCCGCGGCCTGCTCGACGGCGCCCCGCGCCCGGAGCGCCCGGAGCGCCCCGAGGGCTCCGAGCGCCCCGAGGGCGCGGAGGGTGCCGCCGGGCCGGCGCCGGCCCGGGGCCTGCTCGCCGGCAGCGTACGGCTCGTCGCCGACGCCCACGGCACCGCCGGCCGGCTGCACCGCGCCACCGGCTTCCTCCTCGGCCCGGTCTGGGGCACCGTGCTGCTGGCGGCGCTCGGCGCGATGCTGCTGGTGCTCGCCCTGCACCCGGGCGAGCTGATCGACGGCGCCGCCGCCGTGTTCACCCAGCCGGTGCTGCTGGCGGCCGTGGCCACCGCGCTGTGGCTGTCCACCGCGCTGCACGAGCTGGCGCACGGCGTCGCCGCGCGGCACCACGGCGGCCGGGTCCGGGAGATCGGGCTCCGCTGGCGGCTGCCCGTGGTGATCATGTACTGCACCGTCGACGACTACATGTTCCTCCCCGGCCGCCGGCACCGCATCGTGATCGCGGCCGCCGGGGCCGTCGCCAACCTGCTGTTCCTGCTGCCGTTCTGCTGCTGGTGGCTGCTCGCCCCCGACGGCCCGACCCGCGACGGCCTCGCCGGGCTGCTGTTCCTCGGCGTGCTGCAGGCCGCGGCGATGCTCGTGCCGCTGCCGCCGCTCGACGGGTACACCATCGCCTGCCAGCTCCTCGGCGGGCTGCGGCTCGTCGAGTCCAGCCGCACCTACCTCTCCCTGGCGCTGCGCCGCTCCCCGGACGCCGCCGCGTACCCGCGCCGCGCCCGCGCCGCCTACCTCGGCTACGCGGCCGGCACGGCGCTGACGGTCGCGGCACTGGCGGTGGTGCTGGTGCTGCTGGTCCGCGCCGTGGTGCTGGCGGCGTAGGCCGATGACCCACGCTCCCGCAGAACCCGCGAAGGAGACCTCCGTGACCGACACCGACGACCCCGCCGGGCAGCCCCCGGCCGTCCGCCTGGCGGCGGTGCGCAAGAGCTACGGCGACGTGCGGGCGGTGGACGAGGTCTCGTTCACGGTCCGGCGCGGCGAGTTCTTCGGCCTCCTCGGCCCCAACGGCGCGGGCAAGACCACGCTGATCGAGATCATGGAGGGGCTGCGGGAGGCCGACGGCGGCACGGTCGAGGTGCTGGGCCGGCGGCCCTGGCCCCGGGACCCGGAGCTGCTGCCGCGGCTGGGCGTGCAGACGCAGAGTTCGGCGTTCTTCGTCCGGCTCACCGCGTACGAGCACCTGAGGACCATGGCCGCGCTCTACAAGGCCGAACGCGCCGCCGCCGACCGCACGCTGGCCCTCGTCGGCCTCACCGAGCAGGCGGGCGTACGGGTGGAGAACCTGTCCGGCGGGCAGCGGCAGCGCCTCGCGATCGCCTCGGCGCTCGTGCACGGGCCGGAGCTGATCTTCCTGGACGAGCCGACCGCCGCGCTCGACCCGCAGGCCCGGCGGGCGCTGTGGGAGGTGCTGCGGGACCTGAAGCGGGCCGGCCGCACCATCGTCTACACCACCCACCACCTGGACGAGGCCGAGGCGCTGTGCGACCGCGTCGCGATCGTCAACCACGGCCGGGTCACCGCCCTGGACACCCCGGGACGGCTCGTCGCGCGCGGCGGCTCCGCGGTGTGGCTGCTGGTGCCCGCCGAGCGGCTGAGCGAGGAGGACGCCCGGGTGCTGCCCGGCGTCACCGAGGTCACCCGCGAGTCCGACGCCCTGGTGCTGCGCACCGAGGACGCCGGGCCGGTGCTGGCCGCGGTGGAGAAGGCCGCGGGGCTGCACGGGGTGCGTACCCGCACGGCCAGCCTGGAGGACGTCTACCTCCAGCTCACGGGCCAGGACTGACAGTTGACCCCCGCCGCCGACGACGACATCCGTAGGGACGTGCCATGAGTGCCTATTCCGCGCTGGCGGAGGCCGGCTACCGGGCGTACACCCGGGACAAGACCACACTGTTCTTCACCTTCGCCTTCCCGCTGCTCTTCCTCGTCGTCTTCGGGCTGATCTTCCACGGCCAGGACGTGGAGGAGAGCGGCCGGCCCTACATCGCGTACATCGCGCCCGGGGTGCTCTCCTGGGGCGTCGGCAACGCGGCCGTCTTCGGCGTCGGCTTCGTGCTGATGCAGTGGCGCCGCGACGACATCCTGCGGGTCATCCGCATGACGCCGACGCCGCTGTCCGCCGTGCTGGGCTCGCGCTACGTGCTGGCCGTGGGCATCGGCCTGGTGCAGGCGGTGCTGTTCGTGGCGGTGGCGCTGCTGCCGGTGATGGGCCTCGAACTGGCCGCGGGCTGGCCGCTGGCGGTGCCGGTGCTGGTGCTGGGCATCACGGCGTTCCTGGCGCTGGGCGCGATCGTCGGCTCCTACGCCCGTACGCCGGAGGCGGTGGCGGCGGTCGCGAACTTCCTGATGGTGCCGATGGCGTTCCTGTCCGGCTCCTTCTACCCGCTGGACGCCATGCCGTCGTGGATGCAGGCGATGAGCTGGGTGCTGCCGCTGCGGCACCTCAACGACGGGGTGTCGGCGGCGCTCACCGACGCGGGCGGCGGCGCGGACATCGCGGTGGCGTGCGGCGGGCTGGTGGCGTTCGCGGCGGTGTTCGGGGCGGTGGCGTTCCGCGTCTTCCGCTGGAGCGACCGGACATGACGGCGGCGACGGCGGCCGGCGCCGCGGCCGGACAGCAGACCCGGGCGGTACGGGACGAGCCCGGCGCCCCCTTCGAGGCGGCCCGCGCCTGGCTGGCGGAGGCGCTGCGCGCCCGCTGGGCGGCCGGCGAGGGCGTCGCCGCGGCGACCGCGCCGGACGCCGCGGGCGGCGGCACCTCCACGCGCCCGCCCGCCCCCGGGCGCGCAGGCGGCGGAGGCGCGCACGGCTCCGCGCGCTCGGCCGGCTTCCCCGCCCCCCGCGATCCACACCCCCCCGAACCCCCCGTCGTCGTGCCCCTCGGCGCGGCCGACACCCTGCACCCCGGCCGCGACCCGTGGCCGGACGAGCGCCCCGGCGCCACCGTGCACCTCAGCTCACGCGCGGTGCTCGTCGGCCCCTGGGGCGCCGAAGGGGATCCGGCCGCAGGCGGACCGCCCGCACCGCGGCCCGCCTGCGGCCGGTGCCTCGCGATGCGCTGGCAGCGGCTGCGCACCCGCTCGGAACGGGAGGCGCTGGAGGGCGGGTTCGCGCCCGTCGGCGGCGCGGCGTGGCCGGTGCTCACCGACCACGTCGCCGACGCCGTGTGGGCGGTGTGCCGGGCGGTCGCCGGCCGCCGCTCGCCCGACGGGCTGGCCCGCGTCACCCGCGTCGACCTCGGCACCCTCGCGCTGGCCACGTTCCCGCTACTGGCCGAGCCGCTCTGCCCGGCCTGCGTGACGCCCGGCGACGACGCGCCCGAGCACGGCCGCATGTACCTCGCTCCCACCCCGAAGCCGGACCCCGGTGTCTACCGCGTCACCCCGCTCGCCGCCCTCGACCTCCCCGAGGCGGCGCTCGCCAACCCCGTCTGCGGCGCCCTCGGCTCCACCACCCACCTCAACCCCGCCTCCACCACCACCGCGCCGATCTCCGGCAGCGCCTTCGTCCGCGGCTACGCCGGCCTCAACGACGTCACGTTCTCCGGCCAGGCCGACGCGTACGCCACCAGCCGCACCCTCGCGTACCTGGAGGGCCTGGAGCGCTACGCCGGCACCCACCCCCGCCGCGGCCTGCGCCCCGTCACCGCCGCCTTCGACGAGCTGGCCGCCGAGTGGGGCCGGAACACCGTCGTCGACCCCCGGCGCACCGGGCTCTACGCCCCGGAGACGTACCGCGACGACCCGATGGTCGACCCGTTCGACCCGGCCCGCCCCATCCCCTGGATCTGGGGCCACTGCCTGCGCGACGACCACCCCGCGCTCGTACCGGCGCGGCTGGTGCACTACAGCGCCGGGCTGCCCGACGACAACTTCGTCTTCGAGTGCTCCAACGGCTGCGCCACCGGCGGCTCGCTCGCGGAGGCCGCGCTCTACGGGCTACTGGAGCTGATCGAGCGCGACGCCTTCCTCCTCGCCTGGTACGGCCGCGGCCCGCTCACCCGCGTCGACCCGCGCTCCACCGGCGACCCGCGGGTGCGCGGCATGCTGGACCGGGCGGCGCTGCTCGGCTACGCGGTACGGGCCTTCGACACCCGCAGCGACCTGGGCATCCCGGTGATCACCGCGGTGGCGGTACGGGCGGACGGCGGCCCCGGGCTGCTGTCCTTCGGCGCCGCCGCCGGCCTCGACCCGGCGGCCGCGCTGACCGGCGCGCTCAGCGAGGTGCTGACGTACATCCCGCACCTGCCTTACCAGGTGGCCGAGCGGCGCGCCGAACTGGAGGCGATGGCCGAGGACTTCGGCCGCGTCCGGCAGCTGAAGGACCACGCACAGCTCTACGGGCTGCCGCGGATGGCCGAGCACGCCGGGGACTTCCTGACGGACGACCCGGCGCTGCCGCTGGCCGAGGTGTACGCCGACTGGGCCCAGGTGCGGCCGGCGACGCTGGACCTGCGGGACGACCTGCGGCTCCTCGTCGACGCGCTGGCGGCGCACGGGTACGACGCGGTGGCCGTCGACCAGACGACGCCGGAGCAGCGGGCGGTGGGGCTGCGGACCGTCGCGACGCTGGCGCCGGGGCTGCTGCCGCTGGACTTCGGCTGGCACCGGCAGCGGGCGCTGCGGATGCCGCGGCTGCTGGCGGCGGCCGGGGACGGCCTGCGCGCGGTGCCGCACCCGTTCCCGTAGCGGAGCGGCCGCGACGGCGCAGCCGCAGACATGCCCGCAGAGATGCCGCAGCCCTCCCGGGAGGAACGGATCCGTCCCGGGAGGGCTGTCTCCGGATGCGGCGCTACCGACGGTGCGTCAGGCGCTGCACGAGGTGGTGCTCGTGGTGCTGGAGCAGGTGGAGGTGGACGAGCAGGAGGTCGAACCGGCGAGGACGACCTCGGCCTGGTCCGAGTAGTCCGAGATCTCGAAGGTCTCCGACTCCAGCTCCAGGATCTCGTCGGCGAGGGTGGAGAGCGCCTTGTCAGCCATGGGAACTCCTTCTTCCGTATCCGAGGGCGGGCCCGCCGCCCGTGCGACCGGCCGATCCCCGTGGTTGTCCCGAACATTGAATCGACCGCCGCTGCCACCACCGGCCCCGTTTCGCTGTCACTTCACTGACACCCGGCGACAGGGAGGTGAGTCCGCGTTGATCACCGCGTCGGGCAGGGTGGAACTGCTCGGGGGTCTCAACAGAGGAGCATGGCGCGCATGGCCGTATCCGCGGATGTCCTCCGGTCCGCCGTGGAATGCTGTCTCGACGTCCACCTCCACCCCGAGCCGTCCGGCGCCGAGGAGCGCACCGCCGGCGTGCTGGCCGACCGGCTCGCCGCCGACGGCTACGCCGTCACCCGCGGCGTCGGCGGCCACGGCGTCGTCGGCCTGCTGCGCCGCGGCACAGGCCCGACCGTCCTGCTGCGCGCCGAACTCGACGCGCTGCCGGTCACCGAGGACACCGGGCTGCGCTACGCCAGCACCGTCCCAGGCGTCGCCCACGCCTGCGGCCACGACCTGCACCTCGCCGCGCTCGCCGGCGCCGCCCGGCTGCTCGCCCGGGACACCGGCGGCTGGCGCGGCACCGTCGCCGTCGTCGGCCAGCCGGCCGAGGAGACGCTCGACGGCGCGCTGGCGATGCTGCGCGCCGGGCTCTACGACCTCACCGGCCCGCCCGACGCCGTCCTCGCCCAGCACACCGCACCGCTGCCGGCGGGCACCGTCGCCCACGCCGACGGCGGCCCGCTGCTGGCCGGCACGGCCGCGGTCGACGCGGTGCTGCACGGCGCCGGCGGGCACGCCGGGGCACCGCACCTGACGGTCGACCCGGTGGTGTCGGCGGCGGCGGCCGTGCTGCGGCTGCAGACCCTGGTGGCCCGCGAGCGGGCCCCCGCCGAGCAGGCCGTGCTGACCGTGGGCCGCCTCGCGGCCGGCACCGAGGCGAACGTCATCCCCGACCGCGCGGAACTGGGCATCAGCCTGCGGGCGTTCGACGAGGGCACCCTGGACCGGCTGCTGGCGGGCGTACGCCGGGTGCTGGCCGGCGAGGCGGCGGCCGCGGGCGCGCCGCGGGACCCGGAGGTGACGGTGCGGGCCCGCTCGCGGGCGCTGCTGCCGGACGCGCCGCTGACGGCCCGGCTGCGGGCGGCGCACGTCGCGGCGCTGTCCCCGGCCCGGGTGCTGCGCTGGCAACCGGCCACCGCGGCGGAGGATTTCGCCTGGTACGGCCCCGCCGGCGCGGAGGTGCACGGCGCCCCCGGCGTCCGGCTGGGCTACTGGATGCTGGGCACGGTCTCCGCGTCGGCCCGCCGCGAAGCGGCGCGCACGGGCAACCCGGTGCCGGGGAACCACTCGCCGCGGTTCGCGCCGGACCTGCGCACGGCGCTGCCGACGGGCATCGAGGCGCTGACGGCGGCGGCGCACCGGGCGCTGGCCCCGGACCCGCCGGACGCCGGCGCGGACGCCGGCGCCGGTGCAGGTGCCGGCTCCGGTTCCGGCGAGGGGGACGGATGACCGGGGGCGGCGGCCGGACGGTCGAGGTCGCGTTCGTACGGCAGGACTTCGACGCCCCGCCGGCGGAGACGACGGCGGTCCGGCTGCTGTGGCTGCTGCGGGCTCACCTGCCGCACGAGCTGCGGGTGGAGTCGGAGCGGATCCGGCTGACGCTCGCGGTGCCGGAGGGCGGGACGGCGGTGGGGGCGGAGCGGGCGATGGGCGACGTGCTGTCGCACCGGGCGTGCGTGGGCTGGTCGGTGGAGAGCTGAACGCGGTGGAGGTGCCGAACGCGGCGGAGATGCTGAACGCGGTGGAGGTGCCGGACGCCGCTCAGACCCAGCCGCGCTCCCGGGCGAGCAGCGCGGCCTGGGCGCGGGTCGAGGCGCCGAGCCGGCGCAGCACGTCGGCGATGTGCCGGCGGTACGTACGCACCGAGACCCCCAGGTCCCGGGCCCCCGTCTCGTCCTTGCCCACCTCGCACATCATCCGCAGCACCCGCAGCTCCGCCTCCGACAGCTCCGTCTCCGGCTCCTCGCCGGGCTCGCGCAGCTCGACGGAGACGTCCTCGGCCTGCTCCCACACCTTCTCGAAGAGCCCGGACAGCGTGCTGACCAGCCCCGGCCCCCGCACCATCAGGGCGCCGTGGTCGCTGTTCTTCGGGTCCTTGGGCATCAGGGCCACCCGCCCGTCGTACACCGCGAGCTGGTCCGTGATCTCCTCGACCACCCGCACCTCCCCGCCGCGGGCGAGCAACTCCCGCACGTGCCCGGCGACCCGGGGATGCTGCAGCGTGTCCGCCGGCAGCACCAGCCGCCGCCGCACCCCGCGCTTCAGCGCCCGCCACTCCACCGTGCGCCGCTTGAGCACCGCCTCGGACATCAGGTGGAAGCCGGGCTCGACGGAGGCGATCTCCTCCCGGGCGAAGAAGACCAGCTCCTCCATCTTGTTGCTGAGGTCCGCCCGCTCCTCGATCTCCTCCACCCCGTGCTCGCCGCCGTACGCGCCCCCCGAACCGCCCTCCGCCGAGGCCCCCGAGCCCGTCACGTCCTCCGCCCGCAGGGTGGCAAGAACGTGCCGGCTCTGGGTGATCCGCTGGATCTCCTGGTACATCTCGCGCAGCCGCAACTCGGTCAGCCGTGCCACGACCTGCTCCGGATCGACGGGACGGAACCACCCCGGCCGATCCCCGGGTCTCAGCAGCCGCAGCCCCACCAGGCGGGTCATGGCCTGATCCATTTCATGCGGGGCGATGCCGAGCTTCACGAAAAGCCCTTCGGCGGGTGAATCGGGGTGCCGCAGGAAGTGCCGGTACAGTTGCTCCTCCGCGGGGGAGATACCGAAAACTCCCATTTCGTTGGTGTGCACGGCGAGCCTCCTGCATTGAGCGGATCTGCCCCGAGGCACCGTCGGCCCCTGGCCCCATGGTTCCGCGCCGTCGCCACGACGGAGTGAACTTCGGCGTAACGACAATTTGTCACGCCGCAGCGCCCCGCGCGAGGTATACCCCCGGCAAATCCGTGGAACAGAGGCCCTGCGGCCGGGTGCCCGGCCGCAGGGCCTCGCGCGGCCGGGCTGGTCCTTCAGGACGCGCAACGTGAACTGCCGGTTGCTGTCCGTCTCCCTCCAGTCGAAGGAGTCGATGTCACCCTTCGGGCACGCCCGGTTGCTTTCGACAGTGCTGTTGAAGGTGCCCTGGGCGTAGACGCACCACCCGTCGGCCTTGGTGTCGTGAACGGTGGCGTCGTAGACGGTGACGGTCGTCCCGCTGCATTTGAACCTGAACTCGATGTGCCCCCCGGTCACCGCGAGCTTCTGCTGGTTGCCCTCACCCTGGCCGCACCGGTAGGTGGCGAAAAGGGTCGGCGGCTCCTCGGCGGACTTGTGCGGGAGCGGCGGCCAGGCCCGTGGCCACGGCGGCGCCCGCGGCCGCAACAAGTGCGGCACGGGTCTTCGGCGGCCTGTTCGTCCAACCTCCTTCTGTCGTCGCCGTCCGGCTGGTGCCGGCGGCCTGCAGGAGTCGAGCCTGGGTGACCGGAGGAATGTCTGACAGGTCCCTTCCGCCGCTCCAGACAATTCGTGTGATCGGCAACGGATGGCGCTATGTCGTCTTGCTGGCCGGTCGCGGAGGTTCGTAGCGTCGGGGCGGGGATCCACTGGACGACGGGGGGAACGATCATGGGGCGTCGTGAGCGTGCGCTGGATCCGGCCGGCGGGCCGGTCGTGCGGTTCGCCGGCGAGTTACGGCAGCTGCGCCGGGAGGCCGGCGGGGTCACCTACCGGGCGATGGCGCAGCGGGCGCACTTCTCGGCCGCCACCCTCGCGCAGGCCGCCGCAGGCGACCGGTTGCCGTCGCTCGCGGTCGCGCTGGCCTACGCCGCCGCCTGCGGCGGGGAGCGCGGGGAGTGGGAGCGGCGCTGGCGGCAGGCCGCGCGGGAGGCGGCCGAGGAGGCCCGCGCGGACCGGGGCGGGGACGAGGCCGAGTCGCCCTACCTCGGGCCGGCCCGCTTCGAGGTCGGGGACGCCGAGCGCTTCTTCGGCCGGGACGCTCTCGCCGACCGGCTCGTGGAACTGCTCGGCCGGCGGCACCTGGTGGTGGTGGCCGGGCCCTCGGGCAGCGGCAAGTCCTCCCTGCTGCGCGCCGGGTTGATACCGCGGCTGCGCCGGGCCGCGCCGCGCCGGGACCGGCCCGCGGTGATCCGCATCCTCACGCCCGGCGAGCGGCCGGCGCGGACGTACGCGGACCTGCTCGACCCGCGGCGGGCCCGGCCGGGCACGGTGCTCGTGGTGGACCAGTTCGAGGAGGTCTTCACCCTGTGCACCGACCGGGCCGAGCGCACCCGCTTCCTCGGCCTGCTGTGCGCCGCCGCCGAGCCCGGCCACGGCATCCGCGTCGTGCTCGGCTTACGCGACGACTTCCACGGCCACCTCATCCGGCACCGGGCCCTCGCCGAGGCCGCCCGCGAAGCCACGCTGCCGGTCACGCCCATGAGCGAGGCGGAGCTGCGGGAGGCGGTCGTGAGACCGGCGGCCCTGGGCGGGCTGGTGGTGGAACGGGCACTGACCGCCCGGCTCGTCCGCGAGGCCGCCGACGAGCCCGGCGGCCTGTCGCTGCTGTCCCACGCCCTGCGGGAGACCTGGTACCGGCGCAGCGGCCGGGTCCTGACGCAGGCCGCGTACGACGCCGCCGGCGGTCTCCACGGCGTCGTCGCCCGCACCGCAGAGGACCTCTACCGCAGCCTCACCGACGACCAGGCCGAAGCGGCCCGCCGGATCCTGTTGCGGCTGGTCACGCCCGGCCAGAGCAGCCGGGACGACCGGGACGGCCGGGACGGCCGGGACACCCGGCGCCCGGCCGACCGCACCGAGCTGGTCGCGCTGGGCCCCGGGACGGCCGCCGAGGTGCAGGCGGTCCTGGAGCGCCTGGCCGGCGCCCGCCTGGTCACCCTGGCCGGGGACACCGTCGAGCTGGCCCACGAGGCGGTCCTGACCGCCTGGCCCCGGCTGCGCGCGTGGATAGCCGCCGACCGCGAACGGCTCCGCGTCCAGCGCCAGCTCACCGACTCCGCCCGCACCTGGCGGTCCCTCGGCCGCGACCCCGGCAGCCTCTACCGCGGTGTGCGGCTGGCGCTGGCCGAGCGGCACTGCCCCGCCGGCCGGCGGGACGACCTCACGCCACTGGAACGGGAGTTCCTCGCCGCCAGCCTCGCCGCCCGCCGCCGTACCCACCGCGTCCGCCGCACCCGGACCGCCGCGCTGTCCGTCCTGGTCGTCCTCTCCCTCGTCGCCGCCCTCGTCGCCTGGCAGCAGATCCGGGCCGGTGAGCACCGCCGCATCGAGGCCGAGGCCCGCCGCGTCGCCGGCGTGGCCGACAGCCTGCGCACGTCCGACCCGCAGACCGCCATGCACCTCAGCCTCGCCGCCTGGGACCTCGCCGACCTGCCCGAGACCCGCGCCGCGCTCACGGCCGCGGCGGCGCAGCACGAGCGGGACGTCTTCACCGACCCGGACGGCGGCACGCGGACCGTGCGGCGGCTCAGCACGGACGGCCGCACCCTGCTCAGCGTCGGCCCGCTGCGCGTCGCCCGCTGGGACCTCGACACCCGTCGGCAGGTCGAGGACCTGCCCGGCCCGGGCCTGCTGCCGGAGGTGGGCCGGCCCCGGGCGGACGCCGGGTGGCTGCCGGTCTTCGACCCCTCCTCGCAGGTCGCGGTCTACGACCTCGCCGACGGACGCCGGGACGGGCCGCCGCTGGCGGACGCCGACGGCGGCGCGGAGATGGGGCCCGGCGGTCGCACCCTGCTGGTGTACGACGCCGACGGGGCGGACCGGCGTATCCAGCTGTGGGACCCGCACACCCGGCGCCAACTGCTGGAGATCGAGGACGGCGGCGGCACCCCCGGCGCCTACCCCCAGGGCTGGTCCAGGGGACACGTCCAGATCCCCGACCGGGCGCACCGTACCCTGACGCACGACCCGTCCTTCCCCGACGCCACCCTCAGCCCGGACGGCAGCCGCCTGGCCCTGTGCGTCCCCGGCGAGCGGCTGCAGCTGTGGGACGTCGCCGAGGGGCGCAGGCTGCCCGCCCCCCGGCTGCCGGAGGTCTCGGTCAGCACATGCCTGCAGGAGCGGGTCAGGTTCAGCCCCGACGGCGGCCGGCTGGCTCTCTTCGACGGCGGCGGCTTCCGCACCTGGCGGATCAGCACGGGCCGGGAACTCCCGGCGATCGAGTACCCCGGCCTGGAAGACGCAGAGTTCAGCCGGGACGGCGCCTTCGTGGCGGCCTCGGACGGTGGGGAGATCCTGGTGTGGCGGCTGGCCGCCCCCCGGTACCCGGTCTTCCGGCACCGGCTCTCCGGGGAGACCGTCAAGGACCTGAGGCTCGACGCCGACACCGCCACCCTCCGCTACCTCGCCGGCCCGTACGACGGGAACGGCCCGACCGTGCACACCCTCGACCTGGGGCGGTCCGTCGACCGGTCGTGGAGCGGCCGTCAGGGCGAGGAGGCGAGACTGAGTCCGGACGGCGCCGCGCTGGCCGTCGCCCGGCCGGACGCCGACGGCGGGCACCTCCGCTTCCGCGTGCTCGACGTGCGCACCGGCGAACTCCTGGCGGAACCCGGCCGGATGCCGTGCCCGCCGCCCGACACGTTCTGCCGCGCCCTCATGGCCTTCGACTCCACCGGAAGGAACCTCGTCTACGGCGTGGCGCCCGAAGGGCTCCCCGCATTCGAGCGCGGGCGGATCGTGCGCTACGACATTGCCCGGCGCCGCACCACAGCCGTCCTCGACCGCGACGAACTCGGTCCGGGCGGGCTGTCGAACGTCGCCTTCGGCCCGGACGACCGCTCCCTGCTGCTCACCAACACGTACGGCCCGGACCTCACCGAGACCCGGGTCTGGGATCTGCGCCGCCGGAAGGTGACCGGCACCATCCCCCACACGGCGGGCACCTCGGTGCCGCACCCGGGCGGCCACCTGGTCGCGACCGCTCGAGGCAGGGCGTACCGGCTGCCTTCCGGCGAGCTGCTGCCGCCGGCCCGAGGGACCGGCCCCGCCACCGCCCTGGCGTTCTGCCGGGACGGGGAGTACCTGGCCGCCGGGGACGCCTCCGGCCGGGTCGTGCTGTGGGACGGCGAGCTGCGGCGGCAGACCGGCACCCTCGACGCCCCCGAGACCCCCGCCCGCGGCGGCGTCTCGGCGCTGGCCTGCTCGCGCGACGGCCGGACCCTGGCGGTCGCCGGGGACGGGGGCACCCTGCAGCTGTGGGACGCCTCCTCCCGCCGGCGGATCGGATCGCCGCTGCCCACCTCCGGCGGCGCCGTCACCGCGCTGGCCTTCAGCCCCGGCGGCGGCCGGCTCCACGCCGCCGGCGACCGCACCCCGCCGCAGACGTACGACATCGACCCGGACCGGGCCGCGCGCGCCGTCTGCCACCGCGTCACCGGCGAACTCTCCCCGCGCGAGTGGCAGCGGCACCTGCCGGACACCCCCTACCGGGAGACGTGCCCGCGCGGGCGCTGAAACGCGTGGACGGCAGGGGGGCGGTGGAGAGACGATCACGGGATGGACGAGGACCGTACGTTCGACGCGCTTGTCGCCGAGGCCGCAGCCGTGCCCACCGAGGGCTGGGACTTCTCCTGGTTCGAGGGCCGCGCCACCGAGGCCCGGCCCTCCTGGGGGTACCAGCGGGCCATGGGTGCGCGGATGGCCCGCGCCGGCGCGGCGCTGGACATCCAGACCGGCGGCGGGGAAGTACTCGCCGGGGTGCCCGTGCGGCCGGCGGTGTGCGTCGCCACAGAGGCGTGGCCGCCGAACGTCGCCCGGGCCACGGCCCTGCTGCACCCGCTCGGCACCGTCGTGGTCGCGGCTCCGGACAAGCCGCCGCTGCCGTTCGCGGACGGGGCGTTCGACCTCGTCGTCAGCCGGCACCCCGTCCGGCCGGACTTCGCGGAGGTCGCCCGCGTGCTGCGGCCCGGCGGGACGTACTTCGCGCAGCACGTCGGCCCGGCGAGCGTCTTCGAGCTGGTCGAGTACTTCCTCGGGCCGCAGCCCGCGGACAGCCGGAACAACCGCCACCCCGAGCGGGAGCGCGCGGCGGCGGAGGCGGCCGGGCTGGAGGTCGTGGACCTGCGGACGGAGCGGCTGCGGATGGAGTTCCACGACGTGGGGGCGGTGACGTACTTCCTGCGCAAGGTGGTCTGGATGGTGCCGGGCTTCACGGTGGCGGGGTACCGCTCGCGGCTGCGGGAGATGCACGAACTGATCCGGTCGGAGGGCCCGTTCGTCGCGCACAGCTCGCGGACCCTGTTCGAAGCCCGCTTGCCGGGCTGAACGGGGCGCTGCGCGCCCCCTGCCCCGTGGCGGAGCAGGGGGCGCGGTGCCGTCAGATCCCGAACGCCTTCGGCCAGCGGATCAGGCCGGCGGGCAGCGGGTGTGCGGCCTCGTCGAGCGCGAGGGCCATCACCGCGTCGTCCGGAGCGTCGACGCTGACGCGGATGCCGTGCGCGGACGCCCGCGTGAAGCCGAACCGCGGGTAGTACGCCGGGTGTCCGACCAGGACGACGTACCGCTCGCCCCGCTCCGCGGCGGCCGCGAGCGCGGCACGTACGGCGGCGGAGCCCACCCCGTCGCGCTGCCGCTCCGGCCGTACGGAGACGGGGCCCAGGCACAGGGCCGCGGTGTCGCCGATGTGGCCGCGGGTGAGGAGGATGTGCCCGACGACCCGGCCGTTGTCGTCGTCGCCGTCTTCGCCGTCGTTCTCCGTGACGACGAGGGACAGGCCCGGGAGCCAGGCGGTCTCGTCCGCGCGCAGCTCTTCGACCAGGTCGGCTTCCAGGGGCCGGCCGAAGGCGGCGAGGGTGGTCTCGCGGATGGCGGGGATGTCGGCGCGCGTCTCGGCGCGCGTGAACCAGGTGTTGCCCATGAGAGAGGAAGATCCGTTTCCATCGTGTTCGTCTGGATGAGGAGAGCGGGGGTCAGGCCACTGCCCGGGACGTGAGGGAGACCCGGGCGCTGCGCACAGCGGCCGCTGACGCGGTCATCAACCTCACCTCCCTCGCTCATCTCTCCGGTACGAACACGGCGAGCGCCACCTTACCCGAGGAGGCCGTCCGGCCGCGCGTCAGGGGCGACGGCGGCGGGGGCGACGGCCGTCGCGACGACCTTCCGCAGCTCCGCCGGCGCCGGCGGGCCCGACTCGCGGTCGGCGAAGAGGAGGTGCGCGGCGCCGACGAGGGTGGGGGCGAGTGCGGGGATGTCGGCGTCGGGGGCGAGGCGGCCGCGGTCGCGTTCTGCGGTGAGGTACGCGGCGAGCATGTCCGCGGCGTCGGTGAGCAGCGGCACCCCGGTCGGGCGGGTGCGGCGGAGGCGGGCGCGGAGGCCGTCA
Source organism: Streptomyces sp. CNH099 (assembly GCA_000514715.1). GTDB lineage: Bacteria > Actinomycetota > Actinomycetes > Streptomycetales > Streptomycetaceae > Streptomyces > Streptomyces synnematoformans. Next base: position 39,439 of record AZWL01000011.1, on the reverse strand, counting down.
CGGGAGACGACGAGGCCGACGACGGCGACGGCGACGGGGTCGAAGAGCGCGGTCAGGGCGTCGCCGAGGTTGCCGACGACGGTGCCGCGGCCGGTGTCGGCGGCGGCGCGCAGGGCGGCGGCCGGGCCTTCGAGGCGGGCGATGCGGTCGAGGACCAGCTCGGCGAGGAAGTCGTCGAAGTCGTCGAAGTGCCGGTGCAGGACGCCCTTGGCGCAGCCGGCCTCTTCGGTGACGGCGCGGCTGGTCAGCGCGTTCGGGCCGGCGCGCAGGAGGATGCGCTCGGCGGCGGCGAAGAGCTGCCGGCGGGGGTCGCGGATGGCGGTGCCGGTGGGCATGGCAGGGGGTTCCCTCGCGGAGCGTGTGGCGGAGTGGGCAGGTGCCCACTAGAGTGGGCGCATGCCCACTCTACCGTCTGACCACGGACCGGACCGCGGCTCCCGGGCGTCCGGTGCGGAGCCGCACCGCGCCCGCGACATGGCGGAGTCGTTCGGCGCGGACCCGGCACGCTACGACCGCACGCGCCCCCGCTACCCGGAGGAGCTGATCGCCCGCATCGCGGCGGGCGCCGGGGGCTCCCGGGGCGCCGGGGGTGCCGGGGGTGCCGTCCTCGACGTCGGCGTCGGCACCGGGATCGTCGCCCGCCGGCTCCGCGCCGCCGGCTGCCGCGTCCTGGGTCTGGACGTCGACGCGCGCATGGCCGCATACGCCCGCCGCGACGGCCTCGACGTCGAGGTCGCCCCGTTCGAGGACTGGGACCCGGCCGGCCGCCGCTTCGACGCCGTCGTGGCGGGCCAGACCTGGCACTGGATCGACCCCGTCGCGGGCGCGGCGAAGGCGGCCGCGGTGCTGCGCCCCGCCGGCCGGATCGCCGTGTTCTGGAACGTCTCCCGGCCCGCCCCCGACGTCGCCGGAGCCCTCGGCGCCGCGTACCGCGAAGCCCTGCCCGACGCCCCGCTCAACCCGTGGAGCCGCACCGCGCTCGACGGCCACTCGGCGATCGTCGACAGGACGGTCGACGGCATCCGCCGCGCGGGCGCCTTCGGCGAACCGGAGGAGTGGCGCTACGGGTGGGAGCGCACGTACACCCGCGACGAGTGGCTGGACCAACTCCCCACCGGCGGCGGCATGGCCCGTATCCCGCCCGACCGGCGGGCCGCCCTGCTCGACGCCACCGCCGCGGCCGTCGACTCCCTGGGCGGCGCGTTCCCGATGCGGTACACGGCCCTGGCGGTCACCGCCGTCGTTCAGGCCCGGGTGTAGCCGCCGTCGGCGAACAGTTCGGCGCCGGTGACGAACGACGAGGCGTCCGAGGCCAGGAAGAGGGCGGCCGCGGCGATTTCCCCGGCGTCGGCCAGCCGCCCCAGCGGCACGGTGGCCTCGGCGAACCGGTCGGCGTCCGGCCCCACTGCGCCCACCAGGCCGGGCGTCCGCGTGGGCCCCGGGCTGAGCACGTTGACCCGGAACCGGCGCTCCCGCGACTGCCGGGCCCAGTTGTGCACGAGGCTGCTCACCGCCGCCTTCGAGGCGCTGTAGACCTCCAGCTGCTCATTGGGCCGCACGCTGTTGCTGGAGCCGACGACCAGGACGGAGGCGTTCTCCGCCAGCAGCGGAAGCGCCTTCTGCACGGTGAACAGCGGGCCCTTGACGTTGACCGCGAGCGTCAGGTCGACGTTCGCCTCGGTGTGGGCGCCGAGCGCGGCGTCCGCGGCGATTCCCGCGTTGGCCACCAGCACGTCGATGCGTCCGGCCGCCTCGCGGACTCGCGCGTAGAGCGCGTCGAGGTCGGCCAGGACCGAGACGTCGGACCGTACGCCGGTGGCCGCCGGGCCTATCTCCTTGACCGCCGCTTCGAGGCGGTCGGGGTCCCGGCCGGTCACGAAGACCCGGGCGCCCTCCCGGACGAAGCGGTGGGCGATGGCCAGCCCGATCCCGCTGGTCCCTCCGGTGATCACGGCCACCTTCTCCTGCAGCACGCCCGGCATGTCGAACCCCTTCGGTTGTGGAATGGATCGTCCATAACGTAGGCAGTAATGGACGATCAAGTCAAGAATGGGTAGGCTGGGATCATGCCGAGACCGCGCGCATTCGACGAACGCCGCGTCCTGAAGCGGGCCCGGGACCGGTTCTGGGCGACCGGCTACGCGGGCACCCGGATGGACGACATCGCCCAGGCCACCGGCCTGGGCAAGGGCAGTCTGTACGGCGCGTTCGGTGACAAGGGCAAGCTGTTCCACCGGGTCTTCGGCGACTGGTGCACCGCGGTCGTCGAGGTGGCCGAAGAGCGGCTGGCGGGCGGCCCGGACGCGGAGGCTCTGGCCCGGCTGGAGGGATACGTGCGCCTGATGGCGGAGAACACCGCCTCGGACACCGGGCGCCGCGGGTGCCTGTTGGCCAAGGGCGTGGCGGAGCTGGCCGAGCACGATCCGGCGGTCGCCGGGCGGTCGGCCGAGACCATGACGGCGCTGCTGACCCTGCTGCGGACGGAGATCAGCGCCGCCCAGCGCCACGGCGACATCGACAGCGCCGCGGATCCGGAGCGGCTGGCGGCGCTGCTGCTGACGGTGGTCCGCGGTGTCGAGGCGGTGGGCAAGGCCGGCCTGGACCCGGAGACGCTGCGGAACGTCGCGGACACCGCACTGGCGGTCCTGCCCCGGCCCCGGGGGTAGCGCGCCGCGCATCCGTGCGCTTCCCCCGGGCCGCCCTGCCTGACGTCTACCCCATACGGGCGTATTATCCCCATATGGGCCACCCCTCGCGTGCGGCCGGCGGTACACGGCATCACGACGGCTCCGGTGCCGCGGACGGCCTCGCATGGCTGGAAGCCGCCTTCGGGCGGCTTCTGCGGTCCACCGGCGCCACCATCGGGGTGGTGTACCTGCTGCCGCGGGAGGAGCGCGTGCTGCGGCTCGCGCTGACCTACGGGTTGTCGCGAAGACTCATCGCGCCCTGGGCGCGCATCCCCCTCGACGCCCCCATCCCCGTCGCGCAAGCCGTGCGCGAGCGGCGGCTGGTGTGGGTCGCCGACCAGGAGGAGATGGCCCGCCGCTTCCCGCGCGTCGGCTACGTCATGCCGTACGACTTCGCGCTCGCCACCCGCCCGATCGCCTCCGACGACACCGTGTGGGGCGGGTTCGTGCTCCTGTGGCCGATCGGGCATCCCGCGCGGCTGAGCCCGACGGAGCACACCGCGCTCAGCACGTTCGGCCGCCGCTGCGCGCTGTGGCTGCAGCGGGCCGCCGAGCGCGGCGAGGCGGTGCGAGCGGCGGAGGAGCCGCGGGTGCTGATGCCCGCACGGCCGGGGCCGCCGCCGCGGGCCGCGGCGCGGGCGGCGGCGGAGTTCGTGGAGCGGCTGCCGGTGGGCTGCTGTGCGCTGGACCTCGACGGGCGCATCACGTTCTGCAACGAGGCCGGGGCCGACCTGCTGGGGACCGACTCCGCGCAGCTGCTCGGCGTGCGGCCGTGGGAGACCGCCGCGTGGCTGCGCGACCCGGTCTGCGAGGAGCGCTACCGCGCGGCGGTGATGTCCCGGCGGCCCACGTCCTTCACCGTCGTACGGCCGCCGGACCGCCGGCTGCTCTTCGAGTTGTACCCCGACGCCACCGGCATCAGCGTCCACATCACGCCCGTCCCCACCGGCCCGACCACCGCGGCCAGCCCCGGCCGGTCGACGGCGCCGGCCCCCGACCACGTCGGCGCGACCGCGCTCTACCACCTGATGGACGTGGCGGCGGCGCTGACGGAGGCCGTCGGCCTGCGGGAGGTGGCCGATCTGGTCACCGACCTCCTGGTGCCCGCGTTCGGCCCGCAGGCGATGCTGCTGATGGCCGCGGAGGAGGGCCGGCTGCGTACGATCGGCCGCCGCGGCCTCGCCGCCGCGGACGCCGACGGCGCCGACACCCTGGAGCTGGCCGCCGGCCACCCCGCCGCGCACGCGCTGGCCACCGGCCTGCCCAGCTTCTTCAGCAGCGTCGCCGAGCTGCGCCGCGCCTACCCCGCCGTGCCCTGCCCGGAGGGCATGGCCGCCTTCGCCTTCCTGCCGCTGCTCGCCACCGGCCGGATGATCGGCACCCTGGTCCTGTCGTACCGGCGCGAGCACGCCTTTCCGCCCACCGAGCGGGCCGTGCTGACCTCGCTGGCCGGGCTCATCGCCCAGGCGCTCGACCGGGCGCGGCTCTACGACGCGAAGCTGGAGCTGGCCCGCAGCCTGCAGGCCGGGCTGCTGCCGCGCAGCCTGCCGCCCATCGACGGCCTGGAGGTGGCCGCCCGCTACCTGCCCGCCGGCCGCGGCATGGACATCGGCGGCGACTTCTACGACCTCATCCGCTACGACGGGACCACCGCGGCCGCGACGATCGGCGACGTCCAGGGGCACAACGTGAGCGCCGCCGCGCTCATGGGCCAGGTCCGTACCGCCGTGCACGCGCACGCCACCGCCGGCACCCCGCCCGGCGACGTGCTCACCCGCACCAACCGGCTCCTCACCGACCTCGACCCCGGCCTCTTCACCAGCTGCCTCTACGCCCGCCTCGACCTGCGCCACCACCTCGCCCAACTCGCCACCGCCGGCCACCCGCCGCCCCTGCTGCGCCACCCCGACGGGCGCACCGAAGCGCTCCCGCTGCCCCCCGGGCTCCTGCTGGGCATCGACCCCGAAGCCCGGTACCCGACCGCCGAGGTGCCGCTGCCGCCCGGCACCGTGCTGGCGCTCTACACCGACGGGCTGGTGGAGACCCCGGGCGAGGACATCGGCAGCGCGACGGCGGAGGTGGCGCAGAAGCTGGCGCGGATGGGGGACCGGTCGATGGACGAGCTGGCGGACGCGCTGGTGGGGCGGGTGGCGCGGATGAGCACGCGGCACGACGACATCGCGCTGATGCTGATCCGGGCGCTGCGAGAGCCGCCCTGACCGGGGGCGCCGTTTCTTGTCACAGATGTGCTGCAAACGGTCTTCTGGGCGTGCTGGTGTGGTGCGGAAACTCCCTATAGTGTCGGCGACTTGAGCACCCGTGTGCAGATTGCTCAACCCGGCGCACACACCCGACCTGGGACAGGCCACCTGCCCGGAGGAGCCCGTCGATGACCGCGCACCAGGATGCAGCCCCCCGCCGGGCCCCGCGTCCCCGACTGCCCGCACCCCTGCCGGCCCTGTTCGTCACCGCGCCCGCGACCGCGGTCGCGGTCCTGGCGGCGGCGGTGGCGGGACCCGACGACCACACGAAGCAGATCGTCTACGGCGGTGGCGCCGCCGCCGTCCTGCTGTGCATAGCCGTGGCCGCCGCGGCCGGGTACCGGGCGAAGGCCGCCCGCGCCGACGAGCGCGCCGCCGCGGCGGCCGGCGCCGCCGCCGTCTTCGCCGACCGCGTCGTGCCCGAGGTGCTGTCGAAGATCGCCGCCGGGGCGCCCGTGGACGAAGCGCTGGCCGCCGCCCCGCAGTTGGACAACCAGGCGTACCGGCGCGCCCTCCAGCAGGTCGCCGAGGAGGCGCGGCGCAGCGAGAACCGCCGCGCCGCCGCCATGGCCTCCTGCGCCAACGCCGCCGGCCGGATGCAGGCCATCACCACGAGCATGCTCGCCGACCTGCGCGAGATGGAGCACCGGCACGGCGACGCCGACGTCCTCGGCGACCTCCTCCACCTCGACCACCGCACCGCGCAGGCCGGCCGCGTCGCCGACAGCATCGCGGTGCTGAGCGGCGCCCGCTCCGGCCGCCGCTGGGCGAAGCCGATCGCGATGGAGTCCATCCTGCGCGGCGCCATGGGCCGCATCGCCGGCTACCAGCGGGTCCGGCTGAAGGCCGTCTCCGAGGTGGCGGTCGCGGGCCACGCCGCCGAGGGCGTCATGCACGCCCTCGCCGAACTCCTCGACAACGCCTGCAACTTCTCGCCGCCCACCACCGAGGTGCACGTCTACGTCTCGGAGGTGCCGGCCGGCGCCGTCGTCACCATCGAGGACAGCGGGCTGATGATGAGCGAGGCCGCGCAGCGGCGCGCGGAGCGCGCCGTCTCCGGCACCGCCACCGACCTCTCCACGCTCACCGGCACCCGGCTCGGCCTGCCCGTCGTCGGCCACCTGGCGCAGAAGCACGGGCTGACCGTGTCGTTCCGGCCGTCGGCCATCGGCGGCACGGGCGTGGTGCTGATGATCCCGCAGGAGCTGATCTCCCGCGCCCGGCCGAGCGAGCCGGTGCGCCGGCCGGCCCTGCCGATGCCCACGGAGGACACCGGCAGCACGCCGCTCCCGGTCCCGCGGCAGCGGGACGTGGCGGCCGGCGAGGACGCCGACCAGCAGGCCGGCGACGCCGGGCACGACCCGTTCGCGCTGGCCGCGCTGCCGCGGCGGCGCCGCGGGCGCACCCTGGCCGGGGCGCACCCGGGCGGGGTGCCGGAGGGCGGCACGGGGGGCGGTGCCTCCGGCGCGGCTTCCGGTACGGATACGGATACGGGTGCCGGTGCCGGCGACACGGGTGCGGCCGGTGGCGACACCGGGTCGCACCGCCGGCTCGAACCCGCCGGCTCCGCCGCCCGGTTCGGCGCCTTCCGGCGCGCGGTGACCGGCCGGGAGCGGGGTGACGCCGGGGCGGAGACCGGGGGTGAAGCGGGCACTGCGGGTACCGGGGGCACCGCCGTCAACGGCCGCAAGCACGGCGCCGACCGGGCGGACGGCGTACGGGAGGCGGGTGACGCACCCGTCACCGGCGGCGCCGACGGCGTCCGCGACGACGACCCCGTACCCGACAAGCCCGCGCCCGAGGAACCCGCGGCGCCCGACGGCGGCCCCGGCTCCTCCGCCGCGCCCCCCGCACGCAACGCCGCATCACCTTCGGAGGACGACCGATGACCCAATCCCCCGCCGAGGCCTCCGGACTGACCTGGCTGCTGGAGGGGTTGCTGGAGCGCACGCCGGGCGCCAGGCACGCCCTCGTCCTCTCCCGCGACGGGCTCAAGCTCTGCCACACGCCCGAACTCTCGGAGGACAGCGCCGACCAGCTCGCCGCCATCTCGGCCGGCATCCAGAGCCTGTCGCACGGCGCCTCCGTCGAGTTCGGCGACGGCAGCGGCGGCGTACGGCAGTCGATGACCGAGTTCTACGGCGGCATCCTCTTCATCGCCGAGGCCGGCTCCGGCAGCCACGTCGCCGTGATCGCCGCGGAGGCCGCCGACCCCGGGCTCGTCGGCCACAACATGCTGGAGCTGGTCGAGCAGCTCGGCGAGCACCTCAGCGCGCCGCCGCGCGGGCCGGTGCCCGGGGCCGAGGGAGTTGCGGCGCCGTGACCCGCGCCGGCCGGGACGACGATCCGGACCGGCTGTACACCCTGACAGGGGGGCGCAGCCGGCCCGCCAGCGACGAGTTCGACCTCGTCACCCTGGTGGTCACCGAGTGCGAGCCGACGCCGGGCATGCAGTCCGAGCACGCGGCCATCCTGCGCATCTGCCGGACCCCGACCGCCGTGGTGGAGCTGTCCGCCGACCTCGGCCTGCCCGTCGGCATCACCAAGATCCTGCTGTCCGACCTGCTGGCCGCCGGCCGGATCACCGCGCGCCATCCGCGGTACGCGCCGCCGCGCACGCCCGGGGGTGTGCGGTTCGCCGATCCCGAGACTCTGGAGAAGGTGCTCGTTGGACTCCGCGACCTCTGACCCGCCCGCGACGCCCGAGCGCGCCCCGCTCGCCCGTACGACGGACAACGGGCTGAAGATCGTCATCGTCGGCGGCTTCGGCGTCGGCAAGACCACCATGGTCCAGTCCGTCAGCGACATCCGGCCGCTGAACACCGAGGAGACCATGACCCTGGCCGGCCGCGGCATCGACGACCGCAGCGCCGTGCCCGGCAAGACGGCCACCACCGTCGCCTTCGACTTCGGGCGCATCAGCCTCGACGAGCGCACCGTGCTCTACCTCTTCGGGGCGCCGGGCCAGGAGCGGTTCTGGTTCCTCTGGGACCGGCTGTTCTCCGGGTCGCTCGGCGCCATCGTGCTCGTCGACCACCGCAGGCTCGCCGACTCCTGGTACGCCATCGACCGGCTGGAGCACCACGGCACGCCGTTCATCGTCGCCCGCAACGACTTCGGCGGCCCGCCGTACACCCGCGCCGAGGTGCGCGACGCGCTCGACCTCGACCCGCACGTCCCGCTGGTCGACTGCGACGCGCGGGCCCGCGAGTCCAGCAAGGGCGTGCTGATCGCCCTGGTCGAGCACCTGCAGCGCCTCGCCACCGGAACCGCCGCCACCGCCCCCACCGCACCGGAGACCGCGACATGACCCCGACCCCCGAGGACCAGGCCGCACGCGAGGGGAGCGTCGCGGCGGAAGCGCAGGGCGCGCAGGGTGCCGGGCCGGGCGCCGAACCGGCCCGTTCCGCCGGGTCCGCCGGCGCCTCCGGGCCCGCGGCGGCCACGGAGGCCGGCTGCCCCGCGCACGCGGGAGCCGTGCCCCTCGGCGGCCCCCGCTTCCACACCGACCCGCGCGACCTCTACCGCGAGATGCGCCGCGACCACGGCCCCGTCGTCCCCGTCGAGCTGCCCGGCGACATCCCCGCCTGGCTCGTCATCGGCTACCGCGAGCTGCACCAGGTCACCTCCGACCCCGACCTGTTCGTGCGGGACCGCGGGCTGTGGAACCAGTGGGAGAAGATCCCGTCCGACTGGCCGCTGCTGCCGATGGTCGGCCAGGTCATGCCGTCCATCCACTTCACCGCCTCCGCCGCCGACCACCGCCGGCACGCCGTCATGGTCGGCGCCGCGCTGGAGAGCGTCGACCCCTTCGACCTGCGCCGGCACTGCGAACAGCTCGCCGACCGGCTCATCGACTCCTTCTGCTCCCGCGGCAACGCCGAACTCGTCGGCGACTACGCCGTGCCGCTGCCCGTCCTCGTCCTCGCCCGGCTCATCGGCTTCCCCGACGCCGAGGGGCGCCAGCTGGCGCAGGTGCTCAACGAGCTGGCGGACGGCGGGCCCGGGGCGCTCAAGGCGTACGAGACGTTCGTCGGGCACATGACCCGGCTGGTCGCCGAGAAGCGGCTCACGCCCGGCCAGGACGTCGCCTCGCGGATGCTGGCCGACCCCATGCACTTCACCGACGAAGAGGTCATGCTCGACCTCAAGGACACCACCGCCGCCGGCTTCCTGCCCACCGCCGACTGGATCGGCAACTCCATCCGGCTCATGCTCACCGACGACCGCTTCGCCGCCGCCCTCGGCGGCGGGCGGCACAGCGTCGGCCAGGCGATGAACGAGGTGCTGTGGGAGGACACCCCGACGCAGATCCTCGTCGGCCGCTGGGCGGCGCGCGACACCCAGCTCGGCGGGCGGCCCGTCGGCGCCGGCGACCTGCTGCTCCTCGGCCTCGCCGCCGCCAACGACGACCCGGAGATCAAGCAGGCCCTGGGCGGCACGGGCGGCGGGTACGGGGCCAGTGGGTACGGGGGCGGGGGCGTGCCCGCGCAGGCGGGCAACAGCGCCCACTTCGCCTTCAGCTACGGCGACTTCCGCTGCCCCTTCCCGGCCCAGGAGATCGCTGAGATCATCGCCCGTACGGGCATCGAGGTGCTCCTCGACCGGCTGCCCGACCTGGACCTGTCCGTGCCGGCCCGGACGCTGGTGCGGCGGCCCTCCCCGTTCCTGCGCGGGATGACGGCGCTGCCGGTCACCTTCACCCCCGTACGCGCTGCAGGAGGTCATCCGTGAACTGCCCGCACGCCGCCGCCCACTCCGGTTCCGGTTCCGGTGCCGGAGGGCCCGCCGCCCTTCCCGAGCCGCTCGCCATCGACCCCCTCGTACGCGACCTCGCGGGCGAGACCGCGCAGCTGTGCGCCGCACCCCCGCTCACCCGGATCGAGCTGTTGGGCGCGCCCGCGTGGACCGTCACGCGGCACGCGGAGGCGCGGCAACTGCTCACCGACGCCCGGCTGGTCAAGGACATCGGCGCCTGGCGGCTGTGGCAGACCGGTGCGGTCACGGCGGAGTGGCCGCTGATCGGGATGGTGAACCCGGGCCGGTCCATGTTCACGGTCGACGGCGCCGAGCACCGGCGGCTGCGCGCCAAGACGGCGCAGGCCATCACGCCGCGGCGGCTCGACGCGCTGCGGCCGGTGGTCGAGCGGGTGACGGCCGAACTGCTGGACGCGCTGGAGTCCGCGGCCGCCGCCGGCGACGGGGTCGTCGACCTCAAGGAGGTCTTCGCGCAGCCGCTGCCGATGCGGGTGGTGTGCGCGCTGATGGGCGTCGCCGAGTCGGAGATACCGCGGCAGATGCGGCTGTGGAAGGCGTTCTTCTCCATGCTCACCCCGCAGGACGAGCGGCTCGCGGTGATGGCGGAGCTGGACCGCGTGTTCACGGACATGGTGCGGCAGAAGACCGCGGCGCCCGCCGACGACCTGACGAGCGCGCTGATCCTCGCCGACGAGGGCGGCGAGCCGCTGACCGAGGAAGAGGTCGTCGGCAACCTGAAGTCGATGATCGCGGCCGGGCACGAGACCACGATCACGCTCCTGCTCACCACCGTGCGCGGGCTGCTGACGCACCCCGGGCAGCTCGACCTGGTCCGGGCGGGCACGGTGACGTGGGAGACCGCGATCGAGGAGGCGCTGCGCCACGACCCGCCGGTGACCCACCTGCTGATGCGGTTCGCCACCGAGGACATCGAGATCGCCGGCACGGTGATCGAGAAGGGCGAGGGCGTCGTCATCTCGTACCGCGCGATCGGCCGGGACGCCGGGCACCACGGGGCGGACGCGGACGCCTTCGACGTGGCGCGGCCGACGCCGATCCGGCACATGACGTTCGGGCACGGGCCGCACATCTGCCCGGGCGCGGCGCTGTCGCGGCTGGAGGCGGCGGTGGCGCTGCCGGCGCTCTTCGCGCGGTTCCCGGGGCTGCGGGCGGCGGTGCCGGCGGGGGAGATCCGGAACCTGCCGGTGCTGACGCAGAACGACCTGGAGTCCTTCCCGGTACGGCTCGCCTGACGCCGGGCGCGGGGGCGGGTGCTACGGGACTGCCGGCGCGCCCGTACGCGCCCCTGCACCGGCCCCCTGCGCACACCGCCCCCTCCCCCCTACCCCTCCCCCTGTCCGTAACCCGCCTGGCCCCGCCCGGTCGCCGTCCCGCCCGGGACGGGGAAACCTGGGGACGACGGCAGGGGCCCGCATGTCGGCCGCACGGGAGGACAGCGCAGGACGGGCATCGCGCAGGAGAGGGCAGGTGCGGCCGGTGCGGGAGGACGGCGGGCAGGGCGCGGGGCCGGGGCGCGGCCGGCACCGACCGGGGCGCGGTCCGTACGACGACAGCCGCGTCTACCGCGTCGGCAGCCGCGCGCTGGAGCCCGGCGACCGGTCCCGGGGCACCGACGTGGCCAGCACCGGCGAGCGGCGCGTCGGGTGGGCGCTGCGGTGGCTGCCGGCGGCGCTGATCATCACCGGTGCGGTGTTCTACTGGGTCACGCCGGAGGGCCTGACCTCGTCGCCGTTCTTCGAGTCCGCGCCGCTGGTCGCCGCCGGGCTGCTGTCGCTGCGCGCGACGGTGATCACCGCCGTGGCCGCGGTCGTCGTCGACGTCCTGCTGGAGATCGCCAACGGCACCGCGGAGTACTCCGAGTCCATCATCGAGATGATCTCGCAGTCGGTGATCGGGGCGCTGGCGATCGGCATGAACGTCCTCATCCAGCGCAACTACCGCCGGCTGACCTCCGCCCGGCACGTCGCCGTCGCCGCGCAGCGCGCCGTGCTGCCGAACCCGCCGGACGGCTTCGGCGGCGGCCTGCTGCGGGTCGCCGCCCGCTACCAGGCCGCCGACGCCGACGCCCGGATCGGCGGCGACCTCTACGCCGTGCAGGAGAGCCCGTACGGCGTGCGCTGCATCGTCGGCGACGTACGCGGCAAGGGGCTGGAGGCGGTGGAGTCCGTGGCGGTCGTCGTCGGCGCCTTCCGGGAGGCGGCCGAGCAGGAGGCGCGGCTCGCCGGGGTGGCGCGGCGGCTGGAACGGGCGCTGCAGCGTGAGGAGACGGGGCGCAGCGGGCTGGACCGGGTGGAGGGGTTCACGACCGCGGTGCTGGCGGAGGTCGACCGCGACGGCGGCACGCTGCGGCTGCTCAACCGCGGCCACCCGGCGCCCCTGCTGCTGGGTTCGGACGGCGGGGCGCGGCTGCTGCAGCCGCACGAGCACGCGCTGCCGCTGGGCATGGGCGACCTGGGGACGTGGCCGGACGAGCTGCTGGAGGTGACGTTCCCGCCGGGCGCGTCGCTCGTGCTTTACACGGACGGCGTGACGGAGGCGCGGAACGCCGCGGGCGTGTTCTACGACCCGCTGGAGCGGATGGCGGGCCGTGTCTTCGACGGTCCCCACGAGCTGCTGGACACCCTCCTGGACGACGTGACCCGGTACACGGGCGGGCGCGTCGCGGACGACATGGCGCTGTTCGCCCTGTCCCGTTCCCGCTCCCGTTTTCTTCCCGTTCCGGCTCACGCTCCGTAATGGAACAGCCTCCCTCCGCATAACAACTGATACACGATCAGCTAACGACAGGACCTCACCCCGTGTGGCCGACGCGGCAACTTGTCCGTTTCCGCAGTCACATGCCCCGTATCGTCCGCGGCAAAGAACAACTGAATAACGGGAACGGCTTGGAATCGAACGCCGTCGTCCGCTAGCGTGCGGTAACGCAGCGCGGTCGTCACTGCCGCCGCAAGAGGCGGCTCCGTGCGCCGTCGCCGAATCCCGCACGTGCAACAACTGCAGCAACTGCAACACCTAGGGAACCGGGGAACCACCACCTTGGGGTGAATCGGGCCAATCTCCGCAGGAGGCGGGCCCGTAGGAGACCTTCCTGCTCCGAACCCGTCAGCTAACCCGGTAGGCGAGAAGGAAGGAAAGGAGTACGCCTTCGTGGCGTCCAACAGGTCTGGGCCTGGCTACGGCTATGGCTATGACGATTACGGCTACGGCGGCAATGACGGCTACGACCGTTATGCGACCGGCGGCACCGCCCCCGAGGGGTACGCGCCCGCCGCTTACGCCGCCGGAGAGCCGGCCGACGAAGGCTTCCCGGAAGTCCTCCCCGAGGACGACCTTCCCTCCCGCGGCCGCCGGCGTCTCCCCAAGCAGCGCGGCGGCAGCATGGCGCGCAGCGGCGCCGTGCTCGGCGTCGGCGTCTTCGCCGCCGTCGGCGCGGGCAGCATGGCCACGGCGCAGGAGAAGCCCGCGGTCGCGATATCCATGCCCGACCAGGTCGACGCCGTCGCGAGCGGGATAGGCGCCCAGCTCCCGGACGCGGAGAGCCTGCCGGGCGTCGGCGAGCTGATGCCCGCCGAGGACGAGCCCGCCGTTGACGACACCGTCGTCACCACCGCCCCGCTCACCCAGGTCAGCTACGCCTCCGACACCGGCTCGGACAGCGCGACCCCGGCCGCCGACTCCGGCGAGGCCCTGCGGGCGCGCATCCTGGAGCAGGCCGACCAGCAGCAGGCGGAGGCCGACGCCTCGGCCCGCGCCGCCGCCGAGGCCGAGGCCGCCAAACAGGCGGCCGAGGAGGCCGCCGATGCGAAGGCGGCGGAAGAGGAGCGCCAGCGCCGCCTGGAGGAGGAGCGCCGCCGCAAGGCCGAGGAGGAGGCCCGCCGCAAGGCGGAGGCCGAGCGCCTCGCCAAGCTCGCCGCCAGCTACGTCGCCCCGCTCAGCGGCTACACCCTCACCTCCACGTTCGGCGAGTCCGGCGACATGTGGGCCGCGGGCCACACCGGGCAGGACTTCGCCGCCTCCACCGGCACCCCGGTCAAGGCCGTGCACGGCGGCACGATCACCGAGGCCGGCTGGGCCGGCTCGTACGGCTACCGCATCGTCCTCACGCTCGAAGACGGCACCGAGATCTGGTACTGCCACCTGTCCTCCATCATCCAGTCCTCCGGCGAGGTCACGACCGCCGACGTCATCGGGCGCGTGGGCGCCACCGGCAACGTCACCGGTCCGCACCTGCACCTGGAGGTACGACCCGGCGGCGGGGACGCGATAGACCCCCTCGCCTGGCTGCGCAACAACGGCGCACCGGTCTGACGGCGGCGGACCCCGCCCGGCCGCCCCGTGGCCGGAACGGGAACCCGCCCGCTGGACGGACCGCAAGCCCCCATAAGCCCCTTTCCCACGTCTCCGGCGTGTCCGTACGCACCTTCCCCCCGTGGCGTCCGGGCGCGCGCGCCGAGACCGCCGGCGGCCCTGGTGGCCGACCCCCCGACACCAGGGCCGTCGGCCTTTTCACCCCCGGCCCGCCACCCGGCGCCCGGCCGGCCGCCCCGCCGGGCTCGACACGTGGCCGATGCTGCCCGGGACCGACAGCAGCGCCTCGTACCAGGCCGTGGCCATCTTGCTGTAGCCACCGGCGTGCGGGTGGACGCCGTCGGCGAGGTCGCCGGCGTTCAGGGCGCTGAACATGTCGACCAGATGCACCTTCTTCCCGGCGCCCGCCGCACCGTCCACGATCCCGGGGATCGCGGCGTTCAGCGCCCGGAGGTTCGCGTCGTCCCAGCCCAGCGGGATGATCGTGGCCACGAAGAGGATCGCGTCCGGGGCGAGCGCGGTGATGCGGTCGACCAGCGTGGCCAGCCGCGCGGGCGCGCCCGCCGGGTCGGGGCCGTACACGTCGTTGGTGCCGATGTGCAGCAGGATCGTCTGCGGGCTGTAGGTGCCCAGCCAGCCCGTGATGTTCTGGTCGATCTGCCCGATCGTCCAGCCCGAGTGACCCTCGTGGTCCCGGTCGCCGAGGCTGCCGGGGCCGTTGCGCATCGACCCGACGAAGTCGACGGTGTAGCCGCCGTTCAGGAACTTCTGCCACAAGTCCACGCGGTAGCCGCCCGGCACGTTGAAGCCGTCGGTGATGGAGTCGCCGAGCGGCATGACCCGCACCCCCGCCTGCAGGGGCTGGGCGGCGTGGGCCGTGCCGGGGACCGCGGTGCCGAGCGCGGCGGGGGCCGCGGCCACGGCGAGCGTGCCGAAGAGGAACTGCCGTCGACTGGTCATGCTGGCCATGAGGTGCCGTCCTTTGTCGTGGGGGTAGGCCGTTGCCGCCGATCTGGTGGCTGCCGCGGGGCGCCGGGCGCCCGGGCCACGTCGGCCGCTACCGCCGAACGCCGCCGCGCCCACGAGGGCGGCCGGGGCGGTCCGGCACGGGACGGGGAACGAGGCCGTCAAGGGCGTCTCCCTTGCGTGGGGGGGGTGACCGCGGTCCTCCCTCGGGACGTGCAGCCACACCCGGCCCGTCGGCCCCTGGAGGTCCGGGTGCGGGGAGGCAGGCAGGCGACGTGGAAGCGCTCCCAGCGCCACCAACGTAGGCCTGCCGTAACGTTCGCGCAACAACGCGTCGGCCAGGCCCGGGAACCGTCCGATCTCCCGCCGTCATCCACCATCATCCCGTGAATGCTGGCAACCAACGGGAGTTGGCGCCTCACCGGCCGGATCGCGCGGCTCGGACTGCTGTGGCTCTGCGGCCTCGCGGCCCTCGTCTACGTGCCCGTGCTGTGGCTGATCGGCCTGCTGGGCCGCTGCGCCCTCAAGGGCGAAGACTCCCTGCTCTGCACGGACACGGGCTCGTGGACGCTCATGCTGCTACCGGTGGCCGTCCTCCCCGCCACGCTCGTCGCCGGCACACGAGCCGCGCTGCGGGACGGCGGCAGGAGCCTGGGCCTGTGGGCCGTGTGCCTCGCCGTGGTCGCGGCGCTCGGTGCGACGTATGCCTACCTCGGCATGGTGTGGTAAACGTCTCCCCGCGGAGGACCGCCGGGCCGCCGGGCCGCCGGCCGCCGGGCTGCCGGGCCGCCGGGAGAGGCCGCCGGCCTCGTCCACCCCGGCCCGCCGGCCGGGGGCGGCCTACTCCCCCGGGCCGCAGAGGCAGAACGGATGCCCGGCCGGATCGGCGAACACCGGACAACTGCCGCCCGCCTCGGAGAGCCTCGCGGCCCCGAGCCGCAGCGCCAGCTCGCCCGCGGCGGCGGAGTCGTCGACGCCGAAGCAGATGTGCATCTGCTGGGGATACTCGCGCTCGTGGTCGGGCCAGCGCGGCGGCCGGTAGCCCGCCACCTCCTCGAACGCCAGTCGTGGAAAGCTGTCTTCGTCCTTGGCGATCACCATCCAGTCTTCACGGATGACCCGCATGCCGAGCAACCGCGTGTAGAAGTCGGCAAGCTCGCGGGCATCGGCGCAGTCGAGCACGATGTTCCTGACGTAGGCGTCCATGCGGCCACACTGCCACGGTGGACCGACACTGCCGGCGAACCGGGCCGCGCGCGGGGCGCCCCGCAGCGCCCGCGAAGCCGACGCCGGTCAGGCGAGGTTCACGCGGCGGTGACGCGGGCGCGGCGCTTGGCAGCGGCGGGAGGAAGGCCCCCTGGGGCGGCACCTGAGGATGCACCGCCCGCACCGCCTGCGGCACCCGTGCCCCCCGCGCGGCCCGCCGGGGTGCCGACCGCACCGCCCGCCGCACCACCGCCCGCTGGACCGCCCGCCGCACGGCCCATGGCGTCCCCGGCGGCGATTTCGCCCAGGACCGCGCGGATGGTGTGCAGCATCAGCCGGGGGCGATCGAAGACGTCGGATGCCGTGAACCGGAGTATGCGCCGGACGTCGGGGCAGCGCCCGAGGTCGTTGAAGCGCTCGACGTCGGCCAGGTGGGCCGCCCGGCCGCCGTGGAAGGCGTACCCCTCGATCTCCACGACCAGTCCCGCCACCGGGAAGAAGAAGTCGACCCGCATCCGGCGGCCGTTGGGCGCGGTGAACGGCGCCTGGCTGAGCGGCCGCAACCCGGCGTCGTGCATGCGCAGCCGCGCCACGGTCTCCGCGGGGGACCCCGAGCGCGGGTCGGCCAGCGCCAGCCGCTGCCGCGCGGCGACGACTCCCCGCCGCTGCCCGGTGCCGGCCAGCGCCTCGGAGACCGTGTGCAGGTCGGTGATCTGCTCCCGCCACCGCGGCGGCCACCCGTCCCCGTAGGCCAACGGGCGCCGCGTCATCGCCGACTCCACGGCGACCAGCGCCGCGTCCCGCTCGGCGGTGCGCAACAGGTCGACGAGAGTCCGGACCGCGCTCGTCACCCGCAGCCCGGCGACGGTCACGACCTCGTCCTCGCTCACCGAGGTCCGATGCAGCACACCCCCTTCGGGCGCCCGCCCGCGCCCCCGCACGTGGGTGAACTCCGGCCGCACCGCCGGCACCTCGATCCCGAAGAGGTGGGCGGCCGCACTGTGACTCACGACCAACTCCGGCCGCCCGGCCTGCGCCACACGCAACCGCAGCCGAATGTCGTCAGCCCGCCCGGGCTCCACCCACACCCCGGCCCGGGCCTTCCACCACCCCTCTTTCCGCAACCTCCGCGTCAAGGCCCCGGACGACCACCCGGCCGCCACCGCCTCGGCACACACCAACACGCCACCGTTCCGCGCCGCCAACTCACCCAGCGGCCTCTGCTCCCCCGTCATGCCCCAAGCCTCTCGCGGATCCCCAAACTCCGCTTCCCCCTGTGGACAACTCCACCCTCACGAGGTTTCGGGCAGGTCAGCGGTCTCCGGAGAACTCCCCAGCCCGAACCCCGGCAACGAAGGCCCGCCACCCCGCCGCTCACACTGTCAGCGGGTGCAGGAGAGCTGGCGCTTGCGGGTCAGGTGCGAGCTGCCTGCATCCCGCCTGCGCGCTTGTCCGTAAGCTCCTCCAAGGTCACCGGCGTGCAGTCGTGGGCGGTGATGACCTCCTGCACCGCCAAAACCCAACGCAGTCGAACGGGGTGGCCGTACGGGATCAGGGTGAGGGCGTTCTTCGCCGTGCTGGGAAGTGGCTTCAGAGTCACCGGATGGTAGACGAGTCCGGCTACGCCCCAGCTCGACGTTCTTCCCACCAAAGCGGCGGAGTGGGCTCGGCGCAGGCGAGGGCAGTGACGTACGGCCTCATTCGCGCACTCCTCATGGACTGGCGGCTGGCTCATGCGCTCGCCGGCGGCGATGGGCGTGTCCCCGGCGACCACGAAGAGCAGCGGTTCGCCCGCGGGCGCGGCCGGGGCGAAGCAGACCTGGCACAACCTGTCAGTCATCGCGCGCCGCTGACGCGGCCCGTGCACGAGTCCCATCTGTGCGCGCCCTTTGCCCGGCGCCTCCGGAATGCGCTTCCACAGCAACCCGCGATGGCGGTCCGTCGGCCGCTCGTCCGCGTATCCGCTTCCTTCGCCGCCGAGGAAGGGCAGCCATCGCCGCGTCACCTGCGCGGCAGCCGGCGCTTCGCCCGTCCACGGAGCGATCGCGGGTACCCGCAGCCCGTGTTGGTAGTAATGCTTCCTCTGCGGCGTCATGTCACTCCCTGAGCCGGAGCCGACCAGGCTCTCCCGTCGTGGGCCTCTTGAGACGAGAGAGCGTCGTCGAGGGACCGGAGGCGGACAACTTGCATGCGTCACAGCTTCCGGGGATCGGCATGGTGCATCACAGCTTTTTTCACAGGTGTCTATGGCGTCGACTGATCCTTGCCAGACTGGGCACGCAGCCGATCAATGTCGGGAAAGGAGGCGAACCGTGGTTCGAGACCTACAGGCACATGGCCCTTCATGCGCGCGACGTTTACGTGTGCAAGGCACTGCCGAGGGGCGGACACCCCAGGAGATCGCCGAGACGATTCACCGGCACTGCTCTGTGTCCCTGCTACGCGCCCACCGTCTGGCCCGGGGACTGACCCTGAAGAGCGCCGCCGCGGAGCTACGAAACCTGGGAGCCGGTCACGGAGAGAAAGCTCCGAAGCCAGACCCCATCCAACTGGGTTACTGGGAGACCGGAAGAAATCACCCCAGGCCCCTCACCGTTGAACTGCTGTGCTCCTTCTACGCTTCCACGCCCGAAGAGATCGGCTTGACACGTACGGCAACAATGCAGGCACTTACACTGCCTGGAACCCCTGGTATTCGGACGTGTCCGTCCGCCGGTGGATCCTTCGGGCTACGTCTTGACGCAGCACGGCGCGAAGTGGACCGCACCCTGGCCTCCGCCACCGTGAGTCCCGCTCAACTTGATATGCTGGACGAGCGGATTCTCTGGGCACGACAGCTGTACCTGTATTCGCCTCCGGCGCCCATGCTGGAAACCCTCCTCAGTCTCCTTGCGGATGTCGAGGACCTCGCCGGGGACCGGCAGCCGGCTGCGGTTCAGGTTCGGCTGTCGGAACTTACGGCGGTCCTCTCGACGCTGACCGCCGATTCCTTGATGAAGCTCGGCGACTTGACCAGGTCACAGGCGTGGTACGGGACGGCACGCGCCGCCGCGGATGACAGCGGCAACGTCGAGTTGCGCGCGAGAGTCAGAGCGCAGGCCGCGATGCTGCCGTTCTACTACGGGCCTCTCGAAGTCGCCGTCGCCCTCACCCGAGAGGCCAGGATGATGACCCGCGGCCGACCATCGGCCACCACCGCTTTCGCCGCGGCTGCGGAGGCACGTGCTCTTGCGAGGCTCGGCGACGCCCGCGAAGCGCAGGATGCACTGCACAACGCGGCCGACCTCTTCGAACGGAGCGGATCGGGAGCCGACACCGATGACGCCTTCTCGTTTCCCGAGCGGCGGTTCCTGCTGTACCGCAGCGGGGCGTTGACCGCTCTCGCAAACACGAATCAGGCCCGCAGGGTCCAGGCGCGGGCCCGGGACCTCTATCCGGCCAAGACAGGCATCGATCCAGCCCTGCTCCAACTGGAAACGGCGATCTGCTCCGCCCTCGACCAGTGCCCGGCCGACGCCTGCGACCTCGCGGGTTCCGCGATCCTGACCACCCTCCCAGCCCACCGGACACCGATCTTGCGGGCACGGGCTCACGAGGTGATCCGAGTGCTGCCACCCCCGACGCGCAGCAGTCGACCGGCACGTGAACTGCGTGAAATCCTGGCCTTGCCGCCGGGGGCGATGTGACAGCGGGGTCCGCGATGGGCGACCTTGGACCTATGACAGCAGCGGCGTCGATAGCGGGTGGCTTCACCGAGTCCGAGAGGCGACACATTCTGGACCGGGCGTGCGCGGCGGTCGGTCTGGACAGCTCCGGCGCCCGTCTGCTGCGCGGCCATACGAACGCCGTCATCCTCCTGGCCGGGGAACCGGTGGTGGTGAAGATCGCGAGGCGCGGGTCGCGGCTCGCCGACGTGGCCCGCACCGTGACGCTCGTTCGGTGGCTGATGAGTGTGGGATTTTCGACCGTCTCCCTTCTGCCCGTCGATCAGCCGGTGGTTGTCGACCAGCATGCTGTGACGTTCTGGACCTACCTCCCCCAGCCATCAGATCCGGTAGCGGCTGTGCAACTCGCCGCTCCTCTGTACGCACTTCACTCGCTGACCCCGCCGCTGGCGCTGCCAGCGCATGACAACCTACGCGCCATTCGCCGCTCGATCTCCACAATCACCCATCTCCCGACGCCGACGGTGAACTTTCTGGCCGGCTGCGCGGATCGGCTCGAATCCGAACTTCAGGAGACCGACTTCGACCGACAGCCAGGCATCATTCAAGGCGACCCTCAGCATAGAAACGCCTTGCACGCGCAGGCGGGAGTGGTTCTGTGTGACTGGGATACGGTGTCCTTCGGGCAGCCGGAGTGGGATTTGGTGACTGTTGAGATACACTGCCGCAGATTCGGCCACGGCAGCCGACACTACGAGCGTTTTGCGGAAGCCTACGGCTGGGACGTGGTGCGGTGGTCGGGGTACAACACTTTGGCCCGGATCCGTGAACTTCGAATGATCACCACGAACGCCCGAAAGGTGGGGCATACACCGGGTAGCCTGGAGGAAGTCAAGCGCAGGATCGAAGGCGTCCGGCGCGGTGACACCGAACTCCGGTGGCGAATATTGTGACCGAGACCCCGCCCAGCGGCGCCGCCGAGGCCCTTCTGGCCATCTACCGCCAAGAATCCCTCCGCGGTGACTCCGAGTTGAGCGTCTGCGTGTTCGAAGACGCCGCAAACCCCCGGATCACCGAAATCCTCCGCTGGCTGAACCCCTACGGCTGCGACAACGACCATGCGCTGATCTGTTACGCCCAGCGGGAGCGGTGTTGGCGGATGTAGGTAACATCTATGGTGTGGTCGGGATGCACCGTGAGTGGCGAACGCTCGGCCCCCGTTAGTCCATTGATAACAATCAACGAGTCGGAGAGTTGCAGCGCACCTCGATCAAATCGCGTGTGACAATTCGGACAGAGGCAGAGCACGTTGCCGAGGACATCCGGCCCGTCGTGAGGTCTGCCAAGAGCCTGGATGTGGGCGCCCTCGCTGTAGGCGACGCCGGTGGGCGAAACAAGTATTCGTTCGCCGCAAATCTGGCACGTGTTGTCGTAGATCCCCTTCACTCGCTGTACGACTCGTGAGTCGCGCTTACGCTGCTCCCGCTCGATGTACTCCCGCGTCAGCTCTTCCAGAGCCGTCGGGGTGTCAGCGGGCCGGGCTGCGGGGTGGGGTACAGGCTGTTCGCCTGGGTGAAGCTTCGTGAGCCTGAATTGGCATATTCGGAAACCCTCGATACCTATCGTGAACCAGTGTTCCCGAACTTGCCACAGGCCCCGATAGCGATACCCGCCTTCTGCTCGTCGCCGTCTTATATCGAGCCCTTGGATGACGCGCACCGGGAGCCCTTGGGCTTGTGAGACGACCAGCGCCGCCGTGCCACGCGTGTCGATGTGCTGGTCTGCTACCTGGAGGCGGCTGTCGCGGTCTCGACCACCGGCGCCGGTGTAGATGATCTCGTCGTCACCGTAGACATCATCGGCGTAGCCGCCGGAGAGCACGATCGAGTCCGCACCCGTCTTCTCGGTGCCGGAGATGCCCTGGTCCTTGAACCGGTGCAGCTCGGCTTCGTACAGGGCGCGATGCGACGCGAACCAGTCGCCGTCCTCCACGCCTGGCGGTTCGCCGAAGAAGGCGGTCTTGGGATGCCTCGGCACGGGACTCCTCATTCACTCTGCGCCCGCGTGCGCGGGCGGGCCACCGCGAGGGATGACGGCATCGTAGGACGGCCGTCTGACATCGGGGGAGTGCCGTGGAGTTCGGTCAGGCGGGTGGGTGGGGGCGGGGTGGGGTGGTGGTGTAGGCGGCTCTGGTGAGGGCGGGTTGGGCTATGGACTTGTGGGTCCACATCGTGGTGAGCAGGGCCCGTTCGCGGGCTGCGAAGTCCGGGGCCGGGCGGCCGCGGGCGGCCTGGGCGCGGAGCAGGGCCAGGGTTGTCGCCGAGCGCTCGTACTCGGCCACCGCGCGGCGGGCGTCGTCGCCGTGGGCGTGGGCCGCCAGGGTGCGGGCTATCTTGCGGACGCGCAGGGAGGAGAGGGCCACCGGTTCTGCGGGGACCAGCCAGCCGGCGTGGACGTAGGCGGGTAGCTGGTCGCGTATGGTGCGGAGCTTGCCGCCGCGGGACCAGATCGCGAGCCAGACGAGCAGCCCGAACACCGGGGCCATGACGAAGGCGTACGCGCCGAGGAAGGCGTAGCCGTTCATCACGGCCGAGCCGTTCCACAGGGCGTGCAGGGCGATCGCCAGGAGCAGGCCGGCCGCTGGCAGGAGTGCGCGGCGTATTCGCTGGTGGGGGTGGGTCAGGGCGGCCATGGCGAGGCCCAGGCCGGCCATCGCCGTGAACAGCGGGTGCGCGAACGGGGAGAAGACGGCGCGGGCGATGAACGTCACGGTCACCGAGGCCAGCGGGCCGGAGTCGCCGAAGGCCTGGTCCTCGTCGTACGCCCGGCCCAGGTACAGGATGTTCTCGGTGAACGCGAAGCCCGTGGCGGTGATCCCCGCGAGCACCAGGCCGTCGACCAGGCCCGAGAAGTAGTGCCTGCGGAAGAGGAACAGCAGCAGGATCACGGCCGCCTTCGCCGTCTCCTCCACCACCGGTGCGACCACCGCCATCCCCCACAGGTCCGCCTCGCGCGACGACGTCGTGGGCAGGCCGGTGGCGATCCAGCGGGCGGCGAAGGTGTTCGCCAGCATCGCGACCAGCGTCGCGGCGAAGGCGCCCCAGGAGAACGCGAAGACGCGGTACCGCCAGGGGCCGGGGGCGACCCGGTCCAGCCAGAGGTAGCCCGCGAGCAGCAGCGGCACCGGCAGCAGCGCCAGCCCGCCGCCGACGAACATCCCGCGCGTGCCGGTCTCCTCCCGCACCAGCGCCAGGATGGCCAGGCCGGCCAGCGCCAGTACGGTCGCCACCGCGCCTATGCGCAGGCCCCTCCTGCGCCAGAACCTTCGGCGGGCGGGGACGGGGGCGGGGTCCGGGTCAGGGGCGGGGGATGCGGGCGGCTCGAAGGGCTCCGCGGGCTCGGACGCTCCCGCCGGCTGCTCGGGCGCGTCTCCGTACACCGGCCGCGGTCCGAACCCCTCGGGCTCCCGCGGCCGGGACATGAGCTGAGCGCCTTCGTACTGCACCCCTCGACCCTAGCCAGTCACCGCCGCCGTGCGCGACGGGCTATTTATCGCCGATGCGGTGGAAGAGCAGATCATTCACGACATGCCCCTTTCCGAGCCCCTGGCCCTCGAAGCGCGTACGCGGACGGAAGTCCGGGCGCGGCGCGTACCCGCCGCCGGGCTGGGCGTTCTCGAAGTACGGCGACGCCTCCAACGTCTCCAGCATCCACTCCGCGTACGGCTCCCAGTCCGTCGCGCAGTGCAGCAGTGCGCCCGGCGCCATCCGCGACGCGGCCAGCTCCAGGAACTCCGGCTGGATGAGCCGGCGCTTGTGGTGCCGCTTCTTGGGCCACGGGTCCGGGAAGTAGACCCGGATCCCCGCGAGCGCCGCCGGGGGCAGCATCTCGCGGAGCAGGATGACGGCGTCGCCGTTTCCGATGCGTACGTTCGTCAGCCCCCGCTGCTCCGTGAGCCGCAGCAGGTTGCCCTGGCCGGGGGTGTGGACATCGACGGCGAGGATGCCGGTGGCCGGGTCTGCCGCGGCCATCTCGGCGGTCGCCTCGCCCATGCCGAAGCCGATCTCCAGTACGACCGGGAGGCCGTCGAAGAGGTCGTCGAGATCGAGGACGTGCTCGCCGTCGATGTCGAACCCCCACTTCGGCCAGAGCCGCTGCAGCGCCGCGCCCTGCGCGAGGGTCACGCGGCTGCGGCGCGGGACGAAAGAGCGGATGCGGCGCTCGTGGTGCGGCCCGGCGGGCGCGGGGGAGGGGCCGTCGGGGAACCTGGGCTGGGGACGATCGTGCTGATCGGGGTGGTCGGACACAGTGCACATATTTTACGGAAGTGGCACGGGGGGGGGTGCGGGGCGGTCCCGCCCGGTCACAGGGTGTCGAGTAGCCGGCGGGCGATCTCCCTGCCGATCGGCAGGGACGCCGTCGCCGCGGGGGACGGCGCGTTCAGCACGTGGATCGTCCGCGGCCCCGACGCGAAGCGGAAGTCGTCCACCAGCGCCCCGTCCGGCAGCACCGCCTGCGCCCGCACCCCCGCCTGCGCCGGGCGCAGGTCCTCCTCCTCGACCGCCGGCAGCAGCCGCCGCACCGCCTCCGTGAACGCCCTGCGGGAGAACGAGCGGCGCAGCTCCCCGGCGCCGTAGCGCCAGTGGCGGCGGGCTATGCGCCAGCTGCCGGGGTACGTGAACGTGGCGGCGGCGTCGCGGGGGCTGAGGCTCGTACGGGAGTAGCCCTCCCGGGCCAGCGCGGGGACGGCGTTGGGGCCGAGGTGGACGGTGCCGTCGATGCCGCGGGTGAGGTGGACGCCGAGGAAGGGGAACGCGGGGTCGGGGATGGGGTAGACGAGCCCGCGGACGAGGTCGGCGGCGTGCGGGGCCAGTTCGTAGTACTCGCCGCGGAACGGGACGACGCGCAGCCCGGGGCGGTCGCCGGCGAGGCGGGCTACGCGGTCGGAGTGCAGGCCGGCGCAGTTGACGAGGGCACGGGTGCGGATCACGTCGCCGGCGGCGGTGCGGACGGCGACCCCGGCGACCCCGGCGACCCCGGGGGCGCGGGAGGGACCCGGGTCCGGGCGCCTGGCGATCACCCGCACCTCCGCGTCGTACCGGACCTCCGCACCCGCGTCCCGCGCCAGCTCCGCCAGCCTCCGCGCCACGGCCCGGAAGTCGCACACCCCCGTCGTCGGTACGTGCAGCGCGGCGAGCCCGCGCACGTGCGGCTCGTACGCGGTGATCTGCGCCGGTCCCAGCTCGCGCACCGGGATGCCGTTCTCGCGGCCGCGCTGCGCGAGCGCGTGCAGGCGCGGCAGCTCGTCCCGCTCCGTGGCGACGACGATCTTGCCGGTGACGGCGTGCGGCAGCCCGTGCTCGGCGCAGAACCCGACCATCTCGGCGGCGCCCTGCACCGCGAAGCGCGCCTTGAACGAGCCGGGCCGGTAGTACAGCCCGCTGTGGATCACGCCGCTGTTGCGCCCGGTCTGGTGCTGTGCCGGCCCGGGCTCCTTCTCCAGGACGAGGACGCGGGTGCCGGGGGCTGCCCGGGTGAGCGCGTACGCCGTGGAGAGGCCGACGATGCCGGCTCCGATCACGAGCACGTCGCAGTCGTCTGCCATGCCACCTCCGCCAGGGGCTCGCCAGGGGTCGGCCCCATCATCCCCTGGCCTGCCGGGTCGACGCCAAATCCGGGCGGGGGCGGGCGGAATGCGCCGATGCCGACCGCCGGCGCCGGGCCCTTACCGGCGCCGGGTGTCAGCGGCGAGTGTGAGCGGCGGGTGTCAGCGCCGGGCCGCCGGGTGTCAGCGCCGGGTGTCAGTGGCGGGCCCTACCGTGGCCGACGCACGGGCCGCCCGCTACAGCGGCAGCCGCGGCGGCACCCCGCCCGCCACCGCGCGCTGGCGCGGCGCCGCATCCCCCGTCCAGACCGACCCGCGCCGCAGCATCAGCCGCTGCAGCCACAGCTCCGCCGCCACCAGCTCCGCCAGCCCGCCCAGCGGCAGCGCCTCGCCGTCCGCCGCCGCGCGCAGCGCCTTGCGTACCACCCGGCCCTCCACCAGACCCGCGTCCGCCAGCAGCGGCCGGTGGAAGAGGTCGGCCAGCTGGGCCGAGGCGCGGCGCAGGCCGATCCGCTCGGCCGACGCCGCGGCGGCCGCGGCCGCGGTGGTCGCGCCCCAGCCCGGCGGCAGGCCGCGGATGCCCGCGCCGTCGAGCACGGCGCCGAGCACCGCCGCCCGCGCGCCGGGCTGGACGCGCAGCGCCTCGGGCAGCGCGCGGCAGGCCCGTACGACCTGGTTGTCGAGGAAGGGGGCGTGCAACCGCTGGAAGCGGACCTCCGCGGCCTGCTCGAAGACGCGGTAGTCGGCGCCGGACTGCGCGAGCGCGGCGGCGGCGCGGCGCTCGCCGGGGCGGCCGGTGCCGTCGCCGTTCGCCGTGCCCGCGGAGCCCCGCAGCCGCAGCGACACCTCGGCCAGCGCCTCTCCCGTCAGCCACCGCGCGGCCGGCCCCGGCCGGCACCAGCTCAGCGCGGCGAGCGACGCGTCGAGCGCGCCCCGCCCGCGCCCCGCCGCACCCGCCGCGCCCGGCCCGCCCGCAGCGCCCGACACGCCCGCCGGGCCGTCCAGCAGCGCCTCGGCGCCCTCGGAGATGCCCGCCCAGTGCGGCGTACGGGCCAGCCGCCGGGCCGCGCGGTAGACCGTGAGCGGGGCCAGCACCGACCCCTCCGCCCGCGCCAGCGCCGTGACGGGCCGCAGCAGCGAGCGCCGCCGGCGGTCCAGCAGCAGGTCAGCGAGCCGGGCCGGGTGGGCGTCGAGGACCTCGCGGGCGCCGACGCCCACGAGGTGGTCGGCGCTGCCCGCGGCCAGCCGGCGCCGGTGCCGGGCGGCGGCGACCAGCGAAGGACCGGGCTCGTCGGTCAGCGGCATGCTCTCCAGGTCCGCGTACGGCAGCGCCTCCTCGCCGGCCGCGACCACCACGTGGTGCAGCCGCGGGTTGGCGGCGATGGTGCGGGCCCGTTCCAGCTCGCCCTCGTCGGCCCGCGCGGTCAGGTCGTTGAACGTCACGGCGACCAGCCGTTCGCCCTGCCCGGGACCCAGCCCCGGCGGCGTGCCGGGCACCCCCGGCAGCCCGGCCGCCAGCAGCGCGAGGGTGCCGGAGGCGATGCCGCCGGAGAGGTCGGCGCCGATGCCGGGGGCCGGGCCGCGGGCGGCGCGCCGGTCGGCGGGCCCCATGCCCGGCACGGGGCCGGGGTCGAGGCCGCCGAAGCCGGGCTCGGGCGCGTGCCGCGGGGCGGCGAGCCGGGCCCGTACGGACTCCACCAGCGCGTCCCGTACGCCCTCCACCGCCGGTTCGGTGTCCAGCGACGGCGCGGCGACGGCGAGCGAGGCGCGCGGCTCGTAGCCGGTGATCTCCTTCTGGCCCTCGCGGAGGATGAGCGCGTGCCCGGGCGGCACACGGTGCACGCCGGCGTACGGCGTGCCGTCGCCGAGGGCCTCCGGCACGTCGGGGCAGGCGAGCTGGGCAGCGAGGTGGGGGACGTCCAGCTCGGCCTCGATGAGGTCGGCGAGCGGCAGGGCGGCCGTCGCGTACGCGGTGCCGCCGTCCCAGGCGGTGTGGAAGACGGGACGGGCGCCGGCCAGGTCGCCGAGGACGGTGGTGCGGCGGCCGACCTGCGCGACGGCGGTGTACCCGCCGGACCAGGCGCTCAGGTGCCGTACGGCGCCGCCGCGGGCGGCGAGCAGGCCCACGCGCAGCTGCTCGTCGCCGGCGCCGCAGACGCCGAAGACCGCCAGCCGGATCAGCGGTGCGATGTCGACGACGCGGATCTCGTCCGGCCGCCAGTCGCCGACCGCCCACAGCGGATCGGGGCCGCCCCAGACGAGTTGGGCGCCGACGGGGTGGAGGTCGTAGTCGTCGGCCGTCTGTGCGCCGTCGAGGAACGAGGGCGCGGCGGCGGAACTGCTCCACCCCACCAACCACCGCATGCGCGCCTCCTCGTGGGCAACTGGGGACGGAACCGGCATATGCCAGGCGAGTCGGGCGAGCCGGGCGATCGGCGTCAACTCCGCCACGCACAGGGCGTACTGCCGCTTCGTCAGGACCATGCTGCCACGAGAGGGGCGCATGTGAGGGGATGCGGTCGTGCCGGAGTCTGCCCGGCGCGGCCGGAAGCGCGGCCGGAAGCACCGCCGCGGGGGCGCCCGGCCCGGCTGTCCGGAACCCGGCCCGGGCGCCCGGACTCCGGGGCAACCGCCCCGTACGCCCGGTTCTACGCCCGTAGCAAGGGGCGTCATTCAGCCAATCTCTGCGGGTGTCATCCCGGCCGTCTCGGGGCCGTCGGGCCTGCTTTGTGCGGCCCGGGAAGCGTCCCGCGCTCCCCGGACCGTAGGCCGCCGCCCGCGGGGATGAAAGACGGCGGAGTTCCCCAGGCCCGCCGGTTTCCCAGACTCGGCGGGCCGACCCACGGACAACCAGCCAAGCGTGTGCCGCCCTTCGCGGGCAGAGCGCACGTACGGCGCACCGCCACACGACCCCGGAGCACGCGCGCTGCAATCCCGCCATCCGGAAACATTCCTCTTAACGGTCGGGATCCGGCGAACTACGCTGGGTGCATATGCAGCCCGGCCGGATCCCCACCCGCCGGACGGGAGCCGTCGGTGGTCGAGGGGTGTGCATGTCCAGGACGCCACGCGGGCCGAACGAGAAGCTGGGCCATATGCTCGCGCTCGCCGGGATCAGCAACGCCGGACTCGCCCGCCGGGTCAACGACCTCGGCGCACAGCGAGGCATGACCCTTCGGTACGACAAGACCTCTGTCGCCCGCTGGGTGACGAAGGGGATGGTGCCGCAGGGCGCCGCGCCCCACCTGATCGCGACCGCCATCGCCGGCAAGCTCGGCCGCCCCGTGCCGCTGCACGAGATAGGCCTCGCCGACACCGACCCGGCCCCCGAGGTCGGCCTCGCCTTCCCGCGCGACGTGGGCGAGGCGGTGCGCTCGGCCACCGAGCTGTACCGGCTCGACCTCGCCGGACGGCGCGCGGGCAGCGGCGGCATATGGCAGAGCCTGGCCGGCTCCTTCGCCGTCAGCGCGTACGCGACGCCCGCCTCCCGCTGGCTGATCACGCCTGCCGACGGCTCGGTCGCCCGCGGCCTCGACGGCGTCGACCCGCGGCACGCGCCCGCCGCCGACGAGGGCTCAGGACCGCGGCGCGTCGGCCACAGCGACGTCGCCAAGCTGCGCGACGCGTCGGAGGAGGCGCGGCGCTGGGACTCCAAGTACGGCGGCGGCGACTGGCGGGCGTCGATGGTGCCCGAGTGCCTGCGCGTCGACGCGACGCCGCTGCTGCTCGGCGCGTACACCGACGAGGTGGGGCGCTCGCTGTTCGGCGCGACCGCCGAACTGACGCGGCTCGCCGGGTGGATGGCCTTCGACACGGGGCAGCAGGAGGCCGCCCAGCGGTACTACATCCAGGCGCTGCGGCTCGCGCGGGCGGCCGCGGACGTGCCCCTCGGGGGGTACGTGCTGGCGTCGATGTCGCTGCAGGCGACGTACCGCGGCTTCGCCGACGAGGGCGTGGACCTCGCCCAGGCCGCGATAGAGCGCAACAGAGGGCTGGCGACGGCGCGCACGATGAGCTTCTTCCACCTCGTCGAGGCGCGGGCGCACGCCCGCGCGCAGGACGAGGCGTCGTGCGGGACGGCCCTGGCGGCGGCGGAGAGCTGGCTGGAGCGGGCGCGCGAGGGCGACCCGGACCCGGCGTGGCTCGACTTCTACGCCTACGACCGGCTGGCCGCCGACGCCGCCGAGTGCTACCGCGACCTGCGGGTGCCGCGGCAGGTGCGGCGGTTCACGGAACAGGCGCTGGCGCGGCCGACGGAGGCGTTCGTGCGCTCGCACGGACTGCGGCTGATCGTCGCGGCGGTCGCGGAGCTGGAGTCGGGGAACCTGGACGCGGCGTGCGCGCAGGGGACGCGGGCGGTGGAGGTCGCGGGGCGGATCTCGTCGGCGCGGACGACGGAGTACGTGAAGGACCTGCTGGCGCGGCTGGAGCCCTACGGGGACGAGCCGATGGTGGCGGAGCTGCGGGAGCGGGCGCGCCCGCTGCTGGTCGCCCCGGCGTAGGCCGGGCCGGCCGGGCCGTACCGGATGTACGGGCGGCGGAGGCGCGGGGGCGGGTTGTACGCGCGGAGCATGGGCGTACGTGCGCGGTGGCCCGGTCGTATGCGTGCGCGTCCGCTGCTGGTCGCCCCCGGACGTACGGAGGTTGTGCGGTGTGCGCCGTACGCCTCGGGCGTCGGCGGTACGCACGGCGCGGGCCTGGGCGCCTGGCGAGGGTCGTACGCGCGGGGTATGGGACGTACGCGCCCGGCGGTCGGATGTACGCGGGGCGGCACGGGGCACACGCGCCCGGCGGCCGTCGTACGGGGAAGGCGGCGCGGCTTCGGTCGCGTCCTGCGGGGTGGTGGAGGGCGAGGCGCTCTCCGCGGGGCGGCTTGCCGCGCCCGTACGCCGTCACCGCGCCGAGCGCGGCGCGGAAGCCGCCGCCCTCCGGGCGCGGCGCACGCGGCGGCCGCGCGTGCGGCCACCACCATGCGGGAGGCGATCGCCGCTTCGGGGCTCAGCGGCAGTTGAGGACCGAGTCCGCCCAGTCCGACAGCAGCCCCGTGTGCATCGGGTGCTGCGGCTCCGCTTCGAGCCGGATCGTCTCCGTGCCCTCCGGCAACGCCACGTCGGCCACGGCCGCCTCCTCGCCCGACCGGACCCAGTCCGAGCGCCACAGCCGGGAGTCGTCGCCGTAGACGCTGAACCGGGCCGCGCCCACCCGGAACATCATGTCGTCGATCCCGGCCGCCGCCCGGTACCGCGTGCAGGAGCGGTTCAGCTCGATCGTCATCGACGACTTCGCGTGCACCGTCACGCCGTGGTCGTAGGTCCGGCCGCCGATGCCCAACTCCTCGCGCTGCCACCACCATCCGCTGCGGTTCATCACGATCTCCGGCTCCGTGCCGTCGCCGAAGACGTCCGCGTTCAGGGCGGCCACCCGGTACGGCTCGGGGGCGGGCGGGGGCGGAGTGCTGGGCGGGGGCGGGGGCGGGGGCGTGGGTGTCGGGGTCGGGGTCGGGGTCGGCGTGGGTGTGGGCGTCGGGGTGGGGCCGGGGGTGGGCTCCGCCGGCGTCGGCGTGGGGGTGGGCGTCGGGGTCGGCGCGGGTTCCGCCGGCTCCGGGGCCGGCGGCGGGGGAGCGGGCTCCGGTTCCTCGGCGGGCGGCGGATCCTGGGAGGGCGGCGCCGGGGCCGAGGGGGCGGGCGGCTTGGCGACCGGCTCCTTCTCACCGCCGCCGCCGGACAACGCCAGCGCCAGCGCCGCTGCCGCCGCCGCCACGACGAGGCCCGCCGCGGCCGCGACCTTGACCGGCGCCCCGACACCCTCGCCCGCCGCACCGGCACCGGCCGCGCCGCCCGCCGCGCCGGATCCCGCTCCGACGCCCACGCCGCCCGCCGCCGCGGCGGCCCCCGTGCCCGCGGCACCCGCCGCGCCCGCGCCCGCGCCGATGCCCGCGAACCCGGCACCCTTCGCCGCCGCCGCGGCGAACCAGCCGACGACCGCGACCGGAAGCAGCGTGCTGAGCCGGGAGTTGACGTCCGCGACCTCCAGGGCCGCGACGCGGCACCGGGCGCAGTCGTCCAGGTGCTTGCGCAGCCCGCGCTCGGCCCGCATCCGCAGCCCGCCGCGGGCGTACGCGCCGAGCCGGTCCGCGTAGCGGGCGCAGTCCCCGCCGGCGGTGAGCGCGGTGGAGACGTGCGCCTGGAGGTACGCCTGCTTGAGCCCCTCGCGGGCGCGGTGCGCGAGCACGGCCGTGGCGTTGGCGGTGAGCCCCAGCAGCGGCGCGACCTCGCTGGGGGACTCGTCCTCCACGGTCGTGTGCCACAGCACGGTCTGCCAGCGCTCGGGCAGGCTGCGGAAGGCCTGCACCGCCATCGACTGCTCGGCCTCGTGCATGGCCCGCACGTCGGCGCCGAGGTCGAGGGTGTCGTCGTCGGAGACCGGCCGGGTGGCCTGGGCGGCGAAGACGGCGAAGTCGTCGACGAGTTGCTCGCGCTTGGCGGTCTTCGTCCAGGCGGCGGCGACCCGGCGCACGGTGGTCAGCAGGTATGCCCGTACGGCGGTCTCCGGCCCGGCGCCGCCGCGGACCGCCTGCAGCGTGCGGGCGAAGACCTCGGCGGTGAGGTCGTCGGCGGTGTGCGAGTCGCGGCAGCAGGTGCGGGCGTAGCGGCGGACCGCCGGGGCGTGCCGCTCGTACAGCTCCTCGTACGCGCTGTCGTCGCCGGTGCGCATCCGGGAGACCAGCTCGGTGTCGGAGGGGAAGGCGCCGGTGACGCCCTCGTCCCGCCGCTCGCGCTGCTTCGGGATGCCGCCCGGCGGGCCGCCGCCCGGCAGGCCGCTGTCCGGCGAGCCGTGCGCCGCACCATCCGCCGCGCCGCTCGCCGCGCCGTCCACCTCCGGTGAACGGCCGCCCTGGCCGGGGACTTGGGGGTCCGGGGCCTGCGGGCCGGGCGTCCGGGGCGACGGCGGGCCGCCGGCCGCGCCGCTCTCCGGGGCACGCTCGCGATCGTCCCGATCGTCAACTGCCATGCCGCAAGCTCCCGTAGACACTCGTCGCACCCGTTGTCGGGTGAGCGTGCCACAACGGGCCCGGCGTGCCGCCTCTGCCGACGGCCAACCACCCGTTGGAGGGTTTTCCCGCGCACGACGCACTAGGAGTCATGCTTTCGGGGTAGGTGTACGTGTCGCTTGACGGAGCGGGACGGGACGGAACCGGTGGCCGGACCGCTGCCGGGAAGCACCCTGACGGGCGATCCCGTCAACGCGGACCACCGTCGGCGAAGCCCCCGCAAGGGGAATCACCGCCGGAGCACGCCGGCCCCGGGGCCCCCGGGGCCGCGCGGACGCGGCCCCGCGGGGCGCCCGGCCGGCTCACCCCTCCGCGTGCGGCCGCAGCCCGTCCAGCAGGATGTCCAGCAGCCGCGCCGACGCGACCGCCTGCTGCGCCGGGTCCGGCAGGGACGGCGCCGCGGTCGCTATCACCAGCAGCACGTCCGACACCGACACGTCCGCGCGCAGCGACCCCGCGTCCCGGGCGCGCGCCACCAACTGCCCGACCACGTCGAGCAGGGCCGCCGCGTCCGTACCGCCGACGCTCCCGCCGTCCGCGCCCGCGCCGCCCGGCTCACCCGCACCCGCACCCGTGCCGCCGGGTGCGTGCGCGTGCGTGCTGACCTGCGCCGCCGTGCCGTCCGGCGACGGCCGCTGCGGCGGCACCCGCGGCTCGCCCTCGCCGGCCTCCGGCGCCCGCGCCGTCACGCCCAGCACCTGCGGCGGCAGCAGCCGCCCGGCTCCGGAGTCGACGGAGGCGCGCAGGAACCGGGCCAGGGCGGCCCACGGCTCGTCCTCCTGCTGCAGCGCCGCGCGCGCCTGCTCGGTCAGCCGCGCGGTCTCCGCCTCGGCGATGCGCTTGACCAGTACTTCTTTGCTCGGAAAGCGGCGGTACACGGTGCCGACGCCGACCCTGGCGCGGCGGGCGACGTCCTCCATCGGGGCGCCGTAGCCCAGCTCGCCGAAGACCTCGCGCGCGGCACGCAGGACGTGCTCAAGATTGCGCTGCGCGTCGACCCGCAGCGCCGACCGGCCATTCGTCGCCAGTTCGCCCGAAGTGTCCGATCCTGTCGCGTTTGCTGACAGACGACTGCTCTGAACCTGCATCTCTGTTTCCCCCGGTTATGACAGTCTCCCCCCGGAGACTCCCCACCCTGCTTACCGGAGCGCGTCTGGTCGGGCCACTCCGGCTCGTACGAACATAGTTCAGCAGAAGTCAAGAGAGAAGGGGCTGTGGATAAGGATCGGCCGCGGGTCGGACACCCCGGGCGCCGGAAATCCTCTCCGCGCCTGTGGACAAAAGTCCGAACGCGGTGCGTCATGGGTGTTCTGAGTGTTCCGAGGCCGGGGGCGGCGGCCCCCGCCCGGAGGCGGGCCCCGGGCGGGACCCCAGGCAGGAGGTTGCCATGACGGATCCGACGCGCGTACTCGTCGTCGGCGGCGGCAACGTCGGGATGACCGCGGCGCTGCGCCTGCAGAAGCACCTCGGCAGAGAACTCAGGGGCGGCGCCGTGGAGATCACCGTCGTCGCCCCCGACCCGTACATGACCTACCAGCCCTTCCTCGCCGAGGCCGCGGCCGGCTCCGTCCAGCCCCGCCACGTCGTCGTGCCGCTGCGCCGCGTGCTGTCCCGCTGCCGCGTGCTCTCCGGCCGGGTGACGTCCGTCGACCACCCCGGGCGCACCGCCCGCGTCGCGACGCCGGCCACCGCGGAGACCGGCGAACCGCCGCTGCAGGTGGCGTACGACCAGCTGGTGCTGGTGCCCGGGTCCGTCTCCCGGGTGCTGCCGGTGCCCGGGCTCGCCGAGTACGGCATCGGCTTCACCTCCGTCGAGGAGGCCATCGGCCTGCGCAACCACGTCCTCGAACAGCTCGACATCGCCGCCTCGACCCGCGACGCCGCCGTCCGCGAGGCCGCGCTGACGTTCGTCTTCGTGGGGGGCGGCTACGCCGGCGTGGAAGCACTCTCCGAACTTGAGGACATGGCGCGCTACGCCACCCGCTACTACACCGGCGTACGCCCCGAGGACATGCGCTGGGTCCTCGTCGAGGCCAGCGACCGCATCCTGCCCGAGGTCGGCGAACGGCTCGGCGAGTACGCCGTACGACGGCTCCGCGAACGCGGCATCGACGTACGCCTGGAGACCCGCCTGTCCAGCTGCACGGACCGCGTCGCCCAGCTGAGCGACGGCGCCCGCTACCCCACCCGCACCCTCGTGTGGACCGCCGGCGTCCGCCCCAACCCCGTACTCGCCGCCACCGGCCTGCCGCGCGGCGACCACGGCCGCCTCCTGTGCACCGCCGACCTCCGCGTCAAGGGCGAGGACGCCGTCTGGTCCGCCGGCGACGCCGCCGCCGTACCCGACCTCACCGCGGCGGAACCCGGCGCCCTCTGCGCCCCCAACGCCCAGCACGCCGTCCGCCAGGCCCGCGTCCTCGCCGACAACCTCGCCGCCTCACTGCGCGGCGCCCCCCTGCGCGACTACCGTCACCGCTACGCCGGCTCCGTCGCCTCCCTCGGCCTCCACAAAGGCATCGCCTATGTGTACGGCCACCGGCTGAAGGGCTACCCTGCCTGGCTCATGCACCGTGCGTACCACCTCGGCAAGCTCCCCACCGCGGGCCGCAAGGCCCACGTGCTCGCCGAATGGACGCTCGCCGGACTGTTCAAGCGGGAGGTCGTCGCCCTCGGCTCGCTGGAGCACCCCCGGGCGGAATTCGAACTCGCCACCCGGTCGGGTCGCGGCCCTGACGGCGACTGAGCCGGGGCATGTGACCATGGACGGGCACGAAACGGCACGGAGCGAAACGAACGACGAACGAGTGGACCTGGGACTGGCACGCTTGAACTTCACGCGCTGGAGCCCCCGGCTCCCCGGATCCCCGCGCCGCACCGCCGCCGCGCGGGGGTTCCGCGGTGCCGTCCCCTCCGCCCGCGCCGGGCGGCAGGGCCGCCGTGCCGCGGCGGAACCGCCCGCCGGCGCGGTCCCGGACGGCGACCCCGGCGGTACGGCGGACGACAGGCAGGGCGACGAGACGGGCGGCGGCGACACCGGCCCGCAACCCGGTGCCGACGCCGCCGTCGACCCCGGCGTCGAGCTGCCCGTCAGCGCCACCCTGGGCCGGCTGCCCGCGCCCGTCGCCGTCGTCCACGGCCCGGAGCACCGCACCGCCTACGTCAACGACGCCTACGCCGCCGTCTTCGGCGCCCGCTCCCCGGGTGCACCCGCCCGCGACGCCCTCCCCGAACTGGCCGAGCTGGGACTGCTGCCGCTGATGGACCAGGTGCTGCGCAGCGGCACCCCGCGCACGGTCAAGGCCCGCCGCGCCCCCGACGCCCGCTCGTACACGTTCACCTGCAGCCCCATCGACGTCGGCGAGAGCGGCGGCGTGCTCGTCTCCGCCGCCGACGTCACCGACCAGGTGGAGGCCGCGGAGCGGCTGCGCGCCGGCGAGCGGCTGCAGCGCGAGGCGGCGGTGGCGCTGCAGCGCAGCCTGCTGCCGGAGAAGCTGGAGCACCCGGACGACCTGCGGGTCGCCGCCAAGTACCAGCCCGGCGGCACCGACGCCGCCGTCGGCGGCGACTGGTACGACGTCATCACCCTCGGCGGCGGCCGCACCGCGATGGTCATCGGCGACGTCATGGGCCGCGGCGTCCGCGCCGCCGCCGTCATGGGCCAGCTGCGCACCGCCGTACGGGCGTACGCGCGCCTGGACCTGCCGCCGCACGAGGTGCTGCAGCTCCTCGACGGCCTCGCCGCCGAGATCGACCCGAACCAGATCGCCACCTGCGCGTACGCCGTCCACGACCCGCACGAGGGCCGCCTGGTGCACGCCTCCGCCGGCCACCTGCCGATCCTCATCCGCGACGCGGACGGCGGCGTCCGCCGCGTCGACGAGCCCACCGGGCCGCCGCTCGGCACCGGCGGCTGGGTGCACGGCTCCGCCGAACTGCCCTTCCCGCCCGGCTCGACCGCCGTCCTCTACACCGACGGCCTCATCGAACGCCGCGGACAGGACATCGACGAGGGCGTCACCGCGCTCGCCACCGCCTTCGCCGGCGCCACCGGCGCCCCCGGCGTCGTCTGCGACCGGCTCATCCGCTCCCTCGGCGTCACCGCGGAGCACGACGACGACGTGGCCGTGCTGGTCCTGGAGCACCCGCTGCGGGACAACGGCGAGGCCGAGCTGTTCCGCGGCGCGGCGCTGGACCTCCTCGGCGGCGTCGAGGCGGCCCCGCGCGCCCGCGCCTTCGCGGACGGCGTCCTGGCGAGCTGGCGCTTCCCGGCGGAGCTGCGCGAGCTGGGCGTGCTGGCGGCCAGCGAACTGGTCGCCAACTCCCTGCAGCACGGCTCCCCGCCGATGCGGCTGCGCATGCGCCGTACGGACCGGAGGCTGATCGTCGAGGTCACCGACGGCGACGACCGGCTGCCCCGCCGCCGCAAGGCGGAGCCCGGCGACGAGAACGGGCGGGGCATCTCCATCGTCGCCACGATCGCCACCAGCTGGGGCTCGCGCCGCACGCTGGGCGGCGGCAAGGCGGTGTGGTGCGAGTTCGCCCTGCCCGGCGGAGGGAGCCGCTAGGCGGCCGGCACGGGCGCCGACTCCGCACCGGCCGCCGCCGGCTTGTGCGACGCCACCGGGACGCTGACCGCGAGCCGCGGGCAGTCCTGCACCGGCGTCAGCCGCCGGCCCAGCCGCAGCCCCATCACGGTGATGCCCAGCGAGCACACGACGAGCATCGCGATGTACGCCCCGTACGCGCCGGCCCCCGCGAGCAACCCGCCGACCGCCGGCCCGATGGCCAGCGCCAGCTGCTTGACCAGCGCGAACACCGAGTTGTACTGCCCGATGAGCGACCCCGGCGCCAGGTCCGCCACCAGCGGCGCCACGGTCGGCGACAGCATCGCCTCGCCGACCCCGAAGAGCGCGTACGTGGAGATGATCGCCGCCGTCGCCATCGCCTGCCCGCCGGCGACCCACCCCGACGCACCGGCCACCAGCCAGGCGAGCGTCCATATGAGCCCGACTGCGGCGATGACCCGGCTGCGCCGCCGCCGCTCCACGAGCCGCAGCACGGCGAACTGCGCCACGACGATCACCGCGGTGTTCGCCGCCAGCGCCACCCCGAGCGTCGCCGGGGAGATCCCCGAGACCTCGACCGCGAACGCCGAGAGACCCGACTCGAACTGCCCGTAGCAGGCGAAGAACATCACGAAGCCCAGCACGCACAGCCACACCATCGCCCGGTCCGCGAGCAGCGTCCGCCACCGCCCCCGGGCCCCCTCGCCCGCCGGCACGCCGTCCGCGGCCCGCCGAACCGGCCGCGGCATCCGCGCCGTGGCGACCACGGCACCGAGCACCAGGAACATGGACGCCTCGATGGCGAAGAGCCGCACGAACGAGCCCGCGTGCTCCTCGTCCACGAGCAGCCCGCCCAGCAGACCGCCGACGCCCAGCCCGAGGTTGTTGAGGAAGAACTGCGTCGCGAACGCCCGCGACCGCGTCGCCGGCGTCGAACACCACACGATCATCGTCGCCAGCGCGGGCTGGATGACGGCTATCCCGGCCCCCATGACCAGCGTCGACGCGAGCACCAGCGGAGCCGTCGAGGCCAGCCCCAGGGACAGCGCCCCGGCCGCCGCGGCGACCGCACCGCCCAGCGCCACCGGCAGCGGCCCGCGCCGGTCGATGACCCGCCCGGTGAAGGGCAGCACCAGCAGCGCCGCCATGGCGAACCCGGCGAGCGCGACCCCCGCCGTGGTCGACCCCAGGTCCCGCACGCGCGCCACGTACAGGAACGTGTACGGCACCGTGAAGCCGTTGCCGAAGGCACTCAGCGCGTTGCCCACCTGGATGCGGCGAAGAGCCGCGGTGCCCGTCTCGCGTGTCACTGCTCACCACCCATACGCACGTGCGACCCGGCACCGCGAGCTACCGGGTCGAAGACTTCGATACTAAAGTTCAGAGCTAAAGACTACATGACTGAGAACTTCGACGCGAACGAGAGAGGTGGAATACTGCGCACCATGTCCGACAGCGACGCCCCGGCCAGCAACCCCGAGCCGACGCCCACGCAGGAGCTGAGCCCGCTTGAGGAGCAGATCGCCCTCTACCAGCGGGAGTTCCACGACCTCGACCCCCAGGTCGAGCAGATCGTCTCGGCCCTCAGCCGCCTCAACCGCCGCATGAACGTCGCCTACGGCCGCCACCTCTCCGACATCGGCATCAACGGCACCGAGTGGGAGGTGCTCAAGGCCCTCGTCCTCGACGGCGCCCCCTACCAGCTCGGCCCGGGCGACCTCGCCAAACGCCTCGGCCTCACCCCGGCCGCCATGACCCACCGCATCGACCGCATGGTCGCCGAGGGCCTGGTCACCCGCGAACGCGACGAGGCCAACCGTGTCCGCGTCATCGTCGGCATCACCGAGCTGGGCCGGGAGAAGTGGCTCGCGGGCATGCGCCTGGGCACGGAGTGGGAGGAGGACCTGCTCCAGGACCTCACCCCGACCGAACGCACCCTGCTCGGCGACCTGCTGACCCGACTCCTCCGCCGCGTCGAGGACGCCCAGCCCGACGCGAGCGGGCGGCTCTCCGACCTGGAGTAACCCCTGATCGCGCTTGACATGGAGTGGGTCGGTCCGTAAGGTTCTTCGGGTTGCCACGGGGCCGGTGAGGTTCCGGAGTGCGACGGTGGCCGTCTCTGGAGGGGCGGCTCCTGCCATCTCTTCGTTGTGTGATCGACTCCCTTTCGCCGGGGTGGGATCGGCATGNCCGGTTTCTTTTCGGTGGGCGGCGGATTTTGCGCCGCGGGATGAGTCCGCTACGGTTATGGCCAGCGGAAGGGAAACGCCCGGAGAAGCCTGGTGAGGGTTTTGATGGAAGTGTCCGTTCTTTGAGAACTCAACAGTGTGCCAAGTAGTCGATGCC
>AZWL01000095.1 GCA_000514715.1 Streptomyces sp. CNH099 | reverse complement strand
CCTAATCCGGGGTTAAGAGCCGTTCGGCGGGACGGGTAGCCCGCGGACTGTTCGAGTGGTGGTGGCTGGGTGGACGCCTTTGCTAGACCCGGCGTCAACGCCTTTTGCTAGAGCGGCGGTGCCCGGCACCCACCTGAACCAGCCCACTCGTGCTCGTGACGTGCTGCGTGGGCGCCGAACGGAAGCCTTTTGGTCACCCGGCTGTCAGGCCCAAGCATAGATCGGCAACGTTCGGCGCCCTCGCGGCACACCACGGCGGGCGAGGCGGTGCCGTCGGGCGTCAACACCCCGTCTGCATCAGCTCGTTGGTGTTGGTGGTGCGAGCCCGCCGCATGGTGACCTCTCGTAATGCCCGAGCCGTCTGAGCTCCCGGATAGACCGAGGCCCGTGGGGTGAGCTGGTGCCGCGAACGGCTACTGAGGTGGCGGACCGGCCTTTGTGCCGAGTCCTGGGATTAGGTCGCTGCGTGGCCCGCATGAGCTCGTGACCAGCGAAATCTGCACCATGGGGAGGAACATCTTGATCTACTGCGGCATCGACTGGGCCGAGCGCACACACGACGTCGCCCTGGTCGACGACAGCGGCCAGTTACTGGCCAAGCGGCACATCACCGACGATGCCGCGGGCTACAAGATCCTGCTGGACCTGTTCGTCGAGTACGGCGATACCGAGGAGAATCCGATCCCAGTCGCGATCGAGACCTCCCGCGGCCTGCTGGTGGCGGTCCTGCGAACCGGCAAGCGTCAGATCTTCGCGATCAACCCGATGGCCGCCGCCCGCTACCGCGACCGTCACTCGGTCTCGCGCAAGAAGTCCGACCCCGGCGACGCCCTGGTGCTCGCAAACATCCTGCGCACCGACATGCACGCCCACCGGCCGCTGCCCAACGACAGCGACCTCGGCCGGGCCATCGCCGTCCTCGCCCGCGCTCAGCAAGACTCCCTGTGGAACCGCCAGCAGCTGTCCAACCAGCTCCGCTCGCTGCTGCGGGAGTACCACCCCTCCGCCTTGGCGGCCTTCGAACCCTGGCGCAACGGTCTGTGCCGACCGGAAGCCCGGGAAATTCTCAAGGCGGCCCCGACCCCGACCCGGGCCGCGCGGCTGACCCGCCCACAACTAGAGGCCGCCCTCAAGCGTGCCGGCCGCAAGAGGGGCATCGAAGCCGAGGCCGAACGGCTCCGTGACGTCTTCCGCTCTGAATGGGCCCACCAGCCACCGCTGGTCGAGGACGCGCTGGGCAAGCAAATGCTCGCGCTCCTGATCCAACTGGAGGCGGCCTGCACCGCCGCCGACGACCTCGCCGAGGCGGTCGAAGAGGCTTTCCCTCAGCACCCGGACGCTGAGATCATCCTCAGCTTCCCCGGCCTCGGCGTCCAGCTCGGCGCCCGGGTGCTCGCCGAGATCGGAGACGACAAGACCCGCTTCGCGGACGCCCGCGGCCTCAAGGCATACGCCGGCGCCTCGCCCATCACCAGAGCCTCCGGCAAGAAGTCGACCATCACGCGGCGCTGGGTGAAGAACGACCGGCTCAACCACGCCGGCTACCTCTGGGCCTTCGCCTCCATCACCGCCTCACCCGGCGCCAAGACCCATTACCGCAGGCGCCGAGACGACCACGGCGACTGGCACGCAGCCGCCCAGCGCAACCTCTTCAACCGCATGCTCGGCCAGCTCTACTACTGCCTCCAGCACCACGAGATGTTCGACGAGCAGACCGCGTTCCCCACCGAACTCGCTGCCGCCGCTTGACACGTTGAGCGCCTGAGGTGTCTA
>AZWL01000094.1 GCA_000514715.1 Streptomyces sp. CNH099 | reverse complement strand
TGACGGTGTGAGGTCCCACGTGATCTTGGACAGGTTGGCTCCAGGACATAGCTGATGTCCTCGGGAGATGCTGGACAGTCGCTACTGCTCGGTGCGGTTGAGTGCCCTGACTCTGGTGGTCGGCTTGTCGTCGGTGCGCGGGTGAGTGGACAGCTCGGTCTCTCCGTCGAGGACGCGGTAGCAGGTGTCCTCCAGGATGACCGTCACGATCTTCCCGACATGCGGGGTGCCAATCCGCAGCCGCTTGCCCTCGATCATGATCCGGCCGTCCGTGTTCACCTTCCGCCGGGCCCGCAGGGCCTGCGCGGACGGCGGGATGACCAGGGTGCGGGGGCTGCGAGCACCGCTGATCTGCGACCGCTCCTCCGGCAGAACCGGCGCGGGCATCGTCTTGACGACTCGGCCGTCGACGATGACGTGCATCATCTGGCCGTCGAAGCGGAGAGTGGCGGCCTGACCCGCCAGGTGATGGGCGATCTTCACCTTCTGGCCGGCAAGGCCGACGTCCCCGTCGCGGTTGATGAGGCGGTCGACTTCGACCACGAGCGCGGGCTGTGTCTCGTCGACCAGGGCGGAGGCGGCCGGCTCAGGGCCGGCAATACGCCCGCCTCGTTGGACCAGCACTTTCAGATCGGCCGGGGTGAGTTTGGACGGGCGGGTGCGGGTGAGGTCGCCGTCGATGAAGACGTGGATGCTGCGTTCGTCGGCCCAGATGGTGGCCGTGCGCCCGCCCAGTGCTGCGGGGAACTTCAGCTGCTGATTGTTCGGCAGGCAGAGGCGGCCGATCGGCGAGATGACCGCCTCGAACTCGACGGCCCGGATATGTGACTCGTCGACCGGCAGCCGCGGCGATGGAAGCAACGAGGGAAGCTGCGGCGCCAGCAGTTCGGCAGCCGTGGACGTCGGTTCGTTCGCCGGCTCGGGCAGGTGAACGCCGTGCGTCTGGTCCTTGGCCTGCGTCGGGCGGAAGGTGGAGGCGGGGGTGGCCATCTGTAGGGCCTGATGCGGCCGCTTGTGGTTGTAGCCGTAGACCCAGGCATCGATTGCGGCCTGGGCGGTGCCCTGGTCGGCGAACGTTCCTACATGGTCGAGGAGTTCGCGGCGCAAGGACTTATGGAATCTCTCGATCTTCCCGGTCGTCGTGGGCGAGCGGGGCTTGGTCAGCCGGGCGGTGATGCCGTTCTCCCGGCAGATCCGCTCGAAGAGGACCTCGGCCGGAAACGGCTTGGTGTAGCGGCCGGTGAACTGCTTGCCGTTATCGGTCAGTACCTCCGACGGCACCCCGTACGTGGCCATGGCCTCGGCGAAGGCGGTGCATACCGCGCGGCCGGAAGGTTCGGCGACGACCTTGGCGATGACGATGAACCGGGAGTGGTCGTCGATGCCTGTGACGAGCTTGCATTCCCGGCCGCTGGCCAGGAACACCCCGCTCATCAGGTCGAGCTGCCACAGCTGCAT
Organism: Streptomyces sp. CNH099; assembly: GCA_000514715.1. Classification (GTDB taxonomy): domain Bacteria; phylum Actinomycetota; class Actinomycetes; order Streptomycetales; family Streptomycetaceae; genus Streptomyces; species Streptomyces synnematoformans. Next base: position 577 of record AZWL01000094.1, on the reverse strand, counting down.
CGGCGCGTCCCGCTGCCACCGGCGGTAGACCCGGCGGTGGTTCTGTTCCTGGTGGTTGATCAACCCGTTCCGGGCCAGGATCCGGTGCACCGTGGAACGGCCGGGCACCGGCTTCAGGCCCCGCTGCCCCAGCTCGTAGACGATGCGCCGGGGTCCCCAGCGCGGGTAGGTCCGCCGCAGTTCGCAGACCAGGGCCTCGACCTCGGCGGCAACCTGCTGGGGCGAGGTGTGCGGACGACGGGACTTGTCCACCAGCCCGCCCAGCCCGCCGGCGTGATACCGCTCGACCCACGTGTAGATCGATTGCCGCGACACCCCGAACCGGCGGGCCACCTCGGCAACCGGGGCTCCATCCAGCATCTGGAGCACGGCGCGGTACCGGTGCTCGGCCATCCAGCGCCGGTCGTCCGGCTCCGCCTCCGGTGCTTCTGCCACATCCAGATCAACGAGACGACCTCGTCCAGGATGTGCAGGGACCTTCAGAAATCTCGTGGAACCGTCAAGGAACACTCCGGTACGGCCGGTCCAGCATGTCGTGGGACTTCACACGCTGGGGAGTTCGAAAAGGCCGTTGACA
>AZWL01000093.1 GCA_000514715.1 Streptomyces sp. CNH099 | reverse complement strand
TGCCGGGGGCGGCGTTGGTGGAGATGGCGCTGCGGGCCGGTGACGAGGCGGGCTGCCCCGTCCTTGACGACCTCACCCTCGAAGCACCGTTGGAGCTGCCGGAGAGCGGGGGTGTGCAGGTCCAGGTCACCGTCGACCCCCCGGAAGGAGAAGGAACGGCTCGCACCGTCAGCGTGCATGCCCGCCCTGACGACGACCCGGACCGTGCGTTCACCCGGCACGCCACCGGCCGCGTCACCGCCACCGTCACCTCCGAAGACACGACCGGCGGGGTGTGGCAGGGCGCTTGGCCGCCCGCGGGCGCCATGGCCGTGGATCTGGCCGACGTCTACGACCGGTTGGCCGAGCGCGGTTATGACTACGGTTCCGGCTTCCAGGGCCTGACCGCGCTATGGCAGGACGGGACGACGCGCTACGCGGAGGTGGTGCTGCCCGAGGAGCACACCGGCGACCACGGGGCGGATGCCTTCGGTCTCCACCCCGCCCTCCTCGACGCCGCCCTGCACACCCTCCTCATCGACAGCAGCGACGGCGTAGACAACGCCGACGACGGCATCCGCGTGCCCTTCGCCTGGTCCAAGGTTGTGTTGCACGCCACCGCCGCCACTCATCTGCGCGTCCAGGCGGTCGCTGTCGGCCCCGACACCGTCGAGATCACGCTCTTCGACGCAGAAGGCGGCCCGGTCGCCGAGGTCGGCGAGCTGACCATGCGCACCCTCGCGGCCGCGCCCCAGCCCACCGCCGACCTGTACACCGTGCGCTGGACGCCGCGGGAACTCCCGGCCGACGTACCGGACGCCACCGGCTGGGCGACTTTCGGCCCCGTCGCGCCCGTCCCGGACACCGCCGCCCGGCACCACCCGCACCTGGCCGACCTCCTGGCCACCGACGACCCGCCCACCGCCGTCGTCTACGCCCCCGCCCCCGGCGGCGACCCCACCCCCACCGCCGCCCACCGGGCCGTACACGACCTCCTCACCCTCCTCCAGCAGTACCTCGATGAACCCCGCCTGGCCGGCACCCCCCTCGTCGTCCTCACCCGCCACGCCCACACCGCCGAGCCCGACCCGGTCCACGCGGCGCTCTGGGGCCTGGCCCGTACGGCGCAGGCCGAGCACCCGGGCCGTATCCACCTCGTCGACACCGACGACCACCCCGACACCCGCACCCACCTCCCGCACGCACTCGCCCACACCCTGACGACGGACACCCCCCAACTCGCCCTCCACCACGGCACCCCGCACACCCCGCACCTCACCCACCTGCCATCCGAGGGCGACGACGCCGGACAAGCGCTCGGCCCCCGGAACGGCACCGTGCTGATCACCGGTGGTGCCGGGGCGCTGGGCGGGCTGGTCGCGCGGCACCTGGCGGCGACGCACGGCGTACGGCACCTCCTGCTCGCCGGCCGCCGCGGCATCGACACGCCCGGCGCGCCCGAGCTGCGGGAGCAGCTGCGGGAGGCCGGTGCGCAGGCGACGTTCGCGCGCTGCGATCTCACCGACCGCGACGCCGTGGCCCGGATGCTCGCCGAGATTCCCGACGACCGGCCGCTGACCGCGGTCGTCCACGCCGCGGGCGTCGTCGCCGACGCCACCATCGCCTCCCTCACCCCCGAGGCGCTGCGCGAAGTCCTGGCACCCAAGGTCGACGCCGCGACGCACCTCGACGAGCTGACGCGCGACCTCGACCTCGACGCATTCGTCCTCTTCTCCTCCGTCGCCGGCGTGCTGGGCACCCCGGGGCAGGGCAACTACGCCGCGGCCAACGCCTGGCTCGACGGCCTCGCCGCCCGCCGCCGGGCCCGGGGGCAGGCGGGCCAGGCCCTGGCGTGGGGCCTGTGGGGCGACGTCGGGGGCACGGGCGGCATGGGCGCCGCGCTCGGCGACGCCGAGCTGGCGCGCTGGCACCGCAGCGGCATCGCCCCGCTGACCCCGGAGCTGGGACTCGCGTCCCTCGACGCGGCGCTGCGGACCCGTACGCCGAACGTCATCCCCGTACGCATGGACCTCCCCGCCCTCCGCGCGCAGGCCGAGGCCGGCGATGTGCCGTATCTCCTCCGGGACTTCGCACCCCGCCGCCGCGCCCGCCGGGTGGCCGCGGGGACGGCGACCGGCACGACCGCCCTCGCCGCCCGGCTGGCCGGTCTCGACGCGGAGGCACAGGACGCCGAGCTGGTCGGACTCGTCCGTACGCAGGCCGCGCTGGTTCTCGGCTACGACGACGCCGCGGCCATCGACGCCGATCAGGACTTCAAGGCGCTCGGCTTCGACTCCCTGACCGCGGTCGAGCTGCGCAACCGCGTCAATGCCGCGGCGGGCGTGCGCCTTGCCCCCACGGTCGTCTTCAACTACCCCACGCCCGCGGGCCTTGCCCGCCACCTGCGCGACGAAGTGCTCGGCGCCGTCACCGCCGCTACCGCGACCACCGTGACCGCCGCGGCTGCTGTGGATGCGGAGGATCCGGTGGTGGTTGTGGGGATGGCGTGCCGTTATCCGGGTGGTGTGTCGTCGCCGGGGGAGTTGTGGGATCTGGT
>AZWL01000092.1 GCA_000514715.1 Streptomyces sp. CNH099 | reverse complement strand
CTGAACGCCGCCGCGGCCGTCCTCGACCGCGACGAGGACGACACCGAAGAACTCCTCGAAACCCTCGTCGACACCAGCCTCCTGGAGTCCGCGGCTCCTGGCCGCTACCGCTACCACGACCTGCTGCGGCTCTTCGCCCGCGACTGCGCGGAGCGGGAGGAGCCGACGGCGGAGCGCGCGGCGGGGCTGTCGCGCCTGCTGGACTTCTACCTGGCGACGTCGGCCCGGGTGTACGAACTGGACCGCCCCGGCGACACCCTCACCTCGCACCTCGCCCCGGTGGCGTACCGGGGCCTGCGCTTCGCCGACCGGCACACCGCGCAGGACTGGCGCCTGGGCGAGGTGGACTGCCTGCTGGCCACCGCGCGCCAGCTCGTAGGCAGGGGAACCCTCGCCCGTGCCGTCGACCTGCTGATGGTGACCGTCGACCTGGCCGAGTCCGGCATGTACTCGCACCAGTTCACGCAGATCGCCGGCCACCTGCTGGAGGCCGCCCAGCGCACGGGCGACTCTCGCAGCGAGGGCCGGGCACATGACGTACTGGCCTCCTCGCACATCTATTCCGGCCGCTTCGAACAGGCCGACAAGCACGCCGCCGAAGCCATGCGCCTGGCGCGCGCAAGTGGAGATCCGGTCATCTGCGGCCACGCCGCCTCCGATCGTGGCATCATCGCCGATCTGCAGGGGCGCTCCGGAGACGCCGCTACCCTCCTGGAGGACGCGCTCGTCGCCTACCGCACCGACGGGAACCTGTCGGGAGAGGCCAGCGCGCTGAGCAACCTCTCAAGGATGCACAGTGATGCCGGGCGGCCGACGCTAGCCGTCGACCTCGCGGAGCAGGCACTTGCCATTCACCACAAACTCGGCCCTAGCTTTCGGATGGCCAACTGCATGTACGCCCTGGGCATCATCCTCACCGGTGCGAGCCGAGCGGACGATGCACTCGAGCAACTCGACGCGGCGCTGAAGCTCTTCCGCGAGAACCGGATGCACCTCTGGTGCGGCATGACCCAGTTCCGGATGGCCGAGGCGCACCTGGCCGCCCAGCGGCCCGCCGAAGCCGCGAAGCTCGCCGAGAAGGCACTCTCCCAGCTCCGCGGCATCGGCGGCGACTGGCACCGCGGCAGTGCACTGACCGTACTCGGCCGTGCCCTCGGCGAACTCGGCCAGCAGGACCGGGCGCAGGCATGTCTGTACGAAGCCCGAGAACTCCGGGAATCAGGATCGACGCAGGCGCCACAAGGCTGAGACCAGCCGAAGGCTTCGACGCGAAGCGATGGTTCAGCCGCGGGCGATGGAGGCCAGGAGCGCTGATACCTCGGCGGCTTCGGTGGCGTCTGATCTCTGGAGGAGGGCGAGGGCCTCGGTCCAGCAGACGCGTGCGCGGCCGTGTTGGTTCATCGCCAGCAGGGCGCGGCCCAGGAGCGTGAGGACGACTCCGCGGTGCCAGTCGCCGCCGATGCCCTGCAGACGAGCGAGTGCCTGTTCGGCGAGGGTTGCGGCCTGGGTGTGGCGTTCGGCGGCGAGGGCGGCTTCGGCCATGCGGAAGTGGGTCATGCCGCACCAGAGGTGCATCCGGTTCTCGCGGAAGATGCTGAGCGCCTGGGTGTGCTGGATCAGTGCGTCCTCGTGCCGGCCCGATGCCGTGAGCACGATGCCGAGCGCGTACATGCAGTTGGCCATCCGGAAGCTCGGGCCGAGTCGGCGATGGACCATCATCGACTGCTCGGCCAAGTCAACGGCGGTCGAGATCTGCCCTGTCCTGCAGTGCATACGGGCTAGGTTGCTGAGGGCGGAGGCTTCGCCAATCAGATTGCCGTCGGCGCGATAAACGCACAGCGCAGCTTCGAAGTAATCACTTGCATCGTCGGAACGACCATGCAAGTTCGCGATAATTCCACGATTCGTGTGCGCATGGCCGAGTACGAGTGGATCGGGGTCGTGCTGAGCCAGCTCGAAAGCCCGTTGGGCGTGCAGGTCCGCGGCGTCGAAGCGTCCGGCGTCGATGTGCGTCGCAGCGAGGACATCGTGAACACGCGCCTGGGCGCGGGCCTCGCCGGCTTGTTGGAACGCATCGAGGAGGCGGTCGGCGGTGAGGGCGAACGGCTGTGCGTAGATGCCGGACTCGGCGAGATCCTGCGTCACCCAGAGCAGGTCGGCGGCAGCGGACGGAGCGATGCCATGGGCGAGTTGTTGTGCGGTGGCGAGTAGGGAATGAGCCTCGTTGAAGAGCCAGTCCTGTGCGGCTTCGCGGTTGCTGAAGGTAAGGGTCTCGTGCGACGTGGGAGACAGGTGTTTGGTCAGAGTGTCGCCGGGGCGGCACAGCTCGTACACCCGGGCCGCGGTGGCGAGGTAGAAGTCCAGCAGTCGGGACAGCACAGCATCGCGTCCGGCCTGCGGCTCTTCGCGTTCCGCGCAGGTGCGGGCGAAGAGCCGCAGCAGGTCGTGGTAGCGGTAGCGGCCGGGGGCCGCGGACTCCAGGAGGCTGGTGTCGACGAGGGTTTCGAGGAGTTCTTCGGTGTCGTCCTCGTCGCGGTCGAGGACGGCCGCGGCGGCGTTCAG
>AZWL01000091.1 GCA_000514715.1 Streptomyces sp. CNH099 | reverse complement strand
GACGGCAGCGTCAGCCGCACATCGTCCGCGGCTACTTCGGTGGCCCACACGTCCGCTACGTCCTGGACGAGAACCCCATCAGTTTCTGATCAATACCCATGTATCACCGTAATGGGCTGGATGTCGATCCCGCGTCGCACCCAATTCACGGAGGGCCTTGTCGATGAAACCGAAGGATAACAGCGCTGACATGACAGGTTCGATCGCACTGGATGGCATTTGGTCCAGATGCATCATGCGCTTATTATGGCGGGCAATCAGAGCCTCAACGACGTGCCTAGATTCCTGTTGCGCAATCTTCTCGTAATCACCAAGTGAAGTGCCACGCCGCCCCCCACGTCGTTCGGCTCTATCTGCCCGGCGCCTCTCTCTCCGCAGAGCCTCCTCTTCTGACGCGGGGGGCTGGCGAAGCTCGGCCCTGCGCCTACTTGCCTTGCCCATGAAGATCTCCAGACATCGTCAGCGCCCACCTGGTCTACTCAACTTGTACTCGTGTTGCGGGTCATTGGCCGAGGCCGGTGCCAGTGCCCATGCCGGTAGGACGGCAGCCGATAAAGCGTGAGCTGTCCTGAATGTCTGAGCCAGCTGTGTCTCTGTCCCCCCCTCGAACCGTTCCACCGCCTCCAGCCGGATCCGCTCCCGCGACGCTCTCCCCCAGCGACGGCGAGCCTGTCGCCTTACCCGAACCCCGCGCGCATAGAGCTACAACAGTCTAACTTCTCATGTGAGATGAACATTCAGACTTCATCCACTCAAGTTCTGTAGGCGCAGATTGAGCAGTTCCGGCGCGGCTGAATCCGGGACGAGCCGCCGGGGTTGGCAATCGGGATCATGCGGCGCGGCCGGGAGTCTCGTCAGCAGACGTAGCCTCCCGCCATGCGCGCCGGCTGTCCGCGGCGTAGTCGTCCACGACAGCGGACAGTCGGTCGTCGTAGTCCTCCGGAGGAACCCAGCGCTCAAGGATCCTGGCGATCCACTCCGGAGGCGACGAAGGGGCGGGATCGGTCAAGGGCGCCCATCCCCTTCGCGAATCGCTTCACGAGCGATCTCGCGATTGGCGGCCAAGTCCTCTGCTACGCCGGCCGCGATGAGGACCGCGCCGGAGGTGTGGCCGGAATCGGCGTAGCGCCATTGGGCGTTGGTCACCGCGTCCGAGGCGTGGGCAAGCTCGCCCGGTCCGTCGCCACGCTCGTGACAGGCCCGCTCAGCGCGCAAGGCCGCGTAGGTCGTGGAGAAGGCGCGTGACTTGGTGAGGATGTGGCCGCGGTAGCCGAGGGTGTGGGCCCAGGCGCGGAGGCGTAGCGGCGTGTACTCCGGTAGGTCCCCGAGGCGCCAGCAGGTGCGCATGAGGCTTCGGACGTGCTTGCTGACGCGGGCCGCGTCGATGTCATCCCGGGTGGTGAGCCGGTAGTCGGTGCCGGCGCCCGCGTCGTTCGCTCCTTTGGTGACGTACTTGGCAACATACGCGGCCACGGCATCGTCAGGCGGTCCGTCGAGGTCCGCACGCAACGGCCGGGCATCCACCTGTGTGCCCCAGCGCAGCGTCAGCTCTCCTACGGCGGGGCTGTACGGGGTGCCGACCGTGATCCGCTGTGCCGCCGCACGCACAGCCTCGATGAGCCGTTCCTTACTGCCCCATGCGGGAGGTTCGTCGTACGGTCCGGCGGGGCCGTCCAGCCGTACGACGGCGTGTACGTGGACGGCGGCGCGTCGCTGATACTCGGCTACCCGGGCGAAGGAGAGGCGTGCGTGCTCCGGAAGCCGGGACTGCGTCAGCCCGGCTGCGGTGGCGAGGTGGCGCCGGGTGGCGCGGACGAAGCGGTCCCAGAGCTTGCCCGCGTGCGCGTGCCAGAGCACGTGTGCCGTGTAGTCGTAGCAGTCGGGGCAGAGCGGTTGGCCGACGACGGATTCCGCCAGGTCATGGACGGCGCCGCAACTGAGCGGACAGCCGTGTTCACACTCGCCGCGGTCGCGGCGCGGGCGGCAGCGTTCGCCGACCCGGTGGACGGCGCCGAAGGACGGGGCGGTCAGGGTGATGAAGAGTCGGGGCCGATCTCGAACTGTCGGCGGGATGTTCTTACCGCCAAGGAGGCCGGCGCGGACGAGGTGGTAGGTGTCGCCAGCGTGGAGGCGGGAGCAGGGCGGGCAGACAGTAGCGCGGCGGTTGCGGCAGCGGATGAGGAGGCGTTCGCCGGGTTCGTTGCGGGTGTCGTAGTGGTGCAGGATCTCGCCGGTCACCGTGTCGCATGTGGTGGTGACGCCGGCGAGGTGGATCGGGTTGGTGCAGCCGCCGGTGGCGGTGATCTGTTGAAGCCAGCGGGGGAACTGGGGATCTTGCGCGAGGCGTATCGCGTCGCGGTCTTCGTCGGAGAGCTGACGCAGGCGCGCCGCCACGTCGAGCACGGCGCGCCTGTCAGCCCGGGTGTTGTCGGGTGTGATGGTGGTGACCTTCCGGGGTGGGCCGCGGTAGCGGCCGAGTTGGCGGGGAGTGGCGCGCTGTCGTCCATGTCGTTGCTCCTCTTCGTTGATCGATTGGCTGGATGGTTCAGCGGATGGTTCCGGCACCCCGGCAGACGCGGCAGCGGCGCCGCCGGCCGGTCCACGTGGTGCGGGCGCCCTCTCCCCTGCAGTGCGGGCACCTGACACGAGGCATAGGCATGCGTGTAGCCCTCCTAGAAGTGGGCGAAGCCGCTGGTGATCCAGGTCATGAAGCCGTCGACGGTGTGGATCACGGGGGTCTGTCCGAGGTAGATGCCGAACAGGGCGATGCAGGTCGCTTCCCAGGCG
>AZWL01000090.1 GCA_000514715.1 Streptomyces sp. CNH099 | reverse complement strand
ATGCGGCCACGAGCGATGCCCCGATGCTGAAGAGATCTTTGTCCCCTGTCGGTGACCTCGCTCAGGAAATAGGTGACCGCGAAGCGGTAAGGATCTTGAGAGCAGGGGATTTTGACGGCTTGGGATGACTGGTTTCGGGTCGGAGTGTCGGTGGTGGTAGCTACCGTCGGGGACGTGGGCGGTTTTGTATCGCAGGAGCTGGCCCTGGGAGCTGGGGAGCGGGCGTTCGCGCAGCGGGTGAAGGCGTTGGCGTGCACAGCGCCGCTGCATGACCTGGATGCGCGTAAGGCGTCGGTGCAGTCGGCGGACTTCGCCGTCTACCAGATGGCCGAGCTGGCGCTGCACACCATTGACCTGGTCACCTTGGCCATGGACTTCGACTCCGGTGCGAGCCCGGAGCAGACTGTGGCACAGGTGGCGCTGAAGGCGGCCGAACAGGCGCCGGACCGGGAGAGCATCGAGCATGCGCAGGCGGCGCGGTGGGTGCTGGAGAACCTGCTGAACGTCGGTTCGGCCGATCGCGGGTTTCGTGCCGTCTACGGGCTGAGCGGTCCGGAGGGCTATGCCCGGCACGACTTCGACTTCAAACTCCTCGATGAGGGTCTGGATGCTGAGGGCGAGCCGTTTCTGCGTGCCTCGAATGAGGCGATCAATGTGCTGGTCGGCGCGCTGGATGTGGACATCGAATCCGCGCAGATTGCCGCGGATCTGCGCTTGGAGGTGCTGATCAGCCGCGGTCGGCTGGATGAGGCCCAGGCCGCCGCCCAGGCAGCCCGCTACCGCACCATCCAGTACGCCGAGAAGCTCCGTCAGTATCTGGATGCCACCAGCCGGGATGTGCGCAACGTCGACTGGATCGAGACGATGCCGGCGTTCTTGTCCGAGGCGCTGGCGCACATCGAGGAGCGCTACCGGGCGGAGAACGCCATCCTCATCAACATCACCCAGGCACGTGACACCGCCGATACTCCCGCGCGCAAGCAGCAGGCCGCCATGCTGGTGAGCGTAGTCCGCGACTGCCTGCGCCGTCATGATCAGCTGCAGGCCGCGCTGTTGCAGGCAGGGCCCCGGCTGCGCGCCGAGCAGGACCGCCAGGCCTTTACTCAGGCCCCCAGTGCGGCCGTCTTGGACCTCCATGCACAACTGCTGCTGCCCGTCTTGGCCTTGCCTCTGCAGCAGGCCGCTCCCGTCGGGGAGGTGTTCCTGTCCACCGCCGCGGGCCTGACGGTGCAGCGCCCGGTGCGGCTGGTGGACCTGTTCGAACGCCTGACCACTCCGCCGACGGAACCGCAACTGCTGGGCGAGACTGTCACCGACCCGGATCTGACCCCCGGCGAAGAACCCTCCCCCTTCGGCGATGCCGCCTACCACCACTTGCACCGGCTGCTCGAGCTGGAATCGCACGCGCCGCGTCGGCTGTCTGCGCTGCTGGCCGAAGCCCGCGCGCTCGCCCCCGAGCTGCCCCTGCTGGTCGTGGTGCGGGTGCTGGCGCAGGCCGCCGAGGAGATCAGCGCCGCCCGGCGTCACGGCCAGCCCTCGGTGCTGCTCGCCGTCGACGACGGCCACGTCCTGGACGATCCCGACTTCGCCGGGGCCGACCTGCTGGTCGCCCGGGCCGTGTTGGTCGATACCGAGCCGGCCAGCCCCATCTCCGACACGCAGGTGCCGCCGCACCTCGCCGGGAAGGCAGGAGCCGCATGACCGCCGCCCGCACGATTGCCGACGCGGCCCGCTTGGTCGGCTACGCCCTGCGCCCCCGTGTGCGCCCGGCCCGGGATCTCACCTATGCCGAACTGGTCCGCCGCTACCGCGCGGATGAGGAGTTCGCCACCACCGTCGCCGCGATCACCAGCGGCCTCGACCTGGTCATCCTCGACGCGGACGACCGACATGGCCTGGTCGTGGCCCCCACCGGCGACAGCGTCTTCACCGTGCGGCTGTCGGATTACTCCAAGCGCACCGGCGAGAGCGCCGCCGACCGGGTCCTGCACGCCCTGGCCCACCTGGGCGCCGCCGCCTTGGCCTTCCCACGCCCCGCCGACCTAGCCAACCCTGCCTACACCGGGCGGATCACCGCCGACGGCGTCGAGGCGTTCGTCCGGGAAGCAGCCCGCCGCCTGGCCGAGAAAGCCGCCGCCAGCGACGAGTCGGCCGACCCTCCCAGTGACACTCCCGACCTGGAGGCTGCCTGGCGCGCCTTCACCCGCCGGGCGGCCACACCCGGTTCCGGTGATGGCCGTCGCATCGCCTCTTCCACCTCTGGCATCGTCAGCAAAGCCCTCATCTTCCTGGCCGAGCAGGGCATGCTGCAGCGCCGCGGTGACGACCGCGGCGGCACCTACCAGACCACCTCCCGCTACCGCATCCATGTCCTCGAAGCCGGCAACCGCATGTTCGGCGAGCTCCTCGCCCTGGGCATCACCGAAGTCACCGACGGCACCGGCACCCTGGCAATCACCTGGACCGAAGGTGACCTCACTCCCCGATGACCGACTGCCGACCCCACCTACGACCAGCGCCGCCGAGTATCCGCGCCACATAGCAGGGGAGAGGGCATGTATGAACTCAACCGCGCCCGGCTGATCAGCATCGGCCCGCGGGGTGCCCGCTTCACCGACGTCACCCTCGATCTCACCGACGTCGGCCAGAGCATCCCCGCCCGACACCTGCTCGAGACCCCCGTGCGCCGCCCCTCCCCGTCTTCCCTGCTCATCCTGGAAAACGGCGGGGGGAAGTCGGTCCTGCTCAAGCTGCTGTTCTCCGTCGTCCTGCCCGGCCGGCGCAAGGTTCTCGGCAAGCGCGGCACCACCTTGGACAGCTTCGTTCTGGACTCCGACACCGGG
>AZWL01000089.1 GCA_000514715.1 Streptomyces sp. CNH099 | reverse complement strand
CCGGTCCGTTTCCACCAGACCGTGCAGGCCCTCCTCGCCGACGGCTACGGCCACTTCCTCGAACCCAGCCCCCACCCCGGCCTCCTCACCGCCATCGAGGAAGCCGACGCCGCCGCCGTCACCCACGCCACCCTCCACCGCGACGACGACACCCCCCACCGCCTCGCCCAGGCGCTCGCCCACGCCTACGCCCACGGCCTCCCGGCCACCCTCACCTCCACCCCCACCACCTCCACTCCGGCCCCCGACCTCCCCACCTACCCCTTCCAGCACCAGCACCTCTGGCTCTCCCCCACCACCCCCACCGCCGGGCGCCACCTCTTCCTCAACGCCCCCGTCTCTCTCGCCACCTCCGGCGGCGCCCTCTTCACCGCCGAGATCTCGCTCGCCACCCACCCCTGGCTCGCCGACCACGCCGTCTCCGGCACCGCCCTCCTCCCCGGCACCGCGATGGTGGAGCTGGCGCTGCACGCCGCCGAGCACGTCGGCTGCGACCACATAGAAGAACTGACCCTCTCGGCCCCCCTCCTTCTCCCGGCCACCGGTGCCGTCCACCTCCAGGTCACCGTGGGGCCGCCCGACGACGACGGCCGGCGCAGCCTCGGCATCCACGCCCGCCCGGCCGCCGGCGCCGACGACGCGCCGTGGACCCCGCACGCCGAGGGCCTGTTGTCCCGTACGCCCCGCGCCACCCCTGCCCGGCCCGATCTGCCCTGGCCGCCGCCCGCCGACGCCGCCGCCCCCGTCGACCTCTCCGACGGCTACCTGCGCCTCGGCGCCCGCGGGTACGACTACGGGCCCGTGTTCCAGGGCCTCCGGCGGCTCTGGCACGGCGACAGCGACGGCGGCGACGGCAGTGACGTGACCTTCGCCGAAGTGGCCCTGCCCGACGAGGCCGCCGCCGACGCCGAGCGGGCCGGCGTGCATCCCGCGCTGCTGGACGCCGTCCTGCACGCGGTGCTCCTCGGCGCGCAGTCCGACCGCACCCTGCTGCCGTTCTCCTGGTCCGGCGTGCGCCTCCACGCGACGCACGCCACCGCCCTCCGCGTACGGGTCACCCGCATCGGCGAGGACGCCGTCGCCCTGGACCTCACCGACCCCGCCGGCGCGCCGGTCCTCACGGTGGACCGGCTGTCCCTGCGGCCCGTGGACGCCGAGCGGCTGCGCGGCGCGGCGGCCGGCGGGCGGCGCGACGGGCTGTACCGGGTGGAGTGGAAGCCGCTCGCACACGATGCGGCCCCCGCCGACCACCTCGACATCGCCGACCTCTCCGACCTGGCCGCACTGCCCGCCCCCGCCCCGGAGTTCGCGGTGCTCCGCCGGCCCCCGGCCGCCGCCGACGGCGCCTCCGTCCGCGCGTCGCTGGCCCGCGCGCTGGAGCTGGTGCAGGGGTGGCTCGGCGACGAGCGGTTCGACGGCTCGCGGCTGGTCTTCGTGACCGGCGGCGCGGTGGCCGTCGAGCCCGGCGACCGGCTCACCGACCTCGCGGGCGCGGCCCTGTGGGGGCTGCTGCGCTCCGCCGAGTCGGAGTTCCCGGGCCGGTTCGTCGCCGTGGACCTCGACGACGACCCCGCCTCCGCGGCGGCGCTCCCCGCCGCCCTGGCCACGGGCGAGCCGCAACTCGCCCTCCGCGCCGGCCGCCTGACCGTCCCCCGCCTCGTCCGCCACACTCCCGACCCGGACCCGGACCCGGACCCGGACCCGGACACCGACGCCTCGCCCTTCGGCCCCGACGGCACCGTCCTCGTCACCGGCGGTACGGGCACGCTCGGCGCCCTCCTCGCGCGCCACCTGGTCACCCACCGCGGCGTACGGCACCTGCACCTCGTCTCCCGCCGCGGCCCCCGCGCCGCGCACGCCGACGCGCTGCGCGCCGAACTGGCCGCCCTCGGCGCCACCGTCACCGTCACGGCCTGCGACCTCACCGACCCCGACGCCACGCGCGAGCTGATCGACGCCGCCTCCGCGACACGCCCGCTGACGGCCGTCGTCCACGCCGCCGGGGTCCTCGACGACGCCCTCATCACCAACCTCACGGCGGACCACCTGCACGCGGTCCTCGCCCCGAAGGTCGACGCGGCCCTGCACCTCCACCGCGCCACCGCCCACCTGCCCGACCCCCCGGCGCTCGTCCTCTTCTCCTCGACCACCGCCAGTCTCGGCACCCCCGGCCAGGCGAACTACGCCGCCGCCAACGCCTTCCTCGACGCGCTGGCCCACCACCTGCCCCGCACCCGCACGCTCGCCTGGGGCCTGTGGGCGGAGGCCAGCGGCATGACCCGGCACCTGGGCGACGCCGAGATCCGGCGGATGGCCCGCAACGGCGTGGCACCGCTCGACACGGACCACGCCCTCGCCCTCTTCGACGCGGCCACCACCGCCCCCGCCCTGCGCGCCGAGCCGCCGCACCTCGTCGCCGCCCGCCTCCACCTCTCCGCCTTCGCCGACCGCGCCGGGCCCGTCCCCGCCGTGCTGCGCGACCTCGTCCGGCCGCCCGCCCGGCGGTCGGCCGCCGCGCCGGCGGAGGAGGGGACGGTCGCGTCCCGCTGGGCGGAGCTGCCGGCGGCGGAACGGGAGCGGGAGGCGCTGCTGCTCGTACGCGAACAGGCGGCGGCCGTCCTCGGCCACGACTCCTCGGCGCCGATCGAACCCGGCCAGACGTTCAAGAGCCTCGGCTTCGACTCCCTCACCGCCGTCCAGCTGCGCAACCGCCTCGCCGACGCCGTCGGCCGGCGCCTCCCGACGACCCTGGCCTTCGACTACCCGACACCGGACGCCCTCACCGCCTTCCTGCTCGGCGAGGGCGCCCCGGGCACCGGCTCCCGGCGGCGGGCGGAGAGCGGCGGGGCCGCCGACGTGGCGGACGACCCGGTGGTCATCGTGGGTATGGCCTGCCGCTACCCGGGCGGCGTGGCCTCGCCCGAGGAGCTGTGGGCGCTGGTGACGGAGGGCCGGGAGGGCCTGGGCGCGTTCCCCACCGACCGGGGGTGGGATCTCGACGGGCTGTTCCACCCGGACCCGGACCGGCCGGGCACGTCGCACACGCGGGCGGGGAACTTCCTCTACGAGGCGGGGGACTTCGACCCCGACCTCTTCGGGCTGTCGCGGCGGGAGGCGCTGGCGATGGATCCGCAGCAGCGGTTGCTGCTGGAGACGAGCTGGGAGGCGTTCGAGCGCGCGGGTGTCGATCCGGCGGCGCTGC
>AZWL01000088.1 GCA_000514715.1 Streptomyces sp. CNH099 | reverse complement strand
CTGGCGGTCCTTCGTGGCGGCGGTCAAGGCGGACGAGTTCCCCGCAGCCTGACCCGACGCCCCCCACTTCCCCACACGGCCCCGGAACCTGCGGCATCCTGCCGCCGGCCGGGGCCGACACATGCCCTCCAACGCCGGGTGTCGGTTGTCCACAGGCAGTTCGCCGCCGTCAGTGCCGCCTGCTGGCCGATGGCCGCAGCGAAGAGCTACTGCACGGGCACCTCAGTTCCGGCATGGCTCGGTTCGGAGAACAGCACACCAGAGCCAGGGACAGGAACGCAGGGCGTTCGAGGTAGAAGCCGTGCGACACGTCCTCACCCCGGTCGAGCCGGTTGGCAGCGGAGTTGACGAGTTCCGCCAGCCGGGTGCTGTCACTGTCCGAATCGGACGCGAACCGGGATGCGTGCTCAGCAAGTCGCTCTCCGAGCCACGCCGCTCCTTCCTTCGGTTCCTCCCAGGTACCGCAGATCAGCTTCCCGGGCTTGATCAGCCAGTACGCCGTCTCCAGCGGAGGCAGGTGTACGGTCGGGAACTCCACCTTCACCTCTCTGTGCCGCTGGCGCAGCTCCTCCTTACTGTCCGCCGGTGGTGGATCAGGGGCCGGAGGTCGTCGTAGTGCCTCTTTGTCGAACTGCTGCTTGGGACCGATCCATAGGTAGCCGTGGTGGTGCAACTGGTCACCCCGTTCAGAACCGTTGAAGGCGGCCCCCGCCCTCCCGGAGAGCAGAGACCGCCGGTCAGAAGTAGCCGTCAGGCCGAGACGGTGAAGCGAGCCGGGTCGATACCGGCCGCGTTCAGCTCGGCGGTGGTGAATCGCAGAGGGGGCATGTCGGGGCGCTTGTCGTCGCCCAGCGCCCATGCGTCAGGACCGATCTTCGACAGCGTTGCGCAGGATTCACCGTCCGGGTGCGTGTTGCCTCCGCACGCCTTGAAGATTTTGGCTCCAGCGAGAGAGAGGGTGTACAGGTCGGGTTCGGGCATAGGTATGCCTTCCTGTGAGGTGAACGACCGGCTGTCGGCCAGCCCTGTCGGTGTGAGTACATCCTCGGACGAGGAGTGGGAGACCTCCAGCTTTATTCGTGTTGCCGAATAAAGATCACTGACGGCAGTGGGCCGCCCAGGTCACGAGTTTCTCTCTGGCTTGTTCTCCGAAGAGCGCGTGTTTCTCGTATGTGCTGAAGCGGAGAATCAGGTCATGCACGTCGCGACTGTCTCGGAACACGATGGCTCCGAGGTCAAGTTCAGCTGTTGCAAGCGTCGTGTCGTAGACCGTGAACGTGTTCAGAGCCCCGGAGGTGTAGCAGACCCCTGCGGGGATTACGCCCAGTCGAATGTTCGGCTGGTGACTCAACGACGTCAGGCGGTCAATCTGTACCGCTAGTGCATCCGGCTGGATGAGGGGGTACCTGACTGCCTGCTCGGTCAGGACAAACGTGAAGTGCTTGGACCGGTCGAACAGGACCCGTTGCCTGTCCAGCTTCATGGCGACGGCTTTGACCTGCTGCTCTGGTGGGGCCGGGACAAGGCTGGCGCGAACGTACTCAGGCGTGGCCAGGAGTCCTGTGATCATTGAGAGAAGGAAGTATCGAAACGTGGTTGACGACGCTTCGAGCCCGGCCAACTGGACCTGTTTCTTGTCGAGGCCCTTCCTGCGGAGGCTCCTGCCGTCCTGCCATTCGGTTTGAGCGATCCTGGCCAGGGCCATGACTTCAGCAGCTACGGCGGGAGAAGCTTCAAGACTCCGGAGAATTTGTTCAACGTCCAGGAGTGAGGGGTGGATCTTGTTGCTCTCGATCCGGCTGATTTTTGACTGGCTCATGTTGCAACGCACGGCAAGCCGAGCTCCGGAGAGCCCGGCTTGTCTGCGTAGCCGCCTGAGCATGGCCGCCAGTTCGCGGCCCGACTGGTCTAGCTGGTCAGGGTCGATGGCCACCTGGTGACGTACTCCCTGAAAGGCACGGCTTCCGCAAGTGCGATTCGCTGGTACTCGACGTACGGTGCGGGATCACCCTCGCGTAGTTCCCGGCTGATCTGCGTCCCGTCCTCCTCATAGTGCATGAGGACCACTTCGGACCGGTCGAAAAGCCAGAAGTCTTGGACTCCGGCTAGAGGGTTGGGTCGGTCTGTCACATCGAGGATGCGGATGTCATCTCCGGCGGCTTCATGTACGTCGTAGTACATGAACTCAAACCGGAGATAGTCCGTCAGCGGTCGCGTAATGATGTGGACGCGCCCTTTTGATTTTCCTGCTGCCCGGATCTTCTTCAAGCCGTCGGTGTAGCCGGAAGAGTAGTTCGCAGGGTTCAGCCGTCGCCCGGACAGGAAGTCCCGGATGTCCCCGTCTTCACTCGGCGACCTGTACCAGGGCAGGGTCTCCAGTCGCCATGCCTCCTGCTGGAACCCCTGAACCTTTGCTGTCCAAGCCTCACCATCCAAGAGCACGCACAGCCTCCTTCAGCACACTCTCGGGGATCTCCACGAGTCCTTCCCCCGGCCGGGGAGCGAACGCCTGGGACACATCTCCCTGGACGATTAACGAGCCGTGTTCGGTCCGGTAGACGTTGGGGCAGTCGTCGTTGTTGCAGTTCCCGTTCCCGTTGCCGGTGAGCCGGATCAGTTCCTCACGAGGCATGGCTGCGAACTCCCTACTACGGGCCCTCTGCGGGCCGACTGTGACGACCGTACGAGCGGGATGGGAGTGTCGTCCATGCAGGAACGCGCCTATGCGTGTCATTGCATAATCCTGGGCGGCTCCGGACGCCGCCGTCTACCACGACATGGGCCCCACGGGCCGCGCACGATGATGCACGGCTCGTGCCTCACGAGGGTCCGGCGAGCCCCGGACCGCTCCCGGCCGATCCCGGCCCTCCTCCCGCGACGGCGGGCCGCGGTGTCACCTCGGCGTTGCGGGCCGACCCGCTCGGTGTTGAGGGCTCGTGAGGTTCGAAGCCATGGCGCCGGTGGCATACGTGGGGGGGGAGCGCACGTGGGGATGCACTGCCTCCCCTTGAGACCGTCGCTCTCCTACGGGCGGCAGCAGAGGAGTTCCGGAATGCGTGACAACGTCATCGCCGTGGCGTCGACACTGACGTCGTGGCGTAAGTCCAGCTACAGCGGGGGGAACAACGGCAGCTGCGTGGAGGTCGCTGACGGCCACCGCACCGTCCCCGTACGCGATTCCAAGGACCCCCACGGCCCGGCCCTCGTCTTCACCGGCG
>AZWL01000087.1 GCA_000514715.1 Streptomyces sp. CNH099 | reverse complement strand
CACCCGTACGCAGCGACTGCGCCGCCAGATGCAACGCCACCAACGACGACGAACACGCCGTGTCCACCGTCACCGCAGGCCCCTCCAGACCGAACGTGTACGCCACCCGGCCCGACGCCACGCTGCCGGTGTTGCCGGTGCCCACGTAGCCCGCGACCTCGTCCGGCAGCTCCGGGAGCCAGGCGGCGTAGTCGTGGTACATGAGGCCCGTGAACACACCGGTCGCACTGCCGCGTACCGCCGCCGGGTCGAGTCCGGCCCGTTCGAACGCCTCCCAGCTCGTCTCCAGCAGCAACCGCTGCTGCGGGTCCATGGCGAGGGCCTCGCGCGGCGAGATGCCGAAGAAGTCCGCGTCGAAGTCGCCCGCGTCGTGCAGGAATCCGCCGTGCCGCGCGTAGCTGGTGCCGGGGTGGTCGGGGTCGGGGTGGAAGAGGGTGTGCAGGGCCCAGCCGCGGTTGGCGGGGAAGCCGCTGACCGCGTCCCGGCCGGTGGCGACGAGCTGCCACAGGTCGTCCGGGGAGGCGACGCCGCCGGGGTAGCGGCAGGCCATGCCGACGATGGCGAGGGGTTCGTTCTCGACGGGGGCGGGCGGCGGTGGTGCGGGAGCGGATGCGGTACGGGTGCCGAGGAGTGCGGTGCCGAGGTGGTCGGCGAGGGCCCGCGGGTCCGGGTAGTCGAAGATCAGGGTGGCGGGGAGGCGGCGGCCGACGGCGTCGGCGAGGCGGTTGCGCAGTTGGACGGCGGTCAGGGAGTCGAAGCCGAGGTCCTTGAAGCCGCGGGTGGGCTCGATCGGGGTGTGGGGCGGGTGGCCGAGGACGGTCGCGACCTCGCCGGACACGAGGTCGAGCAGGGCTTGCCGGCGTTCCTTCGCGTCGAGTCCGGCGAGCCGGTCGGCGAGGGGTGTGTCGCCCGGCGTGCGGGAGGCGCGGCGCGGGGCGGCGGGGGCGGGGGCGGGGGCGGGGACGAGGGTGCGCAGCGGCGGGGGCAGCGTCGCGTCGGCGGCGCGGGCGCGGAGTGCGGCGGGGTCGAACCGTACGGCGGCGAGGGCGGGCGCCGTGCCGGTGGTCGCGGCGTCGAAGAGGGCGAGGGCCTGGGGTGTCTCCAACCGCAGCAGACCGCTGCGGGCCATCCGTGCGAGGTCCGCCGCCGTCAGGTGGGCGGTGAGGGCGCTGGTCTCCGCCCACAGGCCCCAGCCGATGGAGCGGGTACGCGGCCGGTGGTGGGCCAGCGCGTCGAGGAAGGCGTTGGCGGCGGCGTAGTTCGCCTGGCCGGGGGTGGCGAGGGTGGCGGTGGTGGAGGAGAAGAGGACGAAGGCCGGAGGGTCGGGCAGGTGGGCGGTGGCGCGGTGGAGGTGCAGGGCCGCGTCGACCTTCGGGGCGAGGACCGCGTGCAGGCGCTCGGCGGTGAGGCCGGTGATCGGGGCGTCGTCGAGGACCCCGGCGGTGTGGACGACGGCGCGGAGGGGGTGGCCGGGGTCGAGGGCGTCGATCAGCGCGCGGGTGGCGTCGGGGTCGGCCAGGTCGCAGGCGGTGACGGTGACGGTGGCGCCGAGAGCGGTGAGGTCGTCGCGGAGCCGGGCGGCGTGGGGGGCGCGGTCGCCCTGGCGGGAGACGAGGTGGAGGTGGCGGACGCGGTGGTGGGCGACGAGGTGGCGGGCGACGAGGCCGGCCAGGGTGCCGGTGCCGGTGACGAGGACGGTGCCGTCCGGGTCGGCGGTCCAGAGGGCCGGGGCGGACTCCGGGTTCGCGTGGTGGCGGGTCAGGCGGGGGGCGGAGAGGCGGCCGTTGCGCAACGCCACCTGCGGTTCGCCGGCGGCCAGTGCCGCCGCGGCGAGGGCGGGGTCCGGGGCCGCGTCGAGGTCCAGCAGGACGAACCGGCCCGGATGCTCAGACTCCGCCACCCGTACGAGCGCCTGCACCGGCGCCCGTACCAGCTCCGGCACCTCGTCCCCGGCCGTCACCAGCACGAGCCGCGCGTCCGCGAGACGGTCCTCCGCCATCCAGGCCCGGACGAGGGACAGGGCCTCCGCGCAGGCCGTGTGGATCGTCACCGCCGCCTCGGGGTCACGGTCGCGGGCGGCGGCGAGGGGGGTGAAGACGGCGTCGGGGAGTTCGACGGCGCCCGCGGTGACGGCGGCGGCCAGCTCGGCGGGGCCGGCGAGTACGGGTCCGTCGAAGCCGGCCCAGGGCGCGGAGCCCAGGGCCGCCCAACGGCCCGTTTCGGTACGCGGGACGTCGGGCAGCGGCACCCACTCCGTGCGGAACAGCATGTCGCGGTCCTGTGGCGCGGCGCCGGCGTCGGCGGTGTCAGGCGCGGTCGCCCGCAGCGTCAGGCGGTCCACGGAGACCACCGCCTGCCCGGCCGGGTCGGCGGCGTGCAGGGTGACGGTGTCGGGTCCGGCGGGCGTGATCCGTACGCGCAGGGTGGTGGCGCCGGCGGCGTGGAGGCGGACGCCCGACCAGGCGAACGGGAGGCGTACCGCCGCGTCGTGCGCGCCGGCCCCGGTGTCGTCGGCGGCGGTGTCGTCGGCGGCGAGGGCGAGGGCGTGCAGGGCGGCGTCGAAGAGGGCCGGGTGGAGGCCGAAGGCGTCGGCGTCGGCGAAGGCGTCGTCGGGCAGGGCGACTTCGGCGTAGAGGTCGTCGCCGTCGGGCGCCCGCCAGAGGCGGCGGAGGCCGCGGAAGGTGGGCCCGTAGTGGTAGCCGCGCTCGGCGAGCGCTTCGTAGGCGCCGGTCAGGTGGAGGGCGTGGGCGCCGGGCGGCGGCCAGGCGGTGTCGGCGGGGGGCTCGGAGCGGGGCTCGGGGGCGGGGAGGACGGTCCCTTCGGCGTGGCGGGTCCACGGCGGGGCGTCGGCGTCGCCGGCGGGGCGGGAGTGGACGCTGACGGGCCGGCGGTGGTCGGCGTCGGCCGCGCCCACGGCGACCTGGATGTCGAGCGCGCCGGTCGCCGGGACGCGGAGGGGGACGGCGAGCGTCAGCTCCTCGACGTGGCCGCCGCCGAGCTGCTGGGCGGCGTGCAGCGCCAGCTCGACCATCGCGGTGCCGGGGAGGAGGACGGCGCCGGAGACGGCGTGGTCGGCGAGCCAGGGGTGGGTGTGGAGGGAGAGGCGGCCGGTGAGGACGAGGCCGTCGGCGGTGGCGTCGGCGAGTTCGACGACGGCACCGAGGAGGGGGTGGTCGGTGGTGCCGAGGCCGGCGTGGGTGACGTCGGCGGGGGTGGCGGCGGGGGCGAGCCAGTGGTGCTGGCGCTGGAAGGGGTAGGTGGGGAGGTCGGTGAGGGAGGCGTCGGGGAGGAGGGCGGGCCAGTCGGGGG
>AZWL01000086.1 GCA_000514715.1 Streptomyces sp. CNH099 | reverse complement strand
GCGCGGTCGCGCGGGAAGCCGTCGGACATCGCCAGCAGCAGTCCGTCGGCGGAGACCACCACCGTGTGCGACACCCCGGGGGTGTTGTCCACGAAGTTGGTGATCAACCAGTTCAGGTTCTGCGCCGCCTGGCTCATCGGGCTCACCTAACGCTCCTGATCGTATGTGCCGGGGCCTGCGCCCGGCCCGTCATTCTGCTGCGGCCCCTGCTGACGGCCCTGCTGGACGCCGCGGCGCAGGTTGCTCAGCCGGCCGCGTACGTCCTCCGGGGCCCGGGAGACCTGTGGGCCTCCCAGCTGGGGCTGCTCCGCGGTGCCCTCCACCAGGTTCTGGCGGGGCACCCGCCGGGGAAGGCCCGCGGAGGTGACCCCGCCCGCCTTCGGTTCGCGCACCTGCTCGGCGCGCTCCCAGCGTTCGTCGTTCGCCGACCGCCACTCGTCGTCGACCGGCGCCGGCTCCGGTTCACCGAAGCCGAAGCCCGGGTGGCCGGCTCCCGGCGCAACCGGAGATTCCGCTTCCGGATGCGCCAGGCTGTCGTACGCGCCCTGTCCCGTCCAGGCGTTCGGCGGGACGTCGGGCTCCACGTGGCCGTACGTATCGTACGCGGGCTCCGGCGAGATGCCCCCGGGCGCGAAGGGATCAGTGCCCACATCCTCCGCTTCGGAATCGTGGAAACCGGGGGTACGGTCCTGCGCCGCCGCTTCGAGCGCCGCCCGGCGCTCCTCCCGCAGCAGCGAGCGTTGGATGGGGTCGAAGACGCCCTCCTGGCCGCCGAGCGCCGGCATCGGCGAGCGGGGCTCCACCTGCGGGTCCTGCGGGTACGGGGAGTCGTCGAAGCCCAGCTCCGCCGCGCTGCGCGCGCGCCCGCCCGCGAAGCCGTTGCCGGCGGGCTGGAAGGACGGCCGGTCCGCGACGATGCGGGAGACGGTGAACTCGTCCTGCTGTTCGGACCCTCCCAGGCCGTCAGCCGAGCCGCCGAAGGCGATGGCCTCGGGCAGCATCACCAGCGAGGTGGTGCCCGACTGCTCGCCGGAGGGGCGCAGCTGCACGCGGATGCCGTGCCGGTCGGCCAGCCGGCCGACCACGAACAGGCCCATGCGCTGCGAGATCGCGACGTCCACGGTGGGCGGGTTGGCGAGCCGGTGGTTGATGTCCGCGAAGTCCTCCGCGGTCAGGCCGATGCCCTTGTCGTGGATCTCGACCATCACCCGGCGGTCCGGCAGCCGGGTGGCGGTGACCCGGACCTTGGTGTGCGGCGAGGAGAACGTGGTGGCGTTCTCCAGCAGCTCGGCGAGCAGGTGCACGAGGTCGGTGACGGCGCTGCCGTGGATCTCGCTGTCGGGGACGCCCTCCAGCTCGATGCGCTCGTACGACTCGACCTCCGAGGTCGCCGCGCGTAGCACGTCGACGAGCGGGACCTCCTCGTCCATGTGCCGGCCGGTGTCCTCGCCCGCGAGGACCAGCAGGTTCTCGCCGTTGCGGCGCATGCGGGTGGCGAGGTGGTCCATGTGGAACAGGTTCTCCAGCTGCTCCGGGTCCGCCTCGTGGTCCTCCAGGCCGGAGATCAGCTCCAGCTGGCGTTCGATGAGGCCCTGGTTGCGCCGGGAGAGGTTGGTGAAGATCGCGTTCAGGTTGCCCCGCAGCAGCGCCTGCTCGGCGGCCAGCCGGACCGCCTCGCGGTGCACCTGGTCGAAGGCGCGCGCGACCTCGCCGATCTCGTCCCTGCTGTGCAGCGGGATCGGCTGCACGCGGGTGTCCACCCGGCCGGGGTCGGTGCGGGAGAGCTGGTCGACCAGCATCGGCAGCCGCTGCTCGGCGACGCCGAACGCCGAGTTGCGCAGCAGCCGCATGCTGCGGCCCATGGAGCGGGCCATCATCGCGGCGATGACGAAGCCGATGAGCAGCGCGCCGACGGCGATCGCGGCGCCGACGACGGTGTCCCGCTTGGCGGACTCGACGATGTCGTGGGCGTCGGCCACGGCGCGGTCGGCGAACTCGATCTCGACCGTGCGGTACGCGGCGATGGGCACGCTGGTGGCGGCGTACCAGGTCTGCGGGGTGATGCCCTGCTCGGCGAGCGACTCGGGCGTGGCGCCCTCGCCGATCCCGGCGATGCCGGCGAGCATCGCCGACGGCTCCGGCGGCGCGGTGAACTCGCCGCCGCCGCTCTCGGCCTCCCGCTGCGCCTCCGCGAGCCGCTGCTTGGCCTCGTCCTCCTGGTCGGCCAGCGCGTCCTTGAGCATCCGGTTGTCGGCTTCGGTGCTGCCGGTGCGGAACTCGTCCAGGGCGATGGGCTCCAGATAGGCGAAGGAGGCCAGCGCGGTCTTCTCCTCGGCCAGCACCTCGGCCTTCTCGGGCGGGCTGACCAGGAGTTCGGTGCCGATGGAGCGGACCAGCGAGGCGGCGGACTTGGACAGCGAGATCGCGTACATCGCGCGGCCGTAGCTGGTGATGTTGCTGGTGCCCAGGCCCAGCTCGTTGGCGAAGGTCATCAGCGGGCGGTACATCTGCGCGTACCCGAGGTGGGTGTCGGTGCCGGGCGCCTGGGACGTGAACGCCGCCTGGCGCATCTGCTCCAGCTTCTCCTCCTGCTCCCGGACGGCCTTCAGCCGGCGGGTGAGGCCGGAGGTGTCCGGCATGTCCTCGACCTGCCGGTCGAACTCGGCCGCGGCGGCGTCCGTGGCCTGCCGCGCCTCGGTCACGCGGCTCGCCTCGCGGTCGCCGTGGAGCAGCGGCTGCACGGAGACGTCGCGCTCGGCCATGAGGCGGTCGGCGTAGTCGGCGGCGGCCTTGGCCACCTTGGCGGTGTTCTCCGCGTCCTGGGCCTCGCGCCAGGTCTCCACCGAGCTGTTCACCCGGAGGCCGGCGAAGACCAGTGCCACGAGCACCGGGATCAGCAGGATCGCGTTCAGCCGGGTGGCCACCCGCCAGTTGCGGGGTGAGAACCGGCTGCCGCTCGGCGGGGGCGGCGCCGGCTGCGCACCGGCAGGGGGCGGCGCCGCCGCGTGCGACGGCGGGCTGAAGTTGCCCCGCGTCTCCTGCGCGGGACCCTTGCTGCTGCGCCTCACCGGACCAACAACCTCTCGGCCTACTCTCGGGTCAGTTCCTCGAATTCCAGCACGCCGGGCGGCACATTCCAAACGCCTGGCGCGGACTTCGTACGATCGCGCAGGCACCGGCAAAACAGGGCGTACACGGCGTCATCCGACAAAGCGCAACAGCGGCATCAGCGGAACGGAGTCGGCCGCCTGCGTCCTGTGCATCCGGTCCCCCCAATCTGCTTCCAAACGTTATCAACGCCTCAGGGGCGGGCCGCACCCTGCGGTGCGACCCGCCCCTGGCGAAGTCTCCGGCCCGCGGCCCCCGTCGGGGCCGGGCCGGCGCGGTCAGCGGAGCCGGGCCATGAGGGCGTGCTCGACCAGCGTGATCAGCGTCGACTTGGACTCCGAGCGCTGCCGCGCATCCGTCGTCAGGATCGGCGTC
>AZWL01000010.1 GCA_000514715.1 Streptomyces sp. CNH099 | reverse complement strand
TGGAGGGACCAGTTGCATGACCGGCCGTGAGGTGGATGTTCCACCCTTTCTTTTTTCCGGGGTTCTGTGCTGCGGGGTTGAGTGGCTTGGTGGGTGGTCGCGGGTCGGGGTATGGCCTGGCCGGCGAGGCCCCCGCGCCTGCCATTTCTGGAGGGACCAGTTGCATGACCGGCCGTGAGGTGGATGTTCCACCCTTTCTTTTTTCCGGGGTTCTCTGCCGCGGGGTTGAGTGGCTTGGTGGGTGGTCGCGGGTCGGGGTATGGCCTGGCCGGCGAGGCCCCCGCGCCTGCCATTTCTGGAGGGACCAGTTCCATGACCAGCCCTGAGGTGACCGCGAAGCGGGCGGACGCGCCCGGCGGGGAGACGATCCTCGAAGTGCGCGACCTCGTCAAGCACTTCCCGCTCACCCAGGGGATCGTCTTCCACCGGCAGGTCGGCGCCGTGCAGGCCGTCGACGGCGTCTCCTTCGACCTCCACCGCGGCGAAACCCTCGGCATCGTCGGCGAGTCCGGCTGCGGCAAGTCGACCATCGCCAAGATGCTGGTCAACCTGGAGCGGCCGACGGCCGGCGGGATCCGGTACAAGGGCGAGGACATCACCCGGCTGTCCGGGCGCGCCCTGCGGGCGGTGCGGCGCAACATCCAGATGGTCTTCCAGGACCCGTACACGTCCCTCAACCCGCGGATGACCGTCGGCGACATCGTCGGCGAGCCGTACGACATCCACCCCGAGGTGGCGCCGAAGGGCAGCCGGCGGGCGCGGGTGCAGGAGCTGCTGGACGTCGTCGGGCTCAACCCCGAGCACATCAACCGCTACCCGCACCAGTTCTCCGGCGGGCAGCGGCAGCGCATCGGGATCGCGCGCGGCCTCGCGCTGCGGCCGGAGGTCATCGTCGCGGACGAACCGGTCTCGGCGCTCGACGTCTCGGTGCAGGCGCAGGTGGTCAACCTGCTGGAGCGGCTGCAGGACGAGTTCCACCTGTCGTACATCTTCATCGCGCACGACCTGTCCGTCGTCCGGCACATCTCGGACCGGGTCGCGGTGATGTACCTGGGCCGGATCGTGGAGTCCGGCACCGACACGGCGATCTACGAGCACGCCACGCACCCGTACACGCAGGCGCTGCTCTCGGCGGTGCCGGTGCCGGACCCCGAGGCGCGGGAGACGCGCGGGCGGATCCTGCTCGCCGGCGACGTGCCGTCCCCGGCGGACCCGCCGTCGGGGTGCCGGTTCCGGACGCGGTGCTGGAAGGCGCAGCCCGTCTGTGCGGAGAAGGACCCGGCGCTGGACGTGCCGCCGTGGTTCCGCGAGGCGGAGGGGGCGGTGGCGCACCCGTCGGCGTGCCACTTCGCGGCGGAGTGGGAGGACGAGGAACGGCGGCGGCGGAGCGCGTAGGCCGAGGGGGCGAATCTGCCGCAGAGAGGGAAGTCTGGTTAGTCGGTTTTATCGCGTATCGGTGATAGCCATGGTGGGCGTCGGCCACCGAAGCCCCGTCACCCAGGAGAGGGCCATCCACCATGAAGCGTTTGCCACGCCGCCGGCTCCACGTGCTGTGCGGGGCGCTCCTCGCCGTGTCCGCCCTGGCGGGCGCGGCCCCGGGGGTCCACGCGACGCCGACCGCCGGGGCCGCGGCGGAGACCGGGAACGAGGGCGCGGGGGAGGGGGAGACCCGGTGGCCGGCTCCGGAGGCGGAGACCGCGCTGGAGCGGGCGGCGGCCGAAGCCGCGGTCGCGGCGGCCGAGTTCGAGGCCGCCGCGGGGGCGGCGGCCGGGGCGGTCTCCGGGCCCGAACGTCCCGGGCGCGAGCTGCCTGTGACCGAACCCGCCGGGCCCGGACTCCCCGTGATCGAACCTGCTGGGCCCGAACTCTCCGGAGGCGAACTCTCCGAGGCCGAACTGCCCGGGCCCGAAGTGCCCGAGCCGGAGCGGCCCGGGCGCGAACTCTCCCGGGCCGAACCCTCCGCGGCCGGAGTCCCCGAGGGCGAAACCTCCCGGACCGAACTCCCCGTGACCGACCCCTCCGGCGCCCCGCTCCCCGAGCCCGAAGCCTCTGCGGCGCCCCAGCTCCCCGGCGCCGGAGGCCCCGCGGCCGGACTTCCCGGCACCGCGGCACCCCCGCCCGGTCCCTCCGACGCCGCACCCCCCGCTTCCGCCGCCCCCGGGCCGGAGGCGGCTCGGGGGACGGACGAGGACGGCGACGGCTTCGAGCCGCCCGGCCGCCGCACCCCCGCTTCCGCGTACGACTTCGAGCCCGACCCCGGCAACGCCGCCGCGCAACTGTCGCACACCGGCGCCGACTTCTGGCTCCCGCTCGGCACCGGCCTCGGCGGCCTCGCCGCACTCGGCGCCGGGGCCGTCGTGGTGGCCCGCAAGCGCCGCAACGCCTGAGGCGCCCGGTCTCCCGTCCGCGTCTGAGGGGCACCGCCCGCGAGCCGGCCCGCTGCGGGGAGCTCGCACGGGCCCCGCCCGGCGAGCGCACACCCCGGCCCCCCACGCCCTCGAGGGCGTGGGGCGGCGGAACCTCCGGCACCGGCGCCTCCACCCCCGCCGTCCCCGCCGGAGGCGGTCCCGCGGTCCCGCGGTCCCGCGGTCACGCCACGTCGATGACGCCCACCCGCTTCGCCGGGTCCGTCTCGCGCAGCGGGCCCATCAGCGCGCTCGCCACGTCCTGAGGCGTGATCTCCGTCTTGCTGCCGTCGCCGCGCTCGACGAGGAGCCCGTCGAAGGTGCTGCCGTAGAGCGCCTCCAGCTCCTCCAGGTCGACCTTCGGCGCCAGGTTGCCGTCCGGCGTCGCCTGCATGGTCAGGAACTGCGAGATCGAGCGCTCCGGGCTGAACTCGATGTAGCGGTCGCCCGCCTGCACCGCGACGTAGCCGGACATGGCCGTCTCGGCGAAGCCGTTCATCGCGCGGTCGAACTCCGCCTGGCTCACGGCCGGCTGCTGCTGCGAGACCGGCAGCGTCACCGGCTTGTTCGCGCCGCCGCCGGCGCGCTGGTCGAAGGCCTCCTGCACCACGTTCATGGACTTGTCCACGTCCACGGCCTTGTGGGGCTCGCCCTGCACGGGCACGGCCTCGCCCTCCTCGAACCGGATCATGCCGTCCTTGCCGCCGCCCGCCTCGTCGGCGATCTCCTGCAGCTGGGCCCGGAGCTTGTCCTCGTCGTCGACCATCGCCGGGTCGACCTCGCGGGAGCCGCCGAAGAGGGAGCCGATGACGGACACCGGGTTGTAGTCGCTGCCCATCGCCGAGCGGACGCTCTCCGCGGTGTCGATGCCGAGGCCGGCCGACTCCGGGGTCAGCTTCTGCTCCGCGTCGCCGACGCGGAGCACGAGCGGCGCCTTCGTACGCTCCTGGAGCGCGGCGTCGAGCTTGGCGACCGCCTGGTCGCGGGAGCTGCCGCCGATGTCGACGCCGAGGACGGTGGTGCCCTTGGGCACGTCGTCGTTGTTGAGGACGAGCCCGGCGCCGTACGCGATGCAGAGCACCCCGAACACGCCGGCGCCGGCCATGACGGCGAGCTTCTTGCGGTCGCCGCGGGCCCGGCCCGGCGCGCTCCCGGAGCGGGAGCGGGCGGCGGGGGCGGGCGGCGGTACGGGCGGGGACTCGCCGCCCGGTGCGGGGCCGGGGGGCGGCGCGGCGGCGGGGCCGGGCTGCGCCGGCTGCCCCGGGGGCGTGAACCCCGGTGCGGGCGCGGCCTCCTGCGGGTAGTGCGCGCCTTCTGGCCCGGGGGCGCGGGGGCCGCCGTGCGGAATGCCGTGGGCCGGGGTGTGCCCGGGGCCCTGTCCGGGGCCGGCCTGCGGTACGCCGTGCGCCGGGGTGTGCCCGGGGCCCTGACCCGGGCCTGTCTGCGGCACTCCGTGCGCCGGCGTGGGGTCCGGGCCCGGCGGCACCGCGGGGATGCCGCCGACCGCCGTGTCGCCCATGCCGCCGGTGGGGGCCTGCGGCGCGGCGGAGCCGCGCAGGGTGCGGCCGGCGGCCGGCGGGGCCGGCTTGAGCGGCATGCCGCCGGTGGCGGGGCCGGACGTCGGGCCGGAGGGCACGCCGCCCGGGCCGGAGGGCCCGCCGCCGGGGCCGCCCGCGCCGCCGCGGGGCGGGCCGCCGGCCGACGAGGGGCGTACGGGCAGGGCGTTGGCGGGATCGTCCCCGGCGAAGCCGTGCCCGCTCTCGCTCACCGGCACGTCCACGGAGCCGGTGTCCGTGGGCGCCGGGTGCGCCTGCGGGATGCCGGCCGGCGGGGTGTCCGTCCGGCCGGCCGGCTCGCCGGGGCGCGGCGCGAAGGCGGGGAACTGCATCCCGGAGCCGTCCGTGGTGCCCGTGGGCCCCGCGGGAGGCGTCATCGGCGGCGGGCCCGCCGCCGGCCCGGTCGGCGCCGCCTCGGGGCCGCCCTGGGCGGGCGTCGGGTCCTTCGGCGCCTTGCGGGGGGCGAACCAGTCGCTCGTCGTCGGCTTGGCGTCGCCGCCCCGGCCGTGCGCGGCGGCCGCGGGGGCACCCGGCGGGCCGGGCGGGGGCGCCGGGGCGGGGGCGGCGTCGGCGCCGTCGGGGTCCTCCGCCCCGTCTTCGAGGGGCTGGCGGACCACGACGGGCGGGATCGGCCTGGAGCCGGGGATGTTGATCCGGATCCGGGTCGTCAGCGTCGTCTCGGTCGCGGGAACGCCCGCGTCGCCGTCCCGGCCCGGCCCCGCGCCCGGAGCGGGCGCGGGGGGACCGGCGGTCGGCGTGTCCGGTCCCGCGTACGGCGGGGTGCCCGGCGGGTACGCGGCGTCGCCGCGTCCCCCGGGACCGGATGGCGGACTGTCATTCTCTCGGCTCACGGCAGGTCTCCCGTAGTGCTCCGCCGCCCGTCACGGCACCCGCGGGCAGCCCGGCGGCGCGCACCACCATACTTGTCCGCTCCGTCACCGCGGCCCGGCAACCGCATTCCGTCGCCCGCGCGAAGGCGTAGTTGACGGTCGCCCGCGTCCAACGGCGCACGTCACTCGGGAAGTCGGGACGGCGCGTCGTCCGCCGGGACGAGCTGCGGCAGGGTGGTGCACATCACAGCGATCCCGGCGGTCAGCATGCCGCCGAAGAGGAAGAGCTGCGGCCCGAGTCCGGAGGCGAAGACGAAGTCGCCCTCGGGGCGGTTGAGCGACACGGCGATCACCGCGAGCAGCCAGCCGCCGCCCGCGGCGAGGCCCCCGCCGCGGCCGCGGGTGGCCACCCCGGCGCCGTAGCAGAGTGCGCCGACGGCGGCGAGGGCGAGGAGCATCCCGCCGGGCACCCAGGCGGCTTGGACCAGCGACCCGGCGACCCCGACGAGGGCGCCGAGCAGCACGGCGGCCAGGTACGCGAAGACGCGGCCCAGCGTCACGGGCTGGGCGAGCGCGCTGCCGGAGGGCGGGGGCGCGGGACGGCGCGCGGGCGTGCTCGTTGAGGCGGTACCGGCACGGCTGCGTTTTCCCGCGCCCCCGCCGGCGGCGCTGCCGCCCCCGCCGCCCCGGCCTGCCCCGCCCGCGGCGCCGCCGCCTGACTTCCCGCTGCCGCCCGTCTTGCCGCGGCCGCTGCCCGCCGCCGACCCGGGGCGCGCGGCCCGCTTCCTGGTGCTCACGCCGCCACCCCCGCGAACAGGTCGGTCGCCACGGACCCCGGGTCGCGCCGTGCGGCGTCCGCGCCGCCGGCGAGCCGGAAGTGCTCCGTGGTCAGAATCGGCTGGCCCAGCCCGTTGGAGAGGGCGAAGAAGCCGTCGGCGACGGTGATCTGCGTCGCGTGCGCCGCCAGGGCGCGGGCCTTCGCCGCCGCGTACGCACCGCCGTCCACGGCCGCCGTGACCTCGTCGTCCCGGACCACGCCCGGCAGGTCCGCGACGGTCGCCGGCTCCGCGAAGGGGGCGCCGGCCGCGGCCAGTCCGGCGAGGCCCCGCTCCACCGCGGTGCGCGCGGCGCAGGTCCAGTAGATACGGGCCACCGCCCAGGGCTCGGCGGGGTCCGGCCCGGGTGCGCGGTACGCGGCGTCCGCGGCCAGGTCCGCCGCGCGCATCGCGACGCGGTGGGCCTGGATGTGGTCGGGGTGGCCGTAGCCGCCGTCCGGGTCGTACGTGACGAGCACCTGCGGACGTACCTCGCGGATCACCGGCACCAGCAGGCCCGCCGCCTCGTCCACGTCGGCGGACCAGAAGGTGCCGGGACGGCCGTTCGTGTCGAGGCCGCTCATGCCCGAGTCGCGGAAGCGCCCGGGGCCGCCGAGGAAGCGGTGGTCGGTGACGCCCAGCGCCCGCATGGCGGCGGCGAGTTCACCGGCACGGTACGGGCCGAGCCTGTCGCTCCGCCCGGGTCCCAGGTGGGCGAGCGAGGGCGGGATGATCTCGCCTTCCTCGCCCCGGGTGCACGTCACCAGGGTGACCAGGGCGCCCTCTGCGGCGTACCGCGCCATGGTGGCGCCGGTGGTGATCGTCTCGTCGTCCGGATGCGCGTGCACCAACAGCAGCCTGCGCGTCGGAAGCTCCCTGCTCATACAGGGAAGCCTAGACGAGGGGGCGGGAGGTCCCCCGGGGCGCTTGTGCGGAGGTCAGAACTCGATGCTCTCGATCATGTCCGCGACGTTCTGGGTCACGTCGTCGATGGTCGGGGCCACCGACGAGCTGGCGAGGTAGAAGCCGAGCAGCATGCACACCACCGCGTGCCCGCCCTTGAGGCCGCTTTTCTTGATCAGCAGATAGACGATGATCGCGAGCAGCAGCACCAGCGAGATCGACAGAGCCACAGCGGCTCACCTCCCGGGACCTGTGGTCGGGTCATATGACGGGCCAGGAGATGCATGCCCGTCGCGCGCACGCATCATAACTATCGGTATCCGTGCATCGTTCGGCGCACCGGCGCATGCGGGGGTCGCACGGAGCAGGGCGCCGCGGGGTGGTCGCGGGGCCGTCGGGGAGGGGGTGGCGGAGGTTCCGCAGGGGTCACCAGGGGGGCGGGGAGGAGGGCTCCTGCCAGCGGGGGAGCGGCTCCGCCACGGGGTCGCGCCCGCCCCGGCCGGCGAACGCGAACAGGATGACGAAGCCGGCGAGGAGCAGCCCGATGCCGGTGGCGACCTGCAGCTGGTGCTCGGTGTCCAGGGCGCCGAAGCGCTCGAAGACCTCGTGCTTGAGGTACCGGGAGGTGTCGGCCGCGCCCCAGCCCAGGACGAGCGCGCCGGCGGTCATGCCCAGCGGGCGGGAGAGCGCGGCCCGTCGGGCGGCGGCCACGGCGGCGACGCCGCAGAGGGCGGCGACCGCCCACTTGCCGTACGCGGCCGGGGGCATCAGCAGCGTGTACGTGGTGCCGTCGCCGGTGAGCCGGTCGCCGTACGCGTCCCAGCCGGCGACCGCGGCGGTGCGCAGCTCCCACGCCGCGAGCGCCAGCGCGGCGACGGCGAGGAAGACGAGGCCGGTGGCCGCGGCGCCGCGGGTGGGCCGGCGCGGCGGCTGCTCGTCGGGCAGCAGGTAGCCGGCGCCGGCGGAGTCCACCGGCCGGCGGCCGGCGGCGACGGAGATGAGCAGCACCGCGCCGAGGGTGACGGCCACCCCGGCGAAGAGTAGGGCCCGGTTGCGCAGGTCCTGGTCGATGTGCTGCATCCAGTCCGCCGTCAGCGTCCACAGCACGGGGGCGCGCAGCAGGATCGTGACCGCACCGGCCGCGCCGAGGGCCCCGGCGGCCGCGGTGGAGTACAGGGCGGTCACGCCGGCGACGGCGTAGACGCAGACGAGGACGGGGTCGTAGAGAGAGGTGCCCAGAGGGCTCTCCGGAGCGCTCTCGGGGGCGCCGGCCCAGGACCACCACAGGTCGGGCAGGCCGCCCGCGACGTCGACGTCGCGGCCGATCCACACGAGCGAGAGCAGGGCGAGGAGCGCGCAGCACACGGCGCCGAAGACGCGTGCGCCGCGCCCCAGTATGTGTCCTTGCTCCATCGCCGGCCGACCCCCGATATGCAACCGTGCGCCTTGTGGGCCCACTCGGCACCCAGGTCTACACCTCTCCGCGGCGCCGGACAACACTCCCGGCAAGACCGGCCGGACGCCGGCGGACCCCGGCGGAGGGCGGGCGGAACCCGGCCGGACCGGCGCGCAACCGGGCCCGGCCGGGTGACGGCACCCGCACGGCCGTACGCTCCCCAGAGTGGCGCGTTCGTATATCGGTGATGCCACAGACGGGTTGCCGTCGTGTTAACGACCTTCGAAGCTATTTGTCGCATATGTCGGTCACTAAGGCGGCTTGTCAAGCACGTACGGACCTCAATCTGCAAAACTTACGCTCAAGAAGCGATTGCGCACCTCGCCTTACCCCGTCACCCCCTTGACTGGGGGATGAATCGATTGCGAAAGTCCCGTCAACCACCGCAGCGTGCACGGGCGCTGCGGCTCTCATCCGGTTCGGGAGCACAACGCCAATGACGAGTCCATCCGAGGCTGCCCCGACGGGGTCCGAGCCCACAACGCTCGAACCCGTCAAGGCAGAGGGGGGCGATGGCCAGGGCACCGCCGATCACATCGGCAAATCGCCCGGTCAGCTGATGTGGCAGCGCTTCAAGCGCGACCGCGCGGGGGTCATATCCGCGTATGTCGTCGGCTTCTTCGTGCTGATCGCGATATGCGCCCCGCTCATCTCGAAGCTGTACGGGAAGTCTCCGTACACGCTGTACAACTCGGCCACCGGCAAGCCCGAGCTGTTCGACCCCCTCGGCTACCCGGTCAAGCCCAACGGCGGCATCAGCGGCGAGTTCTGGTTCGGCCTGGAGCCCATCCTCGGCCGCGACGTCTTCACGCTGCTGATCTACAGCATCCGGACCTCGCTGGCCATCGCCGTCGCGGTGACGATCCTCACCGTCGGCATCGGCGTGCTGCTGGGCGTGGCCGCCGGCTTCACCGGCGGCCGCACCGACACGCTGATCGGCCGCTTCACCGACCTGATGCTGGCGTTCCCGAGCCAGCTGTTCTTCGTGGCGTTCATGCCCGTCATCACCACGATCTTCGTCGCCCCCGAGGACGCGACCCCGACCTGGTTGCGGGTCGCGGTGCTGATCGGGGTGCTCGCGGCGCTGGGCTGGATGCGCATGGCCCGCATCGTGCGCGGTGTCGCGCTCGCCATGCGTGAGCGCGAGTTCGTCGAGGCCGCCAAGGTGAGCGGGGCGTCGAACTGGCGAATCATCCGCAAGGAGATGCTGCCGAACCTCGTCACACCCATCCTCGTGCAGGGAACCTTCGAGCTGCCGCTCGTCGTGACGAGCGCCGCGGGACTGTCGTTCCTCGGCGTCGGCCTGGTGAACCCGACCCCCGACTGGGGCCTGATGTTCTCCCGGGCCGCGGACGTGTCCGAGACCGTTCCCACGTTCATGTTCTTCCCCGGCATCGCCATGGTGATCTTCGTGGTCGCCTTCAACCTGCTGGGGGACTCTGTCCGCGACGCGTTCGATCCGAAGGCCGCGCGCTGACGTTCGTACCGCCGCCAGGGTGCGACCGCCGTGGCAACGGGTGAACACGCACACAGCAAGTCAAGACCGACAGACAGGGTGGTTAGACAGTGAGAATCAGGGGTGCACGCAGAGCGCACGCCGTGGCAGCGGTGCTCGCCGCGGGGGCCTTGGTCCTGAGCGGCTGCAGCAGCGGCTCGGAGGACACGGACTCGGCGCAGGACGAGAAGGACAAGGCGCAGAAGCAGCAGGCGCAGATCCCGTTCGGTGACGCCGAGGCGTCCACCGGCCCCGCCGCCGAGGTGAAGGGCGCCCAGGAGGGCGGCACGATCAACGTCATGCAGCGTGACAGCTACGCGCACCTCGACCCGGGACAGATATACGTCTCGGACGAGGGCTCCCTGTCGCGGCTGATCCACCGCGGGCTGACCGGCTACAAGTCGGACGCCCAGGGCAAGCAGACCCTCGTCGGCGACCTCGCCACGGACAGCGGCAAGCCCTCCGACGGCGGCCGCACCTGGACGTACACGCTCAAGGACAACATCAAGTGGGCGGACGGCACGGACATCACGTCCAAGGACGTCCGGCACACCTTCGAGCGGCAGTTCGCCGAGTTCATCAACGACGGTCCGGTCTTCATCCAGCAGTGGCTGGCGAACACCCCGGGCACCGAGTACCGCGAGATGCTGCCCGAGGGTCCGTACGACGGTGACCACCTGCCGGACTCCGTCCTGGCGACGCCGGACGACAAGACCATCGTCTTCAAGTTCAAGGACCCGAAGCCGGACCTCCCGTACGCCCTGGCGATGCCGGGCTACTCCATGGTCTCCGAGGCGAAGGACACCAAGGAGAAGTACGACAAGGACCCGATGACCGCGGGCCCGTACAAGATCGAGTCCTTCAAGACCGGCAAGTCGATGACGCTGGTCAGGAACGAGCACTGGGACCCGGCGACCGACGCGACGCGGAACGCCTACCCGGACAAGTACGAGATCACGTTCAACATCCAGTACGAGACCTCGACCGAGCGGCTGATGGCCGACCAGGGTGCGAACAAGAACTCGGTCAGCTTCAACAACCAGGTGGACGCCGCCACGGTGCCGAAGCTGAACGAGGACCCCGAGGCCCAGAAGCGCAAGGCCGCCGGCTACCAGCCGTACGTCTCGCAGATGGCCATCAACATGGACCGGGTGAAGAACAAGAAGGTCCGCGAGGCCATCGCCTACGCGCTGCCCATCCAGCCGTACCAGCAGGCGTACGGCGGCCCGCAGGGCATGGAGCTGGCAGGCGGTCTGATCAGCCCGACCGTCTCCGGCTACGAGGACGGCTTCGACCCCTTCGGCAAGCTGGAGAACCCGCTGGGTGAGCCGGCCAAGGCCAAGAAGATCCTGGAGGACGCCGGCGAGGTCGGCTACAAGCTCACCTGGGGCTACATCAACACCCCCGAGGGCCAGAACTACTCGCCCACGATGGAGGACACGCTGGAGGAGGCCGGCTTCGACGTCCAGCGCAAGGAGATCTCCGCCGAGACGTACTACGACGAGATCGGCCTGGTCGACAACAAGTTCGACATGTACGTGAGCGCGTGGGGCGCCGACTGGCCGTCCGCCAGCACCGTGGTCCCGCCGCTGTACGACGGCCGGCAGATCCAGGACGGCTCGTCGAACTACTCGCACACCAACGACGACTTCCTCAACAAGGAGATCGACCGGGTCCAGAAGATCACGGACCCGGCCAAGGCCGCCAAGGAGTGGAACAAGCTCTCCCAGTACGTGGTGAAGGACCTGGTCTCCAACATCCCGATGACGTACTACAAGCAGATCCAGCTCCACGGCTCGAACATCGGCGGCGTCCAGTATGACGACGTCATCGGTGCCCTCGACCCGCGCAAGCTGTACCTGAAGCAGTAGCACCACCTCCGGTGCGCGGGCGCCCGCCCGATCGGCGGGCCCCGCGCACCACCTTCAGTCCACGTCGCCGCTTTGTCCTTCGAGAGCAGCCCACAGTCATGCTTCGTTTCCTGATTCGCCGGACAATCGGCGCATTGATCATCCTGCTGATCCTCAGCGCGGTCTGTTTCTTCCTGTTCTTCGCCATCCCGCGCGACCCCGCCCGCATCTCCTGCGGCGAGAAGTGCACGCCCGAGAACCTCGAACTGATCCGCAGGTCCCTCGGCCTTGACGACCCCGTCCCGGTGCAGTACTGGAACTTCCTGTCCGGCATCTTCACCGGCCGTTCCTACCCGACGGGCGACTGCCCGGCGCCCTGCCTCGGCCGCTCGTTCGTCCACGACGAGAACGTCCTGAGCCTCATCCAGGACCGCTTCCCCACCACGCTGTCGCTCACCATCGGCGCGGCCGTCGTCTTCCTCGTCTTCGGTATCGGCGCCGGCATGATCGCCGCCTGGCGGCGCGGCACGCCGGTCGACAAGTTCGTCAGCGGCAGCTCGCTGGTCATCGGCTCGCTGCAGATCTACTTCATCGGCCCGCTCGTGCTGTGGGCGCTGGTGTACAGCACCGGGATCTTCAGCGACCCGAAGTACAACCCGTTCACCGAGAACCCATGGCAGTGGGCGGTCGGGCTGATCCTCCCCTGGATGGTGCTCGCCACGATCTTCGGCTCGAACTACACCCGTATGGTGCGGTCCACGATGATCGAGCAGTTGCAGGAGGAACACGTCAGAACGGCCAAGGCCAAGGGCATGTCCGGACCCACGGTCTTCTTCCGCTACGCCTGGCGCGGCGCCCTGATCCCGGTCGTCACGATCTTCGGCATCGACCTCGGCACCCTGCTGGGCGGCGCGATCATCACCGAGTTCACCTTCTCGCTGCCGGGTCTGGGCAACCTGTCCATCGCGTCGGTGTTCAAGGCCGACCTGCCGGTGCTGATGGGTGTGCTGCTGTTCTCGTCCACCATGATCATCTTGATGAACGTGCTCGTCGACGCGGCGTACGCCTTCATCGACCCGCGCGTCCGTCTGTCCTAGGAGAAGAGCAGTGACCACCCTGACCAAGGAATCGGGAGGTTCCGCCCCGTCCGCGGACGGCGCCTTCCTCTCGGTGCAGGACCTGCGCGTGCAGTTCACCACCGAGGACGGCGTCGTCAAGGCCGTCGACGGTCTCTCCTTCGACGTCGAGCGCGGCAAGACCCTGGGCATCGTCGGCGAGTCCGGCTCCGGCAAGTCGGTCACCAACCTGACCGTGCTGGGCCTGCACAACCAGATGTACACGAACGTCGAGGGCTCCATCGGCCTCGACGGTGAAGAGCTGATCGGCATGCCCGAGCGCAAGCTGGAGAAGCTGCGCGGCAACAAGATGGCGATGATCTTCCAGGATCCGCTGACCGCGCTCTCGCCCTTCTACACCGTCGGCCGGCAGATCGCCGAGCCGTACCGCAAGCACATGGGCGTCTCCAAGCGCGAGGCGCACCTGCGGGCCGTGGAGATGCTGGACAAGGTCGGCATCCCCAACGCCAAGATGCGCGCGGAGGACTACCCGCACCAGTTCTCCGGCGGCATGCGGCAGCGCGCCATGATCGCGATGGCGCTGGTCTGCAACCCCGACCTGCTGATCGCCGACGAGCCGACCACCGCGCTCGACGTGACCGTGCAGGCGCAGATCCTCGACCTGCTCCGGGACCTGCAGAGCGAGTTCGGCTCCGCGATCGTCTTCATCACCCACGACCTCGGCGTCATCGCCAACGTCGCCGACGACATCCTGGTGATGTACGCGGGCCGCGCCGTGGAGCGGGGCAGCACGCGCGAGGTGCTGCGCAGGCCGCAGCACCCGTACACCTGGGGCCTGCTGAGCAGCATGCCGCGGCTCTCCTCGGACGTGGACGTGCCGCTCATGCCGATCAAGGGCACCCCGCCCAGCCTGCTGAGCCCCCCGCCGGGCTGCCCGTTCCACCCGCGGTGCACCTACGTGCAGGAGGTGGGCGGCACCGCGTGCCGTACGGACCGGCCGGCGCTGCCCGAGGGCCGCGGGGCCGCCTGCCATCTGAGCGCCGGGCAGAAGCAGGACATCTTCATCGAGCAGATCAAGCCCCGGCTGGGCTAGGGAGCGACTGACCACCATGAGCGAAGAACTCACCCTCCCCGGCCCCCGGGACGACACCCCGGTAGTGGCGGGCGAGGAACTGCTCACCGTCGAAGGGCTCACCAAGCACTTCCCGATCATGGGCGGCTTTCCGATCAAGCGGCGGGTCGGCGCGGTGCAGGCGGTCGACGGCGTCGACCTGGAGGTGCGCTCGGGCGAGAGCCTGGGTCTGGTCGGCGAGTCCGGCTGCGGCAAGTCGACGACCGGGCGGCTGCTGACGCGGCTGCTGGAGCCGACCGGCGGCCGGATCACGTACCGCGGCCAGGACATCACGTACGCCAAGCGCAAGGCGCTGGCGCCGATCAGGTCCGAGATCCAGATGATCTTCCAGGACCCGTACTCGTCGCTGAACCCGCGGCAGACCGTCGGCACCATCATCAACAGCCCGATGGAGGTCAACGGGATCGACCCGCCCGGCGGCCGGGAGAAGCGCGTCCGCGAGCTGCTGGAGACCGTCGGCCTCAACCCCGAGCACTACAACCGCTTCCCGCACGAGTTCTCCGGCGGCCAGCGGCAGCGCATCGGGGTCGCGCGGGCGCTGGCGCTGAACCCGAAGCTGATCGTCGCCGACGAGCCGGTCTCGGCGCTCGACGTGTCGATCCAGGCGCAGGTCGTCAACCTGCTGCAGGAGCTGCAGCGGGAGATGGGCATCGCGTTCCTGTTCATCGCGCACGACCTCGCGATCGTCCGGCACTTCTCGCAGCGCGTCGCGGTCATGTACCTCGGGAAGATCGTCGAGACGGGCGACCGCGAGGACATCTACTCCCGGCCGCGGCATCCGTACACCCACGCCCTGCTCTCCGCCGTCCCGGAGGCGGCCCTCTCGGACGACGAGGACGAGGCCCCGCGGGAGCGCATCCGGCTGGCCGGCGACGTGCCCTCGCCGATCAACCCGCCGTCGGGGTGCCGCTTCCGCACGCGGTGCTGGAAGGCGCAGGACCTGTGCGCGGAGCAGGAGCCGCCGCTGGTGCAGATCGGCGGCAACCGGGCCGGGCACCTGACCGCCTGCCACTTCCCGGAGGAGCCGACGGTGGCGCGCGACCAGCAGGTCATCCTGGACAAGGCGCTGGCGGCGCTGGAGGAGGGGCCGGGCGGGGCGGCGGCGAAGGAGTAGCGGCGGGGCGTACGCCGTGCAGGACGCGGGGGCCGGTGCCGGGGTCGTCTCCGGTGGCCGGCCCGCCGTCGTCTCCCGCGTGCCGTCTCCGCGCTCCCGGGTGCTCCCGGGCCCGCGCGTGCTCAGTTGAGGCGGGCGCGGGCCGCGCGGGCCTGACGGCGCAGGGAGTCGGCGGCCTGCGGCTCCATCGCCGCTATCACCGAGGCGTACTCCTCCAGCTCCACCGCCCCGGCGGCGAAGTCGCCGCGGGCGACGAGCAGCTGCGCCCGCTCGTGGCGCAGCCGGGCGGGGTGGCTGGGCAGCAGGAGCGCGAGGTCGACGGCGGCGAGCTGGACGTCCGACTGCTCGGGCCGCTGGGCCGCCCAGGCGCGGATGTTGTTGAGGATGCGCAGCACGATGTCCAGCGGGTCGGCGGGCGTCAGCGTCGCGGCCGACAGCGGCGCGCCGCCGGTGGCTTCGGCGGCCAGCGACTCGGCGTCGGCGAGGGAGAGCAGCCGGCCGCCGTCGAAGGGGTCGGCCAGCACGGGGTCGTCCGCGGCGGGCGGGTCGGTGGCGGCCGGGCCGACGGGGGGCGGGCCGAAGCCGACGACGAAGTGCCCCGGGAGCGCCACGCCGTACACCGGGGCCCCGGCCCGGCGGGCGACCTCCATCCAGACCACGGACAGCATGATCGGCAGTCCGCGGCGCCGCCGCAGCACCTCGTGCAGCTGGGACGACTCCAGCCGGCGGTAGTCCCCGGGCGTCCCGCGGAACCCGCAGCGCTCCCCGAGCAGCTCGGCGGCGGCGCGCGCCCACGCGCGCGGCCCGCCGGGCGCGTACGGCAACCGCCCGGCCAGCTCGTCCAGCTCGATCTGCACGCCGTCGATGCCGTCCTCGTCGAGCCCGGGCCCGGTCTCGGCCCCGACGAGCAGGCAGAGCAGCGCGAGGTCGGGCCGCGGCGCGCGGGCCTCCTCCGCGAACCGGGCCCGGTGATCGATGCCGGGCTGTTTCATGAGTCCATTGTGGGGGCACGACCCCCGCCACGCCGCCCCGTACGGCTCTCCTACCCCAAGCGGTAGTGGTAGGCGTGGTGGGTGGCGAAGCCGAGGGCGCCGTAGAGGGCCAGGGCCGGGGCGTTGTCCGGCTCCACCTGGAGGTACGCCGCCGAGGCGCCCTCCTGCAGCGCCCGGTCCGCGAGGGCGGCCATCACCGTCGTGGCCAGCCCGCGGCGGCGGTACGCCGGGGCCACCTCCACCGCCGCGAAGCCCGCCCAGCGGCCGTCGACCACGCAGCGCCCGATCGCGGCCGGGGCGCCGTCCGTCCCCGGGACCGTCGCGAACCACACCGACGGGCCGCCCTCCAGCACCGTCCGCGCGGCCGGCGTCAGCTCCCCGGCCCGGTTGTAGAGCGCGAACCACCCGGCCGAGGCCGTACGGGACAGCTCCACCCGCTCCGCGCCGTTTCCGGCGGCCCGCGTGTCGGCCACCGGGGCCAGCTCCCCGACCTGCAGCAGCGCCGCCCGCCGCGCCGCCCAGCCGCGCGCGTCCAGCTCCGCCGCCAGCGCCTCGCCGCCGCCCGCCGCGTCCCCCGCGTCCCCCGCGTCCCCCGTGCCCGTCGCGACCTGCACCAGCGGCGGCAGCCCCCGCTCCCCGTACCACCGCGTGACCCGCGCCAGCGCCGCGTCCAGCGGCAGCCCGGGGTCGCCCAGCGGCAGCACCGAGTTGGCGCGGCTCGTGAAGCCGTCCGAGGCCCGCAGCGTCCAGTCGCCCAGCCGCTCGCTCGTCACCGGCGGCCACCCCCGGGCCGCCACCCGGGTCAGCTCCGCCGCCGAGGCCGCCGGCCCGCGCCGGCGCGCCGGCGCGGCGGGGACGACCTTCGCCGCCACCACGGCCGACTCCGGAATCCGCACGACCTCACCGTTCCGCCTGGTGAGACGAATCTCCCCGGCGTCCCACGATGTGAGCACACCGACTGCATCCGTGAACCGCGCGGCTGCCTCGCAGGCATCTGTCAGTCGTCGTACGGAAACACGTTTTCCCACGTCGGCAGGGGTGATACGGACTTCGAGCCGCGCCCCAGTGGTGAATTCCACAGCTCTCCACGCCCCTCTTGTTCGCTCCGTGCCCGGGAACGGAGATACTAGATGCGGGCATCGACACGCCGCGCTCCCGCGCCGCCAGCCTGATCGAGGAGGAACGACAGCGTGACCTACGTCATCGCAGAGCCTTGTGTGGACCTCAAGGACAAGGCCTGCATTGAGGAGTGCCCCGTCGACTGCATCTACGAGGGCCAGAGGTTCTTGTACATCCACCCGGACGAGTGCGTCGACTGCGGTGCTTGCGAGCCGGTCTGCCCCGTGGAAGCGATCTTCTACGAGGACGACACTCCGGAGGAGTGGAAGGACTACTACAAGGTGAACGTCGAGTTCTTCGACGACCTCGGCTCGCCCGGCGGCGCGTCGAAGCTCGGCCTGATCGAGCGGGACCACCCGATCGTCGCCGCCCTGCCGCCGCAGGAGCACGACGAGTAGTAACGGAGAACCACGGCGACACACACGCATCGCCCCCGCCCATCGGCTCCGGGCTGATCGGCGGGGGCTGCTGCGTCGACTGAGGACAGTGAGAGTGCGACCCGTCACCTCCCGGCTGCCGGTCTTCCCCTGGGACCGGCTGGAGCCCTACAAGACAGCCGCCGCCGAGCACCCCGGCGGCATCGTCGACCTGTCGGTCGGCACCCCCGTCGACCCCGTCCCCGAGGTGGTGCGGGCCGCGCTCGCCGGCGCCGCCGACAGCCCCGGCTACCCGCTCGCCTGGGGCACCCCGGAGCTGCGCGAGGCCATCGCCGGCTGGTTCGGCCGGCGGCTCGGGGCCGCGGTCGGGCCGGACGCGGTGCTGCCGGTGATCGGCACCAAGGAGTTGGTCGGCTGGCTGCCGACGCTGCTGGGGCTGGAGCCGGGGGACCAGGTGGCGTATCCGGAGCTGGCGTATCCGACGTACCGGATCGGGGCGCTGACGGCGCGCGCGGAGCCCGTGACGTACGCCGATCCGGTCGCGGACCTCGACCCGGCGCGGGTGCGGCTGCTGTGGCTCAACACCCCGTCGAACCCCACCGGACGCACGGTGGACGCGGCCGGACTGCGCCGCGCGGTGGCGTGGGCGCGCGCGCACGGGGTGCTCGTCGCCTCCGACGAGTGCTACCTGGAGCTGGGCTGGGAGACCGACCCGGTGTCCGTGCTGCACCCGTCGGTCAGCGAGGGCTCGTACGAGGGACTGCTCGCCGTGCACTCGCTGTCGAAGCGCTCCAACCTCGCGGGCTACCGCGCGGGGTTCGCCGGCGGCGACGCGGCGGTGGTGCGCGAGCTGGTCGCGGTACGGAAGCACACCGGGATGATGGTGCCGAGGCCGGTGCAGCAGGCGATGATCGCGGCGCTGGGCGACGGGCGGCACGTGGCGGAGCAGCGCGAGCGCTACGCCCGCCGGCGGGCCGCGCTGCGCGAGGCGCTGACGGGGGCGGGCTTCCGGATCGAGCACAGCGAGGCGTCGCTGTATCTGTGGGCGACGCGGGACGAGCCGTGCTGGGACACCGTCGGCGAGCTGGCGAAGCTGGGCATCGCGGTGGCGCCCGGGGAGTTCTACGGGGCCGCGGGGGAGCGGTTCGTCCGGGTGGCGTTCACGGCCACGGACGAGCGGGTGGCCGCCGCCGTGGAGCGGCTGGGGACGCTGCGGCGCTGAGCGGGCCGAGGGGCCCCGGCGGGGCCCGGTACGGCCCTGCCGGGCCCGCCGGGTCCGGCACCGCCGCCGCGGGCCCTGCCGGGCGCCGGGCCCGCGGAGGACGGCTCCGCGGGCCCGGCGGCCCCGGGGGCAGACCGCGCAGGCTCAGGCGAGGCCCAGCTTCGAGGTGGGCAGCTCGGGGGTGAGGTTCCCGGCGGCTTCGCCGACCGCGGCCTGCCCCTGGTCGACGGTCCTGCCGGTGGTCTCCTGGAGTGCGCCCAGGGCCTGCTCGGTGGTCGGGCCGGCGCTCTCGCCGAGCTTCGCCGCGGTCTCGCCGCCGGTGGTGAGCACCTCGCCGCCGGTCTGCGAGACGCTCTCGGGCAGCGCGCCGGTGTCCAGGGCGCTCAACGGGGCCAGCCCGTTCGTGCTCGGCAGCTCGACGGCGCTTGCGGCACCCGCGGCGCCGACGACCGGTGCGGCACCCGCGGTGACGACGAGTGCGACCCGGGCGAGGTGGCGCTTGAGGGGGTGGGACATGGTGCTCCTTTGACGGAGGGGGTTACTGACAGGTCATGTCCGCCGTGCGGACGCCGTGACTACCGCGTGAGGCGCCGGAAGGTTGCGGCCGCTCCAGGTAAAGAGTTGGTAATGCGTCGCATTATCTGCTTCACCAGAAAACCGGGCAAACCAGGTCGGTCCGCGCACCTTCGAGGGGGCCGAGGACCCCTGTTCACCGGGGGTTTGTCGGATCGCGGAACCGGGCCGCGGCGGGGGTGCGCATCCCGCTCCGCGGTCAACCCGCGCTGACCGGGTTCCCCCGTGCGAAGGGGCGCGCGCTACGGCTCGGTGACGATGCGGACCGAGGCCGCGCCCGCCGCGCCGCCGCCCCCGACCCGCCGCCAGCCGTCCGCCGAGTCCTCCGCCCGCCACTCGCGGCCGGCGAAGGACACCTGCGCGATACGCAGCCGCGGCGCCTGCGCCACCGCCCAGTGCGCCAGCTCCCAGCCGTGGTCGGTCGCGTCCTCGGCGCCGCCCCCGCCGC
Source organism: Streptomyces sp. CNH099 (assembly GCA_000514715.1). Classification (GTDB taxonomy): domain Bacteria; phylum Actinomycetota; class Actinomycetes; order Streptomycetales; family Streptomycetaceae; genus Streptomyces; species Streptomyces synnematoformans. Next base: position 234,296 of record AZWL01000010.1, on the reverse strand, counting down.
CCGCGCCCCCGGCGCCGTCCACGGCGGCGGGCAGCACGAGCACCTGCCGGCCGCCCCCGTCCGCGTCCCCGGACCCCTCGCCCGGCCCGCCGGCCCCGGACTCCGGCAGCACGCTGTCGCCGAACTCCCGCTTCAGCTCCTTGCGCAGCAGCGCCGGATCGCCGGGGCGCGCGGCGCCCTTCGCCGTCGTGCACGTGAAGGCGCCGCCCGCGCGGCCCGTGAGCGCCGCCGACAGCCGGGCGGCGGCGGGCTCGTGCTTCGCGTACGCCTGCGGGAAGCCGCTGCGCTGGACGCGCTGGGCGGCCTCGGTGAGCGGCAGCCGGGAGTAGCCGGGGATCTCCGCCAGGTGCTCGTAGAACTTGCCGCTGGCGTACACCGGGTCGAGGATCTGCTCCTCCGTGCCCCAGCCCTGGGAGGGCCGCTGCTGGAACAGGCCCAGCGAATCGCGGTCGCCGTGCTCGATGTTGCGCAGGGCGGACTCCTGCATGGCGGTGGCCAGCGCGATGGTCACGGCGCGCTCGGGCAGCCGGCGGGAGGACGCCACGGCGGTTATCGTCGCGGCGTTGGCGGCCTGTTCGGGATCCAGCTCGTACGGCTCGTCCTCGCCCGCTGTGCGCACCTCGCAGCGCGGCGCGGGCCCGCCGCCGGTGTTGAGGTGGACCAGCAGGTACGCGCCCACGCCACCGAGCACCGCGAGCGCGACGAACGCGCGGAGGAGGCGGCGGCGGAGGACGTCGGAGGCGGGCACGCGCCCACGGTAGCGCCCCCGGCGGACAGCCGCGGACAAGGGAGCGGTCCTGCTCTGCCCGTACAGCGCACGCGCGCGGGGCGGCGCCCGGACCGTAGGGTCGTCGGCATGGACTTGACGCTCGACGCCGCCCGGCTCACCGCCTTGCTCGTGGACACGGCCTCCGTCAGCGGGGCGGAGAAGCCCCTCGCCGACGCCGTCGAGGCCGCGCTGCGCCGGCTCCCGCACCTGACGGTGGACCGCGACGGCGACGCCGTCGTCGCCCGGACCCGGCTGGGGCGCGCCGAGCGCGCGGTGCTCGCCGGGCACATCGACACCGTGCCCGTCGCCGGCAACGTGCCCTCCCGCCTGGACGGCACGTACGAGGACGGCGTGCTCTGGGGCTGCGGCACCTCCGACATGAAGGCCGGCGTCGCCGTCCAGCTGCGCATCGCCGCCACCGTGCCCGCGCCCAACCGCGACCTCACGTTCGTCTTCTACGACAACGAGGAGGTCGACGCCGCCCGCAACGGCCTGCGCCGGCTCGCCGAGCGCCATCCCGACTGGCTCGCGGGCGACTTCGCCGTGCTGCTGGAGCCGTCCGACGGCGAGATCGAGGGCGGCTGCCAGGGCACGCTGCGCGTCGTCCTCCGTACCGAGGGCGAACGCGCCCACTCCGCGCGCAGCTGGCTCGGCGCCAACGCCGTCCACGCCGCCGCCCCCGCGCTGGCCCGGCTCGCGGCGTACGAACCGCGGCACGCCGTCATCGACGGCCTGGAGTACCGCGAGGGCCTCAACGCCGTCCGCGTCAGCGGCGGCGTCGCGGGCAACGTCGTGCCGGACGTCTGCGAGGTCACCGTCAACTTCCGCTACGCCCCCGACCGCTCCGAGGAGCAGGCGACCGCCTTCGTACGGGAGTACTTCGACGGCTGCGGCATCGCGGAGATCACCGTCGAGGACAGCTCCCCCGGCGCGCTGCCGGGCCTCGCCCACCCCGCGGCCGCCGCGTTCACCGCCGCCGTCGGCGGCACCCCGCGGCCGAAGTACGGCTGGACGGACGTCGCCCGCTTCGCGGCCCTGGGCGTCCCCGCGGTGAACTACGGACCGGGCGACCCGAACTACGCGCACAAGCGCGACGAGCACGTCCGTACGGCCCGTATCCACCACTGCGAGGAGCGGCTGCGGGCCTGGCTCACCGCGTGAGCGAAAAGGCGTGTCACCGGCTGTTCCGTAGCGGTTTCTGATGGTGTTCACACGGGTTCGGGCGGCTTCGCCTAGCCTGGGCCGGGAGATCGTCGTACGGGGTGGCACGAGTAGACACGAAGCAGCACGAAGAAGCACAAGGAAGGGAGCCGCCCGTGGGCAGCTGGGACGAGTTCAACGAGCAGCGGCTCGGCCCCGTCATCCGCCGCCGCAGCCGCGTCCAGCACGGGACGATGGACCAGCACCTGCTGGACACCCGGGAGCGCGCCGCGGAGTACGTGCACGAGGACCCGTGGCGGGTGCTGCGGATGCAGGCGGAGTTCGTCGAGGGGTTCGGCGCGCTCGCCGAGGTGGGGCCGGCGATCAGCGTCTTCGGCTCGGCCCGGACGGCGTCGGACAGCGCGGAGTACGCGCGCGGCGTCGCGATCGGCAAGGGGCTCGTGGACGCCGGCTTCGGGGTGATCACCGGCGGCGGGCCGGGGGTGATGGAGGCGGCGAACAAGGGCGCGCTGGAGGCCGGCGGGCTGTCGGTCGGGCTGGGTATCGAGCTGCCCTTCGAGCAGGGGCTCAACAGGTACGTCGACCTGGGCGTGAACTTCCGCTACTTCTTCGTGCGCAAGACGTGCTTCGTGAAGTACTCCCAGGGGTTCGTGGTGCTGCCCGGCGGCTTCGGCACGATGGACGAGCTGTTCGAGGCGCTGACCCTGGTGCAGACGAAGAAGGTGACGCGGTTCCCGATCGTCCTCTTCGGCAGCGACTACTGGGGCGGGCTCGTCGACTGGCTGCGCAAGACCGTCGTGGACGGCGGCAAGGCGGCCGAGCGGGACCTCGACCTGTTCCACATCACGGACGACGTGGCCGAGGCCGTGGAGCTGGTCACGAAGGAGACCCCGTAGGCCCCGGCCCGTACGGCGGCCCCCGGGCAGGCCCTAGGCGAGGCCGCGGCGGGCCACCGCCGGGGCGCGGTGGCCCGCGATGGCGGCCACCATGTCCAGCACCTGGCGGGTCTCGGCCACCTCGTGCACCCGGTACACCTGCGCCCCCAGCCACGCCGAGACCGCCGTGGTGGCCAGCGTGCCGACCAGCCGTTCCTTGACCGGCTTGTCCAGCGTCTCGCCGACGAAGTCCTTGTTCGACAGCGAGACCAGTACCGGCCAGCCCGCCGCGGTCATCTCGCCGAGCCGGCGGGTGGCCTCCAGCGAGTGCCGGGTGTTCTTGCCGAAGTCGTGGCCCGGGTCGATCAGGATCCCGTCGCGGGGCACGCCCAGCTCCGCGGCCCGCTCCGCCAGCCCCAGGGTGACCCGCAGGATGTCGGCCACCACGTCGTCGTACGCGATGCGGTGCGGCCGGGTGCGTGGCCGCACGCCGCCCGCGTGGGTGCACACCAGCCCCGCGCCGTGCCGGGCGGCGACCTCGGCGAGCTGCGGGTCGACGCCGCCCCAGGCGTCGTTCAGCAGGTCCGCGCCGGCCGCGCAGGCGGCCTCGGCGACCTCGTGGCGCCAGGTGTCGACGCTGATCACGACGTCCGGGTGGCGGCGGCGCACCTCCGCGATGAAGCCCGCGGTGCGGCGCACCTCCTCCGCGGCCGACACCTCCTCGCCCGGGCCGGCCTTCACCCCGCCGACGTCGATGATCGCCGCGCCCTCCGCGACCGCCTGCTCGACGCGGGCGAGCGCCGGCTCGTCGCGGAAGGTGGCGCCCTGGTCGTAGAAGGAGTCCGGGGTCCTGTTGACGATCGCCATGATCACCGGCTCGTGCGCGGCGAAAGTGCGCGACCCCAGTCGCAGCATGCTGCCTCCTTAGACACCCTCCGGGACGGCGGTTCCCGGGCTCCTTCCAGCGACCTTAGCCCGCGGCTGCGGCGCGGCGGGCGCGGTGCCCCGCGGTGCGCCGCGGTGCCCCCGCGGCGGCGGGCCGGGGGCTGTCACCGGCCCCGGCTATGGTGGGGCGCAGCCACCCGGCGTACCGGGCGCGGCCTTGTGGCGCCCCGGCTGTCCACGGGGAGACATCGTGTTCTGGTTCATGCTCATCGCCATGGTCGTGGTCGTCGCCGCGGTCACCGTCGTGCTGGCGGGGGACGGCGAGGAGGAACTGACCGAGCCGCGGCCCGACCGCCTCCACGACCCACTGCCCGACGACCGGCCGCTCGGCCGCGCCGACATCGACGGGATGCGGCTGCCGGTCGCGCTCCGCGGCTACCGCATGGCGGACGTCGACGACGCGCTGGACCGCGTCGCCGCGGAGCTGGCGGAGCGGGACGCGCGCATCGCGGAGCTGGAGGCGGCGCTCGCGGGGCTGCACGCGGCGGCGTACCGCGGTACTCCGGCGGGACCGCCGGAGTACCCGGAGTACCCGGAGTACGAGGACGCGCCGCCGCCCGGGCCGGCGGACTACCGGAGGCCGGGCTTCGGGGGCGCGCGCGCCCTCGGCGGCCAGGGCCTCGGCGGGCCGGACCTGGGCGGGCGGCACCCCGGTGGGCGCGACCCGGGCGGCGCCGATCCGGGCGGGCGCGACCTCGGCGGACGTGATCCCGCCGGGCCGGATCCGGGCGGGCCGTCGCCGGGCGCGCCGCGTACCGGCGGGGCGGAACTCGGCGGCGCCGATCCGCGCGGCGGCCGGGACGGCCGGCCGTGAGCGCCGCCGGCGGGGCCGTCGCCGGGCCCGACGGGCTGCTGCGCTGCCCGTGGGGGCTGTCCGCCGAGGACTACGTGGCGTACCACGACGACGAGTGGGGCCGGCCCGTGCACGGCGACGACGCGCTCTTCGAGCGGCTGTCGCTGGAGGCGTTCCAGTCCGGGCTGTCCTGGCTGACGATCCTGCGCCGCCGCGAGGGCTTCCGGGCCGCCTTCGCCGGCTTCGAGATCGCCGCGGTCGCGGAGTTCGGCCCCGCGGACGAACAGCGGCTGCTCGCCGACACCGGCATCATCCGCAACCGGCTGAAGGTGCAGGCCACCCTCGCCAACGCCAGAACCCTCGCCGCCTGGGCCCCCGGCGAGCTGGACACCCTGATCTGGTCCCACGCCCCGGACCCCGCCGGCCGCCCCGCGCCGCGCACGCTCGCGGACGTACCGGCCGTCACCCCGGAGTCCACGGCGCTGGCCAAGGAGCTGAAGCGGCGCGGCGTGCGGTTCGTCGGGCCGACGACGGCGTACGCGTTGATGCAGGCGTGCGGCCTGGTCGACGACCACCTCGCGGACTGCCACGCCCGGTGATCCCCGCGGGGGCGGGCACGCACGGCGCGCCCGCGCCGCCGCGGCCCGTGCCGCGAGGGGTCAGCGGCCCGTGAAGCGGGGCTCCTCCTTCGCCACGAACGCCTCCACCGCGATCCTGTGGTCCTCCGACGCCCCCGCCCGGGACTGCAGCTCCGCCTCCTTCGCGAGCGTGTCCGCCAGCCCGTGCGCCGACCCGTACGCCAGCGACTCCTTGATCGCCGCGTACGCCGCCGTCGGCCCCGCCGCGAGCCTGCGCGCCACCGCCGCCGCCTCGGCGGCCAGGTCCGCCGCCGGCACGACGACGTTCGCGATGCCCAGCGCCAGCGCCTCGTCCGCGCCGATCCGGCGCGGGAAGAGCAGCAGGTCGGCGGCGCGGCCGTGGCCGACGAGGCGGGGGAGGGTCCAGGAGACGCCGGAGTCCGCGGTCAGCGCGACGCCGGCGAAGGAGGTGTTGAACGACGCGCTGTCGGCCACCACGCGGTAGTCGGCGGCGAGGGCGAACCCCGCGCCGGCCCCGGCGGCGACCCCGTTCACGCCCGCGACCACCGGCTTCGGCATCCCGGCGAGGGTGGCGGCGATGGGGCTGTAGTGCTCCGCGACGGTGTCCATCGCGTGGTCCGTACGCTGCGCCGCCCGGGCCGCCGCGAGGGTGCCGATGTGCTCCTTGAGGTCCTGCCCCACACAGAACGCCCGCCCCGCGCCGGTGAGCAGCACGGCCCGTACGGCGTCGTCGTCCGCGGCCCGCCGCAGGGTGTCGCGCAGGGCGGCCTTGGTGTCGGTGTCGAGGGCGTTCATCGCGTCCGGGCGGTTCAGGGTGACGGTCGCGAGCCCGTCGGCGACCTCGTACAGCACGGTGTCCGCCATGTTCTTCCCTTCGCTACGCCCCTGCGGTGACCGGGGCTGTGCCGCGTCTCGTCCGGTGCCGTCAGCATGGCGGAGATCACCGCTCCGCGACATGTGACGTGCGTCAAATGGAATCGCGGCGCGCCCTCGCCGGGAAGGGCGCAGTATCGCATCCCTCTGGCGGGAATTGGGAGGTTTTGCGGTCGGGCGTCGCCGAGAGTAAGCGGACCGATGTTGGTCATCAGGACCGGCAATGCGGGATAATGGGCGAGAAGCACTGTGTTCGATGCCGGTGGCGACGAGCCTGCCCACAGGCCGTCGAGGCTTCTCAACGAAGAGCTGGTTTCAGGAAGGGGAACGAGCATGGCGGCCATGAAGCCGCGGACGGGCGACGGCCCGCTCGAGGTGACCAAGGAGGGGCGGGGCATCGTCATGCGCGTTCCGCTCGAAGGCGGCGGGCGGCTCGTCGTCGAGCTGACCCCCGATGAAGCCGACGCGCTCGGCGACGCCCTGAAGAAGGTCGTCAGCTAGTCGGACCGAGGTCCGGAAGAACCCTGTATGCGCCCCGGCCACGCGGTGGCCGGGGCGGATCGCCGTCAGGGGCCGCCGGACCGCCCCCGGCGAGCGGGCGCACCTCCGCTCTTCCGCGCCCGCCCGCCGTCATGCCTCGCGCTTGACGGCGCACAGCAGCCCGTCCCCCACCGGCAGCAGCGCGGGCATCAGCCGCGGGCTCTCCTTCACCGAGCGCAGCAGCTCGCGCAGCTTCTGCACCTCGTCGGGCTGGGCCGCCGAGTCCACCGTGCGGCCGTCGGCGAAGACGCCCTCGAAGCACACGACGCCCCCGGCCCGCAGCAGACGCAACGATTCGCCCAGATACTCCAGGCACTCCAGCGGGTCGCCGTCGCAGAAGACCATGTCGTACGAGTCGTCCGCCAGCCGCGGGAGCACGTCCAGCGCCCGGCCCACGATGATCCGCGACCGGTTCGCGGCGAACCCCGCCGCCCGGAACGCCTGGCGGGCGAACTGCTGCCGCTCCGGCTCCGGGTCCACGGTGGTGAGCACCCCGCCGGGGCGCATGCCCTGCAGCAGGTGGATGCCGGAGACCCCGGTGCCGGTGCCGATCTCGACCACCGCCTTGGCGCCCGCCGTCGCCGCCAGCAGCCGCAGCGCCGCCCCGGCGCCCGCGGACACCTGCCGCAGCCCGGACTCCAGCGCCCGCTGCCGGGCCCAGTGCAGCGCCGCGGTCGCCGAGCCCTGCGCACGCGTCGAAGCCGCCGGGTCACCCGGGGTCGCCCCGGCCCGGCCGCTGTCGGCGTCCGCGGCACCGTCCGTGCCGTACGCCTCGGCGAACGACCAGCTCGCCAGCCGGTTGCCGGTAATCGCCTTCTCCTGTTCCCCGTTGGCACCTGCACCTGCATCCGTCGCAAGCGTGACTGTATCCGCTGCGTCTGGGAACCTGCTGGCCGGACCGTGCGTTGGGGGAGACGGAAGTGATACGGACGAGGTAAGGATGCCGGCGGGGACGGTTCCGCTGAATGCGGGAAAATACCGGTCGGAAGAGCTTATCCGGAGCTAACGGGCGAGGTGGATATGGTAGGGGGCCTACTGGACACCACCAGAGCCACCAGGGGAGGTGCGGCCGCGTCCGGCGACCAGGGCACCCTGCGGCGATTCCGCCGGGAGCCCCGAGCACCGGATGAGCCGAAATCCGTGACCGACAATGCTGATGACCGCAGCCACGCCACCGACACCGTGACCGTTGCCGGATTCTCCACCTTCCCGGCAGACGACGCGTCGGCCAAGGGGTGGACTCCGCCTTCCTGGGAGGAGATCGTCAGCACCCACAGCGGCCGCGTCTACCGCCTCGCCTATCGCCTCACCGGGAACCGGCACGACGCCGAGGACCTCACGCAGGAGGTCTTCATCCGCGTCTTCCGGTCGCTGTCGACGTACACCCCGGGGACCTTCGAGGGCTGGCTGCACCGCATCACCACGAACCTCTTCCTCGACCAGGTGCGGCGCAAGCAGCGCATCCGGTTCGACGCCCTCGGCGACGACGCCGCCGAGCGGCTGCCGAGCCGCGAGCCGTCGCCGCAGCAGCACTTCAACGACACCCACTTCGACGCCGACGTCCAGCACGCGCTGGACACCCTCGCGCCCGAGTTCCGGGCCGCGGTGGTGCTGTGCGACATCGAGGGCCTGTCGTACGAGGAGATCGCCGCCACCCTGGGCGTCAAGCTGGGCACGGTCCGCAGCCGGATCCACCGCGGCCGTTCCCACCTGCGCAAGGCGCTCAAGCACCGCTCCCCGGAGGCGAGGGCCGAACAGCGCTCGCTCGCCGGGGCGGGGCAGGGTGCCTACGGCTCGGACGAGGAGGGCGGAACGCTGTGAGCAGCGTGGGCGGGCTGTCGCCCGCCGAGCATCACCTGGGCGAAGCCCTGGCGGCGCTGGTCGACGGGGAACTGCCCCACGACGCGCGCGACCGCGTGCTGGCGCACCTGGCGACCTGTCCGCGGTGCAAGGCGGAGGCCGACGAGCAGCGCCGGCTCAAGAGCGTGTTCTCCGCCGCCGCACCGCCCGCGCCCTCGGACGGGCTGCTGGCCCGCCTGGAGAACCTGCCGGGTGTCGACCTCGACGACGCCGCCCACCGGTCGCCCTTCGCCGCCGGGGACGGCGGCGACGCGCGCACGAGCGGCCGCACCGGCGGCGCGCGCGCCCCGCGGACCGTCGGCTTCGGCGGCCGGCGCGACGCCGGGCCCCGCCCCGGGCGTCCCGCGCGTCCCGGGCTGACGCCCGCCGCCGCGGGTGCGGGCGCCCCCGCGCGCCGGCGGCCGGGCGGGAGTGTCCTCGACGGCGGCCTGCTGGACGGCGGCGGCGTCCTCGACGGCGGCGTGCTCGACACCGGCCCGGGGTTCCCGATCCACGAGGTCGACCGGCCCGCCGCCGCCCGCGGGCGGCGCTTCGCCTTCGCCGCCGCCGGCGCGGTCTCCTTCGCCGCCCTCGCCCTCGGCGGCGCGCTCCCCATCGAGGCGGCCGTCGACCCCGCCGGCTCCCCGGCGGTCACCCCCGGCGACCGCGGCGTGCCCGCGCGCTACTCGTACGACCCCCAGCTCTCCACCTCCGGCGGCGTGCAGGACGCCGACGAGGTCGAGCCGTACGTCACCCGGAGCGGCACGCTGCAGATGGCCGCCTCCGCGACCGCGGCGACGACCGCGACGCCGCAGCCGCCGCTGCTGTCCGTGGTCGCCGTCACCAAGCCCGCGACGTCCGCGCCGCAGACCGCGCTGAGCGGGATGAACACTCCACCCCCGCGGTGACGGCCCGCGGCGACGGCCCGCCGGGACCGGCGGCCGTCGCCCCCGGGGCGATGCGCCGGACCGCATGCACCTGATTGAATCGCTGTGCCCGGCGGGTGAGCTTCAAGTGCGGGCCGCCACGCCGGTCCGCGCCCAGTCGCATGCGGAACGTGTGGGGAGAACATGGACCAGGGGAAGCCGAGTTGGTGGGGGCAGGAGCCCGGTGAGCCTCCGCGCGAGGCCGAATCGGACACCGCCGGACCAGCCACCGACTCCGACGCCTCCGCGCAGCGGGCCGCCCCGGCGGCCGGGCCGGAGGACGCGGGTCCGCCACCGGGGTACGACCCGGAGGTGGACCAGCTGCGCCGCGTGCGGCGGGCGCTGCGGGAGTGGCGCGACGGCGAGGACGACCACCACGGCAGCGGGAGCCGGCCGGAGACGGTCTCCCCTGCGGGGGGCACGGCGGGTGCCGGCGGTTCGGGCGTGCCTGGGGTGCGGGGTGCGGATGAAGATGCGGACGGTGCGGGGGAGCAGGGGCGGTGGTACGACGGCGCGGCGGGTGCCGGTGGTTCGGACGTGCCTCCGGTGCGGCGTGCGGATGAGGACGTGGACGGTGCGGGGGAGCAGGGGCTGACGGCGGCGAGCGGGCGGTACGGCGACACCCCGGGTGCCCCCGCGGGACCGGGCGCGGACGCCGGGTCCGGCGACGCCTCGGCGCCGGACCCGGACCCGTACGCGGGTGCGCCCGCGGCGCCGCCGGCCGAGCCCGCCCCGCCGCAGGCGCCGGGCACGGGGAGCGGGCCGGGGGCGGAGAACGCGGACGCGCGGCCCTGGGAGGTCGGCGTGCGCCCGTACCCGGGTGCCGCGGACACCGGTGCCGGCGGCGCGGCGGGCGGCAGGGAGATACCCGCCGCGGTGTCCGCCGTCGCGGGCGCCCGGGCCGGCCGGGCCGCCCTGCCGCAGCGCGATGCGGGGGACGACGAACGAGACGACGTACGGGACACCTCCCCCGGGACCCCGAAGGAGGGCGCAGGCGGCCCGCAGGACGCCGCAGGGCCCGCGCAGACGCCCGAACGCGCGGCGGGCGGCCCGGCGCCCGCCCCCGGCCCGGACGGGCCCGCCGAGGCGCCGGAAGAGGCTCCGGCGGACGCGGCGCCCGTCGAGGACGACGACACCACGCAGCTCGCCGTCATCTCCGACGCGGACCCGCCGCCCGCCACCGGCGTGCCGGGCCCGCGCCGGCCCGGGCCCGACGCGCCGGCCGCTGCCGCGGCGGGCGCGTCCGGGCGCGCCGGGGACGACGCACCGCATCGCCCCGAGCCCGGCGACACGCGCCGCCCCCCGCCCCCCGGCCCGCAGAGCGACCCGCAGGGGTCCCACGGCCCACATGGGCCCGGGACCCGGAACCCGGCCCACAGCGCACCCGCGCCCGGCGGCGCGCCCGCGCCCGCGCCCGGCGCGGGGCAGCCCGTCGCCCGCGGCGGGCACGTGCCGCCCGCGGCCGGCGGGCAGGGCGGGCCACCGCACTTCGGCGGCCCCGGGGCGCCGGGGCCCGGTCCGTACGCCACCGCCGGGCCCTACGGACACCCGCAGGGCGCCCCGCAGGGGGCCCCGCGCTACGACCCCTGGGCTCCCGCGCACGCCGCGCACGGCGCCGGTGCGCGGGAGCGGCGCAAAGGGCGGTGGGCCACCCTCGTGGGGGCGCTCGTCATCGCGCTCGTCGCGGGCGGCATCGGCGGCGCCATCGGCAGCTACATCGAGCGCAACGGCACCCCCGGGCACGTCGAGCTGGATCAGTCCGCCGCCGACGACGGCGGCGGCAAGCGCCCGCCCGGCAGCGTCGCCGGGATCGCCCGGTCCGCGCTGCCGGGGGTCGTCACGCTGCGTGTCAGCGGCGTCGCCGAGCAGAGCACCGGCACCGGCTTCGTCCTCGACAAGCGCGGGCACATCCTCACCAACAACCACGTCGTGCAGCCCGCCGAGGACGGCGGCGAGATAACGGTGACGTTCAGCGGCGGCGAGTCCAAGACCGCCGAGGTCGTCGGCGGCGACGCCGGTTACGACCTCGCCGTCGTCCGCGTGAAGGGCGTTTCCGGGCTGAAGCCGCTGCGGCTCGGCAACTCCCGCTCCGTCGCCGTCGGGGACCCGGTCGTCGCCATCGGCGCCCCGTACGACCTGCCCAACACCGTCACCTCCGGGATCATCAGCGCCAAGGAGCGCCCCATCACCGCCGGCGGCGGGGAGGGCGACGGCAGCGACGTCTCGTACGTGAACGCGCTGCAGACCGACGCCCCGATCAACCCCGGCAACTCCGGCGGTCCGCTCCTCGACGCCGCGGGCCGCGTGATCGGCATCAACAGCGCCATCCGCGGCGCCGACAACGGCAGCGGCGACCCGCAGACCGAGCAGGGCGGCAGCATCGGCCTCGGCTTCGCCATCCCGGTCAACAAGGGCGCGGAGGTCGCCGAGCAGCTGATCAACACCGGCAAGGCGACGCACCCCGTCATCGGCGTGACGCTGAACATGCAGTACACCGGCGACGGCGCCCAGGTCGGCACCACCGCGGCGGAGGGCGGCACCGAGCCGGTCACCCCGGGCGGCCCCGCCGACACCGCGGGCATCGAGCCGGGGGACGTCATCACCGGGGTCGACGGCGAAGCGGTGCACAACGGCGAGGAGTTGATCGTCAAGATCCGCAGCCGCAGCCCCGGCGACGACCTCAGCCTGACCGTCGAGCGCGACGGCGAGGAGCTGACCGTCGATCTCACCCTCGGCGAAGGCGAGCCCGCCGACTGACCCCGCGCCCCCGGCAGCCGTCAAACGCCGCCAAACGGCGCCAAACACCCCATCGGCCGCCGGGGGACCAGTCCACCGCGGCCGATGCGGTACTCCCGGTGGGGCGGGGTCGCCGGGTACGGTGAGAGTCGCCCGGACCTGCCGGCAGCGGGCCGACGACAGGACAGCAAGGAGTGCCAGGTGTTCTTCGACATAGGACCCCTCGAGCTGATCGCTCTCATCATCCTGGCCACGATCGTCTTCGGCCCCGACAAGCTGCCCAAGGTCATCCAGGACACGATGCGGTTCATCCGCAAGGTCCGGGAGTTCTCCGACAGCGCCAAGGAGGACATCCGCCAGGAGCTGGGCCCGGAGTTCAAGGACTTCGAGTTCGAGGACCTGAACCCGAAGAACTTCGCGAAGAAGCACCTCCTCGACAACGACGACCTGGGCCTGAAGGAGATCCGTAACGGCTTCGACCTCAAGAAGGAGGTCGCCGAGATCGGCGAGGCGGCCCGCACCGTGGGGGACATCGACGACGACGGTGCGGCGGGCGGCAAGCGCATGAGCCTGACGAAGGACAGCGGCGGTGGCGGCGGCAGCAGCGACGGCAAGGGTGACGCCGCAGGTGAGGCCAAGGGCGCGGCCACGGCCGAGCGCCCCCCGTACGACTCGGATGCCACCTGATCGGCTCACATATCAGACCAGCTGCCTGTCCTAGCGTATGCAGGTAGATATCCTCCGGTGTGTCTGGGTGAGCGCCCGGCATGCGGTGTGCCAGGCGGGGCGTGCGCCCCGGCGGGGGGCGACCGCCGACTGACAGGTCCAGGCCACGAGGAGGCACCACGCTGATGGAGATGACGAGCGAGGCGGAGGCCGGGGGGACGACTCGGGAGTCCGAGCCACGTCTGGTGGACAGCTTTCTGCTGGCGTCCTTCCCCTGGTACGGGCTGGACGACGCGTTCGCCGGCCCGCGGTGGCTGCAGTCGACGGGGGGCGGCGACGGCGGCGTGGAGCACGGCACGGTGGGTCACGGGGACATGCCCTCGTACCTGGCCGAGGCCGGCCCGCGTGACCACCGTTTCGCGGTGGTCGTGACCGTCGCGAGCCGCCCGGTGCGGCGCAGCGCGGACGGCACCGGGGTGCTGGAGGCGACGTCCGTGTCGTCCGCGGCCTGGCTGGCGGGCTCGGGGCTGCTGTCGTGCACCTGGCCGCCGCAGATGGAGCGCCAGATGCGCGAGGAGTGGCTGGACCAGCAGACGTCGGTGGCCTGGGAGCTGGCCGACGACCTGGAGGGGCCCGGCTGGTCCGCGCTGTCGCTGCCGGTCGACGGCGAGGCGGCGCAGTTCCACTACCGGGAGTCGGAGTACGGCTGGGTGCTGGCGGGGACGACGCCGAACCAGGTGCACCTGGGCGCGTACGGCCGCGGGATGAGCGCGTACGGGCTCGCGTTCTCGGTGATCAAGGACATCACGGCGTACGAGGACCGCCGGGGGTAGCCGGCGGCGGTGCGGGGCGCGGATCGCGTACGGGCCGCGCCCCGGCGGCCGCGGTCAGAACTTGTTGCGCGGGGTGACGCCCAGCGCCATCCCCGCCAGCCCCCGCGGCCGTCCGCCGAGCTGTGCCGCGATGTCGCGCAGCGCCGAGCCCGCCGGGGAGTCCGGGTCGGTCAGGACGACCGGCTTGCCCTCGTCGCTGCCGGCCCGCAGCGTCACGTCGATCGGGATGCCGCCGAGCACGGGCACCTCCGCGCCGGTCGTGCGCGTCAGCCCCTCGGCGACCTTCTTGCCGCCGCCGGTGCCGAAGACGTCGACCATCTCGCCGCAGTGCGGGCAGGGCAGGCCCGACATGTTCTCCACGACGCCGACGATCTTCTGATGCGTCTGCACGGCGATCGCGCCGGCCCGCTCGGCGACCTCGGCCGCGGCCTGCTGCGGCGTGGTGACGACGAGGATCTCGGCGTTCGGCATGAGCTGCGCGACGGAGATCGCGATGTCGCCGGTGCCCGGGGGCAGGTCGAGGAGCAGCACGTCGAGGTCGCCCCAGAAGACGTCGGCGAGGAACTGCTGCAGCGCGCGGTGCAGCATGGGGCCGCGCCAGACGACCGGCGCGTTGCCCGGCGTGAACATCCCGATGGAGATGACCTTCACGTCGTGCGCCGTCGGGGGCATGATCATGTCCTCGACCTGGGTGGGCACGGCGTCCGTGCCGAGCATGCGGGGTACGGAGTGGCCGTAGATGTCGGCGTCGACGACGCCGACCTTCAGCCCGTCGGCCGCCATCGCCGCCGCCAGGTTGACCGTCACGGACGACTTGCCGACGCCGCCCTTGCCGGACGCCACCGCGTACACCCGCGTCAGGGAGCCGGGCTGGGCGAAGGTGATCTCACGTTCCGCCTTGCCGTCGCGCAGGGACGCGGCGAGCGCCTTGCGTTGCTCGTCGCTCATCACGTCCAGCTCGACGGTGACGGACGTCACATCCGCGACCGCCTCGACCGCGTCGGTGACCCGCGAAGTGATCGTGTCCCGCATCGGACAGCCGGCGACGGTGAGGAAGACCCCGACGGCCACGGCGCCGTCTGTCCCGATCTCGACCGACTTGACCATGCCGAGGTCGGTGATCGGCCGGTGGATCTCCGGGTCGTTCACCGTCGCGAGCGCGGCGCGCACCGCCTCTTCTGTGACAGCCATGGCACCAGCGTACGGCCGAGTGCCGCGGGCGGGGAAAGCCAGGTGCCCGGGCGCCCGGTACGCTGCCGCACGTGATGAGGAGATCGGCCTTCCGGATGGTGCTGTTCGCTGTCTCCGCCGCCCTTCTCGCGGGCTGTGCCGAGGAGGGTCCCGAGGCGGGCGAGAACGGCGTCGGGGAGCTGTCCCCCGAGCGCATCAGGGCCAAGGCGGAGCGGGCGGCGGCGCGCGCCGCGTCGGTGCGGCTCGCGGGCACCCTCGTGAGCAACGGCGAACCGGTCAAGCTCGACATGCGGCTGTCGTCGGCCGGCGGGGTCGGCGAAGTCTCCACCGGGGGCATGACGTTCTCGCTGCTGCGCGCCGAGGAGGACCTGTACCTGAAGGCCGGCGACGAGTTCTGGCTGCACCAGGACGAAGACGAGGGCGACGGGAAGGGCGAAGGCGGCGGCGAGCCCTCGGAGGCGGACATCGCGGCGGCGCAGAAGCTCGACGGCAAGTACGTGAAGGTGCCGCCCAAGGACACCGCGTACAAGCAGCTCAGCGGCTTCACCGAGATGAAGGTGCTGCTCGACGGGCTGCTCAAGCTCGACGGCGAGCTGGCGGCGGAGGAGAACGGCGAGGTCGACGGCTTCACCACGATCCGGGTGACGGCCGACGACGGCGCCGGCGGGGCGCTGGAGGTGGCCCTGGAGGGGCGCCCGTACCCGCTGCTGCTGGAGCGCGCGGGGGACGCGGGCGAGCTGCGACTGCTGGACTGGGACGAGGAGTTCGAGGTCAACGCCCCGCGCAAGGAGGACGTCGTGGACTACGGGAAGCAGATCTCGGCGAGCTGACCCGCGGCCCGCAGGCCGCAGCCCGCAGGCCCCGCCGCCCGCCGTCCGGCTCCCGGCCGGCCGTGCCGCTCAGCCGCGCCGGCGCCGCCCGAACAGCAGCCGCGGCAGCGCCGCGGGCGCCGGCCGCCGCGTCGTCGCCGGGGTCTCCGGCGGCGGGCCGGCCAGCGAACCGGAGGGCAGCGCGGCCCCGGTGACCGCGGCGCCGTCCCGCGCCAGCCGCAGCACCCGGCTCTCCCGGGCCCACCGCTCGGCGACGTGGTCGGCGTCCACGGCGTTGAGGCGCTTGCCCTTCAGCTCCGCCACCGCCGCCTGCCACGCCTCGCTCTCCGGCGCCAGCTCGGTCACCCGCGCCGGCCAGGCGACCAGCCGGCCGCCTTTGTCCTTGCTGCGCGCGTGCACCGTCACCAGCGCACCGTCGGCCAGCCCGAGCCCGTCGAGCGGCTGCTCGTCCGGCCCGTCGCCGACGAGGTGGACGGCGCCGTCGAGCCAGACGTGCCACAGTGCGCGCTGGGTGCCGTCCGGGCCCTCGATCCAGACGAGCCCGGACTTCCTGGCGGCCTCTTCTGCGAGGGCGGCGGCGATCGGCTCCATGGGGCACGAGCGTAGCCGCCGGACCCCGGCCCCGTACCGGTGCTACAGCCAGCCGTTGCGGCGGAAGCCGCGGTGCATGGCGGCGCAGATGACGGCGATGGCCGCCAGCACGGCGTAGTAGCTGAAGCGCCAGTCGAGTTCCGGCATGTGGTCGAAGTTCATGCCGTAGATGCCGGCGATCATCGTGGGCACGGCGAAGATGGCCGCCCACGACGTGATCTTCCGCATGTCCTCGTTCTGCGCCACGGTGGCCTGCGCCAGGTTGGCCTGCAGGATGGAGTTGAGCAGCTCGTCGAAGCTGACCACCTGCTCGTGTACGCGCGCCACGTGGTCGGCGACGTCCCGGAAGTACTTCTGGATCTCCGGCTCGACGAACCTCATCGGCCGCTCGGACAGCAGCTGCATCGGCCGCAGCAGCGGCGCCACCGCCCGCTTGAACTCCAGCACCTCGCGCTTGAGCTGGTACACCCGCCCCGCGTCGCTGCCGCGCCCGCTGCGGCCGTCGCTCGGCGAGAACACGTCGATCTCGACCTCGTCGATGTCCTCCTGGACGGCGTCGGCGACGACGATGTAGCTGTCGACGATCTGGTCGGCGATCGCGTGCAGCACGGCGGACGGGCCGGTCGCCAGCAGCTCCTGGTCCTGCTCCAGCCGGGCGCGCAGCGCCCGCAGCGAGCCCTGGCCGCCGTGCCGGACGGTGATGATGAAGTCCTGCCCGGTGAAGCACATCACCTCGCCGGTCTCCACCACCTCGCTGGAGGCGGTGAGTTCGGCGTGCTCCACGTAGTGGAGGGTCTTGAAGACGGTGAACAGCGACTCCTCGTACGGCTCCAGCTTCGGCCGCTGGTGCGCGTCGATCGCGTCCTCGACGGCCAGCGGGTGCAGGCCGAACTCCTCGGCGATGCCGGCGAACTCGCGCTCCGTCGGCTCGTGCAGCCCGATCCAGGCGAAGCCGCCCCCGGCGCGCACCCGGCGCATCGCCTCGGCCGGGGAGAGCCGCTCGCTGGTACGCCGGCCGCCGCGGTAGACGGCGCAGTCGACGACGGCGCTGACCGCGCCCGGGTCGCGGGTGGGGTCGTAGCCGTGGGCGGACTGGCCGTGGCGCTTCCGGGCGGGACGGACGACGGCTCGCAGGTCACGGATCATCGACATGGGCGAACTCCTTCACGCTCCTGCCGGGCGCGGACCAACGCTGCCGGGAATGAGGATCTACGCAGAGGTACACCCACAAAGCGGGCATCGCTGAGCGCGCCGACGGCACGTCAGTGGATGGCGACGAAAGTGCGTGCTCGACCGCCGGGCGCCGGACGGCGCGGCCGGAGTCGACCGGGAGGTCCCGTGCGAACGCGCGGAGAGACCGGCGGAGGTCAGCGGGCGCCGGGCCGGACGGGCGAGCTGTCGGTACTGCAAGGTCGGCTGGGATCCACCGCAGTCCCCACCTCCTCCGGCCGGGCCCTGTCGAAGGGCGTGAGCGTCCACACCGTGCGCGTCCTGCGCATGTGCCTTCGTGTCGGAGCCGTGCCGCGCCGTACGTACGACGCGCACCGAGCCGACACGCAAGGTTACCAGCCGCGAGTGAACCGACCGCGCAGCCTTGACGGTTCCCCGGCGCTCTACGCTGAGGCGCATGGCGTACGACGAGGTGCTCGCACCGGTGGAACAGCGGCTGACCGGGACGTTCGGCGAGCCCGACGCACGGGCGTCCGTGACCTTCGTGGGCACGGACCGCATCGAGGTGCTGCGTTTTCCGTCGGCCACCGCCGAAGGCGAGCCGCTGCTGCGCTACGCCACCCTCGGCATGTCCGGCCAGCCCATGACCGACCCCGCGCAGGCGCTCGCCGACCCGCTCCGCGGCCCGCGCGCCGAGCTGCTGCTGACCGTACGGGCCGGGCGCGCCGACACCGGCAGGGTGCTCCGCCCGCTCGCCGTCCTCGCCGCGTCGCCGCAGGTGGAGGGTGTGGTCGTGGCGCCGGGCGCGTCGCTGGAGGTGGCGGAGCCGCTGTGGCCGGGGGCGCCGTTCCGCGCGGTGCTGGTCGCGGAGCCGGGCGGGCTGGTGGACGACGTGGTGCTGCCGGAGCCGCGGGAGCCGGTGCGGTTCCTGCCGCTGCTGCCGATGACGCCCAACGAGGCGGCGTGGAAGCGGGTGCACGGCGCGGCCGCGCTGCGCGAGCGCTGGCTCGCCGCGGGCACGGACCTGCGCGACCCGCAGCGCCGCGGCGTGGACCTGGGCGCGTAGCGGCGCCGCGCGGCGCCCGCCGTACGGCACGGGCGCTACCGCCGCCCGCGCCCGGGGCGCCGGGGCGGGCGGCCCCGGACGGGTGATCGTCCTTGACGGCGCGGCGACCGGGGAGGACCGTAAGTGGCTATGAGGGGCGAACCCAGTTGCCCGAAGTGCGGCGGGCGGGTCCGGCCGCCCGGTCTCTTCAGCGACTCCTGGCAGTGCGAGCGGCACGGCCCCGTGCAGCCGCTGCAGCCCGTCATACCGCCCAGCGTCGAGGCGCTGGGCGTGGTGGTGCACCGGGCCCGGGTGCCGGTGTGGATGCCGTGGCCGCTGCCCCTGGGCTGGCTGTTCACCGGGGTCGCCAACGCCGGCGACGACCGCAGCGGCGGCCGCGCCACCGCCGTCGCCTGCTCGGGCCCCGGCCCGCTGGGCGGGCCCGGCGAGCTGGTCCTCGTCGCCGAGGAGCTGGGCGTCGGCCTCGGCGCCCGCTTCGCCGGCCTGCAGGGGCCGGACCCCGGGCCCGGGATGTGCACCGACAAGCCGCCGGACGCCAAGGTCATCGCCGCCGGCCGGCCCACCCCGCTGTGGCACGTCGGCGGCGTGCCCGCGGACCGGGCCGTCTTCGCCGGGGAGGCGCGCGGGCTGTGGCTGTGGGCGGTCGTCTGGCCGGAGCAGTCCGGCCTGCTGCTCTACGACGAGCTGGTGCTCACCGACCTGCGCGACGCCGGCGCGGAGATCGAGCTGCTGCCCTGCGGGGCGCTGTCGCCGCGGCTGCTGTAGCGGCGCCGGAGCGGCGGCCGTCGCCCCGGGGGTACCGCCGTCGACAGTGGCGGCCGGGCGGGCCCGTAAGCTGGGTGCCTTCCAGCGATCCCGAGCCCGTGCGAGGTACCGTCCGTGCGCATCGACCTGCATACCCACTCCGCCGACTCGGACGGCACGGACACCCCCGCGGAACTGGTGCGCAAAGCGGCGGCCGAGGGACTGGACGTCGTCGCGCTCACCGACCACGACGGCGTCGGCGGCCACGCGGAGGCCGTCGAGGCCCTGCCCGACGGGCTGACGCTCGTCCCCGGCATGGAGCTGTCCTGCGACCTCGACGGCATCAGCCTGCACATGCTCGCGTACCTCTTCGACCCCGAGGAGCCGGAGCTGACCCGCGAGCGCGACGCCGTGCGCAACGACCGGGTGCGCCGCGCGAAGCTCATGACCGAGCGGCTGATCGAGCTGGGCGTGCCCCTCACCTGGCAGCGGGTGCAGGAGATCGCCGGCGACGGCGCCATCGCCCGCCCGCACGTGGCCAGCGCGATGGTCGAGGCGGGCGTCGTCGCCTCCGTGCAGGACGCCTTCACCGACGAGTGGATCGGCTCCGGCGGCCGGGCGTACGTGGAGAAGCACGAGCTGGACCCCTTCGACGCCATCCGCCTGATCAAGGGCGCCGGCGGCGTCACGGTCTTCGCCCACCCGCTGGCCGTCAAGCGCGGCGTGTGCCTGCCGGAGAGCGCCGTCGCGGAACTGGCCGCCGCCGGCCTCGACGGCATCGAGGTGGACCACATGGACCACGACGACGAGACCCGCGCCCGGCTCCGCGCCACGGCCGCGGACCTCGGCCTGCTGGCCACCGGCTCCAGCGACTACCACGGGGCGCGCAAGACCTGCCGGCTCGGCGAGTTCACCACCGACCCGGAGGTGTACGAGCAGATCGTGGACCGCGCGACGGGCGCGACCCCGGTGAAACGCTAGGCGCGGCCCGCCGCGCGCCGGGCCCTCGGGTCAGTCCTCGACGTCGCCGTCGATGTGCCGTTGCAGGTGTCCGTGGGCCAGTGGAACTCGACGTCCTCGGGCCGCGCTGCGGCTACGGTGATCCGATGACCACCGTGAACGTCAACGGGGTCGCCCTCGGCGTCGAGTCCTTCGGCGCCGCCGGCGCACCCCTGGTCCTGCTCGCGGGCGGGACGACGATGCTGTCGTGGCCGGACGCGCTCTGCGAGCGCCTCGCCGCGGGCGGGCGCCACGTGGTGCGCTACGACCTGCGCGACAGCGGCGAGTCGACGACGGCGGACCCGGAGGCGCCCGCGTACACCCTGCGCGACCTCGCCGCCGACGCGGCGGCCCTCGCCGGTGCGCTCGGCGACGGGCCCGCGCACCTCGCGGGGATCGGCGTCGGGGGGATGGTCGCCCAGGTGGCCGCGCTCGATCACCCGGGCGCGTTCTCGGCGCTCACGCTGGCCGGCACCCGTGCGGTCGCGCCCGGCCCGCCCGACGACGACCTCCCCGACCACGACCACGCCACGATGAGCCGGCTGTTCGGGCGGCCGATGCCCGACTGGGCCGACCGCGAGGCGGTGGCGGAGTTCGCCGCCGCCGGCGCGGAGATCCTCGGCGACGACCCCGTCGCCGCCCGCGCCGTCGCCGCGCGCATCTGGGACCGTACGCCCGGCACCGCGCCCCCGGTCCAGCTGGCCAACCAGCTGGGCATGGTGTTCTCCCGGCTCGACTGCACACCCCGCTGGCGCGAGCGCCTGCCCCGGATCGCGGTGCCCGCCCTCGTCGTCCACGGCCGCCGCGACCCGTTCTTCCCGGTGGGCAACGGCGAGGCGATCGCGCGCGCGGTCCCGGGTGCGCGGCTGCTCGTCCTTGAGGAGGCCGCCACCGCGATCCCCGACGCCGCGGCCGGCGAGGTCGCCGGGGCGATGCTCGCCCTCGGCTGACGGGGCCGCCTCCGCCGCGGGCGCCGCGGGCGGCCCCGTCAGACCCCGAGGCCGCGCGCGCCCGGGCCGCGTTCGCCCAGGCGGTCGTCGGTGTTCGCCAGCGCGCACTTGTCGATCGACAGGCAGCCGCAGCCGATGCACTCGGTGAGGTTGTCGCGCAGCCGCTCCAGCCGGCGGATGCGGGTGTTGAGGTCGTTGCGCCAGCACTCCGACAGCCGCGCCCAGTCCGCGCGGTTCGGCGTACGCCCCTCGGGGAGCACCGCGAGCGCCTCCCGGATCGCCGCCAGCGGGATGCCCACGCGCTGCGAGGCGCGGATGAACGCCACCCTGCGGAGCGTGTCCCGGGAGAAGCGGCGCTGGTTGCCGGTGGTGCGGCGGCTGTTGATCAGGCCCTGGCGCTCGTAGAAGCGCAGCGCGGACTGGGGGACCCCGCTGCGGTCGGACAGCTCGCCGATCGTCGCTTCCTTGGCCCGGGGGGACAGGTGGTGCGTCATGTCCGTCAGCGTAACTTGACCTCAACCGCGGTTGAGGTCGGACGATGGCGGGTTATCCCATCGCCGGGCCGGCGGACCAGAACGCGGCGAGCGCGGCGGCGGTCTCGGCGGGCCGGTCGACGTTGGGGGAGTGGTCGGCGCCGGTGACGACGGTGCGGCGGGCCCGCAGCCGGCGCGCCATGTCGTCCATCTCCGCGACCGGCCACACGTAGTCGGACTCCCCGGTGAGCACGTGCACGGGCAGCGGCAGCGCGGCCAGCTCGGCGGTCCGGTCGGGCTCCTCGCACAGCTGCCGGCCGGTGGCGACGAGCTGGGCGGGGCTGGTGCCGAGCCAGCGGCGGTGCAGGAAGTCGTCCACGTCGGCGGGGACGGCGGCGCCGTCGGCGGGGGGCGGGTCGAAGGCCCGCATGGCCTGCCAGACCGTCTCCATGTCGTACGTCGTCAGGGCGTCGGCGAGGAGCTTGGCGCGGGACCGCTGCTCGTCGCAGACGACGCCGGGGCCGCTGCTCATGAGGGTGAGCGAGGAGAAGGCGCCCGGCGCGCGGAGGACAGCGGCCCGGGCGATGTGGCCGCCGAGGGAGTGCCCGAGGAGGTGCGGCGGGGGGTCGTCCGGTGCGCCGAGCGCGGCGGCGAGCGCGAGGACGTCAAGCGCGAGCTCGTCCTGCGCGTACCCGGCCTCGTCGGCGGGGCCGTCCGACTCGTACTGCCCGCGGCCGTCCACGGCGACCGCGCGGAAGCCGGCGGCGGCGAGCGGTTCGAGCAGGGCGATGAAGTCCTCCTTGCTGCCGGTGTACCCGGGCAGCAGGAGCGCGGTCCCGTGTACGGGCCGCCCGGCCCGCAGCGCGGCGAATGTTCCGCGCGGGGTCTCGACCGGTACGGCCTCGGCCCCGGTCGGCAACGCGACGAACGGCGGCTTGCTCATGCCCGCACCTTAGGCCCTGCCGGTACGGGCCGCGGAGCCCGCCCCGGCCCGGCCGCCCGCCGCCGGGCCCGCGGACAGACCGCGGGCCCGGAGCGCACGTCACCGCGTACGCCCCGGGCCCGATGGGGTTCCGTTACTCCGCCGCCGCCCTGCCGGCGCCCCCGCCGCGCGTGCGGCGACGGCGGCGGCGGGGCTTGCGGGGCGCGGCGTCCGCCGCGGCCGCGGCCGGCTCCGCCGCGGACTCCCGCGTCTCGGCGGCGCCCTCGCCTCCGCCCCCGGCGGCCTCGGCCGCCAGCGGGCGCCCGCCGCGCGTGCGGCGGCGCTGGCGCTGCGTACGGCTGCGCTTCGGGCGCTCCTCGGCGGCCGGCGCGGACCGGCGCGGGCCCGCGCCGCGGCGCCCGCCGCCGCCCGTCTCGCCCAGGTCCTCCAGCTCCTCGGCGCCGAGCCCCGCGCGGGTGCGCTCGGCGCGCGGCAGCACGCCCTTCGTGCCCTGGGGGATGCTCAGCGCCTCGTACAGGTGCGGGGAGGTGGAGTACGTCTCCTCGGGGTTCTCCAGGTCGAGTTCCAGCGCCTTGTTGATCAGGTGCCAGCGGGTGATCTCGTCCCAGTCGACCAGCGTGACCGCGGTGCCGGACGCGCCCGCGCGGGCGGTGCGGCCGATGCGGTGCAGGTACGTTTTCTCGTCCTCCGGCGTCTGGTAGTTGATCACGTGCGTGATGCCGGTGACGTCGATGCCGCGGGCGGCGACGTCCGTGCAGACCAGCACGTCGACCTTGCCGTTGCGGAACGCCCGCAGCGCCTGCTCGCGCGCGCCCTGGCCCAGGTCCCCGTGGACCGAGCCGGCGGCGAACCCGCGCCGGGCCAGCTGCTCGGCGACGTCCGCGCAGGTCCGCTTCGTACGGCAGAAGATCATGGTCAGCCCGCGGCCCTCGGCCTGCAGGATGCGCGCCAGCATCTCCGGCTTGTCCAGCGAGTGCGCCCGGAAGGCGTGCTGCTCGACGGCGGCGACGGTCGCGCCGCTGTCGTCCGGCGTGGTGGCGCGGATGTGGGTGGGCTGCGACATGTAGCGCCGGGCGAGGCCGATGACCTGTCCCGGCATGGTGGCCGAGAACAGCATCGTCTGCCGCCTGGCCGGCAGCTGCTGGATGATCTTCTCGACGTCCGGCAGGAAGCCGAGGTCGAGCATCTCGTCGGCCTCGTCGAGCACCAGCACCTTGATCTTCGACAGGTCCAGCTTGCGCTGCCCGGCGAGGTCGAGGAGGCGGCCGGGGGTGCCGACGACGACGTCGACGCCCTTCTTCAGCGCCTCCAGCTGGGGCTCGTACGCCCGGCCGCCGTAGATCGACAGCACGCGGACGTTGCGGACCTTGCCGGCGGTCAGCAGGTCGTTGGTGACCTGCACGCACAGCTCGCGGGTGGGGACGACGACGAGCGCCTGCGGCGCTTCCGTCAGGGTGCCGGGGTCGGCGCGGCCGGACTCGACGTCGGCGGGGACGACGACCTTCTCCAGCAGGGGAAGGCCGAAGCCGAGCGTCTTACCGGTGCCGGTCTTGGCCTGGCCGATCACGTCGGTGCCGGCGAGGGCGACCGGGAGGGTCATCTCCTGGATGGGGAAGGGCGTGGTGATTCCCACGGCCTCCAGGGCCTCAGCAGTCTCGGGGAGGATCCCCAGGTCTCGAAACGTGGACAGGATGCTTGCCTCTTCTGTCGGTCGCGGCGAGCGGCGGGGGACGGGGGTCGTACCGCGCGGGGTGGCGCGGGACCACTTCTTCCGTCACTCGGGCGCTCCAGCCGCGAGAATTCCCTCCGGCGGTGTGCGTACGGCGGGACAGGCCGCACGGGCCCCGCTGAGAGCGGTCGGGGTGCGGAGCCGATCGGGCTACCGACCGGGCATCCTTCAGTGCATGCTTCCCATGCGCCTGGGGACTCACGCCCGGGGCATGGGGGACCCGCCGTGGCCGGCGGGCGCTATACCACTCTACCTAAAATCGTGCAGCTGTGTTGTGCGATGTCTCATAGTCCACGGGCTGACCAGGCTCTTCCCAGGTCCGCGCGGGCCGCTATTCTCCGCTCCATGGACACTCCCCCTCCCGACGAGGCTCCCGAGCAGCCGGAGAACACCACCGCCGCCGCCGCGACCGGCGTGGCCGCCGAGAGTTGGGCGGAGGCCGCGGCCGACCCGCAGTACCGGGCCGCGGTCGTGGACCTGCTCGGCGCCCTCGCCTACGGCGAGCTGGCCGCCTTCGAGCGGCTGGCGGAGGACGCGAAGCTCGCGCCCGGTGTGGCGGACAAGGCGGAGTTGGCGGCGATGGCCGCCGCCGAGTTCCACCACTTCGAGCGGCTGCGGGACCGGCTGGCCGAGATCGGCGAGGACCCGCCGCGGGCCATGGAGCCGTTCGCCGCCGCGCTGAACGAGTTCCACCGCCAGACCGCGCCGTCCGACTGGCTGGAGGGGCTGGTCAAGGCGTACGTCGGCGACTCGATCGCCAGCGACTTCTACCGCGAGGTCGCGGTCCGGCTGGACTCCGACACCCGCGGGCTGGTGCTGGCCGTGCTGGACGACACCGGGCACGCGACGTTCGCCGTGGAGAAGGTCCGCAGCGCCATCGCCGCCGACCCCCGGGTGGGCGGCCGGCTGGCGCTGTGGGCCCGGCGGCTGATGGGGGAGGCGCTGAGCCAGGCGCAGCGCGTGGTCGCGGAGCGGGACGCGCTGTCGATGATGCTCGTGGGCGGGGTCGCCGACGGCTTCGACCTGGCGGAGGTGGGGCGGATGTTCTCGCGTATCACCGAGGCGCACACCAAGCGGATGGCGGCGCTGGGGTTGTCGGCGTAAGCCGCGGGCGCCTGCTTCGTCCGTACGTGTCCGTAAGCGGTCCGCGCAGGCCCGCCGTGTGCGTACGGCCCGGGGGTGCTCAGCGCACCGGGCGCCCCGCCAGGTACGCCGCCGCGGGGCGGCTCCGCTCCGGGTGCTTCACCAGCAGCGACAGCATCGCCGCCGCGAACGCCGCGGCGACCGGCAGCACGATCGGCAGGTGCCCGCCGCCCAGCACCGTGTACGTGAGCGCGGCGCCGAGCACGGCGGCTCCGGGGCCGGTGGCCAGGGTGAGGTTCCGGTGCCGGAAGCGGTCCGGATAGCGGGAGAACGCGGCCAGCGCAATCGCCAGGCCGATCACCGCGGAGCACACCGCTGCCAGGATCATCTCGCGCCCGCCCTTCGTTGGGCCCCCGCCTGCTGTGGCGAATCGGACGCTCCGGGTCTACCCGCGGGGAATCGCGGGCAAACGACGGCCTCCCGGTGCCGGGCACCGGGAGGCCGGACGGGCTGGGAAAGCGGTGGCAGCCGCCTCAGATCGCGCCGAATCCCACCTTGCGAGCGGTGGGCGCACCGATCTCCACGTAGGCGATGCGGTCGGCGGGCACGAGGATCTTCCGGCCGCGGTCGTCGACCAGGGTCAGCACCTCCGACTTGCCGCCGAGCGCATCCGCCACCGCGCTCTCGATCTCTTCGGCGGGCTGCCCGCTCTCCAGGCTGATCTCTCGGGGGGCGTGCTGCACGCCGATCTTGACCTCCACGGCCTGATCCCTTTCGGTCAGTTGGATG
The DNA here is from genome assembly GCA_000514715.1 of Streptomyces sp. CNH099. Lineage (GTDB taxonomy): Bacteria > Actinomycetota > Actinomycetes > Streptomycetales > Streptomycetaceae > Streptomyces > Streptomyces synnematoformans. Next base: position 208,183 of record AZWL01000010.1, on the reverse strand, counting down.
TACGGATGCACACTAACCCGGCGTGCACACCCGGCGGGCCCGATGCCTGCACGCCCGCAGCGAACACCGCAGCGAACACCGCCGCGAACCCGCGGTGGGCGCGCCGCCGGGACGGGGGCTACGCCGGGTCCTGAGCCTGGTCCTGCGCCTGGTCGGGGCCGCCGTGCAGGGGGAAGCCGGCGATGCCGCGCCAGGAGAGCGAGGCGATCAGCCGGGCGGCGGCGTCCCGCGGTACCGGCTGGCCGGAGCCCAGCCAGTACCGCGCGGTGATCTGCGCCATGCCGCACAGCCCCACCGCGAGCAGCATCGCCTGCTCCACCGGCAGGTCGGTGTCCTCCGCGATGACCTCGCTGACCGCCTGCGCGCAGTCCAGGCTGACCTTGTCGACCCGCTCGCGCACCGCCGGCTCGTTGGTCAGGTCGGACTCGAAGACCAGCCGGAAGGCGCCGCCCTCGTCCTCGACGAAGGCGAAGTACGCGTCCATCGTGGCGGCGACGCGCTGCTTGTTGTCCGACGTGGACGCGAGCGCCGCGCGCACCGCCTTGAGCAGCGCGTCGCAGTGCTGGTCGAGCAGGGCGAGGTACAGCTCCAGCTTGCCCGGGAAGTGCTGGTAGAGCACCGGCTTGCTGACGCCGGCGCGGTCCGCGATGTCGTCCATGGCGGCGGAGTGGTAGCCCTGGGCGACGAAGACCTCCTGGGCCGCGCCGAGGAGCTGGTTGCGGCGCGCGCGGCGGGGAAGCCGCGTACTGCGTGGACGCGTCTCGGCCTGCTCGATGGCTGTCACTGCGCCTCCTGGTTCCTCAGATGATCGCCCCCGGGACGCCGGGCCTGTCCGGCGGGCCGACCGCAGGTGCCATCGTACGTGCGGGTAATCGTCCGGCGCTCCGTCGCTGCGCGAAATTTCATCGCATCCGACCTGTCCCGAACCGGGGCATTACGGAGCACGTCACCGGTATTCGTCCTCGCCCTGTTCGACGATGCGGGCCTGCTCCGCGGCGTCCGCGGGGTCCGCCTCGTCGCTGCCGGGCTCGCCCGCCGGGACGTCGTCCTCGCCCCGGTCCACCTCGGCGCGCTGCTCCGCGGCGTCGGCCTCCGGGGCCTCGCCGTCCGGGTCGGCGGGCTCCGGGGGGTCGGCGGAGGCGCCGGACGCGTCCCTCGCGCCGGCGGGGCCCGTACCGCCGCCGGCGGGCTCGTCGAACGTGTCCGGATCCTGCGGGTCGACCGTCATGGCGTCGTCTCCCCTCTCTCGCACCGCTGTTGCGCGCCGTGCTGCCGATGCTGACGATGCTGCCGCCGCCGCGCACCGGTTCGTCACGTGGACTTCGGGCGCAGTTTCGGTCGATGTCCTCCATACGAGCGTAAGAGAGGGCGCTTTCAGCCGCGAGGCGGCCGGTGCGCACGAACACGTGAACCACCGCGTGACTGTCTCGTAACATTACCCCCATGCCGTCGACAGAGCCCTCGCTGGCGGGCGACGCGGCCTCCCCGGCGAGGACGCCGCCCGGGACCGTGCCGCCCTCTTCCGCCGCCGCCGCGGGCGGCGTCCGGCGACGCCAGGTGACCCTGTCCGGGCTGACCCTCGCCGTCCGCGAGCACCCGGCGGCGCGGGCGGGGCTGCCGCCGGCGGTGTACGTGCACGGGCTCGGCGGGTCCGCGCTGAACTGGGGGGGCCTCGGCCCCCTCCTCGCCGGCCGCGTCGACGGCGAGGCCGTCGACCTGCCCGGCTTCGGCGACTCCCCGCCCCCCGACGACGGCGACTACTCCATCTCCGGCCACGCCCGCGCCGTCATCCGGTACCTCGACGCCGGCGCGCGCGGCCCCGTCCACCTCTTCGGGAACTCGCTGGGCGGCACCATCGTCACCCGCGTCGCCGCGCTCCGCCCCGACCTGGTGCGCACCCTCACCCTCGTCTCCCCGGCGCTGCCCGAACTGCCTCCCCAGCGCACCGCGGTGCCCACGGCGCTGCTCGCGGTGCCCGGCGTCACCACGCTCTTCGCCCGGCTGACCCGGGACTGGACTCCCGAGCAGCGCACCCGCGCCGTGCTCGGCCTCTGCTACGGCGACCCGAGCCGGGTCAGCCCGCAGGGCTTCGCGGAGCACGCGCGCGAGTACGCCAGACGGATGCGGCTGCCGTACCACTGGGACGCCATGGAGCGCTCGGCGCGCGGGGTCGTCGGCGCGTACACCCTGGGCGGGCAGCACTCGCTCTGGCGGCTGGCCGAGCGGGTGCTTGCCCCTACGCTTCTCATCTACGGCGGCCGCGACCAGCTCGTGTCGTTCCGCATGGCGCGGCGGGCGAAGGGCGCGTTCCGTCACTCCCGGCTGCTGGCCCTGCCTGCGGCGGGGCACGTGGCCATGATGGAGTACCCGGAAGTGGTGGCCAGGGCCTTCACCGAGCTGTTGGACGAGTACGAGACAGGGGCCGCCGAGGCGAGCCCGGGCGGGAGCTGACACACAACGTGGGCAGGCACAGCGCGGGCGGCAAGGGCAGGAAGCAGACGCGCGACGGCGAGGGCGGGACCGGCGCCCGGTCGCGCCCGCCGCTGCCGCGGCGCGGCGACACCGGGCCGATCCCGAGGATCAGCGACACGGGTCCGCTGCCGCGGGTGACGGACACCGGACCGGTGCCCCGGGTGACGGACACCGGACAGGTGCCCCGGGTGACCGACACGGGTCCCGTGCCGCGGGTGACGGACACCGGGCCGGTGCGGCGCGTGGCGGGCACCGGGCCGGGGCCGCGGGGCCCCGGCCGTACGGTCACGGGCACGGGCCCGATGCCGCGGCTCGGCGACACCGGCCCCCTGCCCCGCGCCGCCGGCGCCGCGCCGGGCCCCCGGCCCGGCGACACGGGCGCGACACCGCGCGTCCCCGGCGCCGGCCCCGCACGGCCGTACGGCGACGCGGGCGGCGGAATGCCGCGGGCCGGCGACACCGGCGGCTTCCGCGGCGTCGGCGACACCGGCGCCGTGCGACGCGCCGCCGGTACCGGGGGCCCGCCCCCCGCACCGCGCGTGGACGACACCGGCGAGACCCCCCTCGGCCACCCCCAGCACCGCGAGCCCGGCGGCGGGTGGGGCGCGCCGCCGTACGGGCCGCCGGCCCGCGGCCTCGGCACCGCCACCGTCGCCGCCGCGCCCTCGCCCGTACGTCAGGAGTACCTCGACGCCTTCGACGGGCCCGGCCGCGGCGCCGGGCCCGCCCCGCGCCGCCCCGGTGGCCCCGGCGACGTCCCCGGCCCGTCCCCCGCGGCCGACGACCGCGGCTGGCCGCCGCCCGGCGACGACGGCGACCACGGCGACCACGGCGACGGCCCGCTCGACGAGTTCGCCGCCGCCCTGCAGCCCCCCGGCGGCGGCCACCGCCGCCCCCGGCGGCGCACGGCCAACCGCGGCCGCGTCGCCACCGGCGTCGCCGCCGCAGTCGTGACGTGCGCGCTCGCCGCCGCCATCGCCGGCCAGGTCTCCGACGGCCGCGCCAAGCGCGCCGACGCCGCCGCGGCCGAGGCGCGCAAGCAGCGCGCCGCCGCCGACGACGCCGCCTCCCGCTCCGGCGACCGCGACGAGCCGGCGGGCCGGGACGCGGACGGCGACGGGGACGCGCGGGCCGCCCCCGCCACGTACGCCGAGAAGATGGCGACCACGTACCCCCTCAGCCGCGACCTCACCGGCTCCGGCAGGCTCACCGCCGTCCCCGGCGGCGACAAGGCGCCCGGCCGCGGCGCGGTCGTGCGGTACCGGGTGGACGTCGAGGAGGGACTGCCGCTCGACGGCGCGCTGTTCGCGACCGCCGTGCACAGGACGCTCAACGACGACCGCAGTTGGGGCGGCCGGGGGGAGCGCACCTTCGAGCGCGTCCGCCACGGCGAGGAGCCGGACTTCGTCATCACCCTGGCGAGCCCCGGCACCACCGACGAGTGGTGCGCCAAGTCCGGTCTGGACACCGGCGAACAGGACGTGTCCTGCGACTCCGCCGCGACCGAGCGCGTGATGATCAACGGCTTCCGGTGGGCGCGGGGTTCGAAGACCTACGGCGACGACATCCGCGGGTACCGGGAGATGCTCATCAACCACGAGGTCGGCCACCGGCTCGGGAAGGGGCACGTCGGCTGCTCCCGCGACGGCGCGCTCGCCCCGGTGATGATGCAGCAGACGAAGTCCCTGTCGACGGACGGCGCCACCTGCAAGCCCAACCCCTGGCCGTACCCGCGCGACTGACCCCGCGGCCCCGCGCCGCGGCGGGGGAGCACAAAACGCCCCAGTCCCCGAATAGTCACGGGTATTCACCCCTTCCGGTGGTGCGACGGACAACCGTCCATCGCACCACCCCGCCCCGTGCGTACCGTCCTCCCACTGGACGGAGCCACGGCAGGTTCGGGGGTGTTCTCGTTGCGCATCGGCCTTCTCGCGGAGGGCGGATTTCCGTTTGCCGCGGACGAGTCGCCGGGGTGGTGCGACCGGCTTGTACGCGGGCTTGCGCACCACGAGTTCGACGTCTTCGCGTTTGCGGTCGATGCGGCGCAGGAGACGGCCGGGCTCGTGCCGCTGCCGCCACAGGTGCGCACGGTGCACGTCGCGCCGCTGTGGCGCCCGGCGCCCGGCGAGGGCCGCTACGGGCGCGCGGACCGGCGCCGGTTCGCCGAGCACTTCACGGAGCTGGCCACCGCGCTGGCGGTGCCGGACGGCGCGGAGACCGACGGGCGGACGAGCGGGCAGGACCGTTTCGCTTACGGACTGTACGGGCTCGCGGAGCTGGCCGGGGACGCCGGCGGGCCGGGGCGGGCGCTGCGCTCGGAGCCGGCGGTGCGGATCCTGGAGCGGGCCTGCCGGGCGCCGGGCGCGCACCCGGCGGTGCGGGGCGCGCGCGTGGCGGAGCTGCTCGCGGCCGCGGCGCAGCTGGACCGGGCGCTGCGGCCGCTGGCGGCAGGGTGGTACGAAGCGCCGGGCGGCGGGCCGGCGGGCGGCGGGCTGGCCGGCGTCGACCTGTGCCACGCGCTGTCCGGCGGACCCGCGGCGCTGCCGGGGCTGCTGGCGCGGCGGTTCTTCGGCACGCCGCTGTTGGTGACGGAGTACGGGGTGCGGGTGCGGCGGCACTACCTGGAGAGTGCGGCGAGTGCGGCGAGTGCGGCGAGTGCGGCAGGCACGGCGAGCACGGCAGGCACGGCGAGCACGGCAGGCACGGCGAGCACGGCACGCACGGCGAGCGGGGCGGCGGCGCGCGCCGGCGGCTCCCTGGCCGTACGGGCGCTGACGGCGGCCTGCCACCGCCGGCTGGCCGCGGAGGCGTACGACAAGGCCGCCCTTGTCACCCCCGGAAACGCCCACGCGCGCCGCTGGGCGCTGCGCCTGGGCGCGTCGCGGGCCCGGCTGCGGACGGTCTACCCGGGCATGGACGGCGAGCGGTTCGCGAGGGTGGAGGAGCCGGCCGGGGAGGAGGACATGACGCTGGTCTGGGTCGGCCGGACTGAGCCGGCCGCCGACCTCGTCGCCCTGCTGCACGCGTTCGCGGAGGTCCACCGGCAGGAACCGGCCGCGCACCTCGTCGTGGCCGAGACGGGCCCCCCGCCCGCCGCCCACGCGGGCTACCGCGACCACTGCCGCGCGCTGGCCGCCCAGCTCTTCCCCGACGAGGCCGCGGACGCCCACGCGGTGGGCGCCAGCCCGGTGTCGTTCGAGGAGATCGGCGACCCGGCGGTGCCGGACACGGCGGCGGCGTACGCGACGGGCGGCGTCGCGGTGCTCTCCAGCGCCGTGGCGGGCTTCCCGGTGGGGCTGGTGGAGGCGATGTTCTGCGCCCGGGCGACGGTGTCGACGGACGTCGGCGCGGTACGGGAGGTCATCGGCGGTACGGGCCTCGTGGTCCCGCCGCGGAACCCGCGGGCGCTGGCGGACGCCTGCCTGGCGCTGCTCCGCGACCCGGCGCGCCGGGCTCGGCTGGGCGCGGCGGCGCGGGCGCGGGCGGGCGAGCTGTTCACGGTGGAGCAGAACGTACGGGCGTTCCGGGAGATCTATCTGGAGCTGGTCTCGCGCAGTCCGCTGGCCGGGCCGGCGGACGGCGGCCCGCGCCCCTTCGCGCGCCCCGCGGAGGCGCACCTCCCGGGCCGCTGGGTGGCCGCGGGTGCGTGCCCCGTGTCCGAGAGGGCCGGCCGATGACCGACGTGCCGAGAGCGGCGGCCCGGGAGCCGGCCCCGACGACACCGGCGGAAGACCTGGCGGAAGCCCTGGAGGCGGCCTTCGGCCCCGCCCCTGACGTAACGTCCCTCCACCCCCGCCCCGGCCCACCGCCCGCGGACCCCGCCCCGGCGGCCTCCCGCCCCCGTGCCGGAGGCGGGCCGCGCGGGTCCGCCGATCCCGTGCGGGGACTCATGCACCGGCACCGGGGGCTGTGCGAGCGCGCCGTCGACCCGCTGGAGGTCGCCGCCGGGCTGGAGGCCCGCGGCGTCACCGACCGGACCGCACGCCGCTGCCGCCACCGGGACGTGTTCACCCTCGCCGAGGAGATGTACGTACGGACCCGCCGCCCCGGCGCCGGTCCGCCTCCGGCGCCGGGTGGCGCCCGGCGCCGTGCCCCGCTCGCCCCCGTCGCCCACCTCCTGCCCCTCGCCGGCGGGCTCCTCGTCCTCCTCGCCACCGGGCTGCGCGGCGCGGCGCAGCCCGCCGTGACCGGCGCCGGCGTCGCCGCCGTCGTGCTGGCGCTGGTGCTCGGGCTGCAGCGGGGGCCGTTGCGGGTCGGTGCCGGGCTGCCGCCGGGGGCCGGTCTTGCGGTGGGGTGGCTGCTGGCGTACGCCGCGTACGGGGACTGGGTCCTCGGCGAGCTGCTCGGCGGCGCCACCGGGGTCACCGGCGCGCCCGTCGTCCCGCGCGCCGCCGCCGCGGCCCTCGCCGGGCTCACCGCCGCGGTGCTGCCCGCGGCGGTGATCGCCCGGTGGTTCGCGGCCCGGGCGCGGGCCGGGCTGCGGGACAGCCGGGACCTGGCGGAGTTCCGCGCCCGGGCCCGCCCGCTGCTGGCCGCCGCCGTCACCGCCGTGCTGGCCGTCCTCGGCGCGCTGCAGCTCGCCGCCGCGGCCGCCGGACCCGCCGTCGGGCGGCTCGCGGACGCCCCGCCCCGGCCCGCCGTCCCCGACGCGCCCGTCCACGCCTCCGGCGTCCCCGCCACGGTCGCCGCCGCCTGCGCGCTCGGCGCGCTGCTCTTCCTCGCCCGGCTGCTCGCCGTGCACGGCTTCCCCCGGGCCGCCGCGTACGGCCTGGCCGCGGCCTGCGCCGCGCAGGTCACGGCGCTGCTGCTGGTCCTGGCCGCCCGGGCGCCCGGGCTGGCCGTGCTCGGCCGTCCGGTCGAGCTGCTGGTCGCCGGCTCCGCGGGCTTCGACCTGGCCGCCGTGCCGGCGGTCGCCTGCGGCGCCGCCGCGCTCGCGCTGCTGGCGTACGCCGGCGGCGCACTCACCCGAGCCTCCGCTCATCGCAAGGAGCAGAACGACATGACCGCACCACCCCTGGCCACGCCCTCCTCGCCCGCGGGGGGTCCGCGATGAGAGTGCTGCTCATCGGCGGCACCGGCTTTGTCGGCCGCTACGTCGCCGACCGCCTGCTCGCCGACCCCGCCGTCCAGCTCACCGCGCTCGGCCGCGGCGACGACGCCGACGTGCGGTTCGACCTGTCCTCCGGCAGCCCCGGCGCGCTGACCCGGTTCCTGGACGCCGTGCACCCGGGCGTCGTCGTCAACTGCGCCGGCACCACCCGCGGCGGCGCCCGCGACCTGACCCGGCACAACACCGTCGCCGTCGCCACCCTCTGCGAGGCCATGCGGCGCAGCAGCTGCTCGGCGCGGCTGGTGCACCTCGGCTGTGCTTCGGAGTACGGGCCGTCGCCGGCCGGCTCGTCGACGGCGGAGGACGCGCTGCCGCGCCCCGGCGGCCCGTACGGGGTGAGCAAGCTGGCGGCGACGGAGCTGGTGCTCGGCTCCGGTCTGGACGCGATCGTGCTGCGGGTGTTCTCGCCCGCGGGGCCCGGCACCCCGGCGGGCTCGCCGCTGGGCCGGCTGGCGGAGGCGCTGCGCCGGGCGATGCAGCAGGGCGACGGCGAGCTGAAACTCGGCGGGCTCGGCGCGCAGCGGGACTTCGTGGACGTACGGGACGTGGCGCGGGCGGTGCACGCCGCGTCGCTGTCGGCGGCGCAGGGCGTGGTGAACATCGGCGGCGGGCGCGCGGTGCGGCTGCGGGACGCGGCGGCGGCGCTGGCGCGGATCGCGGGGTACGGCGGCCAGTTGCACGAGTACGACACGGCGCTGACCGGCCGGATCCCGCAGCCCGCGGGCGCCGGCCACGGCCTCGGGCACGGCGGACACGGCATGGGCCACGGGCCGGGCCACGGCATGGGCCACGCACCCGGGCACGGACCCGGGCACGGGCCGAACGGCGGCCCCGGCGGGGAACCGGCGGCGGTCGCCGCGGCGTATCCGTATCCGGACGGGTGCGGAGCCTGGCAGCAGGCGGACATCAGAACGGCGCGGGACCGCCTCGGCTGGCGGCCCCGGATCGGAACCGAGGAGAGCCTTGCGGATATCTGGATGGAGGCGGCATGCCGCATCTGAGAGCTGACGGGACCGGCGTACCGGCCGGCCCGGGCGCGGTGCTGCACGACCCGGCGGGCACCCGGCCCGGAGCCCCGCCCACCCCCGAGGACCTGCACCGCCCCGTGCCGCAGCCGGCCGAGACCCCCCTCCGCCTCGGCGTCCCCGGCTACGCGCACCCCCTCGTCGCGCCCGTCGAGTGGGGAGAGCTGACCCGGCCCGCCGCGGCCGAAGCCGTCCACTGGACGGTCCTCGACGTCGCCGCCGGTCCCGGCGCCCGCCCCGACCCGCACTGCCTTGAGGCCGCGGGCCGGCTGAAGTCCGCGCGGGTGGGCGTCCTCGGGCACCTCGACCTCCGCCACGGCCGCCGCCCCTTCGGCGAACTGGCCTCCGACGCGCACCGGTTCCTGGAGTGGTACCGCGTCGACGGCTTCTACCTCGGCCGCTGCCCCGCCGACCGGGACCGGCTGCCGGAGGTCCGGCGCGCCGCGGCCGCGCTGGCCGCGCTCGCCGCGCTGACCCCGCGGGCCCACGTCGTCCTCGGTATCGGCACGCACCCGCACCCCGGCTACGCGGAGGTCGCCGACCAACTCGTCACCTTCGCCGGCCCGTGGGCGGGCTACCGCTGGTCGCAGGTCGCCGAGTGGACCGCGGAGTACCCCGCCGAGCGGTTCTGCCACCTGGTCCACGGCGTACCGCCGACGCATCTGGAGGAGGCGCTGCGCATCGCCCGCTGGCAGGGCGCGGCCTCGGTGTTCTTCACCGACCGCCCCGGCTGGGAGGCGCTGCCCGGCTACTGGGACGACCTCGTCTCGCGTCTCGGACAGGGTGTCTCGGAATGAGGGGGCGCGTGGCAGTGTTACCGGAAGACCCACTGTGCTCTCACACGCTTACGGAGTCCCCGTGTCGCTGCCACCGCTGGTCGAGCCCGCATCCGAGCTGACCGTCGACGAGGTCCGCAGGTACTCGCGCCATCTGATCATCCCGGACGTCGGGATGGACGGCCAGAAGCGGCTGAAGAACGCCAAGGTCCTCTGTGTCGGCGCCGGCGGCCTCGGCTCGCCCGCGCTGATGTACCTCGCCGCGGCGGGCGTGGGCACGCTCGGCATCGTCGAGTTCGACGAGGTCGACGAGTCGAACCTGCAGCGCCAGATCATCCACAGCCAGGCCGACGTCGGCCGCTCCAAGGCCGAGTCCGCCCGCGACACCGTCCTGGGCATCAACCCGTACGTGACGGTGCAGCTGCACGAGGAGCGGCTCGACTCCTCGAACGTCATGGAGATGTTCGCGCAGTACGACCTGATCGTCGACGGCACGGACAACTTCGCCACCCGCTACCTGGTCAACGACGCCTGCGTGCTGCTCGGCAAGCCGTACGTGTGGGGTTCCATCTACCGCTTCGACGGCCAGGCGTCCGTCTTCTGGGCCGAGCACGGCCCCTGCTACCGCTGCCTGTACCCCGAGCCCCCGCCGCCCGGCATGGTGCCGAGCTGCGCCGAGGGCGGCGTGCTGGGCGTGCTGTGCGCGTCGGTCGGCTCCATCCAGGTCAACGAGGCCATCAAGCTGCTCGCCGGCATCGGCGACCCGCTGGTCGGCCGGCTGATGATCTACGACGCCCTGGAGATGCAGTACCGCCAGGTCAAGGTCCGCAAGGACCCGGACTGCGCGGTCTGCGGCGAGAACCCGACCGTCACCGAGCTGATCGACTACGAGGCGTTCTGCGGCGTCGTCTCCGACGAGGCGCAGGAGGCCGCGGCCGGCTCCACGATCACTCCGAAGCAGCTCAAGGAGTGGATGGACGACGGCGAGGACATCGACGTCATCGACGTCCGGGAGCCGAACGAGTACGAGATCGTCTCGATTCCCGGCGCCCGGCTGATCCCCAAGAACGACTTCCTGATGGGCAACGCCCTGGAGGGGCTGCCGCAGGACAAGAAGATCGTCCTGCATTGCAAGACAGGTGTCCGGTCCGCGGAAGTCCTCGCGGTGCTGAAGTCGGCGGGCTTCGCCGACGCGGTCCACGTCGGCGGCGGCGTCGTCGGCTGGGTGAACCAGATCGAGCCGGAGAAGCCCGTCTACTGACGGACGACGGACGACGTGCGTGCCGCCGCCGGAGCGGCTTCCGGCGGCGGCACGCGCGCGTATGCCGCCTACTTCCGGCAGGTGGTGTCGTTCTTCGGGGCCTCGCCGCGCAGCAGGTAGGTGTCGACCGCCCGCTGCGTGCAGCGGCTGCCGCTGCCGTACGCCCCGTGCCCCTCGCCGACGCGCGTCAGCTTCACCGCCACGTCGCCGCCCAGCGCGTCGACCATCTTCTGCGTGCCCTCGTACGGCGTCGCAGGGTCGCCGGTCGTGCCGACGACCAGGATCTCGTCGGCGCCCGCCGCGCTCACCTCCGGCGTCGAGCGCTCGCCCGTCACCGGCCAGCCGTCGCACGACGCCATGCCCCAGGCCATGAAGTCGCCGAACACCGGCGACGCCCGGCGGAACTCCGGCAGCCGCTCGCGGATCTCGTCGGCCGAGTAGCGGTCCCGGGTGTCCGCGCAGTTGATGGCGAGGAAGGACGACTGGAGCGTGTTGTAGTGCCCGTCGGGATCGCGGCCGTTGAGCGCGTCGGCGAGGAGCAGCAGGGTCGCGCCGTCGTCGTCCTCCGCCTGCTGCAGCCCCTGCGTCAGCAGCGGCCACAGCTGCTTGGAGTAGAGCGACTGCGCGATGCCCCCGGTCGCCAGCGACTCCGTCAGGTCGCGGCCCGAGGCGCCCGGGACGGGCTTGCCGTCCAGCCGCCCCAGCAGGTCGGCGACGTCGTCGGTGGCGGCTGGGCCGTCGTCCGAGCCGTCGTCCGAGCCGTCGCCGAGGGGGCAGTCCCCGCCCTGCCGCGCGCAGTCCTCGGCGTAGTTCTCCAGCGCCCGCTGGAAGCCCTTCGCCTGCGCCAGCGACAGCTCGGCGCTGTCCTGCGTCGGGTCCACCGGGCTGTCGAGCACGGCCCGGCCGACCCGCTTCGGGAACAGGTGGGCGTAGACGGCGCCCAGTTCGGTGCCGTACGAGATGCCGAAGTAGTGCATCTTGTCGTCGCCGAGCGCGGCGCGCATGCGGTCCATGTCGCGGGCGGCGTTCTCGGTGCCGACGTGCGGCAGGATCCGGCCGGACTTCTTCTCGCAGGCGGCGGCGAAGTCGTGGATCCGGCCGAGGTACGCCTTCTCCTCGGCCTTGTCGTCGGGGGTGTTGTCGGCGGCGAAGTAGGCGTCGAGGTCGCGGTCGTCGAGGCAGCGCACGCCCTCGCTGCGGCCGACCCCGCGGGGGTCGAAGCTGACGAGGTCGTAGCGCTTGTGCAGCGTCTTGTACTGGCCGGCGAGGCCCGGGAGGGTGTCGATGCCGGAGCCGCCCGGGCCGCCGAAGTTGAACAGCAGCGAGCCGATGCGCTCCGACCGCGGCCCGGTGGCCGCGGCGCGGATCATGGCGATGCCGGTCTTCTCGCCGTCCGGCCTGCCGTGGTCGAGCGGCACGTCGAGCGTGCCGCACTGCCAGTCGATGTCGGCGGCCGGCGCCCCCGGCGCGGGCGCGGGGAGGTTCTTGCACGCCTCCCAGTCGATTCCGGCGCCCGCCTGGCCGTCCTCCCGGTCGGCCAGGCTGTCGGATGACGCCGCGATGCCGCACCCGCCCGCGGCCACGGAGGTCAGCAGGACGGCGGTGGCGGCGGTGACGGCGGTGGTCAGCCTGGTGACCCGCACGGCGGCTCCCCGGTGTCGGCGGTGGGACTGCCATCGTCCGGCGGCCCGCGGGCTGTCGCGCGCTGCGCGGGGCGTACGGGTGAGTACGGTGGTCCCGTACCGTTCACCCCCGCCACCAGGGAGGCCGCGTGTCCTACTACGTCCTCGACTACGCCTACGTCGACGACTACCTGGAGCGCCGGGACGCCCACCGGCAGGCCCACCTCGACCTGATCCGCGAGTGCCACCGGCGCGGCGACATCCTCATGGCCGGCGCGATGACGGAGGCCCCGCCGCGCGGCCTGATCGTCTGGCAGACCGACGACCCGGCGCCCGCCGAGGAGTTCGTGAGGAAGGACCCGTACGTGGCGAACGGGCTGGTGGACAGCTGGAGCATCCGCCCCTGGCGCGTCGTCGACCTGTAACGCGCCGCCGGAGCCTCCGGCCCGGGCGGCGCCCCCCCGCCCGGCCGCCGCGGCGCCCCGCGCCCGCTACAGCGCGCCCTTGCGGGTCAGGTGCGTGAACGACAGCCAGCCGGGCAGGACCGGCATCCAGAACGTCAGCAGCCGGAACAGCAGCACCGCCGACAGCGCCGTGTCGCTCGGCATCCCCGCCGCCGTCAGACCCGCCGTGAGGGCCAGCTCCACCGCGCCCACGCCGCCCGGCGTCGGCGCCGCCGAGCCCAGCGCGTTGCCGGCGAGGAAGACGACGGCGACGCTCGCGAAGCTGAGGTCGCCGCCGAAGGCCCGTACCGAGGCGTCCAGGCAGAGCACGAACGACAGCGTCATCAGCACCATGCCGCCGATGCCCGCCGCCAGCTTCTGCGGGCGCTGCAGCACGTCCAGCATGCGCGGCACCACGCCCGCGAACAGCGACCGGATCCGCGACACCACGGCCTTCCGCAGGAACGGCACGGCGGTGATGATCAGGGCCAGCACCGCCGCCGCGAGCAGCCCGGCGATGACCGTGCGGGACGGGGACAGCGACGGCGTCCGCTCCGTCCCCGTCAGGTAGCCGAAGGTGAGCAGCAGCAGGACGTGGCTGCCGAGCCCGAAGAGCTGCGACGCGCCGACGCTGGCCACCGCCAGGCCGGGGCGCACCCCCGACTTCTGCAGGAACCGGGTGTTGATCGCCACCCCGCCGACCGCCGCCGGGGCGACCAGCTTGACGAACGAGGCGGCGACCTGCGCCAGCACCGTGCGCCCGTACGGCACCCGCTCGGGGACGAAGCCCAGCAGCGACAGCGCGGCGGCGAGGTAGGTGGCGGCGGAGAAGAGCGCGGCCAGCGCCGCCCAGCGCCAGTTCGCCTGCGCCAGCACGTCGTCCACCTTGACGTGGGTCAGCTGCGTCAGCAGGAAGTACGCGGCGAAGACGCCCGCGATGATGCTGACGAGCGTGCGCGGCCGGATCCGCTCGATCCGCACCGGCTCCACCGGCGCCTGCGGCCTTATCCGCAGCACGTGGTGGCGGATCTGGGTGAGCACGTCCTCCTCGCGGGCCTCCTCCAGGGCGCCCTCGATCGCCCGCTTCTCCGCCTGCTTGGCGGCCCGCTTGCTCTTGCGGTCCCCGGCCTCCTCCGGGTGCCTGCGCGACCGCGACGCCTCGATGACCGCCTCGCGCTCGCGCGCCGCCCGCTCGCGGGAGAGCCGGCGCAGCTCCGCCCGGGTGTCCCGGGTCAGCGCGATCGGCTGCAGCAGCGGCAGGGCGTCGGCGACCGCGTCCGGGCCGAGCACCTCCACCGCCGCCGTCACCGCCCGCTCGGCGCCGACGCGCAGCGCGAAGGTGGTGAGCAGCTGGGCGATGTCCATGCGCAGCACGACGTCGCCCGCGGCGATCTCGCCGCCGCTCATGTCGGTGAGGACCACCTCGCCCGCGGGGGTCACCAGCACGGCGTCGCCGTTCAGCCGGCGGTGCGCGATGCGGCGCGACTGCAGCGCCTCGACCTGCCGCCAGCTCTCGAGCATGAGCCGGTCGGTGAGGGCCGCGTCCGAGACGGTGTCCAGCGGCCGGCCGCCGGTGTGCTCGTAGACGAGCATGACCGCGTCCGGGCCGAGGTCGGAGGTGGCGATGAGCTTGGGCGCGTTGGCGCCGGCGGCGATCGCGGCGTACGACAGCAGCGCCTCCTGCTCCAGCGCCTGCCGCAGCGACTGCATGCTGCGCCGCTGGTAGACCCCGCGCAGCGACAGGCGGCGCCAGGCGCGGTAGAAGAAGCCCTGGGCCTGCTGCTCGCGGTCGACGACGGTGACGTCCAGCGGCGGGCCGTCCTCCAGGGTGACGACGAAGCGCCGGCCGCGGCCGTCGCTCTCCAGGTCCGGCTGCTCCTCCGGCACCAGCGCGCTGACCGGGCGGAAGCCGACGCGGCGCATGCCCGCGAGGAGGTTGCGGCCGGTGGGGCGGACGTTGGGGGAGCCGAGCGCGTACATCGTGCCGTAGGCGACGGTCCAGCCGATGAGGACGGTGAGCAGGATGGCGAACGGGGTGGTGTACCCGCCGACGAGCACCGTGAGGGCGTCGAGGCCCAGGACCGTCCACATCAGCACGCGCCAGCGGCCGTGCCGGGACATGCCGACGGCGGTCATGTACGCGATGACCGGGGCGAGATATCCGTGTACGGGATCGGTGCGCTCGCCGTCGCGGGCGATCTGCGTCAGCGCCCCCTGCACGGAGTCGGGCGCGCCCTCGGAGACCCAGAGGGACACGGCGAGCCCGGCGCCGTGCGCGAGGACGGCGGCGAGCACGCCGTCGGCGACGCGCAGGCCGTCGCGCTTGACGAGCCGTTCGACGGCGAACGCCACCGGCACGATGAGGACGGCGATGCTGGAGGTCAGGCCGCCGAGGGTGACGACGAACGAGGGCGTGTACTCGGCGCCCTTGGTGATGTCCTCCTCCAGGCCCTCGGTGGTGGCGTGCGCGACGGCGGCGATGCCGAGGACGGCGGCGATGCCGACGGCGCCCAGGAGCAGCCGGATGAGGTCGGAGGGGCGGTGCACCCGGGCCGGGAGGAGGGGGTCGTCCCCCTCAAGGGGCCCGGGGGCGGACCGGCGGCGGGCGTCGTGGTGCGTGCGCGGCGCCCGGCGGTCGTGCGCACCCCCCTCGTCACCGTTCCCGGCGGTACGGCGGGCAGGGCTCTGCGCCTCCGTGGCCGGCTCTGCCGGCGGAGGCTCGGCCGCGGGGTCGCGCCGCATGCCCTGAGTTGTCCCGTCTTCGTCTCGTATCACCAGTCACCGCCCGCACGATGGTGGCACGAGCATGTCTCCGATGGTCGCATCCGGGTGTGCTTGCCGGCGGTGTACCCGCCGCCGGCCGCCCCGCCGGGCTGTCGGCGGTCTGCGGCAGGATGGGGCGGATGGACGACGCGACACCCTCGGCAGGCACCCCCGCACCCGACGCGGCCCTCCTCGACGAGTATGCGGACCGGGTGCTCTCCGTGGCAGAGCGCATCCCGCCGGGGCAGGTGATGACGTACGGGGACGTGGCGGAGTTCACAGGCCGCGGCGGGCCGCGCCAGGTGGGCCGGGTGATGGCGCTCTACGGGAGCGCCGTGCCCTGGTGGCGCGTGGTGCGCGCGGACGGCCGGCCGCTGCCCGGCCACGAGCGCGAAGCCCTGGAGCACTACCGCACGGAGGGCACGCCGCTGCGCGCCACCGCCGCCGGCGAGCAGCGCATCGACATCCGCCGGGCCCGCTGGGACGGCAGCGGCGACGGTGTCGAGGGTCATATCTGACAGCTTCCGACACCGGCGCCCAAACGGCCCGGGCCGCCGCCCGTACGGAGTACGGTTCGGCAACCGGCACCTGAATCCCGACCCCTTACCGCGGCGATACATGTGAGCACTCTGTCCGTCCCCTCCCCGGCCTACCGGCTCGTCCGCACCCCGCCCGTGCGGCCGGTCCCCCCTGTGCCGGACGCGCGGCAGCGCGCGGTGGTTGAGCACGGCGACGGACCGCTGCTCGTGCTCGCCGGGCCGGGCACGGGCAAGACCACCACCCTGGTGGAGGCCGTCACCGAGCGGATCAGGCGCGGCGCGGACCCCGAGCGGATCCTCGTGCTGACGTTCAGCCGCAAGGCGGCGGTGGAGCTGCGCGACCGGATGGCGGCCCGGCTGGACGGCGCCCGTGCGCCGCAGGCCAGCACGTTCCACTCGTACTGCTACGCGCTGGTGCGGGCGCACCAGGACGCGGACATGTTCGTCGAGCCGCTGCGGCTGCTCTCCGGGCCCGAGCAGGACGTCGTCGTGCGGGAGCTGCTCGCCGGCCACGACGAGGACGGCGCGCGGGCGCGGGTGTCCTGGCCGGACGAGCTGCGGGCCTGCCTGACGACGCGCGGCTTCGCGGACGAGGTGCGGGCGGTGCTGGCGCGCAGCCGGGAGCTGGGTCTTGGCCCGGCGGCCCTGGACCGGTTCGCGGCGGCGGCCGGCCGGCCCGACTGGGCGGCGGCGGGGGAGTTCCTCGCCGAGTACCTGGACGTGCTCGACATGCAGGGCGTGCTGGACTACGCGGAGCTGGTGCACCGGGCGGTGCTCCTGGCCGAGACCGAGCGGGTGGCGGCGGAGCTGGCCGGCCGGTACGACGCGGTGTTCGTCGACGAGTACCAGGACACCGACGCGGCGCAGGTGCGGCTGCTGCGGGCGCTCGCGGGCGGCGGCCGGACGCTGGTCGCCTTCGGCGACCCCGACCAGTCGATCTACGCCTTCCGGGGCGCGGACGTCGGGGGGATCCTCACCTTCCCGGAGGTCTTCCCCCGACCGGACGGCCGGCCGGCGCCGGTCGCGGTCCTCGGCACGTCACGGCGCTCGGGCGCGCGGCTGCTGGAGGCGACGCGGCTCCTCACCCGCCGGATGCCGCTGCCGCGGCTGCCGTCGGCGGCGGTACGGGCCCACCGGGCGCTGGCGTCGCCGCACGACGGCGGGCGGGTCGAGGCGTACACGTACCCGACGGCCAGCGGCGAACTCGGCAACATCGCCGACATCCTGCGCCGCGCGCACCTGGAAGACGGCGTCCCCTGGCGTGAGATGGCGGTCCTGGTCCGCGCCGGCGCCCGCACGATCCCGTCGGTCCGCCGCGCCCTGACGTCGGCGGGGGTGCCGCTGCACGTGGCGGGCGACGACCTGCCGCTGCGCCACGAACCGGCGGTGCAGCCCCTGCTGACGGCCCTGCGGGTGGCGGCGACCCCGGCGCCGGAGGCGCCGTCGACCGGCGCGCCGGAAACCGCGCCACCCGGCCCGGGGACGAGCCCCGACGCGCGCACCACCGCCCCCGCACCCGCCGACGAACAGCCCCACAGCCCCCCCGCGACCACGACCGACATCCGGGAGACCCCCGCGCCCGGCCCCTGGATCCCCCCCGACGTCGCCCTCACCCTCCTCGCCTCCCCCCTCGGCGGCATGGACGCCGCCGACCTGCGCCGCCTGGGCCGCGCCCTCCGCGAGGAGGAGCGCGCCGCCGGCCGCCCCGTCCCCCGCCCCTCCGACGTGCTCCTCGCGGAGGCCCTCGCGGAGCCGGCGCGCCTCGTCGCCCACGACCGCACCTACGCCACCGGCGCCCGCCGCCTCGGCGTACTCCTGCGCGGGACCCGCGACCTGCTCGCCCGCGGCGGCACCGCGGAGGCCGCGCTGTGGGAGCTGTGGGACGGCACCCCCTGGCCCGACCGGCTGGAGCGCGCCGCCGCCCGCGGCGGCCCCGCCGGCCGCAACGCGGACCGCGACCTCGACGCCGTCTGCGCCCTCTTCGAGACCGCCGCCCGCGCCGAGGACCGCACCGGCGGCCGCGGCGCCCTCAACTTCCTCGACGAACTGCAGGCGCAGGACATCGCCGCCGACGTCCTCACCCGCCGTGCCGACGCGGGCCCGGGCGGCCCGGCCGGCCCCGACGCCGTACGCCTCATGACCGCGCACCGCGCGAAGGGCCTGGAGTGGCGGCTCGTCGTCGTCGCCCAGGTCCAGGAGGGCCTCTGGCCCGACCTGCGGCGCCGCGGCTCCCTGCTGGAGGCGGACCGCATCGGGCGGGACGGCCTGGCCGAGCCGCTGCCGCCCGGCGCGATCCTCGCCGAGGAGCGCCGGCTGTTCTACGTCGCCGCCACCCGCGCCCGCGAACGGCTCGTCGTGACCGCCGTGAAGGCGCCGGCGGAGGACGGCGACCAGCCGTCGCGGTTCCTGGCCGAGCTGGGCGTCGACCCCCGGGACGTCACCGGCCGCCCGCGCCGCCCGCTGTCCGTCGCCGCGATGGTCGCCGAGCTGCGCGCGACGACCGTCGACCCCGAGGCGTCCGACGCCCTGCGGGCCGCCGCCGCGGAGCGGCTGGCCCGGCTGGCGGCGCCGGCGGACGACGGCCGTCCGCTGGTGCCCGCCGCCCGCCCGGACCGCTGGTGGGGCCTGGCGGAGCCGACGGAGAACGCGGTTCCGCTGCGCGACCGCGACCAGCCCGTCGCGCTCTCCGGCAGCGCCGTGGGGCAGCTGGTCGACACCTGCGCCCTGCAGTGGTTCCTCGGCCGCGAGGTGCGCGCCGGCGAACCGGCCTCCGCCGCCCAGGGCTTCGGCCTCGTCGTGCACGCCCTCGCCGACGAGGTCGCCGCCGGCCGCACCCCCGCCGACCTCGACGCGCTCATGGAGCGCCTCGACGGCGTCTGGGACGGCCTCGCCTTCGACGCGCCGTGGAAGTCCGCGCAGGAGAAGGGGAACGCCCGCGCGGCCCTGGAGCGCTTTCTGCGCTGGCACGTGCTGGAGCGGGGCCGCCGGCCGGTGGCCAGCGAGCGGGACTTCGACGTCACGCTGAAGGCCGGCACGTACGAGGTGCAGATCAAGGGCACCATGGACCGCGTCGAGGAGGACGACGAAGGCCGCGCGTACGTCGTCGACTTCAAGACCGGCAAGTCCCGGCCGACCGGCCCGGAGGTGGCCGAGCACGCCCAGCTCGCCGTGTACCAGGCCGCGGTCGCCGAGGGCGCGGCCGGCGCCGAGCGCACCGTGCCGGGCGGCGCGGAGCTGGTGCACCTGCGGATCGGGGCGCCCGTCCGGGAGGGCGGCGACGCGCTGCCCAAGGTGCAGCGGCAGCCGCCGCCGGAGGGCGACTGGGTGCCCCGGCTGCTGGCGACCGCCGCCGCGCGGGTGCTGGACGAGCGCTTCGGCCCGACGCCCGGCGACCACTGCGCGCAGTGCGCTTTCCGCAGCTCGTGCAGCGCCCGCCCGGAGGGCCGGCACGTCGTCGAGTGAGGCGGCGGGGGCGGCCGCGGCAGGACCGCACTGTGAGACCCGGTGTGACAGGTGGGACTTGTATGTGGTCGTATGACCAATCAGTCAGGCGTAAGCATCGAGTAAGGAATGAACGTGCGGAAGAGCATGGTGGCGGGGGCCCTGGTCTCGGTCCTGAGTGTGACGGTCCTGTCGGCGTGCGGCAGCGAGGACGACGGCCTCGCAAGCAAGTCGGCCGAGGAGATCCAGGACGAGACGGTGGCGGCCATGCGCTCCGCCAAGTCGATGACGATGGAGTTCGAGCAGACCGGCACCCAGCGGATCACCGCGAACATGGCGCTGACCAAGAGCGGCGAGTGCACGGGGACGATCGGCATGGACGACGCCACCGCGGAGGTCCTGCGCGTCGACGGCACGACGTACATGAAGCCGGACGCGAAGTTCTGGGAGCAGAACGCCGGCAGTCCGGAGCAGGCGCAGCTCGTCGAGGCGACGGTGGGCGACCGCTGGGTGGAGGCGGGCAGCGGGCAGGACGAGTTCGCGACCTTCTGCGACCTCGACACCCTCCTCAAGGGCATCGACGAGGACAAGGGCGACAAGAAGGACAACACCGAGAAGGGCGACGAGGGCGAGGTGCGGGGCACTCCGACCATCACCCTGGTGTCGAAGGAGGACGGCGAGACCACGACGGTGCACATCGCCACCGAGGGTGAGCCGTACATCCTCCGGATGGAGAACGAGGGCGGGGACGAGCCGGGCTCGGCCGAGTTCTCGAAGTTCGACGAGAAGGTGGACGTCGAGGCCCCGGCCGACGCGGTCAACCTCAACGAACTCGGCGGCTGAGACCGCCCGGACACGGGCGCGTACGCCCCGTAGCGCAACCCGCGTCCCGTGCGCCCGCCGACGGCCGGACGGTCCCGGCTGTCGGCGGGCGCCGCTACGCTCGCTGGGATGCCGGCCCGTATCTCCCACCCCGATCAGCTCAAGCAGCTCCTCGGGATCCCCTTCACCGCGGAGCAGACGGCGTGCATCACCGCACCGCCCGCCCCGCAGGTCATCGTGGCGGGGGCGGGCTCCGGCAAGACGACGGTGATGGCGGCCCGGGTGGTGTGGCTGGTCGGCACCGGGCAGGTGGCGCCGGAGCAGGTGCTGGGCCTGACGTTCACGAACAAGGCGGCGGCGGAGCTGGCGGAGCGGGTGCGCCGGGCGCTGGCGCAGGCGGGGGTCACGCCGCCGGACGGGGCCGCGGCAGCGGGTACGGCCGGGGCGTACGGCGACGGGGCGTACGGCGGAGGGGCGCCGGGTGAGGGGGCATCGGGCGACGGCTCCGCGGAGCCCGGCGAGCCGCGGATCTCCACGTACCACGCCTTCGCCGGCCAGCTGCTCCAGGACCACGGCCTGCGCGTCGGGCTCGAACCCGGCGCCCGCCTCCTCGCCGACGCCACCCGCTACCAGCTGGCCGCCCACGTCCTGCGCACCGCCCCCGGCCCGTACCCGGCACTGACGAAGTCCCTCCCGGCGCTCGTCAGCGAACTCCTCGCGCTCGACGCCGAGCTGGCCGAACACCTCGTGGACCCGGACGCGCTGGCGGACTTCGGCGCCGCCCAGCTCGCCGAGCTGGACCGCGTCCGGCTCACCAACGACGAGCTGCGCAAGGCCCCCCGGGCCGCGCGGGCCCGGCTGGAGCTGCTGCAGCTCGTACGGGCCTACCGGGGCGAGAAGCGCCGCCGC
The DNA here is from genome assembly GCA_000514715.1 of Streptomyces sp. CNH099. Classification (GTDB taxonomy): domain Bacteria; phylum Actinomycetota; class Actinomycetes; order Streptomycetales; family Streptomycetaceae; genus Streptomyces; species Streptomyces synnematoformans. The sequence goes on along the minus strand of AZWL01000010.1, from coordinate 187,000 downwards.
GACCTGCTCGACTTCGGCGACCAGATCGCCCACTCCGCGCTCCTCGCGGAGGGCCACCCGGCGGTGGGACGGCAGCTGCGCGAGGAGTGCCGGGTGGTGCTGCTCGACGAGTACCAGGACACGTCCGTCGCCCAGCGGCGGCTGCTCGCCGCGCTGTTCGGCGGCTCCGGCGGCGGCACCGGCCACCCGGTGACCGCCGTCGGCGACCCCTGCCAGGCGATCTACGGCTGGCGCGGCGCGTCCGTCGCCAACCTCGACGACTTCCCCGCCCACTTCCCGCACGCCGACGGCCGCCCCGCCAGCCGCCAGGCCCTCGGCGAGAACCGGCGCAGCGGCGGCCGCCTCCTCGACCTCGCCAACGGCCTCGCCGCCCCGCTGCGCGAACGCCACGTCGGCGTCGCGGCGCTGCGCCCCGCGGCCGGCGCGGAGCGGCACGGCACGGTGCGCTGCGCGCTGCTGCCGACGTACGGGGAGGAGCTGGCGTGGCTGGCGGACTCCGTGGCGCACCTGGTGCGTACGGGCACGGCCCCCGGCGAGATCGCCGTGCTGTGCCGCACCGCCGGCGACTTCGGCGACATCCAGGCGGCGCTGGTCGACCGGGACGTGCCCGTGGAGGTCGTGGGGCTCGCCGGGCTGCTGGACCTGCCGGAGGTCGCGGATCTGGTGGCGATGTGCGAGGTGCTGCAGGACCCCACCGCCAACGCCGCGCTCGTACGCCTCCTGACCGGCCCGCGGTGGCGGATCGGCGCCCGCGACCTGGCGCTGCTGGGCCGCCGCGCGCGGCTGCTGGTCGCCACGGCCGGTACGGACGGCGCACCGGACGCCGACGAGCGGCTGGCGCAGGCCGTCGAGGGCGTCGACCCGGCGGAGGTGGCGTCGCTGGCCGACGCGCTGGACACGTTCCTGGAGGCCCGGCAGGCCGACGACGGGCTGCCGTTCAGCGCGGCGGCGCGGCGGCGGTTCGCCCGGCTGGCCACCGAGCTGCGGGAGCTGCGGCGGTCGCTGGCGGACCCGCTGATGGACGTGCTGCACCGGGTACTTGGCGCCACCGGTCTTGAGGTCGAGCTGTCCGCCTCGCCGCACGCGCTGGCGGCCCGGCGGCGCGAGACGCTGGCGCGCTTCCTCGACGTCGCCGCCGACTACGCGGCCTCCGCGGCGCTCGACGGGGAGGCGACGCTGCTGGCGTTCCTCGGCTTCCTGCGGACGGCCGCCCAGTACGAGAAGGGCCTCGACAGCTCGCTGCCGGGCGACGGGCGGGACACGGTCAAGGTGCTCACGGCGCACAAGGCGAAGGGCCTGGAGTGGGACGTCGTGGTGGTGCCGGGGCTGGTGGAGAAGCACTTCCCGAGCCGGCAGCCGCGCGAGTCCTGGGTCACGCAGGGCAGGGTGCTGCCGCACGCGCTGCGGGGCGACGCGGAGACGCTGCCGGACGTGGGGGAGTGGACGGCGCGCGGGCTGAAGGACTTCAAGGCGGCGATGCGGGAGCACCAGGAGGTGGAGGAGCTGCGCCTCGGGTACGTGACGGTGACCCGGCCGCGGTCGCTGCTCCTCGGCTCGGGGCACTGGTGGGGGCGGACGCAGAAGGAGGCGCGGGGCCCGTCGGCGTTCCTGCACGCGCTGCGGGAGCACTGCGAGCGCGGCGGCGGGGAGGTGGAGGCGTGGGCGCCGGAACCGCCGGAGGAGGCGGAGAACCCGGCCCTGGCGGCGCACGCGGCGGAACGCGCCTGGCCGCTGCCGCTCGACCCGGCGGCGACGGCCCGCCGCCGCGAGGCGGCGGCGCTGGTGGAGGCGGCGCTGGCGCGCCGGGCAGCCGCCGCCGAGTCGGCCGCCGCCGAGTCGGCCGCGGCACCCGGCGAAGCCGCACCCTCGCCGGCGGCGCCGGACGGCGGTACGCGGTCCGGCCCTGCGTTCTCACCGGCGGCGGAGCACGCCTTCGCGACGGACGGGCACCCCGCCGCCGGGCCCGCGGACGCTCCGGCCGAACCCCCGGGCGCTCCGGCCGGTCACCCGGGCCCCCTCGGACGAGCGGACGAGCGGGTCGTCGCGTCCTGGGACCGCGACATCGACGCCCTCGAAGCCGAACTCCTCGCCGCCCGGCACCCCGTCCGCGACGTCGCCCTGCCCGCGTCCCTCACCGCCTCCCAGCTCCTCCGCCTCGCCGCCGACCCCGACGGCTTCGCGCGGGAGCTGGCCCGGCCCATGCCGCGGCCGCCGCGGCCCGCCGCGCGGCGCGGCACCCGGTTCCACGCCTGGGTCGAGTCCCGCTTCGAGGCGCTGCCGCTGCCCATGCTCGGGCCCGACGAGCTGCCCGGCGGGGAGGAGGACGCCCAGGAGATCGCCGACGAGCGCGAGCTGGCCGCGCTCAAGGAGGCGTTCGAGCGCTCCCCGTACGCCCAGCGCACGCCGTACCGGCTGGAAGCCCCCTTCCAGCTCAGCCTCGCCGGCCGCCTCATCCGCGGCCGTATCGACGCCGTCTACCGCGACCCCGGCGGCGGCTACGAGATCGTCGACTGGAAGACCGGCCGCAGCGGCACCGCCGACCCCCTCCAGCTCGCCGTCTACCGCCTCGCCTGGGCCGAGCAGGAAGGGCTGCCGCTCGACGGCGTCACCGCCGCCTTCCTGTACGTACGCACCGGGGAGATCGTCCGTCCGCCCGGGCTGCCGGGCAGAGCGGAGCTGGAGGCCCTGCTGTCCGGCCGGACAGATTAGGCTCGGGGGCATGTGCATCACCTCCGGCAGCGTCGCCGCCCCTCCGGCGTGCCCGCGGGACGAGTGCGAGGGGGCCGTGAGCGGCGCGGCGGAAGGGAAGCAGCAGTGACCACGGGCATCGACCGGGCGGCCTCTCGGCCGGTCTCCTTCACGGCGGACAGCGGCGTCGACCGCGCCGCCCACCACCGCCTCGACGAGGCGTGGCTGGCGGCGGCCTGGAGCCATCCGACGACCCGGGTCTTCGTGGTCAGCGAGGGCCAGGTGCTCATCGACGACGCCCCCGACGGCGGCACGCAGCTGGTGACGACGCCGGCCTTCGAGGCCCCGCCGACCGAGCAGCACCGCTACTTCCTCGGCACCGACGCCGACGGCGTGCGCTACTTCGCGCTGCAGAAGGACTCGCTGCCCGGCCGCATGGACGACACCGCCCGTCCCGCCGGGCTGCGCGAGGCCGGGCTGCTGCTGTCGGAGCGGGACGCCGGGCTGATGGTGCACGCCGTCGCGCTGGAGAACTGGCAGCGGCTGCACCGCTTCTGCTCGCGCTGCGGCGAGCGCACGGTCATCGCCGCCGCGGGCCACATCCGCCGCTGCCCGGCGTGCGGCGCCGAGCACTATCCCCGTACCGACCCCGCCGTGATCATGGCCGTGACGGACCCGGAGGACCGGATCCTGCTGGGCCGGCAGCTGCACTGGCCGGAGGGGCGCTTCTCGACGCTGGCGGGCTTCGTCGAGCCCGGCGAGTCGCTGGAGCACGCCGTGCGGCGGGAGGTCTACGAGGAGGCCGGCGTAGTCGTCGGCGACGTGGACTACGTGTCCAGCCAGCCGTGGCCGTTCCCGTCCAGCCTCATGGTGGGCTTCCGCGCGCGGGCGGCGGACGCGAAGGGCGCGGAGATACGCGTGGACGGCGAGGAGCTGCACGAGGCGCGCTGGTTCTCGCGCGCGGAGCTGGGCGCCGCGTACGCGTCGGGTGAGGTGCTGCCGCCGTACGGGATCTCGATAGCGGGGCGGCTGATCGAGCTGTGGTACGGCTCGGACCTGCCGCGGCGGCCGGGCTGACGGCCGCCGCGGGGCCCGCCGCCCCCTCGCCGGGGTCAGGCGCCGAGGGCGGCCTTGACCTGGGCCAGGGAGGGGTTCGGCATGGCGACGGAGTCGCCGCCCTGGCGCGGGACCACGACGACGGTGGGCACCAGCTGGTTGCCGTTGTTCACGCTCTCCACGTAGGCGGCGGAATCCGGGTCCTGCTCGATGTTGATCTCCTCGAAGGGGATGCCCTCGCGGTCCATCTGGCTCTTGAGCCGGCGGCAGTAGCCGCACCACGTGGTGCTGTACATCGTGACGGTGCCCGCCATGTCGCTGCGCTCCTTAGGGGTCGGCCGGGTCGCGGCGCGGTCTGTTCCGGAGAGTGAACGTACCCCGGGCCGCCGCCATTCCCGGGTCCCGCCCGCCCCGCCTGTGGACAACCGGGCGGGGACGCGGGGCCTGTGGACAACCGGCACACCCGTCGCGGCGGACCTGGCAGCATGGCGGGGTGACAGCAGTACCGCAGCCCCCGCAGTCCACCCGGCCCTCCCTGTCCACGGAGCCCACGGAGCCCACGGCGCACACGGAGTTCCCCGCCGTCCCGGGCTCGGCCGACGCGGTGCTGGCCGGGCTCGACCCGGAGCAGCGCGAGGTGGCGACGGCGCTGCGCGGCCCGGTGTGCGTGCTGGCCGGCGCGGGCACGGGCAAGACCCGCGCCATCACGCACCGCATCGCGTACGGGGTCCGGGCCGGCGTGCTCCAGCCGGCGAGCGTGCTGGCCGTGACGTTCACGAACCGGGCGGCCGGCGAGATGCGCGGCAGGCTGCGCCAGCTCGGCGCCCCCGGCGTGCAGGCGCGGACGTTCCACTCCGCCGCGCTGCGGCAGCTGCAGTACTTCTGGCCCCGGGCCGTCGGCGGCGAGCTGCCGCGGCTGCTGGAGCGCAAGGTCCAGCTGGTCGCGGAGGCCGCGGCGCGCGCCCGGGTCCGCCTCGACCGCAACGAGCTGCGGGACGTCACCGGCGAGCTGGAGTGGGCGAAGGTCACCCAGACCGCCCCCGAGGACTACGCCGCGGTGCTCGCCAAGACCGGGCGCGACGCCCCGCGGGACCCGGCGGAGATCGCCGGCGTCTACCGGGGGTACGAGCAGCTGAAGCGCGACCGCGGCGTCATCGACTTCGAGGACGTGCTGCTGCTCACCGTCGGCGTCCTGCAGGACCGGCCGGACATCGCCGAGCAGGTGCACCGGCAGTACCAGCACTTCGTCGTCGACGAGTACCAGGACGTCAGCCCTCTGCAGCAGCGGCTGCTGGAGCTGTGGCTCGGCGGCCGGGACAGCCTGTGCGTCGTCGGCGACGCCAGCCAGACGATCTACTCCTTCACCGGCGCCACCCCCGACCACCTGCTGGACTTCCGTGTCCGCCACCCCGGCGCCACGGTCGTCAAGCTCGTCCGGGACTACCGCTCCACCCCCCAGGTCGTCCACCTGGCCAACGGCGTGCTCGCCCAGGCGACCGGGCGGGCCGCCGCGGCCCGGCTGGAGCTGGTGGCGCAGCGCGAGCCGGGCCCCGAGCCCGCCTTCACGGAGTATGCGGACGAGCCCGCCGAGGCCGAGGGCACCGCCCGGCACATCCGCCGGCTGATCGACGCGGGCGTGCCGCCCAGCTCCATCGCCGTGCTGTACCGGATCAACGCCCAGTCGGAGGTCTACGAGCAGGCGCTCGCCGACCGGTCCGTGCCGTACCAGATGCGGGGCGCGGAGCGGTTCTTCGAGCGCCCCGAGGTGCGTGAGGCCGGGGTCCGGCTCCGCGGGGCGGCCGTGGCGGACAGGAACGACGCGTTGCTGGACGAGGCCGGCCGGGACGGCGACCTGGCCGCGCAGGTGCGGGCCGTGCTCGGCGGGATGGGCTGGTCGCCGGAGGCGCCGGCGGGGTCGGGCGCGGTGCGCGACCGCTGGGAGTCGCTGGCCGCGCTGGTGCGGCTGGCCGAGGACTTCGGGCGGGCCCGGCCGGGCGCGGGGCTGGCGGACCTGGTCGAGGAGCTGGCGGAGCGCGCCGCGGCGCAGCACGCCCCGACGGTCGAGGGTGTGACCCTCGCCTCACTGCACGCCGCAAAGGGCCTGGAGTGGGACGCGGTGTTCCTGGTGGGGCTCACCGAGGGCATGCTGCCGATCACCTACGCGAAGACGCCCGAGCAGGTCGAGGAGGAGCGCCGGCTGCTGTACGTCGGCATCACCCGGGCCCGGGTGCACCTGACGCTGTCCTGGGCGCTGTCCCGCGCGCCGGGCGGGCGGGCCGCGCGGCGGCCGAGCCGCTTCCTGACCGGGCTGCGGCCGGGCTCCGGGCGCGGGGGCGGCGCCGGGGCGGCGGCGCGGGGCGGCGTGGAGCGGGGCGGCGCGGAGCGGGGTGCGGCCGCCCGCCGCCGGCGGCGCGGGCCGGTGCGCTGCCGCGTCTGCGGGCGGACGCTGACGGACGCCGGCGAGATCAAGCTGATGCGCTGCGAGGACTGCCCGTCGGACATGGACGAGGGGCTGTACGAGCGACTGCGCGACTGGCGCGCCGGGCAGGCGGAGCGGCTCGGGCAGCCCGCGTACTGCGTCTTCACCGACAAGACCCTGATCGCCATCGCCGAGGCCATGCCGGTCAACGAGCAGGAACTGGCGGTCATTTCGGGCGTCGGCAGGCGCAAGATGGACCGGTACGGCGCCGATGTCCTGGACCTCTGCGCGGGCCGTGAGCCGTCCGGCGACGCCGCCGGGGAGCAGTGACGGGCACCGGGAAAAAATTTCCCCGAAAAATGGTTTGCGATCGCCGGAGGAAGCCTCATAGCCTTCCGGCACGGAAGAACAGCTCTTCACGGAGCCGGTGATTCCGTGTTGTACTAGGAGACCTTGGACCGGTCAGCCGGTCCGAAGAGCCGGAGAGGAGGAGAAAACCATGATCAGCATCACGAAACTTGACGGTCGTGCTGCCGCCGGTCGCGAGGTCGTCTCCTCCTGCCTGCTCGCGGTCTCCGAGCCCCAGCTCCGCGCCACCGGTGTGTCCGGTGTCCGTGGCGGCCTGGGTGCCGGCATCCGTGACGAGCGACCGACTAAGGCACTCCTGGTAGCAGCGGCGCAGGCTCCGGCCTATGCGGCGGCGGCAGCGGGTGCCGACCTCCAGCAGACGTGGGCCAATGGCGCCTTTGCCGACGGCATTGCGGCCACGACGCAGCACATGCGGGCCTTCCGCGGGCCTGATCCCTGGATAGAACCATCTTGATCACACCGATCGAGACGGCACCTTCCAGGGCCGCGGAACCCGAACCGGGATCCGCGGCCCTTTTGATTTGCCCAACGCAGAAGTTGATCAACACGACGAGCAAGGACGGAAACGTGTCCCTCCCCGTGCACACCCCGCACAGGCCCACGCCCGACCCCGTGCCCGGCACCACCGACCTGGAGGTCCCCTTGACCCAGCTGACCGCTCTCAGCGAGCTTGACGAGCGAATCGACGCGCTCGGCGACCGCGTGCCCTGCCGGAGCTACGACCCCGAAGTGTTCTTCGCGGAGACTCCGGCGGACGTCGAGTACGCCAAGTCCCTCTGCCAGACCTGCCCCGTCCGTGAGGCCTGCCTCGCGGGGGCGAAGGAGCGCCGCGAGCCCTGGGGCGTCTGGGGCGGCGAGCTGTTCGTCCAGGGAGTCGTCGTGCCGCGCAAGCGGCCGCGTGGCCGCCCGCGGAAGAACCCGGTCGTGGCATGAACGCCCACGGCACGATCGACCGTCCGCGCGCGCACGAACCGGCAGAGCAGGAAACGACGATGAGCCCGTCCACCGACTACCCCGCAGCACGACCCGAAGCAGGCGCCTACGACGAGCGCCAGAACAGGAACCTTGAGATGCAACTCATGCCAGAAGCCCTGGCCCGGGCCCAGTATCGGGACCGGGTGGAGGCCGCGGAGCAGGAACGCAGGGCCATGCGACTGATCGCCGCCCGGCGGCTCCAGCGCCGGGCCGAGCGCGCGCACATGCGCGCCCGGCGCGCGCTGGCGATGGCCGTCATGCAGTAACGGCCCCGGGCCGTCAGGCGCTCGCCGGCGCCGGATCCTCCGACGCCGAACCCTCGTGGGGGTCGTCCTCAGGACGGCCCCCTTCGGCGTACTCGGCGAAGCCCGGCAGCCACTCCGTCAGCTCCTCGCGCATCCGCACCTGTGCGCCGAGCTGGCAGAGCACTCCGATGGTGCTGAGCGTCACCCGGTGGATGAGCAGGTACGACGGCGGCAGGTTCAGCTGCCGGCCCAACTGGTACGCGGGGTTGCGGGGGTCGGCGATCCGGGCCGCCTGGGTACGCATCCACTCCCGGCTGAAGGCGAACTCCTCCACCGCCGCCGGCTCGATGATCGGCAGCAGGTAGTCGATCACCGCCTCCGGGTCCAGCTCGACGTCCGGCTTCACGAACCCCTGCTCGCGCAGCAGCTCGTACACCTCGTCCGCCTCGTTTGCCAGCGTCATCCCGAGCGCGACGCCGATCTCCTCCGGCAGCCCGCCCGGCAGCCGGTCGACCGTGCCGAAGTCCATCACCCCGAGCCGCCACTCCTCCGGCTCGCCCTCCTTGACCAGCCGGAAGTTGCCCGGGTGCGGGTCGGCGTGCAGCAGGCCCGTGCGCGCCGTGCCCGCGAAGAGGAACCGCGCCAGCAACTGGCCCACCCGGTCCCGCTCCGCCGGGGAGCCGTCCGCTATCAGCTCCGAGACCGGCACCCCGTCCAGCCACTCCGTCACCAGCACCTGGTCCGCCTGGTGCACCACGTCCGGCACCAGCACGTCCGGATCGTCCGCGAACTCCTGCGCGTACGCGCGCTGCGCCCGGGCCTCCAGCCCGTAGTCCAACTCCTCCGAGACCCGGTCCCGCAGCTCCTGGATCAGCGGCTTGATGTCCAGCCCCGGCACCAGCGGCCCCAGCAGCCGCGCGAGCCGGCCCAGCTGCGCCAGGTCGGACAGCAGCGCCTTGCCCGCGCCCGGGTACTGCACCTTGACCGCGACCTCGCGGCCGTCGTGCCACACCGCCCGATGCACCTGCCCGATCGACGCCGCGGCGGCCGGGGTGTCCTCGAACTCCAGGAAGAGGTCCTGCCAGTCCGGGCCCAGCCGCTCCGCCAGCGCACCGTGCACCGTGCCCACCGGCATCGGCGGCGCCGCCTCCTGCAGCTTGGTCAGGGCCGCGCGGTAGGGCCCCGCTATCTCCTCCGGCAGCGCGGACTCGAAGACGGACAGCGCCTGCCCGAACTTCATCGCCCCGCCCTTCAGCTCCCCCAGCGTCCTGAACAACTGCTCGGCCGTGCGCTGCTGCAACTCCTTGGCGACCAGCTCCGCCGGCCGGCCGCCGATCCGCTTGCCGAGCCCCCAGGTGGCGCGCCCGGCGAAGCCCACCGGCAGCGAGGCAAGCCTGGCCGTGCGCGTGATCGCCTTCCGTGGAAGGTCAGACATGGGCCACTCCCGTATCCCGGTCAGCGGCTGCCGCCGCACCGCACCCGCATTTCGGGTGTGGATCGAGCTTCGTCAAGTCCCAGCCGAGGCCCGGCAGCGCGAACTCCAGCCGGGCCCCCGTGCAGGCCGGCAGCCGTCCGTCGAGAAAAGTCAGCGCGTGGGCGGCCGTCAGCCCTGACACCATTGTCGCCAACGCCACATCGCACGCGGCGACCCCCTCCCGGTCACCTCCGGCCCGCCACTGGGCGAGCATCCGCGGCCACTCCGGCTCCCGCTCCGCACGGCCCGCCGCGAGGCAGCCCGCACATGCCGAACCACCCGGCAGCACGAGCGGTCCCACCACCCCCGTGCCCTCCAGCACACCCGCGTACACGTGCGGAATTCCCGCCTCGCGGTAGCGCCGCACGACCTCCGGATCCGGCGCGTACGCCGCGAGGCCGTCGCGCGGCGCCAGCACCACGAGCGACACCGCACCGGCGGGGCGCCCGCCGCGCGCCGGCGGCCACGGCCCGGCCCGCCGGACGGCGCCCCGGACCGCCTCGCACCGCCGCCGGCCGACGTCTCCGGGACCGACGCCGCCGGGCGCGACGTCCCACGGCTCGACGCGGCCGCCGTCGACGACCTCCACCTCGCCGACGCCCGCGGCGGAGAGCAGCGCCGCCACGCCGGCGCCCACGCGCCCGGCGCCGCGCACCAGCACCCGCAGCCTCCGGCGCGCCGCCAGCCGCTCCGCGGCGGCACCCGGCTCGGGGTGCACGACGGACAGCGACGCCTGGTCGCCGCGCAGCCGCGCCGGTATCGCCCCGGCCCGGCTCCCGGCCCGGCTGCCGGTCCCGGCCGCCGGCGGGTCCGCCCGGGGCGGGCCGGGCCGTTCCGGTGGAGCGGGGCTCGCGCGACGGTGGACGTCGTGTGGAAACTCGGTGGAGGCCGGATGGTCCTCCCGGGGAGTTACGGTGCCGTTCGGCGGGGGCGGTCCCTCGTCGATCAGCCCGGCCCTGGTCAATCGGGCCACGAGGGCGTCCACCGAGCGCGGAGAGAGACCGAACCGGTGCGCCTCCCGGCGCAGCGAATCCAGCCCGCGGGTGCCGTCCAACCGCCGCAGAAACAGCCCCGTCGCCGCGTCCACCGGCTGGATGGACACCGCATGTGCCCTGGTCACGCCCATCTGTACGGTGTGCCTGCCGCGCCAGCTCCGCCGCAGCGCCGGCTTGATCATCGGATGCATCGCGCCCCCCTCGTTCCGCCGCCACTCTGCCAGCCCTCGCTCCGCCGCATGCCGAGTTATCCACAGGTGACGGAAAAAGTATTACGAATTGGACGCGACCCCTGCGACGACGCCGTACCCGTGCTTCTGGCCGGGACTTTCACCGCGCCGACCGGGTAACGTCGTGGCGTGCCCGCTGACCCAGAGCACAGCCCAGGACGGCCGAAACCGTCGCGAGCGGTCGAGGTCAGACGCAGCGCGCGCAGGCGCAGGACCGTATCCGCGTACCGCGAGGGCGACCGGACCGTCGTGCTGATCCCCGCCCGCATGAGCGAGGCGGAGGAACAGCGCTGGGTGACCGTCATGCTCGACAAGCTGCAGGCCCAGGAGAACCGGCGGATGCCGGGCGACGCCGAGCTGGCCGACCGCGCCCAGCGGCTGTCCGCGCAGTACCTCGACGGCCGGGCCCGGCCCAGCAGCGTGCGCTGGGTCACCAACCAGAACACCCGCTGGGGCTCCTGCACCCCCGCCGAGGGCACGATCCGCCTCTCCCACCGGCTGAAGGGCATGCCCGAGTACGTCATCGACTACGTGCTCATCCATGAGCTGGCCCACCTGCTCGTGCCCGGCCACGGCCCCCGCTTCTGGGACCTCGTCGCCGCCTACCCCCGCACCGAGCGGGCCCGCGGCTACCTGGAGGGCGTGGTCGCCGGGGAGAGCCTGCCGTTCATCCCGCGCCCCGCGCCGGGCAGCCCGCCGCCGGGCACCGACTAGTCGTCCCGCCCGCCGCAGGGCGCCGGGCTCACGCCAGCCGCGCCCGGGTGCGCTCCACCAGCTGCGCCACGGAGCCGTCCGCGACGCCCGCCACCTCGTCGTACCCGTACCACCGCAGGTCCAGCGACTCCTCGCTGATCGCCGGCACCGCGCCGGCCGGGGCCAGCGCCGCGTACTGCACGTCCAGGTGCCAGGCGCACGGGGTGTGGTGCCGGTCGAGACCCACCGGACCGCCGGGCAGCAGCGTGAGACCCGTCACGCCGGACTCCTCGCCCGCCTCCCGCAGCGCCGCCCCGGCCAGCGTGGCGTCCTCCGGCTCGCAGTGGCCGCCCGTCTGCAGCCACATGTTCAGCTTGCGGTGGAGGGTCAGCAGGACCCGCTCGCGCGCCACGTCGACGATCAGCGCGCTGGCCGTCACGTGCCCGGTGGCGCACGGCTTGTACATGCCGTCGGGATGGGCCGCCAGATGCTCCAGGTACGCGAGACGGAGCGCGTCCTGGCCGCCGTCCGGCGCGTCCCACTCCTTCAGTACACGTTCGGCGTCGTCCCGCAGCGTCACTTGTCCGCGTCGCCCTTGCCGCCGTCCGGCCCTTCGGCGCCCTCGGCATCGCCGTCACCGGAGCCGGCGGCCTCCCCCGGCTCCGGCTCCGCGCGCGTCCCGCCCGAGCCCAGCATCTTCTCCAGCTCCGAGAAGTCCGCCTGCTCGCTGTGCACGAAGCCGTCCGGGTCGTCCAGGTCGCCCGCGGTCGGCAGCATGTCGGGGTGCGCCCACAGCGCGTCCCGCCCGTCGACCCCGCGCGCGTCCGCCAGCGACGCCCACAGCCGCGAGGCGTCCCGCAGCCGCCGGGGCCGCAGCTCCAGCCCGATGAGGGTCGCGAACGTCTGCTCCGCGGGCCCGCCGGTGGCGCGCCGGCGCCGCAGCGCCTCCCGCAGCGAGTTCACCGCGGGGGCGTCCAGGTGCGGCTCCGCGGCGGCGTGCACCACCGCGTCCACCCAGCCCTCGACCAGCGCCAGGGCCGTCTCCAGCCGGGCCAGCGCCGCCTTCTGCTCGGGGGTGTCCTCCGGCTGGAACATGCCCTGCTGCAGCGCCTCCTGCAGCTGCTCGGGACGCTCGATGTCGACCTGGCCGACCAGGTCCTCCAGCTTGGAGGTGTCGACCTTGATCCCGCGCGCGTAGCCCTCGACGGCGCCGAAGAGGTGCGAGCGCAGCCACGGCACGTGGGCGAAGAGCCGCTGGTGCGCCGCCTCGCGCAGCGCCAGATAGAGCCGGACCTCGTCGTGGGGCACGCCCAGGCCCTCGCTGAACTTCTTGATGTTCACCGGCAGCAGCGCCGCCTTGCCGGCCGGCCCCAGCGGCAGCCCGATGTCGGTCGAGCCGACGACCTCGCCGGCCAGCACGCCGACGGCGTGCCCGATCTGGGTGCCGAACATCGCGCCGCCCATCGAGCGCATCATGCCGATGAGCGGGCCGGCCATGGCCTGCATCTCCTCCGGGAGCACGCCGCCCATCGCGGCGCCCACGCGCTCGGCGACCGGGTCGACCAGCTCCTTCCAGACCGGAAGGGTCTCCTCGACCCACTCCGCGCGGCTCCACGCCAGCGCGACGCCCGAGCCCGAGGGCAGCGAGGTCACCCCGTCGAGCCACAGGTCGGCGAGTCGTACGGATTCCTCGACCGCCTTGCGCTCGGCGGGGCCGACGCTTGCGTCCGGCTCTCCCTCGGCTCCCGCCTGGGAGACGGTCTGACGGGCGATGTCCTTGGCCATGTCCCAGTTGACCGGGCCGCCCTCGTAGCTCAGCATCTGGCCGAGCTGCTGGAAGGCCGCGCCCAGGTCCTGCGGGCCCATGGCGCCGCCCGGGCCGCCGCCCAGGGAGCCGAAGATGGCCGCGAACGGGTTCTGCGGGTCGCCGGCGGCGCCCCCGAAGCCGAACGGGTCCCGGCCGCTCAGGTCGCCGTCCCCCTTGCGGGCGTCCTTGCCCTCGCCCTCGCCGTCGTCGTCCGGCTCCTGGGGGAGGCCGAATCCGAATGGGGTGTCACTCACGGTTTCCTCGGCTCGTCGGGCCGCCTGCACCGGGCCGGCGGCGTACGCCCTCCACTACCTCCACCCTATGCCGCTTCGTATGCCTGCACGATGTCCTGGCGCCCGCCGCCACCGCCGGGGGCGCGACTGGGGCAGGATGGATGGAACTACTGCACACAACAGCTGGAGCCGCCCGGTGAGTTCCCCGGAACCGAACGTTCGCGCAGCGCGAAAGGCCGCCGATGGGGCCGCGGCCGACGAGCCCGCCCCGGGCGCGTGGCGGCCCGTCGTCGCCGTCACCGGGGCGGCGGCCGGCATCGGCGCCCTGCTCGTCGAGCGGCTGGCGGCCTCCGACGAGGTCAAACAGGTCGTCGCCATCGACGAGCGGCGCGGCGAGCTGCCCGAGGCCCACTGGCACGTGCTGGACGTGCGGGACCCCGCCATCGCCGACAAGCTGCGCGGCACGGACGTCGTGGTGCACCTGGCCCTCGACCTGGACCTGGAGACCGACGCCACGGCCCGGACGGCGTACAACGTACGCGGTACGCAGACGGTGCTCACCGCCGCCGCGGCGGCCGGCGTGCGCCGCGTCGTCCTGTGCACCTCCGCCATGGTCTACGGGGCGCTGCCCGACAACCCCGTCCCGCTCGCCGAGGACGCCGAGCTGCGCGCCACCGAGGAGGCGACCGGCGTCGGCGACCTGCTGGAGATGGAGCGCCTCGGCCGCCGCGCGCCCCGGGCGCACCCCGGGCTGAACGTCACCGTGGTCCGCCCCGCGGCCGTCGTCGGCGGTGTCGACACCCCGTTGACCAGGTACTTCGAGTCGCCGCGGCTGCTGGTCGTCAAGGGCACCCGGCCGTGCTGGCAGTTCTGCCACATCGACGACCTGGCCACCGCGCTGGAGTTCGCGGCGCTGGAGAAGGCCGAGGGGGAACTGGCGGTCGGCTGCGACGGCTGGCTGGAGCAGGAGGAGGTCGAGGAGCTGACCGACATCCGGCGCATGGAGCTGCCGTCGGCCGTCGCGCTGGGCGCCGCCGCCCGGCTGCACCGCCTCGGGCTCACGCCGTCGCCCGCGGGCGACCTCGCGTACACGATGTACCCCTGGGTCGTCAGCGGCAGCCGGCTGCACGAGGCGGGCTGGCGCCCGCAGCACACCAACGAGGACGTGCTGGCCGAGCTGCTGGACGAGGTCTCCGGCCGGCACACCGTCGCGGGCCGCCGGCTGGGCCGCAAGGACGCCGCCGCGGCGGGCGCGGCGGGCGCGGCCGGGGCGACGGTCGCGCTGCTGGGCACGGCCGCGGTCGTACGCCGGGTGCGCAAGGCGCGCCGCGGGAAGATCTGAGCCGCATCCGCGGCGGACGCGTGCGTGCGTACGGTCCGTGCCCGGGCCGGTACGGACCGCCCCCGGGCACGTACGGCAGGCGCGCGCGGGCGGGAGCGTCGGTCCCCTGCGGCAGGATGGACGCATGGCAGACACCCCGCAGCACCCCGGAGAGCAGGCGGCGGCGGACCCCGTGCGGCTCGTCGCCGTCCGTGCGACCCCCCTCTCGGTCGACGAGGTCTTCGCCGCCGTCGGCGACCCCGCCGCGGGCGGCACGGCGCTCTTCGTCGGCACGGTCCGCGACCACGACCGCCGGGAGGCGTCCGAGCACGTCCAGGACGTGACCGCGCTGGGGTATTCGTCCCACCCCACCGCCGAGGCGGAGATGCGCCGCGTCGCGGAGAAGGTCGCGGCCGACTATCCGGTACGGGCCCTGGCCGCCGTCCACCGCGTGGGCGAACTGGCCGTGGGGGATCTCGCCGTCGTGGTCGCCGTCTCCTGCCCGCACCGCGCCGAGGCGTTCGACGCCTGCCGCCGCCTGATCGACACCCTCAAGCAGGAGGTTCCCATCTGGAAACACCAGAAGTTCACCGACGGGACAGAGGAGTGGGTGGGCGCCGGCTGAGGTTGTCGAGTTGCGTAACTTCCGGGCCCGCGTGAGCGTTGGCTTATCGGAAAGAAGTTCACATCAGCTGGGAGCACGGAATGGCAGCGATAGCCTGGTTGGTCATACCCCTCGCCTCGGCCGGGGCGACCGCGATATGGGCGGGCTGGGCGACGCGCAGCCGCAAGGTCGGAGACAGTACGGAGCTCGCGGGGTACGCCCGGTTCCGGGAGGCCATGGAGCGTAGCCACTCCCGTTCCGGGGCCGCTTGAGCGTCCCGTACTGTCGTTCTATGCCACGCCGCACGGCGACGCTGCTCGCCTCCACCGTGACGCTCCTCGCCATCCTGGTCGCCGGGGTCTTCATCCCCGTGCCGTACGCGGAGATGTCGCCGGGGCCGACGGTGAACACCCTGGGGGAGCACGACGGCGAGCCCGTCCTGCACATCAAGGACCGCAAGACGTATCCGGCCGGCGGGCACCTCAACATGACGACGGTCCGCGTCACGGGCGCCGACTACAAGATGAACCTCGTCGAGGCGGTCTACGGCTGGCTCTCGCCCGACGACGCGGTCGTGCCGCACGAGTCGCTGTACCCGGACGACACCACCGCCGAGGAAGTCGACCAG
Source organism: Streptomyces sp. CNH099 (assembly GCA_000514715.1). Classification (GTDB taxonomy): domain Bacteria; phylum Actinomycetota; class Actinomycetes; order Streptomycetales; family Streptomycetaceae; genus Streptomyces; species Streptomyces synnematoformans. The sequence continues at coordinate 171,263 of AZWL01000010.1, read as the reverse complement.
CAGAACGCCGAGCAGTTCACCGCCTCGCAGGAGAGCGCCAAGGTCGCCGCGCTCGACGAGCTGGGCATCCCGTTCACCACCCGCGTCATCGTGGCGTCCGTCCTCGCGGGCGGCGCCGCGCAGGGCACGCTGCACGCCGGCGACGTGATCAAGGCGGTCGACGGCCAGCGCGTCGACGGGCCGGGCGACGTGGTCGAGCTGGTCACCAGCCACAAGCCGGGGGAGAAGGTCGACTTCCGGATCGTCCCCGCGGACCGGGCCGCGAAGGCCGAGAAGAACGGCGACGACCCCCGGAAGCTGCCGGGCGAGGACGTCACGGTCACCGCCAAGGAGTCCGACCGGGAACCGGGGAAGGCCATGGTCGGCATCACCGCCGGCACCGCGCACACCTTCCCGTTCGAGATCGACATCAGGCTCGCCGACGTCGGCGGCCCCAGCGCGGGCCTGATGTTCGCGCTCGGCATCGTCGACAAGCTCACCAAGGGTGATCTCACCGGCGGCGAGTTCGTCGCCGGCACCGGGACGATCAACCCCGACGGCCAGGTCGGGCCGATCGGCGGCATCCACATGAAGACCGTCGGCGCCCGGGACGAGGGCGCGGAGTTCTTCCTCACCCCCGCGCAGAACTGCGCGACGGCCGTCCGCGACGTGCCCGACGGACTCACGCTCGTCAGGGTCCGGAAGATGGACGACGCCATGGACGCGCTGGAGGACATCCGCGAGGGCCGCGTCGACCGGCTCGTCGAGTGCGGGGAGTAGCCGTACGGACACGTCGGCGGGACGTAGCGCGGGTGGCCCGGAACGCGTAAGGCCGGCCAGCCGACGGGACCAGCCGGCCTTACGACAGTCAGTCGAACGTGGCCGCCAGCGCCCGGGCGAGCCCCGGCACCAGCTCCGGCCCGGTGAGCACCTCGGTGGGCGCGTCCTTCGAGCGCAGCCGCAGCGCGGCCTCCCGGCTCCCGTCGCGCAGCACGCCCACCGTCATGCGGACCTCCTCGCGCCGCGGGTGCTCGGTGACCCAGGCGTTGAGCCCCGCCTCGTCGAGGCCCTCGGGCACCTCGGCCTCCGCCGCGGGCGGGAGCATGAGCCGCTCGACCGTGAGCGCGCAGCCGCTGACCGCGTCGGGCCAGGCGATGGTGCCGAGGAACTCGTCCAGCGGCTGCCCCTCGGGCAGTTCCTGCTGCTCGATGGGGGTGTACGAAACCTGCGCGGCCGGCTCCGCCCCGGCCCCGGATCCGGGCTCCGCGCCGTTCCCGGCGTCGCCGAGGCCCAGCCGTTCGGCGAGCCCGGGCTCCTGGGCGCGCAGCTGCGCGGTGTCGACGAGGGCGAAGAGCCGCGGCGGCCGGTCCCAGCCGAAGCCGGACGCGTACTCGTCAAGTTCCAGGACCGCGCGTGTCAGCGGGTCGGCTGCCAGGGGTGGCCCACCGGTGGGAGAGTTGGACATGCTCGTCATCCTGCCTCATCGCTCTCTGCCACCCCCTGGCGGGAACTGAGTAAAGCTTTAGTAAGTTGCCACATTGAGCCCCTGTGCCGCGGGGGCCGTATGACAGGACGTTCAAGTCTCGAGGTGCCACCTTGGCTTTCCAGATGCCGGACCGCGGCGGAGGCCCCACCGGGCCACGGATCAGTGTGGGCAGGCCGTCCCGGCGGGTACGAACGCTGCTGATGACGCTGGGTGTGCTCGCCATCCTGGGCATCATCTTCGTCATGTTCGCCGGCTTCTGGACGGACTGGCTCTGGTATCGCTCCGTCGGCTATTCCTCGGTCTTCACCACCCGGCTGTGGACCAAGGTGGGGCTGTTCGTCGTCTTCGGCGTGCTGATGGGGGTGGCGGTCGGCTTCAACATGTGGCTGGCCCACCGGCTCCGGCCGCCGCTGAGCGCGATGTCGCTGGAGCAGGAGAGCCTCGACCGCTACCGGATGAACCTCGCGCCGTACAAGAAGTGGGTGCTGCTCGGCGTCGCCACGCTGGTGGGCCTGATCGCCGGCGCCTCCGCGACCGGGCAGTGGCGCACCTGGCTGCTGTGGGTCAACGGCCAGTCGTTCGGCGAGAAGGACCCGCAGTTCCACAAGGACATCTCCTTCTTCGCCTTCGACCTGCCGTGGTACCGGTTCCTGCTCGGCTTCGGCTTCGTCGCGATCGTGCTCTGCGCGATCGCCGCCGCGCTCACCCACTACCTGTACGGCGGCCTGCGCATCTCCAGCCCGGGTGCGCGCGCCACGTCCGCGGCGACCGGGCATCTCGCCGTGCTGCTCGGCATCTTCGTGGCCCTCAAGGCCGTGGCGTACTGGTTCGACCGCTACAGCCTGGCGACCAAGACCAGCGGTCTGAAGACCACCGACGGCTGGACCGGCCTGCGCTACGTGGACGCGAACGCCTATCTGCCGGCGAAGACGATCCTCTTCGTCATCGCCATCATCTGCGCGCTGCTGTTCTTCGCCACGCTGTGGCGGCGCACGTGGCAGCTGCCGCTGATCGGCCTCGGCCTCATGGCGCTCTCGGCGATCCTCATCGGCGGGCTGTACCCGGCGATCGTGCAGAAGTTCCAGGTCCAGCCCAACGAGCAGGCCAAGGAGACGCCGTTCATCAAGAAGAACATCGAGGCGACGCGCAAGGCGTACGACATCGACGGTTCGAAGGTGACGGACTACTCCGGGCAGGCGCCGAAGGAGATCACCAACGAGCAGCTGCGCAACGCCGTCGACACGACGGCCAGCGTCCGGCTGCTCGACCCGAACGTCGTCTCCCCGACGTACCAGCAGCAGCAGCAGGTCCGCGGCTACTACCAGTTCCCCGGCACCCTCGACGTCGACCGGTACGAGGACGAGGACGGCGACTCGCAGGACACCGTCGTCGGCCTGCGTGAGATCAACGTGGGCGGCATCCCGGAGAAGGGCTGGATCAACAGCCACTTCCGGTACACCCACGGCTACGGCGTCGTCTCCGCCAAGGGCACCGAGGTGACCAACGACGGCGACCCGGCGTACACGGAGAAGGACCTGCCGCCCGAGGGCGAGCTGGGCGACTACGAGCCGCGCATCTACTACGGCGAGCAGACCCGGGACTACTCGATCGTGGGCGGTCCGCAGGACGAGGTCGACTACGCCGACGACTCCGGCGAGAAGACGTACAGCTACCAGGGCGACAGCGGCGTCGACCTGTCGAACCCGGTCAACAGGGCCGCGTACGCGCTGACGTTCAGCGAGCCGCAGATCATGTACTCGGGTGCGATCGGCGAGGGCTCGCAGATCATCTACAACCGCACCCCGAAGGAGCGGGTGGAGGCCGTCGCGCCCTGGCTGACCATCGACGGCGACCCGTATCCGGCGGTCGTCGACGGCCGGATCAAGTGGATCGTCGACGCCTACACCACCAGCAACGGCTACCCGTACTCGACCAGGACCACCCTGGGCGACACGACGACCGACTCGCTCACGGACGACCAGCGTTCGGTGATCGCGCAGCAGAACCAGGTCAACTACATCCGCAACTCGGTGAAGGCCACCGTCGACGCCTACAGCGGCAGCGTGGACCTCTACGAGTGGGACACCGAGGACCCGGTGCTCAAGACGTGGATGAAGGCGTTCCCCGACACGGTCAAGCCGCGCGCGGAGATCAGCGACTCGCTGATGGACCACCTGCGCTACCCGCAGGACCTGTTCAAGGTCCAGCGCGAGCTGCTGACGCAGTACCACGTCACCAGCCCCAAGCAGTTCTACTCCGGCAGTGAGCAGTGGCAGATCCCGAACGACCCGACCACCAAGGTCGAGAGTTCGCTGCCGCCCTACTACCTCAGCATGAAGATGCCGGACCAGGACTCGCGGACGTTCTCGCTGACGACCACGTTCACGCCGCGCAACCGCAACAACCTCGGGGCGTACATGGCCGTGGGCGCCGACGCGCGCAACGACGACTTCGGGAAGATCAGAATCCTGAAGCTGCCGCCCAACAGTCCCGTGCCGGGACCGAGGCTCGTGCAGTCCAGGTTCAACTCCAACGCCGCGATCGCCGACCAGATCAACATCCTGCAGCGAGGCGACTCGGAGGTCATCTACGGCAACCTGCTCACGGTGCCGTTGGAGGGCGGACTGATCTACATCGAGCCGGTGTACGTGCAGGGCACCGGCACCGGGTATCCACTGCTGCGCAAGGTGCTGGTCACGTACGGCGACAACACGGCCTTCGAGGACACGCTGCCCAAGGCGTTGAACGTCGTCTTCGGGGTGGAGGAGGCGACGCCACCCGAGGATTCCGGCGACGAGCCGCCACCTGAGGAGGAACCGCCGGCCGGCGGCAACCTCCAGGAGGCCGTGGACGACGCCAAGCAGGCCTGGGAGGACAGCCAGCAGGCGCTGGAGGACCAGGACTGGGCGGCGTACGGAGAGGCCCAGGAGGAGCTGGACGCGGCGCTGCAGCGGATCGAGGAGATCCAGCAGCAGGGCGGGCGGAACGGCGACGGCGGAGGCGGAGCGGCCTCCGGCGGTGGCGGCGGCGGAGACGGCGGCGGAGGCGGCGGCGATGCCGGTGACGCCGGCGGCGGTGATGCCGGTGACGGCGGAGGCGGCGGGGCCTAGGCCGGCCGCGGCCCGACGGACTGCGAAGTCCGGCGGGCCGCGGGCCCGGGGGCCGGCGGCGCGGGAGCGCTCCGCACCGTGATAGCCTTACGGCACACGACGCGGGGTGGAGCAGCTCGGTAGCTCGCTGGGCTCATAACCCAGAGGTCGCAGGTTCAAATCCTGTCCCCGCTACGCGAGATCGAGGCCCGGAGTCCATCGGACTCCGGGCCTCGACGTGTGTCTTCCGTGTGATCTGTGTGTGCCGTGGGGGCGGTGATGCGAGGGGGGCGGATGTGTCGGTCGTGTGTTCTTGAGGTCGTTGTTTTGGGGGCTGTGGACGTGACAAGGTTTGTTGAGTCGTCGTGTCGGGAAGTCGACAAACCGCTGAAGTGACCTCCCTGGCTGCGGTATACCAGGTGTACGCGGGTTGCAGGTGGTGCGACGATGGACCTCATGGGGGACGAGGCAAGGGTGTTGGACGCCCGTAGGACAGGGGGCGCCGGCGGGCAGGAGCGAGAGGCTCCCCCCGCCGGTGAGTTGAGCGCTGCGCACGGTACGGATCCGGCCGTGGCGCAGCTGAGCGCGCGGGGCGCCGCCCTGCTGCGCAAGGGGGATCTGGACGGTGCGGAGCCGGTGCTGCGCGCCGCGACGGCCGAGGGCGACCGGGCGGCGGCGAACAACCTGGGCGTGCTGCTCTACCAGCGCGGCCAGGCCCAGGAGGCGGCCGGCTGGTGGCGCATCGCCGCGGTCGGCGGCTCGCCCGCCGCCGCGCACGCGCTCGGGCGCTACTACCGGGAGAACGGCGACGAGCCCGGCGCCGAGTACTGGCTGCGCCAGTCCGCCGAGGCCGGGCACGCGCTGGGCGCGTACGCGCTCGCGGACCTCCTGGAGCACCGCAGCGACGTGGGCGCCGAGCGCTGGTTCCGCATCGCCGCGGACAAGGGCCACCGCGAGGCGGCGTACCGCCTGGCGCGCATCCTCGACACCGGCACCCGGGCGCCGTCCGGCAGCGGCGTCGAGACCGGCACGCGGCTGCCGCCGGCGGCGCGGCCGGGCGCGGTGAGCCTCGTCCGCGACGCGGCCGGGGCCGGCGACGACCCGGTGGCCGAGGCCGAGCAGTGGTACCGGCAGGCCGCCGCGCGCGGGCACGTGCGCGCGGCGCTGCACCTCGGCACGCTCCTGGAGGAGCGCGGCGAGTCGCAGGAGGCCGGCCGGTGGTACGTGATCTCCGCGCGGGGCGGTGAGCCGCGCGCGGCCTGCGCGCTGGGCTTCCTGCTGCGCGACGCCGGCGACGACGCCAGCGCGGCCGTGTGGTGGCGCCAGGCGGCGAAGGACGGCGACGGCAACGCCGCGAACGCGCTCGGCGCGCTCTACGCGGACCGCGGCGAGCCGCAGGAGGCGGAGCGGTGGTACCGCGCGGCGCTGGGTGCGGGCGACGTCAACGGCGCGTACAACCTGGCGCTGCTGTGCGCCGGGGAGAACCGGATGGAGCAGGCCGAGCAGTGGTACCGGCAGGCCGCGTACACCGGGCACTGCGAGGCGGCCAACGCGCTGGCGGTGCTGCTGCTGCAGCGCGGCGACGCCGCGGGCGCGGAGCCGTGGTTCTCGAAGGCCGCGGAGGCGGGGAGCGTCGACGCGGCGTTCAACCTCGGGATCATCCACGCCGGCCGGGCGGACGGGAAGGGCGCCCGGCAGTGGTACGAGCGGGCCGCGGCGGCCGGGCACGTGGAGGCCGCGCTGCAGGTCGGCATCGCGCTGCTGCGCGACGGCGAGGAGAAGGCCGCGGCGCACCGGCTGCGGACGGCCGCCGAGGGCGGCAGCGCCGAGGGGGCGTTCCGGCTGGCGGCGCTGCTGGACGACCGGCGCCCGGGCTCCGGCACGGGCCCCGGGTCGCAGGCGGCGGGCGCCGCCGGTGCCGCGGGGCCGCGCAGCGCGCGGGCCTGGGGCGGGGCGGGGTCCGCGGGTGCCACGGGTGCCGCCGGTGCGGGCGGCGCGGACGCCTCGGGCGCCGGCGGCGCCGAGTGCGAGCGGTGGTACGAGCAGGCGGCGCGGCAGGGCCACCGGCGGGCCCAGGTGCGGCTGGGCATGCGCGCGGCCGCACGGGGCGACACGGAGGCCGCGGGCCGGTGGTACCGGGCCGCGGCGGAGGCCGGGAGCCGCAACGGCGCGTTCAACCTGGGCCTGCTGCTGGCCCGGGAGGGCAGCGTGCCGGAGGCGGCGATCTGGTGGCGCCGGGCGGCGGAGCACGGCCACGGCCGCGCGGCGCTGCGGCTCGCGCTGCTGGCCGCCCGCCGGGGCGACCTGCCGGAGAGCCAGCACTGGTCGTCGCGGGCGGTGGAGCTGGGCCCGGCGGAGGTCGCCGAGCGCGCGGCCCGGCTGCGGGACGCGCTCGCGCAGGAACTCACGGCCTGAAACCACGGCCCGGCGGGCCGGGCTCGGCCGGACCGGCGGCACACCGCCGCCGGTCCGCCGGCCGGCTCCGCCGCGCCCAGACGACGACGGAGGCCCGGACCGTGTGGTCCGGGCCTCCGTCAGTGGTAGCGGGGACAGGATTTGAACCTGCGACCTCTGGGTTATGAGCCCAGCGAGCTACCGAGCTGCTCCACCCCGCGTCGGTGAAAACAACACTACCCCTGGCCGATCGACCAGCGCAAATCAGTTCCGTCCCGGCTGTGCGCAGTCCGGGCAGATGCCCCGATACGTGACCTCGGCGCCGGAGATCCGGAAGCCGAAGCGCTCGCTCTCGGGCAGGGCCGACAGCAGGTCGCCCTCGGGGCGCACGTCGCGGATGGAGCCGCAGCGGCTGCAGACCAGGTGCTGGTGTGCGCTGTGGGCGTTCGGGTCGTACCGCTTGGCGCGGCCGTCCGTGCTGACTTCGAGCACCTCGCCGAGCGCGACCAGCTCGCCGAGCGTGTTGTAGACGGTGGCCCGGGAGATCTCGGGGAGCCGGGCGGTGGCGCGCGCGAGCACCTCGTCGGCGGTGTAGTGCACGTGGTCGCTGTCCAGGACCTCGGCCACGACTCGCCGCTGTGCGGTGAGCCGGAAGCCGCGGCCGCGCAGTCGCTCCAGGAGGTCGCTCATGCATTCAGGGTAGCAGCGCATCGCTCTATTGCCAGAACCCATACGGACTTCATTGGGATCTTGACTTGGACTCTGTCTAATGTAGGATTCCATCGCAGACTGCGGCGATCGGCCGTGAGGTCGCGGTCCAGGCCCTCCGCGGCCGAGGGCCGGTTGCCGTGCACGGACAGAGGGGTCGGGACGCCGGTCGGGCTCCCGGCCCCTCTGACGCGTCCGGACGGGCTAGGCGAGGGCTGTCTCGCGGTGCGCCGCCTCCTGCCGGTGCCGGATCTGGCAGCGGATGATGTCGCGTACGGACACGACGCCGACCGGCTCCGCGTCGTCGAGGACGATCAGATGGCGGAAGCCGCCGTGGGTCATGGCCTCGGCGGCCTCGTCGAGGGTCCAGCCGGGTGCGGCGAAGACGACGTCGGTCGTGGTGTGGTCGTCGGCCTTCTCCATGTCCGGGTCCTGGCCCGCGCCGACGGAGTTGAGGATGTCGCGCTCGGTCAGGATGCCGAGCCCGGTGGTGTCGGGGGCGAGGACGATCGCCGCCCCGACGTGCCGCGCCGACATCAGCCGGGCGGCCTGGCGGAGGGTGTGCGCGGGGCCGATGGTGAGGACCACCGTGCTCATGGCGTCGCGGACGAGCATGGGGTGGAGCCACCTCCTGGGGGGTGTCGGGGCCCGCTCGCCTGTGAAGGCTTTCACAAGTTCACAAGGACTGTCCCTGTCAGGTTGGCACGCTCCGTGGAGGGCAACAAGGGGGCGGACGAGGCCCGGCCGGGCCGGGCCCGCGCCCCCGTACGCCGGTCTGCCGTGCGGCCCGTACCGCCCGTACGGCCCGCACTGCCCGTACGGTCTACGGGCCGAGGTACTTCAGCAGCTCCTCGTGGAGCAGCCCGTTGGACGCCGCGGCGTTGCCGCTGTGCGGACCGGGCTCGCCGTCCAGGCCCGTGAACGACCCGCCGGCCTCCGCCACGATCGCCGCACACGCCGCCATGTCCCACAGCGACAGCTCCGGCTCGGCGCAGATGTCGACCGTCCCCTCGGCGACCATCATGTACGGCCAGAAGTCCCCGTAGCCCCGGCTGCGCCAGCAGTCGCGGGTCAGGTGCAGGAAGCCGTCGAGCCGGCCGCGCTCGTCCCAGCCGTGCAGCGAGGAGTACGCGAACGAGGCGTCCTCGATGTGCTGCACGCCGGACACCCGCAGCGGGCTCGCCTTCGCGAGGCTGCGGCCGGTGTACGCGCCGCCGCCCTGCACCGCCCACCAGCGGCGGCCGAGGGCCGGCGCCGACACCACGCCGACGACCGGCTGGTTGCCCTCCGGCCCCGGGGCCATGAGCGCGATCAGCGTGGCCCAGACGGGGACCCCGCGCACATAGTTCTTGGTGCCGTCGATGGGGTCGATGATCCAGCGCCGCGGGCCGGTGCCGTCGGTGCCGTACTCCTCGCCCATCACGGCGTCGCGTGGCCGGGCGCGCCGCAGCGACGTGCGGATCAGCTCCTCCGCCGATCTGTCCGCCTCCGACACCGGAGTCAGGTCCGGCTTTGTCTCGACCTTCAGGTCGAGCGCCTTGAACCGCTCCATCGTCGTGGCGTCGGCGGCGTCCGCCAGGACGTGGGCGAGACGCAGATCATCATGAAAACCGGCCATGCAACGAACAGTAACCCCAAAGCCGCACCGCGAACCTTCGCCCGGACGCGTGGCGGGTCCCGGGACCCCCGTACGGACCCTTGACAGCACCTGGCGGTGCGTCAATTCTGTGCGCACGGTCGCCCTCTGGAGGCCACGATGCCTACAGCGCGAGAAGGACTCCTCGACGCCGCCTTCACGGCGCTCAGGAGCCGGCCCTGGGCGGGGGTGCGGATGGTCGACGTCGCCGCCTCGGCCGGAGTGTCCCGCCAGACTCTCTACAACGAGTTCGGCAGCAAGGAGGGCCTGGCCCAGGCCCTCGTCAGGCGCGAGGTCGACGGCTACCTCGCGGGCGTGGAGCGGACGCTGTCCGGGGCCGGCAGGTCCGGCGCCGACGCCGCCGGCCGGCTGCTCGCCCTGGTCGCCTGGACGCTGCGCGCGGCGCGCGGCAACCCGCTGGTGCGCGCCGCGCTCACCGGTTGCTGGGGCGAGCAGCTGCCGGCCCCGGCCCGGCACCCGCCCGCCCGGGGCGGGCCGCCGGGGGTGCGCCGTACGGAGCGGGACGCGCCCGTGGAGACGCCGGCCGAGCTGGTCGACAAGGTGCGTGACGGGGTACTGCGGGCGCTGGCGGAGCAGTTGCCCGGGGCGCCGGCCGAACGGCGCCGGGTCGGCGAGGCGGTGACCCGGCTGACGCTGTCGTACGTGGTCGCGCCCGCCGGGGGCGAGGACGTGGAGCGGATGATCCGCGGGCTGCTGCCGGTCAGTGGGCCGAGCCGGACAGCTGCAGGCCGATGACACCGACGATCACCAGCGTGATGGAGACGATCTTCAGCGCGGAGACCAGGTCGCCGAGGAAGACCATGCCGTAGATCGCGGTGCCCGCGGCACCGATGCCCGTCCACACCGCGTACGCCGGGCCGACGTCCAGCTTCTTCAGCGACAGCGTCAGCAGGCCGAAGCTGCCGAGCGCGAACACGCAGAAGGCGATCGTCGGCCAGAGCCGGGTGAACCCGTGGGAGAGCTTGAGGCAGACGGCGAAGCCGGTTTCCAGTATTCCGGCCACGACGACCAACAGCCACGCCATCGTGTCGTGCCTCCCGTTCGGTTGACGCTCCTGCGATTATGCCCAACGGGTCTCCGCGGACGCGACGGACCTCCCGCACTGCTTCGACCACCCTAGGCTGACACCTCGTCAGTCGCCCTCGCGGCGCTCGCGGGTGGCGAGCAGGCGGCGCAGCGAGGCCAGCCGGGCCGGGTCCGCGCGGCCCTCGGCGACCCAGGCGTCGAGCGCGCAGTCGGGCTCGTCGTGGCTGCAGTTGCGCGGGCAGTCCGCCGTGCCGGGCTCCAGGTCGGGGAAGGCGTGGATGACGCGGGACGGGTCGACGTGCGCCAGGCCGAACGACCGCACCCCGGGGGTGTCGATGGCCCAGCCCTTGTCGTCGGGCAGCGGCAGGGCGAGCGCGGACGTGGTGGTGTGCCGGCCGCGGCCGGTGACGACGTTCACCTCGCCGGTGGCCCGCTGGCGCGCCGGCACCAGCGCGTTGACCAGGGTGGTCTTGCCGACGCCGCTGTGGCCGACGAAGGCGGTGACCCGGTCGGCGAGCAGGTCCAGCACGCGGGCGGCGCCCTCGCCGGTGGCCAGCTCGTCGCGGTTGCAGGCGACGGCCCGTACGCCCAGCGGCGCGTACGACTCCAGCAGCTCGTCCGCGGGTGCCAGGTCCGACTTCGTCAGCACCAGCAGCGGGTCGAGCCCGCCGTCGTACGCCGCGACCAGGCAGCGGTCGACCAGCCGCGGCCGGGGCGGCGGGTCGGCGAGGGCGGTGACGATGGCCAGCTGGTCGGCGTTGGCCACCACCACGCGCTCGTACGGATCGTCGTCGTCCGCCGTCCGGCGCAGCACGGACGTGCGCTCCTCGACCCGGACGATGCGCGCCAGCGTCCCGGGGTCGCCGGAGACGTCCCCGACGACGGCGACCCGGTCGCCGACGACGATGCCCTTGCGGCCCAGCTCGCGGGCCTTCATGGCGGTGACCGTGCGCTCCTCGACCAGGCAGGTGATGCGGCCGCGGTCGATGGTCAGGACGAAGCCCTCGGCGGCGTCCGCGTGCTTGGGGCGGTTGCGGCTGCGGGGCCGGCTGCCCCGGCGGTCCGGGCGTACGCGGACGTCGTCCTCGTCGGGGTTCTTGCCGTAGCGCCGCATCGCGCGGGTCAGTCTCTCCGGGTGGGGGCGGCGGGCGCGCCGGACGGCCCGGCCGCGGGCCCGGCGTCGTCCCCGGCGAGCAGGCCGGCCCACATCCGGGGGAAGTCCGGCAGGGTCTTGGCGGTCGTCTCCACGTTCTCCACCCGCACATCCGGCACCGCCAAGCCCAGGACGGCGCCCGCGGTGGCCATGCGGTGGTCGTCGTAGGTGTGGAAGACGCCGCCGTGCAGCGGGCGGGGGCGGATCGCCAGGCCGTCCCCGGTCTCGGTGACCTCGCCGCCCAGCCCGTTGATCTCCGCGGTGAGGGCGGCGAGCCGGTCCGTCTCGTGCAACCGCAGGTGGCCGACGCCGCGCAGCCGGGACGGGGAGTCCGCCAGCGCCGCGACCGCCGCGATGCCGGGCGTCAGCTCGCCGACCTCGGACAGGTCGATGTCGATGCCGTGGACGACCCCGGCCGCCGAGCCGCCGGGAGAGCCGCCCGCGGAGCCGCCGGGGGTGCCGGAGAAGACCAGGTCCGTGCCCCCGGCCGTGGTCACCAGCTCGCAGGAGCCGCCCATCTCGGTGAAGATCTCGCGCAGCGCGTCCCCGGGCTGCGTGGTCTGCCGGGGCCAGTCGCGGATCGTCACCCGGCCGCCGGTGACGAGCGCCGCGGCCAGGAACGGCTGCGCGTTCGACAGGTCCGGCTCCACCGTCAGGTCCCGGCCGCGCAGGGCGCCCGGCGCCACCCGCCAGACGTTCGGCTCGCCGCCGTCCTCCGGCGTCTCCACCTCGGCGCCGGCCGCGCGCAGCATCTCCACGGTCATCCGGATGTGCGGCATCGAGGGCAGCCGGTCGCCCGTGTGCCGCAGCTCGACGCCCTTGTCGAAGCGCGGCGCGGACAGCAGCAGGGCGCTGACGAACTGCGAGGACGAGGAGGCGTCGACCTCGACCGGGCCGCCGCGCAGCCCGCCCCCGCCGTACACCGTCAGCGGCAGCGCACCGCGGCTGCCCCGCGCGGTGTCGTCGATCCGGGCGCCGAGGGCGCGCAGCGCGTCTATCACCCCGTGCAGCGGGCGCTCGTGGCTGCGCGGGTCCCCGTCGAAGCGGACCGGGCCGTCGGCGAGGGCCGCGACGGGCGGCAGGAAGCGCATCACCGTGCCCGCGTTGCCCACGTCCACCGAGGCGTCGCCGCGCAGCCCGCCGCCGGGGCTGACGCGCCACTCCTCGGCGCCGTCCGGGCCCGCGGCCTCCTCGATGCCGACGCCGAGGGCCCGCAGGCCCCCCGCCATCAGGGCGCTGTCGCGCGAGCGCAGCGGCCGGCGCAGCCGGCCGGGGCCGGCGGCGAGCGCGGCGAGCACCAGCGCCCGGTTCGTGACCGACTTCGACCCGGGCACGGTGACGGCCGCGATCACCGGGGCGGAGACGGACGGCGCGGGCCAGAGGCTGCTCTGCGAAGCGGTCATGGCACTCACCCTATGCGGGCCGGCCCGCACCTCGCAGGGACCGGCCACGGCCTGTGGACAACCGGCGGGTTGTGGACACCGGGGACACCGGGGATACCGGAGACACCGGCGGGGTCACCGGGCCCGGGCGGCCGCCGGTCGGGACGCTCCGGCGGATGTCAGAGGTCGAGCAGCCAGCGGCCGCCACCGGCGAGGGCGCAGAGCGCGACCACGTAGAACAGCAGCACCCACAGCCCGGCGGGGGTGTGCGTCAGCCGGCCCAGCTGGTCGGCGTCGGACTGCGGCGCCTCGCCCCGGCGCCGCTTGCGCTGCAGTTCGAAGACCGGCCGCACCCCGCCGAGCAGCAGGAACCACACGGCCCCGTACGCGAACGCCGCCTGCACCTCCGGCTCGGTCAGCCAGGAGACGAGGAAGAACGCGGCGCCGGTCAGGACGACGGTCACCACCCCGTACGCGTTCCGGATCATCAGCAGCATCGCCGCCAGCAGGGCGATCGCGCCCCACAGCGCGGCCGTGATGCGCCCGTCGGCCAGCAGCCAGGCGCCGGCCAGGCCGAGCAGCGGCGGGGCGGTGTAGCCGGAGGCGGCGGTGAGGATCATGCCGAGGCCGGAGGGCTTGCCGCGGCTGACGGTGAGGCCGGAGGTGTCCGAGTGCAGGCGTATGCCCTCCAGGCGGCGCCCGGTGAGCACGGCGACGAGGCCGTGACCGCCCTCGTGCGCGATGGTGACGGCGTTGCGCGTCAGCCGCCACACGCCCCAGGGCACGACCGCGGCGAGCGCCACCAGTCCGGTCACCCCGACCAGCCACTCCGAGGGGTCGGGCTGCGTGCCGACGACGCGGTCCCACAGCTCGCCGAGGCTGGTGCCTTCCATCTGCCCTCCCGGTGCTCGGACGTGCAGGGTAGCCAAGGCGGTGTGTGCGGGCTGTCAGAGGGGCGTGGCAGTCTTGTCATCCATGTGCGGACGGTACGCGGCGAGCAGGAAACCCGAGGACCTCGTCGATCTCTTCGAGGTGGAGAAGTGGGACGCGGAGGAGACCCTCGCCCCCGACTACAACGTGGCGCCGACCAAGAACGTGTACGCGGTGCTGGAGCGCCCCGAGCGCGACTCCGACGACCCGCGGCCCGTCCGGCAGCTGCGGGCGCTGCGCTGGGGCCTCGTGCCGTCCTGGGCGAAGAACCCGGACCTGGGCGTGAAGATGATCAACGCCAGGGCGGAGACCGTGCACGAGAAGCCGGCCTACCGCCGGGCGTTCGCCTCGCGCCGCTGCCTGCTGCCGGCCGACGGCTACTTCGAGTGGCTGACGTTCAAGGGCGAGCGGCAGCTGGAGGAGCAGGGCCGGAAGAAGCGCCCCCGCAAACAGCCGTACTTCGTCACTCCGGCCGACGGCTCGGTCTTCGCGATGGCCGGGCTCTTCGAGTTCTGGCGGGACAAGACGCTGCCGGACGAGGACCCGCGCGCGTGGTGGGTGACGTGCACGGTGGTGACGACGGAGGCGGAGACCACGGAGCTGGCGGGCGGCCCGGCGGGCGAGTCCGGGCCGCGCACCCTCGCCGAGATCCACCCCCGGATGCCGCTGATGCTCACCCCGGACCGCTGGGACGCCTGGCTCGACCCGGCCAACAAGGACCCGGAGGCGCTGCGCGAGCTGCTGCGCCCGCCGCCCGCGGGGCTGCTGCGCGCGTTCCCGGTGTCGACGAAGGTGAGCGACGTGCGGAACGGCGGCGCGGAGCTGGTGGAGGAGATAGCGGCGCCGGAGGAGGAGACGTTGTTCTAGCCGAACGGGCGCCGGCGGGTTCCGGTAGTGGGGGCGGCGGCCGGATGTCCGGGGGCATCGGGGAGCGGGAAGCGGGCGCATGGTCGCGCGGATACCGGGGACCGGCATACGGGGCGCGTGTGCGCTCGGATTTCGCGGCCTGGCGGCCCGGCGGCCCGGTGCGCGTGCGCCGCGTACGGGGTACGGGCTTCACCGACGGAGGCGGACATGCCCGTTCGGGGTCCGGCCGACCGGGCCGGCGGCTCGCCTAGATTGAGGCGCGTGAAGCCCACCACCGAGACCGTCGCCACCCCGCCCGGCGACGCCCGCATCACCTGGCACCGGGCCGCGCGCCCGCGGCTCGTGCTCGCCCTCGGGCACGGCGCCGGCGGCGGCGTCGAGGCCCGCGACCTGCGGGCGCTGGCCGCCGCGCTGCCCGCCGAGGGCGTCACCGTCGCGCTCGTCGAGCAGCCCTGGCGGGTCGCCGGCCGCAAGCTGGCGCCCGCGCCCCGGACCCTCGACGCCGGCTGGACCGCCCTGTGGCCCGCCCTGGAGAAGCCCGGCGTGCCGGTCGTCGCCGGCGGCCGGAGCGCCGGCGCCCGGGTCGCCTGCCGCACGGCCGGCGCGCTGGGGGCCCGGGCCGTCCTTGCGCTCGCGTTCCCGCTGCACCCGCCGGGCAGACCGGAGAAGTCGCGGCTGGCGGAGCTGCGGGACGCCGGGGTGCCGACCCGCGTGGTGCAGGGCGAGCGCGACCCCTTCGGCGGTCCCGCGGAGTTCCCCGCGGACGCCGACGTGGTGCCCGTGCCGTATGCCGACCACGGCTTCGCCGTGGCCAGGAGCGCGCCGGCCGACGACGCCGGGACCGCCGCCACGATCACCGCCGCCGCGGCGGAGTGGCTCGCCGGCCTGCGCTGACGCTCCCGCACGTGCCCCCTCCCGGCCCCCGTGGCGGTCGGTGCGGGCCGCCGGGGGAATGCGCTGTCGGGAGCACGTGTTGTCGCGGATGTACGTTCCAGGCGATCAACGAAGGGAAGCGCATGAGCGCGGTTGCATGCCCGTCGCGTCCGCAGCCGGCGGCAGCGGAGGAGTACTGGGCGGCGGATGTGCAGGGACGTCGTCTATCCTCCGAACGGTACGGGGCCACGGGTGGCTCCACCACGGTGCTGGAGGAGGTGGGTCTCGTCACTGGGACCGACACGGGGAAGGGCGAGCCGGCCGACGAGCGGAAGGCGCCCGAGGAGACGTCCACCGAACGGAACGCACGCTTCGAGCGCGACGCGCTCCAGTTCCTCGACCAGATGTACTCGGCCGCGCTGCGCATGACGCGCAACCCCGCCGACGCCGAGGACCTGGTGCAGGAGACCTATGCCAAGGCGTACGCCTCCTTCCACCAGTTCCGCGAGGGCACGAATCTGAAGGCCTGGCTCTACCGCATCCTGACGAACACGTTCATCAACTCGTACCGCAAGAAGCAGCGCGAGCCGCAGCGCAGCGCCGCCGAGGAGATCGAGGACTGGCAGCTCGCGCGCGCCGAGTCGCACATGTCGACGGGCCTGCGCTCCGCCGAGGCCCAGGCGCTGGACCACCTGCCGGACTCGGATGTGAAGGAAGCCCTCCAGGCGATCCCGGAGGAGTTCCGCATCGCCGTGTATCTCGCGGATGTCGAGGGGTTTGCCTACAAGGAGATCGCGGACATCATGGGGACACCGATCGGTACGGTCATGTCCCGGCTGCACCGCGGTCGCCGTCAGCTGCGCGGCCTTCTGGAGGACTACGCGCAGGAGCGCGGCCTGATGCCGGCGGGGGCCGGGCCCGAGTCGGCCGGCTCGCACACGGGAAAGGGTTCGGGGTCATGAGCTGCGGAGAGCCGCACGAGACGGATTGCTCAGAGGTCCTCGACCACCTCTACGAGTATCTCGACCGGGAGATGCCCGAGGGGGACTGCGCGAAGATCCAGGTGCACTTCGACGAGTGCAGCCCCTGTCTGGAGAAGTACGGCCTGGAGCAGGCCGTGAAGAAGCTCGTCAAACGCTGCTGCGGCCATGACGACGTGCCGACGGACCTGCGCGCGAAGGTGATGGGCCGGATCGACCTCATCAGGTCCGGCGACGACGTGCCGGACCAGCCCGTGCTCGACACCGGGAGCACCGGTGACGACGGCCGCTCCACGTCACTCGAAGGTGCGAATCCGCCCGGCTCGTAGTGTTCTTTTGCGCGACTGCGCCCCATACGGCCGTAGCAGCCGCCCTATGCTCCCCAACTCGTACGGAGTAGCGCACGGGCGAGGAGCGTGGGGCGCATGCGGCAGGTGGGGCAGGTCTCTCCGGCCGGACGCGCCTGCCTGCTGGGCGCGGTACTCGCTGCGGCGGCCTGCGCCGCCCCCGCGCTGCGGCCCGGCGCCGCGGTCCCGTGGGCCGCGCTGGCCCTGCTCGCCGCGGTCTACGCGGCCGGTGAGCACCTGTGGCGCGTTCCGCCGCTGGCGGGCCGGGTGCCCGACGGCATCGGCGCCTTCTTCCCCGCCCTGCTTGCAGGAGCGTTTCTGCTGCCGCCCGCCGCGGCCGCCCTCCTCCCGCTCCCGGGCACGCTGACCGCCCGGATCACCGAGCAGCCGGCCGCGCCCCGGCGGCTCTGGCGGGCCGCGGAGCTGGCGCTCGCCGGCTGGGCGGCCGCGTACGCCCGCGAGCGCGCGCCCGGCGCCGCCGGGCTCGGCGCGGCCGGGTTCCCCGAGCTGCTGCCCGCCGCGCTGGCCGCGGTCGCGGCCTTCTGGACCGTGCTCACCTGCCTGGACGCGCTGATGCAGGTCGCCGCCGAGCGCCGCGCGCCGCGCGCGGCGCTCACCGGTGCGCCCGCGGCGGCGGGCGCGTACCTCGTGCACGGGCTCGCCGGGCTGCTGCTGGCGATGCTCTGGCACAGCCCGCACGGCCCCGCCAGCGGGCTGCTCGTACTGCTGCCGATGGCCATCTCCTGCTGGGCGTTCGCCCAGGCCAACCGCGAGCGCGCGGCGCACCAGGCGACGATCCGGGCGCTGGTGCAGGCCGTCGACATCAAGGACCGCTACACCCGCGGGCACAGCGAGCGGGTCGGCCGTGCGTCGGTGCTCATCGCGCGCGAGCTGGGCATGGACGAGCGCCGGCAGGAGGTGCTGCGGTTCGCCGGGATCCTGCACGACGTCGGCAAGCTCGGGGTGCCGACGCGCATCCTGCGCAAGGACGGGCCGCTGACCCCAGAGGAGCGGCGGATCATCGAGCTGCACCCGGAGTACGGGCACGAGATCGTCCGCGGCATCGGCTTCCTGGAGGAGGTGCGCTCGGCGATCCTGCACCACCACGAGCGGATGGACGGCCGCGGTTACCCGTACGGGCTCACCGGCACGCGGATTCCGGAATACGCCCGGGTGGTGGCGGTGGCCGACGCCTTCGACGCCATGACCTCGACCCGCTCCTACCGCAGGGCGCGCGCGGTCCCCGCGGCGCTGGCGGAGCTGCGGCGGTGCGCGGGCGAACAGTTCGACCCCCGGATGGTGCACGCGCTGGACAGCGCGATCGAGCGCCGCGGCTGGCACGCCGAGGTCACCGCGGACGAGCCCGCGGCGGTCCCGGCGCCGCTGAGCGGCGGGGCCGGCGGGAGCGGGGGGAGCGCGGCGGGCGGCCCGGCCGACGCCGTCGCACGCAGCGGCGGCGCGCCGTGAGCGAATCGGTTCTGCACCCCCGCCACCGGACCCCGCCGGAGGTCCGGGTCGCGGTCGGGGCCGCGGGGGCGGTGACCGCGGCCGGCTTCTGCTGGACGCTGGCGCACGGCCTCGCCCAGCCCGCGGCCGCGCTCGCCTTCGGCCTCCTCATCGTGCTCGGCGAGGTCGCGGGCGACCACCGCGCGGGCGCCGCCGCGCGCTTCCCCGCGCCCCTGGCCACCGCCGGCGCGCTCGGCTACGCCCTGCTTGCCGTCCCCGCGGACCCCGCCGCCGGCGCCGTGCTGGAGATCGCCGCCGTCTCCTTCACCGCCACCGTGGTCGGCGCCGTCCCGCAGGTCGCCCGGGGCCGCGGCCCCACCGCCGAGCACCTGGTCCGCCGGGTGCTCGGCACCGCCTTCGCCGCCGCCTGCTGCCGCCCGCTCTGCGTCGGCGCCCCGGACGGCGAGGGCGGCCCGCCCGGCGCGCCCACCGCCGGGCCCGGCTACGTCCTGGCGCTCCTCGGCGTGCTGGCCCTGACCGCGCTCTGCGACGCCGTGCTCGCCGCCTGCCTCGCCCGCGCCCGCACCGGCTGGCCGTACGGGCCGCTGCTGCGCGACGAGCTGCGCGCCCTGCCCGGCATCGGCTCCGCGATGTGCGCGACCGGCGTGGTCATCGCGCTGGCCGCGCAGGTGGCCGGCCCGTGGGCGCTGCCCGTGCTGAGCCTGCCGCTGCTGCTCACCCAGGTCTCGTTCCGCCGCTACGCCGCGGTGCGCCGCACGTACCGCGAGACCATCGCCTCCCTCGCCCGCGCCACCGAGATGGCCGGCTTCCACCCTCCGGGCCACGTCCGCCGCGTCGCCTCCCTCAGCCGGGCGATCGGGCGGGTGCGGGGGCTGTCCGAGCGGGAGCTGGACGTCCTGGAGCAGGCCGCGCTCATGTACGACCTGGGCAAGCTGTCGCTGGCCGACCCCGTGCCCGCCGCCGCCGGCCGCGCCGACCGGCGGCGCATCGCCCTGCTGGGCGGCGCCGTGGTGCGGCAGACCGGCGTGGCCGCGGAGGTCGCCGTCGTGGTGGAGCGGCAGGCGGAGCCGTACCGTGACCAGCCGGTCGCGGCCCGTATCGTGCGCGTGGCCGCCGCATACGACGCCCTGGTCGCGGGGAACGCCAAGGGTGAGGGCGCGGTCGTCGCGGGGCCGCTCGCAGCCCTGGAGCGGCTGCGCCTGGCCGGTCGCGCCGAGTACGACCCGGCCGTGGTGGACGCGCTACGGGAGGTGCTGGCGAGTGGTGCGGCTGTGAACTGACCGGTAAGAAGCGGGTGTACGGCACCGCGTGGTTGGATGCGGGCATAGCCCGGCACCCGAGCGGACAGGAAGTTGCGGGGAGGCAACGACGCCCCTGGTAGCGCACGCCGTGCGGACGGGGCGCACAGTGGTCATCCTGGAGTCAAAGACGGCAGGCAGGAATCGTGAAGATCTTCGGCAGAACACGGCATCGGCCCTCCGCCTCATGGCGGCAGGCGACCGACCGCGCGTTCACGTTGATCGGCGACGGCCGGTACGACGACGCGGGCGCGCTGCTCACCCGTGCCGCGGGCCTGGAGCCCTGGCTGTCGGAGTCGTGGTTCAACCTCGCCCTGCTGCACAAGTTCCGGCACGACTGGGAGCAGGCCCGCGCCGCCGGCCTGCGGGCCGTCGCGCTGCTCGACCGCGAGACGGGCGCGCCCGACTGGTGGAACGTCGGCATCGCCGCCACCGCGCTGCAGGACTGGCCGCTGGCGCGGCGGGCCTGGGAGGCGTACGGGCTGCGCGTGCCCGGCGGCGCCGCGCACCAGGGGGCGGGGGAGCCGCCGGAGGACATGGAGCTGGGCAGCGCCGCGGTCCGGCTGTCGCCGGAGGGCGAGGCGGAGGTCGTCTGGGGCCGCCGGCTGGACCCCGCGCGCATCGAGGTGCAGAGCATCCCGCTGCCGTCGTCGGGGCGGCGCTGGGGCGAGGTCGTGCTGCACGACGGGGTGCCGCACGGTGAGCGGGCGACGCTGGCGGGCCCGTCGTACCCGGTCTTCGACGAGATAGAGCTGTGGGCGCCGTCGCCGGTGCCGACGTGGGTGGTGCTGCTGGAGGCGGCCACGGAGGCGGACCGGGACGCGGTCGAGCAGCTGGCGGCCGAGGCGGGGTACGCGGCGGAGGACTGGTCGTCGTCGGTGCGGCTGCTCTGCCGTACCTGCTCGGAGAGCTGCATGCCCAGCGCCGAGGACTCGCTGCAGACGTCCCTCGACCCGCACGACCACAGCGAGCCCGGCCAGCCGGGCCCGCTGGTGCACCGCACCGAGGACGGGCTGTGGGTGCCGGAGCGGGAGTGCGGGATAGCCGCGCCCGCGTCGCTGGTGCGCGGGCTGCTGGAGAGCTGGGCCGCGGACAGCCCGGACACCCGGGACTGGCGGGATCTGGAGGAAGTCGTCTGAGGCTGTCGGCGCCTGGCCGTACCCTGGACTCCGGTCTTTTCGTGAAGCTCGTGAGGGCGGGAACCAGGAAGGCGTACGGCGAGGATGACGCAGCAGGCGGAGCAGCAGCAGGCGGGGCGGGAAGCGGAGTCGCCGGACGCGTTCCTCGACGACGTGACGGACGCCGACGCGCGCGAGCGGGAGGCCCGCGAGCGGGGCACGGTCCGGCCGATCACGGTCGTGGGCAACCCGGTGCTGCACCGCGAGTGCCGGGACGTCACCGAGTTCGACGACACGCTGCGGCGGCTCGTGGACGACATGTTCGCCAGCCAGCGGGCGGCGGAGGGCGTGGGGCTCGCGGCCAACCAGATCGGCGTGGACCTGAAGGTCTTCGTCTACGACTGCCCGGACGACGACGGCGTACGGCACGTGGGCGCGGTGTGCAACCCCGTGCTGCAGGAGCTGCCCGCCGGGAACCGGCAGCTCGACGACGGCAACGAGGGCTGCCTGTCCGTCCCCGGTGCGTACATGTCCCTGGCCCGCCCGGACTACGCGGTGGTCAGCGGCCGGGACCTCGACGGCAACCCCGTCCTGGTGCACGGCACGGGCTACTTCGCGCGCTGCCTGCAGCACGAGACGGACCACCTCTACGGGCGGCTCTACATCGACCGGCTCTCCAAGCGCGAGCGCAAGGACGTCATGCAGCAGATGGCGGAGAACACCCCGCGTTACGAGACCGTCCCCAACGTCTGACGGACGGCCGTCCGGCCGCTCCGGTGCCGCCGCCCCGTGTGTCCGTAACCGCCGCCTCTTGCGCGGCGGTTACGGCGGTGGTCTGGACCACTGGTGGCACGGCGGTCCGTTGACCGTGCGCCCGCCGCGCGCGACGCTCGGAGCCCCCCATTCGCACGGCACGGAGGCCCGATGCTCAGACGTACGGTCAGACTCATCCTCAGTATTGTCATGATCGCGGCGGCAGGTGTCGTCGGCACGGTCGCCACCGCCGGCACCGCGCAGGCGGACTCGTGCTACACGTGGAACCGCACGCTCAAGGAAGGCATGTCCGGTTCCGACGTCACCCAGCTGCAGATCCGGGTGGCGGGCCACGTCACGTCAGGCGAGATCCTCGCCGTCGACGGCCAGTTCGGCCCCCGGACGAAGGCCGCCGTCACCAAGTTCCAGCGGGCGTACGGGCTCAGCGCGGACGGCGTCGCCGGCCCCAACACGTACAGCAAGATCTACGGCCTGCAGGACGGCGACTGCACCCCTGCTCACTTCACGTACGGCGAGCTGAACAGGTGCAACTCCTCCTGGGGCGGCGGGGCGGTCTCCGCGGGCACGGCCAAGGAGAACGCCAAGCGCACCATGTGGAAGCTGGAGGCGATGCGGCACGCCCTGGGCGACAGGGCGATCACCGTCAGCAGCGGCTTCCGCTCGTACTCGTGCAACAGCGCGGTCGGCGGCTCCTCCAACAGCCAGCACCTGTACGGCACGGCGGCCGACCTCACCGGCACCCCGTCGTTCTGCACGCTGGCACGGCAGGCGCGCACGCACGGCTTCGGCGGGATCCTCGGTCCCGGCTACCCGGGTCACAACGACCACGTGCACGTGGACGGCCGGACCTCCCGCTACTGGTCCGCTCCCTCCTGCGGCATCTGACCGCGGGAGACCGGGACGGACCGCAACCGGTGCGGCAACGGCGCCGCACCGGCGAGCAGGCGCCGGCCGGACCCGCCCCCCGTGGCGGGTCCGGCCGGCTCCGCCGCTCAGAACTCGTCGTCGAACGCGACCGAGCCCTCCACGGCCACCTGGTAGGCGGACGGGCGGCGCTCGAAGAAGTTCGTCAGCTCCTGCACGTCCTGCAGCTCCATGAACGCGAACGGGTTCTGCGACCCGTACACCGGCGCGAAGCCCAGCCGCACCAGCCGCTGGTCCGCCACGCACTCCAGATACGCGCGCATCGACTCGGTGTTCATCCCCGGCAGGCCGTCGCCGCACAGGTCCCGGGCGAACTGCAGCTCCGCCCGCACCGCCTCGTCGAGCATGTCGCGCACCTGCCGCCCCAGCTCCTCGTCGAACAGCCCGGGCTCCTCCCGGCGCACCGTGTCGACCACGGAGAACGCGAAGTCCATGTGCATGCTCTCGTCGCGGAACACCCAGTTCGTGCCGGTCGCCAGACCGTGCAGCAGGCCGCGGGAGCGCAGCCAGTAGACGTACGCGAACGCGCCGTAGAAGAACAGGCCCTCGATGCAGGCGGCGAAGCAGATGAGGTTGAGCAGGAAGCGGCGGCGGTCCGCCCTGGTCTCCAGCCGCTCGATGTCCTCCACCGAGTCCATCCAGCGGAAGCAGAACTGCGCCTTCTCCCGGATCGACGGGATGTTCTCCACGGCGGCGAACGCCGCGGCCCGCTCGTCCGGGTCGGGGAGGTAGGTGTCGAGCAGCGTCAGATAGAACTGGACGTGCACGGCCTCCTCGAAGAGCTGGCGGGAGAGGTAGAGGCGGGCCTCCGGCGAGTTGATGTGCTTGTAGAGGGTGAGCACCAGGTTGTTCGCCACGATCGAGTCGCCGGTGGCGAAGAACGCCACCAGCCGGCCGATGAGGTGCTGCTCGCCCGGCGAGAGCCGGGCGAGGTCGGAGACGTCGGAGTGGAGGTCGACCTCCTCGACGGTCCAGGTGTTCCTGATGGCGTCCCGGTAGCGCTCGTAGAACTCGGGGTAGCGCATGGGGCGCAGGGTCAGCTCGAAGCCCGGGTCCAGCAGGTTCCCGGTCCCGGTGGCGGCGGTGGTCACTGGCAGGCCTCGCAGGTCTCGGGGTTCTCCAGGGAGCAGGCGGCGGCGTCGTCGCCGTGCGGCTGCTGCCCGGGCGGGGGTACGGGGACGGGGGCCGCGGGCGCGGCGGCGCGGGCCGCGCGGGCGATGCGGGTCGCCGGGCGCGAGCGCAGGTAGTACGTCGTCTTCAGCCCGGACTTCCAGGCGTGGGCGTACATCGAGCTGAGCTTGCCGATCGTCGGCGCGGCCATGAAGAGGTTGAGCGACTGGGCCTGGTCGAGGTACGGCGTACGGGCCGCGGCCATGTCGATCAGCGCCCGCTGCGGCAGCTCCCACGCCGTGCGGTACCGCGCCCGGACCTCCTCGGGGATCCAGGTCAGCTCCTGTACGGACCCGTCGTGCTCGCGCAGCGCCTCGCGGGTCCGCGCGTCCCACACCCCCAGCTTCTTCAGCTCGGCCACGAGGTAGGAGTTGACCTGCAGGAACTCGCCGCTCAGCGTCTCGCGCTTGAAGAGGTTGGAGACCTGCGGCTCGATGCACTCGTACACGCCGGCGATGGCGGCGATCGTCGCGGTCGGCGCGATGGCCAGCAGCAGGGAGTTGCGCAGGCCGGCCCCGGCGATCCGCGCGCGCAGCGCGCTCCAGCGCTCCGGCCAGACCGCGTCCGCCTCGGGGTAGTGGTCCGGGTGCAGCACGCCGCGGGCGGCGCGGGTGCGGGACCACGCCGGGTGCGGGCCGTGGCGCTCGGCGAGGGCGGCGGAGGTGTCGTAGGCGGCGAGCATGATGCGCTCGGCGATCCGGGTGGACAGCGCCCGCGCCTCGGGGGAGTCGAACGGCAGCCGCAGCCGGAAGAAGACGTCCTGCAGGCCCATCACGCCCAGACCCACCGGCCGCCAGCGGGAGTTGGACGCGGCGGCCTGCGACGTGGGGTAGTAGTTGACGTCGACGACGCGGTCGAGGAACGTCACGGCGGTACGGACCGTGGCGTCGAGCCGCTCCCAGTCCATCGCCGCCTCCCAGCCCCCGGCGGTGTCCGCGAGGTGGGCGGCGAGGTTGACCGAGCCCAGGTTGCACACCGCGGTCTCGCCGTCGTCGGAGACCTCCAGGATCTCGGTGCACAGGTTCGAGGAGTGCACGACGGCGCCGGGCTCCGCGGTCTGGTTGGCGGTGCGGTTGGCGGCGTCCTTGAACGTCATCCACCCGTTGCCGGTCTGCGCGAGCGTGCGCATCATCCGGCCGTACAGCTGCCGGGCCGGGACCTGCCGGACGTAGCGCCCCTCCGCCTCCGCGCGCGTGTACGCCGCGTCGAAGTCGGCGCCGTAGCGGTCGGCCAGCTCGGGCACGTCGGCCGGGGAGAACAGCGACCAGGTGCCGTCGGCCTCGACGCGGCGCATGAACTCGTCGGGGATCCAGTGCGCGAGGTTGAGGTTGTGGGTGCGGCGGGCCTCCTCGCCGGTGTTGTCGCGCAGCTCCAGGAACTCCTCGACGTCGGCGTGCCAGGGCTCCAGGTAGACGCAGGCGGCGCCCTTGCGCTTGCCGCCCTGGTTCACGGCGGCGACGGAGGCGTCGAGGGTGCGCAGGAACGGGACGATGCCGTTGGAGTGGCCGTTGGTGCCGCGGATCAGCGAGCCGCGGGAGCGTACCCGGGTGAAGGGGATGCCGATGCCGCCGGAGTGCTTCGACAGCCGGGCGACCTGGTGGTAGCGCTCGTAGATCGAGTCCAGCTCGTCGAGCGGGGAGTCCAGCAGGTAGCAGGACGACATCTGCGGGTGGCGGGTGCCGGAGTTGAACAGGGTGGGGGAGGAGGGCAGGTAGTCCAGGCGGCTCAGGAGCCCGTACAGCTCGGCGACTTCGCCGACGGCGGCCTCGGAGCCGTCGGCGGCGAGGCCGCAGGCGACGCGCAGGAAGAAGTGCTGGGCGGTCTCGATGACGCCGCGCTCCGTGGGGTGGCGCAGCAGGTAGCGGGTGTGGACCGTGCGCAGGCCGAAGTAGCCGAAGAGGTCGTCGCGGCCGTCCGCCACGGCCGCGTCGGCCAGCGCGTCGAGGCGCGCGGCGTGCCGCCGGACGAAGGCCGCGGTGGCGTCGGCGACGATGCCCTCGCGGTGGCCCACGGCGACGCCCGCGGAGAAGCTCGTCGCGCCCGCGGCCGCGGCCTCCTCCGCGATGGCCCGGGTCAGCAGCCGGGCGGCCAGCCGCGAGTACTCCGGCTCCTCGGCGATCAGCGCCGCCGCGGCGTCCGTGGCCAGCTCCCGCAACTCCGCCTCGCCGGAGTCCGGATGCCGTCCGCGCTGGGCGTCCGCGGCGACCCGGGCCGGGTCGGTGGCGGGCAGGTCGGCGGTCAGCTCGGCGAGGGTGCGGGCGAGCGCCGCGGCCGGGCCGTCGTCGGCGCGGGGAGTGTCCCGGGGGGTGGCTGAGGCGGGCTCCGTATGCGCGGCCGGTGGTGCGATCGTCAAGATGCTGCTCTCCCTCGCTCGGCGGGGGCCGCGCGGGGAGAGGCTGCCGTACGGGCGCACGCGGGCTCCCCACGGCGGCGGGGCGCGCGTGGGCGGTCCTCCGGCCGAACACCGCCGGCGGACCCGCTTGCGTCCGTGAGCCCAATCCGCGAGACCCGGACGTCATCGATCGCTGCCGGAGGTGTTCGGGCTCACGACGGACGGGCATGCGGGCGCGGGGCGGGCATGACGGCACATCGCTCACCGTTGCGGGACAGCTCCGGACTTCCACCGGAATTTCCCTGCGCGGCAGCTGAGACGAGCATACATCTAGTAGCCCGCTGTGGAGCCACCCCTATATGTTGTGTCGCGCCTCAGAGTTCGGCGACGAAGGCCCAGAGCGGGAAACCGGGCAGCGGGAACCAGTCGCGCTGCGGGGTACGTATGAACCCGAGCCGCTCGTACAGCCGGTGGGCCGGCGTCATGTCCGGGGTGCTGGACAGCACCATCCGCCGCGCCTCCAGCTCCCGGGCCCGGTCCATGCAGGCCCGTACGAGCGCCTCGCCCACGCCCCGGCCGCGCGCCTCCGGCGACACCGCCAGCATCCGGAACTCGCCCTCGCCGGGCCCGCTCAGCTCCGCGTACGGCGATCCCGCCGTCACGAACGTCACACTGCCCAGCACCAGCCCGCCGTCCGGCCGGCCGTCCCCGTCGACCGCGACCAGCACCTCCGCACGCTCCGCCCGCGCCCGGGCCGGCACGTCGCGCAGCTCGTGCACATACGTGTCGTCCTCGCCGAACGTCAGCAGCCCGTCCGCCAGATACGCCTGGGCGACCAGGTCACCGGCCCGCTCGTACTCCTCCGGCCGCACCGGCCGCACCGTGAAGTCCATGCCGCCCAGTCTGCCCTGCCCCACCGACAACGGGCCGCCGTCCCCCGCCCCCGGGGACGGCGGCCCGTACGCCCGGCCGTGCGCGTACGCCGTCTCAGCAGCAGCGGAAGCCCGTGCGCGGGTCGTCGCCCGCGTCCGTGCGCATCCGCTCGAACTCGCGCCGGTCGGGCACCTCCGCGTCGGGGTCGTGCCGGCGCAGGTGCTCGACGTAGCGCTCGTACGCCGTGTCGCCGACGACCTCGCGCACGTACCACCACACCTTGCGCGCGGCCGCCGCCAGCGCCGCCGTCCCGGTCACGAGCCCTCTCCGTCCTTCGCGCCGCCGGCCCCCGGCCCGCCGCCCGGCCCGGTGCCCGGCAGGAAGCCGCCGCCGCTGCCCAGGCCGGCCGCCGCCAGCTCCGCCTTCTCCTCCGCGGTCGGGACCAGCTGCGCGGGCGCCACGTACGACGACTCGTGGTACGGCTCCTCGTGGCTGACCACCGACTCCGGGTTGCGCAGCGACTTGACGCACACCCGGGCCGCGTCCACGATCACGACGACCACCAGCAGCGCGAAGACCGCGGACAGCACGCCGTCGACCGTGGTGTTGGTGACGATCGTCTCCGCGTCCTCCAGCTCCTGCCCGGACAGCTCGCCGGAGTCGATGCCCTCCTGCGCCACGTCGCCCTGGGCGAAGAAGCCGACCCGCGGGTCGTCGGAGAACACCTTCTGCCAGCTCGCGGTGAGCGTGACCACCGCGACCCAGATCAGCGGGATGCCCGTCACCCACGCCCACTTCAGCCGCCCCGACTTGATCAGCAGCGTGGTGCAGACCGTCAGCGCGACCGCGCCGAGCAGCTGGTTGGTGATGCCGAAGAGCGGGAAGAGCTGGTTGATGCCGCCGAGGGGGTCGTTGACGCCGACCCACAGGAAGTAGCCCCACAGGCCCACGACGACCGCGCTGGTGCCGATGAGCCCCGGCCACCAACTGACACGCTTCAGCGGCTGGTAGATGTTGCCGAGGGTGTCCTGCAGCATGAAGCGGCCCACCCGGGTGCCCGCGTCCAGGGCGGTCAGGATGAACAGCGCCTCGAACATGATCGCGAAGTGGTACCAGAACGCCTTCAGACTGTCCCCGGTGACGTTGGAGAAGATGTCCGAGACGCCCAGGGCGAACGTCGGCGCGCCGCCGGTACGGGAGAGCAGCGTCGACTCCTCGACGGAGTCGGCCGCCGCCTGGAGCGCCGCCGGGGTGATCTCGTACCCGAAGCCCTGGATCGCCTGGGACGCCGACTGCGCGGTGTCGCCGATCACCGTGGGCGCCGAGTTCATCGCGAAGTACAGCCCGGGGTCCAGCACACAGGCGGCGATCATCGCGATGATCGCCACGGAGGACTCCATCAGCATGGAGCCGTAGCCGATCATCCGCACCTGCGTCTCCTTCTGCACCATCTTCGGCGTCGTGCCGGAGGAGATGAGGGAGTGGAAGCCGGACAGGGCGCCGCAGGCGATGGTGATGAAGACGAACGGGAACAGCGACCCGGCGAAGACCGGGCCCGTGCCCTCGCCGGCGAAGTCGGTGACGCTCTCCATCTTCAGCGTCGGCGCGGCCACGACCACGCCGATGAACAGCAGCGCGATCGTGCCCAGCTTCATGAACGTGGACAGGTAGTCGCGCGGCGCGAGCAGCATCCACACCGGCAGCACGGAGGCGACGAAGGCGTAGATCACCATGAAGACGACCAGCGTCTCCTTGCTCAGCGTGAACGTGTCCGCGAGCGAGGACTCGGCCACCCAGCGCCCCGCGACCAGCGCGAGCAGCAGCAGGCCGATGCCGATCAGCGACACCTCGGCGACCCGGCCCGGCCGGATCATCCGCAGGTAGACGCCCATGAACAGGGCGATCGGGACCGTCATCCCGATGGAGAACGTGCCCCAGGGGGACTCCGCCAGCGCGTTGACGATGACCAGCGCCAGCACCGCCAGCAGGATGATCATGATCGCGAAGACCGCGACCAGCGCGGCGGCGCCGCCCACCGGGCCGATCTCCTCGCGCGCCATCTGGCCGAGCGAGCGGCCGTTCCTGCGGGTGGAGAAGAACAGCACGACCATGTCCTGGACGGCACCCGCGAAGATCACGCCCGCGACGATCCAGATCGTGCCCGGCAGGAAGCCCATCTGCGCCGCCAGCACCGGGCCGACCAGCGGGCCGGCGCCGGAGATCGCGGCGAAGTGGTGGCCGAGGAGCACCCGGCGGTCGGTGGGCTGGAAGTCGATGCCGTTGTCGAGCCGCTCGGCCGGGGTGGCGCGGGTCTTGTCGGCGCCGAGCACGCGGTGGGCGATGAACTTCGAGTAAAAGCGGTAGCCGATGGCGTACGAGCCGAGGGCCGCGGCCACCATCCAGGCGGCGGAGACCTCCTCCCCGCGGGAGAGTGCCAGCATGGTCCAGCCGAGGGCGCCCACGAGGGCGACCGCGGTCCAGACCGCTACGGTTCTGGGCTCGACGCCCCGTCGTGGTGGTCCGGCCGGGGGTGCTTGCACTGTCATGGCGGCTCCGTCCCCTGAGCTCTCACTCTCTAGCGGTGCGCTGGAAAGGTAGAGCAGGGTGTGGCCGCCGTCACTAGGGCGATCAGCGTTGTCTGTGCGGGGGTGGCCGCCGCCGGCCGGGACGACTCCGGGAGGACCGCCGCGGCGGCGGGCCCGGCACGGCTGCCGGGCCCGCCGCCGCGCGGCGGTGCGGTGGCGCTCAGCCCACCGGGCGGCGGAGGCGGGCGACGAACTTGTAGCGGTCGCCGCGGTACACCGACCGGACCCACTCCACCGGCTCGCCGTGGGTGTCCACGGAGTGGCGGGAGAGCATCAGCATCGGCAGGCCCGTGTCCGTGCCCAGCAGCCCCGCCTCGCGGGGCGTGGCGAGCGAGGTCTCGATCGTCTCCTCGGCCTCGGCCAGGTGGACGTCGTAGACCTCGGCGAGCGCGGTGTAGAGGGAGGAGTGCTTGACCAGGCTGCGGCGCAGCGCGGGGAAGCGCTTGGCGGACAGGTGGGTGGTCTCGATGGCCATCGGCTCGCCGTTGGCCAGGCGGAGGCGCTCGATGCGCAGCACGCGCCCGCCGGCGGCGATGTCGAGCCGCTCGGCGAGCTGGTCGCCCGCGGTCACGTAGCCGATGTCCAGCAGCTGCGAGGTGGGTTCGAGGCCCTGGGCGCGCATGTCCTCGGTGTACGAGGTCAGTTGGAGCGCCTGCGACACCTTGGGCTTGGCCACGAAGGTGCCCTTGCCCTGGATACGCTCCAGCCGCCCCTCCACGACCAGCTCCTGCAGCGCCTGGCGCACCGTCGTACGGGAGGTGTCGAACTCGGCGGCGAGGGTGCGCTCCGGCGGCACCGGGGTGCCGGGCGGCAGGGTCTCGGTCATCTCCAGCAAGTGCCGCTTGAGCCGGTAGTACTTGGGCACCCGGGTGGTCCGCCCGGCGTTCCCCCCGGCACGTCCCGGCTCGTCGGCTGCCGGTACCGTCGCAGCCGGCGTTCCCTCGGCCGGTCCGGCGTTCGTCCTCATGACTCCTCCGTCTGGTAGCGGCTCACATCCTGGCACGGCTCGTCACCCGTCGGTGCGCCCGCGGGGCGACGGGATTGCTCACATGTCGGTCCGGTAACGGAAGCCGAACCAGCAGGCCGCACACCCTTGACACCCTCATTGGTCTAGGCCAGGCTTCGTTCCACGATTGGTCCAGACCAAGACCGTCAACCTGGTCTAAACCATTAAAGACCACAAGTCCACTCCACGGGCAGGGTCCGGGAGCAAGGACTTTTCGGTGGCGAATCGCTGGCGAACGACGGCAGGGGGGCGTGGGCCGGCATGTTGAGGAGGGTGACGTGAAGCGCACGGCGGTAGCGGTGCTGGCGGCGGCTGGCCTGGTGGCAAGCCTCGCCGCCTGCGGTTCTGACGACAGTGACGACGGTGACGGCGCGGGCAAGGGGGCCGGTTCGTACGAGGGCGAGACGCTCACCTTCTGGGCCATGGACGGGTCCACGCCGGACGACTGGCTGAAGGACGTCAAGGCCGAGTTCGAGAAGAAGACGGGCGCCACGCTCGAGTACAAGGTGCAGCAGTGGAACGGCATTCAGCAGAAGCTGACCACCGCGCTGTCCGAGGAGAGCCCGCCCGACGTGGTCGAGGTCGGCAACACCCAGACGCCCGCCTACGCGGCGACCGGCGGTCTGTCCGACCTGACCGAGCTGAAGGAGGAGATCGGCACCGAGTGGACCGAGTCCCTCAACGAGTCGTCGATCTACGAGGGCAAGCAGTACGCCGCCCCGTGGTTCTTCGCGAACCGCGTGGTGATGTACAACAAGTCGATCTTCAAGGAAGCCGGCGTCACGGAGATACCCCAGACCCGTGACGACCTCTTCGCCGCCTTCGACAAGATCGAGAAGAACACCGACGCCGAGCCGGTCTACATGCCCGGCCAGAACTGGTACTTCTTCGACGGCCTGCTCATCGGCCAGGACGCCGAGCTGGTGAAGAAGGACGGCGACGCGTGGGTCTCGAACCTCTCCGACCCCAAGGTCGGCGCGGCGATGGAGATCTACAAGCAGTACGCCGACTACTCCACGGCACCCAAGGACAAGGACGAGGCCACCCCGCAGCAGGGCGAGGTCTTCGGCAAGGGCAAGACCGGCGCGATCATCGGCATGGGCTGGGAGTCCGGCATCGCGGTCGAGGCCAGCAAGGACAAGGACTTCGAGAAGGAGATCGGCTACTTCACCATCCCCGGTGATACCGCCGACACCCCCGAGAGCGTCTTCCTCGGCGGCTCCAACCTGGCCATCGCCGCGGGCAGTGACAAGCAGGAGCTGGCCCAGGAGTTCCTGAAGATCGTGCTCTCGGACAAGCACGAGGGCGCCCTCGCGGCGGCCAACGGCGTGATCCCCAACAAGGACTCGCTGCTGTCGAAGCTGGAGGGCAACGAGGCGGCCGAGGCCGCGGCGCCGGCCGCCGCCGTCGGCGGCACCACGCCGCTCATCCCGGAGTGGGGCGCGGTGGAGAACACTCCCAACCCCATCAAGTCCTACATGACCGCCTTCCTCAACGGCGACTCCCACGAGGAAGCGGCCGCATCGGTCGAGGACGACCTGAACGAGCGCCTCTCGCAGGAGTAAGAGACACCGGGCGGGCGGGACCGGGTACGCACCCGGCCCCGCCCGCACCCGCGGGTCCGAAACCACCTCGTCCCGAAGAGATCGCCGCATCCATGACTGTGCAGACACCGGGGCCGGCCGCCGAGAAGGTCGCAGGCCGCACCCGTACCCCATCCCCACCGCCGGGCCGCCACCGCAAGTCCCAGGTCTCCGCCGGCGCCCTGCCGTACCTGCTGCTGCTGCCCGCGCTGGCGATCACCGCGATCCTGCTCGGCTGGCCGCTGGTGAAGAACGTCATCCTGTCGTTCCAGCAGCTCGGCATGAAGGAGCTGATCCAGCACCTCACCGTCTGGAACGGCGTCGACAACTACACCGACGTCCTCGGCGGAGAGGACTTCTGGCGCGTCACGCTCCGGACGATGATCTTCACCGCGGTCAACGTCGCGCTCATCATGCTGTTCGGTACCCTGATCGGGCTGCTGCTCGCCCGGCTCGGCCGCAAGATGCGGCTCACGCTGCTGATGGCGCTCGTGCTCGCCTGGGCCATGCCCATCATCGCGGCCACCACCGTCTACCAGTGGCTGTTCGCGGAGCGCTACGGCGTCGTCAACTGGGTCCTGGACAAGCTCGGCTGGCACTCGATGGCCGACTACAGCTGGACCAGCAGCCAGTTCTCCACGTTCTTCGTGATCACCGTGATGCTCGTCTGGACCTCGATCCCGTTCGTGGCGATCAACCTCTACGCCGCCACGACCACGATCGCCAAGGAGCTGTACGAGGCCGCCAGCCTGGACGGCGCCGGCGGCTGGCGCACCTTCTCCTCGGTGACCCTGCCGTTCATCAAGCCGTTCCTGTTCGTCACCACGTTCCTGGAGATCATCTGGATCTTCAAGGCGTTCCCGCACGTCTACGCGATCAACGGCGGCGGCCCCGACCGGCTCACCGAGACGCTGCCCGTCTACGCGTTCGTCGAGGGCGTCGGCAACCAGCACTACGGCATGGGCGCGGCGATCTCCGTGCTCACCATCCTCGTCCTCCTCGGGATGACGTCGTACTACATCCGCATGGTCCTGAAGCAGGAGAGGGAAGACTCGTGAAGCGCTCGCTCTTCGGCCGCTTCTGGCCCAACGCGACGGCCCTGGTGCTGTTCGCCCTCTTCCTCTTCCCCGTGTACTGGATGTTCGCCACGTCCTTCAAACCCAGGGGCGACATCCTCAGCGACGACCCGGTCTGGTTCCCCGTGGACCCGACCTTCGAGCACTACCGCACGGCCTTCGACGCCGACAACTTCTGGAACTTCTGGCAGAACTCGCTCACGGTGACCCTGCTGGCGGTCGGCTGCTCGCTGCTCATCGCCCTCTTCGCGTCCTTCGCCATCGCCCGGATGCGCTTCCGGGGCCGCACCGGCGTCATCCTGCTGTTCATGTTCGCGCAGATGGCGCCCTGGGAGGTCATGGTCATCTCGGTGTACATGCTGGTGCGCGACGCGGACATGCTGAACAGCCTGGTGCCGCTGACGCTCTTCTACACCGTGATGGTGCTGCCGCTGACCATCCTGACCCTGCGCACCTACGTGGCCGCGGTGCCCAAGGACCTGGAGGAGGCGGCCATGGTCGACGGCGCCACCCGGACGCAGGCGTTCCGAAAGGTGATCTTCCCGCTGCTGGCGCCCGGCCTGATGGCCACCTCGCTCTTCGGGTTCATCACCGCCTGGAACGAGTTCGCCCTCGTCCTCGTGGTCAACAAGGAGGCCGAGGCGCAGACCCTGCCGCTGTGGCTGTCGCAGTTCCAGACCAACTTCGGCGACGACTGGGGCGCCACCATGGCCGCCGCGTCGCTGTTCTCCCTGCCCATCCTCCTGCTCTTCCTCTACCTGCAGCGCAAGGTCACCGCCGGCCTCACCGCGGGTGCCGTGAAGGGCTGACGCACCACCTCGTAAGCTGCGGCGGGACCACCCGCCGCGGGAAGGGACGCACGACGCCCATGACCACACTCGCAGGGGCCACCGACACGCTGACCCGGGACGCCCTCGCCGTACTGCAGCCGAGCTTCCTGGGCACCGAGCCCCCGGACTGGGTGCTGCGCCGCCTCGACGAGGGCCTCACCGGCGTCGGGCTCTTCGGCCGCAACATCGAGAGCCCCGAGCAGGTCGCCCGGCTCACCGCCCGGCTGCGCGCCGTACGGCCCGAGGTGCTGGTGGCGATGGACGAGGAGGGCGGCGACGTCACCCGTCTTGAGGTGCGCACCGGCTCCTCGTTCCCCGGCAACCTCGCCCTCGGCGCCGTCGACGACCCCGCCCTGACCCGGGCCGTCGCCCGCGAGCTGGGCCGCCGGCTCGCCGAGGTCGGCGTCAACCTCGACTGGGCGCCGTCCGCGGACGTCAACTCCAACCCCGACAACCCCGTCATCGGCGTCCGCTCCTTCGGCGCCGAGCCCGCCCTCGTCGCCCGGCACACCGCCGCGTACATCGAGGGCCTGCAGGAGGCGGGCGTCAGCGCCTGCGCGAAGCACTTCCCCGGGCACGGCGACACCAACGTCGACTCGCACCACGCCATGCCGCGGATCGACGTCCCCGTCGACGTGCTGCGCGAGCGCGAGCTGGTGCCGTTCCGGGCCGCGGTCGCGGCCGGCACCAAGGCCGTCATGAGCGCGCACATCCTGCTGCCCGCCCTGCGCACCGACCTGCCCGCCACCGTCAGCCCCGCGGTGCTGACGGGCCTGCTGCGCGCCCCCGTCGCCGACGGCGGCCTCGGCTTCGCCGGCCTGGTCATCACCGACGCGCTGGAGATGCAGGCCATCGCCGCGACGTACGGCATCGAGGGCGGCGCCGTACGGGCCGTGGCCGCCGGCGCCGACGCGATGTGCATCGGCGCCCGCGGCGACGAGGAGATCGTGCTGCGCACCCGGGACGCCCTGGTGGCGGCGGTGCGCAGCGGGGACCTGCCCGAGGAGCGGCTCGCCGACGCCGCCGCCCGGGTACGTGCGCTCGCGGCCTGGTCGGCGTCGGAGGCGGGCGGCGCGGCGGAGGGGATCGCGCCGGACCCCGCCGTCGGCCAGGCCGCGGCCCGCCGGGCGCTGCGCGTCACCGGCGCCGCGGACTACGTGCCGCCGGCCGGCCCGGTGTACGTCGCGGGGTTCACGCCGGTGGCCAGCATCGCGGTGGGCCGGGAGACCCCGTGGGGCGTGGGCGCGGAGCTGGAGCGCGAGCTGCCCGGCACCGAGTCCGCGGTCTTCGACGGCTCCGCGGCGGGGGCCGGGGGCGACGGCGGCGGTGCCGACGCGGCGAGCCGGGAGGGTTTGTCGGCGCTGACCGCAAATGTGCTCGCGGCAGCCGGTAACCGTAGGATCGTCGCAGTGGTGCGCGACGTCCACCGCCACCCGTGGATGGCGGACGCGCTCGACGCCCTGCTCGACGCCCGTCCCGACACTGTCGTGGTGGAGATGGGGGTGCCGCAGGCGCCGCCGCGCGGGGCGCTGCACATCGCGACGCACGGGGCGGCCCGCGTCTGCGGGCGCGCCGCCGCGGAGGTCGTCACCGGCAAGGGCGCCGGGGCCTGACCGCCACCCGTACCGCCCGCACCGCCTGCAGCACCTGAGACCGCATACGGAGGCACCCCGCATGACCACCGCCCAGCCGGGCCGGATCATGGCCGGCGAGATGGCCGAACAGCCCGAGGCCCTGCGCCGTGTCCTGGCGCACGGCGCCCCGGAGATCCGCCGGGTCGCCGAGGCGATCGCCGCCCGCGCGCCGCGCTTCGCGCTGCTCACCGCGCGCGGCACGTCGGACAACGCCGCGCTGTACGCCAAGTACCTGCTGGAGATCCAGCTGGGGCTGCCCTGCGGGCTGACGTCGATGTCGACCACGACGGCGTACGAGGCCAGGCAGGACCTCACCGACGTGCTGGTGATCACCGTCAGCCAGTCCGGCGGCTCGCCCGACCTGGTCGCCTCCACCCGCGCGGCCCGCGAGGCCGGCGCCGTCACGCTGGCGGTGACGAACAACCCGGACTCCCCGCTGGCCGCCGTCAGCGAGTACCACATCGACGTGCAGGCGGGCCCGGAGAAGGCGCTGCCGGCGACGAAGACGTACACCGCCTCGCTGCTGGCGCTCTACCTGTTCGTCGAGGGCATGCGCGGCGGGCGCGGCGAGGCCGCCGCGGTGCTGCCGGAGCTGGCCGAGCAGGTCCTCGCCCGGCAGGACGAGGTGAAGGCCCTGGCGCAGCGCTACCGCTTCGCCGAGCGGATGGTCCTCACCTCGCGCGGCTTCGGCTACCCGACGGCCAAGGAGGCGGCGCTGAAGCTGATGGAGACGTCGTACATTCCGGCGCTCTCCTACTCCGGCGCCGACCTGCTGCACGGCCCGCTGGCCATGGTCGACAACGTCTCGCCGGTCATCGCCATCGTCACCGACGGCCGCGGCGGCGAGGCGCTGCAGCCGGTGCTGGACCGGCTGCGGGACCGCGGCGCGGACCTCGTCGTCATCGGCCCCAAGGCGCAGGTCGACGCGGCGGCGGCGGGTTTCGTGCTGCCGACGGCGGGGGTGGCGGAGGAGGTGCAGCCGATCCTGGAGATCCTGCCGCTGCAGCTGCTCGCGTACGAGGTCACCATCGCCCGCGGCCAGGACCCGGACGCCCCGCGTTCGCTGGCGAAGGTCACCGAGACGCGGTAGGCGCTCCGCGGGGATCCTGGTGCGGTGTCGGGCTCGGGCCGGCGCAGCGGGGGTCCGGGGGCGTAGCCCCCGGGTGGGGGTTTGGGGGCGTAGCCCCCAGGAGCCCGGACGCCCCGCGTTCGCTGGCGAAGGTCACCGAGACCCGCTGACCCGCTGATCGTCTACGGGCGACGGGCCCGGCTCCTCCGCGGAGCCGGGCCCGTCGCCCGTTCCGTGCGTTACGGCAGCACGCCGCCGGAGACGTCGACGTACGTGCCGGTCAGCACCCCGGCCCGGGGGGAGACCAGGTACGCCACCGTGTCCGCGACCTCGTCCACCTCCGGGATCCGGCCGAGCGGCGACGTCGCGGCGATGCCCGCCTTGGCGTCGTCGTTGTCGCGCAGCCAGGCCGCGTTCATGTCGGTGTCGAGGGCGCCGGGCGCGATCGCGTTGACGGTGATGCCCCGCCCGCCCACGGACTTCGACAGGAACTTGGTGAAGGCGTCGACCGCGCTCTTCGACATCGTGTAGGCCAGCAGCGTCGGCATCAGCGCCGCGTGCGTGGCCAGCGTGGAGACGTTGACGATCCGCCCGCCGTCCCGCATCCGGGGCAGGCCCATCTTGGTGACGAAGAACGGCGCCCTGGTGTTCACCGCGAACAGCCGGTCGAAGTCGGCCTCCTCGGTGTCCTCGATGAGCGCCTGCAGGCCGATGCCGGCGTTGTTGACGAGGATGTCGAGCCCGTCCGCGTGCCGGTCGAACTCCGCCCAGAGGGCCGCCGCGTCGCCCGGCACGCCCAGCTCGGCCCGGATCGCGAACGCCTCGCCCCCGGCCGCCTCGACCGCCGCGACGGTCTGCTTCGCCGCCGTCTCGTTGCTGCCGTAGTGCACGGCGACGCGGGCGCCGTCCCGCCCCAGCCGCTCCGCGATCGCCCGGCCGATCCCCCGGCTTGCGCCCGTGACCAGCGCCGTCTTCCCAGTGAGCGCGCCCATGGCTGCGCCCTCCTTTCTGTAAAGGTCGCTACAGAAAGGACCGTATCACATTGTCTAGCGGGCGCTATAGAATAGGTGTTATGGCCCCCAAGCAGCGCGGACGCCCCCGCTCCTTCGACCGCGACGAGGCGCTGGAGAAGGCCCTGCACGCCTTCTGGCAGTACGGCTACGAGGCCACCTCCGTCGCCGACCTCACCCGCGCCCTCGGGATCGGCGCGCCCAGCCTGTACGCCGCCTTCGGCGACAAGGAGGCGCTCTTCGACGCCGCGGTCGAGGCCTATGCCCGTACCGACAACGGCACCTTCATCGACCGCGCCCTGGCCGAGGAACCCACCGCCGTCGCCGCCTTCACGCGCATCCTGCGCGAGGCGGCCGTCGGCTACACCGTGCCCGACCGCCCGCGCGGCTGCATGGTCCTCAGCGTCGGCGTGAGCGCCACCACCCCGGAGGTGGTGGACAAGATGCGCGAGCTGCGCTCCATGAACCTCGCGAACCTGACCGCGCGGGTCCGCGCCGACGTGGCCGCCGGTGTGCTGCCGGCCCAGACCGACCCCGAGAAGCTGGCCGGCTACACCGGAGCCGTACTCCAGGGCATGTCCACGCAGGCCAGGGACGGCGCCGACCGGGACCTGCTGGAGCGGGTGGCGGAGATCGCCGCGGCGGGCCTCGCGGTGGCGGCGCAGGGCGGCGAAGTCGGTGCGCCCGGGGCGTAGACAGCCGGTAGTGGTCTAGTCCACAATGCTTGTCAGGCTTCCACCCCTTCCGCACGACGGGGTGGAACGAGGCCCGGGACGTTCTCTGCCCTGACTGCGTCGCCGGCCTCTTCCACCGGCTGCGAGGCCGCGGGGCCGCACATCCCGCGGCATGCGCACCGGTGCCTGGCTCCGGGCCGCGGTGCCGGACGGGTTGAGGGTCCCGGTCCAGGTACCGCGGCCCGAAGTGCGTCGCGGCCCGCGGCCCGCGCCGCGGATGCCGGCCGGTCTCGCCGGTAGGCTCCAGGTGTGCCGTCCATGAACGAACTCGTCCGCCGGCACACGGCGCTGAGCGAGACCGACCTGGAGTGGCTGCACCTCCTCGTCTCGGAGTGGCAGCTGCTCGCCGACCTGTCCTTCGCCGACCTCGTGCTCTGGGTCCCCACCCGCGACGGCGCCCGCTACGTCTCCGTCGCCCAGATGCGCCCGAACACCGGCCCGACCTCGTACCAGGACGACATGGTCGGCCACACCGTCCCGCGCGGCCGGCGCCCCATGCTGGACGCCGCCCTCGACGAGGGCCGGATCGTGCGCGAGGGCGACCCGGAGTGGCGCGAAGAGGTGCCCGTACGGATCGAATCCATCCCCGTGCGCCGGGAGAGCCGCGTCCTGGGCGTCATCGCCCGCAACACCAACCTGCTGACCGTGCGCACCCCCAGCCGGCTGGAGCTGACGTACCTGCAGAGCGCCTCCGACCTGGCGCAGATGATCGCCGCCGGCGCGTTCCCCTACCCCGGGCAGCAGGGCGACACGGAGACCTCGCCGCGTGTCGGCGACGGGCTCATCCGGCTCGACGCGGACGGCATCGTGCAGTACGCCTCACCCAACGCGCTCTCCGCCTACCACCGCCTCGGCCAGTCCGCCGACCTCGTCGGCCGCCACCTCGGCCGGGCCACCTCGGAGCTGGCCGTCAGCAAGGAGCCGGTGGACGAGGCGCTGGTCAAGCTCGCCAGCGGCTGGGCGCCGCGGGAGGCGGAGGTGGAGGGCAACGGCGGCGTCATCCAGCTGCGCGCGATCCCGCTGAAGCCGCGCGGGGCGCGCATCGGGTCGCTGGTGCTGCTGCGCGACGTCACCGAGATCCGGCGGCGCGAGCGCGAGCTGATGACCAAGGACGCCACCATCCGGGAGATCCACCACCGGGTGAAGAACAACCTGCAGACCGTCGCCGCCCTGCTGCGGCTGCAGTCGCGCCGGCTGGCCGCCGAGGACCCCGACGGGCGGGCGCGGGGGGCGCTGGACGAGGCGGTGCGGCGGGTCGGCTCGATCGCCATCGTGCACGAGACGCTGTCGCAGAACCTGGACGAGACGGTGGAGTTCGACGAGATCGCCGACCGGGTGGTGGCGATGGTCGCGGAGATCAGCCCCGGCCGGGTGACCGGGCGCCGCACGGGCCGCTTCGGGGTGCTGCAGGCGGAGGTCGCCACCCCGCTGTCCATGGTGCTGACCGAGGTGCTGCAGAACGCCCTGGAACACGGCTTCGGGCCGGGGGAGACGGGGCGGGTGGAGGTGACGGCGCTGCGCTCCGGCGGGGGGCAGGACAGCCGGCTGCTGGTCACCGTGCAGGACGACGGGCGCGGGCTGCCGGAGGGGTTCGACGCGGCGGCGTCCGGGAGCCTGGGGCTGCAGATCGTACGGACGCTGGTGGAGGGGGAGTTGGCGGGCACGTTCTCGATGGCGCGGGCGCCGGAGGGCGGCACCCGGGTGGTGTTCGACATCCCCGTGCAACCCGAAAAGCGCTGACGCGCCGGTGGGTTGGGCGTACGCCGGTTGACGGCCCGTCCGGAACGGGGCGCGGCGGCGGTGCGGCGGGCAGCAAAAAGCCCCGGGCCGACGGCTCCGGGGCTCTGAGGTGCTCGGGGTGTGGCTAGTGGCTGCTGCGCTGCGGCTCGGGGAGAGCGGCGCCGTGGGACCCACGGCGCCATCGCGCATCCGGGGGGTGTCGGGTCAGGCGCTTGCCCTGCGCGCCCGGTTGCGGGCGGCGCGGCGCTTCATCGCGCGGCGCTCGTCCTCGCTGAGGCCACCCCAGACACCGGAGTCCTGGCCGGACTCCAGCGCCCACTGCAGGCACTGCTCCATCACGGGGCAGCGACGGCAGACGGCCTTGGCTTCCTCGATCTGCAGCAGCGCAGGACCGGTGTTGCCGATCGGGAAGAAGAGCTCGGGGTCTTCCTCGCGGCAAACGGCGCTGTGACGCCAGTCCATGACTGCTCCATCTCTTCGCGTTGAGTCAGTTGCTTGTGAATGTGAACGCTTTCACGAATCCTCCGACAAGTGAAGGGGCCCGACCAGATTTCCGGTGTGACCTTCAACATGTGGAGGGGGCGAGTGCGCTGGAGGCATGTCCCGTGGGGAAGGCGCTCCGGCCGCCATGAAGAAGGTTCGCAAACCTCAGCTTCGGATACAACCCCTTCAGGGAAGTTTCTTTGGATTCCTTGGTCTCAGTTGGCTCACGGCCCCACTTCGAGGGGGTGATGCGCAGCCTAAACGTTCGACTGGAAGGACTTTCGGGGCTTCCACTCACACAATCACACGCAGTGCGCGCCGTACGCCTGTGAAGGTCACGCTCGTACGCAGCCCGAGGTGGTCACCGTCCATCTGGAAGGGCGTCGGTGCCTGTGATTCCAAGGTGAAGTCGGTGAGGTCGTGCAGCGACAGCGCGTGCTTGCCGTGCGGCCCGCGCTCCGGCGAGGAGGTGAGCAGCTGGGTGCCGTAGCGCAGCAGCGCGGGGGTGGACAGCCGGGCGAGTCCGAGCACGTCGAGGGCGGTGTCGAAGGACGCGCCGGGGGTCGCGTAGAGGGGGCGGCTGCCCAGGTAGCTCCACGGCGAGGTGTTGCAGACGAGCGAGAGCACCAGGCCCTCGACGGGGTCCTCGGCCGGGCGCCGCAGGGTGATCGCGCCGTGCCGGCGGTCGCCCTCGCCGAGCCACTGGCGCAGCAGCTGCCGGACGTAGAGCGGGTGCGTGGACTTCTTGCCGCGCTCGCGCTTCTGCTCGACGCGGCCGACGACGCCGGCGTCGAAGCCCAGGCCCGCGCAGAACGTGAACCAGCGCGAAGGCGCGCCCTCGTCGTCGGTGTCCGGGGTGCCGGAGGCGAGCCCGAGGCCGACGGTGCGCTCGCTGCCGGCGTGCAGGGCGTCCAGCAGCGCGCCGGTGGCCTCGACCGCGTCGTTGGGCAGGCCGAGGGCGCGGGCGAAGACGTTCGTGGAGCCGCCGGGGACGACCGCGAGGCGGGGCAGCTCCCCGGGGGCGGGGCCGTCGTGCAGGAGGCCGTTGACGACCTCGTTGACGGTGCCGTCACCGCCGAGGGCGACGACGATGTCGACCTCGCCGCCGGCCGCCGCGTGCCGGGCGACGTCGCGGGCGTGGCCCCGGTACTCGGTGGTGACCGTCTCCAGTTTCAGGTCGCTGGCGAGTGCGTGGATCAGCACGTCGCGGGTCCGGGCACTGGTGTCGGTGGCGGCGGGATTGACCACGAGGAGCGCACGCATGGCAAGCAGGTTACCTACCGCGAAGTAGACCGGCCCAGCCCCGGCGGAGGGGGTCCGGGCGGCCCAGTAGGCTGGAGAGCATGAGCGGAGCGCAGGGCCGGGACGGGCGAGCGCCGGACAAGGGGTCGGGCGAGCGGGATTCCGCCGGGGGCAGGCCGGAGACGGCGGAGGCCGCCGCGTCCGGTGAGGCCGCGGAGGGCGGCACGCGCGGGCCGCGCCCGCCGCGGGTGGCCGTCGCCGCCGTGCTCAGCGGGGTCGAGGGGCTCGTGATCGCGGCCTTCGGCTGCTACGAGCTGGTGCTGGGAGTCTTCGGCGAACCGGACAGCACCCGCCAGGCCGTCTTCGGCGGGCTCACCGTGCTGGGGCTCGCCGCGCTGCCGCTGGCCGCCGCGGCCGGGCTGTGGCGGCAGCGCCGGTGGAGCCGCGGCCCCTCGATGATCACCCAGATCCTGGCGCTGCCGGTGGCCTGGGCGATGTCGTCCGCGGGCGGCGTGATGCTGCCGCTGGGGCTGCTGCTGGGCGCGGTCGCGCTGGTGGCGCTCGTGTGCGTGCTCAGCCCGAGCACGGCGGAGGCGCTGGGCGTGGGGCCGAGCCGGACGGCGTAGCGCAGCCGCCGGGCGGCGGGCCGGGGGAGCGGGCGTAGGGCCGTCTACGGCCCCGCACGGCCCGTACGGCACGGAAGAACCCCTTGGCGGACCGCGTGCGCCCGTACGGACGCTCCGGGCGCCCCGGAACGGGCCACGGCTCCCGGCGGGGCACGGCGGCGCGCCCGCGCCCGCGGGTCACTCCTCGACGAGCAGCCGTTCGCGCAGCTGCGCCAGCGTGCGCGCGAGCAGCCGGGAGACGTGCATCTGCGAGATGCCGACCTCCTGGGCGATCTGGGACTGGGTCATGTTGCCGAAGAAGCGGAGCATGAGGATCTTCTTCTCCCGCGGCGGCAGCTCCTCCAGCAGCGGCTTGAGCGACTCGCGGTACTCGACGCCCTCCAGGGCGTCGTCCTCCGCGCCGAGGGTGTCGGCGACGGCCGGCGACTCGTCGTCGGTGTCGGGGACGTCCAGGGAGAGCGTGGAGTACGCGTTCGCCGACTCCAGGCCCTCCAGGACCTCCTCCTCCGAGATGTTCAGCTTCCGGGCCAGCTCGTGCACCGTCGGGGCGCGGCCGTGCAGCTGGGACAGCTCGGCGGTGGCGGAGGTCAGCGACAGCCGCAGCTCCTGCAGCCGCCGCGGGACCCGCACCGCCCAGCCCTTGTCCCGGAAGTGCCGCTTGATCTCGCCGACGACCGTGGGCGTCGCGTACGTCGAGAACTCCACCCCGCGGTCGGGGTCGAAGCGGTCCACGGACTTGATCAGGCCGATGGTGGCGACCTGGGTGAGGTCGTCCAGCGGCTCGCCGCGGTTGCGGAAGCGCCGGGCCAGGTGCTCCACCAGCGGCAGGTGCATCTGCACGAGGGCGTTCCGCAGCTCGGCGTGCTCGGCGGACTCCGCGGGCAGCTTGCGCAGCTCGTGGAACATCGCCCGCGCGCCGCTGCGGTCCTGCGGGTCACGCCTGTCGTGCTGCTGCAGTCCGTCCATGTGGTCCGCCCGCTCTCGTTCCGCCGCGGCCAGCCGGCCCTCGTCTCGCATCGGAACGCCCCTGACGTACGTCACGTCAGCCCCGGCGCCGCGCCGCGCTCCTTGAGCAGGCTGATCGTGACCGTGCGGTCGTCCCCCACGGTCGCGTCCACTCTGCCCGCCAGCGCGGACAGCACGGTCCACGCGAAGGTGTCGCGCTCGGGCGCCCGGCCGTCGGTGGTCGGCGCCGAGACCGTGACCAGCAACGCGTCGTCCCCGAGCTGGAAGACACAGGTGAGCACGGAGCCGGGGACGGCCTGCTGGAGAAGGATCGCGCAGGCTTCGTCGACCGCGATGCGCAGGTCCTCGATCTCGTCGAGCGTGAAGTCCAGGCGGGCAGCGAGCCCTGCCGTGGCGGTGCGGAGCACCGACAGGTACGCCCCGGCAGCCGGCAGCCGGACTTCGACGAAGTCCTTCGGACTGGGCTCGCCTTCGAACTGGGACACCCTCACCTCCAAGGTGCGTGGCGACTCTCTGCCATAGGAACGCCGGCCTGTCCCCCGTCACTGGGAGTAACGGACCGGCGCGGCAAATCGTTCGCCTGCGACGCTACCGCGTGCGATGAGCTGCTGTCTCCTGGTCCGGAGAAGGCCACCCCATCCCGCGGCTGTCACTAATAGTAAACCCTCGTTACGCTCCGTGGCTAGGGCTTTGTTCGTCCCAATTCCCGTGCGGTCACTCCGGGTTGCCATTATGACAGGGTCCGCGGGCGACCGCCGACCGGCTTCCCTCGACCGGGCGACACCCGCGTCATCCGGTGACGACCGCGGCGACGGTGGAACCGCGCGGGAAGGCGCCGTCGGCGGCGAGGGCGACGACGGCGTAGAGCATCTTCGCGACGTACACGGGTTCGGGGACGAGCCCGTGGCGGGCGGCGAAGTCG
The DNA here is from genome assembly GCA_000514715.1 of Streptomyces sp. CNH099. Taxonomy (GTDB): domain Bacteria; phylum Actinomycetota; class Actinomycetes; order Streptomycetales; family Streptomycetaceae; genus Streptomyces; species Streptomyces synnematoformans. Next base: position 126,930 of record AZWL01000010.1, on the reverse strand, counting down.
GCGGCGAAGGCGTCGAGTTCGGGCGTGCGGCGCGCGAAGCCGCCGAAGTGGAAGCCGTCGGCCAGGCGCCAGTCGCCCCGCCGGCCGCCGAACGCGGCGGTCTGCAGCCGCTCCACGTCGGCGCCGAGGAACCCGCCCCTGAGCACCGGCACGCCGATCGCCCGGCCGCCGGGCGGCAGCCCCGCGGCCAGGCCGGCGAGCGTGCCGCCCGTGCCGCAGGCGACGACCGCCGTCTGCGCCGCGCCGGCGAGTTCGCGGCCGAGGCCGGCGCAGCCGCGTACCGCGGCGGCGTTGCTGCCGCCCTCCGGGACGAGCTGGAAGTCGCCGAACAGCGCGCGCAGTTCGGCGTGGTAGGCGGGGTCGGCGCGCCGCCGGTACGTCGCCCGCGGCACGAAGTGCAGCCGCATGCCGTCCGCCGCCGCCCGCGCGAGGGAGCCGTTGAGCGGGCGGTCGGCCAGCTCGGCGCCGCGGACCACGCCGACGGTCCCGATGCCGAGCAGCCGGCCCGCGGCGGCGGTGGCCCGCAGGTGGTTGGAGTACGCGCCGCCGAACGTCAGCAGCGGCCGGTCGTCCGCGCCGGGGGAGCCGGCCGCGCGCCGCTCCAGGTTCGGCACCAGCTTGCGCCACTTGTTGCCCGGCAGCGCCGGGTGGATCAGGTCGTCCCGCTTGAGCAGCAGGCGTATGCCGCGGGCCCCGAGGCGGTCGTCCGCGACCTCCTCCAGCGGCGAGGGCAGCCGGGGGCGCAGCCCGGCCAGCCGCCCCGGCAGGCCGTCGGGGGCCGGGGCCGCTGACTCGGGGCCTGCGGGCGGGGAGCCGGCGGGCTCGTACGGGCGCACGGGACGCTGCTCGGTGGCCGGTCGCGGCCGGTGCCGGGCCGCGGGTCCGTGCCCGGGGGCACGCCGCGGCGCCGGTGCCGGCTCAGCCGCGGGTGAGGAATCCGTCGCCGTGCTCGGCGACGTGCGCGTGGAGGGCCTGCAGGGCGTCCTGCACCTCCTGCGCCGAGCCCGTGCCGCGCTGCTCGTTGAAGTAGGCCGTGCCCAGCCGCCGCAGGAGGGCCTGGCCCTCGCGCTGCGCCTGTATCTCCCCGACCTTCTCCTTGCCCTGGCTCAGCGCGGTCTCCGCCTTCTCCTTCGCGCGGTCGAGGAAGCCTGCCATGAGTGTCTCCTGACGTATTGGCTGACGTATGGGTTGATATCTACCGTTGCTGTCGCTTTGGGGCCAAGTATCCCGCGCGTCACTTAATGGATCAACGGGTGCCGGGCCCCTGCGGTTCCCGGGCGGGTTCCCCGGCGACCTGGTGCGCAAGCGTCAGCAGCGCGCGAACCGCGGGGTGGCCCGGCGGGTCCCGCCAGGCCAGCACCAGGGGGACCGCGGGTGCGCCGGTCAGCGGGACGTAGGCGACCGAGTGGTGGCGGTGCGCCTGGGCGGTGGCCGTGGTGGTGACCCCGACGGCGCGGCCGGCGGCGATGGCGGCCAGCCAGTCGTCGGTGTTGGCGACCTCGACGGTGCGGCGCGGGCGGTGCGCCGGCGGCCACAGCGCCGGGGTGGTGACCCCGGAGACGGGGTTGACGGCCAGCGGCAGGTGCGCGAGGTCGGCGAGGGTCAGCGGACCGCGGCCGGGGGCGGCGAGCGGGCTGTCCGCCGGCACGGCGGCGACCCGGGCCTCGGTGCGCAGCAGTTCGGTACGGGCCGCGCAGTCGGCGGCGGGCGCGCGCAGCAGCGCGACGTCGACGCGGCCGCGGGCGAGGCCGGCGCAGCGGTCGTCGATCCGCAGCAGCTCGAGCGGGACGTCGGGGTGCTCCTCGTCCCAGCGGCGCAGCAGGACCGCGGTCTCGTCGCCGAGCGCGGCCCAGGAGTGGCCGAGCCGCAGGGGGCGTACGACGAGGCCGGCGGGGTCCAGCGCGGCGTCGGCCGCGGCGACGGCGGCACGGGCCCGGTCGAGGAACGCGCGGCCCGCGGGGGTCAGCTCCAGGTGGTGGGTGGAGCGGTCGACGAGGAGCACGCCCATGTGGTCCTCAAGGCGGCGCAGGGTGCGGGAGACGACGGGCTGGCCGGTGCCCAGCCGGGCGGCGGCCCGGGTGATGCCGCCCTCCTCGGCGATGGCGAGGAAGGCGCGCAGGTGCCGCAGCTCCACCGTCATGCTTCAGAAGCATAATCGCAGCCGGTTATGCATTTCACGCCGGGAGCGTGCGCTCGTAGCGTGGGGGGCGTGACGTCTCAGCCCTCCGGTCCCGCCGCCTCCGCCGAGGGCCCCGCCGCCACGACGGGCCCGGCCCCCGCCGGGGCGGCCGGCGCCGCGGGGGTACGCGCCGGGCGGGACGTTCCCGGCGGCGCCCGCCAGGGGCGCGGCGCGGGGCGGCTCGGCGGCGTGGCGCTGGTGGTGTGCGGGGCGCTGTCCACGCAGTTCGGCGCCGCGGTCGCCGCGCTGCTCTTCCCGCGGGCGGGCGCGCTGGGCGTGGTGACGCTGCGGCTGACGCTGTCCGCGATCCTGCTGATGCTCGTCTTCCGGCCGCGGCTGCGCGGTCACTCGCGGGACGACTGGGCGGTGCTCTGCGGCTTCGGCCTGGCGCTCGGCGCCATGAACGCCGTCTTCTACCAGGCCATCGAGCGGATCCCGCTGGGTCCTGCGGTGACACTGGAGGTGCTCGGGCCGCTGGCGCTGTCCGTGTGCACCAACCGGCGGGTGGCGAGCCTGCTGTGGGCGGCGCTGGCGCTGGGCGGGGTGGTGCTGCTGAGCGGCGGCGGGTTCGGCGGGCTCGACCCGGTGGGCGCCGCGTTCGCGCTCGGCGCGGGCGGCCTGTGGGCCGCGTACATCGTGATGGGCGCGCGCGCCGGGGCGCGCTTCCCGCGGGCGGAAGGGCTGGCGGTCGCGATGACCGTGGCGGCGGCGATCAGCGTGCCGATCGGGGTGGCGAGCGCGGGGAGCCGGCTGGTGGAACCGGTGACGCTGGGGCTGGGCCTGGCGGTGGCGGTCATGTCCTCGGGGCTGCCGTACGCGCTGGACCAGTTCGCGCTGCGCCGGCTGCCGGCGGCGACGTTCGCCGTGCTGATGAGCCTGGCGCCGGCGGTGGCCGCGCTGGCCGGGTTCCTGGTGCTGGACCAGGGGCTGACGGCGGCGCAGTGCGCGGCGATCGGCCTGGTGATCGCGGCGAGCATCGGCGCGGTACGGACCCCGCCGCGGCCGCGTGCGGCGCGGGGGAGCGCGTAGCGGCGACGGGCCGGCGGCGGGGCGCGGGTGGCATGCTCGGACACCTGCGCGACGAAGGGAACCCGCATGACCTCGCCCGGAACCGTCCTCGACGCCCGCGCGCTGGGCCGCGCCCTGCTGCACCGGCAGTGGCTGGTCGAGCGGCGCGAGGCGGCGCCGCTCGACGCCGTCGAGCACCTCGTCGCGCTGCAGGCCCAGTCCGGCGACGCCCCGTACTACCAGCTGTGGAGCCGGCTCACCGGCTTCACCACCGGCGACCTGTCGGAGCTGCTCACCGGCCGCCGGGCGGCCCGGGTGGTGCTGATGCGCGGCACGATCCACCTCGTGAGCGCCCGCGACGCGCTGCGGCTGCGCGCGGTGGTGCAGCCGTACCTCGACAGGACGCTGGCCACCACCACCGCCGGGCGCAGGCTCCCCGGCCTCGACCCCGCCGAGGTGGCGGACGCCGCCCGCGCGGCCCTCGCCGCCGGGCCGCTGCCGGCCGACGACCTCGGTGCCCGGCTCGCCGCCCGCTGGCCGGACGGGGCGCCGGGCGACCTGGCCTACCTGGCCCGTTCGCTGCTGCCGCTGGTGCAGGTGCCGCCGCGCGGGGTCTGGGGCGCGGGCGGCGGACTCGTCTACGCGCACGCCGACCAGTACCTCGGCGCCCCCTCCGCGACCGACCCCGCGCCGGACGAGACGGTGCTGCGCTACCTCGCCGCATACGGCCCGGCGTCGGTCGCGGACGCGCAGAAGTGGCTGTCGCTGACCGGCCTCAAGGCGGTCTTCGACCGGCTGCGCCCGGGGCTCGTGACGTACCGGGACGTCACCGGGCGGGAACTGTTCGACCTGGACGGCACCGAGCTGCCCGACCCCGGCGCCCCGGTGCCGCCGCGGCTCCTCGGCCCCTTCGACAACGTGCTGCTCGCGCACGCGGACCGCACGCGGATCATCGACAAGGCCGACGAGCGCCGGGTGTTCACCGCGAACGGCATCGTCCGCGGCACCCTGCTGATCGACGGCCGCGTCGCGGGCGTGTGGCAGCCGGAGTTGAAGCGGACGTCCGCCGCGGTCGAACTGCGGCCCTTCGCGCCCCTGTCCCGGCCGGACCGGGACCGGCTGGCCGCGGCCGCCGAGGACCTGCTGGCCTTCGCGGCGCCCGGGGTGGAGAAGACGGAGGTCAGGTTCGCCGCGGCCTAACCCGCGAAGCGGGCGCGCCCCGCCGCGGGGCGCAGCCCTCCGCGGCCGGGCGCCCGCGGTCCGGCCCCCGCGGAGGCGCTCAGTCGAGGAAGTCCCGCAGCGTCTCCGCGCGGCTCGGCAGGCGCAGCTTCGCCATGGCCTTCGCCTCCACCTGGCGGATGCGTTCGCGCGTCACCCCGTACACCTCCCCGATCTCCGCCAGCGACTTGGGCTTCGCCCCCGTCAGGCCGTACCGCAGGCCGATCACCCCCGCCTCCCGCTCCGTCAGCTCGCCCAGCGCCCGCGCCACCGCCCGGCGCAGCAGGGCGCGGCCTATCGCGTCGTCCAGCGGCGGCGCCGCCCGGTCCTCAATGAGGTCGCCCAGCTCGCCGTCGCCCTCCGCGCCGGCCGGCGTGTGCAGCGAGACCGGCTCGCGGCGGGCGAACTCCTCGATCGCGGCCAGCCGCGCCGCCGGAACGTCCAGCGCCGCGGCCAGCTCGGCGGGCTCCGGCTCCCGGCCCAGCTCCGTCCGGAGCCGGCCGCGGGCGCGTCCCAGCTTGTTGATCCACTCCACCATGTGGGCGGGGATGCGGATCGTCCTGGCCTGGTCCGCGAGTGCCCGGTTGATCGCCTGGCGGATCCACCACACCGCGTACGTCGAGAACTTGAAGCCCAGCGCGGGGTCGAACTTCTCGATCGCGCGCATCAGTCCGATGTTGCCCTCCTGGACGAGGTCGAGGAGGGAGAGCCCGCGGCCGGTGTGGCGGCGGGCGACGGACACGACCAGCCGGAGGTTCGCCTCCGTCATCCGCGCCCGGGCCCGGCGCCCCGCCGCGGCCGCCGCCGCGAGCCGGTCGCGCTCCGCGCCGTCCCGCGGCCCGGCGGACCCGGCACCCCCTGCGCCGCCGCCGGCGGCGGCCACGGCGGCCAGCCGGCTCTCGGCGAGGGCACCCTCGCCGACGAGCCGGGCCAGCTCCACCTCCTGCGCCGCGGTCAGCAGCGGGATCCGGCCGATCCGGTCCAGGTAGTCCCGCACCGCATCGGCCGAGGCACGCCCCCGCTCGGTCTGCGTCACGCTCATCCGGCCCCTCCTCCGCTCCGCCCCGGGCGATGTCCTGCCCCCGCCCCGGTTCCGTCGATCTGGCCCAAATTTATGTCGAACCCAAAAACATGTCAAGAACAAATTTTGCCCCGGCCTATGGCATCCTGGAGGCATGGCGAAGGAACCGACGACACCGCCCCGGCAGCCGCCGGGGCTGCGCGAGCTGAAGAAGCAGCAGACCCGGCAGGCGATCTCGGACACCGCCACGGACCTCTTCCTCGCCCGCGGCTTCGAGGCGGTGACCATCGCCGAGATCGCCGCGGCGGCGCAGGTCGCGAAGATGACCGTCACGAACTACTTCCCGCGCAAGGAGGACCTGGCCCTCGACCTCCGCGAGGAGTTCGTCGGCTCGCTCGCCCGCACCGTCGCCGAGCGGGCCGTGGGGGAGTCGGCGCTCGCCGCGCTGCGCCGCGAGTTCCTCGCGGCGGTCGAGCGGCGGGACCCGGTCATCGGCTTCGCGGGTCCGGAGTTCACCGGAATGATCGTCGAGAGCCCCGCGCTCACCGCCCGGCTGCGGGAGTTCCACGAGCTGCGGGAGGCCGCGCTCGCCGAGCGGCTGGCCGAGGAGACCGCCGCCGCGGACGGCGACATGACGCCGCAGGCCGCCGCCGCGCAGCTCGGCGGCGCCCACCGGGTGCTCTTCGCCGAGACCGTCCGCCGGACGATGGCCGGTGAGGACACCGACAGCGCGGCCGGCGCGCTCGCGACCGCCGCCGAGCGCGTCTTCGGCTTCCTGGAGCCGTCCCTCGCCGGCTACGCGATACGGGAGAGCTGACCGCCGCGGCGGCGGACCCCTGCCGGGGGCCCGCTCACACGGTCGTGAACTCCTCGCGGATGACCCCGCCGGCCGTCGCGCACCACGTCGCCACGTCCATCGCCCCCGTCGCCTGCAGCCCGTGCAGCTCCTGCATCTCGGCCACCGCCGCCGTCGTCGCCCCGTCGTACCTGCCCGTGGCGTGCTCCAGGTGCAGCTTGCGTACCAGCATCTGCTGCACCGCCCGCACCGCCTCCCCGCTGTGCCCCGTGCTCACCGGCACCGTCAGGGCCTCCCACGTGGCGTTGTCGAGCGTGCCGTCGTCGGCCGTCGGCAGCCCCATCGTGCGCTGGAAGGTGTGCACCGCCTCCAGCGTCACCGGCCCGTACACGCCGTCCGCCGCCAGCTCGTACCCGTACGCGCGCAGCAGGCGCTGCACCATCTCGACCGTGCCGCCCTTGCTGGACGTGTACGTGTCGGGCCAGGTGCGCGCGGGGATCTCGTCCGGGCTCTGGCCGAGCACCTGGGCCACCTGCCGGCGCAGCGCCGGGAACTCGCGGTAGAACAGCGCGCCCGGGCACTGGGTGTCGTTGAAGTCCCAGTGGCCGAAGATGCGGTCCGCCCCGAGGCCGTACCGGGTGCCGATCGTCACGCACAGCCGCTGCAGCGAGAACAGCAGGGCCGCCGGCGGGGTGTCGTTGACGTAGTGGCCGTCGTTCTCGATGCCGATGCCGCGGGTGTTCTCGCCGACCGCGTGCGCGCTGACGACCTGGTAGCCGCCGTCGGCCAGCGCCTCCAGGCTGCGGTGCCGGCCCTCCAGCACGTACCCGCCGCGGCTGATCGTGAAGTGCTGGCCGCTGTCGATCCAGCCGTTGCCGTCCATGTGCAGGTCCTGGATCCGGCGGGCCAGGAAGAGGGCGGCCCCGTACGAGTAGTCCGTGGTGTTCGGGAAGGCCGTGTGGTGGACGACGATCTTCGTGGTCGTGCCGGACGAGACGGAGATGCGGCCGGCGGGCGGCCGGGCGCCCCAGTCCGCGGTGCCGATGACGTACGACGGGTCGTCGGCCGTCCTGCGCAGCGCGTCGCCGCCGTCGGCGGCGGCGACGCCGTTGCCGAGGTACAGCGCGCCGCCCCCGCCGACGGCGAGCGCGGCGCCGGCGCCGGCCTTGAGCGCGGTCCGCCGGGAGACGTGCACACGGGGCCCAGGTCGCATAACGGTCCTCTCACGGTGCGGGTTGTGGGGGGTTCGTCACGCTGCTCCGTGTACGAAAGTGCAACGGGCACCCTGTTTATCCGACCGCGTGTGCCAATGTCCAGACCACCGGGGCCCGTTGCCCCTGCCGCGCCCGCCCGCGCTCAGCCGCCCGGCCGCCACGGCGGCGTCTGCCCCCAGTCCCACGTGGGCATCGGGCCCGCCGTGGGCGGCGGGTCGTCGCCGGAGTAGACGATCGCCATCCGCGTGCCCCACTCGATGTAGTAGGAGAACACCGCCCGGAACTCCGGGTCGGCGGGCAGCCCCGCCTCGTCGGCGCTGTCCATCAGCAGCGACACCCAGCGCCTGCGCTGCTCCTCGGTGATGTGCCGGCCGAGGTGCATGCGCGCCATGTGGTCGTGCCCGCCGTGCTCCGCGCTGTAGCGCTCGGGGCCGCCGAACACCTCGGCGAGGAACGTCGCCACGTGCGCGGGGTGCTCGTCGTCCATGTGTGCGAACACCGGCGCCAGGACGGGGTCCTTGCGCACGTGCCCGTAGAAGACCGCGGTCAGCCGCTGGAACGCCTCGTCTCCGCCGGCCCACTCGTACGGGCTCGGGGTGCCCTCGCTCATGCCCCGCCCTCCGCGTCCGCCGGCTCCCCGTCCCGGTCCGGGCCCTGCGCCCGTACGTGCCGCACGTGCGCCAGCGAGTCCCGCAGCTCCCGCAGCCAGTCGTCCGCGCGCGTCTCCACCAGCCGTACGCACCAGCCGAGCGCCTCGCTGCGGCTGCGCGCCACCCCGGCCTCGATGAGGGTGTCGAGCACCTGCCGCTGCGGCTGCCGCAGCCGGGTCATCACCGGCGCGGAGACGTTCGTGAAGACCTCCCGCCGGCCGCCGCACTCGGCGCCCCACGAGACCTTCCTGCGGTAGCGCCGCTCCGCGGCCCGCGCCACCGCCATCCGCTCCTTGCGGGTGCGCTCGCGGAACTCGGCGATGCGCCCGTCCAGCGCCGCGTCGCGCTCGGCGCCGGTCACGTCCTTCCCGAGCCCCGCGGGCTCGGGGATGGCGCCGACGACGCAGATCTCCTCCCGGTCGACCGTGACCTCGACCGGCGAGGCGTAGAGACCGTCGGGCAGCCGCCCGGTGATCCACCCTCGTAGCTCGTCCGTGTCCTGCGATGTAATCATGTAATCGAGATTACGCCGCCTTCCGGCCGGAGAGAACGGGCGGGCGCGGAAAATTCCCGCAAGAATCTTTGGCGGATGATGTCGAGAAGTGCCGGCCGGCCCCGACGTCTCCTGTGAGAGGCGCCCGCACCGGGTGCCGCGAACACGGGAAGTGGGAACCATGAAGTACCTGGTGATGATCTACGGTTCGCAGGCCGACTACGACGCCATGAACGGCAAGGGCTCCGCGGGCCACCCCGCCTGGACCGAGAAGGACCTGCAGGCGATGTTCCAGCACATGGAGTCGGTCAACAACGACCTGGCCGAGTCCGGCGAGCTCGTCGACGGCCAGGGCCTCACCGCGCCCAAGCAGGCCATCGTCGTCACCGGCGGCCCGGGAGGCGCACCCGTCGTCTCCGACGGCCCGTTCGGCGAGACCAAGGAGGTCCTCGCGGGCTACTGGGTGCTGGACTGCGCCAGCGACGAGCGCGTCACCGAGATCGCCAAGCGCGTCTACGAGTGCCCCGTGCCGGAGGGCTCCCCGCCCTCCGACATCGTGATCCGCCCCCTCCAGGGAGGGGCGCCCGAGAAGTGAGCGCCGCTGTCGAGGACCTGCTGCGCCGCCACGCGCCGCAGGTCCTCGGCGCGCTCGTACGCCGGTACGGGCACTTCGACGCCGCCGAGGACGCCGTCCAGGAGGCGCTGCTGGCCGCCTCCGGCCGGTGGCCGGAGCAGGGCGTGCCGGACAACCCGCGCGGCTGGCTGATCCGCGTCGCCTCCCGCCGGCTGACGGACGAGCTGCGCAGCGAGGAGGCCCGGCGCCGCCGCGAGGAGACCGCCGCCGCGCTGACGCCCCGCGACGACTTCCGCGCGCCGCCGCCGGGGGAGGCGCGCCACCCCGCAGCAGACGACACGCTGACCCTGCTGCTCCTGTGCTGCCACCCCGCGCTCACCGGGCCGTCCCGCGTCGCGCTGACGCTGCGCGCGGTCGGCGGTCTGACCACCGCGGAGATCGCCCGCGCCTTCCTGGTGCCGGAGGCGACGATGGCGCAGCGGATCAGCCGGGCGAAGAAGACCCTGAAGGACGCGGGCGCCCGCTTCCGGCGGCCGGAGCCCGCCGAGCTGCCGGGGCGCTTCGCCGCCGCGCTGCACGTGCTGTATCTGATATTCAACGAGGGCTACACCGCCACCTCCGGCGCCGCCCTGCGCCGCGCCGACCTGGCGGCCGAGGCGATCCGCCTCGCCCGTGCCGTGCACACCCTGGCCCCGGACAGCGGCGAGGCGGCCGGGCTGCTGGCGCTGATGCTGCTCACCGACGCCCGCCGGGACGCCCGCAGCGGGCCGGGCGGCGCGCTGGTGCCGCTCGACGAGCAGGACCGCGGGCGCTGGGACCGCGCGCAGATCGAGGAGGGCGTCGCGCTGGTCAGCCGGGCGCTGACGACCGCCGCCCTCGGCCCGTACCAGGTGCAGGCCGCCATCGCCGCCGTGCACGACGAGGCGGAGCGCGCCGAGGACACCGACTGGCGGCAGATCCTCGGGCTGTACGACCTGCTGGAGCGGCTGGCGCCGAGCCCCGTCGTCAGCCTCAACCGGGCGGTGGCCGTGGCGATGGCCGACGGCCCGCGGGCCGGGCTCGACCTGCTGGCCAGCCTCGCGGACGAACCGCAGCTCGCGGAGCACCACCGCCTCGACGCCGTACGGGCCCACCTGCTGGAGCTGGCGGGGGAGACGGCGGCGGCGCGGGAGGCGTACGGACGTGCGGCGGAGCGCACGCTGAGCGTGCCCGAGCAGCGCTACCTGCAGCTGCGCGCCGCCCGGCTGCGCTGACGCGCCCCCGCCACGGCGGCCGTCCCGGCCTGGCCGGACGGGCCGGCGGGCACACGTGTACGCGGCCCGACAGCGGCTCGGCACCCGGCCCGCCGGACGGTACATTGCGCACATGTCGATACCGCCGCCCGGGCAGCCGCCGCCGAACCCGTACCAGCAGAACAACCCCAACCCCTACGCTCAGCAGCAGCCCCAGGGCTCGGTGCCGCAGCAGTACCCGTACGCCCAGCCGACGATGCCCGCGGGCATCCCGGTCACGGGCCAGCCCCCGGGCGCGCCTCCCGGCCAGCCGCCCGGCGCGCCCCCGGGGCAGCCCGCCGGCCAGCCGCCGGGCGCGCCGCCGTTCGGCACCGCGGAGAAGAAGTCCGTGCCGGGCTGGCTGTGGGGCGTCGGCGGCGTGGTCGTCGCCTCCGCGGTGTGGGCGGGCGCGCTCTTCGCGACCGGCGGGTTCGACTCCGCCGAGGAGCCCGAGGCGGTCCTCGGCTACGGGTTCGAGAAGGACCTCTGCGGGACCACCGGGCTGGAGGCGTTCGACGAGCGCTACGACACCGCCGAGAGCGCCGAGGACGCCAACGGCTGGGGCTCGCGGCAGGAGGGCCTTGACCAGAGCTTCTGCAGCTGGAACCTGACGGACCGGGAGGGCGACTCGTCCGACTACTCCAGCTCGTACCTCTCCAGCAGCGCCGTCTGGCACGAGGCGTCCGACCCCACCGGCGAGTTCGCCGCGACGTACAAGGGCTTCGAGGACCGCTCGAACGAGGACTACGAGTACCGGACCGAGCCCGTCAACGGACTGGGCGAGGAGGCGTTCCTCGTCACGGAGGACGGCGGCGGCGACAGCGGCAGCCGCTCGATGAGCCTGGCCGTACGCGACGGCTGGTTCACCTACGAGATGGACTGGAGCTACTACGGCGGCGGCACCGACTCCGCCGAGCCGCCGTCCTACGACGAGGTGGAGCGGATGCTGAAGGCCGAGACGGAGGCGGCGCTCGCCGGTCTGCGGAAGAAGCAGTGACAGCGAGGTCGCGGCCGCGGTAGCAAGAAGTTATCAACGGGCAGGGTCCTAGCAGGGAACTGCCAGAGAAGCGGGGGAATCCGCGAGTCCGCCCGGCGGCGGCCCGGACCCGCGTGCGCCCGCACCGTCACGGACGGTGCGGGCGCACCGGTGTCCGCGGGCTGTCCGCGGTGGGTTCTCCGGGCTCAGCCCTGCTTGGTCTCCCAGAAGATCTTGTCGACCTGGGCGATGTAGTCCAGCGCCTTCTGGCCCGTGGCCGGGTCGGTGGACCCCTTGGCGGTGCTCAGGGCCTTGAGCGTCTCGTTGACGAGCTTGTGCAGCTCAGGGTACTTCTCGAAGTGCGGGGGCTTGAAGTAGTCGCTCCACAGCACCGAAACGTGGTGCTTGGCAAGCTCCGCGCGCTGCTCCTTGATGGTGGTGGCCCGCGCCTGGAAGTGCGGGTCGTCGTTGCTCTGCATCTTCTCCTGGATGGCCTTGACCGATTCGGCCTCGATGCGAGCCTGGGCCGGGTCGTAGACGCCGCAGGGGAGGTCGCAGTGAGCACTGACCGTCACCTTGGGGGCGAACAGGCGAGTAAACCGAGCAAACATGGGAAAGCAGCCGTCCTTCCTCGTGATCGTCTTCCAGGTGGGACATTACTCCGTGGGGAACGAAAATTCGCGAGTGCCCCGGAGGGCTTAGGTCAAAAGTCCAGTGGAAGGCTGGGCCTTGTGGACGACAGGCCGGAGGTGCATGCCCGATGCAGGGCCAGGTGAACGAGCGCAGGCACGACGCCGAGCGCCGAGGGCTCCAGCGCCTCGGCCTCGCGGAGGTCGACGGTCCGTCGATGGTGCCGACGCTGCGTCCGGGGGATCAGCTGCTCGTGCAGTACGGGTCGGCGGTGCGCCGCGGTGACGTCGCGGTGGTGCGCCATCCGTTCCAGCAGGACCTGCTGATCGTGAAGCGGGTGGTGGAGCGCCGCGACGGCGGCTGGTGGGTGCTCGGCGACAACAGGTTCGTCGAGAACGACAGCCGGGAGTTCGGCGCCGTGCCCGACGAACTGGTGGTCGCCCGCGCGCTGGTGCGGCTGCGGCCCCCCACGGGCCTTCAGCGGTCGGTGCGGTCGGTGCCGGCGGCGGTCTCCTGGGCCGTGTCGGCGGTGCGGCCGCTGGCCTGGCGCTTCCGGGCGCGGTAGGCCGCCACGTTCGCGCGGGTGGCGCAGCGGTCCGAGCAGTAGCGGCGGGAGCGGTTCGTCGAGGTGTCGAGGAACACGTTGCGGCACGGCGGCGCGGTGCACACGCCCAGGCGGTCGACGCCGTGGTCGGTGAGGTGCACGGCCAGGCCCATGCACGCCGCGGCGGCGAAGCCCGCCCCCGAGTTCGCCGACTGCTCCGCGATGTGCAGGTGCCACTTGGGGCGCCCGTCCTCGTCCCGCAGGTCGTGCCCGCTGACCTGCGGGCTGACGGGGAAGTCGATGAGCAGGGCGTTGAGCATGTCCACCGCGCGCACCTCGTCGCCCTCGGCGGCGGCCTCGAAGACCGCCCGCAGCCGTCCGCGCACCTGGCGCAGCCGGCTGACGTCGGCGTCGGTGGCCCGCCGGGTGAGGTTGCCGCTGTCCCGGAAGAGTTCCTTGGCCGCGTCCAGCGAGGTCAGCGAGTCCGTGCCACGCTCCGGCTCCTCGGTGTTGACGAGGCGCACGGCCATATCTGAGTAATAGGCCAGTTCCACTTGCAGTCCTTACGGGCTCGACTTATGCTGACGCCGCGGGGCCGTAATGGACGACCCTGCATTGAGGGTATTACGCAGGGGAGGCAGTGATGACCGGAATGGCCGGAGCGACCGAGGCCGCGACGCCCGTGGGCGCCGACTGGCAGGGCTGGCAGGCGAGCTGGGACCGGCAGCAGGAGTGGTACATGCCGGACCGCGAGGAGCGCTTCCAGGCGATGCTCGACGCGGTCGAGGCGCTCGTGGGGCCCGAGCCCCGGGTGCTCGACCTGGCCTGCGGTACGGGCAGCATCAGCGCCCGGCTGCTGCGCCGGCTGCCCGGCGCGCGCACCACCGGTGTCGACCTCGACCCCGCGCTGCTCACGATCGCGCGCGGCACGTTCGCGGACGACCCGCGGGCGGAGTTCGTCACCGCCGACCTGGCCAAGCCCGACTGGACGGCGCGGCTGCCGCACGCCGCGTACGACGCGGTGCTCACCTCCACGGCGCTGCACTGGCTCTTCTCCGACCAGCTCGCCGCGCTGTACGGGCAGGTGGCCGGCGTGGTCCGCGAGGGCGGGATCTTCGTCAACGCCGACCACATGCCCGACCCGGCCACCCCGGGCATCAACGAGGCGGTGCGCAACTGGAACAAGGCGCGCCAGGACCGCGAGCGGGCCGAAGGGGTGCTGGACTGGGCGGACTGGTGGCGCGTCGTCGCCGCGGACCCGGTGCTCGGCGGCCCCGCGGCGGAGCGCTTCGCGATCTTCGGCGACCCGAACGACCCGAACGAGGGCCACGCCGACGGCGACGTCCAGCCGCCCGCCTGGCACGCGGACGCCCTGCGCGCCGCGGGCTTCGCCGAGGCCCGCACGATCTGGGCCTCGGCGCGCGACGCGGCGGTGCTGGCGCTGCGCTGAGCGGCCGTGCGGGGTGCCTGGCGGCGGCCGCGTCAGGCGCCCGGGGCGGCCCGGTAGCGGAGGCCGTCGACGATCAGCTCGACCATGCGCCCGGTGTACGCCGGGTCGTCGGGGTCGATGATGCTGCCGAGCGCCTGCAGCAGGTCGTACGGCGGCACGTCGGAGCGGATGTCGCCGGCCGCGGCGGCGGCGTCCAGCAGCTGCGTCAGGGCGGGGACGAAGCGCTCCCGGAAGTACCCCGGCAGGCTCTCGTACGCGCTGTCGCCGGAGTGCAGCGCGGCCTTCAGGCCCTGCTTCGCGGCGATGAACCGCGTGAAGCGGTACAGCCAGCGCCGCAGCGCCTCCAGCGGCTCGTACCGCGCGGCGAGGGCCGGGGCCTCCGCGGCGCACGCGTCGACCTCGTTGCGGAAGACGGCCGTGATGAGGTCGGAGCGCTGCGGGAAGTGGCGGTAGAGCGTCCCCGCCCCCACCCCGGCCTTCGCCGTGATGCGCCGTACGGGCACGTCCACCCCCTCCGCCTCGAAGACCTCGGCCGCCGCGCCGAGCAGCGCGTCGAGGCTGCGCCGGACGTCCGGCCGCATGCGGCGGCCGGCGGCCGGCTCCTCCGTGGTGCGGTTGGTCATACGTGGGCCCCTTGCAAAAGCGGAACAGTGTTCCGTATTGTTGGAAACTGAACGGCGTTCCGTATTTCACTCTACCGGGGCGTACGACCCGCAGTCCACGCAGGAGGAAAGCCATGCAGTACCGCACACTGGGCCGGACCGGAATCAGGGTCAGCCCCTACTGCCTGGGCGCGATGATGTTCGGCGCCCAGGGCAACCCCGACCACGACGACTCCGTCCGCATCATCCACAAGGCCCTGGACGCGGGCGTCAACTTCGTCGACACCGCCGACATCTACGGCCACGGCGAGTCCGAGGAGATCGTCGCCAAGGCGCTCAAGGGCGGCCGGCGCGACGACGTGGTGCTCGCCACCAAGGCGCACCTGCCCATGGGCGACGACCCCAACCGGCAGGGCAGCTCCCGCCGCTGGCTGGTCCGCGCGCTGGAGGACTCGCTGCGCCGGCTCGGGACCGACCACGTCGACCTGTTCCAGCTCCACCGGCCGGACCCGGACACGGACGTCGAGGAGACCCTCTCCGCCCTCACCGACCTGGTGCGCGCGGGCAAGGTACGGGCCGTCGGCACCTCCGCCTTCCCCGCCTCCGACCTGGTCGAGGCGCAGTGGGCCGCCGAGCGGCGCGGCCTGGTGCGGTTCCGCACCGAGCAGCCGCAGTACTCGATCCTCGACCGCGTCATCGAGCGCGAGGTGCTGCCCGTCTGCGAGCGCTACGGGATCGGCACGCTGGTCTACAGCCCGCTGGCCGGCGGCATGCTCACCGGCCGCTACCGCAAGGGCCAGGAACCGGACACCCACCGCGGCAGCTACGGGTTCCGGTACCTCGGCGACGAGCGCCGGCTCGACGTCGTGGAGCGGCTGCTGCCGCTCGCCGAGAAGGCGGGCATGTCGCTGACGCACATGGCTCTGGCCTTCGTGGTCTCCCACCCCGGCGTCACGTCCGCGATCATCGGGCCGCGCACCATGGAGCAGCTCGACGACCTGCTCGCCGGCGCCGGGACGACGCTCGGCGACGACGTGCTGGACGAGATCGACGCCCTCGTGCCGCCGGGCACGGAGGTCGGCCGGCTGGACATGGCGTACGACCCGCCGGCGGTCCTGCACGCCGGGATGCGGCGCAGGGCGCCGGAGGGCCGGGCCGCGGCCTGACGGCACGGCACGGCACGGCGCAGAGCGGGGCCGCCCGGCGCACTGCCGGACGGCCCCGCCGGGGGGCGGCTACCGCCGCGCCACGCCCTCCGCGCGCGCCGCCGCGGCGACCGCGCGTGTGAGGGCCGGCGCCACCCGCTCGTCGAACGGCGACGGGATCACGCACTCCGGGCTCAGCTCGCCCGCGACCACGTCCGCCAGCGCGGCCGCCGCCGCCAGCTTCATGCCCTCGGTGATCTGCGAGGCGCGCACCTGCAGCGCCCCGGCGAAGATGCCGGGGAACGCGAGCACGTTGTTGATCTGGTTCGGGTAGTCGCTGCGGCCCGTGGCGACGACCGCCGCGTACTTGTGCGCCACGTCCGGGTGGATCTCCGGGTTCGGGTTGGCCATGGCGAAGATGAACGCGCCCTCCGCCATCGTCGCCACCGCCCGCTCCGGGACCGTACCGCCGGAGACGCCGATGAAGACGTCCGCGCCCGCGAGCGCCGACTCCAGCGAGCCGGTACGCCCCTCGCGGTTCGTCAGCCCGGCCAGCTCCCGCTTGGCGTCGGTCAGGTCCTCGCGGTCCGCGGAGACGACGCCCTTGCGGTCGGCGACCACCACGTCGCCGATGCCGGCCTCCACCAGGATCTTCGCGATCGCCGCGCCGGCCGCGCCGGCCCCGGAGATCACCGCGCGCAGCGCGCCGAGCGGCCGGCCGCTGAGCTTCGCGGCGTTGCGCAGGGCGGCGAGCGTGACGACGGCGGTGCCGTGCTGGTCGTCGTGGAAGACCGGGATGTCGAGGCGCTCCTGCAGCCTGCGCTCGATCTCGAAGCAGCGGGGGGCGGAGATGTCCTCCAGGTTCACCCCGCCGAACGAGGGCGCCAGCCGCACCACGGTCTCGACGATCTCGTCGACCCCGCGGCAGTCCAGTGCGACGGGGACCGCGTCCACGCCGCCGAACTGCTTGAACAGGATGGCCTTGCCCTCCATCACGGGGAGGGACGCCTCGGGACCGATGTCGCCGAGGCCGAGGACCGCGCTGCCGTCCGTGACGACGGCGACGACCTGGGACTTCCAGGTGTAGTCGTGCACCAGCTCCGGCTGCTCGGCGATTGCGGTGCAGACCTTGGCGACGCCCGGTGTGTAGGCGAGTGACAGGTCGTCCCTGTCGTCCACCGGCACGGTCGCCTGGACGGCCATCTTTCCGCCCCGGTGCAGGGCGAAGGCCGGATCGAAGTAATCATCGTCTGGGCTGTCGGACGTATCCGTCCCGCTCGGAGGGTTGACGATCTCCGCTGCCACGTTGTTGACCCCTTAGTCGCAGTCACAAAGAGAGGAACCGCCCCTCTCGGTCGAGGGGCGGGCGGGCACGTGTCCGGCCGCCTGGCCGCGGAGTGAGCGCCATGGCCACGGTGAGGCCCGGACACCGGGCGCGCCGCACTCGCGCCCTGGGCCCCGGATTTGGGGTGTAAGTGTCCGTTGTACAGGACGCCGAGCACCCCGTGCGAGCCACTTTGCGAGAGTGAGCGAGGCCGAATCGCATAATCATGCGGAAGTTTGTATACTGCGAAAAGGTCGGGTATGGACGGGTATCCCCGTAATGTATTAACGTGACCTACGTCTCATTCCCGAACCTGTTATCGGATTTTGACCCGTCAGCGTTCCTGAGGCATCACTTCCGGATGCAAGGATGCCGTCGTCGGCAGCCGTCGACGTCCGCCCCAGGCGCACCAACTGTCGCGTCCGGGGCCGTGAACTTCTGACCCCCGTTCACCCCCGCAGGAGGACCCCGCAATGACCCCTCGCAGCACCCGGCGCACCGGAGCAGCCAAGTCACGACTGGTGGCCATCGGGGCACTCGCCGCGGCGGGGGCACTCGTGCTCTCGTCCTGCGGCGACCAGACCGACGACGGGGGCGACGGCGGCGACGGCGGCGAGACCAAGGACGCGGCGAGCACGGCGCCCGGCGCGCTGCCGAAGGCCATCGAGGACGCCGGCGTGATCAAGGTCGGCTCGGACATCGCCTACGCCCCGATGGAGTTCGACCAGGGCGGCAAGCCCGCCGGCGTGGACATCGACATCGCCAACGCGCTCGGCGAGGAGCTGGGCGTCGAGTTCCAGTTCCAGAACAACGTCTTCGACAACCTGATCCCGTCGCTGGACTCCGGCCGCTTCGACATCATCATGTCGTCGATGACCGACAACAAGGAGCGCCAGGCCGAGGTCGACTTCGTCGACTACTTCTCCGCCGGCGTCTCCATCCTCGTCCAGAAGGGCAACCCCGAGGGCATCACGTCGCTCGACGACCTGTGCGGCGAGACCGTCGCCTTCCAGCGGGGCACCGTCAGCGCGGACATCGCCAAGGCGCAGAACGAGAAGTGCGACAAGCCCATCGAGACGCTGCCCTTCACCAAGGACACCGAGGCGCTGCTGCAGGTCAAGCAGGGCCGGGCCGTCGCCGACCTGAACGACTTCCCGGTCGCCGCGTACAACGCGCGCGAGTCGGGCGGCGGCGAGGACTTCGAGGTCGTCGGCGAGCAGATCGACGCCGCCCCGTACGGCATCGCGGTCTCCAAGGACAACCCCGAGCTGCGCGACGCGCTCGCCGAGGCGCTGGACGCGATCATCGAGAACGGCGAGTACCAGAAGGTGCTGGAGAAGTGGAACGTCGAGAACGGCGGTGTCGACAAGGCCACCATCAACGGAGGCAATGAGTAACCACCGCCCGTAGCCGTTCCAGAGAGAGTCCTCCCGTGACCGACCCGACCTCACCGGGCCCGGCCGACAAGCAACCGGCCGGGCCCGGGCCCTCGAAGTCCGGCACCGCCACCGCGGTGCCGCCCGAGGCGATCAGGGCGATCCCCGTGCGCCACCCGCTGCGCTGGGTGAGCGCCGCGGTCGTCCTCGCGCTCCTCGGGCTGCTCGTCTACGCCTTCGCCAACGCCGACATCGAGTGGGGCGACGTCCCCGAGTACCTGTTCGCCGACCGGGTGATCGAAGCCGCCGGGAAAACGCTGCTGGTCACCGTGCTCGCCATGCTGCTCGGCGTGGTCCTCGGCATCGTGCTCGCGATCATGCGGCTGTCGGACAACCCGGTGACCTCGGCCTTCGCCAACCTCTACATCTGGTTCTTCCGCGGCACCCCGGTGCTGCTGCAGCTGCTGCTCTGGTACAACCTCGGCCTGGTCTTCCAGACCCTCAACCTGGGTCCGTTCTACAAGAACGAGATGACCGACGTCATGACGCCGTTCATGGCGGCGCTGCTCGGCCTCGGCCTGAACGAGGCCGCGTACATGGCCGAGATCGTACGGGCCGGCATCCAGTCGGTCGACGAGGGCCAGACGGAGGCGTCGCACGCGCTCGGCATGAGCCAGGGCAAGACGATGCGGCGCATCGTGCTGCCCCAGGCGATGCGGGTGATCGTGCCGCCGACGGGCAACGAGTTCATCAACATGCTCAAGACCTCGTCGCTGGCGATGGTGATCCAGTACACCGAGCTGACCTTCGTGGCGACCGAGATCTCCACGACCAGGCTGAACCCGATGGAGATGTACATCGTCGTCGCGATCTGGTATCTGGCGATGACCAGCGTGTTCAGCGTGATCCAGTACTACATCGAGCGGCACTACGCCAAGGGCTCCGTACGCCAGCTGCCGCCGACACCGTGGCAGAAGATCCGGCGCAGCGTCTTCTCCGGGCCGCGCCTGATGGGAACGAGGTGAGCGGCGCCATGACGGCAATGGTCAAGGCCGAGGGCGTACACAAGTCCTTCGGGCCCGCCCACGTCCTCAAGGGCGTCGACCTGGAGGTCGCGCCGCGCGAGGTCTTCTGCGTCGTCGGCCCCTCGGGCTCCGGCAAGTCCACCTTCCTGCGGTGCATCAACCACCTGGAGAAGATCAACGCCGGCCGGCTCTACGTCGACGGCCACCTCGTCGGCTACCGGCAGCACGGCAACAAGCTCCACGAGCTGAAGGACAAGGAGGTCGCCGCCCAGCGCAGGGACATCGGCATGGTGTTCCAGCGCTTCAACCTCTTCCCGCACATGACCGCGCTGGAGAACGTCATGGAGGCGCCGGTCCAGGTCAAGCGGGAGTCCAAGGCCACGGCCCGGGAGCGCGCGATGCGGCTGCTGGACCGGGTGGGCCTCGCGGACAAGGCGGGCGGCTACCCGACGCAGCTCTCCGGCGGCCAGCAGCAGCGCGTCGCCATCGCGCGGGCGCTGGCGATGGAGCCCAAGCTGATGCTCTTCGACGAGCCCACGTCGGCGCTCGACCCGGAGCTGGTCGGCGAGGTGCTGGACGTGATGCGCGACCTCGCGGAGTCGGGCATGACGATGCTCGTCGTCACGCACGAGATGGGGTTCGCGCGGGAGGTCGGGGACGCGCTGGTGTTCATGGACGACGGCGCGGTCGTGGAGTCGGGGCACCCGCGCGACGTGCTGACGAACCCGCAGCACCAGCGGACCAAGACCTTCCTGTCGAAGGTGCTGTGACGCTGCGCTCTGCGCGGCGGGTGCGTCGGTGGGGAGTCCGGACGGTGGTGCCGGGAAGCGGTGGGGGCGGTTTCCGGCCGGACTCTCCCGCGGCTCCGGTGCCGCGCCGGAGGCGGGTGCGCGGACCAAGACCTTCCTGTCGAAGGTGCTCTGACGGCGGCCCGTGGCCGTCCGGAGGGTGAGAAAGCTCGCTTGCCGGGGCGGGGGCTGGTACGGCCCCCGCCCCGCGGCGTAACTTCATGGTCATGTACGCCGCCTACGCCGCCCGCATCGACCGCGACGAGCCGCTGAACGGCCTGGAGTTGGGGGAGCGGCCGGCGCCGCAGGCCCCGCCCGGATGGGCCGTCGTCGACGTCAGAGCCGCCTCCCTCAACCACCACGACCTGTGGTCGCTGCGCGGCGTCGGACTCGGCGAGGACGCCCTGCCGATGATCCTCGGCTGCGACGCGGCCGGCGTCGACGCCGACGGCAACGAGGTCGTGCTCCACTCCGTCATCGGCCAGACCGGCCACGGGGTGGGCCCGGACGAGCCGCGGTCGCTGCTGACCGAGCGGTACCACGGCACGTTCGCGGAGCAGGTCGCCGTCCCGGCCTGGAACGTCCTGCCCAAGCCGAAGGAGCTGACCTTCGAGGAGGCCGCCTGCCTGCCGACGGCCTGGCTCACCGCGTACCGCATGCTCTTCACCCAGGCGGGCGTCCGCCCGGGCGACTCCGTCCTGGTCCAGGGCGCGGGCGGCGGCGTCGCCACCGCCGCGATCGTCCTCGGCGCGGCGGCCGGGCTGCGGATGTACGCCACGAGCCGCGACGAGGCGAAGCGCAGGCGCGCCGAGGACCTCGGCGCCGAGGCCGCGGTGGAGCCGGGCACGCGGCTCCCGCGCCGGGTCGACGCGGTGCTGGAGACGGTGGGCGCGGCGACCTGGTCCCACTCCGTGAAGTCGCTGAGCCCCGGCGGCACGCTGGTGATCTCCGGTGCGACCAGCGGGCCGAACCCGCCGGCGGGGGAGCTGCAGCGGATCTTCTTCCTGGAGCTGAAGGTCGTCGGCTCGACGATGGGGAGCAAGGAGGAGCTGGCGGGCCTGCTGAACTTCTGCGCGGCGAAGGGCGTACGGCCGGTGATCGACACGGTGCTGCCGCTGGACCGGGCGCCGGAGGGGTTCGCGAAGATGGCCGGCGGCGACCTCTTCGGCAAGGTGGTCCTGACGCCCTGACGCCCGCCCCTCACGGCTGCCCGTCGCCGCCGGCGGCCCACCAGCCGGTGTCGCTGTGCTCCAGCCGGGGCTTGGCGCCGCCGCCGCGCGGGGCGGCCCAGCGGACGGCGTTGGCGATGACACGGCGTACATCCGGGTGGTGGTACACGGGATAGTCCTGGTCACCGGGGCCGAAGTAGAAGATCCTGCCGTGCCCGCGCCGGAAGGTGCAGCCGCTGCGGAAGACCTCGCCGCCGCTGAAGGAGCTGATGAAGACCAGCTCGTCGGGGACGGGGATGTCGAAGAACTCCCCGTACATCTCCTGCTGCTCGATCACGATCGGATGCGGCACCCCGGCGGCGATGGGGTGGGCCGGGTCGACCGTCCAGACCAGCTCGCGCTCGCCCACGCTGCGCCAGCGCAGGGTGCAGGTGGTGCCCATCAGCCGGGTGAAGATCTTCGACCAGTGGGCGGAGTGCAGCGCGATCAGGCCCATGCCGGCGAGCACCCGCCGGCGCACCCGCTCGACCACCTCGTCGGAGACCTCCCGGTGGGCCAGGTGCCCCCACCAGGTCAGCACGTCCGTCTCCGCGAGCACCTCCTCGGTCAGCCCGTGCTCGGGCTCCGCCAGCGTCGCCGTGCGCAGCACGGCCGCCTCGTCCAGGTGCTCCGCGATCCCCTGGGCGATGGCACCGTGTATGCCGTCCGGGTACCGCTCGGCGACGCCGGCGTCCCGCTGCTCGTGGAGGCCCTCGCCCCAGACGGTGACGCGCAGGGCGGTCGGTGGCTTCGGCGACGGCATGGCAGCATCTCCCTCGTGCCTGCACGAACAGGCAGAAAACTTTCGAAGCGGCGGTACGGAAGCTAGGCGGGCCCGTCCCGGACCGTCAACATCCCTGGCAGGAGCGGACCCGTGGCCGGAGTGGGGGGAGTCGAGTAGGGTGCGGATGGCAGGGCGGACGAGAAAAAGTACCGTGCTGGGCACCGGAGTGTTCCGAAAGTTTGTCGGCAGGGCAGTGAAGGGATCGTGACCCGTACCAGGATGCCGCGACCCACGCTCGCGCAGATCGCCGAGACGGCCGGCGTGTCGGTCTCCACCGTCTCCAAGGTCCTCAACGGCCGGGACGACGTGTCGCGCGACACCCGCGCCAAGGTCGACTCCGCCCTGCGCGAGCACCGGTACCGGCGCCGCGGCGCCTCCCTGCACGAACCCGACGTGCGCTCCGTCGACCTCGTGATGAACGGCCTCGACGGGTCCTGGCCGGCGAGCGTCGCGAGCGGTCTTGAGGCGGCCGCGTACGAGGCCGGCGTGCACGTGGTGATCTCCGTGGCCCGGCAGGGCGCCACCGCGAACAACCACGCCGCGCAGGACTGGGTGGACCGCGTCCTGGAGCGGGACGGCGCGGGCGTCGTGCTCGGCCTCATCGAGCCCGCCCCCGACCAGCTCGCCCGGCTGCGGCAGGCGCAGGTCCCCATCGTCGTCATCGACCCGCTCAGCGACCCGCCGCCCGACGTGATCTCGGTGGGCACGACCAACTGGGCCGGCGCCTACGAGGCGACCACCCACCTGCTCGACCGCGGTCACCGGCGCATCGCGCTGGTGACCGGCCCCCCGCACCACCTCTACGCCCGCGCGCGCACCGCCGGCTACCGCTCCGCCATGGCGGCGGCCGGCGTGGAGGTGCTGCCCGAGCTGATCAGGCACGGGTCGTACGACCGGGCGAGCGGCGCGGAGCAGGTGCGGACGCTCTTCGCGGCGCCGGAGCCGCCGACCGCGCTGTTCATCTGCTCCGACCACATGGCCATCGGCGGGTACGAGGCCCTCGCCGAGGCGGGGCTGCGGGTGCCCGCGGACGTCAGCATCGTCGGCTTCGACGACCTGCCCGAGGCGCGCTGGGTCGCGCCGGCGCTGACGACGGTGCGCCAGCCTCTCAAGGACATGGGCGGCAGCGCGCTGCGCACGCTGCTGCGGCTGATGAACGGCGACGAGCTGGAGAGCCCCCGCGTCGAGCTGGCGACGACCCTGGTCGTTCGCGACAGCACCGCCGCCCGCCGCTGACCCGCCCCGCGCGGCCTCCCGCCCCGGTCCCGAAAACTTCTTCGTATCGCCCCTGTGCGACGCCTTGACGGCCGCCACGGGCGGTTTCTATTGTCCGTGCGTACGACAAAGGTTGCGAAATTTTTTTAGTGGGGAGGGTGAGCGGCTCATGACCTCCGAACGGCGGCGGGCTCTGGTGGTGCGCGGCGGCTGCGACGGCAGCCGTCCGGTGCAGACGACGAACCTGTTCCTTCCGTTCCTCCGCGAGCACGGCTTCGAGGTCCTGGTCGAGGACTCGCTGGAGGTCTACGAGGACGACGACCTGCTGCTGGCGACCGACCTGATCGTCCAGTGCTGGCGGCAGGGCGACATCACCTCGGGGGAGACCGCCGGGCTGATCGCGGCCGTCCGGGCGGGGACGGGCTTCGCCGGCTGGCACGGCGGCGTCGTCGACGCCTTCCGCGACGACCTCGACTACCAGCTGATGACCGGCGGGAAGTTCGTCATGCACCCGCCGGACCCCGGTCCGCACCGCGTCCACCTGGCGCCCGACCACGCCGACCACCCGGTCATCGCCGGACTGGACGACTTCGACGTGGACACCGACCTGTGCTGGACCCTGAACGACCCCCTGAACGACGTCCTCGCGACCGTCACCGTCGACCCCGACGACACGCGGCACCGGCCGGCCGCCATCCCCGCGGTATGGACCAGAACCTGGGGCAAGGGACGCGTCTTCGTCTCCACCGTCGGCCGCGACCCGCACGACTTCACGAGCCCGTACGTGCGCACCCTCACCGAACGGGGCCTGCTCTGGGCAAGCCGCTGACGGCGGCACCGCCCCGGCGGCCCCGGCTCCCCGCGCCCGCGGCGTCCTCCGCTGCCGTCCCCCCCCCGGGGAGGGCCGACGCCACCGGACGTACACACCCACCCCCCATAGGAGAGATTCAGGTGCAGAAGAGAAGAGCCGGCGGGGCCATCGCCCTGGTCGCCGGCCTCTTGGCGGCCTCCGTCAACTGGCTGGGCGCGACGGCCAGCCAGGCCAGCGAAGGCCGGGACCAAGCGGCTGCGGCCGAGTTCCAGCAGGTCACCCTCGCCAAGGGGGTGGCCGACACGGGTGAGCCGATGTCGCTCGCCGTGCTCCCGGACCGCTCCGTCCTGCACACGTCGCGAAACGGCGAACTGCGGCTGACGGACGCCGACGGCACCACCACCGTCGCGGGCAGACTCGACGTCTACAGCCACGACGAGGAGGGCCTGCAGGGCGTCGGGGTCGACCCCGGCTTCGAGCAGAACCGCTTCATCTACCTGTACTACGCCCCGCCGCTCGACACCCCGGCCGGCGACGCGCCGGAGACGGGAACCGCCGCCGACTTCGCCCCCTTCGAGGGCGTCAACCGCCTCTCCCGCTTCCGGCTGGCCGAGAACGGCACGCTGGACAAGGGCAGCGAGAAGACGATCCTCGACGTGGAGACCTCGCGCGGTCAGTGCTGCCACGTCGGCGGCGACATCGACTTCGACGCCGAGGGCAACCTGTACCTGTCCACCGGCGACGACACCAACCCCTTCCAGTCCGACGGCTACACCCCGATCGACGAGCGCACCGACCGCAACCCGGCCTTCGACGCCCAGCGCTCCGCGGGCAGCACCGACGACCTGCGCGGCAAGATCCTGCGGATCAAGGTCAACGCCGACGGCTCGTACGACATCCCCGAGGGCAACCTCTTCGCGCCCGGCACCGGGAAGACCAGGCCCGAGATCTACGCCATGGGCTTCCGCAACCCGTTCCGCATCAACGTCGACAAGGGCACCGGCACCGTCTACGTCGGCGACTACGGCCCCGACGCCGGCGGGGCGGACCCCGCCCGGGGCCCCGGGGGCCAGGTGGAGTTCGCCCGCGTCACCGGGGCGGGCAACTTCGGCTGGCCGTACTGCGTCGGCGACAACGACCCGTACACCGACTACGACTTCGCCTCCGGCGCCTCCGGCCGGCCCTTCGACTGCGCCGCCCCCGTGAACGACTCGCCGCACAACACCGGGCTCACCGAGCTGCCGGCGGCGCAGCCCGCGTGGATACCGTACGACGGCGGGTCGCTGCCGGAGTTCGGCGAGGGCTCGGAGTCGCCGATGGGCGGGCCGGTCTACCGCGAAGCGGAGGCCGACCCGGAGTCGGCGGTGAAGTTCCCGGCGGAGTTCGAGGGCGACTTCTTCGCGGGCGAGTTCGGCCGCCGGTGGATCAAGCGGATCGAGCAGGGCGACGACGGCACCGTGCAGTCCATCAACGACTTCCCGTGGTCGGGCACCCAGGTGATGGACATGGCCTTCGGCCCCGACGGCGCGCTGTACGTGCTGGACTACGGCACCGGCTGGGGCAGCGGCGACGCCAACTCCGCCCTGTACCGGATCGAGAACATCAGCGGCGGCCGCTCGCCGATCGCCGAGGCGTCGGCCGACGTCACCTCCGGACAGGCACCGCTCGCGGTCCGGTTCTCCTCCGCGGGCACCCAGGACCCGGACAGCACCGACCTCACGTACAGCTGGGACTTCGGCGACGGCGCCACCTCCGACGAGCCGAACCCCGCGCACACCTACGAGGAGAACGGCGCCTACGACGCCACGCTCACCGTCACCGACCCCGAGGGGCTGACCGGCACCGCCAACGTGAAGGTCACCGTGGGCAACACCGCGCCGGTGGTGACGCTGGACCTGCCGCGGGACGGGCAGTTGTTCTCCTTCGGCGACGCGGTCCCGTTCGAGGTCACGGTCACCGACGCGGAGGACCCCGCGATCGACTGCTCCCGGGTGGAGGTCACCTACGCCATCGGGCACGACTCGCACGCCCACGACATCACCTCGGAGAACGGCTGCTCGGGCACCATCCAGACCACCACCGACGGCGAGCACGACCCCCACGCCAACCTGTTCGGCATCTTCACCGCCGAGTACACGGACGGCGGAAGCGGCGACCTGGGCCCGCTGACCGGCATGGACAACGCCCTCACGCAGCCCCGGCACCGGCAGGCCGAGCACTACACCGACTCCCAGGGGGTCGGGCTCTACGACAAGGCCCCCGCCCACGGCGGCAGGACCGTGGGCGACATCCACAACGGCGACTGGATCGCCTTCGAGCCGTACGTCCTGTCCGACGCCGCCACGCTCACCGCCCGCGTCTCCTCCGCCGGCGCCGGCGGCACCCTGGAGGTCCGCGCCGGCGCCCCCGACGGCCAGCTCCTCGGCTCCGCCGAGGTACCGGTGACCGGCGACTGGGAGACCTTCGAGGACGTCACGGCGGACCTGTCCGGTGCCCCGGCGGGCACCACCAAGCTGTACCTGGTCTTCACCGGTACCGACGGTTCGTTCCTCTTCGACGTCGACGACTTCACGTTCACGACCGGCGCCCCGGGCCAGGACGAGGAGGACGTCCTCGTCTTCTCCAAGACCGCCGGCTTCCGGCACGACTCCATCCCCGAGGGCATCGCCGCCATAGAGGAGCTGGGGGCCGAGAACGGCTTCACCGTCGACGCCACCGAGGACGGCGGCGCGTTCACCGCGGAGAACCTGGAGAAGTACGAGGCCGTCGTCTTCCTCTCCACCACCGGCGACGTCCTCGACGCCGGCCAGCAGAAGGCGTTCGAGGACTACGTCGCCGCCGGCGGCGGCTACGTCGGCGTCCACTCCGCGGCCGACAGCGAGTACGACTGGGAGTTCTACGGCGGCCTGGTGGGCGCCTACTTCGAGGGCCACCCCGCGATCCAGGAGGCGACCGTCGAGGTCGAGGACCGGGACCACCCCGCCACCGAGCACCTGGGCAGGGAGTGGGTGCGTACCGACGAGTGGTACAACTACCGCACCAACCCGCGTGAGCAGGCCCACGTCCTCGCCACCCTCAACGAGTCCAGCTACTCGGGCGGCACCATGGGCGAGGACCACCCCATCGCCTGGTGCCAGAGCTACGAGGGCGGCCGGGCGTTCTACACCGGCGGGGGGCACACCAAGGAGTCGTACAGCGAACCCGACTTCCGCACCCACCTGCTCGGCGGCATCCGGTACGCCACCGGCGCGGTCGAGGGCGACTGCGGCGAGGAGTAGCAGGGCCGGGGAAGTGCCGTGAAGGCCGTGGGCGGAGGGCTGCCGTGCCCTCCGCCCACGGGCGCGTTCCGTGCGGGTTCGTCAACCACGATTGACAAGCGGTCGATGTCAACGTAGGTTGACGATATGAGTGATGCAACCGAGCTTGCCGAGCGGGCCGGGGGCGCCGATCCCCGGGAGGGACTCCGGGCCGTCGCCGCGCTGCGGCGGCTGCTGGAGCAGCTGGAGGCAGTGCAGGTGCGCAGCGCGCGCCAGCAGGGCTGGTCGTGGCAGGAGGTCGCGGCCGAGCTGGGGGTCAGCCGGCAGGCGGTGCACAAGAAGCACGGGAGGCGCTGATGTTCGAACGGTTCACCAAGGCGGCCAAGGACCTCGTCCGCGGGGCCGCCGAACGCGCGGAACGGGCCGGCGACCCGTACGTCACCACCGAGCACCTGCTCCGGCAGCTCCTCTCCGCCTCCGGAACCCCCGGGGCCGCCGCGCTCGCCGCGGCCGGCATCGACAGCGAGGAGCGGCGTGGCGCCGTCGAGCGGGACCTGAACGAGGCGCGGCGGCGCGGCGGGCTGACCAAGTCCGACGCCGAGGCCCTCGCCGGGATCGGCATCGACGTCGCCGAGGTCGTCGACCGCGTCGAGTCCGCCCACGGCCGCGGGGCCCTGGCCCGGCCCCGTGCGTGGCGGCGCAGCCGCGGGCGCTTCGACGCCGAGGCCAAGACCGTGCTGGAACGGTCCCTCCGGGTGACCCTGGGGCGTGGCGACAAGGCCATCGGCGACGAGCACATCCTGCTCGCCCTCGCCGCCGGCCCCGGTATCCCGGCCGAGGTCCTGGCCGACCACGGCGCGACGTACGCCGCCGTCGAGGCGGCGCTGCCGGCGGTGCAGCGGGCCGGGTGAGCGCGGGCGGCCGGCGGCCGGCGCGGCGCGGAGCGCGGGCGGCGCCGCCCCGGCCGCCGCGCCGCCCCCGCTACAGACCCGCGAGCTGGCCGCCGTCGACCACCACGGTCGTCCCCGTCTGGAACCCCATGCCGTCCGACGCCAGGGCCAGCGCCGCCGACGCCATCTCCTCCGGCGTCGCCATCCGCTTGAAGGCGTCGATCCCCTGCCGGCCGAACTCCGCCTTCCGCGCCGCCCACTGCTCGTCGGTGTCGCCCGGCGGCCGGTGCACGTCCAGCATCGGCGTGTCCGTCATCCCCGGCGCCAGCGCCACCACGCGGATGCCGTGCGTGCCGTTCTCGATCGCCGCCGCCTGCACCAGACCCGCCACGCTGTTCTTGCTCGCGGTGTACGAGCCGAGGCCGGGGCGCGTCGCGTACTGGTTGGACGAACCCGTGACGAGGATGACGCCGCCCCCGCCCGCCCGCAGGTGGGGGATCTCGTACTTCATCGCCACGAAGACGCCGCGGGTGTTCGTGAGCGTCACGTCGTCCCAGTCCGCGACCGAGACCTCGTGAAGGTCGGTGAACGGCTTCTGGACGCCCGCGTTGTTGAGCGCGATGTCGAGCCCGCCGTACCGCCGCACCACCGTGTCGACGAACCTCTCCACCTCCTCGGGCCGGCGCACGTCGGCCCTGAGGTACGTCGCCTCCCCGCCGGCCCTCCGGATCAGCCGCTCCACCTCCCGCCCCAGGTGCACGCGCCGCCCGCAGAACCCGACCCGCGCGCCCTCCGCGGCGAAGGCGATCGCCGCCGCCCGCCCGATACCCGACGTGGCGCCGGTGACGAGGACCGTCTTCCCCGCGTACCTGCCGCGGCCGGGCTCCCCGCCGTCCGGACGCCGGTCGCGCTCCCGCGCCGACGCCGTCCGGGCACCCGCCCCGAGGCCCACCCCCGCGGCGGCCATCGCCGCTGCCGCCCCGCCCAGCACGTTCCGCCGGCCCACCGGCCCGCTCTTCCCGTCTCGCATCCGCTGTCCCTCCTCGACCTGCTGCGGTACGGCTCCACCCTCCGGCCCGTACAGCGGGCGCCACATCCGCCGGCCGGTGGCGCCGGGCACCGACCAACGGGGGTGGCGCGGTGCGGGGACCCCCGACTTTCGTCGCATGTGCGTGTCAGCGGCGGTGCTTACGATGCCGGTATGTCCACCGCCGAGTCGCCGGCCGCGCGCCGCGCACCGCTGGGGCCGCTGCCGTCGCTGACGCCGGGGCAGCTTCGGCTGCTGCTGGCCGCCGGGTTCGTCTTCGTCGCCGTCAAGTCGGTGCGTACGGCGCTGACCGAGCAGGCGGGCCTCGTCACCTCGCCGGCGGCGAGCGCCGCCGTGGCCGCCGCGCTGTGCGCGGCGCTGCTGCTGTGCCGCCGGATGCCGGTCGCGGTGGCGGTGGTCACCGGCGCCGGGTTCCTGCTGGAGAGCCAGCTGTGGCCGGTGTTCGTCGCCCTGTACGCGGTCACGGTGCGGCGGTCCCTGCCGGTCGCGGCGGCGCTGACCGGCGCCGTCTTCGTACCGGCGGCCCTCGGCCCGTTCCGCGACCTGGTGCACATGCCGCACGTCATGCTCTTCCCCTGCGCGGTGCTGGCGGTGCCGCTGGCGGTCGGGCTGGCCGCGCGCAGCCAGCGCGACCTGACCCGGTCCCTGGCGCGCCAGCTGGAGGACCGGGAGGCGGCGGACCGGCTGCGCGACGAGCAGGTGCGGATGGCCGAACGGGCCCGTATCGCACGCGAGATGCACGACGTGCTCGCCCACCGGCTAAGTCTGCTCGTCCTGCACACCGGCGTGCTCCAGCGCCGCGGCGACGCCGCACCCGGGTCCGTGCCCGGTCCCGTACGGGAACGCCTCGACCTGCTCCGTACGACGAGCGCCCACGCCCTCGACGACCTGCGGGACCTGCTGGGCGCACTGCGCGACCACGAAGGCCCCGTCCCGCTGGCCCCCACCGCCGACGACCTGCCCGCCCTCATCGCCGAGGCCGAGCGCGCCGGCACCCGGGTCCGCGCCCGCACCGACGACCTCGCCGGACTGCCCGCCGCCGTCCGCCTCGCCGCCCACCGCATCGTGCAGGAGGCCCTCACCAACGCCCGCAAGCACGCCCCCGGCAGCCCCGTCGATCTCACGGTGGAAGTGACGAGGTCACGGGTGGTGATACGCGCCGGGAACCCGTGCGCGGCGCCGCCGGAACCGGCACCCGGCCGGCCCGGGCCGCCCGGACCCGAGCCGTCCGGTTCCCGGCCGCCCGGTTCCCGGCCGCGCGGCTACGGTCTGGTCGGCATAGCCGAGCGGGTGGCCGCCCTCCACGGCGAACTCACCGCGGGGGCCACCGCCGACGGCGGCTTCCTGCTCACCGCCGAACTGCCCGTGCCCGTCCACCCGGCGGACGAGCCGCAGGCGCCAAGCCCGATGGCGGCGGCCCGGTGATCCGCGTCCTCGTCGTCGACGACGACGCCTTCGTCCGCGCCGGACTGCGGGACCTGGTCGCCACCGACGACGGGCTCGAACTCGCCGGAGAGGCCGCCGACGGCGGCGCCGCGGTGGCGGCGGCCCGCAGCCGGCGGGTCGACGTCGCCCTGGTCGACATCCGCATGCCCGGCATGGACGGCATCGCCGCCACCTCCGCACTCTGCCGGCTCCCCGACCCCCCGGCGGTCATCGTGCTCACCACCTTCGACCTCGACGAGTACGTCTACGGCGCACTGGCCGCGGGCGCCGCCGGCTTCCTCCTCAAGGACACCCCGCCGGACGCCATCCTCCAGGCGATCCACGTCGTCGCCGCGGGCGCCGCCATGCTCTCCCCGACCGTCACCCGCACGGTCATCAGCCGCTTCCACCACCCGGAGGCCACCCGCGCCCAAGCCGCCCGGAAGGCGGCCGACCGCCTCACACCGCGGGAGCGGCAGGTGCTGTCGGCGGTGGCGGACGGAATGACGAACGCCGAGATCGGGACGCTGCTACGCCTGCGGGAGTCGACGGTGAAGGCCCACGTCAGCCGCATCCTGGCGGAGCTGGGGGTGACGAACAGGGTGCAGGCGGCGCTGGTGGCGCGGGACCTGGTGGGGTGAGCGCAGCGCCCGCGGGCTCGCACACCGGCCGTCTTTCGGCGGCCGAGCCTAGGACCAGCGCCCGATGGCACACGGTCAAGTGATCTCTATGCTCGCTGCCGTCCAAGCCCGCGGACTCGACCACTGGTCCACGCCGGGCACGCCCCGATCACGAGGAGCACGATGCCGGCAGACGCCGCAGCTCACATCCGAATCGCCCGGCCCGCACGCGACCTCCGCGTTGCCGAACGCTTCTGGGTCTCGGGCCTCGGCCTCGACGTCCTGTACCGGCATGCGGCGGACGGCACGCCCGGCCAGAGTTCTCTGGTGATGGTCGGCTGGCCGGATGCCGGCTGGCATCTGGAACTCGTGCACGACCCCAACGCTCCGATGGAGCCACGGCCCACGCCCGAAGACCTGTTGGTCGTCTACCTCGGCGAACCCGTGCCCGATTCCCTGGTGGAACAGCTGGAGCGGCACGGTGGGAAGCGGGTGCCCGCTCATAATCCGTACTGGGACACCTGGGGCGTGACCCTCCAGGACCCCGACGGCTATCTTCTGGTGCTGTCCACTCGCACCTGGTCCAACTCGTAGACGTGCACAGACGTGCCGGTCGCGGCCGCGCATGGCGCTCGCGGCAGTGGGGCGGAGGGAATGATTGCGTGCGCGTGCTATCGTCTGCCCGAATATAGCGCGTGTGCAACTAATGGAGGCCGACCATGCGTATCTTCCTCACCGGCGCGACCGGCTACATCGGCGGATCGCTCGCGGAGCGACTGGTCCGGGACGGGCACGACGTGATCGGGCTGGCCCGCTCCGCGGAGAAGGCCGCGGCGCTGCGCGAGCGCGGAGTCGAGCCGGTCATCGGGACGCTGGACGACGCGCCGACGCTGGCCGCCGCCGCGCGCCGCGCCGACGCCGTCGTCAACGCGGCCGACAGCGACCACCGCGGCGCCGCGGACACCCTGATCGACGCGCTGGCCGGCAGCGGCAAACCGCTGCTGCACGGCAGCGGCTCCAGCATCGTGGGCGACGACGCCCGCGGCGAGTTCTCCGAACGGGTCTTCACGGAGGCGGACGTGGCACCCGGCGGCGGCTGGCGTGCGGAGCCGGACAAGGCGGCCCGGGTGGCGCTGGACCGGGCGGTGCTGGCGGCGGCCGAACGGGGCGTGCGAGCGGCGGTGCTGTGCGCCTCCCTGATCTACGGGCACGGGCGCGGCCAGGCGCGGGACAGCGTGCAGGTGCCGCGGCTGGTGGCGCAGGCGCGGCGCAGCGGGGTGGTCCGGCACGTCGGGCCCGGGCGCAACGTCTGGTCGACGGTTCACGTGGACGATGTGGTCGAGGTGTACGTACGCGCGTTGGCGGAGGCGCCGCCCGGGGCGTTCTACTTCCTGGAGAGCGGCGAGGCGTCGTTCGGCGACATCGCCCGGGCGGTGGCCGGGGCGCTGGAGCTGGGCGAGCCGGAGCCGTGGGACATCGACGCGGCGGTGCGGGAGTGGGGGTACGAGCGGGCGCACTACGCGCTGGGGTCCAACAGCAGGGTGCGGGGCTCGGCGGCCCGTGCGGGCCTGGGGTGGCGGCCCCGGCCGGGTTCGGTACTGGACTGGGTCGGGAACGAGGTGCGGTGACCGCCCCCGGGCACCACGTCCGCCCCCGCCCCCGGCACCACGTCCGTTACTACGCCGCCGCCCCCGCGCCGGTGAGCGCGGCGACCACCGCGTCGGCGACCCCGCGGGCCGAGGCCGGGTTCTGGCCCGTGACCAGGCGGCCGTCGGTGACCACGTGGGCGGTGAAGCTGTCCGCCGGCACGTGGTCGGCGCCCTGCTCCGTCAGGCGGTCCGCCAGCAGGAACGGCACCACCTCGGTCAGGCCGACCGCCGCCTCCTCGGCGTTGGTGAACGCCGCGAGCCTCCTGCCCGCCACCAGGGGGGAGCCGTCCGACAGGGTGAGACCCACCAGCGCGGCCGGGCCGTGGCAGACCGCGGCCACCACGCCGTCGTGCTCGTAGACGGTACGGGCCAGCCGGGCCAGGCCGGCGTTGTCGGGGAAGTCCCACATGGCGCCGTGCCCCCCGGCGAACAGGATCGCGTCGTACGCGGCCGGGTCGACCTGTTCCGCCGCGGGGGTGTCGGCCAGCTGCGCGGCGATGCGCCGGTCGGTCAGGAACCGGCGCTGCACCGCGTCCTCCGGGTCCTCGCCGTCCCGCGGCGGGGCGCCCCCGGCGACGCTGACCAGGTCCACTTCGTAGCCGGCGGCGGTGAACTCCTCCCAGGGCTCCGCGGCCTCGCCGACGTGGAACCCGGTGCTGCGGCCGGTCGCGCCCAGAGCCGCGTGGCTGGTCAGAGCGATGAGAATGCGCTTGGACATGGCGCTGGATCTCCTCGGGGAGTCGATGTCGTTCGCGTGGATACTCACGCACACCCGCCATCGGAATCCAATAGGATCGCGCCGCACCCGGTATCGGATACCTGATACAAGGGGGGGGATGCGAGGAGTCTCCTTCGACCTGCTGCGCACCTTCCTGGCGGTCTACCGCTCCGGGTCGGTCTCCCGCGCCGCCGAACTGCTGGGTGTCTCCCAGCCGACCGTCACGGCCCATGTCAAGAGCCTGGAAGCCGACCTGGACCGGCCGCTGTTCGCGCGTGTCCCGCGCGGCATGGCCCCGACCGCCGCCGCAGACCAACTGGCCGCCCGCATCACCCCGGCGATCGACAGCCTGGAGGACTGGGTCCGCACCGACCTGGACGAGCCCGGCGACCCCTTCGGCCGGGCCGTGCACCTCGGCGGCCCCGCCGAGCTGCTGTGCACCCGCGTCCTGCCCTCCCTCTCCCCGCTCATCGTCCGGGGGCTGCAACTGCGCACCCGGTTCGGCCTCCCCGACGACCTGCTGACCGACCTTTCCGGCGGCGGCCTGGACCTGGTCGTCTCCTCACTGCGCCCGCGCCGCCGCGGGCTGCGCGTGGAGGCCCTGGCCGACGAGGAGTTCGCCCTGGTCGCCGCCCCCGCCTGGACCGGCGACGACATCGACCGGGCGCCCCTGATCAGCTACGCCGAGAACCTGCCGATCCTGCGCCGGTACTGGCGCACGGTGTTCGGCACCCGCCTGACCCGCCGCCCCGCCGTCGTCGCACCCGACCTGCGCGGCGTCCTCGCCGCCGTCGCCGCGGGCGCGGGCATCACCGTGCTGCCCACGTACCTGTGTGCCGCCGAACTCGCCGACGGTCGCCTGCACCTGCTCCGCCGGCCGCCCATCCCCCCGATCAACACCCTCTTCCTCGCCGACCGCACCGGCACCGCCCACCCCGCGACCACCGCCGTTCGCAACCACCTGCTGCAGCACGGCCACGACCTGACCGCGGCCACCGCCTGACGCGCCGGAAAACGCCGACGCCGCCCTCCCGTTGCCGTGGGCGGCCGGGTGCGGGCGGCGTCGGATGCGTGGCCGGGTCAGGCGGAGAGTTCGCCCGCCTTCACGGCGCTGACGAACGCGGACCAGGCGGCGGCCTCGAAGACCAGGGCGGGGCCGTCGGGGTCCTTGCTGTCGCGGACGGGGACGAGGGCGGGGTGGTCGTCGGAGACCTCGATGCACTCGCCGCCGTCGGGGTTGCTGTAGCTCGACTTGCGCCAGGTGGCGGTGTGCAGGAAGTCGTCGGAGACCTCGATGCAGGCACCGCCATCGGGGTTGCTGTAAGTGCTCTTGCGCCAGGTAGCGGTACTCAGGTCGATGCGTCGCACGGAACTTCCTCCAACGTCTGCACGATGAGCTTGCGTGACTCGGCCGGTGTCAGCGCCATATCGCGGACCGCATCGTACGCGAGCTGCAGACGCTCAACCGACCCGTTTTCCTGGACGAGTTCGCCGCGGTGGGCATTTTCCGTATAGGCAACGGTACGCCCTTCCGGCAGGCGCAGGAACATGACATCGGTGCTGACGAGCGGGTGTTCCCCGGCGCTGAACGGCAGCACTTGGATCGTCACCCTCGGCTGGTCGGCCATCTCCAGCAAGTACTCCAGCTGTTCTCGCCATGCCTTCTGATCGCTCAGGGGCGTGCGCAGCACCGCCTCGGAGAGAATGGCCCGGAAGCGTGGCTCCCGCGCGCTGTCCAGCAGCATGCGGCGGTTCATGCGGGCCTCGACCTGCTGCTCTAGCTCGTCGCCCTTCGCGCCGCCCGCGGTAAGCAGCGCGCGTGCGTAAGCCTCGGTCTGGAGCAGGCCGTGGACTGTGCTCACCGCGAAGTGCCACAAGCTCGTTGCTTCCTTCTCCAGCGTCATGTACCGCCTGTACTGCTCCCTGAACTGCGTCGGATCCGCCGCCGCCACCTCCCACAGCGCCAGCAGCAGCGGCGTCGTCCCGTAATGCGTGTCCAGCGCCTCGGCGACCTCCGGACTGCCGATCGTGGTCCCCGCCTCCAGCTTGTGGAACAGCGACGGGTCCCAGCCCAGCGCATCGCCGAGCTGCCGCAGGCTCTCTCCCCTCTGCGTCCGCAGTAACCGCAGCTCCTCCGCGAAGCGTTGGCGTGCTTGCTGGCTTCGTCCGCTGATCGCTCGTCGTGGTGGCATGCGCCGGGCTCCCCTCAGTGCAGGTGTGGAACAACCGCCGAGGGCCAGGGCACCGACCTGTGTGAGCGTCGTCACACTGCGTTCGTGGCGGCAGACTCGTGGTTATCCCACTTCCGTAGTCGATCCACTACGGAACGTAGCGTCCGGGTGACTTTCGGATCAACCGGTTTACGGAGAAAGTCCATGATCAACGAAAATCCGCAGGTCGATGCCCCGATGTGGAAGATGCTCTTCACCCCGTACGCCAAGAGCGTCCACCTCGTCCGCGCCCAGGTGGCCAAGGCACTCGCCGCCTGGGGCTGCTGCGGTGACGCCGCCGACGACGTGGTGCTGATCTGCAGCGAACTGGCCGCCAACGCCGTGCAGCACGCCCGTACGCCCGGGCGGCTGTTCATGGTCCGGCTCACGCTGCGCGGGCGCGAGTGCCTGGTCGAGGTGAGCGACGCGACCCGCGTGCCGCCCCGCCGGGTCGCGCCCGGGCCGGAGGACGAGCGGGGGCGGGGGCTGCAACTGGTCGCCGCGCTGGCGGAGTGCACGGGGCACCACGACCGCGATCCGCTGGGGAAGACGGTGTGGGCGCGGGTCCTGCTGCCGGACTGACATGGGACGTTCGGCCGCCCACGGAGCCGACGATGACGCAGAATGTCTGGGGTCTGATCCTGACCTGCGCCAGAGCGCCGCGCAGGGCCCTGACCTGGGGGTTCTTCGTTGGTATGCGTTGGCTCCCGACGGCCGTTTACGGGTGTCCTGCGGACTGGCTCCGGACTGGCCGGGGGATCCGAGGCAGCGAAATCCCTGGCACACCGGCGGGGCTTGCAAGGAGACTGCGCAGGTGAGCGACTCCGACCCCTGCCCGTGCTGCGGGCACCGCGTGCTGGGCGAGATGCCTGGGTCGTACGAGATCTGTCCCGTCTGCTTCTGGGAGGACGACGAGGTCCAGCTCCGCTGGCCGACCATGGGCGGCGGCGCGAACAAGGTCTCCTTGATCGAGGCCCAGCGGAACTACCAGGACTTCGGCGCCTGCGACGAGTACGGCCGCCGATTCGTCCGCCCGCCGGCCGAGGACGAGCCGCTCGACCCCGCCTGGCGCCCCATCGATCCGACCCAGGACTCTTTCGAGGACTGGGCGGCCGAGGACCGCGCCCCGTGGCCCGACGACCACTCGGTGCTCTGCTGGTGGCTGCCCACCTTCTGGCGCCGGGACCACTCCGCGTCATGACCTCCCACATCGAGACACTCGTCCAGCAGCTCGACGGCAAGGCCGACGAGTCCTACGATGCCCGCGCGGAGCTGATCTGGATCGGCGCCGACGGCATACCCGCCGTCATCAACGGCCTGCCTTCCCTCGGCGGCTTGGGTCAGCTGACCGTCATCGAGGTCTTCGAGGAGGTGGGCGATCCCCTCACCTGGACCGCTACCGCCGACGAGATCCTCGCCAAGGTCCGACTCGTCCAGACCAGCGTGAAGAAACTCGTCAATCACAACTCGAAGTAACACAATCAGGATCACAAGACACTAGGTCCACCCGTCGAGAGATACAGCGTGCCCGCCCGACAGGTACTTGTGGAGAGCGCTGGCTGTGGTGTCCACGAAGGCATCGGGGATGGCGTTGGCGTCGACCCAGCGGAGCTGGGAGTGCTTGCGTGGTTCGCGGTTTTCGGGTTCGCCTGTCCAGTCGTGGGCGGCGAACACGACCGTGAGGAAGCCGTTGGGCGCTTCGACGCCCCAGGCACCGTGGATGATGTGGGCGACCTTGAGGGCCTCGGGCTTTACGGTGAGCCCCGTCTCCTCGTAGAGCTCGCGCACCGCAGTTTCGGTGATGGGCTCGCCGGGTTCGCTCTTGCCGACGGGGAGGTCCCACATTCCCTGGGCGAACTTCGCGTTCTCGCTGCGCCGGAGGAGGAGGACGCGGTCGGTGGCCTTGTCGTGGACGATGACGGCGGCGACCAGCAGAGTCATCGATTCGTGCGCCGGCGTGAGGGCCATCGCCTGGCCGTTGGTCTGCTGGGCCACGGTGTTCCCTTCGTTGGGCGGGTTGTCGGGCATGTTAGGCGAGGGCCTGGCGGGCGCGGCGAGCGAGATCGGCGGCACCGGGAACGCGGCGGCGCTGGTAGACCGCGAGCGTGGAGCGGATTGAGGTGATCGCCTTGCGGGTGCGGTCGGAGGTCATGCCCTCCATGAGGACCAGGGCCTGGGTCCAGGCGGCGACGGCCTCATCGGCGCGGGCCTGGGCGGCGAGGCTGTCGCCGAGGTCGGCGTGCGTGAGGGCGTGGACGCGCTTGTACTTCTCCGGGTCCCAGCGGGTGAGGGCGTCTCGATGCTGCTGTTCGGTGCCGATGTGGTCGGCGAGGTCGGTCAGGGTGCGGGCGGTGTGGCTGGCCACGGTGCCGGCGGCGGGGCCGCTGACGCGGGAGTAGCTGGGCTGGGGGCCGTCGTCTCGTAGGAGGGCGTCTTCGGCGGCGAGCAGGGCGCGTGCGGCTGACGGGTGCTCGGTGGTGGCTGCGTAGGCGCGGGCGTGGGTGATGTGGAGGAGGGCTTCGGTCTGGCCGTCGATGTGGCGCGAACTCCACAGGTGCGTGACGACGCTCAGACGGTGGAGCGGCCGGAAGGGCTCGCGCGCATGTGCGCGCGGGCCCCTTGCACGTCGAAGAGGATGAGCAGCTCGACCACGCCGCCGTCCGCACTGCCCAGCCAGTGCGGCAAGGAGGTGTCGAATTCGGCTGCCTCACCGGCCGACAACGTCAGGTCACGCTCGCCGAGCACCAGCCGCAGGCAACCGTTGAGTACGTACAGCCATTCGAAGCCTTCGTGGGTCTGCGGGGTCGGTTCGAGCGGTTCCGGCCGGGCGGGAATGATCATCTTGAACGACTGGGTGCCGCCCGGCCGCCGGGACAGCGGAACGA
The DNA here is from genome assembly GCA_000514715.1 of Streptomyces sp. CNH099. Lineage (GTDB taxonomy): Bacteria > Actinomycetota > Actinomycetes > Streptomycetales > Streptomycetaceae > Streptomyces > Streptomyces synnematoformans. The sequence goes on along the minus strand of AZWL01000010.1, from coordinate 87,926 downwards.
AGATCATCCCAAACCGCCGGATCGGCTTCAGGTGGATCCGGGGGTCGCCCGTGCGCGGGGCACCGACGAGGTCGTCCAACGGAACGTCGTAGGTACGGGCCAGCGGCAGCAGCAACTCCAGGGTCGCCCGGCGCTGCCCGCTTTCCAGCCGGGACAGCGTGCTTTGCGACACCCCGGTCGTCGCCGCGAGGTCGGCGAGGGTGATCCCCCGGTCGCGGCGCAGCGCACGCAGGCGCTGTCCCACCGCGTCGAGCACGTCTTCCGTTTCGCCGTCCACGAGCCCATCTTGCCAGAACCGCAAGAATCCGTGCCGGACCGTGACGGGAGTGGCAAGACTGAGCGCGTCCTCGTGAACCGGGTGAACCCGGTGAACCCGGTGAACCGAGTGAAGGAGCGTTGATGAGCAGCACCGACATGAGCACGTTCTGGGACGACGTCTACGCCGCCCGACCGGCGGCCACCGACCCGCGGCCGAACGCACGACTCACCGAGACGCTCGCGGACCTGCCGCCCGGCGACGCGTTGGACCTCGGATGCGGCGACGGCGGCGACGCACTGTGGCTCGCCCGCCGGGGGTGGCACGTCACCGCCGTCGACGTCTCGGCCGTGGCGGTCGAGCGGCTCGCCGGCCTCGCCCGCTCACACGGCCTGGGCGACCGGGTCGTCGCCGAGCGGCACGACCTGCGCGGGACCTTCCAGCGAGGCACGTTCGACGTAGTCTGCGCCCACTACCTGCACACCCCCTTCGACATGGACAGGGCGGCCGTCCTGCGCGCGGCGGCGCACGCGCTGCGCCCGGGCGGGCGGCTGCTGGTCGTCGACCACGGCTCGACCGCGCCGTGGTCGTGGAACCAGGATCCCGACGTCCGGTACCCGACCCCGCGGGAGGTCGCCGCGGACATCGACCTGGGCCCGGCGACCTGGACGGTCGAACGGGCTGACGCGCCCCGCCGGATCGCGACCGGACCGGGCGGGCGTACCGCCGAGGTCACCGACCACGTCCTGCTGGTCCGCCGCACCGCGGCCTGACCCGGCCCTAGCCGCCCGCCTCGACCTCGATTTCCTTCGTGAACGGGCCCCACTTCCCGTCCGGGAGCTTCGCCCGCACCTTCACCGCGTACGTGCCCGCCCCCGTCCCCTTCTCCTTCAGCGGCAGGTTGATCCGGCCCGTCTCCTTCGGCGCCGACTCGCCCAGCACCAGCTTCGAGCCGAACCCGCCGTCCACGTACACCTCGTACTCCGTGATGTCGCCGCCCGCCTTCGGGGCGTTCCACACCAGGTCGAGGCTCCAGGCGCCGGCCTGCTTGCGCGCGGTCGCCTGGAGGTCCGTCGGGACCTCCGCGCGGGCCTGGCCCTCGGGTTCCGGCTTCGTCGTGACGGTGGCCGGCGGGCTCTCCGGGCCGGAGTTGTCGGCGGCGTCGCGGGCCTTGACGGTGAAGGTGTAGCGGGTGCCGGGGCGGAGGGTGGTGACGGCGGCGGTGGTCTCCGTGCCGCCCGCGCTGTGGATCTTGGTGCCCTCCTGGTAGATGTCGTAGGCCGTGACCCCGTTGTCGTCCTCGGCCTTCGTCCAGGTGAGGGTGGCCGAGCGGGGGCCGTCCGCACGTGCCTTGAGGCCGGCCGGCCGGGTGGGCGGCTCGTCGTCGTCGGCGTCCGCGGACGGGGTGGTGACCGGGGCGGCCCGGCCCGGACCGGAGAGTCTGCCGTCGGCGTCCCGGGCCCGTACGGCGAAGGTGTACTCGGACGACGGCTTGAGGCCGGTGATGTCGATCATGTGCTTCGCCGCCGGTACGTTCTCGACCCTGGTGCCGTTGCGGTACACCTCGTACCGCCGCACCTTCTCCGACTCGGCCGCCTTGTTCCACATCACGTGCACGGACGTGGAACTGCTGGTGTAGACGGTGACTCCGGTCGGCACGGTGGGCGTGTCCGGTGGTTCGGCGGCACCGCTGTCCGAGCTGCAGGAGGTCGCGGTCAGGGCGAGGAGGCAGGCGGCGGCGGTGCTCAGCGCGGCGCGCGTGGGGGTGGGCCTCACTGGGACGCCTCTCATCGTGCGAGCAAAGGTCCAGACCTTTCTCGCACACTCACCGCGTACATTTCAAGATGTCGGCGCCGGCCCGGAGTTCAGCCGGACGCGCCGCCCCCGCGCAGCAGCGCGGCGAGGTGGGCCGCCGCGGTGGAGAGGTGGCGGCGGGCCTCGCGGAGCTGGTCCGGGGTGACGCCGTTGTCGCGGGCGGCGTCGCGGACGTCGTCGCGGAACCGGTCGAGCAGGCGCTCCAGTTCGCGGGCCAGCTCGGCGGGGGTGGCGTCCTCCGGGGTGTCGTCCTCGGCCCACTCCGGGGTGTCGGCCGGGTCGGGCTTGACGAACGGCGGCCAGGGCGTCGAGATGCCGCCCATCGCGGTGTTTCCGCCGGGCGTGCCGGTCTGCGCCCCCGCGGGGGGTGTCGGGGCCGCCGCGTCGGCCACCTTGTCGGCCGGCGTGTCCGGGGCCGGCGCCGGGCCCGTACCGCGGCCCCCGAAGCCGCCCAGGTTCCCCAGCTCCCGCGTCAGCTCCGCCAGCCCGTCCATCAGGCCGCTCTGCCAGTCGCCCGTACGGACCTTCGCCTGCACCTGCTCCTGCACCTGCCGCGCGATCCGCTCCGCCTCGCTGCGCACCTGCTCCTGCGTCTCCCGCGCGTACCGGCGCGCCTGCTCCGCGTCCTGCCGGGCCCGCCGCGTCTCGTCCTTCGCGCGCCTGGCCTGCTCCTTGAACTCCTGCTTCGCCCGCTTGAACTCTTCCTTCGCCTGCCGCCACGACTCCTTGTCTGCGGCACCGGCACCGGCACCGGCACCGGCGCCCGTCCCGCCCGGCCCGCCGCGGGAGCCGCCCGACGTGCGGGCCTCCCTGGCGGCCTGCCGCACCTCGCGGCGCAGGTCGCTGGCGGTGCCGCTGACGTCGGCCTGTATCTCGGCGGCCAGCTCGGCGACGGACTCGCGGATCTCCAGCTCCAGCTCGGCCAGCTCCGCCTGGCGGGCGGCCAGTTCGGCGCGGCCGGCGTCGGTGATCGCGTAGACCTTGCGGCCGCCCTCGGAGGTGTGCGTGACCAGGCCCTCGGTCTCCAGCTTGGCGAGGCGCGGGTAGACGGTGCCGGCGGAGGGCGCGTACAGGCCCTGGAAGCGCTCTTCGAGGAGGCGGATCACCTCGTAGCCGTGGCGGGGGGCCTCGTCGAGCAGCTTCAGCAGGTAGAGCCGGAGGCGGCCGTGGGCGAAGACGGGGGGCATGTCAGAGCACCTTCTTGTCTGCCGGTCCGGTCGCGTCGCGCGGGCCGGGCGCGCCGCCCGGCGGCGCGTCCTCCGGTTCCTGGTCTTCCGGGTCCTCGTCCACGCCCGGGGGGCGGCGGAGCAGGGCCAGGGAGCCGGAGACCGTGGTCGCGCGCAGCGTGCCCTTGCCCGCGCCCAGGCGGCCGTCGACGGACTTCGCGCCCCACTGGCCGCCGACGTTCAGCGCCTCGAACGCGTTGGAGACCGCGCCGCTCGTCGTGCTCGCGTGCACCTCGACGTCCGGGCCCTCGGGCAGCCGCAGGGCGATCTCGCCGGACACCGTGTTGACGCGGACGTCCGCGGCGCGGGCCGCGGGGGAGAGGTCGATGATCATGTCGCCGCTGACGGTGTCGGCCTGCACGCTTCCGCCGGCGCCGTCGATGAGGGTGAGAGGGCCGGTGACGGAGTTGTAGCGCAGGTCGCCCTCCACCGCCTGGGCCTCCAGCTCCCCCGAGACGGTGTCCGCGCGGACCGGGCCGGAGAGGCCGACGAGCGTGGCGCCGCCGCTGACTCCGCGTACGTCCGTACGGCCGGCGATGCCGGAGACGACGGCGTCGGCGCCGACGACGCCGACCTCGACGCGGGCGGTGGCGGGCACGGCGAGGGAGACGACGACGCGGCGGCGCCAGCCCTTGCGGTCGAGCCACTTCAGGAAGCCGCGCCAGGGCAGGTCCTCGTACGCGACGGTCAGCTCACCGTCCTCCAGGGAGACGCGCAGCGGCGGGCCCTCGATCTCGCTGATCTCCAGACGCGCCGCACCCGCCGGATCATGCGTCCCCACGACGTGCACGGCCCCGTTGACGATCCGCACCTTCAGGGCCGTGACCGGCTCCTCGAAGGCGAGCGTCTGGGGTTCGGCCACCAGCTGCACCGACATCCACGGCCTCCTGACTCCCTGACTCACTCAACGCAACATATCGCGTATCTGCAAGACACGATATATCGCGGCGCGCGGAAGTCAAGCGCGGACTACTCGTCGTCCTCGTCGTCGAGGCGGGCGAGCCAGGTGGCCAGGCGCTCGACCGGAACCTCGAACTCCGGGTTCAGGTCGACGAACGTGCGCAGCTGCTCGGCAAGCCACTCGAAGGTGACCTCCTCCTCGCCGCGCCGCTTCTCCAGCTCCTCGATGCCGCGGTCGGTGAAATACATGGTGGATGCTCCGGAAAGGGGGGAGTGACCGGTTCAGTATGGCTCACGGCCGAGGCCGGCCGGCGGGGGCCGGGTTGCGGAGAGGCGTGGTCGCGGGGCGGCCCGGCGGCGGACTAATGTCAGTGCATTGGGCACCCAGCGTAGTCGGGGGAATCGGATGAGCAGCAGCCTGCCGCAGCGCGTGACGCTGCCGGACGGCACCGAGGTGTGGGTCCGGGCGACACCGCTCGACGAGCGCGTCGCGCGGGGGACGCGGGCGGGGCCGGGGGTTCCGGCGCCCGGGGGCGCCCGGGAGGACGCCGGCCTCGACGCCGTACCGGGCGACGGGCCGGAGGCCGTACCGGGCGACGAGCCGGATGACGTACGGGACGCCGGCCCGTACGGCGCTTCGGCGGCGGACGACGACGAGCTGGAGGACGTCGCCGACTGGGGCCGGCTGACCTCCCGGCTCGCCGGGCTCGGGCCGCTCGTCGGCGGGGTGGCCGCCTCCGTACGGGCGGCGACCGCCGCCGCCGCGCCGCACGCGGTGAGCGTGACGTTCGGGGTCGAGATCTCGGCGGGGGCCGGGAAGGCGGTCGCACTGCTGGCCGACGCGCAGACGGCCGCGCAGCTGTCGGTCACGCTCACCTGGCAGCCCGGTGCACGCTCGGCCGAACCGCCCGCCCCGCCCGGTGCGCCCGGCGCGGAGTCCGCCGCCGCGCCCGCGCCCGCCGCCCCCGATTCGGCTTCATCTGGTGCATCCGGCGCTTCCCCGACGGCGTCCGCACCGGTATGAGGGTTCCGATCGAGAGCAGCGAGTCCGGCGAGTACGCGCGGCGCCGGCTGTGTGATCTGGCCGCGGCGGCGACGGTCGAGATCCGGGCGGCACCCGGTGCCCGGGACCGCTCGCTGTGGGGCAGCGGGTTCCTCGTCGCGCCGGAGTGGGTGCTGACCTGCGCGCACGTCTTCGTCCACCCCGACGGCTGGCGGCGCGGTACGGCGCCGGGCGAGCTGGTCGGCGTGGTCGTGGGCGGGCGTACGGTGCCGGGGCGGGTGGAGTACAGCATGCCGTCGCCGGACGGCACGGCGGCGCGGATGGGGCGCGACCCGGAGATAAGGGACGAGGCGTTCGCCGAAGCGGTGATGAACGTGGGGCCGGATCTGGCCCTCGTACGCCTGCTGCCCGCGCGCGGCGACGCGGCGGGAGCGGGCGACCTGCCGGGCGACATGCCCGGCGACATGCCGGGTCATGTGCCGGGCGGCGTGCCGGGGGGCGAGGCGCCGTTCGCGGGCCGGTTCGGGGGCGAGCACGGCCCCGTCGTCGGCTCGTCCGTCGCCGTCCCGTCCGTCGCCGGCCCGCCGGCCGGCAGCGAACCCGTCTGGCTCGGCGACCGCTACGACGACTTCCTCGACGAGGCCGTCCTCCTCAGCGCCCCCGGGCGCCCCCTGGCCGGGGGCGACGCGGCGCTGCTGAGCGCCGAGTTCGCCGGGCGCAACGGGCAGCAGATCCTGCTCGGCACCCCCACCCCCATCCGCCGGGGGGCCTCCGGCGGGCCCGTGCTGCACCTCGGCCGCGGCGAGGTCGTCGGCGTCGTCAAGGCCCGCTACCGCACCGGCACCGGCGGCGGCACCGCCGTCTCCCTCGCCGAGCTGCACGCGCTCTCGCCCGACCACCTGCTCCCGGGGGCGCCGGGGCTCGGCCCCGAGCCGTACCGCGAGCTGATGCGGCTGCACGACGCCTGGCACTGGCGCCGCCACCACGGCATCGACGACGAACGCACCTCCTGGACCGACCTGCAGCGCGCGCTCGGCCCGCAGCGCTTCGGCGCCTGGGGCGCGCTCGACCGCCTCAGCGCGCTCAAGCGGCTCGCCGACCTGCCCGCGCCGCGCGACCCCGAGGTCGTCGAACGGCTGGTGCACCACGTGCTCGACATCCAGGGCCGCCCGCTGGGCGACCGGTGGCTGCGCGACTGGCGCGACGGCCACGGCCTGCTGCACCGGCAGTGCGCGCCGGAGCGCGCGCTGCGCGACATGCTGCTGTACCTCAAGCTGGTGGCCCGCGAGGCCGCCGCCGAGACCGGCTCCGGCGCGGGCGCCGACGCCGCACAGGCCGTCGCCGCCCGCGACGCCGTCGACTCCCTCGAAGCGTGGGTCGCGGAGCGCGCGGGCGAGCTGACGCCGCGCCAGCGGCGGGAGATCCGCGCCGTGCGGCGCGCCCCCGTCAGCGTCCTCGTCACGTTCGACGAACTGCCGTTCCGCGACCCCGCCGCGCCGGCCGTGCCCCGCTACAACTGGACCGTGCGGCGCGGCTACGGCAAGGGGGAGTGGGAGCACGTCGCGCTCGACCAGTCGTATGCCGGCGGGCCGTTCGAGGAGGCGGAGGAGCAGGTGCTCCGGGCGCTCGCGCCGCAGCTGCTCGGCGCCGACGCCGAGGCGCAGACGCGGGTGCGGCTGGAGGTGGCGCTGCCGGAGGAGCGGCAGGCGCAGGCCACCTACCGCTGGGAGCTGCCGGCCTCCGGCCGGTCCACCGCCGCCCGCCCGCCGGCCGGCACGGTGCGTCCGGTGGTGCACCGGGACGCGGCGCGCGCCGGGCCGGTGCCGGACCCGCTGTGGCGCGACCGGTGGCGGCGGATGAGCCGGGCGCCGCGGCAGCGGCTGGTGCGCGCCGAGCCGCCGGGCTGGGGGCGTGCGGCCGACGACGGCGCGGTGCCGGTGTTCTGCCACGCGCTGGGCGACGGCAGCGGCCGGTCGGCGGTCGTGGGGCAGCTGCTGGACGAGGGCACGGCGGTGGCGCTGTGGCGCGCGGACGGCCACCGGGACGACGAGTGCGGCGAGGGGTGCACGGCGTACCACGAGGAGCTGGCGGCGCTGCTCGCGGACGCTGCAGGAACGGTCGTGCGCGATCTGCCGGAGCGGCTGCACGAGGTGCGCCGGGAGGCGCTGGAGACGGGCCGGGGCTGTGCGGCGGACGTGATCTTGTTCTACGACGATGCGGATGACGCCATCGGCGCGGGCGGGTGAGCGGGCGGGCTGTGCGGTGTGTGCGCATGCGGGTGCGGTGGTGGGAGCGGGTGGGGGGGTGTGGACGACGCCATCGGCGCGGGCGGGCTGTGCGGGGGCGGGGCGGGCCGCCGTGCGCCTTCGGGCGCCCGCGGTGCGCGGCGCACGCTCGGCGCACGGCCCGTGGGCGGCGGACGGGTGCCGCTGAACGGGTGGCCCGGCGGACCCGCGGCCCGGTGAACGGGTGAACGGCGCGCGGCCGTCCGGACGCGCCGTAGCCGCCGGACGCGCCGTACGCGCGAACACCGCGCACCGCCCGCGCGGTTGGACGAAATCCGCCCGCCACCACGCGGATTGGCCGATTCGGCACCCGGCGTCAGCGCGCCCGGCTAGCCTCTTATCCCCGTGAGGGTTGCCCCCGTCCGTCGCCGGGCAGACAGTGGGGCAAGCCCGCTGCCCGGTCGGCGACAAAGGGGTTACGACGTGAGCGAGTGGCTCATCTACCGAGGCACCGGCGCCCCCCACGACGGCATGGAGAGACTGCCGGAACCGCCGCCATGGCGAGAATTCGACGGCGGCCCGCCGGTGCCACCGCCGGCCGCGCTGGAGCCGTCCTCCGAGCGCAGGCTCGGCCAGCGGCGCCGCGAGGCCAGCCACCACCGGCCCAGCACCCGCGAGTGCGAGATGGTCAACGCCGCGCTGTATCTGCGCCGCCCGCTGCTCGTCACCGGGCAGGCCGGCAGCGGCAAGAGCACGCTCGCGCACTCGGTGGCGTACGAGCTGGGGCTCGGCCGGGTCCTCACCTGGCCGATCGTCAGCCGCAGCACGCTGCGCGACGGCCTGTACGCCTACGACGCCATCGGCCGGCTGCAGGACGCCCAGCTGGAACGCGCCACCCGCCGGCCCGCCGCGGACCCGGCCGACGCGGCCCGCACCGCCGAGGCCGCCGGTGCCACCGACGCCGCCGGTGCCACCGACGCCCACGACGCGGCCTCCCCGGCCCACGCGGACGCCGCCGACGAGCCCGGCGGCGGCATCGGGCGCTACATCCGCCTCGGCCCGCTGGGCACCGCCCTGCTGCCCTCCGCGCGCCCGCGCGTGCTGCTCGTGGACGAGCTGGACAAGAGCGACATCGACCTGCCCAACGACCTCCTCCACGTCCTGGAGGAGGGCGAGTTCACGATCCCCGAGCTGGAGCGGATCGCCGACCGCGCGCCGGTCGTCGAGGTGCTCAGCGACGACGGTACGAAAGTGCCCGTGCGCGGCGGCCGGGTGCGCTGCGGCGCCTTCCCGTTCATCGTGCTCACCAGCAACGGCGAGCGCGAGTTCCCGGCGCCGCTGCGCCGCCGCTGCATCGAGCTGCAGCTGCCGGTGCCGGACCGGGCGCGGCTGACGGGGATGGTGCGGGCGCACTTCCCCGAGGGCGACGACGAGCGGTTCGGGGAGATGATCGACCGCTTCCTGGCGGCCGGCGCCGGCGACGTGCGCGCCGTGGACCAACTGCTCAACGCCATCGAACTGACCCGGCAGGCCGACTGGGACCCGGCGGACGGCTCCGCCAGGCGCGTCACCGAGGAGCTGATGCGGCCCATCAACAGGCCGCGGTGAGCGCGATGGCGGGGCGCGGGGGTGCGGGCGGGCAGGGCGCCGAGGAGCTGGTGGGCCGGCTTCTGGCGGCCGGACTGTCCCCGGACGCCCGCGGCCTCGCCGACGTCCTGTGGCTCGCCGAGGAGCTGGCGCGCAGCGCCGACGCGGCGGACGCCGCGGCAGGGGGCGCGGACCCGGATGCCGCGCCGGGGGCGGCGACCCGCATGGAATCGGCCACTTTTCCCGACTCCGCCACCCGCTCCGCCACCCGCTCCGGCTCCGGCGCCGGTGCCCGCGCCGCCGGGGCCGCCGCCCCCGGCACCGAGGGCGCCGAGGACGCCGCGCACGCCCGCGACGCCGCCGACGACACCGGCGCGGGGGCCTACCGGGCGCCCGAGCGGCACGTGGGGCTCGCGGCAGGCCCGGTCCTCTCCCCGCGTACGCCCGTGCACGACACGGCGCCCGGCGCACCCCCGGGCGCGGACGCCCGCGGGTACCGCCAGGTCGGCCGGGTCGGCGTGCCGGAGCCGCCCGCGCTCCCCGCGCTGGTGCCGCTGCAGCGCGCCCTGCGCCCCCTGCGGCGCTACCAGCCGCGGGTGGCGGCGGTGGCGCCCGGCGAGCTGGACGAGGACGCGACCGCGGAGCTGAGCGCCCGGGCCGACCTGGTCATCCCGGTGCTGCGGACGCCGCGGCGGCGCGCCACGCTGCAGTTGCTCATGGACGCCTCGCCCGCCATGGAGGTGTGGGGCCGGCTGCTGGAGGACCTGCGTACGGTCTCCGAGCGCTCCGGCGCGTTCCGCGACGTCACCGTGCACCGCCTGCACCCGCTGCCCGACGGCGGCGTCGGCTGCACCGGCGAGGCCGGCCGCCCGTCGGTGCTGCAGGACGCCGGCCAGCTGCACGACCCCGGCGGGCGCCGGCTGACGCTCGTGCTCAGCGACTGCGCGGGCCCGATGTGGCGCGACGGGCGGATGCAGCGGATGCTGCACGGCTGGCTCGGCACCGCCCCCGTCGCCGTCGTCCAGCCGCTGCCGCACCGGCGGTGGCGGGAGATGCCGTTCCCGGCGCTGCCCGGGCTGCTCGTCCGCCAGCCCAGCCCGTACCCGACGCTGGACTTCCGCCCCGGCACCCGCGGCGACACGCCGCCGGCCGGCGCCCGGCCGCTGCCGGTGCTCGCGCCCGAGCCCGCCGCGGTCGGCACCTGGGCCCGGCTGCTCGCCGCCGGCGAGGGGCTCTCGCTGCCCGGCGCCGCCGGCTGGGTGCGCCGTACCGCCGGGGGAACGGACACCGTCCCGGCCGCCGCCGCCCGGCCCGCGGACGCCGGCACCGACCCCGCCGCCACGCTCGCCGCGTTCGACGCGACGGCCTCGCCGGCGGCGCGGCTGCTGGCCATCCACCTCGCCGCCGTGCCGCTGGTGCTGCCCGTCATCCGGCTGGTGCAGCGCGCCCTGTTCCCCGACACCGGGCCGGCGGAGACCGCCGAGATCCTGCTCAGCGAGCTGGTCGAGGCGCGCGAGCCGGTGTCCGAGGCGGCCCGGGAGCCGGGTCGCGAACCGGTCGGCGACGACCCGTGGTTCGACTTCCGCCCCGGCGTGCGCGAGCTGCTGCTGCGCCGGCTCAGCCACGGCGAGGCGGCGCTGGTGCTCAAGCACTGCTCGCTGTACATCGAGCGGACCTTCGGGCAGGGCGCGCGCAACTTCCCGGCCGTCGCGGTCGCCTACCTCTCCGGCGGGGACCGCGAGCCCGACCTCGGCGGCGGCCGGGTCCCGGACCAGTTCGCGCGCGTCTCCGAGCAGGTGCTGCGGGCCTTCCAGCCCACCTTCCGCGACCCCGCCGCGGCCGGCGGCGCGGAACTGCTGCAGCGGTACGAGCGCACCCGCAGCGTCCGGGACTTGCTGGACGCCGTACGGGCGCTGCGCCGCGCCGTCGTCGAGGAGCGGGACAGCGCGCAGCAGGGGCTGCTCGCGCGGGCCCTGCTGCTGCACTGGCAGCGGCTGCGGGAGCCGGACGCGCTGGCGGAGGCCGAGCGGTGGGCGCGCGGCGCGCTGGCCGCGGCGGGCCCCGGACCGGCCGCGGGCGGCGGCGCACCCCCGGTGCCGGCCGAGGGGCCGCCGCTGCGCGAACGGCTCACGTACGCCGAGGTGATGTGGGAGGTGGCGCGCGAGCGCGCGGCCGACGGCGAGCACGAGCAGGCCGTCGCGGCGCTCCACGAGTCGGCCGCCCACCTGCGCGGCAGCCGCGCCCTGGCCACCACGCAGGCCGCCCGGCAGGAGCGCGGCGGGCTGCTCGCCGAGGTGCTGCGCCGGCTGCACTCGCTGACCGGCGACGGCGACGCGCTGCACGAGGCCGAGGAGACGATAGACGAGCTGCTGGCCGGCTGGCCCGACGACGAGCTGGTGCCCGCCCGGCTGTTCCTCGCCCGCGGCCGCGTCACCCTCGGCCGCGCCCACGCGGAGCAGACGATAGACGAGACGCGGGCGTACGGGCTGCGCGCCGCGGCCGACCTGCGTACCGGCGTCGACCTGCTGCGGATGGAGGACGGGCCGGAGCAGCGGCGGCAGGAGTGCGAGGCGCTGCTCGACCTGGCGGAGGCGAACACGACCGCGGCCGGCGACGCCGGCGCGGGCCGGGCGCTGGCCGCGCTCGACCGGGCCGGGCGGCTCGCCGCCGCCCTCGATGACTACCGGCTGCACGCCGAGAGCCTGCGCCGCAAGGCGCAGGTGCGGGTCGCGGAGTTCACCCGCGGCGGGGCCGGCGAGCTGCTGGTCGAGGCCGACGGGTGGCTGGCGGAGGCGCGGCGGCTGCTGCCGCCCGGCGCGGCGCTGTACGGCGAGGTGCTGACCGAGCACGGCGAGCTGTTGCTGCGCCGCGCCCGGCTCGCCCCCGGCGACACCGACCTGCGCGGCCGGGCGGTGCCGGTGCTGCGCGAGGTGCTGGCGGAGACGCCGCAGCGCCACCCGGACCTGCCGCGGCGGCAGTTGCTGTTCGGCAGGTCCCTGCGGCTGCGGTACGAGTCGTTCGGCACCCGCACCGACCTGTACGAGGCGGAGTGGGTGCTCGACCTCGCCGCGCGCGAGGACGAGGCGCCGCCGCGGGTGCGCGCCCACGCCTGGCTGGAGCTGGGGGACGTGCAGCTGCTGATAGACCTGCGGACCGAGTTCCGGCAGCGGCAGGAGCGGGCGGCGGACTGCTACCGGCGCGCGGCGCTGCTGGCCGAGCGGGCCGGCGATCCGGCCGACGCCGCCCGCGCGCACCACCGGCGCGGCCAGATGCTGGAGCCGACCGCGGGCCGGGCGGCGGCGCTCCGGGCGTACCGCGACGCCTGGGAGCAGTGGAACCGCGCGGAGCAGACGGACAGCGCCGGGGCGGAGCTGACCCGGGAGCAGATCCGCACGCTCGAAGGCGAGGACTGACCCCGGTCCGTTTCGCTGCACGACTGTTCGGGGAAGGACTCTCACACCCTTCCGGAGGAGAACAGCGTGGAGAACCCCCTGTCGGCGAAGCCGGACGGGACACCGTCAGCCGCAGGCCCGGCCGTCCTTCTGCCCGACTTCAGCGACGTCGACGTGCACGCGGTGGCCGCCCGCGGCGAGCCGCCGGTGCTCGCGGGAGCCGTCGCCCACCTGCTCCGCGACTGGCCGTCCGGCAACGAGGCCGCGGCCTACTTCGAGAACGGCCGCCCTGACGACGACGACTAGGGCGCTGCACAAGCCCAGGGCGCACACTCCGGCCGACGCCACCTCAAGCCCGCCGACGAAGCCGGGCGGTCAGATTGCGGCAGATTACGTACAGAAGCAGTCAGTTGGGCTGCCGCCGGGTTTCACGCGTGTGACGAGTGCGCCATGCATTCAGGGGCGGTGGGTCGTCACCGTCCGGACTCGGGGGACCGGGGAGCCGCATGGACTACGGAGGCACGGGTGCGGAACAGCAGGCGCCCTGGCCCGGCCGCCTGCTGGACGTCGACCGGCTGCGCGCCGCCGGCGTCCGGGCGGTGCCGTTCCGGCAGTTCATCCTGAAGGTGCACAGCCGCTGCAACCTGTCGTGCACCTACTGCTACGTCTACCACGGCGCCGACAGCGGCTGGCGCGACCGCCCCGCCCGGATGCCGGAGGCCGTCACCCGCCGCGCAGCCCGGCGCATCGCCGAGCACGTACGCGCCCACGGGCTGCGCCGGATCCACATCGTGCTGCACGGCGGTGAGCCGCTGCTCGTCGGCGCCGCCTCGCTGGTCCGGCAGGTGGAGCTGGTGCGGGCGGCGCTGCCGGCCGACTGCACCGTCGTCGCCGGCGTGCAGACCAACGGCACCCTGCTCACCGAGTCCGCGCTGGCGACGCTCGCGGCGGGCGGTATCCGGGTGGGCCTGAGCGCCGACGGTGGCACGCCCGAACTGAACGGCCGCCGTGTCGACCACGCCGGGCGCCCTTCCTGGCCCGCCCTGGAGCGGGCGGCGCGGCTGCTGCGGCGGCATCCGGAGAGCCACGGCGGCATCCTGTGCACGGTCGACGTCACCGCCCCGCCGGTCGCGGTGCTGGACTCGCTGTGCTCTCTGGGGCCGCCCGTCGTCAACTTCCTGCTGCCGCACGCGAACTGGTCGGCGCCGCCGGCTCCCGCGCCGGGCCGCGGCTCGACCCCGTACGGCGACTGGCTCTGCGAGGTCTTCGACCTGTGGTGGGACCTGCCGCGGCCGTCGCCGCGGGTGCGGCTGTTCACCGAGATCCTCGGGCTGCTGCTGGGCCGGCCGAGCGGCACCGAGGCCGTGGGTCTCTCGCCGGTCACGGCGCTCGTGGTGGAGACCGACGGCGCCATCGAGCAGATCGACTCCCTGAAGTCGGTGTACGAAGGTGCGGCGGGCACCGGCCTCGACGTCTTCCACAACTCCTTCGACGAGGCGCTGGACCACCCCGGCATCGCCGCCCGGCAGCTGGGGCTGCACGCGCTGTCCGCGCAGTGCCGCGGCTGCCCGGTGGTCGGGGTGTGCGGCGGCGGCAACTACGCGCACCGCTTCCGGGCCGGTGAGGGGTTCCGCAACCCCTCGGTGTACTGCGCCGACCTGGAGCGGCTGATCCGGCACGCCGCCCGCCGGCTGGCGACCGCGGTGACGGAGCAGCGGAAGGTCACGGCGGGGCCGCCGTGCGTGAGCTGACGGGTCACCAGATGAGATACTGTGCCCCCAGGATGGCCCGTCTCGACACCGGAGGGAGACGGTCGTATGGCCGAGCCCATCAGCATCAGTTACGCGGGGTTCAACCGCCCCTGGGCGGCCTGGATCGCCCATCAGCTGGAGCTGCTCGGACACCCCACCGCGATGCTGCGCTGGAGCCCCGCACCCGGCCGGCCGCTGGTGGACGAGCTGTCGGCGTTATTGGAGGCGCCCGACCGCATCCTGCTGGTGCTCGACGACTGGTTCTTCGGCCTCGGCCCGCGTGAGGAGCGGGAGTGGGACGACGCGCTGCGGTCGGTCATCCCGCAGCACGGGCAGCGGTTCGCCGCCGCCAGCGTCGCCACGAACATGCCGGTCGCGGCGGCGGCGCTCGCGCCCGTGGACCTGCGCGACCTCGGCACCGCCGAAGCCCGGCGCCGCATCCTCGCCCGGCTCGGCATCGACCCGGACACGCCGGTGCCCCCGGAACGGGACCCGGAGCGGGCGCCGCGCTTCCCCAACGACCCGCCGGTGGTCTTCAACACCCCCCGCCGCAACTACCGCTTCACCGGCCGCGACGACATCCTGGAGCAACTGCACGGCACGCTGGCCAGCGGCTCCGGCGCCCTCGGCCAGGGCGCCCGGATCGCGCTGTCCGGCAGCTCCGGCGTCGGCAAGAGCCAGATCGCCGTCGAGTACACCCACAGGTTCGGCAACGACTACGACGTCGTCTGGTTCGTCAACGCCAACTACCGCATGACGGCCCGCGAGCAGCTCGCCGACCTCTCCGTCCGGCTGAACCTCCCCGTCGGCAGCAACATCGGCGAACGGGTCCGCCGCGTCCGCGACGCGCTGCGCACCGGCCGTCCGTACCGCCGCTGGCTGCTGGTCTTCGACAGCGCCGACGAGATGGAGCTGCTCGACGACATCATCCCCGAGGGCGAGGGGCACGTGCTCATCACGACCCGCACCCGGGACTGGGCGGTCAGCGGCGGCGCCCAGGAGATCGAGGTCCCGCACTTCACCCGGGAGGAGAGCGTCGCCTTCGCCCGCCGGCGCGCCCCCCGGCTGTCCGAGGACGAGGCGGACGGGCTGGCCGAGGCGGTGCAGGACCTGCCGCTGGTGCTGAGCCAGACCGCGGCGTGGCTCGACTCCAGCACGATGGCCCCGGCCGACTACATCGAGCTGCTGCGCGAGAAGGAGCCCGGCAAGGTCGGCATCAGCATCGGCTCCGACTACCCGATGGGCTTCCTGACGAGCTGGTCGATAACGCTGAACGGCATGCGCGAGAAGACCCCGGCGGCGGCCGCGATGCTCAACCTGCTCGCCTTCTTCTCCCCGGACACCATCCCGGTGTCCCGCATCGTCGAGCGCAGCGACCAGCTGCCCGGGCATCTGGCGGAGCTGGCGAGCGATCCCATCAGCTGGCACTCCGCGCTGCGCCGGCTGTCGGAGTCCACCGCGGTGACGATCGACTACCGCACCGAACCGTCGCCGGAGTCCGAGGTCGAAAAGGTCCGTATGCACCGTCTGTACCACCGCTTCCTGCGGAGCGACCTGCCCGAGGACGAGCGGGAGGCCATGTCGGCGACCGCCTGCCGGATCCTCGCCGCGGCCGACCCCCGCCGTCCCACGGACACCCGGGAGTGGGGGACGTACGCCGAGCTGCTGCCGCACCTGGAGCCGGCCGGCGCGCTGGAGAGCGCCGAACCGGCGGTGCAGGAGCTGGTCCTGAACTGCATCAACTACCTGCTCCAGCGCGGCGAGTACCGCGCGGCCCTGAGGATGTGCGAGCTGACGCTCGCCCCGTGGAACGTCCGGCTCGAACCCACGCACAGCTCGATGATCACCCTGGTGCACCGGCATGCCGAGACGCTGCGCAACCTCGGCCGCTACCGCGAGTCGGAGGCCGCCGGCCGGCGGCTGGTGGAGGTGCTGCGTCCGGTGCGCGACGAGGAGGACCCCAGCGTGCTGGCGGCCAGGAACGGCCTGGGCGGCGCGCTGCTGGGCCTCGGCGAGTACGAGGCGGCGCGGGAGATCTTCGACGACATCCGGGGGAAGTACTCCGACCTTCTGGGCGCCGACCACCCGCGCACGATGTCGGTGCGCAGCAACCTCGCGGTCGCCTTGACCCTGCTCGGCCGGTACCAGAACGCGCTGGAGATCCACAAGGACGTGCTCGTCGAGCGGGAGCGGCGACTGCGTTTGCGCCACCACCAGACCATGACCTCCGATAACCGCTACGCATGGATGCTCCGCCTCCTCGGCCGCTACAAGGAGGCCCACTCCCGGCAGCAGCGCAGCGTCACGCTGCACCGGCAGGTCATGGGCGAGCACAACCCCCAGACCCTCCGCGCCGAGCACAACCTCGCGCTGTGCCTGCGCCGGCTGGGCCGGCTGACCGAGGCCGACACCCTCATGGAGTCGGTGGTCGAGCGCTTCACGCAGGTCCAGGGGCCCCGGCACCCCGAGACCCTGATGGTCGAGGCCGACTACGCCACCTTCCTGCGCGAGCACCGCGACCTGCGGCAGGCCCGGGAGCTGGCCGAGTCGGTCAACCTGCGGTACGAGTCGATGCTCGGCGAGCAGCACCCGTACGCCGCCGGCACCCTCGGCAACGTCGGCCTCTCCCTCTGGCCCACCGGCGACTGGCAGGAGGCCTCCGAGATCGCGGAGCTGGCGCTCACCCGCATGACCGCCGCCGTCGGGTCCACGCACCCGTGGACGCTGGGCTGCGCGCTGAACGCCGCCGCCGCGCGCAACCGGATCGAGGAGCCGGAGCACGCCGAGGAGCTGAGCCGGCAGACGCTGGACACCGTGAAGGAGGTCCTCGGCCCGCAGCACCCCATGGCGCTGTCGGCGATGATGGCGCTCGCGGACGACCTGCGGTCGCTGCGCCGCGCACAGGAGGCGAAGAAGGTGGAGCGGGAGGCCATGCAGGTCCTCAGCGAGACGCTGGGCAGCGACCACCCGCACACCCTGGCGTCGCGGCGCCGGGAACGCCCGTACTGGGACTTCGAGCCGCAGCCCACGTAGGCGTCGTACGCACGCGCAGAAGGGGCCGGCCCCGCCCGGGGCCGGCCCCTTCTGCGCGGGTACGGACCGGCGCACGGCCCGTACCCGCCGCGGGACTCAGAGGTCGAAGACCTCGGCGAGCAGCTGGGCGTGCTCCGCCTGGTGGCGCTTGGCCGAGCCGACCGCCGGCGAGGACGACGACGGGCGCGAGACCCGGCGCAGCCGGTCGGCGTTCGGCACCGGGTCGGAGCCGATGATCAGGTCCAGGTGGTCGACCAGGTTGAGCGCGATGTACGGCCATGCGCCCTGGTTGGCCGGCTCCTCCTGGGCCCACACGAACGTCGCCGCGCCGCTGTAGCGCTCCAGCTCCGCCTGGATCTCCACGCCGGGCAGCGGGTACAGCCGCTCCAGCCGGACGATCGCGGTGTCCTGGGCGCCGCGCTTCTGCCGCTCGGCGTCGAGGTCGTAGTAGACCTTGCCGGAGCAGAAGACGACCTTGCGGACCGCGGCCGGGTCGACGGAGTCGTCGCCGATGACCGGCCGGAAGCCGCCCGAGGTGAACTCGGCCGTCCGCGACGCCGCCGCCTTGAGCCGCAGCATGGACTTCGGGGTGAAGACGACCAGCGGCTTGTGGTGCGGGTTGTGGACCTGCCAGCGCAGCAGATGGAAGTAGTTCGACGGCAGCGAGGGCATCGCGACGGTCATGTTGTTCTGCGCGGAGAGCTGCATGAACCGCTCGATACGGGCCGAGGAGTGGTCCGGGCCCTGGCCCTCGTAGCCGTGCGGCAGCAGCAGCACGACGCCGGAGGACTGGCCCCACTTCTGCTCGTCGGAGGAGATGAACTCGTCGACGACGGTCTGCGCGCCGTTGACGAAGTCGCCGAACTGCGCCTCCCACAGGACCAGGGAGTCGGGGCGCGCCAGCGAGTACCCGTACTCGAAGCCCATCGCCGCGTACTCGCTGAGCAGCGAGTCGTAGACGTTGTAGCGGGCCTGGTCGGGGGCGAGGTAGTTCAGCGGGGTGTGGTCCTCGCCGGTCTTCTGGTCGACGAGCACCGCGTGCCGCTGGCCGAAGGTGCCGCGCCGCGAGTCCTGGCCGGCGAGCCGGACCGGGGTGCCCTCCATCAGCAGCGAGCCGATGGCCAGCGTCTCGCCCATGCCCCAGTCGATCGTGTCGTCCTCGACCATCGAGACCCGGCGCTGCAGCTGCGGCAGCAGCCGCGGGTGCACCGAGACCTGGTCGGGCAGGCTGACCTGGGAGTCGGCGATCCGCTTGACGACCTCCGCGGAGACGGCCGTGTCCATGGCGACGGGGAAGCCGGGCAGCGCGTGCGGCGGCACCTCGGCCGGCGCGGGCGTCTCGGTGGCGTCCCGTACCTCGGTGAAGACCTTCTCCAGCTGGCCCTGGAAGTCCTGCAGGGCCTGCTCGGCCTCTTCCATGGTGATGTCGCCGCGGCCGATCAGGGACTCGGTGTAGAGCTTGCGCACCGAGCGCTTCTTGTCGATCAGCTCGACCATCTGCGGGTTGGTGAACTGCGGGTTGTCGCCCTCGTTGTGCCCGCGGCGGCGGTAGCAGATGAGGTCGATGACCACGTCCTTGTTGAACGCCTGGCGGTACTCGAAGGCCAGCCGGGCGACGCGCACGACGGCCTCGGGGTCGTCGCCGTTGACGTGGAAGATCGGCGCCTCGATCATGCGGGCCACGTCCGTGGCGTACATCGAGGAGCGTGCGGACTCCGGCGGGGCGGTGAAGCCGACCTGGTTGTTGATGACGACGTGCACCGTGCCGCCGCAGCGGTAGCCGCGCAGCTGCGACATGTTGAGCGTCTCGGCGACCACGCCCTGGCCGGCGAACGCGGCGTCGCCGTGCAGCGCCAGCGGCAGCACGGTGAAGTCCGTGCCGCCCTTGCCGATGATGTCCTGCTTGGCGCGGACCACGCCCTCCAGCACCGGGTCCACGGCCTCCAGGTGGGAGGGGTTGGCGGTGAGGGAGACCTTGATCTGCTCGCCGTCCAGGCCGGTGAAGGTGCCCTCCGTGCCCAGGTGGTACTTCACGTCGCCGGAGCCGTGCATCGACTTCGGGTCGAGGTTGCCCTCGAACTCGCGGAAGATCTGCGCGTACGACTTGCCGACGATGTTCGCCAGCACGTTGAGCCGGCCGCGGTGCGCCATGCCGATGACGACCTCGTCGAGGCGGGACTCGGCGGCGGCGTCGATGACCGCGTCCAGCAGCGGGATGACGGACTCGCCGCCCTCCAGCGAGAAGCGCTTCTGGCCGACGTACTTCGTCTGCAGGAACGTCTCGAACGCCTCCGCGGCGTTCAGCCGGCGCAGGATGCGCAGCTGCTCCTCGCGCTCCGGGGTGTCATGCGGGCGCTCCACCCGCTCCTGGATCCACGTGCGCTCCTTCGGATCCTGGATGTGCATGTACTCGATGCCGGTGGTGCGGCAGTACGAGTCCCGCAGCACGCCGAGGATGTCGCGCAGCTTCATCATCGACTTGCCGGCGAAGCCGCCGACGGCGAACTCGCGCTCCAGGTCCCACAGCGTCAGCCCGTGCTCGTTGACGTCGAGGTCGGGGTGCTTGCGCTGCTTGTACTCCAGCGGGTCGGTGTCGGCCATCACGTGGCCGCGGACCCGGTAGGAGTGGATCAGGTCGAAGACCCGGGCGGCCTTGGTGACGTCGTCGTCGTGGCTGGCGTCGATGTCGCGGAGCCAGCGGACCGGCTCGTAGGGGATGCGCAGGGACTTGAAGACGTCGTCGAAGAAGTCGTTCTCGCCCAGCAGCAGCTGGTGCATGATCCGCAGGAACTCGCCGGAGGCGGCGCCCTGGATGACGCGGTGGTCGTACGTCGACGTCAGCGTCATCACCTTGGAGACGCCCAGCTTGTTCAGGGTGTCCTGGGAGGTGCCCTGGAACTCGGCGGGGTAGTCCATCGCGCCGACGCCGAGGATCATGGACTGGCCGGGCATCAGCCGCGGCACGGAGTGCACGGTGCCGATGCCGCCGGGGTTGGTGAGAGAGCACGTCACGCCGGCGAAGTCGTCCATGGTCAGCTTGTTGGCCCGGGCGCGGCGGACGATGTCCTCGTACGCCTGCCAGAACTCGAAGAAGGTGAGCGTCTCGGCCTTCCTGATGGCCGCGACGACGAGCTGGCGGTCGCCGTTGGGCTTGACCAGGTCGATGGCCAGGCCGAGGTTGACGTGCTCGGGCTTGACCAGGGTGGGCTTGCCGTCCTTCTCCGCGAAGGCGTGGTTCATCGACGGCATCAGCTTCATCGCCTGGACCATCGCGTACCCGATGAGGTGCGTGAAGGAGACCTTCCCGCCGCGGGCGCGCTTGAGGTGGTTGTTGATGACGATGCGGTTGTCGAAGAGGAGCTTCACCGGGACCGCGCGGACGGAGGTGGCCGTCGGCAGCTCCAGCGAGGCGTTCATGTTCTTGGCGACGGCGGCGGCCGGGCCCCTCAGGGGCACCAGCTCGGGACCGGCGGCCGGCTCGGCGGCGGGCTTCGCGGCCGGCTTGGCCGGCGCGGCGGCCGCGGGCTCTGCCGCGGGCCGGCCGGCGGCGGGCTTCGCGGGGGCCGGGGCCGGGGTCTGCTGCGGGGGCGCGACCGGGGCCGCGGGTGCGGCCGGCTCGGCGGCGGGCTGCGCGCCGTCCAGCGCCGGGGGTGCGGCGGGCGCGGGTGGCGCCGTCCGGGTCGCTGCCCCCTGGTTACCGGCGGCGGCGCCCGGCTTGTAGTCGGCGAAGAAGTCCCACCAGGCCCGGTCCACGGAGTTCGGGTCCTGGAGGTACTGCTGATAGATCTCGTCGACGAGCCACTCGTTGGGACCGAACGCCGCGGCAGGGTCCCGGCCCTGGCTCGGCTCTTCGGTTCGGACGCTCGACGAGCCGCTCGACGAGCTGCTCTTAGGGGACTGTGACGACACGGCGGCAACCGCCCTCTTCCGCTTCACAAGGTGATGGACAGCGGAAAACAAGGCTACGCCTCCGGAGCAGGTACGTGCAGGCCGCACCCGCCGGAGGTCGCGCAAGTCACAATGCGAACGTGGTTTGGGCTCCGAATCCGGCGGGAATCAGAAAGAGTTTGCCCGCGTTCGGCATGGGGGCATCGGGGCGGTGACGCCGCGCCCCGTCCTCGTGCGGGGCAGTTCACCGGCTGCTCTTCCGCCGTTGCGCGTCCGTTCCCACGCTCGGCCGAGGTCAAGTGTAGGTCAAGTCACGAACGGCCGTTAACCGGGAAGGGTGAGCCTGATCCGGCAGCCGCGGGGCGATTCGGCCACCCCGATCCGGCCGCCGTGCAGATCCACGGCCCAGCGCGCGATGGCCAGACCCAGCCCGGTGCCGCCGCCGTCCGCCCCGTGGTCGCCGAGCGCCCCGCTCTCCCGGCCGCGGTTGAAGCGCTCGAAGACCCGGTGCCGCTCGGCGGCGGGGATGCCGGGGCCCTCGTCGAGCACCTCCACCTCCAGCCCGCCCGCCTCCGTACCGGAGCGGGCACGCACGGTGACCCGGCCGCCGGGCGGGCTGTGCTTCACGGCATTGTCGATGAGGTTCGCCATCGCCTGGTGCAGGCGCTCGGCGTCGGCCCGTACGACCAGCTCGGGCGGCCACACGTCCAGCTGCAGCCGTACGTCGCCGCGCCCCCGCGGGCCGGGGCCGAAGTGCGCCTCCTTCAGCACGCCCGCCAGATAGGGCTCCACCGAGAAGCGCCGCAGCCGCAGCGGCACCACCCCGCTGTCGATCCGCGACAGGTCGAGCAACTGCTCCACCAGCCGGCCCAGCCGCTCCGTCTGGCGCAGCGCCGTGCGCATCGTGTCCGGGTCGGCCTCGGAGACGCCGTCCACGACGTTCTCCAGCACCGCGCGCAGGGCGGCGATCGGGGTGCGCAGCTCGTGCGAGACGTTGGCGACCAGCTCCTTGCGGTGCCGGTCGACGGACTGCAGGTCGGCCGCCATGCGGTTGAACGTCTGCGCCAGCTCGCCGAACTCGTCGCGGCGGCGGGTGGCCAGCCGGGCGGTGTAGTCGCCGTGCGCCATGGCCCGGGTGACCGCGGTCATCTGCACCAGCGGCGACGTCAGCCGCTGCCCCACGAACTGGGTGATGAGCAGCGAGGCGATGAGCGAGAAGACCGTGATCAGCCGGACCTCCGTGGAGGAGCGGATCGCCACCCACACCAGCCCGGTGGCGATCACCACCGAGCCGATGACCAGGGCGCCCAGCGCTGCATTCACCGAACGCAGCGGGTCCAGCGGGCGCAGCGCGTCCCACACCCGGCGCCAGAACCCGGCCTCCGCGCCGCCGTCCGCCGCCGTCATGTGGCCGGGGTCTCCAGCGCGTACCCCACGCCGTGCACGGTACGGATCCGCTCCGCGCCTATCTTGCGGCGCAGCGCCTTGATGTGGCTGTCGACGGTGCGCGTCCCCGAGGCGTCCTCCCACTCCCAGACCTCCACCAGGAGCTGCTCGCGGGACAGCACCGCCCGCGGCTGGTTCGCCAGACACGCCAGCAGCTCGAACTCCGTCGGCGTCAGATGCACGTCGTCCCCCCCGACGCGCACCCGCCGCTCGGTGTGGTCGATCTCCAGCTCGCCCAGGCGCAGCGTGTCGTCCCGGGCGGTGCCCGCCGCCTGCGTGGCGCGCTCCACGCGGCGCAGCAGCACGTGCACCCGCGCGGCCAGCTCCCGCATGGAGAACGGCTTGGTCATGTAGTCGTCGGCGCCGACGCCGAGGCCGACGAGCATGTCCGTCTCGTCGTCCCGCGCGGTGAGCATCAGCACCGGCACGAGCCGCTGCGCCTGCACCCGCCGGCACACCTCAAGACCGTCGAAGCCGGGCAGCATCACGTCGAGCACGAGCAGGTCGGGCGCCCACTCCGCGGCGGTCGTGACCGCCGCCGGGCCGTCGCCGGCCGTGCGTACCTGGAAGCCCTCGGCGCGCAGCCGCGCCGATATCGCCTGCCCGATGGTCGGGTCGTCCTCGACGACCAGCACCCTGCGCTGGGCGCCGGGCGTCACCGCGGCCGCGTGGTCAGCGCGGCCGTTCAGGGCTTGTCTGTCTGCCATGTTCTCGTGGCCCTCGCGTCTCTTCCCCGTAGGCCCTCCGGTTCCGTTAGCAGCGTATGGGGCGGTGACACGCCTCGGCTACGGGAAACGGACAGCTCCGGGCCGCGTTCCGCCCCCGGTGTCCGGTGGGCGGACGGCGAGGTGGACGGCGTCCGGTGCGCCGCGGTGTACCGGGATCTCCTCGGTGCGTACGCCGGTGAAGCCGGCGGCGCGGAGGGCGTCCTCGAACTCCGGCGAGGGGCGCGCCGACCAGACGGCGAGGACGCCGCCGGGGGCGAGGCGGTCCCGGCAGGCGGCGAGGCCGGCGGGGGCGTAGAGGCCGGCGTTGCCGTCGGTGACGGTCCAGTCGGGGCCGTTGTCGATGTCGAGGCAGATCGCATCGTAGGGGTCGCGGAAGGAGCGGGGGGCGGTGGCGAGGTGGTCGAGGAGGTCGGCGGCGACGAGTTCCACGCGGGGGTCGGCGAGGGCGGGGCCGCTGAGGCTCGCGAGGGGGGCGCCCGGCGCGGGGCCCGTGTGCCAGTCGATGACCGCCGGCTCGCGTTCGACCACCGTGATCCGCCCCCACCGCGGGTCCGCCGCCGCCTCGGCGAGCGAGAAGCCGACGCCGAGCCCGCCGATCAGTACCGCCGGTGCCGCCGTCGCCGGGTCGAGCGCCTCCGCCGCCGCCCGGATCAGCAGTCGCTCCGAGCGGCCGTCGGAGGTGTCCATGAGGAAGACGCCGTTCGCGATGATCTCGTGGTGCGCGCCGCGCCGCCGCAGCACGACCTCCCCGTACGGGCCGGACCTGCGGTCGACCGTCACGGCGGGGCCCGCGTCGTTCTCGCTGCTCATGGCCCCATCCTGCCTGATCGCTGGCAGCGAACAGACGGCCGGGAACACCACGGCCCCGCTCTGGGTTGAGCCCATGTAACTCAACTTGCATGCCGAAGGGGAGATCAATGGCTACTGAGTCCCGCTCGAACACGCCGCTGGCCCTGCCCGTCCTGCCGCTCGACTCCGCCGACCAGGACGTCGTGCTCCCCGGCATGGTCGTGCCGCTCGACCTCTCGGACCGCGAGGTGCGGGCCGCGGTCGAGGCCGCGCAGGCCGCGGCCCGCGGCAGCGGACACAAACCACGGGTGCTGCTCGTCCCACGGGTCGACGGCACCTACGTGGGCACGGGTGTCCTCGGCCGTGTCGAGCAGGTCGGCCGGCTGGCCGACGGCGACCCGGGCGCGCTCATCCGCGGCGTCACCCGGATCCGCATCGGCGCCGGCACCACCGGCCCCGGGGCCGCGCTGTGGGTGGAGGGCACGGAGATCGAGGAGTCCGTCCCCGATCCCGTTCCCGGCGCCGTCGCGGAGCTGATGAAGGAGTACAAGGCGGTCGCGACCGACTGGCTGCGCAAGCGCGGCGCCTGGCAGGTCGTCGACCGGGTGCAGCAGATCGACGACGTCGGCCAGCTCGCCGACAACTCCGGCTACTCGCCGTTCCTCACCGCCGAGCAGCGCCTGGAACTGCTGGAGACCACCGACCCGGTGGCCCGGCTCAGGCTGGCCACGCAGTGGCTCAAGGACCACCTGGCCGAGCAGGACGTCGCCGAGTCCATCGCCAAGGACGTCCAGGAGGGCGTCGACAAGCAGCAGCGCGAGTTCCTGCTGCGGCGCCAGCTGGAGGCCGTACGCAAGGAGCTGCGCGAGCTGAACGGCGAGCCCGACGGCGAGGAGTCCGACGACTACCGCGCCCGGGTCGAGGCCGCCGACCTCCCCGAGAAGGTCCGCGAGGCGGCCCTGAAGGAGGTCGACAAGCTGGAGCGCAGCTCCGACGCCTCGCCCGAGACCGGCTGGATCAGGACGTGGCTCGACACGGTCCTGGAGATGCCGTGGAGCGAGCGCACGGAGGACGCGTACGACATCACCGGCGCCAAGGAGATCCTGGACGCCGACCACGCGGGCCTGGAGGACGTCAAGGAGCGCATCACCGAGTACCTGGCCGTGCGCAAGCGCCGCGCCGACCGGGGCCTGGGCCTCGTCGGCGGCCGGCGCGGCGGCGCCGTGCTCGCGCTCGTCGGCCCGCCCGGCGTCGGCAAGACCTCGCTGGGCGAGTCCGTGGCACGGGCCATGGGGCGCAAGTTCGTCCGGGTCGCGCTGGGCGGCGTCCGCGACGAGGCGGAGATCCGCGGCCACCGGCGCACGTACGTCGGCGCGCTGCCCGGCCGCGTCGTACGCGCCATCAAGGAGGCCGGGTCCATGAACCCGGTCGTGCTCCTCGACGAGATCGACAAGGTCGGCTCCGACTTCCGCGGCGACCCGGCCGCGGCCCTGCTGGAGGTCCTGGACCCGGCGCAGAACCACACGTTCCGCGACCACTACCTGGAAGTCGAGCTGGACCTGTCCGACGTCGTCTTCCTCGCCACCGCCAACGTCCTCGAAGCCATCCCCGAGGCGCTGCTGGACCGGATGGAACTGGTCCGCCTCGACGGCTACACCGAGGACGAGAAGGTCACCATCGCCCGCGACCACCTGCTGCCGCGGCAGCTGGAGCGCGCGGGCCTGGAGCCCGGCGAGGTCGCCGTCGAGGACGACGCGCTGCGGAAGCTGGCCGGCGAGTACACCCGCGAGGCGGGCGTGCGGAACCTGGAGCGCGCCCTCGCCCGGCTGCTCCGCAAGATCGCGGCGCAGCACGAACTGGGCGACGCGAAGCTGCCGTACCCGGTCGGAGTCGACGGGCTCCGCCCGCTGATCGGCCGCCCCCACCACACCCCGGAGTCCGCCACCGACCCGGCCGAGCGCCGCACGGCGGTCCCCGGCGTGGCGACCGGCCTGGCGGTCACGGGCGCCGGCGGCGACGTGCTCTACATCGAGGCGTCGCTGGCCGACCCCGAGTCGGGCGCGTCCGGGCTGACCCTGACGGGACAGCTGGGCGACGTGATGAAGGAGTCGGCGCACATCGCGCTCTCCTTCCTCCGCTCGCACGGCGCGGAGCTGGAGCTGCCGGTGGCCGACCTCAAGGACCGGGGCATCCACCTGCACGTACCCGCGGGCGCGGTCCCGAAGGACGGCCCGAGCGCGGGCATCACCATGACGACGGCACTGGCGTCGCTGCTCAGCGGGCGGCAGGTGCGCACGGACGTGGCGATGACCGGCGAGGTGTCGCTGACGGGCCGGGTGCTGCCGATCGGCGGCGTCAAGCAGAAGCTGCTGGCGGCGCACCGGGCGGGGGTCACCACGGTGATCATCCCGAAGCGGAACGAGCCGGACCTGGACGACGTGCCGGCGGAGGTCCTGGAGAAGCTGGCGGTCCACCCGGTCTCGGACGTCCGCCACGTGCTGGACCTGGCCCTGACCCCGGCCGACGCGACGGCCGACGCCGCGGCGCCGGGCGGGCACGACCGCCAGGAGGTCCCGCTGGCGGCCTGACCCCCGGCGCCCCGGCGCCGCGCGGGCCCGCCCCGCAGACACGGCCCCTCCCGACCACCCACCCGGGAGGGGCCGTTCGGCGTGCGGACGGCGGCGGCCGCTGGAACCGTTCGCGCGTTGATAGCGTCGTGTCACTCAACGCCCCCGAACCGCCGCTGGAGTCGACGTGGTCCGCCGCCCCTACCGCTCAGCCACCCTCGCGGCGGTCGCCGCCGCGGCCCTGCTGGTCTCCGCGTGCGGGGGCGACGACCCCGGATCGTCGGACGACAAGATCGAGGGCGCGTCGAAGAGCAGCCCGGCGGCGTCGCCGTCCGCGCCGGGTACGGACGCCGACGCGCCGGAGATCGAGCTGCCGCAGAGCGTGGAGCTGGTCTTCGAGGGCTGGGAGTCGGACGACCCGGAGGAGCAGGCGGTGCTGGACTCCGGCGCGCAGCGCCAGCGGGCGACGTACGAGGCCATCACGCAGAATCCGCCGAACCCGAACACGGAGTTCATCGCGCTCTACAACATGAAGGGCACGGGCGCCTGGACGTCCTTGCAGGAGTGGATCGGCGAGTTCAGGGACGCCGGCGCGACCGTGGAGGGCACCTTCCGCTTCTTCGCTCCGGAGGTGAAGGTCGCCGACAACGGCACCACCGCCAGGCTCCGTTTCTGCTCCGACGAGCGTGAGGTGGATCAGAAGAACCGGGAAACCGGCAAGGTCCTGACCCAGGCGGACCCGTACGAGTACGTCGAGTACCGCACGACGCTGCAGAGGAACGACGAAGGCGCGTGGCAGACGGCCGACGTCACCAACCACCGGGACGCGTGCGACGCGGGCGGGCTGTCGCCATGAGGTTCCGCAGACTGGCGACCCTTCCCGTCGCGGCGGCGCTGCTGTTGCTGCCGCTCACGCAGCACGCGTTCGCCCAGGACGGCATCGGCCTGGAGGGCGACACGGATCCCGACGAGGGGACTCTCAGCGCCACCGCCACCCAGGTCGTCGTCCGGCAGACCTCGGGCGGAGGACAGGGCGGGCAGCCCATCAGCGCGGTGGACACGAACTGGACGCCGCCCGCCTGCTGGCACGAGCCGGTGGCCAGCCCGCGGGAACTGCGGGACGCGGTCGAAGCCATCGACAACCAGGACCTGGTCCCGGTCAACAGCAGCCTGCGGTGGGGCACGGACCTCATGCACGAGCACTATCGCGACGGCGGCGACGGGAACCCCGAGAACTACGCCATGGACCGCCAGGGCGACGGCATGTGGTGGCGCGCCGTGCGCAACCCCAACCGGGAGGACGACGCCGCGGCGCGCGAGTGCGACGACCAGCTCATGTTCTGGGCGGACAACGGCAACCCGCCCGACGTTCCCACCGCCATCACCCCCGAGATGCTCGCCGAGTACGCCTACGACTCCATCAAGGTGCCCGACACCGAGATCGAGATGCAGCCCGCCGACGACCGGCTCAAGGTCAACCTCCCCACCTGGATCTGGCAGGAGGCCGCCTCCTTCGACGAGGTGCGGGTACGCGCGGAGCTGCCCGGCACCGGGCTGTACGCCGAGACCACCGCCACGCCCACGAGCCTGCGGCTCGACCCGGGGACGGAGGACGCCGTCGTCCACCCGGAGGGCGGGGAGTGCGCGATCGGCGGCGACGGCGGCGTCGGCAGGAAGTACGGCGGCGACGACGGGGCCGTGCCGGCGTGCGGGATCACGTACCACCGCTCCAGCGAGGCGGCCGGCGGCTCGTACGCGCTGAAGGCGTCGATCAGGTGGGAGGTCGATTGGACCGGCACGGACGGCGCCGGGGGCGACCTGCCGGACGGCGTCTTCGAGACGACGTACGACGTGACGGTGCAGGAGATCCAGACGGTCGTGCGCTGACCGCCGGTCTCTCCGGAGGAGCAGCTCGGGAGAGACCGGCGGGGCCGGGGGCGGGTGCGCGGGTTCAGCCGTTGTTGGCGAGGACCTGGAGGCGGTCGTAGGCGCCGTTGAACTTGTTGTGGTCGCCCACCGTGGGGCCGGTCGAGGTGTACTGCCAGAAGGTGTAGAAGCCCCAGCCGGCCGGCAGGGTGCCCGGCGAGGAGGCGTAGCGGGCGATCCACAGCGGGTGGTTGTTCGCGAAGCCGCCGTAGTTGCCGGTGCACTGCGTCCACCAGTTGGTGGTCGTGTAGATCACCGCGTAGCGGCCGGTGCGGGCGTGGTAGCGGCCCAGGAAGTCGCTGATCCAGTTGCGCATCGCGGCCTGGCTGAGGCCGTAGCACGTGGAGCCGTAGGGGTTGTACTCGATGTCGAGCACGCCCGGCAGCGTCTTGCCGTCGCGGGACCAGCCGCCGCCGTTGCCGGCGAAGTAGTCGGCCTGGGCTGCGCCGCTGGAGACGTTCGGCAGCGCGAAGTGGTAAGCGCCGCGGATCATCCCGATGTTGTACGAGCCGTTGTACTGCTGGGCGAAGTAGGGGTTCTTGTAGCCGGTGCCCTCGGTCGCCTTGTTGTACGCGAAGCGCACGCCGCTGTTCCAGAGCGCGGACCAGTTGACGTTGCCCTGGTGGCTGGAGACGTCGACGCCCTCTACGGTCGCGAGCGGGCCCGCCTCGGCGGCGCCGGGGGCGCCCGCGGCGCCGGTGCCCTCGTGGAGGCGTACGCCGGCGCCCATGTACGCCTCGCCGCGCTCGATGTCGCGCGGGTGGGGGTTGAGCCGGTCGCCGCCGGCCGCGGCGGCGGGGGTGGTCAGGCCGGCGACGAGGGCGAGGGAGGTGGCCGCGGTGGCGAGGGCGGCGGCGAGGGGGAGACGGGCGGCGCGTGGGCGGGTGCGGACTCGGGGTGACATGCGTTCCTCCGGGGGTGTGGGGGGTTCCTCGGTGGTGCCGGTGCCGGTGCCGGTCGGCAGAGGCGTGGAGGTGCCGAGCTCGGGGCGTGCTTGGTGTGACCATGTCACTATGTGCGGTGCCGGAGCGAAAGAGGGCCTGACGGGTGCCTTTGGTCTACGCCTGCGAAATACTGGGGGAGCTGCGGCTTCTGTCGCTTCTGAAGAAAACTTTCAGCCCGAGGAAAGCCGGAAGGGCCCCTGACGTGCACAATGCCGAGACCTCCGGAGGCGGACAGGAGAACGGGGAAAGTGGTGTGGACCACGTCTTCCTCGATCTGGAGCGCGAGTTGGCGGTCTTCTACCGCCGGGCCCGCGGCATCGCGGCGGAGATGGCCCGCCAGGTGGACCCCGGGCTCGAACCCGGCGCGTACGCGCTGCTGGCCCAGCTGGAGGGCGAGGGGCGGCGCGCGAGCGAACTCGCCGGCTACTTCAGCATCGGCAAGGCGACCGTGAGCCGGCAGCTGCACGCGCTCGAAGAGCTGGGCCTCGTCGACCGCGAGCCCGACCCCGCCGACGGCCGGGCGGTGCTCGTGCGGCTGACGGAGGAGGGGCGGCGGCGGGTGCGGAGGGTGCGTGCGGTGCGGCACGCCGAGTACATGCAGAAGCTCGCCGGCTGGGACCGCGCCGAGGTCGCCGAACTGGCCCGGCTGCTGCGGCGCTTCAACGAGCTGCGACGGTAGGGCGGCCGACGGGCGGGCCGGTCGCGGCTGCGGGCTCCCGGTCGCCGCCGGTCACAGCTCCACGAGCACCGCCGACGCGTCGTCGTGCACCTTGCCGCGGCGGTACCGGCTGCGGTCCGCGTCCGCCGCCTCCGCCGCCCGCACCTCGTCCACCACCCCCTGCGGGCCCGCCTTCCGCAGCCGGCCCTGCAGCGCCGTCCAGTCGCCGAGGCCGAACACCTCCGTCCAGCGCGTCACCCCGTCCGTCAGCGCTGTCAGCGCCGCCACCTCCGTACGCGGCACGCTGCCGGCGACCGCCCGGGCCGCGACCTCCGGGTCGGCGGCGGCGGTGAAGAAGCCGCCCTCGCGGTTGCGCATCTCCTCCGCCGGACGGTCCCGCGGCAGCCGAGACAGCCGCAGGTCGAGCACCGGCCGCACCGCGCCGTCCGGCCGCTCCAGCAGCAGCGCGGCGTCGCACAGCACCAGGTGCTCCACCGTCTCGCCGTCCCAGCGCGCCGCCGCCACCGTGGCCTGCGGCGTACGCCGGTGCGTCAGGTCGCAGGCCGGGCCGTGGGCCGCGGCGGTGCGGCGGACGGCGTCCGCCAGGCAGTCCGCGAGGGTGCCCGCGCGGGCGCCGGCCAGCTCCAGGAACGCGCCGCCGAGCCGCGCCACGAACCAGGGCACCCCGTGTACGCACCCGGTGTCCCCGTCCCGCGGGGGCGTCACGCCGTCCAGCACCACCAGCGCCCCGCCGGCGCCGGAGGCGGGGAGGGCCACGGCGGCGTAGTCCTCGTTCGGGGCGGGGGGAGCGGCGGGGTCGCTGGCCAGTTCGATGCGCATGATCCCAGTCTGCCGCCACGGGCCGCGCGCCCCCGACGCCGGGCGGACGGCCCGGCGACTCAGGGGCAAACAATCTTCGCTCGTTCGGGTGAGTGGCGGGGCAAAGTCCGCATGCGCGGGACCCCTGCTGCGAAGGTCAACCCGCGGGACAGTGGCGCTATCGGACTCCGTTGGAAACAGTCCGAAATGCAGGGACATGGCGCCGCGGACAAAGAGTCGAAGGAGGGCGATTGCGGACCCCCGTGCAGCCGGATCGGCAGGAGGGCAGGGGCGCTCGGCGCCGGTCGCGGCGGCGGCTCGGACGGCGCGGTGCGCGCAGCGCGCCGCGTACGCCGCAGCGCACAACGCCGCGCACGCCGCCGCGCGCCGTGGCGGCGTGCCTCGTCGTCGGCGCCGCGGTGCTCGCGGCGGGCGCGCCCGGCCTGGTCGGCGCGGTCCGTGCGGGCCACGCCGCGGACCCGGAGCGGCGGGCGCAGGCGGCGAACACGCTGCAACTGCACGGCGTGCTGCTGGCGTTGTGCGCGCTGCTGGCCGTGGGCGTCGTCGTCTACGCGGCCCGCGACCCCCTCGGCGCCGGCGAAGGCGGCGAAAGCGGCGAAGGTGGCGAAGGTGGCGAAAGCGCAGTCGACGGTGACGGCGGCGGCGCGGACCGTACCGGGGCCGCGGCGGGCGCCCGGGCCGAACTCGCCGCCGTGCGCGCGGAGCTGGCCGCGGCCAGGGAGCACCACGTCGCCGAGCGCGACTCGCTGCTGCGCGAACGCGCGGCGCTCGCCGAGCGCATCGGCGGACTGCAGGCCGGCGTGCAGGGGACGTTCGTCGGGCTGTCGCGCCGCACGCTCGGCCTGGTCGAGCGCCAGCTGTCGTTCATCGACGAGTTGGAGGCGCACGAGCAGGAACCCGGCACGCTGGACACCCTCTTCCGGCTCGACCACCTGGCCGCCTGCATGCGCCGGCACAGCGAGAACCAGCTCGTGCTCGCCGGCGCCGACCACCGGGGCACGCGCCGCGCCCACGTCCCGCTGATCGACGTGCTGCGCGCCGCCGTCGGCGAGATCGAGTCGTACCAGCGGGTGGTGCTCTCCCCGGACGTGCCGCAGCTGCACGTCACGGGCTTCGCCTCCGCCGACGTCAGCCACCTGCTCGCCGAGCTGCTGGAGAACGCCACCTCCTGCTCCCCGCCGGAGTCCGAGGTGCTGCTGACCGGGCGGCTGCTGGGGACCGGCGACCTGCTGCTGGTCGTACGGGACGAGGGCATCGGCATCAGCCCGCCCGAGCGGCTCGACGCCCTCAACGCCCGGCTCGCCGAGGCCGACCCGGGGCCCGCGCCGGGGGAGTCGCTGGGCTTGGGGCTGTACGTGGTCGCCCGGCTGGCGGCGCGGCACGGGGTGCGCGTGGAGCTGCGGCGGCGGGAGCGGGGGCTGGACGCGGAGGTCCGGCTGCCGGCGCGGCTGTCCGCGGGCGCGGTGGGGGGCGGGGACGGCGCGGTCAGCGCGGGCGGTGCCGCGGGTGGCGGTGCGTTGGGTGGCGCCGTTGCGGGCGGCGTCGCGGTGGGCGGCGGTGCTGTGGGTGGCGCTGCGGCTGGACGCGGAGGTGGCGCCGGAGCGGCGGACGCTTCAGCCGGGGGCGGCGAGCCGGGGCCGGGCCGGAGGCCGGGCGTGGCCGGTGAGGGCGTACGGGACCCCGGCGTGGGCGTGCGCGCCCCGGCACGTGCACGGGGTGCGCATGACCTGGCCCCCGTACGTGACGGCGGGTGCGACGGCGCGCACGGCACGGCGCCGGTACCGCACGGCGGCGGTCCGGCACGCCCCCGCGGGGGCCCGGACGGGCCTGGCCCGGGGGCCGTACGGCTCGGGCCGCAGCGCTCGGCGCCGCCCGACGACGACGGCCCGCCGGCCCCGGCCCCGGCGTCCGCGACGGCGCGGCCCGCGGCGGCCCCGCGGATCGGGGGGTGGGTGCGCGCCGAGGCCGGGATGCTGCCGCGGCGGGATCCGGGCGGGACGATGTCCGGCGGTGCGGCGGCCGGCGGCGCGGTGCACGGGCCGCCCGGCACCGCACCGGTGCCCGCTGCGGTGGCACGGCACGCCGCGGCGGCGGACGGCGGTGCGCGCACCGGAGATGCGCCGACCGGAGAGACGGCGACCGGAGAGACGGCGACGCGGGGCGCGGCCCTCGCCCCTCCAGTGCCCGGTCGTGCGGCGGCCGGACACCCGCCGCCCGGCCACGACACCCTCGCCCGTCCGGCGCTCGCTGACCGGGCGGCCGGGGACGGGGCGCAGGGCCATCCGGAACCCGGCCGGGCCGTGGCGGGCCGGGCGACCGGCGGCGGGCTGCCGACCGCCGCGTCACCCGGCGGCGGCACTCCCCCCGGCGGTACCCCCGCCGCCGGCGTCCGGACCATGGCCGCCGCGCCCGCAGCGCCCGCCGCACCCCCGATGCGCACCGTCCCGGCCCAGCCGTCCCGCCAGGCCGTCGACGCCCGCGAGGTACGGCGGCTGCTCGGCGGGCTGCAGCAGGGGTCCCGGGACGGGCGTCGCGCCGCCGCCGCGGAGGCCGCTGCATGGGAATCGAACGAGCAGGGAGCCGGTACGTGAACAGCACTGCGGACCACCGGGCGGCCATCAGCAGCCTGCGGTGGATGCTCGACAACTTCACCGCGGAGGTGCCGGGCGTCCGGTCGGTGGTCGTCGTCTCCGCCGACGGGCTCCCCCTGCTCGCCGCCCCGCCCCAGTCGGCCGCCGCCGGGGAGCAGCTGGCCACGGTCGTCTCCGGCATCGGCGGGCTCACCAACGGCGCCGCGGACGTCATGGACGGCGGCAGGGTGAAGCAGACGATGGTGGCGATGGAGGACGGCTGCCTGGTGGTGATGCAGGCGGGCGACGGCTCGATGCTCGGCGTGCTGACCGAGCCGGACTGCGACCTGAGCGTCGCCGCTTACCACATGGAGCTGTTCGTCGGCCGCGTCGGCCACGTCCTCACCCCGGGGCTGCGCGGCGAGCTGACCGGCTGAGCGGGTTGCCGGCCGGGGCTTCAGCCGGGGCGTACGACGCCGCGCAGGGGGCGGATGGTGACGGGGACGACCCGGACCCGCTGGCCCGTGCGCGGCGCCTCCACCACCCGGCCGCTGCCCAGGTACAGCGCCACGTGCGAGGCGTCGCGGTGGTACACCACGATGTCCCCCGGCCGCATGGCGGCCGGCTCCACCCGGCGCAGCCGCCGCCACTGGCCGCGCGCCGTACGCGGGATGCGGACGCCCGCGTGCCGCCACGCCCGCCGCGTGAGCCCGGAGGAGTCGAAGGCCCGGGGGCCGTCGGCGCCCGCGCGGTACGGCTTGCCGACCTGGTCGAGGGCGTACGAGACGGCCCGCCGCCCGGCGCGCGAGGGCTCCCGGTCGGCGGTGCCCAGCGCGCCGGGCCGCAGGACCCGCTCGGTGTCGCCGGAGGCACGGCCCCGCGCCCCCGTGCCCGGCTCGCGCCCGCCCGGGCGGCCGTCGTCCGCGGCGCCCGGCCCGCCCGGCTCCATCAGCTCCCGCCGCTCCGCCTCCGCGCCCCGCACCTCCAGCCGGTCCAGCGCCGCCAACTGCCCCGGCGTCAGCTCCGCCAGCGCGTCCCGGACCTCCGCCAGCCGGTCGTCCACCCGGTCCCGGCGCCGCTTCCGCTCGCCGGCCAGCTCCCGCTGCCGCGCCAGCGCCTTCCGCGACGAGCCGGCCAGCGCGTCGAGCCGCTCGGCGCCGGCCTCCAGCCGGGTCACGACGGCGGCCTGGTTGCCGACGGCCCGGCTGATGATCTGCTTGCGGTCGAGCGCCGTCTCCGTGTCGCGCGCGACGAGGAGTTGCAGGTACGGGGCGAGCCCGGGACCCCGGTACTGGGCGCGGGCGATCAGCGCCGCCCGGTGCCGCGCGGCGGCCAGCTCGGCGCGGGTGTCGGCGAGGTCGCCGGCCAGCTCGCGGGTCTCGGCGCGCAGCTTCTGCAGCTCCTCGACGGTGGCGTGGTAGGCCTCGGTGGCGCGCTCGGCCTGGCCGTGGAGGGTCTGCAGCCGGGTGAGCAGCTCGCTGAGCGGGGCGTCGGCGGCCGGTTCCTCCGCGACCCGCGCCGCGTCTGCCGCGTCCGCGCTGTCTGCCTCGTCTGCCGCCTCCGGCCCGTCAGGACCGTCCGCCCCGTTCGGCTCGTCCGCCCCGGCCCCGGCGCCGGGCTCGCCCGCCCCGGCCGCCTCGCCCGCCCCGCCCGCGTCCGGGACGTCCGGCACGGGGGCCGCGCCGGCCGGCAGGGCCAGCACGGCGGCGAGGAGCACGGCGGAGGCGGCGGAGAGCGCGGAGCGGGGGGTGCGGGGCATGTACCGAAGGCTTCCACCGCGGTCGCGGCATTCCCTGCATTCCCGTCAAGGCTGGGCGAAACCGAGTAATACCATCACCCGGGAGGATTGACGCCCCGTCGGCGCGACCACGGCCACCTGTGCCGCTCCGGCGCGCCCTCCGGGTCGTACGTGTAGACCCACCCCCGCGGCAGCTTCAGCCGCGGGCTCAGGTCGGCCGGCTCCAGCCGGTAGACGTGCACCGTCGGCGGCCCGCCCGCGGGGTCCGGCACCGGCACCTCGTACACCTTCGGCGGCCGGCCCGTCGCGCCGACGTGGACGGCGAGGGTGCGGCCGTCCAGCGGGCCGCCGACGAAGGCGGTGTCCTCCGTGCGCACGGTCAGTCCTCGCCGAGCAGGTGCCCGGCGTCGTGCAGGAGCGGTGCGACGCGGCGGACGAGGTCGCCGGCCGGGCCGTCCGCCGTCTCCAGCTCCACCGCGCGGCGCAGCACCCGGCCGCACTCCTCGTCGCCCGCGGCCGTGGCGACCAGCAGCGCGACGAAGTGGTCCACGAGCCAGCCGCGCAGCTCGGACAGCGGCGGCTGCTTGCCCTCGTCGAGCCATATCAGCGACGCGCCCTCGACCGCGGTGATCCAGGTGCGGATCATCGTCAGCAGCCGGCGGCCGGGCCGGGGCACGCCGATGTGCAGCAGGATCTGCTCGGCGGCGGAGCGGCGGACCTCGTCCACGATGGCGGTGGTGCGGCTGGTCTGCACGACGCTGCCGCCCTGCAGCAGCGCCTTGAAGCCGGCGTCGTGCTCGTCGACGAACCCCAGGTAGCTGTCGAGGGCGCGGGTGAGGCGGTGCGTGAGGGGGCCGTGCTGGGGCTGGCGGAAGCAGAGTTCCAGCTCGTCGGCGGCGCTGCGCAGGGCGGCCTCGTACAGCTGCTGCTTGCCGCCCGGGAAGTAGCGGTAGACGAGCGGGCGGGAGACCGCCGCCGCGGCGGCGACGTCGTCGAGCGAGACGTCCTCCGGGGCCCGGTGCGCGAAGAGGCCGAGCGCGGCCTCGATCAGCTGGCTGCGGCGCTGGGAGACGCTCAGCCTGCGGTACGCGACCGCGGGCTGGGGCGCGGCGTGCCGGGGCCCCCGGTCGGACGCGGTGCTCATGCCGGGCAGCGTAACTCCCCCGGCGGGTCCGCGCGGCCCCGGCCCGTCCGGGCCCGGTGCGGGCGGCACGCGCGGCGCCGTCCGCCGCGCGTGCCGCCCCCGACCGCTCAGGCCAGCAGCCCGGAGCTGCGCCACAACCGGCGCCCGACGCCGCGCAGCACGCCGATCTCGTCGAGGAAGTCCGTGAGCCGCCTGGCCCCCGTCTGCATCACGTCGCGCCGGTGCGCGCTGGCCTTCACCTGCGCCAGGGCCTCCGCCCGGTTCAGCCCCGCGTCGGAGTACACCTGCGGGTTGACGAACGAGACGGAGAACACCCGCGCGGCCTCACCGGAGGTGAGGCGGGTGAAGTTCCGCTCCCAGCGCGGCGCGGTGAGCATCTGCCGGCGCAGCTCCTCGCGCGCGTAGCGCACGTGCCGCGCCTCCTCCACGACGTGGATCCGGGTGACGCCGCGCACCAGCGTCTGGACCCGCTCGTCGGGGAAGACCAGCCGCTGCATCCAGTCGAGGATCTCCTCACCCAGCAGGGTCGCGGTGAACGAACCCGGGGTGGTGGAGACGGTCTTGAGGATGCGGGCGAGGTTGTGGTGGAACCGGGAGACCGGGTACGGCTCCGCGCCGCCCCTCGTGATCATCCGCGCGAACATCATCGAGTGCCGGCACTCGTCGGCTATCTCGGTGAGCGCGTAGCGCACGTGGTTGCTCGTGACCGGCTTGTCGTAGATGTGCCGGACGAGCAGCTGCATGAGGATGATCTCGAACCAGATGCCCAGCGAGGCCAGCGACGCCGCCTCCAGCCGGGCCAGCTCCCTCCGCTGTTCCTCCGACATCCGCCGCCACATGGGGGTGTCGTAGAGGGAGACCAGCTCGGGCGGCCAGAACCACTTCCCCTCCTCAAGCGGGGCGTCCCAGTCCAGTTCCCTGTCCGGGTCGAAGGAGTGCTTCTCCGAGGCCGCGAGGAGCCGTTCCGCCACCTTCTCGCGGTCTTTGAGCGGGCCGAGCGCGTCCGTCAGCGCGGGGAAACCCGTCGTCGTGGTCATCACGTCTCCTGTGAGGGTTACCGGCGGTCACCTCTTATGAGACAACTTGTCAGTAAGCCCGTCAATGCCCGGGACGCGTTTAGTTGACGCGCGGGTAACGTGACCGACCCGCGCGGCGAAAGCGATCCTCACAGTCAGTCGACGGTGACGATGCACGTGACGCGGCCGCGGGAGCGCTCGGCGCGCTCCTCGCACTCCTCCCGGTCGGCATCGCCGCTCGCGGCCAGGAGCCAGAAGACGGCGCCGCCGACGGCCAGAAAGATCAGACCGAGGACGATGCCGATCAGGATGTCCTTCACGCGAGCAGCGTAGGAGCGCACCCGGGGAGCGGTCCCCGGCCCGTACGGCGCGGGAGCCGGCGGCTCAGCGCAGCGCCGCCCGCATCACCCCGCGAGCGATCGGGGCCGCGCTGCCGCCGCCGCTGATGTCCGCGCGGTCCGCCTCCGCGTCCTCGACGACCACCGCCACGGCCACCTCCGGCACCGCCGTGCCCGGCCGCTGCGCCCAGGAGATGAACCAGGCGTACGGGCGCTCCGAGTTGTCCACCCCGTGCTGCGCCGTGCCCGTCTTGCCGCCGACCGTCACCCCGTCGATCGCCGCCAGGCCGCCGGTGCCGTCGCTGACCGCGTCGATCATCAGCTGCCGCAGCAGCGCCGCCGTCCCCGGGCTCATCACCGGCTCCCCGGCCTCCGGCCGGGTCCGCGCCACCGTCTCGCCGTCGGCGTCAGCCAGCCGCTCCACCAGGTACGGGCGCATCGTCCGGCCGCCGGCCGCGACCGTCGCCGCGACCCGGGCCATCTGCAGCGGCGTCGCCCGGGTGTCGTACTGCCCGATGGCCGACAGTGCGACCTGCGCCGGGTCCATCCGGGTGCTGACGTGGCTCGGCAGCACCGGGGAGGGGATCTCCAGCCCCTCGTTGAAGCCGAACGCCTCCGCGGTCGCCACGATCCGCGCGGTGCCGACCGTCGCGCCGAGCTTCGCGAACACGG
This sequence comes from Streptomyces sp. CNH099, assembly GCA_000514715.1. Taxonomy (GTDB): domain Bacteria; phylum Actinomycetota; class Actinomycetes; order Streptomycetales; family Streptomycetaceae; genus Streptomyces; species Streptomyces synnematoformans. The sequence continues at coordinate 49,474 of AZWL01000010.1, read as the reverse complement.
TGTTGCACGACTGGGCGAACGCCTCCCGCAGCGGCGCGTCGGCGCAGCCGCTCGACTCGTTGCGCAGCAGGGTGGTGCTGCCGATGAGGCGGTACGGGTTCGGGGTGCGGGTCGGCGCGTCGACGTCGGTGACGACGCCGGACTCCAGCGCCGCCACCGCCGTGATCACCTTGAACGTGGAGCCGGGCGGGTACGTCTGCCGGATCGCCCGGTTGAGGAGCGGCTGCGCGGGGTCGGCGAGGAAGCGGTCCCAGGCGAGCGTGGTGGCGGGGGAGTTGCCGGAGAGCAGCGCGGGGTCGTAGCCGGGGCTGCTGACGAGGGCGAGGACGCGGCCGGTGGCGGGTTCGAGGGCGACGACGGCGCCCTTGCGGCCGCGCAGCCCGCGGAACGCGGCCTTCTGCACGGCCGGTACGACGGTGGTGTGCACCTGGCCGCCGGGCCGGCGGCCGCGGGTGAGGTCGCCCCAGAGCGGCAGCGGGGCGAGCCGGGGGTCGGTGCCGGCGAGGATGCCGTCCTCGGTGTCTTCGAGGAGGGTGGAGCCGTAGAGCTGGGAGGCGAAGCCGGTGACGGCGGCGTAGCGGCGGCCGTCCGGGTAGGAGCGCTCGTAGCGCAGGCCCTGGCGGGTGTCGGTGGAGCCGGTGAGGCGGCGGCCGGCGGCGTAGATGTCGCCGCGGGGCTGGGCGTAGCGTTCGAGTGCCTGGCGGCGGTTGGCGGGGTTGGCGTCGTACTCGGGGGCCTTGAGGACCTGGACGCGTGCGGCGCCGAGGAGCAGGGCGAGGAAGAGCAGGAGGCTGCAGCCGGCGGCGATGCGGGTGTTGCGGATCACGGGGTGCCGTCCGCGGGGGTGCCGGGTGCGGGGGAGCCGTCCGCGGGGGTGCCGCGTGCGGGGTCGCGCCGGGGCGCCGGGTCCGCGGCGGGGCGGGACGCCTCCCGCGGCGTACGGGCCTCGTCGCTGAGCCGTACGAGCAGCGCGACGATCACCCAGTTCGTCACCACCGACGACCCGCCCTGCGCCAGGAACGGCGTGACCATCCCCGTCAGCGGGATCAGCCCCAGCACCCCGCCCGCGATCACCACCACCTGCAGCGTGATGATCGCCGCGAGGCCGGCGGCGAGCAGCGCGCCGAAGGGCTCGCCGAGGGCGATCGCCGTGCGGTAGCCGCGGGCGACGAAGATCGTGTAGAGCAGGAACAGCGCGGTCAGCCCCGCGATCCCCAGCTCCTCGCCCGCGGTGGCCAGGATGAAGTCCGACTTGCCGGCGAAGCCGATCAGCAGCGAGTGCCCCTGCCCGAGCCCCGCGCCCAGCGCCCCGCCCGCGGCGAACGCGAACAGCGACTGCGCCAACTGCCCCGGCCCCTGCCCCTCCTCGATGCCGCGGAACGGCGACAGCCAGTCCGCCACCCGCGTGTGCACGTGCGGCTCCAGCGCCCCCACCGCAGCCGCCCCCGCCGCGGCCAGCAGCAGCCCGACGGCCAGCCAGCCGGCCCGTCCGGTGGCGACGTACAGCATCGCCACGAACAGGCTGAAGAACAGCAGCGAGGCGCCGATGTCCCGCTCCAGGATCAGCAGGGCCAGGCTGATGCCCCAGACCGCGACGATCGGGCCCAGCACGCGCCAGGGCGGCAGCAGCAGCCGGCGGATGCGCGGGCCGCGCGTGAAGGTCAGCGCGTGGCGGTTGGCGGCCAGGTACGAGGCGAAGAAGATCGCGAGCAGCACCTTCGCGAACTCGCTGGGCTGGAGGGACAGGCCGCCGATCCGGATCCAGATCCGGGCCCCGTTGACGGCGGGGAAGAGGATCGGCGCGGCCATCAGGCACAGGGCGGTGAAGGCGTACTTCCCGGCGCGCGGGCGCAGGTCGCGGTGGTCGCGCAGGACGACCAGGACGGCGGCGAAGAGGACGACGCCGAGGGCGGACCAGAGCAGCTGGGCGGGCGCGGCGCGGTCGCCGGGCGTGCCCTGGTCGAGGCGGTGGATGAGGACCAGGCCGAGGCCGTTGAGCAGCAGCGCCACGGGCAGCAGCACCGGGTCCGCGCAGGGCGCGCGGAGGCGGACGACGAGGTGGGCGGTCAGGGCGAGCGCGGCGAGGCCGCCGAGGTGGGTGACCAGGTCGGCGGGCAGGGCGCCGGAGGTGGCGTGGCCGACGGCCGCGTACCCGTAGGCGATGACGCCGACGGCGCAGGCCAGCAGCAGGAGTTCGGCGCCGCGGCGGCGGGGGCGGGGCACGGGGGGCGGTGGCGTGGCCAGCCGCCGGGCGCGGCCCGGCGGGCGGAGGGCCTCGGCCGGGTCGGTGGCGGTGGTCATGCGGGCAACGTAGCAAGCGGTGGCCGATTTGCCGGGTATGCCGGGCGAGGGGGAGGGGCGGGTCGCGGCGGGCCGCGGGCGGGTCAGCCCTCGGCCCGCACCGCCTGGGCGAAGCGGTGGGCGACCCGCTGCCAGACCCGCGCCGACTCCTGCTCGTCACGGTCCGCCTCGGCGCGGACCCGGGCCGGGTCGAAGCCGCGGGCGCGGACGGACTCGTCGCTCCACGCGCGGACGCGGTCGGCGCCGGCCTCCGGGTGGAACTGCACGCCCCACGCCCGGGCGCCGTGGCGGAACGCCTGGTGCGGGCAGCGCTCGCTCTCCGCCAGCCACGCCGCGCCCGGCGGCAGCTCCGTGATGGCGTCGACGTGCCGCTGGACGGCCGTCACCCGCCGCGGGAGCCCGGCGAACAGCGGGTCGGCCGCCGCCTCCGCGCGCAGCGTGAGCGGCGTGCTGCCCAGCTCCGGCTCGCCGTGCGAGGCGGTGACCCGGCCGCCGGCGACGTGGGCGAGGAGCTGGCCGCCCTGGCAGACGCCGAAGACCGGGACGTCCCGCTCCAGCGCCTCGGCGACCAGCTCGCGGACGGCCGCCAGCCACGGCATCGCCACGTCGTCGTCGGGCATGGGGCCGCCGCCGAGCGGCAGGACCGCGGCGTGGTCGAGGCGGCGCGGCAGGGGGGCGCCGGCGTAGGCGTGGACGACGTCGAGGGCGAGCCCCCGCTGCTCCAGCCAGGCGCCGAAGCGCCCCGGGCCGCCGCCGCGGCCGTTCTGCACCACGAGAACCTTCGTCATGGGTGCGATTGTCGGGCAGCTAGGGACGGGCGGCGTCGGCGGGGGTGGCCCGCGACGGTACGGCGTCGAACGGTTCGGCGTCGGCGGTCCCGGCGCCGGACGGTATGGCGTCGGACGGTTCGGCGTCGGCGGGTTCCGCGGCGGACGGTACGGCGTCCTCCGGCTCCGCGCCCGGCTCCGCCGCCTCGCCGAGCGCGATCACGACCTTGCCCGACGTGAGGTCTATCGGCCCGCGGGACGGATCGCCCGTGCCCACGTTGTCCACGACCAGTTCCATCCGCTCCCGCGCACGCCGCGCGTGGCCCTGGCCGGGTGCGAACAGCTCCGCAACGATGTTCATCCTCGCGCCTCCCGCGACTCGGCCCGTTACCTCAACGCCGCGGCGCGCGGAACCGTTCCCGCGCCCCCGCCCTCAACCCGCCTGCGCCGCCCGCGCCTCCCGGGCCTCGTAGCGCTCCCGGGCCGCGTGCACCTCCTCGATGTGCTCCTCCGCCCAGTCCTTCACGGCGGTGAGGAGCCCGGCGAGGCTGCGGCCCAGCGGCGTCAGCTCGTAGTCGACGCGGACCGGGACGGACGGCGTGACGGCGCGGGAGAGGATGCCGTCGCGCTCCAGGGCGCGCAGGGTCTGGGTGAGCATCTTCGGGCTGACGCCGGCGATCTTCCGGCGCAGGTCGCTGTAGCGCCGCGGGCCGTCGGAGAGCGCGGCGACGACGAGGCTGACCCACTTGTCGCTGAGGCGGTCGAGGAGCTGGTTGGTGGGGCAGCCCCGCAGGAACGCGTCGTACGCGACGCGGGCCTCCTCGCGCCGCTGGGCCGCCGTCGTGGTCGCCATGGCTCGCCTCCGGGTGACATAGGCACTCTCAGGTAACTACTTACCAGAAGATACCAACTCTTCCTACGGTTGCGGCAGCGGAACCGATACCGATCAGGGAGAACTGACCATGCGTGCTGCAGTGGTGACGGAGTTCGGCGGCCCCGAGGCCGTGACGATCGCCGACGTGGACGTGCCAGAGCCGGGTGCGGGGCAGGTGCGGATCAAGGTGGCCGCGGCGGCGCTCAACCCCGTGGACGGCGGGACGCGCGGCGGCGCCTTCGGCGCCGCGCCCGGCGGGAAGTACACGGGGCTGGGCTGGGACGTCGCGGGGACGGTGGACGCGGTGGGCGCCGGCGCGGGCCGGGCGCCGGGCGACGCGGTCGTGGCGCTGGTCCACGGGCCGGCGAAGCCGCTCGGCACGCACGCCGAGTACGCGGTCGTGGACGGCGGCGCCGTCGCCGCGGCGCCGACCACGGTGGACGCCGTGCACGCCGCGACGCTGCCGCTCAACGCCCTCTCCGCCGACCAGGCGCTGGGGTTGCTGGACGCGGCGCCGGGCACCTCGCTGCTCGTCACCGGCGCGGCGGGGGCGCTGGGCGGGTACGCGGTCCAGCTCGCCGCCCACCGCGGCGTCACGGTGACGGGGCTGGCCCGCCCCGCCGACGAGGAGCTGGTCCGCTCCCTCGGCGCGGCGTTCACCACGGACCCGGCCGACGGCGGCTACGACGCCGTGCTGGACGCGGCGGTGCTCGGCGGCGAAACGGCCCTGCGCTGGACCCGCGACGGGGGCGCGTACGCCGCGGTCATCCCGGGCACCGCCCCGGATCCGGTCCGCGGCATCCGCACGGCGGCGCTGGAGGTGGCGGCCGACGGTGCGCGGCTGGCGGAGCTGGTCCGGCTCGCCGACGACGGCGTGCTCACCCTCCGGGTCGCCGCGGCGTACGACCTGGCCGACACCGCGAAGGCGCACGCCCGGCTGGCGGCGGGCGGCGTACGGGGCCGGCTGGTGCTGGTGCCGTAGGGCACGGGGCGTGGGGGGCACCGGAACGGGTTTCGGTTCGGTGAAGTCCTGGATGGGATTCGGTGAGGCACGTCGGCGGGGCCTTCGCCTGCGTCACCATGGCCGTGCAGACGCGAGGGCAGTGCAAGGTCTGTTCGTAACGCTTGGCGAGCCGATCTCCGGTCAGCACACCTAGGAGCCCGCTCTCGCGCTGGAAGTCGACGGACCAGCCCAGCCCAGCCCGCGCAGGCGCAGCGGCACCACGATCCGGCCGATCAGGACGTCGGAGGTGCGCAAGGTTGTTCGGGTGGTAGTGCGCGAATGAAGCCGCGTCCCCTCGGCTGGTTCGGGGGGAGGCGGCCTCGTCTGTGTGGTGCTTGCTCGGGGTCAGCAGATGTCGAAGCGGCCTGTCCGCACGCCAGCGATGAAGGCGGCGAACTGCTCGGGGTCCAGCAGGAGCGCCGGGCCGCGGGGGTCCTTGGAGTCGCGGACGGCCACCGCACCGTAGGCGGTGGCGGTCAGGTCAGCAGCCTCGACGCAGTTGCCCCCGCCATTGCTGTAGGAGGACTTGAACCAGCTAGCGCCCTCCAGCTCCGGGGCCATCACCGTGGCAGGGTGGTTGTTCATGGGGTGATCTTTCTCGCTAGTTGGTGCAGGAACTTCGGGGTGTAGCCGGGCGGCTGGGCTCCGGCAACCATCGCGTCGAACATCCTGGAGAACCGCCCGACATCGCGGGGCTTGTCCGAGACAGCGACGGTGAACCATGCAGTGTCCGTCTGGACCGTCGTGGGCAGGCCCTCGCCCAGTACCATGATGTTGACGTCATGGTAGGCAACGTAGCTGCTCTCCGTCTGGGGCAGGATCTGCAGGGTCACGTTCTCCAGGGCGGCCAGCTTGATCAGCTCGGCGTACTGCTCGCGCATCACGTCCGCGTCGCCGATGGGGTAGCGCAGCGCGGGCTCGTACAGCACCCCCCACATCTTCACGGGGTCGTCGTCGCGGGTGATGGCCTCCCGTCGCTTCATGCGGAGTTGGACGCTCTTCTGACCGAACTCCGTGGTCGTCTCGTCGATCGGCTTGGTCAGCTCGTGCACCGCCTTCGCGTAGCTCTCCGTCTGAAGCAACCCCGGGATGACAGTCGGGTGGAAGAGGCGGATCTCCCGGGCTGCTGACTCGACGCCGAGGAAGCGCTGCATCCCGGACAGGAGGTTTGTGGTGCCCACGCCCGTCCACCACTCGCGGCTGGCCCCGTCCCGCTGGAGCGCGACCAGGCGGTCAATCTCGTCGTCGTCGGTCACGCCGTAACGCTCCAGCAGCAGCTTGAGGTGCGCGATCTGCCGGAAGGACTTCCACCCGGCTTCCACGCGCTGGAGCGTGTTGTTGTCGAACGGCATCCCCTCCACCGCCTGAGCGATGGTCAACTCGGCTGCCTTGCGGTGCTGGCGCAGCTCGTGCCCCAGCCCGATGCGCCGTGCGGTTGGCTGCGGTTTTGCGGCCATGTGCCCTCCGTTCTGGCGCATGTGCGCCGCCTCGTCTCCAAGTGGTCAGCCTTACCGCCAACGTGCATGACATGGAAGCCATGTGCACGCTCCGGCATATACCATTTTCTGCTCTCAGGATTAATCTCAAGCGCATTCTATTGCGCTCATCTCCTCTGCAGGCGACCTTGGTTGAGCCCCCGGGAAGGCCAGGCCACCACCACAAGTGGCCAGGGACTTTCCCCATCCCCTCATGCCCACAACCGAAGGCACCGGCATGACCATCACCCCGCACGAACCGGCACCACCCGGAGCCCCAGGCTGGCTCGCCCTCGGCGTCCGCGCCCTGGACACCGCGGAGCAGCGCATCGGCGTCGCACAGCTCTTCCGAGACGACCTGGGGAACGTCAACGCCAACCGTCCGATACGGCGCGCGACGCACGTGCTGTTGCGCCCAGTCGGGGACGGACTGCCGTGGTAGGCGCACGTCGCCGACCTGAAGCAGCCGCCGGGGGGCGAGCGGTGACCCCGGGGCGGAGCCTCGGCCTGGCGTACCGAGACACCTCGCTGCCCGGCATGGGCCCCGGAGGAGACAGCACTGCCCACCGACGCACACACCCGGAAGGTCCCGCCGATGTCTGCTTCGTCCGCCGCGCCAGCGCCGCCCCCGTCGTGGGGACGAAATAAGCTGCCCGTCCCGTACGCCACCGTCTGGAGCAAGGAAACCGTCGCCATGGGGGACGCGCTGACCGTCCGCCCTGGCGGCACCGGGCTGGCCTACCGGAACGAGGCACCGGCCGACCGCGACCGGCACGGCGTGCTGTGGGCGCGGTTGACCGAGGCGCCCGGGGTGGGGCGGCCGGACTTCCGCGCACTGCACTCCTACCGGCAGCGCCACGCCATGTTCCACTTGCTCTGTCAGGTGTGCGGCGGCCCGGCCAGCCGCACCTCCCGTGGCGTGCTGTTCCTGATCCAGCGCCCCGGCCCGGCCGAGGTGTTAGCCGGCTGGCCGGAGGGCGTGCTGTCTACGAAGCCGCCGGTCTGCGAGCCGTGCGTGGCCCTGGCGGTCCGCCACTGCCCGCACCTGACCAACCCTCTGGCCCTCCGGGTACGCAAACCGCGCGTCTGGGGCGTCTTCGGCGGCCTGTTCTCCCTCACCCCGGGCGGCCTGCTCGCCCAGTCACAAACTGACGACTACCTGCCCTACGGCAGCCCGGCCGCCCGCTGGTTCCTCGCCTCGCAACTCGTCATCGAACTCACCCGCTGCTCCGAGGTGACGGGGGTGCCCCGGTGATGGGGCTGGACCTGGCGGTGGATGACTCCTGGCGAACGACATATCGAGGCACCCTGGTTCGCTGGTTGCGGGAGTCGGACCATGGGTTGGTGGCGTTCGTCATCGATCCCGGCAGGAGCGGTGCGGCATCCGCGGGGGTCGGGTCCGTCCACGACCTGCTGGCCAGCCCGGAGAACCCGTCAGGTCGGACCACGGGCAGCCCGAGGCGCCCTGTTCGCCCGGAGCGGGTCAGTGACGGCCCAGGTCTCCGCAACCATCTCCCCGGCCGCTCGGCCGGGGTGACGATGCACGATCACCCACGCAAGGGAGTTCCGCATGACCACTGCTATTCAAAGGGCCACGCAGGTGGGAGAGCCGGTGGACGCCTTCGACCTCGATCTGGAGATCATCACGGTCGGTGGTGACGACAAGGAAACGGGAGCCTGCGCGACCGACGACGGGTGCGAGTCCACCTGCGCGTCGGCCTGCACCAGCTCCTAACTGGTGAGACCCACACTAGTTCCTCACCGGTGGGATGCGGTCCCAGCCGGTGGGAGGGTCGGGGGTCACCCTCCGGCCCTCCTGCGCTGTCCACACAACACACCGTCGGACAGGAGAGAGATGAACCGTTCTGGCAGGTCGTTGGTCTATCGGCACACTGGAGGTGCTGTGCTGCGCGCCGCAGCCGTGCCCTTGGACCAGGCCCCCGACCGGTGGCCCGATCCGGACGACCCGACGGACTGCCGGGCGTGGCTGGGAATGGTGTGGGCCGAGCCCTGGTTGGCCGTCGCCATCCGGCACGCCAGCCCGGTGCTCGCGGCTCGCGTCGATGCCCTCTGCTCCGGCGTTGCGGTGCGGGATAAACAGGTACGCCGTGCCGCGTTGGCCGTGGTCCGGTATGTCCTGCGCGCGACTGGCCGCCCCACGCCCTTCGGCCTGTTCGCCGGGGTCGGCCGCGCCTCGTTGGGCAACTCGCGGGTCGCCTGGAGGCCGGGGCACCGGCCGGCGGTGCGTGCGGACACGGAATGGCTGGCCGACGTCGTAGGCCGCCTGGAGGCGTGCCCGGAGCTCTTAGAGCGCTTGGACGTGGTGTTCACCGATCTGGCCACTCAGCGCGGCGGGCGGCTCGAAGTTCCCCGCGCTCGTTCCCGAGCAACCATCCGCCATACTTCCGCTGTGGCCGCCGTGCGGGAGGCCGCGGCCCGTCCGATCCGGTTCTCCGCCCTGGCGGGCACGCTCGCCAACCGGTTCCCCACCGCCGGCTCGTCGCAGGTCACCACCCTGCTGACCGACCTCGTGACGCAGGGGTTCCTCCTCACCAGCCTGCGCGCCCCGTTCACCGTCACCGATCCCCTGGCCCACGTGATCGAGCGCCTTCACCAGGCCCGTGCCGAAACTATCCCCACCGCCGCTCCGCTGTTGCGCGAACTGGAGACCATCGCCTCTGGGCTGACCGCCCACAACACCGCCGACAGCGGCCAGTCCGACGCCCGGGACTCACTCGTGGCCCGCATGAGTGGCGTATCACAGGCCGGGCGCTCCCCGCTGGCGGTGGACCTGCTGCTGGACGGCGAGGCGACCGTTCCCCGGCAGGTCGCCTGGGAGATGGAGCGGGCCGCTGACGCGCTGCTGCGCCTGACCAGACAACCCACCGGGGACCCGGCGTGGGGCGGCTATCACACCGCGTTCTGCGACCGCTACGGCACCGGCACCCTTGTGCCGGTGGCCGAGGTGGTGGACCCGGATGCCGGGCTGGGCTACCCGGCCGGGTACCCCGGTAGCGTGCTGCCCGTCCCCCTGCAGGGCGTGACCGAACGAGACGAGCGGATGTTGACGCTGGCGTGGCAGGCCCTCGCGGACGGCAGCCAGGAGATCGTCCTGACCGAGGAGACCATTCGCTTCCTGGACGGTGGGGTGCACCACCATCCCCCGCATGTCGAGTTGGCCGCCCGCATCCACGCCCCGGGCCGGGAGGCGCTGGAGCGGGGCGAGTTCACCCTAACCGTGGCGCCCGCCCGCGCCGCCGGAACCCTCACTTCCCGCTTTACCCCCCTGGCCACCGGCTCCCAGCTCCAGGAGGTATACCGGATGGTGCCGGTGTCCTCGCGCGGCGCCCTGCCGGTGCAGATGTCGTTCCCGCCGGTGTACCCGCACGCCGAGAACATCTGCCGCATCCCCGCCTACCTGCCCCACGTCCTCCCCCTGGGCGAACACCGCGACCCGCGCGGGGACGACGTCGTGACGCTGGAAGACCTGGCCATCACCGCGACCCGTGACTGCCTGTATCTGGTCAGCGTCTGTCGCAGGCGCGTGGTCGAGCCGCAGGTCTTCCATGCGCTGGCACTGGAGAAACAGCCACCGCCGCTGGCGCGGTTCCTCGCTCACCTGCCGCGCGCCTTCACCGCGCGCTGGCACGAGTTCGACTGGGGACCACACGCCCACGCCATGCCGTTCCTGCCCCGCGTGCGCCACGGGCGCACCGTCCTGGCTCCGGCTCGGTGGCGCCTGGCTGCCAGCGACCTGCCTCCTGGCCGCGCGGACAAGGAAGGACGGCAGCAGGCTCTCGCATGGTGGCGAAAGCGGTGGCGCTGCCCTGCCACGGTGGAACTACGCGACGCCGACCGCACCCTGCGCCTGACTCTCGACGAACCGGCCCACGCCGCCGTCCTGCACGCACACCTGGCACGCGACGGCCACGCCACGCTGACGGAGACCGCCACCGGGGAAGACGACTTCGGATGGCTCGGCGGCCACGTCCACGAACTTGCGCTGCCCCTGGTCACCACTCGCCCGGCCGCGCCCTCCCCGCTACGCGGCGCGCTCCCCCCAGCGGTCGAGGCCACCCACGGGCAGCCGCCCGCCGCGCCCCGGACGCGATGGCTGTTCGCGAAACTCCACGCCCATCCCGAGCGGCACAGCGAGATCATCACCGAGCATCTGCCGGCCCTTCTCGACGCCCTGGGCGGTGAACCGGCGTGGTGGTTCGTGCGCTACCGCTCCCCCCAGGAAACCGACCACCTCCGGCTTCGTATCCGCACCGAGGACCCGGAGCGTTACGGGGTGGTCGCGGCAGCAGTCGGGCAGTGGGCACAGCGGCTACGAGACGGCCACGTCGCGGGGCGGATGCTGCTGGATACCTACTATCCCGAGACCGGCCGCTACGGGCACGGCCCGGCGCTGGAGGGGGCCGAAGCAGTGTTCGCAGCCGACTCCCGCGCCGTAGCCGCCTGTCTGCGGCACCTGCCCGCCCGCGTCATCCTCCCGGCCGCCCTGGCGGCGGTGAACATGCTGGACATCGCCTGCGGCTTCCTCGGCGGACTGGTGGAAGCCGTGGACTGGCTGGCCCGGCGGCCTGCTCCCGGCCGGCGCGGACCCAGCCGTGAGGCCACAGAGCACGCCGTACGTATGATCCGGACCGGGGCACCACCGGAACAGACCGACTGGCCCGAGGAAGTGGCCACGGCGTGGACGGCCCGCGCCGCCACCCTGGCCTCCTACCGCGCGCTGCTGCCGCCGGAGGCCGATACGGACACGGTGCTGGAGTCGCTGCTACACATGCACCACAACCGGGCCATCGGCATCGACCGTGACACCGAACGCGCTTGCCGCCGCGTTGCCCGCAACGCCGTCCTGGCCTGGCGTGCCCAGCGCAACGACGGCGGCGCCCCGTGACGTCCACTGACGCCGCCGACTCCTTCGCCCCGCCCTCGTCCGAGCAGACCGGGTCCGCGTGGAGTCAGTCTCTCGCCTCCGGTGCCCCGGGCATCGTCCTGCTCCTCGCCGAGTACGCCCGCACCGGTCGGGGCACGCACGAGCCCGTGCACGCCTGGGTGCGTGCAATGACCCGCCATCCGGTAACCGCGCGCCCCGACGCCTGCGGCCTGTACCGGGGCGCTCCGGCCGTCGCGTTCGCGCTTCACGCCGCCGACCACCCCGCGTACCGCACCACCCTGCACACCCTCGATCAGCACATCACCACCCTCGTCGAACATCGCCTCACGGCGGCGCACCAGCGGATCGACCGCCGGCACCGGCCGGCCCTGCGGGAATTCGACCTGATCCGTGGACTGACCGGCCTGGGCGCCTACCTGCTGCACCGGAACGGCTACCGCGGTCTTCTGCGTGAGGTGCTGGCCTACCTGGTGCGGCTGACGGAGCCGCTGACCGCGGACGGTGCGACGCTGCCGGGCTGGTGGACCGGCAACGGCTCTCGCGACCGCCCGTCACCGGACTGGCCGGGCGGCCACGGCAACCTCGGCATGGCCCACGGCATCACCGGGCCGCTGGCACTGATGGCGGCGGGGATGCTGCGCGGTGTGACGGTGACCGGGCAGGCCGACGCGATGGGCCGCATCCTCGACGGGTTGGATAGGTGGTGCCAGGGCGCGGGCCGCCGGGCGTGGTGGCCGGAGACGATATCCCACGCCGAGTGGCAGGCCGCAGCCGTCCGGCACAACGGCCCCGGTCGGCCGTCGTGGTGTTACGGCACCCCGGGCGTGGCCCGCGCCCAGCAGGTCGCCGCCCTCGCCCTCGGGGACCGCCACCGGCAACGCGACGCGGAGGCAGCCCTGGCCGCGGGTGCCACCGACTCCCGGCAGCTTGCCCGGCTCGGCGACGCTTCGTTGTGCCACGGTTGGGCCGGGCTCGTCCATACCGTGCGCCGAGCGGCCGCAGACGCGGGGAGCGGCAGCGAGCTGGCCGCCGTCTTGCCCGGCCTGCACCTCCGCCTGGAAGAGTACCTGCGCCGCCACGGGCTGCCGAGCCACGATGGACTGCTGGAAGGCGCCACGGGGGTGCGCCTGGCCCGGCACGCCGCCGTCAACATGCCGCCCGCCACGCGGTGGGATGCTTGCCTGCTGCTCGACGGGGGTGAATCTCCGCCTCCCCACCCGACCAAGATCACCTAGCTACGATCTTCTCTCCACGCCGCCTCAGGTATGCCCCGGACCTTCCTGAAAGGGTCTCGATGAACAGCCCTCCACCCACCACCGACACCTCTCCCGAGAAGCTGCGCGCCCACATGGTGGATCGCATCGTCACCGGTCGCGCCACCTCCACCCGTGTGGAGGAGGCTCTGCGCACGGTGCCGCGCCACGCCTTCGTGCCCGCCGCACCGATCACCAAGGCGTACGCCAACCAGGCCGTGATCACCAAGCGCGACCGCGACGGCGCCTCCCTTAGCTGCGCCTCGGTGCCCACACTGGTCGCGTTGATGCTGGACCAGCTCGACGTGCCCCCCGGGGCCCGGATTCTGGAGATCGGCGCCGGGACCGGCTACAACGCCGCGCTGCTGGCGTACCTGGCCGGGCCGTGCGGGCATGTGAGCACCGTCGATATCGACTCGGAAGTGACCGCGCAAGCCCGTGCGGCGCTCGACAGCAACGGATTCAACAACGTGCACGTCGTCACCGGGGACGGCGCGCTCGGCGACCCCGACCACGCCCCCTTCGACCGGGCGATCGTCACCGCCGGGGCATGGGACATCCCGGCCGCCTGGTGGGATCAGCTCGCGACCGGCGGGCGCCTGGTGGTGCCGCTTCGCTGGCGGGGGCAGACCCGCACCATCGCGTTCGTCCGCGAGGCTGACCGGATGCGCTCGGAGTCGGTGGAGCTCTGTGGGTTCGTGCCCATGGTCGGCCAGGACGGAGAGCGCACCGACCGTATCGACTCCGGCGGCCTGGTGTCGCTGTACTGGGATGCCGACCAGCCCATCGCCCCCGGTGCCCTCCACGGCGTCCTCGACCAGCCCAAGGCCACCACGTGGTCGGGTGAGACGGTCGCGGCGAACGAACCGTTCGACGGCCTGTGGCTGCGCCTGACCGGCACCGAGCCCGGCACTTGCCGCATCGCCGCCGACGAGGCCGCCGTCACCTCCGGCCTGTGCACCCCCGCCATCCCCATCCGCACCCCCGCCCTGGTCGAAGACGGCTCCCTGGCCTACTTCGTCACGCGCCGCCGCGAGGACAGCGAAGGCGAGCCGCGGTGGGACCTCGGTGCCATCGGACACGGCCCGGCCGGGCAGCGGCTCGCGGACCGGCTGTGCGAGCAGATCCGAGCCTGGAGCCAGGACCGCACCGCCCGGCTCTCCGTCACCGCCTACCCGGCGGGCACACCCGACGATCAGCTCCCCGAGGGCCTGGTGATCGACAAGCACCAGAGCAGGCTTGTCGTGTCCTAACGCCCCCGGCGCCTCCGGGCGAGGGGAGGGCGCCGTCCACAACCGGTCTCCGCCACCCCGGGTGCCCACGGGGAACGGACCGGGACTCTGCCGGCCGTCAGGCGCCCAGCGCCGCCGCCACCTGCGCCAGGTCCGCGCCGGACGCCAGTCCCCCGTGGTACAGCCGCAGTTCGTCCGCGCCCAGTTCCGCCGCATGGGCGGCGTCCGCCGCCAGCGTCGCGGGGGAGCCGCCCATGCCGGAGACGACCGTGAGGTTCGCCGCCAGCGTCGTGTGCGGGCGGCGGTGCGGGCCGCAGGGCTCCAGGGCGGCGGTGCGGGCCGCGGGGCCGCCGGTGCAGGGCAGGACCAGGCCGTCGGCGAACGTCAGCACCTCGGCCGGGTCCACGCCCGCGTTCGCGCCGCAGGCGTACGGCTCCGGGCTGGCGTGCAGCAGCACGCGGAACGCCGGGTCCGGCGCCTCCGCCCGTACCGCCGCGACCGCCTCGCGCTGCAGCCGGGCCGCCGCGGCGCGCCGCCAGCCCAGCACCGCCGCCGCCCGCTCGGCGCCCAGCAGCGCCGTGATCCGGGCCCGGGTGCCGGCCGCGTCCGCCGCCGGCGGGGCCGGCCCGTCCCAGTACGGCCGGAGCGCCGCCGCGACCGCGGCCCGCAGGCCGTCCGGCTCCGCGCCGTACGCGGCGTAGCCGTCGCGGCAGCGGGCGCAGAAGCACAGCGACATGAGCAGCTGCCCGGCCGCGTCCAGCGCCACCCCGGCGATCTTGTCGTGCGCGTGCAGGTGCGCCAGCCCGTACCAGCCGCAGGACTCCAGCTCGCAGCCCTGCGTGCCCGGCCGGGTCGCGGCCTCCGCGGCGAGCCGGACGAGGTAGTCGCGCACCTCCGGGCGCCCGATGCACGGCGCCCACGGATAGCGGTCGCCGTACGCGTTGACCACTGACGTGTCCGGGTGCTCGGCGCCCAGGCGGGAGTTGTGCGCGAGCACCACCCAGCTGTGCACCGCCAGGCCCGCGCGGGTCAGCTCCTCCGCCGCCGCGCCGAACGGGTCGGCGGCGTCGACCCAGTCCTGGGCGTACGGGCGCAGCGCCTGCCCGGACCACCTGCGTTCGTCCGGCGGGTAGAGCACGGCGGAGTGCCGGGCGGTGACGATGCGGTGGCGGGGGTGGCGCGGGGCCACGGCGCGGGTGGAGTGGTACGCGGCGGCGAGCGTCACCTGCCGTACGCCCAGCTCCGCGACACGGCCGGGGGCGGCGGGATCGCCGACGACGTCCCACGGGTACAGAAAGACCGAAGCACGAGGTGCCATCATCAGGGTGTACACATTTCTGCCCGGCGTCCATATTGGTGAACTGGAACGCTATGGCCGCCCCGACGGACCGTCAAGACCGCGCCGCGCCGCCCGGACACGCCCCCCGGGCCACGCACCCGACCCACCGAGGAGCCATCCACGATGCCAGCCCACCGCCCTCCGCGCACCGTCCTGCTCACCGGCGCCGCCGGCGGCGTCGGCACCCTGATGCGCGGCCTGCTCCCCGCGCACGGCTACGAGCTGCGCCTGCTCGACCGCGTCGCCGTCGACCCCGGCCCCGAGCGGGTGGTCACCGCCGACCTCGCCGACCGCGCCGCGCTGCGCGAGGCGGTCCGCGGCGTCGACGCGGTGGTCCACCTCGCCGGGATCTCGGTGGAGTCGACGTTCGAGAAGGTGCTGCGGGCCAACGTCGAGGGCACGTACCACCTCTACGAGGCCGTGCGCGCCGAGGGCGTGCCGCGCGTCGTCTTCGCCTCCAGCAACCACGCGGTCGGCTACCACCCGCGCCCGCGCCACCCCCGCCGCGTCCCCGCCGGCGAGCTGATCGGCGCCGGCGCCGCGCACCGCCCCGACACCTTCTACGGCCTGTCCAAGTGCTTCGGCGAGGACCTGGCGCAGCTCTACTGGGACCGGCACGGCATCGAGACGGTCTCCGTGCGCATCGGCTCGTGCTTCCCCGAGCCGACCAGCGTGCGCATGCTCTCCCTCTGGCTGAGCCCCGCCGACGGCGCCCGGCTGTTCCACGCCGCGCTGACCGCCCCGGACGTCGGCCACACCGTCGTCTACGGCAGCTCCGCCAACACCCGCCTGTGGTGGGACCTCGGCACGGCGCGGGCGCTCGGCTACGAGCCGCAGGACGACTCCGAGGTCTACGCGGACAAGCTGCTCGCCGAGCTGGGCCCGGACGACCCGGACGCGCCGGACCAGGCGAACCTGGGCGGCCCGTTCTGCACCGACCCGCCCATCTGGCCGCGGTGACACCGCCGTTGACCGCCCGGTGCCGGCACGCCGCGCGGCGGCCCTCCGGGCGGCGCCCGAAGCCGCGCGCACCCTTGACGGCCGCCGCACCCCCCTTTACGTTTCCGGCACCAGTTCAGATTCATATCTATCTTTCAGATACATGAATCGAGGTTCCGGTGCAGCTCGACGGCATCCTGTTCTTCCCCGTCACCCCCTACGACGACGCCGGTTCGGTGCCCGAGGACGTGCTCGCCGGCCATGTCGCCGACGGCGTCGCGCACGGCGCGGGCGCGGTCTTCGCCGCCTGCGGCACCGGCGAGTTCCACGCGCTCGACGGCGCCGAGCACCGGCGCGTGGTCCGTACCGCCGTGGCCGCCGCGGCCGGCCGGGTGCCGGTGCTCGCCGGCGCCGGCGGCCCGCTGCCGCACGCCGTCGCGTGCGCCAGGACCGCCGCCGAGGCCGGGGCCGACGGGGTGCTGCTGATGCCGCCGTACCTGGTGGCGGCGCCGGAGGCGGGGCTCGTCCGGTACGTGCGCGAGGTCGCCGCCGCGACCGGGCTGCCGCTGGTCGTCTACCAGCGCGACAACGCCCGCTTCACCCCCGCGGGCGCCGCCGAACTCGCCCGGATCCCCACCGTCGCCGGCTTCAAGGACGGGCTCGGCGACGTCGAGCTGATGCAGCGCATCGTCCCCGCCGTGCACGCGGCCCTCGCCGAACACACCGCGCCCGCGAAGGACTTCACCTTCTTCAACGGGCTGCCCACCGCCGAGGTCTCGGTCGCGGCGTACGCGGCCGTGGGCGCCCGGCTCTACTCCTCCGCCGCCTTCTGCTTCGTCCCCGAGGTGGCGCTCGCGTTCAACCGTGCGCTCGCCGCGGGCGACGACCAGCTCGTACGGCGGCTGCTGAAGGACTTCTACATCCCGCTCGTGCAGCTGCGCAACGAGGTCCCCGGCTACGCGGTCTCCCTGGTCAAGGCCGGCGTGCGGCTGCGCGGCCGGGACGTGGGCGGGGTACGGCCGCCGCTGGTGGACCCGCACCCCAAGCACCTGGCGGAGCTGGAACTGCTCGTCGCCGCCGGCCTGGAGACCGCCGGCGGCCGGTGATACGCGCCGCCGGCCGCGCCCCCGCCGGAGGCGTTACGGCACGTCCAGCACCAGCTTGCCGCGCGTCCGTCCCGACTCGCTGCGCCGGAACGCCTCCGCCGCCTCCGCCAGCGGCAGCGCCGCGTCCACGTGCACCGTCAGCTTCCCCGCCGCCGCCAGCTCGGCCAGCTGCGCCAGCCCCGCCGCGTCCGGGCGCACCCACACGACCTGCCCGCCGAGCTTCTGCACGTCGCCGTCGGCGATCGACGCCGACCGCGCCGCGTCCTTCAGCACATCGCGCGAGACGTGCACCGCCCCGCCGCCGGCGAAGTCCAGCGCCGCGTCCACCCCGTCCGGCGCGATCTCGCGCACCCGGTCGGCGAGGCCGTCGCCGTACGTCACGGGCTCGGCGCCCAGCGAGCGCAGGAACTCGTGGTTGCGCTCGCTCGCGGTGGCGATGACACGCGCCCCGCGCAGGACCGCCAGCTGCACGCCGAGCGAGCCGACGCCGCCCGCGCCGCCGTGGATGAGCACCGTCTCGCCGTCCCCGGCGCCCACCCGGTCCAGGGAGCGCAGCGCCGTGAGGCCGGCCAGCGGCAGCGCCGCGGCCTCCCGGAAGCCCAGCGCGGCGGGCTTGCGGGCGAGGGTCCGGGCGGGCGCGGCGATGTACTCCGCGTACGTGCCGTGCCCGACCTCGTCGCGGCGCACGTATCCCAGCACCTCGTCGCCCACGCTGAACTCCGGGGTGTCCGCGCCCAGCTCCGCCACCACGCCGGCCGCGTCCCAGCCGGGGATGAGGGGGAAGTGGACGTACATCATGGGGTCGAGCCAGCCCTTCGCGACCTTCCAGTCCACGGGGTTGACCCCGGCCGCCCGGACCCGCACCAGCACCTGGTCGGGGCCCACCTTGGGTCGGGGCACCTCGGCCAGCTGCAGGTTCTCCGGTCCGCCGTACTCGTTCGTGACGATCGCCTTCATGATCACCTTTCCAGGTCCGGTCCGAGTGGATTATCCCCGCACGCGGGCCCGTAGAGTCGGTGACATGGCTGGAGAGGACGGGAGCGTACGCGTCGACAGCTGGATCTGGTCCGTACGGCTCACCAAGACCCGCTCCGCGGCGGCCGCCGCGTGCAAGGCGGGGCACGTCCGGGTCAACGGCGACCGGGTGAAGCCGGCCCAGGCGCTGCGGGTCGGCGACGAGGTGCGGGTGCGGCTGGCCGGCCGGGACCGGATCGTCGTGGTCAAGCGGCTGCTGCGCAAGCGGGTCGGCGCGCCGGTGGCGGTCGAGTGCTACGCCGACCACAGCCCGCCCCCGCCGCCGCGCGAGCTGGCCGCCCCGGTCGCCCGCCGCGACCGCGGCGCGGGCCGGCCGACGAAGCGGGACCGGCGCGAGCTGGAGCGGCTGCGCGGCCGGGCGGAGGGCCCGGGCGGCGGGTAGCGGGGCCCGTCAGATCTGCAGGAACGCCTGCACCGGCAGGTGGTCACTGGGGAACTGCCCGCCGCGCTCGTACGTGTTGATCTTCGCGTACCGGGTCCGCACCCCGGGCGTGACGAGGATCCAGTCGATGCGGTCGCCGTCCGGCACCAGCGGCCGGTAGCCGTGGAACGTCGCGTACGCGTCGCTGCGCCGCTCGGCCGTGTCCCAGGTGTCCGCCAGGCCGCCGCCCGCGAGCATCGCGTCGTAGACGGGGTTGCCGTGCGCGGGGACGTTGAAGTCGCCGGTGACGACGCGCGGCAGCGCGGCGTCGAACTCCGTGAAGCGGCGGGTGATCAGGGCGGCGGAGCGCTCGCGCGCCTCCTGGCTGACATGGTCGAGGTGGGTGTTGACGTGGTAGAACTCGCCGCCCGTGACCAGGTCGCGGAAGCGCACCCAGGTGACCATCCGCAGCACCGCGTTGCCCCAGGTGTTGGAGCCGATCAGGTACGGCTCGTCGGAGAGCCAGTAGTGGTCGAACGCGACCGGGGCCAGCCGGCGGATGTCGTAGAACACCGCCATGAACTCGTCCTTGCTGCCGCCCTGCCGGCCGACGCCGATCCAGGCGTGGTGGCGGCCGAGGTCGCCGGCGATGTCGAGCAGCTGCCGGTACAGCCCCTCCTGGGTGCCGACGAGGTGCGGCTCCTCGGCGCGCAGCAGCGTCCGCATCACGGGGCGGCGCTCGGGCCAGGAGTGCGGCGGGGTGGCGGAGGCGTAGCGGAGGTTGAAGCTCATGACGTGCAGTTCGTCCTCGTCGCCGGCGCCGTGCGCGGGGCTGTCGGCGCGGGCGGCGGACAGCCCGGCGGCGCCGGGGGCGAGGGCCGCGGCGGCCGCGGTGCCGAGCGCGCGGCGGCGGCTCAGGGGGAACTCGGGCATGGGTCACCTCTGACGTTCGGGGGGTGCGACGTGGGGAGAGTCTCAGGCGGCGAGGTGAGTGGGAAGTGACGCGCGCACGTCAGCGATAAGAAATGCGCACCGGCCGGCGCCGCCCCGCCGGAACACCTGTGGTCCACCTCACACGCCGTCCCTGTCAGCAATCGGGGCGCTGTCCCGCTCAGGTAGCGCAACCAGCAACCGACGGGAGCACCCCATGAAGCACCGCATCGTCGTCCTCGGCGCCGGCTACGCCGGATCCTTCACCGCCGGGAACCTGGCCCGCCGGCTGGCGCCGGCGGACACCGAGATCACCGTGGTCAACGCCGAGCCGGACTTCGTCCAGCGGCTGCAGCTGCACCGGCTCGCCGCCGGCCAGGAGATCGCGGCCCCGAAGCTCGCGGACGTCTTCGCGGGCACGGGGATACGGCTGCGCCTGGCCCGGGTCACCGCCGTCGACCCCGGCCGCCGGACCGTCACGGTGGCCGACGCCGCCGGCGGCGGCGAGCTGGGCTACGACACGCTCGTCTACGCGCTCGGCAGCCGGGTCGCCGACCACGGCGTCCCCGGGGTGGCCGCGCACGCCTTCGACGTCGCCGCCCGGCCCTCGGCGCTGCGGCTGCGGGCGCGCCTGGACGGCCTGGAGACGCGGGCGGAAGGCGGGCGGGTGCTCGTCGTCGGCGACGGGCTGACCGGCATCGAGACCGCCACCGAGATCGCCGAGTCGCGGCCCGGTCTTTCGGTGTCGCTGGCCGCCCGCGGCGACCTGGGCGCCCGGCTCGGCGCGAGCGCCCGTGCCCACCTGCGCCGGGCCTGCGACCGGCTGGGCATCACCGTCCTGGAGCACACCACCGTCGCCGCCGTCGAGGCGACGCGGGTGCGGTGCGCCGACGGCACCGTCCTGGCCTCCGACGCGACCGTGTGGACGGCCGGGTTCGCGGTCGGGCCGCTCGCCGCGGCCGGCGGGCTGGAGGTCACCGGCAACGGCCGGATCGTCGTCGACCGCCTCATGCGGTCGGTCTCGCACCCGGACGTCCACGCCGTCGGCGACAGCGTCTGTGCCATCGGCGACAACGGCCGGCAGCTGCCGATGTCGTGCGGCTCGGCCGGCTACACGGCCAAGCAGGTCATCGAGACGGTCGTGGGCGGCCTGACGGGCCGCGACATCGAGCGGACCAAGCTCGTCCACCGGTACAACAGCATCAGCCTCGGGCGGCGGGACGGGATCCTGCAGCTGGTCGACGGCGAGGGGCGGGCCAGGCCGGCCTGCCTGGGCAGCCGCACGGCCGCCCGGATCAAGTCGGGCATCGTCAGGGGCGCGCTGTGGGGCACCCTGCACCCGACCCTCGGCCTGCCCAGGCGCGGGCGGCGGCTGGCCGCCGCGCCGGACGGGTCCGCCGCACCCGCGCCCGCCCGCTCCCCGGCCCCGTCCGGTGAGACGTCCGCCGTGTCCGCCAGGCCCTAGGGTGGCCCGGGTGGACCCGACCGCCGCCGACCGCCTCGACGCCGAACGGTTCGAGGCCGGCCGGAACCGGCTGGCCTCGCTGGCCTACCGGCTGCTCGGCTCCGCCGCCGACGCCGAGGACGCGGTGCAGGACGCGTACCTGCAGTGGCAGGCCGCCGACCGGCGGCGGATCGAGGTGCCGGAGGCGTGGCTGACGAAGGTCGTCACCAACCTGTGCCTCGACCGGCTCCGCTCGGCCCGGGTCCGCCGGGAACGCACCGCCGGCGCCTGGCTGCCCGAACCGCTCCTCGACGGCGACCCGATGCTCGGCCCGGCCGACACCGTCGAGCAGCGCGAGTCGGTCTCCCTGGCCGTACTGACGCTCATGGAGCGGCTGTCCCCCGTCGAGCGGGCCGTCTACGTCCTGCGCGAGGCGTTCTCCTACAGCCACGCGGAGATCGCCGGGGTCCTCGGCGTCACCGAGGCCGCCAGCCAGCAGCATCTCCATCGGGCCCGGCGCCGCGTCGCCGCGGCCCGCCGCGGCGGCGGCGGGGCCGATCCCGCGTCCGCCCGCAGGGTCGTCGCGGAGTTCTTCGCCGCCGCCGCCTCCGGCCGCACCGAGCGGCTGGTGGCGTTGCTCACCGACGACGCGACGGCGGTCTCCGACGGCGCCGGCCTGACCGAGACCCTGCTGCGGTACGACACTCCGGAGCGCATCGCGGCCATCGCCGGGACCGGCTTCCGGCCCACGCCCGCGAAACGGCGGTTCGCCGGCGGCACGCCGGCCGTCCACCACGCGCTCCTCAACGGCGGCCCCGCCCTCCTCTTCGTGGTCGGCGACGACGTCACCGGCGCCGTGACGTTCGACCTCGACGGCGGCAGGATCGCCACGGTGCGCGGCATCGCCGCCCCCGCCCGGCTCGTCCGGCTCACCGGGGCCTGGCGGCGGCACCCGCGGGACCGCCCGCCGCTGCGCACCAACTGGTGACCCGCGCCCGCCGCGTACCTGCGGGAACAGCCGCCGGGGTCGCGGAGGTTCCCTCCTCATGACCGACGTACTGCGCTACACCGCTTTCGCCACCGACCCCGCCGGCGGCAACCGGGCCGGGGTCGTCCTCGACGCCGCCGGCCTGACCGCCGAGCGGATGGCCGCCATCGCGGCCGACGTGGGCTACTCCGAGACCGCCTTCCTCACCCCGGGCCCCGCCGACGAGGCCGGCCCCGGGCGGTCGTTCACCGCCCGCTACTTCAGCCCCGCCGCCGAGGTGCCGTTCTGCGGCCACGCCACCGTCGCGACCGCCGTCGCCCTCGCCGAGCGGCTGGGCCCCGGCGGCTTCGCCCTGCACACGCGGCCCGGCCGGGTGCCGGTCGCGGTGGCCGAGGCGGACGGCGTGCTGAAGGCGACGCTCAGCAGCGTCGAGCCGGACGTCCGCGCGGCCGCGGACGGCGACGTCGCCGAAGCCCTGGCGGCGCTGCGCTGGCCGGCCGCCGACCTCGACCCCGGCCTGCCCCCGCGGCTGGCCTTCGCCGGCGCGCACCACCTCGTCCTCGCCGCCGCCACCCGCGCCCGCCTGGCCGACCTCGACTACGACTTCGACCGGCTGCGCGCGCTCATGGAGCGGCTGGACCTGACCACCGTCCAGCTCGTCTGGCGCGAGTCCCCCGGCGTCTTCCACGTCCGCGACCCGTTCCCGGTCGGCGGCGTCGTGGAGGACGCGGCCACCGGCGCCGCGGCGGCCGCCTTCGGAGCGTACGCCCGCGCGCTCGGCCTCGCCGGTGAGAGCGCCCGGCTCACCCTCCACCAGGGCCACGACATGGGCCGCCCCTCGCTGCTGGAGGTCGAGACGCGCGCCGGCGACCCGCGGGTGCACGTCACGGGGGCCGCGGTACGCATCTGACGGACCCCGGGTCATGTGACCCGCGCCACATTCGAGATGTCCCCGGCTCCGGTGTCGAAATCCGTCCCGCCCGCTCGACGCACGGGTGAGAGGCGCCCGAAGGGGGCGCCGGACGGTTGTTTCCGACAAGGAGCACACCCATGGCCACCGACATCGCGACACGGGCCGGGCGGCGGGAGTGGATCGGGCTCGCGGTGCTCGCGCTGCCCGTTCTGCTCGTCTCCCTCGACGTCTTCGTCCTGCTGCTCGCCCTGCCGCACCTCAGCGCCGACCTCGGCGCGAACAGCTCCGAGCAGCTGTGGATCATGGACATCTACGGCTTCATGCTCTCCGGCTTCCTCGTCACGATGGGCACCCTCGGCGACCGCATCGGGCGCCGCCGGCTGCTGCTGACCGGCGCGGCGGCGTTCAGCGTCGCCTCCGTCCTGGCCGCGTACTCCACCGGCCCGGAGATGCTGATCGCCGCACGCGCGCTGCTCGGCATCGCCGGGGCGACGCTGGCGCCGTCGACGCTTGCGCTGATCACCAACATGTTCCAGGACCCCCGGCAGCGGTCGGCGGCCATCGGCATCTGGTTCATGTGCTTCATGGGCGGCGCGGCGATCGGACCGCTGGTCGGCGGGGCGATGCTGGAGAACTTCTGGTGGGGCTCGGCGTTCCTGCTCGGGGTGCCCGCGATGGTCCTGCTGCTGGTCCTGGGCCCGGTGGTGCTGCCCGAGTACCGCGACACGAAGGCGGGCCGGCTGGACCTGGCGAGCGTGGCGCTGTCGCTGGCGGCGGTCCTGCCGCTGGTGTACGCGCTGAAGGAGCTGGCGAAGGACGGCTGGGCGCCGGTGCCGCTGGCCGCGCTCGCGGCGGGCGGCGCGTTCGGGACCGTCTTCGTCCGGCGCCAGCAGCGGCTGGAGCACCCGCTCATGGACCTGCGGCTCTTCCGCAACCGGGCCTTCTGCACCGCGCTCGGCGGGATGTTCGCCGGCACGTTCCTGATGGGCGCGCTGATGCTGTTCATCACGCAGTACCTGCAGCTGGTGCAGGGTCTCACCCCGCTGAAGGCGGGCCTGTGGATGCTGCCCGCGGTGGTGGCCTCGGGGATCAGCTTCGGCCTCGCCCCGGTCGCGGCCCGCTCGGTCCGCCCGGCCCGGCTTATCGGGGGCGGGCTGTGCGTGTCGGTCGCGGGCCTGCTGCTGCTCGTGCTCGCCGACGTCTCCGGCGGACTGCCGTACGTCGTCACCGGGTTCGCGCTCATCAACCTGGGGGCGGGGCCGCTGGTGACGCTCGGCACCGACCTGGTCGTCAGCTCCGCGCCGCCGGAGAAGGCGGGCTCGGCGGCGGCGATGAACGAGACCAGCGGCGAGTTCGGCTACGCGCTCGGCATCGCGACCCTCGGCAGCATCGGCACGCTCGTCTACCGCGGGCAGATGGCGGACGCCGTCCCGGCCGGCACCCCCGGCCCGGCGGCGGACACCGCCCGGGAGGGCATCACCGGCGCGGCGACCGCGGCGGCGGACCTGCCGGCCCGGGCGGCGGACGCGCTGCTGGCGCCGGCGCGGGAGGCGTACGTCAGCGGGATGCACGTGGCCGCGGTGATCGCGGCGGTGCTGCTGGCGGGGGTGGCGGTGCTGGCGGTACGGCTCCTGAACCACGTGCCGCCCACGGGAACGGCGCCCCGGGAGCCGGCCGCCGGGGACGGCGCCGGGGACCCGGCCCCCGCGGACGGCGCGGCCCCGGCCGGCGCCGCGCCCCCGGAGTCCGCCGCCGGCGGCCCCGGGACGCCCGCCTCCGAGCCGGTGCGGGGCTGACTCCGGCCCCGTCTCCGTAAGCAGACGAACCACCTCCGGGGTGGGCGGTCAAACCGCCCGCCCCGGACCGCTGTCCGCGCCCGCTCCCCCGCCGCCCGCACCTCAGCCGCCCGGCCGCCGGGCCGCCTCGCGCAGCGCCATCCGCGCCGCGACCGTGCTGCCGTTCAGCGTCTCCCAGAACGGGTGGATGGATATTTCGATGGACAGCTCGCGGAACCTCTTCCGCAGCACCGCCTCCTGCCGGTCCAGCTCGGGCGTCCAACCGCTGTCGGCCCGGTGTTCGACGCCCGCCCTGTCCGTATACGGGCGCAGCGGGAACTCCTCCAACCGCTGCGCGACGGCGAACCACTCCCGCTTCGCCCGCAGCAACTCCTCCGGAAACTCGTAGTCGCTCACGACTCGCTATCATACGTGTGTTCGATTTCGAGAAGCGAGCACCGACGCGCCCCCGGGATGCATAGGATCGCCGGCATGGCGCTGCGACCCGTCCAGGTGAACATCAAGGCCCTCGACCCCCCGGCGGTCGGCCGGTTCTGGGCCGAAGCGCTCGGCTGGCACGCCTACGCACCCGGCGCGACCACCTACGTCGGCCCCGCCGGCGGCCTCGTCTGGCCGGACCCGGTCGCCGTCGGCATCGACGTCGTGCCCGTCCCGGAGCCCGGGACGGGGGTGAAGAACCGCGTGCACCTCGACCTCGCCACCACCTCCGAGGCCCACCGCGCGGAGCTGGTCGACCGCCTCCGCACGCTCGGCGCGACCCCGGTCGACGTGGGCCAGGGCGCGGTGCCGTGGACGGTCCTCGCCGACCCCGAGGGCAACGAGTTCTGCGTGCTGGAGCCGAGGGACGTCTACCGGGACACCGGTCCGGTCGCGGCGGTGGTGGTCGACTGCGCGGACCCGCGGGCCATGGCCCGGTTCTGGGGTGCGGCGACGGACTGGACGCTCCGGGAGGTGACCGACGACCAGGCGGTGCTGCGCTCGGCCGCGGACACCGGCCCGTACCTCGAATTCCTGCGCGTCCCCGGCCGGCCGACCGCCCCGGACCGCGTCCACCTCGACCTGCTGCCGTACCCCGGCGACGACCCGGCGGCGGAGGCCGCCCGGCTGCGGGCGCTGGGCGCGGCCGACCTCGACGTCGGCCAGGGCGACGTGCCGTGGACGTGCCTGACCGACCCGGAGGGGCACGAGTTCTGCGTCCTCGCCCCGTCCTGAAGGGCGCGCACGGGGCGCGTCAGGGGCGTGATCCAGATGCACCCCCCTTACCCGCGTGACGCCCTGGGCGGCTTGCTCGGGGTCGCGGTCTGAGCGCGGACGCGTTCGGCGCGTAGCGATGGCGTCCGGGTCACCCTGGGACCACGTGGACCTTCGGGCCTCGGCCTGCGCCTTTCGGGCGGTTGCCCGACAGGGTGTCCGCCACCTCGTCCAGGCCGATGGTCGCCGCGATCAGCGGGCGCGGGTCCACCGCGCCCTCCGCGTACGCGGTGATCGTGTCCGCCAGGCCCGGGGACGCGCTCAGGACGCCCACCGCCGTGGCGT
Organism: Streptomyces sp. CNH099; assembly: GCA_000514715.1. GTDB lineage: Bacteria > Actinomycetota > Actinomycetes > Streptomycetales > Streptomycetaceae > Streptomyces > Streptomyces synnematoformans. Next base: position 23,276 of record AZWL01000010.1, on the reverse strand, counting down.
CCTTCAGGGCCAGGACGCGGGTGTCCAGCAGGCTCGGGGTGCCGGCGAGGCCGATGAGGACCACCCGGCCGCCCGGCTCCACCAGCTCCACCGCCCGCGCCGGCAGCGACTCCGCGGTGGAGGCGTCGACGACCGCGTCGTACGGCAGCCGCGGCAGCGACTCCGCCGTCCAGCAGCGGTCGAAGCCCAGCGACGCCGCGAACTCCAGCGTCTGCGCGTCGCGGCCGAGCACGTGCACCTCGGCGCCCGCCCGCCGGGCGAACATCGCCGCCAGCAGCCCGATCGTCCCCGGCCCCGCCACCAGCACCCGGGTACCCGCCGCGGCCCCCGCCGCCCGCGCCGCGCGCAGCGCGTTGCCGCCCGGCTCGACCAGGGCGCCGAGCGCGTCGTCGACCGCGTCCGGCAGTGCGTGCAACGACCGCGCCGGGACGGCCAGCTGCTCCGCGAGCGCGCCCGCGTGGCCGAGGATGCCCACCTCCCGGCGGTCCTCGCACAGGTGCTGCCGGCCGCCCCGGCAGCGGCGGCAGGCGCGGCACCCCAGCATCGTGTCGCCCGTCACCCGCCGCCCCACCCAGCCCGGGTCCACCCCCGCGCCGACCGCCGCAACCCGGCCCGACCACTCGTGCCCGGGGCGTACGGGGTAGCGCGAGCGGCCGTCGCGGAGGTACTGCAACTCGCCGGAGAACAGCTCCAGGTCCGTCCCGCACACCCCCACGCGCGCGACGTCCACCACCGCCTCGCCGGGCCCCGCCGCCGGCGGCTCGACGTCCACGACCCCCGCGTCCCCGGGGCCGTGGAGCACGAACGCCCTCAAGACCGGCCCTCAGTGCGACTCACGACTCACCTCGGACCCCGAAGAACCCACCAGGAAGTCCAGGTCCGCCCCGGTGTCCGCCTGCAGCACGTGGTCGACGTACAGCCGCTCCCACCCCCGCCGCGGCGCCGCGTAGCCGGCCACCGTCGCCTCGTTCGGCGTCCGCGCCGCCAGCTCCGCGTCCGGCACCTCCAGCGTGAGGCCGCGGCCCTCGACGTCGAGGCTGATCCAGTCCCCGTTCCGCACCAGCGCCAGCGGGCCGCCCGCCGCCGCCTCCGGCGCGACGTGCAGCACCACCGTCCCGTACGCCGTGCCGCTCATCCGCCCGTCGCAGATCCGCACCATGTCGCGCACGCCCCGCTCCAGCAGCTTGCGCGGCAGCGGCATGTTCGACACCTCCGGCATGCCGGGGTAGCCGCGCGGGCCGCAGCCGCGCAGGACGAGCACCGAGTCGGCGTCGACGTCGAGGTCCGGGGCGTCGATACGGGCGTGGAAGTCCTCGATGCTGTCGAAGACGACCGCCCGGCCGCGGTGCCGCAGCAGCTCGGGCGAGGCGGCGGCGGGCTTGATGAGGGCGCCGGACGGGGCGAGGTTGCCGCGGAGCACGGCGATGCCGGCGGCGGGCTGCAGCGGCGCGTCGCGGGTGCGGATGACCTCGGGGTCCCAGATGCGGGCGCCGTCGAGGTGGTCGACCAGCGGCCGGCCGGTGACGGTGCGCGCCGCCGGGTCGAGGAGGTCGCGCACCTGGTCCAGCACGGCCGCGAGGCCGCCCGCGCGGTACAGGTCGTCCATCAGGAACCGGCCCGCCGGCAGCAGGTCGACCAGCAGCGGCACGTCCGCGCCGACGCGGTCGAAGTCGTCGAGGCTCAGCTCCACGCCGAGCCGGCCGGCCAGGGCCAGCAGGTGCACGACGGCGTTGGTGGAGCCGCCGGTGGCGGCCAGCGCCACGATCGCGTTGCGGAACGACGCGGCCGTGACGACGTGCGACGGGGTACGCCCCTCGTGCACCAGCTCGACCGCCAGCCGCCCCGACTCGTGCGCCGACTCCAGCAGCCGGCTGTCGGGCGCCGGGGTGCCGGCCAGCCCCGGGAGCACCATGCCCAGCGCCTCGGCGAGCACGGCCATGGTGGAGGCCGTGCCCATGGTGTTGCAGTGCCCGCGGCTGCGGATCATGGACGACTCGGAGCGGGTGAACTCCTGCTCCGACATCTCGCCCGCGCGCACCTCCTCGCTCAGCCGCCACACGTCGGTGCCGCAGCCCAGCGGCGCGCCGCGGAACGTGCCGGTGAGCATCGGCCCGCCGGGGACGACGAGCGCGGGCAGGTCCACCGAGGCGGCGGCCATGAGCAGCGCGGGGATCGTCTTGTCGCAGCCGCCGAGGAGCACCAGGCCGTCGACCGGGTTGGCGCGGAACATCTCCTCCGCCGCCATCGCCGCCATGTTGCGCCACAGCATCGCCGTGGGCCGCACCTGCGTCTCGCCGAGCGAGACCACGGGCAGCTCCAGCGGGATGCCGCCCGCCTCGTGCACGCCGTCGCGCACGGAGCGGGCGACCTCGCCGAGGTGGGCGTTGCAGGGGGTCAGGTCGGAGGCCGTGTTGGCGATCGCGATGTGGGGGCGGCCGGAGAACGCGTCGTGCGGCAGGCCGCGGCGCATCCACGCGCGGTGGATGTACGCGTTTCGGTCGGTGCCCCCGTACCACTGGGCGCTTCGCAGCTCGGCAGCCATACACCGTCCTTCGGGTCGCGGGGAGGACCTCCGCACCGTAAACGGTCTTCGTGCGCGCTGCCTAGTTCCGGGCCGTGGCCGACGGGCTCCCGGCCGCCGGGGATACTGGTGTCCGGGGAGTCAGGAACTCATCGGACAGGCCGACAGGGGAGTACGTGATGGCGTCCGGAAACGGCCCGGATGAGGGGATCGGTCTGGCGGCCGCCCTCGGTGCGATCAGGCGGGAGCTGGCGCAGGCGATGGACGCGGCGCAGACGGAGGGCGGCCCGGTGCGGCTCTCGGTCTCCTCGCTCGAACTGGAGTTGCAGACCACGCTCAGCCGGTCCGGCGAGGTGAACGGCGGCATCAAGGTCCATGTGATCTCCGCCGGGGCGCAGCGCACGGAGGGCCGCAGCGACGTGCAGACGCTGCGGCTCCAGCTCGACGCGCAGACGCCGGGGGGCAGGCCGGTCTCCGCCGGCGACACGATGAGCCGGCGGCCGGGCTGACCGGTGGCGGCCTCCCGCACCGACGTGTCCAGGGTGGCCCGCGTGGTCGGCGACCTGCCCGGCCGGGAGGACCGGTGCAGCCTCAGCAGCGGGTACCGGATCTCCGACCGGCTGGTGCTCACCACGTCCCATGCGCTGGAGGGCACCACGGCCCTGACGGCCGACCTCGGCGGCGACGCCATCCACCGGCCGGTGAGCTGCGTGTGGCGGGACGGGGACCTGGACCTCGCCCTGCTGCGGTTCGACGCGGCGCCCGCGACGCGCGCCGCACCGGTACGGCTGGGGAGCGTGGCCCGCGGCCTGGAGACCGAGGTGGCCGCGCGCGCCGTCGGCCACCCCCGGTGGGCGCAGGTCGACCGGAGTTCCGCGGAGACCCCGGACGCCGTGTGGCGGGGCCGGACCGCGGTGCGCTGCGCGATCCGTACGGCCGACACCGAGGCACCGGACATGCTGCGCGTCCGGGTCGAGGACGCGGCACCGGCGCTGCCGGCTTACGGGGAGAGCCCGTGGCAGGGCATGTCCGGCGCGGCGGTACGGACCGACGGGTCCGGGCTCGTGGTCGCCGTCGTCCGCGACCACGTCCCGGCGGCGGGTGCCGGCATGCTCCAGGTGACGGCGCTGGACCGGGTCGACGACGAGGAGTGGCGGGAGCTGCTGGGCGCCGAGGGCGTGGACCCGCGGCCGCTGCCGGTGCTGCCGGACGGCTGGCGGCGCACCCGGGCACTGGAGCAGCACCACGTCCACTTGGACCGGATCCGGCGGACGCCCCGGCCACTGGTCCCCGAGAAACTGCGCTACGTCGACCCCGGCGACGCCGGCTCGCCCGACCGGGTCCTCGCCCGCCTGGCCCGGCTGGCGGGCACGCCGGGCCTGCCCGCCGGGCTGATCGTCGTCGGCGAACCCGGCTCCGGGAAGACCCGGTTGTGCCTGGAGACCGCGGAACGCGCCGAGGACACCCGCGAGTGGCTCGTGGTCCACGTCACCGAAGCGGTGTCCCTGACCGACGTGTGGGACAGCGTCGACGGCCTGGCGGAACAGGTGCTCGTCGTCGCCGACGACATCGACTGGATCGACGCGCCCGGAACGACGTACGGCTCGGTCTTCCAGCAGGCCGGCGGATCCGGCGTCCGGCTGGCCGTGCTGACGACCGCACGCCGCAGGCGGCTCCGGGCCCTCGACGGCGGCCTGCTGAACCCGACGAAGACGTTCGACACCGTCGACATCCGCTGGGACCGGCCGTACCACCGCGCCATCTCCGAGCAGATGGTGCGGGACCTGGCCCGTGACGCCGTCAGGCAGCAGGACGAACAGCTTCTGGTGCGGCTCTGCGCCGGTTCGCCCGCGGCCAGCCAGCTGTGCGCCACGTACTACGACAACCAGGCCCGCGAGGGGCGCGACCTGACCGGCCTGGTGCCCCGCCCCGACCCCGAGTTCAGCAACTGGATGCGCGAGTTGCTGCTCGGCATGGGACTGCCCGCGGTGCCCCCGGACGGTGATCCCGACCCCGCGACGACGGCGGTGGCCCAGATCGCCGTCCACGCGCCCTGCCCGCTGCGGAAGGCGCTCGACTTCTTCGCCCCGGGCCTCGACGACCCCCGCCGGGAAGCGGGGGCGACAAAGGTCCGGCAGTTCGTCGCGGACGGCCTGCTCTACGCGCAGGACGACGCGCTGCGGCCCGTGCACGACGTCTACGCCGACAGCCTGCTCGGGCACGCGGTGCTGGAAGCCGACCAGACGACGGTGCACCCGCGGGGCCTGCGCCGGGTGCTGGAGACCGGCCTGGCCGACGGCCGGTCCCTGGTACGGGTCGCCACCGCGGTGGACCGCCTGCGCGAGACGCTCCCGGCCGACGCGGGCGCGCGGTTCGCCCGGGTCGTCGAGAAGTGGTGTGCCGAGCGCATCGACGCCCTGCGCGCGCTGGTCCTGGCGGACGACGAGGGCCGGGGCCGGGAACTGCGGACCCTCCTCACCCGGCGTACGTGGCGCCCCGTCGCGGTCGCCGAGCTGGCCGAACCCTGGCTGCGCGAGTACCACGACAAGGCCCGGGCGCGCGACACCGTGCTGACCGCGGCACGCCACCTGCCGGCCGCGACGTCCCGCCGCTACCTCTTCGACTGGATCTACGACCACGGCCACCGGCCCGGTGCCGCGCTCGCCTTCCACCGGGCCCTGGAGACCGGCGACCTCGACCCGGCGGTCCGGGAGTGGACCACGGACCAGGTCGTCGAGTGGCTCTCCCGCCACGGGCACCGCATCAACGCCGGCCGCCCGCTGCAGCGGCTTCTCGACACCAGCAGGAACGCCCTGCCCCCCGGAGACCCGCGCACCGGGCAGGTCCTGTCCTGGGCGCTGCGCTGGCTGCGGCGCCACGGCACCCGGCGCGAAGCGAGCTTCGTGGCCAGGCCGCTCGTCCTGCGCCCGGAGCTGACCGGGGCCGACCTCACCTGGACCGCTCGCCTGCTCCTGGACAGCGTGGCCCCCGGTGACCCGCCGAGCGCCACGTTCGCGCTGGAGGCCGTGCTGGCGCGGCACCGGCTGCGCGGGGACCTGGACCGGCACGTGTACGAACAGGCGCTGACGGACTCCTTCGCCTGGCTGGAGGACGACGCCGGCTACGGGCTGCGCCCTGCCGCCGCGTACCTCCTCAAGGAACTGGTCGTCCCCGGGCTGCCCGGGCGGGACATGCTGGCGCGCGCCGTGCAGGCGGCCTGGATCTGGCTGGAGCCGAACGCCGGCCGTCACCTCGAAGTCGGCAAGGTGCTGCCCGGGCTGCTCAAGAACGCCAGCAAGTCCACGCCCGGCCAGCACGCCGCCTTCACCCGGGACGAGCAGGAGACGCTGGGGCGCCTGGCCGTGGACTGGCTGGCGGCGCACGGTGACTCCCCGCGGGGCACCGGCAGCGAGGTACTCGGCGCGCTCCTCGGCACCTCGCTGCCCGACGGCGACCCGGAGCGGCTGGAACGGCTCGCGGAGAAGGCGCTCGCCATGCTGGGGGACCGCCCCGCCCCCAGCGTGGCCCGCTCGGTGCTGACCCCCCTGCTGCACAAGCGGTACGTCGACGGGGACCTGCGAAACCGGGTGGTCGAGGCGACCTTCGCCCAGCTGCCCCCGGCGCCGCCGAGCAGGCACATGGCGTTCCCGCTCACCGAACTCCTGCGGCGGGCCGACCTCACCGGGGCCGAACACGAGCGGGCCGTGACCGGGGCGCTGGCGTGGCTGGACCGCTACCTCCGGGCGCCGGGTGCGGCGGGGCTGCTGGCCACGGCGCTCGGCAGCCGGCGGACGACACCCGCCGACCGCGCCCGGCTGGCCGCCCGCGCGGTCCGGATGCTGACACCGCGCACGCTCGTCCCCGAGCGGCACGGCAAGGACCCCTGGCTGACCAAGGCACTGCTGCGGCACCGCGCCGACATCGGCACCGAGTGGAACCGCTTCGTCGGGCGCGCCTGCGACGTCATAGCGGACGAGCGGCAGCCGCGCGAGGCGGTGCGTGCTCTCCGCCTCCTGCTGGAGGGGGCCGACCGGCTCGACGGCCCGGTCCTGACCCGGCTGCACGAGACGTGTCTCGACTGGTGTGCCGTGCACGACCGCACGGACCGCGGACTCAGGCTGCTGATTCCCGTGCTGGAGAGCCGCGCGTCGGCCCCGCCCGTCCGCCGCCGCGCCGCACAGGTCACGCTGCGCAGGCTCCGCCCCGGCGCCGAGCGCAACTCGGCGACCGGAAAGGTGCTGAAAACCCTGCTGCAGGACGGTGACCTGCCCGACGCGGACGAGGTGGACCGCGTCCTCGACCTGGCGCTCGACTGGCTGGAGGCGCGGTCCGGCGACCACTCCGCCGTCCACCCCCTGCTGCTGCAGGTGGCGCGCCGGCTGGAGCACCAGCCCGGCAGCCAGCGGAGCGTCCCGCGGCTCCTGCGGACGCTGGAGCATACCGGTGCCTGGCTGCGGGACCATCCGGACGCGGCCCCCGAGCAGCGCGCCGCACTCGAACAGCACCGACTCCGCATCACCGGGCTGCTCGACGCCGGGAAGGGCTGAAGGAGGCCGCGCCGCGGGCGTGCGCCGTGCCCGCGGCCGCGTCACTCCGGCGCGAACACCCCCAGCGCGTCGTACGCGATCCACGACCCGCTCGTCTTGCGCAGCGTCAGCACGTTCTCGCCGGCCGCGAAGAGGTCCGCCGCCAGCGGCAGTTCGTAGTACGACGGCTTCAGCACGCTGCCCGGCCGGGTCGCGTCGCCCTCCAGCGAGCCGCGGGTCGCGCCGCCGCGGAACTCCAGCGTCGTGACCGCGCGCCCGCCCACCGCCAGTTCGGCGGTGCCGGCGGCGGTGGCGTGCGCGTCGATCAGCCACAGGGCGAAGCCGAGGTCGCGCTCCGGGGCCGCGGGCAGGTCGAAGCGGAGCGTGAACGTGTGCTCCCTGCGGCCGGCCCAGGAGTCGGCGGGGCCCGGGTGCAGGTAGCACCAGTCGCGGGCGGCGTCGGAGGTGCCGTGGCGGAAGTCGACGTCCTGCGGGAAGGCCGCCGGGTACCGGGCGCTCAGGTTCGGCGACAGCGCGAACTCCAGCCCCCGGTGGTCGAACGCGCCGACCTGCGCCACGGCCCGGCCCGCGGCGACCGACCGCTCGTTGACCGCCGCGACGGGACGCGCCGGCCGGGTGCGGGCCCCGGAGTCGAGCACGGCGACGACGGTGTACCGGCGGGTCGCCAGCTCGGGGCCGACGAGGTGGGTGTGGTGCGGGAAGAGGGTGCGGGCGAGGAGGGTGCCGCCGGCGGCGGAGAGTTCGTGGACCTCGTAGTGGTCCACGAGTTGCCTGCCGCGGGTCCGGTACGGCCGCCACGTCAGCTCGACGACGCCGAGCCCGCCGGCGGCGTCGAGGCCGGAGACGGCGCCGTGCGGGTGGCCGGAGCCCGGGCGCCGGCCGGCCGTGTCCGCGGTACGGGTGGTGTCGGTCATCGTCAGCTCACCTTCTCCATGCCGGGGCGGCCGTGCGCGACCCGGAAGCGGTCGAGCGCGAACCCGGCCGCCCGGTTGTCCGCCTGCACGTACGGCACCGCCCGGTACTCGGCGGTGACCGCGTCCGCGTCCGCGTGCCCGAGGACGTAGCCGCGGCGGCCGTCGTAGAACGTCATCCAGGGGTGCTGCATCCAGTCCTTCGTGTAGGTGTCCGTCGGCGCGCCGTCGCCGTCGGAGGCGATGGACGTGCCGAGGAACTCGCTGCCGACGACGGGGGACCCGGGGTCGGCGAAGTCCGCGAGGAGGTCGCCGGCGATGGAGCGGTGGCAGTCGCCGGTGAAGACGACGGACGGTGCGACGCCCGGCTCGCCGAGGACGTCGAGCAGGCGCTGCCGCGCCGCCGGGTAGCCGTCCCACTGGTCGACGCGGTTCTCCGTCACCCGGACCAGGCCGACCTGCTGCAGCAGCAGGTTCCAGCGGGCGCCCGCGGTGCGCAGCCCGTGGTAGAGCCAGCGCTCCTGCTCCCGGCCGAGCATGGTGCGCCCGGGCGCGCGCTGCTCGGCGGCGTCGGCCGGCTTGGGGTCGCGGTACTGGCGGGCGTCGAGCACGTGCAGGGTGGCCAGCCCGCCGTAGCGCAGCCGCCGGTGCAGGCGGGCGTCGGGGCCGTGGGCGAGGGCGAGCGCGGGCAGCGGGCAGTTCTCGTAGTACGCGCGGTACGCCACCGCCCGGCGCAGCAGGAAGTCCGCCTCGCTCAGGCCGTAGTACGAGTACTCGTCGGAGTAGTCGTTCTGCACCTCGTGGTCGTCCGGGGTGAGGACCCACGGCGCCGCGGCGTGCACGGCCTGCAGGTCGGGGTCCGACTTGAACAGCGCGTAGCGCAGCCGGTAGTCGGCGAGGGTGCTGGTCTCGGTCTCGTGGCGGGCGCCGGGCAGCGGGGCGTTGCGCCGCATGTTGGCGGCGGTGATGCCGTACTCGTAGACGTAGTCGCCGAGGAAGAACACCACGTCCGGGTCCTTGTCGAGCATGTCCCGGTACGCCGTGAAGTGGCCGTGGTACCAGGCCTGGCAGGAGGCGGTGGCGAAGGTGAACGAGCCGCGCGCGGAGCGGGCCGCGGGCGCGGTGCGGAAGCGCCCCACGGGGCTGGTGTGGCCGCGGGCGCGGAAGCGGTAGAAGTACTGGCGGCCCGGGCGCAGCCCGCGGACCTGCGGGTGGACGGAGTGCCCCAGCTCCGGCAGCGCGAGCGCGGCGCCGGAGCGTACGACGCGGCGGAAGCGCTCGTCCTCCGCGACCTGCCAGCCGACGTCGTAGCCGGCGCGGGGCATGCCGCCGTGGCCGTCGTCGGCCAGCGGGTCCGGTGCCAGCCGGGTCCACAACACGGCGCCGTCCGCCGCCGGTTCGCCGCTGGCGACGCCCAGCCGGAACGGCTCGTCGCGCAGCCGGGGGGCGCCCCCGACGGCCTCGGCCCGCCCGGCGAGCCCGGCCCCGGCGAGCAGCGCGCCGACGCCGACGCCCGCGGCCTGCAGGAACGAGCGCCGGCGTGGGGTGTGGGGTGGTGAAGTCACCTGTGCCTCCCGGACGTCGTGAAGATCCGGAAGGATGCTCGTCGGGCCGGGTGGCCGGGGCGCGACGGGCAGGTGAAGCGCCGCGGGACGGCAGAGAGACGGTCGACGGGACGGTACGGGGCCGCCGCCGGGCGCGCGCCCCCGGCCGCCGCCGCTCCCTCAGCTGTACTGCGCGACCCGCCGCTCGGCGGCGCCGAGGTACTCGCTCAGCGCCCGGCGGGAGCGGTCGAGCGTGGTGATGTGCGCGTCGAGCCCCTCCAGCCGCTCGCGGAACTTGTCCAGCAGCTCGGGGCAGGGGTAGAAGTCGGGCCCGGTGCCCGTGGCACAGGGCAGGAGCCAGGCGATGTCCCGGGTCGACAGGCCGGCGTCGAGCAGGCGCCGGATCTGCGTGACGGTGAGCACGGCGTCGTCCGTGTACGTGCGGTAGCCGTTGCCCGAGCGCTCGGGCTGCAGCAGGCCCTGGGCCTCGTAGTACCGCAGCTGGTGCGCGGGGACACCGGTGCGCCGGCTCAGCTCGCCGATCCGCATGCGCGCTCCTCCTTGACCTTCATACCGGTGTGAACGTTGACGATTCTGCCATGACGACCGACAAGCACACCGAAACCGCCCCCGCCCCCGTCTCCGTCCTCGGCCTGGGCCTCATGGGCAGCGCCCTGGCCGAGGCCCTGCTGCGCGCCGGGCACCCCACCACCGTCTTCAACCGCACCGCGGCCAAGGCCGACGACCTCGTCGCCGAGGGCGCCGCACGGGCCGGCACCCCCGCCGAGGCCGTGGCCGCCGCCCCGCTGGTGATCGCCTGCGTCACCGACTACGACGCGCTGCACGCCCTCCTCGACCCCGTCAACCCCACCGCCCTCCGCGGCCGGACCCTGGTCAACCTCACCACCGGCACCTCGGAGCAGGCCCGCGCCACCGCGGCGTGGGCCGCCGAACGCGGCGCGACGTACCTCGACGGCGCCATCATGGCCACCCCGCCGGACATCGGCACCGCCGCGGCGACCGTCGTCGTCAGCGGCCCCCGCGCGGAGTTCGACCGCCACGTGCCCGCGCTGCGCGGCCTGGCCGGGGACACCCCGTACCTCGGGGCGGACGAGGGGCTGACGGCGCTGTACGAGATGGCGGTCGTGGGCCTGATGTGGAGCATCCTCAACGGCTGGCTGCAGGGCGCCGCGCTGCTCGGCACGGCGGGGGTGTCCGCGGCGGACTACACCGCGGTCGCCGCGCGGGGCATCCCGACCGTCACCGGCTGGCTCACCGGGTACGCGAAGCAGATCGACACCGGCGTCTTCCCGGCGGACGACGCCACGCTCGACGTCCACCGGGTGGCGATGGCACACCTCGTTCGGGAGAGCGAATCCCTCGGCGTGAACACCGAGTTCCCGGCGCTGATCAAGGCCGTCGCCGACCGCGCCGCGGCGGCCGGGCACGGCGGCGAGGGATATGCGGCGATGATCGAGGAGTTCCGCCGGCCCGCGGCGCAGCCGCGCTGACGACGGCACAGCCCACGGAATACGACCCACGGACCAGGACTTGGCTACGGACATGACCACGACCCCGTTCGACCCCCGCGCGCTGCTGGCCGAGAGCCGCCTCGGCGTGCTCGCCACCATCAAGAGGGACGGCCGCCCCCAGCTGTCGCCCGTCATGCCCTTCTACGACCCGGACGCCGGCGTCATCCACGTCTCGGTCACCGAGGGCCGCGCCAAGACCGCGAACCTGCGCCGCGACGCCCGCGCCGCGCTGGAGGTCACGGCCCCCGACGGCCGCTCCTGGGCCACCGCCGAGGGCACCGCCACCCTCACCGGCCCCGGCACCGACCCGCACGGCCCGGAGGTCGGCGCGCTGGTGGACTACTACCGCGCCGCGGCGGGGGAGCACCCGGACTGGGACGAGTACCGCGCGGTGATGGTCGCCGACCGCCGGGTGCTCATGACCATGACCGTCGACCACGTCTACGGCGAGCGCCTCGGCTGACTGCGCGGATTCACAGCCGCCGCGCGCAGCCGCCGCCGGGGTCATCCCCGCGGCGGACGGCCCGCGGCGTCGTACTCGGTTTTCAGTAGCCGGAAGTGTCGTACGGGGGACGACGACGGGGCGGGGCCGCCGCGGAAACGCTGGAGGGGTACTTCGAGACCCCCAGAAGCGGAGACCCCCTTCCATGGCGACCTTCCTGTACCGGCTGGGCCGGCTCGCGTTCCGCCGGCGGCTGTCCGCCGTGCTGCTGTGGGCGGCCGCCCTCGCCGTCGCGTTCCTCGGCGCGTCGAGCGCCGGCGACCCGCCCGAGGACTCCACCTCGATGCCCGGGATCGAGGCCCAGCACGCGTACGACCTCATCGACGAGCGCTTCCCGGGCGCCGCCGCCGACGGCGCGGACGCCCGCGTCGTCTTCGTCGCGCCCGACGGCGAGAAGATCACCGCGGGCCCGCACCGCGCGGCGGTGACCGGCTTCGTCGCCGACATCGCCGACGCGCCGCAGGTCGCCGGGGCGGCCGACCCGTTCGACGGTGGTCGCGGCGTGAGCGAGGACGGCACGACCGCGTACGCCACCGTCAGCTACGAGGTCCCGGAGGACGAGGTCAGCGGCGCCGCCAGGACGGCGCTCGACCGCGCCATCGACGAGGCCCGGGACACGGGCCTGACCGTCGAGGCCGGCGGCAGCGCGCTGGAGTCCGAGGTCTCGGCGGGCCTCGGCGAGGTGATCGGCATCGCCGTGGCGGCCGTGGTGCTGCTCCTCACCTTCGGGTCGCTGGCCGCGGCCGGGATGCCGCTGATCACCGCGCTCGTCGGGATCGGCGTCAGCATGTTCTCGATCCTCGCCCTGGGCCACGCCCTCGGCCTGTCCTCGACGGTCGGCGAGCTGGCGATGATGCTCGGCATCGCGGTCGGCATCGACTACTCGCTGTTCGTCGTCTCCCGCTACCGCGAGGAGCGCGCCCGGGGCCACGAGCCGCACGAGGCGGCGGGGCGGGCGGCGGGCACGGCCGGGTCCGCGGTGGTGTTCGCGGGGCTGACGGTGGTCATCGCGCTGGCCGGCCTCTCGGTGGTCGGGGTGCCGATGCTGACGAAGATGGGGCTGGGCGCGGCGGGGGCGGTGCTCGTGGGCGTGCTGGTCGCGCTGACGCTGGTGCCGGCGCTGCTGGGGTGGTGGCCGGACGCGGTGCTGGCGCGCGGGTCCCGCTCGCGCGGCGCCCGGGGGCGCGGCGGCCGGACGGGTGCGGAACCGCACCCCGGACAGCGGGGCCGGCGTGCCGGGCGGCGGGGCCGTGCGGCCCCTCCGGCCCGCACGGATTCCGCGGGCGGTACGGACTCCACGGACGGCGCGGGCCCGCCGGAGCCCGCGCCCGCCACCCTCGGGGTCCGCTGGGCCTGCTTCGTCCTGCGTCGCCCCGTCCCCGTCCTCCTCGCCACCGTCGCGGGGCTCGGCATCCTCGCCGTACCCGCCGCCGACCTCCGCCTCGGCATGCCCGGCGACGAGGCCAAGCCCACCTCCACCACCGAGCGCCGCGCCTACGACGCCCTCGCCGAGGGGTTCGGCCCCGGCTTCAACGGCCCGCTGACCGTCGTCGTCGACGCCCGCGGCGCCGACGACCCCGAGGCCGCCGTGGCCGGCGTCGCCGAGACGATCGGCGGCACCGACGGCGTCGTCTCCGTCTCGCCGCCGCGCTTCGACGACGCCGGCTCGACCGCCGTGCTCTCCGCCACCCCCGCCACGGCGCCCACCAGCGAACGCACCAAGGACCTCGTCCACGACATCCGCGACCGGCGCCCGGCGACCGAGGCCGCCACCGGCGCGACGTACGAGGTCACCGGCACCACCGCGCTCAACATCGACGTCGGGCAGAAACTGCAGGGCGCCCTGTTCCCGTATCTGGCGACCATCATCGGCCTGGCGTTCCTGCTGCTCCTGCTGGTCTTCCGCTCCGTGCTGGTGCCGCTGAAGGCGGCGCTCGGATTCCTGCTGTCGGTGCTCGCCGCCCTCGGCGCCGTCGTCACCGTCTTCCAGCAGGGACACCTGGCCGGGCTCTTCGGCGTGGAGCAGACCGGGCCGATCATGAGCATGATGCCGATCTTCCTGGTGGGCATCGTCTTCGGGCTGGCCATGGACTACCAGGTCTTCCTGGTCTCCCGGATGCGGGAGGCGTACGTGCACGGCGAGGACCCGCGCGAGGCCGTGGTCAGCGGCTTCCGGCACAGCGCCCGGGTGGTGGCGGTCGCCGCGGTGATCATGATGGGGGTGTTCGGCGGGTTCATGACCGGCGGCGAGCAGGTCATCAAGATGATCGGCTTCGGGCTGGCGGCCGCGGTGTTCTTCGACGCCGTCGTGGTCCGCATGGCGTTCGTCCCCGCCGTGCTCGCCCTGCTCGGCAGGCGCGCCTGGTGGCTGCCGCGCCCGCTGGCGCGGCTGCTGCCGCGTGTGGACACGGAGGGCGAGGCCCTGGGCCGCGCCGCGCCCGTCCCGCGGCCGGTCCCGGACGGCGAGCCGGACCAGGACCTGACGCGCGTCTGACGCGCCGGACGCGGGGGCCGGTCGCCCGCCTCCCCGAGCGGCGGCCGGCCCCCGCGGTCCCTCGCCGCGGCGCCCTCGCGGCGCCCCGCCCCGGCACCGCTGGCCCGGACCCCGGCGCGTACCCGACCATGGACGCAACCACGGGGTCAGTCCACCCGAGCGGAGAACACCGTGCTCCCCAGCTGGTCGCGGTTCACCGACCGCCACCCCCGCCTCGTCGAGGCGGCCCTGCTGCTGCTCGTGCTCGTCATCACCAGCCGGCAGTACGTCGTGGGCGGCCCCGGCTGGGCCGCCGGGCAGCCCCTCGCGGTCGCGGCCGTCGTCCCGCTGCTGTGGCGCCGCTCCCGCCCCGGCCCCGTCGTGCTGGCCGCCGCGGTGTGCGCCGTCGTGTCCGCGGGCCTCGGCTATGCGCTCTCGCTGCCGCTGATGGCGCCGACGATCGTCGCGCTGTACGAGCTGGCCGTACGCGCCCCGCAGCGGACCGTCTACGCCCACTACGCCGTCGTCGTCGCCATGGTCGTCCCCGCCGCGCTGCTCGCCGACGGCGGGGACCAGACCTGGGCCGAGGAGGCGGTCGCCCCCTTCTTCTGGCTGCTGCTGCCGGTGTTCGCCGGCACGGCCGTGCAGGCGCGGCGCGCCTACCTCGACGCCGTGCACCTGCGCGCCGAGCACGCCGAGCGCACCCGCGAGGAGGAGGCCCGCCGCCGGGTCGCCGAGGAGCGCGTACGCATCGCCCGCGACCTGCACGACGTCGTCGCCCACCACATGGCGCTCGCCCACGCCCAGGCCGGCACCGCCGCCCGGCTGGCGCGCACCCGGCCGGCGCAGGCCGAGGAGATCCTCGGCGAGCTGACCGGCACGACCTCCGCGGCGCTGCGGGAGCTCCAGGCCACCGTCGGCCTGCTGCGCCACGCCGTCGACGCCTCCGGCGCCGACGGGGGCGGGGAGTCGGACGGGGCCGGCGGCGCGGGGGAGCCGCTGCAGCCGGCGCCCGGGCTGAGCCGGCTGCCCGAGCTGGTCGCCGCCTTCGAATCCGCCGGGCTGCCCGTCACCGTCGCGGTCGAGGGCGCGGAGCGGCCGCTGCCGACGGGGCTCGACCTCACCGCGTACCGGATCGTGCAGGAGGCGCTCACCAACGTCGCCAAGCACGCCGGCGCGGGCACGGCGCGGGTGCGGCTCGCATACGCGCACGACCGGCTGACCGTCACCGTCAGCGACGACGGCGGCGCGGGCCGGCCGCAGTCCTCGCCGGCGCCGGGCGGCGGCTTCGGGCTGATCGGCATGCGCGAGCGCGCCCGCACCGCCGGCGGCAGCCTGCGGGCGGGGCCGCGGCCGGAGGGCGGGTTCGCCGTGACCGCGGAGCTGCCGCTGCCCGTACGGCGGCCGACCGCCGGGACCGCCCCGGCCCCGCAGGCCGGTCCGGCCCCGCAGACCACCGAGCCCTCCGGAGAGCCCCGATGACCATCCGTGTGCTCCTCGCCGACGACCAGGCCCTGCTGCGGGCGACGTTCCGGATGCTGATCGACTCGTACCCGGACCTGGAGGTCGTCGCCGAGGCCGCCGAGGGCGGCGAGGCCGTCGAACTCGCCCGCGCACACCGCCCCGACGTCGTGGTCATGGACATCCGCATGCCCGGCACCGACGGCCTCGCCGCGACCGAGGCGATCTGTGCCGACCCGGAGCTGGCGGACGTGCGGGTGCTGGTCCTGACCACGTTCCAGACCGACGAGCACGTGGCCCGTGCGCTGCGCGTCGGCGCCGGCGGCTTCCTGGGCAAGGACGCCTCCGCCGACGAACTCGTGGACGCGGTCCGCACGGTCGCGGCCGGCGAGGCGCTGCTGTCCCCGGCCGCGACCCGCTCGCTCATCGCCCGCTTCCTCGCCACCCCCGAGCCGGGCGCCGCCCGGCCCGCCCCCGAGGACCTGGCCGTGCTCACCGCCCGGGAGCGCGAGGTGACGGCGCTCGTCGCGGAGGGCAGGTCCAACGCCGAGATCGCCGAGGAACTGGTCGTCAGCCCGCTGACGGTACGCACCCACGTGCAGCGCGCGAAGACGAAGCTGGCCGCCCGCGACCGCGCCCAGCTCGTCGTGCTGGCCTATCGCTCGGGCCTGGTGCGCCCCCCGGAGTGAGCCGCCGCGGTGAGCCGCCCGCAGCCGGAAGCGGAACCGGAACCGGAACCGCCGGAGCGGAGAAAACGGAAGCGGCCCGAGGGGTCCCCTCGGGCCGCGACGGTGTCAGGGACACCGTGGAGGTGTCCGGCCGGCGGCAAGAGATCGCGATGCGGCGACCTCACGCACCACCGCCCGGGCGCGGCCGCCAGTCGAGCGCGGGCGCGTGGTTGAGGATCTCGTTCTCCAGATGCTGCAGCGCCGGCCTGGGATCGATGCCCAGCTCCTCCGCCAGCCTGCGCTGGTTGGTGCGCAGCACCGCCAGGGCGTCGGCCTGCCGGCCGGCCCGGTACAGCGCCAGGCTCAGCAGCTCGCAGCCGTACTCGCGCAGCGGGTGCGCCTGCGTGAACGCCTCCAGCTCCGCCACCGCCATCTCGTGGGCGCCCACCGCGAGCAGCGCGGCGCACCGCCCCTCGATGACCGAGAGCCGCAGTTCCTCAAGCCGGGCGACCTCGGGCCGTACGTAGGTGGTGTCCGCCACCTCGGCGTAGGCCTGCCCCCGCCACAGCGTCAGTCCGGCTTCCAGCTCGTGCAGGGCCTGCTGCGGCTTGCCCCGGTCGAGTGCCTCCCAGCCGGCGCTGGCGCGCTCGCTGAACCGGTGCACGTCGACCTCGACGACGTGGTTGTCCAGCAGGTAGCCGCGACCGTAGGTGCGGAGCACGGTCGCGGGGGTGCGCGGAGCGCGGTTGGGTTCGAGCACACGGCGCAGGTTGGCCACGTACGCCTGCAGTGAGGTGATCGCCGAGGGCGGCGGGTTGCCGGTCCACAGCTCCTCGACGATGACGTCCACCGCCACCGGCTGGCCGACCTTGCTGACCAGCAGCGCCAGCAGCGCACGCTGCTTCGGCGCGCCCAGGTCTAAGAGCTGACCGTCGACCACGGCCTCGATGGGGCCGAGCGCCCGGAACTCCGCCATGGGCCGGGGCGGATCCGGAATCGTCGAGGGCTGGGCCGCGGTCCAGCGGATCGTGCGCGCAGGGGTCGGCGGCGCGGCCGGCGGCATCTCCGCGAGAGCCGGCTCGCCGGGCTTTTCGACGGCAAGGGCGGATTGGTTGGATTCGAGTTCGAGGTCGAGTTCCTTTGCGAAATACACCTTCAATATCTCGTTGGCGCGGCGGAGTTCCTGCACTTCGCGCTCCAGCTCCGCGATGCGCCGCGCATCACCGTTGCCGGTTCCCGTGCGGTGGCCGCCGTCCGTGTGGGACTGGCAGCTACCGCCCAATCCAGCGCCGATAACCATCGTGTCGACGTTGGTTCTGTCGTTCGTCATCTGTGAACTCCCAACATCTCACCGCCTTTTCCGGGGCGCCTGGCCACGGCCGGGTGTCGGCCGGGCCGGCTGCCGGCCGTGCAGCCAAGCAGGATCCGGTCGCCGTACGCTCCGTGCGGTGTGCGCGAGTGGTGCTGCATGGCGCCCTGGCGAGCGCTCCCACACCGCCGCATGGCAACGGCCCGGCCGCGCCGCAGCGCGATGGGTGTGCGCTGTCGGGCTACCGGGCGGTCAACGGAGACGACGTGCGCCGCGTCAGAGAGCGTAGGCGCCGCAAGGATTTGCTGCCGAAAAGCAGCAATCTCAACTGGAGCTTCGTGAAATTCGACTTTTGCCGGATTTGACGGCCAGGAGTTCTGAATCTGGCCGTGAGGCCAGTGGCCGGGTTCCGGCCCTGCGTCGATCGTTAGCATTTCTGCTGCCCCCGTGTTTGTCGTCCAGTCCCCCGAGACTGGCCGGGGGCCAGCGTAGCCGTGAACCTTAATCCAGTCAAGGCCCGGCAATGTCGACCGCGGGTTTTACATGGCCGGTACACAACACAATGGATCTTCGCCTTGCCGGACACCGAGAGCAACGATCGATCTGGGGGCTTCGACGCTTTTCTCCCCGGCTATTCGATCCCAACATCGCCCACCTGCGTTGTCAACACGGTTCTGCCGACGCCCCGGCTCTGATGCCCCGGGACCCCTCCGTTCCCGCACGTCGAAGGTGTGATCGATTGTGCCAGCAGAGCCGTGGGGGGCAAGGTCCTGCTATCCCGTCCCGACATGGCAGGAACTTGCTACCCGGCGAGTCGCAGTGACGTTTTCTCAAGATCCTTTACAGGGGGTGCCGGGGTGTCCATGCCTCGGCGAATGCCCAGGTGGGAAAGGGTGTGGGAAGGGGGAGGGGAGCGGAATAGGTGAGTCCGGATCCGGTTGCCCGGGAGCGCGGCCGTAGACCCCGTGTCAGCATCGCCGGGGCCTCCACGCGCGTAGCAGAGCGTGACGGCGAACCGTCGTGCGCGGCCCGCCGGCGGAGGTCCCGCGGGCGGCAAGTCGGGCAAAGTCGGCAATGAAATTTCATCCCGGTCCGCGAGGAACGATCCGGACGCCGCGCCGGGCCGGCCCGGGCGCACCCGGATGCGGACCCTCACCTTTCCCGCGGCTGGTTCAGGCGATTATCGCGGCGAAATAATCCGTTGTTTGCCGAGACGTCACCCGGCCCGCGGCCCGTTCTCGGGGCGCCGCGTGACGCCGAAAGTTCTCCCGCGGTTCCCCAATTCCCGGTGTGTTGAATTAAATTCTGCGTGCCGGTGTAGCGGAGCGTCCGCTCCTTTGCATTGATAGCGAAAGCGGAATCTCTCCGGAGGGTCCGGGGGCGTCGCCCGCCGGCCGGTGGCCGCGCCGGCGTCGGCGGCCCCGGAAGTGCCGCGGGAGGCGGGGGAGCGGTCGCCCGACAGGGGCGGCCGGTGGAGCCGGCCCGCGCGAATGTTCGAGGAAGGCCGCCAAGTCGACGCCAACCCGTTCGATAGTGCCAGCCAAATCGGCAGTCGGATGCTGAGGACACGCAGTATCGGTAGAGAGACGTCGGCATGACGGTGTCGAGGAGGCTCGTCCGGAAGCGCACGCTTCCAGATCGTGGGGATGACGACAGCGCTCGGTCTCGGATGCCGCTTCCTGCGGTTCGGCGGCCTCGGGCGGAGGCTGTCCGGCATCCCCGTGCCCTGCCTGAGCCGTCCCCTCATGGAAGGCCGAGCATGGAAGCCATCGAAGTTCCGGTTCTGATCGTGGGCGGCGGCGGATGCGGACTGTCCGCCTCCATCTTCCTGTCCGACCTCGGCGTGGAGCACCTGCTGGTCGAGCGGCACACGGACACGTCGAGGCTGCCGCGCGCCCACTACCTCAACCAGCGCACCATGGAGATCCTCCGGCAGCACGACCTCGTGGACGTCGTCCACGAGCGGTCGGCGCCGATGGAGATGTTCGGCAGGGTGCGCTGGCAGACCTCGCTCGCCGGCGACGGACCGCTGGACGCCCGGGTCATCCACGAGATGGACGCCTTCGGCGGCGGAGCGCTGACCGAGGTGTACGCGGAGCACGGGCCGGTGCTGCCGACCAAGCTCCCCCAGCTGCGGCTGGAGCCCGAACTGCGCCGCCGCGCCGAGAAGGACAACCCCGGCCGCGTGCTGTTCGGCCACGAGCTGACCGCCTTCGCCGACAAGGGCGACCGCGTCGTCGCCGAGGTCCGTGACGTCGCCACCGGCGAGACCACGACCGTCACCGCCCGGTACCTCATCGCCGCCGACGGCGGCCGCACCGTCGGCGCCGAACTGGGCGTGCAGATGGAGGGCGTGCCCAGCATGCTCAACGTCACCACCGCGTACCTCACCGCCGACCTCTCCCCGTGGTGGCACGACGGCACGATCGTCACCTGGTTCGTCAACCCCTACCGCCCCGACCTCTCCAGCACCCTGATGGAGATGGGCCCCACCTGGGGGAAGAACTGCGAGGAGTGGGCGCTCCACTTCAACCCCGGCGACGCCGACCGCGACGACCCCGACGCGATGATCGCCCGGATCCGCGAGGTCCTCGGCGTGCCCGACCTGGAGCTGACCCTGCACCGGATCAGCCAGTGGACCGTCGAGGGCGTCCTCGCCGACCGCTACCGCCAGGGCCGGGTGCTCATCGTCGGCGACGCCGCGCACCGCCAGCCGCCCACCACCGGCCTCGGCCTCAACGGCGGCGTCCAGGACGTGCACAACCTGGCGTGGAAGCTGGCCGCCGTGCTCTCCGGCCGCGCCGACGACAGCCTCCTCGACTCGTACGAGGCCGAACGCCGCCCCGTCGGCAAGTGGAACGTCGACTGGGGGCTGTCGACCTGGTTCAACCACAAGGTGGTGACCGAGGCCGCCGTCGGCCTCGGCGCGCACATCCCGGTCGAGCGCCGCCCGTCGGTGTTCGCCGCCTACTTCGACGCCTCGCCCGTCGGCGCGGCCGTACGGGCCCGGGCGGCGGAGATCCTGAACACCCACCGCTCCGAGTGCCAGGCCCACGACCTGGAGGTGGGCTTCGCGTACGAGGACGGCGCGCTCGTCCCCGACGGCACCGAGCCGCCGGCCCGCGCGCCCCTCGGCAACACCTACCACCCCACCACCCGGCCCGGGCACATGCTGCCGCACGCCTGGATCGAGCGGAACGGATCACGTCTGTCCACCCACGACCTGGTCGGCCGCACCGGGGGGTTCGTGCTGATCGCCGGCCCCGAGGGGAAGGCGTGGTGCGACGCGGCCGCCGAGGCGGCCGAGAAGTTCTCGGTCCCGCTCACCGCGGTCCGCATCGGCGACGGCGCCGAGTGCGCCCCGGCCGACGGCCGGTGGGAGGCCGTCCGCGAGATCACCGACGAGGGCGCCGTCCTGGTGCGCCCCGACCACCACGTGGCCTGGCGGAGCAGGACCGCCGGCGACGACCCGGCCGGCACGCTGGGCGACGTGCTCGCGCGCATCCTCGGCCGCGGCTAGGGCCGGTGCCCTGAGGCCGCACGGCACCGCCCGCAGACGGCACCACCGCACGACAACAGCACAGGAACCGCACGACAGGAAGGGGACGGCGGCTCCGGGACACGACGCCCCGGACGCCGCTGTCCCCTTGACCGCGTCCCGCCCACGTGTCCGGCCCGGCCAGGGGTCACATCCCCGGAGCAGCCCCTGTCATGAGGGTTGAAGACGAATGTCCGTATCACTCGACAAGGAGAAGATCGTGGCAACACAGAGCGCGGACTCGGCTGCCGGGCCCGCCCCGGGAACGGCCGGAGCGCCGGAGCCCGACCCCAAGCGTTGGTTCATCCTCCTCGTCGTCTGCGTCGCACAGCTCATGGTGGTCCTGGATGCGACGATCATGAATCTCGCGCTGCCCTCGGCCCAGGAGGACCTGGGGTTCTCGATCGCGAACCGGCAGTGGGTCGTGACCGCGTACGCGCTGGCGTTCGGCAGCCTGCTGCTCTTCTGCGGCCGGCTGGTCCTGCTCTTCGGTCTCAAGCGGTCGTTCCTCGTCGGACTGGTCGGCTTCGCCGGCGCCTCCGCCGTCGGCGGCGCGGCGACCAGCTTCGAGATGCTCGTCAGCGCCCGCGTCGGCCAGGGCGTCTTCGCCGCCCTGCTCGCCCCGGCCACCCTGACGCTGCTGAGCACGACCTTCACCGACCCCAAGGAGAAGGGCAAGGCGTTCGGTGCCTACGGCGCGGTCGCGGCCAGCGGGGCGGGGCTGGGCCTGATCATCGGCGGCGCGCTCACCTCCGGCCTCTCCTGGCGCTGGTGCATGTACGTGAACCTGCTCTTCGCCGCCGTCGCCCTCTTCGGCGCCGTGCTGCCGCTCGGCCGCAACGGCGGCCCCGGGGGCCCGCGGGCCCGCCTGGACATCCCGGGCGTCGTCCTGGTGTCGAGCGCCATGTTCTGTATCGTCTACGGCTTCTCCAACGCCGCGAACGACGACTGGGGCACCCCGCAGACCTGGGGCTTCCTCGTCGCCGGCGTCGTGCTGCTGGTCGCCTTCGCCGGCTGGCAGGGCCGCGCGGAGCACCCGCTGCTGCCGCCGCGCGTCGTCCTGCACCGCAACCGCGGCGGCGCGTACCTGACGATGCTGATCGTCGGCGGCGGCGTCTTCGGCTTCTTCCTCTTCCTCATCTACTACATGCAGACCACGCTGGACTACTCGGCGATCACCTCGGGCGTCGCCCTGCTGCCGATGGTCGTGCTCACGGCCGTGGCGGTGAACATCGGCAACATCAAGATCATGCCGAAGTACGGCCCCAAGCCGCTGGTCATCTCGGGCCTGGCGCTCAACGCCCTCGGCACCGCCTGGCTGACCAACGTGGACGTCGACTCCACCTACGCCACCGCGCTCCTCGGCCCGATCCTCGTCTTCGGCTTCGGCATGGGCTTCATCTTCGCCGCGGCGCTCCAGACCGGCACCACCGGCGTCCAGCCGCAGGACGCGGGCATCGCCTCGGCCAACATCCAGGTCGGCCAGCAGATCGGCGGTTCTGTCGGCACCGCGCTGCTCAACACCATCGCGGCCAGCGCCATCACGGACTACGTCAAGGAGAACGCCCAGGGCCAGCCGACGGAGGAACTCCTCCAACTGGCCGCCGTCGACAGCTACGTCACCGTGTTCTGGTGGTGCACCGGCCTGTTCGCGGCGGGCGCGGTCATCTGCGGTCTGCTGGTCCGCTCCGGCCCGCTGCCGGCCCCGGCGTGGGGGGCGCAGCCCGCGGACGAGGCGGAGAAGACGGCCTCCTGATTTCGGCGGCGGACGGTCGCCTTCCGGATGCCCGTCCACCGCGGTGACCTGGAGCCCGGCGGTGAAAACCAAGCGTGCGCCAAGTCGTTGGTGTGTGGTGGCCAAGCGGGGTGGCGGATGCTGGGTGGGCGTGGCTTCGGGACGGCACGTTTGTCGGTGGGTTTTCGGGAACGATGCTGGTGTGGGTGGAGGGCCTTGTGAGCCAGAATCCGGTGCACAGACGTGGTTTGTATCTGGGGGTTCTCGCGCAGCGTGCGGCGGTGCGGCATGGGTCGGTGCTGTTGACGCTGGATCATGATCTGGATGTGCTGCCTGAGGCGGGGCGTCGGATCACGGTGCGGGANCTGGCGCATTACGTGGTGGATCTGGCGGGCCGGCTGGCCGCGGCGGGGGTGAAGGCCGGGGACCATGTGGTGGTCTACAAGCGGCCGAACTTCGACTCGTGGATCCTGGGTACGGCGGTGTCGCGGGTGGGTGCGGTGCCGGTGATGCTCTCGCCGGCTCTGGATGCTCC
>AZWL01000085.1 GCA_000514715.1 Streptomyces sp. CNH099 | reverse complement strand
GTTCCCGAAAACCCACCGACAAACGTGCCGTCCCGAAGCCACGCCCACCCAGCATCCGCCACCCCGCTTGGCCACCACACACCAACGACTTGGCGTTCACTTGGTGATTCATCATCATGAATTCGACAGAACGGACCCGGGCCGCCTCAGGGGGTGATGACCTGCGGCTTGCCGACGGGCGCGTCCTCCTCCTCCGTCATCTCCTCGGCAATGCGCATGGCCTCCTCGATGAGGGTTTCGACGATCTTCGACTCCGGAACGGTGGCGACGACCTCGCCCTTGACGAAGATCTGCCCCTTGCCGTTGCCCGACGCCACGCCCAGGTCGGCGTCGCGGGCCTCGCCCGGCCCGTTGACGACGCAGCCCATCACGGCGACGCGCAGCGGGACCTCCATGCCGTCGAGCCCGGCGGTCACCTCGTTCGCCAGCTTGTAGACGTCCACCTGGGCCCGGCCGCACGAGGGGCACGAGACGATCTCCAGCCGGCGCTCCTTCAGCCCGAGCGACTCCAGGATCGCCGCGCCGACCTTGACCTCCTCGGCCGGCGGCGCCGACAGCGACACCCGGATCGTGTCGCCGATGCCCTCGGCCAGCAGGGCGCCGAAGGCCACCGCGGACTTCACGGTGCCCTGGAACTCCGGGCCGGCCTCGGTGACGCCGAGGTGCAGCGGGTAGTCGCAGGCCGCGGCCAGCTTGCGGTACGCGTTGATCATCACGATCGGGTCGTGGTGCTTCACGGAGATCTTGATGTCCCGGAAGCCGTGCTCCTCGAACAGCGAGCACTCCCACAGCGCCGACTCCACCAGCGCGTCCGCGGTCGCGCTGCCGTACTTCTCCATGAGCCGCTTGTCCAGCGAACCCGCGTTCACGCCGATCCGGATCGGCACCTCCGCCTCCGCGGCGGCCTTGGCGATCTCGCCGACCTTGTCGTCGAACGCCTTGATGTTGCCCGGGTTGACGCGGACCGCGGCGCAGCCCGCCTCGATCGCCGCGAACACGTACCGCGGCTGGAAGTGAATGTCGGCGATCACCGGGATCTGCGACTTGCGCGCGATCTCCGGCAGGGCTTCGGCGTCGTCGGCCGAGGGCACGGCGACGCGTACGATCTGGCAGCCCGATGCCGTCAGCTCCGCGATCTGCTGCAGCGTCGAGTTCACGTCGGCCGTCACGGTCGTGCACATCGACTGCACGCTCACCGGCGCACCGCCGCCCACCAGCACGGCTCTGTCGTCGTGCCCGAGCTTCAGCTGCCGGCTCTCCCGTCGGGGAGCAACCTGCTGCGGCACCTTGGGCATGCCGAGGTCCACCACGTCTGTTCATCCTCTCGGTTCGGTCCTGCTGGGCCGAAGAGGGCCCCGCGGGTCTCGCTCTGTGTCAGCGGTCGCGGTACGCGACCTGCTTGGCCATCTCGTCCAGCCGCTCCCGCCAGCCGTCCGCCAGCGGCACGCCCTGCAGCGCCGTCCGCGCGGTCTCGACGAGCTGGTCGATCCGGTCCTCGACCTCCTGGCGGACGCCGGACGCGAGCAGCGCGGCGCGGAGCCGGTCGGGGTCCCAGTTCTCGCCGTCGGCGACCAGGCGCGCCACGTCGGCGTCCTTGGTGGCCGCCAGGGCCAGCAGCAGGTTCATCTTGTGTTCACTGAGGTCAAGGCCCGCCGGCTTGCCGGTCGCCGCGGAGTCGCCGAAGGCGTCGAGGAGGTCGTCGCGGAGCTGGAACGCCTCGCCGGCGGCGACACCGTATGCCTCGAACGCCTCGTGGAGGTCCGCGCGGCCGGCGATCGCGGCACCGAGGGCCATGGGCCGGTGGATCGTGTACTGGCCCGACTTGCAGACGGCGACCCAGCGGGCCAGGTCCGGGTCCGGGGTCAGCTCGGCGGCCAGCGCCATGTCGAGCTGCTCGCCGATGAGCATCTCGGAGCCGAGGTACGTCCAGATGTCCCGGGCGGGCTCCGGCAGGTTGCCGGTGATCTTGTTGGCGTAGCTGAAGGCCAGGTCGCCGGCGACGATGGCGACGCTCTCGCCGTACCGGCGGGACTCGCCGGCCCAGCCGTGCTCCGCGTGGATGCCCGCGTGCTTCACGTGGGTGGTCGGCCGGCCCCGGCGGGTGGGGGAGTTGTCCAGGACGTCGTCGTGGATGAGGGCGAAGGCGTGCAGCAGCTCCAGGCCCGCGGCCGCGTTGATGACCGCGTCCTCGGCGGCGGAGCCGTCGAGCTTGCCGCCGGCGGCGAGGTAGCCGCTGATGCAGAACCTCGGCCGCAGCCGCTTGCCGCCCGCGGCGACCAGCTCGGCGACGGACTCGATGGGCTGCGCGGCGCGCGCGTCGACGCCGCCCCAGCGCTCGACCTCCTCGCGCAGCAGGTCCTCGATCCGCGTGACGGCGCGGGCGAGTAATGCCTCGGTGTCGTCCCCGGCGGACGCACCGGCGGCCGGGGCGCCGCCTTCGGCGTCCTCCGCTTCGGCGCGCTCCCCGGGCAGTTCGAGCCCCGACGGGGGACGGAACACGACGGTTTCCTTCGCGGTCACCTCGGACTCGACGTCGACGTAGCCGAGGTCGGCGAGGCGGTCCATGACCTGCCGGACGAGGATCTCGGGCGCGGAGGCGCCGGAGCTGACGCCGACGGTCTCCACGCCCTCCAGCCAGCCCGGGTCCAGATCGGCCACGGACGGGACCAGCCGGGCCGGGGTGCCGAGGGACTCGGCGACCTCGACCATACGTATGGAGTTGCTGGAGTTGGTGGCACCGACGACCAGGACGAAGTCGCAGCGCTCGGCGATCGCCTTGATGGCGTTCTGCCGGTTCTGGCTGGCGTAGCAGATGTCCTCGCTGCCCGCGCCGACGATCCCGGGAAAGCGTTCCTTGAGGATCGACACGATCTCGGAGGTGTCGTCCACCGACAGTGTGGTCTGCGTCAGGAACGCCGCCTCCGTGCCCTCCGGCAGCTCCACCTGCCGGGCCTCCTCGGCGTCCTCGACGATGAGCGTGCGGTCCGGCGCCTCGCCGTAGGTGCCCTCGATCTCCTCGTGGTCCGCGTGCCCGACGAGCAGCAGGGTGCGCTCGTCCCGGGCGTAGCGCCGCGCCTCCTGGTGCACCTTGGACACCAGCGGGCAGGTCGCGTCGATGACGTTCAGCTGCCGGCCGGCCGCGTTGTCGCGCACCTGCGGCGAGACGCCGTGGGCGGAGAAGATGCACACCGCGCCCTCGGGCACCTCGGTCTCGGAGTCGACGAAGATCGCGCCGCGCTCCTCCAGTTCGCGTACCACGTGGCCGTTGTGCACGATCTGCTTGCGCACGTACACCGGGGCGCCGTGAATCTCCAGCGCGCGTTCCACGATCTCGATGGCTCTCTCGACACCGGCGCAGAAGCCGCGCGGCTCTGCCAGAATGACCTTCTTGCCGTCCGCTTGCTTCCTTTTCTCCACCGCGATAGCCATATGGGATAGGGTGCGGAATCTCCGGGACAAGCGTCAAGGAAAACAGTGGGGCAACATCTTGTCACCTCCTTGCCGGAGCCACTCTCACCTGCGGGTTTGCTGGTATCGGACGGGCTGCGGGGGTGCCTGTCGCGGGCGTCAAAAGTGTGGGTGATGCACCGTTGGGGGTGCGTAACTGCGCCCCCGTCCGGGCCGGGGCGACGCCTTTCGGATATACGCCGGTAACGTGCCGGCAAGAAACCTCCGTTACCCGTCGCGGGCCGCGCCGCATGGCGTGCCGCGGTAGCGCGGAATTGCAACGGGATGCCGGCGTCTCCGGGAAGTCGGATAGTGGAGCGGCGGACGAGCGCTCCCGCGTTACATGAATAAATGTCTCGTCCTGCCGCTCCACAGCCACGAGTATGGTGACGCCCCTTGGGCGGGACTGGGTGGCGAGTTGGTGGCGGCTTGGCGGGTTCGTTTTGGTCGTCGGGCGGTGGCAAGAGCTTGCCATGTGGGAGCTTCTTGCCGTTTTGGGGTGGGGCGGTGAGTGTTGGTGCATGACACTTCTTGATTCGCTGGGTGGTCCGCGGGATCTGAAGGGCCTTGGGCCGGATGAG
>AZWL01000084.1 GCA_000514715.1 Streptomyces sp. CNH099 | reverse complement strand
GGTGCTCCGCCCCCGTCGGCCGGGGTCTGCGTGCGTAGTGTCGGTTGGAGGGTGCCCGCTCCCCCCGGGCCACCTCATAGCCGCCGGTCTGTCCACGGGCCGGAGTCCGGGGTCAAGGGTGGGGCGCAGCCCCATCGCGCAGCGACGCTCCCGCAGCGAAGCGGAGGGAGCGCCCTTGACGCCGGACGCAGGGCCGCACACTGAAGCGATGGGGTGGCCCGGGGGGTGCCCCAGCGACACCGGGCACACCGACGCAGGCACCCCCGCACCCGTCCCACCCTACGAACAGGCGCCGCCCGGCGCCCCCCCCCACGGCCCCGGCCGCCCCCACGGACGACCGCCACCACGACGCCGGACCCCCCGCACCCGGCCAACCCGCGACTAACCGCCACCCCGGCCCCGTACCCCGTGAACCCGACCCGCCCTACGGGCTGCCGACCCACCCCGGCCCCGCGCTCGCCCTCGCCGCCACACTGATCTCGCTCAAGACCGACTTGGTCCGGACACCCTAGAGTTGGAAGACCGTGTCCCGTTTCCGCGGCGAGTAGGCAAGCTCGTACTCGGCGTCCTCGCCCGGGTCGCGCACGCCGATGACGTAGCGCTGGGTGAGCTTGAGCTGTCGTGCGACGCGGCGGACGGCGGCGACGCCGAGTCGCGCGTCGATCACACGGCAGAAGAGATTGAGCACGGTGCCGTCGGCGCCGGAGCCCTCGGGTGGTTTGCCGCCGAGGTCGTTGCCGTCACAGTGGCCGACCCCATGCCAGCCAAGGTGCTCGTCGAGCGCATCCATCGCCTCGGCGTGCACGCGCTTGTCGTCGGGATGCGAGAGATCGGCCGTATGCGTCCAGATCTGGAGTACGGCCCAGGCGTGCTCGCCTATCGGCACCTCGCGGTAGCCCTCGCTGGCTGCGCGTTCGTGGAAAGCGGCGATGTGCTCCTGCAGCGTCGGGCTCGTTGCGAACGTGCGGTC
This sequence comes from Streptomyces sp. CNH099, assembly GCA_000514715.1. GTDB lineage: Bacteria > Actinomycetota > Actinomycetes > Streptomycetales > Streptomycetaceae > Streptomyces > Streptomyces synnematoformans. The sequence goes on along the minus strand of AZWL01000084.1, from coordinate 3,327 downwards.
ACGGATTGCGCGTCGCACGTTCGAGCCCTTCGTCCCGGCCTTCCCGCGGTGCGTCACGAACGAGCCGCGGTCGGTCCACGCTCCCAGGTAGTGAAGGACGCCATCGTCGTCACGGCGGTAGGTCTTGATGAGCGTCATGCCTGGCCTCCCGTCCGGTCAACCGTACCGTGGCTCTCCCGCCTGCCTCATCGAGTTCCTCCCGCTATCGGTGATCAGGGCATGAGGACGCACTTCGGTGGCCGCGCGGCAAGGAGACCGGCCGAGTCCGCGGCCAGAGCGGGTTTCCACGTCGGCGACAACGGTGCCGTAGTGGCGGCCTTGTTCGCGCTCGGGGTGTGGCTGGCGGTCCGGTCAGGGACGGGTGCGCTGCCACGGCCATCGACGCCGTTGGGGCCGCTGGGTACGCGCGGCTGCGGCCCGTACCTCCGCGAGGTTGTTGCGGCTCATGAGGGTTTCGGGGTGGTTCGGGCCCAGGACCCGTTCGCGGTCGGTGAGGGTCTGCTGGTGAAGGTCGGCAGCCTCCCGGTGGCGGCCCAGCGCATGCAAGGCGCTGGCGAGGTTGCTACAGCTGGTCAGAGTGCGGGGGTGATCCGGACCCAGGACCCGTTCGTGGTCAGTAAGGGTCTGCCGGTGGAGATCGGCAGCCTCCTGGTGGCGACCCAACGCATACAGGACGCTGGCGAAGTTGTTGCGGCTGTTAAGGGCGCGGGGGTGATCCGGACCCAGGACCCGTTCGTAGTCGGTAAGGGTCCGCTGGAGGAGGTCAGCGGCCTCCTGGTGGCGACCCAACGCATACAGGACGCTGGCGAAGTTGTTGCGGCTGTTGAGAGTTTCGGGGTGATCCGCGCCCAGGACGCGCTCGTGGTCGGCGAGTGTCTGCTGAAGGAGGTCGGCAGCCTCCTGGTGGCGGCCCAGCGCATGCAGGGCGCTGGCGAGGTTGCTACAGCTGGTCAGAGTGCGGGGGTGATCCGGACCCAGGACCCGTTCGCGGTCAGTAAGGGTCTGCCGGTGAAGGTCGGCAGCCTCCTGGTAACGGCCCAGCGCGTCCATGACGCTGGCGAGGTTGTTACAGCTGGTCAGAGTGTCGGGGTGATCCGGGCCCAGGACCCGTTCGTGGTCGGCGAGGGTCCGCTGGAGAAGGTCGGCCGCCTCCCGGTGGCGGCCCAGCGCGTCCAGGGCGCTGGCGAGGTTGTTACAGCTGGTCAGAGTGCGGGGGTGATCCGGGCCCAGGTGCTGGGTCTCGGCATCCAGGACGCACCGGCGCAGGAGGTGTTCCTCAGTTGCGGCGCCCGCGTCGTGGAGGGTGTCGGCGAGGCTGTCGAGCAGTTCGCGAGTGGTGGTGAAGTCGGCGTCGGATGTGCGGTGGAGGAGAGGCGGGAGGTGCGCGGCGAGAAGGCGAGCGGCGGGCCAGCCGGCGCGGCCCGCGCCGGTGGTGTGGTGAACGGTTCGGGTGAGGTGGGCGTCGAGGGCGATGTAGCAGCGGGTGCGGTCGGTGTCGGGGGGCGCGGTGAGCGCGATGACGTCGTGGACCACGGGGTGCAGCGCGACCTGCCCGACCGCGACGCTGTCGGACGTTGGCAGGTCCGGGGTGTTGATCAGGCCGTACTGGTGGAGCCTGGCGAGCGCAGCGTCGAGTTCGGCTGCGGTGACGGTGCGCCCGGTGGCGTCGGTGAGTAGCGCAGGGGTGAGAAGAGCACGGGGAACTGGTGCGGGAGCAAGGAGGGCGAGGAGGAACAGGGCGGGACGGGCGAGGGTGTAGCCGTCGGTGTGGAGTTGGGTCAGGGAGAGGTCGAAGGTGTGCCGCACCACTGTGCGGGCGACTTCCGGGTCGGCGGCCTGCGGATGTTCGGCGCCGACGAGGTCGCCGAACTCGGTCGCAAGGGCGTGTCGGTAGGCGGTGAAGGTGCGGTAGCGGCTGGTGGGGTTGGCGAGGTAGCGGCCCGCGGTCTCCAGCGCCAGGGGGAGCCCGCCGAGACGTTCCCCGAGCGCGGCGGCCTCCTGCGCGGTGCCGGCGCCGGGTGCGGCGTCACGCAGCACCCGGCCCGAGGCGTCGTCGGCCAGGGGTTCGAGGGGGACGAGGCGGGCTCGGGGTCCCCAGGTGTCGGGCGCGCCGTCGCGGGTGGTGACCAGCAGGAGCCCGGCTCCGTCGGGGCGCACCCACCCCCGGTACGCGCCGGGCGGCTCGCTGCCGGGGCCGAGGCTGCGGGGGGTGTCGACGTTGTCGATCACGATCATCCACCCCCGCACCGCCGCCAGGTGCTCCCACACCACGTCGACCAGCGCGGCCTGACCGCTGTGGGCGTCATGAAGACGGGTTTCGGAGAGCCCCAGTTCCTTGACGACGCGGGTGAGGTCATGGGCGAGGCGGGCGGCATCGTCCTGCCACCGCACCCAGAACACCGCCCGCTCCTGCTCCTCGGCCTGCCGGGCGGCCTGCGCGGCAAGGGTGGTCTTGCCCAGCCCACCCGTCCCGCAGACCACGACAAGCCCGCCGCCGTCCCGACCGGCCGCCATCTGCTGGATGTCAGCGAGTTGGCTGTCGCGGCCACGGACGGGGGCCGGGACGGCGGGAGCGCGGTAGGAGGCGTGGGCGGCGGCCTCCCGCACCCAACGCCCACCCGCCTCACCGTCGCCCGCGGCGGGTGGCAGGGCGGGAGCGGGAGAGCGCAGGGTAAGCAGCGAGACGGCGAGACCGACCAGGCCGACGACCCCGCCGATCACACCGGAGAGCTGATCCGCCGTCTCCAGCCCGACCCGTAAGACCGCCCACGCAACCCCACCCGCGGCAAGGCCGCACACCGGCGCCCACAGCAACCGGGCCAGCATCCACCGCCACCGGCCCCGCCCCACATGCCTACGCACGCCCGCAGCCCTCTCCGCCCGTCGCCCGTCCCGTACGCCGAGGATGCCGCTCCGTTGTAGATCAGCGGGTATGACCGAGGGCTTCGGTACGTAGCCGTGACAGCACCACCCGCTCTGCCGAGGCGTATGCGCCCATCGCGCACGCCGGCACCGCGACCGGCGGCGGGCATGTGTCGGCCCCGGCCGGCGGCGGGTGGCCGCAGGTTCCGGGGCCGTGTGGGGAAGTGGGGGGCGTCGGGTCAGGCTGCGGGGAACTCGTCCGCCTTGACCGCCGCCACGAAGGACCGCCAGGCATCGCCGGTGAAGACGAGGGCCGGGCCGTGGGGGTCCTTGGAATCGCGTACGGGGACGGTGCGGTGGCCGTCAGCGACCTCCACGCAGCTGCCGTTGTTCCCCCCGCTGTAGCTGGACTTACGCCACGACGTCAGTGTCGACGCCACGGCGATGACGTTGTCACGCATTCCG
>AZWL01000083.1 GCA_000514715.1 Streptomyces sp. CNH099 | reverse complement strand
CCTGTCGTTTGGATCTTCGCTGGGCTCGCGACGCCTGGCACTGCACCTCGCGGCGTTGTCGTCGGTCGACGACGCTCCGCGTCGCCTCCCTCCTCCGCCTTGCGATGCACAGCACCAGACGCCGCTCCCTGATCCAGCAAGATCCAAAGGACAGGCCCTAGCTGTGCTGTCTGCGCTGGTTGGCGTGGAACCGCGCCTTCTTCTCCCGGTTCCCGCACGTGTTCATCTCGCACCATCTGCGGGTGCGGCTCCGGCTGGTGTCGAAGAAGGCGGCCCGGCAGGTCGGTGAGGCGCACAGGGCCAGCCTTCCGTCCCGTTCGCCCGAGATGACGCCGATCGCGTCGGCGGCGATCACGCCGAGGGCGTCCTCCACCCCGGAGCCCGGACCGAGCCGCCACCGCCGCCTCCCCTCGGGCGTCAGGACCGCGGCGGCCCGGCCCGCGGCGCTGCGGTCGTTGATGACCTGGACGGCGGCCTCGGGCAGCGCCTCCCGGACCGCGGCCGCGGTCGCGGCGAGGTGGATCGACTCCCTCAGCTCCCGGGCGAGGGCGAACTGCGCGGGGGTGCAGGAGTCCACGGCGAGGCCGTTGACCGCCAGCCAGTCGACGAGGCGTTGCGGGGTGGGGATGCGCTCCACGGGGGTGCCGCGGCGCTCCGTCAGGGTCGCCGTGAAGCTGGTCGCCAGCACGCTGCCGAGGCGGAATTGAGGGAAGTCGGCACGCATGGAACCAGCATAGCTGGTTGCGGGCCGTGCGGTGCCGTGCCATGCTGGAACCGTCTTAGACGGTTCCGTACTGGTCAGGAGAGCCCATGCCCCGACCCGCCAGCGACGTGCAGGCATTCGAAGCCCACGCATCCGACGCCGACCTCGACGACCTGCGCGCGCGGCTGGCCGCGGCCCGGCTGCCGGAGGCCGAGACGGTCCACGGCGCCGCGCCCGGCCCCGGCCGCTGGGCACAGGGCGTGCCGCTCGCCGACCTCGTCGACGTCGTGGACCACTGGCGCACCGGGTACGACTGGCGGTCGTTCGAAGCGCTCCTCAACCGCATCGGCCAGTTCCGTACGGTCATCGACGGCCTGGGAATCCACTTCCTGCACCGCCGCTCGGCGCGGGCGGACGCCACCCCGCTGCTCATGACGCACGGCTGGCCGGACAGCATCGCCAGGTTCGCCGACCTCGTGGACGAACTGGCCGATCCGGACGACGCGGACGCGCCCGCGTTCCACGTCGTGGTCCCGTCGCTGCCGGGCTTCGGCTACAGCGACAGGCCGGCCGCCACCGGATGGGGCACCGAGAAGATCGCCGCCGCCTGGGTGGAGCTGATGGACAGGCTCGGCTACGGCACGTTCCTGGCCCACGGCGGCGACTGGGGAGGGAACATCACCACGGTCCTCGGCGGCAGGTTCCCGGCGCACGTCCTCGGCATCCACTCCACGTTCGCGGCGGCGCCTCCCGGGCTGACCACGGACGGGCTGACGGCGGTCGAGCGCCGGTGGGCCGAGGAGGCCCGCGGCTTCTGGCGCCGGCACGGGGCGTACGCGAAGCAGATGGCGACCCGCCCGCAGACCGTCGGCTACGCGCTCGTCGACTCGCCGGTCGGGCTTCTGGCCTGGCTCCTCGACAAGTTCGCCGAGTGGTCGGACACCGAGGACAGCCCGTTCGAGACGATCTCCAAAGACCGCGTTCTCGACAACGTCACGCTGTACTGGCTGACCCGGACCGGGGCGTCGGCGTCCCGTATCTACTACGAAAGCCACGACTCGCTCGATCCCGAACTCCGGGTCGACGTCCCGTCGGCCCTCACCATGTACCCCGCCGACAGCGAGAAGACCCCGCGCCCGTGGGCGCAGGAGCGCTACCGGCAGATCGTCCGCTGGTCGACCCCCGCACGCGGGGGGCACTTCCCGTCGCAGGAGGTTCCCGGGTATTTCGTCGAGGACCTGCGGGAAGGGCTCGCGGCGGTGCTGGCGGCGCGGCGGTGAGCCGCTGGAACGCGCCGTCCGCCCGGCCGGTGGCCGATGGCCGGCGGACGCATGACGCCGGGCAGCCGCCGCAGCCGGGCCGGGGTCACGCCTGTGGTTCCTGCCCCTGCCAGGCATCGGGCCCACGGTGTTCCACGGTGACGCGGACGAGGCGGCTGTCCGTCCGCCGCCGCACCACGGCCGCGACGCCCGCGGCCAGCCGCCCGCCGGCACACCCCACCGCCACGGTGACGGGCGCGTCGCCCGCCGCGGCCCCGCACCCGCTGCGGAAGGCCGCCAGCACGGGGATGACGCCTTCGACCAGCTCGGGCAGCCCGTCCGTCTCCGCGACGAAGCTTTCCGGGTCGGTGAGGCCGTGGGGCGCGGGGGAGTCGCCGAAGTGGGCGCGGAGATCGAGGACGATGTGCGCGTCGGGGACTGGCCGCCCGTGCGCGTAGCCGAAGCTCACGAGCCGCACGGCGACGGGCCGGTCGACCGTGATCACCACGGATCCCCCTCGCGGTGGGAGCGGGACGCGGGCACGGCCAACTGCGCCCACACGCTGGTCCCGGCGAGCCGCCGAGCCGCACCCCACCGGTCCGCGAGCGCCGCGACCACGGCCAGCCCGCGCCCGGACACGGCCCCGTCGCCGCCAGGGCCGTCGCCGTGGGGGCCGTCCCGCCGATCGGCCCAGCCCGCCGCGGACGGCCCCTGGTCGATGACCCGGACCGTCAGCCGCCGCAGCTCCCGGCCGGTGAGCTGCACGGACACAGCGATCTGGGAACTGTCGGTGTGCAACAGCGAGTTGGTCGTCAGCTCGCCGACGACCACCAGGGTGTCGTACACCCGCTCGTCCGGGACCTGCCAGTCGACCAGCCAGGCCCGGATGACCTCCCGAGCACACCGGGGCGTTGCCGTGGAGGCGCCGGGCAGCACGACGGAGGCCCGTCGACGGCTGTATGGGGCGCCCGCGCGTACCGCGCGAAGGTCGTGACCGGTGCGGGCGGCACCGGCGATGGCCGAGCCCCGCTGGCGGATCATGAGCGCACCCGTTCCCGATAGGCGCGCCGCCGACCGCTGTTGCGTGCATGCACGGCGAATCGCAGGCGTTCCCTGCACCGGCCTTCCTCACCCATGAATTCGCTCTTTCTGTCGAATCGTTGCTTTCCGTGCAAAGAGCGTGACCGGGTGCCACTAGGTTGCACCAGGGGTGTTCGGCTGACGGCCCGTCATTCAAGTAGGAGGCGCCATGGAGACGTACAAGACCCCGCGGCAGAAGTACGGCGAGGAGCTGAGGCTCCGGCGGCTGGCGAAGGGCATGACGCAGGATGCGTTGGCTGAGGTGGTGGTGTGCTCTCCCACGCTGATCAGCCACTTCGAGGCGGGGCGGCGGCTGCCCCGGATGGAGGACGCCCTGCGGATCGACAAGGCGCTGAGCACGGATGGGTTCTTCGCGCGCTGGCTGGTGAACCTTGAGGGGCGGTACGCCGACCACTTCTCGGAGGCGGCGGAGCTGGAGCGACTGGCTGTCGTGATCCGTGAGTTTGCTGTCTCTGCGGTGCCTGGGCTACTCCAGACAGCGGACTACGCTCGCGCGGTCTTCCGGGCCGTACAGCCCAACCACACGGTGGAGGAGCTTGACCGGCGGGTTGTCAACCGGCTTGAACGGGCCCGGATCCTCGACGATCCTCAGTCTCCGGCCGTGTGGACAGTGCTCGACGAGGGGGTCATCCGGCGCGCGGTCGGAGGCCGCGAAGTCATGGCGTCGCAGGTGGAGCACATCGCGAGCCTTGCTGACGCCGGACGTATCCGGTTACACGTGATCCCCTTCTCCGTCGGGGCGCACTCTCTGCTGGAGGGGATGCTGAGCCTTATGTCGTTCGACGCCATGGCACCGGTGGCATACGTTGAGGGCGTGACCACGGGGCAGTTGCTCGACGACCCGGGGCGGGTCGCCACGTGCAACACGTACTACGGTCTCGCGCTGGGCGATGCACTGCCGCACCGTGCGTCCATCGCTCTCCTAAAGGCGGCAGCAGAGGAGTTCCGGAATGCGTGACAACGTCATCGCCGTGGCGTCGACACTGACGTCGTGGCGTAAGTCCAGCTACAGCGGGGGCAGCAACGGCAGCTGCGTGGAGGTCGCTGACGGCCACCGCACCGTCCCCGTACGCGATTCCAAGGACCCCCACGGCCCGGCCCTCGTCTTCACCGGCGATGCCTGGCGGTCCTTCGTGGCGGCGGTCAAGGCGGACGAGTTCCCCGCAGCCTGACCCGACGCCCCCCACTTCCCCACACGGCCCCGGAACCTGCGGCATCCTGCCGCCGGCCGGGGCCGACACATGCCCTCCAACGCCGGGTGTCGGTTGTCCA
>AZWL01000082.1 GCA_000514715.1 Streptomyces sp. CNH099 | reverse complement strand
CAGAACCTGCCCGACCGTCTCACGGGCAATCACGAACCGCTCCCACGCGGCCTCGGCTTCCAGCAACTCGGCCTGCAGGGCCTCGACCCGCTGCCGGGCAGTGCGTTCCCGCTCCTCCAGCAACCCCATCACCGACGGCACCCAGCACCTCCACCGAGGAGACAACACGACATGCCATCACTGCCGCACGCATGCCGAACCATGCCCGAACAGCGGAAACGCAGCGATCACGCTCGGAAAGACAACAGCTTCTGAGGCGGGTGAAGTGCTGCCAGATGAAGATGCGAGAGGACAGCATCGGTTCGCGGCGCAGCACGGTATGGCAGCCCTCGCCGCCGACGAGATGATCGCGAGCTGGGTTGAGGGTTCGTCCCACAGATAGCGGAAGTATTCGAACGCCTCCCCGTTGAGCCACTGGGCCTCGTCGACGAGGAAAGTGCGGGGGCGTTCGGCCAGGGCGGTCTTCAGCAGGCGGTCGAACTCACTGGGGTGGCGCGGTGGTTCACCGGCCAGGTCGAGCGCGGTGAACAGTTCGTAGCGCACCGCGCGGGCGGTGGGCCGCGCCCGGAAGGTGATCTTGCAGACGTCCTCGTGCGGTTCGAGGTCATGCAGGCAGATGTTGACGGCGAGGGTCTTGCCGAAGCCGGCACCGCCATGGATACACATCATGGCCCGCGCGGCGACGGTATCGCAGATGCCCTCCCGGGCGGTGAGCAGGGCGCGGGTGGTGACCACGGATGCATCCGGCAGGTCGACGTACTGGTAGGTGGCCGCGGTCACGAGGCATCTCCGTCTTCAGCGGTCTGTGCAGTCGGTTCAGGCGGGCCAGAGGGGGTGGAGGCAGGTTGACTGGGCGTGGTGCGAGCGGCGAGGGAGGGCGGGGTGCGCCACTCGGCCGGGGGTACCGAGGGCGGGATGAGGTCCGGCAGCGCGAGTTGCGAGAGGTCGGTGTCGGTGGTCTGGGCGAGTTCGGCCTCGGCCTGCGCGGTGGTCAGTGCGCCGAGCCGTTGGGGAGCCTCGGGCTGGCCTACGGCGGCATAGCGCTCACGCTGGGAGGCCTGAAGGTCCTTCTTCAAGCGGCGGGTGCGGGCTGCCCGCGCCCGCCGTACGGCGCTGATCTGTTCGTCGGTGGCCTGATCGGCCAGGTCCGCGGGACCCAGGTAGCGGCCGGTGGCCGCGTGGTAGATCTCGATCCTGTGGTCGTGGTGGGGCATGAAGCGGATGCGGACCTGGATCCCGGCCTGGCCCGTCATCCACGGGCCCACGTAGTCGCGTTTCCTGAAGCGGACTCCGCGGGTGGTCAGCGTGCGGGTGCCGGCGTCCTCGAGGGTGAACGTCCACAGATCCGCGGCCGGCACGTCCCGCAGGGGGGTGGGGTCGTCCTGCCAGGCTTGAAGCGGGGTCCTGCCCTGCAACGGCGCGGGGCGGTGCTCGGTGTTCCACCACACCGTCCAGGCCAGCAGCCGGGCGGTGAAGTCCTCGAAGCCGAGCAGCACCTCGTCCTTCGGGCGAGAGGGCCGTTTGCCGGGACGCGGCTGGCGGGCATAGCCGGGCAGCGCGGCCAGGAACATGGCCTCCACTGCCCGGTTCAGGCCCTCCACAGTGCCCTTGAGGTGGGGGGTGTAGGCGGGCAGGTCCTCCACCGTCACGTCCAGGAGATCGAATGCGGCGGTCACCGTCCTGGACAGGAAGTCCTTGCCCCGGTCGACACGTACCTTCTCGGGCAGGCCGCCGAACGGGCCGTAGGGGTCCTCGCGTAAGACCGCGGAGCGCAGCGCGGCCAGCACCGACTCCCGCGACGGATCCCCCGGCGTGATGGCCACCCCCGTGATCGCGTTTGTCGCGCAGTCGGTGAACCAGGTGATCCACGGCCTGCGGGCGGTGCCGTCGACGTCGACCAGCACCGGGGCCTGGGCGTGGTCGGTCTCCCACACCTGGTTGCGCCAGGCCCGCGGCCGGGCCAGGAACACATCGTGCTTGCGCGCCGCCCGCTCCCCTCCCGCCAGCCCGGCCCGCTCCCCGGGCGTCAGGTCACGGCGGATTGCGCGGTGCAGTGTCGTCAGCGATGGTGCGTCTGCAGGCGGGGACTGCCGAGCGGCACGGCAGACCAGCTCGCGATGGACTGCCCGCACGTTCCCCTTCCACAGTGCCAACAGTCCACGGACTTCGGGGGTGATCGTGAACCTCGCATCGGCCCGGGACCGTGCGCCGGGGTGGGCGGCTGCGGTCTCATCGCTTTGAGCGGCTGCCAGCCAGCGCCACACCGTGCGCTCCGATACCCCCAGCGCGTCCGCAGCCACTCGTACATGGCCTGCTGTCAGCTTCTTCCCCGCCCTCAGCGCGAGCAGCCGCCGCACCGCCGGACCGCGCAGCGCCGTCCTGGACGCCGCAGGCAATCCGCCGCCTGTGCGGACAACGTCACCGTCCTCCATGCCGTTTCCCCCTCCCTCGGGTGGGGCGTCGTCTACCGCCGGGCGCCGGGAGCATGCGATCGCCCTCCCGCCCGTGCCTCCCGGTCACAGGGGCGGGGCGACCCGCTGGAACAGCCGCCCCAGCAAAGCCCGGTCAACGACCGCGTCAGCGGTGGTGAGCAGCGCGTTCTGTAGGTGCGCAGTCAAGCGGCCCACGTGCGGAACGTGCCGTGAGCGCACGACTGGTCGATCCATGTCAGATCCGAGGCCGGGACGGCACGCCACAGCGGATGGAAACCGGTCACCACGGCCGCCACTTCCGTTGTGGCAAGGCGTGGAACCTCCTGCCACGCGCCGACCCGCGATGCCAGCTGCGGCAGCCGAGACAGTGCCCGCTCGCTGCCCGCCCCGCACAGCACCAGCGTGATCCGCGTGCCAGGGTGGTCCCACAGGCTCTGCAGATACTCCAGGCACGGCACAGGCAGGCGCTGTGCCTCATCGACCACCAGCACCCGCGCCTCGCCAAGAGCCCCCGCGACCGCGGCATCGGCCCGTGCCGACGTGTGCGGGAAGCGACCCGGCAGCGCCAGAGCATCGAACACCGCACGCCTCATACCGGCCACCGACGGCCGAACCGGCACCGGCACCCACGTCACCTTCCAGCCCGCGGGCGCTTCGCCAAGCGCCATCCGCACAGCCGCGGTCTTGCCCCGCCCCGGGTCACCGAACACACACACCGCGCCCTGAACCGCCATCGCCTGCCCAACCGCCTCGGCCACCGCCCGCACCGACGACGTCCGTACCAGCTGCGCGCCTGCCGGCAACGCCACACCCTGCAGCGCACCCCTCTCCCCGGCCGACGCGCCCACAACCGCCGCCGGCGCAGGGCTCGACGGCCGGCCCGCAGCCACCTTCGCCGCGCCGCCCTCACGCGGCCCGGCCAGAGCGAGGTCAGCCAGCGCCTGCCTCGTCCGCTGCTCCTCCCGCTCCCGCCGCACCACCGCGCGATCCGGCAGGACCCTGCCGGCCTCCACATCCCGGCGCACCACACGGTGCAACGACGCCAGCGAAGGCACCTCGCCGCCGGCCTCCTTCAGATGCCGGTGCAGCGCCGCCACGTTCCCGCCCGCCAGCGCCAGCACCTCCCACGCCTGCTCGGACAGCTCCAGCCGGGCCCGCGACCTGCGCTCCACCCGGCCCTCTGTCCGCGCCGCTTCCAGCCAGCGCCACACCGTCCGCGCAGTCACCCCACCGACCTGCGCGCCCGCACGCACATGCGCCGTGGTCAGCGCCCCGGCCGCATCGAGCTCCAGCAGCCGCGCCACCAGCACCGGCCTGGACACCCTCAGCCCCGCCGTGACCTCACCCCACGCGCCCGGCTCACCCACCCCACGCCCTCCCCGCCCGCGAAACCGACACCGACTACCGTGCCGCCGCGCAGCCACCGAAGGATCAGAAGTGCCGTTCCCGAGACAGCAGCACGGGGTGGGGTGTACCGCCCCATGACAGTCACAACGGCAGCGGACACCACCCCACGACAGTCACCGCGCCCTCACTCAACACCCCAGTGAGCTTCCCCCCGTTCGGTGGNCACCTGGCCTGAGGTCACTGGCGATCATCAGGAAGGATGTTNGCCATGCCGTCACCACACCCGCCCGAGTTCCGGCGCCGCGCGGTCGAGCTGGCCCGCCAGGGTGAGAAGTCCATGGTCCAGCTCGCCAAAGACCTGGGAATCAGCCGTTCCTGCCTGCAGAACTGGGTGAACCAGGACGCANCCGATGAAAACGGCGCCGACGGCGAGAAGGACAGCAGCCGGCTGACCAGTTCCGAGAAGAAGGAACTCGCAGAGCTGCGCCGCCGTAACCGGCAGCTGGAGACCGAGAACGAAATCCTCAAGAAAGCTGCCGCGTACTTCGCCCGGGAGAACGTACTCCCAAAGTAATCTACCGGCTGGTCCGTGAACTC
>AZWL01000081.1 GCA_000514715.1 Streptomyces sp. CNH099 | reverse complement strand
TTGGCGGCACGGCTGTCGGGCATCGAGCCCCGGCCGGGTGGTATTCCCTTCTACTCCACCGTCACCGCCGGACCCGTCGACACGAGCACGCTCACCGCCGACTACTGGTTCACCAACCTGCGCTCGCCGGTCCGTTTCCACCAGACCGTGCAGGCCCTCCTCGCCGACGGCTACGGCCACTTCCTCGAACCCAGCCCCCACCCCGGCCTGCTCACCGCCATCGAAGACACCATCGACCAGACCGACACCGAAGCCGTCACCCACGCCACCCTCCACCGCCACGACGACACCCCCCACCGCCTCGCCCACGCACGCGCCCACACCCACGCCCACGGCCTGTCGGCTCCCGCGCCCACCACCCCCGCCGCCCACCTCCCCGACCTCCCCACCTACCCCTTCCAACACCAGCACCTCTGGCTCGACGCCACGCCCGTCACCCCGGCCGCGCCGGCGTCCCACCCCCTCGTCGGCCCGCCCGTCGAACTCGCGGACGGCGACGGCCTCCTCTTCACCGGGCGGCTCTCCCTCCGCACCCACCCCTGGCTCGCCGACCACGCCGTCTCCGGCACCGTCCTCCTCCCGGGGACCGCGTTCCTCGAACTCGCCCTGCACGCCGGCCGGCACGTCGACTGCGCGCACCTGGACGAACTCGCCCTGGAAGCCCCGCTCCTCCTGCCGGACGACGACGCCGTCGACCTCCAGGTGACCGTCGGCGGCGGGGGCGAAGGCGGTCGGCGGACCGTGGTCGTCTACGCGCGGCCGCACGGCGACGCGGCGGGCGAGCCGTGGTCGCGGCACGCCACCGCCACCGTCCAGCCGCACTCCCCGCAGCCCCCGCCGCCCGCCGCCGAGCCCCCCGCCGAGACCTCCGCCTGGCCGCCCCCGGACGCGAGCCCTCTCCCCCTCACCTCCCTCTACGCGCACCTCGACGGCACGGGCCTCACCTACGGCCCCGCCTTCCAGGGGCTACGCGCCGCCTGGCGCCACGGCGGCGACATCCTCGCCGAGGTCGCCCTCCCCGCCGACCACGCCGGCGACGCCGCGCGGTTCACCGTGCACCCGGCCCTCCTCGACGCCGCCCTGCACGCCATCGGTCTCGTGGACGACGCCGCCGAGGGCCGGGACGGCGCCCCCCGCCTGCCCTTCACCTGGCAGGGCGTCCAGCTCCACGCCGCCACCACCCCCACGGGCTCCGCCACCCTCCGTGCCCGCCTCACCCGCACCGGCCCCGACACGGTCGCCGTGGAGGCCGCGTACGCGGACGGCGCCCCGGCCGTCTCCGTGGCCGAACTCGCCCTGCGCCCGCTGCCCGCGGCCGAGTTGCGCACCCGGGCCGACTCGCTCTACCACGTCGAATGGTCGGCCCTCCCGAGCCGTCTCACCGCCCCCACCGGCGGCGACGCCCCCGCCCTCCTCGTCGTGGAAGACGCCCCCGACAACCCCGACAACCCGGACCCCACCGACACCCCCGCCGCCGCCCGCGCCGTCCTGCTCCGCACCCTGAGCGCCCTCCAGTCCTGGCTGGCCGACGAGCAGAACGCCGACCGCCGCCTCGCCGTCGTCACCCGCAACGCCGTCGCCCTCGGCGACGAGTCGCCGAACCTCCGCCACGCGCCGGTCTGGGGCCTCGTACGGTCCGCGCAGGAGGAACACCCCGACCGCCTCGTGCTGGTCGACACCGACGACCGCGAGGAGTCACAGCGCGCCCTGCCCGCCGCCGCGGCCGCCGGCGAACCCCAACTCGCCCTCCGCGGCGGCGCGCCGAGCGTCCCCCGTCTCGTACGCGCCCGCACCGGCCCCGCCCCCGCCGCGCCCCCGGCCGCCGCCGCTCCCGCCGAGGGCACGGTCCTCGTCACCGGCGGCACCGGCACGCTCGGCGCGCTCGTCGCCCGGCACCTCGTCACCGCGCACGGCGCGCGGCGCCTGCTGCTGACCGGCCGCCGTGGGCCGGCGGCGCCCGGGGCGGACGCGCTGGTGGCCGAGTTGACGGAGCTGGGCGCCGACGTCACCGTCGCCGCCTGCGACGTGGCGGACCGGGACGCGCTGGCCCGGCTGCTGGCCGGCATCCCGGCCGACCAGCCGCTGACCGCCGTCGTCCACGCCGCCGGGACGACGGACGACGGCGTGGTCGACTCGCTGACACCCGAGGCCGTCGACCGCGTGCTGGCGCCGAAGGCCGCCGCCTGGACGCTGCACGAGCTGACCCGCGAACTGCCCCGTCCGCCCGCCTTCGTGCTGTTCTCGTCCTTCGCCGGCACCGCCGGCTCGGCCGGCCAGGCGAACTACGCCGCCGCCAACTCCTTCCTCGACGCCCTCGCCCACCACCGCCGCGCCGCCGGGCTGCCCGCGGCCTCGCTGGCGTGGGGGCTGTGGGAGTCCGCCTCCGGCATCACCGCGGCGCTCGACGCGGCGGACCTGGCGCGGATCGGGCGTACCGGCGTCGCCCCGCTGGCGACCGCCGAGGCCCTGGCGCTCTTCGACGCGGTGCTCGCGGCGGCCACGCCGCCCGCGGAGCAGTTGCCTCCCGCGCTCGCGCCCGTCCGGCTCGTACCGGCAAGGCTGCGGGCCCTCGCCGCCGCCGGAGAGCTGCCCGCCCTGCTGCGGCGGCTGGTCCGGGCCCCGGCCGCGGGGACGGCCGCCGCCGCGCCCGCGGAACCGGCGCACGACCTCGTCGCCCGGCTGTCGGCGCTCCCCGCGGCCGAACAGGAGGCCGCCCTCCTCGACCTGGTACGCGGCCAGGTGGCGGACGTCCTCGGCCACGCCGACCCGACGCAGGTCGAGGCCGAACGCGGCTTCAAGGACCTCGGCTTCGACTCCCTCACCGCGATGGAGCTGCGCAACCGCCTCCAGCGCGCCACCGGCACCCGGCTCCGGGCCACCCTCGTCTTCGACTACCCCGCCCCCGCGGCCGTCGCCGAGCACCTGCGGGAACGCCTCGACCTCGGCCCGGCCGACCCGGCGCGGACCCTGCTCGGCGAACTGGACCGGCTGGAGGAGAGCCTGACCGCGCTCGCCGACAGCTCCGCCGCCCTCGGCGCCGACCGCGGCCGCATCACCGTACGGCTGCGCAGCCTGCTCGCACGCTGGCACGACGACGAGGCGCAGAGCGCGGGCACGGCCCCGCCGGAGGACCGCGGCGACCTCGACGCCGCGACGGACGACGACCTGTTCGACCTGGTCGAGAACCTGGGGAACTCCTGACATGGCAGACCGCACCGGCCCCGCGCAGGGCGCCGCCACCGAAGCCAAGCTCCGCGACTACCTGAAGCGGGCCATCGCCGACGCCCAGGACGCCCGGCAGCGGCTGCGCGAGGCCGAAGACCGGGTGCGCGAGCCGATCGCGATCATCGGCATGGCCTGCCGCTTCCCGGGCGGTGCCGACACCCCCGAGGAACTGTGGGAGCTGGTCGCCCGCGGCGGCGACGCCGTCGGCCCGTTCCCCGCCGACCGCGGCTGGGACCTCGACGCGCTCTACGACCCGGACCCGGAGCGCAGCGGCACGACGTACACCCGCAGCGGCGGGTTCCTGTCCGATGCGGCCGGCTTCGACCCCGCCTTCTTCGGGATCTCGCCGCGCGAGGCGCTGGCGATGGACCCGCAGCAGCGGTTGCTGCTGGAGACGGGCTGGGAGGCGTGCGAACGGGCCGGCATCGACCCGGCCGCGCTGCGCGGCAGTGCGACCGGTGTCTTCGCGGGCCTCATGTACCACGACTACGGCTCGCGGCTGCCGGAGCCGCCCGCCGACCTGGAGGGGTACGTCGGCAGCGGCAGCGCGGGCAGCGTGGCGACGGGGCGGGTGGCGTACACGTTCGGCCTGGAGGGGCCCGCGGTGACGGTGGACACGGCGTGCTCGTCGTCGCTGGTGGCGGTGCACCTGGCGGTGAACGCGCTGCGGCTCGGGGAGTGCGGGCTGGCGCTGGCGGGCGGGGTGTCGGTGATGGCGACGCCGGACACCTTCGTGGAGTTCAGCCGGCAGCGCGGGCTGGCGGTCGACGGCCGGTGCAAGTCGTTCGCGGCGGCGGCGGACGGCGCGGGCTGGTCGGAGGGCGCGGGGCTGCTGCTGCTGGAGCGGCTGTCGGAGGCGCGGCGGAACGGGCACCCGGTGCTGGGCGTGGTGCGCGGTTCCGCGGTGAACCAGGACGGTGCGAGCAGCGGGCTGACCGCCCCGAACGGGCCGTCGCAGCAGCGCGTCATCCTCGACGCGCTGGTGAACGCCGGGCTGGCGGAGTCGGACGTGGACGCGGTCGAGGCCCACGGCACCGGCACGGAGCTGGGCGACCCGATCGAGGCGGAGGCCCTGCTGTCGACGTACGGGCGGGGGCGGCCGGAGGACCGGCCGGTGTGGCTGGGGTCGGTGAAGTCGAACATCGGCCATGCGCAGGCGGCGGCGGGGGTCGCGGGGATCATCAAGATGGTCGAGGCCATGCGCCACGGCGAACTGCCCGCCACGCTGCACGTGGACCGGCCGACGCCGCACGTGGACTGGGAGTCGGGCGCGGTACGGCTGCTGACGGAGGCACGGCCGTGGCCGGAGGTGGGGCGGGCCCGGCGGGCGGCGGTCTCGTCGTTCGGCATCAGCGGCACGAACGCGCACGTGGTGCTGGAGCAGGCCCCGGACGCGCCGGAGGAGGCGTCGCCGTCGTCGGGTGCGGGCCCGGGGGCGGTGGTGTGGCCGTTGTCGGGGAAGTCGTCGGGGGCGCTGCGGGCTCAGGCGGCGCGGCTGGCGGCGCACGTGGAGCGCCACCCGGGCCTGGATCCCGCCGACGTCGCGTACACGCTGGCGGTGTCCCGGGCGGGGCACCGGCAGCGCGCGGTGGTGCTGGACGCCGATCGGGCCGCCCTGGCGGCCCTGGCTGAGGGCGGGTCGCACGCGAACCTGGTCATCGGTCCGGACGCTGTGCCCGCGGCGGGCAAG
>AZWL01000080.1 GCA_000514715.1 Streptomyces sp. CNH099 | reverse complement strand
ACCGGCGCGAACGGCACGATGGTGTTCACCGGCCGGGTCAGTCTGACCACGCACCCGTGGCTGGCGGACCACGCCGTCGCCGGCACCGTCCTGCTGCCCGGCACCGCCCTGGTGGACCTCGCCCTGCACACCGGTGACCACACCGGCGCCACCCACCTCGAAGAACTGACCCTCCAGGCACCGCTGGTGCTCCAGGAGACCGGCGCCCGCGACCTCCAGGTCACCACCGGCCCGCACCCCGACGCGGACGGCTGGCAGGTGACGATCCACTCCCGCCCCCACGCGGGCGACGACGCCGAGCCCGAGCCGTGGACCTGCCACGCCACCGGCACCCTCACCGCCGAACCGGCGACGCTGGCCGAGCCGCTGGCCCAGTGGCCGCCGGCGGGTGCGCAGGCGCTCGACGTGTCCGAGATCTACCCCCGGCTGGCCGCCGGCGGCTACGGGTACGGGCCCGCGTTCCGCGGGGTCACGGCGGCGTGGGCGCAGCCCGACGGCACCCTGCACGCCGAGATCGCCCTGCCCGAGGACACCGACCCCGACGGGCACACCATCCACCCCGCCCTCCTCGACGCCGCCCTCCACCCCCTGGCCGCCCACAGCGGCGCCAAGGCCGGGGCGGACGCGGCGGCGGACGCGCAGGTGCGGCTGCCGTTCGCGTGGACCGGCGTCTCCGTCCACGCCACCGGCGCGACGCACCTCCGCGCGACGATCACCCCCACCGGCGACGAGGGCCACGACCTCGCGCTCCGCGCGTGGGATCCCACCGGCGCCCCCGTGGCCACCATCGGGGCCCTCAACACCAGGGCCGTCGACGCTTCGGCGCTGACCGGCGGCGCCGACACCGGCGCAGCGACCCGCAACAGCCTCTTCCGCCTCTCCTGGAGCCCCGCGCAGACGGAGCAGGACGAGCACGCGGAGCTGGATCGGTACGACGTGTACGTCGCCGCGCCCGCCGACGAGGACACCCCGGCCGCGGCCCACGCCGCGACCGAGGCGCTGCTCGGCCACGTACAGAACTGGCTGGCCGACAACGACCAGACCGACCGCCTGCTGGCGGTCGTCACCCACCGGGCCGTCGCCACCCATCCGGCCGAGGACGTCCACCTCGCCCACGCACCGCTCTGGGGCCTGCTCCGCAGCGCCCAGAACGAGAACCCCGACCGCATCCGCGTCGTGGACACCGACGCCACCGGCATCGACCCGCACTCCGGCGCCGCCGACGTCCCGTACCTCGCCGACGCGCTGGCCACCGGAGAGCCCCAGGTCGCCGTCCGCGACGGCCAGGTGCTGGCCGCGCGCCTCGTGCGTGCGACGGGTGCGGACAGCGGGGTGCTGGACGTGCCGGAAGGCACGTGGAAGCTGGCGAGCGACGGCGACGGCACGCTGGAGGCGCTCGCCTGCCGGCCCGCCCCCGAGTGGGACGCGCCGCTGACCGGCGGGCAGGTGCGCGTACAGCTGCACGCGGTCGGCCTGAACTTCCGCGACACTCTCATCGCTCTGGGGATGTATCCCGGCGACGCTCCTCTGGGCAGCGAGGGTGCCGGCGTGGTGACCGAGGTCGGCGCCGACGTCACGAACGTCGCGGTCGGCGACCGCGTCATGGGGCTCATGCCCGAGGGCGCCGGCAGCCGGGCGATCACCGACCACCGTCTGGTCACGCCCGTCCCGGCGGAGTGGTCCTCGACCCAGGCGGCGGGTATTCCGGTGGCGTTTCTCACCGCGTACTACGCGCTCAAGGACCTGGGCCGGCTGGAGGCCGGCGAGTCGCTGCTGCTGCACGCCGCGACCGGCGGCGTCGGCTCCGCCGCGCTCCAGCTCGCCCGCCACTTCGGCGCCGACGTCTACGCGACGGCCAGCCCNGGCAAGCACCACCTNCTNNACGCGCAGGGCCTGGACGANNNNCNCNTCGCCTCCAGCCGNNNNCTCGACTTCGAANANCACTTCCGCACCCACGGCCCGCACCAGGGTGTCGACGTCGTCCTCAACGCCCTCGCCCACGAATACACCGACGCCTCACTACGCCTCGTGCGCCCCGGCGGCCGGTTCATCGAAATGGGCAAAACCGACATCCGCGACCCGCAGACANTCGAAGCCGACCACCGCGCCGAATACCGCAACTTCGACCTCATCGAAGCCGGCCCCGACCGCATCCACCAGATCCTCACCCACCTCACCCAACTCTTCGCCAACGGGCAGCTCACCCCCTTGCCCACCACTTCCTTCGACATCCGGCAGGCTCGGCTCGCCCTGCGCTACCTCAGCCAGGCCCGGCACACCGGCAAGGTGATCCTCGACCTCCCGCGGGCACTCGACCCCAACGGCACCGTCCTGATCACCGGCGGCACCGGCGTCCTCGCCGGCCTCACCGCCCGCCACCTGATCACCGAACACGGCGCACGCCACCTCCTGCTCGCCTCGCGCAGCGGCCCCGACCACCCGGACGCCACCGCACTGCGCGACGAACTCACCGAACTCGGCGCCCACACCACCCTCACCGCCTGCGACGTCACCGACGCGGACGCCGTACGCGCCCTCGTCGACTCCGTCGACGAGCAGCACCCGCTCACCGCGGTCATCCACACCGCGGGCGCCCTCAACGACGCGGTGCTGACCAAGATCACCCCGGACGACCTGCACCCGGTCCTGGCACCGAAGGTCGACGCCGCGTACCACCTCCACCAGGCCACCCGACACCTGCCGCTCGCCCGGTTCGTGGTTTACTCCTCGGCCGCCGGCACCCTCGGCAACCCGGGGCAGTCGAACTACGCCGCGGCCAACACGTACCTGGACGCCCTCGCCCACCAGCGCACCCGGCAAGGGCTCCCCACCACCAGCCTCGCCTGGGGCTACTGGAAGCAGGCCACCGGCCTCACCGCCCACCTCACCGCCGACCAGCAGGGCCGTACCGGAACGGCGCTCACCACGGAACACGGCCTGCGGCTCTTCGACGTCGCGCTCCGGGACCGCCCGGAGTCGACGCTCGTCTGCATGCCGATCGAGCCGGCGAGCCTGCGCCGCGCGGCAAAGGTGCCGGCGCTGCTCCGCGACCTCGTACCGGCCACCGCGCGCCGCGCCACCGCCGCGGGCGCGAGCGCGGTGCGGCGTTCCGGACTGGCGGAGGAACTGGCCGGGCTCGGGGAAGCCGAGCAGGACCGGCTGATGCTGGACCTGATCCGGAGCAACGTCGCGGCCGTCCTCGGCCACACGCGCCCCGAGACCATCGACCCGCAGCGCCCGTTCAAGGAGCTGGGCTTCGATTCCCTCACCGCCGTCGAACTCCGCAACCGCCTCACCAACGCCACCGCGCTCCAGCTGCCGTCCACGCTGGTCTTCGACCACCCGACGCTCACCGAGCTGTCGGTGTTCCTGCGGGGCAAGCTGCTGGACGAGCAGCCGCGGCTGCGGGCGGCGAAGCAGGTCGCGACCGCCGTGGACGACGACCCGATCGCGATCGTCTCGATGGCCTGCCGCTACCCCGGCGGGATGCGGCGGCCCGAGGACCTGTGGAGGCTGGTCTCCGAAGGCGTCGAGGCGATCGGCGACCTGCCGGAGGACCGCGGCTGGGACCTCGACGGCCTCTACGACCCGGACCCGGACGCGCCGGGCAAGATGTACACCCGCAAGGGCGCGTTCCTGTACGACGCCGGGCAGTTCGACGCGGACTTCTTCCACATGAACCCGCGCGAGGCGCTGGCCACGGACCCGCAGCAGCGGCTCCTGCTGGAGACCGCGTGGGAGGCGTTCGAGCGCGCGGGTATCGACCCCACCAGCCTCAAGGGCAGCAGCACCGGCGTGTTCGCGGGCGTCATCTCGCAGGACTACCTGATGCGCATGCACGACGCGCCGGACCACCTGGAGGGCTACTTCGCCACGGGCGGCTCCGCGAGCATCGCCTCGGGGCGGGTGGCGTACACCTTCGGGCTCGAAGGCCCGGCGATGACGGTGGACACCGCCTGCTCGTCGTCCCTGGTCGCCCTGCACCTCGCCGCGCAGGCGCTCCGTAACGGCGAATGCGACCTGGCGCTGGCCGGCGGCGCAACCATCATGGCCACGCCCGGGACCTTCCAGGTCTTCTCCCGCCAGCGCGGCCTTGCCGCCGACGGCCGGTGCAAGCCCTTCGCCGACGCCGCCGACGGCACCGGCTGGGGCGAAGGCGTCGGCATGGTGCTGGTCGAGCGGCTGTCGGACGCGCGGCGCAACGGGCACGAGGTGCTCGCCGTCGTCCGCGGCTCCGCGGTCAACCAGGACGGCGCGTCGAACGGTCTCACGGCTCCGAACGGCCCGTCGCAGCGCCGCGTCATCGAGCAGGCCCTCGCCAACGCCGGGCTGAGCGGCGAGCAGGTCCACGCCGTCGAGGCCCACGGCACGGGTACGACGCTGGGCGACCCGATCGAGGCGCAGGCGCTGCTGGAGACGTACGGCCAGGCGCACTCCGAAACGAATCCGCTGTGGCTGGGGTCCATCAAGTCCAACATCGGGCACACCCAGGCCGCGGCCGGTGTGGCGGGTGTCATCAAGATGGTCGAGGCCATGCGGCACGGCGTGCTGCCCCCGACGCTCAATGTCGACATGCCCACCAGCCATGTCGACTGGGACGCGGGGCACATCGAGCTGCTGACGGAGGCCCGCCCCTGGGCCGAGGAGGGCGGGCCGCGGCGTGCGGCGGTGTCGTCGTTCGGCATGAGCGGTACCAACGCGCACCTGATCCTCGAATCGGCCCCCGCCGAGCCGGAAGCCGAGGCTGAGTATGAGCCGGAGGCCCCGGCCGCGCCGGTGCCGGTGGTGATCTCCGCTCGTTCGGCGGCGGCGCTGGCGCAGTCGGCGGGGCACCTCGCGGAGTACGTTGAGCAGCATTCCGATGTTGAGGTGGGTGCGCTGGCGGCGCGGTTGTGGTCCGGGCGGGCGAAGATGGAACACCGCGCCGGCATCGTCACCGCCGACCGCGACGAACTGCGCGAGGCGCTGACCGCGCTGGCCACCGGAGCCGCCCACCCGGCGCTCGTCACCGGACCCGGGCCGGTGGCGGCGGGCAAGACCGCGTTCGTCTTCCCCGGCCAGGGCTCACAGTGGACCCGCATGGGCCACACACTCGCCGCCCAGGA
>AZWL01000079.1 GCA_000514715.1 Streptomyces sp. CNH099 | reverse complement strand
ACCGGCGCGAACGGCACGATGGTGTTCACCGGCCGGGTCAGTCTGACCACGCACCCGTGGCTGGCGGACCACGCCGTCGCCGGCACCGTCCTGCTGCCCGGCACCGCCCTGGTGGACCTCGCCCTGCACACCGGCGACCACACCGGCGCCACCCACCTCGAAGAACTGACCCTCCACGCCCCGCTGGTGCTGGAGGAGACCGGCGCACGCGATCTCCAGGTCACCACCACGCCGCTCGCCGACGGCCAGGGCGGTCAGCAGGTGACGATCCACTCCCGCCCCCACGCGGACGACGAGTCCGAGCCCGAGTCCTGGACCTGCCACGCCACCGGCACCCTCACCGCCGAGCCGGCGGAGGCGGCCGAGTCGTTGGCCCAGTGGCCGCCCGCCGGGGCACAGGCACTCGACGTCACCGAGCTGTACCCGCAGATGGCCACGGCCGGATACGGGTACGGGCCCGCGTTCCGCGGGGTCACGGCGGCGTGGGCGCAGCCCGACGGCACCCTGCACGCCGAGATCGCCCTGCCCGAGGACACCGACCCCGACGGGCACACCATCCACCCCGCCCTCCTCGACGCCGCCCTCCACCCCCTGGCCCTGCGCGCCCTCGGCAAGGGCGACGCCGCGAAGGACGAAGCGCAGGAGGTGCGCCTGCCGTTCGCGTGGAGCGGTGTCTCCGTCCACGCCACCGGCGCCACCCGGCTCCGCGCCACCCTTGTGCCCACCGGCGAGCACGGCCACGACCTGGCTCTCCGCGCCTGGGACCCCACCGGCGCCCCCGTCGCCACCATCGCCGCACTCAACACCCGGCCCGTCGACCCCACCGCTCTTACCGCCGGCGCCGACGACGGGGCAGCGACGCGCAACAGCCTCTTCCAGCTCGCCTGGACCCCGCCCCCGGTCCAGGAGGACGACTCCGACCGGATCGACCCCGATCAGGTGGATCTGTACGTCGCTCCCCGGCCCGACGAGGACACCCCCGCCGCGGCCCATGCCGCGACCGAGGCCCTGCTCACCCACCTCCAGACCTGGCTGGCCGACAACGACGCGACCGACCGCCGCCTCGTCGTGCTCACCCACCGCGCCGTCGCCACCGGCCCGGCCGAGGACATCCACCTCGCCCATGCACCGCTGTGGGGTCTGGTCCGTACCGCCCAGAACGAACAGCCCGACCGCCTCCACCTCGTCGACACCGACACCGCGGTGGACGCCGCGGCGAAGGTCACCGACGTACCTCACCTCGCCGACGCCCTGGCCACGGGCGAGCCGCAGCTCGCCCTCCGCCACGGGCAGCTTCTCGTCGCGCGCCTGGTGCGCGCGACCGGCGCGAGCGGGGTGCTCGCGATGCCGGAGAGCACCTGGAAGCTGGCCACCGAGGGCGACGGCACGCTGGAGGCGGTCAGCTGCCGGCCGATGCCGGAGTGGGACGAGCCACTGGCCGACGGGCAGGTGCGCGTACGACTGCACGCGATCGGCCTCAACTTCCGCGACACGCTGATCGCTCTGGGGATGTACCCGGGCGACGCTCCTCTGGGCAGCGAGGGTGCCGGCGTGGTGACCGAGGTCGGCGCCGACGTCACGAACGTCGCGGTCGGCGACCGCGTCATGGGTGTGATGATCGACGGTGCCGGATCCCATGCCGTCACCGATCACCGTCTGCTCACCACCGTCCCCGAGCAGTGGGGGTTCACCCAGGCGGCGGGCGTTCCGGTGGCGTTCCTCACCGCGTACTACGCGCTCAAGGACCTGGGCCGACTGGAGGCCGGCGAGTCGCTGCTGCTGCACGCCGCGACCGGCGGCGTCGGCTCCGCCGCGCTCCAGCTCGCCCGCCACTTCGGCGCCGACGTCTACGCGACGGCCAGCCCNGGCAAGCACCACCTNCTNNACGCGCAGGGCCTGGACGANNNNCNCNTCGCCTCCAGCCGNNNNCTCGACTTCGAANANCACTTCCGCACCCACGGCCCNNACCNNGGNNTCGACGTCGTCCTCAACGCCCTCGCCCACGAATACACCGACGCCTCACTACGCCTCGTGCGCCCCGGCGGCCGGTTCATCGAAATGGGCAAAACCGACATCCGCGACCCGCAGACAATCGAAGCCGACCACCGCGCCGAATACCGCAACTTCGACCTCATCGAAGCCGGCCCCGACCGCATCCACCAGATCCTCACCCACCTCACCCAACTCTTCGCCAACGGACAACTCACCCCCCTGCCCACCACCTCCTTCGACATCCGGCAGACCCGCCTGGCTCTGCGCCATCTCAGCCAGGCCCGGCACACCGGCAAGGTGATCCTCAACCTCCCGCGGACACTCAACCCCAACGGCACCGTCCTGATCACCGGCGGCACCGGCGTCCTCGCCGGCCTCACCGCCCGCCACCTGATCACCCAACACGGCGCACGCCACCTCCTCCTCGCCTCCCGCAGCGGCCCCGACCACCCGGACGCCACCGCCCTACACGACGAACTCACCCAACTCGGCGCCCACACCACCCTCACCGCCTGCGACGTCACCGACGCAGACCAGGTCACGGCCCTGATCGAGTCGATCGCGGACGAGCACCCCCTCACCGCCGTCATCCACACCGCGGGCGCCCTCAACGACACCGTCCTGACCCAGCTCACCCCCGAAAACCTGCACCCGGTCCTCGACCCGAAGGTCGACGCCGCCCACCACCTCCACCAGGCGACCCGGCACCTGCCCCTGGCGCACTTCGTTGTCTACTCCTCGGCCGCCGGTACCCTCGGCAACCCCGGCCAGGCCAACTACGCCGCGGCCAACGCCTACCTGGACGCCCTCGCCCACCAGCGCACCCGGCAGGGCCTCCCCACCACAAGCCTCGCCTGGGGCTACTGGAAGCAGGCCACCGGCCTCACCGGCCATCTCAGCGACACCGAGGTCCGCAACGTCACCCACGGGACCACCCCGCTCGAAGCCGACCACGCGTTCCGCCTGTTCGACGCGGCCCTCGCCGGCCCCGAGGCGTACCAGCTCTGCCTTCCCCTGAACCCGGCCGCGCTGCGCACGGCGCCCCGCGTCCCCGCCCTCCTGCGCGACATCGTCCCGCGGAAGGCCCGTCGCGTCGCGGCGACCTCGGCGGCGGGCGACGGCAGCGCGCTCGCCGAGCAGCTCGCCGCGCTCCCCGAGGCCGAGCAGGAGCGCCGCCTGCTGGACCTCGTCCGCAGCAACGTCGCCGCGGTCCTCGGTCACGGCACCGGCGAGGCGATCGACGCGCAACGCCCGTTCAAGGAGCTGGGCTTCGACTCGCTGACCGCCGTCGAACTCCGCAACCGCCTCACGAACGCGACCTCCCTGCGTCTCCCCGCGACCCTGATCTTCGACCACCCGACCCCCCACACGCTGACCCGCCACCTTCTCAGCCAGATCCTCAACACCGAGTCGTTCGCCTCCCGGGCTCCGAGCCGCGCCGGCACCGCCGCCACCGCCGACGACCCGATCGCGATCGTCTCGATGGCCTGCCGCTACCCCGGCGGCGTGCGCGACTCGCGGGCGCTCTGGGATCTCGTCAGCACCGGTCGCGACGCCATCGGCGACCTCCCGACCAACCGCGGCTGGGACCTGGAGAACCTGTACGACCCGGACCCCGACGCGACGGGCAAGGTCTACACCCGCCACGGGGCGTTCCTGCACGACGCCGATCTGTTCGACGCGGACTTCTTCCACATGAACCCGCGCGAGGCGCTGGCCACGGACCCGCAGCAGCGGCTGCTGCTGGAGACCGCGTGGGAGGCGTTCGAACGGGCGGGCATCGACCCCGCCGTGCTCCAGGGCAGCAACACCGGCGTGTTCGCGGGCGTAATCTCCCAGGACTACCTGCTGCGGCTGCACCAGAACCCGGAGGGCCTGGAGGGCTACATCGCCACGGGCAGCTCGGGCAGCGTGGCGTCCGGCCGGATCGCCTACACCTTCGGCCTTGAGGGCCCGGCGATGACGGTGGACACCGCCTGTTCGTCGTCCCTCGTCGCCGTGCACCTGGCCATGCAGGCGCTGCGTCACGGCGAGTGCGATCTCGCCCTGGCCGGTGGCGCGACCATCATGGCCACGCCCGGGACCTTCCAGGTCTTCTCCCGCCAGCGCGGCCTGGCCGCCGACGGCCGGTGCAAGCCCTTCGCGGACGCCGCCGACGGCACCGGCTGGGGCGAAGGCGCGGGCCTCGTCCTCCTCGAACGTCTCTCGGACGCCGAGCGCAACGGGCACACGGTCCTGGCGGTGCTGAAGGGCTCCGCGATCAACCAGGACGGCGCCTCCAACGGCCTCACCGCCCCCAACGGACCGTCCCAGCAGCGCGTCATCGAGCAGGCACTGGCCAACTCCGGGCTGACCACGGAGCAGATCGACGCGGTGGAAGCGCACGGTACGGGTACGACGCTGGGCGACCCGATCGAGGCGCAGGCCCTCCTCGCCACGTACGGCCAGGCGCATACCGCAGAGCAGCCGTTGTGGCTGGGCTCCATCAAGTCCAACATCGGCCACACCCAGGCCGCCTCCGGTGTGGCGGGGGTCATCAAGATGGTCGAGGCCCTGCGGCACGGCCGGCTCCCGCAGACCCTGAACGTGGATCAGCCCTCGACACATGTGGAGTGGGACACCGGCCACGTCGCGCTGCTGACGGAGACGCAGGAGTGGCCGGAGACGGGCCGGCCGCGGCGTGCGGCGGTGTCGTCGTTCGGCATGAGCGGCACCAACGCGCACCTGATCCTGGAGGCGGCGCCGGCCCAGCAGGCGCCGGACGAGGCCGGGCCCGCCTCCGGCGTTGAGGTGCCGGTGGTGGTTTCGGCGCGTTCGGCGGCGGCGTTGGCGCAGTCGGCGGAGCGGCTGGCGGCGTATGTCGAGGAGCACCCGCAGGTCGGGGTGGGTGCGCTGGCGGCGGGGCTGTGGTCCGGGCGGGCGAAGATGGAGCACCGCGCGGGCATCGTCACCGCCGACCGCGAGGAGCTGGTGGAGGCGCTGACCGCGTTGGCCACCGGAGCCGCCCACCCGGCGCTGGTCACCGGACCCGGGCCGGTGGCGGCGGGCAAGACCGCGTTCGTCTTCCCCGGCCAGGGCTCACAGTGGACCCGCATGGGCCACACACTCGCCGCCCAGGAGCCGGTGTTCGCCGACCACCTGGCCGCCTGCCGGGACGAGCTGTCCCGCTGGTGCGACTGGGACCTCCTCGACATCCTCGCCAGCGAAGACGAACACGCCCTGGACCG
>AZWL01000078.1 GCA_000514715.1 Streptomyces sp. CNH099 | reverse complement strand
CTCATCCGGCCCAAGGCCCTTCAGATCCCGCGGACCACCCAGCGAATCAAGAAGTGTCATGCACCAACACTCACCGCCCCACCCCAAAACGGCAACAACCCCCGGCAGACAACATGTTGCCCACACCCCCCGTATGACAACCTCTTGTCACCCCCGCCCGGCGCCGGGTCGCATGTCTTGACAGCGTGGACCGAAGAACCTACAGCTAAAATAGCGTCGCTGAGATTTGGGCTTGACGGCCCCGTAGTCCCGGCGCCCACGGATGACCGCTTCCTCCGCTGCGCCGCCGGACGCCTCGCCTTCAGCGACGTCGTTCGCCCGTGAGGGTCAATCGTCTCCTGAGCCGCCGCGACGGCCAGTTCCCCGGCACGGCCGGCCTCGCCCCTCTTCTGCTCTTCTCCCCGGCATGCCGAGCCGGGTTCGGCACCGCCCCACTCCAGGAGGAAATGTTGGCTGAGAAAACCGACGTCGAAAAAGTGTATGCGTCGCTGGAGGAAGCGGCCCGGCTCGTGGGCGCGTCCTGCGCACGCGACAAGGTGTGGCCGGTTCTGCGGGAGTTCGGCGCCGTGCTGGGTGACGACCTGGTCGTCCTCGGGGTGCAGAGCGGCAGGCGCAACGAGGGCGAGCTGGACTTCAGCTTCCGCGTACCCGCCGCAATCGGCGACCCGTACCCGTACGCGCTGGCGAAGGGCTTCGTCACCGGGACCGACCACCCCGTCGGCGCCCTGCTCTCCGACGTCGCCGCCCGTGTTCCGGTCGGCGAATACTTCGTCGACGGCGGAGTCGCCGGCGGCTTCAAGAAGCTCTACGCGCACTTCCCGCAGGAGCTGCAGCCGCTCACCGCCCTCGCCGGCCTCCCGTCCATGCCGGACGCGGTCGGCGAGAACGCGGACCTCTTCGCCCGCTTCGGCCTCGACACGGTGGCGATGGTCGGCGTCAACTACCGCGAGACCAAGATGAACCTGTATTTCCAGTTCACCCCGGAAAGCCGCCCGGAGCCGAAGGCCCTCGGAGCGATGCTGCGCGAGATGGGGATGCCGGAGCCCGCCGAGCCGGTCCTCCGGTACGTCCGCGGGGCGATGCGGGCGAACATCACGCTCACCTGGGACTCCGCCCGCGTCTCCCGGGTCGCGCTCGCCCCTCCGCCGAGCAGCGGACTGGAGCCGTCGGACGTCCCGGTGCCCCTGGAACCCCACATGGAACGGTTCCTGCGTCACGCGCCGTACGCCTACGAAGGCGAGCGCGTCAGGCTGATCGCCTTCAAGTGGGTGCCGGGAGAGGAGTTCATCGAGGCGAACTCCTACTACCAGCTCTCGCCCCTGCTCAAACAGCTCACCAGGCCCGCGGACATGAGTCCTGAGGGCAGACGGGAGAACCATGCCCAGTAGCTCCGCAGACAGCCTGTACGCCGCGATCCAGAAGACCGCCGGGCTGGTGGACGTGCCCTGCGAGCACGCGAAGGTCCGGCCCCTCGTGGACGCGTTCGCGGACCTGCTCCCGCAGGCCGCGATCCTCTTCCGGGTGGCGACCGACGCGCGCCACGCCGGCGAGATGAACTGCCACATGATGATGCTGCCGAGCAGCGTCGACCCCCATGCGCGGGCGCAGTCCGCAGGTCTCCTACCGAGGACCGACCATCCCGTCGGCACCCTCCTCAGCGACATCGAGGAGCGCTTCCCCGTCGGCAGCTACGGCCTCGACTTCGGTCTCGTCGGCGGCTTCCAGAAGGCGTGGTCCTGCTTCCCGGGGGACGAGATGCAGAGCCTGCCGGAGCTGGCCCGCCTGCCCTCCATGCCGCCCAGCGTGGCCGGGAACATGGGCTTCTTCCGCCGCTACGGGCTGGCGGAGAAGATCACCCTGATCGGCATGGACTACGCGCACCGGACGATGAACGTGTACTTCGGCGAGGTGGACGACTGCCTCACGCCGGACGCCGTCCGGTCGATGCTGCGCGACCTCGACATGCCGGAGCCGAGCGAGCAGATGCTGGCGTTCGCCCGGCAGGCGTTCGGCTTCTACGCCACCCTGAGCTGGGACTCCCCGAAGATCGAGCGCTTCTGCTACTCGGCGATCACCCCGGACCCGCTGGCACTCCTGGAGCGGGTGGACCCGAAGATCGAGCACTTCCTGCGGGAGATCCCGTACGGCGCCGACGACCCCAAGGCCGTGTACGTCGCCACCTCGCCCGGCGAGGGCGAGTACTACAAGGTCCAGGCGTACTACCAGTGGCGGCCCCGGCTGGTGAACCACATGCACACGGAGGCACCCCCCACCACCGGACAGCCCGGCTGACGACCGCCTGGCTAAGGTGCACTGCCATGCGGATCATCTCTCTCAATGCCTGGGGCGGCGCGATGTTCGACGAACTCGCCGACTGGCTCGACACCTGCGGCGCCGACCTCCTCTGCCTCCAGGAGGTCACCCGCACACCGGGCGCCGAGGGCTGGACTCAGTTCGAGGACGCCGAGCGGTCGCTGCCGCAGCGCGCGGACCTCCTGTCCGACGTCCGCGCGCTTCTCCCCGGCCACCCGGGGATATTCACCGCCAGCGACACCGGCCCCGTCCACGACCGCCGGGGCCGGCCGCACCGGCAGGACTTCGGCCTCGCGACCTTCGTCGCCGAAGCCCTCCCCGTCGTCGGCATCCGGTCGGCGTTCGTGCACGGCGGGTACGCCGAGCACCGCGACGGATGGCCGGCCGGCGACCGGCCCCGCGTCGCCCAGGCGGTACGGGTCTTCGACCCCCGGGCGCAGCGGTTCGTCACCCTGGCCCACCTGCACGGCCTGCGGGACCCCGCGGGGAAGTCCGACACCCCGGCCCGCCGCGCGCAGGCCGAACGGCTCGCGGAACTGGTCACCGGGGTCCGCGAGGACGGTGACCTGACCGTGGTGTGCGGTGACTTCAACCTGCTGCCCGGCAGCGAGACGTTCGAGATCCTCGCCGACATCGGCCTCGTCGACCTGGTCCGGGAGGCGGACACCCGCACGTCCCGCTACGGCAAGCCGCTGCGGCACGCGAGCTACCTCCTGGTGTCCGACACGGCCGCCGTCAAGCACTTCGAGGTGGTCGCCGAGCCCGAGGTCTCCGACCACCGCGCCCTCCTACTCGACGTGTGACCCGGCCTGTACACACGCTCGCCGGTGAGTTGACGGTCAGAACACTGATCCCCCCGCTGCCCGGTTTCCCGCCAGGAGACTGACGACGATGGTGTCCCACCACACCACGATCACGTCCAAGAGCGGCGGCCGAGCGCCCGGAGCGCTGGCGTGAGCACATCCGCCGCCTGCATCCGGCCGCGGAGGTGGCCGGCAAGGACACGGGCGGCTTCCGTGCCTTTCACCGGGTACGGGACCTGGGCACGGTCCGCGTGTGGCAGGAGGACGTCCAGTCGATCCACCTGCGCCGCGCGGGCCGGCGGGCCCAGCAGGCCGGCGGGCCCAGCAGGCCGGCGGCGACCTGTACGTGCTGGGCATGTCGCTGAGCGGTACCGTGGAGATCACCCAGGGGGACCGGCGGATCCTTGTCCGCCCGTACGAGCTGTGCCTGAGCGACGCCACCCTGCCGGGCGGCATCCGCAGCATCAACCACCACGAAGCGTTCCGGGGCATCGGGCTCCTGGTGCCCAAGAGGCAACTGGCGCTGCCCGAGGAGCACATGGCGCCCCTGCTCGCCCGGCCGCTGCCCGCGCGGCAGGGCGTCGGCGGCCTCCTGGCCGGGCTGTTCACCCAGCTCGCCACCGATGCCACGGGCTACCGGGCGGCGGACGGGCCCCGGCTGGGGGCGGCCCTGGTGGAACTGCTGTCCGCGCTCCTCGGTCACGAACTCCACGCCCGCTCCACCGAGCCGGCCCCGGGCCGCAGACGGGCGCTGACGACGCGCATCCAGGGCTTCATCCAGCGCCATCTGCACGACACCGAACTCAACCCGGCGAAGATCGCCGCCGCCCACCACATCTCCACCAGCTACCTCCACCGCCTGTTCCAGGCCGAAGGCATCACCGTCACCGGCTGGATCCGCCACGAGCGCCTGGAGCACGCCCGTCGCGACCTGGCCGACCCCGCCCTGCGCGAGGTCGCCGTCCACCACATCGCCGCCCGCCGGGGTTTCGCCCACCCGGCCGCCTTCAGCCGGGCCTTCCGCGCCGCCTACGGCCTGCCCCCCAGCGACTACCGCCGCCGGGTCCTGCATCCGGCGGTGTAGTCCCTCCGTCAAGCACGTGTGCACCAGGTGCCAACGACAGGCGCGCACCCGCACCGGCATCGTGGCCCTCGACCGGCACCGCGGTGCGGTTCCACGGGTGGCCCTGCCCGTGCGTCGGAACGGAGAGAAGATGATCCTGGTGACCACGCTCCCCCCGGTGGAGCACCTCTGCGCCACCGCTGTGCCGGTACGCGCCTCCACCCTCGCGGCCGACGTCGCCTCCGTCGCCGCCGCCGCGCTCGGTCCAGGTCGGCGATGAGGTCACGGTCACGGTCGTCGTCACCGGGACCGGCCGAGAGCTACGCGGGCCGGCCCTCTCCCGGCACCGCCCGGAAGGGCGGAGTCACCGTCCCGGCACCGCTGCCCGCACGGCCCGCCTACCCCGCGATGCCCTACGCCGCGCAGGCGAGCGCCGACTACCGCGCCCGCACCGCCCGGCTCTACGCGAACAACCGCGGCACCCCCTGGGCCCCGCACCTGCTCAGCTCCCGCCTCACCCGCCTGGTGCCGTCGCTCTCCCGGGCCGGGGTCGCGGGCGTCGCGCTCGGTGCCGGGCTGCTGGCCTGGGCGCTGGCCGCGGTGACCGCGTTCCTGCCGGTACGCCTCGGGGACGTCACCGTGTGGCCGCTCGTCGCCCTGACGGCCGCGTTTCCGCTTGCGCTGCTCCTGGAGCTGGTCCAGTACGGCACGCGCGTCGGCTACCTCCTGGTCTACGCCTTCGCCGCGGTCGCGCTGGGTGGCGCCTCCTGGTACGGCCACTACACGTCGGTGCTGCTGGACCGCGGCGAGTGGATCACCGCCGAGGTGACTCATGTCGGCTCGCTGCCCCGGGGCGGCAGCCGGTGCACGCTGCGGCCGGAGGGAGCGACGGCCGAGCTGTCGGAGAAGCTGAGCAGTTGCCGGGATCTCAGGCCCGGCGACCGGGTACGGGTCTTCGCCGACCCCGCGGACCGTGTCCGCCCGAGCCGGTCCGCGCCCGCCGGCCACGGCATCGTGTACGTGGTCGGCGGCGCCGCGGGCACGCTCGTCACCGCGTCCGCGCTGGCATCGGTGCTCTCCGACCACCGCCGCAGACGCGAACTAGGGCTGCTCGGCCCACCCCCGGACGGCACGGCCTGAACCTCCCGGGTCGGGTAGCCGACGTGCGCATGCCCGCAGCCGAAGGGCCGGTGCTTCCTTGTGGGGAGGCACCGGCCCTGGGCTGTCCGTGGTGGTCAGCGGGTGGTGACGGTGGTGCGGGTGGGGTTGCCGGAGATGGCT
>AZWL01000077.1 GCA_000514715.1 Streptomyces sp. CNH099 | reverse complement strand
AGACGCCGACCGTCTCGTGGACCCGGAGTACTGGGTCCGTCAGGTCCGTGAGCCCGTCCGCTTCTCGGACGCCGTCGACGCCCTGCGCGCCGCGGGCGTGACGACGTACGTCGAAACCGGCCCGGACGCCGCCCTGACCACCCTGGCCACCGAATGCCTCGCCGACGCCGACACCCCGAGCCTGACCGTCCCCCTCCAGCGCCGTTCCCGCGACCAGCGCCACACCCTCCTCACCGCCCTCGCCACCCTCCACACCCACCACGCCACCACCCCCGACTGGCCCGCCCTCCTCCCCGACGCCTCCCTCACCGACCTCCCCACCTACCCCTTCCAGCGGCAACGCCTCTGGCTCGACGCGCCCCCGCCCTCCGCCACCGGCGGCCAGCACCCCCTCGTCGGCCCCGCCGTCGAACTCGCCGAGCACGACGGTGTGACCGTCTTCTCCGGCACGCTCTCCCTCCGCACCCACCCCTGGCTCGCCGACCACGCCGTCGGGGACACCGTCCTCCTCCCCGGCACCGCGTTCCTCGAACTCGCCCTCCACGCCGCCCGGCACACCGGCCGCACCACCCTGGACGAACTCGTCCTCGCCGCGCCCCTCGCCCTCCCCGCCACCGGCGCCGTCGAGCTTCAGGTCACCGTCGACGGCACCGAGGTCGCCGTCCACTCCCGCCCCGCGGGCGACGACGGCCACGACTCGCCCTGGACCCGCCACGCCCACGGCACCGCGACCGGGACCGCCCCCGAGGCCCCCGCCCCCGACGCCCCCGCCCCCTGGCCGCCGCCCGGCGCCACGCCCGTTCCCCCGGCCGAGCTGTACGAACGCCTCGACGCCGCCGGCCTGCGCTACGGCCCCGCCTTCCGGGGACTGCGCGCCGCGTGGCGGCACGGGGACGCGATCCTCGCCGAGGTGGCCCTCCCCGACGACCCGGCCGACAGCACCCCCGGCGCCGACCGGTTCGCGCTGCACCCCGCCCTCTTCGACGCCGCCCTCCACGCCGTCGCCCTCACCGGCGACGAGCGGGACGGCACCGGATACCTGCCCTTCAGCTGGACGGACGTCCGGCTCCACGGCACGCACGCCGGCGGCCTTCGGATACGTATCGTCCCCACGGGGGCCCACGCCGTCGCGCTCGACGCCACCGACCCGGCGACCGGCCGGCCCGTCGTCTCCGTCGGCACCCTGCTGCTCCGCCCGCTCGCCCCGGCCGTCGACACCGACTCGCTCCACCGGCTCACCTGGGTCCCCCTCCCCGCGGCGGGCCCCGCCGACGAGACGGCCGCCGCCTGGGCCGTGCTCGACGCCCCCGCCGACGACGGCCTCCTCGACGCGCTGCCGCCCGGTACCCGCTCCGTGTCCGGCACCGACCCCGCCGCCCTGCCCGAGCCGCCCGACCTGCTCGTGCTCCCCGTCACCACGGACGACGCACCCGACGACGCACCCGCCGCCGCGCACGCCGTCGCCGTCCGCGTGCTGGACACCGTCAACGCCTGGCTCGCCGACGACCGCTTCGCCGCCGGCCGCCTGCTCCTCCTCACCCGCCGCGCCGTCGCCGTCGGCGCCGACGAGGACCCCGACCTCGCCGCCGCCACCGCCTGGGGCCTCGTGCGCGCCGCCGCGGCCGAGCACCCCGGCCGGCTGCTCCTTATCGACACCGACGGCACCGCCGAGTCGCTCCGCGCCCTCCCGCGGGCCGCCGCCTCCGGCGAACCGCAGCTCGCCCTCCGCGCGGGCGAGCCCCTCGCCGCCCGCCTCGCCCGGGCCACCGCGCCCGCCCCCGCGCTCGTACCGCCCGACGGCACCACGGCCTGGCGCCTCGACGTCACCGCACCCGGCTCGCTCGACCACCTCGCGCTGCTGCCCGCCCCCGAGGCGACCGCGCCCCTCGCACCCGGACAGGTGCGGCTCTCCGTCCGCGCCGCGGGGCTCAACTTCCGCGACGTGCTCGGCGCCCTCGGCATGTACCCGGGCGAGGTGACCATCGGCGCCGAAGCCGCCGGGGTCGTGGTCGAGACCGCGCCGGACGTCGCCGACCTGGCGCCCGGGGACCGGGTGTTCGGGATGGTGCGGGGCGCGGTCGGCCCGCTCGCGACGGCCGACCGGCGACTGCTCGCGCCCATGCCCCCCGACTGGTCCTTCGCGCAGGCCGCCACCGTCCCCGTCGTCTACCTCACCGCCTACTACGGCCTCGTGGACCTCGCCGCCCTCAAGCCGGGCCAGTCGGTGCTGGTGCACGCCGCGGCCGGCGGCGTCGGCACGGCGGCCGTGCAGCTCGCCCGGCACCTGGGCGCCGAGGTGTACGGCACGGCGAGCCCCGGCAAGCAGGCCGCGCTGCGCGCGCTGGGGCTGCCCGCGGACCACGTGGCCTCGTCCCGCACGCTCGACTTCGAGGCAGCCTTCCGCGGCGCGGGCGGTCCGGGCGGCGGGGTCGACGTGGTGCTCAACTCCCTCGCCCACGAGTTCGTCGACGCCTCGCTGCGGCTGCTGCGGCCCGGGGGCCGGTTCCTGGAGATGGGCAAGACGGACATCAGGGACGCGGATGCCGTACGCGCCGCGTACGCGGGCGTGGACTACGCGGCGTACGACCTGATGGACGCGGGCCCCGAGCGCATCGCCGAGATGCTCGCCGAGGTGCTGGCGCTGTTCGGGCAGGGCGCGCTCACGCTGCCGCCGCTGACGGTCTGGGACGTACGCGCCGCGGACGAGGCATTCCGCCACCTCGGCCAGGCGCGGCACCGGGGCAAGGTCGCGCTCGCCGTGCCGCGGCCCCTCGACCCGGACGGCACGGTGCTGGTCACCGGCGCCACCGGCGCGCTGGGCGGCCTGATCGCCCACCACCTGGTGAGCGCGTACGGGGTACGCCACCTCCTCCTCGCCGGGCGGCGGGGCGCGGCGGCGCCCGGGATGGCCGAACTCGCCGCGGAGCTGACGGAACTGGGCGCCGCGGTCACCGTGGCGGCCTGCGACGTGGCGGACCGGGCGGCGCTGGCCGGGCTGCTCGCCGGGGTGCCGGCGGCGCACCCGCTGACCGGCGTCGTGCACGCGGCGGGGGTGCTCGACGACGGCGTGCTGGCGTCGATGACGGCGGAGCGGCTGCGTACCGTCCTCGCGCCGAAGGCCGACGCGGCCTGGGCGCTGCACGAGCTGACGCGCGCCGCCGACCCGGCGCTCTTCGTGCTCTTCTCGTCCGCCTCGGGCACGCTGGGCGCGCCGGGACAGGCGAACTACGCGGCGGCGAACGCCTTCCTCGACGCCCTCGCCCGGCACCGGCGGGCGCGCGGGCTGCCGGCGGTGTCGCTGGCGTGGGGGCTATGGGACCAGCCGGGCGGGATGAACGCCGGGCTGGGCGAGAGCGACCGGGCGCGGCTGGCGCGGGCGGGGTCGGGGGCGCTGTCCGCGGCGGAGGGGCTGCGGCTGTTCGACGCGGCGCTGCGGGGTGCCGAGCCCGTGGCGCTGCCGGTGAAGCTGGACCCGGCGGCGCTGCGCGGGGCGGGGGACGAGGTGCCGCCGCTGCTCCGCGGGCTGGTGCGGGACGGCGGCCGGACCGTACCCGAACGCGGCGGTGCGCCGGCCCCGGCCGGAGCCCCGGCGGCCCCGGCCCGGCGCCTCGCCGACGCGGCCCTGACCGCGACCGAGCGGCGGAACGCCGTGCTCGACCTGGTGTGCGCGGAGTCGGCGGCGGTGCTGGGGCACGCCGACGCGGGGGCGCTGGCGCCGGACGAGGCGTTCGCGGAGCTGGGGTTCGACTCGCTGACGTCGGTGGAGCTGCGCAACCGCCTCACCAGGGCGACCGGGCTGCGGCTGCCCGCGGGGCTGCTGTTCGACCGGCCGACGCCGTACGCGCTGGCGGAACACCTCGCCGAGCTGCTGGCGCCCGCCCCGGCGGAGCCGCGGGCCGGGGAGGCGGCGACGGACGCCGACGAGCCGGCGGTACGCGCCGCGCTGGCGACCCTGTCGCCCGCGCGGCTGCGGGCGGCCGGGCTGCTCGACGCGCTCCTCGCGCTGGCCGCGGACGACCCGGCGCCGCCGCCCCCGTCGTCCGACGGCACGGGCGACGACGACCCGGACTCCCCCGACTTGGACGACCTAGACGACTTGGACGACTTGGACGACCTGGACGCGCAGAGCCTCATCGACATGGCCCTGGGCGACTCCGACCCCGACTCCGACCCGGGTGATACGCGATGAGCAGCGACGCACCGTCCGCACCGTCCGCACCGTCCACCAAGAACCTCGTCGAGGCCCTGCGCGCGTCGCTGCGCGAGGGGAAGCAGCTCAAGCGCGAGAACCAACGGCTGGCCGAGGCCGCGCGCGAGCCGATCGCCGTGGTGAGCATGGCCTGCCGCTTCCCCGGCGGCGTCCGCTCGCCCGAGGACCTGTGGGACCTCGTCGCCGCCGGGCGCGACGCCGTGACGCCGTTCCCCACCGACCGCGGCTGGGACCTCGACGCCCTGCACGACCCCGACCCGGAGAAGCCGGGCACCTGCTACGTACGCGAGGGCGGGTTCCTCGACGGCGCCGGGGACTTCGACGCCGAGCTGTTCGGGATCTCGCCGCGCGAGGCGCTGGCGATGGACCCGCAGCAGCGGCTGCTGCTGGAGACGAGCTGGGAGGCGTTCGAACGGGCCGGCATCGACCCGGCGTCGGTGCGCGGCGGAGCGACCGGTGTCTTCGTCGGCGGCGTACGGCAGGACTACGGCCCGGCCCTGCACGAGAACGTGCCGGAGGTGGCGGGCCACCGGCTGACCGGCATCGCGGCCAGCGTGCAGTCGGGGCGCGTGTCGTACGTCTTCGGGCTCGAAGGCCCCTCGGTGACGGTGGACACGGCGTGCTCGTCGTCCCTCGTCGCGCTCCATCTGGCGGTGACCGCGCTGCGCGCCGGGGAGTGCGAGACGGCCCTGGTGGGCGGGGTGGCGGTGATGACGAGCCCGGGCGTCTTCGTGGAGTTCAGCCGGCAGCGGGGGCTGGCGCCGGACGGCCGGTGCAAGTCGTTCGCGGCGGGGGCGGACGGGACGGGGTG
The DNA here is from genome assembly GCA_000514715.1 of Streptomyces sp. CNH099. GTDB lineage: Bacteria > Actinomycetota > Actinomycetes > Streptomycetales > Streptomycetaceae > Streptomyces > Streptomyces synnematoformans. The sequence goes on along the minus strand of AZWL01000077.1, from coordinate 1,386 downwards.
GGCCGAGGGCGTCGGGGTGCTGGCGCTGGAACGGCTGTCGGACGCGCGCCGGAACGGGCACCGGGTGTTGGCGGTGGTTCGGGGTACGGCGGTGAACCAGGACGGCGCGAGCAACGGGCTGACGGCGCCGAACGGACCCTCCCAGCAGCGCGTCATCCGCGCGGCGCTCGACAACGCCGGGCTGGGCCCGGGGGACGTCGACGCGGTGGAAGCGCACGGGACGGGCACCCCGCTGGGCGACCCGATCGAGGCGGAGGCGCTGCTCGCGACGTACGGCGAGGGCCGGGACGCGGACCGGCCGCTGTGGCTGGGGTCGGTGAAGTCGAACATCGGGCACGCCCAGGCGGCGGCGGGGGTCGCGGGGATCATCAAGATGGTCCAGGCGATGCGGCACGGGGAGCTGCCCGCGACGCTGCACGTGGACGAGCCGTCGCCGCACATCGACCTCTCCTCGGGCACGCTCGCGCTGCTGACCGGGCCGCGCCCGTGGCCGGAGGCGGAGCGGCCGCGGCGGGCGGGGGTCTCGTCGTTCGGCATCAGCGGCACGAACGCGCACGTGGTGCTGGAACAGGCCCCCGAGGAGGAGGCGGCGGAGGGGGCGGAGGCGGCGCCGGTGCCGCCGCCCGCGCGCCCCGCACCGCTTCCGTTCCCGCTGTCCGCGGCGTCCGAGACCGCGCTACGCGACCAGGCGGCCCGACTCCGGGACCACGTCGAGCGCCAGCGAGAGGACGACCTTGACCTCGCGTCTCTGGCCCGCTCCCTGGCGACGACGCGCGCGACGCTCGACCGGCGCGCGGTGGTGGTGGCTGACGACCGCGAGGAGCTGGTGCGGCAGCTGGAGGCGCTGGCGGCCGGGGAGGCGGAGCGGCCGGGGCACGTGGCGTCGGCGCGGGACCTGACGGCGTTTCTGTTCACGGGGCAGGGCAGCCAGTTCCCGGGGATGGGGCGGGAGCTGTACGAGGGGTTCCCGGTCTTCGCGGAGGCGTTGGACGAGGTGACGGCGGCGGTCGACGTCCACCTGGACCGTCCGTTGCGTGAGGTGGTGTTCGCCGCGGAGGCCGAGGTGTTGAACCAGACGCGGTATGCGCAGCCGGCTCTCTTCGCGCTCGAAGTGGCTCTCTTCCGGCTTCTGGAGCACTGGGGTGTGACGCCGGATTATCTGGCGGGTCATTCGGTGGGGGAGGTCGCCGCCGCGCACTGCGCGGGTGTTCTCGACCTGCCCGATGCCGCGTTGCTGGTCGCCACCCGGGCTCGTCTGATGCAGGAGATGCCCGCGACCGGCGTGATGATCTCCCTGCAAGCCGGCGAGGAAGAGGTCGTCCCGCTGCTCACCGAGGGGGTGACGATCGCGGCCCTCAACAGCCCGACCAGCACCGTCATCTCGGG
>AZWL01000076.1 GCA_000514715.1 Streptomyces sp. CNH099 | reverse complement strand
TTGTGGGGTGTCGCCGGTGGTGTCGGTGTCGATGAGGTGGATGCGGTCGGGGTTCTCGTTCTGGGCGGTGCGGACCAGACCCCACAGGGGTGCGTGGGTGAGGTGGGCGTCTTCGGCTGGATTGGTGGCGACGGCGCGGTGGGTGAGGACGACGAGGCGGCGGTCGGTCGCGTCGTTGTCGGCCAGCCAGCNTTGGAGGTGGGTGAGCAGGGCTTCGGTCGCGGTGTGGGCCGCGGCGGGGGAGTCGTCCTCGGCCGGGGGGGCTACGTACACGTCGACCAGGTCGAGATCCACCTGATGCCCGGGCTCGGCCGGTGCAGCGCGCCACGCGAGGTGGAACAGGCTGTTGCGGGTAGCCGTGTTCGCGTCCGGGCCGCCGGCCAGCGCAGTAGCGTCGACGGGCCGGGTGTTGAGTGCGGCGATGGTGGCCACGGGTGCCCCGGTCGGGTCCCAGGCGCGGAGAGCCACGTCGTGGCCGTGCTCGCCGGTGGGCGTGAGGGTGGCGCGTAGCTCCGTGGCGCCGGTGGCGTGAACGGAGACACCGGTCCACGCGAACGGCAACCGCAGTTCCTCCGCCTTGTCCTCCGCGCGGTTGTTCGCCAGGAGAGTGCGGGTGGCGAGGGGGTGGAGGGCGGCGTCAAGCAGGGCGGGGTGGATGGCGTGTCCGGCGGTGTCGGCGTCCTCGGGGATCGCGATTTCGGCATGGAGGGTGCCGTCGGAGTGTGCCCAGGCGGCGGTGACGCCCTGGAAGACGGGCCCGTACTCGTAGCCGGCCGCGAGCAGGCGGGGGTAGAGGTCGGTGACCTCCACCGGCTCCGCCCCGGCGGGCGGCCACTGCGCCAGCGGCGCCGCCGGCTCGGCCGGTTCGGGGACGAGCGTGCCGGTGGCGTGGTGGGTCCACGGCTCGGGCTCGGTGTCGTCGGGATTGTGGCGGCGGGAGTGGATCGTGACCTGCCACCGTCCGAGGTCTTCGTTCCCGTCGACGGTGTCGGCGCCGCTCCGGGCGGAGGCGGTGACCTGAAGGTCGTGGGTGCCGATCTCGTCAAAGGTCAGCGGGGCGTGGAGGGTCAGTTCTTCGAGGTGGGTGGCGCCGGTGTGGTCACCGGCGTGCAGTGCCAGGTCCACCAGGGCGGTGCCGGGCAGGAGGACCGTCCCGGCGACCGAATGGTCGGCGAGCCAGGGGTGGCTGTTCAGGCTGACCCGGCCGGTGAACACCGTGGTGGCGGCGTTCGCGTCGGTGCCGTCTGCGAGCTGGACGGCGGCGTGCAGCAGCGGGTGCGTGGTGGTCGCCTGGCCGAGGTCGGCCGGGCTGGTGATCTGAGCGGGGAGGTCGAGCCAGTAGGGCTGGCTCTGGAAGGGATAGGTGGGCAGGCTCGGCAGGTCTCCGGTGGGCCGGGGGAGGTGGGGGGTGAGGTTGGTGGGGTGGTGGTGGTTGTGGAGTGTGGTGAGGGTGGCGAGGTGGGTGAGGGTTTCGTTGGGCAGGTGGGGGATGGTGTGGACGTTGGACGGCAGGTGGGGGGTGAGGGTGGGGTGCGGGGTCAGTTCGGTGTAGAGGCTGATGCCGTCGTTTTGGGTGAGGTGGGTGATGCCTTGGTGGAAGTGGACGGGTTGGCGGATGTGCTGGGCCCAGTAGTGGGGGTTGTGGTGTTGGTCGGTGGTGGCGGGCTGGCCGGTGACGTTGGAGATGACGGGGATGTCGCCGTCGCCGAGGGTGTGGCGGGTGAAGAGGTCGGTGAGGTGCTCGGTGAAGGTGTCAAGGATGGGTTCGGTGTGGGCGGTGTGGAAGGCGTGGGCGACCTTGAGGGCCTTGGTGCGGATGCCCGCCTCGGCTAGTTCCCGGGCGAGCTCTTCGAGGGCGTCGGCCGGTCCGGCGAGGGCGGTGGAAGTTTCGGAGTTGTAGGCGGCGATCTCGATCTGGGTGTGGCGGTTGAGGTGTTCGGCCAGTGTGTCGGCGTCGGTGTTGGCGGCGAGCATGCCGGTGCCGTGGGGGAGGGTGTGNAGGAGTGTGGCGCGGGTGGCGACGATGTCGGCGGCTACGGTCAGGGGCAGGGTGCCGGCCAGGTGGGCGGCGGAGAGTTCGCCGATGGAGTGGCCGATGAGCGCGGNGGGCTGGACGCCTGCTTTCTGCAGCAGGCGGTAGCCGGCCACGTGGTGGGCGAACAGCGCAGGCTGNGTNTACAGNGTGGTGTCCAGCAGNGCGGCGTGNTCGGTNNCGGGCTGGGCGAACATCACCTCCCGCAGCGGCACGCCGGTGTCGAGGTGTTCATCGAGTGCGGTGCAGACCTCGTCCAGTGCGTCGGCGTAGGCGGAGTGGGTGTCGTAGAGGTCGCGGCCCATGCCGGGGCGTTGGCTGCCCTGACCGGAGAACATCACCGCCAGCCGCCCGCCGGCCTCGACCGGCCCGGGGCCGGTGACCAGGGCGGAGTGAGCGGCCCCGGAGGCCAGCGCGGTGAGCGCTTCGTGCAGTTCGTCGCGGTCGGCGGTGATCACACCGGCGCGGTGTTCCAGTTTCGCCCGGCCGGTCCACAGCCGCGCGGCCAGCGCACCCACCTCGACCTGCGGGTGCTGCTGGACATAGTCCGCCAGCCTGCTTGCGACCTGCGTCAGGGCATCCGCTGAGCGGGCGGAGAGCACCACCGGCACCGGAACCGACTTGTCGACTGATTCCTCGGCAGGCTTCTCGGCCTCCGGGGCGGCTTCGAGGATGACGTGTGCGTTGGTGCCGCTGATCCCGAACGACGACACCGCCGCACGCCGCGGCTCACCCGTCTCCGGCCACTCCCGCCCCTCGGTCAGCAGAGCGACATGACCCGCATCCCACTCCACGTGGCTTGAAGGCTCGTCCACGTGCAAGGTCCGCGGCAGGTGCCCGTGCCGAAGCGCTTCCACCATCTTGATGACACCGGCGACACCGGCGGCGGCCTGAGTGTGCCCGATGTTCGACTTGATGGAGCCCAGCCACAGCGGCCGCTGTGCGTCGTGTGCCTGGCCGTAGGTGGCCAGCAGCGCCTGCGCCTCGATCGGGTCACCCAGCGTGGTGCCCGTCCCGTGCGCCTCGACCGCATCGACCTGACCGGCGCTCAACCGCGCACTGGCCAGCGCCTGCTCGATCACCCGCTGCTGCGCGGGGCCGTTGGGGGCGGTGAGGCCGTTGGAGGCGCCGTCCTGGTTGACGGCCGAGCCGCGCAGGATGGCGAGGACGCGGTGTCCGTTGCGCTGGGCGTCGGAGAGGCGCTCCAGGAGCACGAGACCGGCGCCTTCGCCCCAGCCGGTGCCGTCGGCGGCGTCGGCGAAGGGCTTGCAGCGGCCGTCGGCGGCCAAGCCGCGCTGGCGGGAGAACTCAAGGAACGCGGAGGGCGTGGACATCACGGTGACGCCGCCGGCGAGGGCGAGGTCGCACTCGCCGTTGCGCAGCGCCTGTGCGGCGAGGTGCATGCCCACGAGCGACGACGAGCACGCGGTGTCGATGGTCATGGCCGGGCCTTCGAGGCCGAAGGTGTACGCCACCCGGCCGGACGCCACGCTCGCGGCGCTGCCGTTGCCGAGGTAGCCCTCGAAGCCCTCCGGCGTCCGGTGCATCAGGCGTGGGCCGTAGTCGGCGTAGATGACGCCGGTGAACACGCCGGTGTTGCTGTCGCGCAGGCCGGTCGGGTCGATGCCCGCCTGCTCGAACGTCTCCCAGGCGGTCTCCAGCAGCAGCCGCTGCTGCGGGTCGGTGGCCAGGGCCTCGCGGGGGTTCATGTGGAAGAAGTCGGCGTCGAACCTGTCCGCGTCGTGCAGGAAGGCGCCGTGGCGGGTGTACGTCCTGCCCGTCGCGTCCGGGTCCGGATCGTAGAGGTTGTCGAGGTCCCAGCCGCGGTTGACCGGGAACTCCGACACCGAGTCCGTGCCCTCGGCTACCAGTCGCCACAGGTCGTCCGCGGAGCGGACCTCACCGGGGTAGCGGCAGGCCATCGAGACAATGGCGATGGGGTCGTCGTCGGTGACGGCTCGGGTCGCGACGGTGCGGGTGCCGGCGGGCGCCGTGTCGAGGAGCCGGCCGAGGAGGTGACGGGTGAGGGCCTCCGGCGTGGGGTGGTCGAAGATCAGGGTTGCGGGGAGGCGGAGTGCGGTGGTGGTGGTGAGTTGGTTGCGGAGTTGGACGGCGGTGAGGGAGTCGAAGCCGAGTTCTTTGAAGGGGCGGTGGGGGTCGATGGTTTCGGCGGTGCCGTGGCCGAGGACGGCGGCGATGTTGTTGCGTACGACGTCGAGGACGGCTTTGTGCTGTTGTTCCGGTTCGGGGAGTGCGGCGAGGCGTTCCGCGAGCGCGTTGCCGTCGCCCGCGGCCGATCCGGCCGCCGCCCGGCGGATCGGCCGGGAGGCGAGGCCCCGGAAGAGAACAGGGAGCCGCTCCGGGTCGCGCAGGGCGGAAGGCATGACGGGGACGCAGAGGTGGTGGGGGTGGGGGGTGGTGAGTGCGGTGTCGAGGAGGTGGAGGGCGTGGTCGGTGGTGAGTGCGGTGGTGCCGTGGGTGACGGTGCGGACTTCGTTGTCGTTGAGGTGGCTGGTGAGTCCGGTGGTGTGTTCCCAGTAGCCCCAGGCGAGGCTGGTGGTGGGCAGGCCGTGGTGGGTGCGGTGGTGGGCGAGGGTGTCGAGGTAGGTGTTGGCGGCGGCGTAGTTCGCTTGTCCGGGGTTGCCCAGGGTGCCGGCGGCTGAGGAGTAGAGGACGAAGTGGGCGAGGTCCAGGTGCCGGGTGGCCTGGTGGAGGTGGTAGGCGGCGTCGACCTTCGGCGCAAGAACGGAGTGCAGGCCGTCGGGGGTGAGCTGGGTCAGGACGGCGTCGTTCAGGGCACCGGCGGTGTGGATGACGGCGGTGAGGGGGTGTGCGTCGTCGATGGAGTCGATGAGGGCCGTGACCTGGTCTGCGTTGGTGGTGTCGCAGGCGGTGAGCGTGATGTGAGCGCCGAGTTGGGTGAGTTCGTCGTGGAGCGCGGTGGCGTTGGGGTGGTCGGGGCCGCGGCGTGAGGCCAGCAGGAGGTGGCGCACGCCGTGTTCGGTGATCAGGTGGCGGGCGGTGAGGCTCGCCAGGCCGCCGGTGCCGCCGGTGATCAGGACGGTGCCGTTGGGGTCGAGGGGGCGGGCTTCGGTGGTGTCTGTGTCGGTGGAGCGGGTGAGGCGGGGGGTGAGGAGTTGGCCGTTGCGGTGGGCGAGTTGGGGTTCGCCGGTGGCCAGGGCTTCGGCAAGCTGCGGGAGGTCGCCGGTGGTGTCGGTGTCGATGAGGTGGATGCGGTCGGGGTTCTCGTTCTGGGCGGTGCGGACCAGGCCCCACAGGGGTGCGTGTGCGAGGTGGACGTCGTCGGTCTGGTCGGTGGCGACGGCGCGGTGGGTGACGACGACGAGGCGGCGATCACTCTGGTCGTTGTCGGCCAGCCAGTTCTGTACGTGGCCTAGCAGCGCCTCGGTAGCCACGTGCGCCGCGGCCGGAGTGTCCTCGGCGGCCGGGGCGGCGACGTACACGTCGACCTGGTCCAGATCCGCCTCCGCCGACGGCTCGGCCGGGGCGGGGCTCCAGGCGAGGTGGAACAGGCTGTTGCGGGTTGCGGCTCCCGTGTGGGCGCTGCTGGTCAGCGCAGTGGCGTCGACGGGCCGGGTGTTGAGTGCGGCGATGGTGGCGACGGGCGCCCCGGTGGGGTCCCAGGCGCGGAGAGCCAGGTCGTGGCCGTGCTCGCCGGTGGGCACAAGGGTGGCGCGGAGCCGGGTGGCGCCGGTGGCGTGGACGGACACACCGCTCCACGCGAACGGCAGCCGGAGTTCCTGCGCTTCCCCGCCGTCTTCATTGAGGGTGCGGGTGGCGAGCGGGTGGAGGGTGGCGTCGAGCAGCGCGGGGTGGATGGTGTGCCGGGCGGTGTCTGCGTCTTCGGCGAGGCCGATCTCGGCATGGAGGGTGCCGTCGGGGTGTGTCCAAGCGGCGGTGACGCCCTGGAAGGCGGGCCCGTACTCGTATCCGGCAGCTGCCATCCGGTCGTAGAGGTCCGCAATGTCGAGCTGCTGTGCACCGGTGGGCGGCCACTGCGCCAGCGGCGCCGCCGGCTCGGCCGGTTCGGCGGTGAGGGTGCCGGTGGCGTGGCAGGTCCACGGCTCGGGCTCGGCGTCGTCGGTGTGCGGCCGAGAGTGGATGGCGACCTGCCAGCGGCCGGGACCGCCGGCTTCGGCGTCCGCCTCGGGGCTCGTCGTGACTTGGAGGTCGCGGGTGGCGGCCTCGTCCAGGAGCAGGGGTGCCTGGAGGGTTAGTTCTTCCAGGTGGGTGGCGCCGGTGTGGTCGCCGGTGTGCAGGGCGAGGTCCACCAGGGCGGTGCCGGGCAGCAGGACGGTGCCGGCGACGGCGTGATCGGCGAGCCAGGGGTGGGTGCTCAGGCTGACCTGACCGGTGAACACCGTGGTCGAGACGTTCCCGTCGGTGCCGTCTGCGAGCTGGACGGCGGCGCTGAGGAGCGCGTGGGTGCTGCTGATCTGACCGAGGTCGCCGGCGCTGGTGAGTTGCGCGGCGGCCTGGATCCAGTAGCTCTGCCGCTGGAAGGGGTAGGTGGGCAGTTCGGGGATCTCGCTGCCGGAGTTGTCGGTGTGGGGGGAGAGGTCGGTGGGGTGGTGGTGGGTGTGGAGGGTGGTGAGTGCGGTGAGGA
>AZWL01000009.1 GCA_000514715.1 Streptomyces sp. CNH099 | reverse complement strand
TGTTGACGCCCGACGGCACCGCCTCGCCCGCCGTGGTGTGCCGCGAGGGCGCCGAACGTTGCCGATCTATGCTTGGGCCTGACAGCCGGGTGACCAAAAGGCTTCCGTTCGGCGCCCACGCAGCACGTCACGAGCACGAGTGGGCTGGTTCAGGTGGGTGCCGGGCACCGCCGCTCTAGCAAAAGGCGTTGACGCCGGGTCTAGCAAAGGCGTCCACCCAGCCACCACCACTCGAACAGTCCGCGGGCTACCCGTCCCGCCGAACGGCTCTTAACCCCGGATTAGGTGACCAACGTGAAGCCTCTGGTTCAGCGGACGATCTTGTGGTGAGAACCGTCCTATCAGGGGCTTTACGTCTGCCCGCCACCGGGCCACGAGTGTCCGAACCGCCCGGATACAAGCGCTTCACGCTGCATCACGTAGATCATTCCGCTGAGAAAACCTCAGTAGACGGCTGATCCAGTTTCTGTTGTGGGTCAGTTGGCGGCCGAGGTGAGCCGGCCTTCGAAGGCGATCTGGAAGGCGTTCAGGGGTGCCTTCCGGCGCATGGTCCACCGCTTGCGGCCCTTGCCGGTCCGGGTCCAGGCTCATGAGGGCCATGTAGACGCACTTCATGGCCGCGGCCTCGTTGGGGAAATGTCCGCGGGCGCGGACGGCCTTGCGGATGCGGGCGTTGACGGACTCGATCGCGTTCGTCGAGCAGATGACCTTGCGGATCTCGACGTCGAAGGAGAGGAAGGGCACGAACTCGGCCCAGGCGTTCTCCCAGAGCCGGATGACCGCTGGGTACTTCTTGCCCCAGGCTTCCTGGAACTCGCTGAACCGCTCGGTCGCGGCGGCCTCGTTCGACGCCGTGTAGACGGGCTTGAGGGCCTTGGCGATCTTGTCCCAGTCCTGGCGGGCCGCGTGCCGGAAGCTGTTCCTCAGCAGATGAACGACGCAGGTCTGAACGATCGTTCGAGGCCAGACGGTCTCCACCGCCTCGGGCAGGCCCTTCAGCCCGTCGCAGACCAGCATCAGGACATCGTCAACACCCCTGTTCTTCAGGTCCGTGAAGACCGAGAGCCAGTACTTCGCGCCCTCGCCGCCGTCGCCGGCCCAGATGCCCAGGATGTCGCGGTGGCCCTCGGCGGTCACGGCCATCACGACGTAGACCGGCCGGTTCGCGACGTTCCCGTCCCTGATCTTGACGTTGATAGCGTCGATGAACAGGACCGGATAGACGCTGTCCAGCGGGCGGTTGGACCATTCCGCCATCCCGTCCATCACCTTGTCGGTGATCGTGGAGATGGTTGCCTTGGACACGCTCGCGCCGTAGACCTCAGCCAGATGCGCGGAGATCTCCCCGTGCGTGAGGCCCTTCGCCGACAGCGACAACACCATCTCGTCCACGCCGGACAGCCTGCGCTGACGCTTCTTGACGATGGCCGGCTCGAACGTGCCCGCCACGTCCCGGGGCACCTTCACCTCGACGGGACCGACATCGGTCAGCACCGTCTTCGCCCTGGTGCCGTTGCGGGAGTTGCCGCTGCCCCGACCTTCGGCGTCGTGCTTCTCGTACCCGAGGTGATCGGTGATCTCGCCCTCCAGGGCGGACTCCAGGGCCCGCTTGGTCAGCTGCTGCAGCAGCCCGCCTTCCCCGGTCAGCTGCAGGCCCTCGCTACGGGCCCGGTCCACGAGCATCGCGACCAACTGCTCGTCGCTCGCCGGTACAGCCTCCGCCGCCGGCTCAGCACCCGCTATCTGCTCGATGGTGGTGTCGCTCATCAGGCGTCTCCTTGATCATCGGATCCGCCGATCATTGAACATTCCCACCTCGGGGGGCGCGCGCTCCGCGGTTCCGGCGGGTCAGGCGTTGGGGGTGGGGGTGTGGGTGAGGAAGGTGGTCCAGGCTTCGGGGGTGAAGCAGAGGTGGGGGCCGTCGGGGTCCTTGGAGTCGCGGACGTGGACGGCGCCGGGGAGGGGGGCGACCTCGACGCAGGCCTCGTCAAAGTTGTTGCTGTGGGTGGACTTGCGCCAGTCGACGGCGACTTCGACGCAGGCGCCGCCCGAGCTGTCGCTGTAGCTGGACTTGAACCAGTCGAGCTTGTCCTTCATCACTCCTCCAGGAGTTGCATGATGAACCGTACGGAGTCCCGTGGGCTCAGGGCCTCGCGGGCGATCATGTCATGGCGGCGCATCACGACACTGACCTTCTCCGAATCAGCGTAGAGCAGTCCCCCTGATTGGTTCTCCTCGTAGACGAGGTGCTCGTGCTCGGGTGTCTCCAACAGCACGAACGAGCCACGGAGACCCGGGTGGAGGCCGTGGTCTGCGGGCATCACCTGCACGATCACGTTGTGTTGCTCAGCCGCGTCCAGAAGTCGGTGCTGCTGTCGTTGGTACGCGTCGTCGTCGCCGAAGTGGCGGCGTAGCACTGCCTCTTCGATGACGAAGCTGAACGAGCGGGTTTCGATCTCCAGCAGTGCCTGCCGTTCTAGGCGGGCCTTGACCCGTTCTTCGAACGTCTCCTTGTCCAGCGGAGGCAAGTCCGATGCCAGCACGGCTCGGACGTACTCCTCTGTCTGTAGCAGGCCGGGGATGTATCGAGGCTCGTACCAGCTCAAGGCGATCGCCTCGGACTCGTACGTCATGTACTCGTGCGAGTACGACGCAAACTTCTCCGGCTGCAGGTACCCCAGCCCCGCCACCAACATCCCCTGCGCATCGCACATGTCATCCGCCACCTGCAACGCCCTCATCGTCGGCCGGCGGCGGCCCTGCTCCATCATCTTCACGGAGTCGAAGGCGTACCCCGCCTCCTCCGCCAGCTGCTCCCGGCTGACTCCCGCCCGCTGCCGCCACCGCTTCATCTGGTTGCCGCAGTACCGCCACTGCATCGGCGGCGGGGAGTTCTCAGACGTCGTCACCGCGTTCACCTCACCGTTGAGGGGCTCGGAGGTCTGACGACCCCCCTTTCTCCCTACTCACAGTAGTGAGCAGGGGTCACTCTGTGAGGGTGAACAGGAACTCACGGATGGCGGGAGCCGTGGCGCGGGCGAGGTCCACGGCAGTGTGGAGGTCGTCGCCGATCGGGACCGTCGCCAGTTGTCCGTGGGGGAGGATGTCGGCGGCCTCTTCGGCGAGGGCTGTGGGGTGGCGTGCGTCGGTGCCCGGGAAGACGAGGGTCGGCGCGGTGATCACCGTGAGTTCGTCGACGCTCCGGAAGGAACGGTCATGGCCGATGGCGGCTGCGGCCACGATGCTGGCGGGGTCCGACCGGGGAATGGCGTCGCGCACCATGTCACCGACGACCGGAGGGAAACCGGCGAGGATGGGCTCCCAGCCCGCCTCAATGCCCTCTGACTCGACGCGGGCGGCGAACGCGTCGAGGAAGCGGATCTCGGCCTCCTTGGCCTCGTCGTCCTCGATGTCCTCCACCCCGATGAGCACCGCCGCCCGGACCCGGTCCGGATGTGCGGCCGCCGTCCGGAGCGTGATCGTGGAGCCCAAGCCCGCGCCGCCGAGTACGGCGCTGGAGAGACCGATGTGGTCCAGGAGCCGTACGACGTCCTCGACGTACTGCGCCCAGGTGTGGCGGGCCGGGTCCGTGCAGACCGACCGGCCGTAGCCGCGCAGGTCGGGCAGGACGACCATGAAGCGATCGGCGAGCCGTTCGGCCAGGGGAATCATGCTCTTGTGGTCGGGGCCGCCGGCATGCATGAGGACCAGCCCGCCGCCCCCTCCGGTGACGGTGGCGTGCAGGGTGCAGCCGTCGGCCGCCCGGTAGGTGATCTCTTCCATGAGCCGAATGTAGAGCGGCCACCTCAGCGCTCGGTACGCCGAACCCGCCAACAGATAGCGCGATCCCGCCAGTCTCGGCGCCACCGCGCGCAGTCACAGCTCTAGGTGCTCTGCTCGCGGGTCTTCAGGCCGATCTGCCAGCGGTAGAAGCTCATCGCCAGCGCGTAGTCCAGCCCCGCCCGGCCGTCGAGGAAGCCCCGCTTGTACACGTAGGCGTACGCGAACGACACCAGCGGCTTCAGTGGGGCGCGGTGGAACAGCTGGCCCTGGCGGGTTTTGGCCTGGCGGATCTCCTCGCGGACCTCCGGGTGGTGCTCCAGCCACGCCTCCCAGTCCGAGTAGCGGTTGTGGCGGTCGAACCAGGTGCGTACCGGGTCCAGGTCCTCGTGCTCCAGCGTTGCCCGCAGCCGGACCACCGGGCCGTCGGCCAGGGGCTGGTAGTGGCCCTCCTGCTCGCCCATGCCCGGGGCGTCGAGGTCGTCCAGTTCCGGGAAGCGGGTGCGGGTGCGGTCCAGCAGGGCGCGTTTGACGATCGTGTAGCCGTGGCGCAGGCGCTTGCCGGCGAACCAGTAGCCCAGGGGGATGTCGAACGCCGCCGGGGCCACGCGCAGCTTGCCGTCGGCGGCCGGGTCGAAGATGCGGTGGAGTTCGGCGATCAGCTCCGGGCTCGGCGTCTCGTCGCCGTCGACGAAGAGCATCCAGTCCAGCTCCGGGTGGACGTGGTCCAGGCACCACTGCTTCTTCTTCGGGTACTTGCCGTCCCAGGTGTACGGGACGATCTCGGCGCCCTCCGCCTTCGCCAGGGCGCGGGTGTCGTCCGTGCTGTCCGAGTCGACCACCACCACGGCCTCGAAGTGGTCGATGACGGACCGCACCGTCGTCGCGATGTTCTCGGCCTCGTTCTTGGTCGGTATCGCGACGACGATGGGCAGTGGCTTCAAGACGGACTCCTACAGCAGGTCTTCGTACTCGGGGCACAGGGTGCGGACCGCGTCCTCGGCGTGGGCGATGTCGCCGGAGCGGATGGCCTCACGGGCCAGTTCGTCGTCGGTCGCCGCCGCGCTCTTGATCTTGGCGCAGGCCTCCTCGCCCGCCTCCAGGATCGCCGCCGGGTCCACACCCTCGGGGACCCGGTCCTTCAGGTACGTCTTCTCCTTCTCGGAGAACCCGCCCTCCGCGCGCTCCAGGTCCTCCTCCGGCACCTTCTCGGTGTCCTCGGACTTCTCGGCCTCCGGGCCCGGGTCCTCCGGGGTGCGGTCGTCGTCCTGCTGGGACGCCGGGGTCCTGGACGCCGCCGCCCTGTCGTCCCCGTCGCCGCCGTCGTCGCCGCCGCTGCAGCCCGCCAGGGCCAGGGCCAGGACGGCGGCCGCCGCCGTCAGCGCCGCGCGGGACCTGCGCGTCGTACGGGCGGCCATCAGTCCGCTCCGAACTTGAGCGTCAGCTTCGGGGCGTACGACGTCTCCCGCGCCCGCACCCACCAGGCGTCGGTGCCGTCGCTGGTCAGCGCCACGTCCAGGGTGTCGCCGAGGGAGCCGGCGAGCTGGGCGGGCGCCAGCGGCGCGGTGTAGTCGGTGTTCAGCTCCGTCGCGCCGGTGAACTCGCCGAGGACGGTCGAGGACAGCGGCGGCCGGTTCGCGTACGTCACCTCCGCCTCCGACCAGCTGCCGGTCACCGGCTGCACGCTGACGGTGTCCGTGGTGCCCGCGCTGGAGTCGCCGGTGGTGCGCAGCGTCAGCTTCGCGGACTTCAGCGTCATCCCGCTCGGCGCCTGCGGCAGTGAGAACCGCAGATAGCTCAGGTACGGGGAGGTCTCCCTGACGAGCAGGATGTTGTGCGTGCCGTAGTTGGCGTTGACCGCCGCGCCGTTGACGTACGCGTCCGCGGTCGCGGTGCGCTCGACCGTGGTCTCCGTCGGCGTGCCCGGCGTGGTGACCGTCACCGCCTCGGACTTGGCCGTGGTGTTGCCGGCGGCGTCGCTCGCGGTGATCCGGTAGCTGTACGTCGTGCCGGGCTTGACGCCGGTGTCGGTGAAGGAGCCCTGCGGCAGCGTCCAGAAGGTGGAGTCCAGCGTCGGCCTGGTCTCCAGCGGCTCGCCGTTGCGGTAGATCGTGTACGTGAGCCTGCTGTCGTCGCGGTCCCAGCCGGCCTGCCAGCGCAGCCGCACGCCGGCGTCGACGTTCGCCGCCGTCACGCCGGTGGCGCCCTCGACGGGCTCGCGGGAGTCGGGGGTGCTGGCGAAGCGGACCAGACCCTGCTGCTTCTTGTTGCCGTTGGACTGGATGCGGGTGAACTCGCCGCCGATCCACAGGTAGTCCTTGCCGCCGCTGGACGACGTGACCATCACGCGCGGGCCGATCTGCTCGGTGCCGGACGGGCCGTCGTCGGTGTCGGGGAACCAGGACAGCAGCGGCGTGGGGTCGTCCACGGACTCGGCGAGCATGTGCTGCCGCTCGTTCAGCTCGGGGAACTGGCCCATGCTGCTGCAGTTGTGGGCGTGCGAGACGCTGTACAGGACGTCCTTGTAGACGGTGACGTCCTGGGTGGCGCCCAGGCAGGTGTCGCGCCAGCGCTCTGTGAAGGACCCGCCCAGGTTCATCGCGAGCCGGCCGTCGAAGACGCGGCCGCCGTGGCCCTCGTGCGCGGTGTAGATACCGGTCTCGTCGATGTGGATGCCCTTGACCAGGGAGTTCCAGTGCAGCTCGTACGGGTTGTCGTCCTTGTCGCTGACGCCCTTGTAGGCCCGTACGGTCGACCCCGTGTCGGCGCGGACGACGGCCAGGCCGTGCACGCCGCTGTCGCCGTTGAGGCCGTTGAAGTCGCCGCCGAGCACGACGTGCTGCCCGTTCGGGGTCTCCTCGATGACCCGGCCGGCCCGGTCCGGACCGGCGTTGGCCTTCCAGGAGTCCAGCGCGCCGGTGCTCGCGTTGACCGCGGCGAACTTCACCCGGCTCTGCCCGCGTACGGTCCTGAAGTCGCCGGCCATGTACAGCCGGCCGCTCGCCGCGGCGTCGAGGCCGTAGACGCGGGCGGAGACGCCGCCGGCGTTGAAGCCGGTCTTCACCGAGCAGGAGGCGATGTCGATCGCGGCGACGCGGCTGCGGGAGACGCCGTTGACGCTGGCGAACTCGCCGCCCGCGTAGAGCGTCCCGCCGTCGGGGGAGACGGTCAGCGCGCGCACGGTGGCGGTGCCGGAGCCGATGGCGAAGTCCAGCCTGCAGTCCGTCGGCTCGCCGGTCGCCGCGTCGAACGCCGCGAAGTTCGCCACCTGCTGCTCGTCGGTGCCGGCCGCCGCGCCGGGCGGCCGGATGGCGGAGAACGTACCGCCGGCGAAGACCACGCCGTTCGACTCGGCCATGGACCAGACGACGCCGTTGGTCTGCCAGGTCGCCAGGTCGTCGGCGGTCATCGCCACGGGCGGCGTCAGGGCCTCGGCCCCGGGCGAGGAGTACGTGACGCCGGCCGCCACGAGCGTGCCGCTGGCCACGGTCAGGGCGGCGCCGAGGGCGCCCCACTTCCGCGATCTTCTGTGCTTGTGCCTGTTCATGTGCCCCCCTGGGCCGTCGTCCCCTGCGGCCGCGCGTCGCGAGTCCGGGGAGAGAATATCCGTTTTTACCTGTCGATCCTGACAGTGGCCCCGGCCAGTTCCGCGTCGAGCGCCTCGATGTCCGCTTCGACCATGATGCGGGCCAGCTCGGGCCACTTGACCTGCGGCTTCCAGCCCAGCAGGTCGCCGGCCTTGGTGGCGTCCCCGATGAGCGCGTCGACCTCGCTGGGCCGCTCGTACTTGGGGTCGAAGCGGACGTACTCGGCCCAGTCGAGCCCGGCGGCGGTGAACGCGGCGTCGAGGAACTGGCGGACGCTGCCCGCCTCCCCGGTGGCGACCACGTAGTCGTCCGGCACGTCGCGCTGGAGCATCAGCCACATCGCCTCGACGTACTCCGGGGCGTAGCCCCAGTCGCGTACCGCGTCGAGGTTGCCCATGTAGAGGCGGTCCTGCAGGCCCGCCCTGATCCGGGCCACGGCGCGGGTGATCTTCCGGGTGACGAAGGTCTCGCCGCGGCGCGGCGACTCGTGGTTGAACAGGATGCCGTTGACCGCGAAGAGGTCGTACGCCTCGCGGTAGTTCACCGTCGACCAGTAGCCGAAGACCTTGGCGCAGCCGTACGGGCTGCGCGGGTGGAACGGGGTGCGCTCGTTCTGCGGCGGCGGGGCGGAGCCGAACATCTCCGAGGACGACGCCTGGTAGATCCGGGTGTCGATGCCGGCGGCGCGGACCGCCTCCAGCAGCCGCATGGAGCCGAGGCCGGTGACGTCCGCGGTGTAGAGGGGGGCGTCGAAGGAGACCCGGACGTGCGACTGGGCGCCGAGGTTGTAGACCTCGTCGGGCGCCAGGTCGCGCAGCAGGTTCACCAGCGCGACCCCGTCGGAGAGGTCCGCGTGGTGCAGCACCAGCCGGCGGCCGGGCTCCTGCGGCTCCTCGTAGATGTGGTCGATGCGCTCGGTGTTGAACGACGACGAGCGCCGCACGAGGCCGTGCACCGTGTAGCCCTTGGTGAGCAGCAGTTCGGCGAGGTACGAGCCGTCCTGGCCGGTGACGCCGGTGATGAGGGCCGTCTTGCCCATGGTTCCTTCCCTCTGATCATTCCGCCGGATGGCAGAATCCGTACTTTTGGCGTCCTCCTCCGCCCGGAGGCGGGGATTCCAACCCGATCCACACTCAGACCGAGAGTCGATCGCGTCGAGGTTCGCGGTGCGCCGGCCCGGCAACCCGTGGCCCTTCCCGCGCAGCGACTGCCCGCCCGGCAGCCGTTCTGATGTTTCTGGCGGCGTTCACGTCGGCATTGCCCGTATGTCCGCAGGCGCGGCAACGGAAGACGGCTTGGCTCTCCGCGCGCCTCCCGGTCCACGGTCCCGCAGGCCGAGCAGCGCTGCGACGTGTACGCCGGGTCAATGGTGACTACGCGGCCAGGAGCCTTGTGCTCCAGCCGCCGGGCCGGCGCCCCCCATCCGACGGTGCGGATGCCCCGGTTCAACTGCGCCTTCGCCTTCACACCCCGCCCCGGCTGGGCCGCGGTCCCGCGGGCCGATGCGGTCATCGCCCGGATGTTCAGCGCTTCCAGAGCGATCGTGTCGAATCGGCGGGCCAGAGCGGTACTGGTCTTCTCGACCCAGTCCTTGCGCCGGTCGGCTTCGCGGGCATGCATCCGCCCCACGGCCGCTTTCACCCGGTGCCGCCTCCTCGAACCACGTCGGCAGCGCGCCAGGCGCCGCTGCAGCCGCCGCAGCCGACGAGCCTCCGGCGGACGCAACCCTGCGATGGTCAGCAGTTCGCCGGTGGACAGGGCAGCGGCCACGGCCACGCCACGGTCGACACCCACGGTGGCACCGTTGCCGGGGGCGGGGATCGGATCGGGCACGGCGGCGAAGGCGAGGTGCCAGCGGCCGGCGCGGTCCTCCGTCACGCGGTAAGACTTCACCCCGTCGGGCACCGGCCTGGACAGGCGGAAGCGCACCCACCCGGCCTCGGGTACCCGCACCTCGGCCGTATGGCGGCCCAGTCGCCGAACGCACTCAGGCTTGACCGCAACAATCCGGAAGCCCTCGTGCCGCCCGGCCTTGCGCCAGGTGGGGCGGCCATGTGCGCCGGCGAAGTAGTTCGCCATCGCCTGGGCGAAGTCCCTCAGTGCCTGTTGCTGCACCATCTGTGATCCTGCCCGCAGCCAAGAGAACTCCGCACGTGCCTCGGTCAACTGCCGAGCTTGGGCGACATACCCTGGAGCCGACCCGCGGCGAGGTGTCCACCAGGAGTGCTGCTCCACGGCCAGGTTCCAAACGAACCGGGCCTGCGCACAGTGCGAGGCGAGGACTCGTTGCTGCTCGCTCGTGGGTCGCAGACGGTATCGGGACACGTACTGAATGTAATTCCCGCCACTGACAACGGCATCACCAACGAAGGGAGAAGGGGTTTCCGTCCCTGGCTTGAGCCCGGGAGTCACCGCCCCGCAAGTCCGATGACTGCATCGAACGAACCGTCCCCGCCCGTCGGCGACGATCTCCTCCCGCCCGGCGCGCGCGTCTTCGTCGCGGGCCACCGCGGGCTGGTCGGCTCGGCCGTCGCCCGCCGGCTGACCGCCGACGGCTACGAGGTCCTGACCCGCACCCGCGACGAACTCGACCTGCGCGACGCCGAGCGGACGGCGGCGTGGCTGGGGGCGGTGCGGCCCGACGCGGTGGTGCTGGCGGCGGCCAAGGTCGGCGGCATCATGGCCAACAGCCGCTACCCGGTGCAGTTCCTGGAGGACAACCTGCGCATCCAGCTGAGCGTCATCGCCGGCGGTCACGCCGCGGGCGTCGGCCGGCTGCTGTTCCTCGGCTCCTCGTGCATCTACCCCAAGCTGGCCGACCAGCCGATCCGCGAGGACTCGCTGCTGACCGGGCCGCTGGAGCCGACGAACCAGGCGTACGCGCTGGCGAAGATCGCCGGCATCGAGCAGGTGCAGGCGTACCGGCGGCAGTACGGCGCGGCGTACATCTCGGCGATGCCGACGAACCTGTACGGCCCCGGCGACAACTTCGACCTGGAGACGAGCCACGTCCTGCCGGCGCTCGTCCGCCGCTTCCACGAGGCGCGGGAGAGCGGCGCCGAGGAGGTGGTGCTCTGGGGTACCGGCACGCCGCGCCGGGAGTTCCTGCACGTCGACGACCTGGCGGCGGCGTGCCTCGCGCTGCTGCGCGGCTACGACGACGACGCGCCGGTCAACGTCGGGTGCGGCGAGGACCTGACGATCCGCGAGCTGGCGGAGACCGTACGGGACGTCGTCGGCTACCCGGGCCGGATCGCCTTCGACCCGAGCCGCCCGGACGGCACGCCGCGCAAGCTGTTGGACGTGTCCCGGATCACGGAGCTGGGCTGGCGCCCGGAGATCGCGCTGCGGGACGGCATCGCGGCGGTGTACGAGAGCTGGCGCAGGCCCTGAGGGGCTGCGCCCCTCAGCGGCCCCGCGACCGGCCGCCGGCCGGGAGGCCTCCGAGGGGCTGCGCCCCTCGGGCACCCCGCTGGCCGCCGCGGCTTCGCCGCGGGCGGCGAGGGTCGGCGCAGTGAGCCGGTCGGCCTGCGGCCGCCGGGCACCGCAGGCGCCGGCCCGCTGTGCGGCGTGTGTCGGCCGTCCGGGCCGCGGTGCGGTGTGCGTGGGCCGCTCGGGGCGTGGCGGTGTCATGGACCGGCCTGTCCGCGGCGGCCGGGCGCCGCGGGCGCCGGACCGCACCGCGGCGTGCGGCGGTCGCGCGGGCCGCGGCGTCACCGCGGCCCGGGCGACCGGCCGCGCACCGGGGGCGGTTGCGCGCCGCAGGCGGAACGGTGCTCGCCGGCTCAATACGCCCCCCGGCCGTCGACGACCGCGCGCAGGGTGCGGGCCATCACGTCCATGTCGTGGGCGAAGGACCAGTTCTCGACGTAGTGCAGGTCCAGCGCGATCGTCTCGTCCCAGGTCAGGTCCGAGCGGCCGCTGACCTGCCACAGGCCCGTCATCCCCGGCTTCACCGCCAGCCGGCGCAGCTCCGTGTCGCTGTACCTGGCGACCTCCTCCGGCAGCGGCGGGCGCGGGCCCACCAGGGACATCTCGCCGCGCAGCACGTTGAACAGCTGCGGCAGCTCGTCCAGCGAGCTGCGGCGCAGCACCTCGCCGACGCGGGTGACCCGCGGGTCGCGGCGGATCTTGAAGATGGGGCTGCCCTCGTGCTCGTTGACCACCGACAGGGTGGACTTCTGCTGCTCCGCGTCCTGCACCATGCTGCGGAACTTCCACATCGTGAACGGCGCGCCGCCGCGGCCGAGGCGGGTCTGCCGGTGGAACACCGGCCCCGGCGAGGTGAACTTGACCGCCGCCGCGATCACCGCGAAGACCGGCGCCAGCAGCGCGATGCCGGCGGCCGCGGCCACGCGGTCGCCCGCCGCCTTGAGCGTCGACTGCGCGCCCCGCCGCAGTGGCGGCGCGATGTGCAGCAGCGTCAGGCCCGCGACGACCGACAGCCGCATCCGCCGCTCGGCGACCTCGGCGACGCCGGGCAGCACCGCCAGCGGCAGCCCCGCGTCGTGCACCGCCCACGCCAGCTGCCGCAGCCGGCCCGCCGGCAGCAGCGGTCCGGGGGCGGCGAGGACCAGCTCGGCGCCGTGCTCGGCGGCGGCGGACAGCACCGCCTGGGCCTCCCAGCCCGCCCGGTCCGCGGGGACCGGGCCGAGCCGGGCGGCCTCCGGGGCGCCGCAGGACAGCGGGGCCTCGCCGACCGGGACGACGCCGACGACCACGTACTCGTGGTCGGTGCGCGCGGCCAGCTGGCCGACGACCTGGTCGGCGGTCGCCGGCTCGGCGACCACCAGCACGCGCCGTACCGCCCGGCCCTCCCGGCGGGAGGCGACGAGGTGGTGGTGGAGCAGCTTGGCGGTGCCGGCCGTCAGCACCAGGCCGGGCAGCAGCGCGAGCAGGGCCGGCTGCGGCTCGGCGGCGCTGTCGGCGGTGAACGCGCGGACGACGGCGAGCACGCCGAGCAGCAGGAGCCAGTCCTGCAGCAGCGGCACCACCGCGCCCGACTCGCCGAGCTGCCGCGCGGAGTAGCGGCGCCGCGCGGCCCGTACGGCGAGCCAGCCGCCGGCGGCCAGCGCGGCGCAGAGCGCCGGATACGGCTGCCGGGTCAGGACGAAGACGAGCACGACGGGTATCGCCGTCCCCGCCGCGTCGGTGACGAGAGCGGTCGGCAGATACCACGTCGGCTTCGCCGCGGCGGAGCGCACGCGGGTCCCGCGTCTCGGCTCGGCCGTCATGATCCCGGTATCGGAAACCCCGATACGCCGCATGTTCCCCCCTGGCACATCGCGACTGATGAGGCGCACGCGATCCTCCCCTGGCCGACGCGCACCTTTCGCTCCCGGAACTTTAGGCCAGATTTACGAAGAACGCCCCTGGTTCATACAAAAAGGGCCTTAGGTGTAGCGAGCTTCACACCAGGTCGGCGCCGTGTGATTCACGACGTAGGACTCCCGAGAGGCGCCGAGGGATGTACGGGGTTTTCCGGCAGTTTCGATTATGTGCGGCGGGTGGTCACCTGCGCTGTCTCCGTAGCCGGATCACGTTCCAGGACACGGGCGGCAGTTCGGCCTCCAGTTCGCCGTCCGCGCCGATCCGGGTGGCGGAGACGGCCCGCGGCAGCACCCGCCCCGGATCGGCCTCGGTGTTCGCCGCGTCGGGGTCGTCGTCGGCGAGGACCAGGTGTTCGAGGACCTCGTACGCGTCCGCTGTGCCGCCCGGACCGAACCCGCGCAGCGCGGCGGACAGCCGCAGCGGCTCGTCCTGGGCGCGGTTCACGGCCAGGACCGTGAGGCCGCCGCTCTCCTCGTCGTACGTCACGACGTGGTCGAGCGCCGGGACGTCGCCGTGCCACGGCGTCTCGACGCGCGACGCCGTGCGGTCCGGCTCGGTGCGCAGGACCGTGCCGCGCGCGAACCGGGCGGCCTGCGCGAAGGGGTGGAACGTCGTCTGCCGCCACGCCGGCCCGCCGGGCTCGCTGCGGATCGGCGCGATGACGTTGACCAGCTGCGCCAGGCACGCCACGGCGACCCGGTCGGCGTGCCGGAGGAGGGTGATGAGCAGGGAGCCGACGACGGCGGCATCGGTCACCGAGTACGTGTCCTCGATCAGCCGCGGGGTCTCGGCGGTGGCCAGGTTGCGCTCGCCGGGGAAGCGGGCGGCGTACCAGACGTTCCACTCGTCGAACGAGAGCCGGATCCGCTTGTCCGCCCGCCTTACGGCGCGTACGTGGTCCGCGGTGGACACCACGTCGGAGATGTACTGGTCCATGTGTGCGCCGGAGGCGAGGAAGCTCGCCCGGTCGCCGTCCAGCTCCTCGTAGTAGGCGTGCAGCGACAGGTAGTCGACCTCGTCGTAGGCCTCCTCCAGGACCTCGCGCTCCCAGCTGCCGAACGTCGGCATCTGCGCGTTGGAGCTGCCGCAGGCGACGAGTTCGATCGTCGGGTCGACCTGGTGCATGGCCTTGCCGGCCTCGGCCGCCAGCCGGCCGTACTCGCGCGCCGACTTGTGCCCGGTCTGCCACGGGCCGTCCATCTCGTTGCCCAGGCACCACAGCCGCACGCCGTGCGGCTCGGCGACGCCGTGGCTGACGCGCAGGTCGGACCAGGCGGTGCCGCCGGGGTGGTTGACGTACTCGACGAGCGCGCGGGCGGCGTCGATGCCGCGGGTGCCGAGGTTGACGGCCATCATCGGCTCCAGACCCAGCCCCTTCGCCCAGGCCAGGAACTCGTTGGTGCCGACCTCGTTGGACTCCACCGACCGCCAGGCCAGGTCGAGCCGGCGCGGCCGGTCCGCCACCGGCCCGACGCCGTCCTCCCAGTGGTAGCCGGAGACGAAGTTGCCGCCGGGGTAGCGGACGAGGCCGGTGCCCAGCTCGCGGACCAGGGCGGCGACGTCGCCGCGGAACCCGGCCGGGTCGGCGGTGGGGTGGCCGGGCTCGTAGATCCCGGTGTAGACGCAGCGGCCCATGTGCTCGACGAACGTCCCGTACAGGCGCGGGTCCACCTCGCCGACGACGAACGCGGGGTCGACGGTGAACCTGGCGGTGTGCGGCATGCGGTGCCTTTCTCGGGGGTGTGCGGTGGTGCGCGGGGGCGGGGCGGTGCGGGCCTACTTCAGGCCCGTACCGGCGATGCCCTCGACGATGCGGCGCTGGAAGAGCGAGAAGACGACGAGCAGCGGGACGGCGCCGAGCACGGCGGAGGCCATGAGCTGCGCGTACGGGATGCCGAAGGCGTCCTGTACGGAGTTGAGGCCGACGGGCAGCGTCATCATCTCCGGGTCGGTGACCACCAGCAGCGGCCACAGGAAGTTGTTCCAGACCTGCACGAAGACGAAGATCGTCACGGCCGACACGGCGGGCCGCGCGACCGGCATCACGATCTGCCAGTACGTGCGCAGCCAGCCGGCGCCGTCGGCGCGCGCGGCCTCGACCAGCTCCCTGGGGATGCCGTCGAAGAACTGCTTGAAGACGAAGACGGCGACGACGTTCGGCACCTGCGGCAGGACCACGCCCCAGTACGTGTTGAGCAGGCCCACCTCCTGCAGCGCGAGGAACTGCGGGATCATCAGCACCTGCATCGGGACCATGATCCCGGCGAGCAGCAGCAGGAACGCCACGCGGCGGAGGCGGAAGCGCACCTGGGACAGGCCGAAGGCGGCGAGCGAGGCGGTGCCGACGGTGAGCACCGTGGTCAGCAGCGAGACGATGAAGCTGTTGGCGTACCAGTAGGGCAGCTTGCCCTTGTCGAAGAGGTCCTCGTACGCCGCGAGCGTGGGGTTGGACGAGAACCAGGACGTCGGGTCGACGGCTATCTCGTCGGCCGGCCGGATGGATATCGCCGTCGCGAACAGCAGCGGCACCAGCCACAGCAGCGCGAAGGCGACGAGGACGCCGAGCGCGACGCGGTTGAAGAGCTTCTCGGCGTCGTAGCGGCGCCGGGGCGCGGGGGCGGCGGTTTGCGTGGTACCGGTCACGGCTCAGCTCTCCTTCTCTGCCCGGCGGACGAGGAAGAACCAGACCAGGGAGATCAGCAGGATGACGAGGAAGAGGAACAGGGAGACGACCGAGGCGTAGCCGGTGCGGCCGTCGGTGAAGCCGGTGTCGACGATGTACTGCAGCGTCGGCCGGGTGGAGCCGTCGGGGCCGCCGCCGGTCATCATGTAGATCTGGTCGAAGACCTTCAGCGAGGCGACGATCTGGAGCACGGTGACGAGCGTCGTCGTCCGCCCCAGCATGGGGACGACCACGTGCCGGATCCGCTGCCAGGGGCCGGCGCCGTCGATCGCGGCGGCCTCGTGCACGTCCCGGGGGATCTCCTGCAGGCCGGCGAGGTAGAGCACGAAGTTGAAGCCGACGGTCCACCAGACGGTGACGCCGGCCATGGACCACATCGCCCAGCTCGGGTCGCCCAGCCAGGACGGCGGTGAGTCGACGCCGAGGGCCTTGAGCCAGTCCTGGGCGAGGCCCACCTGGTCGGCGAGCACGCCCCACATGAAGATCAGCGAGACCGACGCGGACGGGATCACGTACGGCGCGAAGAACGCGAAGCGGAAGAACCACCGGCCGCGTACGAACCGGTCGGCGAGGATCGCGAGGAGCAGCGCCAGCAGCACCAGCGGGACGGTGGTCAGCACCGTGAACCACAGGGTGTGCTTCAGCGTGCGCCAGAACTCCGCGTCGCCCAGGACGTCGGCGTAGTTGGTGAGGCCGACCCAGCTGCCGAAGCCGTCGCGCAGCAGGCTGCCGTTGAAGAAGCCCGCCACGAAGGTGTAGATCAGCGGGCCGACCAGGAAAACGATGTAGAAGAGCGCGAACGGTGCGATCAGGGCCGGGCCCGTGAGCCGTCCGCGAACGGCGCCGGCGGCGCGGCGGTCGGGGGTGACGGCGCCGGTGCCGAGTGTGCTCGCCACGGGGATGCCTTTCGTTTGCGGGGTGTCGGCGGCGGGTCAGATCGGGGACTCGACGTCCGCGAGCGTGCGCAGTTCGCTGCGGACCCGTTCCGCGGCGGCCCGCGGGCTCGACCGGCCGGTGAGCGCGGCGGTCACCGCGTCGCCCACGTTTATCTGCAGGTTGCTACCGGCGCCGCCGTACCAGGCGACGGGGTCGTACGCGGCGCCCTCGGCGGCCTCGGTGTAGTGGGACTGGGGCGTCAGCTCCCGGTACGCGGCCGAGCGCTGGGTCGGCAGCCAGGCGGGGATGTGGCCGCCCTCGGCCCACAGCCTGCTGGAGTCGAGCAGGGAGGCGGCGAACTCCAGCGACAGGTCGACGCGGGCGTCGTCCCGCTTCGGCTGCCGGGGCAGCACCAGGGCGTGGCTGTCGGCGAAGCAGGCGTAGGGGGCGTCGGAGAAGATCCGCGGCAGCGGCCGCATGTCGAACTCCACCTTCGAGTCCAGCACGGCGACGATCTGCCAGACGCCGTCCATGAGGAACCCGGCCTGGCCGGTGGTGAGCATGGTGATGGCGGCCTGCCCGTCGGCCCCGGTGGGGATCAGCTTCTCCTCGCCGAGCCGCCGGATGTACGCGAGCGCCTCCTCGGCGGCGTCGAGGTCGACGGTCACGGTGGCGCCGGCGTCGGCGACCAGCGGCCGGCCGCCGAGCTGGGTGTAGAAGGAGAGGAAGAGGCGGAACTGGGTGGCCGAGTCCTTGATGGAGGCGACCGAGCCGCCGAACGCGCCGGTGACCTCCTTCGCCGCGCGCAGCGCGGCCGCGAACTCGTCGGGGCCGTCGATGCCGGCGAGTTCGCCGCCGTCGAGCAGGCCGGCCTGCTCGGCGATGTCGGTGCGGAAGTACAGGACGAAGGGGTGGGTGTCGAGGGGGACGCCGTAGAGCCGGTCGTCGACGTGGGACTTGCGCCACGGCTTGGCGTCGAACTTCTCCGGCGTCATGCCCTGCCCGGCCAGCGCGTCGCCGGGCAGCTCGGTGAGCAGCCCGGCCCGGGCGAGCACCGGCAGCTTCGACAGGTGCGCGACGGCGACGTGCGGGGGTCGGTCGCCGACCGTGGCGAGGCTGAGCTTGGTGTAGTACGGGTTGCCCCAGACGAAGGTGGTGGCCCGCAGGGAGTTCTCCGGGTGCGCCTTCTCGTACTCCTGCTGCATGGCGACCATGCGTGCGCCGTCGCCGCCGGTGAACGGGTTCCAGAAGTTCAGCCGGTCCGCGGGGGGTTCGCCGCCGGTGAAGCCCTGGGCGATGGTCGAGCCGCAGCCGCTGAGCGCCGCGGTGGCGGCGGCGCCGGCGGCGAGGCCGGCGCCGCCCCGCAGCAGGGCGCGGCGGGAGGGGGCGGCCGGGTCTCCCGGGGCGCCGGGGGCGGTGCCCGGGGCGGGGCCGGGGGCCGCTCGGCCGGGGGAGGTGAGGCGTCGGAGCATGGCGGATGTCCCTTTCCGCGGCGCTTATACAACGTTGTAATCTGGTCTTGGTGCAACGTTGTATATCGCCGCGCCGACCGCGTCAACAGCCTGCGCAGGAAGGCGTAGGGTGTGCGCAGCCAGAACC
Organism: Streptomyces sp. CNH099; assembly: GCA_000514715.1. Classification (GTDB taxonomy): domain Bacteria; phylum Actinomycetota; class Actinomycetes; order Streptomycetales; family Streptomycetaceae; genus Streptomyces; species Streptomyces synnematoformans. Next base: position 237,864 of record AZWL01000009.1, on the reverse strand, counting down.
GCGGAGGAATCGGGAGGAAGCCGTGTCCGGGGCCCGCCTCAAGGACGTCGCAGAACGCGCCGGTGTCTCCATCAAGACCGTCTCGAACGTCGTCCGCGGCGCCGCGCGCGTCGCCGGGCCGACCCGCGAGCGCGTCCTGCGCGCCATCGACGAACTCGGCTACCGCCCGCACCCCTCCGCCCGCCACCTGCGCACCGGCCGCAGCGGCGTCATCGCCCTGGCCGTCCCCGAACTCGTCGCGCCCTACTTCGCGGAGCTGGCCACCTGCGTCATCGCCGCCGCCAAGGAGAGCGGGCAGACCGTCCTCATCGAGGTGACCGACGGCGACCCGGCCGAGGAGCTGCGCATCGCCTGCGGCCTCAGCGACCCCCTCATCGACGGCGTGCTCCTCAGCCCTCTCGGCCTGGACCAGACGGCGCTGGCCGCCCGCGAACGCCGCGTCCCCCTCGTGCTGCTGGGCGAGCGGGACTACGAGGTCCCCGCCGACCACGTGCTCATCGACAACGTGGCCGCCGCCCGCGACGCCACCCGGCACCTCGTCGGCCTCGGCCGCCGCCGCATCGGCGTCATCGGCTGGCAGCACGACGAACCGCCGCACGCCACCGCCCAGCAGCGCATGCAGGGCCACCGCGAGGCGCTGGCCGAGGCCGGGCTCGCGTACGACCCGGTGCTGGCGCCCGCCGTGGGCGCGTACACGCGCGCGGACGGCGCGGCGGCGATGCGGGAGCTGCGGGCGCTGCCCCAGCCGCCGGACGCGGTCTTCTGCTTCACCGACATGCTGGCGTCGGGCGCGATGCGCGTCGCGCACGACGAGGGGCTGGCGATCCCGGAGGACCTGGCGGTCGTCGGCTTCGACGACATCCAGGAGGCGCGGTACATGGTGCCGTCGCTGACCAGCGTGGCGCCGGACAAGCAGGAGCTGGCCCGGCTGGCGGTGAAGGCGCTGCTGGCGCGGATAGAGGGCCCGGCGGAGGCGCCGCCGACGACGGTGCTGGCGGGGTACGACCTGGCGCTGCGCGAGTCGACGGGGCTCGCGCCGGGCGGGCCGTAGCGGGGTGCCGGGGTCGGTTCGGGCGCGCCCGGCGGCCCGGGCGGGCGCGCCCGGCGCCCCGGGTGGGGTGGTGGCCGGTCGCGCCCCCGCGGTCCCTCCGCAGCGCTACTGCAGCAGACCCTCGACCTCCGTCACCTGCTCCGCCGTCAGCGGGCCCGCGGCCAGGGCGCCCGCGTTCTGGGCCGCCTGCGCGACGGTGCGGAAGCCGGGGATCGGGACCGTGTGCGGGCTGCGGGCCCAGATCCACGCCAGCGCGCCCTGCGCCAGGGTGCGGCCGCCGGAGGTGAGGACGTCGCGGATCGCCTCGATGCGCGGCAGCCAGCCCGGCGCCACCTGCCCGTCCGCGCCGAAGTACGCCAGCCACGCCGGCGGCGTGGTGCGGATGTCGCCCGCGCCGGGGCGCGCGCCGGTGCCGTACGCGCCGGAGAGCAGCCCCATGGCCAGCGGGCTGCGGTTGACGCTGGCCAGCCCGTACCGCGCGCACAGGGCCAGCATCTCCGGGGCGTCCTCCAGCACGTTGAGCCGGTGCTGCACCGCCGCGCAGTGCGGGCCCTCGGCGAAGACCGCGGCACGGTCGGGGTCGTCGGTGCTCCAGGCGTACGCGCGGATCAGGCCCTCGCGCACGAAGTCCTCGCAGGCGTCGCGCAGCGCCGCCGCGGCCTCGGGTTCGGCGTCGGCGATGTGCAGCTGGTAGAGGTCGACGCGGTCGGTGCCGAGGCGCCGCAGCGAGGCGGTCAGCGCCCGGCGCGCGTAGTCGGGGGTCAGGTCGCGGGGGAGCAGTGTCCGGCGGTCGGCGTCGAAGGTGTTGCCCCACTTGGTGGCGATGACGACCTCGTCGCGCCGGCCCGCGAGGGCGCGGCCGAGGACGGTCTCGCTGTGGCCGGTGCCGTAGACGTCGGCCGTGTCGAAGAAGGTGACGCCGCCGTCGAGCGCGCGGTGCACGGCCCGTACCGACTCCTCGTCGTCGACCCTGCCCCAGCCCAGCGGGTTGCCGTCGGCGTCCCACCACTCGCCGCCGATCGCCCAGCAGCCGAAGCCGAGGGCGCTGACCTCGATACCCGTGCGTCCCAGAGTGCGCTTCTCCATGGGTACGAGGATGCGCCCTCGACCGCACTCGAAGGCAACACCCCTCAGGCGGTCAGCGGGTCCGCCGCCCCCTCCAGCTCTTCGAACACCGCCACGTTGAACGCGAAGGCCCGGTGGCACTCCTCGATGATCCGCTGCTTCTCCAGGTCGTCGACGGGCAGCTCGTCCAGCAGCCGGCGGTAACCGCGCTTGTACGCCGCCGGGTTGGGCACCCGCTCGAAGACGTAGAAGCGGACGCCGTCGCCCTTGCGCTCGAAGCCCCAGGTCTTCTCGGCGGTGCCGCGGACGACCTGGCCGCCGGAGAGGTCGCCGAGGTAGCGGGTGTAGTGGTGGGCCACGTACCCGGCGGGCCAGCCGCGCGCGCACTCCTCGATGCGGGCGGCGTACGCCGCCGTCGCCGCCAGCGGCGCGGCGGCGGCGCGCCAGGCGGTGCCGCCGTGGAGGAAGTCGAGGTCGCGCTCCAACTCGGGCACGCGGGCCAGTTCGGGCCGCACGAAGGGGCCGGCGACCGGGTCGGCGGCGAGGCCGCCCCAGCCGCCCTCCAGGGCGCGGTACACGAACCACAGCTGCTCGGTGTAGCGCCGGTAGGCCCCGATGCCCAGCGCGCCGCCCAGCATGTCGCTCATGAAGGACGAGTGGTTGGCCTCGTGGTGCTGGTCGTGGGATTCCGTACGCAACCGGGCGGAGAACGGCGTCGCGTCCAAGGCGGCCTCCAGGGCACCGCAGGGGCAGTGGGCGTGACGATTCTCTTTGGTTAGGCTTACCTAAGTCAATGGTTTTCCGACGCCGTGTCGGCATCACCCCGGCGGCGCGCTCACGGCAGGGTCAGGATCTCCGCGCCCGACTCCGTCACCACCAGCGTGTGCTCGAACTGCGCCGTGCGGCTGCGGTCCCTGGTCACCACCGTCCAGCCGTCGTCCCACTTGTCGTACTCGTACGTCCCGAGCGTCAGCATCGGCTCGATGGTGAACGTCATCCCCGGCCGCATCACCGTGGTGGCGTGCGGATCGTCCACGTGCGGGATGACCAGGCCGGAGTGGAAGGCGGTGTGGACGCCGTGGCCGGTGAAGTCCCGGACGACGCCGTAGCCGAAGCGCTTGGCGTACGACTGGATGACCCGCCCGATCACGTTCACCTGCCGGCCCGGGCGGACCGCCTTGATCGCCCGGTTCAGCGCCTCCCGGGTGCGCTCGACCAGCAGCCGCGAGGCCTCGTCGACGTCGCCCACGAGGTACGTGGCGTTGTTGTCGCCGTGCACGCCGCCGATGAACGCCGTGACGTCCAGGTTCACGATGTCGCCGTCGCGCAGCACCGTGGAGTCCGGGATGCCGTGGCAGATCACCTCGTTGACCGAGGAGCACAGCGACTTGGGAAAGCCGCGGTAGCCGAGGGTGGAGGGGTATGCGCCGTGGTCGCAGAGGTACTCGTGCGCCACCCGGTCCAGCTCGTCCGTCGTCACCCCGGGCGCGATGTGCTCCGCCGCGGCGGCCATCGCCCGGGCGGCGATCCGGCCGGCGACGCGCATCCGCTCGACCGTCTCCGCGTCCTGCACCTCCGAACCGGTGTACGGTGCGGGGCCCTTCTTCCCGACGTACTCGGGGCGGGCGATGGCGGCGGGAACGGTGCGGCGCGGGGAGAGGGTTCCGGGCACGAGCAGCGACGACTGGCCAGACATGGTCCGAGTCTAACGGTGGTGGATCAGGCACGATGGGCGGCGGCAGACCGCGCGGACACCGCGCGGCACGGCGCCGGTGAGGAGCGACATGGCCCTGTTCAGGAAGAAGACGGCGGGTAAGCCCGGCGAGTGGTACTACTGCCTGCAGCACGGGCGGGTCGAGGAGGGTCCGCAGTGCCGGGCCGCCGACCGCCTCGGGCCGTACGCCACTCCGGAGGAGGCGGCGCGGGCGATCGAGACCGCGGAGGCCCGGAACGAGGAGTGGGACGACGACAGCCGCTGGAACGACGACGGCGGGGACGCGGGCGGCCCGGGACGCTGAGCGTCCGACGCGGTACGGGGCCGCGGGGCGGGCCCGCGGGGCGGGGCAGCGGCCCGCGCGGTCACGTCGCCGGGTCCGGCGCCGGTGCCGCGTCCGGGCCGCCCGCGGCCGGCCCCGCCGCACTCCCCGCCGCCGCGGCGGCGCGGCGCTCCCGTTCCCGTACCGCGTGCTCGTTCGTGCGCGCGTCGTACGTCATCAGCTTCGGCAGGCACGCCGCCAGCAGCACCACCGCCCCCACGCACATCAGCCCGCCCGACCAGACCGACGTCCGCACGCTCGTCAGCGCCGCCACCCCGCCGGAGCGGAACTGCCCGGACACCGGGCCGACCGAGTACGACAGCAGCTCGATGCCCGCGAGCCGGCCGCGCAGCTCGTCGGGGATGGTCTGGTTCCACATCGCCGACCGGAACACCCCGCTCACCATGTCGAACCCGCCCGCCACCGTGAGCACCAGCAGCACCGCCCACGCGTTCGGCATCACCCCCGCCGCCGCGATCGCCAGCCCCCAGCCGGCCGCCGACAGCATCACCGCCCGGCCGTGCCGGTGCACCCGCCGGGTCCACCCGCTCGTCGCGCTCACCAGCAGCGAACCGGCGGGCAGCGCCGCGTACATCAGCCCCAGCGCCCACGGCGCGTCCAGGTCGTCCGCGAGGAACGGGAAGAGCGCGAGCGGGAAGGCGAAGAACATCGCCGTGAGGTCGATGGCGTACGTCCCCAGCAACTCCTTGCGGTTCCAGGCGTAGCGCGCGCCCTCCGCGATCGCGCGCAGGCTCGGCGCCACCGCCTCGCGCGCGGCGGGGGAGGGGGCGAGCAGCAGCGCCAGCCCGACGGAGACGACGAAGGTCCCGGCGTCCAGCGCGTACGCCCAGGGCAGCCCGGCGTACGCCACGATGAACCCGGCGAGCGCCGGGCCGGCGATGCCGCCGATCTGCCAGCGCAGGGAGTTCAGCGCGGCGGCGGCCGGCAGGTGCTCGTGCGGCACGATGCGCGGGACGATCGAGTCGAGGGCCGGACGCTGGATGCCGGTCAGCGCGCTGGTGAACGCGGCGACGACGTACAGCGGCCAGAGCATCGGATCCGGCAGCAGGCTGTTGACCAGCAGCACGGCACAGGCCAGGCCGAGGCCGGCCTCGCTGTAGAGGATCAGCTTCCGCTTGTCCACGGCGTCGGCGAGCGCGCCGCCGTAGAGGCCGAAGACGATGAGCGGGACCAGCTCCACGGTGCCGATGGCGCCGACCGCGAGCGCCGAGCCGGTCAGCTCCTTCACCTGCACCGGCAGTGCGACGAACGTCAGGAAGCTGCCGAAGGAGGTGATCAGACCGGCGACCCACATGAGCCGGAAGTCACGCGAGGCGTGCCACGGGGCGAGGTCGGGGAGCAGATCGCGGTAGGCGCGGGAACGGTTGGTCACGAGGGATCATCGTCGGGTGGGCGCGCCGGGTGCCGCAACGGATTTACCGGCGGGTGGGCTACCAGCGGGGCGGCGGCGGGGACGACAGCAGCTCGGCCAGGCGCGCCAGCCGGTCCCGGAACCCGGAGCGGGCGGAGGCGGCGGCCGGCGCGCCGTTCTCGCCGGCCGCGGCGCTGACCAGGTGCTGCACGGTCTCCAGATCGATGTCCCCGCTCTCGCCGGGCACCGTCAGCCGGTCGTGCGCGAGCCCCGGCAGCTCCGCGGAGCCGCCGTCCAGCGTGAGCACCGCGGCCCCGGCGCGGCGGGCGTCGCCGACGCGCTCCAGCAGCGCGCCGCCCGGCTCGTCGGGCGCGACGACGAGGAGGGTCTCGCCGCGCCCGGCGGCCTCCAGCCGGCCCAGCCCGACGCCGAGGTGGGCGGGGCCGGCGGGCGGCACCCGGTGGCGTACGAGGGTGGGGGAGAGGGCCGGCAGCCCGGACCAGGCCGCCTCGTCGTCGAGGTGGGCGGCCAGGTGCCACGGCTCGTACGTCTCCGTACCCACGAGCAGCAGCCCTCCGCCCCGCGCCTCGACGGCCCCCCGCAGCACCCCGGCGAACCGCCGCGCCGCGGCGGGCCACTCGGTCCCGGCCAGCACTTCCCGCAGCAGCGCCACGCGCACGGCATCCATGCGGCGGGATGATGCCGGAGGAGAGCACACCCCGCACCGAAACCCCCGCAACCTCACCCCATCGAGCCCACCCCCACGAGGGCTGCGGCCCTGGACCCCACGGGGCTGCTACGCGCGGAACGGGCCGTGGATCTCGTACGTGACGCCGTCCGTGCCTGCCGCGAAGCCGCTCTCGCCGCGCTGCGACGAGAAGTACAGCCGCGAGCCGTCCGGCGAGAACGCCGGGCCCGTGATCTCCGACTCCGGGTGGCCGTCGACCCGGACCACCGGGGCGACCGTGCCCGTCGGGGTGATGATGTTGATCTCCATGTTGCCGCCGTCCTCGGCGACGTACAGGTCTCCGCCGGCCCGGCCGGTGATGTTGTCGACGGTGCCCAGCGGCTCGTCCGCGTCGTAGACCACGGCGAGGGTGTTCGCGCCCGCGTCGTAGGCCCACACCCGGTTGTCGCCCTTCGTCGTGAAGTAGCAGACGCCCGCCTGCGGCGAGTAGTAGCAGCCCTCGCCGCCGTCGAAGTGCAGCGCCTCGTCGACCTGCGTCCGCGTCTGCTCCCACGGCCACGGCGCGTCCGGGTCCGGCACCTCCCGCCACGCGACCGCACCGCCGCCGGCGTCGCACAGCACGTCGAGGCGGCCCTCGGACAGCGCGCCCCACGTGCCCCACGCGGCGGGCGTGAAGCGGTAGAAGCAGCCGTCGTCCTCGTCCTCCGTGAGGTAGACGACCCGGCGGTCGGTGTCGCACGCCGCCGCCTCGTGCTTGAAGCGGCCCATCGCGGCGTACGAGGACGCCGAGCGGTTGCCGTACGGGTCCGTCTCGTACACCCTGCCGCGGTACGTCTCCTCGCAGGACAGCCACGTGTGCCACGGGGTCGCCCCGCCCGCGCAGTTGAGGTTGGTGCCGGTCAGGATCCGGCGGGCCGCGGTCACCGATCCGTCCGGGCCGAAGCGGATCGCGGAGGCGCCGCCGATCAGCGGCAGTTCGGAGTTGGAGACGTAGATCCAGCCGTCGCCGTCGGCGAAGCACGCGCCGCCGTCCGGGGCGCCGTGCCAGGTGATGCCGCCGACGGGGCGGATGGAGCGGGCGACGACGCGGCCGGTGAAGCCCTCCGGCAGCGCGAGCCCGTGGGCGTCGGGGGCCCGCAGCGGGCCGTACGGGCTGTCCGCCGCGGCCGCCGCCGCCGGGGTGGCGGCGGCGTGCCAGAGTCCGCCGGTGACGGCGACGGCGCCGGTGCCTGCGGTCACGGCGCGGAGAAACGAGCGGCGCTCCATGTGGGGGTCCTCCCGGTCCGGGTGTCGGTGGGCTGCGTACGGGCGAATACGGGCGAAGGGGTGCCCGCGCCACGATGCCCACCCGCCCGTGACCGGTGAACTGGGCCGGATCACAAATCTCGGCGAACTTTCTGTGACGCGGTCGGCCCGGCCCCGGCGCCACATTGCGTCAGAGAGACGATAAAATGGCCGTGTGCCTCAACTTCGCCTCGCGCTGAATCAGATCGACGCCACCGTCGGCGACCTCGCCGGCAACGCCGACGCCGTCGTCCGCCGCACCCGGCACGCGGCCGACCGCGGCGCGCACTTCGTGGCCTTCCCCGAGATGGTGCTCACCGGCTACCCCGTCGAGGACCTGGCGCTGCGCTCGTCCTTCGTCGAGGCGTCCCGCGCCGCGCTGCACGCGCTCGCCGGCCGGCTGGCCGCCGAGGGGCTGGGCGACACCCCCGTCCTCGTCGGCTACCTGGACCGCAGCGACGAGCGCCACCGCTACGGGCTGCCCGCCGGCTCCCCCGAGGACGCGGCGGCCGTGCTGCACCGCGGCGAGGTGGTCCTCACCTTCGCCAAGCACCACCTGCCCAACTACGGCGTCTTCGACGAGTTCCGCTACTTCGTCCCCGGCGACACCATGCCCGTCGTCCGCGTCGCCGGCGTCGACATCGCGCTGGCGATCTGCGAGGACCTGTGGCAGGAGGGCGGCCGGGTGCCCTCGGCGCGGACCGTTGGCGCCGGGCTGCTCGTCACCGTCAACGCCTCCCCGTACGAGCTGAACAAGGACGACACCCGCCTGGAGCTGGTCCGCAAGCGCGCCCAGGAGGCCGGCTGCACCACGGCGTACGTCGCGATGACCGGCGGCCAGGACGAGCTGGTCTACGACGGCGACTCGATCGTCGTCGACGAGCGCGGCGAGGTCGTCGCCCGCGCCGCGCAGTTCACCGAGGAGTGCCTGCTCGTCGACCTGGACCTGCCCGCCGCCCCCGCGGAGCCGCCGGCCGGCCTCGCCGATGATGGTCTGCGCGTCGAGCACGTGACGCTGTCGGCGGAGCCGGTCGCGCCGTACCCGCGGCGGTACGCCGGGACCGTCGCCGGGCGGCTCTCCGACGCGGAGGAGATGTACACGGCGCTGGTCACCGGGCTGCGCGCGTACGTGGCGAAGAACGGCTTCGGCTCCGTCCTCGTCGGCCTCTCTGGCGGCATCGACTCCTCCCTCGTCGCCGCCGTCGCCTGCGACGCGCTCGGCGCGGAGCACGTGTACGGCGTCTCCATGCCCTCGCGCTACTCCTCCCAGCACTCCCGCGACGACGCCGCAGAACTCGCCCGCCGCACCGGGCTGCACCTGCGCAGCGTCCCCATCGGCCCGATGTTCGACGCCTACATGGCGTCCCTGGGGCTGACCGGACTGGCCGAGGAGAACCTGCAGTCCCGGCTGCGCGGCACGCTGCTGATGGCCGTCTCCAACCAGGAGGGCCCGCTGGTCCTGGCCCCCGGCAACAAGAGCGAGCTGGCCGTGGGCTACTCGACGCTCTACGGCGACTCGGTCGGCGCGTACGGCCCGATCAAGGACGTCTACAAGTCGGCCGTCTTCCGGCTGGCGAAGTGGCGCAACGAGGTCGCCGCCGGGCGCGGGGAGGTCCCGCCGATCCCGGAGAACTCCATCGCCAAGCCGCCCAGCGCCGAGCTGCGCCCGGACCAGGTCGACACCGACTCGCTGCCCGAGTACGACGTGCTCGACGCGATCCTGGAGCTGTACGTCGACCGCGACCTCGGCGGCGCGGAGATCGTCGCCCGGGGGTACGAGCCGGAGCTGGTGGAGCGGGTGCTGCGGATGGTCGACGCGGCGGAGTACAAGCGCCGCCAGTACCCGCCGGGCACGAAGATCTCCCCGAAGGGCTTCGGCAAGGACCGCCGGCTGCCGATCACCAACCGCTGGCGGGAGCGGGTCTAGCGGGGCGGGGCGCGGGCCTCACAGGTCCACCGAGGCCCGTACGGGGCGGTGGTCGCTGCCCGTCGCGGCCAGCACCTCGGAGCTGACCGGTTCCACACCGCGCAGCAGGATCTGGTCGATTCGCGCCATCGGGAAGCCGGCCGGCCAGCTGAAGCCGAAGCCGGAGCCGGCCGCGCCCTGCGCGGAGCGCATCTGCGAGGTGATGTTCGCCAGCGCCCGGTCGTTCATCGTGCCGTTGAGGTCGCCGAGCAGCAGCACGCGCTCGACCGGCTCGTCCTTGATGGCCTCGCCGAGCGCGTCGGCGCTGGCGTCGCGCCGGCTGGCCGTGAACCCGGCGTCGGCCTTCACCCGTACGGACGGCAGGTGGGCGGTGTAGAGCGCGAGCGGGCCGCGGTCGGTGGCGACGGTGGTGCGCAGCGCCCGGGTCCAGCCCATGTGGAGGTCCACGGGCCGGGTGTCCGACAGCGGGTACCTGCTCCAGACCCCGACGGTGCCCGCCACCTCGTGGTGCGGGTACTCCGCCGCCAGGCCGTCCTCGTACGCCGCCCGGTTGTCCGGCGTGACCTCCTGCAGGGCGAGCACGTCCGCGCCGGACTCCACCAGCCGCCGGGCGGTGCCGGCGGCGTCGGTGTTCTCCTCGGCGACGTTGTGGCTGACGACGGTCAGGTCGCCGCCGCCCGACGACTTGTCGGTGAGCAGCCCGCCGAAGAGGTCGAACCAGACGAACGCCGGCAGCACCAGCGCGCACACCGCGGTCAGCGACCGCCGCCACAGCGCGCACACCAGCAGCACCGGGACGGCCAGCCCGAACCACGGCAGGAACGTCTCGACCAGGCTGCCCAGGTTGCCGACCCGGTTCGGGATCGCCGAGTGGCCCAGCATGACGAAGCCGACCAGCAGCGCGAGCGCGGCGAGCACCAGGCCGCGGCGCCAGGTGCCGGGGCCCAGGCCCTCGCGGAGCCGGCGGCGCCAGTACACCGCGCGTGACTCCGCGGGGGCGGCCGCGTGCGTGGCCGCGGTGCCGCCGCGCCCGGTCTCCGCCATGTCCACGTGCGTCATGCGCTGTTCCTCACGTCACTGCACCTGCCGGTCTGCCCCCGTTACCACTTACCTGACGAGCGGGACGGCGCCGCGAGTTGCGGACGGGCCGGGCAGGAAGGTCACCGTAGCGAAACCGGGACATGTCTTCGGTCAGGTGAACGCACGCCGCCGCGCACGCCGCCGACGGCCCCGGCGGCGTGCTACCTCCGCGTCGCGGGCGCGTGCTCCCGGTCCCGCTCCGGCTCCTTCGGGCCCCGGGTCTTCGCCGGCATGAACGCCGCGGCCACCACCGCGCCCAGCAGCGCCGTGCCCGCCGCCGCCAGCGAGGTCACGTGCATCGCCGTGATGAACGCGCTGTCCGCGTGCACCATCAGCTCCTTCCCGGCGGGCCCGGCGCGCTCCGCGAAGGTGCGGGTGGCCTCGATGGACTCGCCCGCCTCGTGCGGCGCCCGCGCGGGCAGCTCCAGCCGGCCGCGGTAGACCGAGGACATCAGCGAGCCCAGCACCGCGACTCCGAGGGCGCCGCCGACCTGGCGGAAGGTGTTGTTGACCGCGGAGCCGGAGCCGGCCTTCTCGCGCGGCAGGGACTGCATGATCGACACGGTGGCCGGCGGCATGACGTGTGCCATCGCGGCGCCCATGAGGAAGAACAGCGCCTCCAGGATCCACAGCGGCGACGTCTCGTCCAGCAGCAGGAAGGCGGCGAAGGCGGCGGCGATGGCCAGCATGGCCGTCGTGCACACCGCCCGGGCGCCGAACCGGTCGACCACCAGCCGGGACCGCGGCGCGAAGATCAGCTGGGCGACGGCCAGCGGCAGCAGGAGCATCCCGGACTGCAGCGGCGAGAAGCCGCGCACGCTCTGGATGTAGAAGACCATGAAGAACGTCACGCCCATGAGCGCGAAGAACACCAGGCCGATGACGGCGACCGCGGCCGAGAACCGCGGGTTCCGGAACCAGCCGATGTCGAGCGCCGGGTGCCGGCTGCGGCGCTCGTACGCGACGAAGAGCCCGAGGACGACCGCGCCGCCGACGATCGTGCTCCAGACCCCGGGCGTGGTGAAGTCGGCGAGCTGGCCGCCGCGGACCACGCCGTAGACGATCAGCACCAGGCCGGCGATGGACAGCAGCACGCCGGTGGGGTCGATCCGGCCGGGGGCCGGGTCCCGGGAGTCGGGGACCAGCAGCACCATGCCGATCAGCGCGACGCTGATGATCGGCACGTTGACGAGGAAGACCGAGCCCCACCAGAAGTGCTCGAGCAGCAGCCCGCCGGTGATCGGCCCGATGGCGATGGCCAGGCCCACGGAGCCGGCCCAGATGCCGATGGCCCGGGGCTGCTCGTCGCGCTCGAAGACGTTCACGATGATCGCCAGCGTGGCGGGCATGACGAACGCGCCGCCCAGGCCCATCAGCGCGCGGAAGGCGATCAGCTCGCCCGGGCTGCCGGAGAACGCGGCGAGCACGGAGCCCACGCCGAAGACGACCATGCCCCCCAGCAGCACCCGCTTGCGCCCCACCCGGTCGCCGAGGACGCCCGCGGTGAACAGCAGGCCCGCGAAGGCCAGCGTGTACGCGTCGATCGCCCACTCCAGCTCGCTCTGGCTGGCGCCGAGGCCGGTGGGCGCGGGGGTGGCGATCGTCTTCATCGCGACGTTGAGGATGGAGTTGTCGAGGACGACGACGATCAGGCTGAAGACGAGCACCCCGAGGATGAGCCAGCGGCGGCGGTGGACGGCCGGGGAGACCTGGTGCGGGGTGTCCATGAAATCCACGCTAGCGCCGATTCCGGGACCCGGCCGTTTCGGCCGACAAAGCTCGGGCAAAGGCGCGGTCAAGGGGCGCACCGCAGGTCAGGGGCGTGCGGCGGGCGAGCGTGCGACCTTCCGCACATGTGCCCGGGACGGGGTGTCCTTCGCCCCGCGGGCGTGCCAGCATGGAAGTGGTCCGGGGACGCCGTCAGGGCGCCTCGAGATGACGAAGGAGCGTTTGCGATGACGCACGTTTCGCCTGCCCGCACCACCTCCGGCGGCGCCGGCGCCGCCCCGGCGCTGTACGGCGGGGACGGGGGCGGCCGCGGCCGCCGGGTGACCGTCCGGGACCTCGCCACGGCCAAGCAGCGCGGCGAGAAGTGGCCCATGCTGACCGCGTACGACTCGACCACCGCCGGCATCTTCGACGAGGCCGGCATCCCCGTCCTGCTGGTCGGCGACTCCATGGGCAACGTCCACCTCGGCTACGACACCACCGTGCCGGTCACGCTGGACGAGATGACCATCCTCTCCGCGGCCGTGGTCCGCGGCACCCGGCGGGCCCTGGTCGTCGGCGACCTGCCCTTCGGCTCGTACCAGGAAGGCCCCGTCCAGGCGCTGCGCTCGGCGACGCGGCTGGTCAAGGACGCCGGCGTGGGCGCGGTGAAGCTGGAGGGCGGCGAGCGGTCGCTGGCCCAGACAGAGCTGCTGGTGGAGTCCGGCATCCCCGTGATGGCGCACCTCGGCCTCACCCCGCAGTCCGTCAACGCCATGGGCTACCGCGTCCAGGGCCGCTCCGACGAGGACGCCCACCGGCTGGTGCGCGACGCCAAGGCCGCCCAGGAGGCGGGGGCGTTCGCGGTGGTGCTGGAGCTGGTGCCGGCGGAGCTGGCCGCCGAGGTGACCCGCTCGCTGCAGGTCCCGGTCATCGGCATCGGCGCCGGCCCCGACACCGACGCGCAGGTGCTCGTCTGGACCGACATGGCGGGGCTCACCGGCGGGAAGCTGCCGCGCTTCGTCAAGCAGTACGCGCAGCTGCGGCAGACCCTCGGCGACGCCGCGAAGGCCTTCGCGGAGGACGTCGGCGGGGCCGCGTTCCCGGCCGCGGAGCACACCTTCCACTGAGCGGCGCCGACGGCGGGCACCCGGGGCGCACGGACGATGCGCCGATGCGGTGATCTTATTAACTGCATGCGGGTGCCCGCCGTCGTGCCGACGCGGCGGCGGCCCGGGCCGCGCGGACGCTGACGGAACGACACCCCGTCGACCGCCCGTCGGCCCCGTGGAGAGGAACCCCGCCCATGTCCCCCGGACACCCCGGCCGCAGCCTGCTGCTCACCGGCCTTGCCGCGCCGCTGCTCTGGGCGGCCGTCGCCGCCCCCGCCGAGGCCCTGCAGCCGCCCGCCGCGGCGCGGGCCGGCGCCGCCGTCCCCGTCCAGGAGGACGCGCCGCCCCCGGCCGGCGACGGCAAGAACCCCGGCCGCGCCCCCGCCATGGGGTCCCCGGGCGCCCCCGCCGTGCGCGGCGACGACGTCTGGCCGGCCGTGACCGCGAGCGGCGTCTTCGCCGTGTCGCTCGGCGCGGCCGCGTACTTCTTCGGCTGGGGCCGCCGCCGCGCGGCCTGACCGCCGCGGCGGCCGGGCCACGGCGGCTGGGGGCCCGTGCCGCTACTCCGCCGGGCGCTGCTCCCGGTCGCGCGCCGCCCGCGAGCGGCGCACGTAGAACCACGTCATGTTCGACGAGAGCCCGGCCAGCAGCACCCAGATCACCCCGACCCAGTAGCCCTTGGCGAACGACACCACCGCCGCGGCGACCGACAGCACGCACACGACGGCGGTGAAGACGGCGAGCTGGTTCCGCCCGGCGATCAGGGGCGGGCGCTGGCGGGGCTCGGACGGCATCGGGGCGGGCTCCTCGGGGGGTACGGCGGGCGGATCCATTGTGCCCCGCCGCCGGCCACGCGCCGCACCGGCCCCGTCCCGCACCGGCCACACGCCGGACCCGCGCCGGCACCGCGGCGGTCAGGCCGGTACCGCGCCGCCGGCCGCGGGTCAGACGTCCGTCAGCCGCACCCCGGCGTGCGCCCGGTAGCGCCGGTTCACCGAGATCAGGTTCGCCACCATCGCCTCGACCTGGTGCGCGTTGCGCAGCCGGCCCGCGTACACGCCCCGCATGCCCGGGATCAGCCCGGCCAGCGCCTGCACGACGTCCGTGTCCTCCCGGGACTCGCCGAGCACCATCACATCCGTCTCGATCCGCTCCACCTCCGGGTCCTGCAGCAGCACCGCCGACAGGTGGTGGAACGCCGCCGCGACCCGCGACTCCGGCAGCAGCGCCGCGGCCTGCTCGGCCGCGCTGCCCTCGGCGGGGCGGATCGGGTACGCGCCCTTCTTGTCGAAGCCCAGCGGGTTCACGCAGTCCACGACGAGCTTGCCCGCCAGCTCCGCGCGCAGCGCGGTCACCGTCGCCTCGTGCCCGTCCCACGGCACCGCGACGATCACCACGTCGCCGCGCCGCGCGCACTCCGCGTTGCCGGCGCCCTCGACGCCGTTCCCCAGCTCGGCCGCCGCCGCCTCCGCCCGCTCCGCCTTCCGGGACCCGACGACGACCCGCTGCCCGGCCCGCGCCAGCCGGTAGGCCAGCCCCCGGCCCTGGTCGCCGGTGCCGCCCAGCACGCCGACGACGAGGCCCGAGACGTCGGGCAGCTCCCAGGGGTCCCTGCGGGCGGGCGGGGTGTTCTGCGCACTCGAAGTCATGGGCCGATCGTACGGTGGCCGTCCCCGCTCACCCGCCGCGGCTCACCCCGCCGGCTCCGCCGTGCACGGCGCGCGGCCGCAGACGTCCACGATCCTGCCCGAGTTCAGGAACTCCGCCATCTGCCGCTGCGCCGCGGGCGAGTCGCGCGGGTCGCCGTGCGGGTCCCGGCCCTCCGCGGGCGGCGTGTTCGTCAGCGGCTGGTACGGGCTGCCGCTGTCCCAGACGACCATCCCGGAACCGGCGTACGGGTGGCGGTAGCGCAGCTTCCGGATCTCCCAGTACGGCTCCACGTCGGGGTTGCGTCCCTCGGCCACCGCGGGGGTGTGGATCCGGGCGCCGACCGTGCGCGCCTGCACCTCGGCGGCGGTGGGGGAGACCTGGTGGTCGCCGTACGCGACGTGCATCAGCACCCGGTGGCGCGGCGTGCGCGGCAGCGGGTCGGCCGTCATGTGGTGGGCGTAGCCGTTCGCCTCGCCCCGGTCCCAGAGCATCTGCATGAGCGCGAAGCCGAGCTGCTGCCGCAGCCTGTCGGGGTAGGCGCGGTCCAGGATCTGCTGGAACGGCGCGAAGTCGACGCTGCGGTTGAGCAGCGTGCTGTAGTTCATCGCCGGTACGCCGAGCACGGAGCGGGTGCTGTCCTGCGCCACGGCGGTGTACATGCCGCCCATGATCCCGCCCTGGCTGTGGCCGACGTAGCCGAGGCGCGCGCGGACGTCGACGGCCGGGGCGCCGCCGGCGCCGCGGAAGGCGTCGTGCGCGGCGAGCCCGTCCGCGTGCCGCATGAGACGGCCGAGCCAGAGGGTGTTGAGCACGCCCTGCTGCAGCCGGTCGGCGACCGCGGGGAAGCGGCCGAGGTCCTGCAGCGTGCTCGCCACGAAGGGGACGTCCTCGTCCGACATGCCCTGCCACTTCGTGGCGCACATGACGAAGTTGCCGCGGGCCGCCAGCTCGCGCTGCGTGCGGGAGCCGACCTGCGTCTCGTTGCCGAGGAGCCCGTGGCCGTAGAGCACGGGCCGGGCCGCCTCGCCGCGCCCGCCCGGGCCGCCGAGGGCGGCGCGCGGTATCTCGCACTGGAACGGCACCACCTGCCGGTTGCCGGGCAGCCGGGCGGGCAGCGCGTCCTTGCCGGCGCCGGTGCGGTGGAAGCCGGAGCCCGGCGGGCCGCCCGGGGCGTCGAGGTAGCTGGGGACGTTGTAGACGCCGCGGACCGTGCGGGCGACGGGGGCGCCGGCGGGGTGGTCCGTCACCTCGTACACGAGGTGCTCGGGCACGCCGCTGCCGAGGGCGGCGAAGGAGTCGTCGCGGAGGTGCAGCATCCGCTCGCTCAGGCTGCGCTCGCTGGCGACGGTGAAGTCCCAGGCGAGGTGGAGCCCCTTGGCCGGGATGCCGGCGCGGGCCAGGTCGCGCCGCACCTGGCGGTGCTCGCGCCGGCGCTCGTGCAGCGGGTCGCCCTTGCGCAGCGCGGGGCCGTTGACGCGGCGGAAGGCGGCGGGGGCGGGGATGGCGCGGCCGTCGGCGCCCTTCAGGCCGCGCAGCGCGACGACGTAGCGGTGGCCCTCTTCGAGGTTGCGGGCGGGGCGGACGATGAGGGCCCGGCGGGCGGGGTCGGTGGCGTTCGCGTCCAGCTCCGCCCAGTACGGGTGGCGGCGGCCGGTGTCGGCGTCGAGGAGCACGATCGGCGCGTCGCGGTCGAGGGAGGCGCCGATGTCGGTGAGCGGGGCGGCGCCGGTCTCGGCGAGGTCGATGCCGGGTACGTGGGCGAGGATCATCGAGCCGGGCGAGAAGCCGTCGCCGCGGTTCCACTCGGCGGGGTCGATGCGGGTGCCCGCGGTGTTGGCGGGCATGGCGTCCGGCTCGAAGGCGACCCGGCGGCCGGTGTCCGTCCTGCGGTCGCGCTCGGTGTACCAGTCGTTGGGGAACGGCAGCAGGCACTCCGCGGGGCCGATGGGGTCGCAGCCGGTGCGGCCGGCGCCGCCCGCCGGACCGTCCGCTCCCGTGCCCGCCGCCGGGGCCCCCGCGGTCCTCTCGGCGACCGCGGTGGGGGCGAGGAGGCCGAGCGAGAGCGCCGCGACGGCGGTCAGGACCGTGAGCCGAGCGCGCACCGGGGCCTCCACGAGTGGTTACCGGACAGTCAACCGAGGTAATTAGTCAGAGCCGCGGGCACTGTCAATGGCCCGGGCTTCACCGATTCCGTATCGCGCTCTCACCCAATCCTCAACTTCACGGAGGAGATTGGGCGCCATGAACGCGCTTGTGCCCGTCTGTCCGCACTGCGGCCGCGTGCGGTGCATCTGCCCGCCGTGCGCCCTGCGAGGTCACCGGTCCGGTGTTGACTGGGGGAGTGACATGCCTCTTCTGCGACATCGCCGCCGGCGAACTCCCGGCCCACCGGGTGTACGAGGACGAGGTGGCCGTGGCCTTCCTCGACACCCGGCCGCTCTTCCCCGGCCATGTCCTGCTGATCCCCCGCCGCCACGTGGAGACCCTGGCCGACCTGCCGGAGCCGGACGTGGGCCCGTTCTTCGTACGGGTCCGGCGGCTGACCGCCGCGGTGGAGAAGGGCACGGGCGCCGCCGGGTCGTTCGTCGCGATGAACAACCGGGTCAGCCAGTCCGTGCCGCACCTGCACGTGCACATCGTGCCGCGCAACCGCAAGGACGGCCTGCGGGGCTTCTTCTGGCCCCGGACGACCTACCGGGACGAGGAGCACGCCGCCGCGACGGCACGGCTGATCCGCTCGGCGCTCGACGGCTGAGCCGCGCGGGCGGCCCCGGGGGGAACCCGCCGCGGGGCGGCCCCGTCCGAGAGGCATGAAGCGAACGAGCCCACCACGCACCTCCGCGGCGGCCGCCGCGGCCCTCGCCACCGCGGTGCTCGCCGCGGGCTGCGGCTCGGAGAACGCCTCCGGGCCGCCCGGCGCCGGGGACCGCGCCGACACGGCCCCTCCGCTGTACCGGGTCCGCGCCACCGTCCTGGAGAACGGCGAGCACGGCCCCCAGCTCTGCCACGCGATGGCGGAGTCGATGCCGCCGACCTGCGGTGGCCCCGACGTCGTCGGCTGGGACTGGGACGACGTGCGCGCACACCGCCACCGCGGCACCACGTACACCGACCTCCTGGACCTCGTCGGCACCTGGGACGGCCGGCGCTTCACCCCGACCGAGAAGCCGCGGCCCGCCCGGGGGTCCCCCGAGCCGGGCGGGCCGGACGCCGACGCCGACCTCCCCGCGTCCTGCGAGGACCTGAAGGGCGGCGGGAAGGACGGCGGCGCGGCGGACGGCGGCGACCGGCAGCGGGTGCTGGACAGGGCCCGGAAGCTGCCCGGCTACGCCGGCTCCTGGCTCGACGGCGACGTCGTCGTCCTCCGGTTCGCCGACGCGGGTGACGGCGGCGGCCCGGACGCCGCCGAGCGCGAGCTGCGCACCCTGTGGGACGGCCCGCTGTGCGTCCTCGGCGCCGAGCACACCGAGGAGGAGCTGAAGCGCGTCCAGCGGCAGGTCGACAAGCAGGTCGAGGACATGCTCAGCTCCTCGGTCGACCCGGTGGCCAACGCCGTCACCCTCGACGTTGTCGCCGCCACCCCCGAGCTGAAGCGCGAACTGGACCGCGCATACGGCGAGGACACCGTGCGGCTCAGCGGCTGGCTGCGGCCCGTCGGCTGACCGCCGCTCCCGCACGTACCGCCCCCGCGAGCCGGGTCCCGCGCCGCTCCTCCCCACCGGTGCGGGACCCGCCGGGGCGGCGCCCCCTACCGCCCGGGGTGGAGATACCGGCTCCCCACGGCGCCGGGGGATGATCTGCCGGCACCCCGCCGTCTGGCAAACTGTCTCTTCATGGGCGCGTCGTATTCCCGGGACCTTGCTCCCCGGTCAGCGGAGATTGCGAGGACTCTCCAGGACCGGCGGACACCCGTCTCCCCCGCCGAGACGGACGCCGACGGCAGACGCAGGGCCTCCGCGCCGTCCCGGCAGAGCCTGCGCGCCCTGCTCGACCGGATGCGCTCGCCCCGGCCGCCGCGGCTGTGGTTCGAGATCATGCTCGTGGCGCTCGTCTACTGGACGTACTCCATCATCCGCAACGCCGTGCCCGAGCAGGAGTCGCAGGCGCTCAAGAACGCGGACCGCATCTGGAGCTTCCAGGAGAGCCTGGGGCTGGCCTTCGAACGCTCGCTGAACCACGCCGTCGAGGGCGTCACCTGGCTCGTCGTGCCGATGAACTACTACTACGGCACGCTCCACTACGTCGTCACCCTCGGCGTGCTCGTCTGGCTCTACCGCCGCCAGCCCGGCCGCTACGCCGCCGTACGCCTCGCGCTCGCCGTCACCACCTGCTTCGCCCTCGTCGGCTACTACAGCTTCCCGCTGGCGCCGCCGCGGCTGATGGAGGGCATGGACTTCGTCGACACCGTGCGGGTGCACGAGACCCTGGGCTCGATGTCGTCGGGCAACCTCGCCAACGTCTCGAACCAGTACGCGGCGATGCCGTCGATGCACGTGGGCTGGTCCGTGTGGGCGGGCATCACCATCGCCGTGCTGGCGAAGCCGCTGTGGGTGAAGGTGCTGGGCGGGCTCTACCCGGTCCTGACGCTGATCGTCATCATGGCGACGGCGAACCACTTCTGGATGGACGCGGTCGGCGGCGTCGTCTGCCTCGCCTTCGGCTTCGCCGTCTCCTACGCCTGGTACGGGACGAGCGCGTACCGGCTGCCGCAGAAGCTGGCGTCCCCGTAGGGGGAGATCCCACCCGCCCGGGTGCGCCTCACCGCGTCCGGTCGTCGTCGTCCGCGTCCCGGGCCCGGCGGCGGCGCAGCACCACGATCCCCGCCGTGCCGACGACGAGCGCCGCGGCGGCGCTGCCGACCGCGTAGACCTTGTTCGCCGAGACCCAGGACTCCGGGGGCCAGTCGTCGCCGGCGCTGGTGCAGGTGAGCCACCGGCCGCGGGCGCCGCCCTGGAAGCAGACGGTGGTGGTGGCGGCCGCGGGGCCGTCGCCCTTGGCGTCGGCGTGCCGCGCGGCGGCCCGCGGGTCGTCGCCCGCCCCGGCGGCGGGCAGGTCCCGGCCGCCGTCCTCCCGGCCGCGGCCGCCCGCGCCTTCGCCCCGGGGGTCCGACGCGGTGCGGTCGGGCGCGGCGGTCACCGTCAGCACCCGGCTGCTGCCCGCCGGCAGCGCGATCCGCCAGGTGACCTGGCGGCCGGTCGTCCGGGCCCGCGGGCTCGCGGAGACGTAGCCCAGCTGGTCGGGGAGGAGTTGGGTGACCAGGCCGTGCGGCGCGTCGGTGCCCGAGGTGTTGTGCACGGTGATCGCGTACGTCGTGCCGCCGCCCTCCGCGTCCCGGCTGTCCAGGGCGATGCGGACCGGCGACGACGGCCCGTCGGACGGGGGTGCGTCGGACAGGGGTGCGCCGGCGGGCGGCGGCGCGGGTGCGAGGGACGCCAGCAGGCCCGCGACCAGCGCGGCGGAAGCGATCGCCGTGCGCATCCCGTGTCACCCACCCTGCTCCTGGCTTGCCGGTTCCGTGCGCCGGTCTACCAGCGTGTCGGGTAAAGAAAAAGGGCAAATCGCACGAGCGGGGCGTGATGCTGCGAACGGCCCGCCGAACCGTCACTCTTTCGGGCGATTCGCCCCGGGGTGCGTCCGGCGGTGTCCGGCGGTACCCGGCGGCGTGCGCCGGCCGCGGCGGGTCTCAGTCGCCGTAGAAGATCCGCTCCACCACCGCGCGCGCCCGCCGCGTCGTCCGCCGGTACTCCTCCGGCAGCTCGCCGGACTGCCCCGGCCCGTAGCCGAAGTAGCGTGCCACCGCACCGAGTTCCCGCTCGGCGGCGGGAAAGGTGTCGCCGGGGCGGCCGCGGACGAGCATCACCGCGTTGCGCAGCCGCGTCGCCAGCAGCCAGGCGTCGTCCAGGATCCGCGCGTCCTCCGCGGCCAGCAGCCCCGCGTCGAGCGCCGCGGCCAGCGCCGCCCGGGTGCGGGTCGTACGCAGCGCCGGCACCGCGCGCGCGTGCTGCAGCTGCAGCAGCTGCACCGTCCACTCCACGTCCGCCAGACCGCCGCGCCCCAGCTTCGCGTGCAGCGCCGGGTCCGCGCCGCGCGGCAGCCGCTCCGCCTCCATCCGCGCCTTCAGCCGCCGGATCTCGCGTACGGCGTCCTCGCCGAGCCCGCCCTCCGGGTAGCGCAGCGGGTCGATCAGCTCCGTGAACCGCGCGCCCAGCCCCGCGTCGCCCGCGACCGGCTCGGCGCGCAGCAGCGCGTGGCTCTCCCACGTCAGCGACCAGCGCCGGTAGTACGCCGCGTACGACGCGAGCGTCCGCACCAGCGGGCCCGACTTGCCCTCCGGCCGCAGGTCGGCGTCCACGAGCAGTGGCGGGTCGGCGCTGGGCAGCTGCAGCAGCCGGCGCAGCTCGTTGGCGACGGCGAACGCCGCCGCGCCCGCCTCCGCGTCGGAGACGCCCTCGCGCGGCTCGTGCACGAAGAGCACGTCGGCGTCCGAGCCGTAGCCCAGCTCGTGGCCGCCGAAGCGGCCCATGCCGATGACCGCGAACCGCGTCGGCAGCGTGTCGCCCCAGCGGGCGGCGGTCGCGGCGCGCAGCGCGCCGGCGACGGTCGCGGCGTTGAGGTCGCTCAGCGCGTCGCCGGTGCGGTCCACGGCGGCGGCGATCCGGGCGTGGTCGTCGTCCCGGTCCGCGTCCTGACCGCCGCCCGGCACCCCTGTGCCCGCGCCGGCGGGCCCGGCGGCCCCTCCGGCCTCGGCGTCCTCCTCGCCGGGCGCCTCGGGTGTCCCGTACGCCCCGTACGCCCCGATCAGGTCCGCCGCCGCGGTACGGAACAGCTCCCGCCGCCGTACCCCGCGGGCCGCCGCCACCGCCGTCTCCGGGTCCGCGTGCCGCCCCACGGCCGCCAGGGTCTCCTGCTCCAGATGCGCCCGCCCGCGCGGCCGCAGCCCCTGCTCGTCGCCGAGCAGCGCCACCGCCTCCGGCGCCCGCAGCAGCAGGTCCGGCGCCAGCCGGCCGGCGGACAGCACCCGGGCCAGGTTCTCCGCCGCCGCGCCCTCGTCGCGCAGCAGCCGCAGGTACCACGGCGTGCTGCCCAGCGCGTCCGAGACCTTGCGGAAGTTGAGCAGCCCCGCGTCCGGGTCGGCCGAGTCGCCGAACCAGCCGAGCAGCACCGGCAGCAGCGTCCGCTGGATCGCCGCCTTCCGGCTCATCCCCGCCGTCAGCGCCTCCAGATGGCGCAGCGCGGCCGCCGGGTCCTCGTACCCCAGCGCCACGAGCCGCTCCCGGGCGGCGTCCGGCGTCAGCCGCACCTCCCCGGGCGCGAGCCGGGCGACGACGTTGAGCAGCGGGCGGTAGAACAGCTTCTCGTGCAGCCGCCGCACCTCGAAGGCGTGCCGCCGCCACGCCTTGCGCAGGTGCGAGACCGGGTCGCCGAGGCCCTCGGAGGGCGGCAGCAGGCGCGCCAGCGAGCGGCCGAGCGCGCGCAGCTCGCGCTCGCTCTCCGGCACCAGGTGCGTACGGCGCAGCTTCTGCAGCTGGATGCGGTGCTCCAGGGAGCGCAGGAAGCGGTACGCGGCGTCCAGCGCGGCGGCGTCGGCGCGGCCGACGTACCCGCCGGCGGCGAGCGCGGCCAGCGCGTCCAGGGTCGTGCCGCTGCGCAGCGAGGCGTCGGCGCGGCCGTGCACGAGCTGCAGCAGCTGCACCGCGAACTCCACGTCCCGCAGCCCGCCGGGGCCCAGCTTCAGCTCCCGGTCCAGCTGCGCCACCGGGATGTTCGCCACCACCCGGCGGCGCATCTGCTGCACGTCCGGCACGAAGTTCTCCCGCTCCGCCGCCTGCCACACCATCGGCGCGATGGCGTCCGCGTACGCCGCGCCCAGCTCCGCGTCGCCCGCGACCGGGCGGGCCTTCAGCAGCGCCTGGAACTCCCAGGTCTTGGCCCAGCGCTGGTAGTACGCGAGGTGCGAGGAGAGGGTGCGCACCAGCGGGCCGTTGCGGCCCTCGGGGCGCAGGTTGGCGTCGACCGGCCAGATCGTGCCCTCGGCGGTGGTGTCGGAGCAGACGCGCATGAGGCGGGCCGCGAGCCGGGTCGCGGCCTGCACGGCGGCGCGCTCGTCGCCCTGGCCGCCGCCGTCACCGCCGTCACCGCCGTCACCGCCGTCACCGCGGCCGCCGCGGCCGCCGCCCGGGCCGGCGTCGCGGGGCTCGGCGACGAAGATGACGTCGACGTCCGAGACGTAGTTCAGCTCCCGCCCGCCGCACTTGCCCATCCCGATCACCGCCAGCCGGCACGCGGCCGCGTCCTCGGGCCGCTCCTCGCAGGCGATCTCCAGCGCCGCACGCAACGTCGCCGTCGCCAGGTCGGCCAGCTCCGCCGCGGCCTGCACCACGTCCGTCGTCCCGCACACGTCCCGGGCGGCGATCCCCAGCAGCGCGCGCCGGTACGCGATCCGCAGCGCGTCCGGCCGCGGCAGCTCCGCGCCGCGCGGCCCCCACACCCCCTCGGCGAGCGCCCGTTCGAACTCCGCCGTCGTCGGATGCAGATCGGCCGACTCGTACGTGACCAGGGACTCCCAGTCGTCCGGGTGACGCGCCAGATGGTCCCCCAGCGCCTCGGACGCGCCCAGCACCCCCAGCAGCCGGTCGCGCAGCGGCTTGGCCGCCACCAGCGTGTCGAGCAGCGCCTGCCGCCGCTCCGGCCCCAGCGACTCCGCGAGCCGCACCAGCCCGAGCAGCGCCCGGTCCGGGTCGGCGGTGGCGCCCAGCGCGTCGAGCAGGACGGGGTCGTCCCGTACGCCGTCGAGCGCCGCGGACTCCAGCAGCCGCCCGGCGTCGGCCGGCTCGCCGAACCCGTACCGCAGCAGCCGGGTGAACGAGCTGCTCCTGCGCCCCTGCGGAACCGCCATCACGCGCACCGCCTCCCGTCCCGTGATCACGCAGCCACGAGCTTACGGCCCCGCCTCAGCCGAGCGGACGGCCGAGCCCGGCACGACGTCCGGCACGACGGGGCACACCGGCCGCCTACAGCACGGGCAGGTTCTTGCGCAGCTCGAAGGCGGTGACCTCCGACCGGTACTCCTCCCACTCCTGCTTCTTGTTGCGGAGGAAGAAGTCGAAGACGTGCTCGCCGAGCGTCTCCGCGCAGATCTCGCTGCGCTCCATCAGCCCGATCGCCTCGCCGAGGTTCTGCGGCAGCGGCTCGATGCCCATCGCGCGGCGCTCCGCGTCGGTCAGCGCCCACACGTCGTCCTCGGCGCCCGGCGGCAGCTCGTAGCCCTCCTCGATGCCCTTCAGGCCGGCGGCCAGCAGCATCGCGTACGCCAGGTACGGGTTGCAGCCGGTGTCGAGGGAGCGGACCTCGATGCGGGTGGAGCCCGTCTTGCCCGGCTTGTAGAGCGGGACGCGGACGAGCGCGGAGCGGTTGTTGTGCCCCCAGCAGATGTACGACGGCGCCTCCCCGCCCGCGCCCGCGGTGCGCTGGGAGCCGCCCCAGATGCGCTTGTACGAGTTCACCCACTGGTTCGTCACCGCGGAGACCTCCGCGGCGTGCCGCAGCAGCCCGGCGATGAAGGACCGGCCCACCTTCGACAGCTGGAACTCCGAGCCGGACTCGTGGAAGGCGTTGCGGTCGCCCTCGAAGAGCGACAGGTGCGTGTGCATCCCGGAGCCCGGGTACTCGGAGAACGGCTTCGGCATGAACGTCGCCTGCACGCCCTGCTCCAGCGCCACCTGCTTCATGATCAGCCGGAACGTCATGATGTTGTCCGCGGTGGTCAGCGCGTCCGCGTAGCGCAGGTCGATCTCCTGCTGGCCCGGGGCGCCCTCGTGGTGCGAGAACTCCACCGAGATGCCCATCGACTCCAGCATCGTGATCGCCTGCCGGCGGAAGTCCATGCCGACGTTCTGCGGGGTGTGGTCGAAGTAGCCCGAGTTGTCCGCGGGCACCGGCCGGCTGCCGTCGACCGGCTTCTCCTTCAGCAGGAAGAACTCGATCTCGGGGTGCGTGTAGAACGTGAAGCCCAGGTCGGAGGTCTTGGCCAGGATCCGCTTCAGCACGTACCGCGGATCGGCGAACGACGGGGAGCCGCCCGGCATGAGGATGTCGCAGAACATCCGCGCGGTGCCGGGGATCTCCGCGCGCCAGGGCAGCACCTGGAAGGTGCCGGGGTCGGGCTTGGCGAGCATGTCCGACTCGTGCACCCGGGCGAAGCCCTCGATCGCCGAGCCGTCGAAGCCGATGCCCTCGTCGAACGCCTGCTCAAGCTCGGCGGGCGCGACGGCGACGGACTTCAGGAAGCCCAGCACGTCGGTGAACCACAGCCGCACGAACCGGATGTCGCGCTCCTCCAGGGTCCGGAGCACGAACTCCTGCTGCTTCTCCATGGTCCACATCCTCGCAGGTGACTCGGTGGCGTGGGCGTGAGCCCTCAGTATCACGCTACGGAGTTTCACGGGGGTTTCGCACCCTGCGTTGCGCGGTGCGCCTGCGGCGGGCGCGGCGGGTGCGACGGGTGGGGGGCGTGGTGCGGGAGCATGGTGCGGGACGTGGCGGGGGTGTGGGGTGCCGCCGGGGCTTGAGGCGGTCGGCGGGCGCTCGGCGCACCGGTGGGGGCGGGCCGGGGCTACGACGGGGGGTGCAGCGTCGAGCCGTCGGTCAGCGTGGCGGTCAGCTCCGCCCGGTCGCCCCGTTTTGCCGCCGCGGCCAGGAACCGGCCCTCCGCCGCGCCGCTGACGCCGCCGGAGGCGGTGACCGACGTCACGTCGCGGCTGCCCGCCGCCAGCACGTACCAGCTCCCCGAGCGTGCCTTCCACAGCACGCCCGCCAGCGCGTGCGGCGCCCGCGCCCCGCACGCCGTGGTGTCCCGCGCGCGGGCCGCCACCGCGCCCTGCTCCCGCGGGTCCGTCGCCGGCGGCTGGAACTGGGCCAGGGCCACCCCGCCGGTGCCGCGCCAGGTGTCGGCGCGGGTGCACACCCAGGCGGCCGTACCGCCGTCCTCGGGCAGCGGCTGTCCGGCGAACGTCCAGGAGTTCACCGTCCGTACGCCCTGCGCGCGGAGCGCGGCGAGGTGGCACGCGGTGCGGGCCCAGCGGTCGCGGGCGGCGGCGCCGGCGACGTCGGTGGCGGCGGCCGGGGAGCCGTACGTCAGCCGGGCGGGCACCAGCTCGCCGAGGTCGGTCGTCAGCTGCGCGGGGGCGCCGGCGCCGGCGGAGGGCCGGGTGCGCAGCTCCAGGGCGGGCCAGGTGGTGCAGGGCTGCTCGGCGGCGGAGGGCTTCGTGCCGGGTGTCGTCCCGGTGGCGGGGGACCGGGTGCCGGGCGCGGGGGCGCCGGCTGCCGCTGCGGCGGCGTGGTCGGTCGTCCGGGTGCCGGTTGCGGCGGCGGGGCCGTCGGTCGCCCGGGTCCTGTCGGTCCGGCCGCCGTCGGGCTTCATGCCGTCGTCCTGCTCGCTGTCGCCCCGTTGGCCCTCTGGCCTCACACCGTCGCCCCCCTCGTCCGCGGGCCCGGGGGCGCCGTTCTCCGCGGGGGCGGTGGTCGGGAGCGGAGGGCTGGGCACGGGGGCGGTGACGCCGTCCGGGGTGCGGCCCACCCGGCGCGGCTCCGCTGTGGGGGCCAGCAGCTCGCGCCGGGAGACGCCGGAGACCCAGGGGGCGGTCAGATAGCGGACGTTGCCGTCGGTGCGGGCGACGACGACGGCCAGCGCGCTCGCCGCGTCCGCGGCGTCGGCGCGGGCGAAGTCCAGCACCGCGGCGCCCGTCTCGCCGCGCACCTCCGCGTACCGCACCAGCCGCAGCCCGTCGTGGAAGAGGACGACGGTCGCCCGGTCGACGTCTCCCGCGTACAGCAGCCGCGGCGGCCCCGCGGGCGGCCCGGCGGCGGTGCCGGGCGTCGCGGAGACCCGTACGGACCCGCCCGGCCGGGCCCAGACGGCCAGCGCCCGGCGCAGCAGCGCGGTGTCGCCGGTGCGGGCGCCGCGGGCGGGCCAGGCGGCGAAGTCGGCGCGGCCGGTGCGCCGCCAGTCGTCGCGGCCGGCGGTCGCGAGGTGCGCCGGGTCGAGCGCCTGCTCGGCGAAGGCGTTGCGGGCGTACGGGGGCGCCGCCGCGTCGTCCGCGCCGCCTCCGGCGCCGGGGATGCCGAGCAGGGCGACAACGGCGGCGAGGGCCGCGGCGGCGGCGAGCGCGGCGCGGGTGTGCTGGCGGCGCCGGAGCAGGTCGGTGGGGCGGGCCTGCAGCGAGCAGGGGTCGAACTCTGGGGAGAGCAGCAGCCGCCGCTCCGCGCTGCCGGGCGGCTCGGCGACGCGGTCGGCGGCGGCGAGCGCGGCATCGGGGTCGTCGGCCCCGGCCGCCGCGAGGATCCGGTGGACGGCCGCGTCGGACAGCGCTTCGAGGCCGCGCAGCACGTACGCGGCGCGGGCCGGCGCGGCGAGCGCCGCGAGGGTGCGGTCGAGGGCCAGCTCGTCGGAGCCGCCCGGGCGCGGGTGGAGCCGCAGGCCCCAGAGCCGGGGCAGCGGGCTGGGGAGCCGGCCGGGCCGCGGCAGGCCCAGCGGCCCGCGGGGGCGGGCGGCGCCGAGCGCGGCCCGCACGATCCGCAGCCGGACGTACGCGTAGCCCGCCCCGGCGTCGTCCTCCGGGCGCCACGCCGCGCCCCCGCCGGGCCCGCCCTGCGCGCCGTACGGCCCACCCGTGTCCGCCGCCCCCCGCCGAGGCCGCGCCTCGGCCCCCGGCCCCGAGTCCGCGTCCGTGCGTCCCGTGCCGGGGAAGCCCGCCGCGGAACCACTCCCGTCGACCGCGTGCCTCGTACGCGCCCTGCCCGGGGCTCCCGCGGCACCGGGCAGGGCGCCGTCGGCCCGCGGCCCCGGCACCCTGCCCGCCGGTCCGCCGCCCGCCGCCGGGGCGCCCGGCGCCGTACGTCCGCGGGGCAGCGCGCGCTGCACCAGGCCGTGCGCCGCCAGCACCCGCTTCCCGCGGCTTTCCCCGGCCGGTAGCAGCAGGTACGCGAGCCGCGTCAGGTGCGCGTAGTGCTCGACGACGGCGGCCTCGGCCTGCTCGACGTCGACGGGCGGGGTGACGGTGTCCGCGGGCGGTGTCGGCTCCGCAGCCTTCCGGGCGGTGACGGCCTGCTGATCCACGCTGGGTAGAACGAGTGAATCCTCGGATGGTCACTCCGCCGCCCGCACCGCGCCGGCAGCACCCCGGCCGGCGCCCGCCGCGCCGTCAGCCGTGGTCCAGGTACGCCAGCACCGCCAGCACCCGGCGGTTGTCGTCGTCCGACGGCGGCAGCCCCAGCTTGGTGAAGATGTTGGACGTGTGCTTGGCGACCGCCCGCTCGGTCACCACCAGCCGCTCCGCGATCGCGGCGTTGGAACGGCCCTGCGCCATCAGCTCCATCACCTCGCGCTCCCGCGGGGTGAGGGTGTTCACCGGCTGGTCCTGCGCGGCGCGCCGGCTCAGCAGCTGCGAGATGACCTGCGGGTCCATGGCCGTACCCCCGTCCGCCACGCGCCGTACCGCGTCGACGAACTGCTCGGCGTCGAACACCCGGTCCTTCAGCAGGTAGCCCACCCCGCCGCGCTCGTCGGCCAGCAGCTCGCGCGCGTACAGCTGCTCCACGTGCTGCGAGAGCACCAGCACCGGCAGCCCCGGCCGCTTCGCCCGCGCCTGGAGCGCGCACTGCAGGCCCTCGTCCGAGAACGACGGCGGCAGCCGGACGTCGACCACCGCGACGTCCGGTTCCAGCTCGTCCAGGGCACGTGCCAGCTCCGGGCCGTTGTCCACCGCGGCCAGGATCTCGAAGTCGTACGCTTCGAGCATGCGGACGAGACCGTCCCTCAGAAGGAAGAGGTCTTCGGCGATGACAGCGCGCACGGAGTCTCCCAAGTGCCTGGTCACGTGCCCCTCTGCCGGGTGAGCAGGGGGGCACCTGCATGATCATAGTCCACGCCCGCGGCCGGGCCGCGACGCCGATGGTGAGCGAGCGACGCTCTCCTGAAGCCTAGGCCGCGGGTCCGAACCCTGTCCGGGGCATTGACTGTTGCGGCAGGTCAGAGAGCGAATGAGGCGCCTCAGCAGCCGTGTGGCGTCACTCCTCGACGCGGTGTCCGTTCCCTGGTTCGCCCTCGGGGCCGGAGAGGGCGCGTCCGCCGCTGGATCCGCGACGCATGCCTGGCGGGCCAGGCCGGCGCGGTCGCCGGCGGCTACCCGATGCTCGACGACGCGGTGCGGTTCGTCTCCGCCCGGCTGCACCAGGACGGGGCCCGGATGGCGCCCGCCTACACCGTCGACGGCGGTCCCCTCCCCGACCAGCGCACCCTCGACCTGCCCGGCTACCCGGGCGGGTGCAACCGCGTCGGCAACCGGGTCAACCGCCAGTTCCAGCTCGACGCCTTCGGCGAGGCGCTGCTGCTCTTCGCCGCGGCTCTGCGTGAGGACCGGCTGGACGCCGACGGCCGGCGGGCCGTGCACCTCGCCGTCGCCGCCGTCGAGCGGCGCAGGCACGAGGCCGACAGCGGCATCTGGGAACTCGACGCCCGCCGCTGGACCCACAGCCGGCTCATCTGCGCCGCCGGACTGCGCTCCCCGGCCGCGGCGGCGCCGTCGTCCACCGAGGTCACGACGTGGACCGCGCTCGCCGACACGGCCGCGACCAGCCTCCACCCCACGGGCCGCTGGCAACGCGCGCCGGACGACCCCGGTGTCGACGGCGCCCTCCTGCTGCCGCCGCTACGCGGCCTCCTCCCGGCCGACGACCCGAGGACCGTCCGCACCCTCGACGCGTACCGGCGTGACCTCACCCGCGCTGGCCGAGCACCAGCAGGGCAACCGCGCGGAAGCCCTGCGGTGGTTCGAGCGCAACCGGGCCGCGTGCGGCCCTCCGGGCCTGTTCACCGAGGAGTACGACGTCAGCCAACGCCAGCTGCGCGGCAACCTCCCCCAGGCGTTCGTCCACGCCCTCATGCTGGAGACCGCGACCCGCCTGGCCTGACACCGTGCCTTCGGCCGGCCGGACCCCCCCGGCGATGAACTGACAGCAACGCACCTCGCGGCCCGTCCCTCAGCCGGTGGCGATACGGGCGGGGAAGCGGTCCCACACCCGGTGGTACCGCAGCAGCCCGGTGATCTCCGCCAGCACGGCGCGCGGTTCGTCGCCCACGATGACCCCGGGTGCGTGCGGCGGGCAGCCGGCCGCGGCGAGCAGGTCCGCGCTGTCCGCCCAGCCGCCGAGCGGTTTGGCGTGCCGGTAGGCCTCGGACAGCAGCTGGAGCAGCCGCGGGTCGGTGTCCGCCGCGGCGGGGTCCTGGCCGGCCTTCGCGTCGCGGGCGCCGTAGGCGTCGTCGCCGCGGGCGGGTGCGCCCGCCAGCAGGATCGCGTCGAACTCGACGGACCGGGCGTTGGCGAAGGTCCGCTGCACGACGACGGGCTCCCCGCCGCCGAGCCGCCCGCCGAGCCGCCCGCCGTGCGGGCCGACGACCAGGGGCACCATGCCGCCGTCGAGGACCGCCTGGCGCAGCGTCCGTACGGAGTCGAGGTCGGCGCCGTCGTCGGCGAGGATGCCGATGACGCGGCCGGTCACCGGCCAGCTGCCCTTGATCTGCGCGAGCGCGGGGGAGGGCGTGACGTCCGGCAGCGGGCCCGACGGGCCGGGGGCGGGGAGCCCGAGGCCGGCGGCGACCTGTCCGCACAGCTCCGGGTCGATGTCCGCGAGCACCCGCAGGTTGCGCTCCTTGACGGCGTTCTCGTAGCACTTGCTCAGCTCGAAGGTGTAGGCGGCGACGACGTGCTCGCGCTCGGTGGGGGTGAGGCTGAGCCAGAAGCGGCGGGGGTGGCTGGTGTGGTCGGAGAAGGAGGCCGGTGCCTCGCGCACCTTCGTGGCCGCCGGGACGGGGACCGGGACCTCCACGTAGCCGTGGTCCTCGGCGCCCGCCAGGAAGGGGCAGCCGCCGTCCAGGGAGTTGGGACGGTAGGGGGCGACGCCGGAGTGCACGGCGGTCTGGTGCATGGCGTCGCGCTGCATGTCGTTGACGGGCGCGTGGGTGCGGTTGACGGGTACCTGCGGGAAGTTGGGCCCGCCCAGGCGGCTGATCTGGGTGTCCAGGTAGGAGAAGAGGCGGCCGGCGAGCAGCGGGTCGTCCGTGATGTCGATGCCGGGCACCAGGTGGCCGGGGTGGAAGGCGACCTGTTCGGTCTCGGCGAAGAAGTTGGTGGGGTTGGCGTTCAGCTGCAGCAGCCCGATGGGCTGCACCGGGGCCAGCTCCTCTGGAACGATCTTGGTCGGGTCGAGCAGGTCGATGCCCTCGAAGGTCTGCTCCGGGGTGTCGGGGAAGGTCTGGACGCCCAGCTCCCACTCGGGGTACGCGCCGGCCTCGATGGCGTCGGCGAGGTCGCGCCGGTGGAAGTCGGGGTCCATGCCGCCCAGCAGCTGGGCCTCCTCCCAGAGCAGGGAGTGCACGCCGGCCTTCGGCTTCCAGTGGAACTTCACCAGCGTGGTGCCGCCGCGGGCGTCGACCATGCGGAAGGTGTGGACGCCGAAGCCCTCCATCATCCGGAAGGAGCGCGGGATCGCGCGGTCGGACATGTTCCAGATGGTGTGGTGGGTGGCTTCGGTGTGCAGGGACACGAAGTCCCAGAAGGTGTCGTGCGCGCTCTGGGCCTGCGGGATCTCACGGTCGGGGTGCGGCTTGCCGGCGTGGATGACGTCCGGGAACTTGATCGCGTCCTGGATGAAGAACACCGGGATGTTGTTGCCCACCAGGTCGAAGACGCCCTCGGTGGTGTAGAACTTCGTCGCGAAGCCGCGGGTGTCGCGCACCGTGTCGGCCGAGCCGCGGGAGCCGAGCACCGTGGAGAAGCGTACGAAGACGGGCGTCTCGACATCCGCCGCGAGGAAGGCCGCCTTGCTGATCTCGGACGCGGTGCCGTAACCGCGGAAGACCCCGTGCGCGGCGGCGCCCCGCGCGTGCACGACGCGCTCGGGGATGCGCTCGTGGTCGAACTGCATGACCTTCTCGCGCAGATGGTGGTCCTGGAGCAGCACGGGCCCGCGCTCGCCCGCCTTCAGCGAGTGGTCGCTCTCCGTCAGCCGCAGACCCTGCGCGGTGGTGAGGTAGGCGCCGGTCTGCGCCCGTGCGCCGCGCTCGGCGGTGAGGGGGGTGCCGGTGGGCGAGTACATGCCGGGCCCGGTCTGGTCCGGCTTCGGCGGCCACGGCTCGTGCACCTCGGTCGGCTCGTCCACCTGCGGGGCCTGGCGCCCCGGGCGGCCGGGGATGGGCGGCTCTCCGTCCGTGCTGTTCTCGTTCTTCGCCGGGTCCACGGCTCCTCCGTCCGGTCGTCCCTCACGCTTCGTTTCCGCACCGTCGGGGGTAGCCGCACGCTGCGCGTCCAAACCTGGCCTATCACGTATATCGAATATTTCGCCGCACTCCGCGGGGCCGCGGCCGCACACGTGATCCGCCGACCGGGTGGAGTAGTACGTCTCCCCGAAGAGACGGGGCTGCTGGTCGGGTGGGGCGGGTATCCGGGAGCCACCGCTACGCCGCAGGAAGGACGACGATGGCCGGGATTCTGCGCGTGTGCGCAGGGCCCTCCCGTGGCGGATCAGCTGATCGCGGGGAGGGCGGAGTCGTCGGTGAGGCGGGCGCCCGGCAGGCGGTGGCGGGCGGCGATGAGCGCCGCATCGATGTCCTGGGTGCCGGTGGCGATGCACAGCGTGTAGCGGACGTCGTGGAACCGCCGGTGAGTCTCCGGGCTGCCGCCTTCGGCGTGCAGCGTGGTGAGCGCCTCGTACTCCTCAAGCAGGCCGGTGAGTACGGCGGAGTGGGCCATCAGCATGGGTGTTCCTTCCGGGGGCGGGATCGGGTCAGGGCGAGAGCGGGTGCACAGGGCGCACAACGTGGGCGCCGGAGGAGCCCTCCCGCGGTGTGCTTGCTCGCCAAGCACGTAGATCCGCGGGTGTCCAGGATCGCCGCGGCGCAAACCCTCCGGCGTGCGGGCCCGCGCCCCCGCGGCGGTCTCGTCGGGCCCCGGCCTCGGACCGCCGGGCACGCTCGTCGAGGACGCGGCCGACGCGGGCGGGAGTGAGCGCCTGCCACCGCGGGTACCCGGCGTGCCATGAGCGAGTACCCGATCCCCGAGCGGCCCGGCGGCGGTCCCACCGGGCCGCAGGAAGGTATGCCCCCGGGGCCGGAGGCGGCGCGGCGCACGGCATGACGCCAGGCCCGCCGCCGAGCAGCCCCGGCGCCCGGCCCTGACCCCCGTCGCGCAGGACGACACGCGGGACGGCAGAAGGAGGCTCCGCATGACCACGTACGTCACCGAAATGCTCCGCACGCATCCGCTGCCCGCCGGGACTCCGGACGAGGAGACGCTGAACCGCGGCATTCGCGAGTGCCTCGACTGCGCGCAGGCCTGCACGATGTGCGCCGACGCCTGCCTGGCCGAGAAGAGCGTCGGCGACCTCGGCGTGTGCATCCGCCTCGACCAGGACTGCGCCGACGTCTGCGAGACCACCGCGCGCGTACTCTCCCGCCGCACCGGCTACGACCCGGAGCTAGCCCGGCAACTGCTGCAGGCCTGCGCCACCGCCTGCAAGGCGTGCGGCGACGAGTGCGACCGGCACGCCGCCGGGCACGACCACTGCCGGCTGTGCGCCGCGGCCTGCCGCAGCTGCGAGGAGGTCTGCACCGACCTCATCGCCTCCTTCGGCTGAGCAGCCGGCGCGACTCGGGGCGCGGACGCGCGCACGGCCGCCGGCGGGCGGGGTACCCGTGCGCTCAGCAGCCAGACGGCACCCAGGAGGCACCGACGATGAGCGACCAACCGCCGCTGGACGACTACGACCGGCTGTCCGCAGGCGACATCGGGCACCGCATCCGCTCCCTGACCACCGAGGAGTTGGAGCGGCTGCTGAACTACGAGCGCACCCACGCCAACCGCGCCCAGGTCCTGGAGACGATCCTGTTCCGCATGCGCCAGGTCGCCGCGGGCGACAGTCTCTCGCCGGGCGGGCTGGGCACCGGCTCGGTGGCTCCGCCCCCGCAACCCGGGTCCCCGGCCGGCCCGGACACCGCCTCGGAGCCCCGCCACTCGCCGCCGCACGGCACGCTGGACCAGCGCGGCAAGCCGAAGGGCGACCGGCCCTAGGCGTTCTGGTCCCCGGCGCGCCCCCGGGTGTGCTGACGCCCCGTACGCGGCGCGCGTGTCCACCGGCGCGAGAGGGGTACCCGGACGCGAGACCCGAGTGAGGAGGCGACCGTGCCCACGGACGTGCTGGACCGGCTGCACACCATGCTCGCCACCGATCCCGAGGGCCGGCTGCCCGGCGGCAGAGGCCGCGACGTCGGCGCCCGGCTCCGGAGAGAGCACACCGGGGACCCCACCGGACGCGGTGCGTGAGGGGGGCGGCATGCGGTGGTGGGACAGCGCGGCCTGTGCCGACGAGGATCCCGATCTCTTCTTCCCGGTGGGGGAGTCAGGACCGGCGGCCGAGCAGTACGCCCGCGCCAAGGCCGTGTGTCGCCGCTGTCCTGTGCGCGTGGAGTGCCTGGACTGGGCGCTGCGCACCGGCACGCCTTCGGGCGTGTGGGGCGGCCTCGGCGAGGCCGAGCGCAAGCGGATACGCCGTCACCGCGCGGAGGGTGCGGCGGGCGGTCTCAGAGGGCGTCCCGGAACGTCGTGAGGTGTCCGGGCGCGGGCGGCCGGGTCCTTCACGCCGGTCGACGCCCACAGCCGCCGCGCGTGCGCGCCCGCCGCGGCCAGCGCCATGCGGTGGCCGCGGCGGGCGGTGCAGGCGGGCGGGTCACACCGCCGGCGGGAGGCCGCCGCCCGGGATGCCGCCCTCGTACGGCCAGCGCAGCAGGGCGCCGAGCCCGCCGACCGGCACGTCGCTGCCCGGGCCGCCGCGATCCCCGTCCGGCAGGTGTACGACCTCCGCGTCGGCGGCGGTCGCGGAGCGCAGCAGGGCGTCGTCGGCGCGGGCGGCGGCGGGTCGGGTGTCGCCGAGGTACGCGGTCTCGGTGCGGCGTTCGGCGAGCTGATCGGGTTCGCTCCCCACCCACACGTCGCGGTGCAGGTCGGTGCCGCCGGAGCGGACGAGCAGCGTGTCGATCCGGTGTTCGCGGGCGGCGTCGACGAGGGCGGGAACGCCCTCGGCCGCGCCGACGCGGCCGTCGGCCGGGACGCGGGCGGCGCGGAACTGCTCCAGGACCTCCCGCGCCACCTCCTGGCCGTACTCCTCGCGCAGCCGGTCGGCCTCCGCCACCGCGGGCCCGCGGTCGGCGCCCGCCGCCCGTCCGCTCCGGTCGGTCTCGACCGCGCCGGCGCGCAGCTGCGGCGGCAGCCGGTCGTGCACCGCGCGCCGCTCCCGCGGGTCGCCGGCGAGGAGCAACAGCTCGGCGCCGGTGCGTTCCGCGGCGGAGGTCATGGCCGCGGCGATGACCGCGGCGTTCTCCTCCCAGGTGTTCTCCACCGCGAGCTGGAAGTGCCGCTCCGACCAGTCGGAGCTGGGCGTACGGTGCACGGGCCAGTCACGGCCGCGTACCTGGCCCGCCGGATGCCGTCCCCCGACGTCCCACAGGTCGAGGTCGGCGCCGGTGCGGTCGATGTACGCGACCAGGCAGGCGGCCTCCCCGCCGCCCGCGTAGTCCAGCAGGGGGGTGATGTGGGGCAGGGCCGTCCAGCAGCTCTCCGGGGCCGGCGGGGCGGTGGCGAGCGGGACGGCGAGCCGGACGCGGCCTCCGGTCGCGAACAGCGCCTGTCCTGCCCGGTCGGGAGTCGAGACGGCCAGCCCGTCGTACACGGCGCGGCACGTCGCGTCGTCCGCGCCCTGCCCGGCGAGGCGTTCGCAGACGCCGCGCGCCTGCAGCTCCTGCCGCTGGGTGGCGTCCTGCGTCGCCCGCGCGGTGCCGAAGTACACCGACGCCCAGGGGCCGGTCTCGTGCAGCACCGGGTCGAGGTAGTCGAGTTTCATCTTCTCCGCGCTCCTTTGCCGTGGTGGCCTGGCGGGCAGGTGCCGCCCGCGTACCCCTGCCACGGGCACCGACACCGCCGGCGGACCGCCGTTTCGCCGGTCGGGCACCGGAACCCGGCCGTCGGCCGACCCGGAGGCGATGGGCGCGGCGCACGCGATGCGGGCACAGCCCGCGCCCCGGGCCGGGAGGCTCAGGTGCGGCGTTCCTCGCCGCCGAGGCCCAGGGCGTCGGCGATCGCCTGGACGTTGCCGTACGACTCGCCCTCGGGCAGCCGCCGGGCGAGTTCCAGGAGCCGGTCGGGCGCGTGGTTGGCACGCAGCGTCGCCAGCACGGCGCTCCGGTCGGCGGGGTAGAGGCCGCGGCCCAGATGCCGGGCGAGCGCGCTGCGCAGCTCCACGCCCTCGGCCGTCATGCCGGTCGGCGTGCCGCCGGTGAGCGTGGTGCCGGGCGCGCGGTCGTTCTCGGGCTGGTCCTCGCCGGGCGGCTGGAGCTCGTGTTCCTCCTGCGCCCGGGTGGAGCGGTTGGCGTTCAGCTCGCCGCTCATCTCGCTCGCGATCTCGTCGTCGCGTATCGGGCTGATCTTGTCCCTGCCGTGCTCGGGCACGATGTCCTCCACGTGGTGTGCGTGGTGTGCACCTCGCGGTCCGGGTTCCCGTGAGCGCGGCGGTGAACCGGGGATCGCCGGATCCGGCCGGCGCGGGGGTGCGGGAGAGCCGGTCAGCGGCTCAGGGTCCCTCCGCGTCCGCTCAGAAGGATGAGGTCTTCGGCGACGACAGCGTGCACGGGATCTCCAGGGTCACCATCGTGGGGCCGCCCACCGGGCTGTTGACGGCCAGTACGCCGTCGAATGTGCCCAGCCTGCGCTCCACCCCGGCGAGCCCGGAGCCCTTGGCCACCGACGCGCCCCCGCGGC
Organism: Streptomyces sp. CNH099; assembly: GCA_000514715.1. Taxonomy (GTDB): domain Bacteria; phylum Actinomycetota; class Actinomycetes; order Streptomycetales; family Streptomycetaceae; genus Streptomyces; species Streptomyces synnematoformans. The sequence goes on along the minus strand of AZWL01000009.1, from coordinate 201,032 downwards.
CGTCGTCGGTGATCGCGATCCGCAGCATGCCCTCGCGGTACCCCATGTCCAGCCACATGCGCCGCGCCTGCGCGTGCTTGACGGCGTTCGTCAGCACCTCGCTGACCGCGAAGTACGCCGCCGACTCCACCGGCTCCGCGGCCCGCCCGGGCGGCGTGCCGAGGTCGATGTCCACCTCGGTCGGCACCGGCATGCGCAGCGCCAGCGCCCGTACCGCGTCCGCGAGCCCGCGCTCCGCGAGCACCGGCGGGTGGATGCCCCGTACCAGGTCGCGCAGCTCCGTCAGCGCCTCGGCGGACTCCCCGCGCGCCTTCGACACCAGCTCCTTCGCCTTGGCCGGGTCCTTCTCGATGAGCGCCTCGATGGTGCCCAGGCTCATGCCCATGGCGACCAGCCGGGCCTGCGCGCCGTCGTGCAGGTCGCGCTCGATGCGGCGCAGCTCGGCGGCGGAGTTGTCGACGGCGTCCGAGCGGGTCTCGGTCAGCCGCGCCACCCGCGCGGCCAGCTCGACCTCGCGCGGGGCCAGCACCGCCTTGGTCAGCTGGAAGTGCAGCCCCAGCAGGCGGTGGGTGGTGAAGACCCCCACGACCAGCAGGGCGGTGCCGAGCCCGGCGGCCATGAACGCGGTGCTCTGGGAGGACACGGGTACGAAGCCGTACCAGTAGGTCTGGTCGCCGCCGGAGGTCATGGGGTCCCAGACGCCGGCGGCGATCACGTACCCCTCCAGCGGGTAGAAGGTCAGCGCGACCGTCACGACGGCGAGCACCGTGCCCGCGATCATGTCGGTGAACAGCCAGCGCACGTCCCGCCAGGTCGCCGGGTCGGTGAGCAGGTGGCGGGTGCGCTGCGCCTGGCCGACGAGCCCGCCCCGCAGGCCCGGGGGCCACGGGCGGTACGTGGCGGGGATGCGCACGTCCGACCACTGCGCGGCGAGGAGCCGGCGCAGGTTGGCCTGCCACCGCACCCCCTCCAGCACCCACGGCGTGGTGACCAGGCCGATGCCGAGCACCGGGATGAGCACGACGGACACGACGGTGAGCACGAACAGAGTGATCGAGGCCGCGGTGCACAGCACCGTCAGCACCAGCGCGCGTACGCCCGCGAGCGCCCAGTTCCGGATGATCATCTCCGTGTTCCCCTCTGTCCTGCCGGTCCCGTCCCGGTCCCGTCCCCGGATCCGTGCGGCCTGCCCGGCGGCCCGGCTGCCCGGCTGCCCGGCTGCCCGGCTGGCCGGCCCTTTCCCCGGGTGGCACGTCACAGTCTGCCGCGCGGCCGGGGCGCGGGCACGGGGCCGTACCCCCGGCCCGGGGTGTAGCTAGCACCACCCCGTCCCGCCTGTTCTGTCCACGGAGGTGGGTGACACACCGGCTTTACACCCGGGCAACGGCCGGGAAACGGCGGCTTGCCAGGCTGCGCCCAGGACGACACCGCACACCCGGCGGGACGACCGCGCCCGCCCGCACCGGCACGAAGGACGGCGCCCGTGAGCTACAAGGCCGAGTACATCTGGATCGACGGCACCCTGCCCACCGCCAGGCTGCGTTCGAAGACCAAGGTCGTCGAGACCGGGGCCGAGCCGCCGGTCTGGGGCTTCGACGGCTCCAGCACCAACCAGGCCGAGGGCCGCTCCTCCGACTGCGTGCTGCAGCCCGTCTTCACCTGCCCCGACCCGCTCCGCGGCGGCGCCGACGTGCTGGTGCTCTGCGAGGTCCTCGACACGGACCTCAGGCCGCACGCCTCCAACACCCGCGCCGAGCTGCGCGAGGTCGCCGGGCGCCACGCCGCGCAGGAGCCGGTCTTCGGCATCGAGCAGGAGTACACCTTCTTCCGGGGCTCCCGCCCGCTCGGCTTCCCCGAGAACGGCTTCCCGGCCCCGCAGGGCGGCTACTACTGCGGCGTCGGCGCCGACGAGATCTTCGGCCGCGAGGTCGTCGAGGCCCACCTCGACAACTGCCTCAAGGCCGGCCTCGCCCTCTCCGGCATCAACGCCGAGGTCATGCCGGGGCAGTGGGAGTTCCAGGTCGGCCCGCTCGGCCCGCTCCAGGTCGCGGACCAGCTGTGGGTCGCGCGCTGGCTGCTCTACCGCACGGCCGAGGACTTCGGCGTCTCCGCCACCCTGGACCCCAAGCCCGCGAAGGGCGACTGGAACGGCGCGGGCGCGCACACCAACTTCTCCACCCGGCGGATGCGCGAGAGCTACGAGGCGATCGTCGCCGCCTGCGAGGCGCTGGGCGAGGGCGACCGGCCGCTCACGCACGTGCGCGCGTACGGCGCGGGCGTCGAGGCCCGGCTGACGGGGGCGCACGAGACGGCGCCGTGGGACGAGTACTCGTACGGCGTCTCGGACCGCGGGGCGTCGGTGCGGATTCCGTGGCAGGTGGAGAAGGACGGCAAGGGCTACATCGAGGACCGGCGGCCGAACGCGAACGTCGACCCGTACGTGGTGACGCGGCTGATGGTGGACACCTGCTGCACGGCGCTGGAGAAGGCGGGGCTGGACTGAGGCCCGGGCTGGACCGGGGCCGGCCGGACGGGGGCCGGGGCCGTTCCGCCGGGCTCAGAGCCTGCGGATCAGCTCGCGGCGGTCGGCGAAGTTGACGTAGCCGCCGCGCTCGAAGCCCTTGGCCATGGCCGCGTTCCCGGCGTCGCAGTCGCCGCGGATCTCGGTCGCGCCGTGGGCCGCGAGTATCCGGGTGCCGCGGGCGACGACCGAGGCGCTGAAGCCCTGCCCGCGGTGGTCCGGGTCGACGCCGACGAAGCCGATGACCGGGAAGGAGGGGCTGACGGCCGGCAGGCTCACCGCGGCCGGCGCGCCCGCGGCGGTGAAGCCGATCTCGTACCACGCGGGGTCGTGCTCCAGCTCCCGGGAGTCGGCGAACAGCTTCTCGGCGGCGCCGCGCAGGCCGTGCTCGGCGACGTCGGCCGCCAGCCACGTGTCCGCGGTGCCGGCGAGCAGCCGGGCCAGCAGCGCGACGAACGGCTCCTCGCCCAGCTCGGGCAGCCCGCGGAAGGTCAGCCGCGGATCCTCCGGCGGCAGCTCCTGCCCGGCGAGCCAGCGGAAGCGGCGGCCGGCGCGGACGAGCGCGAAGCCGGCGTCGGCGAGGACGCGCTCGCGGACCGCCGGACCGTACTGGTACTGCGGCGGCTGCACGGGGGAGTCGAGCACGTGCAGCAGTTCGGCGGCACCGCGGGCACGGGCCTCGGCGCAGGCGTGCTCCAGCAGCGGCAGGGCGACGGAACGGCCGTCGTCGGCGTCCTCCCAGGGCGCCTCGACGAGCACCACGGCCTCGGGCGCGGGCCGCCCCGGCAGGCTCCACAGCACGGCGCTGCCGCGGGGCGGGGCGTCGGCCGGGCCGGCGAGGAAGCACCACTCGGGGCGGGTGCACTCCTTCGCCAGCAGGTCGGAGAGGTAGGCGGCGACGCCGTCGTTGCGCTCGGCGGCCGGGACGGTTTCGCGGGCGGGGTCGTCGGGCAGCGCGAGGAGGGCCGGAAGCTCCGCGGGCTCTGCGGGTCGTACGCGTACGGGATCGGACACCGCGCGATTCTCGGCCCCCGTTCGGGTGCGCGCAACCGGGTTTCCCGCTCGCCCTTTCGGCCGCGCCGCGCTGGTCCGCGGCCCCGGAGCGGCCGAGGCTGAGGACATGTCAGGGGCGCGGCGGAGCTGGACGGTGGTCGCCGCCGCGCTGCTGGGCGCGCTGACGGTGCTGCTGCTGTGCCGGCACACGGTGGCCGACCCGGCGTACTACACCGGCGCGGTCCGGGAGGCCGACGGCTACCAGCGCGTCTACGACGAGGTGCTGCCGGACCCCGCCGTCCGCCGGGCGCTGCGCACGGGCGCGCTGGGCACCGCGCTGCGCAGCGACGCGGTCGTCGAGAACCTGCCGCTGCTGGTGCCGCGGCCCGCGCTGGAGCAGGCGGCGCGGCGGCAGGCGCGGGCCCTGGTCGCCGTGCTGACGGGCACCGGGCCGCCGGCGCGCGGCCTGGGCGCCGCCTGGCACCGGCCGGTCACGGAGAGCGCGACGGAGGCGGGCAGCGACCGGCTGCGCGCCCTGCGCGCCGACGCGGACCCGGCGGCGGCCCGCGGCCTGACCCAGCTCATCACCCGCCTGCGCACCTACACCGGCCCGCCGGCCCCCGCGGCGCCGGCGACGTCGGTGCTGCGGAGCGCCGTCGCGGACTTCGTCCACGACACGTGGCCGCCGGGCACGGCGCGGCGCATCATGACGGCGCTGGACGAGGTGCTGCCGGGAGGTGCGGCGCCGGCGGCGGCGCCGCGCCCGCCGCTGGCGGCGCGGGAGGACGGGCCGCGGGCGGCGGGCGGGGGTGTGCAGGCGATGGGGGAGGTACGGGCTCCGCTGCTGACCGGCACCGGCGACGGCAGCGGGTCCGGGGGCGGGGCGGCGGCGGAGGCCGCTTCCGGACTGCCGGGGTGGGTGCCGGGGCGCGGTGCGGTGGTACGGGCCGTGCTCGCGGCGGCCGCGTCCTGGTGGGCCGTCGCCGGGGTGGCCGCCGCGGCGGCCGGCGCCGGGGCGCTGGCGCTCCGCGCGGCGGCGCGGAGCGGACGGCCCCGGGCGCGTACCGCCGCGGCGGCGTGCGGGGGCGCCGCGGCGGTGACGGCCGCCGCCGGGGCGGCGGTGTGGGCGACGCTGCCGGAGTCCGCGGGGCTGGTGCCGGACGGGCTGCCGCCGAGCGTGTCGGCGCTGCTCACGGACGTGGTGGCGGCGCTCTACCGCGAGGCGGCCGTGGCCTGGGCCGCGGCCCTGCTCACCCTGGCCGGCACCGCCGCCGCCCTGGCCCTCACCACCTCCGCCGCCGCCCGCCGCACCCTGCGCCGCGCCCGCGCCGCCGTCGCGCGCGCCGCGTCGGAGCCCGGCCCGCGGCCCGCCGCGGCGCCGTCCCCGCCGGGCCGTACCGGCGCCCCCGAACCCCCGCCGCACGCGGCCCGCTCCCGCCGCTCCCGCCGGGGCGCCGGGGTCGCCGCCGCCCTCGCCGCCGCCGTCGCGCAGGTCTGGGTCCTCGTCGGCGTCCCCTCCGAGGCCGCCCTCGCCTGCAACGGCGACATCGCGCTCTGCGACCGCCCGTACGACCGGGTCGTGCAGGTCGGCTCGCACAACGCCATGGCCACCGTGCCCGACGGCTTCCTCGGCGCCCACCACGACGTCTCCCTCACCGGCCAACTCGACCGCGGCGCCCGCGCGCTGCTCCTCGACACCCACTACTGGGAGACCGCCGAGCGGCTCGTCCCGCCCGCCGGCACCGGCGGGCTCGACGCCGCCGCCCGCGCCACCCTCGTACGGGCCGTGGACTCCGTCGTCCGGCCGCGCCCCGGCACGTGGCTGTGCCACGGCCCGTGCCGGATGGGCGCCACCCCGCTGACCGAGCAGCTGCGCAAGCTGCGCGGCTGGCTGGCGGAGCACCCGCGGGACGTGGTGACCCTGATCCTGCAGGACGCCATCACCCCCGCCGACACCGCCCGCGCCTTCCGCGCCGCCGGCCTCGGCCCGTACCTGTACCGGCCCGACCCCGACCCCGCCGCCCCCTGGCCCACGCTCGGCGAGATGGTCGGCTCCGGGCGCCGGCTCGTGGTCTTCGCCGAGGAGGCCGACGGGCCCGCGCCCTGGTACCGCAACTTCTACGACTACGCCGTCGAGACCCCGTACCACGCCGCCGGCGCCGCCGACTTCAGCTGCGCGCCCCACCGCGGCGGCAGCGACCCCCGCAAGCGGCTCTTCCTCCTCAACCACTTCGTCACCCGCGGTACGGGCGCCCCCCGCACCGAGGCCGCCGCCGTCAACGACGCCGACGCCATCGTCGAGCGGGCCCGGACCTGCGCGCTGCTGCGCGGCCGGCTGCCGACGATCGTGGCCGTGAACCACCTGACCCTCGGCGACGCGGTCGGCGCGGTACGCCGCCTCAACCACACCGCCACCGGGGCACCCTGACCGGCACCCCCTGACCGGAACACCGTGGCGGCACCGGCGAACTTCCGTTCCCCCGTACAACCTTCGTCGCCCGCCACGGGTCCTTTCTACGCCCGCGCGGACGCAGTCGTCCGCCACGGACAGGGAGGCACCAGGTGACCACTCGGCCCCGCCGCCGCGCCCTCGTGGCGCTCGCCACGTCCGCCGCCCTCGTCGGCGGCGTCCTGACCGCGACGGCCGCGGCACCCGCCGCGGCCGCGCCCAGCGGGCTCAGGGGCGACTTCGACGGCGACGGCTACCGCGACCTGGCGGTCGGCAACCCGGCGGCCACCGTGTCCGGCAGGCTCGACGCCGGGGCCGTGGTGGTGCTCTACGGCTCGGCCACCGGCCCGGACCGCACGCGGCGCGCGGTGCTCCACCAGGCCACGGCAGGCGTTCCGGGCGTGCCGGAGGACGGCGACCGGTTCGGCCACAGCATGGTCTTCGACGACTTCGACGGCGACGGCTACTCCGATCTGCTCGTCGGCGCCCCGCGCGAGAACATCGGCGGGGACGTCGACCGCGGCACCCTGACCATGCTCTGGGGCGGCCCCGACGGGCTGAGCGGCGCCGCCTTCGTGCGGGTGGCGAACCTCCCGGACACCGGCTGCGCCCTCGCCGAGGGGCTGTACGCGGGCGACCCGGACGGCGACGGCGCGCCCGACGTGAGCGTGGCCGGCCGCTGCCGGCTGTTCCACCTCCGGGGGCCCTTCACCCGCGACGGCGTCCCGCTGAGCCAGCAGCGGGACCCCCTGTTCGGCACCAACCGCGGCGGCGTCTACGGGAACGTCGACGCGGACCCGGAGGACGAGCGCATCGTGTTCTCCGGTCTGGTCAGCGACAACCCCGGCGGCAGGATCTACGTCGACGACTGGACCGGCGACGGCTTCGCCCGCACCCGCCTCACCGACGCCGGCGGCCTCACCGGCGAGATCGGGGACGTCGACGGCGACGGCTACGGCGACCTGGTGACGGGATTCCCGCAGGAGGCCCGGGAGGGCTATCCGTGGCCCGCCGGGGGCTCGGTCGACGTCTGGTTCGGCGGCCCGGACGGGATCGATCCCGCGCAGCGGCCGCAGCGCGTCCACCAGAACACCGCGGGCGTCCCGGGCGTCGGCGAGATCGGGGACGGCTTCGGCGGGTCGGTCACCGTCGCGGACATGGACGACGACGGCCACGCCGACGTGGCCGTCGGGGTGGCCGGTGAGGACTTCGGCGGCGTGTACGGCGCCGGGACCGTGACGCTGCTGCGGGGATCGGCGGACGGGCTGACCGCCACCGGCGCCCGGCTGCTCCACCAGAACACCGCCGGGGTGCCGGGGACACCGGAGAAGTACGACGGGTTCGGCGGCGAGGTCGTGCTGAACGACCGCAACCGCGACGGCCGGTACGACCTGACCGTGGGCGTTCCGGGGGAGAACGTCAGCGGCATGGTCTGGCACGCGCCGGGCGACCTCGGCGGCATCACGACGACCGGCTCGGTGAACATCACCGCCCCGGGCGCGGGTGTCGGCGGTGACGCCTCGGGCTTCGGCGGGGTGATCGCCCGGTAGCCCGGCTCCCGGCGGCCTCGGGCCGGGCGGCAGCGCGGCGGCGCGGGCTCGCGCCGCCCCCGGCCCCGCGGCTACGTGCCCGGGGGCGGCCGGTGGCGTTCCCCCGGCCAGTCCAGGGCCAGGCGGCGGGCGCGGGGGAGCTTCGCGACCACGAGGTCGTACGAGTCCTCGATCATCTCCAGCACCAGGCGCTCGGGCACGGCGCCGTCGAGACGGACCGTGTTCCAGTGCCGCTTGTTCAGGTGGTAGCCGCCGACTATCTCCGGGTACGTCGCGCGCAGCTGCACCGCCAGCTCCGGATCGCACTTCAGGCTCACCGACAGCGGCTCGGCGTCCAACCGGCTCAGTGCGAACAACTTGCCGCCGACCTTGAAGACGGACGTCTCCGGGCCGAAGGGCCGCTCCTCCACGGCCCCGTTCGGCTCCAGACAGGCGGCGTGCAGTTCCTCGGGTCTCATGCAGCCCAGTATGGAAGCCGCCACTGACACCGCACCCCGAGCGGCCCGGGACCCCGCGCCCCCGCCCCGCTACAGCCCCGCCGAGGCCGCCGCCGCGGCCAGCACCTCGCGCAGCATCGCCGGCGTCAGCCGCCCGGTGAAGGTGTTCTGCTGGCTGACGTGGTAGCACCCGTACAGCTCCAGCGCCGCGCCGCCGTCCGCCCGCCGCAGCGTCGTGTGCGCCCCGTGCCCGAACACCGGCCGCGGGCGCGGCACCTCCCAGCCCGCCGCGGCCAGCGCGGGCAGCGCCGCCTGCCAACCGAACGCGCCGAGCACCACCGCCGCGCGCAGCGTCGGCCGCAGCAGCTCGGCCTCGCGGACGAGCCAGGGCCGGCAGGTGTCGCGCTCGGTGGGCGTCGGCTTGTTCTCGGGCGGGGCGCAGTGGACGGGGGCGGTGATGCGGACGCCGCGCAGGGTCAGGCCGTCGCCGCGGTGGGTGGCGGTGGGCCGGCTGGCGAGGCCGGTGGCGTGCAGGGCGGCGTAGAGGACGTCGCCGGAGCGGTCGCCGGTGAACATGCGCCCGGTGCGGTTGGCGCCGTGGGCGGCGGGGGCGAGGCCGACGATCAGCATCGCCGCGTCGGCCGGGCCGAAGCCGGGCACGGGGCGGCCCCAGTAGTCCCAGTCGGCGTACGACCTGCGCTTGGTCGCGGCGACCTCCTCCCGCCAGGCGACGAGGCGCGGGCAGGCGCGGCACTCGACGAGGTGCCCGTCCAGCTCGGCGACGGTGCGCGTGCGGGGGGCGGTGGCGGCGGGGAGCGGGGGTTCGGTGGTGGTCATCGCTGCCAGCATGCCCGACGGTGGCGGATGGTGCCGAACGGGGTGCCCGAACCACGCGCGGCATTCGAACTGGTATCCCGAAATGACCTTTGACCAGGCGTGTTTGTCGGTCCGTGGCGGTATCATAGAGGGAGTGAACACGGGCCAAGACGAGGCCGAGGAGGTCGCCCATGCCAGTGGCGTACGCCCCGACACCCCTGCCCAAGAAGCCGCTTCCGGCAGGCATGCCGCGTGAGTGGTATGTCGCGCACAACCGCATGCTGAAGGCCATGCGCATCGCCATCGCCCTGCTCGACACCGGGGTCTACACCCCGCAGCGCGCCCGCAACGAGGTGATACGCCACACCGCCGAGCGCATCGGCGTCCACCCGCCCTCGCTCACGACCTGCCGGCTGGTGCGCAGCCTGCTCCCGCTGGTCTGACCGCGTTCCGGGCGCGGGGCCCGGCCGCGGGCCGCCCCGCCCCGCGCCCCCGCCCCGCGCCCCCGGCCCGGGCACCCACCGCTCACCCTCCGGAAATTCGGCTGCGCCGCGTCCCGCCCTCCGCCCACACTGGACGCTCCGACACGGCGCACCCCCTGCGCGCGCCGCACCCCGAGCCGGAACCAGGAGCCCGCCGCGTGCAGGCAGCCGTCACCGTCACCCCCGCCCGGATCCCCGAGCTGCTCCTCGGGCTCGCCACCGTCCGCCCGGTCTTCCTCTGGGGCGCCCCCGGCATCGGCAAGTCCTCGCTGGTCCGGAAGTTCGCCGACTCCCTCGGCCTCGACTGCGTCAGCCTCATCGGCACCCAGCTCGCCCCGGAGGACCTCATCGGGGTGCCGCAGATCCGCGCCGGCCGCAGCGTGTTCTGCCCGCCGGAGGCCATCGCCCGCGACGAGGCGTACTGCCTGTTCCTCGACGAGCTGAACGCCGCCACCCCCGACGTGCAGAAGGCGTTCTACTCCCTGATCCTCGACCGCCGCATCGGCGACTACGAGCTGCCCGAGGGCAGCATCGTCATCGGCGCCGGCAACCGCGCCACCGACAACGCGCTCGCCCGCCCCATGGCCTCCGCCCTCGTCAACCGCCTGGCCCACGTCCACCTGGAGGCCTCCGCCACCGACTGGCTCGTCTGGGCCGGCGAGCACGGCATCCACCCCTGGGTCACGGACTACCTGACCGACCGCCCCGACCACCTGTGGTCGAAGCCGCCGAAGACCGAGGAGCCCTTCTCCACCCCGCGTTCGTGGCACATGCTCTCCGACGCGCTGCACTCCTTCGGCCCGGCGCTCGACGACCTCACCCTCAAGACCGTCGCGCACGGCACCCTCACACCCGCGCACGCCGTCTCCTTCCGCGGGTACGTCAAGATCGTCCGGCACCGGTACGGCATCGAGGCCATCCTCAAGGGCGACGCCTCCTGGCCCCGCCGCACGGAGGACCGCGACCTGCTCTACTACCTCGCGGAGGCGTTCCGCGGCCGGCTCGTCAAGGAGCTGCCCGCGAGCAAGGAGCACGCCTCGCCGGCCGTGCGCGACACCGCGTACCGCGCGAAGGCGCTCCTCGTCCAGCTGGCCGAGATCTCGGTGGAGGTGGCGCAGACCGTCATCGCCGAGGACGCGGACGGCCGGCCGGTGCTGCCCGCCTGGTTCCTGGTCGAGGCGGCGCGCGACATGCCGCGCCTGGTGGAGGCCCGCCGGTGAGCCGTACGCACCGCGCGGGCCGGCGCGGCAAGGGCAAGGCCGAGCGCCGCGACGACCCGGCCACCCGCGCCTTCTCCGCCGGCCTCGCCAAGGCCATGCAGAACCCCGCCCTGCGCGCCCTCGACGCGCGGGTCCTCCGCACGGGCGGGACGGGCGGCACGCGCGCCGACGGCAGCCGGGGCGCGGGCGCCGCGGGCGCCGTGTACTGCGCCGACACCGGTGAAAGCTCGCGTGCCCCCGCCCACGGCCTGGCCCGGGTGGACTCCGACGGCACCGTCCACGCCCACCCCACCCGGCGCGCCGAGCCCGCCGAGTGGACCTGGGCGGTGGCCCACTGCCTGCTGCACCTCGGCTTCGGCCACGCCCCCGCCGCCCGCGGCGAGCGCACCCAGCCCGACCGGTACGAGCAGGCCGCCCGCTGCGCCGTCGTCAACCGCTTCCTCGTCAGCTTCGGCACCGGCCGCCCGCCCGCCGGGCTGCCCGAGCAGTACCCCGGCGGCACCGAGGAGGAACTCGCCGCACGCTGGCGCCGCGACGGCATCCCCGCGGAGTACGAGCACTGCGGCGCCGCCGGCGGCGAGCCCGACGTGCTGCTGCTGCCGTGGGACGGCTGGCCCGGCACCGCCCCGCCGGACTGGCAGCAGGCCTTCGCGCACGCCCTCACCCGCACGATGTCCGCCGCCATGGAGGTCGCCGGCGGCCGGCGTGACTCGCTCACCGGCACGCGCGTGCCCCGGCGCCCGTGGGAGCGGGCGCTGGAGTGGTTCGTCTCCTCGTACCCGCTGCTCGGCGGGATCGCCGCGGGCATGACCGTCGTCGCCGACGCCGAACTGGCCCGCGCGCACGACATCTCCGTGGCCGCCGTCGACGCCGCCGCCGGCGAGATCTACATCAACCCGCTGAAGGACCACACCGACGAGGAGTGGCGCTTCGTCCTCGGCCACGAGATGCTGCACGCCGCCCTGCGCCACGGCGAGCGCCGCGGCGCCCGCGACCCGTACCTGTTCAACATCGCCGCCGACTTCGTCGTCAACGGCTGGCTGCTGGAGATGGGCGTCGGCGAGATGCCCCCCGGGCTGCTGTACGACCCGCGGCTGGCCGGACTGTCCACGGAGGAGGTCTACGACCGCCTCGCCGCCGACCTCCGGGTGCAGCGCCGCCGGCTCGCCACGCCGCGCGGCCGGGGCCTCGGCGACGTGCTCGGCGAGCCGCTGGTGCCGCGGGACCCGGCGGCCGCGTACACCGACCTCGACGAGTTCTACCGCCGCGGGCTGCAGCGCGGCCTCGACCTGCACGAGCGCGACCCCGACCGCGGGCTGCTGCCGGCCGGCCTGGTCGAGGAGATCCGCGCGCTCGCGCAGCCGCCGCTGCCGTGGGACGCGCGGCTGGCCCGCTGGTTCGACGAGTTCGTGCCCCGCGCCGAGCCCGTGCGCACCTTCGCCCGCCCCGCCCGCCGCCAGGCCGCCACCCCCGACATCCCGCGCGCGGGCCGCTACTTCCCGCCCGAGGAGATCGCCCGCTGCACCTTCGGCGTCGTCCTCGACACCTCCGGCTCCATGAACCGCACGCTCCTCGGCAAGGCGCTGGGCGCCATCGCCTCGTACGCCGAGGCCCGCGACGTGCCCGCCGCGCGCGTCGTCTTCTGCGACGCCCGGCCGTACGACGCGGGCTACCTGCCGGCCACGGAGATCGCCGGCCGGGTCCGCGTCCGGGGCCGCGGCGGCACGGAGCTGCAGCCGGGGGTCGACCTGCTGGAACGGGCCGACGACTTCCCGCGCGCGGCGCCGGTGCTGGTGATCACCGACGGCAGGTGCGACGTGCTGCGGGTGCGCCGGGAGCATGCGTACCTGGTTCCGGCCGGTGCGTCGCTGCCGTTCGTCGCCCGGGGGCCGGTCTTCCGCGTACGGTGACGCCTCGCGGCGGCCGCCCCGGGGGCCGGCGCCAGGCGGCGGCGGGGTCCGCGGGGCCCGCGGGGCCCGCGGGGTCGTGCCGCGGTGCTTTCCGTCGCCCGCGGGCTTCTCTTCCGCGTACGGTGACCCTCACGTGCGGCAGACGGCGGAAGGCGGCGGACGTGGCGGAGAGCACGCGGACCCTGGAGTGGGACGGCGAGACGGGCGACCACTGGGTCGCGTACGAGGAGAAGTACAACGCGGCGATGCTCCGCTACAGCGAGCGGCTCTTCGCCGGCGCCGGCGTGCGCCCCGACGACCGGGTCCTCGACATCGGCTGCGGCTGCGGCCAGACCACCCGGGTGGCGGCCGCCCTGGCGACGGAGGGCTCCGTGCTGGGCGTCGACCTGTCCGCGGCGATGCTGGCGCAGGCGCGCCGCCGGGCGGCGGCGGAGGGCCTGGAGAACGTCCGCTTCGAACAGGCCGACGCGCAGGTCCACGACTTCGAGACGGGCGCGTACGACCTGGCGATCAGCCGCAACGGGGTGATGTTCTTCGACGACCCGGTGGCGGCCTTCGCCAACGTACGGCGGGCGCTGCGGCCCGCCGGGCGGCTGGCGTTCGTGTGCTGGCGGGCGCCGGAGGAGAGCGAGTACTCGCTGGTGCCGCGCGCCGCCCTCGGCCGGTACGTCACCCTCCCGGGCCCGGGCGGTGCGAACGAGCCCGGCCCGAACTCGCTGGCCGACCCCGACCGCGTACGCGACGTGCTCGACCGCGCGGGTCTCGTCGACGTGCGGCTGGATCCCGAGGACGAGCTGATGGACCTCGGCGCCGACCTCGACGAGGCGCTGGACTTCGTCCTGAACCGCCCGCACGTGCGCGGCCCGCTGTCGGAGGCCGACGCGGCGGTGGCGGCGAAGGCGACGGAGGAGCTGCGCACGGCCCTGGCCCCGTACGCCACCCCGGCGGGGGTGCTGCTGCGCTCCCCGGCCTGGCTGGTCACGGCCCACGCCCCGGCGTAGGCGCAGCCCCGGGACCGCCGTCTGCCGCGATGCGGCCGGCCGGGCAGTCCCCGTCACGCCCACCCCGTCACACCCGCCCCACGTCACGCCCGGCTCCCCGCCGCCGTCAGGACCGCCGCGACCCAGCTCTGTCAGGCCCGGCTCCGCCCTCGCAAGGCAACCGACCCCGACCCGTGCCCCCTTGCCCCCCTTGCCCCCCGCCGCCCCCGGCGCCCGGTCCCCGCGCTCCGGGCCGTCAGGCCCGTAGCGTGCGGCGGGCCACCAGGGCCGCGCTCAGGCGGCGGGCGTCCGCCGGGGCCGTCGGGGTCAGGCCGGTGAGCCGGGCGATGCGGCGGATGCGGTAGTCCACGGTGTTGGGGTGCACGTGCAGCGCCGCCGCCGTGCCGCGCCGGTCGAGGTCGCGGGCCAGGTACGTCTCCAGCGTGTGCAGCAGCTCCGGCCGGCCGTCCAGCGGCTGCAGCAGCCCGGCGAGCCCGGCTAGGGCCTCGCTGGGGCGGCTGAGCTGGTAGTCGAGGAGCACGTCGGCCAGCCGGTACAGGCCGGGCGGCCGGTCCGTACGGCGCACCAGCTCCACGATGTCCGCGGTCTGCGCCACCGCCGCCGGCAGCCCGTCCGGCGCGGCGCCGGCCGCCGCCGCGGTCACCGCCGCGCCGACGGCCCTCTCCGTACGGCCGATCAGCCCGCACAGCGCCCGCCACGCCGGCTCCTCCGGCACCGGCAGCAGCGCGGTGCCGCCGCCGGCGTCGAGCGCGGTGAGCGCCGGTTCGCCGGCGAAGCCGTTCAGCGCCGTCTGCAGCCGGCGGATCTTGCGCCGGGCGGCGATCCGGGCCCGGGGCCCGGGGGAGTGCTCGTCGGGGTGCGGGGCGACGTGCAGCGTCAGCGCGACGTACCGGGGCGCGGGCCGTAGCCCGGTGCGGCGGGCGATCTGCTCCAGCGGCTCGCCGGCGAGCAACGCGGCCAGCAGCGCGTGCCGCGGCGCGTGCTCCTGGACGTCGAGCAGCTGCCGGGCCTCCAGGTACGCGGCGCTGACCGCCGAGACCAGCTGCCGCTGCAGTGCGAAGAGATGCGTCAGCACCTCCTGCATGTCCGCGAGGTCCGTCGGCCGCGCCCCGGCGGAGATCTCCTCCCAGCCCATGGCCGTGCCGATCTGGTACGCGCTGAGGATGGCGTCCAGCGGCACCCCCTCCTCGGCGCGCTGGGCGGCCGACTCCCGCTGCCGTACCAGCTCCTCGTCGCGCGCCGGGCCGCGGCGCTGCAGCACGTCGGCGAAGAGGCGCAGGCTGTGCTGCACGATGTCGGCGATGTCGCCCGCGACCTCCTCGGGAGGCAGGGCGGCGTACACGGGCAGCTCGGCCCGCAGCCGGTCGACGACCCGGCGGGTGAGCGCGGGCACCCGGGCCCGCAGCCGCGCGTCGACCCGGCTGCCGCCGATACACAGCGGTGTGTTGTCACGCGTCACAACGGCTCCCGGAGAACTCTGCGTTACTGACCAGTTAAGCGCAGCCCGGCCCGTCTGCATCATGTGCACGACACAACTTCCGACCACCCCACCGCCGGGAGCCGCTGATGAACGTCGCGCCGAAACTCCTCAAGGGCACGCTGGGCGCCGCCGCCGCGGCCGGACTCGTCGTCGGGGCGGCGGCCGCGCCCGCCGCCGCCGACACCGCCGCGGCCGGGGCCTCGGCAGAGGCCGGCGAGGTCTACGTCGCCCTCGGCGACTCGATGGCCTCCGGCCCGCTCATCCCGCTTCCCACCGGCCCGCTGGCCTGCGGGCGCTCCACCGAGAACTACGCGCACGAGCTGGCCGACCGGCTCGGCGTCGCCGAACTGCGCGACGTGACGTGCAGCGGCGCCAGGACCGACCACATGACGCGGCCGCAGTCGCTCTCGCTGCTCGGCGTGGACATGGGCGAGGCGCCCCCGCAGTTCGACGCCCTCGGCGCCGACACCACCCTCGTCACGCTGACGATCGGCGGCAACGACGCCGGTCTCGTCGGCGTCGCCCAGGACTGCATGCAGCTCGACCCCACCGCCGACCTGTGCAAGGACCGCTTAACGGAGGGCGGTGTCGACACCGTCGCGCAGCGCATCGAGGCCATGGGCCCCAAGCTGGGCGCCGTGCTCGACGGCATCCGCGCCCGCGCCCCGCAGGCCCGCGTCCTGGTCACCGGCTACGGCGACTACATCAAGCCCGGCGGCTGCTGGCCGTACCAGCCGGTGCTCGCCGCCGACGCCGACTGGCTGCAGGGCAGCGTGAACCACATGAACCGCGTCATCGCCGACCGCGCCGCGGCCCACGGCGCCGAGTACGTCGACGTCTTCACCCCGAGCCGCGGCCACGACGCCTGCCAGCCGCCGGGCGACAAGTGGGTCGAGGGCTACGTCCCCACCGCCCCGGCGGCGCCGCTGCACCCCAACGAGCGGGGCGAGGAGGCCTACGCGGGGATCATCCACCAGCAGCTGGGCGGCTGACGCCCGGCACCGCACTCCGCCGGCCGGCGAATGGTGGAGGGCCCGGTCGGCGGACCGCCCGGTCCGCCAGGGCCGGCCCGAACGGCGGGGCCCCGGCCGTCCCTCCGACACCCCGCCACCTGCGACGTCCCACCCTCCGGGGGCGCCCCCGCGCCGGCCGGGCGCGCGCCCCCGCGCCGGGCCGGCGTCGGTGCCCCCGTCCCCGTCCCCGGCCCGACGTCTGGCCCGGCTTTGCCGTCTTGGTGAAGAACCGGGTTCCGGTGCCGCCGGACTCGACGATCACCACCGGAATCCGCCGGGCCGCCGGCTCCAGCCGCAGCACGTCGGAGAACGAGGCGAGCGCCGCCTTGCTGCCGGAGAGCGCGTCGAAGAGCGGCATCGCGACCCGGCGGAGCGTGCGCTGACGCTGACCAGCCGCCCGCCGCAGGCGCGCAGCAGCGCAGCAGGGCTGGGTGACGTAGGCCGGACCGAAGGTGTCGACCGCGTACTGCCGCTGCGGCTCCGCCGCCGGCACCAGCTCCAGTGGCCCCTGGACGATGACACCCGCGTGGTTCACCACCGGCGCGACGAGGCGCTCGCCGGCTGGGCGGAGTGGGCCAGACGGCCCCCGCCCGGCAGCCGCACCGAGGGCGACGACTACGGCGCCGACAGCGGCGGAAGCCGGAGCCGTCCCGTTCCCTGCTTGCCGTTTCGGCGGGACCGGCGTTCGTTGTGAACATTGCCAGAATTTTGCAGGAAGCATTTGAAGGGGATGGCAGATATTTGCCTCGCGAACCCCGCGCGACGTTCCGCGGTGACGGCTTCAGAATGTTCCGTGTGTTCTTCGGGGCAGGTCGCCCCCTTGTGCTTGACGTTCCTGGCGATCTGTCGCTGCCTACCGTGTAAACGCTCGTAAACAGGGCAAGCTCCGAACCTCGCGCTACGGGCGCAGGTGGTTCGAGGGCTGTATGCATGGATGTGCATGCGGTCTGGGTGAAGGAGGGTCTCAGGACATTCGCGGTGGTAAGGAATCCTGCCAGTTCATGAGCGCGCCGGAACGTCCTTTACGTCGTCCTCGCGCACGTACGAAGAGGGGTTACGTGTCCGATAATTTGCATACGAGACTTGTCTCCCGCGATACCCGCTCGTTTCTCATCAGTTCCCTATTGTCGGCCGACTCGCCGCGGTTGGCCGGCGAGAGCGAAGAGCACGCACGGACCCTTGCCGAGTCGGAAGCCCCCCTGCCGCCCATCGTCGTCAACCGCTCGACGATGCGGGTCGTGGACGGCATGCACCGGTTGCGCGCCGCGAGCCTGCGCGGCGACCGGTACATCGAAGGCCGGTTCGTGGAGGGCACGGCGGAGGACGCCTTCGTGCTCGCCGTGGAGCTCAACGCCAAGCACGGGCTGCCGTTGTCCCGGAAGGACCGCAACGCCGCGGCGCGGCGCATCATCGAGAGCCATCCGCACTGGTCGGACCGGCGGATAGCCTCCCTCACGGGGCTGTCCCCGGGGGCGGTGGGCACGCTGCGCGGCGCCGTCGACGTGCCGGCGGCGGCCCACCTGTCCCTTCGCGTCGGCCGGGACGGCCGTGCCCGCCCGTTGAACAGCAGCTCCGGTCGTATCGCCGCCAGCCAGGTCATCACCGAGTCCCCCACCGCCTCGTTGCGGGAGATTGCCAGCAGGGCGGGGGTCGCCCTGGCCACCGCCCGCGACGTGCGCAACCGCATGCGCATGGGGCTGGACCCGGTGCCTCCCAAGCTGCGGGCGGCCGAGCCGGACTGCGCCCCGGCGGCCGGGCCGGGGCCGACGGCTCCGGCGCCCGGGTCCCTGCCCGCCCCGGCAGCGGTGAGCTACGAGAACGTGCTGGCCAGGATGCGTCGCGACCCCTCGCTGCGCATGTCGCAGAACGGGCGGACGCTGATCCACCTGCTGCTCTCGCAGCAGCTTCAGGACGACCAGTGGCGCGATCTGGTGGCGGGCGTCCCCGCGCACCGCGCGGTCGACGTGGTGCACGCCGCCCAACTGGCCGCCGCCCGCTGGCTGAAGTTCGCCGCCGAGGTCCGGGTGGACAAGGCCCAGGCCCACGTCCAAGCCCGGACCGAGGACGCGGCGCCGGACGCCGGCGACCTCCGGCGGCTGTCCCCGGGCGCCTGAAACCACGAGAGGACTTGAGGCCATGACGGACACGGTCGACCCGTTCGACGATCCCGGCGCGCAGTACCGCGTGCTGGTCAATTCCGAGGGCCGGTACTCCCTCTGGCCGGCGGGCACCGACGTGCCCGCCGGCTGGGAGTCGGTGCACGGCCCGGCGGAACGGACGCGGTGCGTGCAGTACGTCGAGGGACACTGGACCGACATGCGGCCCAGAACGCAGGCAGCCGCCCTCGACGGGCGGTGACCTGGCCGGGACGGACAGGCGGCGGGGGCGGGTCCGCGTGCGGCGCGGGCCTGCCCCCGCCGGCGTACCGCCCGCCGGACCCGCCTCAGTCGCCCGCCGGAACCCGCCCGCTGCGGAATCTGTTGATCGCCGTCTCGTGGCGTGCGCGCAACTCCGGGGCCCTGACCCCCAGTCCTTCCCGGGGGGCCAGGCACAGCACGCCGACCTTGCCCTGGTGCAGGTTGCGGTGTACGAGGTGCACAGCGTGCGCCGTCTGCTCCAGCGGCACCACCTCCGACAGCGTGGGGTGAATCCGTCCCTGGGCGATGAGCCGGTTGGCCTCCCACGCCTCGCGGTAGTTGGCGAAGTGCGTCCCGACAATCCGTTTGAGGTGCATCCACAGGTAGCGGTTGTCGTACGTATGCTCGAATCCCGAGGTGGAGGCGCAGCTGACGATCGTGCCGCCGCGGCGCGCCACGTACACGCTGGCGCCGAAGGTCTCCCGCCCCGGATGCTCGAACACGATGTCCGGGTCCTGGCCGCCGGTCAGCTCCCTGACCCGGGCGCCGAACCGGCGCCACTCGCGCTGGTCCTGCGTGTGCTCGTCCTTCCAGAACCGGTAGCCCTCCGCCGCCCGGTCGATGATCAGCTCCGCGCCGATCCGGCGGCACACCTCGGCCTTCTCCGGGCTGGAGACCACGCACACCGGCGTCGCCCCGCCGTTGAGTACCAATTGCGTGGCGTACGAGCCGAGCCCGCCGGAGGCGCCCCAGATCAGCACGGTGTCACCCTGCTTGAGCCGCGCGCCGTTGGCCGACACCAGCTGCCGGTACGCGGTGGAGTTCACCAGCCCGGAGGCGGCGGCCTCCTCCCAGGTCAGGTGCCCGGGCTTGGGCATGAGCTGGTTGGCCTTGACCAGCGCCAGCTCGGCGAGCCCGCCGAAGTTCGTCTCGAACCCCCAGATCCGCTGCTCCGGGTCGAGCATGGTGTCCGCGTGCCCGTCGGGATGGTGCAGCTCGACGGAGAGGCAGTGAGCCACCACCTCGTCCCCGGGCCGCCACGGTGTCACCCCCTCGCCGCAGCGCACAACCACGCCGGCGAGGTCCGAACCGAGGACGTGGTACGGCAGGTCGTGCCGCGCACCCTGCGGGGACGCCTTGCCGTAGCGGGACAGGAACCCGAAGGTCGGCAGCGGTTCGAAGATCGACGACCACACCGTGTTGTGGTTGATCCCGCTGGCCATCACCGCGACCAGCACCTCACCGGCGGCCGGCTCCGGCGTCGCCACCTGATCCAGGTGGAGGGACTTGCGGGGATCCTTGTCGCGGCTCGCCACTCCGTCGAACATCGCGACCTCGTCGGCGTGCAGGGTGACGCCCCGGTAGCAGTCGGGGACCGGGAGGCGTCTCACTTCGCCGGACGCGCCCGCGATGATCGCATCAAGGATCTCTTGCATGACTCCAGCCCTCTTTCCAGCTCATTCCGCGAGCACCGCAGAACGCGGGTGATGCGAGGTTTTTCCGTGGGAAGGTATTCGAGCCGCTACGGATGTCCGTTTCGCTGCCGCCCTGCCGAATTGTCGGGGCAGGCGCACGGTTCATGCTGGCACCCGGCGGACAGCGCAGTCCAGCCGTACGGCCGGACCGGTGTCGGGGACCGGCGTACCGCGGGTCCCCGCGGTGTTCAACTGACCGGGAAAGGCAGTTGAACACCGCCGGCGGCGGCCGCGGCTTCCATTTCTTGACGACGCGCCGGGCTTCGAGGAAGCTGACTCGCCGGTAGGAGAGCTGCTTGGGAAATGCGCCGACCGGCTGGCCGGATTTAGTTCACTGCCCGTTGAATATGCGGCGGGTTGATGCTTCGGGTCGTGCTCGCTCTTTTCGGAAGGATGCGGGCGCGCGGTGATTTCGCGCCACTTGCCCCCGGACCCGGTCCGCGGGGAGGCGCGCCTGAGTCGAGCACGCGAGAGGGCAGTCGGATGCGAGTACGCGATTCGGAGTCGCTGGTCGACCATTTCCGTACGGTCTTCGGGGAGTTCCCGGACCGACAGACCTTCCGGTTCCTCGCGGACGGCGAGGGCGAGCCGGAGGCCGTCACCAACGCGGCGTTCGACCTGCGGGCCCGTACGATCGCCGCGGCGCTCCGGGAGCGCGTCCCGGCCGGGGAGCGGGCGCTGATCATGTGCCCGGCCGGACTGGACTACGTGACCTCCTTCTTCGCCTGTCTGTACGCCGGCGTCCTCGCGGTGCCCGTATACCCGCCCGACCCGGCGTTCCTGATGCGCACCCTGCCGAGGCTGACCGGGGTCATCGAGGACGCCGACCCCGGAGTGATCCTTGCTCCGGCCGAGACCGTCGCCCTGGCCGACCGCTTCGCCGAACACGCCCCCGCGCTGCGAGACATCGCCTGGCTGACCGTCGACGACCTCGACCCGGCCGCCGCCGACGGCTGGCGCCACCCCGGATCGGTCCGCGACGACATCGCCTTCCTGCAGTACACCTCGGGGTCGACCAGCCGCCCCAAGGGCGTCATGGTCAGCCACGGCAACCTGCTGCACAACATCGCGGGGATGAACCGCCGGTTCTTCGCCGACGATCCCGACCAGCACATGGTCAACTGGCTGCCGCCGTTCCACGACATGGGGCTGATCTTCGGTCTGCTCACCCCCGCCTACGCGGGTTTCCCGGTCACGTTCATGTCGCCGTTCTCCTTCCTCAAGCGCCCGCTGCGCTGGCTGCGGGCGATCTCGGACGCCGGCGGCACCGCGTGCGCGGCGCCCAACTTCGCGTACGACCTCGCCGTCCGGAAGGTGACCGAGGAGGAGCGGGGCACCCTGGACCTGAGCACCTGGCGCATCGCCGCGAACGGCGCCGAGCCGGTCCGGCAGCAGACCATGGAGTGCTTCTCCCGCACGTTCGCCGACTGCGGTTTCCGGCCGTCGGTGCACGCCCCCTCCTACGGCCTGGCCGAGGGCACCCTGCTCGTCTCCACCGGCGACCCCCGCGCCGAACCGCCCAGCAGAACGCTGCGGGTGAGCGGACTGCTCTCCGGTACGGCCGAGGACGCCGGACCCGGCGAGGCCGCCCGGACACTGCCGGGCTGCGGCACCTCGCTGCCCGACCAGCGGGTCGTCGCGGTGGACCCGGAGACCTGCGCCGCGCTGCCCGACGGCCGGATCGGGGAGCTGTGGGTCGCCGGCCGGAGCGTCGCCGTCGGCTACTGGCGGCGTACGCGGGAGACCGGGGAAACCTTCGGCGCCCGGCTCGCCGGCAGCGGCGAGGGCCCGTTCCTGCGCACCGGCGACCTGGGCTTCACCGACGGCGGCCAGATCTACGTCACCGGCCGCATCAAGGACGTCATCATCGTGGCGGGCCGCAACCACTACCCGCACGACATCGAACGCACCGTCGAGGAGGTAGACGACGGCCTGCGGTCGGGCTGCGGCGTGGCGGGGGCCCGGGAGATCGACGGCGAGGAGCGCCTCATCGTCGTCCAGGAGTACCGGGGGAGCCGCTCACCGGAGGACCGGGCCCGGATCATCGCCGGCATCCGCGCCGAGATCGCCCGCGAGCACGGCCTGCAGGCGTTCCTCGTGGCGCTGGCGCGCCCCGGCACCGTACCGAAGACATCCAGCGGGAAGCTCCAGCGCCGGGCATGCCTGGACGCCGTGCTCGACGGGACCCTGAATCCGCTGTCCCGGTGGCGGGCGGACGAAGAGGACCGGGACGGCCGGGCGGACACGTCCGGGCCCCCGACCGGTCCGGCCGGTGCGAACGGCCCCGGCCGGGCCGCCCCGGGCGTGGCCGAGATCGAGCAGTGGCTGCGGGAGATGCTCGCCGCCGCCACCGGCGGCCGGGCCGAAGACGTCGACCCCGGGCTGCCGTTCGCCGGGTACGGACTGCGGTCTGTCGACATGGTCACCATGGTCGGCGACCTCGAACAGCGGCTCGGTGCACCGCTCGCACCGACGGTGGTGTGGGAACACCCCACCCCCGCCGGGCTCGCCGAGCACCTGGCCGGCGACGCCCCGGCGGCGCTCCCCGCGGCACCGGCCGCGGCGGACCCCCGGCCCGTCGCCCGCCCCGGAACCGGCGCGCACCCGGCCACTGCGCCCGACCCCGTCGCGATCGTCGGCATCGGCTGCCGGTTTCCCGGCGGCGTCCAAGGCCCCGACGACTTCTGGCGGCTGCTGACGGAGGGCCGGGACGCGGTGACCGAGGTCCCCGCGGACCGCTGGGACGCCGACCTGTACACCTCCGACGACCCCGCCGCCCCCGGCCGTACGACCAGCCGCTGGGGCGGGTTCCTCAACGGCGTCGACCGGTTCGACGCGGGCTTCTTCGGCATCTCCCGGCAGGAAGCCACGCGCATGGACCCGCAGCAGCGCCTCCTCGCCGAGGTCGCGTTCGATGCGCTGGAGAACGCCGGAATGCCCTCCGACCGGCTGGCGGGCTCGCCCACCGGCGTGTTCGTCGGCATCTCCACCTTCGACTACGCCACCGGCCAGCTGCGCGACCTCGACGCGATCGACCCGTACACCGGCACCGGCAGCGCGCTGAGCATCTCCGCGAACCGCCTGTCGTACCTGCTGGACCTGCGCGGCCCCAGCCTCGCGGTGGACACCGCCTGCTCCTCCTCGCTCGTCGCGGTCCTCCAGGCGTGCCGGAGCCTGCGCACGGGTGAGTGCGACATGGCGCTGGCCGGCGGCGTGAACCTCGTGCTCTCCCCGGCCTTCGCCATCAACTTCAGCAAGGCCGGGGCGATGTCCGCGGACGGCCGGTGCAAGCCGTTCGACTCCGGCGCCGACGGATACGTGCGCTCCGAGGGCGCCGGCGTCGTCGTACTCAAGCCGCTCAGCCGGGCGCTGGCCGACGGGGACCCCGTCCTCGCCGTGATCCGCGGCGGCGCCGTCAACCAGGACGGCGCCAGCAACGGCCTCATGGCGCCCAACCCGCAGGCCCAGGAGGCGGTGCTGCGTGCCGCCCACGGCAACGCCGGCGTACGGGGCGCGGACATCGGGTACGTCGAGGCCCACGGCACCGGCACGGCCCTCGGCGACCCGATCGAGGCCAAGGCGCTGGGCGCCGTCCTCGGGGAGGGGCGCGACCCCGCCCGGCCCTGCCTCATCGGCTCGGTGAAGTCCAACCTGGGGCACATGGAGGCCGCCGCCGGCATCGGCGGGCTGATCAAGGCCGCGCTGGCGGTCTGGCACCGCACCGTACCGGCGACCCTGCACTACCGCGAGCCGAACCCCCACATCCCCTTCGACACCCTCGCCCTGCGGGTCGCCGACACCCTCCAGCCGTGGCCGGCCGGCGAGGAGGGCCTCGCGTTGGCCGGAGTCAGCTCCTTCGGCTTCGGCGGTACCAACGCCCATCTGGTGCTGGAGCAGCCCCCGGCCTCCGACCCCGCGCCCCGGCCGGCACCGGCGGACGACACCGTCCTGCTGACCGTCTCGGCCCGCGACGAGCACGCCCTGCGCGACCTGGCCGCGGCCTACGCCGACAGGCTCGCCGCGGTGCCGGCCCCGGCGCTGGGCGACTTCGCCACCGCCGCGGCCGTGCGCCGTGCCCACCACGAGCACCGGCTGGCCTGCACCGGCTCGTCCGCGGAAGAACTGCGCACCGGGCTCGCCGCGTTCGCCAGCGGCGCGGAGGCACCCGGTGTGTCCTCCGGTATCCGGCGCGTGGGCTGGCGGCCCAAGCCGGTCTTCGTCTTCTCCGGCCAGGGGCCGAGGTGGTGGCCCCTGGCCGGAGACCTGCTCGCCGGCGAGCCGGTGTTCCGCGCGGTCGTCGAACGCTGCGACGCCCTGCTGCGCCGGCGCACCGACTGGTCGCTGCTGGACCAGCTCACCGCCGATCCCGCCCGGTCCCGCCTGCAGGACACCGCCGTCGGGCAGCCCGCCCTCACCGCCGTACAGATCGCCCTCGCCGCCCTGTGGCGCTCCTGGGGCGTCGAACCGGCCGCCGTCGTCGGCCACAGCGTCGGTGAGATAGCCGCCGCGCACCTGTCGGGTGCGATCACCCTGGAGGACGCCCTCGTCATCGCGCTGCACCGCGGCACCGCCCTGCACAGCGCCAGCGGCAGGGGCCGGATGGCGGTGGTCGGCGCCGGCCTGGAACGGGCCCGGGAGATCCTCGCCGAACGACGCCCCGGACAGGTGTGGATAGCGGCGGGCAACAGCCCCGGCTCCACCGTCTTCTCGGGGGAGAGCACCGCACTGGAGACGCTCGCCGGGGCACTTCAGGAGGAGGGCCTGTACTGCCGCATCCTGGAGTCCGTCGACTTCGCCTCCCACTGTCCGCTGATGGACCCCGTCGCGCAGGAGCTGTGGCGGCTGCTGGCCGACCTGCAGCCGCGCACCGGCACCCTGCCCATGATCTCCACCGTCACCGGCGAGCAAGTCGACGGCGACCGGCTGCACGCCGAGTACTGGGCGTCCAACCTCACCCGGCCGGTGCTGTTCGACACCGCGGTCACCGCGCTGGCCGAGTCCGGTCACGACGTCTTCGTCGAGATGTCGCCGCACCCGATGCTCACCGACGCCGTCGCCGAGCGCCTGTCGTCGTACGGCCACACGGCCGCCGTCTCGTCCCTGCGCGGCGACCGGCCGGGGCGCGCCACCGTCCGCGCCGAGCTGGGCCGGCTCTACACCTCCGGCTACCCCGTCGACTGGACCCGGGTGTACGGGCCGGCCGTGCCCATGGCCGACCTGCCCACCTACCCGTGGCAGCGCACCCGCTTCTGGTACGCCGAGCAGACCCGGTACCGGCCCGAGCGCCACGGGCACCCCCTGCTCCGCACCCCCGTGCGGTCCGCCCTGCCCCCGCACGCCGCCCACTGGACCGCGCCGGTGGCCCTGGACGACTTCGGCTACCTGACCGACCACCGGGTAGGCGGGAGCCCCGCCCTGCCCGGCGCGCTCGTCCTGGACGCGGCGCTCGCGGCGGCGCGCGAGCACCTCGGCGGCCCCGCCGCGCTCGCGGACGTCCACTTCACCCGGCTGACCGTCGTCCCCGAGCACGCCGAGGACGCCACGCTGCAGCTTGTCCTCGTCCCCGAGACCGCCGACAACGGCTCGTTGCGGCTGTTCACCCGCGCCACGGCCGACGACGAATGGACCGAGGCCGCCCACGGCGCCTTCCACCGCGCCGTGCCCGCACCCGGCGGCGAACCGCTGGCCGCCGTACGGGACCGCTGCACCACCGCCGTCGACACCGACGCCCACTACGCCGCGCTGCACCGGGCCGGGCTGGCGTACGGGCCGGCCTTCCAGGGCGTCGCGGAGCTGTGGTGCCGCCCCGGCGAGGCTGTGGCCCGGCTGAGCGAGCGGGCCGCCCTGACCGCGGACCGCGGCGAGCACCCCGTACACCCGGCCGTGCTCGACAGCGCACTGCAGACGCTCATGGCCGCCCTGCCGTCCCGCACCGGCCCGGACGACACCGTCACGGACACCTATCTGCCGGTGCGCGTCGGCGGCTTCGCCCTCTTCGCCGACCGGGCGGAACCCGGCTGGGCGCACGCCGTGGTCGCCGCGCCGGAACCCGGTGCCGAGGAGATCACCGACGCCACCGTCGTGCTCTACGACGCATCCGGCGCCCCGGTCGGCGAGGTCACGGGCATCGCCCTCAAGCGCCTCGACGGCGGGACCGCCAAGGAACCGCTGGCTGACGCCCTGTACGACATCGCCTGGCGGCAGGCCCCTGCCGGGGCCGGCGCCGACGCGGAGCGCGGCACCTGGCTGGTGTTCGCCGACGCCGGCGGCACCTGCGACGCGCTCGTCACCGGACTGCGTGCCCGCGGCGGCACCTGTGTCACCGTCACCTCCGGCCCCGGCTACGGCACAACCGCCCCGGACCGCTACGTGCTCGACCCCGCCCGGCGCGAGGACGTCGCCGCGCTCCTCGCCGATCTGGCCGCCGCCGGCATCCGCCCCGACGGCATCGTGCACGCCTGGGCCCTCGACGCCGCACTCACCGACGACGACACCCCCGACCGGCTGCTCGCCGTCCAGGACGCCGCCACCCTGCCCGCCCTGCACCTGGTGCAGGAAGTCACCCTCGCCGGGCAGGACCCCGCGCCCCGGCTGGTGCTGCTCACCCGCGGCGCCCAGCAGGCCGACGCCGTCGACGAACCGTCCGTCGGCCAGGCGCCGCTGTGGGGGCTGGCCCGCGTCATCGGCGTGGAGCACGCCGAACTCCGCACCACCGTCGTCGACCTGGACCCCGCCCGCCCCGACGGCGAGGCGGACATGCTGCTGGCCGAGGTGCTGCGGGCCGGCGACGACGGCCAGGTCGCCCTGCGCCGCGGCAGGCGCCTGACGCCCGCACTCCAGCGGTGGACACCCGTCGACGCGGACCCGGACACCCGGCCCGCCTGGGCCTTCGACGCCGCGCGCGACGGCAACCACCGGCTGCTCGCCGCCCGCCCGGGGCGCCTCACGAGCCTGGGGGCCACCCGGTGGCACCGCACCCCGCCCGAGGCGGGCCAGGTGGAGATCGAAGTCGCCGCCGCCGGCCTGAACTTCAGTGACGTCATGAAGGCGCTGGAGACCTACCCCGGTGCGGAGGGCGTCGTTGCGCTCGGCGCCGAGTGCGCGGGCCGCGTCGTCGCCGTCGGCGAGGGCGTGACCCGCCACCGGGTCGGCGACCGCGTGATGGCGGTCGGCGCGCACAGCATGGCCGCGTTCACCACCGTCGGCGAGGAACTGGTGGCCCCCGCGCCGCCCGCCCTCGGCGAGGACGAGGCCGCCGCCGTGCCCATCGCCTTCCTCACCGCCGTCCACGCCCTGGAGCGCCTGGCGCGGCTGCGCAAGGGCGAGACCGTGCTCGTCCACTCCGCGACCGGCGGCGTGGGACTGGCCGCGCTGCAGGTCGCCCGGCGCCGCGGCGCCCGTGTCTACGCGACGGCCGGCACCGAGGAGAAGCGCGCACTGCTGCGCGGCCTCGGCGTGGAGCACGCCATGGACTCGCGTACGCTCGCCTTCGCCGACGAGATCGCCGAGCGCACCGGCGGCCGCGGCGTCGACGTCGTGCTCAACTCCGCCACCGGCGAGGCCCTGGTGCGCAGCCTGCGGCTGCTGGCGCCGGGCGGCCGGTTCGTCGAGATCGGCAAGCGGGACGTCTACGGCAACAGCCACATCGGGCTGGAACTCTTCAAGGACAACCGCGCGCTCTTCGCCGTCGACCTCGAACGCACCATTCGCGAGCGGCCCGAGGAGATCGCGGACCTCTTCGCCGACATCGCCCGGGGCTTCGACAGCGGCGACTTCACCCCGCTGCCCGTCACCACCCACCCCTTCGCCGACGCGCCGGCCGCCTTCACCGCCATGGCGCAGGCGCGCCACACCGGCAAGCTGGTGCTGCGGCCCGACGCCCGCGAACGGGTCGGCCCCGCGCCGGGCGCCGCTCCCGTGCGGCCGGACGGCACGTACCTGATCACCGGCGGGCTCGGCGCGCTCGGTCTGGAGACCGCCCGCTACCTGGCCGGGCAGGGAGCCCGCCACCTTGTCCTGGTCGGCCGCAGCGCCCCCTCGGAGGCCGCCGAGCTGGTCGTCGCCGAGCTGCGCGAGCGCGCCGAGGTCGCCGTCGTGAGCGCCGACGTGTCCGATCGTGGCGGAATCGACGAGGTCCTGGCCCGTGCCGACGCCACGATGCCGCCGCTGGCCGGTGTTGTCCACGCCGCCGGCATCCTCGACGACGGCCTGCTGACCGGCCTGGACCGTGACCGGTTCCGCTCGGTCGCCGGACCCAAGTCCACCGCCGCGTGGCACCTGCACCAGGCCACGTCGGACCGTGCACTGGACTTCTTCGTGATGTACTCCTCGGCCGCCGCCGTCCTCGGCTCGGCCAGCCAGGGCAACTACGCCGCCGCCGGCGCCCTCCTCGACGCCCTCGCCCACCACCGCCGTGCCCGCGGGCTGCCGGCGCTCAGCATCGACTGGGGACCCTGGTCGGAGATCGGCCTCGCCGCCCGCCCCGACCGCGGCGGTGTCCTCGCCGCCCGCGGCATCGAGAGCATCAGCCCCGGCGACGGCATCGCGACCCTCGACCGGCTGCTGCGCGCCGACGCCGCCCAGGTCTGCGTCCTGCCCCTGGACCGGGACAAGCTGCGCGCGCACCCCGCCGGCGGCCTCCTGGGCACCGTGCTTGAGGACACGCCCGGCGACTCGTCCGGCCGGCCGTCCACGAGCGAGGTACGCCGCCGGCTGCTCGCCGTCGAGCCGGGGCGCCGCCGCCGGGCCGTCCTGACCGAGCACTGCCGGGCCGTCGCGGCCCGGGTGGTGGGCGCCGAGCCCGCCGGGATCGACACCAGCGCCCCCATGAACAGCATGGGATTCGACTCGCTGCTCTCCCTGGAGCTGCGCAACTCGCTGGTGTCCTCGCTCCGGGTGCAGCTCCCCTCGACCATCGCCTGGAGGTTTCCCACGATCGACGCCCTGGTGCCTTATCTGGCGGAGCGGATGGACGTCGAGCTGGAACCCGACGGCACGGCCGCAGCAGGGCCCGGGGAGAAGACCGCGTCCGGCCCGCCCGGTCCGGCGCCGCCGGACCTCGACGCGATGTCCGCCGCCGAACTTGAGGCGCTCCTGCTGGCCAAGACGAAGCAGATCGACGAAGGGGGCAGCCGATGACGTCTCCGGAACAGACCAGCGTGTCGGCCCACACGCTCAAGAGCGCCTACCTGACGATGGAGCGCCTCCAGCGCCGGATCGAGGAGTATGAGCGGGCGCGTACCGAACCCGTCGCCGTCGTCGGCGTCGGCTGCCGCTTCCCGGGCGGCGTCACCGACACCGACACGTACTGGCGGATGCTGACCGACGGCACCGACGCCGTCGGCGACATCCCCGCCGACCGCTGGGACCATGACGCCTTCTACGATGAGGAGGCCGGCAAGCCGGGCAAGATCTACACCCGCTCCGGTGCGTTCCTCGACGGTCTCGACCGCTTCGACCACGAATTCTTCGGGATCTCCCGGCGCGAGGCCCTGGCGATGGACCCCCACCAGCGCCTGGCCCTCGAAGTGTGCTGGGAAGCCCTGGAGAACGCCGGCCAGGCTCCGTCCGGCCTGGCCGGCAGCGACACCGGCGTGTTCCTGGGCACCGCCAGCTCCGACCACGTCACCTCCCGGCTCCGCCGCCCCGAGGACGTCACCGCGTACACCAGCTCCGGGGCCGCGGCCAGCTTCGTCCCGGCCCGCATCGCCTACCTGCTCGACCTGCGCGGCCCCAACATCGCCGTCGACACGGCGTGTTCGTCCTCGCTGCTCGCCGTCCACCAGGCGTGTCAGAGCCTGCGCACGGGGGAGTGCGACATGGCGCTGGCCGGCGGCGTCAACGTCGTGCTCTCCCCGGTCCTGCTGATTTCCCAGTCGCAGTTCGGCTCGGTGTCCAGGCAGGGCCGTGCGATGAGCTTCTCCGACGCCGCCGACGGCTACGTACGTGGCGAGGGCTGCGGCGTCGTGGTGCTCAAGCGGCTTGCGGACGCCGTACGGGACCGCGACCGGATCCTCGCCGTCGTGCGCGGCGGCGCGGTCAACCAGGACGGCCGCAGCGCCGGCATCACCGCGCCCAACGGCGCCGCGCAGGTGGGCGTGTACCGCCGCGCCCTGGCGGCCGCCGGGGTCGCGCCGGAGCGCGTCGGGTACGTCGAGACGCACGGCACCGGCACCCGGCTCGGCGACCCGATCGAGGCCGGGGCGCTCGCCGAGGTGTACGGCCGCGACAGCGGCGCGCCCGTGTACCTCGGCGCCGTCAAGACCAACATCGGCCACCTGGAGGCCGCGGCCGGTATCGCCGGGCTCGTCAAGGCCGCGCTGTGCGTCTCCCACGGAGCCATCCCGCCCAACCTGCACTTCACCCGGCTGAACTCCAACATCTCCTTCGAGGGAACCACCTTCGCCGTGCCCACCCGCGTCACCGACTGGCCGGAGACCGACGGCCCGCGCACCGCCGCCGTGAGCAGCTTCGGCCTCAGCGGCACCAACGTGCACATGCTCCTGGAGCAGGCGCCGCCGGCCGCGCCGCCGCCCGTGGACGAGCGGCGGCCGGCGGCCGTCCTGGCTCTGTCCGCCCGCACCGAGACGGCGCTCACCGCACTGGCCGGCCGGTACGCCGACCGGCTCGCCGACGGCGACGGCGCCTCCCTGGCCGACCTGTGCCACGCGGCCGCCACCGGCCGCAGCCACTTTCGCCACCGCCTCGCCGCCGTCGGCACCACGCGCGCCGAAGTCGCCGGGCGGCTGGCCGGCTTCGTCCGCGGCGAGCCCGGCCCCGGGCTGGCGTTCGGCGAGGCCCGCGGCACCGACGTCGTCTTCCTGTTCACCGGGCAGGGCGCCCAGCGCCCCGGCATGGCCCGCGGGCTGTACGACACCCAGCCCACCTTCCGGGGCGCCGTCGACGAGTGCGCACGGATTCTCGAACCGCTGCTCGACCGCCCGCTGCTGTCGGTGCTCTTCCCGGACGATCCGGAGGACCGGCAGATCAACGAGACGGCGTACGCCCAGCCCGCCACCTTCGCGGTGGAGTACGCGCTGGCCGAGCTGTGGCGCTCCTGGGGGGTGACCCCGGCGGCGGTCCTCGGGCACAGCTTCGGCGAGTGCGTCGCCGCGTGCGTCGCGGGCGTGATGTCGCTCGCGGACGGGCTGGCGTTCACGGTGCAGCGCGCGCGCATCATCCAGCAGTACTCGCTGCCGGGCACGATGGCCGCGGTGTTCGCCCCCGAGGAGGAGGTTGCCGCCGCGATCTCCGGCCACCCGGACCGGCTCGCCGTCGCCGCGGTCAACGGCCCGGCCGGCACGAGCATCTCCGGCGACCTCGACCTGGTCGAGGCCGTCTGTGCCGACTTCGCCGCCCGCGGCGTCAAGGCCAGGCCGCTGCACATCGCCTCCGCAGGCCACTCGCCGCTGATGGAGCCAGCCGTCGCACCGCTGCGCCGTGCCGCCGGCAAGATCGCGTTCAGCGCTCCCCGCATCCCCCTGGTCTCCAACGTCAGCGGCGAGCTGTGGCCGTGGGACCAGGTCCCCGGCGCCGACTACTGGGGCCGGCACGTCCGCGGCACGGTCCGCTTCGCGGACGGCGTGCAAACCCTGCGCGACCTGGGCCACCACACCTTCGTGGAGGTCGGCCCCGCCCCGACCCTGCTGGGCGTCATCAGCGACGCCCTGCCGCCCGACCACGCGGACCTGCTGCTGCCGAGCCTGCGCCCCCGGCACGACGACTGGGAGGTGCTGCTGGGGACGGTCGCGGAGCTGTACGCGGCCGGTGCCGACATCGACTGGGCCGGGTTCGACCGCGACTACGCCCGCGCGAAGGTCCCGCTGCCCACCTACCCCTTCGAACCGACGCACTGCTGGGAGCCGCCCCGGCCCTGGCACGGCGACGGGCCCGCCGCGAGCACCGCCGGCGGCCCGCCCGGGGCGGGGGACGACTCCCGGGCCCGCCCCGCCCGGTCCTCCCGGCGCTCCTCGCGCACCCGGCGCCGCCCGAGCCGCATCCCCACCGCCGCCGAACTCGGCGCGCTGGCGGAGCCCGAGCGGTTGGACACCCTGGCCGCCCGGTTCGTGCTCAGCGTCGGGGACGTCCTCGGCTCAGCCTCCGGCGACGTGGGCCTGGACGAGCCGCTGACCGGCTTCGGCCTGGACTCCCTGATGGCCGTCGAACTGCGCAACGAGATCCAGAGCAGGCTCGGCCTCACCCTGCAGATCACCGACTTCCTCGGCGGCGCGACCATCCGCAGCGTCGCCGAGCGCATCGTCAAGGAGCTGGCTGCGACCGGCGGCGGCTCCGAGACGGACACCACGCACGACCGCCCCGGGGCGCCCGCCGCGATCCGGCGTGTGCCCCGGTCGGCGGACGTGGCGGCCGCACTGCTCGCCGAGGTCACCGGTCCCACCGGGCCGGACTCCGCCGACCGGGACCCGGGCGCGGAGGAAGCGACGTGACCGACGACGAGCTGACCCGGCAGCTGGCCGCCCTCACCCCCGAGCAGCGGGCCCGCTTCGACGCCCTGCTCGCCGAGCGCGCCCCCGCCGAGGACACCTTCCCGTTGGCGGTCCTGCAGCGCGGCACCTGGTTCCTCGAACAGCTCCGGCCCCGCAACCCCGGCTACATCGTGCCCGGCGCGGTCCGTGTCGAGGGTCCCCTCGACACCGGCCTGCTGCGTGCGGCGGTCGCCGAGATCGTCCGCCGCCACGAGGCCCTGCGCACCACCTTCCAGCTCCGCGGCGGCACCCCCGTCCAGGTCGTCCACCGCCACCTGGCCGTGGACATCCCGGAAACCGACCTCGGCGGCCCGGAGTACGGCGACGCCGACCGCCGAAAGTGGATCGACGACGCCCTGGCAGAACCCTTCGACATCGACACCGGCCCGCTGCTGCGCGTCCGGCTGCTGCGCACCGGACCCGAGGAGTCCGTGCTCGTCGTCGCGATGCACCACCTCGTCTCCGACCGCTGGTCCACCGAGGTCTTCCTCGGCGAACTGTCCCAGCTGTACGAGGCGTTCGCCGCCGGCAAGCCCTCGCCCCTGCCCGATCTCGCCGTCCAGTACGGGGACTTCGCCGTCTGGCAGCACCAGCAGCTCGACGACGGCGGCTGGCGGCAGGACCTGGCGTACTGGCGCGACCGCCTGGCCGGCGCGCCGACCGTGCTGGACCTGCCCACCGACCGCCCCCGGCCGGCCGCCCAGGGCTTCCACGGGGGCTCCGTCCCCGTCGACCTGCCGCCGGCCCTGATCCGCGAACTGGCCACGCTGGCCGGCCGGCACGGCGCCACCCTGTACATGGCGCTCCTGGCCGCCTTCCACGTCCTGCTGCACCGCTACACCGGCCAGGACGACACCGTCGTCGGCGTGCCCACCGCCCTGCGCGGACGCGCCGAGGTCGAGCCGCTCATCGGCTACTTCGTCAACACCCTGCCGCTGCGGGCCGACCTGTCCGGCAACCCCTCCTTCACCTCGGTCCTCACCGGGGTCCGGGACGCGTGTCTCGGCGCGTACGCCCACCAGGACGTGCCCTTCGAGCTGATCGTCGCCGACCTCAACATCCCCCGCGACCTCAGCCGGCCCCCCGTCTACCAGGTCAGCTTCAGCTACGGCCGGGAGCCCGTGCCCACCCTCGCCATGGCCGGCGCCCGCCTCACCCGGCTCCCGGTCCGCAGCGAAGGCGCCCGCTTCGACCTGGAGCTGCAGGCGTTCGACAGCGACGGCGGGGTCACCGGCTGGTTCGAGTACGACCGCGACCTGTTCGACGAGGCCACCGTCGTCCGCCTCGCCGGCCACTTCCACCGCATCGTCGAACAGGTCGTCGACGGGGGTGCCGGGCCCGGCACCCCCGTCGACGACCTGGACCTCCTCGACGACGCGGAGCGGCACCGCGTCCTCACCGAGTGGAACGCCACCGACAGGACATGGTCCCGAGGCCCGGTCCACGAGTGCGTCGAGGAACAGGTCCGCCTCACGCCCGGGGCCGAGGCCGTCCGGTACGAAGGCACCTCCCTGACGTACGCGGAGCTGAACGGGCGCGCCAACCGCCTCGCGCACTTCCTGCGCACCCGCGGCGTCGGCCGGGACGTCCTGGTGGGTGTCGCCATGGAGCGCTCCCTCGACCTCGTCGTCGCGCTGCTCGCCGTCCTCAAGGCCGGCGGCGCGTACGTGCCGTTCGACACCGAACTGCCGCCCGCCCGGCTTGCCGCCATCGCCGAGGACACCCGGCCGCGGCTGGTCCTGACCGGGGGCGGGCCGGCCGGCCGGCTGCCGGCGCTCGACTGCCCGGTGCTGTGCATGGACGACCTGGCCGCGGAGCTGGCGGCGCAGTCCCCGGACGACCCCGGTGTCGCGGTGGACGGCGAGGATCTGGCGTACGTCATCTTCACGTCCGGCTCGACGGGCCGCCCCAAGGGCGTGATGAACGTCCACGCCGCCCTGCGCAACCGGCTGCTGTGGATGCAGGACGCCTACCGCCTGGACGCCACCGACCGGGTGCTGCAGAAGACGCCGTTCTCCTTCGACGTGTCGGTGTGGGAGTTCTTCTGGCCGCTGATGACCGGCGCCACGCTCGTCGTGGCCCGGCCCGGCGGCCACCGCGACGGCGCCTACCTCGCCGACACCCTCGCGAGTGAGCGGATCACCACCCTCCACTTCGTGCCGTCCATGCTCCAGCTCTTCCTCGCCGAGCCCCCGGAGAAGTCCGCCTGCCTGCGCCGCGTCTTCTGCAGCGGCGAGGAGCTGCCCCGCGCCCTGCACGACCGCTTCCTGGACCTCCACCGGGCCGAGCTGCACAACCTGTACGGCCCGACCGAGGCCGCCATCGACGTCACGGCCTGGCGCTGCCGCCCGGAGCCCGACTCCCGGCCGGTGCCCATCGGCCGCCCGATCGCCAACACCCGCATGTACGTCCTGGACCGCGCGGGCCGTCCCGTCCCGCCCGGAGTCCCCGGCGAACTGTGCATCGGCGGCCGGGGCCTGGCCCGCGGCTACCTGGGCCGCCCGGACCTGACCGCGGAGCGCTTCACCGACGACCCCTTCGTGCCCGGCGCCCGGATCTACCGGACGGGCGACCTCGCCCGGCACCGCGCCGACGGCGCGCTGGAGTTCCTGGGCCGCCTCGACCATCAGGTCAAGCTCCGCGGCCAGCGCATCGAACTCGGGGAGATCGAGGCGGTCCTGGCCCGCCACGGCACCGTACGCGAAGCCGTCGTCGTCGCCCGCGAGCGCGCCCCCGGCGACGTCCGTCTCGCCGCCTACGTCACCGCCGCGGGCGACGCGGCGCCCGCGCCCGGCGATCTCGCCGCCCACCTGCGCGCGTACCTGCCCGAGTACATGGTCCCGGCCTCCTTCACCGCGCTCGACGCGCTCCCGCTCACCGCCAGCGGCAAGGCCGACCGCAAGGCCCTGCCCGAGCCGGCCGCCGGCCGCCCCGACCTCGAAGCCCGGTTCGTCGCGCCGGAGGACGGCCTGGAGCACGCGCTCGCCGAGATGTGGCGCGGCCTGCTCGGCGTCGAGCGCGTCGGCGCGCGGGACAACTTCTTCGATCTGGGCGGCCACTCCCTGCTCCTGGCCGAGTTCCGCACCGGCCTGGCCGCCGGCCTCGGTCACGAGCTGACCATGGTCGAGCTGTTCCAGCACCCCACCGTCGGATCTCTGGCGGCCTACCTCGGCGAGCGCCGCACCGGGTCCGAGACCGCCGCGCAGGGAGCCAGACAGCGTGCGGAGAACCGTCGTCAGTCCCGCAGCCGGCGGCAACAGGCGGCCGGACGCCGGGCGTCCACCCGCGGAGACAGGTGATCGAAGTGTCACAGCCACAGCAGGTTCCGGCCACGGCGACCGGTGAGGACCCGGCGCAGGACCTCGACCGCATCGCCGTCACCGGCATGGCCGGCCGCTTCCCGGGGGCCGGCGACGTCGAGACGTTCTGGTCCAACCTCGCCGCGGGCCGGGTGGGGATCACCGCCTTCTCGGACGGGGAGCTCGCCGCCGCCGGCGTCGACGCGGCGCTCCTGGCCCAGGACGGCTACGTCGGGGCCAAGGGGGTGCTGGACGACGCGGACCTGTTCGACGAGGGCTTTTTCGGCTACAGCCCCCGCGAGGCCGAACTGCTCGACCCCCAGCACCGGGTCTTCCTCGAATGCGCCTGGCAGGCCCTGGAGTCCGCCGGGGTCGACCCCGGCCGGTTCGACGGCCGCATCGGCGTGTTCGCCGGCGCCGGCCTCAACTCGTACCTGCTGTTCAACCTCATGAACAACGCGCAGGTCCGGGACGCAGCCGGCATGTACCAGGTGATGCTCGCCTCAGACAAGGACTTCCTGGCCACCCGGGTCGCCTACAAACTGGACCTCACCGGGCCGGCCCTCACGGTCCAGACCGCCTGCTCCACGTCGCTGACCGCCGTCCACCTGGCCTGCCAGAGCCTGGTCAGCGGCGAGTGCGACATCGCGCTGGCCGGCGGTGTCTCCGTCTCGTCGCCCCTGCGCGCCGGGTACGCCCATGAGCCCGGCGGCATCCTGTCCCCGGACGGCACGTGCCGGGCCTTCGACGCCGACGCCTCCGGAACCGTCGCCGGCAACGGCGCCGGCATCGTCGTCCTGCGGCGGCTCGCGGACGCCCGCGCAGCCGGGGACGGCATCGACGCGGTGATCCTGGCCACCGCCGTCAACAACGACGGCTCCCTGAAGGCCGGATACACCGCTCCGAGCGTCGACGGCCAGGCCGATGTCGTCGCCGAGGCACTGGCGCTGGCCGACATCGACCCCGCCACCGTCGGCCTCGTGGAGGCCCACGGCACCGGCACCCCGCTCGGCGACCCCATCGAGGTGGCCGCACTCACCCGCGCCTTCCGTACGGAGGACCGGGGCTTCTGCGCCCTCGGCTCGGTCAAGAGCAACGTCGGCCACCTCGACGCCGCCGCCGGCGTCACCGGCCTGATCAAGGCGGTCCTCGCCCTCCGGAACGAGGCCATCCCGCCGACCGCGCACTATCAACGGCCCAACCCCGCCCTGGAGCTGGAGAGCAGCCCCTTCTACGTCAACGCCGACCACCGCCCCTGGCCGCGCCGGGCCGAGCCGCGGCGGGCCGGGGTCAGCTCCTTCGGCATCGGCGGCACCAACGTCCACGTCGTCCTCGAAGAGGCCCCCGCCCGCCGGCCGGCCCGGGGCGAGGAGGACAGGCATTCCGCCCCGGCCGCCGCCGAGCCGCCGGCGCACCTGCTGCCCCTGTCCGCGAAGTCCGCGCCCGCGCTCGCCGAAGCCGCCGGACGCCTCGCCGACCACCTCGAAACCCACCCCGAAACCCCGCTCGACGCCGTGGCCCACACCCTGGCCCGGCGCCGCGCGGCGTTCTCCCACCGCGGCGCCGCCGCCGCCCGCACCACGGCGGAGGCCGTCACCGCGCTGCGACGGCTCGCGGGCGACGCGCCCTCCGCCGCCGCGGCGCCCGACGGCGCCCCGGTCGCGTTCCTCTTCCCCGGGCAGGGCGCCCAGTACCCCGGCATGGCCCGCGGCCTGCACGCCCGCGAGCCGGTCTTCGCCGCCGAGTTCGACCGTTGCGCGGACCTGTTCGCCCCGTACCTGGAAGCGGACCTGCGCACCCTCGTCCTCGTACCGGACGATCCGCGGGACGGGGAGGAGGCCGCCGAGCGGCTGCGGCAGACGGGCCTCGCCCAGCCCGCGCTGTTCTGCGTCGAGTACGCACTCGCCCGGCTGTGGCAGTCCTGGGGCGTCCAGCCGCGCGCCATGGCCGGGCACAGCGTCGGCGAGTTCGTCGCCGCCTGCCTCGCGGGGGTGTTCTCGCTGCAGGATGCCGTACGCCTGGTCGCCGCCCGCGGCCGTCTCGTGCAGAAGACACCGGGCGGCGCCATGCTCAGCGTCTTCCTGACCGAGCAGGAGACCGTGGCCCGCCTCGGCGACGGCCTGTCCCTGGCCGCCGTCAACTCCACCGCGCTGTGCGTGGTCTCCGGGGACCCGGAGGCCGTTGACGACCTCGAACGGACGCTCGGGGACGACGGCGTCGGATGCCGCCGGCTGCACACCTCCCACGCCTTCCACTCACCCGCGATGGACCCCGCCGTGCCGCTCTTCACCGACGAGGTGCGCGGCGTGCGCATGCAGCCCCCCGCGATCCCGTTCCTCTCCGGCGTCACCGGGACCTGGATCACCGACGAGCAGGCCACCAGTCCCGACTACTGGGGCGCCCACCTGCGCCGGCCGGTACGGTTCTGCGACGCCCTCGACGTCCTGCTCGCCGACCCCGCGCTGGTGCTGCTGGAGGCCGGCCCCGGCCAGAACCTCGCCAACTTCGCCCGAGCACACCGGTCCTGGACCCCGGCGCGTACCGCCGCCGGGTCACTGCGGCACCCCGGGCAGGACACCCGCGACGACGCGCACCTCCTGACCGGCCTCGGCGCCGTGTGGAGCGCGGGGGCAGCGGTGGACTGGACCGCGGTCCAGGGAGACGACCCGCCCCCGCCGGTCCGGCTGCCCGGCTACCCCTTCCAGCGCCGCCGCTACTGGGTCGAGCCCACCGACGCCCCGAGCGGCGCCGCCCCGGCCGTCCCCACCGCGGACGACTGGTTCCACGCGCCCGGCTGGGAACGGCTCACCCCGCCCGCCCGGCGCGCGACCGGACCCACCGGCGACGTCTGGGTGGTGCTGGGCGCCGGCATCGCCCTCGGCGACGCCCTCGCCGACCGCCTGGCCGCCGCCGGCGACCAGGTCGTACGGGTCACCGCGGGCGGCGAGCGGGACGGAGCGGCCGACACCTGGACCGTGGACCCCGCCGACCGGAACGATCTGACCGCGCTCGTCTCCTCCCTCGCCGGGCGGCTCGCCGCGGCCGGAGCCGGGGCGCGGCTGCGCTTCGTCCACCTGTGGAGCACCTCGGCGGATTCCGCCGGCGACCCGGCGCCGGGGGAGCCGCCCACGCCCGAGCGGCTGGACGGCGCCCGCCGCACCGGGTTCGACAGCCTCCTTGCGCTCGCGCAGGCGCTGTCCTCCGGCGAGCGGCCCGCCGTGCCCGCCACCGTCGACGTGGTCTGCCGCGGCGTCTACGACGTCACCGGCGAGGAGCCGCTGCGGCCCGAACACGCCCTGCTGCTCGGCGCCGCCACCGTCATACCCCAGGAGACCGCCGACACCGCCTGCCGCGTCCTGGACGTCACCGGCACCGACCCCCGAGCCCTCCGCTCTTCCCACGACGAAGCCGTACGTGCCCTGTGCACCGCCCTGACCGGTGCGGCGGAGGAGCCCGAACTCGCCCTGCGCGGCCGGCACTGGTGGCGCCGTACCTTCGCCACCGCGCCGCTCGCGGCCGACGGCACCGGCCTGCGCGACGACGGCGTCTACCTGGTCACCGGCGGTCTCGGCGGCCTCGGCCTGGCCATGGCCGAGCACATCGCCGCCACCGCCCGGCAGCCCGTACTCGCCCTGCTCGGCCGGTCCGCGTTCCCCGCGCCCGGCGACTGGGACGCGCACCTCGCCGGCCACGGCGAGAACGACCCCGTCAGCAGGCGCATCCTGCGGCTGCGCCGCATCCAGGACCTCGGCGCCCGCGTCCACCTCCTGCGCGCCGACATCACCGACGAGAAGCAGACCCGCCGGGCCGTACGCGAACTCCGCGCGGCCGCGGGACCGCTGAACGGCGTCGTGCACGCGGCCGGCAGCCCCTCGCAGGGGGTGATCGCCGCGAAGTCCCCGGCCGACGCCGACCAGGTGCTCGCCGCCAAGACCCACGGCCTGCTCGTGCTGGACCGGGCCTGCCGTGACGACGACCTGGACTTCATGCTGCTGTGCTCCTCGGTGACCGGCGTCCTCGGCGGCCCCGGCCAGAGCGACTACGCCGCGGGCAACGCCTTCCTGGACGCGTTCGCCCAGTGGAAGCGGCGCGAGACCGGCGTCCCGGTCACGGCGGTCGGCTGGGACACCTGGCACGAGGTGGGCATGGCCGCCGGCCTCGGCGCCCGCTTCGGCGCCGCACCCGAGGCGGCCGGGACCGGCGGCCACCCCCTGCTGCAGCGCCTGGTCCGCAGCACCGCCACGTCCCGTACGTACGCCACCGTCCTCAGCACCGCCGACAGCTGGATCGTCGGCGACCACCGCATCCAGGACCACGGGCTCGTCCCGGGCACCGCCTACCTGGAACTGGTCCGGGCGGCCGTGGCCGAGCAGGCCGCCGGGAGGGACATCGAGATCGGCGACGTGCAGTACATGATCCCCGTCGTCGTGCCGGACGGGCAGATCCGCGAGGTGTTCACCACCGTCGAGGAACGCGACGGCGGTTGGCACTTCCTCGTACGCAGCCGGACCGGCGCGCCCGGGGCCGCGGCCTGGCACGACCATGCCAGCGGCACCGTCGCCTTTCCCGACCCCGAACCCGATACGGTGCGCGACCTCGCCGAACTCCGCGCCGCCTGCGAGGTGAAGAAGGTCCTCGACACCGAGGAGTCGATCACACTCGGACTCGGCCTGGACCGGTTCCAGAAGGGCGGGCCCCTCGAGTTCTCCTTCGGGCCGCGCTGGAACTGCATGCGCGAGATCCGGGTCGGCCCGCGGCGGGTGCTGGCCACGCTGCACCTGGATGAGGAGTTCCACGGCGACCTCGACCACTACCTGCTGCACCCGGCGCTGCTCGACGCGGCCGGCGGCACGGCCCGCGTGTACGTGTCCGACACGTACTACCTGCCGTTCAGCTACCGCAGCCTGCGCTTCCGGCACGGCCTGACCGGCACCGTCCACGCCCACGTCGAGCTCAAGGAGTCCGCCGACGCCACGGGCGAGACCAGCACCTGCGACATCGAACTCCTCGATCCCGACGGCCGGGTCCTCGTCCGCATCGGCGACTTCACCATCAAGCGCATCAACGACCTGGACGGGCTGCGCGACCAGATCACCCGCGCCGCCGAGCCGCCCGCGCCCGGCCACGGGCACGACCCCGGCGCGGCCGGCGCAGACGAGCCGGCCGGCGCCGGCGTCCTGCGCACCCTGGCCGAGGGGATCACCGAGGAACAGGGCAAGGACGCCTTCGCCCGCCTCCTCGCCGCCCCGGACCTGCCCGGCCACCTCGTCGTCTCCCACCGGGACTTCACCGCCGTCCGCGACCTGGCGCGCTCCCTGACCCCCGCGCTGCTCGCCCGGGAGATGGACGAACTGGCGCTGCCCGGTGCCACGCACCCGCGCCCCGACCTGCCGACCCCGTACGTGGCGCCCCGCACCCCCCGCGAGGAGGCCGTCGCCGGGGTGTGGCAGGAGGTGCTGGGGCTCGACCGGATCGGCGTCGACGACGACTTCTTCGCCCTCGGCGGGCACTCCCTGGCCGCCGTGCAGATCGGCACCCGGGTGAAGTCCCGCCTCGGCACCGAACTCGACCTGCGCGCCTTCTTCGAACACCCCACCGTCGCCCACACCGTCGAGGTCCTGGACGCCCGCGCGGGCGCACCGGCCGCCGACCCGCAGGACGCGATCGAGGTCCTGGCCCGGGACGGCGGTGACGGCGACGGCGCGGACAGCGCCGACATCGACGCGCTCGCGCACCTCAGCGACGACGAGGTGGAGGCCCGGTTGCGCGAACTGCTGGGCGCCGAGGAGGACGAGGCGTGAGCGGCCTCCACGGCCCCGACCGACCCGACGGCGTCATCGACCACCGACCCCGGGAGAGCACGTATGAGTGACCGGTCCCCGACCCCCGTCGCCCTGGTGGCGGGGGGCTCGCGCGGTATCGGGCGGGCCGTCGCCCTGCGGCTCGCCCGGGACGGCCACGACGTCGCCGTGGCCTACGCTTCCGACGACTCCGCCGCCGGCGAGGTGGAGAAGGAGATCACCGCCACCGGCCGCCGGGCCCTGGTCCGGCGCGCCGACGTCGCCGACCCCGACGCCGTCGAGGCGTTCGTCGACTCCGTCGAGGACACTCTCGGGCCCGTGCATGCCGCCGTCACCTCCGCGGCGGTGCTGCGCGACCAGCCGCTGAAGCTGATGGAGGACGCGGACTGGCACGACGTGCTGCGTACGAACCTCGACGGGGTCTTCCACGTCTGCCGCGCCGTCGTCGGCGACATGATCGAACGCCGTCGCGGCGCGATCGTCACCCTGTCCTCCGTCGCCGGCCTGCACGGAAACGCGGGACAGACCAACTACGCCGCGTCCAAGGCCGGGATCGTCGGCTTCACCAAGTCCCTGGCCAGGGAGGTGGGCCGCTACGGCATCCGGGCGAACACGGTCGCACCCGGCTTCATCGCCACCGACCCCGTGCTCGCCCTCGAACCGGAGATCCGCGGCCGGTTCGAGCAGCGCATCGCCCTCGGCCGGCTCGGCCGTCCGGAAGAGGTCGCTGACCTCGTGTCCTTCCTCGTCTCGGACCGAGCCGGCTACCTCACGGGCGCCACCTTCACCATCGACGGGGGCCTGGCCACCTGAACCGCCGTCCCCGCCGCCGACTTCCGCCCCTCGTGCACCGGAGGATTTGACCATGCGCATCGAAGCCGACGCCGGCACCTGTGTCGGCTCGGGCATGTGCGCCCTGACCTCACCCGAGTTGTTCGACCAGTCGGACGAGGACGGAACGGTCGTGGTGCTGCGGGCCGTACCGGCGGACGTGCAGCTGAAGGACGCCGAGGACGCGGTACGCCGCTGCCCGTCGGGCGCTCTGAGCCTGACCGACTGAAGACGAAGGAGTACGGAATGGTGCGCAACCCGTGGTTCGGCCGCAACGAGCCCGGACAAGGGGCCGCATTCCGGCTGTTCTGCCTGCCGTACGCCGGCGGCAGCGCCGCCGCCTACCGAGACTGGCACGACCTGGCGCCCCCCGGCATCCAAGTCTGCCCGCTCGAACTGCCCGGTCGCGGTGGCCGCATCCTCGAACCGCCGATGACCGGGCTGCCGCAGCTCGCCGGTGCGCTGGCCGAGGCGCTGGCCCCTCATCTGGACCGGCCCTTCGCCTTGTTCGGCCACAGCATGGGCGGCCTGCTCGCGTTCGAACTGACAAGGACCCTGCGCCGCCGCCGACGACCGCTGCCCGCCCACCTGTTCGTGTCCGCCGCCGCGGCGCCCGACGTCCCCCGCACCCGGCCCCCGGTGCACCAGGCGTCCGACGCCGACGTCGTCGGCGAACTGCGCACCCTCGGCGGCACCCCGCGCGAGTTGCTGGAGGACGAGGAGCTGATGAGCCTGATGCTGCCGACGATACGGGCCGACTTCGCGGCGCTGGAGACCTACCGGTACCGCCCCGAGCCGCCGTTGCCGGTCCCCCTCACCGTGCTCGGCGGCGCCGACGACGCGCTGGTGCCGCCGACCGACTTGGCGGGCTGGCGCCGGCAGACCGACGTGGACGCGGGCGTGCGCCTCCTGCCGGGGGGTCACTTCTTCCTCCACCCCGGCGCCGGCGTCATGGCCGTCGTCGCGGGAGCTGTCGGCGTT
This sequence comes from Streptomyces sp. CNH099, assembly GCA_000514715.1. Classification (GTDB taxonomy): domain Bacteria; phylum Actinomycetota; class Actinomycetes; order Streptomycetales; family Streptomycetaceae; genus Streptomyces; species Streptomyces synnematoformans. The sequence continues at coordinate 157,931 of AZWL01000009.1, read as the reverse complement.
TCCGCGTCCGCCACCCGCACCGTCTGAGTCCGGAGATCCCGGCGCGTCGGACGGTTCCCAGCGGCAGAGAACAACCCGCTGTGCGCCGGCGCCGTCCGTACCGCGTTCAACTGGCCGCACCGGACGGTTGAACACCCGACCCCGTGCGCACCGCGGCGTACGACGGCGGTGGACTCCCCGGTTCACCTGGTGCCAGCATGCATCGCGCGCCCCGTCCTTCCGCGCTCGGCAGGGCCGTTGCGACGTGGACACGCGCGCCCCCTTTCCTCCCACCGGCACCGCGTATTCGTCTGTTCCGCCGCCGAGACCAACGATCAGGAGATTCGCGCATGACCGAGATCGACCTGACCAGCCTCACGGCGGAGCAGAAGCGCAAACTCCTGGCGGAGCGGCTGCGGCGCGCGGACGGCGAACCCGCCGCGCCGCGCCGGCGGCGCTTCGCCGCGTCGTTCCCCCAGCAGCGCATGTGGTTCCTGGACCGGCTGAACCCGGGCAGCGCCGCGTACAACATCCCGGCGGCGGTGCGGCTGAGCGGTCCGCTCGACGTGGCGCTCTGGCGCCGGAGCCTGGCCGAGATCGTCCGCCGGCACGAGACGCTGCGCACCACGTTCGACGAGGTCGACGGCGAGCCCGTGCAGGTCGTCCACGACTCCGGCGAGCTGGAGCTGACCGTGGAGGAGTGCGGGCACCTGCGCGGCCCCGGCGGCGAGGGGGCCATCGACGAACTGGCGCGCCGGGAGTTCGCCCGCCCCTTCGACCTGGGCACCGGGCCGCTGATGCGGATGAAGTTCCTCCGGCTGGCCGATGACGAGCACGTCCTGCTGCTCACCATGCACCACATCGTCGCCGACCTGTGGTCGACCTCGGTGCTCTTCGGCGAGTTGGTGGCCCTCTACCAGGGCTACCTCACCGGCAGCGAGGCGAAGCTGCCGGAGCTGCCCGTCCAGTACGCCGACTACGCGGCCTGGCAGCGCAAGAAGCTGGCGGGCGCCGGCCCGACGGCCGAGCTGGAGTACTGGAAGGAGGCGCTCCAGGGTGCCGCGCCCATCCTGGAACTCCCCACCGACCGGCCGCGACCCGCCGTGCTCGGCACGACCGGTGGCTCGCGGCCCTTCCACCTGTCCGCCGACGTGATGGACGGCGTACGCGAGCTGAGCCGGAGCGCGGGCGTCACCCCGTTCATGACGCTGCTCTCCGCGTACGTCGTCCTGCTGCACCGGTACAGCAGGCAGGAGGACGTGGTCGTCGGCGTGCCCGTGGCCAACCGCGGACGGCCCGAGGTCGAGCAGCTCATCGGCTACTTCGTCAACACGCTCGCGATCCGCAGCGACGTCTCCGGCAACCCCTCCTTCACCGAGCTGCTCGGCCGGGTGCGCGGCGCGGCTCTCGGCGCCTTCGCGCACCAGGAGGTGCCGTTCGAGCGCCTGGTGGAGGAGCTGCACCCCGAGCGGGACCTGTCCCGGTCGCCGGTCTTCCAGGTGTCGTTCGTCTTCCAGAACATTCCGATGCCCGAGTTCGAGGCCGGCGGGCTGCGCCTGGAACTGATGGAGGTGGCCGGCTCGACCGCGCGGTTCGACCTCGAACTACAGGTGTTCGAGAAGGGCGACGCGCTCAGCGGCTGGTTCGAGTACAACACCGAGCTGTTCGACGCCGCCACCGTCGACCGCATGGGCGGCCACCTGAAGGTGCTGCTGGACAACCTGCTCGCCGACCCGGGGCAGCCGGTCCTGGACGTCGCGCTGCTGACGGAGGAAGAGGACCGCGAGCAGCGCCGGGAGCGGGCCGACACCCGCAGCGAGTGGCCCGACGAGCTGCTCACCCACCAGCGGATCGAGCAGCAGGCGGCGCTGCGACCGGACGCCGAGGCGGTCTACTGCCGGGGCGAGACGCTCACCTACGCCCGGCTGGACGCGTCCGCGAACCAGCTGGCCCGCCGGCTGAAGAAGCTCGGCGTCGGGCGCGACGTGCGGGTCGGGATCTGTCTGGAGCGCTCGCCCGACATGGTCGTCGCGGTGCTGGCGGTGCTCAAGGCGGGCGGCGCGTACGTGCCGATCGACCCGCAACTGCCCGCGGACCGCATGGCGTTCATGATCGAGGACGCCGGGCTGCCGGTCCTGATCACCCAGCGCTCGGTGGCACCGGGCCTGCCCGACTCCGGCGCCGCCACCCTGTGCGTGGACGAACTGCGCGAGGAGATCGCCGCCGAGCCGGCCGGGGCGCTCGGCGAGCCGGTGGCGGCCGCGGACCTGGCGTACGTGATCTACACGTCCGGCTCGACGGGCCGCCCCAAGGGCGTCCAGCTGCCGCACCGCGCGCTGCGCAATCTCTTCTGGGCCATGAAGCAGTGGCCGGGCATCGACGCCGACGACAGTCTGCTCGCGGTCACCACACTCTCGTTCGACATCGCGACCCTGGAACTGCTGCTCCCGCTGGTCGAGGGCGCCCGGGTGGTGCTCGCCACCCGGGAGGTGGCCACCGACGGCAGGCTGCTGGCCGAGGAGATGGCCGCCACCGGCGCGACCATGATGCAGGCCACCCCGTCCACGTGGCGGATGCTGCTCGACGCCGGCTGGCCGGGCGTCCCGGGGCTGCGCGGGCTGATCTGCGGTGAGGCGCTGCCGCCGGACCTGGCGCGCCGGCTGCTGGCCAAGGGCGTGGACCTGTGGAACATGTACGGACCGAGCGAGACCACGATCTACTCGCTGGGCACCCGGATCGTGGACGACACGATCACCATCGGCGGGCCGATCGCCAACACCGAGGTGCACATCCTCGACCCCGAGGGCCGCCCAGTGCCGCCGGGCGTCCCGGGCGAGCTGTGCATCGGCGGGGACGGGCTGGCCCGCGGGTACCTCGACCGGCCGGAGCTGACGGCGAAGCAGTTCGTCCGCAACCCGTTCGAGTCCGGTCTCGCCGACCGCCTGTACCGCACCGGGGACCTGGTGCGGCGCCGGGTGGACGGGCGGGTCGACTACCTGGGCAGGCTCGACCACCAGGTCAAGCTGCGCGGCTACCGGATCGAACTCGGCGAGGTCGAGACGGTGCTGATGTGGCAGGAGCAGGTGAAGGACGCGGTGGTGGTGGTCCGCGAGGACCGGCCCGGCGACCAGCGCCTGGTCGCCTACCTGGTGGCCGACCCGGCGGCCGGCCCGGTCGAGGAGCTGAGCCGCCACCTGCGTACGGCGCTCGACGACAAGCTGCCCGCCTACATGGTGCCGTCCGCGTTCGTGTACCTCGACGCGCTGCCGCGCACCCCCAGCGGCAAGACCGACCGTGGCGCGCTGCCCGCGCCCGAACCGGGCCAGGGACCCCGCCCGGCCACGGCGTACGCCGCGCCCCGGGACGCCCGGGAGGAGTCCCTGTGCGCGCTGTTCGCCCAGGTGCTGAACGTCCCCGAGGTGGGCATCGACGACAACTTCTTCGACCTCGGCGGGCACTCGCTGCTGGCCACCCGGCTGGTGGCGAGGATCCGCGCCACGCTCGGCGTCGAGGTGCCGGTGCGCAGCCTGTTCGAGAGGCCGACCGTGGCCCGGCTGGCCGCCCTGGTGCGGCAGGGCGGCGGCGACGTGCGGCCCGTGCTGGGCCGCTTGGACCGGCCCGATCCGCTGCCGCTGTCGTTCGCCCAGCGGCGGCTGTGGTTCCTGCACCAGATGGAGGGTCCCTCGCCCACGTACAACCTGCCGGTGGTGCTGCGCCTCACCGGAGAGGTGGACGTGGACTGCCTGCGGGCCGCCCTCGCCGACGTGGTCGGACGCCACGAGTCGCTGCGGACCGTCTTCCCGGGTACGGCGGCGGTGCCGTACCAGCACGTCCTCGATCCCGAACGCGCACGGCCCGCGCTGCCGGTGACCCAGGTCGAGGCCGGGGGCCTGGACGCCGCGGTCGCCGCCGCGGTCCGGCACCCGTTCGACCTGACCGAGGAGATCCCGCTGTACGCGGAGCTGTTCGCGGTCGGTGCCGAGACTCACGTGCTGGCCGTCGTCGTCCATCACATCGCGGCCGACGGCTGGTCGCTCGCGCCGCTGCGGCACGACCTGGCCGTCGCCTACCGCGCCCGGCTGGCGGGCCACGCCCCGGCGTGGGAGCCGCTGCCCGTGCAGTACGGCGACTACACCCTGTGGCAGCGCCGGTACCTCGGCGCGCCGGACGACCCCGCGAGCACGTGGTCGGGCCAGCTCGACCACTGGCGCGCCGCGCTGGACGGCCTGCCCGAGCGGATCACCCTGCCGGTCGACCGGCCGCACCCGGCCGAGGCGTCCCACGACGGGGACACGCTCACCTTCCGATGGGACGCGGACCTGCACGCGGGCCTGGCCGGCCTGGCCCGGGCCTGCGACGTCAGCATGTTCATGATCCTCGATGCGGCGCTGGCGGTGCTGCTCCACCGCCTCGGTGCCGGCACCGACATCCCCGTCGGCGTCGCCACCGCCGGCCGGGACGACCAGGCCACCGAGAACCTCGTCGGCTTCTTCGCCAACACCCTCGTGCTGCGCACCCGGCTCTCGGACGGCCAGACGTTCCGGGAACTGCTCGGCGCCGTACGCGAACGGACCCTGGAGGCACTCGCCCATCGGGACATCCCCTTCGAAGCCCTCGTGGACAGCCTGCGGCCCACCCGGTCGATGGCCCACCACCCGCTCGTGCAGGTCATGCTCTCCTGGCAGACCGCGGCCGACGAAGGCCCGGCGCTGCCCGGGGTCACGGCGGAGCCGATGGTCATGAGCACCGGCACGGCCCGCATGGACCTGGTCTTCCTCTTCCACGAGCGCCTGGCGGCCGACGGCACGCCGGGCGGCATCGACGGCGGTATCGAGTACAACGCCGACGTCTTCGAGCCCGAGACGATACGCACCATGGGCCAGCGGCTGCGCCAGGTGCTGCTGGCGATGATCAGCGACCCGGACCGGCCGGCCTGCGATGTCGACCTGCTCACCCCGGCCGAGCGGCACCGCGTGCTCGAAGAGTGGAACGGCCCGCTCGGCGAGGCGCCCGCGGCCACGCTGCCCGAGCTGTTCGAGGCGCAGGTGGCCCGCACCCCGGACGCCGTCGCGGTCGGCTGCGGTGACGAGCGGCTGACGTACGCCGAACTGGCCGCTGCCGCGGACCGGCTCGCCGGGCGGCTGCGCGAACTGGGGATCGGTGCCGGCGGCGCCGAGGACGCGGTGTGCCTGCTGATGGAGCGCTCCGTACGGCTGCCCGTGGCGATCCTCGCCGTAGTCAGGGCCGGGGGCGTGTACGTGCCGCTGGACCCCCGCTACCCCGGCTCGCGCATGCGGCTGATCATGGCCGACACCCGGGCGAGGGTGCTCCTCGTAGACGGGGCGGGACCGGAACACCCCGTGCCCGACGGCGTGCACGTGCTCGATGTGGCCGCCGAACCGGCCGCCGGCGACGACGCCGCGGAAGGCTTCGCCGGCCTCGCGCCCGCGGGCGGCCCTGACCGGCTGGCCTACGTCATGTACACCTCCGGGTCCACGGGCCGGCCGAAGGGCGTGGCGGTCACCCACCGGAACGTGGCGAGCCTTGCCGCCGACCGGGCCTGGCGCGGCGGAGGCCATGCGCGTGTGCTGATGCACTCCCCGGTCGCGTTCGACGCCTCCACCTACGAACTGTGGGTGCCGCTGCTGTCCGGCGGCGAGGTGGTCGTCGCGCCGCCCGGTGACCTCGATCCCGACGCCCTGGTGCGCACCATCGGCGAACGCCGTGTCTCCGCCGTGTTCCTCACGACCGCGCTGTTCAATCTGCTGGTCGAACGCGATCCCGCGGCGTTCGCCGGGGTGGCCGAGGTGTGGACCGGCGGCGAGGCCAACTCACCCCTCGCGTTCACGAAGGCGCTGGCCGCCTGGCCGCGCACCTCGCTGGTCCACGTGTACGGGCCGACGGAGACGACGACCTTCGCCGTCCGGCAGACCACCGGCGACGTGGCAGACGGCGTCGTGCCGATCGGCATGCCGATGGACGACACCGGTGCGTACGTGCTCGACGAGCGGCTGCGGCCGGTGCCCGTCGGCGTCCCCGGCGAGCTGTACCTCACCGGCACCGGCCTGGCCCGCGGCTACCTCGGCCAACCCGGGCTGACCGCACAGCGGTTCGTCGCCTGCCCGTACGGCGCGCCGGGCTCGCGGATGTACCGGACCGGTGACCTGGTGCGGCGGCGCGCGGACGGGCGGATCGTGTATCTCGGCCGGACCGACGACCAGGTCAAGATCCGCGGCTTCCGCATCGAACCGGGCGAGATCGAGAAGGTCCTCGAAGCGCACCCCGCCGTGGCGGGCGCCGCGGTGGTGGTACGGGAGAAGCCCGCCGGCGGCAAGGACCTCGTCGGCTATACCGTCCTCGCCCGGGACGCCGATGCCGGGCCGGCCGAGTTGCGGGCGTTCGTGGCCGAGCGGCTGCCGCAGTACATGGTGCCGGTCGCGGTGATGGTGCTCGACGCGTTCCCGATGACCGGCAACGGCAAGCTCGACCGCCGCGCGCTGCCGGCGCCGGACCTTTGCGCCGGCACCGGCTCCCGGGCGGCGGCCACACCGACCGAGCGGACGCTCGCCGACGTGTACGCCGAGGTGCTCGGGGTGCCCGGGGTCGGCGCCGAGGCCGGCTTCTTCGACCTGGGCGGGGACAGCATCCAGGCCACCCAGCTGGTCGCCCGGGCCCGCACCGCCGGCCTCGTGTTCACCGTCCGGGACGTGTTCGTACACCAGACGGTCGCCGGCATCGCCCGGGTCGCCCGCCCGGCCGGCGAGGACTCCGCCGCGGACGTCGCCGACACCGGAACCGGTGAGATCCCGCTGCTGCCCGTCATGGAGCGGCAGCGGCAACTGGGCGGTTCGGTGGTCGGCTTCGACCTGTCCGCGACCGTGGGCCTGCCCGCGGACGTGGACCACGACCGGCTGACGGCCGTACTCCAGGCGGTCGTCGACCGGCACGACGCACTGCGCACCCGGCTGGTGACCGGCGCCGACGGGCAGTGGTCGCTGCACGCCGACGAGCCCGGCGCGGTGCGGGTCGCGGACGTCCTGCGCCGCGTCCGCACCGGCGGCCTCGCCGATCCGCAGGCACGCGCGCTGACCGCCGAGGAGGGCGCCGCCGCCCGGCAGCGGCTCGACCCGGCGGCGGGCGCCGTGTTCCAGCCGGTGTGGTTCGACGCCGGCGCGGGGCGCCCGGGTCGGCTGCTGCTCGCCGTGCACCACTTCGCGGTCGACGGCGTGTCGTGGCGGATTCTGCTCACCGACCTCGCCGCCGCCTGGGACGCGGTGTCCGCGGGGCGCGAGCCGGACCTGGCTCCCGTAACGACGTCGCTGCGCGGCTGGGCGGCGCGGGTCACCGCCGCCGAGCGTGCCGCCCGGCACCGGGCCGAACTGCCGGTGTGGGAGGGCATCCTGGCCGACGCCGCGCCGCTGACGGCCGGTGAGCTGGACGCGGACCGCGACGTCACGGGCACGGAGGGCCGGCTGTCGGCGACGCTGCCGGCAGCGGACACCGCGACACTGGTCGGGCAGGCGCCCGCGGCGTTCCGTGGCGGCGTCCAGGACGTCCTGCTGACCGCCTTCGGGCTCGCCGTCCAGCGGTGGCGCGCCCGCCGGACGGGCGCCGGTGACGCCCCGGTGGTGCTGGACGTGGAGAGCCACGGCAGGTACGAGCACCTCGTCGAGGGCGCCGACCTGTCCCGCACGGTGGGCTGGTTCACCAGCGTCCACCCGGTCCGTCTCGACTTCGCCGGGCTGACCTGGGACGAGGTGACCGGGGCGGGCAGCGGGCTGGCCGGCGCGGTCGCCGGCACCGGCAGACAGCTCCGGTCGGTCCCGGAACACGGCCTCGGCTACGGGCTGCTGCGCTACCTCGACCCGCAGACCGCGCCGGCGCTCGCCGCGCTGCCCGCGCCGCAGGTGCTGTTCAACTACCTCGGCCGCGTGCCCGTCACCGACGAGGAGAAGCCGTGGATGCCGCTGCGCGACGACACCGCGCCCGGCGCCACCGCGGTCCGGCCGCTGCTCCACCCCCTGGAGGTCAACGCCGTCACACAGGACGGCCCGGACGGCCCGCAGCTGGTGGCGAACTGGAGCTGGGCGGGTTCGCTCCTCGACGAGGACGAGGTACGCGAGCTGGCGGACACCTGGTTCGACGCGCTGCGCGCCGTCGCCCGCTGCGCCCGCGCGGTCGAGGCCGGCACGGTCGAGCCGGTCCGCGGCGAGGAGCCCGCCACCGCCGCCGACGCGACCGACCTGCTGTACGCGCCGATCCCCCGGGCCGACCGCGGCGACGGCGTCGGACTGTCCTTCGGACAGCTGGAGTTCCTGCTCCAGCCGGTGGGCCCCGACCATCCGCACCACGGCGTCATCACCGCCTGGCGCGTACACGGAGAGCTGGACGTCGCCGCGCTGCGCCGCAGCCTGGACGACCTCGTGCAGCGGCACGACATCCTGCGCACCCGGTACGTCCGGCAGGGCTCGGCGACCCGGCAGTTCGCCGACGGTACGCCCGCGTGGCCGCTCGACACCGTCGACCTGCGCGCGCACCGGGGGCGGGGCCAGGACGAGAAGCTGCGCGAGCTGCTCACCGCGGAGACGGAGCGCCCGTTCCGTATCGAGTCCGGGAACCTCGTCCGGGGGCTGCTCGTGCGGCTGTCCGACCGGGAACACGCGCTGGTGCTCGTGGCCCACCACATCCTGGTGGACCACTGGGGCTTCATCGTGATCGTCGACGAGCTGTCCGAGCTGTACGCGGCCCACACGGCGGCACGGCGGCCGAAGCTGCCCGAGGTGGCGGTCCAGCACCTGGACTACGCCGCGTGGGAGCAGGAACTGCTGGCCGCCGGCGCGCTGGACGCACACGTCGAGCACTGGCGCGGGGAGCTGGACGGCGCGGCGCGCACCTTCGACTTCGACGCGCCTGCGCACCAGCTCGACGACTTCGTCGAGGGGTACAGCCACGCCGTCGTGATCGGTGCGGAGGCCATGGCGGCGGTGCGGGAGGCCGCCCGCCGCGAGGGCGTGACCCTGTTCATGATGCTGATGTCCGCGTTCCACGTGCTGCTGCACAGCTACTCGGACGCGACGGACATCGCGGTCAGCCATCCGCTGGCCGGCCGCGAACGGCCGGAGACCAAGTCGATGGTCGGCCCGTTCATCAACGTCATCCTCAACCGGCCGCGGATGGCGGGCGACCCGTCGTTCCGCGAGCTGGTCCAGCAGGTCCTCCAGGCCGAGCTGGACGCGTACGAGCACCAGAACGTCCCGCTGCGGGCGCTGATCCGCGACGGCGTCATCGGGGACGGCAACGAGCTGCCCCTGCGCGTGATGCTCAACCTGCTCGGCGTGCCGAGCACCACGCTGGCGCTGGACGGGCACGACGTGACGCCGCTGGACGTGCGGATCGGCGACGAGACGCCGCTGCCGGAGCTGATCGCCGCGATCGAGCCGCACAACGTGGACCTCTACCTGGTCGCCCGCGAGGTGGCGGGCGAACTGCGCGGCCTGTGGGTGTACTCGCCGGACCGTATCGCGCCGCCGGTCATGGGGGCGCTGGTGCGCCAGTGGCCGCGGGTGCTGGAGCTGGTCACACGCCACCCGGACCTCACTGTCTCACAACTGCGCGATCTCGTACGGGCCGAGGAGGGCGAGGCGGACGGCGACAGGTAGGCGCCGCCCGACTCGCCCGACACCCATCCATCGGAAGCCGTCGACCGACGGCGGAAGGAAGGCAGACATGACCGACGACGCGACGTGTCCCCTCTCCAACGGGCTGCCCACGCTCCGGGAGCGCCCGTTCGACCCGCCGGAGGCGCTGCGCGCCCAGGGGCCGGTCTCCCGTATGACCTTCCCCGACGGGTACGAGGGATGGCTCGTCACCAGCTACAAGCTGGGCCGCTCGATCCTGTCGGACAAGCGGTTCAGCTCGGCGCCGACGAACAAGCACCTGGCGTTCCCGTCCAACCGCGCGGCGGACCTGGAGGCGGACATCCCGGGCCTGTTCGAGCACATGGACCCGCCGGACCACACCCGCTTCCGGCGGCAGCTGGCCGGGCAGTTCACCCTGCGCCGGATGCGGCTGCTCACGCCGCGGATCGAGGAGATCACCGCGCAGTACGCCGACGCCATGCTCGCCAAGGGGCCGCCCGCGGACCTGGTCACGGACTACGCGGTGCCGGTGTCCTCCCAGGTGATCTGCGAGCTGCTGGGCGTACCGCTCGACGCCCGGGACCGCTTCGAGGGCAACTCGGAGAAGCTGCTGAGCCTGGACGTCGAGCCGCAGGAGGTGCAGCAGGTGCTCGGCGACCTCGTCGAGCTGACCGGTGAGCTGCTCGCCCGGAAGAAGGCCGAGCCGGCGGACGACGTGCTGAGCGTGCTGGTGTCGGGGGAGGAGATCAGCCTGCCGGAGTCGATCGGGGCGACCCTCCTGCTGCTCGTCGCCGGCCACGAGACCACGGCGAACATGCTGTCGCTCGGGACGTACGCGCTGCTGAGCAACCCGGACCAGACGGAACTGCTGCGCGCGGACGAGTCGCTGATGGAGGGGGCGGTCGAAGAACTGCTGCGCTATCTGACCGTCGTGCACGTGGGCGTGCAGCGCACCGCCACCGAGGACGTCGAACTGGACGGGTTGACCCTGCGCAAGGGGGACACGGTGCTGATCCACCTGCCCAGCGTGAACCGCGACCCGAACCAGTTCCCCGACCCGGACCGGCTCGACGTCACCCAGGGCGAGATCGGCCACCTCACCTTCAGCCACGGCATCCACCAGTGCCTCGGGCAGCAGCTGGCCCGCCTGGAGCTGCGCATCGGCTACGCCACGCTCCTCAAGCGGTTCCCGGGTCTGCGGCTGGCCGCGCAGCCGGACGAGATCCCGACGCGCTCGAACATGACCGTCTACGGCGTACACCGGCTGCCGGTGGCATGGTGACGGGCGGCCCCGGCGGCCCGGCCCGGACCGCCCGGTGACCACCGCGCCGGCGAAGCGCTCGGCTCTGCGGAGCGGGCAGTTCCGCAGGGTCGTCGTCGCGGAGTTCGTCTCCTCGATCGGCACCCAGATGACGACCCTGGCGCTGCCGTGGTTCGTCCTGATGACCACCGGGTCGCCGGCGCGGATGGGGCTGGTGTTCGTCGTCCAGATCCTGCCGGTGCCGCTGCTGAGCATGCCCGCCGGCCTGCTCGTGGCCCGGTGGGGCGCCCGCCGCGTGTCCATCGTGGGCGACGCCGTCGGCGCGGTCCTGATCGCTGCGGTGCCCGCGCTGTACCTGGCGGGGGCGCTGTCGTTCGGGGTGCTGCTGGTCATCGTCGCCCTCCTCGGCTGCATCGCGTCGGCCTACCTGCCCTCGCAGCGGATGCTGCTCGTCGAGACCCTCGGGTCGGACGAGCGCGTCGTCACCGCGGCCAACGCCCTGTTCGAGACGGCGACTTCGACGGCCCGGCTGGTCGGCCCGGCGACCGCCGGCTTCCTGATCGCCGGGTTCGGCCCGCTGCACGTGCTGTGGGTCGACGCCGGCACGTTCGCGGTGTCGGCGCTGCTGCTGCTCGGGCTGCCGCGGCGCAAGCGGGCTCCGGAGCCGATGTCGGCGAGCAAGATGGGGGAGGGACTGACCTTCGTACTCCGGGACCCGGTGCTGAAGCGGATATCGATCGCCGCCTTCGGGTACGGCCTGCTCATGCCCGTCGTTCTGCTCGCGCTGCCGGTGATGGCCAGGAGCCGCTACGACTCCGACCCGCACGTGGTCGGCTGGCTGATGGCCGCGTGGGGCGGCGGAACCGCGGTGGGCACCGTCGTCGTCGCCCGGCTCGCCGGCCGGATCTCCCCGGTGCGCTTCGCCGCCTGCGGCGGCGTGGGCGCCGCCGCCATGCTGTGGCTGCTGCCGTGGGGCCAGCCGGCCGTCTCCGCGGCCCTCACGATCGGCGCCGCCTGCATGTTCCTGCCCGGGGTGACCGCGCCAGCCGTCGCGCTGCTGACGCTGCGGCCGCCGGAGGACCTGCGCCCACACGTGATCCCGCTGTTCGGCGCCGCCGTCTTCGTGGCCAGTCCGCTCGCGTACGGGACGGCGGGCGTGCTGTTCGAGCACCTTGCCGTGGGCACCGTACTCGTGGCGGTCGCCGTGGGGGCGACCCTGTGCGCACTGGTGCTGCTGAGCCTGGTCCGCCATCCGGCGGCGGAGCACCCCCCGGCTCCCGGCGGGGGTGCGAAGGGATGACGGACCGGCCCACGGCGGAAGGCCCTTCCGCCGTGCACGTCGAACGAATACCCGAACGTGTCAGGCGCGCGTCCGGCAGTCTCGCCGCCGACCGTTGGGCAGCCCGCGCCGACACCCCGTGACCGGCGTACGCCGGTCACGTCGGATTGCGCCGCCCGTCCCGCCAGTCGGTGTGGTTACGGGGAACTCGGACTTCCGTCCAGGGCACCCGGCCCTGCTGCTCAGACGTCGAAGTACAGCTCGAACTCGTGCGGGTGCGGGCGGAGCTGCAGCGGGGCGATCTCCTGGGTGCGCTTGAAGTCGATCCAGGTCTCGATCAGGTCGGCGGTGAAGACGCCGCCCTGGAGGAGGAACTCGTGGTCGGACTCCAGGGACTCCAGCACGGCCGGGAGGTTCGTCGGGACCTGGGGGACCGCGGCGTGCTCCTCGGGGGCCAGCTCGTAGAGGTCCTTGTCGACCGGCTCGGCGGGCTCGATCTTGTTCTTGATGCCGTCCAGGCCCGCCAGCAGCATGGCGGAGAAGGCCAGGTACGGGTTGCCGGAGGAGTCCGGGGCGCGGAACTCGATGCGCTTGGCCTTGGGGCTGGCGCCGGTGATCGGGATGCGGATCGCGGCGGAGCGGTTGCGCTGCGAGTAGACCAGGTTGACCGGGGCCTCGAAGCCGGGGACCAGGCGGTGGTAGGAGTTCACCGTCGGGTTGGTGAAGGCCAGCAGCGCCGGGGCGTGGCGGAGGATGCCGCCGATGTAGTAGCGGGCGGTGTCCGACAGGCCCGCGTAGCCCTGCTCGTCGTAGAAGAGCGGCTCGCCGCCCGCCCAGAGCGACTGGTGGCAGTGCATGCCGGAGCCGTTGTCGCCGAAGATCGGCTTGGGCATGAAGGTCGCGGTCTTGCCGTTGCGCCAGGCGACGTTCTTCACGATGTACTTGAAGAGCATCAGGTCGTCGGCGGCGGCCAGCAGCGTGTTGAACTTGTAGTTGATCTCCGCCTGCCCGGCGGTGCCCACCTCGTGGTGCTGGCGCTCGACCTGGAGGCCGGACGCGGCCAGTTCGAGGGAGATCTCCGCGCGCAGGTCGGCGAAGTGGTCGACCGGCGGGGCGGGGAAGTAGCCGCCCTTGTAGCGGACCTTGTAGCCGCGGTTGCCGCCGTTCTCGACGGCGCCGGTGTTCCAGGCGCCGGCCTCGGAGTCGATGTGGTAGTAGCCGGCGTTCGCCTTGGTCTCGAAGCGGACGTCGTCGAAGACGTAGAACTCCGCCTCGGGGCCGAAGTAGGCGGTGTCGGCGATGCCGGAGGAGGCCAGGTACGCCTCGGCCTTCTTGGCCACGTTCCGCGGGTCGCGGCTGTACTGCTCGCCGGTGATCGGGTCGTGGATGAAGAAGTTGACGTTGAGCGTCTTGTCCCTGCGGAACGGGTCGACGCGGGCCGTGGAGAGGTCCGGCACGAGCGCCATGTCGGACTCGTGGATGGCCTGGAAGCCGCGGATGGACGAGCCGTCGAACATCAGCTGGCCGCCGGGCTCGAAGACCTCGGCGGGCACCGTGAAGTGCTGCATGATGCCCGGCAGATCGCAGAAGCGCACGTCGACGAACTTCACGTCGTTGTCCGCGATGTACTGCTGGACCTCGTCGGCGTTCTGGAACATCCAACTCCTCCTATGTCCCGCCGCGAGGGGACGGGTAAGCCTGCTGAGTCCGCGCGGGTGCGCGTACCGGCGGGAGCCGGCGTGCCGGCTGCTCGCCCGAGCGTAGGCACCCGGGATTTCTCGGGCATGACCCATTTGTTTCGCCGATGTTAACCGCGCGCCTCCGTGCGGCCCGGAAACGCGCCGCCGGCGGCTCGCCAGGCGCCCCGCGGGTGGCCGGAATCGTATGCCGTCCGGGATCGGCCGGCGGGGGGCGAGGAGGGGGATCCGGGGGCGGGCAGTACCGTGGATACGTGGACAACGCGGAGAAGCGGCAGGCAATCGGTTCGTGGCTCTCCGGCCCCCGCTCGGCGGCCGAGGACATGGGCGTCGACTTCGGCTACCGAGGGGAGCGCCTCGGGCTGCCCGAGACGGGGCCCGGCTCCGTCGCGCCGGTCGGCAGGCGGATCGCGGCGCTGGTCATCGACTGGATGCTGTGCCAGCTGATCGCCTACGGCCTGTTCGCCGACGGCGAGAGCCAGTCGGTGGCGGTGTGGACCATGGCCGTCTTCTTCGTGATGACCGTGCTGCTGGTCGGCACGGTCGGTCTCACGCCGGGCAAGCGGATCGTGCGTATCCGCGTCGTCTCCGAGCGGGGCCCCCGGCTCGGCTTCCTCGCGACGGTCGTCCGCACCGTCCTGCTGTGCCTGCTGATCCCGGCCGTCGTCTTCGACCGCGACACCCGCGGCCTCCACGACCGCGTGGCACGCGCCGTCGAGGTGCGGATCTGACGCGGGTCTGACACTCTGACGCGGATCTGGACACAGCGCCCGCAGGGCCCGCCCCGCCTCCGCGTACGGAACGGGCCGCCGGGCGCCGCCGCGCTCAGCGCAGCCTGCCGCCGCCCTTCGGCATGCGCATGCCCTTCGGCATCGGGCCCTTCGGGACCGGCATGTTGCTCATCAGGTCGCCCAGCGCCTTCAGCCGGTCGTTGACCTGCGTGACCTGCGGGCCCTGCAGCACCCGCGGCAGCTTCATCAGCGTGGTGCGCACCTTCTTCAGCGGCACCTGGCCCTCGTCGTTGCCCACGACGACGTCGTGCACGGGAACGTCCGCGACGACCCGGTTCATCCGCTTCTTCTCGGCCGCCAGCAGGCCCTTCAGCCGGTTCGGGTTGCCCTCGGCGACCAGCACGATGCCCGCCTTGCCCACGGCCCGGTGCACGACGTCCTGCTGCCGGGTCATCGCCACCGCCGGGGTGACGGTCCAGCCGCGCTTCATGTTGTCCAGCACCGCCGCGGCCGCGCCCGGCTGGCCCTCCATCTGGCCGAACGCCGCCGCCTCCGCGCGCCGCCCGAAGACGATCGCCATGCCGAGCAGCGACAGCAGAAAACCGACGATGCCCAGATAGACCGGGTGCCCGATGAGGAAGCCGACTCCCAGGGCGGCACCGAGGACCAGGATGCCCACGCCCGCGACGATCAGACCGACCTTGGGGTCGGCCCGCCTGGTCATCTTGTACGTGAGGGCGATCTGCTTCAGACGCCCGGTCTTCTCGGGTGTGGGTTCACTGCTGGCCATGCCGCGAATTCTACGGCCAGCCGGACCCGACGACAGACCGGGCCCGGCACCGGGGCCGACGCGGGGCCGGCGGCCGGTCGGGGAGGCCGGTCCACGGGCCGGCCGGAGAGCGTCCGCAGACCGTCCGCAGGTCGTACGCGGCCGGGGTGGGCCCGGGGGGTGCCGCGGGCGCCGGCGCCCGCGGTCAGCGGGGCAGAGCGGACGTACCGCCCACCGGGCCCGCCTTCCCCACGGCCGACTCCGACTCCCGCCGGGCACTGGCCCGGCGGCGGTCCTCCAGCACGGCGTCCCAGGCGTTGCGCCGGGCGGTGCGCTGCTCGCCGCGCAGCAGCAGCCCCTCGATGGTGCGCAGCACCCCGGTGACGGTCGGCCGGGGCGGCGGCCAGGACGGTAACGACGACGGTGACGACGGCACGGCGGCCCCCCTCGGCGGTCGCGGAGTCAGGGATGTCAAAGCTGGTCGGGGTCCATGCTCACCCCACGGTGTTACCGGGGCGTGGCCCGGCGGTCAAAGCGTGGTGAAGCCCACAGTGGCGGCACGCCGGGGCGCGCCCCCGCCGCCGTTACGCCGCGGGCCGGGCGCGCTTCTCCACGGCCTGCCGGTACAGCCGCCCGGCCCGGTACGAGGACCGCACCAGCGGGCCGGACATGACGCCGGCGTAGCCGACCTCCTCCGCCTCCTGCTGCAGCTCCACGAACTCGTGCGGCTTGACCCACCGCTCCACCGGGTGGTGCCTGGGGGAGGGCCGCAGGTACTGCGTGATGGTGATCAGCTCGCAGCCCGCCTCGTACAGGTCCCGCAGCGTCCTGCTGACCTCCTCGCGCTCCTCGCCCAGGCCCAGGATGAGGTTCGACTTCGTCACCAGCCCGGCCTCGCGGGCGCGCGTGATGACCTCCAGGGACCGCTCGTAGCGGAAGCCGGGGCGGATGCGCTTGAAGATCCGCGGGACGGTCTCGACATTGTGGGCGAGCACCTCGGGGCGGGCGGAGAAGACCTCCGCGAGCTGCTCGGGTACGGCGTTGAAGTCGGGGATCAGCAGCTCGACGCCGGTGCCGGGGGTGGTGGCGTGGATCTGCCGCACCGTCTCCGCGTACAGCCAGGCACCGCCGTCGTCCAGGTCGTCGCGGGCGACGCCGGTGATCGTGGCGTACCGCAGCTCCATGCGCTGTACGGACTCGGCGACCCGGCGCGGCTCGTCGCGGTCCAGCTCGGCCGGCCGGCCGGTGTCGATCTGGCAGAAGTCACACCGCCGGGTGCACTGCTCACCGCCGATGAGGAAGGTCGCCTCGCGGTCCTCCCAGCACTCGAAGATGTTGGGGCAGCCGGCTTCCTGGCAGACCGTGTGCAGGCCCTCGTCCTTGACCAGCTTCTGCAGTGCGTTGTACTCGGGCCCCATCTTCGCGCGGGTCTTGATCCACTCGGGCTTGCGCTCGATGGGGGTCTGGCTGTTGCGGACTTCCAGGCGGAGCAGCTTGCGACCGTCGGGTGCGACAGCGGACACGTCCGGGCTCCTAGCTTTCGATTCCTCGGCGTTCTCCAGCGTACGCCTCTGAATATGGGAGTCAGACCGCGCGGGGGAGCGGCTCGGCCGTCTCCAGGACCTCGCGCAGACGCTTCTCCACGACGGGGAGAACCTCCGACACCGGCACGTCTCTTCCCAGCTCGCCGGAGAGCGACGCCACCCCCGCGTCGCGGATGCCGCACGGCACGATCCGGTCGAACCAGGTGTTGTCCGGATTGCAGTTCAGGGAGAAGCCGTGCATGGTCACGCCCTTGGCGACGCGGATGCCGATCGCCGCCAGCTTGCGGTCCTCGCGCCGCTGGCCCGCATTGGAGGGCGCGTAGTCGGGGCCGGCGAGGCGTGCGTCGTACTCCTCGTCCGCCAGCCGCGGGTCGAAGTCCAGCGACAGCCCGCCCAGCTCCGCGCGCTGCTCCACCGGGTCGCCCAGCACCCACACCCCGCTGCGGCCCTCGACCCGGGTGGTCTCCAGGCCGAAGTCTGCGCAGGCGCGGATCAGCGCCTCCTCCAGCCGGCGTACGTGCGCGACGACGTCGACGGGGCGCGGCAGCTTCATGATCGGATAGCCGACCAGCTGCCCGGGGCCGTGCCAGGTGATCTTCCCGCCGCGGTCCACGTCCACCACGGGGGTGCCGTCGAGGGGGCGCTCGTCCTCGGCGGTGCGCCGGCCCGCGGTGTAGACCGGCGGATGCTCCAGCAGCAGACAGGTGTCGGGGATCTCCTCCGCGAAGCGCGCGGCGTGCACGCGCCGTTGCTCCTGCCAAGCCTCCAGGTACTCGACGGCGTCCTCGCCGAAACCCAGGTGAACGAAGCGCAGCTCGCCCACGGTGCCCTCCTCGCGCTGTTCGCGCTCTCTCGCCCTCGGCGCGCGTACGCCGTCCGGCAGGTGCGGCTGACTGCATTCCAGCCGACCTCTCCACTCTACGGCGGTATACGTTCCCGCCCTGCGCTCGGGTCTCCTCACACGATCGAATGAAGCTGGGACGAATGCGGCGAGTGGGGCTTGTTTCGCCGCTACATTCGCGCCGTTCCCGGAGGCCCAGGCAGGAGACCCCACAGGTGACGACGGAACGACCTTCACAGCGACCTCCCAACCGCCAGCTCGCCGCCCTCATCTCCGAGGCCGGGTTCTCCAACGCGGGGCTCGCCCGCAGAGTCGATCAGCTAGGCCTCGAACACGGCCTCGACCTGCGGTACGACAAAACGTCGGTGACCCGCTGGCTGCGCGGCCAGCAACCGCGCGGCACGACGCCGGCGCTGATCGCCGAGGTGTTCACCCGGCGCCTCGGCCGCCGGCTGACCGCGCAGGACCTCGGGCTCGACGCGTGCGCACCGGTGTACGCCGGACTGGAGTTCGCCTCGACGCCGGCCGAGGCGATCGACATCGTGAGCGGGTTGTGGCGCAAGGACACCGGCAGTCAGGCGGAGCTGCGGAAGATTGCGTTCACTCCTGCGGGTCTGGTGGTGCCGAGCCGTGACTGGCTGATCGGCAGGCCGGACGACAAGGTGGCGCGGGAGCTGCAGCAGCGGGCCGCGGGGGTGCCGTCGCCGGGACCGCCGGGCGGCGGTCCGGGTCCGGTCGGCGCCGTCGCGGGGCCGCCGGGCGGGGTGCGGGTGCCCGCGCAGGGGCGCGGCCCGGGCGTGGGCGCCGGCGGCGGTGTCGCCGTCGGTACGGCGCCGGGGGGCGGCCCCGGGCCCGGCGGCCCCGGAGGCGGCGCCGGCGGGCGCGGCGACCCGGGGCCGGGCTGGGGCGGGCCGGGGGCCCGGGCGCCCGGCCAGCGGGTCACCCAGGGCGACATCGGGGCGATGCGGTCCGTCGCCGAGATGTTCCGGGCGCTGGACAACGCGTACGGCGGCGGGCACGCCCGGCAGGCCCTCGTGCGGTACCTGGAGCACGAGGTCGAGCCGATGCTGCGCGGCACGTACAACGAGGCCACGGGGCGCCGGCTGTTCTCCGCCGCCGCGGACCTGACCCGGCTGGCGGGCTGGACCTCGTACGACATCGCCGCGCACGGGCTCGCCCAGCGGTACTTCGTCCAGGCGCTGCGCCTGGCGCAGGCGTCGGGCGACCGCGCGTACGGCAGCTACGTGCTGGTCACGATGAGCCGCCAGGCCGTCTACCTGGGGCACGGCCGGGAGGCCGTGCAGCTGGCCCGGGTCGCCCAGCAGGGCGTCGGCGGGGGCGTGCCCCCGGTGGTGCAGGCGCTGCTGCACGCCGCGGAGGCGCGCGGGCACGGGCTGCTGGGCGAGGTGCGGGCGTGCACGACGTCGCTGGCGCGGGCGGAGCGGGCGCTGGAGTCGGCGCGGCCGGGGGAGGAGGCGCCGCACTGGGCGCGGTTCTTCGACGAGGCGCAGCTGGCGGACGAGTTCGGGCACTGCCACCGCGACCTCCAGCAGTACCGGGCGGCGGCGCAGCACGCCGAGCGCTCGCTGCAGCTGCGCGCGGCGGGGTTCGCGCGCAGCCGGGTGTTCTGCCGGCTGGTGCTGGCCGCGGCCCGGCTGGGTCTTGGCGAGGTGGAGCAGGCGTGTGTGCTGGGCGCGGAGGCGGCGCAGCAGGCGGCGGAGATGCGGTCGGCGCGCGCGGCGGAGTACGTGCGCGACTTCGAACGCCGTCTGGAGCCGTACCGCGACGCACCTCCGGTGCGGGCGTACCGGGAGCGGGTCGCGGCGCTGGCGGTGTGAGGCCCGGCGCGGCCTCGCGACCGGCGGCGGGGCGCGGGGTGCTCTCGGTACGGAGCGGTGCCCGTGCGGGGTGAGCGCCGCTCTCTCCGCACGAGCACCGCTCCCCTCAAGCGGCTGCCCCGGGCGGGAGCGCTGGCGGAGAACCGTTCCTGCTAGGCGAGTGCCGGGACCGCGGCGGTTTCCGTGGCCGGGGTCAGGCCGAAGTCGCGGAGCAGCGCGCGGGCCGCGCGGCGGCCGGAGTACAGGGCACCCTGGGGGCCGCTCGTGTCGCGGTGGTCGCCGCACACGTAGAGGCCGCACAGCACCCGTACCGGACGGCGCAGGTCGTGCGGCGCCGGCATCGCCGGGACCGCCTCCGGATCGTGGTGCGCCGCCACCAGCTCCCAGTCGAACGCCGACGTCCCGTACAGCTCGCTCAGCTGCCGCCGCGCCGACTTGTCCAGCACCCGCGCCGGCCGCCCCGCGTCCTCGCCCAGCACCACCGAGCTGACCAGCGCCCGCCCCCGCGGCGCCCGCGAGGTGTCCGCGCCGCTGACCACCGCCGTGTGCGACACCGGCCCGTGGGCCCGCTCGGCGTCCAGCAGCAGCGCCGCCTCCCGCGGGCCGCCCGGGCCCGGGCCGCCCCGTACCGCGGCCGCCCTGCCCGCACCGTTCCGCGCCGCACCGTTCCATACCGGGACGCCGCCCGTGCCGCCCGCCCCGCCCCGCGCCGCCGGCTCCCGCGCGCCGCCCCCCGGCCCGTCCCCGTACCGCGCCTCCTCCGGCGCTTCGGCCGCCCCGGGTGCTTCCGCACCACCCCGCGCCGCCCCGCCGCCCGGCAGCGACTCCGCCGGGGCGCTGTGGTGCAGCACCGTCACCGGGTGGAACCCCGGCAGCCGCAGCCCCGGCAGCAGCCCCGCCGCCGCCCGCGCACCCGTGGCCACCAGCACCGACCGGCAGCGCAGCACCCCGTGGCCCTCGGTCCGCACCGCGGTCGTCGACACCGACACCGCCCGCACCCCCGTCCGCACCGTCCCGTGCGGCAGCCCCGCCGCCAGCCGCCGCGGCACCGTCGCCGCCCCGCCCGCCGGCAGGCACAGCCGCCCGCGTGCGAACGACCGCAGCGCCAGGTCGGCGGAGCGGCTCGACGTGGTCAGCGCCGGGTCGTTGAGCAGGGCCACCAGCAGTGGCCGCAGGGAGCCCGCCGCTATCCGCGGCGGCAGTCCCCGCACGGCCAGGGCGTCCGCGGCCCGGCGTTCGGGCCGGGCCAGCAGCCGCGCGGTGGGCACGGCGGCCAGCCGGGCCAGCGCCGCGGAGAGCCAGGCCTGGTCGATGAAACCGCCCCGGGGCGCACGCGCGGCGCTGGCGAAGGCGCTCGCCGTGGTGAACGCGCCCCCCGTGCCCCTCGATCCGCCGATACGCTGCCGCCGCCCGCCCGCGCAGACGACCACGTCGCCGCCGAGCGGGCACAGCGGCACCCCCGCGAGCCCCGGTATCCGACGCAGCTCCGGGTACGAGGTGTTGAGCAGCTGCAGCGAGCGGTCCAGCCGGAAACCGTCCACGTGGTCGGTGGCCATCCGCCCGCCGACCTGCTCGTCCGCTTCCAGCACGGTCACGTCGAGACCCGCTCCGACCAGGTGGTGGGCCGCGGAGAGACCGGCGAGTCCGGCGCCTACGACGACGACGTCTACGGGGTCCGTGCTTCCTGCGGCTTGGGGCACGGGTGCCTCCCGGGGTTGTGCGTCCGCGACCGAGCGCTCTCGGACGCCTCTGGACGCCTGTTTGATGCCCAGCTGGGCATGGCCGTATCCGCGTACCGGTGTGGACGCGTGCCGATGACGATAGGTCGGATGGTGGCGCCGGCCAGGTGCGCACCACAAGGGCACGGACGCACACCCGGCGCGCCCCCCGCGCCAACGGCCCCCGGCGCCGCCCCCCGCAGCCGGCCGGCCGGGGCCGGCTACCCCCGCAGCGCCGCCCGCAGCGCGTCCTCGATGCCCGGGAACGCGAACGTGAACCCCGAGTCGAGCAGCTTCCGCGGCACCACCCGCTGGCTGCCGAGCACGTCCTCCGCGAACCCGCCCAGCGCCAGCCGCAGCGCCGCCGCCGGCACCGGGAACGGCGTCGGCCGCCGCAGCACCCGCCCCATCGCCGCCGTCACCTCGCGGTT
This sequence comes from Streptomyces sp. CNH099, assembly GCA_000514715.1. GTDB lineage: Bacteria > Actinomycetota > Actinomycetes > Streptomycetales > Streptomycetaceae > Streptomyces > Streptomyces synnematoformans. Next base: position 136,205 of record AZWL01000009.1, on the reverse strand, counting down.
GGTCACCGGCTCCGGGCCGGTGAGGTTGACCGGCCCGGAGAGCGACTCGGTGTCGATGATGTGGCGGAGCGCGGCGACGTGGTCGTGCAGGGAGATGAAGCTCCAGTACTGCCGGCCGTTGCCGAGCCGGCCGCCCAGCCCGGCCCGGAAGATCGGGAACAGCCGCCCCCACGCCCCGCCCTTGCGGGCCACCACCAGGCCGGTGCGCGCGTAGGCGGTGCGGATCCCCGACTCCGCCGCCGGGCCGGCCGCGGCCTCCCACTCCTGGCACAGGTCGGCGAGGAACCCCCGGCCCGGCGGGGCGGTTTCGTCGACGGCGCGGTCGCCGGTGTCGCCGTAGTAGCCGACGGCACTGCCGCAGACGAGGACGGACGGCGGCCGGTCGAGCGAGGCGACGGCGTCGGCGACGGCCGCGGTGCCCAGCACCCGGCTGTCGCGCAGGACCCGCTTGTAGCTCTCCGTCCAGCGCCGGTCGGCGATGCCGGCCCCGGCGAGGTGCACGACGGCGTCGCAGCCGGTGAGCCGGGCGGCGTCGACGTACGCCCGATCCGGGTCCCACGGCACCTCGTCCGGGGCGCTCGCCTCCCGCCGTACCAGCCGCAGGACGTCGTGCCGGTCGGCCCGCAGCGAGCGGACGAGGGCGGAGCCGATGAGTCCGGAGGTGCCGGAGACCGCGATACGCATGAGCCCATCCTGCCCTCATGTGCCGCACCGCGGCAGCTCGTGTCACAGTGAGTCGATGACCAACGTGCACCCCGGCGGGGCGGCCGGCGGTGGCGAGCTGCGCATACGTCCCGCGCGAGCCGCCGACGGCGATCTCCTCCGCGCGCTCGACGTCGCCACCTGGTCGCACCTGCACGCCGTGACGGAGCCGCCCAGCCCCGGCGCCCCGTTCTTCGACGACCGGCACCGCACCGAGGACTACCTCGTCGCCGAGCTGCCCGCCGCCCCCGCCGCCGGCCCCGGGGACGCAGCCCGCGTCGTCGGCTACGTCTGCGTCGTACCCCCGACCGCGCTGCCGGTCAACGCGCACGTCCGCCAGATCCAGGGCCTCGTCGTCGCCCCCGACGTCCGCGGCGCCGGCGTCGCGCGGGCGCTCCTGCGCGCGGCGGCGGAGCACGCCCGTGCGGCCGGCGCGCGGCGGCTGACGCTGCGGGTGCTGGGCCACAACACGCCGGCGCGGCGGCTGTACGAGTCCGAGGGGTTCGCGGTGGAGGGGGTGCTGCCGGAGGAGTTCCTGCTGGACGGCGCGTACGTGGACGACGTGCTGATGGGCCGCACGCTGCTCTGAGGCGCCCCGTTCCGACGCACCCGCCCAGGCCCCGGTCCGCCCTCGCTCCCGTCCCCGTCCCCTCAGTCCTCCCGGTACAGCGCCCACAGCTTCGGGAACCGACGCGCCAGCACCCGCTCGTCCTCGAAGTCGATCGCCTCCCCCACCGGTTCCGCCGGCCCCTCCGGCAGCCCCAGCTCCGGCAGCTTCAGCCCCGTCAGCCGCTCGTACGCCTCGTCCGCCGCGAAGGCCAGGTCGTCCGCCTCCCCGTCCGTCTCCTCGTCGAAGTCGGCCAGCAGCTCGGCGAGGTCGTCCGGCTCGTGCAGGGCGCCCTCGAAGACCGTCCGGCCCTGCCCGACGAGCCAGCTGCGGAAGGAGTCGAAGGCGTCGTCGCTGACCCCGTCCAGCAGCACCCACGCGGCGCCCCACAGGTCCATGCGGTACGCCCGGTCCATCCGCGACTCGAAGTGGCAGGCGAAGTCCGTCACGGCGTCCGGGTCCAGCTCGGTCAGCCGGTCCACGAGCAGGTCGGCCTGCTCCGCGGGGTCGCCCTCGGCGGCCTCGCGGGTGCTGTCGATCAGCTCCCAGAACTCCGACTCCTCCATCACGGGTCCAGCATCTGCCTTCCGCCGCGCGTACGCACGCGGAGCGGCGGGATCGGCACCTCCCGGAACCCTTTCGCAACCTGCCGGGAAACCTGACAGAAGGTGTCCGGTTTCGGTGCCACGGTGTGCGCATGAGCGAAGAGCAGAGCCAGAACACGCAGAACACGCAGAACGCGCAGGACAGGGCCGTGCCGGGCGCCGGGCAGCGGCCGCTGCGCGGGAGGGTCGCGCTGGTCGCCGGCGCCACGCGGGGCGCGGGCCGGGCGATCGCGGTGCAGCTGGGTGCCCTGGGCGCCACCGTGTACGCCACCGGCCGCACCACCCGGGAGCGCGTCAGCGAGGTCGGCCGCGGCACCGAGACCATCGAGGAGACCGCGGAGCTGGTGACCGCGGCCGGCGGCGAGGGCGTCGCGGTCGCCGTCGACCACCTCGAAGCCGACCGGGTGCGGGACCTGGTCGCCCGGATCGACCGCGACCACGGCCGGCTCGACGTGCTGGTCAACGACATCTGGGGCGGCGAGCACCTCGTCGAGTTCGGCAAGAGGATGTGGGAGGTCGACCTCGACCGCGGGCTGCGCATGCTGGAACTCGGGGTCAGGACCCACATCATCACCAGCCACTGCGCGCTGCCGCTGCTGCTGCGCACCGGCGGCGGGCTGCTGGTCGAGATCACCGACGGCACGGCGGAGGCAAACAGGCCGTATCGCGAGATGTTCTTCTACGACCTGACGAAGAACGCCCCGATCCGGATGGCGTTCAACCTCAGCCACGAGCTGAAGGACGCCGGCGCCACCGCGCTCTCCCTCACGCCGGGGTTCCTGCGCTCCGAGCAGATGCTCGACCACTTCGGGGTGACGGAGGAGAACTGGCGCGACGCGGTCGCGAAGGAGCGGCACTTCGCGCTCTCCGAGTCGCCCGTCCTCGTCGGGCGCGCGGTGGCGGCGCTGGCGGCGGACCCGGACAAGGCGCGGTGGAACGGGGCGTCGCTGTACAGCGGGCAGGTCGCCCGGGAGTACGGGTTCACGGACGCCGACGGCACCGTGCCGGACAGCTGGCCGTACTTCCAGCGCGTCCTGGCCGGCGAGGACCCCGGCGACCCGGAGGGCTACCGGCTCCGCCCGTAGGGCTCCCGCCCGTACAGCTCGGCGCTGCGGGCCGCCGCCGCCGCGAACCGCGCGCGCAGCTCCGGCGGTTCCAGCACCTCCGCGTCGGGCCCGAGGGTGAGCAGCTGGGTGTACGCGACGTCCGGCGACTCCACCCGCAGCCGGACGGCCGTCCAGCCCCGGTCGTCCGGCTCGCCGGCGCCGGCGACCGCGTCCTCGGCGGCGACCCGGTCCGTGACGCGCGGCAGCCGCCGCAGGCCGTCGGGGGAGAGCCGCACCGTCACCTCGTCGCGCAGGATGGAGCGCGCGAAGGCCGCCGCCCGCTCCGCCCAGAAGCCCGGCAGGTCGAAGTCCTCGTCCCGCTCGAAGCCCCCCGCGTCGGCCCCGCCGCTCCCGGCTCCCCCGCCGCCGCCGTCCGCGGCCTCCCCGCCGTCCGCGCCGCGCCCGCCGTCCGCACCGACCCCGTCCGCCCCGAGCTGCTCGGCGCGCTCGAAGCGCTCCACCCGGTAGACCCGGAACGCCCCCTCCGCCCCCGCACCGCCGCCGGAACCGCCCCCCGGCACCCGCGCCACCAGGTACCAGACACCCGCCTTCAGGACCAGCCCGTACGGCTCCAGCTCCCGCTCCACCGCCGCCGCGTCCGGCCGCCTCCGGTACGTCACCGCCAGCCGCCGGTCCGCCCACACCGCCTCCGCCACCGCCGGCAGCAGCTCCGGCGCGTCCGGCTCCCGCCACCACCCCGGCGCGTCGAGGTGGAACCGCTGCGCCACGCTGTCCGACGCGCCGCGCAGCTCCGGCAGCAGCGCCGCCGACACCTTCAGCCGCGCCGCGGACGCCGCGTCCGCCAGCCCCATGTCCCGCAGCGCGCCCGGCACCCCGGAGAGGAACAGTGCCTCCGCCTCGGTCCGCCCCAGCCCGGTCAGCCGGGTGCGGTAGCCGCCGACGAGCCGGTAGCCGCCGGCCCGCCCGCGGGCGGCGTAGACCGGAACTCCGGCCTCCGTCAGCGCCTGCACGTCGCGCGCGACGGTCCGTTCGGAGACCTCCAGCCGCTCCGCCAGTTCGGCGGCGGTCATGGCGGCACGTGACTGGAGAAGCAGGACCAGGTGAATGAGACGGGCGGCGCGCATGCCCGCCATCCTGCATCCCCGCTGATAGCGTCTGTTGGTCCTGCACCAAGAACAAGAGAGTTTTGTATGTCGAACCAGCCTCGGGAGCGTTGGGGCACAAGGGCGGGCTTCCTGCTCGCCGCGATCGGGTCGGCGGTCGGACTCGGCAACATCTGGCGTTTCCCCTACATCGCGTACGACAACGGCGGCGGCGCCTTCCTCGTGCCGTATCTGCTCGCCCTGCTGACGGCCGGGCTGCCGCTGCTGATCATGGAATACGTCGTCGGCCGCCGCTACCGGTCCTCCCCGCCGGGGGCCTACCGGCAGCTGTCCCGCCCCGCCGAGGTGATCGGCTGGTGGCAGGTGGCGATCTGCTTCGTCATCGCCGCCTACTACGCCGTCATCCTGGCCTGGGCCGTGCGCTACGTCGGCTTCTCCGTCAACGAGTCGTGGGGCGACGACCCCAACGCCTTCTTCGCCGGGGACTTCCTCAAGGCCGGCGAGCCGGGCACCTTCTCGAAGTTCGTGCCCGGCGTGATGTGGCCGCTGCTCGGCGTGTGGCTGGTCACCCTCGTCATCCTCTGGTTCGGCGTGCGCCGCGGCATCGAGTGGGCCAACCGGGTCTTCATCCCGACGCTGCTGGTCTTCTTCGGCATCCTCGTCGTCCGCGCGATCACGCTGGACGGGGCCAGCGAGGGCCTGAACGCACTGTTCAAGCCGGACTGGGACGCGCTCACCGAGGGCAGCGTGTGGGTCGCCGCCTACGGGCAGATCTTCTTCTCGCTGTCCATCGGCTTCGGCATCATGATCACGTACGCCTCGTACCTGGGCCGCAAGTCGGACCTGACCGGCTCGGCGCTCGTCGCCGGCTTCGCCAACAGCTCGTTCGAGATCCTCGCGGGCATCGGGGTGTTCTCCGTGCTCGGCTTCATGGCCGCGGAGCAGGGCATCGGCGTCAACGACCTGGCGACCTCCGGGGTCGGGCTGGCGTTCGTGGCGTTCCCGCAGATCATCTCCAGCATGCCGGGCGGCGCCTTCTTCGGCGTGATGTTCTTCCTGTCGCTGGTGATCGCCGGCCTCACCTCGCTGGTGAGCATCGTCCAGGTGCAGGTCGCGGCGGTCGAGGACCGCACGGGCCTGTCCCGCAAGGCGGCCGTCCTGAGCGTCGGCGTCGTGCTGACCGCGGTCTCCACGCTGGCGTTCTCCACCGACGGCGGGTTGACGCTGCTCGACGCCTCCGACCACTTCATCAACCAGTACGGCATTGCGCTGGCCGCCCTGGTGTCCGTCGTCGTGGTGGCCTGGGCGCTGCGCCGGCTGCCGCTGCTGCAGCGGGACGCGAACGCGACCTCCGCGGTGCGGCTGGGCCGCTGGTGGCTGTTCTTCCTGGGCGTCGTCACGCCGCTGGTGCTGGGCTGGATGATGGTCGACAGCCTGCGCACGGAGTTCGACGAGAACTACGAGGGCTATCCCACCTCGTTCCTCGGCTGGGCCGGCTGGGGCGTCGCCGGCGGCGTCCTGGTCGTCGCCGTGCTGCTCTCGCTCATCCCCTGGCGCCGCCACGGCGACATCGGCGGCCCGGCGGCGGACGCCGGGCCCGTGGACGACCCCCAGCCCAAGGAAGGGAGCCGCTGATGTCGGCGAGCGCCATCGTCATGCTGATCGTCGCGATCGTGATCGTGTGGGGCGGCCTCATCGCGGCGCTGCTCAGGCTGCGCACCTACCCCGACGAACGGGACTGAGCCGCCCCGGCGGCCCCACGGGTCCGGTCCGCGCGCCGCGCGGGCCGGACCCGTGGTCTTCCGCGGGCCGGCGGCACCGGGCCCGTCGGGCCGGTCCGTCAGGCCAGTCCGTACTTCGCCGCCGCCTCCGCGACCGTCTCCTTCTTCACCTCGCCGCGCCGCGCCAGCCGGTCCAGCACCGCCACCGCGATCGACTCCGCGTCGACCCCGAAGTGCCGGCGGGCCGCCTCGCGGGTGTCCGAGAGGCCGAAGCCGTCCGTGCCCAGCGACGTGTACTCCTGCGGGACCCACTGCGCGATCTGGTCGGGCACCTGCCGCATCCAGTCGCTGACGGCGAGAACCGGGCCCGGTGCGCCTTCCAGAGCACGGGTGACGTAGGGGACCCGGTCCTCGCCCCGAAGCTGCGCCGCGTCACAGGACAGGGCGTCGCGGCGCAGCTCGCTCCAGGAGGTGGCGGACCAGACGTCGGCCGCGACCCCCCAGTCCTCGGCGAGCAGCTGCTGGGCGGCGAGCGCCCAGTGGATGGCGGTGCCGGAGGCGAGCAGCTGGGCGCGCGGGGCGCCGTCCGCGGCTGCCCCGGCGGGGAGGTCAGGGCCGGGGAGCGCGGCGGTCCGGTAGCGGTAGAGGCCGCGGACGATGCCCTCCTCGACGCCCTCGCCCGCGGGCATGGGCGGCTGCACCTTCGGCTCGTTGTAGACGGTGAGGTAGTAGAAGACGTCCGCGTCCTCGTCGGGGGCGGCGTGCCCGTACATGCGGCGCAGCCCGTCCCTGACGATGACCGCCACCTCGTACGCGAACGCCGGGTCGTAGATCAGCGCCGCGGGGTTGGTGGCGGCCAGCAGCGGGGAGTGGCCGTCGGCGTGCTGCAGGCCCTCGCCGGTCATGGTGGTGCGGCCGGCGGTGGCGCCGATGACGAAGCCCCGGCCCAACTGGTCGGCGAGTGCCCAGAACTGGTCGCCGGTGCGCTGGAAGCCGAACATCGAGTAGAAGATGTAGAACGGGATCATCGGCTCGCCGTGCGTCGCGTACGACGTGGCCGCGGCGGTGAAGTCCGCGAGCGAACCCGCCTCGGTGATGCCCTCGTTGAGGATCTGCCCGTCCGCCGCCTCCTTGTAGTAGAGGAGCTGGTCGCGGTCGACCGGATCGTAGTTCTGGCCGAGCGGGGAGTAGATGCCGGCGCTCGGGAAGAGCGACTCCATGCCGAAGGTCCGCGCCTCGTCCGGCACCACCGGCACCCAGCGGCGGCCGGTCTCCTTCTCCCGCATGAGGTCCTTGACCAGGCGCACCAGGGCCATGGTCGTCGCGATCTCCTGGCTGCCCGAGCCCTTCTTCAGCGCGTCGAACGGCTTCGCCGACGGCTCCGGCAGCGCCACCGGGTGCACCCGGCGCGCCGGCGCCGGGCCGCCGAGGGCGGCGCGGCGCTCCTGGAGGTAGCGCACCTCGGGGGAGTCGGGGCCCGGGTGGGCGTACGGCACGAGGTCGCCGGCCAGCGCGCTGTCCGGGACGGGCAGCTCCAGCAGGTCCCGCATGTCGCGGAACTCCGCCATCGTGAGCTTCTTCATCTGGTGGTTCGCGTTGCGCGACTCGAAGCCCTTGCCGAGGCTGTAGCCCTTGACGGTCTGCGCCAGGATCACGGTCGGCGCGCCCTCGTGCGCGACGGCGGCCCGGTACGCGGCGTAGACCTTGCGCGGCTCGTGGCCGCCGCGGGAGACGTGGAAGCAGTCGAGGATCTTGTCGTCGGTCAGCAGCTTCGACAGCTCGGCCAGCGCCGGGTCGGCGCCGAAGAAGTGCTCGCGGATGTACGCGGCGTCGCGCGTGGCGTACGTCTGGAACTGCGCGTCCGGCACGGCCCGGAGCCGGCGGACGAGCGCGCCGGTGGTGTCGAGCGCCAGCAGCTCGTCCCAGGCGGAGCCCCAGAGCGACTTGACCACGTTCCAGCCGGCGCCGCGGAACTGCGCCTCCAGCTCCTGCACGACCTTGAAGTTGGCGCGTACGGGGCCGTCGAGGCGCTGCAGGTTGCAGTTGATGACGAAGGTGAGGTTGTCCAGCCGCTCGCGGGCGGCGAGGGCGAGCGCGGCGGTCGACTCCGGCTCGTCCATCTCGCCGTCGCCGAGGAAGGCCCACACCCGGCTGGCGGAGGCGTCCTTGATGCCGCGGTGGGTCAGGTAGCGGTTGAAGCGGGCCTGGTAGACCGCGGATATCGGGCCCAGGCCCATGGAGACGGTGGGGAACTCCCACAGCCACGGCAGCCGCCGCGGGTGCGGGTAGGAGGGCAGGCCCTCGGCGGCGCCGGGGGCGCCCGGGGCGGCCTCCTGGCGGAAGCGGTCGAGGTGCGCCTCGGAGAGCCGGCCGTCGAGGAAGGCGCGGGCGTAGACGCCGGGGGAGGCGTGGCCCTGGACGTAGAGCTGGTCGCCGGAGCCGGGGGCGCGGGGGTCGTCCTTGCCGCGGAAGAAGTGGTTGAACCCGGTCTCGTACAGCCAGGCCGCGGAGGCGAAGGTGGCGATGTGCCCGCCCAGCCCGTACCGCGACCCGCGGGTGACCATGGCGGCGGCGTTCCACCGGTTCCACGCGGCGATCCGCCGCTCCAGCTCCGGATCGCCTGGCAGCTCGGGCTCCGCGGCCGTGGGGATGGTGTTGACGTACGGCGTCTCCAGCAGCGCGGGGACGTCCACACCGGTGTCACCGGCGTGCGCGACGGTGCTGCGGAGCAGCTGCGCGGCCCGGTCGGGCCCGGCGTGCTGCGCCACGGCGTCCAGGGACTCGCGCCACTCGGCGGTCTCTTGCGGGTCGCGGTCCGGGAGCTGGTCGAGCTGACTCTGCATGGCACTACCTCCTCGACCGAACTGTAAGTCTGCGATCGATGATCGATCAAAGGTTGGAAGGCAAAATAACCTGCGAATCCGAAAGTCGGCATGCCGTGCCAGCCCTCTCGGCACGCAGTGCCTGCAGCAGGCGCGGCGGGATACGACCCCGCGCCGGGGCCCGGGGGGTTCGGGGGGAGAGAGACAGCACCGAGGGGGCCGGGGCGGAGCCCGGCTCGGCGGGAGGGCGCGGGCGGAGCCTCGGGCAAGTCCGGGACGGTGCAGGGGGTGCCGTCGGGGGTGCGGGGCGCAGCCCCGGGGGATCGGGGTCCGGGGCGGAGCCCCGGTGGGGGCGGCGGCCCCGGTCAGGTGGGTGCGCAGCCCAGGACGTGGTCCTTGACCAGTTCCGCGATCGCCGGGTCGCGGCGCCGGAACGCCTCGACGATGTCCGCGTGCTCCTCCGCGTAGCTCTGCTGCCTCGTGCCCAGCCAGCGGATCGCCAGCGATGTGTAGATCTCGATCCCCAGCGACTCCCACGTGTGCAGCAGCACGCTGTTGCCCGCCGCCCGCACCAGCTCCCGGTGGAACGCCACCGTGTGTCTGACCTGGGCCCCGCCGTCGCCCTTCGCGTCCGCCTCCAGCAGCGCCGCCACGTGCGGCTCCAGCGCCGAGACGTCGTCCGCAAGCCGCGGCGCCGCCAGCTCCGCCGCGATCTGCTCCAGCCCGGCCCGTACCGGGTAGATCTCCTCCAGGTCCGCCGCCGTCAGGTCGCGGACCCGTACGCCCTTGTTCGGCGCCGACTCGATCAGCCGCAGGCTCTCCAGCTCGCGCAGCGCCTCCCGCACCGGCGTCTGGCTGACCTCCAGCTCGACCGCGATACGCCGCTCCACGATCCGCTCGCCCGGCTTCCACCGGCCGCTGACGACGCCTTCCACGATGTGCTCGCGGATCTGCTCGCGCAGCGACGGGTGGACGACGGACGGGGGCATCGGCATCTCCTCGGTTCACGCACAGACAGAGCACGGGGGGTGGAGACGACAATACGGCGCCCCCGCCCGGACCGGAGCCGGACGGGGGCGCGGCGCGGGGCGCGTCCGCGTGTCAGTGCGCGTGCGCCGCCTGCTCGTCGAAGGGATCGCCGTTGTACCGCGGCTTGCGCAGCCGCTCGGGTGTGAGCGGGCTCATGTTCGTCACGTCGCGCGGCGAGATCTGGAAGCCCTGCCAGTGCACCGGCATCGGCGTCTGGTCCTCGTCGCGGGCGATGTGGTGGAAACCGACGTTGACCCAGACGATCGGGTGCTTCAGCCGCTCGCCGTCGGTCGCGGCCACGATGTTCTTCGCGCAGTTCTCGTTGAAGCTCCGGTTGTGGTTCGGGTACTTCTCGCACTTCTTGTACTGCGTGAACCACACGTCCTTGCCGGTGAACTTGCGCCCCTTGTAGCGCGCGTTGTTGCTGTGCACCAGCTCCCAGGAGCGGATGTGCCCGTCGCCGTTCCTGCCCGCGGTGCCGCTCACGCGCCACCAGCGGTGCTGGCCGGAGTTGCCCGCGGTCTCCCTGGTGACGTTCGTGCGGGTCGTCTCCTGCGCGGGGTAGCCGCCGTCGCCGGTGCCGGTGCGCTTCGTGTCGTACCGCTGGATCTTCGCCGGGCGCGAGCGGTCGGTCTGGAAGTCCAGCCGCCAGAAGATGTTGTGCTGGTGGCTGGTCGCGCGGTCGCGCGAGCCCTTGCCGATCGGCCAGCCCTGCTTGTCGGAGGCGTCGAAGTCACCGGGGGAGAGGTTGCCGGTGGCGCCCTCCTTGGCGGTGATGGTGCCGTCGTCGGAGAAGTTCCACTGGGTGATGTAGTAGTAGTAACCCGCCGAGTGGATCGCGTAGACGACGAGGTCGTCGCCCTGGGCGCTGTCGTTGCGGCCGTTCTCCTCGCCGACGTCCCAGCTGTTGCCGAAATGCGCGAAGCCGCGCGGCTGCTGGGTGACGCAGACCGCGTCGTACGTTTCGCCGCCCGTCCTGACCGGGCGGCGGGTGCCGCCGGGGCAGTCCTTGGCCTTCAGCGACACCGGGGCGGAGCCGAGCGCGATCTCGGTGACGTCGTAGTACTCGATGTTCCCGTCGTCGTACGGCACGTGTATCTGGCCGAGCCGGGCGCTGTTGAGCACGGGAACGGCGTTGCGGGCGCCCTTGGGCCGGTAGGAGACGTCCTCCAGGACGAGGCCCGCGTAGTCGTTGTTGCGGTAGCACATCTGCCACTCGGTGCCGCCGGGCAGCTTGTGCGTGATCCGGTACTCCTCGGCGCAGTCCGGCGCCGCCGCCCGGGGCGCGTGGGGCGCCGTGGCCGCGGCGCTGGGCAGCGCGGCGGGTGCGGCGGCGGGCAGGAGCAGCACCAGGGCGGCGACGGCGCCCCGGCGCCAGGTCGCGGGGCGGCGCCGGAAGGCGGCTCCGCGCCGGCCGGGGGCGGGCCCGGCGCCCGGCACGTCCGGCCCCTCCGGCCCCTCCGGTCCGTCCGGTCCGTCCGGGCCGGCGGCCGGTCCGTGGGGCGTGGCGTTACGCATGGTGCACCTTCCGCTCGCTCAGGTCGATGACGTAGTCGCGGGTGTCGATCCACGGGCTGTCCTCGACCCGGGTGAAGAGCCGCACGCAGCGGTGCTCCCCGCACCGCTCCAGGCCGCCGGAGTCGCCCGGCCGCGCCGTGTACGTCATCCCCTGGACCTGCAACTGCCGCGCGCCGGTCAGCTCCTCGCCGGTCGCCGCCTCGTAGTCCTGCCGCAGGCCGGCCCCGACCGGGCTGTCCACCAGCAGGTCGGCGGCGGCCTCCGCCTCCGCCGCGGCGGGCGGGGGCTGGGAGCCGGTGGACTCGACGGTGTCCACGACCCGGTTGTCGGCGAGGTCGACGCTCTTCAGTACGAGCGTGTCGGTCGCGTAGTCGTAGAAGTACACCTCGGCGATCCGGTCGTCGCCGGCGCTGACCGAGGAGTCGGCGAGGTCGGTGCTGACGAGCTGCGGTACGCCCGCGCGGCCCCGGACCCCTTCGCTCTCCGTACGCAGCGACCGGTCGCCGGCGAGCGCCAGCTGCTCGGCGCGCCGCTCCTCGTCCGCCGTCAGCGGGTCGCCGCCGGTGCCCGTCCGCCCGGTCGGCAGCGGTGCGGTCCCCGGCCCCCCGGCGCCCGGCGTCCCCAGCGCTCCGGGCGCCGGGGACGACGCGGACGCCCCCGGCTCCCCGTCCTGTCGGTCGTCGCCCGCCGCGCCGAGCGGCAGTGCCACGACGACGGCGGCCGCGGTGCCCGCGACGGCCGTCAGCGCCCCCCACGCGACGCGCTGTCGCATGCGGCGGCGCTCTCCGCCCGATGTGCTCATGGGCAGCCCCTCCCCTTGTTCGGTCGAGACCGATTAGATCGGCCGGACCGTTGTTCAGCACCCCGCTCCGGCCCCGCTGAACAATCGCGGGCGGTGTCGGCGGCGCGGTCTATCGTGGGGGACGACCAGGGGGAGCAGGGGACAGGGGAGCAGGGGAACGAGGGGGGTCGCCCATGGGGCGGCGGGAGAAGTCCGTGGATCCGTCCGCGGGCCCGGTCCAGCGTTTCGCGTACGAGCTGCGCAAGCTGCGGACCGAGGCGGGCGGGCCGACCTACCGGCAGCTCGCCGCGCGCGGGCCGTACTCGGTGACGGCGCTGTCGCAGGCCGCCGCCGGGGACCGGCTGCCCTCGCTGCCGGTGGCGCTGGCGTACGCGGAGGGCTGCGGCGGCGATCCGGGCGAGTGGGAGCGGCGCTGGCGGCAGGCCGCGGCGGAGGCGGCGGAGCAGCCGCCGGAACACGGCGCCGCCGCGCCTCCGTACCGCGGACTGGCCCGCTTCGAGCCCGGCGACCGCGACCGGTTCTTCGGCCGTGACCGGCTCACCGCGGACCTGGTGGAACTGGTCCGCACCCGTCGCTTCGCGGCGGTCTTCGGCGCGTCGGGCAGCGGCAAGTCGTCGCTGCTGCGCGCCGGGCTCGTGCCGGCGCTGCAGGCCGGCGGCGCGCGTGCCGGGGACGGGGAGGCGGAGGCCGCCGGGCCCGAGGACTCACGCGGTCCGGGGGACCCGCGAGCGGCGCGGGATCCGCACGCGGGCGGCGGGCAGCGGGCCCCGGCCCCGGCGGACCGCCCGCCGCCCGCCGCGCTGCGCATCCTCACACCCGGCGAGCACCCCGCGCGCACCCACGCCGCCGTCCTCGACGCGGCGCCCGCCGACGGGGACACGTACCTCCTCGTGGACCAGTTCGAGGAGGTCTTCACCCTCTGCAAGGACCCCGACGAGCGCGCCGCCTTCCTCGACCGCCTCCTCGCCGCCCGCGACCCCGCCAGCCGGCTGCGGGTCGTCATCGCCGTCCGGGCCGACTTCTACGGCCGCTGCGCCGAGCACCGCGGGCTGACCGACGCGCTGCGCGACGCGCAGCTGCTCGTCGGCCCCATGTCGCCGGCCGAGCTGCGCGAGGCGGTGGTCCGGCCCGCGGCGGCCGAGGGCCTGGTCGTCGAGCGGGCCCTGACGGCGCGCGTCCTGAAGGACGTCGACGGCGAGCCGGGCGCGCTGCCGCTGATGTCGCACGTCCTGCTGGAGACGTGGCGCAGGCGGCGCGGCCGGGTGCTGACGGAGGCGGCGTACGAGGCCGCCGGCGGCGTCCGCGGCGCCATCGCCACGACCGCGGAGCGGGTCTACGGGGAGCTGACGCCGGCGCAGCAGCGGGTCGCCCGGCGCGCGCTGCTGCGCCTCGTCTCACCCGGCGAGGGCTCCCAGGACACCCGCCGCCCGGCGCCCCGCGCGGAGCTGGCCGAGATCACCGCGAACGCCGGCTCCGGCGGGGGCGGCGGAGGTGGGCTGCCCGGCGGCGGGACGGCCCCGTCCGCAAGCGGTGCGGACGCGCGAGCCGAAGCGCGTACGCGTGCCGCCGGCCGTCCGCGTCGGCGCCGGGGCGGGGGCGGCTCCTCCGGCGGTGGGGAGGGTGCCGGACGTGGGGAGGGTGCGGCGGACAAGGCCGGCGCCGCGGGCCCGGGGCCCAGCCGCCCGGCCGGGGGCCCCGGGGGCGGAGCCCCCGGGTTTCGGGAAGGGGCGGGGCCGGGGAACCCCTCCGCTCCGCCGGCCCCGCCGTCCGGCACCCGCGACTCCGCCGGGCCGGCCGCCCGCGGCGGGGCCCCCGCAACGCGCCCGGCGCACGACCGCACCGGCCCCGCCGCCTCCGCCGACGTCGGGCACGTGCTCGAACGGCTCGTCGCGGCCCGCCTGCTCACCCTCGACGACGACGTCGTCGACCTCGCGCACGAGGCGCTGCTCACCGCCTGGCCCCGGCTGCACGGCTGGATCGAGGAGGACCGCGAGCGGATGCGCGCCCTGCGCCGGCTCACCGAGGCCGCGCACGGCTGGGAGGAGCTGGACCGCGACCCCGGCGCGCTCTACCGGGGCAGCCGGCTGGCGCAGGCCGAGGAGCTGTTCGCCGACCGGCCGGGGGAGCTGACCGGCGGCGAGGCCGCGTTCCTCGCCGCCAGCACCGCCGCCCGCGGCCGCGAGCGGCGCCGGTTCCGCGGGCTGCTCACCACGCTGGTGGCGCTGCTCGTCCTCGCCCTGGTCGCCGGCTCGTTCGCCTGGCAGCAGGACCGCGCCGCCGACGCCGAGCACCGCCGCGCCGAGGCCCGCCGCGCCGCCGCCGTCGCCGAGAGCCTGCGCTTCACCGATCCGGTACGGGCCATGCAGCTCAGCGTCGCCGCCTGGCGGCTCGCCGACACCCCGGAGACCCGCGGCGCCCTGCTCGGCGCGCTGCACCAGCGCGAGTCCGACTCCTTCGCGCTGCCGCAGTCCGGCGAGCCGCGCGCGCAGCGCTTCCTCAGCGCCGACGGCCGCACGGTCACGACCGTGGGCGGGGACCGCACCGAGCGCTGGGACGTCGCCGCGCACCGCCGGCTCGACGCCGGCCCCGGCCTCGGCCGGCCCGCCGAGGAGTCCGACTTCCAGCTCTCCCCGGACGGCCGCACGCTCGCCGTCGCCGCCGGCGGCGACGGCGAGCGTGCGGCTGCGCCCCGGCCGGACCGAGATCCCCGGCACGACCGGCCGGTTCGGCCCCAGCGGCCGGACGTACGTCGCGCACAGCTGGTCCCTCGACGGCGCGCGGACCCGCTTCGCGGTCTGGGACATACGCGGCCGCAGGAAGCTCTTCTCCTACGAGACGGGCACCGACGGCCGAGGCCGGCTCGGCCACGTCAGCCCCGACGACCGGCTCGTCGCGCTGTGCCCGCGGCGCGGCCCGCCGGAGGTGTGGCGCATCGGCGAGCGGCAGCGCAGGCTGCGCGCGTACCCCGCCGCCCGCGGCGCCTGCCGCTCCGACGGCGCGACGATCGAGTTCACGCCGGACAGCCGCGGGCTCGCCGTCATGGACGACACCGGGATACGGGTGCTGGACGTGGCGACCGGGCGGGAGCGGCTGGACGTGGCGCGCGCGGGGCTGTCCGAGATCGAGTTCAGCCGGGACGGCTCGCTGGTCGCGGCCGTGGGCCCGGACGAGCTGGTCGTCTGGCGCACCGCCGACGCCTCGGCGCCCGTGCTGCGCCACCCGCTGGTCAGCGAGTACGCCACGGAGCTGCGGCTGACGCCGGGCAACGGCGAGCTGCGGTACCTCAGCGGCCTGTCCGGGCGGGTGGTGCGTACGGTACGGCTGGCCGGGATCGCCGGCGCCGGCTGGCACGAGCGGCGGCTGCAGGGCGCGGCGTTCAGCCCGGACGGCGGCAAGCTGGTCACCGCCCGCCGGTCGGGGTCGCGCGGCGTGTTCGAGGTGCGCGACATGCGCGGCGCGCCCGACGGCCGGGCGCCCAAGACGCCGCCGCCGCTGCCGTGCCGGGTGCCGCGGGGCCTGGACCCGGTGGCGGACTTCTGCATCCCGCTGATGGCGTTCAGCCCGGACGGGCGCCGGCTGGCGTACGCGCTGCCGAGCGTCCTGGGCGACGAGCCGGAGCGGGTGCGGGTGTGGGACACCGGGACCGGCCGGATCGTACGCACCCTCGACGTCACCCCGGGCCCCGGGAGGGCGAACCCGCTGAACAGCCTCGCCTACGGCCCCGGCGGCAAGCTGGTCCTCTCCCGCATACCCGACCGGGAGACCCTGGAGGTGTGGGACGTCTCCCGCGGCGTACGCGTCCGGCGGCTGCGCGGCGCCGGCGGCGACCCGCTCGCCCTGCACCCCGGCGGCAGGCTGCTGGCCACCGGCGACGACCAGCTCGTCGGCCTGCGCCGCGGCCGGGTCACGCCGCGCCCGCTGGCGCAGGACGGGGTGCGCTCCGTGGAGTTCAGCCCCGACGGCCGCTACCTCGCCGCGGGCGACGACTCCGGCCGCGTCACGCTGTGGGACGGCGCGGGCCGGCGCCGCCTCGGGACGCTGCCCGGCACGTACCGGGGGGTGCAGACGGGCGCCGCGGAGCCGGCGACGGCGCTGGCGTTCTCGCCGGACGGCCGCACGCTCGCGGTCGCCGGGCACGCGGGGACGCTGCGGCTGTGGGACACCGCGTCCAACCAGGCGCTCGGCGGCAACCTGCCGACGGCCGGCGACGAGCTGCTGGCCGTCTCCTTCAGCCCCGACGGCGGCGAGGTCTACGCCGTCGGGCGGCACACCGCGGCGCGCGCGTACCCGGCGGACCCGGAGCGGGCGCGGCGCGCGGTGTGCACCCGCGCGGGCGGCGGTCTGTCGCGGGCCGACTGGGAGGCGTACCTGCCGGGGCTGGAGTACCGCGACACCTGCTGAACCGCCCGGCCCGGAACACGGCCGCGCCCCCGCCCGAGCTGCTGCCGAGGCGGGGGCGCGGCCGTGCCGTACGGCTGCGGCTACCGGACCGCTCGCCTCACAGGCCGATCTCGCTCTCGAACTCGCCCGCCTCCAGGAGGGCCTTGACCGCACCCAGGTAGCGGGCGGCGTCGGCGCCGTCCACCAGGCGGTGGTCGTAGGAGAGCGTCAGATACGTCATGTGGCGCACGGCGATCGTCTCGCCCAGCTCCGGGTGGTCGACGACCGTCGGACGCTTGACGGTGGCGCCGAGGCCGAGGATGGCGACCTGGTTCGGCGGCACGATGATCGTGTCGAACAGCGCGCCGCGCGAGCCGGTGTTGCTGATGGTGAAGGTCGCGCCCGAGACCTCGTCCGGGGTGATCTTGTTGCTGCGGACCTTGTCCGCCAGCTCCGCCGTCTTCCTGGCGATGCCGGCGATGTTGAGGTCGCCCGCGCCCTTGATGACCGGGGTCATCAGGCCCTTCTCCGTGTCCACCGCGATACCGACGTTCTCGGTGTCGAAGTAGCTGATGGTGCCCTCGTCCTCGTTGATGCGGGCGTTGACGACCGGGTGGGCCTTCAGCGCCTGGACGGCGGCCTTGACGAAGAACGGCATCGGCGAGAGCTTCACACCCTCGCGCTGCGCGAACGCGTCCTTGGCCCGGGCCCGCAACCGCATGATGCGGGTGACGTCCACCTCGACCACGGTGGACAGCTGGGCCTGGTCGTGCAGGGCGCGCATCATGTTGTCGCCGATGAGCTTGCGGATGCGCGGCATCTTCACGGTCTGGCCGCGCAGCGGCGACGCCTCCAGCGCGGGCGCCGCGGGCCGGCCCGCCGACGGCGCCGCGGGGGCGGCGGCCGGGGCGGAGGCGGCGGCGCGGGCGGCCTGCTCGGCGGCGGCGACGACGTCCTGCTTGCGGATACGGCCGCCGACGCCGGAGCCCTTGACGGTGGACAGGTCGACGCCGGACTCGGCGGCGAGCTTGCGCACCAGCGGGGTGACGTACGCGCCCTCGGCGGCGGGCGCCGTGGCGGCGGGTGCCGGCGCCGCGGCGGCCGGGGCCGGGGCCGCCGGAGCCGGCGTCGGGGCGGCGGGCGCCGGCTCCGGCGTCGGGGCGGGCTGGGCCGGCGGCGCGGGCGGCGCCGGCTGTGCCGGGGCCGGCTCCGCGGCGGCCGGAGCGGGCTCCGCGGCCGGCTGCGGAGCCTCAGCCGCCGGGGCGGCGGGCTGCGGGGCGGCCGGGGCCGGGGCGGCGTCGCCGGTGCCGATGACCGCCAGCCGGGCGCCGACCTCCGCCGTCTCGTCCTCCGGGACGACGATCTCCAGCAGGGTGCCGGACGCCGGGGAGGGGATCTCGGTGTCGACCTTGTCGGTGGAGATCTCCAGCAGCGGCTCGTCGGCCTCGACCTGCTCGCCGACCTGCTTCAGCCAGCGGGTCACCGTGCCTTCGGTGACCGACTCGCCCAGCTCGGGCAGCGTGACGTCGGTGCCCTGGGCACCGCCGGCGGCCTGCGCGGGTGCGCTCTGCGCGGGTGCGGCCTGCGGCTCCGGGGCCGCCTGCTGCGCCGGCGCGGCCTCGGCCTGCGGCTCCGGAGCCGCAGCCGGAGCGGGTGCCGGTGCCGCCGCGGGCTCCGGGGCCGGCGCCTGGGCCTGCTCGGCGGTCGGCGCGGGGGCCGCCGCGGCGCCGCCGGTGCCGTCGTCGATCACGGCCAGCTCGGCGCCGACCTCGACGGTCTCGTCCTCGGCCACCTTGATGGAGGACAGGACTCCGGCGGCGGGGGAGGGGATCTCGGTGTCGACCTTGTCGGTGGAGACCTCAAGCAACGGCTCGTCGGCCTCGACACGCTCGCCCTCGGCCTTGAGCCAGCGCGTGACGGTGCCCTCGGTGACGCTCTCGCCGAGCGCCGGCAGGGTTACGGAAACCGCCATGGTTTCGGTTGCTCCTAACGATCTTTGCGGATGGTGGGCGTGTCCGTGGCTCAGTCGTGAGCGTGCAGCGGCTTGCCGGCGAGCGCGAGATGGGCCTCGCCGAGCGCCTCGTTCTGCGTCGGGTGCGCGTGGACGAGCTGCGCCACCTCGGCCGGCAGCGCCTCCCAGTTGTAGATCAGCTGCGCCTCGCCGACCTGCTCGCCCATGCGGTCGCCGACCATGTGCACGCCGACCACCGGGCCGTCCTTGACCTGCACGAGCTTGATCTCGCCCGTGGTCTTGAGGATCTTGCTCCGGCCGTTGCCCCCCAGGTTGTACTTCAGCGCCACGACCTTGTCCGCACCGTACGTCTCCCTCGCCTTCTCCTCCGTGATGCCGACGGACGCGACCTCCGGGTGGCAGTACGTCACCCGCGGGACGCCGTCGTAGTCGATCGGCACCACGTCCAGGCCGGCCAGCCGCTCCGCGACCAGGATGCCCTCTGCGAAGCCGACGTGCGCGAGCTGGAGGACCGGCGTCAGGTCGCCGACGGCGGAGATCGAGGGCACGTTCGTGCGCTTGTACGGGTCGGTCAGGACGAAGCCGCGGTCCATGGCCACGCCCTGCTCCTCGTAGCCCAGCCCCTGCGAGACCGGCCCGCGGCCCACCGCGACCAGCAGCACCTCGGCCTCGTACTCCTTGCCGTCCGCCAGGGTGACCTTGACGCCGTCCGCGGTGTACTCCGCCTTCTCGAAGAAGGTGCCCAGGTTGAACTTGATGCCGCGCTTGCGGAAGGACCGCTCCAGCAGCTTGGAGCTGTTCTCGTCCTCGGCGGGCACCAGGTGCTTCAGGCCCTCGATGATCGTCACGTCGGTGCCGAAGGACTTCCACGCGGAGGCGAACTCCACGCCGATGACGCCGCCGCCCAGCACGATCGCCGACTTCGGCACCCGGTCCAGGACCAGCGCGTGCTCCGAGGCGATGATGCGGTCGCCGTCGATCTCCAGGCCCGGCAGCGACTTCGAGTACGAGCCGGTGGCGAGCAGCACGTGCCGCCCGTCGTACCGCTTCCCGTTCACGTCCACCGAGGTCGGCGAGGACAGCCGGCCCTCGCCCTCCACGACGGTGACCTTGCGGGAGGCGATCAGCCCCTGCAGGCCCTTGTAGAGGCCGGCGACCACGCCGTCCTTGTACTTGTGCACGCCGGCCATGTCGATGCCGTCGAGCGAGGTGTTCACTCCGAAGGATGCGCCTTCGCGCGCCTGGTCGGCGAGCTCCCCGGCGTGCAGCAGCGCCTTCGTCGGGATGCATCCGCGGTGCAGGCAGGTGCCGCCCACCTTGTCCTTCTCGATCAGGGCGACGTCAAGACCCAGCTGGGCACCCCGCAGGGCGGCGGCATAGCCGCCGCTGCCGCCTCCGAGGATCACCAGGTCGAAAACGGTGCTGGCGTCGTTCGCCACGTCACGTCCTCCATGCATGTGCGCCGGTGGCCGGCCGTGGTGCGGCCGGGCGGCGGCTCCTTTACGGCCGCTCTACTACTGAGGCCCTGTCCTGCCATCAGCCATCTTCGCACTTGTCGCCGGAAGGCGGAGACGCGGGCCGCGCCCCGCCGGCCGGCGGACCGGTCGCCGGCGGGGCCGCGGGGCACGTCAGGCCAGGTCGCCGTGGGCCGCCTGCTCCGCGATCGCGACCAGGGTGCGCACCGCCGAGCCGGTGCCGCCCTTGGGGGTGTAGCCGAACGGGCCGGAGGTGTTGAAGGCCGGGCCCGCGATGTCCAGGTGCGCCCAGGTGATGCCGTCGCCCACGAACTCCTCCAGGAAGAGGCCGGCCACCAGCCCGCTGCCCATCCGCTCGCCCATGTTGGCGATGTCCGCGATCGGCGACTCCATGCCCTTCTTCAGCTCCGGCGGCATCGGCATCGGCCAGGACTGCTCGCCCGCCGCCTCGGCGAGCACGTGGATCCGGGTCCGGAAGGCGTCGTCGTTGGCCATGATCCCGAACGTGCGGTTGCCGAGGGCCAGCACCATGGCGCCGGTGAGCGTCGCCACGTCGACCATGTAGTCGGGCTTCTCCTCCGACGCCTTCGTCAGCGCGTCCGCGAGGACCAGCCGGCCCTCGGCGTCGGTGTTCAGCACCTCGACGGTCTTGCCGCTGTACATCCGCAGCACGTCCCCGGGGCGGGTGGCCGAGCCGGACGGCATGTTCTCGGCGAGGGCCAGCCAGCCGGTGACGTTCACCGGCAGCTCCAGCCGGGCGGCGGCCGCGACCGCGGCGAGCACGGCGGCGGCGCCGCTCATGTCGCACTTCATCGTCTCGTTGTGGCCGGCGGGCTTGAGCGAGATGCCGCCCGAGTCGTACGTGATGCCCTTGCCGACCAGCGCGATCGTCTGCTTCGCCTTCGGGTGCCGGTGCTCCAGCCGCACCAGCCGCGGCGGGGTCTGCGAGCCCTGGCCGACGCCGAGGAGGCCGCCGAAGCCGCCCTTGGCGAGCGCCTTCTCGTCGGTCACCGCGACCTTGAAGCCGTGCTCCTTGCCGGCCTGCTGGGCGGCGGCGGCGAAGCCGGTGGGGTCGAGGTCGTTCGAGGGGGTGTTGACCAGGTCGCGGGCGCGGTTGACCTCGGCGGCGAGCACGGTGGCCCGCTCGGCGGCGGCGCGGTGCGCCTTGTCGCGCTTGCCGCCGACGAGGGCGATCTCGGCGAGCGGGGCCTTGACGCCGGCGCCGTTCGCCTTGTTCTTCCCGGTCTTCCCGGCCTTGCCGCCCTTCGCGCCCCCGGCGCCCTTGCCGTCGCCGGCGGCGTCCGTGCCGGCGGTGCCGCCGTCGCGGTAGGAGTTGAACGCGTACGCGCCGAGCAGCGCGCCCTCCGCCACCGCGGCGGTGTCGTCCGCGACGTCCAGCGGCAGCGCGAACGCCGCCTTCTTCGTCCCGGCCAGCGCGCGGGCGGCGCTGCCCGCGGCGCGGCGCAGGGCCTCCGTGTCGTAGGCGGCGCCCTTCTCCGGCGCGGCGCCGAGGCCGACGGCGACGACGAGGGACGCCTTCAGCCCGTCGGGCGCGGGCAGCTTCGTGACCTCGCCCTCGCCGCCGGACGCCCCGAGGGCCTCCAGCACGGCGCCCAGCTTCCCGCCGAACGCCTCGTCGACCGCCTCCGCACCGGGCGCCGGCACGGCGCGGCCCTTCGGGCCCTTGGCCACACCCACGACGACGGCGTCCGCGCGCAGGCCGGCGGCGGACGAGGAACTGAGAGTCAGAGCAGTCACGGTGGTTCGAATCCATTCTCGGGCGAAGGCGGCTCGGGGGTGCATGGCGCATCGTATGCGGTACGGGCCCCGCCCGGGGTGGCGGCCCCGCGGCGGGTTTCCCCGCGCGGCCGCAGGTGGCGGGGATCCGCCGCGGGTCGCCGCGGGCGCCGTCCCCGGGGGGATCGGATCCCGCGGGGTGGTGCGGCCGACCGGGTGCGGCAACTCCGCGGGCGGCGGCTTCCCCGCCGCACCGGGAGCGGTGCCGGTCCCCGGATACGTATCGCCGTCCACCACGCCGGGGGACATGTCCCGGGCCGGGCGCCGTCCGGTTCCGGGCTGTTCTGCCGCCGGGCGGGGGGCGCGGCGAGCGGAGATACGACGCGGGGCGCCGCGGGCGTCGTTGGCGTACGGGCCCGGGGCCTGCCCGGAGGCCGGTGCGGACCGGGGTTTCCGGTTGGTCCGTCACCGGGCGGAGGGGCGCGGCGAGTTGATGCTCCCACGGCGCGCGGTGTGCGGGGCGCTGCGGGCGTGTGCCGTCAGGCCGGCCCCAGGACGGCGACGACCAGGGCGGTGGTCGCGGCGGTCTCGGCCAGCGCGCCGAAGACGTCGCCGGTGACCCCGCCGAGACGGCGTACACAGTGGTGCCGCAGCAGTTCGGCGGCGGCGAGCGCGGCGGCGACCGCGAGGGCGGTGTGCAGCGCCGCGGGCGGACCGGCGACGACGCCGGCCGCGGCGGCCGGGACCGCGATGGCCGCGCCCACGCAGCAGGTGGCCGCACGGGCGGACAGCACCCCCGCCACCGCGGCGCCGAGGCCCTCCGGCCGGGCCGGCGGGACCCCGGCGCGGGCGGCGAGGGTGAGAGCCGCGCGGGCGGCGACGGCGGCCGCGGTGACGGCGACCGCGGCGCGGGCCCGGGAGCCGTCGTCGTACAGCTCGTACACCGCGGCGACCTGCCCGAGCAGCACCAGCAGCAGCGTGATCACGCCGAACGGGCCGATGTCCGAGCGCCGCATGATCCGCAGCGCCTCGTCGGCGGGCCGGCCGCTGCCCAGCCCGTCGGCGGTGTCCGCGAGCCCGTCGAGGTGCAGCCCGCGCGTCACCACGGCCGGTACGGCGACGGCGGCCACGGCGGCGACGGCCGCCCCCGCGCCCGCGAGCAGCAGCAGCCCGCCGACGCCGGCGGCGAGCACCCCGACCACGAGCCCGACGAGGGGCGCGGCGAGCATCCCGCCGCGGGCGGCGGCCCGGTCCCAGCGGTCGACGCGCACGGGCAGCGCGGTGAGGGTCCCGAACGCGAACCGCACCGCGACGCGGCCTCCGGCGGGTCCGGGGGAGCGGGGCGGATGCCCGCCCGGATCGGCCGCCTGGGGCGGGGAAACCCCGCCCGAGGCCGCGGCGACCGGGCCGGGAGTGCCCGGGTTCTGGCTGGTGCCGGTGCCGCCGGGACTCCCAGTGGGGTCCGCCTCGCCCCCACTCCCCGCGAGGGCCGCCGCCTCACCCCGCGGTCCCGGCCTGCCGGCCCCGTCCCCCGCGCCTGCCCGTCCGGCAGGGCGGCCGTCCCGATCTGCGCCGCTGGTTCGTGCCGCACCCTGCGTTCCGGTCCGGGCATCCGTGTCCGCCACCCCGTCGGGGGCGTCCGCGCTCGGCGCTCCGGCAGGGGTGTCCGTCCCCTCGGGGGTGCCGTCAGGTGATGTCGTCAACCGCGGCCTCGGCCGGACCCTCCGCCGCACCGTCGCCGTGCTCCGGCAGGTCCGCCCACAGCTCCGCCGCGGCCTGCAGGAACGGCAGGGCCAGCAGCGCGCCTGCGCCCTCGCCGGTGGTGACGCCGTGGTCGAGCAGCGGGTCGATCGCGATGCGGTCAAGCGCCTTCTCCTGGGCCGGCTCGCCGCTCGCCTGGCCGGCCAGCCACCAGTCGGGCGCCCGGAACGCCACCCGCTGGGCGACCAGCGCCGCCGCGGCCGAGACGACGCCGTCGAGCACGACCGGGGTGCGGCGCACCGCCGCCTGCAGCAGGAAGCCCGTCATCGCGGTCAGGTCCGCGCCGCCGACCGTGGCGAGCAGCTGCAGCTGGTCGCCGAGCACCGGGCGGGCGCGGCGCAGCGCGTCGCGGATCGCGGCGCACTTGCGCATCCAGGCCAGGTCGTCGATGCCCGCGCCGCCGCGGCCGGTGACCACGGAGGCGTCGGTGCCGCAGAGGGCGGCGACGATCGCGCCGGCCGCCGTGGTGCCGCCGACGCTGAGGTCGCCGAGGAGCAGCAGGTCCGTACCGGAGTCGGCCTCCTCGTCCGCGACCGCCATACCGGCCCGGAAGGCCTCCTCAGCCTCCTCGGCGGTGAGCGCGTCCTCGACGTCGATGCGGCCGGAGCCGCGGCGTACGCGATGGCGGGTGACGTCCTTCGGCAGCGACTCCGGGTCGCAGTCGAGCGCCATGTCGACGACCCGCAGCCCGGCGCCGAAGCGGCGGGCGAGGATCGCGGCGGCGCTGCGGCCGTCGAGCGCGGCGCGGGCCAGCGCGTCCGCGGTGCCCGCGGCGCGGCCGGAGACGTCCAGCTCGGCGATGCCGTGGTCGCCGGCGAAGAGCACCAGGCGCGGCTCGGCGACCGGCTTGGCGGGCACACCGCCCTGCGCCGCCGTCAGCCACTCGCCGAGGTCGTCCAGCCGGCCGAGCGCGCCGGGGCGCGGGCCGTGGGTCGCCCGCCACTCCTCGGCGTCCCGGCGGATGGCCACGTCGGGGCGGTCGATGTCGTTGATGAAGTCGTCCAGATTCAGGCCGCTCACGGGCGTAGATTACCCGCCGGGCCCGCCGCGGGCTCCCTTGCCCCCCGCGGATTCCCCGCGGGAGGCGGCGGAGCCCGTGGGGGAGCACGCGGCGGAGCACGCGGGGAGTCCGCCTGGAAACCCGGCCGGACCCCCTCCGGGGCACCCGCTGCAGGAACGATTACCCGCGCAGGACCAGCACCTGCCCCGCGACCACCAGCAGCACCTGCTCGCACTCCGCCGCCACCGCCGCGTTCAGCCGGCCCAGCTCGTCGCGGAACAGCCGGCCCGCCGGGGTGGCCGGGACGACGCCCGAGCCGACCTCGTTGCTCACCGCGACCAGGGTGCGGCGGCCGGCCCGTACCGCCGCGACCAGCTCGTCGACCCGCGGCCGTACGTTGCCGCCGTCCCACGCCTGCGCCGCGTCCATGGCGTCCGTCAGCCACAGCGACAGGCAGTCGATCAGCAGCGGCGGACCGTCGGCCGCGGCGAGCAGCGGCACCAGGTCGCAGGTCTCCGTGGTCCGCCAGCCCGCCGGACGGCGCTCGCGGTGGGCCGCGACCCGCGCCGCCCACTCGGCGTCGCCGTCGCGGACGCCGCCGGTGGCCGCGTACTCGACCTCCGGGAACGCCGCGAGCCGCCGCTCCGCCTCCACGGACTTGCCGGACCGGGCGCCGCCCAGGACCAGCGTGCGGCGCGGCGCGGCGGGCGGCTCCGGACCGTGGCCGGCGACGAGGCCGTGCCCGTCGGGCACGGCCCGGGCCCCGGCGGCGGCGAGCCGGCGGTGCAGCTCGGGGCCGGGCGGCGGGGTGGGCCCGGAGGCGTCGCCGGAGTGGCCGCCGAGGTGCACGGCGACGACGTCGGTGGCGGCGGCGACGGCGCCGTGGGCGCGGAGCCGGGCGAGGGCGTCGGGGCGCCCGGCGACGTCGAGCAGCACCAGGTCGTACGGGTCCGCCGGCCCGTCGAGGCCGGCCGGCGCGGCGCCCGGCGGCAGGTACAGCAGCCGCCGGCCGCCGGGCCCGGTGATCTCGTACCCGGTGCCGGGGGAGTCGACCGCGACGGCCCGTACCCGGTGCCCGCTGATCAGCGTCACCGCCTGCCCCTCCGGCGCCCGCGACGGCGCCGGCACCCCCGCGGGGGCGGCCATGGCGGGGCCGTCGTGCGGATGGCTCAGCAGCACCTGCATGACGCCGGAGAGCGTCCGCCCGGCGCGCGCCGCGGCGAGCGCGGCGCCCGGCGTGAGGTCGAGCAGCACGATGCCGTCCACGAGGACGGACGTCGCCGCGCGCGCCTCCGGCCCGACGGCGGCGGCGCAGGCCGCGCAGGGGCAGCCCGGTCGCGGCAGCCCGGCGGGCGCGCCGGTGCCGAGGAGGGTGATGTCCACACCCCGATCGTCTCGCGGGCGCGCGGCGCGCGCCCGGGCGGGGCTCGCGAGCGCGGGTGGGAACCGCCGGGTCCGGGGCGCCGGGGCCGGCGCCGCCGCTACGCGTCCTCCGCCGCCTCCAGGCTCATCGGGCCGTAGACCTCGGCCCCGTCCTCCAGCAGCGTGACCTGCTCGACGCCGCCCGCCAGCAGGTCCTTCCAGACCTCGCCGAGCCACGACTCGGCGTCGCCCTGGGTTGTGAAGTCCTCCGGCTCCACCGCCGGGGCCGTCTCCGTGCCGTCGGCCTTCTCGAACCGCCAGGTCCACGCTGCCATGACTGCCTCCGTCCCACGCCGGATAGTGCGCTCGCAGCGTATCCGAGAGCGCGCCGACGGCGGCGGCGCGCGGTTCCGTGCCGGGCGTACGCGGCGGAGACCGCCCGTACGCCCGCCGGCGTCAGGGCCGCTCGCCCCGCTTCACCTGCGGCTTCGGCAGGCGCATCCGGCGCAGCTGCAGCGTGCGCATCAGCGCGTACGCCCGGGCGCCGCGGTGGCTCTCGTCCGGGAAGCGCTCCTTGAGCTGCTTCTTCACCCGCACGGTGATCGCGATCGAGTCGAAGACGATCAGCACGATCACGAACAGCCACAGCAGCAGCGAGATGTTCTTCAGCCCCGCGGACGGCGTCACGCTGAGCAGCAGGATGACGATGGCCATGGGCAGGAAGAACTCCGCCACGCACCACCGCGAGTCCACGTAGTCCCGCACGAACTTGCGCACCGGCCCCTTGTCGCGGGCCGGCAGATACCGCTCGTTGCCCGAGGCCAGCGCCTCGCGCTGGCGCGCGAGGTCGGCCCTGCGGGCCTCCCGGGCCCGCTTCGACGCCTCCTTGCGCGTCACCGGCGTCTTGGCCATGGCGCGGCGCTGCGCCTGAGACTCGCTGCGCTTGGGCGTGGGCCTGCCCTTGGGCGCTTCGGCCGGACGCACATGCTTGGTCTCCACCGCACCCTCGTCGGGCTCGGCGGACTGGTCATCCTTGGAACGGCTTCCGAACACAGGCCCCAGAATACGGGCACTCGGGTGTACGACCCAGACCCGTGGGGAACGATCCGGCAACGGCGTGCGTGTCACTATCTGTGGGGGCACGGCAACGGGCAGCCCCTACGGCCGTCTACTCCCTGGGCGGGAGGGCGGACCCCCGGTGGTTCGTCCTGCAGGAGGAGCGCATTGGCGCCCAGGCAGTGCGGTAATGGAAGCAGGGCCCGTACTGTGGGTTCTGCAGAGTATGTGCCGAGGCTGAAGTCCGTCAGAAGGGGGCGCGCGAGGCCCATGAGCGGTGTCATGAAGCGGATGGGGATGATCTTCCGCGCGAAGGCCAACAAGGCCCTGGACCGGGCCGAGGACCCGCGCGAGACCCTCGACTACTCGTACCAGAAGCAGCTGGAGCTGCTCCAGAAGGTGCGCCGGGGCGTCGCCGACGTGGCGACGTCGCGCAAGCGCCTGGAGCTGCAGCTCGGCCAGCTGCAGAACCAGTCCGCCAAGCTGGAGGACCAGGGCAAGAAGGCCCTCGCCCTCGGCCGCGAGGACCTGGCGCGCGAGGCGCTGTCCCGCAAGGCGGCGCTGCACCAGCAGGTCACCGACCTGGAGTCGCAGCACCAGACGCTGCAGAGCGAGGAGGAGAAGCTCACGCTCGCGGCCCAGCGGCTGCAGGCCAAGGTGGACGCCTTCCGGACGAAGAAGGAGACCATCAAGGCCACGTACACGGCGGCGCAGGCGCAGACCCGCATCGGCGAGGCGTTCTCCGGCATCTCCGAGGAGATGGGCGACGTGGGCCTGGCCGTACAGCGCGCCGAGGACCGCACGGCGCAGATGCAGGCCCGCGCCGGCGCGATCGACGAGCTGCTGGCCTCCGGTGCGCTGGACGACCCCACGGGGACGGCGCAGGACGACATCTCCGCCGAGCTGGACCGGCTCTCCGGCGGCGCGGACGTCGAGCTGGAGCTGCAGCGCATGAAGGCCGAGCTGGCGGGCGGCCCCGCCGAGCAGCAGCAGGCCATCGAGGGCGGCCAGCAGGCCGGGCAGACGCAGCAGCAGGCTCCGCAGCAGCAGGACGCGCCGCGGTTCGACAAGCAGTGACCGCCCCTCGACGGGCTCGGAAGAACGGGAGAAAGCCGTGATCGTACGGATCATGGGGGAGGGTCAGGTGAAGCTGGACGACAGCCACTTCGCCGAGCTCAACAAGCTGGACGACGAGTTGCTCGCCGAGATGGAGGGCGGCGACGAGCCGGGCTTCCGGCGTACGCTCGGCGCCCTGCTGGACGCCGTGCGCTCGATGGGCGCACCGCTGCCGGACGACTCGCTGGAGCCGTCCGAGCTGATCCTGCCCGCGCCCGACGCCTCCCTGGAGGAGGTCCGGGACATGCTCAGCGACGACGGCCTCATCCCCAGCTGAGCCCGCGCCCGCCTCGGCCGCTCTTCGCCCCGGTCGACCGGACCGGGGCCGGCCCTCCTCTGCAGGCACCGCTGCCGTGACCCACCTCGCCGCTCTGCCCCGCTGGCTGCGGGCGCACCCCCGCGCGGCCGACGCCCTGCTGGCGGCGGCCGTGCTGGGCGTCATCCTCATCAGCGCCGTCCACCCCGGCAGCGAGGCGAACGCGCCGCCCCCGGTCGACCTCGGCCCCGCCGAGGTCGTGCTCGCGACCGCGGCCAGCGCCGTCCTCGTGCTGCGGCGGCGGTCCCCGTGGGGCGTGCTCGCCGCCACCATGGCGCTCACCATCGCCCACGTCATCGCCTCCGCGGGCGACCCGCGCTCGCCGATCGCGCTGAGCGTCGTGGTCGCCCTCTACACCGTCGCCGCGCGCACCGACCGGCACACCACCTGGCGGATCGCCCTGCTCACCATCGGGGTGCTGACGTTCGCGATGATGCTCTTCGGCGACCGCCCCTGGTACGCGGACGAGAACCTCGGCGTCTTCGCCTGGACCGGGATGGCGGCCGGGGTCGGCGACGCCGTGCGCAGCCGCCGGGCCGTCGTCGACGCCATCCGCGAGCGCGCCGAGCGGGCCGAACGGACCCGCGAGGAGGAGGCGCGGCGGCGGGTCGCGGAGGAGCGGGTACGGATCGCGCGCGAGCTGCACGACGTCGTCGCCCACCACATCGCGCTGGTCAACGTCCAGGCGGGAGTGGCCTCGCACGTCATGGAGAGCCGCCCCGACCAGGCCAAGGAGGCGCTGGCGCACGTACGGGACGCCGGCCGCACCGCGCTGGAGGAGCTGCGCACCACCGTCGGGCTGCTGCGCCAGTCCGGCGACCCGCACGCCCCCACCGAGCCGGCGCCGGGGCTGGCGATGCTGGCCGAGCTGGTGGCCGGCCTCGAACGGGCCGGCACACCGGTGTCGGTGGAGGTGGCGGCGGAGCTGGGCCCGCGGCGGAGCGCGGTGACCACGCGGGTGGAGCGGGTGGCCGAGGTCGTCGGGCCGCTGCCGGCGGCGGTGGACCTGGCGGCGTACCGGATGCTGCAGGAGGCGCTGACGAACGTGCGCAAGCACGCGGGCGCGGGGGCGCAGGCGGTGGTGAGCCTGTCGCGGGAGTCGACCGGGCTGGAGGTCACGGTCCGCGACGACGGCCGGGGCGGGAGCGACGCCGACGCGGACGCCGGGGAGACCGGGGCGGCCGGGTCGGCCGAGGCCGCCGGGCCGGCCGGGGGAGCCGCGGCGCCCGGGAAGGACGCCGGCGGTGAGCGCCCGGGCGGGCTCGGGCTCGTCGGCATGCGGGAGCGCGCCGCCGCGCTGGGCGGCGCGTGCGCGGCGGGCGCACGCGCCGACGGCCGGGAGGGCTTCGAGGTGCGGGTACGGTTGCCGCTGCCGGTCGCCGGCGACGCGGACGCGGGCCGGGAACCCGCCGACGCGGACGCGGGCCCGGCCCGGACGGCGCGCGCGACGGGCGCGGCGTCCGGTGACGCGCGCCGGGTGCCCGGCTGCCGGCGCCGGGGGCCCGGCGAGGCGATCAAGGAGCAGGGGTGAGCGAGGTCCCGCCGCCGCGGGTGCGGCCGATCCGGGTGGTGCTGGCCGACGACCACGCGCTGATGCGCAGCGCGTTCCGGGTGCTGGTCGACTCCGAGCCGGACATGGAGGTGGTCGGCGAGGCGGGCGACGGCGCGGAGGCGGTGCGGCTGGTCCGCGAGGAGCGGGCGGACCTGGTCCTGATGGACATCCGGATGCCCGGCAGCGACGGGCTGACCGCCACCCGGGCGATCTCCGCGGACGACAGCCTGCGTCACGTGCGCGTGGTGATCCTGACGACCTTCGAGGTCGACGAGTACGTCATCGAGGCGCTGCGCGCCGGCGCCTCCGGCTTCCTCGGCAAGGGGGCGGAGCCGGACGAGCTGCTGGCCGCGATCCGGGTGGCCGCGGACGGCGAGGCGCTGCTGTCCCCGGCGGCGACGCGGGGGCTGATCGACCGGTTCCTGGCCGGCGGCGACGCGCCGGCCGGCGGCCCGGCCGACGGCACCGAGGGGACGGCCGCGACGGAGCGGCTCGGCGCCCTGACGAGCCGGGAGCGCGAGGTGCTGAGCCTGGTCGCGCGCGGCCTGGCGAACGACGAGATCGCCGAGCGGCTGGAGGTCAGCCCGCTGACCGTGAAGACGCACGTCAACCGGACCATGGCCAAGCTCGGCGCCCGCGACCGCGCCCAGCTGGTCGTCCTGGCCTACGAGTCGGGCCTGGTCCGCCCCGGCGGCCGGACCGCGGACCCGTAGCCGCCGGCGGGGCGGCCCAGGGCCTGTCGTCAATCTCCCGTCTGCGGCCTGCGGGTGAACGACGCGAGACTGACGACAGGCCCTAGAGGAACAGCCCCGAGGGGATGTACGGCGCCGGCGGCCGCATGCCCCGTACGCACACATAGCCCGCCGTCGTCAGCTCCAGACCCGCCGCGAGGCCCACGTCCACGGCCCACTCCTGATCGGCCGTCAGCCGCCCGATCCGCGCTGCCGCCCCCGGCGCCAGGCTCAGCAGCGCCGCCGTCAGCAGCCGCGCCGCGATCCGCCGCGACGTCGCCGCCAGCAGCTCGACCCGGCCGTCGCGGAGGTACGCGTACCCGCTGCCCGCGAGGTCGTCGGCGACGATGCACTGGAAGTGCCGCAGCAGCTCGGTGTGGTCCGGGCCGTGGGCGCCGCCGCGCAGCCTGCGGTCGACGGAGTCCATGAGGTCGCGCAGCCCCGGCCCGCCCTCGACCACCGCGCCCGTCGGCGGTTCGAGGCCGGCGTGGTCGACGGTGCCGCGCAGCCGCATCGCGGGGTGCAGGGTGAGCCCCGCGGCGCGGTAGGCGCGGGCGGCGTGCGGGTGGCGGGAGCCGCAGACGAGGCCGCGCAGGCAGCCCCGCCCGTAGGCGAGCGTGCGCGCGAGCAGCGCCTTGCCCAGCCCCTTGCCCTGCGCCTCCGGCGTGACGACCAGCAGCGACAGCCCCCAGGTGCCCTCGCGTCTGGTGGACAGCGCCGCGCCCGTCGGCTGCCCCGAGTCGTCCATGGCCAGCCAGCAGCCGCCGGGGTCGGTGCGGGCCAGGTGCCGTACGACGCTGCGCAGGAGGATCGCCTGGTTCTCGTCGCCCTCGACCGGCGGGTCGCCCTTGGCGGCGGCCGAGGCGGCGAACGCCGCGTCGGTGGTGAGGCGTACGGCCTCGGCGTCGTCCTTCGAGTCGCGGACCTGGCGCAGGATCATGAGGTCAATCCTCTGCCCTGCGCCGGGCCCGCGTCACCCCCGCACCCCCGCGGGGCGTCAGGGCAGCGCCAGCATCCGCTCCAGCGCCAGCTTGGCGAAGTGCTCGGTCTCCTTGTCGACTTCGATGCGGTTGACGACCTTGCCGTCCGCCAGCGACTCCAGCGCCCAGACCAGGTGGGGGAGATCGATGCGGTTCATGGTGGAGCAGAAGCAGACGGTGCGGTCGAGGAAGACGATCTCCTTGTCGGGGTGCCGCTTCGCGAGCCGGCGGACGAGGTTCAGCTCCGTGCCGACGGCCCACTTGGAGCCGGCGGGGGCCGCGTCCAGGGCCCTGATGATGTGCTCGGTGGAGCCCACCTGGTCGGCGGCGGCGACCACCTCGTGCTTGCACTCGGGGTGGACCAGCACGTTCACGCCGGGGATCCGGGCACGTACCTCGTCGACCGAGTCGAGCGAGAAGCGGCCGTGTACGGAGCAGTGGCCGCGCCACAGGATCATCTTCGCGGCGCGCAGCTGCCCGGCGGTCAGTCCGCCGTTCGGCCGGTGCGGGTTGTAGACGACGCAGTCGCCGGGGGCCAGGCCCAGGTCGCGTATCGCGGTGTTGCGGCCGAGGTGCTGGTCGGGCAGGAACAGCACCTTGCCGCTCCCGCCGGCGCGCTGGGCGAACGCCCAGTCCAGCGCGCGCCGGGCGTTGGAGGAGGTGCAGATGGTGCCGCCGTGCCGGCCGGTGAACGCCTTGATGTCCGCGGAGGAGTTCATGTACGACACCGGGACGGTGACGTCCGCCACACCGGCCTCGGTCAGCACGTCCCAGCACTCGGCGACCTGTTCGGCGGTGGCCATGTCGGCCATGGAGCAGCCGGCGGCCAGGTCGGGCAGGACGACCGCCTGCGCGTCGGAGGTGAGGATGTCCGCGGACTCGGCCATGAAGTGCACGCCGCAGAAGACGATGTACTCCGCCTCGGGGCGGGCGGCGGCCTGCTGCGCGAGCTTGAACGAGTCGCCGGTCACGTCGGCGAACTGGATGACCTCGTCGCGCTGGTAGTGGTGGCCGAGGACGAAGGCCTTCTCGCCCAGCCGCTCCCGGGCCGCGCGGGCGCGTTCGACCAGCCCGGGGTCGGAGGGCGCGGGCAGGTCGCCGGGACAGTCGACGCCGCGCTCGCTGGCGGGGTCCGCCGCGCGCCCGAGGAGGAGCAGGGCGAGGGGCGTGGGGGTCACATCAAGGTCCTGGGCGGTGGTCACAGCGCACTCCACCCTTTCTCTTCGGCTCTCGGCGGGCTGCCGACGCATCCTTTTTCGTCAGATTGACATTATTAATCATAACCCCTTCGCGTCAGGTTGACGATGGTGCTCGCGTCAATGTGACGAATGCCGCCGTGCCCACCCACCGGGCCGCCGGCGGATGACCCGAGGTGGTGGCGTGTGCGAGCATGAAAGGAGCAAGAAAACGCGCGCCCGGCCGGAATGAATCGGGAGCGCGGCCGGTTGGACTCGATCGGCAAGCAGTCCACAACCCGGGAGACATACGAATGACCGTTCAGGGCGAGACCACCGCAGTCGACGGCATCATTCTGTCCGACGCCGCTGCGGCGAAGGTCAAGAGCCTGCTGGAGCAGGAAGGCCAGCCGGATCTCAAGCTCCGCGTCGCCGTTCAGCCCGGTGGCTGCTCGGGCCTGCGCTACCAGCTCTTCTTCGACGACCGCGACCTCGACGGCGACGTCGTCAAGGACTTCGGCGGCGTCTCGGTCGTGACCGACCGGATGAGTGCCCCGTACCTGGGCGGCGCGTCCATCGACTTCGTCGACACGATCGAGAAGCAGGGCTTCACGATCGACAACCCGAACGCCACCGGCTCCTGTGCCTGCGGCGACTCCTTCAGCTGACGCACCCGCCCGGAGCGCACGCGGACCCGGGTCCCACGGCGGGCCCCCGGCCCGTACCGGCATGAGGAAGGCGGCGGAAACCCCCACGGTTCCGCCGCCTTCCGCCTGTGCGGGCGATGCCGCCCGGCGGGCAGGTTTCTGCTACTTCGCGGCTACCTTCTCCCCGGTGCCCGCGTCCACGACCGTGCGGCCGTCGAGCGGCGCGGACAGCTCGACCTTCTCGGTGAAGCGCTTCGCGATCTTGATGCAGACCTGGCCCGGCTCCTTCTCCACGCCGGTGACCCGCACCTCCACCCGGCCGCCCGACTCCTCGGCCTCCGCCGCGTAGTCGGTGCACACGCCGCCCCAGAAGTGCAGTTCCAGGGTGCGCCCGGCCACGGAGTACGACTCGACCGCCGCGGCGGTCTCCGCCGGGCCGCTCTCCGGCCGCTCCGGCCGCTCCGGCGGCGCCGACGACGGCAGGTCGGGCGCCGGCGGCTCCGCGGGCTCCACCAGGCCCGGCGAGCCCGGCTCGGCGCCGCTGCCGGCGTCGCCGTCGGACCCGCCGCCCGTGCCGGGCTCGGCGCCCGGCGCGGACGTGGGCGGGGCCGGCTGGGGGGTCGGCGTGCCCGGGTCGGCGGTGGTGACGTACTCCGGCGCGACGGCCTGCTGCGGCCACACGATCGTCCCGGGCTTGCCGCCGTGGTACGGGGTCGGCGCGTCCGAGGTCACCTCGAACAGCCACGACGGCACCAGCGTCGGCCGCCCCGCCACCGACTGCGCGGAGAGCCCGAACTCGGCGCCGCGCACCTTGGTCGGCTCCAGCTTGCCGAGGCACGGGTCCGTCTTGCCGACCAGCGGCCTGCCCGGCCCGGTGCCCTTCTCGTACGGCACCGCCGAGGCGCACGCGGGCGCGACCGCCCGGTCCTCGCGGGGGCCGTCGGCCGGCTTGTTCAGCCCCTTCAGCGCCTCGTCCGCCGTGATGACCGGGTACGTGTGCCCCTCGGCCGGCTCGGTCAGGTAGCCGTTGCCGCCGCTCACCTGCCCGTCCGCGCCGATCTGCAGCGACGTCTCCCAGCCCGCCGTCGGCAGTCCGCCGACGACCGGCTCGGCGGTCACCGTACGCACCGCCCCGAACGGCTCGGGCAGCGCCACCTCGGCGTCCTGCTGGCCCAGCGCCGCGAGCACCGGCTGCGCGGCCTTCTTCGCCGCGGGCTCCGGCACCGGGTCGCCCGTCCGGTCGAGGGGGAGGTTTCCGGGGGCCGCGCACTCGGTGGTCGACACCGCCGCGCCCGGGTCGCCGCCGGCCGCCTCGCCTCCCTTGCCCCCCTTGCCCCCCTTGTCAGTCTTGTCGGCCTTATCTGTCTCATCTGTCTCGTCTGTCTCGTCTGTCGTGTCCGGATCCGCCGGCAGTGGGGCCCCGCAGGTGCCCGCGGAGTGCTGCGAGTACGTCCAGGCGCCCGGCGCCTCCGCCGCCACCTGCAGCAGCGGGCCCTGTCCGTCGCGCGAGACGCCGACGCGCCAGCCGCCGCCCTCCTGCCGGGGCTCGCCCGGCAGCCCCAGCGCCTTCGCGAGCCGTGCCACGTCGGCGGCCGCGACCCGGCCGGCCGGCGCGTACACCGGCGCCTCGTCCGGCCCCTCGGGCAGCTCGCCCACGACGCGCAGCGGCGTGCCGCCGGACGACGCGGCGGACTCCATGGAGAGCCCGTCGAAGCGCAGCGGCGGCGGCCCGTCGCCGCTGCCGGAGCCGTCCGAGGCCGCGCCGCCGTCGCCCGTCCGGTCCACGACGTACGCGACGCCGCCGCCGGTCAGCATCACCGCGGCGGCGACGGCGACGGCCGCCAGCACGCCCGGGCGGCGCCGGCCGCCGCCCGGGTCGCCCGGGTCGTCGGCGGAGCGGCCGTCCGGCCCGTGCTCGGCGTGCGCGTGGGCGGACCCGGGCTCAGGCCCGCGCTCGGGGTCGGGCCCGGCCCCTGGGGTGTGCTCGGTGCTCACCGTTCGGCTCCTTCGTCTACGGATGCCGATGGGACGCCGGTCACGCGGATCCGGTTCCCGCCGGGGGAAGCCGACCGGGCGGAACGGTCAGTCGCCGTACTCGGACATGCCGCGGAGCAGGTCCGCGGACGTCGTCGGCACCATGATCCGCGCCAGGCCGCTGATCCGTGCGTCCGGCACGTGCACCGCGGACGTGCGCGCGTGTCCCGACCAGTGCGGCGCCATCCGGGCGCAGTCGGTGCGCAGCTCGGCCAGGCCGCCGTCCAGCTCCAGCGGGGCGGTGCCCGGGAAGGCCGGGGACGGGAGGGGGGTGGCGGAGGCCCGCATGTCCTTCTGCATATCTCGACCGTACGCACCCGCGGTGACGAGTGGTAAGACCTACTATCAGGTAGTTTTGGCCGAGTCGGACGTCTTCGGACGCGCACGTTCAGCCGGTAGCGTGACCAGTACCCGCGTTACCCGCCCCGCCTACAGGAGCGTACGCCGTGCATATTGCCGTTTCCGGCTCCATCGCGACCGACCATCTGATGACCTTCCCGGGTCGGTTCTCCGACCAGTTGGTCGCGGACCAGCTGCATACCGTCTCGCTGTCGTTCCTCGTCGACAAACTGGACGTGCGCCGCGGCGGAGTCGGACCCAACATCTGCTTCGGCATGGGCCAGCTCGGTGCCCGGCCGATCCTCGTCGGCGCGGCCGGCGCCGACTTCGGCGAGTACCGCGACTGGCTGGAGCGGCACGGGGTCGACACCGGCTCCGTACGCATCTCCGAAGTGCTCCACACCGCGCGCTTCGTCGTCACCACCGACGCCGACCACAACCAGATCGGCTCCTTCTACACCGGCGCGATGAGCGAGGCCCGGCTGATCGAGCTGAAGACCGTCGCCGACCGCGTCGGCGGCCTCGACCTGGTCTCCATCGGCGCCGACGACCCCGAGGCGATGCTGCGCCACACCGAGGAGTGCCGCACCCGCGGCATCCCCTTCGCCGCCGACTTCTCCCAGCAGATCGCCCGCATGGAGGGCGAAGGCATCCGCACCCTCACCGAGGGCGCCGCGTACCTCTTCTCGAACGAGTACGAGAAGGGGCTGATCGAGTCCAAGACCGGCTGGAGCGACGCGGAGGTGCTCGCCCGCGTCGGCACCCGGGTGACCACGCTCGGCGCCCGCGGCGTCCGCATCGACCGCGCCGGCGAGGAGCCGATCCTCGTCGGCTGCCCCGAGGAGGAGCGCAAGGCCGACCCGACGGGCGTCGGCGACGGCTTCCGGGCCGGCTTCCTGGCCGGGCTCGGCTGGGGCGTGGGCACGGAGCGGGCCGCGCAGCTCGGCTGCATGCTGGCGACGCTGGTCATCGAGACGGTGGGCCCGCAGGAGTACGAGCTGCAGCGCAGCAACTTCGTGGCGCGGTTCACCAAGGCGTACGGGCAGGAGGCCGCCGCCGAGGTGCAGGAGCACCTGCCGGAGAGCGTGCAGGACTAGCCCGGCCGGGACACGTACGCGGGCGCCCGGCGGCGGTACGCGCCGGGCGCCCGCGGCCCGCGGCCGTACGCGCCCCGGGCCCGTGCGGACGGCCGCTCAGCTCGTGCGCCGCACCCGGTACCCCGTGCCGCCGCCCGCCGCCGGCTCCTCGCCCACGTACTCCTGCCCGCGCATCTCGCACCACGCCGGGATGTCCAGCCGCGCCGCCTCGTCGTCCGACAGCACCAGCACCGTGCCGCCCACCGGCACCCGGTCGAACACCTTCGCCAGCTCGATGACGGGGACCGGGCAGCGCCGGCCGAGCGCGTCGACGACCGTCTCGCCGGCCGCCGGGGCCTCCTCCGCCGCGCCGCGCGCGGGCGCGCCCAGCTCCGCCCGTACGCCGGCGACCGCGTCCGGCAGCGCCCGCAGGAAGCCCTCCACCTCGTCGGCCGACGTCCCCGGCGGCAGCGACACCCGCACGTTGCCCTCCGACAACACCCCCATGGCCCCCAGCACATGGCTCGGCGTCAGCGTGCTCGACGTGCACGAGGACCCGGACGAGACCGAGAACCCCGCCCGGTCCAGCGCGTGCAGCAGCGCCTCCCCGTCCACGTACAGACAGGAGAAGGTCACCAGGTGCGGCAGCCGGCGCTCCGGGTCGCCCACGACCTCCACGTCCGGCACCGTCTCCGGCACCCGCGCCCGGATCCGGTCCACCAGCGCCCGCAGCCGGGCGCCCTCGGCCGCCGCCTCGGCGCGTACGGCGCGCAGCGAGGCCGCGGTGGCGACGATCGCCGGGATGTTCTCGAACCCGGGGGCGCGGCCCGCCTCCCGCTCGTCGGCCGGGCCCGCGGGTGCGAAGCGCGTCCCCTTGCGCACCGCGAGCAGCCCGACGCCCGGCGGGCCGCCCCACTTGTGCGCGCTCGCCGCCAGCAGCGACCACGGCCCCGCGACCGGCCCCCAGCCCAGCGACT
Source organism: Streptomyces sp. CNH099 (assembly GCA_000514715.1). Taxonomy (GTDB): domain Bacteria; phylum Actinomycetota; class Actinomycetes; order Streptomycetales; family Streptomycetaceae; genus Streptomyces; species Streptomyces synnematoformans. Next base: position 98,543 of record AZWL01000009.1, on the reverse strand, counting down.
GCGCCGCGTCCACCAGCAGCGGCACCCCCGCGGCGCGGCACTCCTCGGCCACCTCGGCGACCGGCTGCTCGGTGCCCACCTCGTGGTTGGCGGACTGCAGACAGGCCAGCGCGGTGTCGGCGCGCAGCGCCGCGGCGTACGCCCCGGGCGCCACCCGGCCGCCGCGGTCGACCGGCACGTACGTCACGTCGCCGCCGGCGTCCGCGGCCACCGCGCCGTCGCGCCCGGCCGCCCGGTCCCCGCCCTCCGCCCCGTGGGCCTCGGCCGAATGGAGCACGGCGGAGTGCTCGACCGAGGACACGACCAGGTGCCGGCCGGCGCGGCGCCGGGCCTTCAGGGCCCCGGCGATCCCGTCGTGCACGGCGCGGGTGCCCGAGGGCGTGAACACCAACTCGTCCGGGCGGCAGCCGACCAGCTCCGCCGTGGTCTCGCGCGCCGCGTCCAGCAGCAGCCGCGCGCGGCGGCCCTCCCGGTACAGCCGGGCGGGGTCGGCCCAGCCCTCGTCGAGCGCGGCGAGCAGCGCCTGCCGGGCGATCGGGTGAAGCGGGGCGGACGAGGCGGCGTCGAAGTACGGCACCCGACCACGCTAACCCCTGGTCCGTGCCGCGGGGCCGGGCCGGCGGCCCGGGCGGCGGCGGGCCGGACGCCGCCCGGGAGCGGCGCCGACGGGGGACCGGCGGGGCCGGGTTGACCGCCGCCGCCACCCCATAGGAGGGCGCCCGGCGCGCCAGGGCACCCTCCCCGAGCGACCCCAAATGGCGTCCAGTAGGGTTTGGTCCGCGTAAACATCAAACCTGCTGCCCGCGCGCACCCGAAGGGACCGTGGGCGAGACTCTCGGGAAGGCGCTACGTGAGTCACAACGGCTCCGACCTCCCCCGCGGCCACAAGGCAGCCGCGGGAGGTACCCGCTCGCCGCGGCGCACGATGCGGCGAAGGCTGCCGCAGGCGCTGGCCGCGGGCCTGGTCCTGGTCACCCTCACCGGTTGTACCTCCGAGGACTTCCCCCGCCTGGGCATGCCCTCGCCGACCACGGAGGAGGCGCCGCGCATCCTCTCCCTCTGGCAGGGCTCCTGGGCGGCCGCGCTGGCCGTCGGCGTCCTGGTGTGGGGACTGATCCTGTGGAGCATCATCTTCCACCGCCGGTCCAGGACCAAGGTCGAGGTTCCGGCCCAGGTCCGGTACAACCTGCCCATCGAGGCGCTGTACACGGTCGTCCCGCTCATCATCGTGGCGGTGTTCTTCTACTTCACCGCGCGCGACGAGAGCGAGCTGCTGGAGACCTCCGAGCAGCCGGACCACGTCATCAACGTGGTCGGCTACCAGTGGAGCTGGGGCTTCAACTACCTGGAGGACGTGGACGGCGACGCCGCCACCCCGGCGAAGCGGCCCAAGGAACTGGCCGCCATCCCGGACCGGGACTACGAGGCCGTGCCGGAGGGCGCCGAGGGCGTCTACGACTACGGTGTGCCGGCCAGCGTGAACGAGGACACCGGCAACCCGGGCCCCACGCTGGTCCTGCCCAAGGGCGAGACGGTCCAGTTCGTGCTGACCTCCCGGGACGTCAACCACTCGTTCTGGGTGGTGCCGTTCCTGATGAAGCAGGACGTCATCCCCGGCCACACGAACGTCTTCGAGGTGACCCCCAACAAGGAGGGCACCTTCATGGGCAAGTGCGCCGAGCTGTGCGGCACGGACCACTCCCGGATGCTCTTCAACGTGAAGGTGGTCTCCCCCGAGGAGTACCGCCAGCATCTGCAGGAGCTGGCCGCCAAGGGCCAGACCGGGTCGATCCCGGCGGGCATCGCCCAGACCGACGCCGCTAGGAATGCGGAGACCAACAGGCAATGAGCATCCTCAACGAACCCCGGGGTGCGGCGACCGCGGGCGCAGACGAAGACGTGTACGAGGACGAGGTACCGGCGCGCCGCCGTGAGCCGGGCAACGTCGTGGTCAAGTGGATGACGACCACCGACCACAAGACGATCGGCACGCTCTACCTGGCCACCTCGTTCTTCTTCTTCATCTTCGGCGGCGTCCTGGCGCTGTTCATGCGCGCCGAGCTGGCCCGGCCGGGCTCGCAGGTGATGAGCAACGAGCAGTTCAACCAGGCGTTCACGATGCACGGCACGATCATGCTGCTGATGTTCGCGACGCCGCTGTTCGCCGGCTTCGCGAACTGGATCATGCCGCTGCAGATCGGCGCGCCGGACGTGGCGTTCCCGCGGCTGAACATGTTCGCGTACTGGCTGTACCTCTTCGGGTCGCTGATCGCGGTCGCCGGCTTCATCACGCCGCAGGGCGCGGCCGACTTCGGCTGGTTCGCGTACACGCCGCTGTCGAACGAGGTGCGCTCGCCGGGCGTCGGCGCCGACATGTGGATCATGGGCCTGGCGTTCTCCGGCTTCGGCACGATCCTCGGCTCGGTCAACTTCATCACGACCATCATCTGCATGCGGGCGCCCGGCCTGACGATGTTCCGGATGCCGATCTTCACCTGGAACGTGCTGCTCACCGCCGTGCTGGTGCTGCTCGCCTTCCCGGTGCTGGCCGCCGCGCTGTTCGCGCTGGAGGCGGACCGCAAACTCGGGTCGCACATCTTCGATCCGGCGAACGGCGGTGCGCTCCTGTGGCAACACCTCTTCTGGTTCTTCGGCCATCCAGAGGTGTACATCATCGCGCTGCCGTTCTTCGGCATCATCTCCGAGGTCATCCCGGTCTTCAGCCGCAAGCCGATGTTCGGCTACATCGGCCTGGTGGCCGCCACGATCTCCATCGCCGGCCTGTCCGTGACCGTGTGGGCGCACCACATGTACGTGACCGGAGGCGTCCTCCTACCGTTCTTCGCCTTCATGACGATGCTGATCGCGGTGCCGACGGGAGTGAAGTTCTTCAACTGGATCGGCACCATGTGGAAGGGATCACTGAGTTTCGAAACACCGATGCTCTGGTCCATCGGCTTCCTGGTGACGTTCACCTTCGGCGGTCTGACCGGTGTCATCCTGGCCTCGCCGCCGCTGGACTTCCACGTCTCCGACTCGTACTTCGTGGTGGCCCACTTCCACTACGTGGTCTTCGGCACCGTGGTCTTCGCGATGTTCGCCGGCTTCCACTTCTGGTGGCCCAAGTTCACCGGCAAGATGCTGGACGAGACGCTCGGGAAGATCACCTTCTGGACGCTGTTCATCGGCTTCCACGGCACCTTCCTGGTGCAGCACTGGCTGGGTGCGGAGGGCATGCCCCGGCGGTACGCGGACTACCTTGACGCCGACGGCTTCACCGCCCTGAACACCTTCTCGACGATCAGCTCGTTCCTGCTCGGCATGTCGATGCTGCCGTTCTTCTACAACGTGTGGAAGACCGCGAAGTACGGCAAGAAGGTCAAGGTCGACGACCCGTGGGGCTACGGCCGCTCGCTGGAGTGGGCCACGTCCTGCCCGCCGCCACGGCACAACTTCACCTCGCTGCCGCGCATCAGGTCCGAATCACCGGCCTTCGACCTGCACCATCCCGAGATCGCGGCGGCCGAGGCGGTCGGCCACGGCCACGGCGACGGTGAGAAGACGCTCGTCGGCGGCGGCAGCGAAGGGGAAGCCAAGTGAAGATCCAGGGCCACATGTTCGGCTGGCTCGCCGCCTTCCTCCTGGTCGCGGCGATCGTCTACGGCTACTGGTCGAAGGAGCCGGTCGGCACCACCGCGCTGTTCCTGGCCTTCGGCCTGGCCGCCATGATCGGGTACTACCTGGTCTTCACGGCCCGCCGGGTCGACACCGGGGCGCAGGACAACAAGGAGGCGGAGGTCGCCGACGACGCCGGCGAGCTGGGCTTCTTCAGCCCGCACAGCTGGCAGCCGCTGTCGCTGGCGATCGGCGGGGCGCTCGCCTTCCTGGGCGTCGTCCTCGACTGGTGGCTGCTGTACTTCTCCATCCCCGTGATCCTGGTCGGCATCTACGGCTGGGTCTTCGAGTACTACCGCGGGGCGGACCAGAACCAGTAGCCCGCACTACCGCACGGGTCCACCGACGGGGCCGCGGCACGCCGAACGGGTGTCGCGGCCCCCTCGTATGGCCCACACGCCGCGCGCCGGGCGGCGCGGCTGCCTAGCGTGTGATCATGAGCCAAACGCCCCGCCGCCGCACGGCAGTCAGCTGTTCCCTGCTGTTGGTCGCCCTCGCCCCCGGTCTCGCCGCCTGCGGCGCCGGCGGGCATCCGCTGGCCCGGGAGCCGGGGGAGCCCGCCGGGCGGATCACGCTGGCCGGCCTCGGCGGCGACACCCGGCTCGCCGACCCGGCGGACGACCTGAAGGTGACCGCCCAGGGGCAGGCGCGCATCACGGACGTCACGGCCGTGGACGGGCACGGCCGGTACGTGCGCGGCCGGCTGTCCGCCGACGGCCACACCTGGCGCAGCACCGTCCCGCTGGCCGCCCGGTCCCGCTACACCGTCGACGTGAGTACGGAGAACGACGACGGCGCGCCCGGCCGCAAGCGGCTGACGTACCGCACCTCGGCGGCGAAGGCCAAGAAGCCGATGCAGGTCGAGCTGGGCCCCGGCAAGGGCACGTACGGCGTCGGCCAGCCGCTCACGGTGAAGCTCAGCCGGGCCGTGCGGACCCAGTCGGAACGGGCCGTCGTCGAACGCGGGCTGAAGGTCGCCTCGACCCCGCGGGTCGAGGGCGCCTGGTACTGGGTCGGCGACAAGGAGCTGCACTACCGGCCCCGGGAGTACTGGCCGGTCGGCGCCCGGGTCCGGCTGGAGAGCCGGCTGGAGGGCGTGAAGGTGCGCGAGGGCGTCTACGCGGGCGCCGCGAAGCCGGTCGAGCTGAAGATCGGCGACCGCATCGAGGCGGTCACCGACGCCGCCGCGCACGAGATGACGGTCTACCGCAACGGCGAGGAGATCAACACCATGCCGGTCACCACCGGCAAGCCGGGCTTCGAGACCCGCAACGGCAAGAAGGTGGTGCTGGAGAAGCAGCCGCTCGTCCGGATGACCGGCGCCAGCATCGGCGTCGGCGGCACCGCCGAGGACTACGACCTCCAGGTGTCCTACGCGACCCGGGTCACCTGGAGCGGCGAGTACGTGCACGCCGCCCCCTGGTCCGTCGGCTCCCAGGGCGCCGCCAACGTCAGCCACGGCTGCACCGGCATGAGCACCGACGACGCCGCCTGGTTCTTCGAGACCGTACGGCAGGGCGACATCGTGGAGGTCGTCAACAGCTACGGCGAGGACATGGCCCCGTTCGGCAACGGCTTCGGCGACTGGAACCTGTCCTGGACCAAGTGGCAGGAGGGCAGCGCCCTCACGCCGGGCGCCGGCAACGGGGGCTCCCCGGCGGACGCGAACCGCCTCCGGCCCGGGATCTGAGGCGCCGTCGCCCCGCCGCCACGACGCCGCGCGCGTACGCCGCCGCCGGGCGCCTCAGGCGCCGATCGCCAGCCGCGTCCGCAGCACGCCGGCCAGGCCGTCGGCGAGGGCCGCCGGGTCCACGGGGTGCGCCACGGTGGCCTCCGCCCGGCTCCAGGTGGCCAGCCAGGCGTCCTGCGGGCGGCCGATGAGCAGCAGGACGGGCGGGCAGCGGAAGATCTCGTCCTTGATCTGCCGGCACACCCCCATGCCGCCCGCGGGCACCGCCTCGCCGTCCAGCACGCAGGCGTCGATGCCGCCCCGTTCCAGCTCCGCCAGCACCGCGGGGAGCGTGGCGCACTCGACGTACTCCACCGGCGGCAGATCGGCCGCCGGGCGCCGGCCGCCGGCGAGCCGGACCTGCTCGCGCGTGTTCGCGTCGTCGCTGTAGACCAGCACGTTGACCGGTGCTGCGGCCGTCAACTGCATCGTTCCTCCGGTGGTTCTCGGGCGCCGCTCTCAGGGCGGATGCTACTCCGCCCGGGGTGCGGCGGTGCAGTCCAGGGGCGCTCTACGGGGCTTGACACTCCGAACGGGACCCCCCGGAGTGAGGCGGGGATAAGGGACCGACATAATGTCGGACGTGGCGACAGCAACAGCAGTAGAGACCGGGCACGCGCACCCGTCGGTCAACCGGCCGAACCTCACCAGCGTCGGAACCATCATCTGGCTGAGTTCCGAGCTGATGTTCTTCGCGGCCCTCTTCGCGATGTACTTCACCCTGCGGTCGGTGATGGGTGCGGACTTCTGGAAGGAGCACGCAGATGCCCTGAACTTCCCGTTCGCGCTCGGCAACACCACGATCCTGGTGCTCTCCTCGCTCACCTGCCAGCTCGGCGTGTTCGCCGCCGAGCGCGGGGACGTGAAGAAGCTGCGGATGTGGTTCACGGTCACCTTCGTGATGGGCGCCGTCTTCATCGGCGGGCAGGTCACCGAGTACGTGGAGCTGGTGGAGCACGAGGGCATCTCGATCTCCTCCGACGCGTACGGCTCGGCGTTCTACCTGACCACCGGCTTCCACGGACTGCATGTGACGGGCGGTCTGATCGCCTTCCTGCTGGTCCTGGGGCGCACCTACGCGGCCAGACGCTTCACGCACCAGCAGGCGACCGCGGCGATCGTGGTGTCCTACTACTGGCACTTCGTCGACGTGGTCTGGATCGGCCTCTTCGCCACGATCTACATGATCAAGTAACCGGCCGGGGAGCCGGCACCGAGAAGCACACCGACGCTGAAGATCCTGATACCGGGGTAATCCGTGAAAAAGCTCTCCGCACGACGGCGCCATCCGCTGGCGGCGCTCGTCGTCCTACTCATCGCGCTGGCGGCCACCGGGGGGCTGTACGCCACATTCGCGCCCACGGGCAAGGCGCAGGCCGACGAGACAAGCGCAGCACAGTCCCTCGCCGTCGAGGAGGGGCAGAAGCTCTACCGGGTCGGCTGCGCGAGCTGCCACGGCACCGGCGGGCAGGGCTCCAGCGACGGCCCCAGCCTCGTGGGCGTCGGCGCGGCGGCGGTGGACTTCCAGGTCTCCACGGGCCGGATGCCCCTGCAGCAGCAGGGCGCCCAGGCGCCGAAGAAGCCGAACATCTACACCCAGAAGGAGATCGACCAGCTCGCCGCGTACGTCGCCTCCCTGGGCCCGGGCCCGGCGGTGCCCGAGGAGAGCCAGTACGACCCGGCGGGCGGTGACGTCGGCCGCGGCGGCGACCTGTTCCGCAACAACTGCGCGCAGTGCCACAATTTCACCGGCAAGGGCGGCGCCCTGACGGACGGCAAGTACGCGCCGAACATCGACGGCGTCGATCCCAAACACATGTACGAGGCGATGGTGACGGGCCCGCAGAACATGCCGGCCTTCCCCGACGGGGTGCTGACGCCGGAGAACAAGCAGGACATCATCGCCTACCTCGACGAGGTCGGCGGTGACGAGGCCGAGTCGCCCGGCGGGTTCAGCCTCGGCGGCCTCGGCCCCGTGAGCGAGGGTCTGTTCGCCTGGGTCTTCGGGCTCGGGGCCCTCATCGTCCTGACGATCTGGATCGCCGCCCGGACTGCAAAGGCCAGGAAGTCATGAGTAGCCAGGCTGGTTCTGAGAACGAGAACAACGGCGAGCACCTGCCGACCGTCCGGGAGGGCGGCGAGGGCGGCGTCGCGGTCGAGGAGCACGACCCGTTCGCCAACCCCGGCCTGCCGCCGCACGAGCCGCGCAAGCAGGACATCGACGAGCGGGCCGCGAAGCGCTCCGAGCGCACGGTGTCGCTGCTGTTCACGGTCTCGATGCTGGCGACCGTCGGCTTCATCGCCTCGTTCGTCGCCATCGACGTCGACAAGATCGTCTACATCTTCCCGCTCGGCCACATCAGCGCGCTGAACTTCGCGCTCGGGGTCACCCTGGGTCTTGCGCTGTTCTGCATCGGCGCCGGCGCCATCCACTGGTCCCGCACGCTGATGTCCGACGTGGAGATCGTCCAGGAGCGGCACCCGATCGAGGCGACGCCCGAGACCAAGACCCTGGTCAAGAGCGAGTGGCGGCAGGGCACCGAGGAATCGCAGATCGGCAGCCGCAAGATCATCCGGCGTACCCTCCTCGGCGCGCTCACCCTGGTCCCGCTCAGCGGCATCGTGCTGCTGCGCGACCTCGGCCCGCTGCCGGAGACCAAGCTCCGGCACACCATGTGGGGCAAGGGCAAGCTGCTCATCAACATGAACACCGACGAGCCGCTGCGCCCCGCCGACATCACCGTCGGGTCGCTCTCCTTCGCCAAGCCCGAGGGGCTGGAGGACGGCGACCACGACTTCAACAAGGAAATCGCCAAGGCGGCCCTGATGCTCGTCCGGATCCACCCGGGCGACATCAAGGACGCGGAGTCGGCGTCCTGGGGACACGAGGGCATCCTGGCCTTCTCCAAGATCTGCACGCACGTCGGCTGCCCCGTCAGCCTGTACGAGCAGCAGACGCACCACGTGCTGTGCCCGTGCCACCAGTCCACGTTCGATCTCTCCGACGGCGCGCGTGTGCTCTTCGGCCCGGCGGGGCACCCCCTGCCGCAGCTGAAGATCACCGTCAATGACGAGGGCTACCTGTACGCGCTCGGCGACTTCGACGAGCCGGTCGGCCCGAGCTTCTGGGAGCGCGGATGAGCACCACCACGACAGACGCACGGCGCAACCCGCCCGGCAGAGGCGAGAGATTCGCCGACTGGACGGACAGCCGGCTGGGGCTGCACGGCGCCGGCCGGAAGAATCTCCGCAAGGTCTTCCCGGACCACTGGTCCTTCATGCTCGGGGAGATCGCCATGTACACCTTCCTGATCGTGCTGCTGACCGGCGTGTACCTGACGCTGTTCTTCAAGCCGAGTATGGCGGAGATGACGTACCACGGTTCGTACGCGCCGATGAACGGCGTGCGGATGACCGAGGCGTACGCCTCCACGCTGGACATCAGCTTCGACGTCCGCGGCGGTCTGCTCATCCGGCAGATCCACCACTGGTCCGCGCTCATCTTCATCGCCGCCATGGCGACGCACATGATGCGCGTCTTCTTCACCGGTGCGTTCCGCAAGCCGCGCGAGGTCAACTGGATCTTCGGCTTCACGCTGCTGGTCCTCGGCTGCATCGCCGGCTTCACCGGCTACTCGCTCCCCGACGACCTGCTCTCCGGCACCGGCGTCCGCTTCATGGAGGGCGCGACGCTGGCCACCCCGGTGATCGGCACGTACCTGGCGTTCTTCCTCTGGGGCGGCGAGTTCCCCGGGACGGACATAATTCCACGGTTCTTCGCGGTGCACGTGCTGCTGGTGCCGGGGATCATGCTGGGGCTCTTCGTCCTTCACATCATCCTGGTCTTCTACCACAAGCACACCCAGTACGCGGGCTCGGGCAAGACCGAGGAAAACGTCGTGGGCATGCCCTTCATGCCGGTCTACGTGGCGAAGGCGGGCGGGTTCTTCTTCCTGATCTTCGGCGTGATCACGGTGATCGCTGGGCTGTTCACCATCAACCCGGTCTGGGATCTCGGACCGTACCGACCAGACATGGTCTCCACCGGAGCCCAACCGGACTGGTACATGGGCTGGACCGAGGGACTGATCCGGTTCATGCCGGGCTGGGAGTGGGTCATCCCGGGCGGGTACACGATCAACTTCGGGGTCTTCATCCCGCTGACGCTCGTGGGCGTCGTCCCGATCATGATGATGGCCTACCCGTTCTTCGAGTCCTGGGTCACCGGCGACCGCCGCGAGCACCACATCCTGGACCGCCCGCGCAACGTGCCGACCCGCACCGGCTTCGGCGTGGCCTGGCTGACCCTGGTCTTCGTGCTGCTGACGGCCGGCGGCAACGACCTGTGGGCCACGCACTTCCACCTGTCGATCAACACGATCACCTGGACCGTGCGGATCGCCTTCTTCGTCGCCCCGGTGCTGGCCTTCTGGATCACCCGGCGCATCTGCCTCGGGCTGCAGCGGCGGGACCGCGAGAAGATCCTGCACGGCCGGGAGACGGGCATCATCAAGCGGCTGCCGCACGGCGAGTTCATCGAGGTGCACGAGCCGCTGTCGCAGGACGAGCTGCACAAGCTCACCGCGCACGACCAGTACGCGCCGCTGGAGCTGGGCCCGTCGGTCGACGACAACGGCGTGGTGCGCAAGCAGAGCCCGGTGCAGAAGCTGCGGGCCCGGCTCTCGCAGGGCTACTTCGGCGAGGCCGGCCAGATCCCGAAGCCGACCCGGCGCGAGTACGAGGAGATCACGAGCGGCCACGGGCACCACTGAGCCCGTCCGCCGCCCGGCGGATCGTCGGTGAGGGCCCCCGTCCAGCAGTCGGACGGGGGCCCTTCGGCGTACCCTGCCCCCGATAGGCTGACGCCCGACAGCTGAGACGACCCACGGGATGGTGTGCCATGAGCGTGCAGACGGCAGCAGGAGGCGACAGCTCGGCCGCGCGTTCCTGGCCGGACGTCATCAGCGCGCTGATCGCCGGGCGGGACCTGAGCACCGAGGACACCGCCTGGGCCATGGACCAGATCATGTCGGGCGAGGCCACCAACGCGCAGATCGCCGGGTTCGCGGTCGCGCTGCGGGCCAAGGGCGAGACGGTCGCGGAGCTGTCCGGCCTGGTGCGCACGATGTACGAGCACGCCCACACCATCGACGTCCCCGGCCCGACCGTGGACGTCGTCGGCACCGGCGGCGACCGGGCCCGTACCGTCAACATCTCCACCATGTCCGCGATCGTCGTCGCCGGGACCGGCGCGAAGGTCGTCAAGCACGGCAACCGGGCGGCGTCCTCCGCCTCCGGCGCCTCCGACGTGCTGGAGAAGCTGGGGGTCAACCTCGACCTCACGCCGCAGCGGGTCGCCGAGGTCGCCGGGGAGGCGGGCATCACGTTCTGCTTCGCGGTGAAGTTCCACCCCGCGCTGCGGCACGTCGCGCAGACGCGCAAGGAGCTGGGCGTGGCCACCCCGTTCAACTTCCTCGGCCCGCTCGCCAACCCGGCCCGGGTCGGGGCGCAGGCCACCGGCGTCGCGGACGCCCGGATGGCGCCGATCATGGCCGGGGTGCTGGCCGAGCGCGGCGCGTCCGCGCTCGTCTTCCGCGGCGACGACGGGCTGGACGAGCTGACCACGACAGCCACCTCCCAGGTGTGGCTCGTGCGCGGCGGTGCGGTGCGGCAGGAGACCTTCGACCCGCGGGACGTCGGCATCGACCTGGTGCCGGTGGCGGCGCTGCGGGGCGCCGACGCCTCGTACAACGCGGACGTCGCCCGCCGGCTGCTCGCCGGCGAGACCGGCCCGGTGCGCGACGCGGTCCTGCTCAACGCGGCGGCGGCCCTCACCGCCCTGGACGCCGACGCGGACGGCCCGCTGCCGGACCGGATCGCGGCGGGCATCGTGCGGGCGGCGGAGTCGATCGACTCGGGGGCGGCGCAGCGGGTGCTGGAGCGCTGGGTGGCGGCCAGCAACGGCTGAGGCCGGCGGCGGCTCCCGCCCCGGCGGCTTCCGCCCTCGGGGCTCTTTCCCGTCGTTTCCGGAGAGTTGCGGACAGTCCGGGCAACCGGGTTGCGCCGCGGCTCTCCGGTGCGCATACTCCTGACCAGGTCACGAGCGACAGCGATCAAGGCCCCGGCCCGCTGTCCGGCAACCCTCCGTCCGTGGCGGGGTGCCCCGGGTGATGACCGGGCCGCAGGCAGCGAGGTCTGCGGCAAGCGCGGACCCCTCGCGAACCCAGGGGTCCTGGTCGGCCGAGGGAGTACCGCCGTGAGCAAGCGAATGCGCTAGGGGCCTCCGCCCCGCCGCCGTTGTGCGCGCCCCCGCCGTCCGGGCGGCGCGCGTCCTCTGCCGGGCCGTACCGGCCCGCCACCCCGCATCGTCACGTCTGCTCACGGGAGTTCCGCATGTCCGCGTCCACGTCCGCCCCCGCCCCCGGCTGTCTGCCCGTCCTCGGCCGCGACGTCCGCGCCCCGCTCGTCACCGGCGGCGACGCCGAGTACGCCGCCCTCGACTACGCCGCCAGCGCCCCGGCGCTGCAGCGCGTGTGGGACGACGTCGCCGCCTACGCGCCGTACTACGGCAGCGTGCACCGCGGCGCCGGCTACCTCTCGCAGCTGTCCACCGAGCTGTTCGAGTCCAGCCGCGCGACGGTCGCCGGGTTCCTCGGCTGCCGCCCCGACGACCAGGTCGTCTTCACCCGCTCCACCACCGACTCGCTGAACCTGCTGGCGGCGGCGCTGCCGCCGGGCACCGAGGTCTACGTCTTCGAGACCGAGCACCACGCCGCCCTGCTGCCCTGGCAGCACGGCGGGTCCGCGGCCGGCCGGGTCACCGTGCTCCCCGCCCCCGGCAGCCCCGGGCAGGCCGTGGCGGCGCTCGACTCCGCGCTCGCCGCGCGGGTCGGCGACGGGCCGGCGCTGGTGTGCGTCACCGGCGCCTCGAACGTCACCGGCGAGCTGTGGCCCGTACGGGAGCTGACCGCCGCGGCGCACCGGCACGGGGCGCGGCTGGTCCTGGACGCCGCGCAGCTCGCGCCGCACCACCCGGTGGACATGGCGGACCTCGGCGTGGACTGGGTGGCCTTCTCCGGGCACAAGCTGTACGCGCCGTTCGGCGCCGGCGTCCTCGCCGGCCGGGCGGACTGGCTCCGGGCCGCGCCGCCGTACCTCGCGGGCGGGGGCGCGAGCCGGCGGGTCCTGCGCGCGGCCGGCGGGGGCGTGGACGTCGAGTGGCAGACGACCGCGGCGCGGCACGAGGCGGGTTCGCCGAACGTGATCGGCGCGTACGCGATCGCCTCGGCGTGCCGGGCGCTGACGGAGGCCGGCTTCGACGCGCTGGTGGCGCGGGAGCAGACGCTCGTGGCGCGGGTGCTCGCGGGTCTTGCGGAGCTGCCGGGGGTGCGGGTGCTGTCGCTGTTCGGCGCGGACGCGGCGCGGGTGGGGGTCGTCTCGTTCGTGGTCGACGGCTGGAGCAGCCCGCACCTGGCGGCGGCGCTGTCGGCGGAGCACGGGATCGGGGTGCGCGACGGGCTGTTCTGCGCGCACCCGCTGGTGCGGGCGCTGCTCGGCGACGCCGGCGGGTCCGCCGAGTCCGCCGCGTGCGGGGGCGCCACGGGCGACGGGGAGCGGCCGCTGAACGCGGTGCGGGTCAGCTTCGGGGCGGGCACGCCGGACGAGCACGTGGACCGGTTCCTGGCGGCGCTGGGGTCGCTGGTGCGCGCCGGGGCACGGTGGTCGTACCGCACGGTGGACGGCCGCTGCGTGCCCGCCGCCGGCGCGGCGCCGGCCGCGGCCTGAGCGGGGGAGGCGCGGCGGCCCGCCGGGCGGCCCGGCTCACCGCGCGTTCCCGCTCCCGGCGGCCGGCCGCCCGGCGAGCGCGCTGCCGATCAGGACCATGCGCAGCGACCGTTCGGCCGCGTCCGCCAGGAACTCCCGGGCCCGCAGCAGCGCTTCGGGCAGCGCCATCGGGCCGGGGATGATGGTGCCGTAGGCGTCGACGCCCGTGCCGTGGATCTCGTGCGCGCCCTCGCCGAGGGTGCCGGCCAGCGCCAGGACCGGGCGGCCGTGGAGCTTGGCGCGCCGCGCCACCTCCGCGGGGACCTTGCCGCGCGGGGTCTGGCGGTCGAGGGCGCCCTCCGCGGTGATGACGAGGTCGGCGGCGGCCAGCCGGGCGTCGAGGTCGAGGTGGCCGAGGAGCACCTCGAAGCGGGGGAGGAGCCGGGCGCCGACCGCCGCGAGGCCGGCGCCGAGGCCGCCGGAGGCGCCGGTGCCGGGGCCGCGGCGGAGGTCCGTGCCGGGGGCCGGGAGGTCGCGGGTGAGGACGTCGGCCCAGCGGCCGAGGGCGCCGGCCAGCTCCTCTACCTGCCGCGGGGTCGCGCCCTTCTGCGGGCCGAAGACGCGGGCGACGCCGCGGGGGCCGCACAGCACGTTGTACGGGTTGCAGGCCACCAGCAGCTCCGTCGCCGCCAGCCGCGGGTCGAGTCCGGCGGTGTCGACGCGGGCGAGCCGGGCGAGGGCGGTGCCGCCGGGGTCGAGGTCGCGGCCGCCGGCGTCGAGGAGCCGGGCGCCGAGGGCCGTCAGGGCGCCGGCGCCGCCGTCGGAGGTGCCGGAGTCGCCGCAGCCGACGACGACGCGCCGCACGCCGCGGTCGAGCGCGGCGCGGATCAGCTCCCCGACCCCGTACGTCGTGGTGCCGCCCGGGTCGCGGCGGGGGCGGGGCACGAGGGCGAGTCCGGCGACGGCCGCCATCTCGACCACCGCGGTGGTGCCGTCGCCGAGCAGCGCGAAGTGGGACTCCAGCCGGTCGCCGACCGGCCCGGTGGCGGTGTACGGCACGAGCCGCCCGCCGGTGGCCGCGGCCAGCGCCTGCGCCGTGCCCTCGCCGCCGTCGACGAGCGGGATCAGGTCGACGGCGGCGTCGGGCAGCACCCGGCCGACGCCTTCGGCGATGGCCTCGGCGGCGGCCTCGGCGGACAGGGACTCCTTGAAGCCGCTGGGGGCGACGACGACGCGGTTGAGCATGAGCGGGCTCCCGGGATGGAGGGTTGCGAGGGTCGGTCGGCGAGGTCGGCGAGGTCGGCGAGGTCGGCGAGGTCGGCGGGGTCGGCGGGGTCGGCGGGGTCGGCGAGGTCGGCGGGGTCGGCGGGGGGAGCGGGTCAGCGGTCCGCGACCGGCACTCCGAGCAGCGGCCACACCGCGAGCGCGAACAGCAGCACCAGCGCCGCCGTCAGCGGCGCCAGCACCGCGGCCGTACGCAGCAGATCCCGCGGCGTGTACGTGGGCACGCCCGGCACGTCGGAGAAGAGCGCGACGGGCTTGGCGGACGCGGGCAGCGTCTGGCAGAAGCCGGCCGCGGCGGTGGAGGCGAGGGCGGCGGCGACGGGGTTGACGCCGGCGGCCAGCGCCGCGGCGATCACCAGCGGGACGAGCACGCTGGAGCGCGCCGAGCGGGACTGCAGCACCAGGTGCGCGGCGGTGCTCACGGCGACCACCCCGGCCAGGAACGCCCACGCCGGCACGGCGGAGCCGCCCGGGAGCCCGGAGACCAGCCACGCGGCGGCCGCCGACTCCGACAGCGCGACGCCCATCGCCATCGTCGCCGCCATGAACAGCAGCAGCGACCACGGCACCGTGCGCAGCGCGTCCTTCAGCCGTACGGTCCCGATCGCCGGCGACGCCGCGACCACCGCGCCGATCAGCGCCACCACCGCCGGCGGCACCCGGTGCACCGGCTCGCTGCACCACAGCGCCACCACCGTGCCGAGCAGCAGCGCGCAGCGCGCCTCCGCCGGCGACAGCGGGCCGGTGACCGGCTGCTCGGAGTGCTCCTGTATCTGCTCCGCGGTCAGGTGCACCGGGCCCTTGCGGTCCGCGCGCCGCGTCGTCGTCAGCAGCACCACCTCGGCGGCGAGGTGGGCGGTGGCGATCGCCAGCGGCAGCCCGAGCAGCAGCCACCGCGTGAAGCCGATCTGCTCCCCGGTCGCCTCCCACAGCACCGACACCGTGATCAGGTGCGCCCCGGCGCCGATGAGCGTCGCCACCGCCGACAGCAGGATGACGGTCGGGAACAGCAGCGCCAGCATCACCACCAGCCGCCGCCGCTCGCCGAGCGCTCTGGCCAGGGCGAGGAACACCGGCAGCGCGAGCGCCGCCCGGCCCGAGGTGGCCGGCACGGCGAAGGCGGTGACGACGAGCGCCGCCGTCGTCAGGTGCACCAGCTGCCGTACGGAGCGCGCCCCGGTGACCAGGAACGCCGCCGCCCGGCCCGCGAGGCCCGTGCCCGCCACCGCGGCGGCGAGCACGAACGCGCAGATGAGCAGCCACACCGTCGCGTCGCCGAGGGTGCCGAACAGCGTCTCGCTGTCCAGCACCCCGGTGACGACGAGCGCGAGCCCCGCGCCCAGCGCGATGAACGTGTCGTCGATCGGCGTGCCGATCCAGGCGCAGGTCGCCAGGGCGAACACGGCGAGGGTCAGGCGCCCGTCGGTGCTCAGCCCCGGGGCGTTGCCCGGGACGGCCAGCAGGGCGCAGACGCTGAGGGCCGCGCACAACGCCGCGGCCTGGCGCAGGGAGAGGGTCACGTCCTGAGCCTCGGCGGCGGCGGTGAGCGGGTGATGAGCCGAAGATTAAGGAGATTTCACCTTTTACCCGGGTGTCACCCGAAAGAGTGTCAGTGCGACGGCTTCCGTTCATCGGGCCGGCGGGCGGGCAGCCGGTAGCCCATGCCGCGTACGGTCTCCACCCGCTCGGCGCCCACCTTCTTGCGCAGCGCCCGTACGTACACGTCCACGATGTTGGAGCCCGGGTCGAAGTCGTAGCCCCACACGTGGGAGAGGATCTGCTCGCGCGAGAGCACCTGCCCGGGGTGGCGCAGGAAGAGTTCGAGCAGCACGAACTCCCGGGCCGTCAGGTCCACGGTGCGCCCGCCGGCCCGGGCCCTGCGGGTCCGCAGGTCGAGCGACAGGTCGCCGCTGCGCAGCACCGTCACCTCCGGCGCCCGCGCGGCGGTA
Source organism: Streptomyces sp. CNH099 (assembly GCA_000514715.1). GTDB lineage: Bacteria > Actinomycetota > Actinomycetes > Streptomycetales > Streptomycetaceae > Streptomyces > Streptomyces synnematoformans. Next base: position 82,142 of record AZWL01000009.1, on the reverse strand, counting down.
CGCAGCCGCAGCCGCACCCGGGCGAGCAGCTCCTCGAAGCGGAACGGCTTGGTCATGTAGTCGTCGGCGCCGCCTTCGAGGCCCGCGACGGTGTCGGTGACCGACGCCCGCGCGGTGAGCACGATGACCGGCACCGTCGACCGCGCCTCGCGCAGCTGGCGCAGCACGGTGAAGCCGTCCAGGACCGGCAGCCCGATGTCGAGGACGACCAGGTCGAAGCCGCCGGTGAGGGCGAACTCGTACGCGGTGTCGCCGTCGGCGGCGACGGTGGTGGTGAAGCCGTTGGCGCGCAGCCCCTTCTCCACGAAGGAGGCGATGCGCTCCTCGTCCTCGGCGATGAGAATCCGGTTCATCACAGACCCCCCTGAAGGATCAGCGTAAAGGTGGCCCCGCCGCCTTCGGTGGGGCCGAGTCCGACGCGGCCGCGGTGGCCCTCGGCGATGGCCTTGACGATGGCCAGGCCCAGGCCCGCGCCGCCGCCGCGGGAGCCGCGGCGCGCGGTGCCGCGGCGGAAGCGTTCGAAGATGAGGTCGGCGTCCTGCTCCGGGACGCCGGGGCCGCCGTCGGCGACGTACAGCTCGACGTGTCCGCCGGCGACCCGGGAGCCGATGCGGATGCGCCCGCCGGGCGCGGTGTGCTGGACCGCGTTCTGGGCGAGCTGCACCATCGCCTGCGTGACGCGCTGCGGATCGAGGCGCACCTCGCCGTCGCCGACCTCGCTCAGCTCCCAGTCCCGTTCGCCCAGCGTCCGGGCCTTGACGAACACGTCCGCGGTCAGCTCCGCCAGCTGCACCGGCTCCGGCGCCACGAAGTCCGGCCGCTCGGCCTTGGCGAGCAGCAGCAGGTCCTCCACGATCCGGGTCATCCGGTCCAGCTCGTCGGTGACCAGCCGCAGCGTCTCCTCGCGCTCCGCCGGGTCCGCCCCCATCAGCTCCAGGTGCCCGCGCACGATGGTGATCGGCGTGCGCAGCTCGTGCCCGGCGTCGTCGACGAACTCCCGCTGCGCGGCGAACGCCCGCTCCAGCCGGTCCAGCATGGCGTTGAACGTGGCGGCCAGCGCCGCCGTCTCGTCCCGGTCGGCGCGCCCGCGCACCGGTATCCGCCGGGTGAGGTCCTGCTCGGTCAACTGCGCGGCGGTCTCGCCGACCAGTCGTACGGGCGCCAGGATGCGGCCCGCCACCGCCCAGCCGATGGCGCAGACCAGCACCAGCGCCACCGCCGAGATGGCGAGCATGATGACGAACACGTCGGCGACCCGCTCGCGTTCGCGCTCGGTGTGGATGGCGACGACGAACGCCGCCGCGTCCGGCTCGCCCGGCGCGCCGATGCCGACCTTGGCCCAGCGCAGCCCGCCCGAGGGCCGGTCGAGGGTGCCCGTGCGCTCCTCGGACGCGAAGATCTCCCGGCGGCCCGCGGAGTCGGCCTCCAGCGGCCGGGCAACGGTCAGGTCCCGGGGCTGTACGAGCTGCGCCGGACCCCGGCCGGACCGGCCCACCAGGCCGAGCAGCTCCTCGTCCGGGTCCGCGTACTGCCGCTGCAGGAAGACCCGCAGCAGTCTGCGCGGGCTGGTGAAGGGGCGGCCGGTCTCGGGGTCGACGCCCTCCTCGTAGAGGTTCGCGAACTCCCGCGTCTCCTGCGCCAGCAGCCGGTCCACCCGGTGGTCCAGGTCGCGCAGCAGGATGGACCGCGTGGTGCCGGCGACGGCGGCGAGCGCCGCGGTCATCACCACCAGCAGCCACAGCAGGATGCGGGCGCGCGCGGAGATCATGCGTCAGTCGTCGAACTCGTCGTCGTTGCCGCCGCCGGAGTCGCCGGAGTCGCCGCCGCCGCCGTCGTCGCCGTCGTCGCCGTCGTCGTCCGTGCCGCCGCCCGGGCCGCCGGCCGGATCCGTCGCGGGCCCGTCGCGTACCGGCGGCGGCGAGACGACCTCGTCGCCGGGCGTGCCCTCGGGGGAGGGCGGGGCGGAGCCCGGCGGGGAGGACCTCCCGCCCTCCATCTCCACCCGGGCGGGCGGGGCCGGCTCCTCCGGGTCGTCGGTCAGGGCGTAGCTGGTCGCGGCGACGCCCAGCGGGATCGCCACGACCGCGGTCAGTGCGGCCATACGCTGCGAGAAAGCCATGCGTCCGAGCCTGCGGCCGGCGAGGGCGGCGCAGCGTGAAGACCGGATGAGGGATTCTTCATCTGCGGCCCCGGGCGCGCTCCGCGCTACTCCTCCAGGCCGATCGCGAACGCGGCTTCGAGGTCGTGCTGCGAGTACGTACGGAAGGAGATGTGCGTCTCCGTCGCCGCCACGCCCGGGACCTTGCTGATCCGTCCGGGGATCACGTCGGCCAGATCGTCGTGGCGCGCCACCCGGACGAGGGCGATCAGGTTGTGCGCCCCGGTGACCGAGTACACCTCGCTGACCCCGTCGATCGCGGCGATCGACTCCGCGATCTCGGGAATGCGGTCCACGTCGGTGTTGATCAGAACGATCGCAGTGATCATGTGTTCGCTCTCCCTCTCGGAACCGCGTGCGGCGCTCACTCTATCTGCCCGCCCCAGACCCCGCTCCAGGTCGTAGGGTGGGGGCACGGCCTGCGACGCCGGACGGCCGGCCCGGGGCCGCGGGGATCGCTGAGGCGGAAAGGTGACCGGTGGTGGAGCCGAGGGAAGGCCCGGGCGTCTCCTCCGAGGAGGACGCCGCCGAGGTGCTCGACGGCCCGCTGCCCGAGGGGGTCCGCCGCCGGATCATCGCGCTGGCGGACGAGTGCTTCGGCGGGCTGACCGTCGCCGAGCTGCCCGTGCAGCTGCGGCAGTACGCCCGGTTCACCCCCTCCCGCCGCGTCCGGCTCGCCGGCAACGCGATCGCGGCCGCGCTGGAGACCGACGCCGCCTTCCGCGACCGGATCGCCGAGCGGGCCGTCGGCCTCCAGCCCGAGCTGGCCGCCGCGCTGCGCGCCGGCAGCCCGCCGGCCGCCGCGGAGCCGGTGGACGTCGCGGCGCTCGCCTACGTGCTGCGCCCGCCGGGCTGGGCCAAGCTCATCGCCGCCGCCGGCGAGGAGGAGCAGCGGGCCGGCGACGAGCGGGCCGGCGAGGAGGCCGCCCGCGAGCTGGCCCGGCTGCGTACGGAGCTGTCCGAGGCCCGCGCCGCCGCCCGCGGCGACGCCGAGCGCACCCGGCACGAACTGGAGTCGCTGCGGCGCGAGAACGAAGGGCTGCACCGCCGGCTGCGCGCCGCGCTCAGCGACGTCAAACGCGGCGAGGCGGCCGTGCGCAAGCTGCAGCAGGAGGCCGCCGCCGGCCGCGACGAGGCCGCGGCCCAGCTGGCCGCGGCCGAGAGCGAGGCCCGCCGGCTGCGCGCCCGCCTCGGCGAGGCCGAGTCGGGTCTTGAGGCCAGCCGCCGCGCCGCCCGGGAGGGCCGCAGCGTGGAGGACATGCGCGTACGGCTCCTCCTCGACACCGTCCTCGACGCCGCCCAGGGGCTCCGCCGCGAACTCGCCCTGCCGCCCACCCGGATGACCCCCGCGGACACCGTACGCGCCGTCGAGCCCGGCACGATGTCGCCGAAGGACGTGGCCGCCCGCGCCCTGTCCGCCACCGACCCCGCGCTCCTCGACCAGCTGCTCGCCCTGCCGCAGGCCCACATGGTCGTCGACGGCTACAACGTCACCAAGACCGGCTATCCCACCCTCCCGCTGGAGAAGCAGCGCCTGCGCCTCCTCGGCGGCCTCGCCGGCCTCGCGGCGCAGACGGGTGCCGAGGTGACGTGCGTCTTCGACGGCGCGGAGCTGGCCGCGCCGGTGCTGCTGGCCCCGCCGCGCGGGGTGCGGGTGCTGTTCAGCGACCCGGGGGAGACCGCCGACGAGCTGATCCGCCGGCTCGTACGGGCCGAACCCACCGGCCGTCCGGTCGTGGTGGTCTCCGCCGACCGCGAGGTCGCCGACGGCGTCGCCGCCGCCGGCGCCCGCCCCGTGTCGTCCGCGCTGCTCCTCAAACGGCTCGCGCGCAGCTGACAACCCGGGGAAACGCGGGCGAGTTCGGACATCACGGCTGTCTCGGCCGGGTGTGGACAGTTCGCCGCTCCGAGTCCAACTCGTTGTCGAACGGTGACTACTGGCCGTGTGAGATGAGTAAAGAAACGCGCTTCGGGGGGACTTTTTTGCCGGAGGGATTTGATCGGATCACCGGAGCCTCGTTAGTGTCTGGCGTCGAACCTTCGTGCTGTCGATCGCTCAACCGGAGCGATGGCGAAGGTCCCGCCGGTACCGGGGCGTCCCCAAGCCACGGTCGGGCGGCTGGAGGAAGAGGAGCTCGCCTTCGTGGCGTCCCACCGTCGACCGAAGCAGCCGAACCGGGCCAGGGTCACCGTCTTCACCGCGACCGCCGCCGCGGCCGTCGCCATCTCCACCCAGAGCGCGCACGCCGCTCCCGACAAGGACGACGTCAAGCGGCAGGTGGACAGCCTGTACGAGGACGCCGAGCGCGCCACGGAGAAGTACAACGGCGCCAAGGAGCGGCAGGACAAGCTCGAAGAGGACGTCGAGGAGCTGCAGGACAAGGCCGCCCGCGGCCAGCAGGAGCTGAACGACCTCCGCGACGGCCTCGGTTCGCTCGCCAACGCCCAGTACCGCAGCGGCAGCATCGACCCGTCCGTGCAGCTCTTCCTCTCGGCCGACCCGGACACCTACCTGGACAAGGCGTCCACGATGGACCGGGTCAGCGGCAAGCAGGCCGAGTCGCTGGAGCGCATCGCCGACAAGCAGCGCAGCCTCGCGCAGCAGCGCCAGGAGGCGGGCGAGAAGCTCAAGGACCTGGCGGAGACCCGCAAGGAGCTCGGCGCCCAGAAGAAGAAGGTCCAGGACAAGCTGGGCAAGGCCCGCTCCCTGCTCAACCAGCTGACCGCCGCGGAGCAGGCCGCGCTCGCCGAAGAGGAGCAGCGCGCCAGCCGCGAGTCGGAGGAGCGCGTCGACCTCGGCGACCTGCCCCCGGGCTCCTCCCACGGCGCCGCCGCCCTGTCCGCGGCGCAGAGCAAGCTGGGCGCCCCGTACGTCTACGGCGCGACCGGCCCCAGCTCGTTCGACTGCTCCGGCCTCACCGGCTGGGCCTTCTCGCAGGCCGGCGTGTCGCTGCCGCGTATCTCGCAGGACCAGGCCAACGTCGGCACCCGGATATCCTCCGTCAGCGCCCTGCAGCCCGGCGACCTCGTGTTCTTCTACAGCGACCTGCACCACGTCGGCATCTACGCCGGCAACGGCCAGATCATCCACGCCCCCAAGCCGGGCGCCGTGGTGCGCTACGAGTCCGTCGGCAACATGCCCTTCATGTGGGGCGCGCGCGTCTGACGCCACCGACACCCCCCTGACCGGCGGATTCCTCGCCGGTCGGGGGTCGGGTCGTACCTTCTGATCCGCCCGCCGGGGCGGCGGGCCCCGGTTCTCCCGGAATTCTGCGGTCTGCGGATGTCGAGAACCGGCCGCCGGCTCCGTCCCAGGGGCAGCGGCGGCCACCACCGGCCCGCGCACGGCAGAAGGAGAGACCAGCATGGCCATTCAGCGCATGGACAACGTCGGCATCGTCGTCGAGGACATGGACGCCGCCGTCGCGTTCTTCGTGGAACTCGGCATGGAGCTGGAGGGCAGGGCGGAGGTCCAGGGCCCCGTCGCCGACCAGTGCACCGGACTCGACGGCGTCCACTGCGACATCGCGATGGTCCGCACCCCGGACGGGCACAGCCGGCTCGAACTGGCGAAGTACCGCAGCCCCGCGGCGACCAGCGACGGGCCGCGCAACCGGCCGCACAACATCCTGGGCACGCACCGCGTCATGTTCGCCGTCGACGACCTTGAGGACACCGTCGCCCGGCTGCGCCCGCACGGCGCCGAACTCCTCGGCCGGATCGCCCGGTTCGAGGACAGCTACCTGCTCTGCTACGTCCGCGGCCCCGAGGGCATCATCGTCGGACTGGCCCAGCAGCTGCGCTGACGCGCGAGCGCGGCAAACGCGACGGGCGGGGACGGACGTACGGCCGAAGGCCGTGCCGGTGTTCGCCGCCGCGCCGCGGGCGGCGGCGGGGCGCGTTCGTCGCGGGACGCGCCACCGTGCCGCCCGTTCGGGCGAATTGCCGACACGGCGCGTTTCGAACGCCCTGCGGGTGACCTGCGTCGGCACCCGGGCGCCGCAACCGCCCCGGAGGGCGGTTCTTGGTCGCCGCGTAGTCGCGTGGTTACTGTCTGCCGCGTGTCAGCACATCGACGATCCACCCGGCCCGGCGGTGCCGGCCGCTTGCGCACCGGCGTCCTCACCGTCGCCGCGGCGGCGGCGCTGTCCGGCTCGCCCGCGGTCTTCGCCGGTCTCTCCGACGCCGCCCTCGCGGCCCCCGACGACCACGTCGAGGCCAGGCAGCGGGTGCAGGACCTCCACGCCCAGGCCGAGCGGGCCACCGAGAAGTACAACGCGGCCCGGGAGCGTACCGCGGAGCTGCGCCGCAAGGCGGCGCGGCTGCAGGACCGCGCCGCCCGCGACCTGGCCCGGATCAACCGGATGCGCACCGCGCTCGGCTCGCTCGCCGGGGCGCAGTACCGCTCCGGCGGCATCGACCCGAACCTGACCCTGATCCTCTCGGCGAGCCCCGAGAACTATCTGGAGAAGGCCGCCACCCTGGAGCGCATCGGCAACCTGCAGAGCGGCCGGCTGCGCCAACTCGTCGGCCTCCGGCGCCGGCTGGAGCAGAAGCGGGTACAGGCCCGCGACACCCTCGCCGAACTGGAGCGCGGCCGTGACGCGCTGGCCCGGCACCGGAGCGAGATCACCGACCGGCTGGCGCAGGCGCGCCGGCTCCTCAACTCGCTGCCCGAGAAGGAGCGCCCCGACGCCGGCCGCCGGGCCTCCCGCTCCGCGGCGGCACCCGACTTCGGCCAAGCACCCGCCTCCGGCCGCGGCGCGCTCGCGGTTGCCGCGGCGCGGGGCGCGGTCGGCACCCCGTACGTGTGGGGCGGCGCGAGCCCGGCGGGGTTCGACTGCTCGGGCCTGACGCAGTGGGCCTACGCCCGGGCGGGGGTGTCGATCCCGCGCACGTCGCAGGCGCAGCGCCACGCCGGCCGCCAGGTGCCGCTGGCCGAGGCGCGGCCGGGGGACCTGGTGACGTACCGGGCGGACGCCAGCCACGTGGGCATGTACGTGGGCGGCGGTCAGGTCGTCCACGCGCCGTACCCGGGTGCGGCGGTGCGCTACGACCCGGTGGGCATGATGCCGGTCGCGTCCGTGACACGCCCGTAGAACCACCGGTCCCCCCGGTCCACCTCCCCGGCCCCGGCCCCGACCCCGGCCCCCGCACTCCCACCCCAGGGTAGGCCGCTCCACCGACAGCACCGCCCGGTCACCCGCCCTGGTCGGCCGCCCCGGTCACCCGCGCCGCCCCGCGCGGGGCCGGGGCGTCGTACTCTCGGGGCGTGGCGGGAGTACGGACGGCGGTGCTGGTGCTCTGCACCGGGCTGCTCGCCGCCCTGCTCGCCGGCTGCGGCGACGGCGGCGACAGCGACGGCCGCGTACGCGGCGAACCGCCCGCCACCGACCACGCCGCCACCCGCGCCGTCGCCGACCTCCTCCACCGCCGCTCCGCCGCCGTCCGCGACGGCGACGAGGCCGCCTTCCTGCGCACCGTCGACCCGCAGGCCGGCCCGTACCGCCGGCAGCAGCGCACCGCCTTCCGCAACCTCGGCGCCCTCCCGCTCGCCGCCTGGACCCTCCGCCTCGACGCCCCGGTCCCCGCCGAAGCCGACACCGACGCCGACTCCGACACCGACGCGGACTCCGACACCGGCGGCGACGACGGCCGCGTCACCGCCGACGTCCGGCTCGGCTACCGCCTCCGCGGCTTCGACCCCGGCGACGTGACCCACGACCGCCGGCTGGAGTTCGTACGCCGCGACGGCCGCTGGTACGTCGCCGGCCCCGCGCCCGGCACCCGGCCGCAGCCGTGGGAGCAGGGCCCCATGACCGTCGTACGCGGCGCGCGCAGCCTCGTGCTCGGCGTCGGCCGCCCCGAGGCCGGCCTGCGCGAGGTCGCCGCCGTCGCCGACCGCGCCGTGTCCGACGTGTCCGCGGCGTGGGGCCCCGGCTGGCCGCGCCGTGTGGTGGTGCTGGTGCCCGGGTCGCAGGCGGCGATGGGGGAGCTGCTCGGCGCGGGGCCCACGGACTACGCGGGCACCGCCGCCGTCACCACCGGCCGCACCGGCGCGGGCGCCGCCGACGACACCGGCCCCGCCGATGACACCGGCCCCGGCGACGACACCGGCGCCCCGCACCGGCGGGACAGCCGCCGGAACGCCGCCCCCGCCGACCGCGTCGTCGTCAACCCCGAGGCGTACGACACCCTCGGCGTCCCCGGCCGGCGCATCGTCCTCACCCACGAGACCACCCACGTCGCCACCCGCGTCCACACCACCCCGGCCACCCCCCTCTGGCTCTCCGAAGGGCTCGCGGACTGGGTGGGCTTCGGCAGCGTCGGCCGCGGTCCGCGCGCCGGCGCGCCGGAGCTGGCCCGCGCCGTCGCCGCCGGCCGGGTGCCGCGGGACCTGCCCGCCGACGCCGACTTCGGCCGCGCCGCGAGCGGCGACCGGCCGGCGCGGGCGTACGGCGAGGCGTGGCTGGCCTGCCGGATGATCGCGGAGGAGTGGGGCGCGGACCGGCTCCTGGCGCTCTACCGGGCCGTGGGCGCCGCGGACTCGCGCGCGCAGGCGGCCGGCCCGGTGCTGCGGGCGGAGCTGGGCGTGGGGCCGGAGGAGTTCACCCGGCGGTGGCGGGCGTATCTGAAGCGGGAGCTGGGCTGAGCCAAGCGGGCTTTTGCCTGAGAGGCAATGTATTTGACTCCGGGGCATCCTCCCGGGCTCAATGAGGGACATGAGCCCCGACCACCCCCAGGCCCCGCGGCTGCGCGAGCTGCGCCGCCGCGCCGGGCTGACGCTGGAGGCCGGGGCCGCCCGGGCCGAGCTGTCGCCCGCCCACCTGTCCCGGCTGGAGACCGGGCAGCGCCAGCCTTCGCTGCCGGTGCTGCTCAAGCTGGCCCGGGTCTACGGTACGACGGTCTCCGAGCTGCTCGGCGAGGCCCCGGCCGCGCCGACGTCCGTCGTCCGGGGCGCCGACGCCCCCGTACGGGAGGCCGGCGGCTGGTCGTACCGGCCGGCCGGGGGCGCGGACCGCGGGATGCAGGCGCTACGGGTGCACGTGCCGTACGACGCCGAGCACCGCGACCTCGTCCGCGTCCACCCCGGCGAGGAGTGGCTGTACGTGCTCGACGGGCGGATGCGGCTCGCCCTCGGCGACACCGAGCACCTGCTCGATCCGGGCGACAGCGCCCACTTCGACTCCCGCACCCCGCACCGCATCGCCGCCGCCACCCGCGGCGGGCTCGACCTGCTCTTCGTCCACACCCTGCTGCAGAGCGCCGTCGCCGGGCTGTGCCTCGGCGCCGGCACCCGGCACTGACCCCAAGGAGAACGCGGTGCCCAAGCGGACAGAGGAGAGATTCCCCCGCGGCCTGGTGATCCGTCTGCTCGTCTACGTCTTCGTCGGCCACCTCTTCGCCGCGTTCCTGCTGCTCCTCTTCAAAGCCGGCGGCGCGTAGCCCGCGCCGCGGAGCCCGTCACCACGTCAGCAGCCCGTCCCGCGCCGACGCGGTACGCCCCCGCTGCCGCGGCACTCCGGCGTCCACGCCCCGCGCCCGCCGCCCCGGTTCCGTGACCGTCGAGCGCCACAGCCGTACGCACGCCACCGCCGTCGCCGCGACCAGCAGCCCGTTCCGCAGCGCCAGGAGCGCGATCCCGAACCCGGTGCTCGCCACGACCTCCCCGAACCACACCGGGAACTCCGCCAGCGTCACCCCCGTCGCCGCCAGCACCAGCCCCGCCGGCAGCGCCATCCGCGCCGCCCGCAGCGTCAGGCACACGGCGGCCAGGCCGACGAGCCAGATCAGGTACTGCGGGCTGATCACCCGGCTCGTCGTGGTGAACAGCAGCGTCCCGGCGAACGCCGCCTCGCACCACGTCGTCGCCGTGAACTCCCGCGCCCGCAGCCGCCACAGCACCAGCCACCCCATCGCCAGCAACGAAAGCCCCAGCGCCAGATCGCTGACCACCCCCACCCCCGGGCCGAGGAACTCCATGGAGCCGTAGTGCAGTTCCACCGTGCCGTCCCAGCCGGCGTGCCGGCCGACGTGGAAGACCAGCGCGCCCAGCGACTCCACCTCCGTGCCGCGGTCGCGCTGCGCCGTGAGGAAGCCGAACGCCCCGGGCAGCGCGACGGCGGCGACCAGTGCCAGCGCCGCGGCGGTGCCCGCCGCCGCGCCCCACGCCAGCCGCGTGGCGCGCCCCCGCGCCGCGCCGAGGAGCAGCAGCACCGGCCACACCTTCAGCATCGCGCCGAACCCGGCCAGCGCGCCGGCCACCGCCGGCCGCCGGACCGCGGCGAGCAGCGCCGCGACGGCGACCGCGGTGACCATCAGGTCGTAGCGGGCGTACGCCGTCGGCCCCAGCAGCGGCACGCCGGCCACCCAGTACCACGCCCCCGCCCGCGAGCCGCGCCGAGCGGAAGCAGCGCCGCCGCCGGCCCGCAGCAGCAGCGCCAGCACCAGCGCGTCCGCCGCGCAGGCCAGCGCGAAGAAGGCGGGCGCGTAACCGAGGAACGGGAGCAGGGCGGGGGAGAGCACCGCGAGCGCCGCGCCCGGCGGGTACTGCCAGCTGACGTCGTCGACGGGGAACGTGCCGGTGCGCAGCACCTCGTACCAGCCACGGTAGATCACCTCGACGTCGCTGGTGACGTCCGGCCCGGGCAGCGTGACCACCTGCAGCACGAGCAGCAGCAGGCCGAAACGGGTCAGCACCCACGCCGCGGCCGGCGCCGCACCCCGTGCCATCGCTCGACCTCCGCCCCCGCCGCGTGTGTGTCCGACGACACTACGACAGGGCCCCGCCCGGCCGCAGGAGCCCGGCCGCAGGGGCCCGGCGCCGCGCGGTAGCGGTACTGTCGCCGCGATGCACACGGCACCGACGCACAGAGTCCCCCGCAAGACGCTCGTCGTCACCAACGACTTCCCGCCCCGCCCCGGCGGCATCCAGAACTTCCTGCACAGCATGTGCCTGCGGCTCGACCCGGAGCAGGTCGTCGTCTACGCCTCCGGCTGGAAGCGGGACGCCGAAGGCCGCGCCGCCACCCGGGACTTCGACGCCCGGCAGCCGTACGAGGTGGTCCGCGACCGCGCCACGCTGCTGCTGCCCACCCCGCGCGTCGCCCGCCGCGCGGCGGGCCTGCTGCGCGCGCACGGCTGCCGCTCCGTGTGGTTCGGCGCCGCCGCGCCGCTGGGGCTGCTGGCGCCCGCGCTGCGGCGCGCCGGCGCCGAGCGGATCGTCGCCACCACGCACGGCCACGAGGCCGGCTGGGCCCGGCTGCCCGCCGCCCGGCACCTGCTGCGCCGCATCGGCGAGTCGACGGACACGCTCACGTACCTCGGCGACTACACCCGCTCCCGGATCGCCCGCGCGCTCACCCCCGAGGCCGCCGCGCGCATGGTGCGGCTGCCGCCGGGCGTCGACGAGCAGGAGTTCCACCCCGGCTCGGGCGGCGCCGCGGTGCGCGCCCGCCTCGGCCTCGCGGACCGGCCGGTCGTCGTCTGCGTCTCCCGGCTGGTGCCCCGCAAGGGCCAGGACACCCTGATCCGCGCCCTGCCCCGGGTCCTGGCGGCGCAGCCGGACGCGGTGCTGCTGATCGTCGGCGGCGGCCCGTACCGCGGGGAGCTGGAGAAGCTGGCGGCGGCGACCGGCGTCGCCGGCGCGGTGCGCTTCACGGGCGCGGTGCCGTGGGAGGAGCTGCCCGCGCACTACGACGCGGGCGACGTGTTCGCCATGCCGTGCCGCACCCGCCGCGGCGGCCTCGACGTGGAGGGGCTGGGCATCGTGTACCTGGAGGCGTCCGCGACCGGGCTGCCGGTCGTCGCGGGCGACTCCGGCGGGGCCCCGGACGCGGTGCTCGACGGCGAGACCGGGTGGGTGGTGCGCGGCGGCCCGGAGCGGCAGGCGGCACAGGCGGCGGAGCGCATCGTGACGCTGCTGGGCGACCCGGAGCTGCGCGCGCGGACGGGGGCCCGGGGGCGGGCGTGGGTGGCGGAGCGGTGGCGCTGGGACCTGCTGGCGGAGCAGCTGGCGTCGCTGCTGTGAGGCGCGGCCGGGACGTCGGCCCCGGCGGCGCGTTGGGCGGCGCTGCGCGCGGGGCGCGGCGGGCGCGTACGGTACGGGCTGTACCCTGCGGCTCTACCGCTCGTACAGCGCCTCGATCTCCGCCGCGAAGCTGTCCGCCACCACGGCCCGCTTCAGCTTCAGCGACGGGGTCAGCAGCCCCGACTCCTCCGTGAACTGCCCCGGCAGGATCCGGAACCTGCGCACCGACTCCGCCCGCGACACCTGCGCGTTGCCGTCGTCCACCGCCAGCTGCACCGCGGCCAGCAGCTCCGGGTCGTCCGCCAGCTCCGCCGCCGTCCGGCCCGCCTTGCCGGCGTCCTGGGCCCACCTGCCGAGGAACTCCTCGTCCAGGGTGATCAGCGCCCCGACGAACGGCCGCCCGTCGCCGACGACCATGCACTCCGCCACCAGCGCGTGCGCCCGGATGCGGTCCTCCAGCACCGCGGGCGCGACGTTCTTGCCGGCGGCCGTGACGATGATCTCCTTCTTGCGGCCGGTGATGGACAGGTAGCCGTCCTCGTCCAGGCTCCCCAGGTCGCCGGTGCGGAACCACTCGCCGTCCAGCGCGGCGGCCGTCGCCTCGTCGTTGCCCCAGTACTGCTTGAAGACGTTGCCGCCGCGCACCAGCACCTCGCCGTCGTCGGCGATGCGGATGGTGCAGCCGGGCAGCGGCTGCCCGACGGTGCCGATCTTCGGCCGCTGCACCGGGTTGACGGTGATCGCGGCTGCGGTCTCGGTCAGGCCGTAGCCCTCCAGCACGGTGAAGCCGATGCCCCGGTAGAAGTGCCCGAGCCGCTCGCCCAGCGGGGCGCCGCCGGAGATCGCGTGCGTGGCCCGGCCGCCGAGCACGGCGCGCAGCTTGGCGTAGACGAGCTTGTCGAAGAGCGCGTGCCGCAGCCGCAGCCCGAGGGCCGGGCCGCCGGTGTCCAGGGCGCGGCTGTACGCGATGGCGGTGTGGGCCGCCCTGTCGAAGATCTTCCCCTTGCCGTCGGCCTCCGCCTTGGCGCGCGCGGAGTTGTAGACCTTCTCGAAGACGCGGGGCACGCCGAGCAGCAGCGTGGGTTTGAAGCCGGCGAGGTCGTCGGTGAGGTTCTGCACGTTCGGCGCGTGGCCCAGCCTGATCGGGGCGAGCAGCGCCGCGATCTCCACCAGCCGGCCGAAGACGTGCGCGAGCGGCAGGAAGAGCAGGATCGAGCCCTCGCCGGCGCGGAACAGCGGGCGCAGCTGCTCCACGGCGTTGCCGCACTCGGCGAGGAACTCGCCGTGGGAGATGACGCAGCCCTTGGGGCGGCCGGTGGTGCCGGAGGTGTAGACGAGGGTGGCGGGGGAGTCGGCGCCGGCGGCGGTGCGGTGCTTCTCCAGCACGGTGTCGGACACCTCGGACCCGGCGGCCGTCAGCGCGTCGACGGCGCCCTCGCCGTCCCCGTCCGCGTCGATCTGCCACACGTGCCGCAGCGCCGGCACCCGGTCCCGTACGGACGCGACCGCCGCGGCGTGCTCCGCGGTCTCCACCACGCACGCCACCGCGCCCGAGTCGCCGAGGATCCACTCGATCTGCTCCGGCGAGCTGGTCTCGTACACCGGCACCGTGACGCCGCCCGCGGTCCAGATCGCGAAGTCCAGCAGCGTCCACTCGTACCGCGTACGGGACATCAGCCCCACCCGGTCCCCGGGCCGCAGCCCGGCCGCGACCAGGCCCCGGGCCGCCGCCTCCACCTCCGCGAGGAAGCCGGCGGCGGACACGTCCGCCCAGTCGCCGGCCGCGTTCTTGCGGGCGACGACCGCGAGGTCGGGGGTCCGGGCGGCGTTGGTGCGGATCAGGTCCGCCAGGTTGGCGTCCGCCGGGACCTCGTACAGGGCGGGAAGGGCGAACTCTCGCAAGACGCTGCTCCTCGACGTGCCGGTGGGCCATCTGTGACCCTATCCCCACCCGGGTGCCCCGCGGCAGTGGCGCAGCTCACCGCCGGACGACGCCGCGCGGGCGCGGGGCGGGGCGCCGGACGGGTGCCCGCGGGCGGGAACGCGGCGGAAGTAGGGTGATCGCATGAGGGTCCACGTGGTCAGCGACGTGCACGGCAACAGCGCCGGCCTGGCCCGCGCGGGCGACGGCGCGGACGCCCTGGTCTGCCTCGGCGACCTCATCCTCTTCATCGACTACGCCGACCACTCGCGCGGCATCTTCCCCGACCTCTTCGGCGTCGCGAACACCACGCGCAGCGTGGAGCTGCGGACCGCCCGCCGGTTCGACGAGCACCGCGACTTCGTGCGCTCGCTGTGGGCGGGCACGGACAGGAGCGGGGAGATCGAGAAGGCGGTGCGCAAGCAGTACGCCGAGCTGTTCGCGGCCTTCCCCGTGCCGACGTACGCCACCTACGGCAACGTGGACATCCCCCGGCTGTGGCCCGAGTTCGCCCGCGAGGGCACGACGGTGCTGGACGGCGAGCGGGTGGAGATCGGCGGGCTGGTCTTCGGCTTCGTCGGCGGCGGGCTGCAGACGCCGATGCGCACGCCGTACGAGATCGACGACGAGACGTACGCCGCGAAGGTCGCCGCCCTCGGCGACGTCGACGTGCTCTGCTCGCACATCCCGCCGCGCGTCCCCGACCTCTGCTACGACACGGTGGCGCGCCGCTTCGAGCGGGGCAGCGAGGCGCTGCTGGAGGCGGTGCACCGGGTGCGGCCGCGGTACGCGCTCTTCGGCCACGTCCACCAGCCGCTGGCGCAGCGGATGCGGGTCGGGGCGACGGAGTGCGTGAACGTCGGGCACTTCGCGTCCCGCGGGAGGCCGTGGGTTCTGGAGTGGTGAACCGGGCGCGGTAACCTTCAGCGCGGACGGTTGACGGAGGAGCCCAGGCATGGCAGAGCACACCAGGTCGAGTATCACCATCGACGCCGCGCCGGACGCCGTGATGACGGTGATCGCGGACTTCGACCGCTACCCGGAGTGGACCGGCGAGGTGCGGCGGACCGAGGTGCTCGAAGCGGACGGGCAGGGGCGCGCGGCACGGGTGCTGCTGGTGCTGGACGCGAAAACGATCCGGGACGAGCAGACGCTGGCGTACACCTGGGCGGGCCCGCACGAGGTGCGCTGGACGCTGGAGAAGTCGCAGATGCTGCGCGCGCTGGACGGGGCGTACCTGCTGAAGCCGCTGGCGGGCGGGGAGCGCACCGAGGTCACGTACGAGCTGACCGTCGACGTCAAGATCCCGATGCTCGGGATGATGAAGCGCAAGATGGAGAAGATCATCATCGAGCGGGCGCTGGACGGGCTGAAGAAGCGCGTCGAGAGCGGCCCGGACACCTCCGCCGGCTCCGGTACGGACTGACGTCCGGCGTGCGCACGATCCTCGTCACCGGGGCGGCGGGCGCCGGCCGTACGACGGTCGCGGCCGCGACCGCGCTGTGCGCGGCCCGCGAGGGGGCCCGGGTGCTGCTGCTGAGCGCGGACCCGGAGGCGGGCGGGCTGCTGGCGAGGCTGCCGGAGCCGCGGATTCCGGCGCCCCGGCCGGAGACCGGGCCGGAGCCGGACGCGCCGGAGCAGGACCCGCCGGGCGGCGCGGCGGAGTGGCCCGGGGAGGTACCGCCGTGGACGGAACCGGTCCGGATCGAGGACGGGCTGTGGGCGGCGCGGCTGCGCGGTGCCGAGTCGGCGGCGGAGGCGCTGGCGGTCTGGCAGGAGAGCCACGCGGACACCCTCGACCTCCTCGGCGCGACACCGCTGGCGGCCGAGGAGCTGACGCCGCTCCCCGGCAGCCGCGAGTACGCGCTGCTGCGCGCGCTGGTGACGCTGTACGAGACGCCGGCGGGCGGCGGCGCCGGGGGCGCGCCGCCCGGGCCCTGGGACCTCGTCGTGGTGGACATGCCCGCGGTCCGCGAGACGCTGCGGGTGCTCGCGCTGCCCGAGCAGCTGCTGCGGTACCTGCGCCGGCTGCTGCCCGCCGAACGGCAGGCCGCGCGGGGGCTGCGGCCGATGCTCGGCCGGCTGCTCGGGGCGCCGGTGCCGGCGGAGCAGGTGTACGAGGCCGCCGCCCGCTGGGAGCACCGGCTGCAGGCCGTACGGGAGGCCGCGGAAGCCGCCGGGACGGGCGTGCGGCTCGTCCTGGAACCCACCGCGCGCCAGGCCCGCGAACTGCGCCGCCTCCGCGCGGCGCTCGCGCTGCAGGGCTGCACGGTCGAGGCCGTCGTCGCCAACCGCGTCCTGCCGGCCGGCTCCGAGGACGCCTGGTACGCGACCCTCGCCGACGCGCAGCACCGCGTGGTCAAGGAGCTGGGCACCGAGCTGCGGGCCGCGGGCAGCGCGTTCTGCGCGCTGCCGCACCTGGGGCCGGAGCCGCAGGGCCCGGTCGCCCTCGCCGCGCTGGCGGAGGCGGTGCCCGAGCCGGGGGCGGTACGGGCACGGGCCGCGGCCGGTGCGGGCGGCCCCGGGGACCCGGCGGAGGTCGACGACCTGCTGGCCGACGAGGGAGCGCTGCGGTACCGGCTGCCGCTGCCCGGCGCCGAACGGGCCGACCTCACCCTCGTACGCCGCGGCGACGAGCTGCTCGTCACCGTCGCCGGCCACCGCCGCGCGCTGCCCCTGCCGGCCGCGCTCCGCCGCTGCACCATCGACCGCGCCGGCCTCCACGACGGCGAGCTGCACATCCGCTTCACCCCGGACCCCGAGGTCTGGCCCCAGCCCCGCTGAGCCCCCGCCGCCCGCCCCCACCTGCGGCGCTCCCCGCACCGCCGGCACCGCCCGGCCGCCCCCCGCCCGGACAACCCGCTGCGCGGCGGTGAACGTGAAGTCCCTGTTCGGGTACCTTCGATGTATGAGTGATGCCATCGAGCGCCCTGACCCCGGCGCGGCCTCCACCGCCCCGGACCCGGACGCGTGGGCCCAGGCGTGCGCCGAGGACTTCGCTGCCGAGCAGGCCCGGCGGCGCGCGGTCTACGGGCCCGAGCCCGTCAGCGCCGCGGAGGAGCTGCGCCGCTTCTTCGACTCCCTGGCCGACAAGGTCTCCGAGCTGCGCGCCCCCGGCGCGACCGGCGGCACCGCCGCCGTCGCGCAGACCGCCGCGCAGCAGTTCGCCAAGCAGTTCCTCACCTCCGTGAAGACGGTGGTCGAGCCCGTCGTGGAGCGCAATCCGCAGATCTTCGACCACCTCGCCACCGCCGGCACGGAGATCGCCGCCGCCTACCGCGCCGCAGTTCAGCGGCAGGAGGCGGACTGGTCGCGGGACGACGAACCACCCAGCAGCCCCAAGCAGATCGACCTCGACTGACGGCCGGGTCCCGCGGCGCCTCCGGTAATGTGAGGAGGCGCAGCGGGGCTCGAACCGAATATCCGAGGGAGACATGGGACTCACCATCGGCGTCGACATCGGCGGCACGAAGATTGCGGCCGGTGTGGTCGACGAAGAGGGCTCGATTATCGAGACGAGCACGGTACCGACCCCCGGGACACCCGAAGGCGTCGTCGACGCCATCTGCGCGGCGGTCCAGGAGGTCACGTCCGCCACTCCGGCCGAGGCCGTCGGCATCGGCGCCGCGGGGTACGTGGACGACAAGCGGGCCACCGTGCTCTTCGCCCCGAACGTCAACTGGCGCTTCGAAGCGCTGAAGGACAAGGTCGAGCAGCGCATCGGCCTGCCCGTCGTGGTCGAGAACGACGCCAACGCCGCCGCCTGGGGCGAGTACCGCTTCGGCGCCGGCCAGGGCCACGACGACGTCGTCTGCATCACCCTGGGCACCGGCCTCGGCGGCGGCGTGATCATCGGCGGCCGGCTGCACCGCGGCCGCTTCGGCGTGGCCGCGGAGTTCGGCCACATCCGGGTGGTGCCCGACGGGCTGCTGTGCGGCTGCGGCAGCCAGGGCTGCTGGGAGCAGTACGCCTCCGGCCGCGCCCTCGTGCGGTACGCGCGCCAGCGCGCCGCCGCCACCCCCGAGTCCGCCGCGAAACTCCTCGCCATCGGCGACGGCACCCCGGAGGGCGTTCAGGGGCGGCACGTCAGCGAGGCGGCCCGGCAGGGCGACCCGGTGGCGGTCGACTCGTTCCGGGAGCTGGCCCGTTGGGCCGGGTCGGGACTCGCCGACCTGGCGTCGCTCTTCGACCCGTCCGCGTTCATCGTCGGCGGCGGCGTGTCGGACGAGGGCGACCTCGTCCTCGACCCGATCCGCAAGTCGTTCCGGCGCTGGCTGGTGGGCAGCCAGTGGCGGCCGCACGCGCAGGTGCTCGCCGCCCAACTCGGCGGTCGCGCCGGGCTCGTCGGCGCCGCCGACCTGGCCCGCCAGGGCTGACGGACCTGACCGCCGCCGCGGCCCCGCGGGGGTAGTCTCAGGCGGGTGCTGCCCGACCTTCCCGCCTCGCGCACCGAGCCGGACGGCTCCGCCGTCGTCCGGCTGCTCAGCTACAACATCCGCTCCATGCGTGACGACACCGCGGCGCTCGCCCGGGTGATCCGGGCCTGCGCCCCGGACGTCGTCTGCGTGCAGGAGGCGCCGCGCTTCTTCCGGTGGCGCAAGAAGGCGGCGCGGCTCGCCCGCGCCACCGGCCTGCTGTACGTCGCGGGCGGCGCCACCAGCGCGGGCCCCATGCTCCTCGCCGGCCTGCGCGCGCACGTGGAGCGCACCGACGAGACGCTGCTGCCCCGCACCCCCGGCCTGCACCAGCGGGGCCTGGCGACGGCTGTGCTGCGCTTCGGCGGCGCCCGGCTGGCCGTCGTCAGCACCCATCTGAGCCTCGCCCGGGCCGAGCGCTACGAGCAGGCCGGGCTGCTCCTCTCCCACGTGCGGGCGCTCGGCGAACCGCACGTCGCGGTCGCCGGGGACCTCAACGAGCGCCCCCAGGGCGCCGCGTTCCGCCGGCTGACCGCCGAGCTGCAGGACTGCTGGGCGGCACGCCCCTGGGGCGGCCGGCTCACCTCCACCGCGCTCGACCCGAAGAAGCGCATCGACGCCGTGCTCGCGACCGCGGCGGTCGAGGTGCTGGCCTGCGGCGTCCCGGCGGGCCTGCCGGGCGTCTCCGCGGCCGACCTCCGCGACGCCACCGACCACCTCCCCGTCCTGGCCGCCCTGCGGGTGCCCGCGTCCGGCCCGGCTACGGCCGCTCCCTGACCTCGTCCACGACGCCGTAGGTGCCGAGGTGCGACGTCCGCGTGAAACCTCCCCGTCATGCCCGCCGCCGAGCGCCTCCAGAGTGTGGTGGACCCGCCCGTTCCCGGGCCTTGCACCACTACTTCGCCGGGGCGCGCCCGAACGAGTTCCGTACCGGAGCCGGGGCCGGTGGGTCAGACGACCGCGCCGCCGTTCGGGGGCTCGTCGTCATCGTCGTCCCCGGTGCGCATCCGGGCGACGAGCGTGCCGAAGCCGCCGAGGAAGCCGCCGATGCCGAGCACCGCGGCCCACCAGGTCATCGGCTGCTGCAGGAGGAGCATCGCCAGCAGGAGCAGCGGGCCGCCGAGGACCGCGATCCAGGCGAACTTGGTCGTCGTGTCGGCCTTCGGCAGCGGCGGCGGCTCGGGCGGGACGAAGTGGCCCTCGTCGGTCTCGTCGAGGTCGTCGTCCGAAGGCTCCGCCGCCTTCCAGTCGCGCGGGCCGGTGCCCGCGGAGAAGACGATGAAGGTGGAGCCGCCGGCCGGCGGGCCGGCCGCGTCCCCGTCCGCGGCGCCGCCGCCGGGGCCGCCGTCCTCCGCGGCGCCGTCGCCGCCGTCCCCGCCGTCCCCGCCGTCTGCGTCGTTGCCGCCGTTGCCGCCGTCACCCCCGGGCGCCGCGCCGCCGGCGCCGTCGGGGTCCGCCGTGCCGTCCCCCGTGCGGGCCGCCCGCTCGTGCGGGGGCTCCACGGAGTCCTCCTCGAACGCCGCGACGATCTCCGCCCACGCGGCCTCCTCGTCCAGCGGGGCGCCGTCCGGCCCGGCCGGTTCCGCACCCGCCGGTTCCGCGCCCCCCGACCCGTCGCCCTGCTGCGGGTCCTCCCGGTCCGGGTTACGCTCCGCCACGTGCCCGGGCCCCCTTCCGCTGCTCGGTGTCGTCGTCGGTGTCGTCGGTGCCGCCGGCCGGCGGGGTGAGCCGGTCGATGAAGTCGTCGGTCTCCGCGAAGATCCGTTCCGCCCCGTGGTCGAGCGTGGCGACGTGGTAGCTGTCCTCCAGCACGGTCTCGGTGACGTCCCGCGACGAGACCCGGCCGAGGATGCGGGCCGAGTCCACCGGCCGGACGACGTGGTCGACCCGGCTGTGCAGCACCAGCAGCGGCTGCGTCACCTGGGGCAGCTCGTCGTCGACGCGGGCGAGGAGCTGCCGCAGCGAGTGCGCGGCGTGCAGCGGCACCCGGTCGTAGCCCGTCTCCGTCACGCCCTCCTTGGCGATGTCGCCGACGACCCCGGGGGAGGTGCGCACCAGGAAGCGGGCCGCGGGCAGCGCCTTCGGCAGCAGCCCGTGCAGCTTGTTCAGCGGGTTGACGGCGACCACGCCGGCGACCGCGTCGCCGTGCCGGGCGGCCAGCCGCAGCACCAGGGTGCCGCCCATGGACAGCCCGCAGAGAAAGACCCGCTCGCACTGGTCGGACAGCTCCCGCAACTCCCGCTCCACCGTCGCGTACCAGTCCGGCCAGCGGGTCACCTGGAGGTCCTGCCAGCGCGTGCCGTGCCCGGGCAGCAGCGGCATGGAGACCGTCAGGCCGCGGGCGGCGAGGTGCTCGGCCCAGGGCCGCACGGACTGGGGCGAGCCGGTGAAGCCGTGGCAGACCAGGACCCCGGTCCCGCCCCCCGGCTGGCGGAACGGCTCGGCTCCGGGAAGGACCGGCATGGCGGACTCCGATCGTGTCAGGCGGGCGGCGGATACGTGCCTGGCGCTGCCCCTGAGCGTACTGCCCCGTACGGACGGACGGGCCCCCGCGGACGCCTTCCCGGGCGCCCCGCGCCCCCGCCGGCCGGCCCGCCGCCCCCGGATACCGCTCTCCGACCTGGAGCGCTATGGTCACACGAGCGGATCGCAGGAGGCCCCGGTTGTTCTACAGCGCGATGAAGATGTCTCTCGGCAACAGCCTGAGGCTCGTCTTCCGCCCCTGGGTGGAAGGCATGGAGAACGTGCCCGAGACCGGTGCCGCGATCCTCGCGAGCAACCATCTGTCGTTCTCCGACTCGTTCTTCCTCCCCTCCATGCTGCACCGGAAGGTCACCTTTATCGCGAAGGCGGAGTACTTCACCACCCCGGGCGTCAGGGGCCGGCTGACCGCGGCGTTCTTCAAGGGGGTCGGGCAGCTGCCCGTCGACCGCTCCGGCAGCCGCGGCGCCGGCGAGGCGGCGATCAAGAGCGGTCTGGAGGTGCTGGAGGCCGGCGAGCTGTTCGGCATCTACCCCGAGGGCACGCGCTCGCCCGACGGCCGCCTCTACCGCGGCAAACCGGGCGGCCTCGGGCGGCTGGCGCTGCTGAGCGGGGCGCCGGTGCTGCCGGTGGCGATGATCGACACGGAGAAGATCCAGCCGCCGGGGCAGGTGGTGCCGAAGGTCATGCGGCCCGGCATCCGGATCGGCAGGCCCCTGGACTTCACGCGCTACCAGGGCATGGAGCACGACCGGTTCATCCTGCGTTCGGTGACCGACGAGGTCATGTACGAGATCATGAAGCTCTCCGGCCAGGAGTACGTGGACGAGTACGCGACGGCGGCCAAGCGGCGGATGGCGGACGAGGCCAAGCGCCGCAAGGCGGAGGAGAAGGCCGACAAGGCTGATAAAGCTGATAAAGCTGATAAAGCCGACAAGGGTGGCAAGGACGGCAAGGCCGACGGGGCGGACGCCGCCTAGCGGGCCGTACGCACCCGGGAGGGAGGGGCGCGGTGATGGCCGGGCAGAACAAGCGGCGGATGTCGGTGGAGCAGCCCCTGTGGCAGGCGCTGACGTACTTCCGGGTGCTGACCCTCGCGTACGCGGTGGCGCAGTTCGCCCCCCGCCACGACGACGTCGCCCGCCCGGCGCTGGGCTGGGCGTACTTCGCCGTCCTCGCCCTGTGGACGCTGGTCACCTTCCGCCGGGTCTCGTCGGCCGAGCGCTGCACGTACCCGTTCCTGGCGACGGACATCGGGCTCACGCTGACCGGCATCCTGCTGACGATCCCGGTGGAGACCCCGGCGCGGATCGACGACGGCGCGAGCACGCTGCCCTCGATCTGGGCGGCCGGGTCGGTGCTGGGCTTCGCGGTCAAGGGCGGCTGGCGCTGGGGCGCGGCGTCGTCGGCGGCGGTCGGGCTGTCGAACATCGTCCAGCGCGGCGAGGTGGTGCAGGACAACTTCCACAACATCGTGCTGCTGATGGTCGCCTCGACGGCCATCGGCTACATCGTCGAGGTGGCGCGGACCAGTGAGCGGACGCTGGCCCGCGCGCTGCAGATCGAGGCGGCGACGCGGGAGCGGGAGCGGCTGGCCCGCGACATCCACGACAGCGTGCTGCAGGTCCTGGCGC
This sequence comes from Streptomyces sp. CNH099, assembly GCA_000514715.1. Lineage (GTDB taxonomy): Bacteria > Actinomycetota > Actinomycetes > Streptomycetales > Streptomycetaceae > Streptomyces > Streptomyces synnematoformans. The sequence continues at coordinate 59,503 of AZWL01000009.1, read as the reverse complement.
TGGTCCAGCGCCGCGGTGCGGCGATCGGCGGCGAGGCCGAGGAGCTGGGCCGGCTCGCGGGCGAGCAGGAGGCGGCGCTGCGGGCGCTGGTGACGGGCGCGACGCTGCCGGCGCAGCGGACGGCGGAGCCGGGGCCGGTGGCGGAACGTTCCGCCACGGCGGCCGGCGGTGCGGCCGGCGGTGCGAGCGGCGAGGCGGCGCCGGACGGCGGTACGGGGGAGCCGGAGTCCCTGCGGCTGCACCTGCTGGCGCTGAGCGGACCGCACGTCTCCGTCGCCGAGCCGGGCACGCCGGTCGCGCTGCCGGCACAGGCGGCGCGGGAGCTGGCGGCGGCGGTGAGCGCCGCGCTCGACAACGTACGCACGCACGTCGGGCCGGAGGCGCAAGCGTGGGTGCTGCTGGAGGAGGAGCCGGACGGCACGGTGGTGGTGACCGTACGGGACGACGGCCCCGGCATCCCCCGGGGCCGCCTGGCGGCGGCCGCGGCGGAGGGCCGGCTCGGCGTCGCGCAGTCCATCCGCGGCCGCCTGCGCGACCTGGGCGGCACGGCGGAGTGGGTCTCGACCCCGGGCCAGGGCACGGAAGTGGAACTCCGCCTCCCTCCGACCCCGGCCACCCCCCGCACCTGACCACCCGCCCGCGCGCGGAACGCCGCCCGCCCCGCGGCAACCGTGCGGCCCCGCGGGAGGCGATACGTGCTGAAACTGTCGACATGCGCCACCATGGTCCGCGGACAACCGTGCGTCCGCCGGCAGCAGGGAGGGAGCCGAGGTGGTCGGAGAAGTCAGCGGTGAGGTCAGGGTGATGGTCGTCGACGACCACCCCATGTGGCGCGACGCCGTCGCCCGCGATCTGGAGACCGCCGGGTTCGCCGTGGTCGCCACCGCCGGGGACGGGCCGCAGGCCGTCCGGCGGGCGCGGGCCGTCGTGCCGGACGTGCTCGTGCTGGACCTCAACCTGCCCGGGCTGCCGGGAGCGCAGGTCTGCAAGGAGGTCGTCGGCGCGCAGCCCGCGGTGCGGGTGCTGGTGCTCTCCGCCAGCGGCGAGCACGCCGACGTGCTCGAAGCCGTCAAGTCCGGCGCCACCGGCTACCTCGTGAAGTCCGCCAGCACCGAGGAGCTGATCGAGGCCGTCCGCCGGACCGCCCAGGGCGACCCGGTGTTCACCCCGGGCCTCGCCGGCCTCGTGCTCGGCGAGTACCGCCGGCTGGCCGGCGAGCCCGCCGCGGAGAGCGCCGACGAGCCCGAGGTGCCCCAGCTCACCGACCGCGAGACGGAGGTGCTGCGCCTGGTCGCCAAGGGGCTCTCGTACAAGCAGATCGCCGAGCGCCTCGTGATCTCCCACCGCACCGTCCAGAACCACGTGCAGAACACCCTCGGCAAACTCCAGCTCCACAACCGCGTCGAGCTGGTGCGCTACGCCATCGAACGCGGGCTCGACGACGGCTGAGCCGGGCCCCGCGCGCCGTTCCCCTACCCCCGGTCCCTCCACCGGGTGAACCCCGCCGCCGAATTGACAGGTTGGTGCGGTAATCCCGCTCGCTCCGTGTCGTGTGAGCTGGATCACCGTTAGCGTTGCTGCAGCGGGGTCACGACCGTCAGAAGGGAACACGTGATGCGGGTAGGAGTACTGACCGGTGGCGGTGACTGCCCCGGGCTCAACGCGGTCATCAGGGCCGTCGTCCGCAAGGGCGTCCAGGAGTACGGGTACGAGTTCACCGGCTTCCGTGACGGCTGGCGCGGGCCCCTGGAAGCCGACACCGTCACCCTGGACATCCCCGCCGTACGCGGCATCCTGCCGCGCGGCGGAACAATCCTCGGCTCGTCGCGCACCAACCCGTTGAAGATCGACGGGGGCATCAAGCGGATCAAGGAGAGCATGGGGAAGCTGGAGGTGGACTCGCTCATCGCCATCGGCGGCGAGGACACCCTCGGCGTCGCGCAGCGGCTCTCCGACGAGTACGGCATCAAGGTCGTCGGCGTGCCGAAGACCATCGACAACGACCTGTCCGCCACCGACTACACCTTCGGCTTCGACACCGCGGTCAACATCGCGACCGAGGCCATCGACCGGCTGCACACCACGGCCGAGTCCCACATGCGCGTCCTCGTCGTCGAGGTGATGGGACGGCACGCCGGCTGGATCGCCCTGCACTCCGGGCTCGCCGGCGGCGCGAACGTGATCCTGATCCCCGAGCAGCGCTTCGACGTCGAGAAGGTCTGCGGCTGGGTGACCTCCCGCTTCAAGGCCAGCTACGCGCCGATCGTGTGCGTGGCGGAGGGCGCGATGCCCAAGGACGGCGACATGGTGCTCAAGGACGAGTCCCTGGACGCCTTCGGGCACGTCCGGCTGTCGGGCGTCGGCGAGTGGCTGGCGAAGGAGATCGAGAAGCGCACGGGCAAGGAGGCCCGTACGACGGTCCTCGGGCATGTGCAGCGCGGCGGTACGCCCAGCGCGTTCGACCGCTGGCTCGCCAGCCGCTTCGGGCTGCACGCGATCGAGGCGGTGCACGAGGAGGACTGGGGCAAGATGGTCGCCCTGCAGGGCACGGACGTGGTGCGGGTGCCGCTGGCCGAGGCCACGGCGCGGATCAAGACCGTGGACCCGAAGCTGTACGAGGAGGTCGGCGTCTTCTTCGGCTGACGGGGTCGGCCGCCGGAAGACGACTTCCGGCGGCCGTGTCCCCGCGGCTGCGGGAGCAAACGCCCTGCGCGGGCCGGGCGGACCGGCCCCGCGCCGGCGGGGAGCGAGGGCTTCCCCCGGTCGGAACGAGCGGTGCGGTTCCCGCGTTACGCGGGAGCCGCCGCCAGCGCACTCAGGAGCTCCGACACGATGTGCGAGCCGTTCAGGCTCAGCACCGACTCCGGGTGGAACTGCACCGACGCGAAGCGCTCGCCGCGCAGGGCGTGCACGTCGCCGCTGCGCGGGTCGCGGCTCAGCTCGACGCCGCGCGCCGCCAGGGCCGCCGCGGCGGCCGGGTCGCAGCGGGCGGCGTACGTGCTGTAGAAGCCGACCGTCTCCGGCCGCCCGAAGAAGTCGATCTCCTCCTGCGCCCCCTGGTACGGCACGGCCTTGCGGACCAGGGGCAGCCCCAGTTCGGCGGCGAGGAGCTCGTGGCCCAGGCAGACGCCGAGGAGGCCGTGCCGGTGGCCGCGCAGCAGCTCGCCGGCCAGCCCGCGCAGGACGCGCATCTTCGGGTCCGCGGTGTCCGCGGGGTCGCCGGGGCCCGGGCCGAGCACGACCGGGCCCTCGTGCGCCGGCGCCGCGTCCCGCAGGCCGGGCGCGTCGAAGCGGCGCACGTCCACCTCCGCCCCGGAGGCGCGCAGGACGTGGGCGAGCATGGCGGTGAACGTGTCCTCGCCGTCGACGACCAGGACCCGGCCCGGGGCACCGGCCGCCCCCGCGCGCGCGGGCGGCACGCGCTGCATGCGCAGCCAGAACGGCGACAGGTGCGTCCGGCGGGCCGCCAGTGCCGCCTGCACCTCCGGGTCCGCGGCGAAGCGCGGCCGGGCCCCGCCCGCGGCCCGCGGCGGCGCGGGGCGTACGCCGAGCGCGGCGAGCACCCCGGCGGCCTTGGCGTGGGTCTCGGCGACCTCGTCGGCCGGCCGCGAGCCGCGCACCAGCGTCGCGCCGACGGGGACCCGCAGCAGGCCGTCCGCGCCGATGTCGGCGGTGCGGATGAGGATGGGGGAGTCCAGGGTCTGCGCGCCGCCCGCGTCGCGGCCGAGGAGCGCCAGCGCGCCCGCGTAGTAGCCGCGGCCCGTCCCGTCCCGGCCGGGGGGCTCGTAGCGCTCGATGACGCGGCAGGCGTTCTGTACGGGCGAGCCGGTCACGGTCGCGGCGAACATCGTCTCGCGCAGCACGTCGCGCGCGTCCAGCGCGGTGCGCCCGCGCAGCTCGTACTCGGTGTGCGCCAGGTGCGCCATCTCCTTCAGCCGCGGCCCGACGACCACGCCGCCCTCCTGCGCGACGGTGCACATCATCTTCAGCTCCTCGTCGACGACCATGGAGAGTTCCTCGATCTCCTTGGCGTCGTGCAGGAAGGCCAGTAGCCCGGCGCGGTCCGGGCCGCCGGGCGGGTAGCGGTACGTGCCGCTGATGGGGTTCATCACGACGGTCCCGCCGGTCATCCGCACGTGCACCTCGGGGCTGGCGCCGACCAGGGTGCGCACGCCCGGGCGGTGCACGACGAAGGTCCAGTACGCGCCCTGCTCCCCGGCCAGCAGCCGGCGGAAGAGGGCGAGCGCGTCGGCGGCGCCGAAGCCGGCGACGCGGCCCTCGAAGGTGCGCCGGATGACGAAGTTGGCGCCCTCGCCGGTGCCGATCTCGTCGGCGAGGACGCGGCCGACGATCCCGGCGTACTCCTCGTCGGGCACGTCGAAGGCGCCGTCGGCGACGTGGACGGGGTGGTCCGGCAGGGCGTCGAGGAGCGCGGCGGCGGGCAGCTCGTGGACCTCGTCGGGGACCAGGACGGCCAGCGGCGTGCCGTCGTCGCGGACGTCGAAGCCGCGCTCGCGGATCTGCCGGTACGGCACGAGGGCGAGCGCGCCGGCGGCGCGGCCGGTGCCGGGGCCGGGCGCGGCCCCGCCGTCGGGGAGGTCCGCGAGCCGGTCCACCTCGTGGACGGCGCCGAGGAGGACCTCCACGGGCGCGCCGGGGCGGCCGGGGGTGCGGCGGCGCAGCACGGCGAACGGCGGGGCGTCGTCGGCCAGCAGCCGGCGGACCAGGGCGGCGGCGTCCGGCGCGGTGTCCGGCCCGGACTCCGGCACGGCGTCCGGCGCGGGCTCCGGCGCGTCCTGCGGCTGTGACCTGCGGTGATGATGCACGGATCGTTCCTTCCTACGACGGAGGGACCGACCCGCGGAAACACCGAAGGCCGCCCCTCGGGCGGCCTTCGCGGAGTGTTCACGGGTACGCGAGATCAGGTGGCCGCCGGTTGGACGGGCCACCACCAGGTGCGGGCGTCGAGCGCGTACATGAGCGGAACCATAGCCTGACCGCGGCCCCTCCGGCAGCTCCGTGTCTCCTCCGTCTCACCTGTCGGTCACCGGCGGGGGCAGTGTGGGCGACCCCGTAATCTTGGTGGCGTGACTGTCAACGCCGAACCCGCCACGAGCGCCGCCGGTATCTCCCAGACCTGGCGCGACCTGCCCGCGGCGCAGCAGCCGGACTGGCCGGACCCTGCGGCTCTGCGCGACGTACTCGCCGAGCTGCAGACCTATCCGCCGCTGGTCTTCGCCGGCGAGTGCGACCAACTGCGTGACCAGCTGGGCGCGGTCGCCCGGGGTGAGGCCTTCCTGCTGCAGGGCGGTGACTGCGCGGAGGCGTTCGACGCGGTCTCGGCCGAGCACATCAGGAACAAGCTCAAGACCCTGCTGCAGATGAGCGCCGTGCTCACCTACGCCGCCTCCGTCCCGGTCGTGAAGGTCGGCCGGATCGCCGGGCAGTACTCCAAGCCCCGCTCCAAGCCGACCGAGACCCGCGACGGCGTCACGCTGCCCGTCTACCGGGGCGACTCGGTCAACGGCTTCGAGTTCACCCCCGAGTCCCGCACCCCGGACCCGGAGCGGCTGAAGCGGATGTACCACGCCTCGGCGGCCACGCTGAACCTGGTGCGCGCCTTCACCACCGGCGGCTATGCCGACCTGCGCCAAGTGCACGCCTGGAACCAGGACTTCGTGCGCTCCTCGCCCTCCGGCCAGCGCTACGAGGCCCTGGCCCGCGAGATCGACCGGGCCATGAGCTTCATGCACGCCTGCGGCGTGGACCCGGAGGAGTTCAAGACCGTCGAGTTCTTCTCCTCGCACGAGGCGCTCGTCCTCGACTACGAGTCGTCCCTGACCCGCACCGACTCGCGCACCGGCAAGCTGTACGACGTCTCCGGCCACATGGTCTGGATCGGCGAGCGCACCCGGCAGCTGGACCACGCGCACATCGAGTTCGCCGCGCAGGTCAGCAACCCCATCGGGGTGAAGCTGGGCCCGTCGACCACTCCGGAGGAGGCGCTGGCGCTGATCGACCGGCTCGACCCGGAGCGGATCCCGGGGCGGCTGACGTTCATCAGCCGGATGGGCGCCGACAAGGTGCGGGACCGGCTGCCCGCGCTGGTCGAGAAGGTCACGGCCTCCGGCGCCCGGGTGGCGTGGGTGTCCGACCCGATGCACGGCAACACCTTCGAGGCCGCCTCCGGCCACAAGACCCGCCGCTTCGACGACGTGCTCGACGAGGTCAAGGGCTTCTTCGAGGTCCACAAGGCGCTCGGCACCCACCCCGGCGGCATCCACGTGGAGCTGACCGGGGACGACGTGACCGAGTGCGTGGGCGGCGGCGACGAGATCTTCGTCGACGACCTGCACCAGCGCTACGAGACGGCGTGCGACCCGCGGCTCAACCGCAGCCAGTCGCTCGACCTGGCGTTCCTGGTCGCGGAGATGTACCGGGACCAGTGAGCGGGCCGGCCGCGGCGTAACGCAGGTCACGGCCGGACGGCTCTTTCACGGCGGCCCCCGGGCCGGGTAAGGTTAGGATTACCTAATCGTCCCGACCCGGGGGTCCGTGTGTTCGTGTGCTCGTGCTTCGGCATCACCGAGGAGCAGGTGCGCGAGCACGCCTCGGCCGGGCGCTGCACCCCCCGCCAGATCGCCTCCGAGTGCAAGGCGGGCACGGACTGCGGCTCCTGCGTCCGCCGCATCCAGGCGCTGCTCGGCCGCGGCGCGGGCTGCGCCCGCCGCGAACTGCTGGAGGGCCGGCCGCCGCCGGGCGAGAACGCCGCGCCGGCGGCCGCCGCCCCGCTGACCGCCCCCGCCCCGCTGCCCGCGGAGGCACCGCTGCCCGCGGAAGCGCCGGTGGCCGCCGAGGCCGCCTGAGCTACGCGCCGTCCGGCTGCTCGATCTGCTGCGCGAGGTACAGCGCCTCGCCGAGCTTCTCGATCAGGTCCAGCTGGGTGTCGAGGTAGTCGATGTGGTGCTCCTCGTCCTCCAGGATCGCCTCGAAGATGTTCGCGGACGTGACGTCGCTCTTGGCGCGCATCAGCTCGATCCCCCGGCGCAGCCGGTCGATCGCCTCCACCTCGATCTGCCGGTCGGCCTGGAACATCTCCGTGACCGTCTGCCCGACCCGGACGTGGAAGAGGCGCTGGTAGTTCGGCAGCCCCTCCAGCAGCAGGATGCGGTCCGTCAGGATCTCCGCGTGCTTCATCTCGTCGAACGACTCGGATCTCGTGTACTTCGCCAGCTTGGTCCAGCCGAAGTTCTCCTGCATCTTGGCGTGCAGGAAGTACTGGTTGATCGCCGTCAGTTCGGCCGTGAGCTGCTCGTTCAGAAATTCCAGCACCTCGGGGTCGCCCTGCATAACCGGGGCTCCTCTCCGCGTGGGTCGGTGGCGGGTCAGGCGCATCTTTGCACCACAGGGGCCGGGCGATCCAGTAAGTGCAGGCTTATCCCGGATGCCCTCATCCGGCCGGGCCGCCCCCGGTCATGACCATGTGCAAACGTCTGCCACCATGGGGTCATGGGTCAGTCGGAGCGCCACGAGGGGGACCTGCCTCCCGGCCAGCGGCTGCAGCGCGGCTGGCCCGTGACGCACTACGGCCCGGTGCCGCGGTTCAAGCCCGACCGCTGGGAACTGCAGGTCTTCGGGGCCACCGCGGACGGCGCGAAGCGGTCCCTCACGCACGACGAGTTCACGGCCCTGCCGTACGCGACCGTCGTCGGCGACCTGCACTGCGTGACGAAGTTCAGCATGCTCGGCGCCGAGTGGGGCGGGGTGCGGGCCCGTACGCTCCTCGGGCTCGCGCCGCCCGCGCCCGAGGTCACGCACGTGATGGTGTGGGCCGAGTACGGCTTCAGCTCCAACCTGCGGGTGGCCGACTTCGCCGACGAGCGGACGATCTTCGCCACCCACAAGGACGGCGAGCCGCTGACCGCCGAGCACGGCTTCCCGGTGCGGCTCGTCGTGCCGCACCTCTACGCCTGGAAGGGCCCGAAGTGGGTGCGCGGCGTGGAGTACATGACGGCCGACCGCCGCGGCTTCTGGGAGGAGCGCGGCTACCACAACATCGGCGACCCGTGGCGCGAGCAGCGCTACTCGTACCAGGAGGAGCCCGGCGACGGGCCCGACCTCTAGGCGGGCGCGACGGCGGCGCTCAGCGGCGCTCAGCGGCGCCCAGCGGGTCGGGCACCGGCCGCTTCGAGCGCGCCCGGCCGGGCGGGCCGTCCGCCGTCCTACGGCGCCGCCGGCTCCCGCAGCTCCTTCAGCAGCGCGATGTCCGCCGCCGCCTTCGGCCCCCGCGGGCCCCCGCCGGGGGTCTCGATGATCAGCGGCACGCCCTCGGTCGCCGGGTGCCGCATCAGCTCGCGGAACGGCTCGGCGCCGATGTGCCCGGCGCCGATGTTCTCGTGCCGGTCCAGGCGGGAGCCGGCCGCGGCCTTGGAGTCGTTGGCGTGCAGCAGCCGCAGCCGGCCCGGGCCCGCCACCTCCACCAGCTCGTCGAGCAGCTGCTTCGCGCCGCCGCCCGCCGCCAGGTCGTGGCCCGCGGCGAAGACGTGGCAGGTGTCGAGGCAGACGCCGAGGCGCGGGTGGCGGTCCAGCAGGTCCAGGTAGGCGCCCAGCTCCGGCAGCCGGGAGCAGAGCGAGAAGCCCTGCCCCGCGGTCGGCTCCAGCAGCAGCTCCGGCACTCCCGGCTCGTCGGCGGCGTCGCCCAGCTCGTCGAGGAGCGGCAGCGTCAGCTCCCGCACCTGCGCGAGCGCGGTCTCCCGGGGCCGTCCGCCGGTCGCCGAGCCGGTGTGCACGACGACGCCGCGGGCGCCGATCGCCCGGCCGCGGCGCAGCGAGTGCCGCAGCGAGTCGACGGAGTGCGCCGCCGTCGCCGGGGTGTGCGAGCCGAGGTTGATCAGGTACGGGGCGTGCACGTACACCGGCATGTCCGCCTCGGCGCAGCGCCGGCGGAACTCCTCGTCCTGCGCCGGGTCGCCGGGCGGCGTCGCCCAGCCGCGGGCGTTGGCGACGAAGACCTGGACGGCCTCCGCGCCGATCAGGCGCGCGTGCGCGAGGCCCTTCGCGGCCAGGCCGCCGGCGACCGGCACGTGGCTGCCGACGGGGTTGCGTGCGCGCGCGCCGTGCCGGTCGGGGGACGTACGGGAGGGCACGTCAGCGCACCCAGAGGGTGATCTCGCTGCCGCGCGGGGCCTCGTCGCCGCCGTCCACGGACTGCCGCCAGACGGTGTCGCCGAAGAAGATCTGGTTCACGTCCACGGTGAAGCCGGCGTCCTCCAGGGCCTGCTCGGCGTCGTCCACGCTCATGTCGACCACGTCCGGGACCTCCACCAGCTCCGGGCCCTTGGAGATCGTCAGCGTGACCGTGTCGCCGCGGCCCAGCTCCGCGCCCGGCTCCGGCGAGGTCTCGGCGACCGTGCCGGCGTCCTCCTCGGAGTGGACCGTCTTCTCGGCGACCTCGACCGTCAGACCCTCCGCGCGCAGCTCCGCCGCGGCCTCGCTCTGCTCGTCGCCGACGACGTCCGGGACCTCGATCGGCTCGCCGCGGCTGACCACCAGCGACACCGCCCGGCCGGCCTTGATCTTCTCGCCGTCCTCCGGGTCGGTGCTGATCACGCGGCCGACGGGCAGCTCCTCGCTGAACGCCTCCTGCGTCACCCCCGGCTTCAGCCCGGCGTCGCGCAGCCTCTCCCTGGCCTCGTCGAGCGGGACCGCGTACAGCTCGGGGATCTCGACCATCTCCGGGCCCTTGGACAGCACGAGCGTGACGGAGTCGCCCTGCCGTATGCGGTTGCCGCCCTCGGGGTCGGTGCGGATGACCCGGCCGGGCTTGACCGTGTCGCTGAAGTCCTCTTCGACGTCGGCGTCGAGGTCCTCGCCGGACAGCATGTCCCGGGCCTCGGACTCGGTCTTGCCCAGCACGAACGGGACCTTGGTGAACTGCCCGGAGTTTATGTACCAGACCCCCGCGCCGACGCCCACCACGAGCACCGCCGCCAGCAGCGCCAGCAGCCCCAGGCGCGGCCGGGCGCGGCCCGGCCGCGCCGGGTCGCCGGGCGCCGGGGCTCCCGGCGGCGGGGCGGCGGTGCCGTCCGCCGGTCCCGCGGCGGGGGTCTCCAGCACGCTGGTGACGTTCAGCCGGTCCTGCGCGGACGTCGCGCCGGGCGCGTGCGGGAGCACGGCCGTACGGTCCTCGGAGCCCGCCCGCTCCTCGGCGACGGCCTGCGGCGGCAGCGTGTCCAGGGCCGCGTCGGTGAGCTGTGCGCGGGCGTCCCGTACCGCCGACAGCAGCGCCACGGCGTCCGCCGGGCGCTCCTCCGGGCTGCGCGCGGCGGCCGCGGCGACCAGGTCGTCCAGCTGGGCGGGCAGCCCCGGGACGGCGGCGGACGGCGGCTCCACGTCCTCGTGCAGGTGCTGGTAGAGCACGTGCGCGGCGTGCTCGCCGGAGTGCGGCTTGGCGCCGGTGAGCATCTCGTAGAGCATCACGCCGCAGGCGTAGACGTCGACCCGGGGGTCGGCCCGCCCCTGGCTGCTCCGCTCGATCTGCTCGGGCGCCAGGTACGACACGCTGCCGAGCACGGTGCCGGTGGAGGCGGTGGTGTTCGTGTTCACGGCGCGGACGAGCCCGAAGTCGGCGACCTTGACCCGGCCGTCGTCGCCGATGAGGACGTTCTCCGGCTTCATGTCGCGGTGGACGAAACCGGCCCGGTGCGCGGCGCCGAGCGCGGCGAGCACGGGCTCCAGGATGTCCAGCGCGGCGCGCGGCTGCAGGGCGCCGCGGTCGTTCAGCACGTCGCGCAGGGTGCAGCCGGGGACGTACTCCATGGCCAGGAAGACGTGCCCGCCGTCGGTGCCCTGGTCGTAGACGCCCACGACGTTCGGGTGGGCGAGCCCGGCGACCGACTTGGCCTCCAGGATGAACCGCTGGACGAAGGAGGCGTCGGCGGCGAGCGAGGGGTGCATCACCTTGACGGCGAGCACCCGGTCGAGACGGGTGTCCAGGGCCCGGTAGACCGTGGCCATGCCGCCCGCGGCGATGCGCGCGTCGATGCGGTAGCGCCCGTCGAGCAGCTGCCCGACCATGGGGTCTCCCCACCCTCCCGGCGGATGGGGGGACGGGTCCAGAGTCGTGTCCACGCTGCGCAGTCTACGAGGTGAGGGACGCGTTCCCGTCACCGTTGTGCTGCAGTACGTTCCCGATGGCGTGCCCGTCCCGGCGGCGCGCCACCGGGACGGGGTGCCGTACGGCGCCGGGCAGTTCAGGTGAACGCGGGCCGCTCCGGGTCGGGCTCCGGGGCCAGCCGCGCGACGCCGGCCTCCGGCGACGACGCGCGGGCGAAGTGCCGGCGCGGAATGCGCCCCGCGCGTGCGGCGAGCCGGCCCGCGGCGATCGCGTGCCGCATCGCCTCCGCCATCAGCACCGGCTCCTGCGCCCGCGTCACCGCGGACGCCAGCATCACCGCGTCGCAGCCCAGCTCCATCGCCTGCGCGGCGTCGGAGGCGGTGCCGGCGCCGGCGTCGAGGATGACGGGCACCTCGGCGGCCTCGGCGATGAGCTGGAAGTTGTGCGGGTTGCGGATGCCGAGGCCGGAGCCGATGGGGGAGCCCAGCGGCATCACGGCGGCGCAGCCGGCGTCCTGGAGCCTGCGGGCGAGCACGGGGTCGTCGTTGGTGTACGGGAGCACGGTGAAGCCGTCGTCGACGAGCGTCTCGGCGGCGGCCAGCAGCTCGACGGGGTCCGGCAGCAGGGTGCGCTCGTCGGCGATGACCTCCAGCTTCACCCAGTCCGTGCCGAGCGCCTCGCGGGCCAGCCGGGCGGTGAGGACGGCCTCGCCCGCGGTGTAGCAGCCGGCGGTGTTCGGCAGCACGCGGATGCCGTGGCGGCGCAGCACGTCGAGCACGGAGCCGTGCACGCCGGGGTCGATGCGGCGCATCGCCACGGTGGTCAGCTCGGTACCCGAGGCGAGGAGGGCGCGCTCCATGGCGTCCAGGCTGCTCGCGCCGCCGGTGCCCATGATGAGGCGGGAGGTGAAGCGGACGCCGGCGATGGTCAGCGGGTCGGCGGCGGGGTCGGCGGAGGTGTGTGCGGAGGTGTCGGCGGCGGGGTCTGCGGCGGCGGGGCCGGAGACGGGGGCCGGTGCGGGGGCGGTACGGGTCACGGTGGGTCAGCCTCCCTGGACCGCGGTCAGTATCTCGACGCGGTCGCCGTCGTCGAGGGTGGTGGTGGGCCAGCTGCCGCGCGGTACGACGTCTTCGTTGACGGCCGCGGCGACGCCGCCGGGGGCGGTGGTGAGGGTGGCGACGAGGGCGTCGAGGGCGAGGCCCGCGGCGACGCGGCGGGCGGCGCCGTTGACGGTGATGGCGACGGTGCCGGCGGTGGTCGGCGCGTCGGCGGCGGTGTCCGCGGTGGCGGCGGTGTCCGCGGTGGCGGTGGCGGTCCGGGTTTCGGTACGGGCCTGGTCGGCGTCGTCGGTCATGCGTGCTGCCCTTCGTGGTGCGGGGAGGTGCGCCCGAACCGGGTCGCCGCGAACGGGCGGGCGACGTCGGGGAGTTCACCGCCGGTGAGCACGGCGGCGAGCGCGTCGCCGGTGACGGGGGTGAGGAGCACCCCGTTGCGGTGGTGGCCGGTGGCCAGGTGCAGGCCCGGCAGGGCGGTGGGGCCCAGCAGCGGCGCGTTGTCGGGGGAGCCGGGGCGCAGCCCGGCGCCGGTCTCCACCAGCGGCAGCTCGGTCAGCCCGGGCACCAGCTCGTGCGCGTCGCGCAGCAGCTCGTACACGCCGCCGGCGGTGACGGTGGTGTCCCAGCCCAGCTCCTCGCTGGTGGCGCCGACGACCAGCTCGCCGCTCTCCCGCGGCACCAGGTACACGCTGCCGCCGCGGACCACCGCCCGTACCGTACGGCCCAGGAAGGGCGTCCGGCCGGCGGGCATCCGCAGCCGCAGCACCTGCCCCTTCACCGGCCGGACCGGGGGCCGTACCGCCTCCGGCACGCCCGCCAGCCGGCCGCTGTGGCTGCCGGCGGCCAGCACCGTCTGCCCGGCGGCGACCCGCGTGCCGTCCGCCAGCTCCGCGCCCGCCGCCCGCTCGTCCGCGCCCGCGCCGGCCGTCCGCAGCCGTACCGCGAGGCTGCGGTGGAAGCCGACCCCGGCCCGCTCGCAGGCGGTGACCAGCGCCGCGGTCAGCAGCCGCGGGTCCGTCTGGTGGTCGCCGTCGACGCGCAGCCCGCCGCGCACCCCGGGCGCGAGCATCGGCTCCAGGCGGCGGCACTCGCTCCCGCTGAGCCACTCCGCCGCCAGCCCCAGCCGCAGCTGGAAGGCGTGCAGCTCGCGCAGCTGCGTGCGGTCGTCCGCGTCGAACGCGACGCTGAGCGCGCCGCAGCGGCGGTAGCCGATGTCCTGGCCCGACGCCTCGGCCAGCTCGGCCGCGAACGCCGGATAGCGCTCCGCGGCGGCCAGGTTGAGGGCCAGCAGTGCCTCCTCGCCGTAGTGCAGCTCGGTGACGGCGGCCAGCATCCCGGCCGCGACCTGCGCGGCGCCGCCGCCGGGCGCCGGGTCGGCCACGGCGGCGGACAGCCCGCGGCGGGCCGCCTGCCAGGCGGTCACCAGGCCGATGACGCCGCCGCCCACGACGAGGACGTCGTACGCGGCGTCCGCCGTGCGGGGCGCGGCGGACGGGCCGGGCGCGGGCGCCGGGCCGGCTGCCGCCGGGGCCCCCGCCGGGATCGCTGCCGGGATCGCTGTCGGGGGTGTGTCGCGTTGCTGCATGGGCGCGTTCGCCCCTCCCTTCGCCGGCATGACCCGGATCAGGTTCGTACGGTCGGGGGCCGCCAGCCCCCCTCTCAGCCCGGTGCGCCGGGCTCCCGCGAGTTCTTCCGGCCACCCTAACGCCGCGGGCCCGGCGGTGGTAAGAGCGTCGCGGGCCGGCGGCCTGCGCGCGGGGCGCCACGGGCGCGGCATAGGGTGATCGGTGTGACCGACGCTGATCCGGACCCCAGCCCCGCCGGCGCGGCCGGCACCGTCGTCGTCGGCGCCGGCATGGCCGGCGTGCAGACCGCCGTGGCGCTGCGCGAGCAGGGCTACGGGGGCGCCGTCACCCTCGTCGGCGCCGAGCCGCACCGGCCGTACGACCGGCCGCCGCTGTCCAAGGCCGTGCTGCTGGGCAAGGCGGAGGGGTCGGCGTTCGAGGTGGACTTCGCGGAGCACGGCATCGGACTGCGGCTGGGGCTGCACGTCGACCGGCTGGACACCGCGCGGCGGCTGCTGGAGACGGACGCCGGGCCCGTGCCGTACGAGAACCTGGTCCTCGCCACCGGCGCGGTGCCCGTGCCGCTGCCCGGCGCCCCGGCCGGCGGCGCGCCCGGCGTGTACCTGCTGCGCACCCTCGACGACGCGGCCCGGCTGCGCGGCGTGCTCGCGCGGCGCAGCCGGATCCTGGTGGTCGGTGCCGGCTGGATCGGCGCGGAGCTGACCACCGCGGCGCGCGAGCAGGGCTGCGAGGTGACGGTCGTGGAGGCGGCCGGGCACCCGCTGCCGGGGGCGCTGCCCCCCGAGGTCGCGGCGCCGATGGCCGGGTGGTACGAGGAGAGCGGGGCCCGGCTGCTGACGGGCCGCCGGGTGGAGCGCGTCGGGCACCGGGGCGAGGGCGGCCCGGTCGCGGTGGTCCTCGACGACGGCACGGAGCTGACCGCCGACGCCGTCGTCGTCGGCATCGGCGCCCGGCCGGCCACGGCCTGGCTCGCGGGCTCCGGCGTCGACCTGGGCGGCGACGGGGCGGTGCGGGCCGACGAGCGGCTGCGTACGAACGTGCCCGGCGTCTGGGCCGTCGGCGACTGCGCGTCGTTCCCGTCCGCGCGCTACGGCGAGCGGCTGCTCATCCACCACTGGGACAACGCCCTGCAGGGCCCGGCGACGGTCGCGGCCGACATCGCCGGGGTGCCGGGCGGGGTGTACGACCCGGTGCCGTACTTCTGGTCCGAGCAGTTCGGCCGCTTCGTGCAGTACGTCGGCCACCACACGGCCGACGACGAGCTGCTGTGGCGCGGCGACCCGCACGGGTCGTCGTGGTCGGTGTGCTGGCTGCGCGCCGGCCGCCTCATCGCGCTGCTCGCCGTGGGCCGCCCGCGGGACCTCACCCAGGGGCGCAAGCTGATCCACGCCTCCGCCGCGCTGGACCGCGACCGGGCCGCCGACGCGGCCGTACCGCTGAAATCGGCCGCGCTGTAACCCGGCGGGACCCGCCCGGCGCGCCGTGCACGCCGCCGGAAGCCGCGCTTACGGGGGCTGTTCTGCGGTGATATGCCTCCCTTTGGCGCTGCCCTGTACCGACCGGCGGCCCGAGATGGCAGGCTGGGGGGCGTGACCGAGATTGATGCGAAGATCGATGCTCTCGTCCCCTCCTGGCTCACCCTTCCCGACGTCGCGGAGAACCTCGGCGTCGAGGTGACCCGCGTCCGGCAGCTGGTCAGGGAGGGCCAGCTGATCGCGGTGCGGCGGGGTGAGAACAACACCCTGCAGGTGCCCGCCGAGTTCATCGGCGAGGGAAAGGTCGTCAAGGGCCTCACCGGCACGCTGACGCTGCTCAAGGACGACGGCTTCAGCGACGAAGAGGCGCTGGAGTGGCTGTTCACGCCCGACCCCTCGCTCCCGGGGACTCCCGCGCAGGCGCTGCGCGAGAACCGCGGGACGGAGGTCAAGCGCAGGGCGCAGGCGCTGGCTGTGTAACCTCGCGGGGCCGGGCGCGCGCACGCGGGCCCGGCCCCGCGACCGTACGAGGGGGGAGCGCCGCATGACGGCCGGAACCGGTGCCCGCGCCACTGCCCGTGCCGCCGGCGATGCCCGCGCGCGGCTCGGCGCCGCGCAGCTGTACCTGTGCACCGACGCCCGTACCCGCCAGGGCGACCTGCCCGAGTTCCTCGACGCCGTGCTGGCCGCCGGGGTGGACATCGTCCAACTGCGCGACAAGGGCATGGAGGCGCGCGAGGAGCTGGCGCACCTGGAGGTGTTCGCCGACGCCTGCCGCCGCCACGGCCGGCTGCTCGCCGTCAACGACCGCGCCGACGTGGCGCACGCCGCCGGCGCCGACGTGCTGCACCTGGGCCAGGGCGACCTGCCGGTGCCCGCCGCCCGCGCGATCCTCGGCGACACCCCCGGCGACGTGCTGGTCGGCCGGTCCACCCACGCCGAGGCGGAGGCCCGGGCCGCGGCCGCGGAGCCCGGCGTCGACTACTTCTGCACCGGCCCGTGCTGGCCCACCCCCACCAAGGCCGGGCGCCCGGCGGCCGGCCTCGGCCTCGTCCGCTACGCCGCCGGGCTGGACACCGACCGCCCGTGGTTCGCCATCGGCGGAATCGACCTCGGAAATCTCGACGAGGTCCTGGCGGCGGGCGCCCGGCGCGTCGTCGTCGTGCGGGCGATCACCGCCGCGGAGGACCCCGGAGCTGCGGCGGGGGAGTTCGCACGGCGGCTGCGCGCTGCCCGGAACGGTGACGTCCGGTAGTCGCCCGGCCGGGCCGGGGTGTCTTGTAGGGGCCCGTAATTCGGCTGTCCGTCTTGGGTCCTGAGGTGACCGGCGGTTAACCTGCCGCGTATGGCCACCGGCATCGCTTCGACCAGGAATGATCGTGCAGTCACCGTCCGTGAGCTGCTCGCGTCCGGCAAGCAGTCGTTTTCTTTCGAGTTCGCCGCCCCGAAGACCGACAAAGGCGAGCGGACCCTCTGGAACGCCGTACGGCGCATCGAGGCCGTACAGCCGACCTTCGTCTCCGTGACCTACGGTGCCGGAGGCTCGTCCCGCGAGGGTACGGTCCGCGCCACCGAGCGCATCGCCACCGACACCACACTCACACCCGTGGCGCACCTCACCGCGGTCAACCACTCCATCGCCGAACTGCGCAACGTCATCGGCCAGTACGCGGGCGCGGGCATCCGCAACATGCTCGCCGTCCGGGGCGACCCCCCGGGCGACCCGATGGGGGAGTGGGTCGCGCACCCGCAGGGGGTGGCGTACGCCGCCGACCTGGTCCGGCTCATCAAGGAGTCGGGCGACTTCTGCGTCGGCGTCGCCGCCTTCCCCGAGATGCACCCGCGCTCCAGCAACTGGGACGCCGACATCCGGCACTTCGTCGACAAGTGCCGCGCGGGCGCCGACTACGCGATCACCCAGATGTTCTTCCACGTCGACGACTACCTGCGGCTGCGCGACCGGGTCGCCGCCGCCGGCTGCACGACGCCGATCATCCCGGAGATCATGCCGGTCACCCACGCCCGGCAGATCCAGCGGTTCGCCGAGCTGAGCGGGGCCACCTTCCCGCCGGCGCTCGCGGACCGGGTTCTCGCGGTCGAGGACGACCGCGCCGCGGTACGCTCCATTGGCATCGAGTACGCCACGGACATGTGCGAGCGCCTGCTGTCCGAAGGCATCCCCGGACTGCACTTCATTACGCTGAACCACTCCACGGCAACGCTGGAGATCTACCAGAACCTCGGGCTGCACCGGCGGTCCTGAGGGCAGGCACCACCAAGCGGGGGCGGAAGAGAGGCACGTTATGGGCGACCTGGCCTGGCTGGTGCTCTACGCCGCATTCGGGGTTGTCGCGCTGTGGCTGCTCTGGGAAGTGCTGATGCAGTACAAGGCCCCGCTGCGCTGGCGGGCGCTGGCCTTCGCCGGCTTCCTCTGCGTGGTGCTCGGCGTCCTCATGCCCTCGCGCGTCGTGATCGGGCTGGGCGCGGTGGTGTTCGCGATCGGGCAGTTCAAGGTCACGCTCTCGTACCGCAGCGGCTTCTCCCGCGGCTGGGCGGTGCGGAGGCGCGGGGCGCCCGAGGACGCCGAGGACGGGTACGACGACGGGTATGACGACGGGCAGGACGCAGCCGCGTACCCCCGGGAGCGGCGGTACGACGAACCGGCGTACGACGGCCCGGCAGGGCCGCCGGAGCGCGCCGGCGGCTACCCGGGGTACGAGTCTGCGTCCGCGCCGTCTGCGCCGTCCGCGCCCGCGGCGCAGGAGCAGACCGCCCAGTTCCCGGCCTACGACGACGAGCAGGCGCTGGCGGCCGCCGCCCCCGCGCAGCAGCAGACGTACGCCGGCGGCTACGACGCGTACGGCACCGGGGCCGGCTACGACTCCGGCAGCTACGCGACCACCTCCTACGACAGCGCCGCCTACGACACCGGCGGGTACGCCACCGCCCCCTACGACAGCGCCGCCTACGACACCGGCAGCCACGCGACCACCTCCGGCTACGAGGCCGGCGGCTACGCCACGAACGGCACCGGGATGAACGGATACGGGCAGGACCAGCAGATATACCCGGACACCGGCGGCTACGGCACCGAGCACCAGTACGCCGGATACGACACGGCCGCCCCCGGCCCCGCCGGGTACGCGGACCCCTACGGCGGCGCGGAGTACGCCACGCCGGCCGCGCCCCCGCCGTACTACGACTCCACCCAGGGCGGCCACGAGCCGTACGACACCGGCGGCGGCTACCCCGCCTACGACCAGCAGCAGTACGCGCAGTACGCTGAGGGATACGACACCGGCCGGCAGCCGGCGTACGGCCAGGAGGACTACGGGACGCCGGCCGGGGGCGTCTGGATGCCCCAGCAGCGCGACGCGGACCCGCTGGCAGCCGAGGACCCGTACGCCCAGCAGCAGGGCTACCCGGACTACGAGCAGCAGTACCGCTACTAGCACCCCGTACGGGACGCGGCGGGGCCACCGGCCGTCATCGGGAGCCGCGGAACTCCGCACCCTCCGTGATCAGCCCGGCGACCAGGGCCCCCGACATCCCCGCGTGCGCCAGCCCGCCGCCCGGGTGCGACCAGCCGCCGACCGCGTAGAGGCCCGGCACGCCGGTCGTGTTCGGCCGCGGCAGGTACGCGCCGCCGGCCCCGGCCAGCGCGGGCCCCGGCACCGCGCCGCCCGGCGCGCCGGTCTCGGCGGCGGTGTCCGCGGGCGTACGCACCTCGCGCCACAGCACCCGCTCCGCGAGCCCCGGCACCGCGCGTTCTGCCGCCGCCACCATCCGGTCGGCGAACTCCTCCGCCGCCTTCTCCCCGCCGCCCGCGCCGTCCGCCGTCCACGCCCCGGCCGGGACCACGGCGGTCAGCGTCACCGCCTCGTGCTCCGCGTCCGGGCGCTGCGCGGGGTCGTCGGGGCGCAGCACGGTGACGGTCGGCACCGCGGGCGCGGGCTCTGCGCCGTCGAAGATCCAGGCCGGCTCGCGGGCCGCCGCCGGGGAGTGCACGACCGTGCGGTGCACGGCGTCCCCGCCCCGCGCGCCGCGCAGCGCCAGGCACACGGTCGCCCGCGCGGGCACGGCCCGCGCCGCGCCCGGCGGCTCCTGCGCCCCGTACGCGCGCGGCACCAGCTCCGCCAGCCGGGCCCGCGGCACCCCCGCGACCACCGCGTCGGCGTCCGCCCGCCCGCCGCCGGCCAGTTCGACGCCCGCCGCCCGGCCGTCCCCGTCCACCCGGACGGCGACGACCTCCGAGCCGAACGCGAACGCGACCTTGCGCTCCAGACAGCGCTCGTACAGCGCGTCCGCCAGCGCCCGCATCCCCCCGCGCACGTACCACCCGCCGAAGGTCTCCTGCACGTACGGCAGCATCGCCGCGCCCGCGGGCGCGTGGCGCGGGTCGAACCCGTACGCGAGGGCGTGTTGCGCGAACATCAGCCCCAGCGCGGGGTGCCCGCCCAGCTCGCCCGCGCCGACGCCGGCGACGGTGGCGGCCGGGGCCGGCGTACGGGCCCCGCGCAGCCGGCGCAGCAGCCCGCGCCCGGCCGGCGGCGGCACGGCGGGGTACGGGTCCGCGGCCAGCGCGCCCGTGTCGGCGGGGAGGGGCTCCTCGACGAGCGGGCGGCGGGCGGCCTCCCAGACCCGGCGGCCCCGGTCGAGCAGGGCGGTCCACGCCTCGCCGGCGCCCGGCCCGGCGGCGGCGTCGAGGGCCCGTACGACGCCCGCGCGGGAGGCGTTCGGGAGGGTGGCGACGGTGCCGTCGGGGAAGACGTGCCGCTCGGCGGGGTCCACCGGCACCAGGTCCACGCACTTCTCCAGCTTCCGCCGGCCGGTCTTGAGGAACAGGTCGCGGTAGACCGCGGGCAGGTGCAGGACCCCCGGGCCGGTGTCGAAGCCGAAGCCGTCGCGCTCCAGCCGCCGTACGCCGCCGCCGTGGGTGCCGGTGCGCTCGTGGACCGTCACCCGGTGGCCGGCCAGGGCCAGCCGCGCGGCGGCGGCCATGGCGCCCATGCCGGCGCCGATTACCGCGATCTGTGCCATGGCCCGGACTTTATCCCGCGTCCCGCGCGGCCCCGCGGGCGGGAGCGGAACGGCTGGGGGCGGGTACTCAGCTGTGCGCACGGGTACTCAGACACGTGCTTGAGTACCCGAGCGGATAGGTCTCGACCTGCACAAACGGCAGAGTGATGGGCGTGGGACGGACGCAGTACGGAGCCCGGACCGCCGACACGGGGCGGCGGAACGGAACTCCGGCCGGCCCACGAGGGGGGAACGGGGGAATGGGGGGAAGCTGCCCCGGTGGTGGAGCGACGGGGGATCGCTTCGCGCCGGGGCAGCGCCCGTTTCGGCGGGCGGTGTGCACCGCCGGCGCGGGGTGCCACCCCGGGGCGGCACCTTCTCGGCGCAATTGCCGCGGGGGGTGCGGAGAAGGGCGTCGGTGCAGGTAGCGGGGCAGGTCAGGCCGATTGTCAGTGGGGTGCGCCACGATGGGCACATACGAACGAACGACTGAAGGACTGACGCTGACAGGAGGCAAGCCATGGCGGCCGAGCCGGCTTTCGCCCCACCGAGTGATGTCCACCCCGTCCTGCGTCCGGGCAGCGCGCCCAAGGCGGCGCTGGAGCTGCTGGCGCAGGCGCACGCCGGCCTGGCGGAGGCGGCGGAGATGGAGACGGCGAACGAGCGCTATTCGCTGGCCCACCTCGCCGCGCTGCGCACCGCCGCGGCGGTGCTCGCGGTGCGCGGGCGCCCCGAGCCGTCGCCACGCCGCCGGCAGCGCATCCGCAGCGCGTGGGAGGTGCTGCCGGAGGTCGCGCCCGAACTCGCCGAGTGGAGCGCGATGTTCGCCGCCGGCGCCCGGCTGCGCGCCCGGGCGGAGGCGGGCATCAGGGACGCGGTCGACGCGCAGGAGGCGGCCGATCTGCTCCGCGCGGCAGGGATGTTCACGCGCATCGTCGAGCGGATGCTCGTCGTCCAGCCGCTGATACGCCCCGGGCAGGGTCCGGAGACGGGCTGAACCGGCCCGCGGCCCCGTGGGCGGCCCCGGCGGCGCCGGCGCGCGGGGCCGCCGCGGGGCGGCCCGCCGGGGCTCGGGGAGCGGATGCGGAGCCTCTAAGCTGGGCCACGCCCGATCTTCGAGGAGCACTCCATGCCCCGTACGACACCGCACGACCACCTGCCGCGCGCCTCCCTGCGCGCCGCCGTCGTCTGGGAGGCGCTGGAGGACGCCCTGGCCCGGCACGGCGCCGCCGGACCGGGCGGCGCGGCCGGGGAGGGCGCGGCGGCGGAGCACTCCGCCGTCCGGCCGCTGGACGTGCTCGACACCGGCGGCGGCACCGGCGGCTTCGCCGTGCCCGCCGCCCTCCTCGGGCACCGGGTGACCGTCGTCGACCCCAGCCCGAACGCGCTGTTCGGGCTGCAGCGCCGCGCCACCGAGGCCGGCGTCGCCGACCGGGTGCGCGGCGTGCAGGGCGACATCCACGCCCTCTTCGACGTCGCCGAGCCCGGCGCGTACGACGCCGTGCTCTGCCACGGGGTCCTGGAGTACGTCGACGATCCGGCCGCGGGCCTCGCCAACGCCGTCGCCGCGCTGCGGCCCGGCGGGCTCCTCAGCGTGCTCGCCGCGGGCCTCGGCGGCGCCGTGCTGGCCCGTGCGCTCGCCGGGCACTTCTCCTCCGCCCGCCGGGCGCTCACGGGCCCGGACGGCCGCTGGGGCGAGGCCGACCCGGTGCCGCGCCGGTTCACCCCGGAGGAGCTGACCCGGCTGGTCGCCGCCGCCGGGGTCGAGGTGCGCGCCGTCCAGGGCGTACGGACCTTCGCCGACCTGGTGCCGGACGGCCTCGCGGAGTCCGAGCCCGGCGCGCTCGACGCGCTGCTGGAGCTGGAGCGGGCGGCGGCGGAGTCGCCGGCGTTCCAGCCGGTCGCGGCGCAGCTGCATGTTCTCGGCGGCCGGAAGTGATAACCGGTCCGCGCGCGGGCAGAGGTGCAGTAGGCCACAGGCCACCCGTTCGGCCCCGGGGCGCCGTATGATCTGAGTCAGGGCCTGCTACGGCGGGCAGGCCCAGATCCGTGCCGCGGATCGGCGGATTTGGCGCAGAGGGGCGGGTTTCACGGGGGCGCATACCTGCCTATCCTGGAGGTGTCGCGTCCCGGTCGCCCCCAAGCGACCGACGAGTAGGAGGACTCCGTGCCGCTCTCGGAGAACGAGCAGCGCATGCTCGAGCAGATGGAACGAGCGCTGTACGCAGAAGACCCCAAGTTTGCGACGGCGCTTGAGGGGAGCAAGCTGCGCACATACACCCGCCGTCGGGTGTACCAGGCGGTAGCGGGCTTCCTGGTCGGTATCGCGCTCCTGATGGCGGGCATGGTCGCGCAGCAGATCTGGGTCAGCGTGGTGGGCTTCCTCGTCATGCTGGGATGTGCGGTGCTCGCCGTGACCGGTTGGCGCAGAACCGCGAACCCGGGCGAGCAGCAACAGCAGCAGCCGGGCGAAGCCGCGGCCCCCCGGGGCGGTCAGCAGCGGCGCAGGACCCGGCAGCGCCGTTCCATGATGAACCGCATCGAAGAGCGGTGGCAGCGCCGCCGCGACGAGGGGCGTTAGGCTACCCGAGCCCCCGCACCGTGCAGAGCTCCCCGGGCCCGGCCCGCGGGAGCTCTCCCGCACGTCCGGCCTCCGGCCGGGCCCCGGGACGAAGCGGCCCGCCCTTCCCGTCCCGCGCCGGGCGCGCGCCTGCGCACTGAGCGCGCACGGGCCGTACCGGCGCGCGACTGGTCCTCCCCTGTGTCACCACTCCGGCCGTCCCCCCCCGCACGGGCCCCACCCGGCTTCCGGCCAGCCCTCCGTCACCGCCGTCCAGCATCTCCGCCGGCCCCGCGCAGCGGGGTACGGGCGGGTACGGGGCCGGCCGCACCGGTCCCCGCATCCCGCCGCCCCTCAGCGGGAGGCGTCACCGCGTTACCGGGACGGCCTCAGCGTCGCGCCCGTACGGCGCACCGCCTCGCGCCAGCGGCCCGTCACCGCCGCCCAGCGCGCCGACACCGCCCACAGCAGCCGCACCGACGAGCGCGGCGCCAGCGCCGCCCGCAGCCGGGCGCCCGCGCCCGCGCTGCGGCCCATGGCCGCCCGCACCTTCCGCACGTCCTCCGCCAGCCCGGCGGTCTGCCGCGGCCGCGGCGCGTAGAGCATCTGCTCCACCGCGCCCGCCACGCGCAGCGCCGACTGCGCCGCCGTGCCGTCCAGGGAGCCGAACCGGATCAGCGCCGCCGCCGTCGTGCGCGGCGTCTGCGACTCGTCGGGCGGCAGCCCGAAGTCCCAGGCGGTGTCGTTCATTTCACGCCAGGCCGCGAGCGGGCCCGCGCCCGGGCGCAGCCGCCTGCCCCGTTCCCGTACGCGCCACATCGCCGGCAGCGCCGGCAGGAGCAGGAGCAGCAGCACGCCGGCCGCCCCGGCCGCGATCCCGCCGGCCGGCGGTCCGCTGTCGGTCGGGCCCGCGACCCCGCCGGCCGCCGCCTCGTCGTCCGGGCAGCCGTCCACGCGCCGCAGCGACGCCGGGCACTCGTCCTCGGACGCCGACGGGGACGGGACCGGCGTGGCCGTGCTGCCGCGTTCCGGCAGCTCGCCCGCGGGGTTGCCGCCGCCGCCCTGGTTGTCCTCCATCGTGTAGTCGGGCAGCGTGCCGCGCGTCGGCGTCGGCTCGAAGCGCGTCCAGCCGGTGCCCTCGAAGTACAGTTCCGGCCAGGCGTGCGCGTCCTGCAGCCCCACCGACATCGTCCCGTCGCCCTGCGCCGTCCCCGGCACGAAGCCGACCGCGACCCGCGCGGGGATGCCGAGCGTCCGCGCCATCGCCGCCATCGAGAAGGAGAAGTGGACGCAGAAGCCCTGCCGCTCCCGGAGGAACTTCAGGATCGCCTCGGGGTCGTCGGAGTCGAGGTCGGTCTCCGTGTCGTAGACGAAGTTGGTGGTGAAGAAGTCCTGCAGCGCGAGCGCCCGCTCGTAGTCGTTCGCCGCGCCCCGGGTGATGTCCCGGGCCTGCTCCCGCACTTCGTCCGGCAGCGAGTCGGGGACCTCCGTGTACTCCCCGCTCAGCGAGGGGTCCGGCGCGGGCGCGTTGGCCAGCTGCCGCGCGGTGGGCTTCATGACCAGGCTGGTGACCTGGTACGCGGCGCCGCCGGTGGTGGTGCCGCCGTCGCCGACGACGGACCGGCCCTCCGGCTCGTAGCGCCAGTCGCCGCCGATGCGCACCTGGTACGCGGGGTACGGCATGGGCAGCCACTGCTGCCGGAAGTCGTCGTCGGCCTGCACGTTGAGCGTGACGGGCGCGGAGTCGACCCGGCTGTCGGAGTAGCCCTGCGGGGTGGGCAGCGGGTCCGGGATGTCCTCGATGCTGCGGCGCGAGGGCTGCCAGGAGGTTCCGTCGAACCGGTCGAGGGCGACGAAGCGCATGTACAGCGCCTGGTTCTCGGCGCCCTCCGCGGTGCGGTAGCGGAACACCTCGCGGTTCTCCGGCTGGTTCAGGCTCTGCTGCAGCCGCACCACCGGGTTGATCGCGGTGACCGTGCCGCCGCCGGGGCCCTGGCCGGGCCCGGTGGTCCTGCCGTCCAGCAGCCCGCCGTCCAGCGACGGCAGCGCCGCGGGCACGACGAGGGCGAGCCCCAGTGCCACGGCGCCGATCCGCCGGCCCGTACGCACCGGGGCCAGCGGCCCGGCGCCCTCCGGGCCGGCCCTGCCGGGCGCCCCCACGGACCGGCCGCCGCCGAACATCCGGCCCCACTGCGCCAGCCGGTCCCGCCCCTCGGCGAGCAGCAGCAGCAGGTAGCCGGCGCCGGCGAGCAGGAACGTCAGCCAGCTCCCGCCCTGGTTGAGCCCGGCGGCGACGGAGTACAGCGCGAGCAGCGGCAGCCCCGCGGGAGCGGCGCTGCGGAACGTCACGGCCACCGTGTCCACCAGCAGCGCCACCCCGGCGACGCCGGAGATCAGCATCAGCTCGATACCGTCGGTGACCGGGGCCGGGATGGAGTAGCGGGAGACGTCGTCGCCGCCCTCCCGGTACAGCTGCCGGAACTCCTCTATCGCCGACGGCCCGGGGAGCACCCCGCCGGCCGCCGTCTCGCCGGCGAAGAGCATCGTCAGCAGCAGCACCGTGACCGCGGTCTGCACGAGCACCGTCAGCGGGCGCGCCAGCGGGACGCGGCGGGCGACCATGCCGGTGCCGCCGATCACGCAGACGACGAAGACCGCCTTGAAGAACCAGGTCATCTTGTCGGTCAGCGGCAGCAGCGCCGTGGCGGCCAGCAGGGTGGCCGCCGCCGCGCAGACCGTGAGCCGGGCCCGTCCGCTCATCTCAGCCCTCGCCTCCGCGGGCCGCCGCGGCCAGCTGGCCGGACTGGTTGCCGGCCTCCCGCCACAGGTCGCCCATCGCCGTTCCGGGCGGTACGGACAGCACCGTCCAGCCCGCCTCGCGCAGCTGCCGCACCAGGTCGGAGTCCTCCGCCCCGGCCCCGGCCGGGGGCGTGCCGCCGGCCGGGGCCGCGCCGTACGCGCCGCCGGGGGCGCCCGGGCGCGCCCAGGCGGCGCTGTCCGTCACGAACGCCACCCCGGCCGCCGTACGCTGCCGCATCCGCGCCGCGAGCGCCGCCTGCTCCCGGTCCAGGTCGCCGAAGAACGCCACGAGCAGCCCCTCGTGCCCGCCGCGCAGCACGTCGTACGCGGCCGAGACCGTGTCCCGCTCGGAGTGGTCGATGACGGCGAGGGTGTCCAGCAGTATCCCGGCCGCGTCGGCCGACTCGCCGCCGCGGGCGTTCAGGGCCCCGTCGCCGCCGGTCCCCAGCTCGCCGCCGTCGGTCAGCAGCCGCACCGTGTAGCCGCGCTCCAGCATGTGCAGCGCGACGGAGGCCGCGCCGGAGACCGCCCACTCGAAGGGCGAGTCGGGGCCGGAGCCGGTGTAGGCGTCGCGCCGGGTGTCCAGCAGCACCGTGCAGCCCGCGCGCTGCGGCTGCTCCTCGCGGCGGACCATCAGCTCGCCGTACTTCGCGGTGGAGCGCCAGTGCACCCGCCGCAGGTCGTCGCCGTGCCGGTAGCCGCGGGGGATGACGTCGTCCTCGCCGGCCAGGGCGAGGGTGCGGTGCCGGCCGTCGCCGTAGCCGGTGGCCTCGCCGGCCAGGCGGACCGGGGCCAGCGCCTCGGTGCGCGGCACCACGGTCAGGGTGTCGTACGCGCTGAAGGAGCGGGTCATCTCGCACATGCCGAACGGGTCGGAGAGCCGCAGCTGCAGCGGGCCCAGCGGGTAGCGTCCGCGCAGGTCGGAGCGGACCCGGTAGGTCACCTCGCGCTTGCCGCCCGGCTCCACCCGGTCCAGGACGAAGCGGGGCCGGGGGCCCAGCACGTACGGCAGCCGGTCCTGGAGCATCAGCAGCCCGGTCGGCAGCCGGGAGACGTTCTCCAGCCGCAGGTGCACCCGGGCCTCGGAGCCCGCCGGCACCCGGGCGGGCGACAGCCTGCGGCTGCCGCCGACGCGGTACCGCGTGCGGTGCAGCACGGCCGCGCACACCAGCGGCAGCGCGGCCAGCAGCATGCCCACCCGGAGCAGGTCGGGCTGGCCGAGTATGTAGCTGCACGCGCCGGCCGCGAGCCCGGCGGCGAGGAACGAGCGGCCGCGCGTGGTGGTGCCGGACAGGGCGGTGCGCAGCCCGCCCGCCTGGGCGTCCGGGCCCGCGGGCGGCGCGGCGGGGGCGGGCGGGGACTGGCCGGCCATCAGAACCGCCGGCCGTCCGGGCTGTGCGGGGCGCCGCCGTAGGCGGGTGGCATCGGTGGGGGCCGCTGCATGTCGGCGGCCGGGACCGGCACCTGCTGCAGGATCTCGGCGACGATCTGCTCGGCCGTACGCCGGTTGAGCTGGGCCTGCGCCGTGGGCAGCAGCCGGTGCGCCAGCACGGGCACGGCCAGCGCCTGCACGTCGTCGGGCAGCGTGAACTCCCGCCCCGCCAGCGCCGCGGCGGCCTTCGCCGCCCGCAGCAGGTGCAGCGTGGCCCGCGGCGAGGCGCCGAGCCGCAGCTCCGGGTGCTGCCGGGTGGAGGTGACCAGGTCGACCGCGTAGCGCCGGACGGAGTCCGCGACGTGCACCGTGCGCACCGCGTCGATCAGCTTGGCGATGTCGTGGGCGTGCGCGACCGGCTGCAGGTCGCCCAGCGGGGAGATCCCGCCGTGCACGTCCAGCATCTCCAGCTCCGCCGCCGCGCTGGGGTAGCCGATGGACAGCCGCGCCATGAAGCGGTCGCGCTGGGCCTCGGGCAGCGGGTACGTGCCCTCCATCTCGATGGGGTTCTGGGTGGCGACCACCATGAACGGGCTGGGCAGCTCGTACGTCTGGGTGTCGATGGTGACCTGCCGCTCCTCCATCGACTCCAGCAGCGCCGACTGCGTCTTGGGGGAGGCCCGGTTGATCTCGTCGCCGATGACGATCTGGGCGAAGATCGCGCCCGGCTTGAACTCGAAGTCCCGGTGCTGCTGGTCGTAGACGCTCACGCCGGTGATGTCGGAGGGCAGCAGGTCGGGCGTGAACTGGATGCGGCGCACCGAGCAGTCGACCGACTTCGCCAGCGCCTTGGCGAGCATGGTCTTGCCGACGCCCGGCACGTCCTCGATCAGCAGGTGGCCCTCGGCGAGCAGGACGGTCAGCGAGAGCCGGACCGCCTCGGGCTTGCCTTCGATCACGCTCTCCACCGACCGCCGGACGTCGTCCGCGGTACTGGTCAGATCGCTGAGGCTCGCTCGCTCGTCATACGTCGTCACCGGCCCTCCTCGGCCCGTCGCACGGGCCGTGCGCCGCGGTCGCGGACCGGCCCTCCCCGATACCGTGACGCCCCGCCCACGCCGTCGCCGCGGTTGCCGCAGAACGGTGCCGTAAGAGCCGCCACCCCCGCATTCTTGCTGCCGAATGCCGGTTTCGTCAGTCGCCCGCCGGGATTTGCTCCACCGACACCTCGCGGAGCAGACCCGTGCGCACGTCGAATACAAAGCCTCGCACGTCGTCGGTGTGCAGCAGGAACGGCGAGGTCTCCACCCGGCGGATGGACTGCCGCACGTCCGCGTCCAGATCGCGGAACGACTCGACCGACCAGGACGGCCGCTGCCCGACCTCCGCCTCCAGCTCGAAGCGGAACTCCTCGGTGAGGTTGAGCAGCCCGCAGTCGGTGTGGTGGATGAGCACGACGCTGCGGGTGCCCAGGGCGCGCTGGCTGATGGTCAGCGAGCGGATGGTGTCGTCGGTGACCACGCCGCCGGCGTTGCGGATCGTGTGGCAGTCGCCCAGCTCCAGGCCGAGCGCGGCGTGCAGGTCGAGGCGCGCGTCCATGCAGGCGACCACCGCCACCCGCAGCACGGGCCGGGCGTCCATGCCCGGGTCGGCGAAGTCGTCGGCGTAGCCGCGGTTGGCGGCCACGAGGCGGTCGGTGACGGTCGGGGCGAGGGCGTCCGGCGCGGACGGCATGCTCTCAGCGGGCGTCATGACTACGACGGTATCGGGGCGGCGGCGCCGTCGCCCGGTGCGGGTGAGGTAGCCCACAGGGAGCAATGCGCGCGCCCGGCGCCCGCGGCCGGTGCGGGGCGCGCCTTCGGTGCTTGACCGACCGGGGGGTGCGGTGGGCTAAAGTGACGCGAAGTGGGAGCCGTGGCGCCCCCTTTCCTGCGGTTCGCCCGCCGCCTGTGCGGCCGGCGGGCCGCTCCGGGCCCGGCCGGCGCCGCGCGCAGAGCGGCAGCGGCCGCTCCCCTTCGGCAGACGGGCGGGACAGGAGGCGGCACCGTGAACGACGCACGCGCCGCTGCCCACGCCCCCGTCATGCTCCGCCGCACCGCCGGGCTGCTGGCCCCGGCGCTGTCCGCGCCCGGCGCGGTGGCCGTCGACTGCACGCTGGGCCTCGGCGGCCACAGCGAGGCCCTGCTCGCCGCCCATCCCGGCCTCCGCCTCGTCGCGCTCGACCGCGACCCCGCCGCCCTGGAGCTGGCCGGCCGGCGGCTCGCCCCCTACACCGGGCGGGTGACGCTGGTGCACGCGGTCTACGACGAGCTGCCCGCCGTGCTCGCCGAGCTGGACGTGGGGCGGGTGCAGGCGGTGCTGTTCGACCTGGGCGTGTCGTCCATGCAGCTGGACGAGGCCGAGCGCGGCTTCGCCTACGCGCAGGACGCGCCGCTGGACATGCGCATGGACCAGTCCCGGGGCATCGCCGCCGCCGAGGTGCTGAACACGTACCCGCCCGGCGAGCTGGTGCGGATCCTGCGCGCGTACGGCGAGGAGAAGCAGGCGCGGCGCATCGTCGAGGCCGTGGTGCGGGAGCGGCGGAAGGAGCCGTTCGCGCGCAGCGCGCGGCTGGTCGAGGTGATCCGCGAGGCGCTGCCGCAGGCCGCGAAGCGCACGGGGGGCAACCCCGCCAAGCGCACGTTCCAGGCGCTGCGCATCGAGGTCAACGGCGAACTGGCCGTCCTCGAACGGGCCGTGCCCGCGGCCGTCGCGGCGCTGGCGGTCGGCGGGCGGATCGCCGTGCTGTCGTATCACTCGCTGGAGGACCGGCTCGTCAAGCGGGTGCTCGCGGCCGGCGCCGCGAACACCGCGCCGCCCGGGCTGCCGGTCGTGCCGGAGCACCACCAGCCGCGGCTGCGGCTGCTCACCCGCGGCGCGGAGCTGCCGGCGGAGGACGAGATTGCGGAGAACCGCAGGGCCGCCCCCGCGCGGCTGCGGGCCGCGGAACGGATCCGGGAGGACGTGTGAGCCGGAGCGGAGCGGGTGCGCCGTGAGGCGGCCGAGGATCGCGTTCCCGCGCGAGGGCGGCGCCCGGCTGCCGGGCGGCAGCTCGGCGGCGCGCACGCCGTTCGTGCTGCTCGTGGTGGTGCTGCTGGGCGCGGGCCTGCTCGCGCTGCTGCTGCTCAACGCGGCCGTCAACCAGGGCTCCTTCCGGGTCGGCAACCTGAAGCGGGAGACGACGCGGCTGACGGACGAGGAGCAGCGGCTGCGCCAGGAGGTGGAGGAGCGGTCCGCGCTGGACGCGCTGGAGAAGCGGGCCCGGGAGCTGGGCATGGTGCCGGGCGGGCCGCCGGTCTTCCTCTCGCCGGCGGGCGGCGTCCGGGGCGAGCCGCGGACGGCGACGGGCCCGCCGGTGCCGAGCCCCGCGGGGACGGCGGAGCCGTCGCCGGGCGGCGGAGACGCCGGGGCGGCCGAGGAGACGGAGAAGGCCGACGAGACCGGTGCGCCCGCCGCGGCCGGGGCACCCGGGACGGCGGAGGCGGCGGCGCCCGGGGCAGCCCCCTCCGCCGCCTCCCCCTCCGTGCCCGCCCCCGTGTCCGCCCCACCGCCCGCCGCCGAGGAGGCACCGTGACGACCCGCGGCACCGGCAAGTCCTCCGGCGACGGCTCCGACGGCCGCGACGGCGCCCCGCGCCGCCGCGTGCCGCGCCCCACGAGCGGGAGCGCGGGCGGCGGCGCCGCGCGGCCCCGGCCCCGTACCCGCGCGGCCACCCCCGGCCCCCGGCCCCGCCGCCCCGCCGACGGCGGCCCGCGGCTCCGGCTCGCCGCGCCCCGCCCCCGGCTGCGCCTGGTCAGCGTCGGCCTCACCCTCCTCCTGCTGGTCTTCACCGTCCGGCTGCTGCAGGTGCAGGCCGTGGACGCCGGCGAGTACACGGAGAAGGCCAAGGTCAACCGGTACGTGCCGGTGGCCCTCAGCGCCGAGCGCGGCGCCATCACCGACCGCAACGGTGCCGAGCTGGCCACCACGGTCGACGCGTACGACATCGTCGCCGACCCCTACCTCTTCACGCCCAAGCAGACCGACGTCAGGGACGCCCCGCGGCGGGCCGCCGAGGTGCTGGCGCCGGTGCTGAAGGCGGACCCGCAGGAGATCCGGGCCAAGCTCGCCACGCCCGGCTCGCGCTACGTGAAGCTCGCGTCGATGCGGACGCCGCAGGTCTGGAACAAGATCAAGAAGCTGAAGAGCGAGTCGGCGGAGCGCGAGGTTGCGGGCGGCCGGCCGGATGTGCTCGGCGGGGTGTTCCCGAAGAAGCGGAACAAGCGCGTCTACCCGAACGGCGACCTGGCCGCCGGGATACTGGGCTTCGTCAACGCCGCCGGCAAGGGCCGCGGCGGCGTCGAGCGGGAGCACGACAAGCTCCTCGCCGGCAAGGACGGCAAGCTCGTCTACGCCCAGTCCGCCGGCCGCCGCATCCCCACCGCGGACGCCAAGGAGAACCCCGCCGAGCCCGGCTCCGACATCGAGCTGACCCTCGACCGCGACATCCAGTGGGCGGCCCAGACCGCCATCGAGAAGCAGGTCGAGGCCTCCGACGCGGACCGCGGCTACGTCATCGTGCAGGACACCCGCACCGGGGAGATCCTGGCCATGGCCAACGCCCCCGGCTTCGACCCCAACGACCTCTCCGCCGCCACGCCGGGCACCCTCGGCAACCCGGCCCTGGAGGACGCGTACGAGCCCGGCAGCGTCAACAAGGTCATCTCCATGGCCGCGGTGCTGGAGGAGGGCGTCGCCGCCCCCGACACCCGCGTCACCGTGCCGAACGTGCTGCCCCGCGGCGGCCACGCCTTCCACGACGACGTCGAGCACCCGACCTGGTACCTCACGCTCAACGGCGTGCTCGCCAAGTCCAGCAACATCGGCACGATCCTCGCCGTCGAGCAGCTCGGGAAGAACCAGAAGCAGGCCAACAGAATCCTCCACTCCTACCTCAGCGACTTCGGCCTCGGCCGCCGCAGCGGCCTCGGCGTCGCGGGCGAGACTCCGGGCCTGCTGAAGCCCGCCGCCCAGTGGGACGCGGCGCAGCAGTACACGATCCCGTTCGGCCAGGGCCTGTCCATCAACGCGCTGCAGGCCGCCTCCGTGTACTCCACCGTCGCCAACGGCGGCGTACGGATCGAGCCCAGCCTCGTCCGCGGCAGCCGCGGCCCCGACGGCCGCTTCGACCCGGCGCCGGAGCCGGGGAGGGACCGCGTCGTCAGCGAGAAGACGGCGAAGACCCTGGCCCGGATGCTGGAGTCCGTCGTCGACGACGAGGAGGGCACCGGCACGAAGGCCCGCATCCCGGGCTACCGCGTCGCCGGCAAGACCGGCACCTCCAACCGGGTGGATCCGCAGACGGGCCGCTACCGCGGCTACACCGCCTCGTTCGCGGGCTTCGCCCCCGCCGACGCCCCGCGCGTGACCGTGTACTGCGCCATCCAGAACCCCACCGAGGGCAGCTACTTCGGCGGCCAGATCTGCGGCCCCGTCTACCACAAGGTCATGGAGTTCGCGCTCAAGACGCTCCAGGTGCCGCCCACGGGGGTCGAGGCGCCGCCGATGCCGGTCACCTTCGGCGCCGGCACCGACGGAACGGGCGCGGGCGGCGACGGCGCCGCCGGCGGGACGGGCCCGGCCGTCGGCCGAGCGGCCGCCGGCCGATAGCCGATAGCCGATAAGAACTGAAAGATCGGACCTGCGCAGTGAGCACAATCACGGACGATCCGGGGAACCACCGACCGCGGCCCCCCTGGCTTGGCGGTGCGGCAGGCGGGCCCGGTACGCTCACCGCCGTGCCCCACCCCGATCAGTTTCACCAGGAAACGTCGGGCGCCCCGGCGAAGCACCCGGGGGCGCCCCGTCCCGCCGAGGTCGGCCCCGTACCGCTCACGGATCTGGCCGACCGGCTGGGCACCGGCGTGACCGGTGCGGCCGAGGGCGTCACCGTCACCGGCATCACCCACGACTCCCGCGCCGTACGCGCCGGCGACGTCTACGCCGCGCTGCCCGGCGCCCGCCTGCACGGCGCCGACTTCGCCGCGCAGGCCGCCGACCTCGGCGCCGCCGCGGTGCTCACGGACCCCGCCGGCCTGGAGCGGGCCGCGGCGACCGGGCTGCCGGTGCTGGTCGTCGGCGACCCGCGGGGCCGGATGGGCGAGCTGGCCGCGGCGGTCTACGGCGAGCCGGGGCGCGAGCTGCTGCAGATCGGGGTCACCGGCACCTCCGGCAAGACCACGACCGCGTACCTCGTCGAGGGCGGGCTGCGCGCCGCGGCGGAGAAGGCCGGCTCCGGACTCACCGGCCTCATCGGCACCGTCGAGACGCGCATCGGCGACGAGCGGCTGAAGTCGGAGCGGACCACGCCGGAGGCGACGGACCTGCAGGCGCTGTTCGCGGTGATGCGGCAGCGCGGCGTCGCGTCGGTGGCGATGGAGGTCTCCAGCCACGCGCTGGTGCTCGGCCGGGTCGACGGCGTCCTCTTCGACGTCGCCGTCTTCACCAACCTCAGCCCCGAGCACCTGGACTTCCACACCGACATGGAGGACTACTTCCGGGCCAAGGCGCAGCTGTTCACGCCGGCCAGGTCGCGGGCGGGCGTCGTCAACATCGACGACGAGTACGGGGCGCGCCTCGCCGCGGAGGCCGCGGACCCCGGCGGCGGCTACCCCGTCACCACCTACTCCGCCGAGGGCCACCCGGACGCCGACTGGCGGGCCGAGGAGGTGGAGATCGGCATGCTCGGCTCCACGTTCACCGCCGTGGGCCCCGGCGGCGTCGCGATCCCCGCGGAGGCGCCGCTGCCCGGCACGTTCAACGTCTCCAACACCCTCGCCGCCATCGCCGCGCTCGTCACCGCCGGCGTCGACCCGGCCACCGCCGCCGGCGGCGTGGCCGCCGTGCCGGGCGTGCCGGGCCGGCTGGAGCGGGTCGAGGCGGGCCAGGGCTACCTCGCCGTCGTCGACTACGCCCACAAGCCCGACGCGCTGGAGTCCGTGCTGCGCGCGCTGCGCAAGGTCACCGCGAACCGGCTGCACGTCGTCGTCGGCTGCGGCGGCGACCGCGACCCGCACAAGCGCGGCCCGATGGGCGCCGCCGCCGCCCGGCTCGCCGACACCGCGGTGCTCACCTCCGACAACCCCCGCTCCGAGGACCCCCTCGCGATCCTCGCCGCGATGCTCGCCGGCGCCGCCGAGGTGCCGGTCTACGAGCGCGGCGACGTGCTGGTCGAGGCCGACCGGGCCGGCGCCATCGCCATCGCGGTGGCCCGCGCCGACGACGGCGACACGGTCCTGGTCGCCGGCAAGGGCCACGAGCAGGGCCAGGACACGGCCGGGGTGGTACGGCCCTTCGACGACCGCGACGAGCTGCGCACGGCGATCCGCGGGCGGCCGGCAGCCGGCCCGCCCGGTTCCGCAGGCCCCGCCGACCCCGCGGGAGGCGTCCGGTGATTCCGCTCAGCCTCGCCGAGGTCGCCGAGCTGACCGGCGGCGAGCTGCACGGAGGGGCCGACCCGCAGGCGCGGGTCACCCGCCCCGTGGTCATCGACTCCCGGCAGGCAGAGCCGGGCAGCCTCTTCGCCGCCTTCGTCGGCGAGCACGTCGACGGGCACGACTACGCCGCGCGCGCCGTCGCCGCCGGCGCCACCGCCGTCCTCGGCACCCGCCCGGTCGAGGGCGTGCCGACGGTCGTGGTCGCCTCCGTACCCCCGGCGCTCAGCGCCCTCGCCCGGCACGTCGTCGCCCGCCTCGACGGTTCGCTCACCGCGCTTGTCGCGCTCACCGGCTCCTCCGGCAAGACGTCCACCAAGGACCTGCTCGCGCAGCTGCTGCAGCGCCTCGGCCCGACGGTCTACACCCACGGGTCGTTCAACAACGAGATCGGCCATCCCGTCACCGCCCTGCAGGCCGCCGCCGACACCCGCTACCTGCTGCTGGAGATGGGCGCCCGCGGTCTCGGCCACATCCGGGAGCTGGCCCGGGTGACGCCGCCGCGCATCGGCCTCGTCCTCAACGTGGGCACCGCGCACATCGGCGAGTTCGGCGGCCGGGAGCAGATCGCCGAGGCCAAGGGCGAGCTGGTCGAGGCGCTGCCGCCGGCGGCCGCGGGCGGGGTGGCGGTGCTCAACGCCGACGACCCCCTCGTCCGCGCGATGGCCTCCCGCACCCGGGCGCGCACCGTCTACTACGGCGAGTCGCCCGAGGCCGACGTGCGGGCCGCGGACGTCCGCCTCAGCGCCGCGGGACGGCCGGAATTCACCCTGCACACACCCGCCGGCAGCGCCGGTGTGATCATGCGGCTGTACGGTGAGCACCACGTGTCGAACGCGCTTGCCGCCGCCGCCGTCGCGCACGAGCTGGGCATGCCCCCGGCGCGGATCGCCGAGGCGCTCTCCGCCGCCGAGGCGCTGTCCGGCCGGCGCATGGAGGTCCGGCGGCGGGCCGACGGCGTGACGGTCGTCAACGACGCGTACAACGCCAACCCCGATTCCACGCGGGCCGCGCTGCGCGCGCTCGCCGCCATGGGCCGGGGCAGTGCGGCGCCGGGGGGACGGACCTTCGCCGTGCTGGGCGCGATGGCGGAGCTGGGCGACCACGCCATGGCCGAGCACGACGGCGTGGGCCGGCTGGCCGTCCGCCTGGGCATCAGCAAGCTCGTGGCAGTGGGCCGGCAGGAGGCCGCCTGGCTGGACATGGGCGCGAAGAACGAGGGTTCGTGGGGTGAGGAGTCGGTGCACGTGTCCGACGTCGACGCGGCTGTCGACCTGATGCGCGGCGAGCTGCGGCCGGGAGACGTCGTGCTCGTCAAGGCGTCCAGATCCGAGGCGCTGTGGCGCGTGGCGGAAGCGCTGCTTGAGGAGGGCGCCGCCCGATGAGGCAGATCCTCTTCTCCGGGGCCCTCGGGCTCTTCTTCTCCCTCATCGGCACCCCGCTGCTGATCAAGCTGCTGGCCCGCCGCGGGTACGGGCAGTTCATCCGCGACGACGGCCCCCAGGCGCACCACAGCAAGCGCGGCACGCCGACGATGGGCGGCGTCGCGTTCATCCTGGCCACGCTCATCGCGTACGCGATCACCAAGATCGCCACCGGCAGCTCGCCCACGTACTCCGGGCTGCTGGTGCTCTTCCTGATGGCCGGCCTGGGCCTGGTCGGCTTCCTCGACGACTACATCAAGATCGTCAAACAGCGCAGCCTGGGGCTGCGGGCCAAGGCGAAGATGCTCGGCCAGTTCACCGTCGGCATCGCCTTCGCGGTGCTCTCGCTGAACTTCGAGGACGCCCGCCAGCTGACGCCGGCGTCCACCAAGCTGTCGTTCACCCAGGACTTCGGCTGGTCGATCGGCCCGGTGCTGTTCGTCCTCTGGGCGCTGTTCATGATCCTGGCGATGTCGAACGGCGTGAACCTCACCGACGGCCTGGACGGCCTGGCCACCGGCGCCTCGGTGATGGTCTTCGGCGCGTACGTCTTCATCGGCGTCTGGCAGTACCAGGAGTCCTGCATCAACGCCGACGTCCTGACCAACCCGGGCGCCTGCTACGACGTGCGCGACCCGCTCGACCTCGCCGTCGTCGCCTCCGCGCTGATGGGCGCCTGCTTCGGCTTCCTGTGGTGGAACACCTCGCCCGCGAAGATCTTCATGGGCGACACCGGCTCGCTGGCCCTCGGCGGCGCGCTCGCCGGCCTGGCCATCGCCTCCCGCACCGAGATGCTCCTCGCCATCCTCGGCGGCCTCTTCGTCCTCATCACCCTGTCCGTGGTGATCCAGGTCGGGTCGTTCCGGATGACCGGCAAACGGATCTTCCGAATGGCACCGCTGCAGCACCACTTCGAGCTGAAGGGCTGGAGCGAAGTGCTCGTGGTGGTCAGATTCTGGATCATCCAGGGCATGTGCGTGATCGTCGGCCTGGGCATCTTCTACGCCGGCTGGGCCGCCCGGTGAGCGGCCGGCGGGCGCCCGGGAGGCCGGCATGAGCGGGTTCGCCGGCCGGGCCGTGACCGTCGCGGGGCTCGGGGTCAGCGGCGGGCCCGCCGCCCGCGCGCTGCACCGGCTCGGCGCGCAGGTCACCGTCGTCGACGGCGCCGACCACGACCGGGCCCGGGCGCAGGCCGCGGAGCTGGCGCCGCTGGGCGTCACCGTGCGCCTCGGCGACGGCGACACCCTGCCCGCGGGCACGGACCTGGTCGTCACCACGCCCGGGTGGAAGCCCTCCGCCCCGCTGTTCGCCGCCGCCGCGGCGGCCGGCGTGCCGGTCTGGGGCGACGTGGAGCTGGCCTGGCGGCTGCGCGGCCCCTCGGCGACCGGCCGGCCGCCCGCCGACTGGCTGGCGGTCACCGGCACCAACGGCAAGACCACCGCCGTCAAGATGCTCGCGGAGATGCTGCGCGCCGCCGGGCTGCACACTGCCGCCGTCGGCAACATCGGCGTCCCCCTGGTCGACGTCGTCACCGGCGGCGAGCCGTACGACGTGCTCGCCGTCGAGCTGTCCAGCTACCAGCTGCACTGGGCGCCGTCCGTACGCGCCCACTCCGCCGCCGTGCTCAACCTCGCCCCCGACCACCTCGACTGGCACGGCTCCATGGCGGCGTACGCGGCCGACAAGGGCCGCATCTACGCGGGCAACCGGGTGGCGTGCGTCTACAACGCCGCGGACCCGGTCACCGAGGAGCTGGTGCGCGCGGCGGACGTCGAGGAGGGCTGCCGCGCGGTCGGGTTCACCCCCGGCGCGCCCGCGCCCGGGCAGCTCGGCGTCGTCGACGGGCTGCTGGTGGACCGGGCGTTCGTGCCGGACCCGCAGCGTACGGCGCAGGAGCTGGCCGCCGTCGCCGACGTGCGGCCGCCCGCCCCGCACAACGTCGCCAACGCCCTCGCCGCCGCCGCCCTCGCGCGCGCGTACGGCGTCGAGCCCGCGGCCGTACGCGCGGGGCTGCGCGCCTTCCGCCCCGAGCCGCACCGCATCGAGCGGGTCGCCGAGGCCGGCGGCGTGACGTACGTGGACGACTCCAAGGCCACCAACACCCACGCCGCCGAAGCCTCGCTGGCCGCGTACGACGGCATCGTCTGGATCGCGGGCGGGCTGGCCAAGGGCGCCGTCTTCGACGACCTCGTCGCGGGCGCGGCGCAGCGGCTGCGCGGCGCCGTGCTCCTCGGCCGCGACCGGGCGCTCATCGCCGGGTCGCTGGCGAAGCACGCGCCCGAGGTGCCGGTGGTGGGCCTCGACAGGACCGACCCCGGGGCGATGGCGGCGGCCGTCGCCAAGGCGGCGCGGCTGGCCCGGCCGGGCGACACCGTGCTGCTGGCGCCGGCCTGCGCCTCGATGGACATGTTCACGAACTACAACGTGCGCGGCGAGGCCTTCGCGGCCGCGGTGCGCGAACTCGCCTCCGGCGAGGGCCGGGGACCCGGGTAGCGCGGCGGTGCGTGCCGGGCTCCCGGTCGCGCGCTGTGCGCGGGCGGTGTCCCGGCCGCGGGCGGAGGACGGGCGGCAGCCCGTAGGCCCTGTCGTTCGGGTCCTCGGCGGACTCGCCGCGGGGCACGTCCCGCGCGCGAAGCGCCGGGGGGCCGGCACCGCTCCCCACAGCGCGCAGGCGCGCGTGGGCGCCCCCGCGG
The DNA here is from genome assembly GCA_000514715.1 of Streptomyces sp. CNH099. Taxonomy (GTDB): domain Bacteria; phylum Actinomycetota; class Actinomycetes; order Streptomycetales; family Streptomycetaceae; genus Streptomyces; species Streptomyces synnematoformans. The sequence continues at coordinate 20,893 of AZWL01000009.1, read as the reverse complement.
GTGCGTGAGCGGTGCTCCCTGCTTCCTGAGCCGGCAGGGTCCGAACGACAGGCCCGGGATCCCGGCGGCCCGAAGGGGACCGCGTACCGTCGCGTCGTACCCCCCGGCGGGGCGTCGGCGTGGCAACCTCGTTGCCCATGGGCGGTGTGCGGGGCCAGCGAGGAGACGGCGGATGAGCAGAGCGGACCAGGAACGGGGCGCGCGGCGGCCGGCTGCCGGGCGCCGCGCGGCGCCGGAGAACCCGCCGCGGGCCGCCCGGGCCGGCCGCGGCACAGCCGTCCCCGACGCGCGTCCGGCACGGACGGCCCGTACCGCCCGTACGGCCCGCACCACCCTCCGCCCGGCCGTCGGCGCGGCCGGCCCGCGCCGGCTCGCCCGCCGCGCCCGCCGGGCCTGGGACCGGCCGCTGACCGCGTACTACCTGCTGCTCGGCGGCAGCCTGCTGATCACCGTGCTGGGCCTGGTGATGGTCTTCTCCGCCTCCCAGATCGAGGCGCTCAACAGCGGCCTGGCGTCCACGTACTACTTCCGCAAGCAGCTCGTCGCCGCCGTTCTCGGCACCCTCCTGCTGCTCGTCGCCTCCCGGATGCCGATCCGGCTGCACCGCGCGCTGGCGTACCCGACGCTGGCGGCCTCGCTGTTCCTCATGGCCCTCGTGCAGGTGCCGGGGATAGGGCAGTCCGTGGGCGGCAACACCAACTGGCTGAACTTCGGCGGCCCGTTCCAGCTGCAGCCCAGCGAGTTCGGCAAGCTGGCGCTGGTGATGTGGGGCGCCGACCTGCTGGCGCGTAAACAGGACAAGAAGCTGCTCACCCAGTGGAAGCACATGCTGGTGCCGCTGGTGCCCGCGGCGCTGCTGATCCTCGGCCTCATCATGCTCGGCGGCGACATGGGCACCGCGATGATCGTGGGCGCGATCCTGCTGGGCCTGCTGTGGGTGGCCGGCGCGCCGACCCGGCTGTTCGCCACCGTCATCGCGGTCGGCGCGACGCTGACCGTGGTGGCGTTCACCTCCAGCCCGCACCGCATGGACCGGCTGCGCTGCGTCGGCGCCACCGAGCCGGGGCCCGGCGACGTCTGCTGGCAGGGCCTGCACGGCATCTACGCCCTCGCGTCCGGCGGGTGGTTCGGCTCGGGCCTCGGGGCAAGTATGGAAAAATGGGGTGAACTCCCGGAACCGCACACCGACTTCATCTTCGCCGTGACCGGGGAGGAACTCGGCCTGGCGGGGACGCTGTCGGTGCTGGCACTCTTCGCGGCTCTAGGCTATGCGGGTATCCGCGTGGCCGGACGTACGGAGGACGCCTTCGTAAGGTACGCCGCGGGAGGCGTGACCGCCTGGATCATGGCGCAGGTCGTGATCAACATCGGCGCGGTCCTGGGGTTGCTGCCCATCGCCGGCGTCCCCCTCCCGCTGTTCTCCTACGGAGGCTCCGCCCTGCTGCCGGCGATGTTCGCCGTGGGGTTGCTGATCGCGTTCGCGCGCGACGAACCGGCGGCACGGGCGGCACTGGCCGTGCGGCCCGCGGGGGTGCTGCAGTCTGCTAGAAGGGTGCTCGCCGGAAAAAGGCCGGAGAGCACGGCCAACAGAGCCAGGACAGCCAGGACAGCCAGGACAGCCAGGACAGCCAGGAAAACAAGGTGACGGACCGCCGGCGGGCGGCCGTCGCGGAGAGCGGTGAAATTCGGTGCATGTCGTACTCGCCGGTGGGGGGACCGCCGGCCACATCGAGCCCGCGCTCGCCCTCGCCGACGCCCTGCGCAGGCAGGACCCGACGGTGGGCATCACGGCGCTCGGTACCGAGCGCGGGCTCGAGACCAGGCTGGTCCCGGAGCGCGGCTACGAACTGGCGCTGATCCCCGCGGTCCCCCTGCCGCGCAAGCCCACGCCGGAACTGATCACCGTCCCCGGACGGCTGCGCGGCACCATCAAGGCCGCCGAGGAGGTGCTGGAGCGCACCAAGGCCGACTGCGTCGCCGGCTTCGGCGGCTACGTCGCGCTGCCCGGCTATCTGGCGGCCAAACGCCGCGGCGTGCCGATCGTCGTGCACGAGGCCAACGCCCGCCCCGGCCTCGCCAACAAGATCGGCTCGCGCTACACCAGGTTCGTCGCCGTCTCCACGCCGGACAGCAAGCTGCGGCACGCGCGCTACGTCGGCATCCCGCTGCGCCGCTCCATCGCCACCCTCGACCGCGGCGCGCTGCGCGCCGAGGCGTCCGCCGCCTTCGGGCTCAACCCCAACCTGCCCACGCTGCTGGTCTCCGGCGGTTCGCAGGGCGCCCGGCGGCTGAACGAGGTCGTCGAGTCGGTCGCGCCGTACCTGCAGCGCTCCGGCGTGCAGATCCTGCACGTGGTCGGGCCCAAGAACGAGCTGCCGCAGGTCGACAATATGCCCGGCATGCCGGCGTACGCCCCGGTGCCGTACGTGGACCGGATGGATCTCGCCTACGCCGCCGCGGACATGATGCTCTGCCGCGCCGGCGCGATGACGGTCGCCGAACTCTCCGCCGTCGGGCTGCCGGCCGCGTACGTCCCGCTGCCCATCGGCAACGGCGAGCAGCGGCTCAACGCCCAGCCGGTCGTCAAGGCCGGCGGCGGTCTCCTCGTCGACGACGCGGAGCTGACGCCGGACTGGGTGCGCCAGCAGGTGCTGCCGGTCCTCACCGACCGCCAGCGGCTGCACGAGATGTCCTGGGCGGCCGCCGAGTTCGGCCGGAGGGATGCCGACGAACTCCTCGTCGGCATGGTGTACGAGGCCGTGGCGGGCCGGCGGGGATCATAGTTCTCCGATCTCACCACACCAGGCAGGGGGTACGGGGATGGCCGGAGCGGTCCGCGAGCAGGCGGCGGCCGGCCGCGAGGAGCGCGGCCCGGGCGCCCCGCCCGGCGGCGCACCCGCCGCCGGGCGGCCGGCCGGGCGCCGGGGCCGGCGGCTGCGGCTGCCGGGCCGCCGGGCGCTGGTCGCCGCGCTGGTCGCGGTGCTCGCGCTCGGCGGGTTCGCCGGCTGGGCCCTGTACGGCTCCGGCTGGCTGCGGGTGGAGCGGGTGACGGTGTCCGGAACGGACGTGCTCGGCCGGGAGGAGGTGCTGGACACCGCCCGCATCTCCACGGGCGCGCCGATGGCCACGGTCGACACGGACGCGGTCGAGGCGCGGCTGGCGGCGGAGTTGCCGCGCATCGACAGCGTGGAGGTCGACCGCGTCTGGCCGCACCGGGTCGTGGTGCGGGTCACCGAACGCCGGCCCGCGGTGCTGCTGCGCAAGGGGGAGAGGTTCGTGGAAGTCGACGACGGCGGTGTGCGGTTCGCCACGGTGCGCACGCCGCCCAAGAGGGTGCCCGTGGCGGAGATGCGGGTCGCGGACTCGCCGAGCCTGGAGCGCTTCGGCCGGCAGCGGCTGCGCGAGAGCGCGGTACGGGTCGCGGGCGCGCTCTCCGAGAGCGTGCGCCGTGACACCCGTACCATCCTGGTGCGTTCATATGACTCCGTCACGCTGGAGCTGACCGGCGGGCGGACGGTGCTGTGGGGGAGCGCGGAGCGCGGCGGGGCGAAGTCGAAGGCCCTTGCGGCGGTCATGAAAGCGGAGCGCGATGCCCGGCACTTCGACGTCAGCGTTCCCAGCGCTCCCGCGGCCTCGGCGAGTTGACGCACAACTGCGCAGTTCAGACCCCCCGTGGGGGGCCGCAACGCCTGATCACATAGGGTGAAAAGAAAAACGGGAGGTTCGGCGTGTTCATTGAACGCGGAAGCCTTGTCGACTTAGTGTCTCGTTCCAAGAGTCCAGGTACGGGATGCTGCGGGAACCCTAAACTTCACGCTTAGGGTCCGACCGGCGTTCGGGGACCCCCACAAACGGCAGACGTAACTCGAGGCGAGAGGCCTTCGACGTGGCAGCACCACAGAACTACCTCGCGGTCATCAAGGTCGTCGGAATCGGCGGCGGTGGCGTCAACGCCATCAACAGGATGATCGAGGTCGGTCTCAAGGGCGTCGAGTTCATCGCGATCAACACCGACGCGCAGGCACTGCTGATGAGCGACGCGGACGTCAAGCTCGACGTCGGTCGCGAGCTGACCCGCGGACTCGGCGCGGGCGCCAACCCGGACGTCGGCCGCAAGGCCGCCGAGGACCACCGGGAGGAGATCGAGGAGGTGCTCAAGGGCGCCGACATGGTCTTCGTCACCGCCGGCGAGGGCGGCGGCACCGGCACCGGCGGCGCGCCCGTCGTGGCCAACATCGCGCGCTCGCTGGGCGCGCTCACCATCGGCGTCGTCACCCGCCCGTTCACCTTCGAGGGCCGGCGCCGCGCCAACCAGGCCGAGGACGGCATCGCCGCGCTTCGCGACGAGGTGGACACCCTCATCGTGATCCCCAACGACCGACTGCTGTCGATCTCCGATCGCCAGGTGAGCGTTCTCGACGCCTTCCGCTCCGCGGACCAGGTGCTGCTCTCCGGTGTCCAGGGCATCACCGACCTCATCACCACGCCCGGCCTGATCAACCTCGACTTCGCGGACGTCAAGTCCGTGATGTCGGAGGCCGGTTCGGCGCTCATGGGCATCGGCTCGGCGCGCGGCGACGACCGCGCGGTGGCCGCCGCCGAGATGGCGATCTCCTCGCCGCTGCTGGAGGCGTCCATCGACGGCGCCCGCGGCGTGCTGCTCTCCATCTCCGGCGGCTCGGACCTCGGCCTGTTCGAGATCAACGAGGCGGCCCAGCTCGTCAGCGAGGCGGCCCACCCGGAGGCGAACATCATCTTCGGTGCGGTGATCGACGACGCCCTCGGCGACGAGGTGCGGGTCACGGTCATCGCCGCCGGCTTCGACGGCGGCCAGCTGCCGTCGAAGAACCGGGACAAGGTCCTCGGCTCGTACAGCGGCCGGGACGAGACCCCGGCCGAGTCGGCCGCGGACACCGGCGCCCCGGCGCCCCGGCCGGCGGAGCCCGAGCGCCCCGCCTTCAGCGGCCTGGGCTCCCTGTCCGGCGACGGCGCCGAGGACCCCGCCCCGGCGCCCCCGCCGCCGGCCGCCACGCCGCAGGTGCCGGCGGCCCGGCCGTACCAGGACAGCGAGGCCGAGGAACTGGACGTGCCGGACTTCCTGAAGTAGCCGGCGGGTTGATCACGTAACGTACGGCTCGTGATAGGGCAGACATACACGACAGGCGGCGCTCACTTCGCCTTCACCGACCGGTGGGGCGGCGTGAGCGCCGCTCCGTACGCGGAGCTGAACCTCGGCGGCGCCGTCGGCGCCGGTGCCGCCGCCGACAGTGCAGCGGCCGTCGCCGCCAACCGCGACCGCGCCGCCCGCGCGCTCGGGGTGGAGCCGGCGCGGGTCGTGTGGATGCACCAGGTGCACGGGCGCGATGTCGCCGTCGTGGCCGGGCCGTGGGGCGACGCGCCCCCGCCCGCCGTGGACGCCGTCGTCACCCGGGCCCGCCGGGTGCCGCTCGCCGCCCGCGGCGCCGACTGCGTGCCGCTGCTCCTCGCCGACCCCGGGGCCGGGGTGGCGGGCGCCGCGCACGCCGGGCGGCCCGGCATGGTCGCCGGGGTGGCCGGGGCCGCGGTCGAGGCGATGGCCCGGCTGGGCGCCGCGCCGGCGCGGATCGTCGCGCACCTCGGGCCGGCCGTCTGCGGGCGCTGCTACGAGGTCCCGGAGGCGCTGCGCGCGGAGGCCGCCGGGCAGGTGCCGGCGGCGCGGGCGACGACGAGCTGGGGGACGCCGGCACTGGACATCCGTGCGGGCGTGGCCGCGCAGTTGGAGTCCCTGGGTGTGGGAATGATCACAGTGTCGGAGGTGTGCACGCTGGAGTCCGGGGACCATTTTTCGTACCGGCGCGAGGGTGCCACGGGCCGGCACGCGGGGTACGTCTGGCTGGACGGCGAATGATGGACGGGAGCACGGGGGACAGCGGGGTGCCGGAAGCGGTGGACCGGGAGCGCCGGGAGGAACTGGCGGCGAACCTGGCGGCTGTGGAGGAGCGTATCGCCGGTGCCTGCGCGGCGGCGGGGCGCAAGCGCCAGGAGGTCACGCTCGTCGTCGTGACGAAGACCTATCCCGCGAGCGACGTGCTGCTCCTGGCCGACCTGGGTGTACGGCACGTGGCCGAGAACCGCGACCAGGAGGCCGCGGGCAAGGCCGCCCGGTGCGCGCAGCAGGGGGCGGACGCGCCGCTCACGTGGCACTTCGTCGGCCAGTTGCAGACCAACAAGGCCCGTTCCGTGGCCCGCTACGCGGACTACGTGCACTCCGTGGACCGTCCCCGGCTGGTCGCCGCGCTCGCCGCCGCGGCCGGGCGCGAGGGGCGCGAGCTGGGCTGCCTGCTGCAGGTCGCGCTCGACCGGGAACCCGGCGGGGAGGCGGCGTCCGGCGAGGATTCCGGCGGCGGTGCGACGGCGGACCGCGGCGGCGTCGCGCCCGGTGACGTGCCGGCGCTCGCGGACGCGGTGGCGGCGGCCCAAGGGCTGCGGCTGTGCGGTGTGATGACGGTCGCGCCGCTGGCCGGCGCGTACGCGGGACGGCAACGGGCGGCGTTCGAGCGGCTGATGGAAATCTCATCCCGCCTGCGCGCCGCGCATCCGGCTGCAACCATGGTCTCGGCAGGGATGAGCGGCGACCTTGAGGAGGCAATTGCCGCAGGAGCGACACACGTACGCGTCGGCACCGCGGTACTCGGAGTCCGGCCTCAGCTCCGGTAACGTCGCCAAACGAGTCGGACGACAGCAGAAAATAAGCTTCATTCCCGGTCAATTCAGGCAGGGCAGCGTGGATCACGTCACTCCCGACGGACCCGATCCACCGCAGAGCGGAGGGCGTAGAGCATGGCCGGCGCAATGCGCAAGATGGCGGTCTACCTCGGCCTCGTGGAGGACGATGGGTACGACGGTCCGGGGTACGACCCCGACGACGAGTTCGAGCCGGAGCCCGAGCCCGAGCGGCGTCACCGCCACCAGGCCCCGCAGCCGCCGCAGCAGGAGGAGGCGCCCCGGGCGATCGCCCAGCCGCCGGCGCAGCGGGAGCGGCCCATGGACCGGGAGCCCGCGGGGCGTTCGGCCGGACTGCTGCCCGAATCGGGGCGTTCGGGGCGAATCGCTCCCGTGTCTTCCATCACACCTGACCGCCCCAGCCTGGAGAAGAGTGCGCCGGTGATCATGCCCAAGGTCGTGTCCGAACGGGAGCCTTACCGGATCACGACGCTCCACCCGCGCACGTACAACGAGGCGCGTACCATCGGGGAACACTTCCGCGAGGGCACGCCGGTGATCATGAACTTGACCGAGATGGACGACACGGACGCGAAGCGACTTGTCGACTTTGCGGCTGGACTCGTCTTCGGTCTGCACGGCAGCATCGAGCGAGTGACTCAGAAGGTGTTCCTGTTGTCGCCTGCTAACGTCGACGTAACAGCGGAGGACAAGGCCCGCATCGCAGAGGGCGGGTTCTTCAACCAAAGCTGAGCCAAGCAACACTGTGCGAGCGGCCGTGGGGCCGGAACGCGAAGGGGAGAGGACCACAGCGAGATGGACGTCGCGCTTCAAGTGATCTACATCGCGCTGTTCGTTTTCCTGATCGTGTTGATCTTCCGGTTGATCATGGACTACGTGTTCATGTTCGCCCGCTCCTGGGAGCCGGGCAAACCCATGGTGGTGCTGCTTGAGGGCGCCTACACGGTCACGGATCCACCACTCAAGCTCCTGCGGCGGTTCATTCCGCCGCTGCGTCTAGGGGGCGTGGCGCTGGACCTGTCCTTCTTCGTCCTGATGATCATCGTCTACATCCTGCTCACCGTGGTGGGCAGTGCGAGGTGATGGTGAAGCGGGACGAAGACTGTCGATATGCCGATGTCGCCGATGACTACGTTGAGGTGAAGAAATGCCGCTGACCCCCGAGGACGTGCGGAACAAGCAGTTCACGACCGTCCGACTCCGAGAGGGCTACGACGAGGACGAAGTCGACGCCTTCCTCGACGAGGTCGAGGCCGAACTGACCCGGCTGCTCCGCGAGAACGAGGACCTGCGGGCCAAGCTGGCCGCCGCAACCCGGGCCGCGGCGCAGAACCAGGGGATGCGCAAGGGCCCCGAGCCGCAGGACCGGCCCGGCCCGCCCGGACACGGCGGGCCGGTGCCCGCCGCCATATCGGGCCCGCAGCCGGTGCCGCCGCAGCAGATGGGCCCGCCGCAGGGCGGCCCGCCCCAGCTGCCTTCCGGCGCACCCCAGCTGCCCGCAGGTCCCGGCGGCATGGGCCCCGGCGGTCCGGGTGGTCCCGGCGGCCCCGGTCACGGTCCGCACGGCCACGGCCCGATGGGTCCCGGCGGCCCGGGCGGCCCCGGCGGTCCCCAGCACGCCCCGCACGGCGGCCCGCCCCAGCAGCAGCACGGCGGCCCGCCCCAGCAGCAGCAGCACGTCGGCGGCCCGCCGCAGCACGGCGGTCCCGGCCCGCAGCAGGGCGGCCCCGGTCCCCAGCAGGGCGGGCCCGGCGGTGACAGCGCCGCCCGGGTGCTCTCGCTGGCGCAGCAGACCGCCGACCAGGCGATCGCGGAGGCCCGTGCCGAGGCCAACAAGATCGTCGGCGAGGCCCGCAGCCGCGCCGAGGGCCTGGAGCGCGACGCGCGCGCCAAGGCCGACGCGCTGGAGCGGGACGCGCAGGAGAAGCACCGCGTGGCGATGGGCTCGCTGGAGTCCGCGCGCGCCACGCTGGAGCGCAAGGTCGAGGACCTGCGCGGCTTCGAGCGCGAGTACCGCACCCGGCTGAAGTCGTACCTGGAGTCGCAGCTGCGCCAGCTGGAGAACCAGGCGGACGACTCGCTCGCCCCGCCCCGTACCCCGGCGGCGGCCTCGCTGCCCGCCGCGTCGGCTCCCGCCCCGGCGCCGTCGATGGCCCCGGCCGGTGCCGGCGCCATGAGCGGCCCGCCGAGCATGGGGGGCGGCTCGATGGGCGGTCAGCAGGGCGGCGGCATGCCGTCCCGCGGGCAGCAGCCCGCCGGCGGCCCGTCGTACGGCGGCCAGCAGCAGATGTCCCCGGCGATGACGCAGCCCATGGCGCCGGTGCGCCCGCAGGGCGGGCCGATGCAGCAGCCGCCGTCGCCGATGCGCGGCTTCCTCATCGACGAGGACGACAACTGAACACGGCCTGACGGTCGTCGGCATATCGCAGAGGGCCGGGTCCCGCGGAACGCTCGCCGCGGGGCCCGGCCCTTTCTGCGTGCCCGTCCCGGGCGTACGGAGGCTTCTGCCGGAGAGTGCGGCGGATCGCGTACGGTGCCGGGCCCGGCCCGGCACCGTACAGCCGCCGGTGCGGGCGGGTCAGACCCGGGCGAGCCGGAACGTCAGGGACAGCGGCTCGTCCGTGAACGGCTCGCCGTAGCCCGCCGCCCCGTCCGCCGCCTCTGCCGCGTCCGCGTCACCCGCCGCGAAGTCCGTCGCCAGGACCTCCTCCGCGATCAGCCCGGCGTGGTCCGTGAGCGCCTGCCGGACCTCCGGGTCGGCCGTCGACCAGCGCAGCCGGATGCGGTCCGCGACGTCGAGGCCGGAGTTCTTCCGCGCCTCCTGGACCAGCCGGATCACGTCCCGGGCCAGGCCCGCGCGGCGCAGCTCCGGCGTGATCTCCAGGTCCAGCGCCACGGTCGCGCCCGAGTCGGACGCCACCGACCAGCCCTCCCGCGGGGTCTCCGTGATGATCACCTCGTCCGGGGAGAGCGTCACCGTCTCACCGTCGACGTCCACCGTCGCGGTGCCGCCGTCCCGCAGCGCGGCCGACAGCGCCGCCGCGTCCGCCGCGGCGACGGCCCTGGCCACGTCCTGCACCCGCTTGCCGAACCGCTTGCCCAGCGCCCGGAAGTTGGCCTTCGCGGTGGTGTCCACCAGCGAATCGGCGCCCGCGCCGCCGGCCCCGCCGCCGGCAGCCTCAGCCAGGGCCGCGAGCGCGGTCACGTTCAGCTCCTCGGCGATCTGCGCGCGCAGCTCCCCGGGCAGCGACTCGAAGCCCGCCGCGGCCACCAGCGCCCGCGAGAGCGGCTGCCGGGTCTTCACCCCGGATTCCGCCCGCGACGCCCGGCCCAGCTCCACCAGGCGCCGTACGAGCTGCATCTGCCGCGACAGCTCCGGGTCGAACGCCACGGCGCCCGGGCCGGCCGGCTCCGGCCACGCCGACAGGTGCACCGAGGCCGGGGCGTCCGGCACGACGGGCACCACGAGGTCCTGCCAGACCCGCTCGGTGACGAACGGCACCACCGGGGCCAGCAGCCGCGTCACCGTCTCCAGCACGTCGTGCAGGGTGCGCAGCGCCGCCGCGTCGCCCTGCCAGAAGCGCCGCCGGGAGCGGCGCACGTACCAGTTCGACAGGTCGTCGACGAACGCGGACAGCAGCTTGCCGGCGCGCTGGGTGTCGTAGCCGTCGAGGGCCTCGGTCACCCGGGTGGTCAGCTCGGCCAGCTCGCCGAGCAGCCAGCGGTCCAGCAGCGGCCGGTCCGCGGGCGCCGGGTCGGCCGCGGTGGGCGCCCAGCCGGCGGTGCGGGCGTAGAGCGCCTGGAAGGACACCGTGTTCCAGTACGTCAGGAGGGTCTTGCGCACGACCTCCTGGATCGTGCCGTGGCCGACCCGCCGGGCCGCCCAGGGCGAGCCGCCGGCGGCCATGAACCAGCGCACCGCGTCGGCGCCGTGCCGGTCCATCAGCGGGATGGGCTCCAGGGTGTTGCCCAGGTGCTTGGACATCTTGCGGCCGTCCTCGGCGAGGATGTGCCCGAGGCAGACCACGTTCTCGTAACTGGACTCGTCGAACACCAGCGTGCCGACGGCCATGAGCGTGTAGAACCAGCCGCGGGTCTGGTCGATGGCCTCGCAGATGAACTGCGCGGGGTAGCGGGCCTCGAAGACGTCCTTGTTCCGGTACGGGTACCCCCACTGGGCGAAGGGCATCGAGCCGGAGTCGTACCAGGCGTCGATGACCTCCGGCACCCGCTGCGCCCGCAGCGTGCAGCCGTCGGCGGGGCAGGGGAAGTCGACCTCGTCGACGTACGGGCGGTGGGGGTCGAGGCCGGACTGGTCGGTGCCGGTCAGCTCGCTCAGCTCGGCCAGCGAGCCGACGCACGTGAGGTGGTCCTCGGCGCAGCGCCAGATGGGCAGCGGGGTGCCCCAGTAGCGGTTGCGGGACAGGGCCCAGTCGATGTTGTTGTTCAGCCAGTCGCCGTAGCGTCCGTGCTTGACGGAGTCCGGGTGCCAGTTCGTGCGCTCGTTCTCGCGCAGCAGGGCGTCCTTGACCGCGGTGGTGCGGATGTACCAGGACGGCTGCGCGTAGTAGAGCAGCGCGGTGTGGCAGCGCCAGCAGTGCGGGTAGCTGTGCTCGTACGGCTCGTGCCGGAACATCAGCCCGCGCGCCTGGAGATCGGCGACCAGCGCCTCGTCCGCCTTCTTGAAGAACTGGCCGCCGACCAGGGGCAGGTCCGCCTCGAAGGTGCCGTCGGGGCGGACGGGGTTGACCACGGGCAGGCCGTACGACTTGCAGGTCCGCATGTCGTCCTCGCCGAACGCGGGCGACTGGTGCACCAGGCCGGTGCCGTCCTCGGTGGTGACGTAGTCGGCGTTGACGACGAAGTGCGCGCCCTCGATCTGCACGAGGTCGAACGGGCGGCGGTACGTCCAGCGCTCCAGCTCCCGCCCGGTGAACGTCCGCCCCGTCGGCTCCCAGCCCTCGCCGAGCACCCTCTCCAGCAGCGGCTCGGCGACGACCAGCCGCTCCTCGCCGTCGGTGGCCACGACGTACGTGACGTCGGGGTGGGCGGCGACCGCCGTGTTGGACACGAGGGTCCACGGGGTCGTCGTCCACACCAGCAGCGCCGCCTCGCCGGCCAGCGGGCCGGAGGTGAGGGGGAGGCGGACGTAGACCGAGGGGTCGACGACGGTCTCGTACCCCTGGGCCAGCTCGTGGTCGGACAGGCCGGTGCCGCAGCGCGGACACCAGGGGGAGACGCGGTAGTCCTCGACGAGCAGGCCCTTGTCGTGGATCTGCTTCAGCGACCACCAGACGGACTCCACGTACTCGGAGTTCATCGTCCAGTACGCGTCGTCCAGGTCGACCCAGTAGCCCATGCGCTCGGTCAGCGCGGCGAAGGCGTCCGTGTGCCGCTGGACCGAGGCGCGGCACCTGTCGTTGAACTCGGCGATGCCGTACGCCTCGATGTCCTGCTTGCCGTTGAAGCCCAGCTCCTTCTCCACCGCCAGCTCCACCGGCAGCCCGTGGCAGTCCCAGCCGGCCTTGCGGCCCACGTGGTAGCCGCGCATGGTGCGGAAGCGCGGGAAGACGTCCTTGAAGACGCGGGCCTCGATGTGGTGCGCGCCCGGCATCCCGTTGGCGGTGGGCGGGCCCTCGTAGAAGACCCACTCGGGCCGGCCCTCGGACTGCTCCAGGGAGCGGGCGAAGATCTTCTGCTCGCGCCAGAAGTCGAGCACGGCGTGTTCGAGGGCGGGCAGGTCGACCTGGGCGGGGACCGGGCGGTACAGGGGCGTGGTCATCGGGGGCTCTTCCTCCGGCTGGCGTGCTGACGGCCGAACCGGAGGGACGAGAGCCGGGGCTCCCGCGGTACCACCCTCCTTGGCGGCGGAGCGCGCACCGCACGCCCACCGCCCCCTCTTTTGGGGCAGCGCTGCCGGTTCTACTCGCCCGGGGGCTTTCCTCCGGCGGCTCCGGGGTGATCTTCGCTCCGCGCACACCGCCCGGGCTCGCACCGTCCCCGGGTCGCTCCTCGGCTGCGTACGGAGCTACTCGTCCCCATCCACACCTGTCGCTTGCCGACAGTGTACGGGCACGGGGCCCGCGCCGCCGACCGGGTTTCCGCGGGGGGCGGCTCGGCCGTTCGGCCCAGCGCCGTCACCGGGCGGGTACGGCGCGCGCCCGGGATTACCGGGCGCGCGGCTGGGCACAACGGTTGGAGACCGGTCAGCCGTGGCGTGCCCTGTTGCCGCGGACGCAGTGTCGATTTATCGTTCCGGCACCGTTCGCGAACAAGATCACAATATGTGAAGGGGTCCCGGCCATGGTTGCGAAGAAGACCGCGCCGGCGGCGAAGAAGTCCACAGCGAAGAAGACCACGGCGAAGAAGGCGGCAAAGAAGGCGCCGGCGAAGAAGGCCGCCGCAGGCCGGGCCACCGGGAAGAAGACCCCCGGGGAGCGGGCGGCGGGGGAGCGGACCCCGGGGAAGAGGGCCGCGAAGAAGGCCACGACGAAGAAGGCCACGACGAAGGTCGCGAAGAAGGTCGCGACGACGAAGACCGCGAAGAAGCAGGCCGCGAAGAAGACGACGACGAAGAAGGCCGCGAAGAAGCAGGCCACGGGGAAGAAGACGGCGGCGACCGGGGCGGCCGCGGGCAGGGCCGCCCCCGCGAAGAAGTCGCCGCCCGCGAAGAAGGCCGCGGCCCGGAAGGCGCCGGCCGAAGGGACCGAGCCCGCGAGGAGAACCGCGGCACGGGCCGCCGCCCCGGCGCGCAAGCCGGCGAAGAAGGCGGCGGCCAGGAAGACGTCCACCAGGACGTCTCCGGGGAAGAAGACGGGAGCCAAGACGGTGGTCGCAAAGAAGACGCAGGTTGTGGAGGCCCCGGTCGCCGAGGCGGCGGGCGGGACGGCCCCGGCCGGGCCGGGGGAGCTGGCCGTGCGCCCGGGGGAGGACTCCTGGACTCCCGAGGAGGTCGAAGAGGCCCGCCAGGGGCTGCTGGACGAGGTCGCGAGCCTGCGGTCCGAGATCCGCGCCTCCGAGGAGGCCGTGAGCGGGCTGATGCGCGACTCCGGCGGCGGCGCCGGCGACGACCAGGCCGACACCGGGACGAAGAACATCTCACGCGAGCACGAGATGGCGCTCGCCGCGGGGGCCCGGGAGCGGCTGGTGCAGACCGAGCGCGCCCTCGTGCGGCTGGACGACGGCACGTACGGACTCTGCGAGTCCTGCGGCAAGCCGATCGGCAAGGCGCGGATGCAGGCGTTCCCGCGGGCCACCCTCTGCGTGGAGTGCAAGCAGCGGCAGGAGCGCCGCTGAGGGCGCGCCGGAGGCGCTGACGGGGCCGTCTGCGGCGGTTACGGGCTGTGGTGCGACGGCTCGTACGGGTGTGTCGTACGCTCGACCCCAGTCAGCGCACCGGAGGGCACACGTGACAGAGGCGGAGCGGATCAGCGGGGACGCCACGGAGCCCCGCGGGGAGGACGAGGGCGCCGCCGCGGCGGACGGGAAGGACACGGCCGGCACCGCGGCCGACCCCACCGACCCCACCGACCCCACCGACCCCACTGACGCAGCCGACACGGGCGGCGCATCCGAGGCGGCCGGCGCATCCGACTCGGCCGACGCATCCGACGCATCCGACGAGGGCGCGGACGGCGCTCCCGGGGCGGCGGGCCGCGGCCGCAGGCGCATCGGCGTCCTCCTCGCCGTCGCCGCCCTCGTCTACGTCCTCGACCTGGTCACGAAGCTGATCGTCGTCGCCGAACTGGAGCCGGACAACCGCTCCATCGAGGTCGTCGGCGACCTGCTGCGCTTCCAGGTCGTCCGCAACGCGGGCGCGGCGTTCGGCATCGGCGAGTCGATGACCGTCATCTTCACGCTGATCGCGGTGCTCGTCATCGGGGTGATCGCCCGGCTGGCGCGCAAGCTCTACAGCCTGCCCTGGGCCGTCGCGCTCGGACTGCTGCTCGGCGGCCCCCTCGGCAACCTCACCGACCGCCTCTTCCGCTCCCCGGGCTTCTTCGAGGGCCACGTCGTGGACTTCATCGCCCCCGAGCACTTCGCCGTGTTCAACCTCGCGGACTCCGCGATCGTCTGCGGCGGCATCCTCATCGTGGTCCTGTCCTTCCGCGGCCTGGACCCGGACGGCACGGTCCACCGCGGCTGACTGCGGCTGTCCGGGGAGCCCGCACGCGCCTGCGATACTTCCCGGGTGAGTACCGTGCCCGAGATCCGCACCCTGCCCGTACCCGACGGCCTCGAAGGCGAGCGGCTCGACGCCGCGCTCGCCCGGATGTTCGGGTTCTCCAGGACCAAGGCCGCCGAACTGGCCGGCACCGGCAAGGTCCTCGTCGACGGGCGGGAGGCCGGCAAGTCGGACCGGGTCACGGCCGGCGCGTGGCTGGAGGTCGAGATGCCGGCGCCGCCGGCGCCCGTGCGGGTCGTCGCCGAGCCGGTGCCCGGGATGACCGTCGTCTACGACGACGGGCACGTGGTCGTCGTCGACAAGCCCGTCGGCGTCGCCGCCCACCCCAGCCCCGGCTGGAGCGGGCCCACCGTCGTCGGCGGCCTGGCCGCCGCGGGGTACGCCATCTCCACCTCCGGCGCCGCCGAGCGGCAGGGCGTGGTGCACCGGCTGGACGTCGGCACCTCGGGGCTGATGGCGGTGGCCAAGTCGGAGCGGGCGTACACGCTGCTGAAGCAGCAGTTCCGGGAGCGTACGGTCGACAAGCGCTACCACGCGCTGGTCCAGGGCCACCCCGACCCGCTCAGCGGCACCATCGACGCCCCCGTGGGCCGCCACCCCGTGCACGACTACAAGTGGGCCGTCGTCGCCGACGGCAAGCCCAGCGTCACGCACTACGACCTCGTGGAGGCGTTCCGCGCCGCCAGCCTCCTCGACATCAAGCTGGAGACCGGCCGCACCCACCAGATCCGGGTGCACATGTCCGCCCACCGGCACCCCTGCGTCGGCGACCTCACGTACGGCGCCGATCCCACGCTCGCCCGGCGGCTCGGCCTGGACCGGCAGTGGCTGCACGCCGTCCGGCTCGGCTTCGAGCACCCAGAGGACGGCAGGTGGGTGGAGTTCGAGTCGGACTACCCCGAGGACCTGCGGCAGGCCCTCGACACCGTACGCGCCGACAGCGCCTGACGGCCGACGGGACCCGGGCGCGACGGGCCAGCTCACGCTGCTGCTGACGCTGGTGCTCGGCGCCGCTGCTCTACGCCGCCGTCCAGCGCACCTCCTGGCGGCAGTTCGCGGCCAACCTGCGCCCCATCCTGCTGCTCGCCGTCGCGCTGGTCTTCGTCACCACCGCGGCCGTCGCGGCCACCGTGCAGGCCGCCGTCCCCGGGCTGCCGCTGGCCGCCGCCGTGGCGCTCGCCGTCGGCTTCGCCCTCGGCTGGGCCGCGGAGCGGCTGATGCGGCTGCTCGACGACCCCACGCTGAAGATCGGCTGCACGCTGCTGGTGCCGTTCGCCGCGTACCTCGTCGCGGACGAGTTCGAGGGCTCGGGGGTGCTGGCGGTGCTCGTCACCGCGCTGTACCTGTCGGAGCACGCCACGGACGCCGACGACGTATTCGGCCGGCTCGCCGAGCGCAGCTTCTGGGACGTCGTGGACACCCTCGTCACCGGCATCGCCTTCGGCCTGATCGGTCTTGAGCTGCACGCCGTCGTCGGCTCCGGCGACCTCGACGGGGCGCCGGTGGGCGTCCCCACGACCTGGCGGGAGACCGTCGTCATGTGGTGGGCGGGGATGCGCGGGAAGGTGGCCTCGGTGGCGCTGGTGCCGGCCATCCCGGTGGAGGTGGACGGCGGCGGCCTGTTCCCGCACCGCGGCGATCTGCTGTTCCTCACCTTCGCCGTGGTCCTGGCCACCCTGGTCTGCCAGGGGCTGACCCTGCCCCGGCTGGTCAAGCGGCTCGGCGTCAGCGCCGACACCGAGGCCGAGCGGCGGCTGGAGCGCAGGCTGGCGCTGCGCGCCGCGAAGGCGGCGCGGGCCCGGCTGGCGGAGATCGAGCAGGTCCAGGAGCTGCCGGAGGACATCGCGGAGCAACTGCAGCGGGCCGCGTACGGCATCGCCACCTGGCTCTACCCCGACCTCGTGGACGAGGAGCGCCGCGAGGCGCGCGCCCGGCGGCTGGAGCGGCTGCGCACCGGCCGGGAGATCAGCGCCGAGCTGCTGTCCGCGGCCCGGCACGAGCTGCTCGCCGCCCGCAGCGAGGGCTGCGACCCGGAGATCGTGGACCGCGTCCTACGGCAGCTTGACGTCCGGAGCGTGCGCGGGGGCGCCGTCTAGCGGCGCCCGCGCCGTCATCACCTTCGGCAGCGCGTACGGGTGCTTCTCCCGCAGCCAGCCGATCAGCTCCTCGCGCACCAGGCAGCGCAGGTCCCACAGCGCGTCCGCGTTCCGCGCGGTGGCCAGCGCGCGGACCTCCATGGTGGTCGGCGTGGTGTCCGTGACCACCAGGCTCCAGCCCCGCCCGTCCCAGTGCGCGCAGCCGAGCAGCACCTCGTGCAGCCGCTCGCGCAGCGCGGACACCGGTGTGCTGTGGTCCAGGTGCAGGAAGACCGTGCCGGTCATCTCGGCGCCGCCGCGCGACCAGTTCTCGAAGGGCTGGCCGGTGAAGTACGACACGGGGATGGTGATGCGGCGCTCGTCCCAGGTCTTCACCGTCAGGAACGTCAGCGTGATCTCCTCGACCTTCCCCCACTCGCCCTCGACGACGACCGTGTCGCCGATGCGCACCAGGTCGCCGAAGGCGATCTGCAGCCCCGCGAAGAGGTTGCCCAGCGTGGACTGGGCGGCGATGCCCACGATGATGCCGATGACACCGGCGGACGCCAGCATCGAGGCGCCCACCGTCCGCATCTGCGGGAACGTCAGCAGCATGGCGGCCACCGCGACCGTGCAGATGACGAACATCACCACGCGCTGGATCAGCGTCAGCTGCGTGCGCACCCGCCGGCGGCGGGCGGAGTCGCGGGCCTTGGCCTTGTAGCGGTGGTACGTCAGTTCCACCGCGACCGCGAGCACCTTCGTCAGCAGCCACGCCACGGACGCGATCAGCATCAGCGTCAGCACCCGGTCGACGACCGCGCGGCCGTCGTCGCTGTGCGTCAGGTCGGTGCGCTCGTACGTGCCCATGAGGATCGACGTCAGGACGGCGAGCTGCAGCGGCACCCGGCAGCTGCGCAGCAGCCCCCATATCGGGGTCTCGGGGTGCCGCGCGTCGGCGCGGCGCAGCAGCAGGTCGACCACCACCCCGGCGATCGCGGTGACCGCCGCGGCGCCGCCGATGACCAGGACGGGCCGGAGCACATCCTCGGTGGACACGTGAGCCTCCTTCGAACGCGGATCCTCCCGACCGTATCTGCCAGGATGGGCGCATGACGATTCTGCTCTTCCACTCCGTGTACGGAGTGCGTCCGGCCGTGCACGCGACGGCGGAGCGCTGGCGCGCCGCCGGGCACGAGGTGGTCGTCCCCGACCTCTTCGACGGGCGTACGCCGGCGACGGTCGAGGAAGGCAGGGAGGTCAGGGACGCGATCGGCACGGACGAGCTGCTGGCCCGGGCCGTACGGGCCGCGGCGCCGCACTCGGCGGGCGGGGTGCTGTACGCGGGTTTCTCGCTCGGCGGCGCACTGGCGCAGAACCTGGCGCTGGCCGACAAGCACGCGCGGGGGCTGCTGCTGATGCACGGCACGTCCGACGTCGCCGACGGTGCCGTGGCCGCCTCCGGCGAGCTGCCGGTGCAGCTGCACGTGGCCGACCCCGACCCGTTCGAGACGCACGACTGGCAGACGGCCTGGTACCTGCGGATGGGGCGGGCCGGCGCCGACGTGGAGGTCTTCCGCTACCCGGGCGCCGGGCACCTGTTCACCGACCCCGGCCTGGCGGACTACGACGCGGAGGCGACGCAGTCCGCCTGGCGGGTGGCGGACGCGTTCGCGGCGGAGCTGGACGGCCGCTCCGCCGCGTAGCGCGGGGTCGGCGCGGCTGCTACGCGCCCAGCTTGTCCAGCTCCGCGGGGAGCGCCGAGCCCTCGACCTGCTCGCCGTCGATCTTGATCGTCGGCGTGCCCTGGATGCCGGCGTCCTCGAAGCTGTTGATCATCTCCAGGGCCCACTTGTCGAAGGTGCCCTTGTTGATGTTCTTCTGGAACTGCTTGTTGCCCTTCAGCTCGTCGACGTTCTTGGCGACGTCCAGCAGGTAGTCGTTGTCGGCGAACTTGTCCTCGCTCTCCGCCGGGTGGTGCTCGGCCGAGTAGAGCAGCCCGTGGTACTCCTTGAACGCCTCGGTGCTGACGTCCAGGGCGGCGCCCAGGGCGCTGGCGGCGTTCTTGGAGCCGCTGCCGCCGAAGTTGCCGTCGATGATGTCGCCGAGGTGCACGCGCAGCTGGTACTTGCCGTCCTCGGCGCCCTTCTTGACCCGCTCGCCGAGCTGCTGCTCGAACTGCGCGCAGGCGGGGCAGCGCAGGTCCTCGTACACGTCGATCGTCTTCTCCGCGTCCTTGCCGCCGAGCACGACGGTGGTGCCCTTCTCGCCCTCGGCGTTCGCGGGCTGGACGAGCTTGGCGTTCTTCGCGGCGCCCCAGTCCTTGCCGCTGCCGTCGTCGTCGCCGCCGAGGCTGGTGACCGCGAAGGCGACGCCGCCGACGACGGCCAGCAGGCCGACGACGGCACCGCCGACGAAGAGCTGCCGGCGCACCTTCTCCTTCTTGGCCTGCTTCTCGCGCTCGATGCGCAGCCGCTCGCGCGCGGCGCGCTTGGCTTCCTGGCTGTTTCGCTTGCTCATGGTGGGAGGTCCTCGTATGTGGTCGATATGGCCTGTGACGTGCTGGGTCGGCGGTGCTGCCGGATCAGGCAGCGGCCGGGCACGGCGGGCCACGCCGCAGGACCGAGTGCAGCAGGTGCGGCTGCGGGCGGGGGGCGCGGGTACGGCCCCACCGGCGGCCGGGGCGGCCGGTGCTCCGCACCGGGGCGACGGTGACGGTCGCGACGGCCAGCAGCAGCGGGCGGAAGGCCGAGACCGCGGCGGTGCGGAGCAGCCCGGCGAGCGCCGCCTCGCCGCGGCGCAGCCAGGCGGCGGCGGCCAGGCCGACGCCGACGTGCGCGGCGAGCAGCAGCCACGGGCTGGCGGCGGTGCCCGCGAGGGCCTCGCCGCGGGCGGTCATCCGGGCCAGCGGGGCGCCGAACTCGCCGGAGCAGAGCAGGTCGAGTCCCAGCGAGCGCAGGGAGCCGGCGACGGGGCCGCCGGACTGGCCGTAACAGGTGTGCTGGCCGGTGGTGAAGGCGGTGTCGGCCGCCAGCTCCAGCGGCACGAGCAGGGCCGCGATGCCCCAGAAGCCGCGCTCGCGGCGGCCGGCCAGCAGAAACGCGACGGCGAAGACGCCGGCGGAGAGTACGGCCAGCATGCCGAGGGGCAGGGGGTTGGCGGACAGCAGCACGTGGGCGCCCGCGGACAGGCTGATGCACAGCGCGGTGAAGACCGCCGCGCGCATCGCCCTGATCGTTACGGCCGCATGTTCCATCAGCGCGATTCTGCCATGACGGACGGTAAACCGCGGCTAAAGGGGGGGACCGGTTCCGGTCCCGGCCGGATCCCCGCGGTGTCAGTGCGGGGTCCTAGACTTCCCACCGTCCTGCCCGGGCCCTCGCGCCCACCGTCTGCTGGAGGTCCTCCGCCGTGGCCAAGCCGCCTTTTACGCATCTGCATGTGCACACGCAGTATTCGCTGCTGGATGGGGCGGCGCGGTTGAAGGACATGTTCGCGGCGTGTCGTGAGATGGGGATGTCGCATATCGCGATGACGGATCACGGGAACCTGCACGGGGCGTATGACTTCTTTGCGCAGGCGACGGCGGCGGGGGTGACGCCGATCATCGGGATCGAGGCGTATGTGGCGCCGGAGTCGCGGCGGAACAAGCGGAAGGTGCAGTGGGGGCAGCCGCATCAGAAGCGGGATGACGTGTCGGGTTCGGGTGGGTATACGCATAAGACNATCTGGGCGTCGTCTCGTACGGGTCTGCATAATTTGTTCCGGTTGTCGTCGGATGCGTACAAGGAGGGGTGGCTGCAGAAGTGGCCGCGGATGGACAAGGAGGTGATCGCCGAGCATGCGGAGGGGTTGATCGCTTCGACGGGGTGTCCGTCGGGTGAGGTGCAGACGCGGTTGCGGCTGGGGC
>AZWL01000075.1 GCA_000514715.1 Streptomyces sp. CNH099 | reverse complement strand
ACTTCCAGCAGGTCCCAGTCGCACCAGCGGGACAGCTCGTCCCGGCAGGCGGCCAGGTGGTCGGCGAACACCGGCTCCTGGGCGGCGAGTGTGTGGCCCATGCGGGTCCACTGTGAGCCCTGGCCGGGGAAGACGAACGCGGTCTTGCCCGCCGCCACCGGCCCGGGTCCGGTGACGAGCGCCGGGTGGGCGGCTCCGGTGGCCAGCGCGGTCAGTGCCTCCACCAGCTCTTCGCGGTCGGCGGTGACGATGCCGGCGCGGTGTTCCATCTTCGCCCGCCCGGACCACAACCGCGCCGCCAGCGCACCCACCCCGACCTGCGGGTGCTCCTCGACATACGCCGCCAGCCGCTCGGCAACCTCCGCCAGCGCATCCGCTGTACGGGCCGAGACCACCACCGGCACCGGCGCGGCAACGGCCTCCTCGTCCGCGGCCGGCTCCGCCGCCGCGGCCTCGACCGGCGCCGCTTCCAGCACCACGTGCGCGTTCGTACCACTGATGCCGAACGAGGACACCGCCGCACGGTGCGGCTCGTCGCTCTCGGGCCACGGCGTGGACTCCGTGATCAGCGAGATCGTGCCGGAACTCCAGTCGACGTGCTGGGACGGCTCGTTCACGTGCAGAGTGGGGGGCAGCGTGCCGTGGCGCATGGCCTCGACCATCTTGATGACGCCCGCCACACCGGCCGCGGCCTGCGTGTGCCCGACGTTGGACTTGATGGACCCCAGCCACAGCGGCCGTTCGGGGCTGTGCTCACGCCCGTACGTGGCCAGCAGCGCCTGCGCCTCGATCGGGTCGCCCAGCGCCGTGCCCGTGCCGTGCGCCTCGACGGCGTCCACCTGACCGGGCGCCAGCCCGGCGCTGGCGAGCGCCTGCTCGATGACGCGCTGCTGGGACGGGCCGTTCGGCGCGGTGAGGCCGTTGGAGGCGCCGTCCTGGTTGATCGCGGAGCCCTTCAGCACCGCCAGGACCGTGTGCCCGTTACGCCGGGCGTCCGACAGCCGCTCCAGCAGCACCAGGCCGACGCCCTCGCCCCAGCCCGTGCCGTCCGCCGCCTCGGCGAACGCCTTGCACCGGCCGTCCACCGACAGCACACGCTGCCGGGAGAATTCGATGAACGCACCCGGGCTCGACATGACGGTGGCGCCGCCCGCGAGGGCGAGGTCGCACTCGCCGTTGCGCAGCGCCTGCGCCGCGAGGTGCACGGCGACCAGCGACGACGAGCACGCGGTGTCGATCGTCACCGCCGGGCCTTCGAGACCGAAGGTGTACGCCACCCGGCCCGAGGCGACGCTCGCCGCGCTGCCGTTGCCGAGGTAACCCTCGAAGCCTTCCGGGGCGTTCTGCATCAGCCGCGAGGCGTAGTCGCCGTAGATCACGCCGGCGTAGACCGCGGTGCTGCTGCCCCTGAGGGTCGTCGGGTCGATGCCCGCCCGCTCGAACGCCTCCCACGAGGTCTCCAGCAGCAGCCGCTGCTGCGGGTCCGTGGCCAGCGCCTCGCGCGGGTTCATGCGGAAGAAGTCGGCGTCGAACTCGTCGGCCTCGTGCAGGAAGGTGCCGTAGCTGGTGTAGCTCTTGCCCGTCGCCTGCGGGTCGGGGTCGAAGAGGTTGTCGAGGTCCCAGCCGCGGTTCGTCGGGAAGCCCGACAGCCCCTCGCGGCCCTCGGTGACCAGCTTCCACAGCTCGGCGGCGGAGCGGACGTCACCGGGGAAGCGGCACGCCATCGACACGATGACGACAGGGTCGTCGGCGGTGTCGGCGGCCACGAGCTGCGGCGTCGCCGAACGCGGCGCCGACTCCAGCAGCTCGGACCCGATGTGGTCGGCGAGGACCTGGGCGGTCGGGTAGTCGAAGATCAGGGTCGCAGGCAGCCGCAGCCCGGTGGCCGAGTCGAGCCGGTTGCGCAGCTCGACGGCCGTGAGGGAGTCGAAACCGAGGTCGTTGAACGGCGCCTGCGCGTCCACGGCGGCCGCGTCGCTGTGCCCCAGAACGGCGGCGGCATGGGTACGCACCAGGTCGAGCAGCAGACGCTGCTGGTCGGCGGCCGACAGCCCGGCGAGCTGCTGCGCGAGCCCCGAGACCTCGCTCGGCGCGGCGGCGGCCGCTGCCCGGCGGAGCACCCGCGGCGCGAGGCCGCGCAGGAGGGCGGGGACGCGGCCGCCGGCGCGGAGCGTGGCCGGGTTGAGCGGGACGCACAGGTGGTACGGGGACGGGGTGGCGAGGGCGGCGTCGAGGAGCTGGAGGCCGTGCTCGGTGCTGAGCGCCGCGTCGCTGCGGGCGACCTCGCTGTCGCCGAGGTGGCTCGTGAGGTCGGTGGTGTGCTTCCAGTAGCCCCAGGCGAGGCTCGTGGTGGGCAGGCCGTGCCGGATGCGGTGGTGGGCGAGGGCGTCGAGGTAGGTGTTGGCGGCGGCGTAGTTGGCCTGTCCGGGGTTGCCCAGGGTGCCGGCGGCGGAGGAGTAGAGGACGAAGTGGGCGAGGTCCAGGTGCCGGGTGGCCTGGTGGAGGTGGTAGGCGGCGTCGACCTTCGGGGCCAGGACGGGGTGCAGGGTCTCCGGGGTGAGCTGGGTCAGGACCGTGTCGTTGAGCACGCCCGGCGTGTGGATGACGGCGGTCAGCGGGTGCCGTACGTCGACGGAGCCGACGAGGGCGTGTACTGCCTCGGCGTCGGTGACGTCGCACGCCGCGATGGTGACGTCGGCACCGAGGCCGGCGAGTTCGTCGCGGAGCGCGGTGGCGTTGGGATGGTCGGGGCCGCTGCGGGAGGCCAGCAGGAGACGGCGTACCCCGTGCTCCGTGACGAGGTGACGCGCCGTCAGACCCGCCAGGCCACCGGTGCCGCCGGTGATCAGGACGGTGCCGTCCGGGTCGAGCGGCCGGGGGAGCGTGAGGATCAGCTTGCCCGTGTGCCGGGCCTGGCTGAGGTGCCGGAGCGCGTGCGGCGCGTGGCGTACGTCGAAGCAGGTGGTCCGCGGCAGCGCGAGCTGGCCCGCGGCGAACAGCTCGGCCAGGTGGACCAGCATCTCCTGGATACGGTCCGGGCCGGCCTCGATGAGGTCGAAGTTCTGGTAGCGGGCCCGGTGGTCGGCCTCGACGGTCCGCGGGTCGCGGACGTCGGTCTTGCCCATCTCCAGGAACCGGCCGCCGGGGTGCAGAAGGCGCAGCGACGCGTCGGTGTATTCGTGGGCGAGGGCGTTGAGGACGACGTCGACACCCTGGTGCGGGGTGTGGGCGCGGAAGTGCTCTTCGAAGTCGAGCGACCGGCTGGAGGCGATGTGCTGCTCGTCCAGGCCCTGCGCGTACAGCAGATGGTGCTTGCCCGGGCTGGCCGTCGCATACACGTCGGCGCCCCAGTGGCGGGCGAGCTGCAGCGCGGCGGAGCCGACACCGCCGGTCGCGGCGTGCAGCAGCAGCGACTCGCCGGCCTCCAGACCGCCGAGGTCCTTGAGCCCGTAGTACGCGGTGAGGTAAGCCACCGGGATGCCGGCCGCGTCGGTGAAGGACCACCCCTCGGGGATGGCGGTCACCATGCGGTGGTCGGTGACCGTCTGCGCGCCCACGCCGTTCGGGAACATGCCCATGACGCGGTCGCCGACCGCGACGTTGGCGACGTCGGCACCGACCTCGGTCACGACGCCGGCGCCCTCGCTGGCGAGCAGTGCCTCGCCCGGGTACATGCCCAGGGTGATCAGCGCGTCGCGGAAGTTCAGCCCGATGGCCCGTACCGCGACCCGCACCTGATGCGGAGCCAGCTCCTCGGGCAGGTGCGGGTTGGGCAGGAAGGCCAGGTTGTCGAACGTGCCGGAGGCGGTCTTGTCCAGCCGCCAGGACTCGTCGCCGGCGGGAATCGTCAGCGCGTCGGCGCCGCCGTCGGTGGAGCGGGCCAGCCGGGGGACGAGGACCTGGTCGTGCCGGACGGCGAGCTGCGGCTCACCGGTGGCCAGCGCGTCGAGCAGGTGGGGGACGGCGGCGGGGTCGCCGCCGGTGCCGGTGCCGACCGCGGTGCCGGTGTCGGTGTCCGTGTCGATGAGGTGGATGCGGTCCGGGTTCTCGTTCTGGGCGGTACGGACCAGGCCCCAGAGCGGCGCGTGCGGGAGGTGGACGTCGTCGGCCGGGCCGGTGGCGACGGCGCGGTGGGTGAGGACGACGAGACGGCGGTCGGTCCGGTCGTTGTCGGCCAGCCAGTTCTGGAGGTGGGTCAGCAGCGCCTCCGCCGCGGCGTGCGCGGCGGCGGGGCCGTCGTCCTCGGCGGGCGCAGCGACGTAGAGGTCCACCTGCCCCGGTTCCACCCGGTCGGCCTGCGCGGACTGCTCGCCCTGCTCGGCGGCGACCGCGTCCCAGGCGAGGTGGAACAGGCTGTTGCGCGTTGCCGCGCCCGCGTGGGCGGCGCCCGTGAGCGCCGAGGCATCGACCGGGCGGGAGCTGAGCGCGGTGACGGTGGCGACGGGCGCGCCGGAGGGGTCCCACGTGTGCAGGGCCAGGTCGTGGCCGTGCTCGCCGGTGGGGACGAGGGTGGCGCGCAGATGAGTGGCACCGGTGGCGTGGACGGTGACGCCGGTCCAGGCGAAGGGCAGCCGGAGCTGGCCGTCGGCGTTCTCCTTGCCGAGGTTCTCGGCCGCGAGGGGGTGGAGGGCGGCGTCGAGCAGGGCGGGGTGGAGGGTGTGGCCGGTCGCGTCCGCGTCCTCGGGGAGGGCGATCTCGGCGTGGAGTGCGCCGTCGGTGCCGCGCCAGGCGGCGGTGACGCCTTGGAAGGCGGGCCCGTACTCGTAGCCGGCCGCGAGCAGGCGGGGGTAGAGGTCGGCGACCTCCACGGGCTCCGCGCCGGGCGGCGGCCACCGGGTCAGCGCGGGGGCCGGTTCGGCGGCGTCGGCGTCGGCGTCGGTCGTGAGGATGCCGGTCGCGTGGCAGGTCCACGGCTCCGGTTCTGCGTCGTCGGCGGTGTGGCGGCGCGAGTGGATGGTCACCTGCCACCGGCCGGCGCCCTCGTCCTCGGCCCCGGCCCCGGGCTGGGGGGCGGTGGTGACCTGCACGTCGTGGATGCCGGTCGCGTCCAGCGTGAGGGGAGCGTGGAGGGTCAGCTCCCGGAGGTGGGTGGCGCCGGTGTGGTCGCCGGTGTGCAGGGCGAGGTCCACGAGGGCGGTGCCGGGCAGCAGGACGGTGCCGGCAACGGCGTGGTCCGCCAGCCACGGATGGGTGGCCAGGCTGACCCGGCCGGTGAAGACCGTCGTACCGGCGGAGCCGCCGCCGGTACCGGCCGTGTCCGCGAGCTGGACGGCGGCGCCGAGGAGGGCGTGGGCGGTACCGAGCTGGCCGAGGTCGGTCGCGCTGGTGAGCGCGGCGGGGGCGTCGAGCCAGTAGGGGCGGTGTTGGAAGGGGTAGGTGGGCAGGCTCGGCAGGTCTCCGGTGGGCCGGGGGAGGTGGGGGGTGAGGTTGGTGGGGTGGTGGTGGTTGTGGAGGCTGATCAGGGTGGCGAGGTGGGTGAGGGTTTCGTTGGGCAGGTGGGGGGTGGTGTGGACGTTGGAGGGGAGGTGGGGGGTGAGGGTGGGGTGGGGCGTCAGCTCGGTGTAGAGACTGATGCCGTCGTTGTCCGCGAGGTGGGTGATGCCTTGGTGGAAGTGGACGGGTTGGCGGATGTGCTGGGCCCAGTAGTGGGGGTCGTGGTGTTGGTCGGTGGTGGCGGGCTGGCCGGTGACGTTGGAGATGACGGGGATGTCGCCGTCGCCGAGGGTGTGGCGGGCGAAGAGCTGGGTGAGGTGGTTGGTGAAGGTGTCGAGGATGGGGTCGGTGTGGGCGGTGTGGAAGGCGTGGGCGACCTTGAGGGTCTTGGTGCGGATGCCTGCCTCGGCCAGTTCCCGGGCGAGTTGTTCGAGGGTGTCGGCTGGTCCGGCGAGGGCGGTGGAGGTCTCGGAGTTGTAGGCGGCGATGGCCACGTCGCCGTGGTGGTTGAGGTGGGGGGTGAGGGTGTCGGCGTCGGTGTTGGCGGCGAGCATGCCGGTGCCGTGGGGGAGGGTGTGCAGGAGTGTGGCGCGGGTGGCGACGATGTCGGCGGCTACGGTCAGGGGCAGGGTGCCGGCCAGGTGGGCGGCGGAGAGTTCGCCGATGGAGTGGCCGATGAGCGCGGTGGGCTGGACGCCTGCTTGCTGCAGCAGGCGGTAGCCGGCCACGTGGTGGGCGAACAGCGCAGGCTGCGTATACAGGGTGGTGTCCAGCAGTGCGGCGTGCTCGGTGTCGGGCTGGGCGAACATCACCTCCCGCAGCGGCACGCCGGTGTCGAGGTGTTCATCGAGTGCGGTGCAGACCTCGTCCAGTGCGTCGGCGTAGGCGGAGTGGGTGTCGTAGAGTTCGCGGCCCATGCCGGGGCGTTGGCTGCCCTGACCGGAGAACATCACCGCCAGCCGCCCACCGGCCTCGGCGGTGCCGGGGCCGGTGACCAGCGCGGAGTGAGCGGCCCCGGAGGCCAGCGCGGTCAGCGCTTCGTGCAGTTCGTCGCGGTCGGCGGTCACGATACCGGCGCGGTGTTCCAGTTTTGCCCGGCCGGTCCACAGCCGCGCGGCCAGCGCGCCCACCTCGACCTGCGGGTGCTGCTGGACATAGTCCGCCAGCCGGCCCGCGACCTGCGCGAGGGCATCCGCTGAGCGGGCGGAGACCACCACCGGCACCGGAACCGACTTGTCGACTGATTCCTCGGCAGGCTTCTCGGGCTCCGGGGCGGCTTCGAGGATGACGTGCGCGTTGGTGCCGCTGATCCCGAACGAGGAGACCGCCGCACGCCGCGGCTCACCCGTCTCCGGCCAGGGCTGTGCCTCGGTCAGCAGGGAGACGGCGCCTGCGTTCCAGTCGACATGGCTGGAAGGCTCGTCCACGTGCAACGTCCGCGGCAGGTGGCCGTGGCGGATGGCTTCG
>AZWL01000074.1 GCA_000514715.1 Streptomyces sp. CNH099 | reverse complement strand
GTACTGGGCCGCCGTCATCTACGCGCTGCACAACCTGCCCGAGATCACCCGCCGGCTGCACGCCACCCGCGACGAACTCACCCGGGTCGCCGTCATCNCCGAACGCCTCCGGCTCGCCCGCGACATCCACGACCTGCTCGGCTTCCACCTCTCCGCCATCAAACTCAAGATCGAACTCGCCCTCCGGGCCCGGGAGACCGATCCAGCCGCCACCCGCGGCCACCTCGAACAGGTACAGCGCAGCGCCGAACACGCGCTCGCCGAAGTCCGTACCTTCACCACCGCGGGCGACAGCGTCTCCTGCCACGACGAACTCTCCGCCGCACGCGCCCTCCTCGAAGCGTGGGGGGCCACTGTCACCGTCAGCAACGACGCCGGGCCGCTCCCCCGCGACGTGGACAACCTGCTGGGGATCATCGTGCGCGAAGCGGCGACCAACATCATCCGGCACGCCCGGCCGGAGACCTGTACGTTCGAGATCACGGCTGCTGGGGGGAAGGTACGGGTGCGGGTCGCCAACGACGGCGCGGACCGCCCCCACGTACGGGCAGACCCCTGCCCGGCGGCGGGTCTGGCCAACCTGCGCGCACGGATCGAGACCCTCGGCGGGCACCTCACGGCCGACACCGAGCACGACACGTTCACCCTCACAGCGTCGGTCGCCATCGATCCCGCCCCGGCCCTGCCGATGGCACCGGCAGGCCGTGCAAAGTGCACGGCCGACGATGCGGCGGTCACTGTGCGCACAGCCGACCGACTGCCAACGTAGGGGAATGAGCAGTCACCAGGCCATGCGGGCCGATGCAGAGAACGAGACGGCACGGGACACCGCCGGGGTCTTCGACCCCACCGCGATCCAGAAGTTCGGTGTCCGGGATGTGCCCGAGTGGGTGCGCGTCGGTGACCACGAGGCGTATGTCGGCTACATCGCGGATGAGACGGAGGGCTCCAGTCTCGGGTTGGCCTATCTCCGGTTCCGTGCGGGAGTGCGGTTCGACTTCCTGTGGGCATACGACGAGGTCGCCGTCGTGACCAGGGGAAGTCTGACGGTGCGCGTGGGAGGCGAGGTCAGGACGGCAGGCGTCGGGGAGTCGCTCTACATGCCTGCCGGCGTACGCGGCGCCTTCGACATCCGCGAGGACGTGGAGGCGTTCTGCGTGCACTATCCGACCGACGGCAGGGCCGGTCGTGAGTGGCAGGGGCCGGAACGACTGCCCGCGGAGGAAGAGATCCGCCCGGTCTCGATCGACGAGGTCTGGAACTGATGCCCGATCCGGCGTCGGCGGGTACGTCATCGGCCCGCGGGCAGCGTGCAAGGACGCCGCCGCCGGAAGGAGCGCACGCCGCATACGGCGTCCCCGTACCGGCCGGACAGCCGGACATACTGGCGGCACGGAGAGCGCCGACGACAGGAGAAGCGACATGACCATGAGGTGGGCCTACCTCTTCGGGCAGCCCGAAGCCGACCCGTCGGCCGACCGGATCGTGATCGAGCGCGCCGGGCAGCGGACGATACTGGTCCCGGTACCGGACGAGTCCGAAGCCGCGGGCGTCGCGGTCGAACTGGTCGACGAAGGGGTACAGCTCATCGAGCTGTGCGGCGGGTTCACGGTGCAGGACGCGGCGCGGGTGATCGACGCGGTGCGGGGACGGGCGGCGGTCGGCCACGTGACCTTCGGCCTGGAGTCGGTCACCGCCGCCGCCGCGTACAAGGAGCGCTTCGAGGCGCAGTACGACGCAGGTGCGTCGCCCGCCTCCTGATCTGTGGAAAACCGGTGAAGCCCGCGGCGAGCTGCGCACAGCTGTTCCCGCACCCCGGCGGACAAGAAGCGCAGGACCGAGGCTGTCCTCGCTGAGGCGGCGGGCAACGTAAGTACGCGTCGGGCGCGGCGCCGGCGATCGTAGGGCGCCGCACCCCCGGCGTCCTCGCCCGCACGGGCGGGAGCGTGGAGCTAGTCGAGGAAGGCGCGCAGGGCCGCGTTGACCTCGTCCGCGTGCGTCCAGAGCAGCCCGTGCGGGGCGCCCTCGATCTCCACGTACTGCGCCTCGGGCAGGCCCTGCCGAAAGCGGCGGGCGGTGGCGTCGATGGGCAGGATCTTGTCCGCCGTGCCGTGCAGGATCAGCGCCGGCTTGCCGCTGGCGCGGACCGCTTCGACGTCGGCGCGGAAGTCCTCGATCCAGGCGGGGACGACCGCGTACGCCGCCACGGGGGCACTCGACACCGCCACGTTCCAGCTCGCGGTGACGACCTCCTGGCTGATCCGGCTGCCGAGGTTCTCCTCCAGGTCGTAGAAGTCCGAGAAGAACTGCGTGTACCAGGCGTACCGGTCGCCCTTCGCCGCTTTCCCGATTCCGTCGAAGACCTCCTGCGGCACGCCCTCGGGGTTGTCGTCGCGGGCGACGAGGAAAGGCTCCAGGGAGGCCAGGAAGGCGAGCTTGGCGATCCTGTCGTGCCCGAACCGCGAGACGTAGCGGGCGAGTTCGCCCGTCCCCATCGAGAAGCCCACCAGGACGGCGTCGCGCAGGTCGAGCGTCTCCAGCACGGTGTTGAGGTCGGCGGCGAAGGTGTCGTAGTCGTAGCCGGAGTGCACCTTCGACGACCTGCCGAAGCCCCGGCGGTCGTAGGTGATGACGCGGTATCCGGCGGCCAGCAGTTCGCGCGTCTGGCGCTCCCAGCTGTGGCCGTTCAGCGGGTATCCGTGGATGAGGACGACGGGCTGACCCGCGCCCTGGTCCTCGTAGTACAGTTCGACCGGCGTGCTGTTCTCGTTTCCTACGGTGATGTGTCCCATGGGGTGCTCGTCCTTTCCGAGTGGCTGTGGGCGCCGAGGCCCGGAGGGTCAGATCCTCTGTGTTCCGTGCTCACTTCCCGGCATGCGCGTCCCGCCCGCACACGCGTCCGGTCCGACCATGATCGGAAAGATACTCCCGGGTGCCCCGGCCGGGCGGAGCGGCGCGCAGGCACATTCCCGACGCCGGTCCGGGGGTGTCACTCACCGCAGGGCCCCGCGTGGTCGCAGTACGGCTGCAGCCGGCTCTGCCCGCAGCCGCACAGCACGGCCCTGGTCTCGGCACGCCGGCCGGCCGGCGTGTCCACCCGCAACGCGCCGCGCACGACCAGCTGGCCGCTGTCGTTGCGCGTGATCCGCGTGGGCTCGTCCGGGGCCTCGGCCGTGCCGTCCGCGAGTTCGTACCGCAGCGCGCCCGAGGGGCAGCGGCGCACCACCTCGGCCAGGCGCCCGGCCTCGGCACCGTCGGGCTGGATCCACGGGCGCCGGTCGGTGTCGAAGACCTCCGGCAGGCCGTGGACGCATTCGGCGGCGTGCAGGCAGCGCCCGGCCTCGAAGGTCACGGTGATCGACCGGCCCTCGTACGCCTTCTTCCCGCTTCCGCCGCTCATGCCGGCCGCCTCCGCCGCCGGGCGCCCGGCCGGTCAGTCGCTGACATTGCTGCGGGCCTGGTACAGCAGGTCCTGGTACTCGGGGTGCCGGGCGATCCACCCGGCGAAGAACGGGCAGGTGGCCAGCACCCGCAGGTTCTCGGCGCGCGCCTGGTCGAGGGCGGTGCGGGCCAGCGCCGACCCGACTCCCCTGCCCTCGTACTCCGGCGGGACCTCGGTGTGTACGAACGCGATGAGTTCCGCCGTGCGGAGGTACTCCGCGACGCCCGCGACGTCGGACTCCCCGGCGACCCGGGCCTCGTACCGCCGGGCTTCGGGGACGTCGCTCACTTCCACTGCCATGTGCCCTCCATGCGTCCACTGTGTGGCCTGGCGCCACGCTAACCGGCATTTGGTTGATGAGTCAACTTTCTCCCCACGCCTCACCGATTTGCCTAAAGGTGTTAGGCAAATGCATGATAGCTTTCGACAGGAGGGAAAGGCGGTAGCGACGTGGCGCGTGCGGGGCTCAACGCGGAGCGGCTGACGCGGGCGGGTGCGGAGCTGGCCGACGAGGTCGGCTTCGCGCAGGTCACCGTCTCGGCGCTGGCCCGCAGATTCGATGTCAAGGTCGCGAGCCTGTACTCGCACGTGCAGAACTCGCACGACCTCAAGACCCGCATCGCGCTGCTCGCCCTTGAGGAGCTGGCCGACCGCGCCGCCGAGGCGCTGGCCGGCCGGGCGGGCAAGGACGCCCTGACCGCGCTGGCCAACGTCTACCGCGACTACGCCCGCGAACACCCCGGCCGCTACGAGGCCGCCCGGTTCCCCCTCGACCCGCAGACGGCCGCCGACAGCGCCGGCGGCCGGCACAGCCGGCTGACCCGCGCCCTGCTACGCGGCTACGACCTGGAGGAACCGGACCGGACCCACGCGGTGCGGCTGCTCGGCAGCGTCTTCCACGGCTACGTGAGCCTGGAGCTGAGCGGCGCGTTCAGCCACAGCGAGCCCGACTCCGACGAGTCCTGGGCCCGGACCCTGGACGCGCTCGACGCGCTGCTGCGCGGCTGGCCGCCGGCCGCGTGAGCGACACAGCCGAGGAGACGCTGATGGACACCCCGCACGACACGTACGACCTGATCACCACGCCGCTGACGCCCGCGCTGCTGCGCGGCGCCCTCGACGTCGAGCGCACCGCGCACGGGCTGCTGCCGCACCGGCTGCCCGCCCGGGCCCGCGCCCAGAACACCGACGGGCAGCTGGCGATGGCCGAGTCCCAGCCGGCCGGCGTCCGGCTCGCGCTGCGCACCCGGGCCACCGCCGTCGAGCTGGACACCCTGCCGACCAAGCGGGTCTACGGCGGCCTGCCGCGGCCCGACGGCACGTACGACCTCCTCGTGGACGGCACGCTCGCCGCGCAGGGCACGGTCGCCGGCGGCAGCACGCTCACCGTCGACCTTGCCCGCGGCACCTTCGAGCACGCCGAGGGGCAGCCCGGCACCGTGCGCTTCACCGGCCTGCCCGCCGTCGACAAGGACGTGGAGATCTGGCTGCCGCACAACGAGACCACCGAGCTGGTCGCGCTGCGCACCGACGCCCCCGTCGAGCCCGCCCGCGCGAGCGGGCGCCCGGTGTGGCTGCACCACGGCAGCTCGATCAGCCACGGCTCCGACGCCGCGAGCCCGACGGCCACCTGGCCCGCGCTGGCCGCCTCGCTCGGCGGCGCCGACCTGGTCAACATGGGCTTCGGCGGGGGCGCGCTCCTCGACCCGTTCACCGCGCGCGGCCTGCGGGACACCCCGGCCGACCTGGTCAGCGTCAAGATCGGGATCAATGTCGTCAACGGCGATCTGATGCGGATGCGCGCCTTCGGCCCGGCGGTGCACGGCTTCCTCGACACCGTCAGGGAGGGGCACCCCGCCGTGCCGCTGCTCGTCGTCTCGCCGATCCTGTGCCCGATCCACGAAGACACCCCGGGGCCCTGCGCCCCCGACCCGGCCTCGCTCGGCGGCGGGCAGATCCGGTTCATCGCGACCGGCGACCCGGCCGAGACCGCGTACGGGAAGCTGACGCTCCGCACCCTCCGGGACGAGCTGGCCCGCATCGTGGCGCAGCGCGCCGCCGACGACCCGCACCTCCACTACCTGGACGGGCGCGAGCTGTACGGCGAGGCGGACTTCGCCGAGCTGCCGCTGCCCGACGCGCTGCATCCCGACGCGGCCGCCCACCGCCGCATCGGCGAGCGCTTCGCCGGGCGGGCCTTCGGGCCGGGCGGTGCGTTCGCACCGTGACACCGGGCCGCCGGGCCGGGCGAGGCGAGGCGGGATAGATGAGCTGTCAACGATTTCGTTAAACTCCGTCCATGAGCGCAGCGCCCCGTTGGCTGACCCCGGAGCAGAAGGCCGCCTGGGACAGCTTCATCCGCATGCAGGAGAAGCTCATCGGACGGCTCTCCCGCCGGGTCCAGGCCGACTCCGGCATGTCCGCCTCCGACTACATCGTGCTGGTCAGCCTCACCGAGCGCGGCGGCGGGCGGATGCGCTTCCTGGACCTGGCCAAGCTGGTGGAGTGGGAGAAGAGCCGCATGTCCCACCAGGTCGGGCGGATGGCGAAGCGCGGGCTGGTGGCCCGGGAGGAATGCCCCGAGGACGGCCGCGGGGCGTTCGTCGTCGCCACCCCGGCCGGCTACAAGGCGATCGAGGACGCCGCCCCCATGCACGTCGAGCACGTCCGCCGGCTGTTCATCGACGCCCTCACCCAGGAGGAGCTCGACACGCTCGCCCGGATCTCGAACCGGGTCCTCGCCCACATGGCGGAGCAGCCCGACTGACCCGTCGGGGTCCCGGCGGGCCCGCGGCCGGGTGAAGCGGGCCCCGCGCCGGCCGGCGCGGGGGTTCCGACGTGCGGGGTCGTGGTCGGGTTGGCTCATGCCGCCCGCGCCCGCGCCGGGAAGGCGCACAGGAATAGCCGCGTCCGGCGGCACGTTCGGCGATATAGTTGACAGATCAACCATTGGAGACGGGTGCCATGCAGTTCGGGATCTTCACCGTCGGGGATGTGACGCAGGACCCCACCACCGGCCGGACGCCGAGCGAGCACGAGCGGATCAAGTCGATGACCGCGATCGCGCTCAAGGCCGAGGAGGTCGGCCTCGACGTCTTCGCCACCGGCGAGCACCACAACCCCCCCTTCGTCCCCTCCTCCCCCACCACCATGCTCGGCTGGATCGCCGCCCGCACCACACGGCTGATCCTCTCCACCTCCACCACACTGATCACCACCAACGACCCGGTGAAGATCGCCGAAGACTTCGCCATGCTCCAACACCTGGCCGACGGCCGCGTAGACGTCATGACAGGCCGCGGCAACACCGGACCCGTCTACCCCTGGTTCGGCCAGGACATCCGCCAGGGCATCCCCCTGGCCATCGAAAACTACGCCCTCCTCCACCGCCTCTGGCGCGAAGACGTCATCGACTGGGAAGGCCGCTTCCGCACCCCCCTGCAAGGCTTCACCTCCACCCCCCGCCCCCTGAACGACGTACCCCCCTTCGTCTGGCACGGCTCCATCCGCTCCCCCGAAATCGCCGAACAAGCCGCCTACTACGGCGACGGCTTCTTCGCCAACAACATCTTCTGGCCCAAAGAACACTTCCAACGCCTCATCGACCTCTACCGCACCCGCTACGCCCACTACCGCCACGGCACCCCCGAACAAGCCATCGTCGGCCTCGGCGGACACATCTACATGCGCAAAAACTCCCAGGACGCCGTACGCGAATTCCGCCCCTACTTCGAC
>AZWL01000073.1 GCA_000514715.1 Streptomyces sp. CNH099 | reverse complement strand
TCTCATCGCGCACCACTACCGGCGTCTCCTGGTGGCCACGCGGTTCTGCCAGAACCTGCCCGACCGTCTCACGGGCAATCACGAACCGCTCCCACGCGGCCTCGGCTTCCAGCAACTCGGCCTGCAGGGCCTCGACCCGCTGCCGGGCAGTGCGTTCCCGCTCCTCCAGCAACCCCATCACCGACGGCACCCAGCACCTCCACCGAGGAGACAACACGACATGCCATCACTGCCGCACGCATGCCGAACCATGCCCGAACAGCGGAAACGCAGCGATCACGCTCGGAAAGACAACAGCTTCTCAGCACCTCCCACACACACCCACCCCACCAGGCCCCAACAATCCCAACAACAGAAAGCCAACCCCCCCCCAACGCAGCCACCACGCACCAACCACCCACAAGCAACAACCACCAAAACACCAACCCACCACACGAACACGGCGCGGGACGGTGAGCTTGCTCCGGTTTGACGGATACGGTGGTTGTGTCGGTCAGGCCGTGAGGGCGGCCTCGTACTCGGTGGGACTGCGGTAGCCCAGGCTGCTGTGCAGCCGGTGGACCTTGAACCAGCCCTCGATGAACTCGAAGATCGCCGAGTGAGCGACGGCCCGGCTGGGCCACACGTGCTGGCGGCCGGCGCCCAGCTCGCGCTTGAGGGTAGCGAAGAACGACTCCGCGAGGGCATTGTCCCAGCACACCCCGGTTCGTCCGGTGGACAGCGGATCAAGCCCACGGATGGGGCCGATGGCGAGCCGGTTCGGCGATGAGTTTCGCGCCCTGCGCGAGTCACGATCAGTACAGGCAATACGTCACGGAAGGAACCACCGCATGACCGATGCAAGCGCCGCCGCACCGGCCGCCCACCCGGACCTCGGCCCGCAGACCGGAGCCGTCGCCCGGCTCGCCGCCAGCATCCCTGACCACCGGCTGGAAGACCCCACGCCCTGCGAGGACATGGCCGTACGCCACCTGCTGGGCCACCTGATCGGCCTCACAGCCGCGTTCCGCGACGCAGGCCGCAAGAACCTCGGCCCCACCACCCACACCGACCCAAGCTCCGCACCGCGCCCCGACATCAGCCCAGGCTGGCGCCAAGAACTGGCCCAGCAGCTACCCGCGCTCGCCGACGCATGGCACAACCCGGCCGCCTGGGAAGGCGAAACCCAGGCCGGCGGCATCACCCTCCCAGCCGCAGTCGCCGGCCGAGTCGCCCTCAACGAACTGCTCCTGCACGGCTGGGACCTCGGCCGCGCCACCAGCCAGGCCTACGAACCAGACGAAGAAGCACTACGCATCTCACACGAACTCATGGCCGCCACACCCAACGGACCCACGCGGCAAGGCATGTTCGACCCGATCGTCACGGTGCCGGAGAACGCACCACTGCTGGACCAGGTGGTGGGGCTCAGCGGCCGCAACCCCGGCTGGACACCGCCCGGACGCTGACGCCCGCCCTTCGAAGTCGGTCCCGCCGCAGCGTGGTGCGCACCCGTGTAGAACCAGGCCAGCCACCCACAACGACAAAACACCGCCGTCACCCGCAACCCCACCACGACAGCCGACTACTGCCGGCCAGCCACAGCCGGGCCAAAAACGACGGACCGCGCACACGGCAAGGTGTCTCGCCACCTGACGTCTCCAGGACGTGACGGCAGGGCCACGGGCGCTGCTACCCCCTGCCGGGAAACCTCCGCGCGCGGTTCAGCTCAGCCCGACGTCGAGGTGGTCGATGTCAGTGACCGTCACATCCAGACCCACGGCGCGGCGGCCGCGGTCCTGGAAATAGGCGTACCCGAGCCCGACGCCGAGAATGTCCCGCAGTTCCGCCTCGCTGGCGCCGGCGGCATGCCGGGCGAGGAGCTCGGCAGTGACGTCGGGCGGGAGCTGCTCGGTGATACGGCGCATGCGGGGGTCATCGGTCGAGCCCGGGGCGGCGGTGAAGCCGAACCGGGCGCGGGTCTCCACGACAACGCCACGCTGGGCGGCGTGGCGGATCGCGCGGGCCCGTACGCGGGGCTGCCAGCTCCGGCGGACCTCCCGCTCCAACGCGGCGGCGAGACGGGGGGTGGGGCGCCGGGCCTTTCCCGCGAGGTAGCGTTCGACCTGCCGCTGGGAACAGCCCAGCCGGGCAGCGGTGCGGCGGGTGGAACCCTGCTCCGTCTTGACCAGGAACCGCATCCGCGCCTGCGGGCTCACAGGGATGGGGCGGGTCGCGGTGGCCTGCAGGGCAGCTTCGAGGGATTCGCCGATCGTCGCCATCACTCACTCTTCCCCGTCACGGGTGGGGTCGTCCTTGATGTGCCGGGCCGGGTTGTACTGCTGCTCGATGATCTCCGCTGCCCACCACAGTTCGCGGGCGCCTTCGAGCTTGACCATTCCCGGGGACACGCCGAGCCGGAACGTGCCCGGGGCCGGCTTGCCGTCGGGGGTGCGGGGCAGCAGGTCCAGCGGCGACGGGCTCGGGGCGGGGTAGACGACGCAGTCGGAGAGCACCGCGACCGGGTAACGGCCGTGGGAGGCCATCTTCATCATTTTGCGGTGCATGTTGACCCGGGCGGTGGCGATGACCGCGGCGCGGATGTCCGGCCGCCAGGTGGGCCGTTCCAGTGCCGCCCACCGCTGGCCGGGACGGAACCTGGCCTTGCCCTGGGCGCGTTCGCGGAGCTTGCCGATGCCGCCCTTGACGGTCGCCTTGACCGCGGCCAGGACCGCCGCGGCAGCCGGGTCGGCCTCCTTGTGGCCGGCCATCGCGTCCACGTACTCGGCCTCGGTGAGGTCCTTGGTGACGCCGAGGTCAGCCATCGTGGCCAGGTAGGCGTCCCGCAGCCGCTCGTACCACGGGTCCAGGTAGGCGCCGGATTCCGGGCGCAGCCACGCTTCCAGTGGGGCGACGTGGTGGCCGAGTTCGGCGGCGTAGGCGACGGTCGGGGTGGCGTACCAAGCCGGGCCTGCCGGCCGCTCGCCGGTCGGGGTGAACGGGCTGGGCAGGCGGGGGTCCAGCTCGATAGGGGAGAGGTCGACGTACCAGCAGCCGGGGACCTTCTTATCGAAACGCGGGCCGTCGGTGTGCACCGGAGCGGACAGTCCGACGGTCAGCCGGTTCGCCGCCGCGGCGAACGCCATGTTCACATCCACACCGATCACGTACGGCAGCTCGCACTCGGCGTCGGTGAACCCGCCGGGGCGCACCCAGTCGTAGGCCTCCTCATCCAGCTCCTGCCCCGCCTCACGGCCGGCGGCGGCAGGGTGCTCGGACGGGGCCTCCGGCGGGGCGGGGTCGACCAGGTCGGTGAGGGATCCGGGTACGGGGCCGGAGGCCCAACCGCCGCCTGCGGCGCGTACCGGACGGGTCGGGGGGCGCAGCGCGGTCATCAGTTCCAGGCCGGTCACGGCGGTGGAGCCGCGGGGAGTGATGACCCGGGCCGCGTAGGTGCCGAGCGTGCGCGCCAGGTCGGCGGGCGGCATCTGGTCGGCGCCGGGCCAGGCGCGGTCCTCCAGAGCGTCCCAGCCCAGGACAGCCAGTTGCACGCACTGCCGACGCCCGGCCTCAGCGGGCCGGTAGATCCGCGGCCAGGGCCCGAACCCGCGACGAGTCAGCTTCCAGCCAGCACCCAGGACCTCACGCACCACCGGGTGATCCTCCGCCAGACGCATCCCGTCATCGAAGGAGCGATTGTCCAACCGCGGCGGCAGCCCGAACCGCTCGGCAGCGGCTTCGGTGAGCACCACCAAGGGATCGGCATCCTGCCCATACCGGTGCAACCGCCCGGCACCCAGCCCCGCCTCCAGCGCCCAATCCACCAGCTCCACCACCGAGCCCGCCGGACACGGCAGAGTGCGCCCGTCCGTGAGGTGGGCCGTGCCCTCACCGTCCAGCACCGCCAGCGACCCCGCCGGGTAACGCCCCTCCCCTGCCGGCGCCGCGGCAACCTCGGAGGCGGCTTTCCGCGCGGCCGGCCGGGTCCGCGGCGCCGAGGTCGCCGCGGACGCCGACGACGACTCGGGGGGCCTGGCACCGCCCGGGCGGGAACCCATGGGCGTAGGCGGCGCCGAGGCGGTCTGCCGTGCGGAGGTAGAAGGAGGCTCCGGTGCTGTCTGCGTGTCCTCAGCGTGCACTGGCGGGCGGGGCCCGGTCGGCGGCGGGTACAACTCGGCGAGCTGCTGCAGCAGCCGGGCGTAGGCATCACGCTCCGGTGGCCGCGGCTCCGTACCGCGGGCGGGGTCCTCACTCTCCCAGGCCCCTACCGTCGCCCGCCGCACCTCCAACGCATCGGCAACCTCCTGCTGCGTCAACCCATGCGCCACCCGCAACCGCCGACGCTCAGCCGGCGGCGGCAGCACCCGTGAACGGGCCACCAGCGCGTCCACCGCGTTCACCAGTCGCGACTCATCTCTTCCAGCCACCCCGGCAGGGTACGCCAAATGTACGTTTCAGTGCACGAACTGGGTGCAGTTCCGCGCTGCTCATCGCCGCCAGACGTCGCCCTTCGCCCTAGGCGGGGATCCAGGCCTGCTGAGACGACCCACCGGTGCCGGTAGCGCCGGCCGGGGCCGCTGCCGTCGTCCGGGTCCGGTCGTCGGGGATGTACTGGCGCCGCAGGTCGATGACGGTGATCTCGGGGCCGGGCCGGCCGTCGCGGGCGTAGGCGCGGCTCACCGCGTTCGCGGGTGCCGTACCAGCCGTACCGCGGTAGCGGAGCCGCCCGGGAGGAGCCGGGGAAGGGGGCGCCGTAGCGGCGTCGAGCGACCATGCGCAGCTCGCATGCGCCCTGTTCGCGCCCTTCATCCGCTCGCGGACGTGCCTCATCGTGGTGATCCCACCCAGTACTGAAGGGGGATCATGCCGTTCGTCAGCAACGACCTCTTACAGGCCCTCAGCCGCGACGTGGCCGCACTTCGCCAGCAGGTCACCGACCAGCAGCACGCCATCGACCAGATCCAGCAGGCCGCCACCGCGGCCATCAACACCGGCCTGAACGAGATCCGCGAGGTGGTCCGCCGGGGTCTGGACAAGACACGGGAGTCCGTCAGCGACCCGCTGGTCGGCATCAGCAACGAGCTGGTCGCCGTACGCAACGGCGCGCAGGACCTCGCCCGCCGCACCGACCAGGCGCAGGAAGAGTTCGTCCTGGCGCTCCGCGAGCTTCACGCGGACGTGCTCCAGCAGCCGGACCGCCAGGCCGAGGACCTCGAACAGCAAGAGCCCGGCGGCCAGCAGGAACCCGCCACGGACGCGGCCGACGACGGCGGCGAAGTCGAGGAGGTTGGGGAGGATGAGGAGGTTGAAACGGACAACGAGAACGACGACGCCGACATGGCGGCCGACGAGACCGAGACGGCCGAAGCTGAGGAGTTCTACGGGCTGCTCAAGAAGGCCGCCGGCATCTCGCACGCCACTGTCACCGCCAACCGCGACACCTGGGCGTTCCTCGTCGAGCACACCGCAGGCGACCGGCACTTCCGAGTCCCCGGCAACGTTACCGCGCGCGGCGGCACCGTCGACGTCGAGCTCGCCGGGCCCAGCCTCGTCGCCGCCATGACAGCCCTGCGGAACGTCGCCCGCAACGGCGACGACATCGGCACCCGGGCCATCGCCGAGTACCTTGACGACCGCATCACCCAGGCCGTGAAGACGCTCACCGGCACCTCCCGCCCCGCGTCTGCCGGCGAGCCGGTCACCCTCGTCATCGACGACCGCCTCCCCCGCCCGACCCCGCACATCCAGAGCCGGAGCAGAACGACACCGAGCCCGCCGGGTAGAACGGGTTCGCCCGGCAGTGCACCCTCGCGCGAGCCCCGCGCGAACGGCGGCCCGGAGGCCGCAACGGCGAGCTGGACCCGCCGCGGGGGCCAGTTCGCCGTGCACCCAGCGCAGTTGTCGGAGCCGCGCCCGGGTCCGTGCAGCGAGGCGATCAGGCGGTCCAGGACGGACGAGCACGGGCGCCCGCCGTTGTCGCGCACCGCACCGACCCTCTCCGACGGGGAGCGGACGTGTGGCCCTGTCTTGGCTGGGCGCCGACGGACACCATCCACGGCGTCATCGTGTCCAGGCGACACACCGATGGCTCCCACTCCCCCGCCACACAAGACACGCCCGCCAAGGACACACCATCGCGGGATAGACTGACGCCGGACACACGGCGCAGGAACACACCGGCACGCACTCTTCCCACTGGAACCAGACCCCCGCCGCGGGCCGCCGGCGGACGGGCCTGCGAACCACGACCTGCGGGAAGAACACCATGAACGACATCATCACC
The DNA here is from genome assembly GCA_000514715.1 of Streptomyces sp. CNH099. Lineage (GTDB taxonomy): Bacteria > Actinomycetota > Actinomycetes > Streptomycetales > Streptomycetaceae > Streptomyces > Streptomyces synnematoformans. The sequence goes on along the minus strand of AZWL01000073.1, from coordinate 1,440 downwards.
AGCGCCGCCAACCCCCTGGCCAAGCGGGTGAAGCTACTCGCCAGCCGCAAGCACCGCCGCCGTGAGAACGCCTTCGTCGTCGAAGGTCACCAGCCGGTCTGGCGCGCCGTCGAAGCGGGCTGGGAGATCGAAACACTCCTCACCGCCCCTGCGCTGCTGACGAATCAGCCCGCCCAGGACATGATCGACGAACAACAACGATCAGGCGTACCCGTCGCACGACTCAGCGCAGAACTGTTCACCCGCCTCGTCAACCGCGACGGCCCTACCGGCATCGCAGCCATCCTCCGCACCCGCACCCAGACTCTGCCCGGCCTCACCACCCACCCCGGAGCGGTCTTCGTCGCGCTGCACCGCATCGCCAACCCCGGCAACCTCGGCACAATCATCCGCACCGCAGACGCCGCAGGCGCGGCCGGCGTCATCCTCGTCGGAGACACCGTGGATCCCTACGCGCCGGCCGCGGTCAAGGCCAGTATGGGATCTCTCTTCGCCGTCGACATCGCGCACACCCCCCACACCGATGAGTTCCTCGACTGGGCCGCACAACACGCCATCACCGTACTGGCCGCAGACGGCACCGCCGACAACGACCATTGGCACACCACCTACGCCCCGCCCCTCGCAATTCTCCTCGGCAGCGAACGAGAAGGCCTCCCCCACGACCTCCTCTCCCACTCAACCCAGCAACTACGCATCCCCATGACAGGCACAACCGACTCACTCAACATCGCAGTAGCCGCATCAATCATTCTCTACGAAACACAACGACACCAGAACACCCAACTCACTACCTCCACAAACAAAAACGACACTGCACGCGCAAAGTGAAGATCAGGTTCCTGTCGCCCATCTTGCTAACGCCTGTCGTTTGAGCACATCCTGGGCGACTGTTGTCGCCCTTCCACGCCGCGGTAAGGCAGTCATGTTCCACCACTTTGCTCCAGCCGTCGGGCCGGTCACCACCACTCGCCGGCGGTAACCTGCCGCAGGCCGACGCCCCCGCAACTCGCCCACGCAGTGACGTGTTCTCAGCGAAATGGGTCTTCGTGGGGTTGGTTGAGTGTGCGCCGCGGTGGGGCGGTGGGTGGTGCCCCGGGTGCGGGTAGACGTGAAGCCCCTGGTAGGACGGTTCTCACCACAAGACTGTCCATGTCACCAGAGGCTTCACGTTGGTCCCCTAATCCGGGGTTAAGAGCCGTTCGGCGGGACGGGTAGCCCGCGGACTGTTCGAGTGGTGGTGGCTGGGTGGACGCCTTTGCTAGACCCGGCGTCAACGCCTTTTGCTAGAGCGGCGGTGCCCGGCACCCACCTGAACCAGCCCACTCGTGCTCGTGACGTGCTGCGTGGGCGCCGAACGGAAGCCTTTTGGTCACCCGGCTGTCAGGCCCAAGCATAGATCGGCAACGTTCGGCGCCCTCGCGGCACACCACGGCGGGC
>AZWL01000072.1 GCA_000514715.1 Streptomyces sp. CNH099 | reverse complement strand
CAACCGCTGGAAGCGGACTTGGCGGCACGGCTGTCGGGCATCGAGCCCCGGCCGGGTGGTATTCCCTTCTACTCCACCGTCACCGCCGGACCCGTCGANACGAGCACGCTCACCGCCGACTACTGGTTCACCAACCTGCGNTCNCCGGTCCGTTTCCACCAGACCGTGCAGGCCCTCCTCGCCGACGGCTACGGCCACTTCCTCGAACCCAGCCCCCACCCCGGCCTGCTCACCGCCATCGAAGACACCATCGACCAGACCGACGCCGAAGCCGTCACCCACGCCACCCTCCACCGCCACGACGACACCCCCCACCGCCTCGCCCACGCACGCGCCCACACCCACGCCCACGGCCTCCCGGCCACCCTCACCTCCACCCCCACCACCTCCACTCCGGCCCCCGACCTCCCCACCTACCCCTTCCAACACCAGCACCTCTGGCTCTCCCCCACCCCCGCCACGTCTCGCCAGCGCACCCTCGACTCCTGGCGCTACACCGTCACCTGGCGCACCCACACCCCGTCCCCCGCCCCGCCCGTGCTCAGCGGCACCTGGGTCCTGCTCACCCCTCCCCCCACACCCCCGCCCTCCGCCCTGGTCGACGCCCTCGAAACCGCGGGGGCCACCGTGACCACCGACCCCGCGCACCCCGACCCGGCCGGTGTCCTCAACCTCGACCCCGACCCGACCGCCACCCTCGCCCACCTGCACCACCGGCGGCGGCTCCCCGCCGCCCCCCTCTGGACCGTCACCGCCCACGCCGTCCGGACCTCCCCCCACGACCCGCCCCCCGACCCGGACCACGCGCAGACCTGGGGTCTCGGGCGGGTGGCCGCGCTGGAGTACGTGCGCCACTTCGCCGGGCTCGTCGACCTCCCCGCCGACCCGCAGCCGCACCACTACACCCAGCTCGTCCGGCACCTGGCCGACAGCGGCCGGCCCGCGCACGAACCGCACCTCGCCATCCGCGACCACACCGTCCACACCCCCCGCCTCGTCCGCGCCTCCCGCCCCACCCCGTCCCCTCGCGCCACCGGCTACCGCTTCCCCCACTCCACCCTCGTCACCGGCGGCACCGGCGCCCTGGGACCGCACATCGCCCGGTGGCTGGTCGACGCGGGCGCCGAGCACCTCGTGCTCGTCAGCCGCCGCGGCCCGGCGGCCGACGGGGTCGCCGAGCTGGTCGCCGAGATCGAGGGCAGGGGCGCCGCGGTCACCGTCGCCGCCTGCGACGTGGCCGACCGGGACGCGGTCGCGGACCTCGTACGCCGGCTCGACGCGGACGGGCACCGGGTCGGGACCGTCATCCACGCGGCGGCGGCGATGCGGCTCAGCCCTCTCGACGCGCTCACCGCCGAGGAGTTCCACGACGTGGTGCACCCCAAGGTCGCCGGTGCCCGGCACCTGGACGAGCTGCTCGCCCGCCACCCCGTCGAGGCGTTCGTCCTCTTCTCCTCCATCGCCGGCGTGTGGGGCAGCGGCGACCACGGGGCGTACGCGGCGGCCAACGCCTGGCTGGACGCGTTCGCCGAGCAGCGCCGCGCCCGCGGGCTGCCCGCCACCTCCGTGGCCTGGGGGGTGTGGGGCAGCGACACGCTGCCGGACGCCGTCGATCCGGAGTTCCTGCGCAAGCAGGGCCTCCCGCTGCTCGATCCGGAGACCGCCCTCGCCGGCCTGCGGCAGGCGCTCGACGACGACGAGACCTTCGTCGCGCTCGCGGACGTGGACTGGGAGAGGTTCCTGCCCGTCTTCACCTCCGCCCGGCCCAGCCCGCTGCTCGCGGAGATCGCCGCCGAGCAGCAGCGGCCGGAGCCGTCGGCGCACCGGCGGGACACCGGGCCCGTACGGGAGTCCTCACCGCTCGCGGAACGGCTGGCCGGCCTGGCGCCCGACGAGCGCGAGAGGGAACTCCTGGCCGTCGTCCACGACTGCCTCACCGCCGTGCTCGGGCAGCGCCCCGGCGCCGAGGGGACCGCGGAGACCACCGACAAGACCCCGTTCCGGCAGCGCGGCGTGGACTCCCTCCTGGCCGTCGAGTTCCGCAACCGCCTCGGCGAGGCCACCGGCCTGCGGCTGCCCGCCACCCTGGTCTTCGAGCACCCCCACCCCCTCGCCGTCGCCCGCCTCCTCGCCGGAGAACTGGCCGGAGAACTGGCCGGAGAACCCGCCGCGGACTCCCCGCCCACTGCCTCCGTACGCGCCGAACTCGCCCGGCTGGAGGCCGCCGTCATCGCGCACGGGGTCGGCGCCCCGGAGCGTACGGAGATCGCCGCCCGCCTCCGCACCCTGCTGGCCGGGCTCGACACCGCGTCCCGGCCGCCGCAGGACGACGCGGACGGTCCGGAGGCGGCGGACGACGATCTCGACCTCGTCAGCGACGAGGACATGTTCGACCTCATCGACCGCGAACTCCGCGACGGCTGAGGTGTGAGACCCGTGCCGACCGCCGTCGCCCCCCGCACCACAGCCGGACTCCCGCACCACGTGAAGGACGCGCCATGGCCGAGGACGTAGCCAAGCTCCGCGACTACCTCAAGCGGGTCACCGTGGACCTGCGCAAGGCCCGCCGGCGCCTGGCGGAGATCGAGGACCAGACCCGGGAGCCGATCGCGATCGTCGGCATGGCCTGCCGCTTCCCGGGCGGTGTCGCGTCCCCCGACGACCTGTGGCGCCTCCTCGTCGACGAGCGCGACGCCGTCGGCCCGTTCCCCGCCGACCGCGGCTGGGACCTGGAGCGCCTCTTCGGCCCAGGACCCGGCGGTACGACGGCGGTGCGGGAGGGCGGCTTCCTGGACGACGCCGCCGGGTTCGACGCGGAGTTCTTCGGGATCTCGCCGCGCGAGGCGCTGGCCATGGAGCCGCAGCAGCGGGTGCTGCTGGAGAGCGCGTGGGCGGCGCTGGAGGACGCCGGCATCGACCCTTCGGGTCTGGAGGAGGCGAAGGGCGGGGTCTTCGTCGGGCGGAACTACCACGAGTACGGCGCCCCGCTGGAGTACGCGCCCGGGGGCGTCGAGGGGCACCTCGTCACCGGGTCTGTGGCGAGCGTGGCGTCGGGGCGGATCGCGTACAGCCTGGGCCTGTCGGGGCCGGCGGTCACGGTCGACACGGCCTGTTCGACGTCCCTGGTGACGCTGCACCTGGCGGCGCAGTCGCTGCGCTCCGGCGAGAGCGACCTCGCGCTCGCGGGCGGCGCGACGGTGATGTACACGCCGGGCACGTTCGTGGAGTTCGGCAAGCAGGGCGCGCTCGCGGCGGACGGGCGGTGCAAGGCGTTCGCGGCGGGCTCGGACGGCATGGGGATGGCGGAGGGCGTGGGCGTCCTCGCGCTGGAGCGGCTGTCGGACGCGCGGCGCAACGGGCACCGGGTGCTGGCCGTCGTCCGCGGCTCCGCCGTCAACCAGGACGGCGCCAGCAACGGCCTCACCGCGCCCAGCGGCCCGGCCCAGCAGCAGGTCATCTGGGCGGCGCTCGACAACGCCGGTCTGGGTGCCGGCGACGTGGACGCGGTGGAGGCGCACGGCACGGGGACGGAGCTGGGCGACCCGATCGAGGGGCGGGCGCTGCTGTCGACGTACGGGCGGGGGCGGCCGGAGGACCGGCCGGTGTGGCTGGGGTCGGTGAAGTCGAACATCGGCCACGCGCAGGCGGCGGCGGGGGTCGCGGGGATCATCAAGATGGTCCAGGCGATGCGGTACGGGCAGCTGCCCAGGACGCTGCACGCGGACGAGCCCACCCCGCACGTGGACTGGGCCTCTGGTGCCGTACGGCTGCTGACGGACGCGCGCCCGTGGCCGGAGGCGGACCGGCCGCGGCGGGCGGCGGTGTCGTCGTTCGGCATCAGCGGCACGAACGCGCACGTGATCCTGGAGCAGGCCCCGGACGACCCGGAGGCCCCGGAGGAGGCGCCGCCCGGGTCGGCCCCGGGGGCCGCGCTGTGGCCGCTGTCGGCGAAGACGCCGGGCGCGCTGGCGGCCCAGGGCGCGCGCCTGGCCGCGTACGCCGCACGCCGGCAGGGCCCCGACCCGGCCCTCGACCCCGCCGACGTCGCCCGCACCCTGGCCGCCTCCCGGGCCGGGCACCGGCACCGCGCCGTGGTCCTCGACGCCGACCCGGCGGCCCTCAGCGCGCTCGCCGAGGGCGGCGCGCACCGCAACCTCGTCACCGGCCCGGCCTCCGGGCCCGTGGCGGGCGGTCTCGCGTACCTCTTCTCCGGGCAGGGCAGCCAGTATCCGGGCATGGGCCGGGAGCTGTACGCCGCGTTCCCCGCCTTCGCCGCGGCGCTGGACGAGGTCGCGGCGGCGGTCGACCCGCAGCTCGACCGGCCGCTGCGCGAGGTGATGTTCAGCGGTACGGCCGAGGTGCTGGACCGGACGTGCTACGCGCAGCCCGCGCTCTTCGCCCTCCAAGTCGCGCTGTTCCGGCTGCTGGAGGGGTGGGGCATCACCCCCGGCCACCTCGCCGGCCACTCCGTCGGCGACATCGCCGCCGCCCACTGCGCCGGCGTCCTCGACCTGGCCGACGCGGCGCTGCTGGTCACCACCCGGGCCCGGCTCATGCAGGAGATGCCCGCCACCGGCGTCATGATCTCCCTGCAGGCGTCCGCGGACGAGGTCGCCCCGCACCTCACCGACGGCGTCGCCGTCGCCGCCGTCAACAGCCCCACCGCCACCGTCGTCTCCGGTGACGCGGACGCGGCCCGGGCGGTCGCCGCGCGGTTCCGTTCGCGCGAGCTGCACGTCAGCCACGCGTTCCACTCGCCGCACATGGACGGGATGCTGGACCCGTTCCGCGAGGTCGTCCGCACGCTCACCTTCCACGAGCCCCGCATCCCGCTCGCCGTCGACGCGGACCGGCTCCGCGACCCCGAGCACTGGGTACGGCACGTCCGCGAACCCGTGCCCTTCGCCGACCACCTCGCCCGCCTCGCGGACGCCGGCGCCGGCGCGTTCCTCGAACTCGGCCCGGACGCCGCCCTGACCACCCTCGCCGGCCAGACCCTCGGCGACGGCACCGACCACCTCGCCGTGCCGCTCCAGCGCCGTACCCGCGACCAGCGCCACACCCTCCTCACCGCCCTCGCCACCCTCCACACCCACCACGCCGCCACCCTCGACTGGTCCGCCCTCCTCCCCGGCGCCCGTCTCACCGACCTCCCCACGTACCCCTTCCAGCACAAGGACTACTGGCTCCCGCCCTTCGCCCCCGGCACGTCCTCCGCCGGCCGCGACGCGCACCCGTTCATCGAGACCGCCACCCGCCCCGCGGACGGCGACCGGCTCGTCCTCACCGGCCGGCTGTCCCTCCGCACCCACCCCTGGCTCGCCGACCACGCCGTCTCCGGCACCGTCCTCCTCCCCGGCACGGCGTACCTCGAACTGGCGCTGGCGGCGGGCGCGCGGCTGGACGACGAGGGCCTGGGCGTCGAGGAGCTGACGCTGCACGCGCCGCTGGTGCTGCCCGAGTCGGGGGCGGTGGAGATCCAGGTGCTGGTGGCGGAGGCCGACGCGGAGGGGCGGCGGGAGATACGTGTCCACGCGCGGCCCGAGCCGGTGGGCGTGGCGCCGGGCGCCTGGACGGAGCACGCGTCCGGCCGCCTCGCCGAGGTCCCCGCCGGCCGGCCGGAACCGGCCGCCTGGCCGCCCGAGGGCGCCGAGCCGGTCGCGGTGGACGGGCTGTACCCGCGGCTGGCTGACCTCGGGCTGTCCTACGGCCCGGTGTTCACCGGCGTACGGGCCGCGTGGCGGCGCGGCGACGAGGTCTTCGCCGAGGTCGCGCTCCCCGAGACGGCCGCCGCGGACGCCGAGCGCTTCGGCATCCACCCGGCGCTGCTCGACGCCGCCCTGCACGGCATCGGGCTCGGCCTCGCCCCGGGGCGGGAGCCGGACCGGGCCGGGCTGCCGTTCTCCTTCGCCGGGGTGCGGCTGGCGGCCGTCGCCGCCACCGCGGTACGGGTCCGGCTGGCCCCGGCCGGGCCGGACGCCGTCGCGGTGACGGTCGCGGACGCGCTCGGGCAGCCGGTGGCGGCCGTCGAGGCGTTGGTGACACGGCCGTTCGCCGCGGAGCAGCTCGCGCGGGCGACGGACTCGCTGTACCGGCTGGACTGGACGCCGGTGGCGGCGGGCGAGGCGGCGGGCGAGGGCGGGGCCGCCGGGACCGCCGGGACCGCCGACAGCGGCGGGAACGCCGATGGCGCCGGGGCCGCCGACGGCGTAGCGGGCGGCGACGGCGCCGTGGGCGGCGACCTCGCGTTGCTCACCGACATCTCCGACATATCCGACCTCGCCGCCCTCCCCGACATCCCCGGGACCGTCGTCCTGCCTTTCCCCGCCGCCCCCGACCCGGCCACCGCCCTCCACCGCGCCCTCGGCCTCGTCCGCACCTGGCTGGCCGACGACCGGGCGACGGCGGCCGGTTCGCGGCTCGTCGTGCTCACGCGCCGCGCCGTCGCCGCCGCCCCCGGCGACGTACCCGACCTGGCGACCGCCCCCGTGTGGGGGCTGCTGCGCTCGGCGCAGTCGGAGGCGCCCGGCCGGTTCGTCGTCGTCGACCTGGACGACGACGCGGAGGACACCCCCCGTACCGTCGCACGCGCCCTCGCCTCCGGCGAGCCGCAACTCGCCCTCCGCGCCGGCCGCCTCACTGCGCCCCGCCTCGTACGCCACCGGCCCCCCGCCCCCGCGGACCCGTCGGCCGGCCCGCGGTGGAACCCCGACGGCACCGTGCTGATCACCGGCGGCACCGGCACCCTGGCCGGGCTGATCGCCACCCACCTCGTCACCGAGCACGGCGTACGCCACCTCCTGCTCGCCGGCCGCACCGGCCCCGCCGCCGCCGGCGCCGACGCGCTGCGCACCGAACTCACCGCCCTCGGCGCCACCGTCACCGTCGCCGCCTGCGACGTCGCCGACCGCGCCGCCACCGCCCGGCTCCTCGACGCCATCCCCGCCGAGCACCCGCTGACCGCCGTCGTCCACCTGGCCGGCGTCGTCGACGACGGACTGCTGACCGGGCTCGCGCCCGAGCAGCTCGACCGCGTCCTCGCCCCCAAGGTGGCGGGCGCGCTCCACCTCCACGAGCTGACCGCCGCCCGCGAACTCCCCCTCGACGCCTTCGTCCTCTTCTCCTCGGCCGCCGCCGTCCTCGGCGGCGCCGGCCAGGGCGCGTACGCCGGTGCCAACGCCTTCCTCGACGCCCTGGCCCGCCACCGGCGGGCGCACGGGCTGCCCGCGGTGGCCCTCGGCTGGGGGCTGTGGGAGCGGGCGAGCGGCATGACCGCGGGGCTCGGGGCGGCGGACCGGGCGCGGATGGCGCGGTCCGGGGTCGCGCCGCTGCCGGACGCGGAGGCCCTCGCGCTCTTCGACACGGCGACCGCCGCCGCGGCGGAGCCGGTGCTGCTGCCCGTACGCCTGGACGCGACCGCCCTCGCCGACGCCGGCGCGCTGCCGCCGGTGCTGCGGGGTCTGGTCCGTACGCCCGGAAGGCGGGCGGCACCGGCGGCGGCGCCCGGCGCGGGCGCGCCGGAGCTGCGGGAGCGGCTGGCCGCGCTGCCCGGCGCCGAGCGGGCGGCGGCGGCGCTGGACCTGGTGCGTACGCACACGGCGACCGTGCTCGGACACGAGACGCCGGGCGCGGTGCCGGAGGCGCAGGCGTTCCGGGACCTGGGCTTCGACTCGCTGATGGCCGTCGACCTGCGCAACGCCCTCGCCCGCGACACGGGCCTGCGGCTGCCCGCGACCCTGGTCTTCGACTACCCCAACCCGACGGCGCTGGCGGGGTTCCTGCTCGCCGAGTCCGGGCTGGCCGCGGAGGCCGGTACCGCGGCGGCGCGGCGGCCCGCGGCCGCGGCCGCGGCGGACGACCCGATCGCGATCATCGGGATGGCCTGCCGCTACCCGGGGGGCGTCGGCTCGCCGGAGGAGCTGTGGGAGCTGGTCGCGGCGGGCCGGGACGCGATCTCGGAGTTCCCGGACGACCGGGGCTGGGACCCGGAGGAGCTGTACGACCCGGACCCGGACCGGGCGGGGCGCTCGTCGGTGTGGTCGGGCGGATTCCTGCACGGGGCGGCGGACTTCGACCCCGGGTTCTTCGGTCTTTCGCCGCGGGAGGCGCTGGCGATGGATCCGCAGCAGCGGTTGCTGCTGGAGACGAGCTGGGAGGCGTTCGAGCGCGCGGGTGTCGATCCGGCGGCGCTGCGGGGCAGCCGGACGGGCGTGTTCACGGGGCTGATGTACCACGACTACGCGGCCCGGGTGCCGCGTCCGCCGGCGGAGCTGGAGCCGTACCTGGGCAACGGCAGCGCGGGCAGCGTGGCGACGGGACGGGTGGCGTACACGTTCGGCCTGGAGGGGCCGGCGGTGACGGTGGACACGGCGTGTTCGTCGTCGCTGGTGGCACTGCATCTGGCGGCGCAGTCGCTGCGGGCGGGCGAGTGCGACATGGCGCTGGCGGGCGGCGTGACGGTGATGTCGGCGCTGCAGGCGTTCATCGAGTTCAGCCGGCAGCGTGCGCTGGCTCCGGACGGCCGGTGCAAGTCGTTCGCGGCGCAGGCGGACGGGACGGGGTGGGCCGAGGGCGTCGGCGTGCTGGTGGTCGAGCGGTTGTCGGTGGCGCGGGCGAAGGGGCANCGGGTGCTGGCGGTGGTGCGGGGTACGGCGGTGAACCAGGACGGCGCGAGCAACGGGCTGACGGCGCCGAACGGGCCGTCGCAGCAGCGGGTGATCCGAGCGGCGTGGGAGAACGCCGGGCTGGGTGCGGGCGACGTGGATGCCGTGGAGGCGCACGGGACGGGCACCACGCTCGGCGATCCGATCGAGGCGGAGGCGCTGCTCGCGACGTACGGCCAGGGGCGCCCGGAGGACCGGCCGCTGTGGCTGGGGTCGGTGAAGTCGAACATCGGGCA
>AZWL01000071.1 GCA_000514715.1 Streptomyces sp. CNH099 | reverse complement strand
GGCCACGATCAGCAGGTGCGCCCATCTGGCGAACCGCAGCTCGACGCCGACGGGCGGCTGTCGCGTGGGTGCCGGGCCGACCGGGCGGGGGCTGCGGTGGATGTCGGCGATCGCTCGGGCATCGGCGGCCGCCTGGTGGGCGAGTCCGCCGAGCACCGTGAGGCGGCCGTGGTCGACGGTCGGCGACGCGAGCGCGTCACGGGTCTGCCCGACGAGGGCTGACAGCTGGGTGCCCACATCAGTGCTGAGACGGTCAGCCGCACGCAAGCGCTCCGCCTCGACCTCGACGTCGGCCAGCCGCTGCCCGGCCTCGTGCGTCTGCCGTACGAGCTGAGCGAGCCGGACGATCGCGAAGATCGCGAACCCGTTGGCCACGTTGACGAAGAGGGCGTACGCGAACATCAGGGCGGACGGGTGGAAGTACCCGGCCAGGACGGCGTCGCCGAGCGCGACGACCGCGAACAGGGCCCATGAGGCGCGCAACGGAGCCGCCAGCAGGAGGCTCGCACACAGCGCCGTTCCGGCCAGCCCCCAGCCCTGGCCGACCACCAGGTAGGGCGCGAACACCGCACCCGCCTGGATGCACAGCAGCAGCACCGGGTGCCCCCGCCCCGTGACGAGCAGCACCAGGGCAGCGGCGAGAACGACTTCCATCGCGATGCAGAATGCGGCCAGGCCGGCAGACCACTTCGTGTGAAAGGCGAGCGACTGCAGGTGCCAGAGGATCCGGATCGTGAAGAGAAGGAAGGTGGCTGCGAACGCGAACAGCCCGGCGAACCGCGGTTGCAGCATCACCAGACGCCCCCCGTTCCGGCTCGGCCCCGGCTCGGGCCCGGCCGCCGTCGCGCTGCGTGGGCGTGCGGCGACCGCCGTGACCACGCCTGCCACCCTTGCCTCACTATAGGCCGGAATCGGCCGCAGCCCGGTCCCGGCGACGCCGTCGGCTCATCGCCGCCGCGTACAGATGAGGCTCGCCCTGCCCTCGACGCTGCCCGTGCCGCACGGTGGGGCGTGCACATGGCACGGCGGCCCGGGGGCGGTTCGCGCAGGGGCGACGTAGGGTGACGTCACCGTACTCAGGCAGGTGACGAGGGGGCGTGTGGTGATTCGGGTCCTGGTGGCCGAGGACGTCCGCCTGCTCCGCGAGGCCCTGGTCGACCTGATCGGCTATGAGGACGACATCGAGGTGGTCGCGTCGGTCGAGGCCGGCGACGCGATCGTGCCGGCGGCCGTGCGGGTGCGGCCCGACGTCGCCGTGATCGACATCGAGCTGCCCGAGCGCGACGGCCTGGACGCCGCGGCCGAGTTGCGTGACGTGCTCCCGGACTGCCGGACGCTGATCCTCACCGGAGTCGGCCGGCCCGGCAACCTCCGCCGCAGCGCCAGGGCGAAGGTGGCGGGCTTCATGCTGAAGGACTCCCGGCCCCAGGAGCTGGTGGCGGCGATCCGGACCATCGCGGCCGGCGGCCAGGTGATCGACCCGCAGCTCGCGTTCGCCGCGTTGGACGTGGCCGACAGCCCGCTGACCGAACGCGAGGCCGACGTGCTCAGGCTGACCTCGGAAGGCTTGAACCCGCGCGAGACGGCGGCGCGGCTCCACCTCACGTACGGCACGGCACGGAACTACCTCGCCACGGCCGTGACCAAGCTGGGCGCACGGAACCGGGTGGACGCCATCCGGATCGCCACCCAAGCGGGCTGGATCTAGCGACACTCCGACGGGCCATCGGTGCCGCCGCGCTCGCGCGCGGCCCGCCCGGTGTGCGGATCGCACGTCCGGACGGTGCATCCCCCGGGGCCGGTCGGTGCGTCCGGCACTGGTGGCGGCCGGAACGCGCTGCGAGCGTGAGCGGCCTGTCCGTTCTGCCGCTCGCTTGGAGGAATGATGCGCGTTCTGGTTGCGGGAGCCACCGGGGTGATCGGCCGCCAGCTGCTTCCCGCCCTCGTCGCCGCCGGGCACGACGTGGTCGGCCTGTCGCGGACCGCTCCCGGCGCCGGCACCGGCCCGGCGGGTATGCGGATCGTCGTCGGGGACGCCTTGGACCGTGCTTCGGTGGCACGTGCGGTCGACGAGGCGGCCCCGGACGCGGTGGTGAACATGCTGACCGCGATTCCGCCGGAGATCGATCCGAAGCGGCTCGCCGAGCAGTTCGCCTTGACCAACCGGCTGCGCACCGAAGGCACCCGCAACCTGCTCGCCGCGGCCGGCGGGGTCAAGCGGGTGATCGCGCAGGGACTCGCCTACGCGTACGACCCGGAAGGCGCCGGCCCCGCCGACGAGGACGCGCCGTTGTGGCGCCGACCACCGGGGCAGTTCGCCCCCGTCCTGGCCGCCCTTCAGGAGCTGGAGCGGACCACCCGGGACGCCGGCGGTCTGGTGCTGCGGCTCGGCCATCTCTACGGACCGGGCACCCTCTACGCGCCCGACGGGGCGTTCGTCCGCCAGGTGAGGGCAGGCAGGCTGCCGTTGGTGGGCGGCGGCACGGCGACGTTCTCGTTCTCGCACACCCACGACGTGGCGACGGCCGTCGTCGCGGCCCTGGCCGGTGACCAGACCGGGGTGCTGAACGTGGTCGACGACGAGCCGGCCCCGATGAGCGAATGGCTTCCCTTCCTGGCGCACCTCGTCGGCGCCCCCAAGCCCAAGCGCGTGCCCGCCTTCCTCGCCCGGTTCGCGGTCGGCCCGTGGGGCGTGGCCTTCATGTCCCGACTGCGCGGAGCGGACAACACGCGCGCCAAGGCCACGCTGGACTGGAAGCCGCGGTACCCCTCGTGGCGCGCGGGGTTCGCCACGGAGCTGGGCGGAGCGGCGGCGGACGCGTCGTGATGACGACAGCTCAGTCGGCGAGACCCGGCGCGCCGGCGCCGCGGCGGACGAACTGGCTCGTCGTGGCGGCCACCGGCGTGGCGGTGTTCATGGCGCAGCTGGACACCACGGTGGTCAACGTGGCGCTACCGGAGATCGAGACCGAACTCGGCATCGGCACCAGCCTGACGCAGTGGATCGTGCTGGGCTACGTCCTTCCGATGATCGCCCTGTCGCTGCCGAGCGGGAGGTGGCTGGACGGCGCGGGGCACCGGAACGCGCTGGTCTTCGCCGTGTCCGGATTCGTCCTCGCCAGCATGGCGGTGGGCCTGGCGCCGGGCGTCGGCCTGCTGATCGCGGCGCGGGTGCTTCAAGGGGCGTTCGCCGCGGTGCTGTTCGCGCTGATCCCGGTGCTGACCACGGTGGCGACGCGGCCGGATCAGCGTGGGCGCGCCATGGGGATCGTGATGACGCTCGGACCACTGGGCGGCGTGAGCGGGCCGGTCCTCGGCGGGCTCCTCGTCGAGCATGCCGGCTGGCAGTGGATCTTCTATCTGAACGTGCCCGTCGGGCTGGTCGTGATCGCGATCGGTCTCACGCAGTTGCCGTCCGGCTCGGCGCTGCGCGTGCCCGGCAGGGGTTTCCTGGCGGAGATCGCGCTCCTGACGATGGCCGTGGTCGCGATGATGCTGTCGCTGACCTTCACCGCCGAGTACGGACCGGGCTGGCTGCTGCTGGCACCGCTGGCGCTCCCGTTCGTCCTGCTCTGGTACCGGCACCCCAGCAGCGGCGCGGTGCGGGAGCTGCTGCGCTCTCCGGGCATGCCGGGCCCGCACCTGGTGCTCGTGACGGAGATGACCGCGGTCATGGTCATCGCGTTCCTCGTTCCGTTCCATCTCCAGCGTTCCGCCGGCGCGACGCCGGCCGAGGTGGGACTGACGATGCTGGCGTTCCCGCTCGCCACGATGGCCTTCGGCCTGATCGGCGGTGCGCTCGCGGACCGGTTCACCCCGCGCCGGGTGACCGGCGTGGGAGCCGTGGTGGTCACGCTGGGGGTGAGCCTGATGGTGCCGTTGGCACCGGGATGGGGCATGGCCGACCTGATCTGGCGGCTGGCCGTCGTCGGGGTGGGCGCCGGCCTGCTCGCCGGTCCGAACCAGATGATGGCCATGAACAACTCGCCGCGGCACCTGCTGGGCACGACCGGGGCGTCGACCAGTCTGGTCCGCCAGATCGGCACCGCCTTCGGCCCGGCGCTGGCGACCACCCTGTGGGCGCTGCCCGGCTACACCCTCACCGGGATGCGGCTGGCGATGGGTACGGCCGCCCTGCTGGCGGCGCTCAGCATTCTCGCACTGGCCCGCACGCCGCGAGTGGCCCTGCGCGAGGGCGGGGGCGCGTAGGGGGCGTGGCTCTGCGTGAGGACGCACGTGTGCAGCAGATCCCCGGGTCACCGTCCCGGCGGGGTGAACCGCACCGCCTTGCCGTGCGGCCTCGGGCGGCAGCCCGGGGCCGCGCCGAGGGTGCGGAGCAGGCGCGACATGCTAGCCTTACACTATAAGGGGGCAAAGGAAGCGACGAGCAGCGGCAGGAGGGGCGGCGGAGCCGATGCCGGAGAGAGGCAGGGGCCGGCGCGGGGCGCCGGCGCGCACCCCGCTCAGCCGCGAGCGCGTGATCCGTACGGCGGTGGCGGTCGCGGACGAGAAGGGCTCGGCCGCGCTCAGCATGCGGGTCATCGCCGAACGGCTGGGCGTCGAGGCGATGTCGCTCTACCACCACGTCGCGGGCCGGGAGGACATCCTCGACGGCATGGTGGACGCGGTCTTCGGCGAGATCGACCTGCCGCCGCGCGACACCGACTGGAAGAGCGCCATGCGCCACCGCGCGGACTCCGCGCGTGCCGCCCTCCGGCGCCACCCGTGGGCCGTCGCCCTGCTGGACTCCCGCGCCCGCCCCGGCCCGGCGACCCTGCGTCACCACGACGCCGTCGTCGGCGCGCTGCGCGCCGGAGGGTTCTCCGTCCCGATGGCCGCGCACGCCGTCTCGCTGATCGACAGCTACCTGTACGGCTTCGTGATCCAGGAGTCGAGCCTGCCGTTCAGCGGCCCGGCTGAGCTGGACGAGGCCGCCGACGCCTTCCTGCGCGAGATGCCCGCCGGCGCGTACCCGCACCTCGCCGAACTCGTCACCGAGCACGTCCGCACGCCCGGCTACGACCACGCCGGCGAGTTCACCTTCGGCCTCACCCTCATCCTCGACGCCCTGCACCCGGACGAGGCCCCGCCGCAGCCGCCCGGAGCCTGCCCGTAACCGGCCCGGCGGGCGATTCTGCCGACCCGCGGCGCCCTCCGCGGCCAGGATGGTGGACGCAGACGCAGAAGCAGACGCCGCAGGAGGCGACGATGAAATTTCAGTCCAGGGTCGAGCCCCCGGAGCCGATGAAGGGGCTGGAGATCCCGCCCGAGGTCGTGGAGTCGCTCGGCGGCGGCAAGCGGCCCGCGGTGACGATCACGCTGAACGGGCACGTGTGGCGCAGCCGCGTCGCCATCATGCGGGGCCGCTACCTCATCGGCCTGAGCAAGGCCAACCGGCAGGCCGCGGGGGTGGAGACCGGGGACGAGGTCGAGGTCGGCCTGGAACTGGACACCGAGCCGCGCGAGGTGGTCGAGCCCGAGGAGCTGATCAGCGCCCTCGACGCCGACCCGGAGGCCCGGATCGCGTACGACAAGCTGCCCCCGGGGCGCAAGCGGCAGTACGTGATCACCGTCGAGGGAGCGAAGAAGCCCGAGACCCGGCAGCGGCGGGTGGAGAAGATCATCGCGGAGCTGCGGGACCGCTGACCGGTCGGGCCGGCGCTCCCCGCGTCCGCCCCTTCATTCTCCCCAATCCCCGCAATCCCACGGGCACCACCGGTAATTGACCGCCCCGGGGCTCGGCCACCGCGCCCCGGGGTTTCTCCTTTTCTGTTCAGCGTTCGCGGGCTTCCCGCCGCCGCACCCCCGTGGATACTCTTCCCGCCACCTCCCCACGCACCGCGCCCGGAATCGGGCTCATGTGGGGTGTCCCTTCATCGAGAGCGGGGGTTTCGTGACGAAGAAGCGCATACCCATAGCGGCGGCGGCCGCGACCGTCCTGGCCGGTTCACTGGTGGCGTTACCCGCACGTGCACCGGCGGCCGAGGCGCCGGCGGGATCGGCGGACCCGTCGGCCGGCGGCATTGCGTGGTCGCCGTGCCCGGAGGACGACCCCGTCATCGGGGACCGGCTCAAGGGGCTGGAATGCGGCTCCCTCCGGGTCCCCCTCGACCACGCCCGGCCCGACGGCCGGCAGATCACCCTCGCGCTGACCCGCGCCCGGCACACCGCGCCCGCCGCGGACTACCAGGGCGTCGTCCTGCTCAACCGCGGCCAGTGGCCCGGCCAGTTCGGCCGCGACCTGCCCACCCGCTTCGCCAAGGGCACCACCGGGCTGCCCGCCGACGTCGGCGCCGCCTACGACTGGATCGGCTTCGACCCGCGCGGCGTCGGCGCCAGCGAGCCCGCGGTCACCTGCGACCCCGCCTACGTGTGGCCCGGCCACGCCAAGGCCGACTACGTGCCGCGCACCGTCGCGGACGAGCGCGCGTGGGTCAGGCGCGCCCGCGCCTACGCCCGCAGCTGCGGGCGTAGGTACCGCGCCGAGCTGCCGCATCTCACCACGCGCGCCACCGCCCGCGACCTGGACCTGATGCGCAGGGCGCTCGGCCAGGAGCAGATCAACTACCTGGGCTACGACTACGGCACGTACCTCGGCTCCGTCTACGCCACCATGTACCCCGACCGCGTGCGCCGCATGGTGCTCGACACCGTGGTGCGGCCCAGCGGCGGCTGGTACGAGGGCGGCCTGGAGCAGACGGAGACGTACGAGGCGAGCGCGCGGACCTTCTTCGGCTGGATCGCCGGGCACGACGACGTGTACGGCCTCGGCGCGACCGCCGAGGCGGTGGAGGAGAACTACTACCGCGGAAGGGACCGGCTCCGCGCGGCCCCGGTCAACGGCGACCTCGGCCCGTCCGAGTACACCGACATCTTCCTCATCGACCTCTACCGCAGCTCCAACTGGGCCCGCCACGCCGCCGCGCTCTCCGACTGGGTGGTCCGCGGCGACCCGGCGGGCCTGCTGGCCCACTTCCGCGCCCCGGACTTCCCGGGCCACAACAAGCAGGCGATGTACAGCGCCATCCAGTGCGGCGACGCGCCGTGGCCGCGCCACTGGAAGCGCTGGAGCACCGACCACCACCGCCAGTACCGCCGGGGCAACACCTACATGACCTGGTACGTCGCCTGGTACAACGCGCCCTGCGCGTTCTGGCCCGTCTCCGCGTCCGCACCGCCGCAGGTCGGCGACGACGACGTGAACGTGCTGCTGACGCACGCGGAGAACGTCGCCGCGACACCCGTCGGCGGCGCGTACGACATGCACGAGCGGTTCCCGAACTCCCGGCTCGTCCTGGAGCGCGACGGCTTCAACCACGAGGTCGCCCTCATGGCGAACAACAACGGGTGCATGAACGCGTACGTCAGCGACTACCTCCGGGACGGCACCAGGCCGCCGTCCGCACAGGGCGCGGACGCCTCCTGCGCCCCCGCCCCCCTGCCCGACCCGGCGCCCTAGCGCACCCGGCCCGGCCGCATACGGCCCGCGTATTCCGCCCGGCGTTCAACCGGGCGGAATACGCGGTCGAACAGCGGCCTTTTCCGGCCGCGCCCTCGCGGCGGCAAACTCGCCTCGAACGACACCCGCTGACTAGTTTTGCGGCGGCGATTCTTGCCACCACTTGCGAGGAGGGTCGGAAAATGACAACTGGCGTCATTGTCGTCGGTGCCGGTCCCGTCGGGTTGATGCTGGCCGGCGAACTCCGACTGGCCGGGGCGGACGTCACCGTGTACGAGCGGCTGACCGCCCCGGCCGGGGAATCGCGCGCGCTCGGATTCAACAGGCGGGCCGCGGAATCCCTCGACCAGCGCGGGCTCCTGCCCGGTCTCGGCGAGTTCCGCTGGGGCCCGATGGGGCACTTCGGCGGCGTCCGGTTCGACCTCGGGATGCTGGCCGAGGACCAGAGCGGGGTGCTCGGTCTGTCCCAGGCCAGGACCGAGGAGATGCTCGCCGGCTGGCTGACGGGCCTCGGCGTGCCGGTGCGCCGCGGATACGAGGTGACGGGCCTCCGCGAGGCGCCGGACGGCGTGGCGGTGTCCCTCGCCGGGCCCGAGGGCCCGGGCGAGGACACCGCCACGTACCTCGTCGGCTGCGACGGCCCGCGGAGCACCGTCCGCCGGCTCGCCGGCATCGGCGCCGCCGGCCGGGCGGCCACCCGCGGCATGTACACCGCGGAGATCGCCGGGGTCCCGCTGCGCCCCCGCCCGATCGGCGAACGCCTCCCCGGCGGCCGCATGGTGGTCTGCACGCCGCTCGGCGACGGCCGCCTGCGCATCGTCATCCACGATCCCAGCCTGCCGAAGGAGCCCGACCCCACCGCGCTCACCTTCGCCGAGGTCGCCGCCGCCTGGCAGCGGCTGACCGGCGAGTCCATCGACGACGCGCGCGCCGACCGGCTCTGGGCCCGCGGCAACTCGGTCGCGCTGGCCGACCGGTACCGCAGCGGCCGGGTGTTCCTGGCCGGCGACGCCGCGCACGACGTGCCGCCGCTGGCGGCGTGGGGGCTGAGCGCCGGGCTGCAGGACGCGGTGAACCTCGGCTGGAAGCTGGGGCTGGTTCTGAAGGGGCTGGCGCCGGACGCGCTGCTCGACACGTACCACGCGGAACGGCACCCGGCCGGCGAGCAGTTGGTACGCAACGCGCAGGCCGCCTCCCTGCTCTACCTCGGCGACGCCGGGATGGACCCGGTGCGCGCCGTGTTCGGCGAACTGCTCACGCACGCCGACGCCGCGGAGCACGTCGCCGGGATCGTCAGCGGGTTGGGGATCCGGTACGAGGTGGGGGCGGGGGAGCATCCGCTGCTGGGGCGGCGGTTGGCGCCGGATCGGGAGCTGGTGCGTCCCGACGGTTCGCGGGTCCGGGTGGCGGAGTTGCTGCATGCGGCGCGGGGGGTGCTGGTGGCGGCGGGCGACGGCGCCGGGGGCTGGGAGGACCGGGTGGACACGGT
>AZWL01000070.1 GCA_000514715.1 Streptomyces sp. CNH099 | reverse complement strand
CCGCGCTCATCGGCCACTCCATCGGCGAACTCTCCGCCGCCCACCTGGCCGGCACCCTGCCCCTGACCGTAGCCGCCGACATCGTCGCCACCCGCGCCACACTCCTGCACACCCTCCCCCACGGCACCGGCATGCTCGCCGCCAACACCGACGCCGACACACTGGCCGAACACCTCAACCGCCACGGCGACGTGGCCATCGCCGCCTACAACTCCGAGACCTCCACCGCCCTCGCCGGACCGGCCCACACCCTCGAACAACTCGCCCGGGAACTGGCCGAGGCAGGCATCCGCACCAAGACCCTCAAAGTCGCCCACGCCTTCCACACCGCCCACACCGACCCCATCCTCGACACCTTCACCGACCACCTCACCCAGCTCTTCAACCACCACACCCTCGGCGACGGCGACATCCCCGTCATCTCCAACGTCACCGGCCAGCCCGCCACCACCGACCAGCACCACGACCCCCACTACTGGGCCCAGCACATCCGCCAACCCGTCCACTTCCACCAAGGCATCACCCACCTCACCCAAAACAACGGCATCACCCTCTACACCGAACTCGCACCCCACCCCACCCTCACCCCCCACCTGCCGTCCGGCACGAAACGAACCCCCCACCTGCCCAACGAAACCCTCACCCACCTCGCCACCCTGGTCAGCCTCCACAACCACCACCACCCCACCAACCTCACCCCCCACCTCCCCAAAACCACGACCAAACTCCCCACCCTCCCCACCTACCCCTTCCAACACCGCCCCTACTGGCTGCGCGCCGACCCCGCCAAGGAGACCGGCGCCCGCCCCGGCGACGCCGAGCTGTGGGACGCGCTGGAGCGCGAGGACCTGGACGGCGTGCTGTCCGCGATGGGTGTGCGGGACGCCGACGTCACGGCGTGGAAGACCGTCCTGCCCGCACTCGTCACCTGGCGCCGTCAGAGCGGCTGGGGCCACCGCCTCGGCTGGGAGGCCCTGGCAGACACCACGCCGCCCCCGCTGGACGGCGTCTGGCTCGTCCTCGTCCCCGAGGGCGGCGAGGAGCAGCCGGCCGTACGGACCGTGCTGGAGGCACTGGACGAGGGCGGAGCCGACGCCGAAGTCGTCACCGTCGAGCGGGACGTGGCACGTACGACGTTCGCCGGCCGGCTGCGCGCCGCCCTCGGTGGCTGCGGTACCCGGCTCGCCGGTGTGCTGTCGCTGCTGGCGGTCGCCGACCCGGCGGGGCCGGGCCCGGACGGGCTGGAGCTGTCCGCCGCGCTGCTGCACGCGCTGGACGACGCGGCCGCGCAGACGCCCGTGTGGTTCGTGACCGCGGGCGGCGCGGCGACCGGCGGGCAGGAAGACCCGCTCGCCGACCCCGCGCAGGCCGGTATCCGGGGGCTGGTCCAGGCGTTCGCCGTCGAACACCCCGAGCGCTGGGGCGGCCTGGCCGACCTGCCCGCGGGCGGAGCCGGCGACCGGGGCGTGCGCGACCGGCTCCGGGCGGCGCTGGCCGGGCGCACGGACCGGGCGGGCACGCGCGAGGACCAGGTCGCCATCCGGCCCGGGGCGCTCTTCGCCCGCCGGCTGCGGCCCGCGGACCTCGCCGCCGCCACCGAACCGTGGCCGCGCGCCACGGACGGCACGGTGCTGGTGACCGGGGCGGACGGCCCGCTGGGCGGGGAGATCGCCGTGCAGCTCGTACGCGAGGGCGTACGGCACCTGCTGCTGGCCACCGGCCCCGGAGCGGAGGAGGAGACCGCCGCGCTCGTCACGCAGCTGCGCGAGGGGGGCGCGGAGCCGGTCGTCGCCGCCGTCGACCTCTGCGACCGCGACGCCGTCGCCGCGCTCGTCCGCTCCGTCGCGCCCGAGCACCCGTTGAGCGCCGTCGTGCATGTGGGCGCCCGGCTCGACGACTCCGCCGTCGGCGCCGCGGACGCCGAGGACATCGGCCGGCTGCTCGACCCGGCCGCGCGGTCCCTCGCCAACCTCTGCGAGCTGACCCTCGACCGGGGGCTGGCGTCGTTCGTCCACTGCTCCGCCGCGGTCGGCGCCCTCGGCGCGGCCGGCTTCGGCGCCCAGGGCGCGGTGCACGCCCACCTGGAGGCGCTGGCGCAGACGTACCGGGAGCGCGGACTGCCCGTCACCTCGGTCGTCTGCGGCCCGTCGCAGGATCCGGAGGCCGCCGACACCGCGGCCGGAAAGCACCTGCGCTACCAGGGGATCCGCCCCATGGCGCCGCGGCCCGCGGCCCGGCTGCTCGTACGTGCGCTCGCCGGCGGCCCGGCCGCACCCGTACTGGTCGACGTCGACTGGGACCGCTACGTCAGGCAGTCCGACGGAAGTGCCGCCGGCTCCCTGCTGCGCGAGATTCCCGACGCGGGCGGCACCCGAGCGGCGGAGACCGGCGACGGGGAGTCCGGCGACGATGCCGGGCACCTCGGCGAGGCCGCGGCGCGGCTGCGCCACCGGCTGGACACCGCCACCGCGGCGGAGCGCGCGGAGCTGCTGCTGCAGCTGCTGCGGGACGCCGCCGCCGAGGTCCTCGGGCACGCCGACACCGGGGAGATCCCCGCCGACGCCCAGTTCACCGAGCTGGGGTTCTCCTCCTTCACGGCCCTCGAACTGTGCAACCGGGTCGCGGCCGTGTCGGGGCTGGAGATCCCGCCCATGGCCATCTTCGACAACCCCACGCCGCAGGCGCTGGCGGGCTATCTGATGACCACGTTCGAGGGGGAGACCTCCCCCGCACCAGCGGCCGGCGCCGCGGCCCGGTGAAGCGCCGCGCGCCGACCCGGGCGAAGCGCCCTGTCCCGACGTACGTCTGTACCTTCCAAAGGAGCCTTTATGAGTGAGCCGGTCGTCGTCGTGGGCGCCGGGCCCGCCGGTCTGATGCTTGCCTCTGAGCTGGCGATGCGCGACGTGCCCGCGGTCCTTGTGGACGTCCACCCCACGCAGCGCGCCGAGGCTCCGGCCATGGCGATCAACGCGGGCACGCTGGAGATGCTGGACCAGCGCGGCCTGGCCGCCGGGCTGCGGGAAGGCACGGTCACCTTCCCCGAGGTGCGGTTCGCCGACCTGCGCCTGGCCTTCGAGAAGGTGCAGGGGCCCCGCGAGCCCACCCACATGGTGCTGCAGTCCCGGCTGGAGAAGGTGCTGATCGACCGGGCCGTCGAGCTGGGCGTCGACCTGCGCTGGGCCACCCGCCTCACCGGCTTCGAGGAGGCCGCGGACGGGTCCGGCGTCACCGTGACGCTCGACTCCGACGCTGGCGAGGAGCGGCTGCGCTGCCGCTATCTGGTCGGTTGCGACGGGCGCGAGAGCGTCGTCCGCAAGCAGGCCGGGATCGACTACGTCGGCGACGACTGGGTGATCGTACGCGGCATCGTCGGCGACGTCGCGATCAACCGCGAGGACGTGGCACCCGAGCAGTACGGGCTGTCCTACACCGACAACGGCGACCAGTTCCTCGGCGCCCCCCTGAGCCCCGACGTGATGCGGGTGTTCAGCGCGGAGTTCTCCACCGAGCCGCCGGAGTTCGAGGACGGCCCGGCGACGCTGGAGCAGCTCGGCGACGCCGTCCGGCGGCTGACCGGCAAGGAGCTGAAGGCCACCGAGGCGCACTGGCTGCAGCACTACTCGATCGTCACCCGCAACGCGGAGCAGTACCGCAAGGGCCGCGTCTTCATCGCCGGCGACGCCGCGCACGTGCACTACCCGTACAACGGGCAGGGCCTCGGCACCGCCATCGGCGACGCGGTGAACCTCGGCTGGAAGATCGCCGCCGAGGTCCACGGCTGGGCGCCCGCGGACCTGCTCGACTCGTACCACGAGGAGCGCCACCTGGCGGGCCGGCTCGCCTGCATGAACATCCAGGCGCAGCTCGCCCTCCTCTACCCGCGCCCGCTGGCCCGCTACATGCGGGAGATGATGGGCGAGTTCCTGAAGTTCGACGACGTGAACGTCTTCCTCGCCGAGATCGTCACCAACCTCGGCCCCGCCGTGCCCATCGACTACGAGGGCGCACCGGAGCCCGCCGAGGGGGACCGGCTGCTGGGCCGGCGGCTGCCGCGGGTGCGGATCAAGACCGCGGACGGCGACATGGGCGTCGCGGAGACCCTGCAGCCCGGCCGCGGTGTCCTGCTGGACCTGACCGGTGACGCCTCCGCGCCGGAGGAGGCCGGCTGGGCCGACCGGGTCGACGTGATCCGCGCCCAGCCCGTACCCGAGCTGCCCGGAGCCCTGCTCCTGCGCCCCGACGGCTGCGTCGCCTGGCACGACGGCGCCGGCTGGGGCCGGGACGAACTGCGCACCGCGCTGCGCACCTGGTTCGGCGCCCCGACCGGCTGACGAGCCGGTCGGGTGCGCCTCCTCCCGGAGACCGCGGCGGAAGCAGTTGCCGGCGCGCTCTCCGGGCGGTGGCGCCGCTGCCGCCGCGGTCGGCGTGAGCACCGGCCAAGGGCGGCTTTAGGCCATCGGAACAGCATGGCCGCCTCGGCGCCGGTGCCCGCTCTGCTGAGCGGTGCCCGGCGCTTTCGCCAAGCAGTACCACCACCAGAAGGGAAAGCAGTGCGCCCGACAGAGTTCCCCTCCCGGCTGACCGCCGCCGGGGCCGCGGCGATCGCGCTCACCGTGCCGATCGGCGCGACCCAGGCCCACGCCGCCGACGGCCACAAGGCCGAGTGCCTGTCCGTCTCGTTCATCGAGCAGCTGGTCACGACCGAGACGAAGGACGCGGCTCCGGCCGGCCCCAGCGTCGGCGACGTCGTGATCACCGAGGACGCGGTGCTGGACGACCAGCGCAACCGCATCGGCACCAACGACATCAAGGGCATCATCATCAAGAAGGACGCCGAGACGGGCGAGCTGTTCTCGTTCTCGGCCTCCGAGTACACCCTCGACGACGGCACCATCCACGTCGCGGGCCTGGTCAACCTGACCGCGCTGGCCTCCGGCAAGGAGCAGAAGCTCCCCGCCTACGGCACCGGCGGCCGCTACGCCGGCAAGGTCGGCGAGCTGTCGTGGACCCTCGTCAGCGAGACCGAATCGGTCAACTCCATTGCGCTCTGCGACTGACGTCGCGGACCGCAGCCGAACGACGGGCTGAGACCGGCGGGCACCGCCCGCCGGTCGATCCTGCCCGCCCCCGACCAGCAGAGCGCGGGAAGTGCGATGATCCTCGAACCTCAGGTGTGGACCGCCGCGCCGGCGGACAGCTCCGGCAACTGGGCCATCGACCTCATGGAGAGCCTCGGCTCGCCCGGGGTCGCGATCGCCACCGGCCTGGAAAGCCTCTTCCCCACCGTGCCCAGCGAGCTGGTGCTGCTGCTCGGCGGCTACACGGCCCGCCTCGGCGACCTCAACTTCTTCGCGCTCGTGTGCTGGAGCACCCTCGGGTCCGTGGTCGGCTCCGTCCTCCACTACTACGTCGGCGCCCTCCTCGGCAGACGCCGCACCCGCGCCATCTTCATACGCTTCCCCCTGGTCCAGGAGTCCGACCTCGACCGCGCCGAGGGGTGGTTCGGCCGCTACGGCGCCAAGGCCGTGCTCGTCGGCCGGCTGATCCCCATCGTGCGCAGCTACGTCTCGCTCCCCGCCGGCATCGAGCGCATGCCCATGCCGCTGTTCGCGGCGTACACGGCGATCGGCTCGCTGCTGTGGAACCTCGCCCTCCTCACCGCCGGCTACGCGGTCGGCAGCAGCCACGACACCGTGGAGCAGTACGCCAACGGGTTCACCGCCGTCGTCGGCGGCATCCTCCTCGTGCTCGTCGTCCGGTTCGTCGTCGTCCGGCTGCGGGCCCGGCGCAGGGAGCGGCGCGAGGCTCCGGCCGAGTCGGCGTGACCTTCGGCTGAGGCACTCAGCCCACGGTTAGGCCCTCTTTAGCCCGGCCGCCCAGCATGAGCCAGTACCGCGCCCGGCACCGCTTCCGCGCGCCCGCCGGGCCCCGACGGATCGGAGTGTGGACAGTGTCGGAACCGGCGGCCCAGGCCCTCGCGCGACCGGAAGGCCCGGCACCCATCGCCGTGGTGGGGACGGCCTGCCGCCTCCCGCGGGCCGGCACACCCGAGGCGTTCTGGGAGCTGCTGCGCGACGGCCGCGACGCCGTCACCGGGGTCCCCGACGGCCGCCCGGACCTCCACGCGCCGGGCGAGGCGCCGGACAGGGCCCGCAGCGGCGCGTTCCTCGACCACGTCGACCTCTTCGACCCCGCCTTCTTCGGCATCGGCCCGCGCGAGGCCGCCGCTATGGACCCGCAGCAGCGCCTCGTGCTGGAGCTGGCATGGGAGGCCCTGGAACGCACCGGCCTCGTGCCCGCGTCGCTCGCCGGCACCCGCACCGGGGTGTTCGTCGGCGCCATGGCCGACGACTACGCCCGGCTCACCCAGCAGCTCGGCCCCGCGGCCGTCGGCCAGCACACCGCGACCGGCCTGCACCGCGGTATCATCGCCAACCGCGTCTCGTACCTCCTCGGCCTCACCGGCCCCAGCATGTCCGTCGACACCGGGCAGTCCTCCTCCCTCACGGCCGTCCACCTCGCCTGCGAAAGCCTGCAGCGCGGAGAGGCGGACCTCGCGCTCGCCGGCGGCGTGAGCCTCAACCTCACCGCCGACGGCTACGAGATCACCGAGGCGTTCGGCGCACTGTCGCCCGACGGCCGCTGCCACACCTTCGACGCGCGCGCCAACGGCTACGTACGCGGCGAAGGCGGCGGCCTCGTCCTGCTCAAGCGGCTCTCCGACGCCCTCGACGACGGCGACCGGGTACTCGGCGTCATCCTCGGCAGCGCCGTCAACAACGACGGCGCCACTGACACCCTCACCACCCCGGGCGCCCGAGGCCAGACCGACCTGCTGCGCCTGGCCTGCGACCGCGCCGGCGTCGCCCCCGGGGACATCCAGTACGTCGAACTGCACGGCACCGGCACCCGGCTCGGCGACCCCGTCGAAGCGACGGCGCTCGGCGAGGCCCTGGGCACCGGCCGCGGCGCCGCGCACCCGCTGCGCGTCGGCTCCGCCAAGACCAACGTCGGCCACCTGGAGGGCGCGGCCGGCATCACCGGCCTGATCAAGACGCTGCTGAGCCTGCACCACCGGGAGCTGCCCCGCAGCCTCCACTTCCGCTCCGCCAACCCCGCGATCCCGCTCGCCGACCTCGGACTGCGGGTACAGGAGGAACACGGCCCCTGGCCGGACGCCGGCCGGCGGCTGATCGCCGGCGTCAGCTCGTTCGGTATGGGCGGGGCGAACGCGCACGTGGTGGTGGCGGAGCCGCCGCCGTCACGCAGCGCGGACGAAGCAGTCGAAGCAGACGAAGCAGAAGAGGACGGTCGCGCGGCCGCCGCCGGGGCCGGCAGCACGGCGCCCGTCGTCGGCACCGGCGCGCTGCCCTTCCTCCTCTCCGCCCGCAACGCCGCCGCCCTGCGGGCCCAGGCGCGCCGGCTGCACGACCACCTGACCGCGCGAGGCGACGTCGCCACTCCCGTCGACGTCGCCCGCGCCCTCGCCACCACCCGCTCGGCCTTCGAGTACCGCGCCGCCGTCCTCCCCGCCCTCACCCCCGCGCAGGCGACGGCCGCGGCCGCCGAGGGGACCCCCGACGCCCTGCTCGCCGGCCTGACGGCCCTCGCCGACGACATCCCCGCCTCCGGCATCCTGCGCGGGACCGTCCGTGACGGCCGCGTCGCGTACCTCTTCGCCGGCCAGGGCAGCCAGCGCGGGGGCATGGGCCGCGAACTGCACGCCACGTGGCCGGTGTTCCGCGCTGCGTTCGACGAGCTGTGCACCGCGCTCGACACCGCGCTCGCGCCGTACGCCGACCGGCCCCTGCGCGACGTGATGTTCGCCGACGACGACCCGGAGCTGCACCGCACGGTCTACGCGCAGCCGGCGCTCTTCGCCTTCGAGGTCGCCCTCTTCCGGCTGCTGGAGAGCTGGGGGATGCGCCCGGACGTGGTGGCCGGCCACTCCATCGGCGAACTCGCCGCCGCCCACGTCGCCGGCGTGCTCACGCTGCCCGACGCCTGCCGCCTCGTCGCGGCCCGCGGCGGGCTCATGCAGGCGCTGCCGGAGGGCGGGGCGATGCTGTCCGTCCGCGCGCCGGCCGCCGAGGTCGAGCCGCTGCTCACCGGGCCCGACGCCCTCTCCGGGCTGGACATCGCGGCCGTCAACGGCCCCGCGGCCACCGTCGTGTCCGGAGACGCCGAAGCCGTCGACCGCCTGGCCGCGGTCGGCGCGGAGCGGGGCTGGAAGACGCGCAGGCTGCGGGTGAGCCACGCCTTCCACTCCGCGCACATGGACGGCATGCTCGCCGACTTCGCCGGCGTCGCCGCCGAACTCGACTTCCGGCCGCCGCGCATCCTCCTCGTGTCCAACCTCGACGGCCGGGAGGTCGGCGCCGAGGAGGTCTGCGACCCCGGCTACTGGGTCCGGCACGTCCGCCGGACCGTCCGCTTCCACGAAGGCGTGCGCTGGCTGGGCGCGGCCGGCGTCACCACGCTCGTCGAGATCGGGCCGGACGGGGTTCTGTCCGCCATGGCCAAGGACTGCCTGCCGGACGCGGTGACCGTACCGCTGCGCCGCGGCGGCACGCCCGAGGCACGTGAGGTGCTGACGGCGGTCGTACGGGCCCATCTGCACGGCGTGGCCGTCGACTGGTCCGCCGTGTTCCAGGGCACGGGCACCGGGCATGTCGACTTGCCGACGTACGCGTTCCAGCGCGAGCGCCACTGGCTGACGGGAGAGCGGCAGGCGCCGGCGGTGCGCCCGGCCGACGGTCCCGACCGGGCACGTACGGAGGCACCGGTCCCTTCCGCTCCGACGACTCCCGCCACCGCTGCGGACGTCGGCGCCGGCCCGGCGGAGACCCTGGCGCTCGTCGTGGGCGAGGCCGCCGGCGTCCTCGGGTACGCCGACGCGTCGGCCGTCGAAGTGCGGCGCGCCTTCCGCGACCTGGGCTTCGACTCGATCTCCGCCGTCACCCTCCGGGACCGGCTCGCCGACACCACGGGCCTCGACCTGCCCAGCTCCGTCCTCTTCGACCACCCCACCCCCGAGCGCCTCGCCGCCCACCTGCACGCCCGCCTCACCGGCGCCGACGACGGCGTCGTGACCACCGCCGCCGCTGCTGTGGATGCGGAGGATCCGGTGGTGGTTGTGGGGATGGCGTGCCGTTATCCGGGTGGTGTGTCGTCGCCGGGGGAGTTGTGGGATCTGGTGTGGTCCGGTGGTGAGGGTGTCTCGGAGTTTCCGGCCGACCGGGGTTGGAGTGCGGATCTGTTCGATGCGGATCCGGGTGTGTCGGGGAAGTCGTATGCGCGTCATGGTGGGTTTTTGCATGATGCGGGGGATTTTGATGCGGAGTTTTTTGGTGTGTCGCCGCGTGAGGCGTTGGCGATGGATCCGCAGCAGCGGCTTGTGCTGGAGGCGTCGTGGGAGGCGTGTGAGCGTGCGGGTGTCGATCCCGACAGCCTGCGCGGCAGCCGCACCGGCGTCTAC
>AZWL01000069.1 GCA_000514715.1 Streptomyces sp. CNH099 | reverse complement strand
CCTGCCAGGAGCCGTAACACTCCGGCACATCCCGCCACGGCGCCCCGACCCGCACCCGCCATCGGATGCCATCGATGAGCTGCCGCTTGGTCCACTTCGAGGGACGACCCGGCCGCCGCGCAGCGGGTAACACCTGCTCCAGGAGCGCCCACTGAGCGTCGGTCAGGTCGAACCGCCGCGTCACGGCTAGGGTGGCCACGAGGTCTCCGGTGTCTGGTTCTTCTTGGTCGATGAACCCTCTACCGGAGACCTCACCCCTTCGCGGTCACGACACGCCGCCGCTCAACTCACTTCGAAACACGCCCTAAGGGAGAACCGCGAAGATGGCGCCGACCGGTTGGCGCCCCACTGGCGAAAGGCAGAAGCTCTGCCCGGCGGGGGCGGCGCACGTGGCGGCGGCGCCCTCGGAGTCGCCACGCTCGTTCCTGCATCCGATCCGCTTGGCGGATGCACGCAGCGATGTGTCCAAGACCACGAGGGATTGATGGCCCTATTTGAGCTGGTAGAACCAATTAGTCAGCGTGAAATCAGGGTCTTAATGCCTGAGGTCCAGGGAGCGGGTCTTGATGCCTCCCCACGTCCGGCGTACGCAGGCGTGGGCGTGCCGGAGGACGTGCATGCCTGACTGTGCAGTCCGCTACGTCGACGTGGCCGACTTGGCCCGCCCATCTTGCGGCACGCGGCTGCTTACACGCGTGGAGTGCCTCGGCAAGAGGTCATTCTTCGATTCGTTGCAGGCTGGCTGCTTGGCGGTCGCCTGCGGCTGCTAGCCCGTCCACGAGACGCCGCCACCGTGTGATCTGATCCGGCAACATCGCCTCACGTGAGTGTAGATTCTTGAGCCAATCGGTGAGGTGCCAGCACTTGTTGGCGATGGCACAAAAGTCTCCGTCGGCCAATTGCTCGGCCCAGGTCAGCCCCGTGTCCCGCTGCCATTCTAGCGGGGCGCACTTGCCGAGTTTCGCGAGCGCGTCAAGAGCCTTGGGTTCCTTACGGGCGATTCTCATCCAGCGAACCGCGAGGTCGGCAATAGTGTCGGGATGCAGCCAGTCTTCTCGTGCGCGATCCAGGGTAGCGTCGATGTCGACGTCGCTCACATCGATCTCTGGGGCGGGCAGGAGCGCCCCCAGCGCGTTCTCTCCCCAGTGGTGCTCTCTGCGTAGTTCGCTACCGTCGCCGATGGTATCGAGGGCCGCGTCCATGACGACGGACCATACAGACAGCAAAGTGGGGCGCAGGTCGTCGTCGTATGTGAACAGTACGGCGAGGTCATGGAGGAACCCGTAAAGGGCACGACCGTTGGTCGCGAACTGCTGCACATGCGCCTTTAGCGGCCCGGTCTCACTGCGGAGCGCCAGGGTGACGACGACGCGAGCACCGTCCTTGCTGTGCCGATTCTCGTACCCTTTCCTCGCCCAGTGGTCGGTAGCGCGAGCGTGGGCGTCCAGCAGCACTTCGACGAGTCTCTTCGCCTCATCCGCCACGCAGCTCTCGCTGAGAGACGCCGCACTTGCGGCGACAAGGGGTGGGATCAGTGACTTCAGGTAGAGCCTTTCCGTCTCAACCTCGGGCAACATCTGCTCGTAGGGGCCGTCGAGCCGGGGACGGGCGCGTGCACCAGTCTCTGGGTCCCAGTCGCCGAGGCGACAGTCCTGTAGCCCCGCCTGCACCGCGGTGAGCGTTGCTTCGTGGCGGCACAGGCCCGATCGCTGGTCGGCGTCGCACGGCGCGGCCCAGACCTGGTCGGCAGCGTGGGCGAACGCGATGCGTACCTCGTCGAAGTGGTTTGTGGTGCATTGGTCCAAGACACCGATGATGGCCTGACTGTCGAGTTCGATGGCATTTGATGCTACGGCCAAGAGTGCTGGCAGACCGGTCGCCGCGGACCTGTCCGCGGCCGGCTGATAGAAGGAGGAGGCGACGTATTCGGTACGGCTCGGTTCGGTGATCGCCTCGATCAAGATATTGGTCGCCCAATCCAAGTCATCGACTGGCACACGGATGCGTTCCTGGGCATGTGCGATGGCGGCGGCAGCAGCGACGGCAGCGATCGGGTCAAGTGGGTTGAGAGCGGAGTCAGGCGGGTCGTCGCCCAAGGATCGCGCCAAAGCGATGTCAGCCAAAAGCGTATCCACAGGGGCAACGCGATCGGCGACTCTGGCGTAGGTGTTCTGCAAGCGCATCGCCTGGCTGACGCGATCGAACTCGTTGGCTTGGGGTCGCATCTGGGTCGCCAGCGGCTCGGGGTGCTTATATTGCACGATCAAGTTGCCAGAGCTATCGGGTTCGGGATGGTAGTTCTCCGGTCTGAACGTCGCCGCCCATCCCTGTACCGAGGCGAGGAAGCGATCAGCCTCCGCGTCGTCCGCAGAGTCGGCGACAAGCTCCTCGGCACGGCGGACAAGGTTCTCGCCCGCAGCCGCAAGCTCGTTCAGCCGGGTCTGGGCACCAGAAAGGGTCGCGCGAATGGTGAGTTCGGCGGCGACGTCGCGCAGATTGCTTCGACGGCGAGAGAGACCGGCAAGATTAGGTGCATCCGGGCCCTGGATGTGGAGCATTCCTTCTCCGGCAACTCGTGCAAATTCCAGGTGCCATACGTTCAGATCGCGCAGCCAAGGATCCAGTAGATCACCCGCCTGCTCAAGATGGCGTACAAGGAATCCGACCACGAGACCAGGCATGGCCAGGTTGTTGCAATCATGCAGAAGAAGCCGGACGATCCGCTCAAGTGGAACGTCAGCGATGGCGACGAGTTGGTCTGCGAGCCGCTCAACGGCGAGCAGGGCACTCATGCACGGGTATGGCCCGACAGAGGAACCTCGATACCACGCCCAGACGTGTTCGTCTCCGACGCAGCGCCGGACACCGACTCCCGGAATGTCCAGGTCCGCTCCGGTCAGTTCGTCTGGCGGCGTCTCAGGGTGGGCGTCGTGGTCCCCCACACGGATGGCCGCCGCATGGTCGAGCATCCGGTTAATCAATGCCAGCGTCGGAACGAGCCGGACCCTTAGAAGTTGCCAGAAGGGGCCGTGATACCACCCGGCCATCCGTTCGGTGATTCCTCCATGGGCGCGATGGTGTCGGATGCCATCATCGAACAGATAGGAACCAGACCAGCCATATTCGGCCGCATCGGGGCCTTTCCGTTCGATATAGTAGAACTCCGTTAGGGTCAGGAGTAGGTCCGGTTGATGCCTGGCCATCTCTGCCACGGGCCAGAAATTCTCGACGACAGGGGTGAGGCGATCACCTCCGTCGTCGGCGATTCCCCTGAGAAATTCCTCGGCTCGCCCATCGAGATCGGGGCCGAGCATAGCTAGGGCTTCCACCGCGAACTCGTCCCAATGCTCCGGCTCGGCTGCGAGGATACGGTCCCGTACCAGCTGCCGAATCGGGACGGACGCTTCCGTCTCAGCTCTCACCAGTCCGCGCAGCCAGGCCAGCACCAGTTCACGGATGGATCGGCTCATGCCGTCCGCAGCCCAGGAGTGATCGTCGGAATCAGCGTCGTGTTCGCGGCAGAAGCTCAGCTCGACCAGCGGCGCGAGCACCACGGGATCGCCAACATCGTGGGGGGCGTAGCGCTGCATGGCCAGCCGGATCACGGTACGCAACCCGGCTTGCCGGTTGGCCTGCAGCTCGGGCCATGTCTGGCCGAGGATGTCGCCGGCGGCTCCGAGAGTGAGCACTGCCTCCCAGGGCACATCCGACCACCGCTCGCCGTAGTCGGATGCGATTTGGTCGAAAACAGCGCGCAGTTGCCCGAGTGATCGCCTGACATCCGCGGTAGTGAGCAACTGGGCCTGGCATGCGACGCGTGCGGCACGTAGCGCCCAGCGCGGTGCCTCGGCATCCGAGAGTAGACCGAAGCCGTCCGTGACGAGCACTCGCACGATTGCCATGTCTCGCACGAGGTCACTGGCAAATCGATCGGACGGATTCCA
The DNA here is from genome assembly GCA_000514715.1 of Streptomyces sp. CNH099. Classification (GTDB taxonomy): domain Bacteria; phylum Actinomycetota; class Actinomycetes; order Streptomycetales; family Streptomycetaceae; genus Streptomyces; species Streptomyces synnematoformans. Next base: position 5,866 of record AZWL01000069.1, on the reverse strand, counting down.
GGCGCTGGTCGCATTGAGAGGCGCCAGCAGACCGTCGGAACGCAAGGAAGGCAAGGCGGCTAAATCAGGTGACACAGAGTTATCGTGCGGAAGTAGTTGGCGCCTGGCCAGCGCACAAAGAGACTGAGCACGAGCGTCAGGAGAAGGTCCGCCAGGTGCCATCATCTCCCCGCAGCGCACCAAGTGACGCCAGACAGCAGCAAACAGGTCGGCCTCGGAAACTGTTCCCTCAGGATCCGAGACCCCTGGTCCCGCGCGCAACAGCATGTCGACCAAGCCCAGCCTGCCCAGCAGCCACTGCGCACGTTCGTCGTCGGCCCATCGCCGTAGCTGAGGGAAAGCCCTGACTAACTGTTCGATCTCAGTCGAGGTCAATGCAGGAACCTCATGCTCATGTACAAGGTCCTCGACAGCCTCGCCATCTCGCGCCGCACTCTGTGCGGCCCGCGTGAGAACTTCACGTGCAGCTCCGGAACCATCATTGCGGGTTACCGCAACCACGCCAAGCCCGGCGGTCATGGCCGCTCGGGCGAGATCAGAGAGCAACTGGGCGCGGCCTTCCAGTACCGACTCCGCGCCATCGACGATCAGCAGACGCCCCGTGGCCACGGCTGAGGCTCCCAGCACCGTGGTGATGCGGGCACCGAGCAACGCCTCGAATTCCACCAGTCCTGCGGGCATCTCTCGCAGGTTCAGCACTATGGCTGCAACACCATCGGTTCGTAGCCCCCTGGCTGTACGCAGGGCTAGAGCCGACTTCCCGGCATCCGGCTCCCCGTTGACGATCAGGGCGGTCGCACGCGATGCGGCGGTTCTCATTTCGACAGCAAGGGCGTTCCCGGCTTCGGTGCGTTGCAGTTCAAGGTTTTCGCCAGCACCGGTCAAGCGGAACCGCACGACACTCTCGGCTGTCTCCGACAATGTGTCGAGGACACGCCACGCCGCGGCGTGCGATGGGGAGCGGTCTACCACCGCCGCTCCGGAGAGCTGTCTTCGCAGCATGGTATCTGTGACTGACGCGCCAGCTGGGGCGTAACTGTGGGAAAGCCTCTCCAGCGCCCCGAACAGCGTGTCGGCACCCGCCAGCGAGGAGTCAGGAACGACGCCTCGCAGGCGGCCCACAACCGCCGTACGGTCAGACTGGTCGATGCCCTCCAGTCTGAGCTCCCACAGCCCCAGCACGTGGAGAACTCGCCATGTCAGCTCTGCGTTGGGTGTCTCCGCGCTTACCTTCTGGCTGGCCGCCGCCTGAGCGATCAACGCATCCAGCTGGATCAACCGCGTGCGGACGGCACCGTTCGTACGTCCCGCCTGGTCCACCGCCGCGCGGAAGGACTCCTCATCGGGCTGTCCGCGAGCGATCACAGCCAACTCACGCACCTGCTGTACGGCCCGGTTGGGACTGGCTACGGCGAGCGCTAGCCGCCACCGCCCTGCGCTGGCCTCATCCCAGTGGTCGGTAACAACCCGCAGGTAAGATACGAGCAGGTCCGCCGTAGAGTCGTCGCTCTTTGTGAAACCTGGGGCTCGGCGCACTCCGATCGACAAGCGCCGCTGTGCCCCTTCAGCCATTTCGCCGACGACGATCAGGTCATCCACAGGGCTGAACCGGCTGTCCTGGAAACGCACTTCCACCGGCACCACGTCATCGCCCAGCGCCGGAACAGGATCGCCCAGGAGAAGGTGAGCCAGCAGGACAGCGCCGAAGCGATGCTCTAGGACGGTGCCACCACCACCTGTCGAGTAGGGGCTAGCTACCTTTTCTGCTTTGTCGCGATCCACCACGTCGGCAGCATATGGCGCACGACGGGACTGCTGCAGGGTTGGCTGACATCTCCCCTGGCTTGCTGGGAGGTGGCCTGGAGGGATGTTGCAGTGGCCACGCTGTATCCGAAGGAGTTCCGCGAGGACGTCGCGGGTCGCGGCCAGCGCAAGCCTGGGCGTCATGCGAGAACAGATCGCCGCCGACTTCGAGGGCCACCGGACCCCTTGTCGAAGTGGCTGCGCCACGCTGGCGCCGACGAGGGCAGTGAGCCACTTCCCGACGCGTAGGTGCTGCAAGTGCCGCTGCTCGGGTTGCTGGGCAGCCCGCCGGCGGCCCGCTACCTGCGCGCGGCGGGGTCCCTTGGCGTGCTCGGAGTGGAGATCAGGCTGACCGCCTGTGGTGCTGGACGTGTGCGCAGGCCCGCGGACGGCCTTGTCGATGGCTCTGCCGACACTGCTCCGGGACGGTGAGCTGGAGCGGGAGGCCGTCGCCGACGACCCGGGCCCTACTGCGACCGCGTTCTCGACGCCACTTCCTGGGCCTGAGCTGTGCCGCCCAGAGGGCACAGCCAGGGCACATTAGGATCGAAATTGCCGGTGACCAGCGTCAACTACTGAAGGTAGTTTCGGCTGGTCACCGGCAATATCGGTGCATCGTCGCAGGTCAGCGCTCCGCTGTGATCACTGGCTCCACAACTGGCAGGAGTCAGCTGGCACTTGGCCGCCGTACGTGAGCGGCAGCGACCTCGACACCGGATCGGCAGCCCGGCACACCCCAGGAAGACGGGACGCCTGGTGCTACGGCACCCCCGGTATCAGCCGCGCTCTCATCCTCGCCGCTGACGCCTTGAAGGAGCCGTCCCTGGCCCACGCCGGACGACGCGAGTAGCCGAGCGACTCAGCCACCGGTGAGCCAGGCTTCCTGACGGGCGCCGCTGCCTCAGCCCTGGCTCTCGCCGAGTACTCGGGCCTCATCTCGACGGACCGACCCGCCGTCTGGGACTGCCTGATGTTGCTCTCATGAGAAGTCGTCGCGGGCCAGGGCCGGGGAGAGCTTCCGTTGACGGATCGCCTGACGACACGTCTTCGACGGTTACCGCCCTGGGTTCGGCCGCTACGGCACCGGCCCTGCGCCGGATGCCGCTGAGGCCCGTTCGTCGCAGACAGTGAGGTAACCCGGTACGCGTTCACGGACCTCAACTCAATTCGACGAGCAACGGGCATCATGGACGGTAGGTCCAGAGGGGGATGTTCTGATGGCAGAACTGGAGTTGTCACGGCGGGAGATCATCCGGCGGCGTCGGCAGGCGTCATTCGTCGGGCGCAGGGACGAGCTCGCAGTGTTCCGCGACAACCTGACACGAGGTGTGGCGCACGACGACTATCAGTTCCTGTTCCATGTGCGCGGTGACGGCGGCGTCGGCAAGACGTCGCTGGTGCGGCAGTGGGAGAGACTGGCGGTCGAGGAGGGCGCGGTCACCTTCTATCTCGACGACGACGTGCACAGTCCCGTGGAGGCGATGGAGGCGATCAGCGCCCAGCTGGCCCTCCGAGACCGCCCGATGAAGGACTTCGACAAGGCGCTCGCCCACTACCGCAAACGGAGACACGAGGCCGAGAAGATCGCCCACGAGCAGGATCTCCACGGTGAGGAAGAGGTGCAGGCTCCCTCGCTGTCGGCCAGTCTCGCCGCCCAGGCGGGGCTGACCGGCCTCGGCCTCATTCCGGGCGCGGGGGCGCTGGCCGGGGCGGTGGATGCCCGGCGTCTCGCACAACGCACCGACCGGCTACGGACCGCGCTGGCAGCCCGGTTCGCCAGCGATGACGACGCCCAGCTTGTCCTCACCCCTCTCGTCAGCCTGACCCCTGTCTTCGTCCAAAATCTGGCCGAGACCGCCCGCCGGGTGCCCTGGGTGATGTTGACGTTCGACACCTTCGAGCGAACAGGTCCCGTACTGGGCGCCTGGCTGAGGGAATTGCTGCTGGTGGAGCAGTTTGGCGCGCTGCCGCCGAGTGTCATTACCGTGTTGGTCGGACAGGGCGGTCTGGACGAGCGGTACTGGAGCGACTGGATGGACCAGATCGCCGACATCCCGCTGGGCGCCTTCACCGAGGCGGAGGCGCGCACGCTGCTGACCCATAAGGGGATCACCGACGAGGACGTGGTCCAGGCCGTATTGCGCCTGTCGAGGCGATTGCCGGTGCTGGTGTCGCTGTTGGCGCAGTCGTCCCCGCAATCCGCGGAGGCGGTGGGAGACCCGGCGGATACGGCCGTCGAACGTTTCCTGAAGGGCATGGACGATCGCCAGCTCCGGGACATCGCGCTGCTCTGTGCATTGCCGCTCTTACTGGACGAGGACGTTTACCGGGTCATCGCGCCGGAGGATGCCGCGGACGCGTATGACAAGCTGCGCGCGCTGCCCTTCGTCACCGCGACCGCCGGCCAGTGCCGCTATCACGACATGGTGCGCGGTCCGATGCTGCGGCTCCAGCATTCTCAGTCCCCCACACGCTGGCAACAACAGCACCTCCGCCTCGCGGATGCCTTCCGTACCTGGCGCAAGGAGGTGGAGGAACAACTCCCGCGCACCCAGCGGTTGGATGACCCACAGTGGCGTGACCTCTACCACAATGAGAACTACCACCGGCTCTGTGCCCGCCCGCGGCAGAAGCTCCCCGCAGCCCTCGCGGAGGCGGTCCACCTCTGCCACCACGACCCGGAGCATCTGCATCGTTGGATCCAGATGCTCCAGCAGGCGGGTGAGGACTCCGGAAACGCTGGGGTGGCCGACTGGGCTCGCCGCCTCAGCGAGGCCGCCGAGGACGGGCCGATAACGATACTGACCCTGCTCCTCACGGAAGGGGCCTTGAAGCCGGCCAGGCGCGCCCAGGCTTACGCGCATCGTGCGCAACAGCACATCGCCAATGACGATTACAGCCAGGCCCTTGGCGACTACGAGAAGGCCGTCGATCTGGACCCAGACCTTGCCTGGGCCCACGCCGGTCGTGGCTTCGCATACTTCCGCCTCGGCCAGCTTCCGGAGTCTCTGTGGGCGTACACCCGCGCCCTGGAACTCGCCCCGCACAATGCCAGCATGTTCGCGGGTCGCGGCGATACGCACCTGGCGATGGACAACTGCGAGTCGGCTCTCGCCGACTTCTCCCGGGCCACCGAACTCGCGCCGAGGCTCGTATGGGCGCGATCGCACCGGGGACGGACCCTTGCGGCGATGGGGCGTCATGAGGAGGCGTTGGTCGAATTCCAGACCGCGATTGACCTCGACTCCAAGGACGCCTGCTCACGGGCGGGCCGAGCTCAGCTCCATATGGTGATGAACAGATACCAAGCCGCCATCGACGACTACACGCATTCCTTAGGTCGTGGAGTCAAGGACGGATTCACGCTGGCCAAGCGTGCCGAAGCCCGGCTGCTCACCGGAGCGCCGGACGACGCCTTGGAGGACCTGGAACGAGCCATCGTGCTCGATCCAGCAGGTGAGTGGGCCTTGGGGCTCCTGGCTATCGCCTACCGGATCCTCGGACGCGAGGAAGCGGAAAGGGCCCAGTGGCAACGGCTACTTACAGTGCTCGCCGGGGTGACCAGGCCCGGTGGGAAGGACGGCACGATGGCCGAGTTCGGTAATCTCTTCCTGTTCAGTTGCGCCATCCCGGACTGGAACCGAGCGGCGGAGGCCCTGCAAGGGTTCCTGGACCTCCGGCCGGGCCCTGACGTGATACACGAGGCGCTGCGTCTGCTTGACCGGCTGGACGCACTGGTCGGCCTGGACCGTGCCCGTACCAAGCCCTTCCAGCTACGTCTAGAGGCCCGTCTCTCGCCATCGTCCTCATGATGGAGCTGCTTGCGGTAACTGGCGCAGAAGGTCGTGAGCTTCCCCCGTGGCACGGACACCTGAGGTGAGGTCACTCGGCGGTGTCTGAGGGCAGGTTGAGCCCTTCGAACGTGATGGGGCTGTGCATTCCGATACTGGAATGACGTCTGTATGGATTATACCAGCATTCGATCCACTCGAAGACCGCGCTGGCGAGTTCTTCCCGTGTTTTCCAGGTTCTTGTATCAAGTAGCTCCAGCTGCATGGTGCCC
>AZWL01000068.1 GCA_000514715.1 Streptomyces sp. CNH099 | reverse complement strand
CCGTCATGTCCGACGGGTACTTCGGGCTTCTGTGCGGCCGGTCGCTCGCGTTCCCGAACCGGTGCGCGAGACAGTCACACGAAGGAGGAGCGGCGTTGGACCAGGCCGTCCCGGCAGCGTACAACTGTGACAACAGGGCCTCCTGGGCGCGCTCTTGGCTTCAACAACCCCGAGCTGCACCAGAGGCCCTGTCTTCATGCGCGCGACGGCGGAAGACCACCCGACCGGGCACTTTCACTCGAACCGATACCCAACAAGATCGATAGAGCAACAGCTTCTAACGTGACAATCGCTGGCCTTCGATGGCCAGGCATGGGGCCCTGAGAGGGATGAGGGGTCGTGCCGTTTCGTTTCGCTTGAACGCTGTGAGAGTGCGCGGTGTGCGTCGCCGCAGGCCCGACTGCTGGAGGAACGAGAAGCGGCCGCGCAGCCGACGCCACTGAGTTCTTTGCCAACCTCAGTCTGAACAGGTCAGGTGCAGGCCGGGTACGGCCCTGGACGAGCTTGGTGATGCGGGTGCTGGAGCACCGCAACTTGCGCAGAATCGGCCAGGATTTGGGGGCGGCGGCGGCCTGCTCGACGAGTGCACGGATCTTCGCGTGGGATCGATTGACTGCCTTCTTACCAGCCGAAATGGTCTTGCGTCGGCTGCGATAGGGGACGCGGAGCGTGCCCTTGGCGCCCTGGTAAGCGGTGTCGACCCAGCAGGGGATGCCAGCCACGGCCGGTGCCGCGATGATGCCGTGTTCACGGGTCGCCCGGACGTCGTGGACGGCTCCGGGAAGAGCTGGTGAGGCCCACAGCAGCCGGCCGAGCCGGTCGGTGATGACCTGCGCGTCCATGCCGTGCCGCTTGTGTTTTCCGGAGTGGAAGGGCCGGTCGGCGGCGGCGCGGTCGATCGGCAGGGGCTGCTGGGGTGGTGGGGTGAGTGAGGTTTTCTCAGCGGTGATCACTTCCAGATTCTGTTGAGTACCAGGGCGGCGCGGGCGATGTCGCCGATGCGGCCGGGGCTGGCGGCAGTGCGCTCACCGAGGGCCCGGACATTACTGCAGCAGCATGTTGGGCATGCTGGTATCGGCGTGAAGTGCCGGTTCGGACTTGCCCTTTGGGCGGCGAACCGGGATGCGGATGCCGATGCCCGCGCCGATGTAGCCCTTGTCCGCCGGTGTCGGCAGGCCCCCGGCGGCGGCCTTGCAGAGGGCGGGCAAGGCGTGCGGGCGAGTAATCGTCAAGACTCGCGGATCGTGTGTCCTAGGATCTCGGGATGAGCGACGAGCTTCTTCATCTGACGGTCCTGGGCTGCGCGACGCCCTACCCGAGCGTGGACAATCCGTGCTCCGGCTATCTGGTGTCGAGTGGGGACACCCGTATCTGGATGGACGCGGGAAGCGGGACGCTCAGCCCGCTGCAGCGTCATGTGCGGCTGGATGAGCTCGATGCGATCTGGATCTCGCATCTGCACGCCGATCACAGCGCGGACCTGCTCACCGCCTACTACGGCGCCCTGTACGCGGACATTCACCTCGCAGCGCCGATCCCTCTCTACGGTCCGCCTGGAATCGCCGACCGGCTGGCCGATTTTCTCACCAACACTCCGGCTCGAAGCCCGATCGAATCCGCCTTCGCGGTCACCGAGTTGCACGACGGGCATCAGGCAGCCGTCGGCTCGCTCCGGCTGACCAGCCGGGCGGTGTCGCACGGCATTCCGGCCTTCGCCGTACGCATCGAGGCGGCGGGCATGTCACTGGTGTACTCCGGAGACACGGCACCGTGCCCGAGCCTCACGGAGCTGGCCGAGGGATGCGACCTGCTGTTGTGCGAAGCCGAGAGCGCACAGGCACCGGTCGAGGGCGAACAGGTGCACCACACGCCCGAGGACACCGGCGACACAGCCGGCGCGGCCGGGGCGGGCCGGCTGATCGTCACGCACGTCGGCCGCTTCCTCACGCCGCAGCAAGCGATGACACGTGCCTCGGCGCGGTTCGACGGTCTCGTCGACTACGCCGCCCCCGATGCCACCTTCTCAATCGGCTAGGCCACGACCGCCTCGGGGCGTTCGACAAGGCCGCCACGTTCGAAACGGGCTCCGGCGCGGACGACGGCGACGAGATGGGGCGCGTTCACGGCCCGCCGCAGCTCCCACAGAGTCTGCGCTGCGGCCGCCATGGGTGAATGCGGACGGCACAATGGATCCCGAGAAGGTGCCGCACAAGGCGAAGGTCGCGGACCCGAACGGTGGCGTTGTCACCGGTGAGGACGGGAAGCCGGTCGAGGTCAGTACGAAGCTTCCGGCACCTGACAAGGTCCCCGCCAACGGGGGCGGTGGTCAGCGCACCACGAAGGTCACCGAGAACGGCAGCACGGTAACTGCACCGCTGCCTGCAGCTGACAGGAGGGGAAGTTGACCGAGCGAAACCGCGAACGCGTCGCAGCCGGCGTTTTGCGCATAGCGTGCGGTGTCTTCGCCATCGCTTCCCTCGCCGTAGCCACGGTGCTGTTGCCCGGTGCAAGAAGCGCGGGACTGGCCCCTCTAGGAGTATTTGCCCTGTGTGGCATAGGTTGGCTGTGGCTGACTCTTCGGAGGTGACCATTGAGCGCACGCGGTAACCCCGAGCGGTCAGCCGCGTGATCGCACGTGATAAACCCGGCGACGTCGGCGAACATCCCCTGGATACTGGTCGCCCATGGATGAGGTCGAAGTCGTCGTCGCGCATTCCGAGCGTGCGACTCTGCGCGTCGGCGACGTGTTCCTGAAGGTGGACGCCGATCAGGCGCGCATCGACGTCGAGGTCGAGGCGATGTCCCTCGCGCCGGTCCCGACCCCGGAGGTCCTGTGGCGCAAGGCGCCCGTGCTCGCGATCGCCGCACTCCCGGGGACGGTGCTCGGCCGTCTCGGTGAGCCGTCGACCGGGGCGCCGGCGGCGTGGGCCGCGGCGGGCGCCGCCGTCCGGAAGCTGCACGAGGCGCCGTTGCCGCCCTGGACCGGCCGGCGCCGCCGGAGTCCCGGCGAGTTCGTGGCGGAACTCGACGGCGAGTGCGAGTTGCTCGTGACGAACGGTGTCCTGCCCGCCGACCTGGTCACCCGCAACCGCCAGGTCGCCGAGGCCGCGCTCCGGCCGTGGACTCCGGCGTTCACGCACGGCGACCTACAGATCGATCACGTCTTCGTCGACGGCGACGAGGTCACGGGCATCATCGACTGGTCCGAGGCGGGCCGGGGCGATGCCCTGTTCGACCTCGCCACCTTGACGCTCGGGCACGAGGAGCACCTGGGCGACGTCATCGCTGGCTATGGCACCGACGTCGACCTCGACGTGATCCGCGGGTGGTGGTCGTTGCGAGGCCTGCTGGGGGTTCGCTGGCTGGTCGAGCACGGCTTCGACCCGTTCGCGCCGGGCTGCGAGGTCGACGTGCTGAGATCCCGGATGTGAGGGTCGCCAACGAACCGCGTTGAGAGAACATCACTCGCGCAGCCGCCGTCGGCCCACACCGCGCCGTGCACGGACGTCTCCTGCCCCGCGATGGCTGCACGTACCTGTCCTCGTTGTCTGAGCGGGCGGCGTTTGCACGCGCGTGAGTCAGTCGCCGACCGCAACGTCGAACGCATCGCCGTTCACGTACTGCTGGGCGGGCCGGGTGAGGCCGGGGGTGCGGCCCGGAGCCGTCAGGTCCTCCGGCTCAGCAGCCACGGCTCCACCACGCCCAGCCCGCGCACCGGCCGCTGCCACATCGGCTGCAGCGCGAAGCGGTACGACGGGGCCGCCTCCCCCGTGCCGCCCTCCGCCGCCGCCTTCTCCGCCGCCGTGGCCTCCGCCTCCGACTCCGGGGCGTCGCCGTCCCCTATCAGTTCCTCCGCGAAGTCGCCGTCCACCAGCACCGTGTCCTTCGGCGCGATCGACGTCAGCCGCGACGCCAGGTTCACCGTCGTGCCGAACACGTCGCCCATGCGCGTCGTCACCGTGCCGAAGGCGATGCCCACCCGCAGCTCCGGCATCGTCTCGTCGTGGGCCAGCGTCTCGATCAGCCGGACGCTGATCTCCGCCGCCGTGCCCGCCTCGTCGGCGGCGAACAGCACCTCGTCGCCCAGGGTCTTGATGAGCCGGCCGCCGTGGGCGGCGACCAGGTCGGCGGCGGTCGTCTCGAACGCCTCGACCAGCTCGCCCAGCTCCTCCTCCTCCAGACGCCGGGTCAGCCGGGTGAAGCCGACCAGGTCGGCGAAGCCCACCGCGAGGCGGCGGTCGACCATCTCGTCGTCGTCCTGCGCCTGCACGACCCGGCCGGTGGCCGCGGCAAGCTGCCGGCGCCAGACGTAGACGAGGAACTCCTCCAGCTCCGGCAGCAGCAGCTCGACCAGCGGGTACGCGATCTCGGTGCGGGACATGCCCTCCTGCGGCTCGGTGAGCCCTTCGAGGAAGGAGTCGATCTGCCAGTCCGCCAGCCGGGCGGTCGTCTGCCCGGTGGAGCGCGCCACCTGCACGGCCATGGCCTCGCTGAGCAGCCCGGCCTCCACCAGGCCCGCCAGCCGGCGCAGCGCGAGGACGTCGGCCTCGGTGAGCGCCTTGGCCTGGCCGATGTCGGCGAAGCCCATGGCGCGCCAGAAGCGGGCCGCCAGCTCCATCGGCACGCCCGCCGCCCGCGCGGCCTGGAAGGGGGTGTAGCGCCGCTCCGAGCCCAGGACCAGCTGCTCGATGCGGAGCGCGATGGGGTCCTCGTCGCCCTCCGGCCCTTCCGCCCGTACGGCACCTTCCGCGCCCCCGGCACCTTCGGTGCCTTCGGTGCCTTCCTCACCTTCCGTACGTTCCCGGCCTTCCGGCTCTTCCGGCTCTTCCGCACCGGAGGAGCCCGCAACCTCACTCACCGGCTGCCCCCTCCCCCCGTCCGTTTCCCGGCCACCGACCCTGCGGCCTCAACGATACGGGAAATGTGGCCCAGCTCACTCCGCTTCGGCCGCGGGCCGCAGGTGCACCACGTCCCCCGCGCCCACCGGCTCCTGCAGCCCCGCCGCCGTGGCCAGCACCAGCCGCCCGTCGCCGTCCACCGCGACGGCCTCCCCGGTGACCGAGGCGCCGCCCGGCAGCTCCGCGCGGACCTGCCGGCCGAGCGTCGCGCAGCCCGCCGCGTACGTCTCCTGCAGCCGGGCGCCGGCCGGGTCGCCGCCGGCGGTGCGCCAGCTGCCGTACCAGCGCTCCAGCGACCGCAGCAGCGCGCGCAGCAGCGGGTCCCGGTCGGTGACCTTCGCGCCCGCCAGCGCCAGCGAGCCGGCCTGCGGCACGGGCAGCTCGTCCGCGCGCAGCGTGACGTTGACGCCGATGCCGAGGACCACCGCCTCGCCCGCGGCGTCGACCCGCTCCACGAGGATGCCGCCCGCCTTGCGCTCCTCGCCCTCGACGGTCACGAGCACGTCGTTGGGCCACTTCAGCGCCGTGTCCACGCCCGCGGCCCGGGGCAGCGCGGTCGCCACCGCGACGCCGGCGAGCAGCGGCAGCCAGCCCCAGCGGTGCACCGGCACGCCCTCGGGGCGCAGCAGCACGGAGAGGAAGAGGCCGGATCTGGCCGGTGCCGACCAGCCGCGGTCCAGCCGGCCGCGCCCGGCCGTCTGCTCCTCCGCGACCAGCACCGCGCCCTCGGCCGCGCCCGCGCGGGCGCGCGCGGCGAGGTCGGCGTTCGTGGAGCCGGTGGCCTCGACGACGTCGAGCGACGTCCACAGCCCTCCGGTCCGTACGAGCGCCCGGCGCAGCGCGTCGGCGTTGAGCGGCGGGCGGTCGAGGTCGGACCAGCGGCTTCCCCGATCTGCACTCATATCGCCACCCTACGGCCAGGCGCCCACCCGGCAGGCGGCGGCGCCACGCCGCGGATGTGGCCAACGCCGCACCCGTGCGGCGGCCCCGCGCCGATAGCCTACGTAGCGGTAGGTCCCTCCCCCGACGAGCAGGAGCCGCACCCCGATGGCCGAGGCGCACGAGCCACCCGCCGAGACGGCGGACATCCACACGACGGCCGGCCGGATCGCCGACCTGAGCCGGCGGATCGAGGAGGCCACGCACGCCGGGTCGGCGCGCGCGGTGGAGAAGCAGCACGCGAAGGGCAAGCTGACCGCGCGCGAACGGGTCGACCTGCTGCTGGACGAGGGGTCGTTCACCGAGCTGGACGAGTTCGCCCGGCACCGCTCGACGAACTTCGGCATCGAGGCCAACCGCCCGTACGGCGACGGCGTCGTCACCGGCTACGGGACCGTGGACGGCCGGCCCGTCGTGGTGTACTCGCAGGACTTCACCGTCTTCGGCGGCTCCCTCGGCGAGGTGTACGGCGAGAAGATCGTCAAGGCGATGGACTTCGCCATGAAGACCGGCTGTCCGGTCATCGGCATCAACGACGGCGGCGGCGCGCGCATCCAGGAGGGCGTCGTCGCGCTCGGGCTCTTCGCGGAGATCTTCCGCCGCAACGTCCACGGCTCCGGCGTGGTCCCGCAGATCAGCGTCATCGTCGGCCCGTGCGCGGGCGGCGCGGTGTACTCGCCGGCGATCACGGACTTCACCGTGATGGTGGACGGCACGTCGCACATGTTCATCACCGGACCCGACGTCATCAAGACCGTCACCGGCGAGGACGTCGGCTTCGAGGAGCTGGGCGGCGCCCGTACGCACAACACCACCTCCGGCGTCGCGCACCACATGGCGGGCGACGAGAAGGACGCCTTCGACTTCGTCAAGGCGCTGCTGTCCTACCTGCCGTCGAACAACCTCAGCGACCCGCCCGCCTTCCCCGAGGAGGGCGTGACGGAGGTCACCGACGAGGACCGCGAGCTGGACGCCCTCATCCCGGACTCGGCGAACCAGCCGTACGACATGCACACCGCCATCGAGCACGTGCTGGACGACCGCGAGTTCCTGGAGACGCAGGCGCTGTACGCGCCGAACATCGTCACCGGCTTCGGCCGGGTGGAGGGCCACCCGGTCGGGATCGTCGCCAACCAGCCGATGCAGTTCGCCGGCTGCCTGGACATCAAGGCCAGCGAGAAGGCCGCCCGCTTCGTGCGCACCTGCGACGCCTTCAACGTCCCCGTGCTCACCTTCGTCGACGTCCCCGGCTTCCTGCCGGGCACGGACCAGGAGTACGACGGCATCATCCGCCGCGGCGCCAAGCTGATCTACGCCTACGCCGAGGCCACCGTGCCGCTGATCACGGTGATCACCCGCAAGGCGTTCGGCGGCGCGTACGACGTCATGGGCTCCAAGCACCTCGGCGCGGACCTGAACCTGGCCTGGCCGACCGCGCAGATCGCCGTCATGGGCGCGCAGGGCGCCGTCAACATCCTCTACCGCCGCACGCTCGCCGCCATCGGGGACGAGCAGGAGCGGGAGACGCGGCGCAGCGAGCTGATCCAGGAGTACGAGGACGCGCTGCTGAACCCGTATGCGGCGGCCGAACGCGGGTATGTGGACGCCGTCATCATGCCGTCGGAGACGCGGCGGCAGGTGGCGAAGGGGCTGCGGGTGCTGCGCAACAAGCGGGAGTCGCTGCCGCCGAAGAAGCACGGGAACATCCCGCTGTAGGCGGCGGGGCGGTCGCGGTGGCGGCGGCGGTGTGAGGAGGGCCGATGTCCGACGAGATCAAGGTCGTCCGGGGCAACCCGACGGCGGAGGAACTGGCGGCGGCGCTGGCGGTGGTCCAGGCGCGGGCGGCCTCGTCCGCGGCGGGCCCGCGGGGCGGGCCGGCCAGCGAGTGGGCGGACCCGGCGCGGCGGGTGCCGGCCCGGCGGACGCCGCGGCCGGGGCCGAAGGCGTGGCGTACGACGTACTGGCCCGGGTAGCGCGGCGAGTACGGGAACGGGTGTACGGCGCGGACAACTGAGTACGCGTACTCAGGCGCGGCCGGCGCCGGGCCGGGACCATCGGGAGATGCTGTGGTCCGACCCCCCAGACGAGCCCGACGAGGAGTTGCGCGCGGCCGAACGGCAGTTGCGCCGCGCCGGGTGGCTGCTGGCGCTGGCGGCGCTGGTGGCGATAACGCTGGGCGCGGCGGGCCCGGACGCACTCCCGACGTAAGCCGCCGCGGGCCCACGCACGGGGCCGCGCCCCGGCCCCCACGGGGGCCACGCCCCCGACCCCGCCCGCACGGGGCTTCGCCCCGGGCCCCCGGCGGGCGCTACGCCCCCGGGGCTGCGCCCCCGGACCCCCGCGGGACGGCGCCCCGAGCCCCGCACGGGGCCACGCCCCGGGCCCCGACCGCGGCGACGCCCCCGGCCCCCCTCGAAGCTGCGCCCCTCGATCTCCCGCGGGGCCACGCCGGACACCCGCTTGGGGCTACGGGACCGGCCCCGGCGCGCTACGCGGCCGCCTGTTCGAGGCCGTCCCTTCCCCGCACTCCCGCCCCAGGGTAGGCCGCGGCTCTGACAAACCGGCTGCGTAGCGGTGTCCGACGCCGCCTACGATGGCGCGCATGACCCAGGATCCCGGCACCGGGCGTCCCGCCCGTACGCTCGTGCTCGCCTCGCAGTCCCCCGCGCGGCTCGGCCTGCTCCGGCAGGCGGGCCTCGCGCCCGAGGTGCTCGTCAGCGGCGTCGACGAGGACTCCGTCACCGCCGCGACCCCGGCGGAACTCGCGCTCGTGCTCGCCGAGGCGAAGGCCGGCGCCGTCGCCGGGCGGCCCGAGGCGGCGGACGCGCTGGTCGTCGGCTGCGACTCGGTGCTGGAGCTGGACGGCAGGGCGCTGGGCAAGCCCGTGGACGCCGAGGACGCCACCGCGCGGTGGAAGGCGATGCGGGGGCGGTCGGCGGTGCTGCAGACCGGGCACTGCGTCATCGACACCGCGTCGGGGCGGCGGGCGAGCGCGACCGCCGGGACGGTGGTGCGGTTCGGGGAGCCGAGCGACGCCGAGATCGCCGCGTACGTCGCGACCGGCGAACCCCTGCACGTGGCGGGGGCGTTCACCCTCGACGGCCGGTCGTCGGCGTTCATCGACGGCATCGACGGCGACCACGGCAACGTCGTCGGCCTCTCGCTGCCGCTGCTGCGGCGACTGCTCGCGGAACTGGGCGTGCGGATCACCGATCTCTGGGTCTGATCACCGATCTCCGGGTCCGGGTTGTTGTTCGGACCCCGGGCGGGACGCCCCGAGAGAGGGCTACGGGGCACCCTCCTCCAGCGCACCGTCGTCGTCGAGCGCAAGCCGCGCCCAGACCTCGGCGAGGTTGCGCAGGTGCTCGTCGTCGAGCCGGTCGAAGAAGAGCCTGTGCAGGTCGCTGTACTGCTGGCGCCATGCCTTGCGCAGGAGGGCCCGCCCGTCGCGGGTGAGGACGGCCTCGAAGCCGCGGCCGTCGCCGGGCGACGGCCGCCTCTCGATCAGGCCCCGGTGCTCCAGCCGGTCGGCGAGCCGGGTGAACCCGCCGGTCGACATCAGGCGCCGCTGGGCCAGCTCCGACATCCGCATGCCCTTCCTGCCGGCCTGGCCCAGCAGGGCCAGCACGCTGTACTCGGCCATGCTCACGTTCAGCGGGGCGATCCCGGCCTCGATCTCACGCCAGATCCGATCGTGGGTGACCAGGAAGCCGTTCCATGCCTGGTACTCAAGTTCTCGCAGCTCTACGGTCGCCATGTGCAGCACGCTATCGGTGGAGCGTCGTCGGAACCAACGATCTACCTGCCTGCACACGCATCATGCGCAGGCAGGTACAGGGCGATCCCGGCTCAGCTGTGCCCCTCCGGCGGCTCCCAGATGTCGGAGGTCAGCGCAAAGCCCGCGCACCCGCACCCGCTGTTCGCCTTCTTCCGGGCGTTGACGATCCCCGTCGCGTTCTTCGCCTCCGCCGGGGACTTCGACGGTACGACGCTGCTCAACCCCCGTGTCCACGGACGCGTCGAGGCCGGGCTCAGCGACGTGGCGGACCTTCTCAGAACCCGCGCGACGGGCCCGCGGAGCGGGTGACGCAGCCGGAACGCCCTCCCGCGTACCCCCGGCGGGACTCAGGCCGCCGGCGCGGGCTCCGCACCGCCGCCGTCGGCTCTGTGCCGCCGCACGGCGGCGCCTTCGTCGGTCAGCATCAGCACGATCAGCCCGAACACCGCCATCAGCCCCGCGAACGCCGCCCAGCCCACCAGCCCGACGGCGACCGTCGCCAGCACCGCGTGCAGCACCGCGCAGCTCACCAGCAGGGTCCGCCCGGCGCGCCCGGGGGCCCGGTGCCGTACCGCGACGCGCAGCGAGACCGCCGCGCAGCACAGCAGGTAGAGCCCGACGGCGACGCCCGCCCCGCGCGTGGAGCCGGACATGACGCCGGAGTCGAGGCCGGCGAGGGACATGTCCTGGCGGTCGACGACGGTGCCCAGGATGAAGTGCACGACGGCCAGCCCGACCGCTTCCACGAGCAGCGCGGCACCGGCCGCCGCCGCGGCGGCTCTGCGCATGGCGGCACCCCCTCACCGGGTCCGAAGGCGCTCTCACGCTACTGATGGGTAGTCGGGGGCGGCAAGGGGGTTCGCGCACCATGGACACGCAACCGGCACGCGGTCGGCACGTGACGGGCACGCAACCGGCGCGCGAGGAGTGCGCGACGGAGCACGGCCGAAAGCGCGACCCGAAAAGTTTCCGCCCCGCCTTCGTAGGGTTCCCACAAAAGCAGGCCCCGTCCGTCTGTTCAACGGGCGCGAGACCTTGGCCACACACCCGGTTTCGCGCGCACGGCCACGGAAGCGGCGTACCTTGGGAACTCAGGGCTTCGGGCCCGAGTACGGCGGCGCGGACCATCCTCTGTGTGGGCAAGCTCACCTCCGGGATCCCGCAGCGCAGAGGTGTCGCCATTACCTAAAATCTCGGTGTTCCGAGAAGGGAGTCATCGTGCGCAAGGTGCTCATCGCCAACCGCGGCGAAATCGCCGTTCGCGTCGCCCGGGCGTGCCGGGACGCCGGGATCGCGAGCGTGGCCGTGTACGCGGAGCCGGACCGGGATGCATTGCACGTCCGTGCCTCCGATGAGGCGTTCGCGCTGGGCGGTGACACCCCGGCCACGAGCTACCTCGACATCGGCAAGGTGCTGCGGGCCGCCGGGGATTCGGGGGCGGATGCGGTCCATCCGGGGTACGGCTTCCTGTCGGAGAACGCCGATTTCGCCCGGGCGGTCCTGGACGCGGGTCTGGTCTGGATCGGGCCGCCGCCTGAGGCGATCCGTGCGCTGGGTGACAAGGTGTCCGCCCGGCACATCGCGCAGCGTGCGGGGGCGCCGCTGGTGGCCGGTACGAAGGACCCGGTTGCCGACGTCGCGGAGGTGACCGCGTTCGCGCAGGCGCACGGCCTGCCGATCGCGATCAAGGCCGCGTTCGGCGGCGGGGGNCGTGGGCTGAAGGTGGCCCGTAGCCTCGAAGAGGTTCCGGAGTTGTACGAGTCGGCGGTGCGTGAGGCGATCGCGGCGTTCGGCCGTGGTGAGTGTTTCGTGGAGCGGTATCTGGACCGGCCGCGGCATGTGGAGACGCAGTGTCTGGCGGACAGGCACGGGAACGTGGTGGTGGTCTCC
>AZWL01000067.1 GCA_000514715.1 Streptomyces sp. CNH099 | reverse complement strand
CACGAACTCGTCCTCACTGACGGCCCGTCAGCCGAGTACACTCAGAAACCCGGCCCTGACCAGCATCGATAGCGAACTACAACTGGAGTACTAGACCTCACGCCGAAGGACATCGCGGATGGCAACCTGCGCGTCGACGAGGTCGCGTGGACTACCACCCACCGACCCCATGGGGCGACCGTAGATCGCGCGGTCGTCGCCGGCATCGTTGCCGGCAACCGAACAACACCTTCCACCTACTCTCGCAAGTAGCGGCAACGGCCGAGGCGCTCGATCCACTCCAGACGATGGGCAGGTCCGCAGACGCAACGGGGGAGCGGCTACCACGGTCGGCGGTCCGCCCCTCGCTCGTTCTCAAGCTCATTACGTCCAGCGCAGTCCGAGTTCGTTCAGCGCCTCGGCGCGCTCCGGTGTCAGGCTGTCCCGCCTAGAGCGCACGTTCGTCAGCCATACCCCCAGTCGAACACTCGTCTCTGTTCCGGTCTGTGGGTCGACGACGATCTCTGTGTGCTTGCGGGACACCGCCTCCAGAGTTCCCTCGCGCTCGAGGTACTGCCGCGCGGCGGCCAGACCCCGCTCGAACGCCGCCGCCCGCGCCCCGCCCTTGGGCGGTGCCGTACGGGCTTCAGCGGGCTTCTCAGCGGCTGCCACGCCCAGGGCGGACAGCCGGCGCCGCTGCTCGGCGTTCAGGGCATCCCAGCCTTCTTGCTGGCGCTTGACCCACCGTCCGACGTCTTCGCCGCCGAGGCGAACCCCCGGCAGCAAATCCTCAATCGACGCCCCGCCTTCCACGCACGTCTTGACTTTGACGTAATTGCGCTGCCAGTCGACGGTCCAGCCGAGCTCCCGCGGATTCCATTCGGGGTCGATATCCGCCAGGTCCGCAGCCCGCTGCGCGGCTTTCACCGAGTCCTTGCCCAAGCCGCCCGGACGCCGCAGATTCGTGAGCCATTGCCCGATCGGCTTGTTCTCCGAAGCCGCTCCCTGCGGACAGCAGAGCGTAGAGTGTTCGGCGTAGTAGGCGCGGGCGGCCGCCAGGTTCTCCTCCCATGCCAGATCCGGCGCCGACCAGACCATACCGATCTCGTTCAGCTCCCGCTTCCGTCGGCGCCCCTCGGCGTTGTCGTCCATGCGTCCCGCGGAATTCTCCGTCCGCTGGTCGGAAATCCACCGACCCAGCGGGAAGTTCGTGCCGGGTTCGCGGTACGTCAGCGGAACGCGGAGATTTCCGTACTCCTTCGCGTAGCGCACCGCGGCGGCGTGGCCACGCGCCCACGACGCCCCCACGGGGTTGATGACCTGCATGCTGACGAACCGCCTGATCGCCTCCGGGCTGCGCTTGGTGGAGAAGCGCAGCAAGAGCCGCCCCTCTTCCTCGCCTTCCTCCGGCGCCACCCCGATAGACTCGGACGGCTCCACACGCTCAGATTTCTCCTGCGGAATGGCGAGCATCTCCACCATCTTGGAATCATGAGCCCGTAGCGCCTGCATCACAGCAATGAGCGACCTCCACCCGATTCCGCGCATATCCTCCGGATCTTCCCCATCCTCCAGGAAAACCGGCACGAGGATGCTCGCCATCTTCCCCTCACGGGGCTTTTGCCGCAGCGTCCTGCCGAGAGCCTGGACGATGTCCACCACCGACCCCTTCGGGTCGACGATGGCCACTGAGTCCACCATTGGGCAGTCGACGCCCTCGCCCAGGACCTTGCAGTTGGAGACGATCGCGCGCTGCACCGGCCGACCCCGATGGTCGACGCCGTCACCGAGCTGGCGCAGCACCCGACGCCGGCGCTCGGGCTCGTGCTCGCCGCACAGCCAGTCCGCCCACACCAGCTCCGGGTGCGGGTGCCGGTCGGGTTCGGCGGCGTGGAGCTTGGCGGCCACGCCGGGCAGGCCGGCCGCCCAGGCTTCGGCTTCCAGGGTCCGATGATGGAAAGTGATCATCTTCTTCAGGCCGTGCGCCGCGGCGGCCTCCAACACCGCGGTCTGCAGCGCCGCCATCCGCTTCCCCCGCACCTGCTCAGTCCGCTTGTCCTCGCCGTACAGCTCCCCGTTGCCGAGCTCGGGATCGTGGATCTCGCAGACGATCAACTGGAACTGGGCCAACAGCTCCCTGCGCACCGCCTCGGCGAGCGGCAGCTCGAACACCGTTGGCCCGAAGACGGCCTCATCGTCCATGGACGCGGCCATCTCCTCCGGCAGCGCCTCGCGCATCCCCTCCACCACCTCCGCCGGCGGGCGCACCTCCCAGATCCGCGGGGTGGCCGTCAGGTACAGCCGGCGGTCGGCCGGCACCTGGTCCTGGTGGTGGATCGCCGTCCACGCCTTCCCCATCGACCCCGACACCCGGTGCGCCTCATCCACACAGATCAGGTCAAAAAGGTCCAGGCGCTGACCGTAGGCGCCCTCGTGCGCCTCGATCAGCACCGGCAGGCTGGCGTACGTCCCGAACACGGTCACGTGGGACTTGCCACCCAGCCACAGCGCCAGCTGGATCGGGTTGGTCGTCACCCGCACCCCGGCGTGTGAGTTCTCATTCTTGTTGCGGTACAGGGATCGCTTGGACCTGTGAGGATGCATATGACTTGAGAGATACCTCGTGTGCCTTTTCCGTGCTGATCAGGGCTTTGACCTGTAGTCCAGCAAGCTTGATGAGAATCCCGCAGATGCACTGAGAATCCCGGTAGCGGCCAGGGAGTCTGACCAGCTGCCGTCGGCGGCGTGACAGCGCACGCTGTATCGGGTCCTCCGGTGCCCGGCTGACTCAACTCATGGCCGACTACCAAGCTGCACCGATGCGCGCCGTGCCTGGAGGCCGTCGTCCCGCCCTCGCCCACCACGCGTTGCTGAGGCTCAGCCCACGGGGGAGGACGGTACGTGATGTGCATGAGCATGTGCCGGGCGGCTGAAACCCTGTCCGCTCACCACCGCAGAGGCATACGCGGCCCCAGGTGTCAGTGAGGTATCGGACACTGGTCATGCACGACTGCGGGAGTGAAACCAGGGGGAACGACGTGAGTGACGATGCCGTCCAGCTCGAGAAGCGTATCCGCTTCGCCCTGAGCACTCTCGGCGAGAGCAACAGTCACCACGAGTTCGAGGCCCTGTGCCTGGGCCTGGCCCGCCGGAGGATCACCAGCAATCTGCTGCCGGCGACCGGCCCCGTCAGTAGTGGCGGGGACCAGGGCCGGGACGCCGAAAGTCACTGGAGCAACATTCCCCGCGAGCTGCCCGGCACGTCCCTGTTCGCATCGCTGGCCTCCACCCAGCGCGTGGTAATGGCCTGCACCATCCAAAGCACCGACATCCCCGGCAAGATCAGAAAAGACCTGGCGTCGATCTGCGGGCAGGGCACTCCCGTTGACCGCGTCATCTACTTCACGGTGACCGCTGTGCCCACCAGGAAGCGGCACGACCTGATCGACGAAGCTGCCCGGACGCACCAGGTCGACCTGGAGGTCTGGGACGCGGCTGCCCTCGCCCTGCACCTTCCCGACTACGACCTGTTCTACCTCGCGGTCCAGTACCTGCACCTTCCCTCCGACCTCGCTCCACCGCGCCCGGACGGAGCCGGTGAACTGCCCGACTGGTATGCCGAAGCCCGCCAGCGATGGCAGGCAAACGACGAGCCGGCCCGCACCCTGGGCGACCTGGTGGAACTGCGGGGCCCGCTGCGCCACGCCACCTTCCACGACGAGGCCCGGGCCGATCTACCAGAATGGATCGGCCGTGCACGTGCCCTACTGGCCGCTGCAGAGGGGGAGCGCACCGCGCTGCGGGCCCGCTACGAGATCGTCGTCGCCACCCTGCGCGGCCTTGGCGACATGTACTCGGTTGACCAGCTGGCCCGCGACTTCTTCGACACGGTCACCGCCGACGACACCCTCACCGATCTGGGAATCCTCGAGGACGCTGTCGTGCTCCTCGGATACGGATTCGGGGCGCTGATCCGTAATCTCACCGCCCTGAACGCAGACGACCTGTGCGGCTGGCAGCGCCTGCTGGCAGACAAGATCGACGGCCTGCTGGATGCGAGCCCGCCGGCCAATGCCATGGCCCATCTTCTGGCCATGCAGGCCCGCCTGGCCCTGCACACCGCCATGACCGCCAGCCTCGAATCCGTGCCCAAGGACCTGCCCACGGTCGCGGAAGTCACCGCATTCGTCCTCGAAGCGGTGGAAGCCGGTGAACCGGTACCTGCTCTCCAGACGCGATCGCCGCTCACGGACCTCGACACCACCATGAACATCCTGCTCCGACTAGGCCACCACCTGGACAACGCGCCGCTGTTCCCCATCGAGCACACCGCTGATCTCTTCGACTACCTCACCCCCGCACTGGTGGACCACCCGCTCTACCGGGAGGTCCGGGACCTGCTCGATCAGGCCACCGACCGGGCGGCCGGCCAGACCACACGGGGCGAACGCGCCCAGTCCCGAGGCCATGCCCTGATCAAGAGCGGCCGCATCCTGCAAGCGCTCCAGGAGATCCACGAAGCCAAGGCCAACTGGCTGCGCGGCGACACCCTCGAGGGCGGCCTGATCATGCTGCTGCTGTGCGCGCGCCTCTACAGCGAACTCGGCCTGGCCATCGCCGCCAAGCAGTACGCGCTCGCGGCCGCCACCGCCGCGAAGTCCGCACCCAACCCCGAACTCAGCGGCTTCATCCCCCGCGGCATCATCCTCGCTGCCCGCTACGACCGCCAGGCCGGGAACTGGATCTCTGCCACCCATCTGTTCCGCATCGGTCTCATGGCACAGGACGCCTACTGCGACGAGCCGTACAACCACGAATGCTACCCGTATGTCTGGGAGATGATGGTCGACCAGGCGCTGACCCAGCGCGCAGCCAGCGCGATGCGGCCCGGCTTAGTCCCCTCGCTCCGGGCGATTACCGCCTCCGTGGGCGTCGACACCATCATTGAGGAGATGCTCGCTCCGACCGCCGACGTCCCCACCGCAACCGAAGAGAACTATGCCGAAGAAGCCGACGCGCAAGGCGTGGGACGGCCCTTCAGCGACGCCGGCCCCGCACGCCGCTATGTCTGGAACGCGCTCGGCGTCGACTGGGAGATTATCTGCCCGAACGACCGGCTGTCGGTACTGGCCGCGGAACGCTACACCGCAGCACTCCAGGTGTTTCTCGGCGAACTCGCCACCCAGGACCCGCTGTTCCTGCCCGGACGCCTGAGCGTCGAGATCCGCGCAGACACCACCCTGTCTCCTGACCAGCCCGCGGTCTGTGAGCAGACCGCCGACCGGGATACGAAGCGGTGGAGGCTGCGCCTGCCCACAGCCGACCCGGCAGACCTGGAAACAGAACCATCCCGTCTGCTCGCTGCCCTGATCAAGGTGGTGCTCTCCCAGTCATTGCTCTCCGACGAGGCCTTCATGAACCTCGTCGAGCGGGCGCTCTCCGGCGGACTATGGCACAAGCTCCTCGTCGGCCGCCCCTACGACGAAATGGCAGACTTCCTGGGGCCCGACGACTACCGGATGATGGCTGCGCTCGCCGATCAGGCTGTCGGAGCAGACACCGCCTACAGCCAGGCGAAACCGGCTGCCTTGCCGCCCTGGACCGGGCCTGGACCCGGCTACGAGCACGAGGCAGCCTTGGACATTGTCCGCAACCGCTACGCCGTCATGCTTCCCATCGTGCGCTACACCCTTCCCCGCCTGGCCGCGGACTCCGGCTTCCGGCGTACGGCCACACAGTTGAGACAGGAAGGTTGGCGCGACTGGCACCTGCTGACCGCCATCGCCAACGCGGTCGGAAACCATCGTGCCCAGCAGCAGGGCCTGCGCCTATCCCCGGACGACTCCGAAGAACACCGAGCCCGCATCCTCGCCGCCATGCAGGCCCCCGAGCGTCCCGACGACCCTCCTGTTCCCGCTGAGGCATTCACGGAACGTGCCCTGCGTTCACACCTGTCCGTGGCCGCCGTGAACACCGCGCGCGGCTTTGGCCTCGCCATCCGCCCTGGCGCGCTCGACCCCCAGGCACTGCTGTCGGTGCTCGGTGACCGGTACGGCTACTGGACAGACGACATCGAGCACACGGACCCGTTCGGCTGGCCGGTCGCGGAGGGCGACACGGTCTGACCGGCTGGTGCGTGATGCAGCGCGCCGACCACGCCGATACGTCGGGTGCTGTCTCCGGGACAAGGGCCCTCGGTCGCCTCAACGGCCCTCAGAGCCTCCAGGGACCACGCCACACCACCGCAACGGCGCGCGTGGTGGTGCGCGCCGTTCCGTGGGACGGCCGACTTGCACTGGCTGGTCGGCAAAACGTGTTCACACACCCCGGGGGAGGGCCGACGGGGCATGAGGGCGTCGTGTCACACCTGCGGATCAGGCGAAGGCCCTTTGTGTCCTGGCGAGTCTTCGGCAATAAATGTGTCTGTTGCTGTTGTTGGCGGAGATTCGAGGGTTATCGTGTGCTTTCGCTGTGTTCCGAGATCAGTCGGTGCGCGGTGGGTCCGGTGGAGATCGACTGCGACAAAGAGGTCGCAGACTGGGGGACGGCGTGAGCGATGAGTCTTCACGGCTGTGGTCGGATGAGCCGACACGCCTGGACCTGCTGTCCTTCGACGCCGTGGCCAAGACCGTGGTCCGGGCGGTGCTCGACGACGCACTCGACCCGGTGACGGTGGGCGTCTCGGGTGCCTGGGGAAGCGGCAAGACCACGGTGCTGCGCCTGATCGAGGACGCGCTTGCTCCACAGCCCTCCGAGACAGACACGACCGTTCTCGTGATCAGCACTGACCCGTGGCGCTATGACCCCGGCGTCGGCGCCAAGGAGACGCTGATCAGCGAGGTGCTCGCTGCCGTCGCCGCCGAACTTGCCCATGGAGAAGGACCGGGCCAGGCCCCGAGCCGCACCAGGGCACTGCTGACCAAGCTGAGGCGGCGGGTCGACTGGGCGAAGGCCCTGCAGGTGGCGGCCAAGACATCGCTGACCCTGCAACTGCCGTCCGCCGACGATCTCACCAGCCTGGTCAACACCGAGCCCGACAACCAGGACCCTGACACAGCAGAACCGCTGTCCCGCGGACTTGAGGAGTTCCGCACCGAGTTCAGCACCCTGATGGAGTCTCCGGAACTCAGCCATCTTAGGCGGGTGGTCGTGTTGGTCGACGACCTCGACCGCTGCCTGCCCGACACGGTCGTGGACACACTGGAGACGATCCGGCTGTTTCTGGCTGTACCGAAGATGGCGTTCGTCGTCGCCGCCGACGAGCATAGGGTGGCCGATGCCCTGCGTGTCCGCTTCCCCGATCCCAGCAACGGACAGCAAGCCGCCGGCGAGCGATACGCCGAGGAGCCCGCCAGCCTCTACCTGCACAAGATCGTGCAGACCACGGTGCCGCTGCCCACCCTGAGCCGGTTCGACACCGAGGCGTTCCTCGTCCTGCTGCAGCTCTCCCAGCGCCTATCCGATCAGGACCTCACCCCCTACATCGACGCCTGCATACGCCTGCGGCGGGAGAAGGGCCTGCTGGACAACCTGGCCGCAGCCGTAGACGGCAACGACATCTCCGCCGAGCTCGCCTTTGCCTCGCGGATGACTCCCATCCTCTACGAGAAGCTTCACGGCAGCCCTCGCCGCATCAAACGGTTCCTCAACGACCTGCGGGTACGTCAGTCCGTCGCCGACCATCGCGGCATCGTGCTCGAAGCGGAGATCGTTGCCAAGCTCATGGTGCTGGAGAAGCTCCTGCCTGACGCGTTCACCACCGTCCTGGGATGGCTGGCGCGCGGTGAACTGCGCTCACGCCTGACCAAACTGGAAGCAGCCGCCGGCCGGCCCGCCTCCGATCCCACCACCCCGGACACCGCCGGGCCCTCGGACGAAGAACCCGCCCCGGTGCCCGAGGCAGAGGAGACCGAGCCGACGGTCTTCGACGACGAACTGATCCGATGGGCCAAACTCCCCCCAGGCCTCGCCAGCGTGGACTTGGCCCCATATCTGTACCTGGCGGCAGCGTTCTCCGGCGAACAACTCCTCGACACAGGTCTGCCGGGCAGGCTGCGGGACATCGCCGCTAACCTGCTGTCCACGGTGCGTCTTGACCAACGCCGAGTGACGGACGCCGACATCACCGCACTCGGTGAGGACGACGCCTTGAGCCTGATTGGGTACCTCGCCCGAGCAGGCCGGGACCGCCCGGCCGAACAGACCGCAGCCGTGCGCGGCGTCGTGCGCATCACCACCGCCTACCCGACCACCACTGACCGGGCTGCGCGGCTCCTGCAGTCCGTCCCGGCCAGCGAACTGGAACCGGCCACCATCCTGACCGTCCCAGCCGGCACCCCCGCCTTCCGCAGCGTCCTGGAACACTGGAAGATCCATGCCCCGGTCGACCCGGACCGGATCAAGCGGGCCCTGGAGATGGCCCTGAGCACCGGAAGCCACGCCTGATGGGGACCAAAGGCTCCTACACCGGAAGCGGCACACCGGCCAGCAAACAACTGCAGCAGAACGTCACGCAGTGGCTCGATGCCCTGGCTGGCTCCGGCCCTGGTGCACCCCCGAAACCTCTCAGTCCGGACCAACTGCTGCCTGCTCTGGGCCTGTTCAGTCCCTCTAGCGGGCACGCAGACGGTCCCGGCGGCGGAGCAAGCGGGGGAGGGGCCGCCGGCGGAGGAGGCCGTACTGGAGGAGCGCAGCGCACCATCGCCCAGTCCTCCCGCACGGCGGGCCGCGCGGCTGCCGCGGCCTACGCCTACCGCACCGGCAACGTGCAGGCCCTGCAGGAACTCGGCCTGGACTACGCAGAACTGCAGGCCGCAGCCGACGACCCGATCGACTGGACCCGCCGGATCGTGGACGCGGCCTGCGGACCGCTGTCCGACGGCACCATCGAGGACCAGGAACGCCGCTTCGTCGCCAGCGAGGTGGCCCAATGGGTCCTGGAAGCCGGTGCCGACGGTGCACCGCCCAGCCCCGAGGACGTCGTCCGGGAAACT
The DNA here is from genome assembly GCA_000514715.1 of Streptomyces sp. CNH099. Taxonomy (GTDB): domain Bacteria; phylum Actinomycetota; class Actinomycetes; order Streptomycetales; family Streptomycetaceae; genus Streptomyces; species Streptomyces synnematoformans. The sequence continues at coordinate 3,488 of AZWL01000067.1, read as the reverse complement.
CTGGCCCTGATCATCTTCGAGGCGGTCATCGGTGAGACCGCAGCGGGGATGAACGACGGCTCCCGTCCCGCCTGGGCCACCGCCGACGGCGAACGCCAACTGCGCGAGACCGCACGCATCCTGGCCGAGCGGGCCTCCCTCACGGTCACCGGCCCCACCACTGCCGAGATCACCCGAGCTGTCGAAGAGGGCATCGACGCGATGCGGTCCATCTGGATGGAGCCCTGATGCCTGCCTACACCCTGCGCCTGGACACGGACACCTCACAATCCGAGCTCGACGGCACCACCCCGTTCTGGTGGCCTTCAGGTCCGGGCGGCTCCTTCGTCTCCACCCTCGGACCACGCCTAGGAGCACTCGGCCCCGTCCCCGAACCCAACATCGAACTGGTCCGCCTGGCCGCCCTCGTCTACGCTGCCGACCGCACGACACCCCGCCGCGCCGCCCGCGCAAACTGGACACAACGCACCTTCGAACTGGACGTGCCCGTCTACACCCCAGCCCGCTGGGACACGCTGCGTGATCGGCTCGAAGCCCTTCTGGGATTCCTGTCCGGCGACCGGTGGTCGATCCGCTTCCGCCGCGCCGACCCCCCGCAAGAGACAGTCCGCGACACACCGTATCCCGGGGTGCGGCGCGTAGTCCTGCTCAGCGGCGGCGCCGACTCCGCGATCGGAGCCCTGCTCTCCCGCCACGACCTCGGCCCAGACCGGCATCTCCTGCTCTCCCACGTCGGCGCCACCATCCTCGCGCCCATCCAGCGAGACATCGCCGCCGACATCGCCCGCCTCATCGACGGACCCCCGCAGTACCATCAGGCACTGCGGTTCTCCCGCAGAAGCCATCAGCCCACCGGCGCCAAACTGCGCAACGAGTACTCCACCCGCACCCGCTCTCTGCTCTTCCTCGCCCTGGGCCTGGCTGCCGCATCGGTCGAGGAAGTACCGCTGTGGATCCCGGAGAACGGCTTCGCATCCCTCAACGTGCCGCTCACCGCCGACCAGCGCGGTGCCCTGTCCACCCGCACCACCCACCCCTTCTTCCTGCAGACCCTGGCCGCCATAGCCCGCGATGCCGGAGCCCACGCCGACATCCACAACCCCTTCGCCCGACACACCAAAGGCGAGATGTTCACCCAGGCCGCCGAACTGGTCGGCTCCGCCCCGGCCGCCCGGCTGCTCAGCCGCACCCATTCCTGCGCCCACACCGGACACCGAAGCCACCGCATCCCCGTGCGGACCCACTGCGGAGTGTGCTTCGGCTGCCTGCTGCGCCGGGCATCCTTCCGCGCGGCCGACCTCGACGACTCGACCGACTATCTCCACGCCCGCCAGGACGCAACCCTCAAGACGTACCTGCACAACAAGTCCGTCGGACCGTCACTGCGCACATTCCTCGCCCGCGGCCTGCGCCCAGCCGACATCACCACGCTGAACCTGCCTCCTGACTACCCCACCCGCCAGGCCTTCGAGCTGTGCCGACGAGGCATCGCGGAACTGGAGCTGCTGTACCCATGAGGACGAGCGCACTGCCCCCGCTGGACCTGCACGCGCACATCGACACCGGCGTTCCTGCCGACGAACTCGCTGGCCTGGGCGCAGTCGTCTTCGCTGCCACCCGCTCCCTGGCCGAAGCCGCGCAAGCCGTCCAGCGGCATGACGAGCGGATTATCTGGGGAGTCGGTATTCATCCCGGACTCGCCCGCAGTCAAACCGACTTCGACCACGACACCTTCATCCAGCTGATCGACCGCACCCCACTGGTCAGCGAGATCGGACTCGACGGCAAGAGTCGTGTACCGATGGACCGTCAGCAGGCCACCTTCCGCCGTGTTCTCGCCGTGCTCGCCCGTACCCCGCGCATCGCCAGCATCCACAGCTATGCCGCCTGCGAGCAGGCGCTGGACGAACTAGAACGGTTCCCGGCGCCCGGCATGGTCCTCCACTGGTGGCTTGGCGACACGGCTCTTACCGCCCGTGCCGTCGGTCTCGGCTGCTACTTCTCCCTCAACGCCTCCGCTGTGCGCAAAACCACGCTGCTGGAAGCCGTCCCCCTCGACCGTGTTCTGACCGAGACCGACCACCCTTTCGGAGACCGCAGCTCCAGATCACCGCTCCCCGGCAACGTCGCACTGGTGGAGCAGGCGCTCGCGCGCCACCACCAGACGACACCCGAGGACATCCGCCAGGTTGTGTGGCGCAACCTGGCCGCGCTTGTGCGCGACACTCGATGCGCAGCTCAGCTCAGCCGGCGGGTGCGATCCCATCTCGCCTCCCTTCCAAGTTAATGAGTGGATCACCGTGAACGGGCCCCCTTGCCTGGGGGTGGTCACACGATGACGCCGGTCGGGCAGCATTACGGACGTTGTGCGCAAGCGAGTCTGGGCCGGCGAGTCATCGGGAATCTTCCGGTGGCGGGCATATCGGGTCATCCCGACGTACGCCCAGCGTTCTCCGCGACAACCCGCCGGCTGAAATCGCGACAGACCGCCGGCGTGCCTGATGGGCACGAGACCCGTGCCCATCAGGGTGACGGTACGGGCGCCTGAGCTGATCCCGTTTTGCGAGTGATCCGTACACAACCCCACCGGGCGGGATCCAGCGGGGCCAGATCGGATGGCGTTGCAGGTCTCCCGCCACAAGTGACGGTGAAGTGCTTGGTAAGAATCCCAAGCAGTGCTTCTGCGTCGCGAACGCCTTCCTTGTATCCCCAAGGGTCGCCGTCTTCGCAGTTCTCGTACACATCGACGTCGCGGCGGAACATTTCCTCGTATTGGATGTCCTGTTCGAATGAGGTTCGCAAGAGGACACGTACCGAGTTGTTGTTCTCGACGAACACAGATGTACGTCCCTCAGGGTCCTCCCAGCCGTCAATGACGTCACGCGCGGCGTCGGCCAACCGGCCTGCCTCGAGCAGGGCGTGGACTTCGTCGGCATCGATCCGTCCGGCGGCATCGCGGATGAGGTCGTCCCTATCGACACCTGCCCGGTGTGCGTTCAGCAGCCGATACCGCAGATCGGACCGCACCTGATCGTAGCCGCGGACGGCTGATGCCAGATATGCACGGGCCTTCTCCGCGTGAGACGGCGTGCAAACGGCAACGACCGTGAAATCGGTGTCGTCCGGCCCCACTTCCACAAGCCGGACACGCACATCCATGAAGCCATCACGCACTACGCGGGGGAGGTATTGCTCGTCGATGATGTCGCCGAGGGCTTCATCAAGATCCTCCTTGGCGCGTTCCTCAGGAGTGCCCGGAAGCCACATGCTGTCATCGTCGTACAGTTGCTCGTAAGAGGGTGCCTGCGAGTAGTAGGGATCCATGACCTTGTCATAGCGCTGCCAGGGCCCGTATTCGCCGTCGTCATCGAGGAAGCGGACATCCAGCCACGTGCGGTACTGCTCCATTTGGCGATCCTGTCTTGAAGCGCGGGGTGCTGCGTGCCGCCGCCGGCCCACTGGGTCGCGCCCCTCTTTGTGCCCTCCCT
>AZWL01000066.1 GCA_000514715.1 Streptomyces sp. CNH099 | reverse complement strand
CAGCTGCCAGCCGTTCTTCCGGCCCACCGGGCCGAGCAAGCCGTGGATGTAGGCCCGCATCCGTCGTCGCAGGTCCACCCGCCCGAACCGGTGACCGATCCGCACCAGCAGCTCTTCCAGTTCCACCGACCAGACATCGGGCTGCACATCATCTTGCATGACCAGCACAACGCCACCGCCGCACCCGAGGTCACGAACTCGCCCTCACTGACGGCCCGTCAGCCGAGTACACTCAGAAACCCGGCCCTGACCAGCATCGATAGCGAACTACAACTGGAGTACTAGGAGCCGGCCAGGGGGCGACCAGGAGCCGACCGGGGGCCGGCCGGCGGCTGGTCTGCGGTTTCGGCGGAGGCCCGGGCTACGCGGGTACGTGGACGGCCGACACCCGGCTCGCCACCAGGCGTTCGCGTTCGCGCCGGTGTGCACGCGCCCGCAGGCGCAGGATCTGGGAGACGCCCAGGGCCTGCAGGACGAAGACGCTCGCGAACGCGACGCCGTAGCTGCCGCCCGTGGCGTCCAGCAACAGCCCCACCGCCAGCAGCGTGGTGACGGACGCGGTGAAGCCGCCCATGTTGACGATGCCGGACGCCGTGCCCAGCCGCTCCGGCGGGTTGGCCGGGCGGGCGAAGTCGAAGCCGATCATCGACGCCGGCCCGCACGCCCCCAGCACGCAGCACAGCACCACCAGCAGCCACCCCGGCGCGTGCTCCCCCGGCCAGGTCAGCACCGTGCCCCACACCGTCGCCGTCGCCGCGACCGTGCCCAGCGCCAGCGGCAGCCGGGCCGCGTGGTGCCGGGCGATGAGCTGGCCGTAGACGAGGCCGACCGCCATGTTGGCCAGCACCAGCAGGGTCAGCAGCTCGCCGGCCTCCGCGCGGCTCATCCCCTGGGCCTCGACGAGGAACGGCAGTCCCCACAGCAGCAGGAAGAACATCGCCGGGAACTGGGTGGTGAAGTGCACCCAGAAGCCCAGCCGCGTGCCCGGCTCGCGCCAGGCGCCGGTTATCTGCCGGCGGATGCCGCCGCCGTGGCGGTCCTCCGCGGGCGGCGGGACGTAGTCGCGGGGCTGGTCCCGCAGGAAGAGGAGGACGAGGACGAGCATCAGCACGCCGGCCACCGCGCTGCCCGCGAAGGTCGGGGTCCAGCCGAACTCCTGCAGCAGGCGGGAGAGCACGAGCGTCGAGACCAGGTTGCCCGCCATGCCGACGAGCCCCGCGAGCTGCGCTATCAGCGGCCCGCGGCGGGCGGGGAACCAGCGGGCGCCGAGCCGCAGGATGCTGATGAACGTCATCGCGTCGCCGCAGCCGAGCAGCGCGCGGGAGGCGAGCGCCGTGCCGTACGTGCCGGAGAGCGCGAAGCCGAACTGGCCCGCCGTGTACAGCACGATGCCCATCGCCAGCACCCTGCGGGTGCCGAGCCGGTCGACGAGCAGGCCGACGGGGATCTGCATCCCGGCGTAGACGAGGAGCTGGAGGATGGAGAAGCCCGAGAGCGCGGAGGCGCCGACGTCGAAGCGCTCGGCGGCGTCGATGCCGGCGACGCCGAGGCTCGTACGGTACGTGACGGCGACGAAGTAGACGGCGACGCCGAGGCTCCAGACGGCGGCGGCCGTCAGGCCGCCGGGCGGGTCACCGGGCAGCCGGCGGGCCCCGGCCGCACCCTCCGCGCCGCCGCCACCGCCGCGGCCGCCACTGCCACCGCGGCCCGGGCGGTCCGCGCCCGGGCCGCCCGCGCTGACAGCGGTCATCGCATGTCCCCGCGTAGCAGGTCCCGTACGGAGGCGACGTGCCCGTGCACCGCCGCGGCGGCCGTGTCGGCGCTGCCGCTGCGCAGCGCCGAGAGGATCTCGGCGTGCTCGGTCAGCGAGCGGTGCATGCGGCCGGGCTGGGCGTTCATGAGAGCGACGCCCATGCGGAGCTGGCGGTCGCGGAGTTGGTCGTAGAGACGGACGAGGATGTCGTTGCCGGCGTTGCGGACGATCGTCGCGTGGAAGCAGCGGTCGGTGGCCGCGGCGGCGGCGCGGTCGTCGGCCTCGACGTGCCGGCGCTGCTCCGCCAGCAGCTCTTCGAGCCGGGTGAGCAGCGGCGCGGGCGCGGGTACGGACCGGCGGGCGGCGTGCTCCTCGACGAGCAACCGGGTCTCGACGACGTCGGCGATCTCCTGCGCGGAGACCGGCAGCACGAAGGCGCCCTTCTTCGGGTACAGCTCCAGCAGCCCCTCGGCCTGCAGCCGCAGCAGCGCCTCGCGCACGGGCGTGCGGGAGACCCCGACCGCCTCGGCCAGCTCGCCCTCGGTGAGCATCGTGCCGCCTTCGTAACGCCGTTCCAGCACGCCTTGCTTGACGTGGGCGTAGACGCGGTCGGCGGCGGGGGCGGACTTGGCCGCGGCGGCGGGGCTCGGAGGCATGCGCACAGCATAGATACAACACGTATGCGTACGTCGCCGCCGTCCGCGATACGGACAGGGGGTGCCGGGGGATACGCCGGGGCGCCGGGACGAACGCCGACGCCCCCGGCGCCGTCCGCAGACGGGCCGGGGGCGTGCGGGTACCGCGTGCTGCGGGCGTCAGCCCCAGGTGAGCAGGCGCTTCGGCCGCTCCAGGACCGCCGCGATGTCCGCGAGCACCTTCGAGCCCAACTCCCCGTCGACCAGCCGGTGGTCGAAGGAGAGCGCGAGCGTCGTCACGTGCCGCGGCTTGACCTTGCCCTTGTGCACCCACGGCTGCAGCTTGATCGCGCCGAAGGCGAGGATCGCCGGCTCGCCGGGGTTGAGGATCGGCGTGCCGGTGTCGATGCCGAAGACGCCGATGTTGGTGATCGTCACCGTGCCGCCCTGCATCGCCTCGGGCGTCGTCCTGCCCTCGCGGGCGGTGCCCACCAGGTCGGCCAGCTCCGTGGCCAGTTCGGGGAGCGTCCGCGCGTCCGCGTCCTTGATGTTCGGCACGATCAGGCCGCGCGGGGTGGCGGCGGCGATGCCGAGGTTCACGTAGTGCCTGCGGACGATCTCCTGACGGTCCTCGTCCCAGGCCGAGTTCACCTCGGGGTTGCGCCGGATCGCGAGCAGCAGGGCCTTGGCGACCACGAGCAGCGGGTTGATCCGCAGCCCGGCGAGGTCGGGGTCCTCCTTCAGCTCCTGCACGAGCTTCATCGTGCGGGTGACGTCGACGGTGACGAACTCCGTGACGTGCGGCGCGGTGAAGGCGCTGGTGACCATCGCCTGGGCGGTGGCCTTGCGGACGCCCTTGATGGGGATGCGCGTCTCGCGGGCGCCGGCCGCGGGCTGCGCGGGCGCGGGCTGCGCGGGCGCCGGGGCGGGCTGGGGCGTCGGCGGTACGGGCTGCGCGGGCGCGGCCGGCACCGCCTCGGCCTGCGCCGCGGCGGCGTGGACGTCGTCGCGGGTGACGACACCGCCGTCGCCGGTGGGCACGACGGCGGTCAGGTCGACGCCGAGGTCCTTGGCGAGCTTCCGCACGGGCGGCTTGGCGAGAACGCGCCCGCCGCCTGCGGCGGCTGCGGAGGTCGCCCCGTGCGCGCCGAGCGCCTGCGGCGCCGATGGGGCGCCGGGTGGCGCGGCGCCTTCCGGGGCGCCCGTGCCGGTACCGGCCGGGCCGCCGGGCGCCTGCGGCGCCTCGGGTGCCGTGGCCGGGGCGCCGCCGGGCGCCTGCGGCGCCGGCGGCCGGCCGTTCAGCTCGCCCTGGATCGCCGCGGACGCCGCAGCCGCCTCCGCGCCGCCCTGCGGCTTGCGCGGGCGGCGCTTCGTCGAGCTCTGCGCGACGCCGTAGCCGACGAGCACGGGCTCCCGCTTGGCGCCGCCGGACTCGGCCCCCTCGCCGCCCGGCGCTGCCGCGCCCGGCTCGGCGGCTGCGCCGCCGTCGGCGGGCGGGTGGGGCGCGGCGCCGGGCTCGCCCGGGCCGCCGACCGGTGCCCCGGAGGCACCGCCACCCTCGGCGTCGGCCGGTGCCGCGGTCCCCCCGGGTCCGGGGGCGGCCCCCGGCTCCGCGGCCCCCGGCTCCGTGTCGACCGCGATGATCGTCGTCCCGACGTCGACCGTGTCGCCCTCGGCGTAGCGGATCTCCTGCACCACCCCGTCGAACGGGATCGGCAGCTCGACCGCCGCCTTGGCCGTCTCCACCTCGCAGACCACCATGCCGTCGTGCACGGGGTCGCCCGGCTGGACGTACCACTTGAGGATCTCCGCCTCCGTCAGGCCCTCGCCCACGTCGGGCAGCCGGAACTCGCGGAGGCGCGCGGTGTTGCTCATGGTCACGGACACGCTCCCTCTTCAGTACGCCAGCGCGCGGTCGACGGCATCGAGTACCCGGTCCAGGTTCGGGAGGTACTCCTCCTCCAGCCTCGCCGGCGGGTACGGCGCGTGGAAGCCGCCGACGCGCAGCACCGGGGCCTCCAGATGGTAGAAGCACCGCTCCGTGATGCGCGCGGCGATCTCGCCGCCGGAGCCGTAGAACACCGGGGCCTCGTGCACGACGACCAGCCGGCCGGTCTTCTCCACCGAGCGCTGCACGGTGTCGAAGTCGATCGGCGACATCGAGCGCAGGTCCACGACCTCCAGCGACGTGCCCTCCTCGGCCGCCGCCGCGGCGACCTCCAGACAGGTCTTGACCATCGGCCCGTACGCCGCGAGCGTGAGGTCCGTGCCCTCCCGGGCGACCCGCGCCTCGTGCAGCGGCATGGGAATCGCGGAGCCCGCGGCGAAGCCGCTGTCAGGCAGGGAGACCTCGCCCTTGTCCCAGTAGCGCCGCTTGGGCTCGAAGAAGATCACAGGGTCGTCGCTGTGGATGGCCTGCTGCAGCATCCAGTAGGCGTCCGCGGGCGTCGAGGGCGAGACGCACTTCAGCCCCGCCACATGCGCGAACAGCGCCTCCGGGGACTCGCTGTGGTGCTCCACCGCGCCGATGCCGCCGCCGTACGGGATCCGGATGACGACCGGCAGCTTGACCGTGCCCAGCGCCCGCGCGTGCATCTTCGCGAGCTGCGTGACGATCTGGTCGTACGCGGGGAAGACGAACCCGTCGAACTGGATCTCCACCACCGGCCGGTAGCCGCGCAGCGCGAGCCCGATCGCGGTGCCGACGATGCCGGACTCGGCCAGCGGCGAGTCGATGACCCGCTCCTCGCCGAAGTCCTTCTGCAGCCCGTCGGTGACGCGGAAGACGCCGCCGAGCTTGCCGACGTCCTCGCCGATGACGAGGACCTTCGCGTCGTCCTCCATGGCCGTGCGCAGGGATGCGTTGATCGCCTTGGCCAGTGCCATCTTCTCGATCGCCATGATCAGTGCCCCTTCCCGGCGGCGCCCGCGTGGTCCGCGTCGTGATCGGCGAAGGACGCCTGGTACGCCGCGTAGCGCGCACGCTCCTCGTCCACGACGGCGTGCCCGTCGGCGTAGATGTTCTCGAAGATGGCCATCGGCTCCGGGTTCTCCATGGTCCTGATGGCCTCGCGCACCCGCTTGGCCAGCGCGTCGCTCTCCTCGTCCAGCGCGGCGAAGAACGCCGCGTCGGCGAGGCCCTCCCGCTCCAGCAGGGTGCGCAGCCGCAGGATCGGGTCCTTGGCCTCCCAGGCGGCGCGCTCGTCGTCGCTGCGGTAGCGGGTGGGGTCGTCGGAGGTGGTGTGGGCGCCCATGCGGTACGTGTACGCCTCGACCAGCATCGGGCCCTGGCCGGAGCGGGCGTGCTCCAGCGCCTTGCGGGTGACGGCGAGCACGGCGAGCACGTCGTTGCCGTCGACCCGGACGCCGGGGAAGCCGTAGCCGGCGGCGCGGTGGTAGAGCGGGACGCGGGACTGGCGCTCGGTGGGCTCGGAGATGGCCCACTGGTTGTTCTGGCAGAAGAAGACGACCGGCGCGTTGTAGACGGACGCGAAGGTGAACGCCTCGGCGACGTCGCCCTGGCTGGACGCGCCGTCGCCGAAGTACGCCACGACGGCGGAGTCGGCGCCGTCCTTGGCGACGCCCATGGCGTAGCCGGTGGCGTGCAGCGTCTGGGAGCCGATGACGATCGTGTAGAGGTGGAAGTTGTTGCTGTTCGGGTCCCAGCCGCCGTTGTTCACGCCGCGGAACATGCCGAGCAGCAGCGTCGGGTCCACGCCGCGGCACCAGGCGACGCCGTGCTCGCGGTACGTGGGGAAGACGTAGTCGTCCGCACGGGTCGCCCGGCCGGAGCCGACCTGGGCGGCCTCCTGGCCGAGCAGCGAGGGCCACAGGCCCAGCTCGCCCTGGCGCTGCAGGGTGACGGCCTCGGCGTCGAAGCGGCGGGTGAGGACCATGTCGCGGTAGAGGCCGCGCAGCTCCTCGGGGCTCGGGTCGACGGCGTAATCGGGGTGTGCGACGCGCTCGCCCTCGGGGGTGAGCAGCTGCACCAGCTCGGAGCCGCCGGCGAGGGCGGCCGTCGGCGCGGCGGGGGCGCTCTGCGCCGCCTTCCTGGCCGGCGCCTTCTTGGCGGGTGCCTTCTTGCCGGGTGCCTTCTTGGCGGGTGCCTTCTTGCCGGGTGCCTTCTTGGCGGGTGCCTTCTTCGCGGCGGTCTTCTTCGCGGCGGCGCTCTTGGCGGCCTTCTTGGCGGCGGCCTTCTTCGCGGGTGCCTTCCCGGCCGGCGTCTTCTTGGCCGCTGCCTTCTTCGCGGGCGCCGCGGGTGCGTGCGCGGGCGCCGTGGGCGCCGCCGTCGCGGACGCGCTCGCGCTCGCCGCGCTCGCGCTCCCGCCGTCGCTCCCGCTGGTGCGCTTGCTGCTGCGGCGCGGGTCGCGCGCGGCAGTGCTCTCGGTCACGGTCTCTCCTGACGTCTCTCCGGCCCCCGGGATCGCCGGTGGCCTTCGGGTCCTCCGCGGCAGCGGAGGGCGGCTCACCCGGTTCCCGTACGTGCACGGGGTGGGTGCACGGGCGGGGGATCGGGTGTGACAGGCGCCCGGCATCCTTCCCACTGGCAGGCACGTTACACAGTGGCCCGGTGCTTCGCGATCCGTCCTGACCTGCGGTTTTGCTTTGATTTCCTAGTAATGCAGGGGGGCGGGCCGCCGCGTCGGCGCCGGGTCCACTGGTCACAGCCTCGCAGGCTGCCGGGACACTGGCACGTTATCCCGGCGGCCGTGAGCGCGGGAAGACCCAGTATGTGAGACTGGGGATGTGGCCATAGATGGAAAAATCACCGTATTCCTACTCGATGACCACGAAGTGGTCCGTCGGGGGGTGCACGAGATGCTGGCCGCCGAGCCGGACATCGAGGTCGTCGGCGAGGCCGGCACCGCCGCCGACGCGCTCGTCCGCATCCCGGCGGTACGGCCGGACGTGGCGGTGCTCGACGTACGGCTGCCGGACGGCAGCGGCGTCGAGGTGTGCCGCGAGATCCGCTCCCGGAACGAGGACATCAGGTGCCTCATGCTCACGTCGTTCGCCGACGACGAGGCACTCTTCGACGCGATCATGGCGGGCGCGTCCGGGTACGTGCTGAAGGCCATCCGGGGCAACGAGCTGCTGACCGCCGTACGGGACGTGGCCGCCGGCAAGTCGCTGCTCGACCCGGTCGCGACGGCGCGGGTGCTGGAGCGCCTCCGCGACGGCGGCCGCGGGCGGGACGACGAGAAGCTGGCCGGCCTGACGGACCAGGAGCGCAGGATCCTCGACCTGATCGGCGAGGGACTGACCAACCGGGCCATCGGCGAGCGGCTGCACCTGGCGGAGAAGACGATCAAGAACTACGTGTCCAGCCTGCTGTCGAAGCTGGGCATGGAGCGCAGGTCGCAGGCGGCGGCGTACGTCGCCCGCCGACAGGCGGAACAGGGCGACCGAGAGGGGTAGCGCCCGACCCCGGGGAGGGGAGGGGGAGCGCGAGGCACCGAGAGGCCCGAAGGGCGAGCGGCTGAGGGCCGGAGCCCAGGTGAGGGCCGAGCGGCCGCGGGAGCCGCAGTCCGGTGGCGCGGCCGGGAGACCGTTACGGGAAGCCGAAGGCGCAGCCCGTGGGGGGCCGGGGGCGCAGCCCCGCGGGGGGCCGGGGGCGCAGCCCCGCGGGGGGCCGGGGGCGCAGCCCCCGGGGCGGGAGGGTGGGGGCTACGAGCCCGAGCCGCCGTCTGCGTCGTTGCCCTGCGCCGTCTCGCCCGCTGCCTCGCTGCCGCCGTCGACCTCGCCCGCCGTGTCCCCCGCGGACTCGCCGCCGTCGACCTCGCCGCCGGCCGGGTCCCCGGTGGTGTCGCCGGTCGCGCTGCCCTCCGTGCCGCCCTCGGACGTGCTGCCGCTGCCCTCGCTCGTCGTGCCGCCGACGTCGTCGCCCGGCTCGGTGGGCGAGCCGGTGGGGCTGGTGGGGTCGGTCGGGGAGTCCGTCGGGGAGGTGGTGGGCGGGGGCTCCTCGGTCTCCTGGTACGTGGGCTCGCCCTCGTACGTCGGCTCCTCCTCCGTCGGCGTCGGCTCGTCGTCGTCCTTCTTCTTGTCCTTTGTCGGGGACGGCTCCGATGACGTCGACGACGGCGGCGGCTTCTTCGGGCCCTCCTCGTCGCCGCCGCTCAGCGCGAAGGCCACGCCCAGCACTATGGCCGCCACCGCCAGCGCCGCGATCGCCCACACCTTCCCGCGCCGGCCGCCCGGCCCGCGCGGGCCGGGGTCGAAGCCGCCGTCGTCCGGCCCGCTGGCCCGCAGCAGCGGCTGCTGCGGGGTGTCGCCGCCCGCGGCGGCCAGCGCGGTGGTGGCCGCGGTGGCGCCGACGGCCGGGGTGCCCATGGGCGGCGTGCCGCCGACGGCGACCGCGCCGGTGTCCCACGTGCCGGTGTGCGGGCCGACGTCGCGCAGCATGCGCAGCGCGTACTGCACCAGCCCCAGCATCTCGTCGGCGGTCTGGAAGCGGTCGTCGGGCTCCTTGGCCAGCGCGCGCATGGCGAGGCCGTCCAGCTCCGGCGGCGCCTCGCCGCTGATCTGGGACGGCGGCACCGCGTTGTCCTGCGCGTGCTGGTAGACGACGGACAGCGGGGTCTCGCCGACGAACGGCGGCCGGCCGGTCAGCAGCTCGTAGAGCAGGCAGCCGACGGCGTAGAGGTCGGAGCGGGTGTCGACGGCGCGGCCGAGGGCCTGCTCGGGGGAGAGGTACTGCGGGGTGCCCATGACCATGCCGGTCTGGGTCATGGTGGAGGCCGCGCCGTGCAGCGCGCGGGCGATGCCGAAGTCCATCACCTTCACCGCGCCGGTGGTGGTGATGATGACGTTCGCGGGCTTGATGTCGCGGTGGACGATGCTGTGCTGGTGGCTGTAGGCCAGCGCCTCCAGCACCCCCGAGATGATCAGCAGCGCCTGGTCGGGCGGCGGGATCTCGGCGCCGGTCAGCAGCTCCTTGATCGTCCGGCCCTCGACCAGCTCCATGACGATGTACGGCACGGTGCTGCCGGCGACCTGGTCCTCGCCGGAGTCGTAGACGGCGACGACCGCGTGGTGGTTCAGGCCGGCGACCGACTGCGCCTCGCGCGTGAAGCGGGCCTTGGACACCGGGTCCTCGGCGAGGTCGCTGCGGAGCAGCTTGACGGCCACCTCGCGGCCGAGGCGCACGTCCTCCGCGGCGAAGACCTCGGCCATGCCGCCGCGGCCGAGGCGGCGGGTGAGGCGGTAGCGGCCGTCCCCGACGAGACCGCCGACGCCCCAGTTCTCCGGCGAGTCGGGCATACCGCCGCTGCCCGGCCCCTTCGCCGACGGCTCCTCCGGGGGCTCCGTCTCTGACATCAGTTCCTCGCCGTGGTTCGGTGGTCCTTCCGGTATGGGGAACGCTACCTCCTGCCCCTGACTACCGGTCCCGCTGAACGGAACATGCAACCGGGTCGGGGGGTTCGTGCGCAAATCCCGGACCCGGCGGCGGGGGTGTGGGTAAAGGGGGTGCAAAGGGACACCGCAGGGGGGCAGGTGGTCACGGAACGGGCAACCCGCTTGACCTCTCCTCTCCCTGAGGCAGACTTTCAGCATCAAGCCAGCACCCGGGGGAGAAACGAGCATGACCGAGCACGGCGGCCAGGACGACTACGCCGGTCGATCCGTGGGGGGCGGCCGCTACCGGCTCCTCGACCTGCTGGGCACGGGCGGCATGGCCTCCGTCCACCTCGCCCACGACACCGTGCTCGACCGCCAGGTCGCGGTGAAGACGCTCCACACGGAGCTGGGCCGGGAGGACTCCTTCCGCGAGCGGTTCCGCCGCGAGGCCCAGGCCGTCGCCCGGCTGTCGCACGCGAACGTCGTCTCCGTCTTCGACACCGGCGAGGACCGCTTCGCCGGCGTCGAAGGCGAGGCCGGCGGGCCCGTGCCGTACATCGTCATGGAGTACGTCGAGGGCCGGCCGCTGCGCGCGGTGCTCGACGAGGACGTCGCGCGGTTCGGCGCGGTGCCCACGGAGAAGGCGCTGCGCATCACCGCCGACGTGCTGGCCGCGCTCGACGCCAGCCACGAGATGGGCCTCGTCCACCGCGACATCAAGCCGGGGAACGTCATGATGACGCGCCGCGAGCAGGTCAAGGTGATGGACTTCGGCATCGCGCGGGCCGTGCAGTCCGGCGTCACGTCGATGACGCAGACGGGCATGGTCGTCGGCACCCCGCAGTACCTCTCCCCCGAGCAGGCGCTGGGCCGCGGCGTGGACGCCCGCTCCGACCTGTATTCGGTGGGCGTCCTGCTCTTCGAGCTGCTGACCGGGCGGCTGCCGTTCGACGCGGACTCGCCGCTGGCCATCGCGTACGCGCATGTGCAGGAGCCGCCGCCGGCGCCGTCGTCCATCAACATGACGATCCCGCCGGTGGTCGACGCGCTGGTGGCGCGGGCGCTGGCCAAGAACCCGAACGAACGGTTCAGCAGCGCCGAGGAGATGCGCCAGGAGGTGCGCCACGCGGGCGGTATGACGCCCCCGGGCGCGATGCCGTCCGTCATCGGCGGCGAGCACGCGCGCGACTCCGGCGCGGGCGTCGGCTCGTCGGTGTTCCCGCCCGTCAACCCGTACCAGTCGCCGCCCCCGGCCGGTGCGGCCACCCCGTACCAGCCGATGCAGCAGGGCGGCTTCGGCCCGGCGCAGTCGGGGACGGGGGCGCCGATGGGCCCGGGAGGGCCGGGTGGCCCGCCGGGACAGCCCCAGCCCGGGTACTCCACGCCCCCGCCGTACACGATCAACCCCGCGCCGCACGGCGGTGGCAGCGGCGGCTCCGGGGGCAACCGGAACGTGGCGCTCATAGCCCTGACCGTCGTCGTCGCCGTCGCGGTGGTGGCGGCGGCCGTCATCATCGTCGCGCTGAACGGCGGGGACGACGATGGCAAGCCCGAGGCCAGGCAGAGCAGCCAGACGCAGCAGACGGCCGACCCCGGCGCCGACAGCGGCGGCGGTGACGACGGCGGCGCCACCGGAAACGCCGAGGCGGACTTCAAGCCGCCGGACCGGTCCCGCACGATCGACAAGACCCGCTGCACGGACCCGCTGACCGACGCCAACAACGAGAACCTGGTCCGCGTCCCGGACTTCACTTTCAAGGACTACGAGTCGGTGCGCGAGTGCATGCGTGCGGCGAACTGGTCGTACGAGGTGGACGAGGAGCCCGACGAGCTGTGGGGCAAGGACACGGTGCTGGAGCACAACTTCGACGGATACGACGACTACTTCGACCCGTCGAAGGACAAGATCGAGCTGGTCATCGCGACGGGGTACCCGGAGTAGGCCCTACCGCGACCGGCGGGCCGGGTCCGTACCGCGGTACGGACCCGGCCCGCTGTCATGCGGTGTGCGGCTGTGGCTGTGCGGCTGTGCGGCTGTGCGGCGTGGGGACGAGTCGGACGGATCTGACGGATCTGACGGATCTGACGGATCTGACGGATCGGTGGGACCTGTCGGATCTGTCGGATCGGTCAGAGGTACGGGCCGCCGGTGCGGCCCTGCTCCGGGCCCGCCTCGCCCTGCTCCTCGCTGCCGAGACCGGGCGGCAGCGCCCGGCGCATCTGCTCCAACTGCGCCCGCGCCGCCATCTGCTGCGCGAACAGCGTGGTCTGGATGCCGTGGAAGAGCCCTTCGAGCCAGCCGACCAGCTGCGCCTGCGCGATGCGCAGCTCCGCCTCGGTGGGCACGGACTCGTCGGTGAACGGCAGCGTCAGCCGCTCCAGTTCGTCGATCAGGTCGGGGGCGAGGCCGTCCTCCAGCTCCTTCACCGAGCTGGCGTGAATCTCCTTCAGCCGGGCGCGACTCGCCTCGTCCAGAGGCGCGGCCCGCACCTCCTCCAGCAACTGCTTGATCATGCTGCCGATGCGCATGACCTTCGCCGGCTGCTCGACCTTGTCCGTCAGCGGGGTCTCGCGGGCCTCCTCGTCCGCGCCGCCGTCGCCCGGCGCGACGGTCCCGCGTGCCATGCCGTCAGGTCCGACCACCACCACCTGGGGGGTCTCTGACGGCCGCTCGTTGCTCGGAGTATTCATGCGTCCATTGTCGCGCACGAGCCCGGCGGCGGGGCTCCCGGGATCTTGCGCGGACAGGCCGCCGGGCGGGCGGCCGGTCGGGTGCCTGCTCGGGGCGCCCGCTCGGGGTGCCTGCTCGGGGTGCCTGCTCGGGGCGGGGGCGCGTCAGCGGCGGCGGAGACGGAGGGCGATGTACGCCAGGCCCAGGCCGGCGAGGGCCATGCCCGTGCCGAGGGGCAGGACGCGGTCCGCCGCGCCGGAGGGGTGCCGCCGGGCGGGGTCGGTGGCCCCGGCGTGGGCGTCCGGTACGAAGGTGAGGCTCTGCGCCGGGTCGGGGGTGGGGTCGGTGCCGGTCACGGGGGCGTTGCTGCTGCGGTACGGGGCGGGGTCGCGGGGTGTGGCGTCGTGGGGGTCGGTGCGGCGGGGGTCGGTGCGGCGGGG
>AZWL01000008.1 GCA_000514715.1 Streptomyces sp. CNH099 | reverse complement strand
GTCGAAGTAGGGGCGGAATTCGCGTACGGCGTCCTGGGAGTTTTTGCGCATGTAGATGTGTCCGCCGAGGCCGACGATGGCTTGTTCGGGGGTGCCGTGGCGGTAGTGGGCGTAGCGGGTGCGGTAGAGGTCGATGAGGCGTTGGAAGTGTTCTTTGGGCCAGAAGATGTTGTTGGCGAAGAAGCCGTCGCCGTAGTAGGCGGCTTGTTCGGCGATTTCGGGGGAGCGGATGGAGCCGTGCCAGACGAAGGGGGGTACGTCGTTCAGGGGGCGGGGGGTGGAGGTGAAGCCTTGCAGGGGGGTGCGGAAGCGGCCTTCCCAGTCGATGACGTCTTCGCGCCAGAGGCGGTGGAGGAGGGCGTAGTTTTCGATGGCCAGGGGGATGCCCTGGCGGATGTCCTGGCCGAACCAGGGGTAGACGGGTCCGGTGTTGCCGCGGCCTGTCATGACGTCTACGCGGCCGTCGGCCAGGTGTTGGAGCATGGCGAAGTCTTCGGCGATCTTCACCGGGTCGTTGGTGGTGATCAGTGTGGTGGAGGTGGAGAGGATCAGCCGTGTGGTGCGGGCGGCGATCCAGCCGAGCATGGTGGTGGGGGAGGAGGGGACGAAGGGGGGGTTGTGGTGCTCGCCGGTGGCGAAGACGTCGAGGCCGACCTCCTCGGCCTTGAGCGCGATCGCGGTCATCGACTTGATCCGCTCGTGCTCGCTCGGCACCCGCCCCGTGGTGGGGTCCTGGGTGACGTCACCCACACTGAAGATCCCGAACTGCACCGGACTCACCTCTCCGTGGTTGAAAGCTCAATCACACCGGAGAACGTGTGTCCGCGCAACCCTATTCCCTCCTCGCTCACCCCTGTGTTCCGGCAGGTGGAGGCCCCGGTGCGGGTCCGCGCAGGGGTCAGGGACATGGACCCGCACCGGGGAGTCGCAGCCGGCCGGACCCGGCCTCCCGCGCCGGGTCCGGCCGGGGCCGCATCAGGCGGAGGGGAACAGCTCGGCGTAGACCGCGAAGGCGATCGCCAGGCCCGCCTGGGCCCAGAAGCGGTGGTACGTGAACTCGGGCGCCGGCCCGCCGTCGAGGTGGGCCTGGACCTTCTCCCAGTCCGGGTCGTCGCGGTACCACGAGCGCAGCCCGATGAAGGTCACGCCGGGCTCGATGGTGTCGCCGTTGGGCATGGTGCCGGACCAGCCGTCCGGTATGTACACCTCGTCGGCGAAGCGGCTGTAGTCGGCGCGGGTCTCCGGCAGGGCGATGCCGAGGCCGTCCGCGTTGGCGGCCAGCGCGTCCAGCAGCCGTTTGGCCAGGTCGGCGGTGGCGGTGTCGCCGGCCTTGGCGGCGTAGTACGTCAGCGTCTTGGCCAGCGCCGAGGCGACGCCCACGTCCGTGCCGTACTCGGTGACCGAGACGTGCAGCCCGTTGTTGGCCCCGGGGTTCCCCGGGTCCCAGGTGTCCGGGGCGCCCTCCCACGACAGCGTCGCCGGGATCCGGAACGTGCCGTCGGCCTCCGCGGTGATCTCGGGTGTGACCCAGGCCACCCACTTCTCCAGCAGTTCCTGCGCCGTGGTGTTGCCGGAGGCGTAGTACAGCTCCGCGACCCGCTCCATGCCCCAGCACTGCATGCCGAACCAGTTGTTGCTGGGCGGGTCGTGGTAGACGGGCTGCCAGTCGTAGAACATGCCGTAGAAGGTGGGCGTGCCGGCCGGCGGGCTGCCGTACTGGCCCTCCCAGCTGTTGGTGCAGCCGCCCGCGATGGCGCCCTCCGCCGACTGCAGCCAGCGCAGGAACTCCAGCTGCCGGGACAGGCTCGTCGACCAGTCGTCCTTCGCGGTGGGCGACCGGGGCGTCAGCTGCGGCACGGTGGACAGCGCCCAGGCGGCGAAGACGTTCTGGTAGCCCTGGTGGGAGGCGCCGTCGCCGATGCGCCAGGCCCAGTTTCCGCCGCTGGCGGCGCCGCCCCAGGCGTAGTACCAGGACAGCAGGTAGTGCTGGGAGCTGCGGCCGGAGCCGGCGGGGCAGCCCGTGGGGCTGGTGCAGTCGCCGATCTGCTTGAAGTACTTGTCGAACATCGCGTACCGCAGGTAGTCGCCCATCTTCGCGGCGCGCTCGACCGACGCGGATATCTGGCCCTCGTTGCCCTGCTCCGAGGCCCAGGTCAGCGCCCAGTACGCGGCCTGGACGGCACGGGCGTCCGCGTCGGGCGCGTTGGTGTACTTCCACTGCTGCGCGTACTGCTGGTCGCCGACGAAGAGGTCGAGGTAGCCGTTGGGGCCGCCGAACTCGAAGAGGTCGGTCGTCGGCTGGGGGACGGTCTCCCAGACGGACTCCTCCGAGCCGCGCTGGTAGGTGTTGATGTACGACGGGCCGGGGCCGGGCCCGTTCTGGCCGCCGGTGCCGGGGGTGTTGCCGTAGCCGTAGACGTTGTCGACGTCGAGCAGCCAGTGCATCCCGTAGATGTCCATGGTCCCGTACGCGGACGCCAGCTCGGCGGCCAGCGGGTCCTGGCCGACGGGCACGTCCGGGTCGAGCTGGGCGGGGTACTGGCTGACGTCGGGGTGCTCGGGCGCGTACGTCGCGGGCGAGCCGGGGTTGTACCCGTCGTTGGTGGGCTGGTCGGCCCGGGTGGGGATGATGTACTGCTCGGTCGTCTCCCAGGCGCTGTTGAACGGCCCCCAGTCGCCGGTGACCCTGCCGTAGGCGGCCTCCAGCCAGATCCAGTAGCTGAACGCCTCCGAGGTGGTCTGGTGCCCGTGGTCGGGCGCCTCGACGAGCAGCGTCTCGACGCTGTGGTACGGGATGCCGTCGGGGCTGAAGTACCCGTTGGCGGGGTCCTTGATCTTCTCGTACTGGGCGAGGAAGAGGTCGTCGTACGGGCCCTGCGGGGCCGCCGACGCCGCCCGCTCGGGGGCGGTGCCGGCCGTGGCGGCGGTGGGCGCCGCGACCGCCGTCGCGAGGGCGGCGCCGCCGGCCGCGGCGGTGAACCGCCTGCGGGACAGTGACTTGGACATGGGGGGTCTCCTCGGGGAGCCCGCGGGCGCGGCCCGCGGGAGGGTCGGGGGGTGGTGGTGCGAGGTGCGCGGCTGCGGGGGGTGGCCGCGGGCGGGGGCCGGTGGTCCGGGAACCCGGGCGGCCCGCGGCGAACCGTGCGTGCCCGGTGGATGCCCGGTGGCGGCCGTCCCGGGGGCCGCCACCGGGCCGCTCCGCCGCCGGGATCCGGCGGCCGGCGGCGGAGGGTGGGGGGAACCCGCGTGTGCTAGTTCACCGGCGGGTTGGCGTTGGCCATCAGCTCCTCGAACTGGGCCTGGAACCAGTGGCCGGAGGTCGGCGCGCCGTCGAGGGCGCCCGACATGTTGTACTGGTTGCGCGCGTTGCCCTCGTACGTCGGGTCGCACATCCGGTCGAAGCCCTTGTCGTCGTCCGGAATCTCCTCGCTGGCGCCGTCCGACTCACCCGGGGGCTTGATCCAGGCATAGGCGTGGATGCTGGGCGCCGGGGAAGCGGTCGGCCGCTCACCGAGGCCGGCTCCCTCTTGGTTGCACCAGTTGCCGAGGTGGATCCGGAGGTCGGTGCGGCTGTCGTTGACGTACTGCTCACCCGGCCCGGAGATGTCACCGGGGCCGGTGGGCCGGTCGGGGCCGCCCCAGCCGTTGCGCGAGGTGTCGATGATCGCGCCCATGCCGGACGGGAAGCCGGCGGCGGTGGCCGCCTCCGTCACGAACGCCTGTGCGAAGGACTGCTCGTCCACGTAGCGGTTCCAGTCCACCCACGAGCTGTTCCCCTCGCGGATGGGCCCGTCGCCGGCCACGTCGTCGATCGAGAAGTACGGCTCCACGGTGGCGCCGTAGTTCGCGGTGTTGGCGGCGAAGCCGGTGACGTCCTCGGGCGAGGCGCCCTCGGCGTTGGCGGCCTCGTAGAGCAGGTCGGCGGTCGCCTGGAAGTTGTCGTCCCAGCCGATCCAGCCGTGGTGGCCGATGTCGATGTAGTTGTAGACGTTGCCGTTGTCGCCCAGCGTGCCCAGGTTGTAGCCGACGCCCTTGACGTAGTTGCCGTTCGCCTTCATCTCGTCGCACTCGGGCGTCGCGGTCTCCCGGCCGCCCACGTTGGTGATGAGGTTGGGCAGCGAGTCGATCTCGACGATGTTGATGATCTTGAGGTCGGCGTACGCCGGGTCCTCAAGGATCGCGTCGATCGGGTCGATGAAGTCGGTCTTGTACTCGTCGATCTGGTCCGGGCCCAGCTCGCCCCGGGAGGCGAGCGCGGCGCAGTCGCGGCCGGGCAGGTTGTACGTGACGATCTGGATGGCGTCGGCGCCCTGCGCCAGCGCCTCGTCCATGTGCTCGCGCAGGCCCATGTTGTTGTTGCCGTCGGAGCCGCTGGTGATCGCACCGATGCTGTCGAGCCACACGGCGGTGGGGGTGTCGGCGATGGCCGCGCCGCCGCCCTCGATGGCCGAGGCCTGCCAGTCGGGGTTCACGTACAGCTGGCTGCCCTCGTACGGGTTGTCACCCGGGGCCGCGACGTCGGCCGCCGCGGGGGGTGCGGACAGCGAGGTGGCCAGCAGGGCGCCGGCGCCCGCCAGCGCCGCCGCGCTGACTCCCGCGACACGTTTGCGTGACTTTCTCATCGGCTCTCCTTCCACGCCTGTGGGGGGCGTTGGATGTGGGGGGGGATGCGGGGGGTGTGCCGTGAGGACGCGCGTTACTGACGAGTACCTGTCAATTGCGGACCTTCCTTTCGCGCGTCCCGTGCGGTGGTGCGTGCGTGTCAGTCGGCCTCGCCGGCGTCCCGTCCGGCGGCGGCCGTGCGTTGAAGGGAGTGTGGGAGCGCTCCCATACCGCGCTGCGAGGCTAACAGCTCAAAGAAGTGTTGTGAAGGGTCCGCCCACGAGGACGGGCGTCTTTACTGGTCGTAGACGGAGACGGGCCGGCCGGTGAACGGGCGGGCGGCCCACGGCACTTCGGCGCGGCGGCCCTCCGGCCCGCCGCGTGCTACGCGCCCGCCCGGGCGCCGATCTCCGCGACCAGCCGCTCCGCCACCGGTGCCGGGATGCCGTGGGCGCGGGCGCCGCGCAGCAGGGCGCCGCCGATGGCGTCGAGTTCGAGGGGGCGGCCCGCTTCGGCGTCGCGCAGCATCGAGGACTTCGTACGGGCCGGGAACGTGTCGTACATCGCCGCGACCGCCCCCGCGTCCACCCGCGCCCCGGACGCGCGCGCCACCGCGGCGGTCTCCGCCAGCAGCGCCAGCATCTCGTCCCGGTGACCGGTACGCACGCCGCCGACGGGCAGGCCGTGGCGGGTGGTGAGCAGCGCCATGGGGGCGAGGAACGCCATCTTCGTCCACAGGACGCTCCCCTCGTCGGCGAGCACCTGGGTCTCCGCGCCGGCGTCGGCCAGCGCCCGCGCGACCGCCTCCAGCCGCTCCCGCGGCGCCGTGGCGGAGGCGAGCGAGATCTTCGTGAACGGGCTGCCGTGCTCGATGAGCCCGGGGGCGACCCGGGTGGACTCCACGGTGATCGTGCCGGCGGCTACCTGCTCCGGCCGGTAGCGCTCGCGCAGCGCGGCCATGTGGTCGACCCCGTTGAGCAGCGGCACCACGAGCCCGTCGCCGAGCGCCGCGGGCGGCACCCGGTCCAGCGCGGCGGCGAAGGCGGTGGCCTTGACGGCGACGACGCACAGGTCCACCGGCGCGCGCAGCTCGGTGTCGCCGGTCACGTTCGTGGCGAAGTCCCCGAACTGCCTGCTGTTGACGGTGATCCCGCCGGACCGCAGGGCGCCCGCGGTCTCGGCGCCGGCCAGGCAGGTCACCCGGTGCCCGGCCCGCGCCAGCAGCCCGGCGAGCAGCCCGCCCACCCCGCCGGGGCCGAGTACGGCAGCGTTCAACGTGTCCATGCCGAGCAGTAAAGGCCACGTGGCCCGCGACGTCCACACGGACGGCGCCGGCGGGGGGATCGGGGCTAGGCGGTGGGGAAGGCGCCGGTCTTCACGTCGGCGACGAACGCCCGCCACGCCTCGGCCGTGAAAGTGAGGGCGGGACCGTCCGGGTCCTTGGAGTCCCGGACGGGCACGGCGCCCGTTGCGGCGAAGCCGGGCGCCCACTCGATGCAGCCGCCGCCGTTGCCGTTGCTGTAGCTGGACTTGACCCACTGGGCGCGGGACAGGTCAGGGGAGATGCTCATCGGGAAGTTCCTCCATTACGGACCGAACGAACTCCGCGGTCTCGGCAGGCGATCGCGCGTAGGCACGCAGTACATCGCACGCCTGGGTGTGTCCGCGAACCGTTTCGGGATCTTCGATCAAGCGGCCGGTCGTGATGCTCTCTTCGTAGGCCACCGAGGTGCCGTTGTCGAGAGTCCACAACGCCAACGTACCGCCGATCAGAGCGTGTGCCCCGTGCGAGCGCGGGAGAACCTGGAGGAGACTCGTCGGGCCCTCGACCCACGGGAGCAGCGACCGGAGTTGCTCACGCATCACCTCCGGGCCGCCGATGACCCGCGTGAGGGCGGACTCTTCGAGGACCACCGACAGCCGGGCGGGCCTCCCCCCAGTGAGGACGGCCTGCCGACTGAGGCGGGCGGTCACCAGGTTGTCAATCGTCTCGGCGGGCGCCGCCGGGTTGCACACGGTGAAGATCGCCCGCGCATAGCGCTCGGTCTGCAGGAGGCCGGGGATCACTAACGGGGCGTACTCGATGATGCCGACGGCCTGCGCTTCCAGCTCCATCCGGCGCCGGTACTGGTCCGGATGACTCTCCCGAACAGCGAGGCGGTACAGGCGCCCGAAGTGCCCGTCCGTGCCGAAGCAGGCGTCCAGTCTGCCGCTGAGATCCGGCGGCGGGACCGCCTCAGCCGTCTCGATCCTCGCCAGGTGGGTCCTGCTGTACCTCACCACCCCGGACAGCGCCTCCAGCGTCATCCCGGCGTTCTTCCGGTAGCGACGCATGTCCGCCCCGTACAGATCGCGGGCGGAACGGTCCGGCTTCAACTCGCGCTCTCTCGCAACCATGCGTGCAACCCCCAGGCGACGCCGACGTGCCCCCTGAGCGTAACGCAGACGGTGACTCCGTCGTCACCATAAGTCACATCGGTGTCCGGCTACGCCGACTTCCTCGCCGCGCGCAGGAACTCGCGGTTCAGGGACGAGATCGCCGTCAGCGGGATGCCCTTCGGGCAGGCCACCGCGCACTCGCCGGTGTTCGTGCAGCCGCCGAAGCCCTCCGCGTCCATCTGGCCGACCATGTCCAGCACCCGGGACTCCCGCTCCGGCGCGCCCTGCGGCAGGGTGTTCAGGTGGACGACCTTCGCGGCGGTGAAGAGCATCGCCGAGCCGTTGGGGCAGGCCGCCACGCAGGCGCCGCAGCCGATGCACTCCGCGTGCTCGAAGGCGGTCTCGGCCGCCGGCTTGGGGACCGGGGTGGCGTGGGCGTCGGGGGCGCTGCCGGTGGGGGCGGTGATGTAGCCGCCGGCGCCGATGACGCGGTCGAACGCCGAGCGGTCCACGACCAGGTCCTTCACCACCGGGAACGCCGACGCGCGCCACGGCTCCACGTCGATGACGTCGCCGTCCGCGAACGCCCGCATGTGCAGCTGGCACGCCGTCGTGCGCTCCGGGCCGTGCGCCCGGCCGTTGATGACCACCCCGCACGCGCCGCAGATGCCCTCGCGGCAGTCGTGGTCGAAGGCCACGGGCTCGTCGCCGGCGAGGATCAGCCGCTCGTTGAGGGTGTCCAGCACCTCCAGGAACGACATCTCCGGCGTGACGCCGTCGACCTCGTACGGGACCATCCCGCCGGTCGCGTCGGGGCCCGGCTGCCGCCAGACCCGCAGGGTCACCTTCACTGATAGCTCCGTTGCGTGGGAATGACGTACTCGAACTCCAGGTCCTCGCGGTGGAGGACCGGGGCGGTGCCGGTGGCGGTGAACTCCCAGGCCGCCGCGTACGAGAAGTGCTCGTCGTCGCGCGCCGCCTCGCCGTCCGGCGTCTGGCTCTCCGCGCGGAAGTGGCCGCCGCACGACTCCGCGCGGTGCAGCGCGTCGAGGCACATCAGCTCGGCCAGCTCCAGGTAGTCCGCGATGCGGTTGGCCTTCTCCAGCGACTGGTTCAGCTCCGCGCCGCTGCCCGGCACCCTGATCCGGCGCCAGAACTCGTCGCGCAGCGCCGGGATCCGCTCCAGCGCCTTGCGCAGCCCCGGCTCCGTACGGGCCATGCCGCACTCGTCCCACAGCAGCTGGCCCAGCTCGCGGTGGAAGGAGTCGGGGGTGCGGTCGCCGTCGACGGCGAGGAGCAGGTTCAGCCGGTCCTCGGTGTCCGCGACGGCCTCGGCGACCGCCGGGTGGTCGGGGGAGACCTGCCCGGGGCGGTGGCGGGCGAGGAAGTCGCCGAGGGTGGCGGGGAGGATGAAGTAGCCGTCGGCCAGGCCCTGCATGAGGGCGGAGGCGCCGAGGCGGTTGGCGCCGTGGTCGGAGAAGTTCGCCTCGCCGACGGCGAAGAGGCCGGGGACGGTGGTCTGCAGGTCGTAGTCGACCCACAGTCCGCCCATCGTGTAGTGGATCGCCGGGTAGATGCGCATGGGCACCTCGTACGGGTCCTCCGCGGTGATCCGCTCGTACATCTCGAAGAGGTTGCCGTACCGCTCCTCGACCGCGGCGCGCCCCATCCGCCGGACGGCGTCGGCGAAGTCGAGGTACACGCCCTGCCCGCCGGGGCCGACGCCGCGGCCCTCGTCGCAGACGTTCTTCGCGGCGCGCGAGGCGATGTCGCGGGGCACGAGGTTGCCGAAGGAGGGGTAGAGGCGCTCCAGGTAGTAGTCGCGTTCGTCCTCGGGGATGGCGTTCGGGGGGCGGGCGTCGCCGTGCGCCCTGGGCACCCAGATGCGGCCGTCGTTGCGCAGCGACTCGCTCATCAGCGTCAGCTTCGACTGGTGGTCGCCGGAGCGCGGGATGCAGGTGGGGTGGATCTGGGTGAAGCAGGGGTTGGCGAAGTAGGCGCCGCGGCGGTGGGCCCGCCAGACGGCGGTGGCGTTGGAGTTCTTGGCGTTGGTGGAGAGGTGGAAGACGTTGCCGTAGCCGCCGGTGGCCAGGACGACCGCGTCGGCGAGGTGGGTCTCGATCCGGCCGGTGACCAGGTCGCGGGCGACGATGCCGCGGGCCCGGCCGTCGATCACGACCAGGTCGAGCATCTCGGTGCGGGCGTGCATCTCGACGTTGCCGGCGTCGATCTGCCGGGACAGCGCCTGGTACGCGCCGAGGAGGAGCTGCTGGCCGGTCTGGCCGCGGGCGTAGAAGGTGCGGGAGACCTGGACGCCGCCGAAGGAGCGGGTGTCGAGCAGGCCGCCGTACTCGCGGGCGAAGGGCACGCCCTGCGCGACGCACTGGTCGATGATCTCGACCGAGACCTGCGCGAGGCGGCGCACGTTGGACTCGCGGGCGCGGAAGTCGCCGCCCTTGACGGTGTCGTAGAACAGCCGGTGTACGGAGTCGCCGTCGTTGCGGTAGTTCTTGGCGGCGTTGATGCCGCCCTGGGCGGCGATGGAGTGGGCGCGGCGCGGGGAGTCCTGGTAGCAGAACTGGACGACGCGGTAGCCCTGCTCGGCGAGCGTGGCGCCGGCCGCGCCGCCGGCGAGGCCGGTGCCGACGACGATGACGGTGTAGCGGCGGCGGTTGGCGGGGTTGACCAGCCGGGCGGTGAAGCGGCGGCGGTCCCAGCGCTCCGCGATGTCGCCGGGCGGGGCGGCGGCGTCGGCGACGGGCTCGCCCTCGGTGTAGTGCGCGTATGCGGGTGACGTCTTCGGTGACATCTTCAGTTCACGACTCCCGTCATGACGGCCACGGGGATGGAGATGAAGCCGCAGGTCAGCAGCAGCGCGGAGGTGTCGGTGACGGCCTTGAGGGCCCGTGCGCGGGCCGGGCCCGCGGCGCCGAGGGTCTGCACGGCGCTCCAGAAGCCGTGCCGCAGGTGCAGGCCCAGGGCGAGCATGGCGGTGATGTAGATGACGTTGCCGTACCAGGTGGAGAAGGTGGCGACGGTGTTCTCGTACGGGTGGCCGCTCTGGGCGTTCTCGTTCACGGTGAGCGTCGTCAGGTCGAGGATGTGCCAGACGACGAAGAGGCCCAGGATCACGCCGCCCCAGCGCATGGTGCGGGTGGCGTAGCTGGTGCGGCGGCGCTTGTGCACGTACGCGACCGGGCGGGCGGCGATGTCGCGGCGGCTGAGCTGGTACGCGGTCACGCCGTGCAGTACGACGGCGGCCACCAGCACGACGCGGATCAGCCACAGCGCCCACTCGTAGTGGAGGACCGGGCCGCCCAGGGTGCGCAGCCAGTGGCCGTAGTCGTTGAACTCCTCCGCGCCGAAGAAGATCTTGAGGTTGCCGACCAGGTGGGCCACGAGGTAGGCGAGCATGATCAGCCCGCTGACGGCCAGCACGGTTTTCTTGCCGACGGTGGAGTGCCAGAGGAGGGCGGGGAGCGACGGCGGGTACCGCCGCGGGCGTGCCGGCTCCGCGGCGGGCTTTCCGGCGGCGGGCTTTCCGGCGGTGGTTCTCGACGCCGACTTCGTGGTCAGGGCCATGACTGCGACCGTAGGGAGGCCGGGGGGCATCCGTCCAAGACATGAATTCGCTGCTTTCGATAGGCGTTGGCTATCGTCGTGCTACGCTGGGCCCATGCACCTGCAGCAGCTTCGCTATGTCGCCGCCGTCGCCGAGACCCGCCACTTCACCCGGGCCGCCGAGCGCGAGCACGTGGCACAGCCCTCGCTGTCGCAGTCCGTACGGGCGCTGGAGCGGGAGCTGGGCGCCGAGCTGTTCCACCGGGCCCGCGGGCACATCACCCTCACCGACGCCGGCGAGGCGCTGCTGCCGCTGGCGCGGCGCATCCTCGCCGACGCCGAGACCGCGCGCCGCGAGGTCCAGGAGGTCGCGCAGCTGCGGCGGGGCCGGGTGCGGCTGGGCGCCACGCCGAGCCTCTGCGCGAGCCTGGTGCCGGACGCGCTGCGCACGTTCCACGCCCGCTACCCGGGCATCGAGCTGCACGTGCACGAGGACGGCTCCCAGGACCTGGTGCGGACCCTCGCGGCCGGCGAGCTGGACCTCGCGCTGGTGATCACCCCCCTGGCGGGGCAGGCGCCGGCGCTGACGACGACGGAGCTGCTGCGGGAGGAGCTGGTCGTGGTCTCGTCGCCGGACGCGCCGCCGGTCGCGGGGGGCGGCGGCACCGGCGCCGGGATCCGCGTCGCGGACCTGCGGGGGCGGCCGCTGGCGATGTTCCGGCACGGGTACGACCTGCGGGAGCTGACGGTCGCCGCGTGCCGGGAGGCGGGCTTCGAGCCGGAGTTCGGCGTGGTGGGCGGGGAGATGGACGCGGTGCTGGGCTTCGTGCGGGCGGGGCTGGGGGTGGCGGTGGTGCCGAGCATGGTCGCGGCGCGCTCGGGGCTCGTGACGACGGCCTTCGCGGCGCCGGGGCTGCACCGGACGATCTCCGTGGCGCACCGGGGCGACGTGTCGCCGCCCCGGGCGGCCCGGGAGCTGCGCCGGCTGCTGATCGGCGCGGCGGGCGGCCGCGCGGGGAGCGCCCCGGCGTAGTCGGGACGCCCCGCCCGGCGCGCCGGCTCAGTACGTGAGGCCGTGCCCCGTCGGGTACAGGTCCGAGCCCGTCGCCCCCGGCTCCGGGATCGCCACGGGCAGCCGACCCGTCGGGCGCAGGTCGCCGTAGAGCGCGTCGACCGCGCGGGTCAGCACGCCCGCGCCCGTGCCGTACGTGCACAGGTACGCCGGCGCCTCCGGGAACCGCCGCAGGTCGTACGGATTCCGTACCGCCACCACCACGACCGGCACCCCCGCCGCCAGCAGCGCCCGCACCAGCGCCCCCTGTGCGGCGCCCCGCTCCGCCGCCGGCTCCCCGCCGGCCGCCGCGTTGGTGCCGACCAGCACCAGGTCGTGCGCCCGCGCCGCGGCCACCGCCGCGTCGATCACCGCCGTCGACGGCGTGCCGCCGGTCGCCAGCACCGTCGCGGTCTGCCCGCTCCGCGCGCCGACGGCCTGCGCCAGCCGGTCCAGCGCCGGCGACGACGACGTCTGCCACCCGGCGACCAGCACCCGCCGCGCCCCCGCGGCCAGCGGCAGCAGCCCCGCGTCGTTCCTGACCAGCGTCACCGCCCGCCCGGTGACCGCCC
The DNA here is from genome assembly GCA_000514715.1 of Streptomyces sp. CNH099. Classification (GTDB taxonomy): domain Bacteria; phylum Actinomycetota; class Actinomycetes; order Streptomycetales; family Streptomycetaceae; genus Streptomyces; species Streptomyces synnematoformans. Next base: position 266,013 of record AZWL01000008.1, on the reverse strand, counting down.
GCGCGTCCGCGAGGTGCCCGGCGTTCCCGACGACCTGCTCCGCCCGGCGCTCGCTGACGAACGGGCCGAAGAACAGCCCCTCCTCGATCTTGCGGGCCAGGATGCGCACCACCGACTCCTCCAGCCGCCGCCCGCTGATCTCCCCGCCGCGCACGGCCGCGAGCACCGCCGCGTACGCGACGTCCGTCTCGGGCGGCAGCACCAGCATGTCCGCGCCCGCCGCGAACGCCGCCACCGGCGCCCGGTCCGGCGGGTACTGGGACGTGGCGCCGCGCATGTCCAGCGCGTCCGTGACGATCAGTCCTTCGAAGCCCAGCTCCTCGCGGAGCAGCCCGGTCAGGATGCGGTGCGACATGGTGGCGGGCACGCCCTCGTCGAGGGCCGGGACGAGGATGTGCGCGGTCATCACGGTCTCCAGGCCCGCGGCGATCGCGGCCCGGAACGGCGGCAGGTCCAGCTCGTGGAGCTGCGCCAGCGTGTGCTCGATGCGCGGCAGCCGGAAGTGGCTGTCCTCGCCCGTGTCGCCGTGGCCGGGGAAGTGCTTGGCGGCGGAGGCGACGCCGCCGCGGCGCTGCCCGCGTACGGCCGCCGCGACCATGCGGGCGACCTGCCGCGGGTCGGCGCCGTAGGAGCGCAGGCCGATGACGGGGTTGTCGGGGTTGACGTTGACGTCGGCGACGGGCGCGTAGTTCTGGTTGATGCCCAGCGCGGCCAGCTCGCGCCCGGTGATCTCGGCGGCGCGGTGGGCGTCGGCGGTGGCGTACGTGGCGCCCAGCGCCATGCTGCCGGGCAGCTCGGTGGCCGGCGGGACGGGCAGCCGGCGCACGAGGCCGCTCTCCTGGTCGGTGGAGATGATCAGCGGAACGCCGCGGGCCTGTGCCAGCGAGGCGCGCTGCAGGCCGTTGGAGAGCCGGGCGATCTGACCGGGGTCGCGGAGGTTGTCGTCGCCGCGGCCGCTGAAGTAGATGACGGCGCCGGGGCGGTACTTGCGTACGACCTCGGCCGGGGTGCGGACGCCGTAGCGCCGCTCGTTGACGGCCGCGGCGGCGTCGGTGACGTCGTCCGCGTCCTGGCCGGCGACCTCGACCACGAAGAGCTGGCCGACCTTCTCCGTCAGGGACATCCGGCGGGCCAGCGCCCTGGCCAGCAGGCGGGCGGGCGAACCGGAACCGGCCCCGCCGCCGGAGCGGGCGACGGCGGGGCCGGTGGCGGACGCGCCGGCGCCGAGCGCCGCCGCGGTGCCGAGCAGGCCGGTGACGGCCCGTCTGCGCGTGGTGGTTGACCGCGTGAACCGCATGATGAGAACACTCCTCAGCCGTCGGGTGTGCTGCGTGGGCATCGGTGGCCGGCCGACGGGGCTGCTCCCCCAGTGGAGGCCGCCGAGGAGAACTCGGCCGCGGAGTCTGGCAACGGCGCGGGGCCGCGTCAATACGTGTGCGCGGGCGGTGCCGCCTTCCTGCCACGGCACGCGGCTCCCGCCCGCCCCGCGGACGGGGTCCCGCGCGCCCGGTTCACCAGCTGATGCCGGCGGCCACCGGAAGGTGGTCGCTGTCCGTCGCCGGCAGCACCCGGGCGCTCCTCGGCTCCACGCCGCGTACGAGGATCTGGTCGATCCGCGCCACCGGGAAGCCGGCCGGCCAGGTGAAGCCGAAGCCGTTCCCGGCCGCCTCCTGGACCGAGCGCAGCTGCCCGGCGAGACCGTCGAACGCACGGTCGTCCATGGTGCCGTTCAGGTCGCCGAGCACCACGACCCGCTCGGCAGGCTCGGCGGCGACGGCCCCGGCGAGCGCCCGCGCGCCCGCGTCGCGCTGCCCGGTCGACAGCCCCGCCCGGGGGTTGACGCGTACGGACCCCAGATGGGCCACGTACACCGCGAGCGGCCCGCGGCCGGTGGCCACCGTGGTGCGCAGCGCACGGGACGGGTACATCGCGATGTCGACCGTGCGCGTGTCCGACAGCGGCAGCCTGCTCCACAGCCCGACCGTGCCCCGCACGGTGCGGTACGGGTACGTCTTCGCCAACTCCGCCTCGTACACCGGCCGGGCCGCCGGGGGCACCTCCTGCAGCGCCAGCACGTCCGCGCCGGAGGCGGCCAGCTCGCGGGCGGTGCCGGCCGGGTCGGGGTTGGCGGCGCCGACGTTGTGGCCGGCCACCGTGAGATCGCTGCCCGGCCGGGACTTGTCGGCCAGCAGCCCGCCGAAGAGGCTCAGCCACACCGTGACCGGCAGCACCAGCGCGACCACCGCGGTCGCCGAGCGGCGCCACAGCGCCCCGGCGAGCAGCGGCACGACGAAGGCGCCGAACCACGGCAGGAAGGTCTCCACCAGGCTGCCGGCGTTCCCGGCCCGGTTCGGGATCCGCGCGTGCAGCATCATGAGCAGGCCGAGCAGCAGCGCCAGCGCCGCGAGCACGAGGCCGCGCCGCCAGGGCGCGGGGCCGCGGAGGGCGCGGGCCGCACCGCGCGGGCCGGCCGCGAGGCGGGTGCGGAGGCCCGCCGGGCGGCGGTCGCCGCCGACCGGTTCGATCTCGACGGTGTCGTCCTGCGCCGGCGACCCCGTCGCCACGTGCTCGCTCAACTCTGCATCCTCGGGTCGTGGGTGGGGTCGGCGTACATGGGCGGGCAGCGGCCGTCGACCGCCTCGGTGCGCAGCTCGTAGTGCCAGGGCTCGTTCCGGTAGACCGGGCACAGCCCGTAGGCGGCGCCGTGCTCGAAGAGCCATGTCTGCGCGTCGGATCCCCCGATGTCCACGGCGTCGCCCGACACGTGCGGAGACGTCTCGGGAGTGGCCACCCACCGGGCGGCCTCCGCCACCGAGCCGTGTTCCCCGACCGCCTCGCGCAGCAGCTGCTCCTGGTACGCGGCAGCGCGCCAGCCGCTGTTGACCTGGAACTCCACTCCGTGGGCGGCGGCGTCCGCAGCCGCCTCGCGCAGCGCTTCGAGCAGTTCGGCGTCGAGTTCCGCCACGGCCGGAGTCGCGTCGTCGAAGACCGTCGTGCCGTCGGGGACGACACCGTCGGCTTCGCCGACCGGGCCGCCGTGCTCCCGGCGCGGGGAGGACGTCCGGGGTGCCGGGGCCGACGCGTCCGGGGTGTCCGGGGTGACCGGGGCGGCAGAGTCAGCCGGGGCGGCGGTGCCGGACGGCGTCTCCATCGACCGGTAGCCGAGGGGCACGACGACCGCCGCGATGACGGCGATCACGCCGGCGCCCGCGAAGGTGCGAATCCGGTGGTGGCGCGGTCGCGCCGATCGTCGGGTGCGAGTCATGCCGCCAGTGAAGGCGGCGCGGCGTTGCCGGTGCGTATGCGGTTTTCCATACGCCGGCGATATGCGTCCGCTCCGCGTGCACCCGCGTTACGGCGGCCGCCCGGCGGCGGCCGGCCGCGACGGGCCGCCGGACGCCGTCCGGCACCACCCGCCGCGGTGCGGCGTCAGATGCCGAGCGGCGCCTCGTACGCCTGCGCCACGGCGTCCTTGTCGCCCTCCAGCTCCACCTGCGCCGCCTCCTGCCGCCCGGTGGCGAACAGCAGCAGCTCCGCCGGCTCCCCGGTCACCGTGACCACCGGCGCGCCCCGGTGGGCCACCGCCGTCTGCCCGTCCGGCCGGCGCAGCACCAGCCCGACGGGCGACTTGCGGCCCACCATCCGGGCGCTGCGCTCCAGCCGCTGCCACAGCGTGTCGGAGAAGACCGCGTCCAGCTCCCGCGGCGCGTAGCCGGGCTGCGCGCGGCGGACGTCCTCGGCGTGCACGTAGAACTCCACGACGTTCGCCGCCTCATCGACCTGCTTCAGCGCGAACGGCGAGAACCGCGGCGGCCCGCTGCGGATGAGCTGCACCAGCTCCTCGTACGGCTTCTGCCGGAACTCCGCCTGCACGCGCTCCAGCCGGTTCTGCAGCGGCTTGAACAGAATGCCGCCCGCCGCGTCCTGCCGGCGTTCGCGTACCACCACGTGCGCGGCCAGGTCGTACGTCGTCCAGCCCGCGCACAGCGTCGGCGCCTCGGGCCCCGCGCTCTCCAGCAGATCGGCGAGGAGGAGCCGTTCCCGCTTCGCATGGGTCGTCATACGGCCACCCTACGGCGGCGGGCGGCGCCGGGGCACGCAATGCCGCAGCCGAGTTGCGGCCCGCGCGCCACCCGCGGGAGGGGCGTGCGTCAACGGGAGTTCACGGCAGCGGCGCGGTGAGCTTCGGGCCGTCCGGCTCGGTGCTGAGCGTCAGCGCGCAGGAGATCTCGTCCTGGCTCTGGTACTCGTACGTCGTCAGCGTCGGATAGAGCGCGTAGTAGAAGTAGTGCCGCCCGTCGGCCGGCATCGTCTCCAGCTTCTTCTCCGCCGCCCGCTGGCACAGGCCCAGCGCCTGCTCGTCGAGCGCGTCGCCGTCGGCGAAGTCGCCGCTGAGCGTGCGGTTGCCGATGATCTCGCCGTCGTGCGGGCCGTCGCACGGGCGCGTCTCGACCGACTCGACGCCGGTGTCCAGCGAGGGGTGGTCGAAGCACTCGCCGGTGCGCAGCACCACGTACGGGATGTGCGACTCGCCCGGCTCCAGGTCCCCGGGCGGGTCCGCGGCGCCGGCCGCCGACCCCGCGCCGGCGCTCCTGGTCGCCGCGGTGCCCGCCGCGTCGCCCGCGCCCGCCGTGCCGCCCGCCGCAGGCCGCTCCGCGCTGCCCTGCGGCAGCGGCCCGCCCGCCTGCGCCCCGCCGCCGTCGCTCCCGCGCAGCGCGAAGAAGGCGGCGACGGCCACGGCGACGAGCAGTACCGCGGCCGCCGCGACGGTGACGGCGGTCTGCGGGCCGCGGGGTCTTGCGGGCGGATCGGGTGGAGCGTTGGTCATGGGCGAAGCATGCCCTATCGACGCGTTCCGATGTACGGGAAGGGGCATCCCCGCCCGCGCGCGTCGTGCCGTCTGGCACGGTGGTGTGCCGGGCCGTGTTGGCACAATGGCCCCCATGACCGGCAACCGGCCTCCGCGCCCCTCCGACCTCGATCCCGCCGTCGCGGCGCGCCTGAAGCGCAACGCCGACGGCCTGCTGCCCGCGGTCGTGCAGCAGTACGACAGCGGCGAAGTGCTGATGCTGGCGTGGATGGACGACGAGGCGCTGCACCGCACGCTGACCACCGGCCGCGGCACGTACTACAGCCGCAGCCGCGCGGAGTACTGGGTGAAGGGCGAGACCTCGGGGCACGTGCAGCACGTGAAGTCCGTCGCGCTCGACTGCGACGCCGACACCGTGCTCGTCCGCGTCGACCAGACCGGCCCGGCCTGCCACACCGGCAGCCGCACCTGCTTCGAGGGCCGCGAGCTGACCGTGGGCGGCGCCGAGTGACCGCCCCCGACCTGGAGACGTTCCGCACGCTGGCCAAGGACCGCCGCGTCATCCCCGTCGTGCGCCGGCTGCTCGCCGACGGCGACACCCCCGTCGGGCTGTACCGCAGGCTCGCCGGCGAGCGCCCCGGCACGTTCCTGCTGGAGTCCGCGGAGAACGGCCGCACCTGGTCGCGGTACTCGTTCGTCGGCGTGCGCAGCGCCGCCGCCCTCACCGAGCGCGACGGCCGGGCCCACTGGCTCGGCACCCCGCCCGTCGGCCTGCCCACCGAGGGCGATCCGCTGGCCGCGCTGCGCGCCACCGTCGAGGCCCTGCACACCCCGCGCGACCTGCACGAGCCCGCCCACGGCCGGGACGCGCTGCCGCCCTTCACCGGCGGCATGGTCGGCTACCTCGGCTACGACGCCGTGCGGCGGCTGGAGCGCGTCGGCGACAGCGCTCGTGACGACCTGCGGCTGCCCGAGATGACCATGCTGCTCACCTCCGACCTCGCCGTCCTCGACCACTGGGACGGCAGCGTGCTGCTCATCGCCAACGCCATCAACCACAACGACCTCGACACGGGTGTCGACGAGGCGTACGCGGACGCCGTCGCCCGCCTCGACGCGATGACCGCCGACCTCGCCCGCCCCGCCGCCGCGAGCGCGGCGCCGCTGCCGCCGGCCGCGCTGCCGGAGTACGGGGAGCTGTGGGGCGGCGCGGAGTTCCGGGCGGCCGTCGAGGACATCAAGGAGCGGATCAGGGCGGGGGAGGCGTTCCAGGTCGTGCCCTCGCAGCGGTTCGAGACGCCGTGCGCCGCGAGCGCCCTCGACGTCTACCGGGTGCTGCGGGCCACCAACCCCAGCCCGTACATGTACCTGATCCGGCTGCCCGACACCGGCGGCCCCGGCACCGCGGGCGGAGGAGGCGCGTTCGACATCGTCGGCTCCAGCCCCGAGGCGCTGGTCAAGGTCGAGGACGGCCGGGCGCTGCTGCACCCCATCGCGGGCACGCGCCCGCGCGGGGCCACGCCGCAGGAGGACGCGGCGCTGGCCGAGGAGCTGCTCGCCGACGAGAAGGAGCGCGCCGAGCACCTGATGCTCGTCGACCTCGGGCGCAACGACCTCGGCCGGGTCTGCGAGCCCGGCAGCGTCGAGGTCGTCGACTTCATGTCCGTCGAGCGCTACAGCCACGTGATGCACATCGTCTCCACCGTCACCGGCCGGCTCGGCCCCGGCCGCACCGCGTTCGACGTGCTCACGGCCTGCTTCCCCGCCGGGACGCTGTCGGGGGCGCCCAAGCCCCGGGCGCTGCAGATCATCGAGGAACTGGAGCCCACGCGGCGCGGGCTGTACGGCGGCTGCGTCGGGTATCTGGACTTCGCCGGCGACGCGGACACCGCGATCGCGATCCGCACGGCGCTGCTGCGCGACGGCACCGCGTACGTGCAGGCGGGCGCGGGCATCGTGGCGGACTCCGACCCCGTGGCGGAGGACACGGAATGCCGCAACAAGGCCGCCGCGGTGCTGCGGGCGGTGGCGGCGGCCGGGCACCTGACGCGCGGAGGCCGGGAGGCGGCGGGATAGCGGCGGGATAGCGGCGGGACGGCGGCGGGACGGCGGCGGGACGGCGGCGGGGGAACCGCGGGCGGCGCGTACCCGCGGCGGCCGGCGCGCGCTGGCGCCCGCGCGCCCGGCTCAGGGCGCGTACAGCCGGGCGCCCGCCGCGCCCCCCTGCCGATCCGGGGCGAAGCGGATGCGAGACACTTGCCGGGTGACAGCTCAGTCCGGTTCCCGCACCCCCCTCGCCGCCGCCCTGCTCTCCGGCGCGCTCGGAGCCGCTGTCGTCCTCGTCTCCGCCGGCCGCACCTGGGCCGAGGGCGAGGCGGCCACCCCCGTGGCCGACGCCACGCTGCCCGTCACCGTCGGCGGCCGGGACGTCACCGGCCTGCCGTCCGCGCTGGCGATCGTCGGGCTCGCCGCGCTGGTCGCCGTCTTCGCCGTGCGCCGCACCGGCCGCACCGTCGTCGCCGCCCTGCTCACCCTCTGCGGCGCCGGCGTGATCGCCGCCTCCGCGGCCGGCGCCTCCGACACCGCCGCGCTCGACGACCAGGCCGCCGAGGCCGCCGGCCTCGCCGACGCCGCGGTGCACGCCGTCAGCCACTCGGCGTGGCCCTGGGTGAGCCTCGCGGGCGGCGTGCTGCTGCTGGTCGCCGGGGTGCTCGCACTGCGCTACGGCCCCGGCTGGCCGGCGATGTCCGGGCGCTACGAGCGCTCCGGCGGCACCGCCGCGGCGCGCCCGCGGCGCGCCGCCCCCGCGGACCCGGAGCGGCCCGAGGAGCTGTGGAAGGCCCTGGACCGGGGCGAGGACCCCACCCGCGGGGGCTGACCGGCCCCCGGCGCCGGGGGCCCGCGGCGATCGGGGAGAATGATGGCGTCTGCTGACAGGACCGCATGTTTCGAGGAGCGCAGTGATGGCGGAAGGCCACGACCACGGACACACCCCCGCCGCATGGACCGCGGTGGTGATCATGTTCATCGGGTTCTGCGTGTCGGGCGCCCTGATGGTGATGGACCAGCCCGTGGCCTTCTGGCTGAGCCTGATCATCATCCCCGTCGGCGGTGTGGTCGGCGCCGTCATGCGCAGCATGGGCATGGGCAAGAAGCCGGCGCCGCCGCTGCGCGTCACCGGCGACTGACGCGGCAGGCGCCGCCGCCTTCGGCGCAGGGCGGCGCCTGCGCCCCGCGCCCCTCGGCGCGGCGGAGCCTCGGCCGGCCGGCCGCGTCCCACCCGCGCGCCTCTCCAGCGGATGCGCCGCCGCGCCGGGACCCCGACAATTCGGGTGTGTCCGCCCGTACCGCCGCGGCCGTCCCGCTCCGGCGCCTCGCGGCCCCGCTCGCCGCGCTGGCCTGCGCCGCCGCCGGCTTCGCCGCGGTCGGCGCCGTCGACCCGAACGAGCCCGGCCGCTACCCGCCGTGCCCCGTGCCGGCGTACACGGGCCTCGCCTGCCCCGGCTGCGGCGGCCTGCGCGCCGCCCACGCGCTCGCGCACGGCGACGTGACCGCCGCGCTGGGCGCCAACGCCCTCGCGGTCGCCGCCGCGGCCGTGCTCGCCGTGGCGATGCTGGGCTGGATGCGCGCGGCGCTCCGGCCCGGTCCGCCGCGACCGACGTCCCGGGCGGGGCTCCGGCCCGCCGGCGGCGGCGCGCTCCGGCCCCCGCCCCGCCCCGCGACGCGGCCGCCGCGCCGCCCGGCGGCCCGGTCCCCGGTCCGCGTGCCCCGGCCGGGGGTGGCGCTGTTCGCCCTGGTCGCGGCGTTTACGCTGGTGCGGAACCTGCCGTTCGGCGCGGCCCTCGCCCCGTAGCGGGGACGGCGTCCGACTGATGGGATGGAGAAGGTCCGGATTCGGGGCTTCCGCCCGGTGCCGGATAGCATCGCAGATGCCCGAACAGCCGCCCGCCGGCGGCCGGCGCCCGGCGCCGGAGCCGGACCGGCGCCAGCAGAAAGGGGTCCGCTCGCGTGAGTGTGCTCGACGAGATCATTGACGGCGTGCGCGAGGACCTCGCCGAGCGGCAGGCCCGCGTCGGGCTCGACGAGCTGAAGGAGCGCGCGGCGAGGGCCCCCGAGACGCGCGACGGGGTGGCTGCGCTGCGCGGCGACAGCGTCACCGTCGTCTGCGAGGTCAAGCGCTCCAGCCCCTCCAAGGGCGCGCTCGCGGCCATCGCCGACCCGGCCGCGCTCGCCGCGGACTACGAGGCCGGCGGGGCCGCCGTCATCAGCGTGCTGACCGAGCAGCGCCGCTTCGGCGGCTCGCTGGCCGACCTGGAGGCCGTGCGGGCCAAGGTCGACCTGCCGGTGCTGCGCAAGGACTTCGTCGTCTCGGCGTACCAGCTGTGGGAGGCGCGGGCGTACGGCGCCGACATGGTGCTGCTCATCGTCGCCGCGCTGGACCAGGAGGCGCTGGTCTCGCTGGTGGAGCGGGCCGAGTCCATCGGGCTCACGCCGCTGGTCGAGGTGCACGACGAGGACGAGACCGAGCGCGCGGTGGCCGCCGGGGCGAAGATCATCGGCGTGAACGCGCGCAACCTCAAGACGCTGGAGGTCGACCGCGGCAACTTCGGCCGGGTCGCACCGGAGATCCCCGACCGCATCGTCAAGATCGCCGAGTCCGGCGTGCGCGGCCCGCACGACCTCATCGCGTACGCGAACGACGGCGCCGACGCCGTGCTCGTCGGCGAGTCCCTGGTCACCGGCAAGGAGCCGCGCGCCGCCGTCGCCGACCTCGTCGCCGCCGGCGCCCACCCCGCGCTGCGCCACGGGAGGGGCTGACCCCGGTGACCGTGGATGTGGCCCGGCCGCGCCCGCCCCACACCCCGCGCGGTGCCGCGGAGCGCCTTCCGCACGCCTGCGGGGCGCCGCCCGCCCGGCCGGGAGGCTCCACCGCCGCGGCGGCACGCGGGTGCCCGGCCCCGGCGCAGGCCGGTGCGGGTGGGTTCTCCGCAGCTGCAGCGGGGCCGCGCGCAGTGCAGCGGGCTTCGGTGGCGCCTTCCGCCCCGCTCCACGGCTTCGCGCCCGCGGTCTCTGCCGCCGGGCTGGCGGCACCTTCCGCCCGGCCGGGCGGCCTCGCCGCTGCGGCAGTCGGTGCCCCGGCCGCGCGCGGGGGCTCCGCAGTCCGTACCGGTCCGCGCGCGGCGCATCCGCACCCCCTCGCGCCCCCCGCCCGCCGGGCCCGGCCCACCGCTGTCCCCGCGGCGGGAGGCGTCCTCGCTCCGGGGTGCCGCCCGCGCGGCTGCCGCGCCCCCGCGCGGCGCGTCCACGGCCGGCGCGTGCGGTACCACATCGGGGCCGAGCCCGGCCAGATCAACGGCAGGCGATGGCAGGCGGCGTGTCCCCACGCCGTCCACCATCCGTTCCGACCGAGGATCAGCCATGCCCAACGATTTCTTCATCCCTGACCCAGCGGGCCAGGTGCCGACCGCCGAGGGCTACTTCGGCGCGTACGGCGGCAAGTTCATCCCCGAGGCGCTGCGCGCCGCCGTCGACGAGGTCGCCGTCGCGTACGAGAAGGCCAAGGGCGACGACGCGTTCGTCGCCGAGCTGAACGACCTGCTGGTCCACTACACCGGCCGGCCGAGCCCGCTCACCGAGGTGCCGCGCTTCGCCGAACAGGCCGGCGGCGCCCGCGTCTTCCTCAAGCGCGAGGACCTCAACCACACCGGCTCCCACAAGATCAACAACGTGCTGGGCCAGGCCCTGCTCACCCGCCGCATGGGCAAGACCCGCGTCATCGCCGAGACCGGCGCGGGCCAGCACGGCGTGGCCACCGCCACCGCCTGCGCCCTCCTCGGCCTCGACTGCACCGTCTACATGGGCGAGGTCGACACCGAGCGGCAGGCCCTCAACGTCGCCCGCATGCGCATGCTCGGCGCCGAGGTCGTCCCGGTGCGGTCCGGCAGCCGCACGCTCAAGGACGCCATCAACGAGGCGTTCCGCGACTGGGTGGCCAACGTCGAGCACACCCACTACCTGTTCGGCACGGTCGCGGGCCCGCACCCCTTCCCCGCCCTCGTCCGCGACTTCCACCGCGTCATCGGCATCGAGGCCCGCCAGCAGCTGCTCGACCGCACGGGCCGGATGCCCGACGCGGCCGTCGCCTGCGTCGGCGGCGGCTCCAACGCCATCGGCCTGTTCCACGCCTTCCTGCCGCACCCCGCCGTGCGCCTCGTCGGCTGCGAGCCCGCCGGGCACGGCCTGACCAGCGGCGAGCACGCCGCGACCCTCAGCCTCGGCGACCCCGGGATCCTGCACGGCTCCCGGTCGTACGTGCTGCAGGACGAGGACGGCCAGATCACCGAGCCGTACTCGATCTCCGCCGGGCTCGACTACCCCGGCGTCGGCCCCGAGCACGCGTACCTCAAGGACGCCGGCCGCGCCGAGTACCGGGCCGTGACCGACGACGAGGCGATGCAGGCGCTGCGGCTGCTGTCGCGCAGCGAGGGCATCATCCCGGCCATCGAGAGCGCCCACGCGCTGGCCGGCGCGCTGGCGGTCGGGCGCGAGCTGGGGCCCGACGGGCTGATCGTGGTCAACCTCTCCGGCCGCGGCGACAAGGACATGGACACCGCCGCCCGCTACTTCGGGCTCTACGACGCCGAGGAGGCGGACCGGTGACGGGTGACATCGCGCGGCTCGACGCCGCGTTCGCCGCGGCCCGGGCGGAGAACCGGGCGGCCCTCATCGGCTACCTGCCCGCCGGCTTCCCCGACGTGGACACCGGTGTGCGGGCCATGACCGCCATGCTCGAAGGCGGCTGCGACGCCGTCGAGGTGGGCCTGCCGCACAGCGACCCCGTGCTGGACGGGCCGGTGATCCAGACCGCCGACGACATCGCGCTGCGCGGCGGGCTGCGCATCAAGGACGTCATCCGCACGGTCGGCGAGGTGCAGTCCCGGGCGGCCGCCCCGGTGCTCTGCATGACGTACTGGAACCCGGTCGACCGCTACGGCCCCGAGCGCTTCGCCGAGGACCTGGCCGCGGCGGGCGGGGCGGGCTGCATCCTGCCCGACCTGCCGGTCGAGGAGGCGGGTCCGTGGCGGCGGGCGGCCGACAAGCACGGCCTGGCCACGGTCTTCGTGGTCGCGCCCAGCAGCCGCGAGCAGCGGCTCGCGGCCATCACGGCGGCCGGCAGCGGCTTCGTCTACGCCGCGTCGCTGATGGGCGTCACCGGCACCCGCGAGTCCGTGGGCCGCGAGGCGAAGGACCTGGTCCGCCGCACCCGCGCCACCGAGGCGGTGCGGGCCGGGCTGCCCGTCTGCGTCGGCCTCGGCGTCTCGACGGCGGCGCAGGCGGCGGAGGTCGCCGGGTTCGCCGACGGGGTGATCGTCGGCTCGGCCTTCGTCAAGCGGCTGCTGGACGCCGGGGACGACCGGGAGGCCGGCGTCGCGGGCGTGCGGGCGCTGGCCGGCGAGCTGGCCGAGGGGGTACGCCGCCGGGGCTGAGAAGCCGTCCGTAAACCCCCGTCGTCCGCCCGGAGGGCGGGCGGCGCAGGGGGTACCGCCCACGCCCTCCGGGCGTAGGGGGAGTCTGGTGCCGTGCATCGCAAGGCGGAGGGTCGACCTCATACCGGGCGTATTCGGTCGATCCCGACAACGCGGCGAGGTGCGGTGCCAGGCGTCGCGCCGCAGGCGGGGGTTTGCGGATGGCTTCTGACGCCGGCGGCGGTTGTCCACAGGGCCCTCCGCCGTGCGTACGGACGTGCGATCCTGGAAGGGAGTAGTCCGTGCCGCACAGGGGAGGGCCCGATGGCCGGCAAACAGCCCGGCGCCGATGACGAGCCGAGTCTGCCCGACGACATATGGGAGCGGTTCCAGCAGGACTCCCTGGGCCGGATAGACGAGACCGCGCCCAAGGAGCACTCCGCGCGCTGGTACGAGGTCACGGAGCGCCTCGCCGCCGAGGACGCCCGGCGCCGCACCGCCCCGCGCCCGCCGCGCCGCATGCGCCGCCCCCGGCCCCGGATGCCGCAGGCGCCGGTGCCCCGCGCCTTCGCCGTGGGCTTCGTCGTCGTCTCGGTCGTGCTGGTGCTCTCCGCCGCCGCCGCATACCTGCAGTACGGGCGCGTGTTCTGATCCGTCACCGGGCGGCGGGTCCCTCGTTATAGCCGGGCGTGAGCGAGAACAACCCCGAGGGGAAGCGCGCCGCCCGGGATCGGCTGCAGGCCGAGCGCGAGCGGCAGAGGTCCAGGGACAGGCAGCGGCGCATGCTCATCGCGCTGGCCGCGGTGGTGGGGGTGCTCGCCGTGGTCGCGCTGATCGGCATGATGGTCGGCGGCTTCGGCGACGACGGGGACGACGGGGACGACGACGAGCCCGTGGCGTACCCCAGGGGCGCCGTGGGCGAGGACCGCCTCGCGCTGCCGGCCGGGCAGGCGGACGCCCCGGCCGTCCTCACCGTGTACGAGGACTTCCGCTGCCCCGCCTGCGCGCAGTTCGAGGCCGGCTTCGGCAAGACGATCAACGAGCTGGTGGACGCCGGGAAGCTGCGCGCCGAGTACCGGCTGGTCAGGCTGATCGACGGCAACTTCGGCGGCTCCGGCTCGCGGAACGCCGCGAACGCCGCCGCGTGCGCCCAGGACGCCGGCGAGTTCGTCCCGTACCACGACCTGCTCTTCCGCAGCCAACCGCCGGAGACCGACGACGCGTTCGCCGACAAGGGACGGCTGAAGGAGCTGGCGGGGAAGATCGACGGGCTGCGCGGCAAGACCTTCGACGCCTGCGTCGACGACGGCAGGTACGACGGCTGGGTCAACGCCTCCGACGACGCCTTCGCCGAGTCCGGCCACAACTCCACGCCCACCGTTCTGCTGGACGGCGAGAGCATCTACGACCAGGGCTCGGGCCTCACCCCGGAGAGCTTCAGGCGGCTCGTCGAGGACGCCGGCACGAGCTGAGCACGCGGGGCGCAGCGCCGCACTCGCGCAGAGTTACGCAGCCGTTGTGCCGTGGGGTGCCCGCGCCGCGCCGCGGCACGGTACCGTCGGTGCTGCTATGGAGATCGCATCTATCCCCAGCCCTTCCGACGGCGTATGGGACCTCGGACCGTTCCCGCTGCGCGGTTACGCCCTCTGCATCCTGCTCGGCATCTTCGTCGCCATCTGGCTCGGCGGCCGCCGCTGGATCGCGCGCGGCGGCCGGGTGGGGACCGTCGCGGACATCGCCATCTGGGCCGTGCCCTTCGGCCTCGTCGGCGGCCGGCTCTACCACGTCGTCACGACCCCCGAGCCGTACTTCGGCGAGGGCGGCGACTGGGTCAAGGCCTTCGAGATCTGGGAGGGCGGCCTCGGCATCTGGGGCGCCGTCGCCATGGGCGCGCTGGGCGTGTGGATCGGCTGCCGGCGCCGCGGCATCCCGATGCCGCCCTACGCCGACGCCGTCGCCCCCGGTATCGCGCTCGCCCAGGCCCTGGGCCGCTGGGGCAACTGGTTCAACCAGGAGCTGTACGGCGAGCAGACAGACGTCCCCTGGGCCGTCGAGATCGACGCCGAGCACTCCGTCACCGGCGCCGCCGACACCTTCCACCCGACGTTCCTGTACGAGTCGCTGTGGTGCATCGGCGTCGCGCTGATGGTGATCTGGGCGGACCGGCGCTTCCGCCTCGGCCACGGCCGCGCCTTCGCGCTCTACGTCGCGGGGTACACCGCGGGCCGCGGCTGGATCGAGTACATGCGCGTGGACGAGGCCCACGAGGTCCTCGGGCTGCGGCTCAACGTCTGGACGTCGATCCTCGTCTTCGCCGCCGCGGTGGCCTACATCGTGGTGTCGGCGAAGAAGCGGCCGGGCCGCGAGGAGGTCGTGGAGCCGGGCGCGGCCGACGACGCGCCCGCGGACGGCGACGACGCCCCGGCCAAGGCGGCGGGCGAGGACGGCGCGGACGGTACGGGCACCGCCGCGGACGGCGAGGCCCGGGAGTCCGACGAGACCGGGGAGTCCGGCGAGACCGACGGTGCCGGTGCACCCGAGCCCGCCGGCGCGGCCGAGGCCAAGGCCACCGGTGACGCTCCCGCCTCCGACCGCGGCGGCCGGCACACCTAGGACCCGGCGCATCCCGCGCAACGGCAGGGCCGTCACCGCACCCGCGGCGACGGCCCCGCCCGTGTCCGGCCCGGATATCCCGGCCGGATCGTCACCCCTGGATTCTGTCCGGCCGGTCGAGCGGCGGAACCCCGAAGGCCCCGCCCGTGCGCCCGGCCCCTAGGTGAGTACGGCCTGCCTTGCTGGCGCGCGTCCGGGACCCCGCGTATCGTCGAACTGAAGATCGACGGGCGGGCCGTGGCCGGGGGAGCCGGTGCGGGGCCGCCGGCGAGGGGAGTGCGATCCATGCCCGCTGGCCTGCAGGCGGGCCGGCCCGCCGAACGGCACGGCCACACCCACCGCGACGTCAACGGCGGCTGGCTGCGGCCCGCCGTCTTCGGCGCGATGGACGGCCTGGTGTCGAACCTCGCGCTGATCACCGGCGTGGCCGGCGGCTCGGTGTCCGCCTCGGCCATCGCGCTGACCGGTCTCGCGGGGCTCGCGGCCGGCGCGTTCTCGATGGCCGCGGGGGAGTACACCTCGGTCGCCTCCCAGCGGGAGCTGGTGCTCGCCGAGCTGGACGTGGAGCGGCGCGAGCTGCGCCGGCACCCGCAGGACGAACTGCGCGAGCTGAGCGAGCTGTACACGTCCCGCGGGGTGGACCCGGAGCTGGCCGCCGAGGTGTCGAAGCAGCTGATGCGGGACCCGGAGCAGGCGCTGGAGATCCACGCCCGCGAGGAGCTGGGCGTCGACCCGGGCGACTTGCCGTCGCCGGCGGTGGCGGCGCTGTCGTCGTTCGGCTCGTTCGCCGTCGGCGCCATGCTGCCGGTGCTGCCGTATCTGCTGGGCGCCACGCAGCTGTGGCCCGCGGTGCTGCTCGCCCTGGCCGGGCTCTTCGCCTGCGGGGCGGCGGTGGCCCGGGTCACGGCCCGCACCTGGTGGTTCAGCGGGCTTCGGCAGCTGCTCCTGGGCGGCGCCGCGGCGGCGGTCACGTATGGCCTGGGCGCGCTCTTCGGGGCCGCGGTCGGCTGACTCCCGGGCTGCGCGGGCGGCTGAATCCCGTATCCTCGAAAGCGACCGGCCCGCACTTCTGATCTATTAACGCCGGGTTTCGACCCGGAACTCCGTGGGCATGTGTCGAGAACCGCGGGCAGTGCCGCCCGTGCTCTCTGCTGCACAAACCGTGCAGGTCCCCCGCGCTGCGGGGCACACCTCCCCGACCCGGGGTGTCCGGATACTGATATGGAGTATCCGCTTCCTGAGCTGCAGGTCATCATGTAACCTGCACGAAATTTCGGCCAGGGCCAACGTCGTCCCTCGGCACGCTTCACTGCCACGACGACGACGGGAGAGCCGATGCGGCACGCATCCCAGGCGGCCCGCCCTGCAGCGCAGGGGCTGTACGACCCCCGGTACGAGCACGACGCCTGCGGGGTGGGCTTCGTCGCCACGCTGAGCGGGGAGGGCAGCCACGCACTCGTCCAGCAGGCGCTGACGGTGCTGCGCAACCTGGAGCACCGCGGTGCCACCGGCTCGGACCCGGAGACCGGCGACGGCGCCGGCATCCTGATGCAGGTCCCGGACGCCTTCCTGCGCGAGGTCGCGGGCTTCGCGCTGCCGGCCGCCGGCTCGTACGCCGTCGGCATGGCCTTCCTGCCCGCCGCCGGGGACGAGGCCGCCGCCGTACGGGAGCGCGTCGAGGCCATCGCCGCCGAGGAGGGCCTCGCCGTGCTCGGCTGGCGCGAGGTGCCCGTCGCGCCCGAGCTGCTCGGCAGCGGCGCCCGCGCGACCATGCCGGCGTTCGCCCAGCTGTTCGTCGAGAGCGCCGCCGCCGACCCGGCGGCCCGCCGGAGCGGCATCGAGCTGGACCGGTCCGCGTTCGTGCTGCGCAAGCGCGCCGAGCGCGAGACCGACGTGTACTTCCCTTCGCTGTCCTCGCGCACCCTCGTCTACAAGGGCATGCTGACCACCGGGCAGCTGGAGCCGTTCTTCCCCGACCTGTCGGACCGCCGGCTGACCACCGCCATCGCCGTCGTGCACTCCCGGTTCTCCACCAACACCTTCCCGAGCTGGCCGCTGGCGCACCCGTACCGCTACGTCGCGCACAACGGCGAGATCAACACGGTCATGGGCAACCGCAACTGGATGCGCGCCCGCGAGTCCCAGCTGTACTCGGAGCTGTTCGGCGAGCACGACCTGGAGCGGGTCTTCCCCGTCTGCACCCCCGACGCCTCCGACACCGCCTCGTTCGACGAGGTGCTGGAGCTGCTGCACCTGGGCGGGCGGTCCCTGCCGCACGCGATGCTGATGATGATCCCGGAGGCGTGGGAGAGCCCCTCTCTCAGCGAGTCCATGGACCCGGCACGCCGAGCTTTCTACCAGTACCACTCCACCGTCATGGAGCCCTGGGACGGCCCGGCCGGCGTCAGCTTCACCGACGGCACCGTCGTCGGCGCCGTCCTGGACCGCAACGGCCTGCGCCCCGGCCGCTACTGGGTCACCGACGACGGCCTGGTCGTGCTGGCCTCCGAGGTCGGCGTGCTCGACTTCGACCCGGACCGCGTCGTCCGCAAGGGCCGGCTGCAGCCCGGCCGGATGTTCCTCGTCGACACCGCGCAGCACCGCATCGTCGAGGACGACGAGATCAAGGCGGAACTGGCCGCCGAGCACCCGTACGGGGAGTGGCTGGACGCCGGCATCGTCGCGCTGTCGGACCTGCCCGAGCGCGAGCACATCGTCCACACCCACGCCTCGGTCACCCGCCGCCAGCAGACCTTCGGCTACACCGAGGAGGAGCTGCGCGTCCTGCTCACGCCCATGGCGCGCACCGGCGCGGAGCCGATCGGCTCCATGGGCTCCGACACCCCGCTCGCGGGCCTCTCCGACCGGCCGCGGCTGATCTTCGACTACTTCACGCAGCTCTTCGCGCAGGTCACCAACCCGCCGCTGGACGCGATCCGCGAGGAGCTGGTCACCTCGCTGCACTCCGCGCTCGGCCCGCAGGCCAACCTGCTCAAGCCGACGCCGGCGTCCTGCCGCACCGTCACGCTGCCCTTCCCGGTCCTCGACAACGACGAGCTGGCCAAGCTCATCCACATCAACGCCGACGGCGACATGCCCGGGTTCAAGTCCGTCACGCTCTCCGGCCTGTACCGCGTGCACGGCGGGGGGCCGGCGCTGGCCGAGCGGCTGGCGGAGGTCTGCGCCGAGGTCGACGCGGCGATCGAGTCCGGCGCCCGGCTGCTGGTCCTCTCCGACCGGCACTCCGACGCCGAGCACGCCCCGATCCCGTCGCTGCTGCTCACCTCCGCCGTCCACCACCACCTGATCCGCACCAAGCAGCGCACCCAGGTCGGCCTGCTGGTCGAGGCCGGCGACGTGCGCGAGGTGCACCACGTCGCGCTGCTCATCGGCTACGGGGCCGCCGCCGTGAACCCGTACCTGGCGATGGAGTCCGTGGAGGACCTCGTCCGCGCCGGCACGTACCTCGAAGCCGACCCGGACGGCGACTCGCAGACCGCCATCCGCAACCTGATCAAGGCGCTGGGCAAGGGCGTGCTGAAGGTGATGTCGAAGATGGGCATCTCCACCGTCGCCTCGTACCGCGGCGCGCAGGTCTTCGAGGCCGTCGGCCTGGACCAGGGGTTCGTGGACACCTACTTCCACGGCACCACCTCGAAGATCGGCGGCGCCGGCATCGACGTCGTCGCGGCCGAGGTCGCCGCCCGGCACGCCAAGGCGTACCCCGCCTCCGGCATCGCCCCGGCGCACCGCAACCTGGAGATCGGCGGCGAGTACCAGTGGCGCCGCGAGGGCGAGCCGCACCTGTTCGACCCCGACACCGTCTTCCGGCTCCAGCACTCGACCCGCACCCGCCGCTACGACATCTTCAAGCAGTACACGCAGCGCGTGGACGAGCAGTCCGAGCAGCTGATGACGCTGCGCGGCCTGTTCCGGCTGAAGTCCGACCGGCCCGCGGTGCCGCTGGACGAGGTCGAGCCCGTCTCCGCGATCGTCCGGCGGTTCTCCACCGGCGCCATGTCGTACGGCTCCATCTCGCGCGAGGCGCACGAGACGCTGGCCGTCGCGATGAACCAGCTCGGCGGCAAGTCCAACACCGGCGAGGGCGGCGAGGACGCCGACCGGCTGTACGACCCGCGGCGCCGCTCGGCGATCAAGCAGGTCGCCTCCGGGCGCTTCGGCGTGACCAGCGAGTACCTGGTCAACGCCGACGACATCCAGATCAAGATGGCGCAGGGCGCCAAGCCCGGCGAGGGCGGCCAGCTGCCCGGCCACAAGGTGTACCCGTGGGTGGCCAGGACCCGGCACTCCACGCCCGGCGTCGGCCTCATCTCGCCGCCGCCGCACCACGACATCTACTCCATCGAGGACCTGGCGCAGCTCATCCACGACCTGAAGAACGCCAACCCGCAGGCCCGCATCCACGTGAAGCTGGTCAGCGAGGTCGGCGTCGGCACGGTCGCGGCCGGGGTGTCCAAGGCGCACGCCGACGTGGTGCTGATCTCCGGCCACGACGGCGGCACCGGCGCCTCCCCGCTGACGTCGCTGAAGCACGCCGGCGGCCCCTGGGAGCTGGGCCTCGCCGAGACCCAGCAGACCCTGCTGCTCAACGGCCTGCGCGACCGCATCGTGGTGCAGACCGACGGCCAGCTGAAGACGGGCCGCGACGTGGTGGTCGCCGCGCTCCTCGGCGCCGAGGAGTTCGGCTTCGCGACCGCGCCGCTGGTGGTCTCCGGCTGCGTGATGATGCGCGTGTGCCACCTGGACACCTGCCCGGTCGGCATCGCCACCCAGAACCCGGTGCTGCGCGAGCGGTACACGGGCCAGGCCGAGTTCGTCGTCAACTTCTTCGAGTTCATCGCCGAGGAGGTCCGCGAGCTGCTGGCCGAGCTGGGCTTCCGCAGCCTGGACGAGGCCGTCGGACACGCCGAGATGCTCGACGTCACCCGCGCCGTCGACCACTGGAAGGCCCAGGGCCTCGATCTGGCGCCGCTGCTGTACGTCCCGGAGCTGCCGGACGGTGCCGCGCGCTACCAGGTCACCGGCCAGGACCACGGCCTGGAGAAGGCGCTCGACAACGAGCTGATCAAGCTCGCCGCGGACGCGCTGGCCGCGCCGTCCGCCGACCAGGCCCAGCCCGTACGGGCCCGGGTCGCCATCCGCAACATCAACCGGACCGTCGGCACCATGCTCGGCCACGAGGTGACGAAGAAGTTCGGCGGCGCCGGCCTCCCCGAGGACGCGATCGACATCACCTTCACCGGCTCCGCCGGCCAGTCGTTCGGCGCCTTCGTGCCGCGCGGCGTCACGCTGCGGCTGGAGGGCGACGCCAACGACTACGTCGGCAAGGGCCTGTCCGGCGGCCGGCTCGTCGTCCGCCCCGACCGCGGCGCGGACCACCTCGCAGAGTACAGCGTCATCGCGGGCAACACCCTCGCGTACGGCGCCACCGGCGGCGAGATCTTCCTGCGCGGCAAGGTCGGCGAGCGGTTCTGCGTCCGCAACTCCGGCGCGCTCGTCGTCGCCGAGGGCGTCGGCGACCACGGCTGCGAGTACATGACCGGCGGCCACGCCGTCGTCCTGGGCGAGACCGGCCGCAACTTCGCGGCCGGCATGTCCGGCGGCGTCGCGTACATCCTCGACCTCGACCCCGACAACGTCAACGAGGGCAACCTCGCCGCCGTCGAGAAGCTGGCGGACACCGACAGGCAGTGGCTGCACGACGTGGTGCGCCGCCACCACGAGGAGACCGGCTCCACGGTGGCCGCGAGGCTGCTCGACGACTGGGAGGTGTCCGTCGCGCGGTTCAGCAAGGTCTACCCGTCCACGTACAAGGCAGTGCTCACCGCCAAGGACGCCGCTGAGCGGGCCGGCCTCACCGAGGCCCAGACGCACGAGAAGATGATGGAGGCTGCGCTCCATGGCTGACCCCAAGGGCTTCCTGACCACCGGCCGCGAGGTCGCCGAGACCCGGCCCGTCGACGAGCGGGTCAAGGACTGGAACGAGGTATACGTCCCGGGCTCGCTGCTGCCCGTCATCAGCAAGCAGGCCGGCCGCTGCATGGACTGCGGCATCCCCTTCTGCCACAGCGGCTGCCCGCTCGGCAACCTCATCCCCGAGTGGAACGACTACGCCTACCGCGGGGACTGGACCGCCGCCAGCGAGCGGCTGCACGCGACCAACAACTTCCCGGAGTTCACCGGGCGGCTGTGCCCGGCCCCGTGCGAGACGGCCTGCGTGCTGGGCATCAACCAGCCCGCGGTGACCATCAAGAACGTCGAGGTCACCATCATCGACAAGGCGTGGGAGGCCGGCGCCGTCACGCCGCAGCCGCCGGAGCGGCTGTCGGGCAAGACGGTCGCGGTCGTCGGTTCCGGCCCGGCGGGGCTGGCCGCGGCGCAGCAGCTCACCCGCGCCGGGCACACGGTCGCCGTCTACGAGCGCGCCGACCGGATCGGCGGGCTGCTGCGGTACGGCATCCCCGAGTTCAAGATGGAGAAGCGGCACATCAACCGGCGCGTCGAGCAGATGCGCGCGGAGGGCACCAAGTTCCGTACCGGCGTGGAGATCGGCCGGGACATCGACGCCGCCAAGCTGCGGAAGCGGTACGACGCCGTGGTCATCGCCGCCGGCGCGACCACCGCCCGCGACCTGCCGGTGCCGGGCCGCGAGCTGGGCGGCATCCACCAGGCGATGGACTACCTGCCGCTGGCCAACAAGGTGCAGGAGGGCGACTACGTCGCCCCGCCGATCACGGCGGAGGGCAAGCACGTCGTGGTCATCGGCGGCGGCGACACCGGCGCCGACTGCGTCGGCACCGCGCACCGGCAGGGCGCGGCCTCCGTCACCCAGCTGGAGATCATGCCGCGCCCGTCGGAGGAGCGCCCCGAGGGCCAGCCGTGGCCGACGTACCCGATGACGTACAAGGTCACCTCCGCCCACGAGGAGGGCGGGGAGCGCGTCTACTCGGTCTCCACCACGCACTTCGAGGGCACCGCCCCTGAAGAGGGACAGGCTGTGGGCAACGTGGCCTTCCTGCACCTGGTCGAGGTGGAGTTCAGGGACGGCAGGTTCGAGCCGGTGCCGGGCACCGAGAGGAAGATCCCGGCCGAGCTGGTCACCCTGGCCATGGGCTTCACCGGGGTGGACCGCGACAACGGGCTGGTCGAGCAGCTGGGCCTGGAGCTGGACGCGCGCGGCAACGTCGCCCGCGACGCCGACTACGCCACCAATGTCCCCGGCGTCTTCGTCGCCGGCGACGCCGGGCGCGGCCAGTCGCTGATCGTGTGGGCCATCGCCGAGGGCCGTTCGGCGGCGCGCGGCGTGGACCGTATGCTGACCGGCGCGAGCGAACTGCCGGCGCCCATCCGGCCGACGGACCGGGCACTGGCCGTCTGACGCCGGCCCGGCCAGATGTCCCGTACAACGACGTACGGAACTGCAAGACCCGCGGCGCCCGCCTCTCCCCGACCGTTGAGGCGGGCGCCGCGGCGTGCCCGCCGGGGGGCGGGTGAGGCGGGTGGGACGGTTGCGGTCTGGTGCGGCGGGGTGCCGAGCGGCTACCTTCCCGGGAGGTGCGCGGTCATGCAACTCCCGTACGTATCCCAGGAGTCCACATGCTCCACTTGCTCAGACGGCGCTGGACCGCACCGCTGTTCCTGACCCTGAGTCTCGTCCTGTTCGCCCCCCTGACTGCCCCCTTGACGGCATCCGCCACCGAACCGACCGTCACCGGTTCGGGCGGCGCGGCCGCCGAAGTCCCGCTGGCGGAGATCGCGGTGACCACCACCCAGGTGGCCTTCGGCCTGCGCCGGCCCATCGACATCGCCGCGCCCGACGACGGCAGCGGCCGGCTCTTCATCGCCGAGAAGCGCGGCACCGTGCGCGCGTACCACCCGGACACCGGCCTGGCCGAGGACTTCGTCGCCGACCTCACCGACGTCGTCGACGAGTCCGGCAACGAGCGCGGGCTGCTCTCCATCCTCCCCGACCCGGCGTTCCCCGAGGTGCGGGACCTGTACGTCCTCTACACCGCGCTGCCCGACGGCGCGGTCACCCTGGCCCGCTACGGGCTCGACGACGGCGGGCTGGAGGTGCTGCTCTCCCAGGAGCACGCCGAGCAGTGGAACCACAACGGCGGCACGCTCGCCTTCGGCCCGGACGGCTATCTGTACTGGACCATCGGGGACGGCGGCGGCGCCGGCGACCCGTACGACAGCGGCCAGCGGCTCGACACCCTGCTCGGCAAGATGGTGCGGATCGACGTCAGCCGGACCTGCGGCGACCAGCCGTACTGCGTGCCGGAGGACAACCCGTTCGTGGGCGTCCCGGACGCCCGCCCGGAGATCTGGGCGTACGGGCTGCGCAACCCGTGGCGCTTCTCCTTCGACCCCGCGGACGGTTCGCTGTGGCTCGGTGACGTCGGCCAGGGGGCCTGGGAGGAGATCAACCACGTCGCCCGTCCGGAGCAGGCCGGTGCGAACTTCGGCTGGTCCTGCCGCGAGGGCCTCGTGGTCTTCGACGAGGCGCAGTGCGCCGACGGCGCCGAGTACACCGACCCCGTCTTCACCTACTCCCCGTACACCGGCGGCTGCGCCGTCGTCGGCGGCCGGGTCTACCGCGGCGAGCAGTTCGCCGACCTGGTCGGCGGCACGTACATCGGCACCGACTACTGCTCCTCCGCGGTCTGGGCGCTGCGCGAGGACGGCGAGGGCGGCTACGAGCAGGCGGAGATCGGCCGGTTCCCCACCCAGATCACGGACGTCGGCGAGACGGTCGACGGCGAGTTCTACCTCGTCAACGACCTGCCGGGCGGGCTGCACAAGGTCGCCTTCGAACAGCAGCAGCCGACCTGCCGGATCGACCTCACCTCGACGACCTGGGGCGGCGGCCTGACCGCGGATCTGACGCTCACCAACACGGGCAGCGCGCCGGTCGACGGCTGGACGCTGACGTTCCCGCTCGTTCTGGGCCAGACCGTGATCTCGGACTGGAACACCGACCTCGTGCAGCTCAGCAACATGGTCAGGGCGTCCAACGGCACCCACAACGCGGTTATCGAACCGGGGGAGAGTATTTCCCTGGGCTATCTGGCCAGCCATACGGGTGACGTTTCGCCGCCGGCACGCGCCAACCTCAACGGCGACGCCTGCGCTCTGACCACCTCCGAGGTCCAGGTCGGCTGATCCCGTTGAGATAGCAAGCGCTTCACGCACGCCCCCGGTCGTACGCCGGGGGCGTGCGGCGCAAAAGAGGCGATGATAGTTTCGGCTGCACCATATGCAACGCTTTCGACTGCACAGCGCGCAACGCCAATGGTCGGACAATTGTCGGGTGGACGTTTCGGCGACGGCTCAGACAACGGTTCGGCATCACCTCGAAACCACCCTTGACCCTGGTTAAACCACTCCATAGCGTCCTGCTGGTCTAGACAAGTTCAGGTTCGGCTCACTGAGGAGCGGGAGCGGTTCATGCGGAAGTTCGTCATCGGCGCAGTGAGCGCCGCAATGGTGCTGGGGCTCGCCGCCTGTGGCAGCGACTCCGACGACGAGGGCGGCGGCGGTGACGCTCTGGACGGCAAGGGCAAGACCCTCGACGTCTGGATCATGAAGGGGACCAACCCCGACGCCGACCCGTTCTTCGCCAAGCTGAACAAGGAATTCGAGAAGAAGACCGGTGCCAAGGTCAACGTCGAATACCAGCAGTGGGAGAGCGCCCAGCGCAAGTTCACCACCGCGATCGAGGGCGGCCCGGACCAGGTGCCCGACGTCGCCGAGGTCGGCACCACCTGGGTGCCGCAGTTCGCCGAGACCGGCGGCCTGGTCGACGTCACCGACGAGGTGGAGGCGGCCGGGCTCGACCAGGACCTGGTCGAGGGCCTGAAGGACGCGGGCACGCTGGACGGCAAGCAGTACGGCATGCCCTGGTACGCGGGCGTCCGCGGCCTCGTCTACCGCAAGGACGTCTTCGACAAGCACGGTCTGAAGCCCCCGACGAACTGGGAGGAGCTTCGGGACGTCGCGCTGACGCTGAAGGAGGAGGAGCCGGACATGATCCCGTTCCCCGTCGCCGGCGGGGCGGAGATGTTCGCGATGCCCTTCGTCTGGGGCGCCGGCGGCGATGCGGCCGTGCAGGAGGGCGACACCTGGAAGTCCGCCATCAACTCGCCGGAGTCCGTCGAGGGCCTGCAGTTCTACACCGACCTGGCGACGAAGGACGGCCTGTCCCCGGCGAAGGTCACCACCTGGCGCGAGGACGAGGTGGCCCAGGAGTTCACCAAGGGGAACGTCGCCATGACGATCTCCGGCAACTGGACCCCCAAGACCTTCCTCGACGAGGCCCCCGAGCTGGAGGGCAAGATCGCTGCCGCGCCGATCCCCGGCCAGGACGGCGGCATGAGCCCGTCGTTCCTCGGCGGCTCCTACCTGTCGACCTTCGACAGCGACAAGAAGGAGCTGGCCTGGGAGTACGTCAAGATGGCCACCACCGGCAAGTTCGCCGCCGAGTGGGCCGAGCAGACGAACTACTTCCCGGGCACCAACACCGAGCTGGAGAAGATCGCCGCGGAGGGCGACCCGCTGGTCGAGCCGTTCGCCAAGCAGATGATGGAGGCCGGCGCGACCGTCCCGAAGACGACCGCGTACGGCGAGATCCAGGCCAGCCAGGTGGTGCTGAAGCTGGTGCAGTCCGTGCTCAAGGGCGACGCGAGCGTCCAGGAGGCCGCGGACAAGGCGGCCGGCGAGATGGACGACATCTTCGCCAAGTCCGAGTAGACCACCGCATCGGACAGGGACACGGAAGCACACCGTGAAGGAATCGCTCACCGCCGAGGCCGCGATTGCTCCCCCGAAGGAGCCGTCGCGGCCCGGCCGCACATCCGCCGACGCCGCGCGCCGCCGCAAGCGGCTGGTGACGCTGACCCGGCCCTGGCTGCTGCTGGCACCCGCCCTGGCGGTGCTCGGCGGGCTGCTGCTGTGGCCGCTGGTCGAGGTCGGCAAGCTGTCGCTGCAGGAGTACGAGGTCAAGTTCGGCGGCGGCGTCGGCACCTGGGTCGGCTTCGACAACTACGCCAACCTGCTCTCCCACGAGCTGCTGTGGCGCACGGTGCTGCCGAACACGGTGTTCTTCGCGTTCGCCTGCGTGGTCCTCACCGTGGCGTTCGGCACCGCCGTCGCGCTGCTGCTCAACCGCCTGGGCACCATCTGGCGGGTGATCTGCTCCACCGCGATCATGGCCGCCTGGGCGATGCCCGCGGTCACCGGGACGTACGTCTGGGTGTGGCTGTTCGCGCCGGAGGACGGGCTGATGAGCCGGATCGCCGGCGGACTCGGCCTGATCGACCCGGAGACCACCAACTGGTTCACCGACCGGCTCGCCTTCTACGCCATCGCCACCCTGAACGTCGTCCACCACGGCTTCCCCTTCGTCGCCATCACCGTGCTCGCGGGCCTGATGACGGTGCCGAAGGAGCTGTACGAGGCGGGGATGATCGACGGGGCGAGCGCCTGGCAGCGGTTCTGGCGCATCACCGTGCCGGCGCTGCGGCCGATCTTCCTGGTCGTGACCATCCTCTCCACCATCTGGGACTTCAAGGTCTTCACCCAGATCTTCCTCATGCCCGGCGGCAGCGGAAGCAACGAGGACGTCATGAACCTCGGCGTGTACTCCTACATCGAGGCGTTCGCCAAGGACGACTACGGATCCGGCGCCGCCGCGGCCGTGCTGCTCACGCTGCTGCTCATCGCCATCACCCTCGTCTACATCCGCACGCTGTTCCGCCAGGGGGAGGAGGACCTGTGAAGCGCACGTCGATCGCCTCGCGCGTCGGCCTCCCGGCCGCCGTCGCGGGACTGCTGATCTTCACCCTCTTCCCCGTCTACTGGATGATGAGCACCGCGCTCGACCCGCGGGCCTCCTCCCGGGGCTCGGACGTGCTGCCCAGCGGCGTGTCGTTCGAGCACTTCAGCCGGGTGTGGAACGAGGGCGACTTCGACCGCTACCTGCTGAACTCGGCGATCGTCGGCCTCGGCACCATCCTCGCCGCCGGCGTGCTGGCGCTGTTCGCGGCGGTGGCCGTGGCGCGCTTCCGGTTCACGTTCCGCACCTCCGTGCTGATCATGATCCTGATCGTGCAGATGGTGCCGCTGGAGGCGCTGGTCATCCCGCTCTTCCTGCAGATGCGCGACTACGAGATGCTCAACAGCCTGCTCGGGCTGACGATCGTCTACATCGCGCTGTCGCTGCCGTTCGCGATCTGGACGCTGCGCGGGTTCGTCGCCACGGTGCCGAAGGAGGTCGAGGAGGCGGCGTACATCGACGGCTGCAGCTGGCCGCGGATGTTCTGGTCGGTGCTGCTGCCGCTCGTGGCGCCGGGACTGGTGGCCACCAGCGTGTTCGCGTTCATCACCGCCTGGAACGAGTTCATCTTCGCGTACGTCTTCATGCAGGACAGCGACAAGTACACGGCGGCCGTCGGGATCTACCAGTTCTTCGGCGAGAACGACACCGCGTGGGGCCCGGTGATGGCCAGCTCCACGCTGGTCACGCTGCCGGTGCTGATCTTCTTCGTGATCGTGCAGCGGCGGCTGGCGTCCGGGCTGGCGGCGGGCGCGATCAAGGGCTGAGGAGCGCGGCCCGTACCGGCGCGGCGCGTACCGGCCCGCGTGCCCCGGTCACGTGTCGCACTCCAGCACCGCCCTGCACAGCCCGCAGCGCGCCCGGACGTGCCCGCGCACCGGCACCCGGATCCGCTGGTGGCAGACGGGGCACGGGAACGACACCCGCAGCGGAGGGCCGTTCTCGAAGGCGTAGCCGTCCTCGGGGGCGGCGGTCGTCGTCAGGCCGCCGCCGCCCGCCCGCGCGAAAAGCTCCTGCGCCCGCCGGCGGTCCTTGGCGTACCGGCGCCGCCCGAGGCGCCCGTTCGCCGTCAGCGGCGGCCGCTGGGCGTCGCGGCGGGCCACCCGCATGCCGGCGGTGTACGCCTCGTACGCCTGCGGGCTGGTGAACCAGGTCTCCGGGTTCTCGCCGAAGGCGACGGCCCGCTTGGCGACCACGTAGCCGAACTCCTCGGGCGTGAGGTAGCCGAACCGCTGCGAGGCGCCGCCGCCCTCCCGGAAGGCGTCCAGGAGCAGCCAGCCGGCGCCGAGGTAGGCGGTCGCGGTGTCGGTGAGGATCTCGTTCTCTGCGGTGCCGGGGAAGGACAGCCCGAGGCGGTCGAGGTAGACGTGCATCACCTCGTGCGCGAGCGCCCCGCCGACGTCCCGCGGGTGGTCGCGGAAGCGGGGGTTCAGCTCGACGAAGTACTCGGGGCCCGCGGCCAGCTCCACCACCGCGGCCTCGGGCATGTCGCGGAAGCCGACGATCATGCGCGCGTCCGGCAGCCGCAGGTGCTGCACCAGGGCGCGCGCCACCCGCTGGACGCCGAGGTGCAGGTCCTCGCCGGCGGCCAGGGCCACGTCGGCGGCGGGGACGCTGACGGCGAAGTTGGCGTGCAGGAAGTCCGCGGTGATCCGCCGGTAGAGCGCCGTCAGGGCCGACCGCACGGTCCGCAGATGCGGAAATCCGTGCACCACCGCGCTTGCGCTGCCCACCGGCGACCCCCAGGGTGTCCGACTCCCGACCACTCTACGGGGCACCGCCCCGCGGCCCCCGGCGACGTATCGTGACGGGCATGAGTCCCAACATCGCCACCAACACCCGGGTCGACCTCGCCGGGCTGCTCGACTTCGTACGGCCCAGGCACCGGGCCCTGCTGCTCACCCGGCGGGCCGACGGCTCGCCGCAGGCGTCGCCGCTGACCTGCGGGGTCGACGACGCGGGGCGGATCGTCGTCTCCACCTACCCGGAGCGGGCCAAGACGCGCAACGCGCGGCGGGACCCGCGGGTCGGGATCGTGGTGCTGTCCGAGGAGTGGAACGGGCCGTGGGTCCAGGTCGACGGCGCGGCGGAGGTGATCGACGCGACGGAGGACGTGGAGCCGTTCGTGGAGTACTTCCGCAACATCTCCGGGGAGCACCCGGACTGGGACGAGTACCGCCGGGCCATGGTGCGGCAGGGGAAGTCGCTGATCCGGATCACGCCGGAGCGGTGGGGTCCGGTGGCCACCGGCGGCTTTCCGGCGCGGCTGGCGGAGGGGGCGTAGCCCCGGCTCCGCCCGCCGGCCCCGGACCACCCCCGGCCCCGGACCACCCCCGCCCCCTGGCCACCTGCCCGTCCATGGACGAAGATCGACGGTGCCCGGGCCCGGCGCCCGGACGGGTGCGGGGACTCGGCGGCGGCGAACGCGAGGAGGGCGGGCGATGAGCAAGCACACCTGGGTGCGCTACTTCACCCCCGGCCCGGTGCACCGCAAGCTCGGCCTGGTCTGCCTCGGCGTCGGCCTGCAGTACGGCGACCTCCCGGACGTCGGGCCGCGGACGCTCGACCACCACGTCGCCGTCGTCGTCAGCAGCGGGCGCGGCTGGTTCCGCGGCGGCGACGGGCCGGTGCTGGACGTGGTGGCCCCCGCGCTGCTGTGGCTCGTCCCCGGCGCCGTCCACCACTACGGGCCCGACCCGGCGACCGGCTGGGACGAGGCCTTCGTCGACTTCACCGGCTCCGCCGTGGCCGCGTACACCGAGCTGGGCTACGTCCAGCCGGAGCGGCCGGTCGTGCCGCTCAGCGACGCCACCGGGCCGCGCACCGTCGTCACCCGCATCGCCCGCGCCGCCCGCCGCGGCAACCCGATGCTGGAGGTCGAGACGTCCGCGGCCGTGCACGACCTGCTCGTCGCGCTGCGCCGGGCGCGCGCGGACATGGCACCGGACGGCGACCCGGTGCTGCCGGCGCTGGCGCGCGACGCCTTCCTGCCGCTGTCCGTCGCCGAGCACGCGGCGCGGCACGGGATGACGACCGCGGAGCTGCGCTCGGCGGTGCGGCGGGCGGCGGGGTGCAGCCCCAAGGACTACCTGCTCGGAATACGGCTCGGGCGGGCGAAGGAGCTGCTCGCCGCCACCGAGCTGCCCATCGCGGCGGTCGCCCGGCGGGTGGGGTACGACGACCCGGCGTACTTCTCCCGGCTGTTCACCCGCCGGGTGGGGGTGGCACCGGTGCGCTTCCGCGACCAGCAGGGGCGTACGGCGCCGGGCGGCTGGAGCGACCGGCCCCCGGAGCCGGGGGACCCGCCCGTGGCGGAGGACGCCCCGCGGGGGCCGGGCGCCGGGGGACCGGGGTAGGCCGGGCCACCCGGACCGGTCCTGCGGACCGGTCAGCCGGGGCGTACCAGGCGGGTGTCGTACGCGAAGATCACCGCCTGCACGCGGTCCCGGGCGCCGGTCTTGCCGAGGATCCGGCCGACGTGCGTCTTGACCGTCGACTCGGCGAGGTGCATCCGCTCGGCGATCTCGCCGTTCGTCCAGCCCAGCGCGACGGCCCGCAGCACCTCCCGCTCCCGGTCGGTGAGCACCGCCAGCCGCGGGTCCGGGCCCGCGGCGGCGGACTCGCCGCCGGCGGGCAGCAGGTGCGCGTAGCGCTCGATGAGCCGGCGGGTCAGCGCCGGCGCGACGACCGCCTCGCCGGAGGCCACCGCGCGGATCCCGGCGAGCAGTTCGTCCGGCATCGCGTCCTTGACGAGGAACCCGCTGGCGCCGGCGCGCAGCCCGGCGAAGGCGTACTCGTCGAGGTCGAACGTCGTCAGGATCAGCACCCGGGTCCGGCCGCCGGAGGCGGCGATGCGGCGGGTGGCCTCGATGCCGTCGAGGCCGGGCATGCGGACGTCCATGAGGACGACGTCCGGCCGCAACTCGGCGGCCAGCCGCACCGCTTCGGCCCCGCCGCCCGCCTCGCCGGCGACGGCCATGTCGTCCTGGGTCTCCAGCAGCATCCGGAAGCCGAGCCGCTGCAGGGCGTGGTCGTCGGCGATCAGCACGCTGGTCACGGGGTCGCCTCCGGCGGGTTACCGGGGGCGGGCGGCCCGCTGGGCGGGGCCGGGCTGTCGGAGGCGGACGGGGAGGGGGCGCGGGACGCGGGCCGTCGGCGGTGGTGTCCGTCCGCAGGCGCCGGGTCCGCCGGCGGCGGCAGCGTCGCGTGGACCCGCCAGCCGCCGCCCGGCGCGGGGCCCGCGGAGAGGGTGCCGTCGTAGACGGTGGCGCGCTCGCGCATGCCCGCGACGCCCCGGCCGCCCGCGACGCCCCGGCGGGCGGGGTCATCCGTCGATTCTTCGCCGTACGGGGACGTCTCCTCGCCCGCGGATCCGCCGCCATCGGTCACGGCCGCCGGCGCCCGGGGCGCGCTTCCCGCCGTACGCGTCCGCCCCCGCCCGGAGGGTGCCCCGGTGTCCGTCACCTCGATCTCCGCCCCGCCGGCCGCGCAGTCGAGCCGCACGGCCGCGGTCGCGCCGCCGCCCGCGTGCTTCAACGTGTTCGTCAGCGCCTCCTGCACGATCCGGTACACCGTCAACTGCCGCCCCTCCGACAGCGTTCCCGAGTCGCCGCGCACCGTGCAGCGCACCGGCAGCCCCGCCTCCCGTACCCGCTGCAGCAGCGGCTCCAGCTCCGCCAGCCCCGGCTGCGGCGCGAGGTGCGCGGGCCCGGGGCCGGGGCCCTGCTCGTGCAGCACATCCAGCAGCCGGCGCAGCTCGCCCAGCGCCTCCCGGCCGGTGGCGGAGATCGCCTCCAGCGCCTGCGCGGGCCGCTCCGCGGACCGTGCCGTGCGGCCCCCGCGGGCGGCGTACGCGCCGCCGTCCGCGAGGCCGACGATCACCGAGAGGTTGTGCGCCACGATGTCGTGCATCTCGCGGGCGATCCGGGCGCGTTCGGCCGCCGCGGCGAGCCGCGCCCGCTGGTCGCGCTCGACCTCCAGCCGTTCGGCCCGGTCGAGCAGCGAGGCGACGTACTCGCGTCTGGTACGTGTGGTGATGCCCCCCATCACGATCGTCGCGACGATGGCGACCACCGGCACGTATGCGCGGGCGACGTTCTCCGGCGGGTCGCGCAGCACCTCCGCGCCGATCTCCGCGGCAATGATCGCGGCGACCCACAGCAGCCGTGAGAGCGGCAGCCGCAGCGCCACGTTGTACAGGGCCACGCCGACGGCCATCACGGACGCGAGCGCCAGGTGGTACGCGTCGTGGACGAAGGTCAGCGCGGCGACGCCGCAGAACATCGCGAACGGATACCGCCGGCGCCACGGCAGCGTCAGCACCATGCCCGCCTGGAGGAGCCACGGCACCGCCATCGGTACCGACGCCAGCTCAGCGGAGTCCGCGCCGGACCCTTCCGGGGAGTCCTCACGCCATTCGCCGAGCGTGAGCTGGACGAAGCCGGGGAAGGCGACGAGGCAGGCCAGCCCCACGTCCCACAGGGACGGGTGGCGGGCGTCGAAGGCCCGTATGCGCTGCGCGGCCGCGTGGATCCGGTGTGTGGGCGGCGGCTCCGGCACCGCCCCCGGGCCTCCGCCCGGGGGCGTCCTCTCCGCCTTCCGCGCCCGCGCTCCCCGTGCCGTCTCCGCCGTCACTGCCCTCCGCACCACCCCTCGTCACCGGCCTGCGCCGTTGTCCGCCCGCGGCCCGCCGAAACTCCGGTCACGGCCGCCTCTCCGGCCCGTGCCCCCGGCCCGTGCCCCGGCCCATCGTCGCCCGGCGGTTCTCAGACGTCACTACGCCGGAGCCGCAGCGCCGCCGCGGCCAGCCCGGCCGCCGTCCAGACGGCCATGCTGACGAGCGCGGCGCCGACCCCCGGCAGGTCCGGCGCCGGGTGGGCGGCCGCCAGCGGCTGCATGGCGGCCAGCGGCGTGTACGCCACGGCGTCCTCGACCCACCCGTACGGCAGCAGCGGAGCCACGTTCGGCACCACCATCAGCACCCCCACGAAGGCCCCGATCGACGCCGGGGTGCTGCGTAGCAGCGCCCCGACCGCCACCCCGAGCACGGCGATCAGCGCCGCCCCCACGGCCGTGGTGAGCAGCGCCCGCGCCACGCCGGGGTCGCCGAGGCCGGCGGCGATGGGGGTGTCGGCGAGGAACGC
Organism: Streptomyces sp. CNH099; assembly: GCA_000514715.1. Lineage (GTDB taxonomy): Bacteria > Actinomycetota > Actinomycetes > Streptomycetales > Streptomycetaceae > Streptomyces > Streptomyces synnematoformans. Next base: position 233,124 of record AZWL01000008.1, on the reverse strand, counting down.
CTGCGCCAGCGGGAACGTCGCGAGCGCCGTCGCCAGCATCAGGACGAAGCTCACCGCGCCGAAGACGGCCGCCTTGGCCCACAGGACCGGGAGCCGGCGCGGCACGGCCGCCATCGTGGACCGCACCATCCCCGTCGACCACTCGCCGGCGGTGGTGAGGATTCCCAGCACGGGCAGGATGAGCAGGCCGAAGTTCAGGCCGAGCAGGGTGACCTCGACGGGATCCTGGGGACCGTCGCCGCCGCCGTCGGTGAACGTGGCGCCGACGGCGACGCCGAGGCCGACGGCGAGCACGACGACGGCCGCCAGCGAGTACCAGGTGGAGCGGAGCGACCACAGCTTCGACCACTCCGAGCGCAGCACGCCCGGATACGTCACGCGGTAGCCGCCCGCGCCGCCGCGGGCACCGGTGCCCGCGCCGCCCGGGCCGGGCGCGACCGGGGACGGGGCGCTCATGCGGCGACCTCCGCCGGCCGGCCCGCGCCGTGCGCGTGGTACTCGACGGCGTCCCGGGTCAGCTCCATGAACGCCTCCTCCAGCGACACCCGGTGGGGCGTCAGCTCGAACAGCGGCACGCCGTGCGCGGCGGCCGTCAGCCCGATGTCCTCCGCGCCCACGCCGCGGACCCGCAGCACGCCCGGCGCGTCCGAGGCGACCTCCACGCCGGGACCGGCCAGCAGCTCCCGCAGCCGGCCCGCCTCCGGCGACGTCACCGACACCTCGTCGTGCCCGGCGGACCGTACGAACTCCGCCACCGTCGTGTCCGCGAGCAGCCGGCCGCGGCCGACGATGACCAGGCGCTCGGCGGTCAGCGCCATCTCGCTCATCAGGTGCGACGAGACGAACACCGTGCGCCCCTGCGCCGCCAGTTCCTTGAGCAGGGTGCGGATCCACCGCACGCCCTCGGGGTCGAGGCCGTTGACCGGCTCGTCCAGCACGACGGCCGCCGGGTCGGCGAGCAGCGCCGCGGCGATGCCGAGCCGCTGCCCCATGCCCAGCGAGAACCCGCCCGCGCGCTTGCGCGCCGCGCCGGCCAGCCCCACCGCCTCGATCACCTCCGCCACCCGGCCGCGCGGGATGCCGTGGGTCAGGGCGAGCGCGAGCAGGTGCTTGTAGGCGCTGCGCCCGGTGTGCACGGACCGCGCCTCCAGCAGCGTTCCGACCTCGGCGAGGGGCGCCGGATGCCGCGCGTAGTGGCGCCCGTTCACCGTGACGGAGCCGCTGGTCGGCGCGTCCAGGCCCACGATGAGGCGCATCGTGGTGGACTTGCCGGCGCCGTTGGGCCCGAGGAAGCCGGTGACGGTCCCCGGGCGCACGGTGAAGGTCAGGTCGTCGACGGCGGTCTTCTCGCCGTACCGCTTGGTGAGCCCGCGTACTTCGATCGTCATACCGGGGACGCTAGGCCGGGCGGCCGCGCGGATCGTCCGACCACGGCCCGCATCTGCGTGCGGCCGTAGTACCACGGGAGGACCCCCGTCACCGCCCGGGCGCACCCCCGCCGCTCAGCAGGGCTTCTCCTCCCGCGCCGGGTCCGCGGACGCCGCGCCGTCCGCCGGCACGCGCCCGCCGGCCGCGACGACGCCCGCGCCGCGGCCCGTACCCCGCCGGCGCGAGACCGCCACGCCCGCCAGGCAGAGCGCGCCGCCCACCAGCGTCAGCGCCTCCGGCACCTCGCCCAGCGCCGCCCAGGACATCAGCACCACCAGCGCCGGCACCGCGTACGTCGTGGCGCCCATCTTCCCCGCCGTGGTCCGCGCCAGCGCGTACGCCCACGTCGTGAACGCCAGCGCGGTCGGGAAGACGCCCAGATACACCATGTTGGCCGTGGCCGACAGCGGCGCGTCGCCCAGCTGCCCCGCCAACTGCCCCGCGAACGGCAGGCAGAGCACCGCGCCCGTCATGCAGCCGTAGGCCGTGGCCTGCAGCGGCGAGGCGTGCGCGAGCGCCGGCTTCTGGCTGACGACACCGCTCGCGTACGTCGCCGCCGCGAGCAGGCACAGCAGGACGCCGCCGAGCGAGGAAGAGCCCCCGTCGGACGTGGATATGCCGACCACCACGGCGCCCGCGAAGGCCACGCAGAGCCCGGCCACCAGCATCGGCGGGAAGCCCTCCTTGAGCAGCCAGCCGCTGAGCAGCGCGATGAGCATCGGCCCGACGTTCACGACCATGGCGGCCGTGCCCGCGTCGACGAGCTGCTCCCCCCAGTTGAGCGCGACCATGTACACCCCGAACCAGAGCGCGCCCGAGACGGCGATCCCCGGCCACGCCGCGCGCGGCGGCAGCCCCTCGCGGCGCACCGCGAGGATCAGCGCCAGCGCGGCGGAGCCCGCCAGCAGCCGTCCCAGCGCCAGTGCGCCGGGGCTGAAATGCTCGCCCGCGTCCCGGATCGAGACGAACGCCGACGCCCACAGCACCACCGTCACCGACGCCGCGGCCACCGCCCGCCGATCCGCCCCCGCCTGCACGTTTCCAGCCATGCCCAGCAACCTAACAGCCGTCACCGACAACGGCTCCGCCCCTGTTACGGTGGCCGCATGACCGACCACTCCACGTCCCCGTCGGCCATGGACGGCCTCTCCGACGCTGCCGTACGAGCCGAGCTCGACCGGCTCCGCGACAGCATCGACAACATCGACGCGGCCGTCGTGCACATGCTCGCCGAACGCTTCAAATGCACCCAGCAGGTGGGCCGCCTCAAGGCCACCCACCACCTGCCGCCCGCCGACCCGGCCCGCGAGGCCCGGCAGATCACCCGCCTCCGCGAGCTGGCGGAGAGCGCCAAGCTCGACCCCGCCTTCGCGGAGAAGCTGCTGAACTTCATCATCGCCGAGGTCATCCGGCACCACGAGACCATCGCCAACTCCTCCGCCCCTTAAGCCCCGGCCCCGTAGCCCCGCGGGCCCCCGCGTCGTACGCTGCGAAGCCGGTCTCCGGCAGCAGCCAGCCCTCCTCGCGGAAGATCCGCGCCCCCGCCTCCCGCGCCGCCGCGTCGGCGCCCGCGCGGGCGACCCAGTGGCGGGGCGTCGGGCCGAGGACGTCGCGGAGGCGGCGGGAGGCGGTGAGGAGGCGGGACAGCAGGGCGGGCTGGTCCGGGGTGTGGGGGAGCGGTCGGTGCCCGGGGCCGGCCAGCACGCCGCGGGCGTTGAAGTAGACGTACGCGCCCGGCACCGGCTCCCCGGTGGGGAGCCGCACCGGGAACTCCGCGGCCGGCAGCCGCGCGCGGCCGTAGTTCGGCAGCTCCGTGCCGTCCACGGCGCGCAGTTGCGCGTCGTCCAGCCACGTGATCCACAGCCGCGCCCCGGCGGCCTCGTCGGCGTACGGGGCCGCCGCCACGTACCCCGGGCCGCTGATGTGCGCCGAGACGCCCACGCCGACGCCGCGGACCGTCGCCGGCGTGAGCGGCACGACCGCCGGCGGCCCGAGGCGCGCCAGCTTGTGGCGCAGCTGCCCCGGGGCCGCGTTCGAGCCCAGCGCCAGCACCGGGGACCGCTCCGCGGCCGGGGCCCGCCCCAGCGCCGCCAGCGTCTCGTCCAGCTCCGCGTCCGTACCGTCGTCCCCGGCCACCCGCCACCGCCCCACCCCGCCGGGCACGGGCCGCAGCGGCAGCAGCAGGTCGCCGGCGAGCAGCGCGGGGCCGGGCGCCGGCGGCCCGGGATAGGCCAGCGGCTCCAGCAGGGGCACGGTCGCGAGGCCCAGCGCCTCCAGGGTTCTGTCCGGCACGCCGTGCAGCGTAGCCGCGCGGGCCACGCGGCCGGTGCTCCCGGCGCGGGTGCGGGTTCCGACGCCGCCGGGGTGTCGTCGTACCCGCAGGTGGTGAGGCAGCATAAGCCCCATGCCCGCACTCACCCGCGCCGAGGCGCAGCTCCGCGCCGGCCTCCTCGACGTCCGCCACTACGCCGTCGACCTCGACCTGACGCGCGGTGAGGAGGTCTTCGGCAGCAGCACCGCCATCGCCTTCGCCGCCCGCGCGGCGGGGGAGACGTTCGTCGAGATCAAGCCCGCCGAGCTGGTACGCGTCACGCTCGACGGACGGCACCTGGACACCGGCGCGCTCGCGGACGGCCGCCTCCCGCTGCACCTCGACCCGGGCGAGCACGAACTGCGCGTCGAGGCCGCCATGCACTACTCGCGCACCGGCGAGGGCATGCACCGCTTCACGGACCCCGCGGACGGCGAGACGTACGTCTACACCCAGCTCTTCCTCGACGACGTGCAGCGCGTCTTCGCCGCGTTCGACCAGCCGGACCTGAAGGCCGTCTTCGACGTCTCCGTCACCGCGCCCGCCGGCTGGACCGTCCTCGGCAACGGCATTGCCCACCGGGATCCGGACGCCGACCCGGACGCCGGCCCGGACGCCGGCACCGCCGCCGGTGCCCGCTGGCGCCTCACCCCCACCCCGCCGATCGCCACCTACCTCGTCGCCGTCGCCGCCGGCCCCTGGCACTCCGTCCGCACGGAGCACGCCGGCCTGCCCTTCGGCCTGCACTGCCGCCGTTCGCTCGCCGCCCACCTCGACGCCGACGCCGACGAGCTGTTCGACGTCACCCGCCGCTGCTTCGACCGCTACCACGAGCGGTTCTCCGAGCCGTACCCCTTCGACTCCTACGACCAGGCGTTCGTCCCCGAGTTCAACGCCAACGCCATGGAGAACCCGGGGCTGATCACCTTCCGCGACGAGTTCGTCTACCGCTCCGCCGTCACCGACACCGAGCGGCAGACCCGCGCCATGGTGATCGCGCACGAGATGGCGCACATGTGGTTCGGCGACCTGGTCACGCTGCGCTGGTGGGACGACATCTGGCTGAACGAGTCCTTCGCCGAGTACATGGGCTACCAGATCCTCTCCGAGGCCACCCGCTTCACCGGCACCTGGACCGACTTCGCCGTCGCCCGCAAGAGCTGGGGGTACGACGCCGACCAGCGGCCCTCCACCCACCCCGTCGCCCCGCCGCGCGTGCCCGACAGCGCCTCCGCGCTGCAGAACTTCGACGGCATCTCGTACGCGAAGGGCGCCAGCGCGCTGCGCCAACTCGTCGCCTGGATGGGCGAGAAGGACTTCTTCGCCGGGCTCGGCGACTACTTCACCCGGCACCGGTTCGGCAACGCCACCCTCGCCGACTTCATCGAGTCCATGGCCCGCGCCTCCGGCCGCGACGTGCCCGAGTGGGCCGACGCCTGGCTGCGCACCACCGGCGTCGACACCTTCCGGCCGGAGACCTGGGAGGGCGACGACGACGTGTGGGTGCTGGAGGTCGAGCACACCGGGCGGCGCCCGCACCGGCTGGACGTCGGCCTCTACGACGAGGACCCCGGCGAGCCCGGCCGCATGGCGCTGCGCGAGCGGCTGGAGCACGACTACGACGCCGACCTCGGGCTGAAGTCCGTGTCGGCCGAGGGGCGGGCGCCCGACCTCGTCCTCCTCAACGACGGCGACCTCACCTACGCCAAGATCCGCCTGGACGACCGCTCCCGCGAGACCGCCCTGCGCTGCCTGTCCGGCATCCCCGACCCGCTCAGCCGGGCCGTGCTGTGGAACGCCGCCCGCGACATGGTCCGCGACGCCGAACTCCCGCCCGCCGACTACCTCCGGGTCGCCGCCGCGCACCTGCCGGCCGAGGCCGACCTCGCCGTCGTCCAGGCCGTGCTGGCCTTCGCCCGCGGCCCGGTCGCCGACGACTACGTACCCGGCGCCGACCGGCCCGCGGCCCGCGCGACCGTCGCCGCGATCTGCCGCGAACTGCTGCGCCGCACCGACGGGGGCGCCGACCCCGGGCTCCGGCTCGCGGCGCTGCGCACCCTCATCGACTGCGCCGACGAGCCCGACGAGGTACGCGACTGGCTCGCCGCCGGCACCGCACCCGGCGGCCCGGTGCTCGACCCCGACCTGCGCTGGCGCTGCCTCAAGCGGCTCGCCGTCCTCGGCGCCGTCGGGCCGGACCGGATCGAGGCGGAGGTCGCCCGCGACCCCGGCGCCTCCGCCCAGGAGGGCGCGGCGCGGTGCCTGGCCGCGCTGCCGGGGGCCGACGCGAAGGCGGCGGCCTGGGCGGCGATGTACGGGGACGGGGGCGCGGCCGGCACCGGGGAGCCGTCCAACTACCTGTTCACCGCCACCGCCCGCGGCTTCTGGCAGCCGGAGCACCGCGAGGTGCTGGCGCCGTACGTGCCGCGCTGGTTCGCCGAGACGCCGGCGCTCGCCGCGCGCCGCGGAGCCGCCATCGCCGCGGCGGCGGGGCGCGAGGGGTTCCCCCGGGGCTTCGTGGCGGAGGAGACGCTGCGGCTGGGGGAGGAGTGCCTGGAGCGGGGTGAGCCGGTACCGGCGCTGCGGCGCCGGCTGGTCGACCAGCTCGACGACCTCGGCCGGGCGCTGCGCGTACGCGGGGCGGCGGCGGGCCCGCCGGCCGGGTAGGCGGGCGCCGGGCCGCGCCCGCCGCCCCTAGCAGATCCGGCGGCGCGGCCCCGGGCGCGCCCGCGCGTTCCCACGTACGGGCGAACTGCCGGGAAGAACAGCACGTTTCGGGGAAAAGCCGGAAGTAGGTTAGGCCCGCCTCACCTCACCCACCGGTTCTGAAGAGACCGGCGCCCCCAGGAGCCTGCATGCCCGCTGCCGCCGAAGCCGCCCTCGCGGGCGGCCCCGCCGGCCCCCGCGCCCTCCGCCCGTACCTCGACACCGTCCTCGCCGCCCTGGCCGACGGCGCCGCCCGCCGCCGCGGCCCGCTGCCCGCCGGCGGCCCCCGGGCCGTCGCCGGGCGGGTACGCGAGGCCGTCCGCCCCGTGCTGCCCGACACCGGCGTCGGGGCCCAGGCGGCCCTCGCCGGCCTCGTACGCGTCCTCGCCGAGGGCGCCGCCGACCCGGCCGACCCGCACTGCGCCGCGCACCTGCACGCCCCGCCGCTCGCCGTCGCCGCCGCCGCGGACCTCGCGGCCGGCGCGCTCAACCCCTCGCTGGACTCCTGGGACCAGGCCCCGGCCGCCGCCGAGGTGGAGGCCGAGGTGGCCGCCGCCGTCGCCGCCGAGGTCCACCCCGGCGCCGCCCGCGCCGACGCGCTCGTCACCACCGGCGGCACCGAGGCCAACCAACTCGCGCTGCTGCTCGCCCGCGAACTGCTCGGCCCCGGCGTGCAGGTGGTCGCCGGCGCCAACGCCCACCACAGCGTCCACCGCGCCGCCTGGCTGCTGGGGATGCGGGCCCCGCACGTCGTCCCCACGCCCCGCGGCGTCCTCGACCCCGCCGCCGTACGGGACGTGCTCGGCCGCCTCCGCGGCCCCGCCCCCGGTGAGCCGGGCCCGGCGCTGGTCGTCGCCACCGCCGGGACCACCGACGCCGGCGCCGTCGACCCCCTGCCGCAACTCGCCGACGCCGCCGGGGCGTACGGCGCCCGGCTGCACGTGGACGCCGCGTACGGCGGGCTGCTGCTGCTCGCCCCGGGCCGCGCGCACCTCGTCGCCGGGCTCGACCGCGCCCACACCGTCGCGCTCGACCTGCACAAGCTGGGCTGGCAGCCGATCGCCGCCGGTTTCCTGGCCGTACGGGACGGCGCCGACCTGGCGCCGCTGGCGTACAGCGCCGACTATCTCAGCGCCGACGACGACACCGCCGCCGGCCTGCCCGCCCTGCTGCACCGCTCGCTGCGCACCACGCGCCGCGCCGACGTGTTCAAGGTCGCCGTCACGCTGCGCGCGCTCGGGCGCGCCGGGGTCGCGGAACTGGTGGAGGCGACGTTCGCCGCGGCGGCGCGGCTGGCGGAGTTCGTAGCGGAGGACCCGGAGCTGGAGCTGTACGCGCCGCCGGCGCTGACCACGGTCCTCTTCCGGCCCGCCGGCGCCGGCGACGCGGCGGTCGCGGCGCTGCGGCGGCGGCTGCTCGCCGACGGGCACGCGGTGCTGGGGCGGGCCTCGGCCGGCGGCCGGCGCTGGCTGAAGGCGACCCTGCTCAACCCGCACGTCCAGGCGAGCGACCTGCGCAACCTGCTCAAGCTCGTCACCGAGGCCCACCGCGCGGCCCCGGCGGCGGCCGGCCCTGCCGACCACCCGGACCACCCGGCCCGCGAGAACGGAACCGCCGCCGATGCCCGCTGAGCACGCCGGCCGCGACCGCCCCCTCGACCTCGCCGGGGTCGGCATCGGCCCGTTCAACCTCTCGCTGGCCGCTCTCGCCGCCCGCCTGCGCGGCCTGACCACCGCGTTCTACGAGCGCCGCGCGGAGTTCCGCTGGCACCCCGGGCTCCTCATCGAGGGCACCACCCTCCAGGTGCCCTTCCTCGCGGACCTCGTCACGCTCGCCGACCCCACCAGCCCCTTCAGCTTCCTCAACTACCTGCGCGTCCGCGAGCGGCTCTACCCCTTCTACTTCGCCGAGCGCCTCCACACCCACCGCGCCGAGTACGACGCGTACTGCCGCTGGGTCAGCGGGCAGCTGTCCGGCCTGCACTTCGGCCACCAGGTCGAGGACGTCCGCTGGAACGCCGAACGCGGCCTGTTCGAAGCCGACTTCACCCAGCTCGACGGCTCCGGCGGGGCCGCGGCGCTGGGCCGCGCCCACGCCCGCCACCTCGTCGTCGGCGTCGGCACCGAGCCGTATGTGCCGGAGCCGCTGCGCCCGCTCGCCGAGTCGCCTACCGCCGACGTCGTGCACGCCGCCGACTACCTCACCCACCGCGAGCGCCTCGCCGCCGCCGGCCACGTCACCGTGATCGGCGCCGGGCAGTCCGGCGCGGAGGTCTTCCTCGACCTGCTGCGGGCCCGGCCGGCGGGCGCGGAGGGGCTGCACTGGCTCGCCCGCACCCCGGCGTTCGCGCCCATGGAGTACAGCAAGCTGGGCCTGGAGCAGTTCACGCCCGACTACGCGCGCTACTTCCACGGCCTGCCCGAGGGCGTACGCGACGACCTGCTGCCCCGGCAGTGGCAGCTGTACAAGGGGATCGACGCCGGGACCATCGCCGCCGTCCACGACGAGCTGTACCGCCGCACCCTCGGCGGCGGCTGGCCCGACGCGGTCCTCACCCCCGGCGTCACCGTGCGCACCGCCGGGCGCCTCGGCTCGCACCGCGTCGAACTGCACCTGGAGCACGCCGCGCAGGGCACCCGCGAGACGCTGCGCACCGACGCCGTCGTGCTCGCCACCGGCTACCGGGAGCGCCCGCTCGACGGGCTCCTCGCGCCGCTGGAGCCGCTGCTGCGCCGCGACGCCGCGGGCCGCCCGAGGATCGACGAGCGGCATCGGCTCGTCCTCGACCCGGCCGTCACGGGCCGGATCTACGTCCAGAACGCCGAGCGCCACACGCACGGCGTCGGCGCCCCCGACCTGGGCCTCGCCGCCCACCGCAGCGCGGTCATCCTCAACGACGTCACCGGCGCCGAGCCGTACCCGCTGCCGCACCGCACCGCCTTCACCACCTTCGGGCTCCCGCAGGCCCGGCGCGAGCGGCCCGACGAGCCGGCGCACGGGGTCCCGCGCGCGCCGGACCCTGGCACAGTGAAGGCATGACGATCCCGCCCCCCGCACCCTCGTCCGCCCACCCGCCCCACGGCACCCCCGACGAGCCGCGCCTCGCCGTCCGCGGCGAGGCCCGCCTCGAAGTCGACCCGGAGATCGCCCGGATCGCCGTCACCGTCTCCGTCCGCGGCACCGACCGGCGCACCGCGCTGGCGGACCTCACCCGCCGCAACACCGAGGCGCGGGAGCTGATCAGGTCGTACGGCGACGCGGTCGAGAAGCTGGAGACCGGGGCGCTGCTCGTGACCCCGGAACTGGGCCGGCACGGCCGCGGCGAGCGGGTGCGCCGCTACCACGGCCGGGTCCGGCTGACGGCGACGCTCGGCGACTTCACCGCGCTCGGCGAGCTGAGCACCCGGGCCGCCGACCTCGAACTGGCCGCCGTCGAGGGCCCGTGGTGGGCGCTGCGCCCGGACTCGCCGGTGCACCGCGAGGCGCGGCAGCAGGCGGTGCGCGAGGCGGTGACGCGCGCCCGCGAGTACGCGGAGGCGCTGGGCGCGGAGCTGGCGGCGGTCGTGGAGGTGGCCGACGAGGGTGCGGAGCACCCCGAGACGTGGATGGCGACGGAGGCGGCCCGCGGCTTCGGCGGCCGCGCCCTGGCCGCCGACGCGGAGGCGGCACCCGCGCTCGACCTCGAACCCCAGCGGCAGACCGTTTACGCCCGGGTGAACGCGAGGTTCACGATGACCCGTCCGCAACTCTGATAACGCTCATCAGAGCGGCGCCGCGCACGTTTTATAAGTTGTCAGCTCGTGCTCAATAGAGCTTCAGGCAATCGTCGTTGGAGAGTAGGCAATACCCGGTTCCCTACCTGCCGGTAAGTCATAGAGTCGAATGCATGCGCCGAGCGAAGATTGTCTGCACCCTGGGGCCAGCGACCGACACATACGACCAGATCAAGGGGCTGGTCGAGGCGGGAATGGACGTCGCCAGGTTCAATCTCAGCCATGGCGCTTACGCTGAGCACGAAGAGCGTTACGCACGGGTGCGCAAGGCGGCGGACGAGACGGGGCGCAGCGTCGGCGTACTCGCCGACCTTCAGGGCCCGAAGATCCGGCTCGGCACCTTCCAGGAAGGTCCTGTATTTCTCGAACGGGGCGATGAATTCACCATCAGCGTCGACCCGGTCGAGGGCGACCGCCAGTGCTGCGCGACGACGTACGCCGGGCTGGCCGCCGACGTCGGGCGCGGCGAGCGCATCCTCGTCGACGACGGCCGCGTCACGCTGGAGGTGACCGCGGTGGACGGGCCCCGGGTCCGCACCATGGTCATCGAGGGCGGCATGGTCTCCGACCACAAGGGCCTGAACCTGCCCGGGGTCGCCGTCTCCGTGCCGGCGCTCTCCGACAAGGACTGCGACGACCTGCGCTGGGCGCTGCGCACCGGCGCGGACATCATCGCGCTGTCCTTCGTACGCTCCGGGCAGGACGTCCGCGACGTGCACCGGATCATGGACGAGGAGGGCCGGCGCGTCCCGGTGATCGCCAAGGTGGAGAAGCCCCAGGCGGTCGACGACCTGGAGGGCATCGTCGACGCCTTCGACGGGCTCATGGTGGCCCGCGGCGACCTCGGCGTGGAGATGCCGCTGGAGAGGGTGCCGATGGTGCAGAAGCGGGCGGTCAAGCTCGCCAAGCGGAACGCCAAGCCGGTCATCGTCGCCACCCAGATGCTCGACTCGATGATCGACGCGTCCCGGCCGACCCGCGCGGAGGCCTCCGACGTCGCCAACGCGGTCATGGACGGCACGGACGCCGTGATGCTCTCCGGTGAGACCAGCGTCGGCAAGTACCCGGTCCAGACGGTGCGGACGATGGGCCGGATCGTCGCGGCGGCGGAGGAGGAGGTGCTCGCCAAGGGCCTGCCGCCGCTGACCGACCGCAGCAAGCCGCGCACGCAGGGCGGCGCGGTGGCGCGCGCCGCGGCGGAGATCGGCGACTTCCTGGGCGCGCGGTACCTGGTGGCGTTCACGCAGTCCGGCGACACGGTGCGGCGGCTCTCGCGCTACCGCTCGCCGATCCCCGTGCTGGCCTTCACCCCCGACCCGGCCACGCGCAGCCAGCTGAACCTGACGTGGGGCGTGGAGACCTTCCTCGGCCCGGTCGTGCAGACGACCGACGAGATGGTGGCGCAGGTCGACGAGCAGCTGCTGAAGATCGGCCGCTGCCGCAGGGGCGACGTGGTCGTGATCACCGCCGGCAGCCCGCCCGGCGTCCCCGGCTCGACCAACCTCGTCCGCGTCCACCACATCGGCGACGAGGACAGCCTCGCCTGACCCGCGGCGCGACGGACCGTGCCCCGGCCGTCATCGGCCGGGGCGGAGACCGCCGCGGTGCGCACGCCCCGGCCGGGCACCCCACCACGACCCCCGCCGGCCGGGAGGCGCTCAGTGGGCCGCCGACTCCCAGTCCGCGCCCACGCCGACCGCCACGTCCAGTGGCGCCCGCAGGGAGACCGCGCCCGCCATCTCGCGCCGGACCAGCTCCTCCACCGGCTCGCGCTCGCCCGGGGCCACTTCGAGCACGACCTCGTCGTGCACCTGCAGCAGCAGCCGGGTCTGCAGGGACGCCGCGTGCAGCGCCCGGTCCACCCGCAGCATCGCCAGCTTCACGATGTCCGCCGCGGTGCCCTGGATCGGCGCGTTGAGCGCCATCCGCTCGGCCATCTCGCGCCGCTGGCGGTTGTCGCTGTTGAGGTCGGGGAGATACCGGCGGCGGCCGAACATCGTCTCCGTGTAGCCCGTGGCGCGGGCCTCGTCCACGACGCGGCGCAGATAGTCCCGTACGCCGCCGAAGCGCTCGAAGTAGTTCTCCATGAGCTTGCGGGCCTCGGCCGCCTCGATGCCGAGCTGCTGGGAGAGGCCGAACGCGGACAGCCCGTAGGCCAGCCCGTACGACATCGCCTTGATCTTCCGCCGCATCTCGTGGTCGACGTCGGTGCGCGGCACCGAGAACACCTGCGAGGCGACGGTGTCGTGCAGGTCCTCGCCGGACGTGAACGCCTCGACCAGGCCCTCGTCCTCCGACAGATGGGCCATGACGCGCAGCTCGATCTGGCTGTAGTCGGCGGTCAGCAGCGACTCGTATCCCTCGCCGACGACGAAGCCGCGCCGGATGGCCCGGCCCTCGTCCGTGCGGATGGGCACGTTCTGCAGGTTCGGGTCGGTGGAGGAGAGCCGTCCGGTGGCGGCGACGGTCTGGCTGAACGTGGTGTGGATCCGGCCGTCCGCCGCGACGGTCTTGATCAGCCCCTCGACCGTGGAGCGCAGCCGGGCCTGCTCGCGGTGGCGCAGCATGATGACCGGCAGCTCGTGGTCGGTCTGGGTGGCGAGCCAGGCGAGCGCGTCGGCGTCCGTGGTGTAGCCCGTCTTGGTCTTCTTCGTCTTCGGCAGGCCCAGCTCGCCGAAGAAGACCTCCTGCAGCTGCTTGGGCGAGCCGAGGTTGAACTCGTGTCCCACCGTGTCGTGCGCCTCCCGGACGGCCTGCTGCACGGCGCCCGCGAACTGCTCCTCCATGGCCTCCAGATGGGCCCGGTCGACGGCGACGCCGGCCCGCTCCATCCCCGCCAGCACCGCCGACACCGGCAGCTCCATGTCGCGCAGCAGCTCCGCCGCGCCGACCTGCGCCAGCTTCTCCGACAGCGCCTCGCCGAGGTCCAGGACCGTGCGGGCCGTGCGCATCAGCGCGTCCCGCGCGGCCGCCTCCTGGTCGCCCTCCGCGCCGTCGAGGCCCAGCTCCAGCTGCCCGTCGGCCGCCGGGGGCTCCAGCTCGCGGCCCAGGTAGGCGATGGACAGCGCGTCGAGCGCGAAGGTGCGCCGGCCGGGGGTGGCCAGGTAGGCGGCGAGCGCGGTGTCCATCGTCACGCCCTCGACCGTCCAGCCGTGCTCGGCCAGGACACGCATGGCGCTCTTCGCGTCGTGCACCGTCTTGGCGCTGCCGGGGTCCGCGAGCCAGCCCGCGAACGCCTGCTCGTCCCCGGCGTCCAGCCGGGCCGGGTCGAACCAGGCCGCCGGCCCCGCCGCGGTGGCCAGCGCGACCTCGGTGACGCTGCCGACGCCGAGCTGCCAGGTGTCGACGGTGGCCATGCCCAGCGGCCCCGAGCCGTGCTCGGCGAGCCACGGCGCCAGCTCGCCGGTCTGCAGCACCCGCCCGTCGACCTGCACCCCGGGCTCCGGCTCGGCCTCCTGCCCGCCGGCGCCCGGGTCGGCGTTGAACAGCCGCTCGCGGAAGTTGGGGTTGCGGAACTCCAGGGCGTCCATGACGACCTGCAGCGCCGTCCGGTCGTACGGCCTGCGCTCCAGGCCCTCCGGGCCGGTGGGCAGCTCCACGGTGCGGTCCAGCTCGGTGAGCCGGCGGTTGAGCCGCACCGCCTCCAGGTGGTCGCGCAGGTTCTGCCCGGCCTTGCCCTTGACCTCCCCGGCCCGCTCGACCAGCTCCGCGAACGACCCGAACTGCCTGATCCACTTCGCCGCGGTCTTCTCCCCGACGCCCGGGATGCCCGGCAGGTTGTCGGAGGGGTCGCCGCGCAGGGCGGCGAAGTCCGGGTACTGCGCGGGCGTCAGCCCGTACCGCTCCTCGACCTTCTCCGGCGTGAAGCGGGTCAGCTCCGAGACGCCCTTCGTCGGATAGAGGACCGTCACATGGTCCGAGACGAGCTGGAACGAGTCCCGGTCGCCGGTGACGATCAGCACCTCGAACCCGGCCGCCTCCGCCTGCGTGGCCAGCGTCGCGATCACGTCGTCCGCCTCGAAGCCCTCGACGCCGAAGCGCGGCACGTTCATCGCGTCCAGCAGCTCGCCGATCAGCTCGACCTGGCCCCGGAAGTCGTCGGGGGTCGAGGTGCGGTTCGCCTTGTACTCCGCGAACTCCGCGGAGCGCCAGGTCTTGCGGGAGACGTCGAAGGCGACGGCCAGATGCGTCGGCTCCTCGTCACGCAACGTGTTCGACAGCATCGACGTGAAGCCGTAGATCGCATTGGTGGTCTGCCCGTCGACGGTGGAGAAGTTCTCCGCGGGCAGCGCGAAGAACGCCCTGTATGCCAGGGAATGCCCGTCCAGCAGCATCAGGCGGGGACTGCGGGGACTGCGGGGACTGCGGGGACTGCGGGGGTCAGGGGGTTTCGATGCGTTCTCAGCCACGGACCCGATCCTGCCATGCCGCACCGACAACGGGCCCGTGACGGTGCGGCATGGCAGGATCGGTCACGTACGCCGTCCACGAGAACCCGCCGCGAGAACACGAGACACCCCGCCACGAGAAAGGGTGACCGCCATGGCCGGCAAACCGCCCGTCGGCGACCCCGTGCAGGACGCCCCCGAGGTCACCCCGCCGCAGGAGTCCGCCGTCGGCGCCGCCGCCATCGGGCACGCGCTGCGCACCGGGCAGGAGCAGATGGGCGTACGGCGTACGGCCCGCACCCTGCTCCGCGTCAACCAGCACGACGGCTTCGACTGCCCCGGCTGCGCCTGGCCCGAGCCGGACCGCCCGCACACCTTCGAGTTCTGCGAGAACGGCGCCAAGGCCGTCGCCGAGGAGGCGACGCTGCGCCGCGTGACCCCGGCGTTCTTCGCCGCCCACCCCGTCGCCGACCTGGCCGGCCGCAGCGGCTACTGGCTGGGCCAGCAGGGCCGGCTCACCCACCCCGTGTACCTCGCCGAGGGCGCCGGCACGTACGAGCCGGTGTCCTGGGAGCGGGCCTTCTCCCTCGTCGCCGAGGAGCTGACCGCCCTCGGCTCGCCCGACGAGGCGGTCTTCTACACCTCCGGCCGCACCAGCAACGAGGCCGCGTTCCTCTACCAGCTCTTCGCCCGCGAGTTCGGCACCAACAACCTGCCCGACTGCTCGAACCTGTGCCACGAGTCGTCCGGCTCCGCGCTCACCGAGACCCTCGGCGTCGGCAAGGGCAGCGTCCTGCTCGACGACCTCCACCGGGCCGACCTGATCATCGTCGCCGGCCAGAACCCCGGCACGAACCACCCGCGGATGCTCAGCGCGCTGGAGCGGGCCAAGGACAACGGCGCCCGCATCGTCACCGTCAACCCGCTGCCCGAGCCCGGCATGGTCCGGTTCAAGAACCCGCAGACCGTCCGCGGCCTCGCCCGCGGCGGCACCCCGCTGACCGACCTGTTCCTCCAGATCCGCGTCGGCGGCGACCAGGCGCTCTTCCGCGCCCTCGCCCGGCGCGTCCTCGACGCGCACGACGCCGGGGCGCGCACCCCCGGCGGCCGCAGCCCCGTCGACGAGGAGTTCGTCGCGGAGCACACCCACGGCTACGAGGAGTACGCGGCCGCCGCCCGCGCCTACGGCGACGCCGAGGCGGAGCGCGCCACCGGGCTGACCGCCGCCGAGATCGACCGCGCCGCCGAGCTGGTGCTCGGCGCCGAGAAGGTCGTCGTCTGCTGGGCCATGGGCCTCACCCAGCACAAGCACGCCGTACCCACCATCAAGGAGATCGTCAGCTTCCTGCTCCTCGGCGGCCACGTCGGCCGCCCCGGCGCCGGAGTCTGCCCCGTGCGCGGCCACAGCAACGTCCAGGGCGACCGCACCATGGGCATCTTCGAACGCCCCGCGCCCGCGTTCCTCGACGCGCTGGAGAAGGAGTTCGGCTTCGCCCCGCCCCGCCGCCACGGCTACGACGTCGTACGCGCCATCCGCGCCCTGCGCGACGGCGAGGCCAAGGTCTTCTTCGCCGTCGGCGGCAACTTCGTCGCGGCCTCGCCCGACACCGAGGTCACCGAGGCCGCGATGCGCCGCGCCCGGCTGACCGTGCACGTCTCGACCAAGCTCAACCGCAGCCACGTCGTCACCGGCGCCCGCGCGCTGATCCTGCCGACCCTGGGCCGCACCGAACGCGACCGGCAGCCCGGCCCCGACGGCCGCGGCCACGACCAGTTCGTGACCGTCGAGGACTCCATGGGCGTCGTGCACGCCTCCCGCGGCCGGCTCGCGCCCGCGAGCGACGCGCTGCTGTCCGAGGTCGCCATCGTCTGCCGGCTCGCCCGCGCCGTGCTGGGGGAGGCCAGCGCCACGCCCTGGGAGGAGTTCGCCGGCGACTACGCGCGCATCCGCGACCGCATCGCGCGCGTGGTGCCCGGCTTCGAGGACTTCGACGCCCGCGCCCGCCGCCCCGGCGGCTTCACTCTCCCGCACGCCCCGCGCGACGAGCGGCGCTTCCCCACCGCCACCGGCCGGGCGAACTTCACCGCCGGTCCCGTGACGTGTCCGGAGGTGCCCGAGGGGCGGCTGCTGCTGCAGACGCTGCGCAGCCACGACCAGTACAACACCACGATCTACGGGCTGGACGACCGCTACCGCGGCGTGCGCGGCGGCCGCCGCGTCGTCCTCGTCCACCCCGGCGACGCCGCCGCCCTCGGCCTCGCCGACGGGGCGTACGCGGACATCGTCGGCGAGTGGCACGACGGCGTCGAGCGGCGCGCGGACGGCTTCCGCGTCGTGCACTACCCGACCGCCCGGGGCTGCGCGGCCGCGTACTACCCGGAGACCAACGTGCTGGTCCCGCTCGACTCCACCGCCGACACCAGCAACACCCCCACGAGCAAGTCCCTGGTGGTCAGGCTGGAACCGGCCGCGTCTACGGTGGAGCCCGACACGACGGTGTAGAGGACGGAGCCGGCCGCGCATGGGCGAGCACACCACCACGAAGTTCCCCCCGGAGATCCTCGACGAGTTCGCCGGCGTCGGCGTCGACCTGGAGAAGCTGTTCTCCGCCGGCGCCCTCGGGCAGCGCATGGGCCTGCAGGTGCTGGAGGCGGCCCCCGAGCGGGTCGTGGGCACGCTGCCCGTCGAGGGCAACACGCAGCCGTACGGGCTGCTGCACGGGGGCGCCTCCGCGGTGCTCGCCGAGACCCTGGGCTCCGTCGGCGCCATGCTGCACGGCGGCCCCGCCAAGCTCGCCGTCGGCGTCGACCTGAACTGCACCCACCACCGGGGCCTGCGCGCCGGCGTGGTCACCGGCGTCGCCACGCCGGTGCACCGCGGCCGGTCCACCGCGACGTACGAGATCGTCGTCAGCGACGAGGAGGGCCGCCGGGTGTGCACCGCGCGGCTCACCTGCCTGCTGCGCGACGCCTGACCGCGCGGCCCCCGCGCCCGGCGCCCCCACCTCCGCCGGGGCCGGCGACCCGCGCGGAAATCCACCCGTCCGAGTGATGCGCGGCGGTGCTCCGGACGCGTACCCCCAGGCCCGCGCGGTCCGCCGACGCCGCTGTGACCAGCACCACCCCGCCTCGATCAAACTAGCTATGACCTGCACGTTTAACAAACATGCCGCGCGGGTACTTTGCCCCTCCCATCAACGCCTTCTAGCCTCGGGGCGCATGAACCTCCTCCGGAAGCTGAACCACAAGCTCGGCGCAACCACGGGCTTCGAGATCCGCAAGGCCGGGCCGCCGTACGCCCCTGCCCCGAGATCCGCCCGCGCCAAGGCGTCCGCGGGGCCGAAGCCGGCGCAGGTCGCCTACCGCCCCCCGGAGGATCCCGAGGTCGACCGGCTGCTGCGGCGGCCCGTGTTCATCATGTCGCCCGTACGCTCCGGCTCCACCCTGCTGCGCCTGCTGCTGAACGCGCACTCCCGCCTGCACTCCGCGCACGAACTCCACTTCCGCCGCCTGGAGGTCAACGCCGGCACCAGGCTCGCCGAGCAGGCCATGGCCGAGCTGGGCCTGGAGCGCGCCGACCTGGAGCACCTCATCTGGGACCGGGTGCTGCACCGCGAGCTGGTGCGCTCCGGCAAGGACGTCCTGGTCGAGAAGACGCCCAGCAACACCTTCGCGTACAAGCGCATCGCCGCCTGCTGGCCCGACGCCAGGTTCGTCTTCCTGCTCCGCCACCCCGCCTCCATCGCCCGCTCCTGGTACGAGGCCGACCCGGCCAAGCGCACCGAGGAGGAGGCGGCCCTCGACGCGCTGCGCTACATGCGCGCCACGGAGCGCGCCCGCCAGGCCCTGCCCGGGCACGTCGTGCGCTACGAGGAGCTGACCGAAGACCCCGAGGCCGCCATGAAGGCCATCTGCTCGTACCTGGAGATCGACTTCGAGCCCGGCATGCTCGACTACGGCTCCCGGACCGAGAGCAGCTACAAGAAGGGCCTCGGCGACTGGAAGGACAAGATCCGCAGCGGCCAGGTGCAGGCCGGCCGGGCGCTGCCCGCCGCCGACGAGATCCCCGAGCCGCTGCGCGAGATCAGCGCCGCCTGGGGCTACACCGACGACGAGGGCACCGGCGCCGCCGCCGCGGCCGCCCGCGAGCCGCACGCCGAGATCGCCGAGGTCTGGCCCCGGGACGGCGCCGTACGCCTCACCGGCCGCCTCCACGGCGTCGCCGGCACCTCCGGCAGCGGCCCCTGGGAACTGCTCCTCGTCCGGCGCGACGACGAGGACCAGCAGCTGCGCTACCCGGCGGAACTCTCCGACGGCGGCTTCGACGTCACGGTGCCCGTGGCCGACCTGGCGCCCGCCGGACTGACCCCCCCGGCCCAGTGGGACATCCACCTCACCGCGGGCGGGGGCGGCACCGAGGTCCGGCTGCGCGCCGGCCGCCACCTCGACGGGATCACCGGGAAGAAGAACATCATGGTCTTCCCCGGCCAGCCCGCCCGGGTCGACGGCACCGACGTCGAGGTCAAGCCGTACTACACCGTCAAGGACAACCTCTCCGTCGAGGTGCTGCCGTCCTCATGAAGATCCGCTATCTGCTGATGCACGCCTACGGCACCGGTGGAACCATCCGCACCGTCTTCAACCAGGCCAGCTCCATGGCCGCCGCCGGCCACGACGTCGAGATCGCCAGCATGCAGCGCGGCCGCGACGAGCCGCACTTCCCCCTCCACCCCGGGGTCACCGTCACCACGCTCGTCGACCACCGGCCCGGCGCCCGCGACGCCGAGCTGGCCGCCGCCGGCCGCCGGGCCGCCGAACGGCGCACCGAGCGCGAAGGGCAGCCGCCCCGGTACGTCCCCCCGGGCGAGTTCGCCTACGAGCGCTACAACCGGTACGTCGAGGACACGATCATCGACTGGCTGGAGCGGCAGCGCGACGCGGTGATCGTACCGACCCGCCCCGGCCTGAACTTCCTCACCGCCAGATTCACGCCACGCAGCTGCCGCAAGATCGCCCAGGAGCACATGAACCTGGGCACGCACCCCGCCGACATCCGCGCCGCCGTCCAGCGCGAGTACCCCCGGTTCGACGCCGTCGCCGTGCTCACGCACGGTGACCGGGAGGACTACCAGGAGCTGCTGCCCGGCACCCGCGTCGTACGCATCCCCAACGCCGTCCACAGCGGGGAGAAGAAGCTCACCACCTACGCCGACCAGGTCGCCGTCGCCGCCGGCAGGCTCTGCTCGCAGAAGGGCTTCGACCTGCTGATCCCGGCGTGGGCACAGCTGGTGGAGAAGTTCCCCGAGTGGCAGCTGCGCATCTTCGGCACCGGCGAGAAGAAGGCCGAACTGCGCCGCCAGATCAACGAGCACCACCTGTACAACCACGTATTTCTGATGGGGCACACGCACAAACTGGACGACGAACTTGCGAGAGCATCCTTTTATGTGCTCAGCTCGCGGTTTGAGGGCCTGCCCATGGTGATGATCGAATCGATGACCCACGGACTCCCCGTGGTCAGCTTCGACTGCCCGACGGGCCCCGCCGACGTGCTCACCCACGGGAAGGACGGCCTGCTGGTGCGTCGCAAGGACGTGGACGGGCTCGCCGAGGCCATGGGACAGCTGATGGACGACGAGGGCCTGCGGGCCGACATGGGAGCGGCGGCACTGCAGACGTCGCGCTCCTACACTCCCGAGGCGGTCCATCCGCAGTGGGAGGCACTGTTCGAGGAGATTCACGGGAGTGGGAGTGCCTGACAACGCACCCGGCGCCGACGACCTACGCGGTCGCGGCGCCACGATCTGGCTCACCGGTCTGCCCAGCGCCGGCAAGACCACCCTGGCGCGCGCCTTCGGCGAGCGGCTGCAGGACGCCGGCCACCGGGTGGAGGTGCTGGACGGCGACGAGATCCGGGAATTCCTCACCGCCGGCCTCGGTTTCACCCGCGAGGACCGCGACACGAACGTGCAGCGCATCGGCTTCGTCGCCGAGCTGCTCGCCTCGCACGGCGTGAAGGTCCTCGTACCGGTGATCGCCCCGTACGCGGACAGCCGGGAAGCGGTGCGCAAGCGCCACCAGACGGAGGGTACGACGTATGTGGAGGTGCACGTGGCCACGCCCGTCGACGTCTGCGCCGAACGGGACGTGAAGGGCCTCTACGCCAAGCAGGCGGCCGGCGAGATCTCCGGCCTCACCGGCGTGGACGACCCCTACGAGCCCCCCGCGGACCCCGATCTGCGCATCCCCACGCACGAGCAGAGTGTCGATGAATCCGCGGCGATGCTTCACGCCGCACTGGTGGAACGAGGTCTCGCATGAGCCAGTTCGAGCAGGCCGCCGCCCCGGACTTCCAGCTGCCGCACCTGGACGTGCTGGAGTCGGAGGCGGTGCACATCTTCCGCGAGGTGGCGGGGGAGTTCGAGCGTCCGGTGATTCTCTTCTCCGGCGGCAAGGACTCCATCGTGATGCTCCATCTGGCGCTGAAGGCCTTCGCGCCGGCCCCGCCGCCGTTCACGCTGCTGCACGTCGACACGGGGCACAACTTCCCCGAGGTGCTCCGGTACCGCGACCGCGTCGCCGCCCAGCACAACCTGCGGCTGCACGTCGCGTCCGTCCAGGACTTCATCGACCGCGGCGAGCTGAAGGAACGCGCCGACGGCACCCGCAACCCGCTGCAGACCGTACCCCTGCTGCGGGCCATCGAAGAAGGCCGCTACGACGCCGTCTTCGGCGGCGGCCGCCGCGACGAGGAGAAGGCCCGCGCCAAGGAGCGCATCTTCTCGCTGCGCGACGAGTTCGGCGGCTGGGACCCGCGCCGGCAGCGGCCCGAGCTGTGGCAGCTCTACAACGGCAAGCACGCCGTCGGCGAGCACGTCCGCGTCTTCCCGCTGTCCAACTTCACCGAGCTGGACGTCTGGCAGTACATCGCCCGCGAGAAGATCGTGCTCCCCGACATCTACTATGCGCACCGCCGCGAGGTCTTCCTCCGCAACGGCATGTGGCTCGCCCCCGGCGACTGGGGCGGCGCCAAGGACGGCGAACGCGTCGAGACCCGCACCGTGCGCTACCGCACCGTCGGCGACATGTCCTGCACCGGCGCCGTCGACTCCGACGCCGACACCATCGAGAAGGTCATCGCCGAGATCGCCGCCACCCGCCTCACCGAGCGCGGCGCCACCCGGGCCGACGACAAGCTGTCCGAGGCCGCCATGGAAGACCGCAAGCGTGAAGGCTACTTCTGACATGACTGTGAACCCACCCGCCACCGCCACGGAGCCGGCCGCGCTCACCGAGGTCTCCCTGCTGCGCTTCGCCACCGCCGGCAGCGTCGACGACGGCAAGTCGACCCTCGTCGGCCGGCTGCTGCACGACTCCAAGTCGGTCCTCGCCGACCAGCTGGAGGCCGTGGAGCGCGCCTCCGCCAGCCGCGGGCAGGAGGCCCCCGACCTGGCGCTGCTGACCGACGGGCTGCGCGCCGAGCGCGAGCAGGGCATCACCATCGACGTGGCCTACCGCTACTTCGCCACCCCCCGCCGCCGCTTCATCCTCGCCGACACCCCGGGCCACGTGCAGTACACCCGCAACATGGTCACCGGCGCCTCCACCGCGGAGCTGGCGGTGATCCTCGTCGACGCCCGGCACGGCGTCGTCGAGCAGACCCGCCGGCACGCCGCGGTCGCCGCGCTGCTGCGCGTGCCGCACGTCGTCCTGGCCGTCAACAAGATGGACCTCGTCGGCTACGCCGAGGACGTCTTCGCGACGATCGCCGCCGAGTTCACCAAGTACGCCAAGGCCCTCGGCGTGCCCGCCGTCACCACCATCCCCATCTCGGCGCTGGAGGGCGACAACGTGGTCACCCCCTCGGCCACCATGGACTGGTACGCCGGCCCCACGGTGCTGGAGCACCTGGAGACCGTGCAGATCGACCACGACCCGCGCGGCCGCGTGACCCGCTTCCCCGTGCAGTACGTGATCCGCCCCCAGACCCCGGAGTACCGCGACTACCGCGGCTACGCCGGGAAGATCGCCTCCGGCATCTTCCACGTCGGCCAGCCCGTCACCGTGCTGCCCTCCGGGCACACCTCCACCATCGCCGCCATCGACGTGCTCGGCGAGAGCGTCGACGCCGCCTGGGCGCCGCAGTCGGTCACCATCCGGCTCGCCGACGACATCGACATCTCCCGCGGCGACATGATCGCCCCCACCGAGCAGGCGCCGCCCGCCACGCAGGACATCCAGGCCACCGTCTGCCACCTGCACGACACCGCGCTCACCCCCGGCGCCCGGGTGCTGCTCAAGCACACCACCCGCACCGTCAAGGCGATCGTCAAGGACATCCCCGACCGGCTCACCCTCGACGACCTCTCCCACCACCCCGCCCCCGGGTCGCTGGCGGCCAACGACATCGGCCGGGTCGTGCTCCGCACCTCCGAGCCGCTGCCCATGGACGCCTACGGCGACTGCCGGCGCACCGGCTCCTTCCTGCTGATCGACCCCGCCGACGGCTCCACCCTGGCCGCCGGCATGGCAGGCGCCGCGTTCGCCGGCGCCGACCGCGCCAAACGGGCCGAACTCGACGACGCCGAGTGGGACTTCTGACCGCACCCCGCCCGGCCGTCCGCCCGGCGGGACGCTGACGACGTCCCGCCGGCCGGCCCGGCCGGCACCCGGGCGCACCGCCGACGGCGGCGGGCCGGCGGGCGCACAGCCCGCGGGCGCGCCGCCGCCGCGTACGTTCGGTAGTCGGGCCAAGCCCCGCCCCGCCCCCTGCTCAGCGCGGCCCCACGCGCTTACCCTGTGCGCCATGAGCGCGCCCACCCGGCCGGAGCCCGGCCCCGAACGGGACGCCGGGCCGCCCGCGGAGATCCTCGGCGGCGGCTCCGCCGGGCCGCGCCTCCGCGAGCGCTGGACCGCGCTGCCCGCCCGGCACCGGCGGCTCGCCGCCGCCGGCGCGGGCCTCGCCGCGCTGGCCGTCCTGGGCGCATACGCCCTGGCCACACGGCCGGGGCCGGCGCCGCCCGCGGCCGTGCCGTATCCGATCCACTCGACCGAATTCTCCTTTCTCGGGATAGACCCTCCCGAAGCGGGCGATAGCGGGTTCGATGCCCGGCTCACCGCCACCTCGAAGACCGGCGCCTCACTGGAGGGCGTCACCCAGGGCTACAGCGGCCTGAAACTGTCCGTCCACCCCGCGCTGCCCCTGCGGCTCCCCGCGGACCAACCCACCCGCGTCACCGTCAGGTTCAAGGTCGTCCGCTGCACCGGCCTCCCCCTCAACGCCGGCCTGCCCTCCCTGCACGTAACGCTGCGTAACACGCGCGCAATACAGGACTACAGCTCCATCCCCGGCGGCACCTACGCCGCAGAACTGTCCCGGGCGCTGCGTACGATATGCGAACCCGCCGCCGAAGCCGCTCCCGGCGCATAGGACACCAGCAGCAGCTTCACGCCCGTTCGGGCGTCCGGACTCGGCCGATCCGGCACAGACCACCCCCGCCGCGGCGGCCCGCGACTGTAAGGGTCATAACAAGAGAGTCACAGCATTGCCTGCACCTCTGCCCCCCCGCCCCGGGGCGGCTTAGAGTCACGCCCAGTCACCGCGCAGCAGGTCACCATCCGACGCCTGCCGCGTGCACCGGCCCACTCTGCGCAGTCGAGGCCGCGCCAGGGGAAAGGACTGATCGTGCGTCACCGTTCCTTGCTCATACTCACCACTGCGGTCACCGCAGGGGCTCTCACGCTGTCCGCTTGCGGCTCCCGCGACGACGACGGCGAAGACGGGGGCGGTGGCGGCGGAACGACCGTCGTCATCGGCCTCGACGCCCCGCTGACCGGCGACCTCTCGGCCCTCGGCATCGGCATCGAGAACTCCGCCGAGCTCGCCGTCAAGACGGCCAACGAGAACGAGGAGGTCGAGGGCGTCACGTTCGAACTCGAAGCCCTCGACGACGTCGCGCAGGCCCAGCAGGGCCAGCAGAACGCCACCAAGCTCGTCGGCAACGAAGACGTCATGGGCGTCGTCGGCCCCCTCAACTCCGACGTCGGCCAGTCCATGCAGAAGGTCTTCGCCGACGCCGACCTCGTCCAGGTCTCGCCCGCCAACACCAACCCCGCCCTGACCCAGGGCGAGAACTGGCAGTCCGGCGACAAGGACCGGCCCTTCGACACCTACTTCCGCACCTCCACCACGGACGCGATCCAGGGCCCGTTCGCCGCGCAGTACCTCTACAACGAAGAGAAGCTCACGAAGGTCTTCGTCATCGACGACAAGAAGACCTACGGCGCCGGCCTCGCCGGCACCTTCGCCAAGGAGTTCAAGAACCTCGGCGGCAAGGTCGTCGGCACCGACCACGTCAACCCCGACGACAAGGACTTCTCCGCCGTCGCCACCAAGGTGAAGAACTCCGGCGCCGACTTCGTCTACTACGGCGGCGAGTACCCCGCCGGCGCCCCGCTGGCCGCCCAGGTCAAGGAGACCGGCGCGAAGATCCCCACCGTCGGCGGCGACGCGCTGTTCAGCGGTGAGTACATCTCGCTGGCCAAGAAGAACGCCGAAGGCGACATCGCCAGCGCCGTGGGCGCCCCCCTTGAGCAGCTCGACACCGCCAAGCAGTTCATCAAGAACTACGAGGCGGCCGGCTACAAGGACGCCTACGAGGCCTACGGCGGCTACTCCTACGACTCCACCTGGGCGATCATCCAGGCCGTCAAGGCCGTCGTCGAGGAGAACGACGGCGAACTGCCCGGCGACACCGACGAAGCCCGCCTGGCCATCACCGAGGCCATGCAGGGCGTCTCCTTCGAGGGCGTGACCGGCAGCGTCGCCTTCGACGAGTACGGCGACACCACCAACAAGCAGCTGTCGCTGTACCAGGTCCAGGACGGCAAGCACGTTCCGCTGACCAGCGGCGAGTTCGAAGGCTGACCAGGGCGACCACCACCGCCCACTGATCACACACAGACCGCAAGCGGCGCGGGGGGCGCACACAGCGCCCCCCGCGCGGCCATATCTGACACCCACTCGGAGGCCCCGCGGTGAACGATCTGCCGCAGCAACTTGCCAACGGCCTGCTACTCGGCGCCTTGTACGGGCTCATCGCCATCGGCTACACGATGGTGTACGGCATAGTCCAGCTTCTCAACTTCGCCCACGGCGAGATATTCATGATCGGCGGCTTCGGCGCCCTGACGATGTGGCTGTGGATGCCCGACGGCACCAACCTCGCCGTCGCCCTGCCGCTGATGATCCTCATGGCCGTCGCCTGCTCCGTCCTCGTAGCCGTCGGCGCCGAGCGCTTCGCCTACCGTCCCCTGCGCGGCGCGCCCCGCCTCGCCCCCCTGATCACCGCCATCGGCCTGTCCATCGCCCTGCAGCAGGCCATCTGGGCCTGGTACCCCGACGCCACCAAGGCGCGTCCCTTCCCCGAGTTCACCGGCTCCCGGATCGAGCTGGGCAGCGTCTCCATCCAGCGCGGCGACCTCTACCTCCTCATCGCGGCCCCCGTCTGCATGATCGCCCTCGGCTTCTTCGTCTCCAAGACCCGCTCCGGCCGCGCCATGCAGGCCACCTCGCAGGACCCCGACACGGCCAAGCTCATGGGCATCAACACCGACCGCATCATCGTCATGGCCTTCGCCATCGGCGGCGCCTTCGCCGCCATCGCGGCCATCGCCCACGGACTGCGGTACGGCAACGTCGACTTCCGCATGGGGTTCATCGCCGGCCTCAAGGCGTTCACCGCCGCCGTACTCGGCGGCATCGGCAACATCTACGGGGCCATGATCGGCGGCATCGTCCTCGGCGTCGCCGAAGCCATGGCCACCGCGTACGTCGGGAACATCCCGGGCATGGAGCAGTTCGGCGGCGGCTCGTGGAAGGACGTGTGGGCCTTCGTGCTGCTGATCCTCGTCCTGCTCTTGCGACCTCAGGGTCTCCTGGGCGAACGAGTATCGGACAGGGCGTGAGAACCATGACCACCACCACGAAGACCACCGCGCCCGCCCCCACCGGCGGCACCCTGCCCCTGCCTCCCGGCATCGCCCGGCTGCTCGCCTTCGGCGGCGCCGCGGGCACCCTCCTGTCCACCTTCCTCTCGTGGACCTACACGAAGGAGTTCCCGGGCAACCTCACCGTCTACGGATACCCCGGCGGCCTGCAGCTCCTCACCCTCACCGGCGCACTGCTCACCCTCGCCTTCCTGCTCTCCGGACAGGGACTGCGCGGACTGCGCTGGCTCACCCCCGGCGGGCCCAACAGCGCCGTACGACTGCTCGCGCTCGGCACCCTCGGCGTCACCGGCTACACCGTCGGCGCCATCATCAAGAACCTCGGCGGCCTCATCAACGTCGACCCCGGCGGCTACATCGCCGTCACCATGGCGCTGATCTGCGCCGTCGGCGCCCTCGGACTGCCCTCGGACGTCCCCCAGGACGCCGACCACCCGCCGGCCAACCCCTGGGAACAACTCGTCCACTCGCTGAAGGCACCCGCCCCCGGACGGCTCAAGGACCACCCCGGCTGGGTGGAGATCCTCATCATCTCCACCGCCTTCGCCCTCGGCCTCTACCTCTTCACCTTCGGCATCGACACCGACTACCCCGAACTCTTCGTCGGCTTCATGGTGCTCGTCGCCTTCCTGTTCCCCGCCCTCGGCCGCGCCGGCCTCACCGGACAACTGGGCCAGCTCACCGCCAAACACCGAAACGTCACCGTGACCGCGGCCTTCGTCGCCGCGTTCGTCTTCCCCTTCACCCAGAGCAACGACGCCTACGCCACCATCGGCACCAACATCCTCATCTTCGCCACCGTCGCCCTCGGCCTCAACGTCGTCGTCGGCCTCGCGGGCCTCCTCGACCTCGGATACGTCGCCTTCCTCGGCGTCGGCGCCTACACCGCCGCACTCGTCTCCGGGGCACCCACCTCCAGCATCGGGGTCACCTTCCCCTTCTGGGCCGCCGTGCTCACCGGCGCCGTCGCCTCGCTCATCTTCGGCGTACTCATCGGCGCCCCCACGCTCCGGCTCCGCGGCGACTACCTCGCCATCGTCACCCTCGGCTTCGGCGAAATCTTCCGCATCGGCGTACAGAACCTCGACGGAACCTCCGGGCCCGACGTCACCAACGGACCCAACGGCATCCCCAACATCCCGGAAGTGGAAATCCTCGGCTTCAACCTCGGCGAAGAACACACCATCCTCGGGTTCGAGCTGGGCCGGTTCTCCAACTACTTCCTGCTCATGCTGGTGTGCACCATCATCGTCGTCACCATCTTCCGGCGTGCGGACCAGTCACGCATCGGCCGCGCCTGGGTCGCCATCCGCGAGGACGAGACCGCCGCCCGCGCCATGGGCATCAACGCCTTCCGGCTCAAACTCCTCGCCTTCGCACTCGGCGCCACCCTCGCCGGCGTCGCCGGCACCGTGCAGGCACACGTGCAGTACACCGTCACCCCCGAGCAGTACCAGTTCGTCGAAGCCGTACCGCCGAACTCCGCCTTCCTGCTCGCCGCCGTCATCCTCGGCGGCATGGGCACCGTCAGCGGACCGCTCATCGGCGCGGCGCTGCTCTACCTCATCCCCGCCAAACTGCAGTTCGTACAGGAATACCAACTGCTCCTCTTCGGCCTGGCGCTCGTCCTGCTCATGCGCTTCCGCCCCGAAGGCCTCATCGCCGATCGCCGCAAGCAACTCGAATTCCACGACACCGGCCAACTCGACGTGCCCAAGGAAGATACCGGCCTCAACGACAAGGTGGGGGTGTGACACCGATGGCCAGCGACACCATCCCCGCCAAGGGAACGGAAGCCGCGGCCGACGTCCTCGACGCCCGGGGCGTCACCATGCGCTTCGGCGGCCTCACCGCCGTACGCGACGTCGACCTCACCGTCGCCCAGGGCGAAATCGTCGGCCTCATCGGCCCCAACGGCGCCGGCAAGACCACGCTCTTCAACTGCATGACCGGGCTCTACACCCCCACAGAAGGCACGGTCAGCTACAAAGGCACCGTCCTGCCCAACCGCTCCCACGAGGTCACCAAGGCAGGCATCGCCCGCACCTTCCAGAACATCCGGCTCTTCGCCAACATGACGGTCCTCGAAAACGTCCTCGTCGGACGCCACACCCGCACCCGCGAAGGACTCTGGTCCGCCCTCCTGCGCGGCCCCGGCTTCAAACGCGCGGAAGCGACCTCCGAGGCACGCGCCATGGAACTGCTGGAGTTCACCGGGCTCGCCGCCAAACGCGACCACCTCGCCCGCAACCTCCCCTACGGCGAGCAACGCAAGCTCGAAATCGCCCGGGCCCTGGCCAGCCAACCCGGACTCCTGCTCCTCGACGAGCCGACCGCCGGCATGAACCCGCAGGAGACCCGGGCCACCCGCGAACTCGTCTTCGCAGTCCGCGACCAGGGCATCTCCGTCCTCGTCATCGAACACGACATGCGGTTCATCTTCGGGCTCTGCGACCGCGTCGCCGTCCTCGTCCAGGGGGAGAAACTCGTCGAAGGCACCCCCGACGTCGTCCAGAGCGACGACCGCGTCGTCGCCGCATACCTCGGAACGCCCTTCGAAGGCGTCCCGGAGGACGAGGCCGTCGACGAGGTCGCCGCCGCCGAGAACGCCGCCGCCGAGAACGCCGCCGCGAAGACCGCCCGAAGCGGCAGCACCACCGAGACGAACAAGGAGGGCGACGCGTGACCGCGCTACTCCAGGTCGAAGACCTCAAAGTCGCCTACGGCAAGATCGAAGCCGTCAAAGGCATCTCGTTCACCGTCCAGCAGGGCGAAGTCGTCACCCTGATCGGCACCAACGGCGCCGGCAAGACCACCACCCTGCGCACCCTCTCCGGGCTGCTCAAACCCGCCGGCGGCAAGATCTTCTTCGACGGCACCCCGCTCAACGGCATCGGCGCCCACAAGGTCGTCGCCATGGGCCTCGCCCACTCCCCGGAAGGCCGCCGGCTCTTCCCCCGGCTCACCATCACGGAGAACCTCCAACTCGGCGCCTTCCTCCGAAAGGACCCGGACGGCGTCCAGCAGGACATCAACATGTGCTACGACCTGTTCCCCATCCTGGGCGAACGGCGCAAACAGGCCGCAGGCACCCTCTCCGGCGGCGAACAGCAAATGCTCGCCATGGGCCGAGCACTCATGTCCCGCCCCAAACTGCTCATGCTCGACGAACCCTCCATGGGCCTCTCACCGATCATGATGCAGAAGATCATGGAGACCATCCGGGAACTCAAGGCCCAGGGCACCACCATCCTCCTCGTCGAACAGAACGCCCAGGCCGCACTCTCCATCGCCAACCACGGACACGTGATGGAAGTCGGCAAGATCGTCCTGTCCGGCACCGGGGAAGAACTCCTCCACGACGAATCCGTCCGGAAGGCCTACCTCGGCGAGGACTGACAGGGCGCCCGCAGGCACGCACGCCCGCACAGACGGCAGCGGCCCGCGCCCCGGGGAGGGGGGCGCGGGCCGACTGCCGTCGGAGAGCCTGGGAGCGTGCGGGCTCGGCAGGCTTAACCCTGCTGCTTCTTCTTGGCCTTCTTCTCCGCGTCGTCCTCGATGACCGCCTCCGCCACCTGTTGCATCGACAGCCGTCGATCCATCGACGTCTTCTGAATCCACCGGAACGCCGCCGGCTCCGACAGCCCGTACTCCGTCTGCAGAACGCTCTTCGCCCGATCCACCAGCTTCCGCGTCTCCAGCCGCTGCGAGAGATCCGCGACCTCACTCTCCAGCGTCCGCAGCTCCGTGTAACGCGAGACCGCCATCTCGATCGCCGGCACCACGTCACCCTTGCTGAACGGCTTCACCAGATACGCCATGGCCCCGGCGTCCCGCGCCCGCTCGACCAGCTCACGCTGCGAGAACGCGGTCAGCATCAGCACCGGCGCGATCGAGTCGGCGGCGATCTGCTCGGCGGCGGAGATGCCGTCGAGCACCGGCATCTTCACATCCAGGATCACCAGATCCGGCCGATGCTCCCGCGCCAGCCGCACCGCGGTCTCCCCGTCCCCCGCCTCCCCGACGACGGTGTACCCCTCCTCCTCCAGCATCTCCTTCAGATCGAGCCGGATCAGGGCCTCGTCCTCGGCGATGACCACCCGGGTGGTCTGCGGCGGCACGTGCTCGTCGCCTCCGGCGCTGACGGCGGCGACGTCCTCCGGGGGTTCTGGGGTCTCGGGGGCGCTCACGGTGCTCCTCGGGGTGTTGCCTGGCTGCGGTAGGGGCACCCACGAGGGTACCGACCTCTTGTAAGCTAGGCGTCGCCGCACTCCGGTAGGCCCCGGTAGCCCAATTCGGTAGCAGGCGATGCTCTCAAACAGCATTCAGTGTGGGTTCGAGTCCCACCCGGGGCACTTGATCTTCATACGATCCGGTGATCGGCTGCGGTTCCCCTTCGTGTGACCCCCAGCTGGAGCACGCTCGTGTGCGTGTACGACATTGATACGCGCAAGCGCGCAGTGGCCCTGGTTGCCGAGGGACGAAGCCAGAACGCCGTCAGTAAGCAGTTGGGGGTGTCCCGGGCGTCGATCCGCAGTTGGCTCGCACGGCTCGAACCGCTCCCCTCCGTAGTTAAGCGGGGGCAGTGTGTGCGCTGCCAGCCGCATCCTGGGGCCCCTTCGGCGCCTGAGTCGTACGCGTACCTGCTCGGGTTGTACCTGGGTGACGGGTGCGTCAGCCGCCAGCACCGTGGTAACTACTCCCTGCGCATCGCCTGTGCGGACGCGTGGCCGGGGCTTATCGACGCATGCGTCGATGCCATCCGTGCAGTCCGGCCCGAGAACAGTGTCTGCCGTGTGCAATGCCAGGGGTACGTGGCTGTCACCGGCTGGAGCATCCACTGGCCGTGCCTGTTACCCCAGCACGGCGCAGGTAAGAAGCACGAGCGGCGGATCACGACCGAGACGTGGCAGCAGGAGATCCTGGACCGGCACCCCTGGCCGTTCATCCGCGGGCTGATCCACTCCGACGGATGCCGGATCACGAACTGGACCACCCGTGTCGTCGCAGGTCGACGCAAGCGTTATGAGTACCCCCGCTACTTCTTCACCAACAAGTCCGACGACATCCGCAAGCTGTTCACCGACACCCTCGACCGGGTCGGGGTCGAGTGGACCACCCTCGCCCGCCACTCCGACCCCTTCAACATCTCCATCGCCAGGCGCGCCTCCGTCGCCCTCATGGACGCGCACGTCGGGCCCAAGTACTGACCCGTCGCACCCTCCGTGTTCGGTGTCCTAAGGGCGTCCGGGGGGTGTGTCACCGTTCATCCACAGGCGGTAGAACGCGGCATCAACTTGACGTATGGTCGCGAGCATTGCTGTGCGGGGGAGCCTGCAGACCTACGGGAGGGGACGGCTAGGCGATGTCTGCGCCGACGCGACGACGACTGCGCAAGGGTGCGATGACCGCGGCGGTGGCCGCCGCGGCGATGGCCGCGTTGACCGCGTCT
Organism: Streptomyces sp. CNH099; assembly: GCA_000514715.1. GTDB lineage: Bacteria > Actinomycetota > Actinomycetes > Streptomycetales > Streptomycetaceae > Streptomyces > Streptomyces synnematoformans. The sequence goes on along the minus strand of AZWL01000008.1, from coordinate 201,057 downwards.
CAGGCGCCGGGTCTCTCGGCGGGGCCGGAGGAGGCCCCGGGGAAGAGTGCTCCTGACCAGGCGCCGGGGGGCGGGGAGGACTCGATCACGGGTGGCTCCCCCTACTACACGGACCTGCCGCCGTTGGAGAGTGCCAATCCCTCGCCCGGCGGTGATCTGGAGGACGAGGCCGACGAGTCCGGTATTCCGGCGACGGTGCTGGACGCGTACAAGCAGGCCGAGGCGCGGCTGGCGCGCAGTAATCCCGGCTGCAACCTGGAGTGGGAGCTGCTGGCCGCCATCGGCCGGGTGGAGTCGGGGCACGCGCGTGGCGGTGACGTGACCGCGGACGGCACGACGAACAATCCGATCCTGGGTCCGGTGCTGAACGGGAACGGGTTCGCGAAGATCACGGATACCGACGGCGGCGAGTACGACGGGGACACCGGCTTCGACCGTGCCGTCGGTCCGATGCAGTTCATTCCCTCGACGTGGGCTACCTGGGGCAGCGACGGCAACGACGACGGGGAGCGGGACCCGGACAACGTCTACGACGCGGCGCTCGCCGCGGGGCGGTATCTGTGCGCGGGCGGGCGTGATCTGTCGTCGCAGTCGGATCTGGAAGCGGCGATTCTCGGGTACAACCAGTCGGAGTCGTATCTTCGTACGGTGCTGACCTGGTACGACTTCTACAAGGAGGGTGGCGCCGAGTCGGTGCCGGACGGTTCGGGTGCCGATCCGGGGGACCGCAGTGACGGCATCAACACGCCGAGTCCGTCGCCGAGCCCCTCGGACAGCGGCAAGCCGGGCAAGGGCGGCGGCGACGGCGACAAGAGCGGTGACAAGAACGGCGGCAAGAACGGCGGCAAGAACGGCGGCAAGGTCGGGGAGAACGGGGACGTCGGCCCGGGTCCCGGTGAGCCCTCGCCGCCGCCGGGTGACAACGACGACGACCCGGGTGAGCCGGTTCCGACGATCGCGGATCTGCGGATGGCGAGTCCGCAGTCGTCGACCGCGTACACGGGTGCTGATTTCGCCGAGCGCCCGAAGGTGCGGGCGGTGACGTCGCGTGGTGCCGGGGTGTCGGCGAAGACGGTGACGTTCACCATTCGGGGTCAGACGGGTGCGGTGTTCGCCGGCGGGGAGAAGTCCGCGTCGGTGACCACGGACGGTTCGGGTTATGCGACGGCGCCGGTGGTGCGTGCGGGTCAGCTGGCCGGGGACTTCACGATTCGTGCGTCGGTGGGCAGCGGGGTGAGCCCGGTGGACTTCGCCGCGGCGGTGGAGGCGTCGTACGGGCTGGTCCGGATCGGTGATGCGGCGCTGACGGCGGCGGCGGGCGGCGAGTTCGGTGCCGTCGAGGCGAAGGTGACGTATCGGGGCGATGCTGCCGCGGAGGCGCCGGTGACGGCGGCGATGGTCACGGAGGCCGGTGAGCCGAACGGCGAGGGGCCGTACTTCGCGGATGCCGAGGGCGATCCCGTCCGGAAGCTGAACCTGACGACGGATGCCGACGGGAAGGTGACGTTGCCGACCATCCATGCGGGTGACGTGGCGGGGACGTATCTGCTGCGGCTGACGACGAGCGAGGGCGTGGAGCTGACGCTGGAGCTGACGGTCGAGTAGGGGCTTGTTCCGCCCGCACGGACGCCGGTCACCGGTCGGCGTCCGTGCGGCGTTTCGTGTGGCGTGCGGGCGTGGCGGTGGCGGGGTCTGCGGGCCAGGGGTGTTTCGGGTAGCGGCCGCGGAGTTCGGCGCGGACGGCGGGGTAGCCGTGCTGCCAGAAGGACGGCAGGTCGGCGGTGACGGCGGCCGGGCGTCCGGCGGGGGACAGCAGGTGGACGAGGAGCGGTACGCGGCCGTCGGCGATGTGCGGGGTCTGGTCGAGGCCGAAGAGTTCCTGGAGTTTGACGGCGAGTACGGGTTGTTCGGGGTTGTCGTAGTCGACGCGGATGCGGGAGCCGCTGGGGACGGTGAGGCGTTCGGGGGCGAGTTCGTCGAGCCGGGCGGCTTCGCCGCGGGTCCAGGGGAGGAGTCCCTGGAGTACGCGGCGGGCGTCGATGCGGTGGGGGTCGTCGTCGAGCCAGTCGTCGGCGTGGGCGAGGAGTGCGTCGTCGGTGACGTCGGGCCAGGGGTCGCCGAGCGCGTGGTGGAGGAAGGCGAGGCGGCGGCGGAGTGCGCGGGCGGCGTCGGTCCAGTGGAGGAGGGCGGTGCCTTCGCGGCGGAGTCCGTCGAGGCGGACGGCGCGGAGGCGCGCGGGGTCGGGGTGGGGGAGGGGCCGGGCGCGGAGTTCCACGGCGCCGAGGCGGGTGACGCTGCGTGCGACTGCCTGGTGTCTTTCGGTGGACCAGGTGACTTCTTCTTCTGTGCCGAGGAGTGTTTCGGCGGCGTGCAGGGCGGTGTCCTCGTCGAGGGGGGCGCCGAGCCGGAGGCGGGCGTGGGCGGCGCCGACGGGGCGGTCGGCGATGGCGACGGCGAGCCAGGGCTGTCCGCGGAGGGCGGATTCGGGGGCGGTTTCGACGCGTGTTCCGGACGCCATGAGGTAGGACTCCTCGCTGCGTCTGCGGGCGACGCGCTCCGGGTAGGCGAGGGCGGCGACGAGTCCGGCGACGGCGTCGTCGCCGGGGGCGGTGCTGCCGGCGGGGGGTGGGGCGGTGTCGTCGGGTGTCTGGAGGGCGCGGCGCAGGCGTTGTGCTTCGCGGCGCCAGCGGGGGGCGTAGGCGTCGCGGTTGCGGCGGGCGTGGCGCCAGGCGGTGGCGAGGTCGTCGCCGTAGGAGCGGGGCGGCTCTTCGCTGAGGAGGGCGACGGCTTCGGCGGCTGCGCGGGGGCCGGCGTGGGCGGCGGCGTCGAGGAGTGCGCGGCCGAGGCGGGGGTGGAGGCCGAGTCCGGCGAGGCGGGTGCCGCGGGGTGTGGGGCGGCCGGTGGTGTCGAGGGCGCCGATGGCGCGCAGGACGTCGTGGGCGGCGGCCATGGCGCCGGGCGGCGGGGTGTCGAGGAGTGCGAGTCCGGCGGCGTGGGGGTCGCCCCAGCAGGCGGCCTGGAGAGCGAAGGCGGCGAGGTCGGCGACGGCGATCTCGGGTGCGGGGTGCCGGGGCAGCCGGCTGTTTTCGGCCTCTGACCAGCAGCGCAGTGCGAGTCCGGGGGCTTCTCGCCCGGCGCGGCCGAGCCGTTGTGCGGCGGTGGCCGCGGACACCCGTACGGTGGTGAGCGCTCCGAGGCCGCGGGCGTGGTCGGTGCGGGGTTCGCGGGTGAGGCCGCTGTCGACGACGGTGCGTACGCCGGGGACGGTCAGGCTCGACTCGGCCACCGAGGTGGAGAGGATGACCCGCCGCTCGCCGGGGGCGCTGCCGCGGAGCACGGCGTTCTGCACGGCGGCCGGTGCCTGCCCGTGCAGCTGCAGGACCTCCGCGTGTGCGCCGGTCAGGAGTCCGGCGACGCGGGCGATCTCGCCGACGCCGGGCAGGAAGCACAGCACGTCTCCTTCGGGCCGGCGGAGTGCTTCGCGTACGACGTCGGCGATGTGGGCGAGGAGCGCGGGGTCGACGCGGGTGCCGTGGGCGGGGCGTATGCCGGGGGGTGGCGGGCGGTAGCCGGTGGTCACGGGGTGCATGGTGCCTTCGCCGTGTACGACGGGGGCGGGGGCGGTGTCGTCGGGGCCGGTGAGGAGCTGTGCCCAGGCGTGGGTGTCGGAGGTCGCGGAGGCGGCGACGAGGCGCAGTTCGGGGCGGAGGGTGGCGCGTACGTCGATGAGGAAGGCGAGGGCGGTGTCGGCGTCGAGGTGCCGTTCGTGGCATTCGTCGAGCAGGACGGTGTCGACGGCGGCCAGTTCGGGATCGTGCTGGAGGCGTTGGAGGAGGACGCCGGTGGTGACGACTTCGACGCGGGTGCGGGGTCCGGTGCGGCGTTCGCCGCGGACGGTGTGGCCGACCCGGTCGCCGGGTTCCTCGCCGAGCAGCCAGGCCATCCGCCGGGCGGCGGCCCGGGCGGCCATGCGGCGCGGTTCGGCGACGAGCACCCGGCGGGGCGGGGCGCCGGGGGCGGTGCCGGGGGTGAGGCCGGCGAGGGCGAGGGGGACGAGGGTGGTCTTGCCGGTGCCGGGGGGCGCCGCGAGTACGGCGGTGCCGGGGCCGTCGAGGGCGGCGCGGAGTGCGGGCAGCGCGTGCCGTACGGGCAGGGCGTCGAGGGCGTCGGTGCGGAGGGCCACGGTGGCCAGTGTGCTACGGGGTGTGTGTCCGGCGGCGGCCGTCCCCGTTTCGGGTCCGCTGCCGGTCGGGGTCTCCCGGTGGGTCAGGCGGCTTCGCAGACGAAGATCGCCGTGCCGGGGATGAGGTGGCCGCGCAGCGGGGACCAGCCGCCCCATTCCTGGTCGTGCCATTCGGGCCATTCGGGTTCGACGAGGTCGAGCAGCCGGAAGCCGCCGGCGACCACGTCGCGGACCCGGTCGCCGAGTGTCCGGTGGTGTTCGACGTAGACGGCGCGGCCGTCCTCGTCCTGTTCGACGTAGGGCGTGCGGTCGAAGTACGAGGCGGCGACCGAGAGCCCTTCGGGGCCGGGTTCGTCGGGGAAGGCCCAGCGTACGGGGTGGGTGACGGAGAAGACCCACCGTCCGCCCGGTCGCAGCACCCGTCTGACCTCCCGCATGACCGCGGCCGGGTCGGCGACGAACGGGACGGCGCCGTATGCGGAGCAGGCCAGGTCGAAGGCCCCGTCGTGGAACGGCAGCGCGGCGGCGTCGGCCTGGAGGAGCGGGAACGGTGCCGTGCCGCCACCGCCGGCGGCCGCGCCGCGGGCGTGCCGCAGCTGCCGGTACGAGAGGTCCAGGGCCACCGGCCGGGCGCCCTCCGCCGCGAGCCAGCGGGCGCACTGCGCCGCGCCCGCGCCCACTTCCAGCACCGCGCGTCCCGCCAGCGAGCCCGCGGGGCCGAGGAGCCGGGCCTCCGCCTCGTCCAGCCCTTCGGGGCCCCAGACGAAGCGGGCGCCGGCCGCGCCGCCGAGGAAGCCGCCGTGTTCGCGCTGGTAGTCGTCGGCGTTGCGGTCCCACCAGCCGCGGCTGGCCTGCCGGGTTTCCCGCGCGGGCACGCGGCGTCGGGTAGCCTCTGCCGCAACATCCGCATCAGCGGTCTCGTGGGCTCCGTCGCGTCTGTTTTCGTGCTCGTGGACCATCGGCCGGACCCGTCGTACTCTCTTCCCGGTACGCGCGAGAGTGACGAAGCGCCACTACTGCCGGGTATGGGGCGGCATGCCCCAGGTGCACTCTTCGCGCATTGACCATGCCCGGCTGCCCCCGTATGCTACAAGTTGCGCTGCGGGCCTGCGCGCCTCGGACGGAGCAGGCCGCGCTCGCATCTGTTGTATGTCCCCTCGGTTCACGAGGCGCTGCCGGACTCCCCGGGGGAGTCGGGAAAGCGCCTCTCAGGCTGTCCGGCTTCGGCGGTGCGATCACAGGGCTCTCGGCGTGGAGTGACGACGACTCAATTGCCCGTACCGGAGCCCAATCCCACATGACGAGCAGCACCGAGAACACCGCGGCGGCCACTGAGCAGGTTGCGGTCAACGACATCGGTTCCGAGGAAGCCTTCCTCGCCGCGATCGACGAGACGATCAAGTACTTCAACGACGGCGACATCGTCGACGGCGTCATCGTGAAGGTCGACCGGGACGAGGTCCTGCTCGACATCGGCTACAAGACCGAGGGTGTCATCCCTTCGCGGGAACTCTCGATCAAGCACGACGTCGACCCGAACGAGGTCGTCGCCGTCGGCGACGAGATCGAGGCCCTTGTGCTCCAGAAGGAGGACAAGGAAGGCCGGCTGATCCTCTCGAAGAAGCGCGCGCAGTACGAGCGCGCGTGGGGCACCATCGAGAAGATCAAGGAAGAGGACGGCATCGTCACCGGTACCGTCATCGAGGTCGTCAAGGGCGGTCTCATCCTCGACATCGGCCTGCGGGGCTTCCTGCCCGCATCGCTGGTCGAGATGCGCCGTGTGCGCGACCTGCAGCCCTACGTCGGCAAGGAGCTCGAAGCCAAGATCATCGAACTGGACAAGAACCGGAACAACGTGGTTCTGTCCCGCCGTGCCTGGCTGGAGCAGACCCAGTCGGAGGTCCGCCAGACCTTCCTCACCACCCTGCAGAAGGGTCAGGTGCGGTCGGGTGTGGTCTCCTCGATCGTCAACTTCGGCGCCTTCGTGGACCTGGGCGGTGTGGACGGCCTGGTGCACGTGTCCGAGCTGTCCTGGAAGCACATCGACCACCCCTCCGAGGTCGTCGAGGTCGGCCAGGAGGTCACGGTCGAGGTGCTGGACGTCGACATGGACCGCGAGCGCGTCTCGCTGTCGCTGAAGGCGACCCAGGAAGACCCGTGGCAGCAGTTCGCCCGCACGCACCAGATCGGTCAGGTCGTGCCCGGCAAGGTCACGAAGCTGGTGCCGTTCGGCGCGTTCGTCCGTGTCGACGAGGGGATCGAGGGCCTGGTCCACATCTCCGAGCTGGCCGAGCGGCACGTGGAGATCCCGGAGCAGGTCGTCCAGGTCGGCGACGAGATCTTCGTCAAGGTCATCGACATCGACCTGGAGCGTCGTCGCATCAGCCTCTCGCTGAAGCAGGCGAACGAGACCTTCGGGCCGGACCCGATGGCCGTCGACTTCGACCCGACGCTCTACGGCATGGCCGCCTCGTACGACGACCAGGGCAACTACATCTACCCCGAGGGCTTCGACCCGGAGACCAACGAGTGGCTCGACGGGTACGAGAAGCAGCGCGAGGAGTGGGAGGGCCAGTACGCCGAGGCCCACGCCCGCTTCGAGCAGCACCAGGCGCAGGTCGTCAAGTCCCGCGAGGCCGACGCGCAGGCGGCGGCCGAGGCGGGCGAGGCGGCGCCGGCACCGGCCGGCGGCGGCGGGTCGTACTCCTCCGAGGGCGCCGACGACTCCGGCGCGCTGGCCTCGGACGAGGCGCTGGCGGCGCTCCGCGAGAAGCTGGCCGGCGGCCAGAGCTGAGCTGACCGCGGTCGCGTGGCGTAGCGGCCGGGTCGCAGCAGTACCGACGGAAAGCCCGTCGTCCCCTGCGGGGGACGGCGGGCTTCCGCCTGCCGACCCGACGCCCGGTGCTTCTCCGCCGGGGCTGCCGGGGCGCGTAGGGGCGCGGCCGGCGCGCCCGGGCCGCGGGCACGGGCGCGTACGCTGGGGCCATGCCCCTGCCCGTACGCCGTTTCCGCCTGCCGCAGGGCCGCGCGGCGGACGCCGCCCTCGCGGCCGGGGCGGGCGTGCTGGTGGCGCTGAGCAGCCTGCACGCGTTCGTGGGCGACCGGCGGGAGCCGTGGGCGACGACGGCGGTGGGGTGGGTGCTGATCGCTCTGGCCTGCGGGGCGCTGTACTTCGTCCGCCGCCGTCCCCTCGCCGTGGGCGTGTTCGTCCTCCCGGTCGTCAGCGTCTACTACGTGAGCAGCGTGTACGACGGCGGGTTGTTCATCGTGCTGGTCATCGCGCTGTACGCCGTGGCCGCCTCGGGGCGGCTGCGCGCGGCGGCGGCGCTGGGCGGGCTGGCCGTCGCCGGCAGCACGGCCGGGACGCTGTCGGGCAACGACGACATCAACGGCGCCGCGCTGTTCATGCTCACCGGCTGGGTCGTCGCGGTCGTGGTGCTGGGTGCCATGTGGCACGGGCGGCGGGCGCACGTCGAGAACGAGGCGCGTCGGCGCGCAACCGAGGAACGGCTGCGTATCGCGCGCGAGTTGCACGACGTCATCGGGCACAACATCTCGCTCATCAACGTCCAGTCCGGCGCGGCGCTGCACCGGCTGAAGAAGAGCGACGCCCCGGACCCGGCCGCCGCCGACGCCCTGGCCGCCATCAAGGAGACCAGCCGGGAGACGCTGCGCGATCTGCGCACCACCCTGGGGGTGCTGCGGCACGTCGACGAGGGGGCGCCCACGGCGCCCGTGCCGGGGCTGGCGCGCCTCGGTGAGCTGACCGAGCGGACGGCGGACACGGCGGGGCTGCGGGTGCGGACGGTGGTGGCGGGTGCGCGGCGGGCGCTGCCGGCGGAGCTGGACCTGGCCGCGTACCGTGTCGTGCAGGAGTCGCTGACGAACGTCGCGCGGCATGCGCGGGGGGCCACGTCCGTGACCGTACGGCTGGACTACGGCGAGCGTGAGCTGCGGCTGGAGGTCGAGGACGACGGGCGGGGCGGGGCCGTCCCGGGCGCCGGTGACGCCCGGGACGGTGCCGGTGGCGGGCTGGCCGGCGGCGTCGGCGGCAGCGGGATCGACGGCATGCGGGAGCGGGCGCGGGCGGTCGGCGGTGAGCTGGCCGCGGGGCCGCGGCCCGGCGGCACCGGCTTCGTCGTCACCGCCCGGCTGCCCTACGGAACGGAGCACGCGCAGACATGATCAGGGTCCTGCTCGCGGACGACCAGAAGCTGGTGCGGGCCGGCTTCCGCTCGATACTGGCGGACGAGGACGACCTCGACGTGGTCGGGGAGGCGAGCGACGGCGACCGGGCGGTCGCCGCGTGCCGCGAACTGCACCCCGACGTCGTGCTGATGGACATCCGGATGCCGGGCACCGACGGGCTGGAGGCCGCCCGGCGGATCGCCGCGGACGAGCGGCTGGCGGGCGTACGGGTCGTCATCCTGACGACGTTCGACCTCGACGACTACGTGTACGGGGCGCTGCGCGCCGGCGCGGCCGGGTTCCTGGTCAAGGACACCGAGCCGGAGGAGCTGGTGCACGCGGTGCGGGTGGCCGCGCGCGGCGACGCGCTGATCAGCCCGTCGGTGACGCGGCGGCTGATCGCCGAGTTCGCCGGGCGGGTGAAGGCGCCCGAGCCCAGCCCGCGGCTGAACGCGCTGACGGAGCGGGAGGCCGAGGTGATGGAGCTGGTGGCGGCGGGGCTGACGAACGACGAGATCGCGGTGCGGCTGGTGCTGAGCCCGGCGACGGCGAAGACGCACGTGAGCCGGATCATGACGAAGCTGGGGGTGCGGGACCGGGCGCAGCTGGTGGTGCTGGCGTACGAGTCGGGGATGGTGCGGCCGGGGTGGCTGGGGCCCTGAGCGGAGGGCGCGGTGCCGGCGGTGTCGTCTGCTCCGCCCGCGGGCGGGCGGTGTCCGGGGAGCACGTCGATGTCGGCCGGGCGTCCTACCCTGGGGCGGGCGTGCGGGGGACGGGTGAACGGGTGTGAGGGTGAGGGGGCGCGGAGTGCGGGCGGCGCCGGGGGCGCGGTGAGGGCTCCGGTGGGGGCAGCGGCGGGGCCCGTAGGGGTGTCGCGGGGGGTCACCTAGGGGGTCGGGGCGGGTTCGGGGGCCGGTCGCAACCCGGGTCGTACGGGTCGGGGGAGGGGCGCAACCAGCGGGGTAGGGAGGGTGTCCGCGTGCGGGCGACGCGCCCGCCGCGGGCGGCGCCGCACGGTGGTGCCATGTCCGCACAGAGCGCAGTTCCACCGTCCGCAGCCACCGATGTACGCGCCGGGCTGTTCGCCCGGCTCGCCGACTGGTCGCGCCGGCGCCGCCGGCTCGCGATCCTGCTCTGGCTCGCCGTCCTCCTCGGCGTCACCGCCGCCGCCCAGGGCGCCGGCAGCAGCTGGCGCAACGACTTCTCCCTCCCCGGCACCGACTCCCAGGCCGCCACCGACCTGCTGGAGCGGCACGGCTCCGCGCAGGCCGGCGACAGCGTGGAGATCGTGTTCAAGGACGAGCGGGGGGTGCGCGCCGCGGGCACCGAGCAGGACGTCGAGCGCATGCTGGAGCAGGTGCGCGCGCTGCCGAGCGTCGTGGACGTGCGCAGCCCGTACGCCGACGGCGGCGCCGCCGTCTCCGAGGGCGGCGACATCGCGTACGCCACCGTCACCCTCGACGGCAAGGCGGAGACCGTGCCGAAGGCCGACGTCCAGGAGATCATCGACACCGCGCAGCGGGCCGGGAGCGACGCGCTGCAGGTCGAGCTGGGCGGCGAGGCCGTGCGCAGCGCCGAGGAGGGGGGCGGCGGTGCCGCCGAGGGCGCGGGCATGCTCGCCGCGCTGGTGATCCTCGTGCTGCTCTTCGGCTCGCTGGTGGCCGCCGCCGTGCCGCTGGTCACCGCGCTGTTCGCGGTCGGTACCGCCATCGGCCTGATCACCCTGGCCGGGCACGCGTTCACCGTCGCCGACTTCACCCCGCCGATCATGATGCTCGTCGGCCTCGGCGTCGGCGTCGACTACGCCCTGCTGATCTTCTACCGGTACCGCCACGAGCTGATCCGCGGCGCCGACCGCGACGGCGCGTCGCGCATCGCGCTGGACGCCGCCGGGCGCACCGTCTTCTTCGCCGGCTGCACCGTCATCGTCGCCCTCCTCGGCCTGGTCGCACTCGGCCTCGGCTCGCTGCAGGGTGTGGCGCTCGCGGTGGCGCTGACCGTGCTGGTCACCATGGCCGCGTCGCTGGTGCTGCTGCCCGCGCTGCTGAGCGTGTTCGGCCGGCGCATCCAGCGGCACGTGCTGCGCCATCACGAGAAGCGGGCGGCGAAGGGCCGGGTCGAGGGCAGCCGCTGGCGCGCCCTGGCCGCCGCCGTGCAGCGCCGTCCGCTGCCCGCGCTGGTCGCCGCCCTGGTCGCGCTGCTGGCGCTGTCGGCGCCCGCGCTCGGCATGCGGCTCGGTTTCGCCGACGCCGGGAACGACGCGCCGTCCACCACCAGCAGGCAGGCGTACGACCTGCTCGCCGAGGGCTTCGGGCCCGGCTTCAACGGCCCGCTGGTCGTCGTCGCCCAGGGCGGCGCGGGCGCCGGCGGGGAGGGCGCCGCCGCGGCCGGTGAGCGGGCGCAGGAGCGGATCTCGCAGCTCGGCGGCGTCGCCGCGACGACCCCGCCGCTGCCGTCCGAGGACGGCGAGGTCGCCACCGTCATCGTCTATCCCGAGTCGGCGCCGCAGGACTCCGCGACCGCGGACCTCGTCCACGACCTGCGCGACGAGGTGCTGCCGCCGCTGTCGGCGCAGACGGGCGCCGAGTACCTGGTCGGCGGCTCGACCGCGGCCGCCCAGGACTTCTCCGACACCGTCGCCGACCGGATGCCGCTGTTCGTCACCCTGGTCGTCGGGCTGTCGACGCTGCTGCTGATGGTGGTGTTCCGCTCGCTGTGGATCCCCCTCAAGGCCGCCGTGCTGAACCTGCTGTCCATCGGCGCCGCGCTCGGCGTGATCACGCTGGTGTTCCAGGAGGGCTGGTTCGGCGTGCAGCCGGGGCCCATCGAGGCGTTCATCCCTGTGATGATCTTCGCGATCGTGTTCGGGCTCTCCATGGACTACGAGGTCTTCCTCGTCTCCCGGATGCACGAGGAGTGGGGGCGGACGAAGGACGCGGCGCACGCGGTGCGCGAGGGCCTGGCCGTCACCGGGCAGGTGATCACGGCGGCGGCGCTGATCATGATCGTGGTGTTCGGGGCGTTCATCCTCAGCCCGGAGCGGATGCTGCAGCAGTTCGGCCTGGGGCTGGCGGTGGCGATCCTGCTGGACGCCCTGGTGATCCGCTGCCTGATCGTGCCCGCGGTGATGCAGCTGCTCGGCCGGCACGCCTGGTGGCTGCCCGGGCCGCTGGGCAGGGTGCTGCCGAAGGTGGCGCTGGAGCGTCCCGAGGAGCCCGCGGCGGCCGCGGAGCCGGAGCGGTCCGCGCAGCGGGGCGCCGGGGTCCGGTAGGCCGGGGGAGCCGGGTGCGGGCGGCAGGCTCAGCGGCGCTTCTCCGCCTCCTGCCGCCACTTCCCGTCCACCCGGCGGTCGAGCCACACCACCGGGTGCGCCTCGGCCCCCGACAGCCGCTTCCACCGGCCGCCGAGCGCCCCGCGCACCGGCACCGTCGGCAGCGCCTCGGCCAGCGCCGCGCGGGCCATGTCCGGCTCGTCGCTGCTGCGGTCCTCGGCGGAGACGGTGTCCCAGGCGGAGAGCAGGGCGCGGGCGGCGTCGTAGGTCTCGACGGCGTACGGGCGGACGGCCAGGTCGGCGCCGAGGGTGCGGCGCACGGCGGCGCGGCGGGCGGCGTCGGGGTCCAGCCGGATGTCGTAGTGTCCGCGGACGGTCAGCCAGCCGTCCGGCACGGAGAAGTCCGGGTCGGCGGCGGCGTTGCGCCCGGTGCACGACGGCGCGGTCGGGTCCCACATCGCCTTCACCCCGTCGAACCCGCTGTCCTCCACCTCCTCCAGCCACTTCGCCAGGTGCCGCGCCCCGCCCTCCAGGAACACCGCGTCCGGCCGGAACCGGCCGATGCCCTCGGCCAGCGTCCCCGTGCCGTCGGCGCGTACCTCGACGCCGGCCGTGCGCAGCCGGGCGACCAGGGCCCGGGTGGGGTCGGCGGCGGTGTCACCGCGGACGTAGACCTTGCGGACACCGGGTGTGGCGGCGAGGTGCCGGGCCATGACGACGCCCATGTCGCCGGTGGAGGCGGAGGAGCGCAGCTCGCCCGTGTCGGCGTAGCGGGGCTCGGGGCGGGAGCCGGCGTCGTCGTGGCGGCAGGCGCGTACGACCGGCAGGCGGAAGGACGTCAGGCCGCTCGCCGGCAGCCGCAGGGTGTGGTCGCCGCCGACGACCCCGGTCAGGCCCGGCTCCACCGCCAGCCAGCGCGCCACCAGCCGGCGGTTGCCCGGCTCGGCGGACTCCTTGTAGGCGGTGAGGTCCGCGACGCCCAGCGGCGGCGCCGCCACGGAGCCGGTGGCGCCGCCGCCGCCGTGGTCGGCGAGCGCCCGGGTGACGCTCCGGGCCAGGACCGTGTCCCGGCCGCCGCCCGGGTCGGCGTCCCCGAGGGCGCCGATGCGGTACACGCCGGTGAAGGCGGCGGCCGTGGTGGCGTCCGGCGACGGGCCGTCGGGCCGCCCCAGCCCGGAGCCGCCGGGCCATGCGGACACGATGATGCTCACGATCACCAGAATGCCGGCACCGATCGCGGCGAGCGTCAGAGAGCGCGACACCCGGCGCCGGCCCCCGCGCCGGGGCCGTAGCGGCTCCCGCAACCCGCCGCGCCCGCCCGGGACTTCGCCTCCCGGCCCCTCCTCAGGCACGACGACCCCCTCCTTCCGCGGGAAAGGACGCAATCGGCCGCGCCGGGGTTCCGTCGTCGACCGCGTTGATCCAGATTGCTCCAGCCGGTGTCCCGGCGGCGGCAGCGGCGCCGGCCGGCCGCACGGCGGCGGTGCGCACAATCCGTTCGCGTCACCGGGAATCACCGCGGGCACGCGGGGTGTTACACGCTCATGAGCATGTACGAATGGGACCCCAGCGGGCTCGCGGCCGTCGACGCGGTGCTGGAGCACGACTCGGCGGGGCTGACCCTGCTCTACCACCTTGAGGGCTTCATCGACGCCGGCGAGACCGGCGGGCAGATCACCGAGCGGCTGCTCGACGACCTGCCGCACGAGGTCGTCGCCCGCTTCGACCACGACCGGCTCGTCGACTACCGTGCGCGCCGCCCCCTCATGACCTTCCGCCGCGACCACTGGGCCGCGTACGACGTCCCCACGCTCGAACTGCACCTCGTGCGCGACGCGACCGCCAGCCCGTTCCTGCTGCTGTCCGGCCCCGAGCCCGACGTGGAGTGGGAGCGCTTCGCCGAGGCCGTGCGCGAGATCGTCGAGCGGCTGAACGTGCGCCTGGCGGTCAACTTCCACGGCGTCCCCATGGGCGTGCCGCACACCCGCCCGGTGGGCCTCACCCCGCACGGGAACCGCATCGACCTGGTGCCCGGCCACCGCAGCGTCTTCGACGAGGCCCAGGTCCCCGGCAGCGCCGACGCGCTGCTGGAGTACCGGCTCGGCGAGGCCGGGCACGACGTCCTCGGCGTCGCCGCACACGTCCCGCACTACCTGGCCCGTACCCCGTACCCGGACGCGGCGCTGACGGTCCTGGAGTCGATCACCTCGGCGACCGGCCTCGTCCTCCCGGGCGTCGCGCACGCGCTGCGCTCCGAGGCGCTGAAGGTGCAGAACGAGATCGAGCGCCAGGTCGACGAGGGCGACGAGGAACTGGTGGGCATGGTCCGCGGGCTTGAGCACCAGTACGACGCCCTGGCCGGCGGCGAGGACCGGGAGAACCTGATGGCCGAGCCCGCCGAGCTGCCCTCGGCGGACGAGCTGGGCAGCGCCTTTGAGCAGTTCCTCGCCGAGCGCGAGGAGGGCGACTGACGCGCGCACGCCGCGGGGCCCGGAGCACGGGCGGCACACCCCCGCCCGCGCCGCGTACGCCCCGGCCGAGGGTGTGCCCCGCCGCCGCCCGCGGGGGCGGGCGGCCTAGGGTGAGCCCATGCTGACGGTGGGACTGACCGGCGGGATCGGCGCCGGCAAGAGCGCGGTGGCGGAGCTGCTGGCCTCGTACGGAGCGGTGATCGTCGACTCCGACGCGATCGCCCGCGAGGTGGTGGAGCCCGGGACGCCCGGGCTGGCCGCGGTCGTCGCGGAGTTCGGGCAGGAGGTGCTCGCCGCCGACGGGAGCCTGGACCGGGCCAGGCTCGGCGGCATCGTCTTCGCCGACGACGAGCGGCGCCGGGCCCTGAACGCGATCGTCCACCCCCTGGTGCGCGAGCGCTCCGCCGCCCTGCAGGCGGCGGCGGGCCCGGACGCGATCGTCGTGAACGACGTGCCGCTGCTCACCGAGAACGGACTCGCCGGGCTCTACGACGTCGTCGTGGTCGTCGACGCCGCGCCCGCCACCCGGCTGGACCGGCTGGTGCGGCTGCGCGGCATGGCCGAGGACGAGGCGCGCGCCCGCATGGCGGCGCAGGCCACGCGCGAGGAGCGGCTCGCGGTCGCCGACATCGTCGTCGACAACGACGGGACGCCGGAGGAACTGGCGCGGCGGGTGCGCGAGGTCTGGCAGGAACTGGTGGCGCGCACGGGGGTCAGGGGGCGGAATAGCGGGGCATGATCCCGTGTTGGGAGGCCAGTCGCCTCCCGACGGGGGACGGGGGAGGCGAAGAGCCGGAGCAGACGGAGAAGTCGAGGAAGGAGTCCGCCGTGGCCGAGCGCAGCCCGGAGACCGACGTCGTCGACTACCGGGCGGCCGAGCAGCTGCTCGCCGCCCGCGATCCCAGCGGCGCGGTCCAACTGCTCGACCCGCTGGTCGAGGCCCACCCCGAGAAGGTCTCGCCGCGGCTGCTGCGCGCCCGCGCGTACTTCATGAGCGCCCGCCTGCGCGCCGCGGAGGCCGACTTCCGCACCGTCGTCGAGCGGGAGCCGGACAACGCCTACGCGCACTTCGCGCTGGCCCGGACGCTGGAGCGCGCCGGGGGCGATCCGGACGAGGTGCGCAGGCACTTCCGGCTGGCGGCGGCGCTCGACCCGCGGCCGGACTTCGTGGACGCGGCGGGCTTCGAGGAGTAGCCGCGCCGGCCGCGCCGCCCGCCGGGGCGCGGCGGGGGGCGTACCGGGGCCGTGTCAGGTCTGGTCCAAGCCCGCCGGGCCGTGTTGTGCTGGCCCGATGACGACCTCGCAGCCGTATCCGGCCCCGTATCCCACCGTCCCGTACGAGCCGCTCGGCGTGCCGGCGCCGGACGCGGCGGTGCGCAGCCGCGCCTTCCACGACGCCATGACCCGCCGCCGTACCGTGCGGGACTTCTCCCCGCGCCCGATCCCGGACGGCGTCCTGGAGTGGGCGATCCGCACCGCCGCCACCGCGCCCAGCGGCGCCAACGTGCAGCCCTGGCGCTTCGTCGTCGTCACCGACCCGGACCGCAAGCGACGGCTGCGGGAGGCGGCGGAGGAGACGGAGCGGGAGTTCTACGACCGCCGGGCCTCGCCGGAGTGGCTGGCGGCGCTGGCGCCGCTGGGCACGGACTGGCACAAGCCGTTCCTGGAGACGGCGCCCGCGGTGATCGTCGTCTTCGAGGTGCACAAGGGGCCGCAGAGCCCGCGCCCGTACTACACGAAGGAGTCGGTCGGCATCGCCGTCGGGTTCCTCCTCGCGTCGCTGCACCAGGCCGGGCTCGCGACGCTGACGCATACGCCGAGCCCGATGCGGTTCCTGGGGGAGGTGTGCGAGCGGCCGGAGGAGGAGCGGGCGGCGTACGTGATCCCGGTCGGCTACCCGGCGGACGGGGCGCGGGTGCCCGACATCCGGCGCAAGGACCTGGACGACGTGCTGATCCGGCTCTGACCCGCCGGGCCGCCGCCCGCCGCCGGCCCTGGGGCGGGTGCCGAAACCGCCGGGACGTGCCGACCCGTTGACCGCGTGACCCGGGCGCGCATACTCTGATGCGCGCATGCTAGTAAGCGCTTTCTAGTCGGACGTGTCAGACGCGGGAGAGGCGGTTGTGCGCATGAACGGCAGGCACGAGACAGACCACGGAGCCGACCGGTCGGGCGGGCCGCGGCGGCCGCTGAACAGCGCGATGGGGCGGCGCGCGCTGCTCGCCGGGGTGCTCGGCGCCGGCACCGCCGCCGCGCTCGGGGGCGCGGCCGGACCGGCCGCGGCGGCCGGCCCGGCGGCGGGACCCGACGGCTGCGGCCGCCCCGGCAAGCGCCGCATCCCGCCCGGCGGGCTCGGCATGCACCTCTACACCATGCGCGGGCCCCTGGCCACCGACTTCGCCGGCACCCTGCAGCAGCTGTCCGACATCGGCTACGCGACCGTCGGCGTCAGCGGCCGGCACGGCCACAACGCCCGGCAGATCCGCGGCATGATCGACGACGCCGGGCTCTCGGCGGTGCTGGAGCACGTCGGGTACGGCACCGTCGCCGGCAGCGGCCTGCCGCAGGCGATCGAGGACGTACACACCCTGGGCGGCCAGTGGGTCGTGGTCCCCAGCCTGCCCGGCAACATGCACACGCCGGCCGGCTTCCGCGAGGCCGCCCGGGCCCTGAACGAGGCGGGCCGCGCCTGCCGCGACGCCGGCCTGCAGCAGGTCCTCTTCCACAACCACGGCAGCGACCACGCGACCGTCGACGGCGAGGTGCTCTTCGACATCCTCGTCAACGAGACCGACCCCCACCTCGTAGGCTTCGAGTTCGACGTGTTCTGGGCGGTGCGCGGCGGCGCCGACCCGTACACCTACTTCCGCCGGCACCCCGGCCGCTTCCCGGCCCTGCACGTCAAGGACATGGCGCCGAACGGCGACTTCGCCGACGTCGGCTCCGGCGTGCTGGACTTCCCGGGGATGTTCCGGGGGGCGCAGCGCGGCGGGGTCAGGCAGTGGCTCGTCGAGCACGACAACCCGTCCGACCCGTTCGCGACGGCCCGCAACAGCTACGAGTACCTGGCGGCGCTGCGCTACTGAAGCGCCGCCCGTTCCGCCGAGCGCTTCCGGCGCGTTCCCGGGCGGGGAGCGCGCCGGGCGGGCCCGCACCCGGGCGGGTGTGCGCGGGTCCCGGCGCGGCGGCAGCGGCCCACCCGGCGGCCTCTCCCGGCCCCCGGCGACGGCCGCTGCCGCTCGGGCCGCCGCCGCCCGAGCCGCGCTCCCCGGTTCCGTGCCGGCCGGCCCCCCGCTACGGCCGGTTCAGCGCCCTGGCCGCGCCGGCGGCCGCGGCGGTGGCCAGGATCCAGCCGGCCGCGACGAGCAGGTACGCCGCCCACTGGGAGCCGCCGGAGGGCGTGAAGGCGCCGCCCTGGCCGAAGTCGACGACCGGCAGCAGCGTGTCGAGCGTGTAGACGAACGGGTTGAAGCCGATGTCCTTCTCGGGCTCCAGCGGCCGCGGCCGGTCCGCGTGGAAGAGCAGGGAGCCCGCCGCCAGCAGCCCGGCCAGCCAGCCGACGGCGCGCTCGGGACGGTAGCCGTAGCCCACGGCGGCGTCCTGGACGACGCCCCAGGCGCGGGCGTACCGGGGCAGTTGGGCGCGGCGGGCGCGCTGCTTGGCCAGCAGGACGCGGCGGGCGTCGTCCTCGTGGCCGATGCGGCGGTACTCGGCGGCGAGCTGCTCGTACGGCTGCGGGACGTACGGGCCGTCGCCCCGGCTCAGCCAGGGCAGCCGCTCGGCGGCGGACAGCGGGGTGTCCAACTGCTCGTAGACGGCGCCGTCGAGATGGACGCGGGCCGGCCAGGACCCGGCGGCGTCGTGCAGCACGCCGAGGGTGGCGTGGCGCAGGTCGAGAGCGCCGTCGAGGCGGGCGGTGCGCAGGTCGGCCTCGGGGACGCTGATGCGGCGCAGGGAGAGCGCGGTGGCGTCGGGGGAGTGCCCCGCGACACTGCAGCCGGCGAGGTCGAGGCGGCCGGTGATCTGCGCACCGGACAGCACGAGCCGTCCGGCGGCGGCCACCCGGTCGCCCTCGACGTCCCCGCCGACCTGGATCCCGTACGCGTTGAGCGCCGTGCCCTCCGCCTCTCCCCGCAGCTCGGCGCCGCTCATCACGAGCCGGCTGCCGACGGTGGTGCCGGCGATCCGCACCTCGCCGCGGGAGCGGAAGCCGGCGTCGAGCACGACGTCGGAGCCGATGTGCGCACCGGGGGCGTCCAGGGTACGCCCGCCCGGGTGGTCCAGCGCGGCGGCGCGCAGGAACAGCGCGCCGGTGATGGCGGCGCCGCGGGCACCGAGCCGGCCGGCGGCCGCCAACCGGTACGCGGACAGGTCGCCGTCGATCTGGACCCGGGCGGCGTCGAGCGCCATCCCGTCGGGACCGGCGTCGAGCGTCGCGGCACGCAGGTCGACGCTGCCGCCGACGCGGGCGCTGCGCAGCACGACCGTGCCCCGGGCGGCGAAGCCGTCGCGCATGAGGACGTCGTTGTCGACCTGCAGGCGGGTGGCGTCGAGCGCCTGGCCCCCGGGGCAGTGGAGCCGGGCGCCGTTGAGTATGAGGGTGCCGGCGATGCGGGCGGCGACGAGCCGGACCTTGCCGGTGGCCGTGCAGCCGGTCAGGCGCAGGTTGCCCTCCGCCCAGAGGTGGGAGGCGAGCATGCCCGGCAGGTGCGAGCCGTTGAAGCTGAGCTGGCCGGTACGGGCGCCGTAGAGGTCGACGGACTCCTCGAACAAGCAGTCCTGGAGCCGCAGATGGTGGTTCACCTCGGCGTGGTCGAGCGCCAGCCGGCCGGTGATCCGGGCACCGGCCAGCTGCACCGCCGCCGTGTGCCCGGACTCGGTCTCGCGCGCGCCGAGCAGCAGCGCGGCGACGACCTCGGCGCGCACGACGCGCTCCGGGCCCCAGCCGGCGCCCGCGGCCGGGTCGTCGGCGGCGGGGTCGCCGACGCGGAGGTCGACGCGGCCGGCGGTGGGAAAGGCGTCCCACAGCCGCCGTTCCGGCGGGCTCAGATCCTCCGGTCCCACGTGTGCCGTCCCCTCGTTCCCCGCACCGGACGCGGCGCTCGCTCGCTCGCTCCCGCTGACCGTACTCAACCACCCCCGCCGACCGCCCGGTTGGGCGGCCCGCCGACCCGCCGGCCCACCGCGTCGCAGCGCGGCGGCCCTCGGCGGTGCGCGGGCTCGCCGGTCGCCGCCCGGGGCCGGGAGCCGCCCGCCCGCGCGACGGTGCGGTGCCCGCGGCCCCCGGTGCGTTGCCGGGAGCGCGCCGAGCCGCCCGACCGCCGAGCCGCGCGGCCTGAGGCGTGCAACCTCCCGCGGGCCCGCCCCCGGAAGGGCCGGGGCCCGTGCCGGGCACCGCCGCCCGGCCGCCCGGCATCATGGAACCGTGCGGCTCGAAGCGATCTCCTGGGAGCGGCTCACCGACGCGCTGGCCGAGCGCGTCGCGGAGTCGAAGGCGGCGGACGGCAGCCCGTGGGTGCGCGTCGCGGTGGACGGCGCCCCCGCGGCGGAGCCCGGGGCGCTCGCCGACCGCGTCGGCGACGCCCTGCGCGTGCGCGGGCGGGCGAGCCTCGTCCTCGACGCCGGCGGGTTCCTGCGGCCGGCCTCCCTCCGCTACGAGTTCGGGCGCGAGGACCCCGACGCGTACCACGACACCTGGCTCGACACCGGCGCACTCTGGCGCGAGGTCTTCGGCCCGCTGGAGCCCGGCGGCAACGGCCGCGTCCTGCCCGACCTCTGGGACCCCGTCACGGACCGCGCGACCCGCAGCCCGTACACCCGGCTCCCGCCCGGCGGCGTGCTGCTGCTGCACGGGCCGCTGCTGCTCGGCCGCTGGTTCCCCTTCGACCTGACCGTCCACCTCCGGCTCTCCGCCGCCGCCCTCGCCCGGCGCACGCCGGAGGAGGACCGCTGGACACTGCCCGCCTACGCCCGCTACGAGGAAGAGACCGGCCCGGCGGAGGCCGCGGACGTACTCGTACGGCTCGACGACCCGCGCCGCCCGGCCTGGCGCCCGGAGCGGCCCTGAACGGTGGGGGCCGGCAGGGGCCGGCGGTCACGGGCCGGCCGGGGACGGTCGGGGTCTGCCGCACCGGTCGCGCCCGCCGGCGCGGGCCGGCGCGCGTGCCCCGGCGTCAGGGCAGCCGCTTCGGCCTGGGCGGCTCCTCGTCCTCGCGCGTCGGCTCGTACGGGGGTACGTCCCGGCCCGGCTGGAAGTGCGGGCCCTGTCTGATGTGCCGGAGCACCACCACCATGTCGACGGCGGTGATGGCGGCGAGAGCCGCGGTCACCGCGGCCCAGAACGGTTGGTCGACGGCGACGAAGAACACGGTGCCCGCGATCATCCAGAGCACTCCCCAGAGTGCCAGCCAGAAACGCATCCGGAGCGGAGAGCGGGCGTGCACGGGCTCGTCACCGGAGCGGGTCGGCCACATGCATAGCACCTCCTGTCTCCAGCATCCGGCCATCCGGGGCCGAGGTCCAACTCAGCAGGTCGCGCGCACGGCCGCCTACTGCTCTCAGCGCGCCAGGGATATCTGCCGGCCCGGCTGCCAGGCCGCCTCGGGCAGCCCCTCCGCCCGCTCGGCGTCCGCGAGCCCGTGGGCCCTGCGCGCGGCCTGCACCGCCGCGTCCGCCGCACCGCGGGCCTCCGCCGGCGCGCCCGGCCTGCCCGCCCCGGTCGGTTCCGTCCGCTCCGCCAGCTCGGCGGCCAGCCCCGACAGGTCCAGGCCGGCCCCGTCGGTCTCGTCCACGTCGCAGGCGGCCAGGCCGAGCTCCTGCTCCGCCGACTCAAGCTCGTCGACAACGTCGTGGTAGTCCATGCCCTGGAAGCTACAACCCCCCACTGACAGCGCCCGCCCCGCCCGGCCTCTGTGCCCTTTTTCCCCGGCATATGACGTCCTGACGCGGACGCCCGCCGGCCACGCCGCGGCCCGCGGCCCGGTGCGGGCGCGCAGCCCGCGCCTCACCGCGCCGTCAGCACCCGCGGACCCTCGTCCGTCACCGCGACCGTGTGCTCGATGTGCGCCGCCCGGCTCCCGTCCGCCGTCCGCAGCGTCCAGCCGTCGCCGTCCACGCCGTACGCGTCCGAGCCCCCCGCCAGCAGCATCGGCTCGATCGCCAGCGTCAGCCCGTGCCGCAGCGGGAAGCCCCGCCCCGGGCGCCCGCGGTTGGGCACGTGCGGGTCCTCGTGCATCCGCCGCCCGATGCCGTGCCCGCCGAAGTCCGCCGGCATCCCGCAGCCAGCCTCCGCGGCTACGCGCCCCACGGCGGACGAGATGTCGCCGAGCCGCCCGCCCACGACCGCCGCCGCGATCCCGGCGTCGAGCGCGCGCTGCGTGGCGGCGATCAGCGCGGTGTCCTCGGGCCGCGGGGTGCCCACGGTGAAGCTGATCGCCGCGTCGCCCGTCCAGCCGTCCAGTTCGGCGCCGCAGTCGACGGACACCAGGTCGCCGTCGCGCAGCCGGTAGCCGGTGGGGATGCCGTGCACGATCGCGTCGTTGACGGAGGTGCAGAGGACCGCGGGGAAGGGCGTGGTGGCGAACGACGGCCGGTAGCCGAGGAACGGCGATCCCGCCCCCGCCTTGGCCAGCACCTCCCGCGCGGCCTCGTCCAGCTCCAGCAGGCTGACCCCGACGCCGGCCGCGTCCCGCGCGGCGGCGAGGGCGTCGGCGACCACGCGCCCGGCCTCGCGCATGGCGTCCAGCGCGGCGTCGTTCTTTATCTCGACCATGGCGTGGCTCTCCCTCGGTTTCCCAATTACTATACCGGTATTAGTATCACGCTCATGGTTCGCACTCCACTGACCCCCGAGGAGCGCCGCCGCGGCGAGCGCTTCGGCGCCCTGCTGCGCGCCGCCCGGGGCGAGCGCAGCATGACCGATGTCGCCGCGGCGGCCGGCATCTCCGCCGAGACCCTCCGCAAGATCGAGACCGGCCGCGCCCCCACCCCGGCCTTCTTCACGATCGCCGCCCTGGCCGCCGCCCTGGGCATCTCCCTCGACGCCCTGGCCGGCTCCTGCACCGCGCCCGGACCGGAGGCCCCGGCGGACCCCGCGGCCGACGCGGCGTAGCGCGCACGGTCAACTCCCGTACCCGCACCGCCACCCGACCCGGTGAGTCCGCCGCCGGCACGCCGTAGCCGCGGCCGGCGGCGGGCATGGCGCAGCCATGACGCACACGAACGCCCCCGCCGGGAGCCCGCACGGCGGCTGGGAGACGCGCTACCGCGCCGCGCTCGGGCGGGCCGGCGGCCGCGGGGAGGCGCTGCTGACGGGCTCCGCGGCGCTGGCGCTGTACGGGTTCCGCTGCGTGCCCGCCGCCGCGGACGTGCGCGTCGTCGACGTGCTCGTACCGGCCGCCCGGCGCCTCACCCCGCCGCCCGGGGTGCGCGTCCACCGCCCCGCGCGGCGCCTGCCGCCGCCCGTCCGCCTGCCGCCCGGGCTCCCCGCCGCCCCGCCGCTGCACGCCGCCGTCGACGCCGTCCGCGCCCTGCGCGGCGCGCACGGCGGGCTCGACCGCGACCGCACCGCCGCCCTGCTCGGCGAACTGCGGGACGCCCACGGCACTGCGCCCGCCGCCCTGGCGGCCGCGCTCCGCGCCGCCGGCCTGCACACCCGCCCCGACGTCGCCCCGGTGCTCGCCGCCCTCGGCCCCGCCGACCGCGCACCCGCCGAGATCCGGGCCCGCAGCGTGCTCCGCGCCGCGGGCCTGCCGCCCCCGCTCTGGCGCACCCACCTGCACCTCGACGGCTACTGGCTCACCACCCCGCACGCCCACTGGCCCCGCACCGGCGTCCTGCTCCACCTCGCCGAGCCGCCGTACCGCGACGACGACGGCACCGTGGACCACCACAACGCCCTCGAATCGCTGGGGCTGCACCTCGTCCACACCACACCACGCCAGCTCTTCCGCGAACCGGAGAGCTTCACCGCCGCCGTCCGCGAAGCGCTCGCCGCCGCCCCGCACGGCGGGGTCGCCGGCCGGCTGCGCGCGCGGCCGTGGCGCAGGCGCGTCCCGTGACCGGGTGCGCCGCGGAGCGCGCCCCGCGGCCCGCTCACCGCCGGTACGTCACACGCCGCCCCTCACGCCCCGCCCTGCACCGCGATCTCCGCGGCGAGCCGTACGTTCCCCCGTACCGCCGCGAGGTTCGCCTCCAGCGACGCCCCGCGCGTGTGCTCGGTCAGATACCCCAGCAGGAACGGCGTGATCGCCTGCCCGCGCACGCCCCGCCGGTCCGCCTCGCGCAGGGCGTCGGCCAGCACCGCGTCGTGCACCGCCGGGTCCAACTGCTCCGCGGCCGGCACCGGGTTGGCCACGACCACCGCCGACGGCGGCACGCCGAGGTCCCGTTGGGCGCGCAGCACCGCCGCGACCTCCGCCGGAGTACGGACCGTCCACTCCACCGGCTCACCGGACGTCCGCAGATAGAACCCCGGGAACTCCGCCGTGCCGTAGCCGAGCACCGTCACGCCCAGCGTCTCCAGGCGCTGCAGCGTCGCCGGCACGTCCAGGATCGACTTCACCCCCGCGCACACCACCGCGATCCGCGTCTCCGCGAGCAGCCGCAGGTCCGCCGACTCGTCCTGCGCCTCCGTCCACCGCCGGTGCACCCCGCCCAGCCCGCCGGTGGCGAAGACGCCGATCCCCGCGCGGGCCGCGAGGAACGCCGTGGCCGCGACGGTCGTCGCGCCGCTGGCGCCGAGGGCGGCGGCCGGCGCGAGGTCGCGCACGGTCAGCTTGCGCACGGTGTCGTCGGACGCGATCCGCTCCAGCTGCGCCCCGCCGAGGCCGGCGTGCGGGATGCCGTCGAGCACGGCGACGGTGGCGGGCACGGCGCCGGCGGAGCGGACGATGTCCTCCAGCTCCGCCGCCACCTCCAGATTGCGGGGGCGGGGCAGGCCGTGGGCGATGATCGTCGACTCCAGGGCGACGACCGGGCGCCGGTCCGCGAGCGCGTCGCGGACCTCGTCGGTCAGGTGCATGCGCCCACCGTACGGCCGCCGGGCCCCGGTGATCAGCCCCTACGTGTCGTACAGGCCGTCCCACGGCGCGTGGAAACCGAGCCGGTCCGGGTACAACTCCGCCCAGTCCGGCTCGTCTTCTCCGGCGCCGCCGCCGTCACCGGCACCCGGCTCCGCGTGCCGCTCGGCGACCAGCCCGAAGCGGATCCCGTCCACCGTGACCTCGAACGGCCTGATCGCGATGTCGCCGAAGACCAGCCCCGGCAGTTCGTCGAGCCAGCCCTCCATCTTCGCGTCCAGCCGCCCGTCCGCGGGGACGCCGGGGCCCGGGGTCCAGATGTCGGAGCCGGTGTGCCGGCCCTCGGCGTCGAAGCGGTGCAGGACGGCGAACCAGCGGCGGTGCTCCAGCCAGTCGGGGCCCATGCGGTAGCCGGGCGGGTACGCGGCGGTGATCGAGGCCAGGAACTGCCCGTCCGCGTAACGCCCGATGTTCTCGGTGCGGTAGCCGGGCTCGTGACGTATCGGGATGACCTCGGGGATCGCCATGGCCCAGACCCTAGGGGGTGGGCGGAACGGCCGGCAGCCGGGCCCCGGCGCGGCGGCCGTCGCAGTGTCTCGCGGAACGGGCGCACGCGCGGGCCTCTGCACCGGCGGCGGCAGCGCCTACCTTCGGAGGATGGACGACGTTGACCGCGCCGCCGACTCCGACGCCGCTCCGCCCGCCGCCTCCTCCGACCCCCCGGAACGCCCTCTCCTCCTGCTCGACGTCGACGGCCCCCTCAATCCGTACGCCGCCGGGGCCCAGCCGCCCGGGTACGGCGAGTACGTGGTCACCGGGATGCCCGCCGGGCCGCTTCGGCTGTGGCTGCGGCCGGCGCACGGGGAGCGGCTGCTGTCGCTGCCGTACCGACTGGTGTGGGCGACGACGTGGATGCACGAGGCCAACACCGTCATCGGCGACCGGGTGCTGGGGCTGCCGCCGCTGCCGGTCATCGAGTGGCCGACGATGTTCACCACCGACGACCCGGACGGGCTGTACTGGAAGACGCGGCACGTCGCCGCCTGGGCCGCCGGCCGGACGTTCGCCTGGGTGGACGACGAGATCACGGCGGCCGACGCCGAGTGGATCGCCGAGCACCACGCGGGGGAGGCGCTGCTGCGGCAGATCAACCCCGCGCGGGGGCTGGTGGAGGAGGACTTCGAGGCGCTGGAGGCGTGGGCGCGGGAGCTGGACCGCGGGCGGCCCGGGACGGGCCCGGATACGCCCGGATGAGCCGCGCCGGGCCGGCTGGGCGGGCCCGGCCGTGCCCCGCGGGGGTCAGCCGTCCGCCAGCTCCAGCAGCTTGAGGACCGTGTTCCAGTTGCGCGCGGTCGCCGTCACCGCCAGTCTGCGGCCGGAGAAGTCGGCCGCGAGCTTCGACCGGCCGAGCCCGCCCGGGCACCAGACGTAGACGACGCGGTCCCCGATCTCGTACCGGTCGGGCGCGTACGCCGCGGGGTCGGCGGTACGGAACCAGGCGTCCGCCGGCGCCGGCCCGGACAGGAACACGGCCAGGAAGCGGGCCGGCTCCGCGGCGCCCTCCGGCAGCGGGTTGGCGGCGACGACCGCGGCGATCTCGTCCCGGGTGCGGACGACGGCCCCCACCCGCAGGCCGAACTCCTCCTCGACGGCCGCCTCGACGGCCTCGGCGGTCTTCTCCGGCGGGGTGCCGGGGTCGTCGAAGACGACGTTTCCGCTGGCGACGTACGTGGCGACGCCGCCGAAGCCGCGGTCGGCCAGCGCGGCGCGCAGCCCGGCCATGGGGACCTTGTTCCTGCCGCCGACGTTGATGCCGCGCAGCAGGGCGATCTGCTTGCCCACGCCCGGGGCCTCCCTCGTACGTCCGTCGTGCCGGCCCGTTCGGCCCGGCGGCCCGGGGCGCACCCGGCCCGTCCGCGCGCTCATCGCGTCAGAACAGCGGCTCCGGCAGCACGCCCTCCAGCGCCAGCAGGCTCCGTTTCGTCTCCAGCCCGCCGCCGAAGCCGCCCAGGCCGCCGTCACTCTCGACGACGCGGTGGCAGGGCACCACGACCGGCAACGGGTTCGACGCCATGGCCCGCCCGACCGCCTGCGCCGCACCAGGCTCGCCGACGCGGTCGGCGAGGAACTGGTAGCTGACGACCGAGCCGTACGGCACCGCGGCCGCCAGCTCCTCCAGCACCCGCCGGTGGAAGCCGTCGGACAGCGACCAGTCCAGCTCCAGCCGGAAGTCCTTCAGGTCGCCGGCGAAGTACGCCCGCAACTGCCGCTCGGCCGCGGCTATGTGCCCGGCGGGACCCGCCGGCCCCGCCGCGCCGCCTCCCGCGGCCCCCGGCTTCGCGTGGAACCCGACCTTGACCAGCCCCCGGTCCGTCGCGGCGAGCAGCAGCGGCCCGATCGGCGAGTCGACCACCCGGCGGACCTGCCGGGGCACGAGGGCATCGGTGGCGTCCATGCCGCGAGCGTAGGACACGGCACCGACAACCGCCCCCCGGCCACCCCCGATCGCCCACCGCCCGGCCCGGCTCCGTTCGCGTTCCGCGCCGCAGACGGGCAGGTACCGATTGCGTATCGGCTGTGCCGACCGCGGGACGGACGTTCCGATCCCGACTCGCACAGACCTACGATTTCCTCTGGTTGCCTTGTACATCTGTCGACACGTCTGTAGACGCATCAGTAGACCCGGGAGTCACTCCGTGCTCGCTGCCCCCGTGCCCGTCGACGGGTTCACGTATGGCCTGCTCACCCCCGTCACCGCCTTCGTCATGGCCGCGGTCGGCAGCGCCCTGGGGCTTCGCTGCACCATGCGCGCGCTGACCGTCGAGCCCGCGCGCCGGGCCGGCTGGCTGCTGCTCGGCGCGGTGGCCATCGGCACGGGCATCTTCACCATGCACTTCATCGCGATGATGGGCTTCACCGCCGACTCCGTCCACATCGGTTACGACGTGCCGATCACGCTGGCGAGCCTCGGCGTCGCCGTCCTGGTGGTCGGCGTCGGCGTCTTCATCGTCGGCTACCTGGGCCGTACCGCGTTCGCGCTCACCACCGGCGGCGTCATCACCGGCCTCGGCGTCGCGGCCATGCACTACCTGGGCATGGCGGGCATGAAGATGGACCGCGGGCGGCTGGAGTACGACGGCATGGTCGTCGCGCTGTCCGTGCTCATCGCCGTGGTCGCCGCCACGGCCGCGCTGTGGCTGGCGATGACCGTCAAGCGGTTCGGCGTCGCGGTGGGTGCCGCGCTGATCATGGGCGTGGCCGTCTCCGGCATGCACTACACGGGGATGGCGGCGCTGGAGGTGCAGGCCCAGGCCGTGAACGGGGCGGCGGAGGGCAAGAGCCCGGCGGAGATCCTGGCGCCGATCCTGATCGGGCCGGTGCTGCTCCTGGTGTTCGTCGGGCTGTTCGTCGGCATGGACCCGCTGGAGAACGAGTGGCGGGCGTCCGTCGAGGACGAGGACGCCGCCTTCGGTGGAGAGGCCGCCGTCGGCGGGGGCGCCCTCGGCGGGAGCGCCGCCGCCCCCGAGCCGGCGGGCTCGGGAGCGGCGACGTACTTCGAGCGGGGCGGCCGGCACGGCGGCTGACCGCGGGCGGGTCCACGGCCCGCCGCGCCCGGTCCGTAGCGGACCGCCCCCGGGGCGCTACCGCGCGGCGACCCCGAAGCCGGCGTCCTCAAGCGCCTCGGCGATCACGTCGGGCTTGTTGGTGATGATGCCGTCCGCGCCCCACCCGGCCAGCTCGACGGCCCGCGCCGGGTCGTCGACGGTCCACGTGTAGCTCTCCAGCCGCTTGCCGTGCGGGCCCTCAAGCGCGTGCACCGCCGCGTAGTAGTCCGCGGACACGGTGCCGTGGTTGGAGTTGATCTGGTCGGAGAAGGCGGCGTACGCGGGCAGGTCCGCCACGGCGGGGGTGCCGAGGAAGCCGGTCTTCACGTCCGGCCGCAGCTTGTGCACGGTCCTGATGGAGTCGGCGCCGAAGCTCTGCACGACCAGCTTGTTCCGCACGGCCGCCCGGCTCAGCCAGCCCGTCCTGCGCAGCTCGGTGAGGATCTCCTTCTCGATCCCCGGGTACAGCTCCGGCTTCTTGATCTCCAGCACCAGCTTCTGGCGGTTCTGCGTCACCCGCTTCATGTACTGCTTCAGGGTCGGCACGCGCGCGCCGGCCCACTCCTCGCCCTTCCAGCCGCCGGCGTCGAGCCTGCTGATCTCCTTCCAGGTGAAGTCGGCGACCTTCCAGGGGGCGCGGTCGGGGTAGACCTCCTCCACGTTCGTGGTCCGGGCGAGGTTGTCGTCGTGCATGACGACCAGCTCGCCGTCCTTGCTGCGCTGCACGTCGTTCTCGACCCAGTCGATGCCCATCTGATGGGCCGCGTCGACGGCTTCGAGGGTGTTCTCCGGGGCGACCGCCGAGGCGCCGCGGTGCGCGACGGTCACGACCGGGGCGGCGGCGGCCGGGGCGGCGGCGGTGCCGGCAGCGGGCTCGGCTGCGGTCGCGGTGGCGGTCGTGGCGGTCGCGGTGAGCACGATGCCGGCCAGGGCCGTCAGGGCGCCGGACGCGCGCGTAAGCGTGCGGGAGGGCATGCAGTCTCCTCGGCTAGAGGTGATCACTTGTCGCCGCAGGGTCCCAGTGGCAGGCGACAGAGTACGAGGCCGGGGATGGACAGAGATTGAACGCCGATATCGGCGCGGTGAACGCCGGCGCACTCCCGTCGACGCAGGTGAGAGGCTTGGGGAAGCGCTTACTGCCCGCACCCGGCCGCCGCCGGCCCGGCTGGAAATCATCTGGTCGGCGGAACGGGGCCTGCGGTATTGGGCCAGGTCGGCGAGGGCGCACGGGCGATCCGATCCGCGTTGTCGGTGGCGGGTCGTACGGTGGGACCATGCGGCCCGTCACAGACATCGAACGCACCACGGCGCCCTTCGAGGTCGTCAGCCCGTACCAGCCCAGCGGTGACCAGCCCGCCGCCATCGACGAGCTGGAACGGCGGATCAGAGCGGGCGAGCGGGACGTCGTGCTGCTCGGCGCCACCGGCACGGGCAAGTCGGCGACGACGGCCTGGATGGTCGAGCGCCTCCAGCGGCCCACGCTGGTCCTCGCGCCCAACAAGACGCTGGCGGCCCAGCTGGCGAACGAGTTCCGCGAGCTGCTGCCGAACAACGCCGTGGAGTACTTCGTCTCGTACTACGACTACTACCAGCCCGAGGCGTACGTCCCCCAGACGGACACGTACATCGAGAAGGACTCCTCGATCAACGAGGAGGTGGAGCGCCTGCGCCACTCCGCGACGAACTCGCTGCTCACCCGCCGCGACGTCATCGTGGTCGCCTCCGTCTCCTGCATCTACGGCCTGGGCACGCCGCAGGAGTACGTCGACCGCATGGTGCCGCTGAAGGTCGGCGAGGAGATCGACCGGGACCAGCTGCTGCGCCGCTTCGTCGACATCCAGTACACGCGCAACGACCAGGCGTTCACGCGCGGCACGTTCCGGGTCCGCGGCGACACCGTCGAGATCTTCCCGGTCTACGAGGAACTGGCCGTCCGCATCGAGATGTTCGGGGACGAGATCGAGGCCCTGTCCACGCTCCACCCGCTGACCGGCGAGGTGATGAGCGAGGACGACGCGCTGTACGTCTTCCCCGCCTCCCACTACATCGCCGGCCCCGAGCGCATGGCCAAGGCCGTCGCCGGCATCGAGACCGAGCTGGGCGAGCAGCTGGGGGCGCTGGAGAAGCAGGGCAAGCTGCTGGAGGCGCAGCGGCTGCGCATGCGCACGACGTACGACCTGGAGATGCTCCAGCAGATCGGCACCTGCTCGGGCGTCGAGAACTACTCGCTGCACATGGACGGCCGCGAGACCGGCTCTCCACCGCACACCCTGCTGGACTACTTCCCGGAGGACTTCGTCCTCGTCATCGACGAGTCGCACGTCACCGTCCCCCAGATCGGCGCCATGTACGAGGGCGACGCCTCCCGCAAGCGCACCCTCGTCGACCACGGCTTCCGGCTGCCGTCCGCGCTGGACAACCGCCCGCTGAAGTGGGAGGAGTTCCTGGAGCGCATCGGCCAGACCGTCTACCTGTCCGCCACCCCCGGGCCGTACGAGCTGTCCCGCGGCGACGGCGTCGTGGAGCAGATCATCCGGCCCACCGGGCTCGTCGACCCCGAGGTCGTCGTCAAGCCGACCGAGGGCCAGATCGACGACCTGGTGCACGAGATCCGCACGCGCGCGGAGAAGGACGAACGCGTCCTCGTCACCACGCTCACGAAGAAGATGGCCGAGGACCTCACCGACTACTTCCTGGAGCTGGGCATCCAGGTGCGCTACCTGCACAGCGACGTCGACACGCTGCGCCGCGTCGAGCTGCTGCGCGAGCTGCGCGCCGGCGAGTTCGACGTACTGGTCGGCATCAACCTGCTGCGCGAGGGCCTGGACCTGCCCGAGGTCTCGCTCGTCGCCATCCTCGACGCGGACAAGGAGGGCTTCCTCCGGTCGGGCACGTCGCTCATCCAGACCATCGGCCGCGCCGCGCGCAACGTCTCCGGCCAGGTGCACATGTACGCGGACAAGATCACGCCGGGCATGGAGAAGGCGATCGACGAGACCAACCGGCGCCGCGCCAAGCAGATCGCGTACAACGACGAACACGGGATCGACCCGCAACCCCTGCGTAAGAAGATCAACGACATCGTCGCGCAGATCGCCCGCGAGGAGGTCGACACCGAGGCGCTGCTCGGCACGGGCTACCGGGCCACGCAGCCCGAGGCCCCGGCGAAGGCGCCGGTGCCGGAGCTGCGGCAGCAGACGAAGCCCGCCGGCCGGCCCGGCAGGGGCGCCGCCGCCGGGAGCGCGCCCACCGAGACGCCCGCCGCCGACCTCGCCGCGCAGATCGAGGACATGACCGCCCGGATGCGGGCCGCGGCCGCGGAGCTGCAGTTCGAGGTGGCCGCCCGGCTGCGGGACGAGGTGGCGGAGATGAAGAAGGAGCTGCGGCAGATGAAGGAGGCGGGGCTGTCGTAGCACCGGGTCGTGCGGGCGGCCGGGCGCCCGCCGGGCGTGCGCGGAGCGCGGCCGCCGGGAGCGCACAACCGGTGCTGTGTAGCAGGAGAGCCACAAATCCTCCCCCGGGGGGAGCACAGGGCCGCTGTCCTGCGTAATGTGCGGGGCAACGCGCCGGTCATGGCGTGTTTCGGACAGGAGGGGAACGTAAGCGTGTCGATCAACTTGACCAAGGGTCAGGCCATCAGCCTGCAGAAGTCCGATGGCGGCTCCCTCAACGCGGTACGCATGGGGCTGGGCTGGCAGGCCGCCGAACGCCGCGGCCTCTTCGGAAAGCGGACGCGCGAGATCGACCTCGACGCCTCCGCCGTGCTCTTCGCCGACAAGCAGCCCGTGGACGTCGTCTTCTTCCAGCACCTCGTGAGCGACGACGGCTCGGTGCGGCACACCGGTGACAACCTCGTCGGCGGCGCCGGCCAGGGCGGCGACGACGAGTCGGTCCTGGTCGACCTGCAGCGCGTACCGGTGCACATCGACCAGATCGTCTTCACCGTGAACTCCTTCACCGGCCAGACCTTCGCGGAGGTGCAGAACGCCTTCTGCCGGCTGGTGGACGAGTCCAACGGCCAGGAGCTGGCGCGCTACACCCTCACCGGCGGCGGCACGTACACCGCCCAGATCATGGCCAAGGTGCACCGGACGGGATCCGGCTGGGGCATGACCGCCCTCGGCTCGCCGGCGAACGGCCGCACCTTCCAGGACCTCATGCCGTCGATCCAGCCGCTTCTCTGAGGCGGGGACGGGGCGACCGGTTTCCGAGGCATGACGCGACGTCGACGGCCGCAGCGAGTGCAGGGGAGGGCCGCATGACGGCCGAGTTGGTCCGCGGGCAGAATCATCCGCTGCCGCAGACCCGGGTGGAGATCAGGATTTCGGCGGGGAGCCCGGTGACGCCGGGCGCCACGCTGGGCGGAGAGGACGGCCGGGTCAGCGACCCGGGCCGGATCGCGCACCCCGGTGCGCCGCAGCTGCCGGGCCTCGAAGTGCCCGGCCAGGCAGCGGTGGCACACCGGCTGGCGGTGGACCTGGACGTGATGCCGCCGGACGTGGAGCGCGTGCACGTGCTGCTGGCGCTGCCCGCCGGCGTGCCGGGGCCGCGGAGCTTCGGCGCCATCGCACCGCCGTCGGTGGCCGTCACCGGCCTCGACGGCACGGCGATCGCGCGGTTCGTCATCACCGGCCTGGACAGCGAGTCGGCGGTCACCGCCGTGGAGCTGTACCGGCGGGGCGACGCCTGGAAGATCAGAGCCGTGGGCCAGGGGTACGCGGGCGGGCTCGCCGCCATGCTCGCGGACCAGGGCCTGCCGGAGGCGCAGCAGCTCGCCGCGGACATCGAACGGGCCGTGGCCGAGGGGCTGGCCCGCGCCGTCGCCCCGGCGCCGCCGGCCGCCGGCCAGCAGACCGGGGCGGGCGCCCGCCGCGCGCAGCCGCCGGCGGAGGGGCGGCAGGCACAGGCCGGTCCCGTCGACTACCGCCACCCGCGCCGCGCCGCCGCGGCGGGCTCCGCGGGCGCGGCGAACGGCGGTTCCGGCACGTCCGGTACGTCGGGCACGTCCGGTGCGCCGCGCGCCTCCGCCGCCGCGCCGCCGTCCGCACCGCCCCCCGGCGTCGGAGCCGGCAGCACCGCGGGGGGAGCACGGCAGGGCGCCGGGTCCGCCCCCGCGGGCGGCGGTGGCGTACCGCCGCAGTCCGACCGCTCCGCCGCCGGGTCCGCCGAGCCGGTCGCCGGCGACGCCGCCGGCTGGAGCATGGCGGAGCGGCTCTACAACCAGGTCTGGGCCATGTTCGAGGACCTGGCCCGCACCGTCGCCGCGTACCGCAGCGCCGTCGACTTCGCCGACTCCCGGATGGACCGCGAGCTGGACCGGCTCCTCGCCGACCCGCGCGCCCGCATGGGCTCCGTCGCCGACTCGGCGCGCGCCGAGGTGCTCGCCCGCCACTCCACCCTGGTCGACCGGGCGCGCGAGGTCCTCGACCGCGACCTCGGGCAGCTCGTCGCCGAGGCCGGGGTCGTCGAGCCCGCGCTGCCGCCCGCGTACGCCTCCTGGGCCAGCCCGGTGTGGCACGAGTACGAGGTGCCCGAGGACGCCCCGATGGCCCTGCGCCTGGGCGACCTCCACCTCCCCGAGCACACGGAGCTGCGCATTCCGCTGCTCGTACGGCTGCCGCTGGAGCGCGGCCTGTGGGTGGACAGCGGCGCGTCCCCGCTCGGCCCGGGCGCGCTCGACGCCGACCCGGGGCGCGCCTTCCCGGACTCCGCGGAGCGGCGCGCGCTGGCGCTCGACACCGCCGTGGCGCACGCCGCACGGCTGCTGTCGGTACACCCGGCGGGCGAGTTCAACGTCCACTTCATCGACCCGGGCGGCACCGCCACCGCGGCGCTCACCCCGCTGCTCCACTCCGGCGTCCTCGCCGAGCCGCCGCCGAAGGGCGCCGCGGCCGTCACCGACACCCTCACCCGGCTGACCGAGCGCATCGACCTGGTGCAGATGGCCCTGCGCAGCGGCGCCGCCGACGCGCTGCCCCCGGACCTCGACCCGGCGCAGCAGCTCCTCGTGGTCAACGACTTTCCGCACGGCTTCGACGACCGCGCCATCAACCAGCTGCGGTACCTCGCCGACGAGGGCCCCTCGGTCGGGGTGCACCTGCTGATCGTCGCCGACCGCGAGGACGCGAAGGGCTACGGCCCGCTGCTGGACCCGCTCTGGCGCGGCATGCTGCGCCTCACCCCCACCCC
Source organism: Streptomyces sp. CNH099 (assembly GCA_000514715.1). Classification (GTDB taxonomy): domain Bacteria; phylum Actinomycetota; class Actinomycetes; order Streptomycetales; family Streptomycetaceae; genus Streptomyces; species Streptomyces synnematoformans. The sequence continues at coordinate 167,131 of AZWL01000008.1, read as the reverse complement.
GGACGACCACCTGGCCGACCCCTGGATCGGCCACGCCTGGACGTACGAGCCGGCCCGCGCCCCCCGGGGCAGCCGGGTGCTGGAACAGGTGCTGGCCCAGGTCGCGGCGGCCCGCCGCGCCCTGCGCCGCTGACCGCCCCCGGCGGCTGACCCGCCCACGCCGCACCGGCCCGCAGGCACGTTGCCTGCGGGCCGGTCGCGTGTGCGCCCGTCGACGGCCGGCGACCCCGGTGACCTCGGTATTTGATCTACATTTTGCCTTCTATTGGCTCGTTCTATACAGTCAAGTGCCGGACCAGCCGCGGAGGACGAGTGGACGTATCGCTGACCCTGTGGGTGCTCACGATCGTGGGCCTGTGCGCACTGATCGGCACCGACTTCTTCGTCGGCCGGAAACCCCACGAGGTGTCGCTGCGGGAAGCCGGCACCTGGACGGTCATCTGGATCGTCCTCGCCGGGCTCTTCGGCATCGGGCTGTGGATCTGGGGCGGCGGCCAGGCGTCCGGCGAGTTCTTCGCCGGCTACGTCACCGAGAAGTCCCTGAGCGTCGACAACCTCTTCGTCTTCGTGCTCATCATGGGCAAGTTCGCGGTCCCCCCGCAGTACCAGGCCCGCGTGCTCATGGTCGGCGTCCTCATCGCGCTGGTGATGCGCGCGGCCTTCATCGCCGCGGGCGCCGCGCTGATCGCGTCGTTCTCCTGGGTCTTCTACATCTTCGGCGCCTTCCTCATCTACACCGCCTGGAAGCTCATCGAGGAGGCCAGGAACGAGGAGGAGGAAGGGGAGTGGGAGGAGAACCGGCTGCTCAAGGCCGTCGAGCGGCGCTTCGCGGCCACGGACACGTACCACGGCACGAAGCTGGTCATCACCGAGAACGGCAAGCGGCTGATCACGCCGATGCTGGTCGTCATGCTGGCCATCGGCACGACGGACCTGCTCTTCGCGCTGGACTCCATCCCCGCGATCTTCGGTCTCACCCAGGACCCGTACATCGTCTTCACGGCCAACGCCTTCGCGTTGATGGGCCTGCGGCAGCTGTACTTCCTGATCGGCGGCCTGCTCAAGAAGCTGGTCCACCTCTCGTACGGCCTGTCGGTCATCCTCGGCTTCATCGGCGTGAAGCTGGTGCTCCACGCCCTGCACGAGTCCGGGGTCCACGTCCCCGAGATCAGCACGGCGGTGTCCCTGAGCGTCATCGGCGGCGTCCTGGTCGTCACGACGATCACCAGCCTCCGCGCCTCCCGCCGCATCGACGCGGAGGAGAAGGAGCACCCGGCGGAAACGGCCCGCCGCCCCGGCACGGGCCACGACTGACGGCTACGGGATGTACGGCATCGCCGCCCCTGACTGACCGGCTTGCGTAAACTCGGCCCCCACCACGTGGTGTGCGGCAGAGCAGGGAGTGACCGAGTTGGACGAGCGGCTGCGCGACGTTGCCAAGGCATCCCCGAACTTCGGGCTGCTCTTCCAGCATCAACCGCTGCTCTCGTTGTACGGCGCCCAGGCGGAGGCTGTAGTCGTCTCGAACCCCAACTCGTCCCTGGTGCAGTCGGGACAGTTCGGGGAAGTGCTGGCCGAGGAACTGATCAGCCGTACCGGCATGCGTGTCGACGGCACTCGGCAGATCGACCGCTTGAACGCTCTCTCACGTGCCGGTGTACTCGTCGCCGACATCCGGGACGACTTCGACCAGCTTCGGCGTGAGCGCAACGCCGCCGCGCACAGTCACCTCTTCGACAGGACGCGCGCTCTCGCCGCCGTTCAGACGTGCTACAAGCTCGGCCTCTGGTTCCACGACGCCCTCACCGGTCGGCGTACGGTCGCCGAGTTCGTTCCACCGGTCGATCCCGATGACACAGCGGACATCACCGATCCGGCCGAGCTCGCCGAGCTGCGCGAAGCTCTGGACGGCCACCGTGAGGCCCTGACCAAGGCCAGGACGCGGCTTGCCGCATCGGCCGACGAGCTCGAAGCGGAACGCCGGGCACGGGCGGAGGCGGAACGTCTCATCGCCAGCGCCCAGGCGAACAAGCGTGATCTGCGTGCCCGGGTCGAGCAGCTCACCGTGGAGATCACGGAGCTGCGGAGCGCCCAGCAAGCCGCGTACGACGTGGTGCGCCGCACACCTCGAAAGGTCGACGCCCAGGCCCGCGACGCGATCATCCACCGCGCGCAGCGGCCCGCGCCGCTCAACGAGGTGCAAGCCCGCGAGGCCATCGACGAGATGCTCCAGGCCGCCGGCTGGATCGTCCAGAACCGGGACGAGATCAACCCCGCGGCCGGCACAGGCGTTGCGGTGCGCGAGTTCACCCTGGCCACCGGGCGGGCCGACTACGTCCTCTACGTCGACGGCAAGATCGTTGGAGTGGTCGAGGCCAAGCGCGAGGGGGACCACCTCAGTAGCGCCGTCGAGCAGAACGACCGCTACGCCGCCGGCGTCCTCGCCGAGCACCGACTCGCCGTCTGGCAGGAGGACGAGCCCTTCGCCTTCCGCTACGCGACGACCGGCGCCGAGACGTACTTCCTGAACCGCCTCGACCCCGACGCCCGCTCCCGCGAGGTCTTCACCTTCCACCGGCCCGAGACGGTCTCGGCGTGGATGCGGCGAGCCGAGGAAACGCCGGATGCCCCGACCCTGCGTGCGGGTCTTCGCCGACTGCCGGCACTGGAGCCGAACGGGCTGCGCCTCGCCCAGGTCGACGCGATCACCGGACTTGAGGACTCGCTTGCCCGTGATCAGGCACGCGCCCTGATCCAGATGGCCACGGGAGCCGGAAAGACTTTCACCGCGGTGGCCCAGACCTACAGGCTGCTGAAGTACGCCAAGGCCCGGCGCGTGCTCTTCCTCGTCGACAGGAACAACCTGGGCAAGCAGGCTTTCGACGAGTTCCGGAAGTACACGACTCCTGACGACGGCCGAAAGCTCTCCGACATCTACAACGTGGACCGGCTCGGTGCCGCCGGGCTGAAGGACACCTCCGCGGTCGTCATCTGCACGATCCAGAAGATGTACTCGCTGCTGCGTGGCGAAACGCTCATCGACGACGACGCGGCGGACGAGGTTGCGGACAGCGCGGCGTTGGAGGAGACCTACGAGACGGACCGGCCCATCGAGGTCACGTACAACCCGGCCGTGCCGATTGAGTCCTTCGATCTCATCGTCGTCGATGAGTGCCATCGGTCCATTTACGGTCTGTGGCGTGGTGTGCTGGAGTACTTCGACGCCCATCTGGTGGGCCTCACCGCCACTCCGACGCTCCAGACGCTCGGGTTCTTCGGCCGCAACCTCGTGTCCGAGTACACGTATCCGCAGGCAGTCGCCGATGGCGTGAACGTCGACTTCGACGTTGTCCGGATGCGGACGGATCTGCGGGAGAAGGGCGCGGCGACGATCGAGTCGGGCACGACGGTCCGGATCAAGGACCGCAAGACCCGGACCCAGCGCTACCAGGAGCTGGACGACGACTTCACGTACTCGACGCGGCAGATCGGCCGGTCGGTGGTCACGATCGACGAGATCCGCGCCGTGCTCATCGCGTACCGGGACAACTGGAAGCGGTGGTTCCCAGATCGGCAGGATCTTCCGAAGACGCTTATCTTCGCGGTGGGTGAGGACCACGCGGAGGATGTGCTCGCCCAGGTCAAGGAGGTCTTCGGTCGAGGCGACGACTTCGCCAAGAAGATCACCTACAAGAGCCGTCAGGCGGGTGAGGACCCGGACGAGCTGATCCGCGCGCTGCGAACGTCGCCGCGGCTGCGCGTCGCCGTGACGGTCGACATGATCGCCACGGGCACGGACGTGAAGGCGCTGGAGTGCGTGATCTTCCTGCGTGAGGTGCGGAGCGCGGTGCTCTTCGAGCAGATGAAGGGGCGCGGCGCGCGGACCATCGACGCGACCGAACTGCAGGAGGTCACGCCGGAGGCGGACGACCGTGTGAGGAAGGACCGTTTCGTCCTTATCGACGCGGTTGGCGTTACGAACTCGCCGCTGGTCGATGCCAAGCCGCTGGTGCCGGCGAGTGAGCGGCAGGTGTCGCTGGCGAAGCTGCTGGACAAGGCCGGTACGAAGTCGATCAGCACGTCAGAAGCGGAGATTCTGGCGGGTCGGCTGGCCCGGCTGAATCAGCAGCTCACGGGTGACGAGCGGGAGCAGTTGACGCAGGCGGCCGGGGGGCGAACGCTTTCTGAGATCGCGGGCGGGATCGTGAAGGCGGTCGACCCCGACCGCCAGGAGCGGGCGCGCGAGGAGGGCGGCCCGGCGGCGGCGCGGCGGCTGGTCGAGGCGGCGATCGCCCCGCTGACCGAGCTGCCGGAGCTGCGGCGGCAGATCCTTGAGATCCGCAGGGACAAGGACTATGTCATAGACGAGTTCACAGAAGTGCGGCTTGAGGATGTCGAGGAGGTTCCGCGAGAGGAACGGGCGAGGGAGGAGATCGGCAGGTGGAGTCGGCTCCTGAAGGAGGAGCGCGACCGGATCGCTGCGGTCAACATCGCTATGAGCAGCCCGCGTTCCGTCTCGCCGGAAGAGGCGTACGCTGCGCTGAAGGAGCTGGCAGCAGAGATCCATCGCCCGAAGTACGCCTGGACACCGCAGGTGCTGTGGACGTACTACGAGGACCTGGGTGCGGCGGTTGGGCACGGGGGGCGCGAGGCGGGGCTGACTGATTTGATCTCGCTGATCCGGTATGAATTGGGCGTGGACGAAGAACTGAGGCCGTACCGGGCAACGGTGGAGGAACGCTTCGAGGGCTGGCTGCTGCGGCAGCAGCAGGCGGGAGCGGACTTCACGGAGGAGCAGCTGTGGTGGCTGCGGTCGGTGCGGGACGTGGTGGCGAAGGACGCGGGTGTGGGGGCGGCGGACTTCAACGTGGAGCCCTTCCGAGGGAGGGGTGGCGGGCGCGGGTTCGCGGCGGCGTTCCCGGAGCGGGATGTGCGGTCGTTGGTGAGTGAGCTGAATCGAGAACTGGCTTGAGTGACGGAGGCACCCCTACAGGGTGGAAGAATGTTCCGCTGAGTGAAATTTGCATCCCAGTGGATAAAGTGAGTCGGGGGAATTTTCCCATGACGCGCTTTAGATATGTTGATATCAGTTCTGTAAGTGGCGAGGATCGGCGGGTTGCCAGCGCAGACTGGATGGAATCTGCAGAGGCCCCCGGCAGGGCTCGGCAGGTAATCATGCCCGGTGATGTGCTCTACTCGACCGTGCGCCCTTATCTGAGGAAAGTAGCTCAGGTCGCTCCAGAACTCGGAGGGCATATTGCTTCCACTGGATTCGCGGTAATCCGGCCGCATCACGCCATGGAAGCACGCTACGTTTTCTATGCCGTGCAGAGTCAGAAATTTGAAGCTCAGCTCTTCCCGAAGCAGCGGGGAGTAAGTTATCCGGCAGTACGTGACACTGATGTCTTCGAGAATTCTATCCCAGTGCCGCCCGCGGCAGAGCAGACTCGTATCGTCGAGGTGCTCGAAGGCCATCTGTCTCGCATCGAAAAATCCTGCGGAGTGTTGCGCTCTGCGGTCCAGAGGGCAGTGAACCTTCGGCAGTCGCTCGTTACGCGCCTCTTGTCGGGCGATGGGGTTGCGCTCTCGCTGGACGAGGGCACCGCGCAGGACTTGATGCGGAACCCGAGTAGCCACAAGCCACTTTCTGAGAGCCAGCAACCGTGGCCGATCCCGGATGGATGGCTCTGGGTGACGGTTGGTGACATCTTTGATGTGTATGTCGGTGCCACCCCCAATCGAAAGGTTCCAGAGAACTGGTCCGGGTCGATCCCATGGGTCTCAAGTGGCGAGGTGAGCTTCAATCGGATTTCGAGCACCCGGGAGCACATCAGCGAAAGGGCTGTCGGAAATCGGAGCACGCGGCTTCACCCGCCGGGTACCGTCATGATCGCGATGATCGGCGAGGGCAAGACGCGTGGTCAAGCTGCGATCCTTGACATTGAGGCGTCGCATAATCAGAACTGTGCCTCAGTTCGTGTCTCAGAGACGCGGATTCTTCCCGAGTATATTTATCTCGTCTTCGAACAGCGCTACCTGGAATCGCGGAGGGCTAGTTCTGGAGGTAATCAACCCGCGCTGAATAAATCTAAGGTCAAGGCTATTCCTGTCCCCTTGCCTCCGCTGGCGACTCAACGAGCTATCGTGGATCAGGCCGATGAGCTTACGGTGTCTCTCAGGCATTGTCGTGCTCAACTCGAAGCTGCCTTGAGGCGGGCGGATCGACTGCGACAGGCACTTTTTGAGAAAGCCTTCACAGGGCGACTCGTCTCGCAAAACCCCGCCGATGAGCCTGCCTCCGTTTTGCTCGGCCGGATTCGTGCCGAGCGCGAAGCTCAGAGCCCTCGGTCTCAGCCGTCCCGCCAGCCCCGCCAGAGAGGAGCAGCGGTCCAGTCGGCACCTGCCCCAGCACCGACACCTGCTCCCCGTGCCGCCGTTCAGACGGAGTTGCCGCTGTGACACCCACGATCCCTGCCCAGACCAGCGCGCAGACCGATACGCTCGTTGCGAAGCTCTGGAACTACTGCAACGTTCTCCGGGACAACGGGCTGTCCACTATTGAGTATGTGGAGCAACTCTCGTACCTCCTCTTCCTGAAGATGGCGGACGAGATCGCTTCCGACCCCTTCACCGAGGCCGATGCAAAAGCCGTTGTCCCTCCCGGCTACGACTGGAAGTCGCTCGCAGCCAAGAGGGGTCTTGATCTCGAAGTCCACTATCGCAACGTCCTCACCGAGCTTGCCCAGAACCCCGGGACCACCCTCGGCACGATCTTCGCCAAGTCCCAGAACCGCATCACCGAGCCCGCCCTCCTGGAGAAGCTGGTCGTCGATCTGATCGGCAAGGAAGACTGGACGATCCAGGGCACGGACCTCAAGGGCGACGCCTACGAGGGGCTGCTTGCCAAGGGTGCCGAGGACACCAAGACCGGTGCAGGGCAGTACTTCACCCCACGCGCCCTCATCGACGCGATGGTCGACGTCATGCAACCGCGGCCCGACGACACCGTCACCGACCCCGCGTGCGGCACCGGCGGCTTCCTCATCTCCGCCCACAGCTACATCCGCCAGCACCACATGCAGGACCTCTCTCGAGAGCAGCGCCTCGCGCTCGGCTCAGGGAAGATCTGGGGCAACGAGCTGGTCACCGGCACGGCCCGCCTCGCCGCCATGAACATGCTGCTGCACGGTATCGGCGATGCCGACGGCCCGAGTCTGATCACGGTCGGCGACGCCCTCGCCGACAAGCCGGGCGACCATGCCTCGCTCGTCCTCGCCAACCCGCCCTTCGGTAAGAAGTCCGCCATCACCGTGATCGGCACGGACGGCAAGGCCGAGAGGGAGGACATTTCCTACGAGCGCGAGGACTTCCGGGCCACGACCACCAACAAGCAGCTCAACTTCCTCCAGCACATCATGTCGCTGACGGAGATGAACGGCCGTGCCGCGGTGGTCCTCCCCGACAACGTCCTCTTCGAAGGCGGTGCCGGAGAGAAGGTCCGCCGGCGGCTCCTCGACGAGTTCGATCTGCACACCATCCTGCGTCTGCCCACCGGGATCTTCTACGCCGGCGGGGTCAAGGCCAACGTGCTCTTCTTCGAGAAGAAGCCCCCGCGCGGCGGCGGCCAGCCCAACACCACCACACTCTGGGTCTACGACTTCCGCACCGCCAAGCACTTCACTCTCAAGCAGCACCCGCTGCGTCGAGCCGACCTCGACGAGTTCGTCGAGGCCTACCGACCCGGCCGGCCGCGCTCCGAGCGCGTCGAGACAGACGATGAGCGCTTCAAGAGCTTCACCTACGACGAACTCATCGCCCGTGACAAGGTCAATCTCGATATCACCTGGATGAAGGACCCGGCCCTGGAGGACGCGGACAGCCTGCTGCCGCCGGAGGTCATCGCCCAGGAGATCGTGGAGGATCTTCAGGCGGCGCTGAGCGAGTTCGCCGCCATCGCCGAGGCCCTCGGTGGCGAAGTTACGGCCGATACGGACGAGATCCAGCCAACTGAGGCAGCGGATCCTCAATCGAGTTGACCCGCTCACCGTCTCACCGGAAATCTTGACGCCGAAGCTCGGTGAGACGGGAGTGCTCGGTTTGCCCATTCAGCGCCCACAGACGCGCGAGTTCCAGGCGTTCACGACGAATCTCGACTACGCCCGGAAGATGATCACCGCGGGTAAGAACCTGGCGGCCTTTGAGTCGCCGCTCTTGGACATCGGTGACTTCTACCGGGCCGCCTGGGTCCAGGCTGTCAGCGCCATCGATCATTGGTTCCACGAAGAGCTGTACCGGCGCGTCGCCGTGCTGGCGGGGCAGGACAGCGATGACATGCCGTATCAGCTCACGAGGTTTGAGCTCCCGCTCGCCATGGTCGAGGAGATCCGCCGCGGTGACACGACGCTTGCTGATGCCGTCTCCGAGCATGTGAAGGCGAAGTGGAGCAACGCCTCGCTTCAGAACCCTCGCAAGATCAGCGAGGCGTTGAAGCTGGTGACGGAGGAAGACATCTGGGCCAAGGCCGCCGTCCAGATGAACGAGTGGAACCACGGCCGCACGTCTCTCACGGCCCAGACGTTGAAGAAGCGATATGTCGAGATCATGGAGCGGCGCAACAAGATCGCCCATGACGCCGATCTCGTCGAGGGCCACCTCAAGCAGCGGCGCCCGATCACCGAGGGTGATGTGACCGACGCCGTGGACTGGCTGGAGCGCACCGCGCTGGCCATCGCCAAGGTCCTGGGCTGACGGATGTCGCCGAGGTGCCTTGCCCCGGAGGGCGTCCGGGGCAGGGCACGCACGACTCACGGCGTCAGCCGGGCTCCTGGGTGGCCGCGAAGGCGAGGAACGAGGTCCATGCCTCGGGTGAGACCGTGAGGACGGGGCCGGCGGGGTCCTTGGAGTCGCGTACATGTACGCACTCTGCTGCCGCGGCCACCTCTATGCAGTTGCCGCCGCCCGATCCGCTGTAGCTGCTCTTCACCCACGCCAACTCATGCGAACTGCTGGTGTCCGCAGCCTGATCCACGTTCATAGCTCTCCTGCGACGCGGCCGATGAACCGTGCCGATTCATCGGGGTTCAGTGCCAGTGAGCGCATCTTTCCATACCGGTGAGCGAACGCGCTGACCTGTTCCGGGTCGGAGACGACGAACCCGGCCTCCTGCGATTCCACGTACCCCACCATTTCGTGCTCCGCCGTCTCCATGACGACCATGGGCCCGTTGAGCCCGGGGTGGAAGCCGCAGGTCCAGGGCATCACCTGGATCTCCACATGCGGCAGCTCCGCAAGCTTCCCGAGCGCCTCCAACTGCTCCCGCTGCACTCGCTTCCCGCCCACCGGGTTGCGCAGCGCCGCCTCGCCGATGATGAAGCACAGCTCCACCGGCTTCTTCCGCGTGAGTAACCTCTGCCGCGCGAGACGGGCCTCCACGCTCAGCTCGATCTCGTCCTCCGACAGCGGCGGACAGTGCGCCGAGAACAACGCGCGCGCGTACTCCTCCGTCTGCAACAGCCCCGGCACCAGCAGCGGGTCCCAGTCGTACCTGCTCAGCGCCTCTTCTTCCAGAAGCGCCACGTTCCGGAAGAACTGCGGCAGCTTCGCCCGGTCCACGTCATCCTGGAGCACCATCAGCGTGCCCTGTGCGTCGAGTTCCCGCTCCGCGCCCCGCGTGAAGGCCAGCTTCGCCGGGCGTCTGGCTTGTTCGATGGCGGCGACCGTGTCGAAGGAGTAGCCCACCGCGACGGCAAGTTGGGGCTGCGTGATGCCCGCGCGTTCGCGGTGCAGTTTGAGCAGCTTTGCGTATGCGACCCAGATGGGTGGTACCGCGTCCTTGTCCCTCCTGGCTCTCTTTTCCGGCTTGCGCTGCCGCCTCGCCTGCTCGCGGTCGTCCTCGCCCATGCTCGTCGCCCTTCGTGAGATGCCGACACGGCCAGGCTATTGGCGTAATCGTCCGACTACCCTGTGAAGTCGAAATTCGCCCCTCTCAAGTCACCCCACCAGAGTGGCTTCGGCTGCCACCAGGCGCGCTTCAGGCGGAGGGCCGGGGGGAGCCGTCAGTGCGGGTCCGCACAGCGACTCCCCCCGTCACGCCCCGCCGCAGGCGGTCAGGTGCCGTCGATGCCGAAGAACGACACGGCCGCGGCGCCCATGCCGCCCATGGGGAGGCTGTGGCCGGCGCCCTGGACGCTGACGGCCTCGACCTGCACGGTCCCGCCCGAGTCGGCGAAGCGGTCGCGCGTCCAGCCGGGCTGCGGCTGGTCCGTCGAGGTCGGGGTCCGGCTCAGCCCGAAGACGTTGGTCCACTGATCGACCGCTTCCCCCTGGAGCTGGTACGGCACGAGGGGGTCTGCGGTGCCGTGCCAGAGCTGGACCCGGGGGCGGTCACCGGTGTAGCCCGGGTACGCCGCGCGGACCGCGTCGCCCCACTGCTGCGGGGTCCTGTCCATGCTGCCGTTGACGCACTGGCTGGTCCAGGGCGGGAAATCCGCTTCGTTGGCGAAGCAGGTGAAGGGAACGCCCATGAACGACGCCCCGGCCTGGAACACGTCCGGGTAGACGGCGAGCAGGGCTTGCGTCTCCATTCCGCCGGACGAACTGCCGGTGGCGAAGACCCGTCCGGGGTCGCCGCCGTGCTGCTGCTCCGCGTAGCCGACCATCGAGACGATCGACGCGGGATCGCTGCCGCCGCCGTGGGTCTTGGACTCCGGTGACCACACGTCGAAGCAGTTGCCCATCGCCGTCTGCTTCGTCGCGGTCGGGAAGATGACGACGAACCCGTGCTGGTCGGCGAGCGAGATGAACTCGCTGGACCCGGCGAAGCCCGGACCCGAGCCACCGCAGCCGTGCATGGCGACGACGATCGCCGGGCTGGCGGGCGTGGAATCCGGAACGTAGATGTGCATGCGCAGATTGCCGGGGTTGTCGCCGAAGTTGGTCACCTCGACGAGTTCGGCCGCGGCTGCCGGCGCCGGGACGGCGATGCCGGCGAGGGCGATCAATAAGCCGCTGCCGATGGCGGCGAGTGCGGCTCTGATGCGAGTCATGCTGCCTCCTGTTCTGGCCCCGCCCGCATCAAGTTAGGCAACTTTGAAACGACCGTCAATGATGTGTCAAATATTGGCCGAAGGGTGCTGTGCCTCGGTGTCGGCGGTGTCGGCGATGGTCGAGAGCCGCGCCGCGGCGAGTTCGTCCGCGGGACCGGTCAGCTCGGCCTGCAGGGTCCGGAACATCTCCTGTGCCCGCACACCCGGCCACTCCGGCGGCAGCAGCGCCGGCGGCAGCCGCGGGTCCTGGCGGATCAGCAGCAACCACTCCGCGGTCATCCGCGTGCGCTGCGACAACGCGTCCCACTCACTGAAGGCACCGCCCGACCAGCGGTCGAGGAACCCCCGGTAGCCCGCGGCGAGCGCCCGCAGGTCCCACGCCTCCCGGGCGATCTTCGCCGGATCGCTCCCCAGCGCCGCCTCGCCCCGGAAGACCGTCACGTGGTCGAGCAGGTCCAGTTCGGACAGCACCTGCGAGACATTCGCCGTGCCCGGCGAGACCCACAGCCCACTGCGCAGGGGGGCGAATCCGGCCCACCCCAGCCGGGTCCGCAGCGCGTGCCGGTCGGCGCGCCGCGTCTCCGGCACGGAGAACGCCAGCAGAGTCCAGCGGCCGTCCCACTCCCGGTCCACGATCTCGGCCTCCAGCATGCGCAGGCCGTCGCGCAGCACCGCGACCCCGCGCGGTGCCAGCCCGAAGAAGACCTGACGGCCACTGCGTACCGGCCGCAGGAGGCCGCGGCGGGCCATCCGGGTCACGGCGGCCCGCGTGGCGTGCTCGCCGACCCCCAGCCGGTTCAGCACCGCGATGACGCTGCCCGCGGAGACGGCCACGCCGCGGCCCAGCACCTGGTCGCCGAAGAGGGCGAGCAGAAGCGTCTGGGGGCGCACGGCCCGCTCGACGTCGTCCGAGGCGTCCACCGGCTCCCCTCCACGGTCCCTCCCGCCGGCGCGGGGCTGCGACAGGTTACCTCCGCCGCCGAGCGCGCCGGGTCGCCGGGAAGTGTCCGGGCCGCCCACCCCGCGCGACGACGTCGCCCTGCTCCCGACCCGCTCCCGCCGGACTGTTCTCCGCGGCCAACGGGCGGAGCGAGTGACTCGGCGGCATCCGACCCCTACACTCGGTAGCCGGATGTATCCGTGTCGTAGGTGAAGCGGGGGCCGCCATGGACGCAGCGAGCTTAGAGACCGTCCAGGCCGCGGTGACGGCGGCTGCCCAGGGCGGCGGGTCGGAGGCCGGACGGCAGGCCTGGGCTTCCCTCGCCTCGCTGGTGCGCCGGGCCTTCGGCCGGGGAACGGCGGAGCAGGAGCGGCCGCCGCTCCCGCTGGAGCCGCAGGACGAGAACCAGGTCCGGTCCCTGTCTGCCCTGATCTACGCCCGGGCACTGCAGGACCCGGCGTTCGCGGCGGACTTCACCGAGTGGTGCCGGCAAAACGAGGCGGCGCTGCGGCCCACCCACGTGACCACCAACATCGTCGCAGGAAACGCCCGGGTCACGAATCTCGTGCAGGGGCAGACCGTCACCTGGAACACGAACCCGTAGGGAGTCGCGTGGCGGCGGAGGCCAGCGAGGACGTCCGCAACCAGGCGGAGGACGTCCGGGCCCACACGGTGATCCAGGCTCAGACTGTCGTGATCGAGGGCGGCCCGGGGCGAGTTGAGTACGCTGGAAGTCCCCGCTCGAAGTTGCTGAGGTTCACCGTGGCTGATTTCGCCGACCTGGCCCGCCGGGCGTTGCGTGACCGCGGCTACTCGGTGCGCGACGCCGCCCACGCGATCGACCAGGACCCCGGGGAACTCGGCCGCATCCTCGCCGGGGTGCGTGAGCCCTCGACAGAGATCGCGAAGGATCTGGACGGTCTGGTCGGAGCCGGGGGTGCGCTCGCCGGAACCCTCATGCACCCCGACGATTCCCACCGGGTCGCCCGCGCCGCCGGGCGGCCGTCCCGCATGGACGCGGGAACCGTCGAGGCCACGGCCGGCGTTCTGGCCGCGTTACGCCGCCTCGACGACTCCGCGAGGCCGGAGGCCGTGCTCCCGGCGACGCTCGTGCAGCTGGCGGAGGTCACGCGCATGCTCAAAGAGGCGCGCGGACCGCATCGCGACGCCTTCGCCGCGGTGGCATCGGAGTTCGTCCAGTTCGGCGGGTGGCTGCTGGCGGAGCTGCGGCGGGACGGCGAGGCCGTGCAGCTCCTGGACGACGCCGTGGACCTCGCCGACGAGATCGGCAACGGCACGCTCGCCGCGCAGGCGCTCAACTTCAAGGGATACCTGGCGCGGCAGCAGGGCCGGCAGCAGGCCGTTGCCCGCTGGTTCACCGCAGCCGCGTACACCCCCGGGGCGCACCCCGCCCAGCGGCTGGGGGACCTCCTGCAGGCGGCTGCCGGGCTCGGACACCTGGGCAAGCGGGACGAAGCCCTCCGGATGCTGGACGAGGGCGCGCGGCTGATGGACGAGGCCGGCAAGCTGCCCCCTCCGGCCACGGCGTACTGGCTCACGCCCGAGTTCAGCAGGCTGTCCTTCGGCCTCTCTGCGCTGGCCCTGGGGCGGTACGACGAGGCAGCCGACCACCTGCGCAACGGCCTGGCGGGACTGCCGGAGGAGCTGCGCGGCGCCGCCTGGAACCGGGAGTACGTGGCGGCTCTGGAGAAGGCCGAGGCGGCGCGGTAGACCAGGGCCGGGGCCCTACCAGCCGCGTTCGCGCCACTCCGGCAGGTGCGGGCGTTCCGCGCCCAGGGTGGTGTCGTGGCCGTGGCCCGGGTAGACCCAGGTCTCGTCCGGCAGCTCCGCGAAGATCTTCGTCTCCACGTCGTGCAGCAGGGAGGCGAAGCGCTCCGGGTCGCCCCAGGTGTTGCCGACGCCGCCCGGGAAGAGGCAGTCGCCGGTGAAGAGGTGCGGGTGGCCGTGGGGGTCGTCGTAGACCAGGGCGATGGAGCCCGGGGTGTGGCCGACGAGGTGCCGGGCGGTGAGGGGGATGCGGCCGACCGTGAGGGTGTCGCCGTCGTCCACGAGGACGTCCGTGGGGACGTCGATGTCGGGGGCGTCCGCGCGGCCCGCGTAGGTGCGCGCGCCGGTGGCCGCGACCACCGGGGCCAGGGCCTGCCAGTGGTCGCCGTGGCCGTGGGTGGTCACGGCGGAGGCGATGCCGTCGGGGCCGACGAGGGTGAGCAGGGTGTGGGGCTCGTTCGCGGCGTCGATGAGCAGCTGCTCGTCCGTGGCGCGGCAGCGCAGCAGATAGGCGTTGTTGTCCATCGGCCCGACGGCGACCTTGGAGATCATCAGATCAGTCAGCTCGTGCACGTCGGCGGCGCCGCCGACGGTGACCCTGCCCGTGTACGACATGGGCCCAGCTTCTCAGAGCGGGGGCAGGACCGGCAGTACGGCGCCGTCCAGAGCGTGTACGCCCGTGCCGGTGGTGCGGCCGGCGAGCCAGCCCATCAGGGCGTACGGGGCGCCGGTGACCCGCACCGGGCCGCCGGCGGACTCCCGGGCGCCCGTGGTCCAGGTCGCGCCGGCGGGGGTGGACAGCGACAGCGGCGGGACCTCGTCGTTGCCCGCGAAGCGGGCCGTGAGGAAGTCGATCTCGCGGGCCACGAAGTCGTCCGGGAGCTGGTCCAGGGTGTAGCCCGCGTCCAGGTCGACGTGGTGCAGCTCCACCTCCACCAGCCGCCGGAACGGGATGCGCGCCATGACGTCCGTCACACCGCCGCGCAGCTCGCAGCGGGCCGACCAGCCGTCCGCCGGGATGCCCGCGGCGGTCTCCGCCAGCCGCGCGGCCGTCGCGCGCACGTCGTCCAGCTGCTCGGCAAGCGGGCGGGCGGCGCCGGCCTCGATGTCGGCGTCGCGGGCCTCGGCGCTCGCGTACATGGGGCGGCCGGAGAGCACGTTGACCAGGGCGTCCGCGTTGCGGGCGAGGTGGGTGAGCACGTGGCCGCGGGTCCAGCCGGGCAGCGCGCTGGGCGCGCGGACCGCGTCGTCGCCGAGGGCGCCGAGGCCGGCGGCGCGGTCGAGGAGGCCGTCGGTGGCGGCTCGCACGGTGGCCATGTCGCGTACGGGGTCGTGCGTGCGACCTGCGTTTTCTGTCATCGGAACCCCCGGAGGCAGGTGGATGGGAATGCTGGGCCGGACGGCGTTGTCAGACCCAGACGTTAGCGTGTGGCTCGATGGGAGAAAGCCGCGGACAGGTCCGTGGCCGCCCCCATACGCTTGACAAGGGGTGCCGCCCGCCCGGACGGTCCCCGCCGCTTCATCACGAAAGGTCCGACCGGCGTGGCCGACCGTCTCCTCGTCCGTGGCGCTCGCGAGCACAATCTGAAGAACGTCTCGCTCGACCTGCCCCGCGACTCCCTCATCGTCTTCACAGGACTCTCGGGGTCCGGCAAGTCGTCCCTGGCGTTCGACACGATCTTCGCCGAGGGCCAGCGCCGCTACGTGGAGTCCCTGTCCAGCTACGCCCGGCAGTTCCTCGGCCAGATGGACAAGCCCGACGTCGACTTCATCGAGGGCCTGTCGCCGGCCGTCTCGATCGACCAGAAGTCCACCTCGCGCAACCCGCGGTCCACGGTCGGCACGATCACCGAGGTCTACGACTACCTCCGGCTGCTCTTCGCCCGCATCGGCCACCCGCACTGCCCGGAGTGCGGCCGGCCGATCACCCGGCAGTCGCCGCAGGCGATCGTGGACAAGGTGCTCGCGCTGCCGGAGGGCAGCCGCTTCCAGGTGCTCTCGCCGCTGGTGCGCGAGCGCAAGGGCGAGTTCGTGGACCTCTTCTCCGACCTGCAGTCGAAGGGCTACAGCCGGGCGCGGGTCGACGGGCGGACGTCGACGCTGACCGACCCGCCCAAGCTGAAGAAGCAGGAGAAGCACACGATCGAGGTGGTCGTCGACCGCCTCACGGTCAAGGAGAGCGCCCAGCGCCGGCTGACCGACTCGGTGGAGACCGCCCTCGGGCTCTCGGGCGGCATGGTCATCCTCGACTTCGTCGATTTGGACGAGGACGACCCGGACCGTGAGCGGATGTACTCCGAGCACCTCTACTGCCCGTACGACGACCTGTCCTTCGAGGAGCTGGAGCCGCGCTCCTTCTCCTTCAACTCGCCGTTCGGCGCCTGCCCCGACTGCACGGGCATCGGCAGCCGGATGGAGGTCGACCCGGAGCTGATCGTCCCCGACCCGGACAAGTCGCTGGACGACGGCGCCATCCACCCCTGGTCGCACGGGCACACCAGGGACTACTTCGCCCGGCTCGTCGGCGCGCTCGCCGACGACCTCGGCTTCCGTACCGACATCCCCTGGGCCGGGCTGCCGCAGCGGGCGCAGAAGGCGCTGCTGCGGGGGCACCGGACGAAGATCGAGGTGCGGTACCGCAACCGGTACGGGCGCGAGCGGTCGTACACCACGTCCTTCGAGGGGGCCGTGCCGTTCGTCAAGCGGCGGCACGCGGAGGCGGAGAGCGACGCCAGCCGCGAGCGCTTCGAGGGGTATATGCGCGAGGTCCCCTGCCCGACCTGCAACGGGACCCGGCTGAAGCCGGTCGTCCTCGCGGTCACGGTGCAGGGCCGGTCGATCGCCGACATCTCGGCGATGTCGATCAGCGACTGCGCCGACTTCCTCGGCGCCATGGAGCTGACCGACCGGGACAAGACCATCGCCGAGCGGGTGCTGAAGGAGGTCAACGAGCGGCTGCGCTTCCTGGTCGACGTGGGCCTGGACTACCTGTCGCTCAACCGCGCCGCGGGCACCCTCTCCGGCGGCGAGGCACAGCGCATCCGGCTCGCCACGCAGATCGGCTCCGGCCTCGTCGGCGTGCTGTACGTGCTGGACGAGCCGTCCATCGGGCTGCACCAGCGGGACAACCACCGGCTGATCGAGACGCTGGTCCGGCTGCGCGACATGGGGAACACGCTGATCGTCGTCGAGCACGACGAGGACACCATCACGACCGCCGACTGGGTCGTCGACATCGGCCCGGGCGCCGGCGAGCACGGCGGCGAGGTGGTGCACAGCGGCCCGCTGAAGGAGCTGCTGGACAACGACCGGTCGGTCACCGGGCACTACCTGTCGGGAAAGAAGGAGATCCCCACGCCGGAGATCCGGCGGCCGGTCGACGGCGAGCGGCAGCTCGTCGTCCGCGGGGCGCGGGAGAACAACCTGCACGACATCGACGTGGCGTTCCCGCTCGGGGTGCTCACGGCGGTCACCGGGGTCTCGGGGTCGGGGAAGTCGACGCTGGTCAACGACATCCTGTACACGCACCTGGCGCGCGAGCTGAACGGCGCGCGGAACGTGCCCGGACGGCACACCCGGGTCGACGGGGACGACCTCGTCGACAAGGTGGTGCACGTCGACCAGTCGCCCATCGGCCGTACGCCGCGCTCCAACCCCGCCACGTACACCGGCGTCTTCGACCACGTCCGCAAGCTGTTCGCGGAGACGACCGAGGCGAAGGTCCGCGGCTACCAGCCGGGCCGGTTCTCCTTCAACGTCAAGGGCGGCCGCTGCGAGAACTGCTCGGGCGACGGCACGATCAAAATCGAGATGAACTTCCTGCCGGACGTCTACGTGCCGTGCGAGGTCTGCCACGGCGCGCGGTACAACCGCGAGACGCTGGACGTGCACTACAAGGGCAAGTCCATCGCCGAGGTGCTGGACATGCCGATCGAGGAGGCGCTCGCCTTCTTCGAGGCGGTGCCGGCCATCGCGCGCCATCTGAAGACGCTCAACGAGGTGGGCCTCGGGTACGTGCGGCTGGGCCAGCCGGCGCCGACGCTGTCGGGCGGCGAGGCGCAGCGGGTGAAACTGTCGAGCGAGCTGCAGAAGCGCTCGACGGGCCGCACGGTGTACGTGCTGGACGAGCCCACGACGGGACTGCACTTCGAGGACATCAAGAAGCTGATCGGAGTGCTGTCCGGGCTGGTCGACAAGGGCAACACGGTGATCGTCATCGAGCACAACCTGGACGTCATCAAGACCGCAGACTGGGTCGTCGACCTCGGCCCCGAGGGCGGCAGCGGCGGCGGGCTGGTGGTGGCGGAGGGGCAGCCCGAGGAGGTGGCGGCGGTGCCGGCCAGCCACACCGGGAAGTTCCTGCGGGACATCCTGGGCGACCGGGTGAGCGACTCACCTCCGGTGCGGAAGCGGGTGACCGCGAAGAAGGCGGCCAAGGCACCCGCCGCGAAGGGGTCCGTGAAGAAGGCGGCGGAGAAGACGGCCGCGAAGAAGACGGCGGCCAAGCGGCGCGGCTGACGCGGCGGCCCGGCGGGCGGCCGGTCGCCGCCCGTCGGCCCGCCTCGGGGCGCGCCGGTCGCCCCCTACCGCGCCGCGCGGTGCCCGCGCACGGCCCTGTCACGCCGACACGCTGACACACGGCACACGGCACACGGCATCCCACCTGGTACGGACCTGCCTGACCCGGTCTCAAATGGCGGACCCGCGGCGGCAATTGTTCGGCCGGAGTTTGCGCGCGCCCTCTGGTGTAGACCACTTTCCGCTGCCAGGCTGTGGCCCGCCGTGCGCAAGAAGCGTGCGTTCCCGTGTCGTTCCAAGGAGAAAACGTGCTCAGAGCGGGAGTACGCAGTAAACCCTTCCGACCCAGGGCCGTCGCGGCAGCGGCGGCTTCCTTGTTGCTCCTCGGGGCGCCCGCGGTCGCCGTCGGCCAGGAGCGGCCCGCCGCCCCCGCCGGCGCGGCCGGCCTCGTCTCCGTGCCCGCCGGCGAGGGCATGGACATCGCCTCCACCTCCCGGCCCGTCGCCCCCGGCATGGAGCTGACGTCCTTCGAGCGGCTGGAGACCGACAAGTGGCTCAAGGCCGACGCGCTCAGCGTCGACCTGGGCGCCGGCACCCGCGTCGACTACCTCGGCGGCGCGGTCTCCGACCGCGCGCCCGTCTCCGAACTGGCCGCCGAGCACGACCCCGGCCCCGGCCGCACCACCGTCGCCGCCATCAACGCCGACTTCTTCGACATCAACGAGACCGGCGCGCCGCTCGGCCCCGGCGTCGCGGAGGGCCGCGTCACGCACTCGCCCGCGGCCGGCGTCTCCGAGGCCGTCGGCGTCGGCCCCGACCAGGCGGGCCGCGTACTCGACCTGTACTTCGACGGCACCCTCACCCTCCCCGACGGCGAGCACCCCCTCGGCGGCCACAACGCCGCCAACGTGCCCGCCGACGGCATCGGCGCGTACAACGCCCGGTGGGGCACCGCCGACCGGGCCCTGACGGTCGACGGCGCCACCGAGGTCACCGAGGTCGCCGTCGTCGACGGCACGGTCACCGAGGTGGCCGACGGGCCCGGGAAGGGCGCGATAGCCGAAGGCACCACCGTGCTCGTCGGCCGCGGCACCGGCGCCAAGATCCTCGCCGGGCTCCGGCCCGGCGACCGAGCGCAGGTGGAGTACGACGTCCGCACCGACGACGGCAGCCCCGTGCCCCGTACCGCGGTCGGCGGCCGCGGCGTCCTCGTCGAGGACGGCGTGCCGCAGGACTGGGAGGGCCGGCCGAACAACACCGCCGCCCCCCGCACCGCGGTCGGCTTCTCCCGGGACGGGGGCACCATGCACGTGCTCACCGTCGACGGCCGCCAGGCGGACGCCGGCGGCGTGACGCTCACCCAGCTGGCGCGGATGATGGACGCCCTCGGCGCGTACGACGCGCTGAACCTCGACGGCGGCGGCTCCTCCACCCTCGTCGCCCGCGCGCCCGGCTCCGACGAGCGGTTCGTGGAGAACTCGCCGTCCGACGGCGAGGAGCGGGAGGTCCCCAACGGCCTGGCGTTCACCGCCCCCGGCGGCAGCGGCAAGCTGAAGGACTTCCGCGTCACCACCGCCGCCGACCCCGCGCTCGCGCCGGGCGTCGCCCCGGTGCCCGGCGGCCGCCCCGACCGCGTCTTCCCGGGCCTGACCCGCGACCTCGACGCCGCCGGCTACGACGAGACGTACGGCCCCGCCGCCGGCCGCCCGCACTGGTACAGCACCGGGCCCGGCGTCGGCACCGTCGACCGCGACGGCACCTTCACCGCCCGCCGCGGCGGCACCGCGAAGGTCACCGCCCGCCGCGGCGGCGCGTCCGGGAGCATCGAGCTGACCGTCCTCGACCGGCTGGAGCGGATCACGCCCACCGGCGAGCGGGTCGGCCTCGCCGACCCGCGGGACGAGGCGTCCTTCGGCATCGTCGGCCGCGACGCCCACGGCGCCAGCGCCCCCGTCGACCCCGCCGACGTACGCCTCGACTACGACCGCGCGCTCTTCGACGTCGAACCGGCCCCGCGCAGCGGCGGCTTCACCGTCCGCGCCCGCACCGCCGAGCCCACGGCGTCCGACGTGCTCAAGGCCACCGTGCAGGGGAAGGTCACGCACGTCGCGCTCACCGTCGGCCTCACCGAGGCGGCGCTGGCGGACTTCGACGACGCGGCCGACTGGACGTTCTCCACCGCCCGCGCCACCGGCTCGCTCGCCCCGGAGCCCGCGGGCCACACGGGCGCCGGCCTGAAGATCAGCTACGACTTCTCCCGGTCCACCGCCACCCGCGCCGCGTACGTGACGCCGCCGCAGGGCATCGACATCCCCGGCCAGCCGCTGAGCTTCGGGCTGTGGGTCAAGGGCGACGGCGAGGGCGCCTGGCCGTCTCTGCACCTGAAGGACGGCGCGGGCGCCAACCTCGTGCTCCGCGGCGACCACGTCACCTGGCAGGGCTGGAGGCAGCTGGTCTTCGAGGTGCCGGAGGGCACCCAGTACCCGCTGTCCGTCTTCCGCTTCTACCTGGCGGAGACCAGGCCGGCCAGCCAGTACAGCAGCGAGGTGGTCATAGACGAGCTGACCGCGCAGAGCCCGCCCGAGGTCGACCTGCCGCGCACGCCGGCCCACCGCGACCCGCTGATCGACTCCGGCGCCGGGACGGCGGACCGGGACTGGCAGTACGCGGTGATGTCCGACGCGCAGTTCGTCGCCCGCGAGCCGGACAGCCCCCTCGTCCGGCAGACCCGGCGCACGCTGCGGGAGATCAGGGCGGCCCGGCCCGACTTCCTCATCGTCAACGGCGACCTGGTCGACGAGGGTTCGCCCGAGGACCTGACGTTCGCCCGGCGGATACTGGAGGAGGAGCTGGGCGACGCCGTGCCCTGGTACTACGTGCCGGGCAACCACGAGGTGATGGGCGGCTCGATCGGCAACTTCGTCGCCGAGTTCGGCCCCGCGCAGCGGACGTTCGACCACAAGGGCACCCGCTTCCTGACCCTCGACACCTCCTCGCTGACGCTCCGCGGCGGCGGCTACGCGCAGATCGCCGAGCTGAAGCGGCAACTGGCGGCGGCGGCGAAGGACCCGTGGGTGCGCTCGGTGACCGTCGTCCAGCACGTCCCGCCGCGCGACCCGACGGCGCAGCGCGCCAGCCAGCTCAGCGACCGCAAGGAGGCGCGGGTGCTGGAGGACTGGCTGGCGGACTTCCGGGCGCGTACGGGCAAGGGCGCGGCGTTCGTCGGCGGGCACGTCGGCACCTTCCACGCCGAGCGCGTCGACGGCGTGCCGTACCTGATCAACGGCAACTCCGGGAAGGCCCCGGCCACCCCGCCGGGCGAGGGCGGGTTCTCCGGCTGGTCGCTGGTCGGCGTCGACCGCGTCTCGTGGGGCGAGCAGCACCGGGCCCGGCGCGCGCCGCACCGCGGGCTGCCCGACTGGGTCTCCGTGCAGACCCGGCCGCACGTCGACGGGCTGGCGGTGACCGCGCCCGAGGAGGTCCGCGCCGGCCGCTCCGCGCCGGCGACGGCGTCGGTCGCGCAGGGCGCGCGGCAGGTGCCGGTCGCCTGGCCGGTCAGCGCGGACTGGTCCGGTACGGACCGGCTGCACATCGGCCCGCCGCGGGAGGCGGGCCGGCGCGACATCGCCGCGTACGACCCGGCCACCGGCGAGGTGACGGGGCTGCGGCCGGGGACGGTCACGCTGACGGTGACCGTCAACGGCGTCACGCGGGGGGACCGTGTGACGGTCACCCGGTAGCGGTGCGGGCGGCGGTCGCGGGGTCCTGCGGGCCCCGCGGCCGCCGCCGCGGCGCCGGGGCCGCGGCGCCGGGGTTCAGCCGTCCGCGAACTCCGCCAGCTCCGCCGCGTACGGCGGCTCGGCGCCCGCCCGCGAGCAGGTGATCGCCGCCGCCCGGGCGGCGTGGCCGAGCGCGGCGCGCCAGCCGGCGCCGTCCAGGCCCGCCAGGGCGCCGGGGGCCAGGGCGCCGTGCGCGCCGAGCCAGTGCAGGAGAGCGGCGTTGACGGTGTCGCCGGCGCCGATCGTGTCGACGACGCCGACCGGCGGCGCGGCCACGTCGTACCGCTCAGGGCCCGCCGCGGTCAGCGCCGTCAGCCCCTCGCCGCCGCGGGTCAGCACCGCCGCCCGCGGCCCCGCGGCCAGCCACTCCGGCAGCGCCTCGGCCCACGGCCGCCCGCCGGCGAGCCACTCGGCGTCCTCCGCCGAGAGCTTCAGCAGCGCCACGTGCGGCAGCCAGGAGCGGAAGCGGGCCCGGTAGGCGTCGGCGTCCGCGATCAGCCCGGGCCTGATGTTCGGGTCGAGGAGGGTGAACACCCCGTCCGCCGCGGCCCGTTTCAGCAGCGTCTCGTACGCGGTCGCGCCCGGCTCCAGCACCAGCGAGCACGTCCCCACCGCCAGCGCCCGCACCCCCGCGGGCAGCGCGTCCGGCGCCCGGAAGAGCCGGTCGGCGGTGCCCTCGACGTAGAAGCCGAAGCCCGCGGAGCCGTCCGGGCTGACGTCGGCGACGGCCAGCGTCGTGGGCTCCGGGCCGCGCTGGACGAGGGCGGTGTCCACGCCCGCCGCGTCGAGCCCGGCCATCAGCGCCGCCCCGAAGGCGTCCGTCGAGACCCGCGAGGCGAACGCCACCGGCGCCCCGAGCCGCCCCAGCGCCACCGCCGTGTTGTACGGCCCCCCGCCGCGCACCGGCTGCAGCGCGGGCAGCACACCCCCGCCCCCGGCCGGTACGAGATCGATCAGAGCCTCTCCACCAACCACGATCATGCGCCTCAGTATGACCGCATCCCGGCGGCACAGGATGCCCGTCACCCTCCGGACCGCCGCCCGTTTCGTGCCCGGGGCGCAGCCCTATTCCTTCGTGCCCGTGTCGGCGCGCAGCAGCTCCTTCGAGGCGCCCTTCATCCTGCTCCCGCTCGATTCGAGGGTCGTGACCATTTCCTTGACTTCGTCGAATGCGAACCTCAGGAACGACATGTTTCAGCGTAGCCGCCCGCGCCGGCGACCGGGGCGGTCCGGCGGCCAGGCGATGCCTGCCTCCGCCAGCAGTCGGCTCGCTCTGTCCCGCGTGCGCCGCGTGGTGATCTTGCTTGACGACATGACGGTGATCAGGAGTGCGGCGACGATGCCGTCGATGACGAGGACCGCCTTCAGATAGCCGCGCACGGAATCCGCGTAGAAGCCGCCGACGACCGCGACGAGCAACATGAACAGAGCCATGGTGACCACGAAGTGACGCCTCTTCCTCGTGTGATGAGACGCCTCGGTCGCATCGAGCTGGAACCGCGCGAACAGCAGGTCGACTTCGGGCTTGACCTCCGGAAGGGGCACCAGACGCCGACGTCCGGGGCGCATGCCCGGGAGCCGTCCGCCGCGGTCTGCGTCCGGGTGGATCTGTGCGGTGCGGTCCAGACGGTCGGCGGCATCCGGGAGGCGCCTGAGGACGAGGGTCGGGGCGGAGGCCGCGGGATGGGAGGCGATGCCGTCGTAACGGTAGCCGTGCTGCTCGGCGACGTAGACAAAGGCCGCCAGCCTCCGTGGTCTGACCCACGGACTCCGCAGGTGATGTGTCGCGCTGCCCTGCCGAGCGCTGCGAAGGAGGGATGCGAGTTCCCGCTGCACTGCCATCCGGGCCTCCCCGACAGCGTCGCAGCCCTGACTTTCGCACGGCACAGCGGAACCGGACCTGCCTCCGATAGCTTCCAACAGATGACGGTCACAGTGTGCGGAAGGGATGTCTGATGACGTCGGATTCGGACTTTCCGACCTGGGGTTCAACCCGGCACCGGGAGATGTGGAAGCTCTGCGGGGCCTGGTCGCCACCGTCCGCAGGGTTGTCCGGGAGGGCGAGTCGGCTCAGGCCGAGCTGAAGAAGATCGGTGCGGGCAACGCGTCAGCGCGGCGCAGGGCGGGGTGGACGAGGGCGCGCGGGTGATCGCGGAAGGGCAGCGGCTCGTCTCCCGGGGCAATTTTCTGGACAAGGGCGGCCTGTTCTCCGGCCTGGGGCTCGCCGGCGGGTCCAACCTCAATCCCCAGCGGTGGCTGGACGGCGACTTGAATCTCTCCGACGTTCCCGTCCTCGGGCCGATCTCCGACTTCCGCGGGCTCCAGCAGGAGCCCGCGAGCAGCGCGGCGCCGCGCGGGTTCGACGCCTCCGCGGCGCTCAGCTCCGAGGCGATGGCCAGGCTGCTGCCCGGCGGTGACGAGGAGTACCAGGAGTTCGCCGGTGGGCAGATGCGGAAGTACCTGCCCTGGGTCTTCTCCCACGAGGACATCGGCTTCGCCCTGGCCATGTGCCTGGGCACCGAGGAAGTGGACGGTGACGACCGCCTCTCGGCGGGGCTGCTGAGGCGGGCAAGGGCGTGCAGGGCAGCCAGGACATGCTGCTGGCGGTCAAGCTGCCCTGCGGGCCCGGCGTGATGTCCACCTCGCTGCGCTCGCTCACGCTGAGGGACACGGACCGGCCGGAGGGAAACGTGTTCCCCCTCGCCTCCCTGCAGCTGATCGTCCCCGCGCCGAGCGACTACTGCGTGTACGTCACCCTCACCACGCCGTCGGTCTACCTCCTCGACTCGTACTCCGAGCGGCTGGCGCACATCGGGCGCACCTTCTCCTTCGACGTGCAGGAGGCGGAATCGGAGACGGCCGGGCCGCGCTGAGCCCCGGATGTCACCGGACTGTCGCGGGCTCGGTACACGGGTGTGGACGGACCGCCCGGCGTCGGTGGGCGACAGTAGGGTGGGGACCATGGCCGATCCGTCCAGCTACCGTCCCAAGCCCGGACAGATCCCCGACTCCCCGGGGGTCTACAGGTTCCGCGACGAGCACGGCCGGGTCATCTACGTCGGCAAGGCGAAGAGCCTGCGCCAGCGCCTCTCGTCGTACTTCCAGGACCTCGCCGGGCTGCACCAGCGCACGCGCACGATGGTCACGACCGCGGCCTCGGTGGAGTGGACCGTGGTGGCCACGGAGGTCGAGGCGCTCCAGCTGGAGTACACCTGGATCAAGCAGTACGACCCGCGGTTCAACGTCAAGTACCGGGACGACAAGAGCTACCCCTCCCTCGCCGTGACCCTCAACGAGGAGTATCCGCGGGTGCAGGTCATGCGCGGCCCCAAGCGCAAGGGCGTGCGCTACTTCGGCCCGTACGCGCACGCGTGGGCCATCCGCGAGACCGTCGACCTGATGCTGCGCGCCTTCCCCGTGCGGACCTGCTCCGCGGGGGTGTTCAAGCGCAGCGCGCAGATCGGCCGGCCCTGCCTCCTGGGGTACATCGGCAAGTGCTCCGCGCCCTGCGTCGGCCGCGTCACGGCCGCGGAGCACCGGGAGCTGGCCGAGGAGTTCTGCGACTTCATGGCCGGCCGCACGGGCGCGTACCTCCGGCGGCTGGAGCGGCAGATGCAGGAGGCCGCCGAGGAGATGGAGTACGAGAAGGCGGCCCGGCTGCGCGACGACATAGGGGCGCTGAAGCGCGCCATGGAGAAGAACGCCGTGGTCCTCGCCGACGCCACCGACGCCGACCTGGTCGCCCTGGCCGAGGACGAGCTGGAGGCGGCGGTGCAGATCTTCCACGTCCGCGGCGGCCGGGTCCGCGGCCAGCGCGGCTGGGTCACCGACCGGGTGGAGGCCGTCGACACCGCCGGCCTCGTCGAGCACGCGCTGCAGCAGCTGTACGGCGACGAGCAGGGCGAGGGCATCCCGCGCGAGGTGCTGGTCCCGGCGCTGCCGGAGCCGGCCGCGCCGGTACGGGAGTGGCTGGCCGAGCGCCGCGGCGCCCGGGTGGACCTGCGGGTGCCGCGGCGCGGCGACAAGAAGGACCTGCTCGCCACGGTCGCGCGGAACGCCCAGCAGGCCCTCTCCCTGCACAAGACCAAGCGCGCCTCCGACCTGACCACCCGCTCCCGGGCGCTGGAGGAGATCGCCGAGGCGCTGGAGCTGGACTCCGCGCCGCTGCGCATCGAGTGCTACGACATCTCCCACCTGCAGGGGGACGACGTCGTCGGCTCCATGGTCGTCTTCGAGGACGGCCTCGCCCGCAAGAGCGAGTACCGCCGCTTCGAGATCAAGGGGTTCACCGGCCAGGACGACGTGCGCGCGATGCACGAGGTGGTCACCCGCAGGTTCCGGCGCTACGTGCAGGAGAAGCAGAAGACGGGGGAGTGGGGCGACCCGGAGGCCGAGGCCGCCGTCGAGCGCGGCCGGGCCGGGAGCGGCGAGGCCGGCGGGAGCGGCGGGAACGGCGCTTCCGCGGCCGGCGCGGGAGTGCCGGGGCCCGCGGTCGCGGACGCCGCGCCCGCGGACGGGTCCGCCGGCCGGGATCCGGACACCGGGCGGCCGAAGAAGTTCGCGTACCCGCCCCAGCTCGTGGTCGTCGACGGCGGTCAGCCGCAGGTCGCCGCCGCCAAGAAGGCCCTCGACGGGCTGGGCGTGGACGACGTGGCCGTCGTCGGCCTGGCCAAGCGCCTCGAAGAGGTGTGGCTGCCGGACAGCGACGACCCCGTCATCCTGCCGCGCAGCAGCGAGGGCCTGTACCTGCTCCAGCGGGTACGGGACGAGGCCCACCGCTTCGCCATCGCCTACCAGCGCAAGAAGCGGGCCAGGAGCATGAAGGCCGGGCCGCTGGACGCGGTGCCCGGCCTGGGGGAGAGCCGCCGCCGGGCCCTGCTGAAGCACTTCGGTTCGGTGAAACGGCTCAGAGCTGCGACTATTGATCAGATCTGTGAGGTTCCCGGCATCGGCCGCAAGACGGCCGAAACCATCGCCGCGACCCTCGCGCAGGCGGCACCGGCCGCACCGGCGGTGAACACCGCCACCGGAGAGATCATGGACGAATGAGGACCGGGGGACAGAGCGATGAACGAGAACGGGACAGACGAGACGGACCAGACCGCCGGGACCGCCGGTGACCCGGCCTCCGGGCCGGGCGGGGCGGCGGACTCCGGGCAGACGGGCATCCCCGAGCTGGTGATCATCTCCGGGATGTCGGGCGCCGGCCGGAGCACGGCCGCGAAGTGCCTGGAGGACCTCGGCTGGTTCGTCGTGGACAACCTGCCGCCCGCCCTGATCCCCACCATGGTGGAGCTGGGCGCCCGCTCGCAGGGGAACGTGGCGCGGATCGCGGTCGTCGTGGACGTCCGCGGCCGGCGCTTCTTCGACAACCTGAAGGAGTCCCTGGCCGACCTGAAGGAGAAGCAGGTCCCCCGGCGCATCGTCTTCCTGGAGGCGTCGGACAACTCGCTGGTGGCCCGCTTCGAGTCCGTGCGCCGCCCGCACCCGCTGCAGGGCGACGGCACGATCCTCGACGGTATCGCCGCCGAGCGCGACCTGCTGCGCGAGCTGCGCGGCGACGCCGACCTGGTGATCGACACCTCCAGCCTGAACGTGCACGAGCTGCGCGCGAAGATGGACGCCCAGTTCGCCGGCGGCGAGGAGCCGGAGCTGCGTGCCACGGTGATGTCCTTCGGCTACAAGTACGGCCTGCCCGTGGACGCCGACCTGGTGGTGGACTGCCGCTTCCTGCCGAACCCGCACTGGGTCCCCGAGCTGCGCCAGTTCACGGGCCTCAACGAGGACGTCGCGCAGTACGTCTTCAACCAGCCCGGCGCCAAGGAGTTCCTCAACGGCTACGCCGAGCTGATGCACCTGGTCACCGAGGGCTACCGGCGCGAGGGCAAGCGGTACGTGACCGTCGCCGTCGGCTGCACCGGCGGTAAGCACCGCTCCGTCGCGATGTCCGAGCGGCTGGCCCGCCGGCTCGCCTCGGACGGCATCGAGACCGTCGTCGTCCACCGGGACATGGGGCGCGAGTGAGCCGGATCGCCGGTGGCCGGAACCTCCGGCTGCGCCGCCGGGTCGCCCGTCGGCCGGGTTCGCAGCCGAAGGTGGTCGCGCTCGGCGGGGGAATGGGCCTGTCCGCCTCCCTCGCCGCGCTGCGCCGGATCACCGGCGATCTCACCGCCGTCGTCACGGTCGCCGACGACGGCGGCTCGTCCGGCCGGCTCCGCGACGAGCTGGGCGTGCTGCCCCCGGGCGACCTGCGCAAGGCGCTGGCGGCGCTGTGCGGCGACGACGACTGGGGCCAGACCTGGTCCCGGGTCATCCAGCACCGCTTCACCAGCAAGGGCGAGCTGCACGACCACGCCGTCGGCAACCTGCTGATCGTCGCGCTGTGGGAGCAGCTCGGCGACCACGTCCAGGCCCTCGACCTGGTCGGCACCCTCCTCGGCGCGCACGGCCGGGTGCTGCCGATGTCCGCGGTGCCGCTGGAGCTGCGCGCCGACGTCCGCGGCCACGCGCCGGAGCGCCCCGACCAGGTCGTCACCGTGGCCGGCCAGGCCACCGTGGCCCTCACCCCGGGCGAGGTGCAGCGGGTCCACCTGGTGCCCGCCGACCCGCCGGCCGTCCCGGCCGCCGTCGAGGCCGTCCGCGAGGCGGACTGGGTGGTGCTGGGCCCGGGCTCCTGGTTCTCCTCCGTCATCCCGCACCTGCTGGTGCCCGAGCTGCACGAGACCCTGGTGGAGACCAAGGCCCGCAAGGTCCTCTCCCTGAACCTCGCCCCGCAGCCGGGGGAAACGGACGGATTTTCCCCGCAGCGTCATTTGGAGGTTTTGCGACGACACGCCCCTAAACTCGCCCTCGACGTGGTGCTGGCCGACAAGGATGCAGTGCCCGGTGCGGCTGAGCGCGACGGGTTGCGCGAGGCTGCGAAAGAGCTTGCGGGCTCGGTCGAGCTGGCGCCGGTGGCGCGGACCGACGGGACTCCCCGGCACGATCCGGAGCTGCTGGCCGCCGCGTACGACCGTATTTTTCGGATGCATGGAAGGATCGGGCCATGGCGATGACGGCAGCGGTGAAGGACGAGATCTCCCGGCTCCCCGTGACCCGGACGTGCTGCCGTAAGGCGGAGGTCTCCGCCACGCTGCGGTTCGCCGGCGGGCTGCACCTGGTCAGCGGCCGGATCGTGATCGAGGCCGAGCTGGACACCGGGGTCGCCGCGCGCCGGCTGAAGAAGGACATCCTGGAGATCTTCGGGCACGGCTCCGAGATGATCGTCATGGCCCCGGGCGGGCTGCGCCGCGGCAGCCGGTACGTGGTCCGGGTGGTCGCCGGCGGTGAGCAGCTGGCCCGGCAGACGGGCCTGGTCGACGGCCGCGGCCGGCCCATCCGCGGGCTGCCCCCGCAGGTCGTCTCCGGCGCCACCTGCGACGCCGAGGCCGCCTGGCGCGGCGCCTTCCTCGCCCACGGCTCGCTGACCGAGCCCGGCCGCTCCTCCTCGCTGGAGGTCACCTGCCCCGGCCCGGAGGCGGCCCTCGCCCTGGTCGGCGCCGCCCGCCGGCTCAGCATCCCGGCCAAGGCCCGCGAGGTGCGCGGCGTGGACCGCGTGGTCGTACGGGACGGGGACGCCATCGGCGCGCTGCTCACCCGGCTCGGCGCGCACGAGTCGGTGCTGGCCTGGGAGGAGCGCCGGATGCGCCGCGAGGTGCGCGCCACGGCCAACCGGCTCGCCAACTTCGACGACGCCAACCTGCGCCGCTCGGCGCGCGCGGCGGTCGCGGCGGGCGCGCGCGTGCAGCGGGCGCTGGAGATCCTCGGCGACGAGGTGCCGGAGCACCTGGCGGCGGCCGGCCGGCTGCGCATGGAGCACAAGCAGGCGTCGCTGGAGGAGCTGGGCGCCCTCGCCGACCCGCCGCTGACGAAGGACGCGGTCGCGGGGCGTATCCGCCGGCTGCTCGCCATGGCCGACAAGCGGGCCGGCGACCTGGGCGTCCCCGGCACCGAGGCCAACCTCACGGAGGAGATGGTGGGCTGACGCCCCGTCCGCTCCCCGTTTCCCCCGCCGGCCCGTCCCGGCGGCCCCCCGCCCGCGGCGCTCCGCGCGGGTTTCTTCACACCTTCCGGCATCTTGACGTGGACATGGGTCCACCGCAGCCTTGCTGCTGTTCGTCCACGAGACAGACAACCGAAGAGGGGCACATGAGACGAAGAGCGAGCGCGATCCTCGCATCAGCCGCCTTGCTGCTCGGCGGCCTCGCCGCCGCGCCCACGGCCGGTGCCGCCGACGGCGGTCCGGGCCCGGCCGCCACCGCCGCCGACGCCGGCGACGAGATCAAGGTCTTCACCGCGGACGTCACCCGCGACCAGATCCCGCTGCTCCTGGCGGCCGGGCAGGACGCCCACGAACTCGGCGAGCGGGCCCCGGCCCGCGGCACCGCCGAGGTCGAGCTGTTCCTGACCGACGCGCAGGCGGCGGACCTGGCGGAGCAGGGCGTCGACCTCGCCGAGCGCACCGTCCCGCCCGCGCGCAGGCGCGCGTCGAGGCCGCGTCCGACGGCGTCTACCGGCCGTACAGCGGTCCCGGCGGGCTCCGGGAGGAACTGGTCGGGATCGCCCGGCAGCATCCGCAGCTCACCAAGCTGGTGTCCATCGGCACGACCGTCCAGGGCCGGGACATCCTCGCGCTGAAGCTCACCCGGGGCGCCAAGCGGGTCCGGGACGGCGCCAAGCCCGCCGTCCTCCACCTGTCCAACCAGCACGCCCGCGAGTGGATCACCCCGGAGATGACCCGCCGGCTGCTGCACCACTACCTCGACGGCTACGGCAAGGACCGCAGGCTCACCCGGATCGTCGACTCCACCGAGCTGTGGTTCGTCCTGTCCGCCAACCCCGACGGCTACGACTGGACCCACGACCCCGACGGCCAGCGCCTCTGGCGCAAGAACATGCGCGACATGAACGGCGACGGCCGGTACACCACCGGCGACGGCGTCGACCTGAACCGCAACTTCGCCTACCGGTGGGGCTACGACAACGAGGGCTCCTCGCCGAATCCCGCCAGCCAGACCTACCGCGGACCCGGGCCCATGTCCGAGCCCGAGACCCGGGCCCTCGACGCCTTCCAGAAGCGCATCGGCTTCGAGTTCGGGATCAACTACCACTCCGCCGCCGAGCTGATCCTCTACGGCGTCGGCTGGCAGGTCGCCACCGACACCCCGGACGACGTGCTGTACCGCGCGCTCGCCGGCACCCCGGAGAACCCCGCCGTGCCCGGCTACCGCCCCCAGGTCTCCTCCGAGCTGTACACCACCAACGGCGAGTCCGACGGCCACGCCGCCAACGTCAACGGGATGATGATGTTCACCCCGGAGATGACCACGTGCAGGACGGCGTCCGAACTCGACCCGGACGACGCCTGGGACCCCGCGGACTGCCAGTCCGGCTTCAACTTCCCCGACGACGAGAAGCTGATCCAGGACGAGTTCGCCAAGAACGTCCCCTTCGCCCTCTCCGTCGCCGAGACCGCCGCTCACCCCGACCGGCCGTCGTCCCCCGTCGGCATCGAGGCCCCCGACTTCACCGTGGACGACTTCGACGTCTCCTACGCCCGCGGCCGCGGGCACCGCGGCGGAAGGGCCGGCGGAGCCGATCAAGAAGTCTCCGTCGTCGCCCGCAAGTCCGTACGGGACAAGGAGCTGAACTACCGCGTCAACGGCGGCCGCACCCGCGACGAGGACGTGGAGCGCTGGCGGGGCGGCGAGACCTACGGCGGCGAGGACAACATCCGCTTCGACGAGTATCGCGCCGAGGTCGAGAACGTCCGGCCCGGCGACGAGGTGGAGGTCTGGTTCACCGGCCGCACCCGCGCCGGCAAGCGCACCGCGAGCGAGCACTTCACCTTCACCGTCGCCGAACGCCCCCGCGCCGGCACCCTCGTGGTCGCCGAGGAGGGCGCCGAGGCCCGGCACGCCCGCACCTACGTCGACGCCCTGCGCGCCTCCGGCCGCTCCGCGGCCGTCTGGGACGTCGCCACGCAGGGGCCGCCGCACGCGCTGGGCGTGCTCGGCCACTTCCGCAGCGTCGTCCACTACACCGGCGCCGGCGCCCCCGGCGGCGACACCCAGCTCGCCCTGCGCGCCTACCTCAACGAGGGCGGCAAGCTGGTCGAGGCCGGCGAGCAGGCCGGCGGCGACGCGCTCGTCGGCCGGGCCCGGACCGACGACTTCAGCCAGTACTACCTGGGTGCCTACTCCCGCTCCGCCACCGTCGGCCCCGACGGCTTCGCCGGCGCCGGCGCCCTGCGCGGCGCGGGCGGGAGTCTCAGCGACGCCGCGGGCAACCCGCTCGACGGCGCCGGGGCGTACACCGTCACCTCCGGCGCGCTGCCGCCGGCGGAGTTCCCGCAGTTCCGCTCCGCGCAGGCGGGGTCGTACGCGGGCGGCCTCAACCCGTACGCGCCGTACGAGGGCGAGTGGATGGCCGTCGCCGAGCACGAGGACGAGAACTGGCAGCGGCTCACCCGCACCGTCGACCTCACCGGCGTCACCGCCGCGGAGGCGCCCGCACTGCGTACCGCGCTCAACTGGGACGCCGAGCGGGGCTACGACTTCGTGCTCATGGAGGCCCGCACCCCGGGCGGCGACGACTGGACCACGCTGCCCGAGGCCGGCGGGGCCACCACGGACGCGGTGCCCACGGAGTGCGGCGAGGGCTTCTTCATCCGGACCCACCCGTTCCTGCGGCAGTACCTCACCCAGGGCGCCGACGGCTGCACCGCGGCCGGCACCAGCGGCGCCTGGCACGGCCTGACGGGCTCCTCCGGCGGCTGGCAGGAGGTCTCGTACGACCTCTCCGCCTACGCCGGCGGGCAGGTCGAGCTGTCGCTGTCGTACGTCACCGACCCGGGCACCGGCGGCAGCGGCGTCTTCGCCGACGACACCGCCGTGGTCGTCGGCGGCGCCGGGGGCGACGCCGAGGGCTTCGAGAGCGGACTCGGCGCCTGGTCGACGCCCGGCCCGCCGCCGGGCAGCCCCGCGGCCGACGGCGACTGGGCCCGTTCCGGCAAGCTCCTGGAGAGCTACGGGGCCGTCACCACCCGCGACACCGTGCTCGTCGGCTTCGGCGTCGAGCACCTGGCCGACCGGGCGGATCGCGCCGCTCTTCTGAGCCGTGCCCTGTCCCATCTGAGGCGCTGACACAGGCCCGCTGACCGGCGACGACGCCGGACCGCGGCGGCGGCCCGCAACCCTACCGAGGGGTACGGGCCGCCGTCCGCGTGACCGGCGGGGTCCGGGCCGCCACACGGGGGTGGAAGCGGTAGGGTCGGCAGTGGTCGGGGATTCCCAGTCAGAGCACCGGTCGATGAAGGACCGGCGTACCAACGAGGAGATCGGTTCGTGACGATCCGCGTAGGCATCAACGGCTTCGGCCGCATCGGCCGCAACTACTTCCGCGCCATCCTGGAGCAGGGTGCGGACATCGAGGTCGTGGCGTTCAACGACCTGGGTGACGCCGCGACCATCGCACACCTGCTGAAGTACGACACGCTGCTCGGCAAGCTCAAGGCCGAGGTGGGCCACACCGCCGACGCCATCACCGTCGACGGGCGTCCGATCAAGATGCTCGCCGAGCGCGACCCGGCGAACCTGCCCTGGGGCGACCTGGGCGTGGACGTGGTCATCGAGTCCACCGGCATCTTCACCAAGGCCGAGGACGCCGGGAAGCACCTCGCCGCCGGGGCCAAGAAGGTCATCATCTCGGCGCCCGCCAAGGGCGAGGACATCACCATCGTGATGGGGGTCAACGAGGACTCCTACGACCCGTCCGCCCACCACATCATCTCCAACGCCTCGTGCACGACGAACTGCGTCGCGCCGATGGCGAAGGTGCTGGACGAGAGCTTCGGCATCGTGCAGGGCATGATGACCACCGTCCACGCCTACACCAACGACCAGCGCATCCTGGACTTCCCGCACAAGGACCTGCGCCGCGCCCGCGCCGCCGCCGAGAACATCATCCCGACCACCACCGGCGCCGCGAAGGCCACCGCGCTGGTCCTGCCGCACCTCAAGGGCAAGCTGGACGGGATCGCCATGCGCGTGCCGGTGCCCACCGGCTCCGTCACCGACCTGGTCGTCGAGGTGAGCCGCGAGGTCACCAGGGACGAGGTCAACGCCGCCTACCAGAAGGCCGCCGAGGGCCAGCTCCAGGGCATCCTGGAGTTCACCGAGGACCCGATCGTCTCCTCGGACATCGTCAACACCCCGCCGTCCTGCACCTTCGACTCCCTGCTGACGATGGCGCAGGGCAAGCAGGTCAAGATCGTCGGCTGGTACGACAACGAGTGGGGCTACTCCAACCGCCTGGTCGACATCACCACGTTCGTCGGCGAGCGCCTCTAGGACGGGCCGACCGTGCCGTGCCGCCGGGGTCCGTGCGCACCGCACGGGCCCCGGCGGCTGCCCGACCCGGAGACGACGGAAGAGTCATGAAGACAATCGACGAACTGCTCAGCGAAGGGGTCGCCGGCAAGCGGGTCTTCGTCCGCGCCGACCTCAACGTGCCGCTGGACGGCACCACCATCACCGACGACGGCCGTATCCGCGCCGTCGCCCCGACGATCGCCAAGCTGGCCGAGGCCGGCGCGCGGGTGGTCGTCGCCTCCCACCTCGGCCGCCCCAAGGGCGCCCCCGACCCGGCGTTCTCGCTCGCGCCGGTGGCGCGCCGGCTGGGCGAACTGCTCGGGGACTCCGCGAAGAAGACGGAGTTCGCCACGGACACCGTGGGCGAGAGCGCGAAGGCCACCGTCGCCGGGCTCGGCGACGGCGAGGTCACGCTGCTCGAAAACCTGCGGTTCAACCCCGGCGAGACCGCGAAGGACGACGCCGAGCGCGGCGCGTTCGCGGACGAGCTGGCGCGGCTGGCCGACGTGTACGTCGGCGACGGCTTCGGCGCCGTGCACCGCAAGCACGCCTCGGTGTACGACCTGCCG
Source organism: Streptomyces sp. CNH099 (assembly GCA_000514715.1). GTDB lineage: Bacteria > Actinomycetota > Actinomycetes > Streptomycetales > Streptomycetaceae > Streptomyces > Streptomyces synnematoformans. The sequence goes on along the minus strand of AZWL01000008.1, from coordinate 132,082 downwards.
GCCCGGCTGCCGCACTGCGTCGGCTACCTCATCGCCGCCGAGGTGAACGTCCTGCGCCGGCTCACCGAGGACGTCGCGCGGCCGTACGCGGTCGTGCTCGGCGGCGCCAAGGTCTCCGACAAGCTCGGGGTCATCGACCACCTGCTGGAGAAGGCCGACCGCATCCTCATCGGCGGCGGCATGGCGTACACCTTCCTCCGGGCCAGGGGCTACGAGGTCGGCTCCAGCCTGCTGCAGGAGGAGCAGGTGCCCGTGGTCCGGGAGTACCTGGCGCGGGCCGAGAAGCTCGGCGTGGAGTTCGTGCTCCCCGTCGACGTGGTCGCGGCCCGGGAGTTCCCGGACGTGGCGGCGCAGGCCCCGACCGAGCCGGTGACCGTGCCGGCCGACGCCGTCCCCGCCGACATGATGGGGCTGGACATCGGCCCGGAGTCGGGCCGGCTCTTCGCCTCGAAGATCGCCGACGCCGCCACGGTCTTCTGGAACGGGCCGATGGGCGTGTTCGAGCACCCCGACTACGCCGCGGGCACCCGCGCGGTCGCGCAGGCCCTGGTGGACAGCTCCGCGTTCACCGTCGTCGGCGGCGGTGACAGCGCCGCCGCGGTCCGGATCCTGGGCTTCGACGAAAAGGCGTTCGGCCACATCTCGACCGGTGGCGGCGCCAGCCTCGAATATCTTGAGGGCAAGACGCTCCCCGGCCTTGCCGCACTGGAGGACTGACCCGAAACGATGACCGACAAGCCGACCCGCATCCCGTTCATGGCGGGCAACTGGAAGATGAACCTCAACCACCTTGAGGGCATCGCGCACGTCCAGAAGCTCGCGTTCGCGCTCCACGACAAGGACTACGAGGCCGTCGAGGTCGCCGTCCTGCCGCCGTACACCGACCTGCGTTCGGTGCAGACCCTCGTGGACGGCGACAAACTGAAGATCAAGTACGGTGCCCAGGACATCTCGCCGCACGAGTCCGGCGCGTACACGGGCGACGTCTCCGGGCCGATGCTGGCCAAGCTCCACTGCACGTACGCCGTCGTCGGCCACTCCGAGCGGCGGCAGTACCACGGCGAGGACGACGCGCTCGTCAACGCCAAGGTCAAGGCGGCGTACCGGCACGGCATCACGCCGATCCTGTGCATCGGCGAGGGCCTGGAGGTGCGCAAGGCCGGCGAGCAGGTCGCGTACACCCTCGCCCAGCTCGACGGGGCGCTGCAGGACGTCGCCGCGGCGGACGCCGGGAGCATCGTCGTCGCGTACGAGCCGGTGTGGGCCATCGGCACCGGCGAGGTCGCCACCCCGGAGGACGCGCAGGAGGTCTGCGGCGCGATCCGCACGCGGCTGGCCGAGCTGTACGGCGACGAGGTGGCGGCCGCGGTGCGCATCCAGTACGGCGGCTCCGTCAAGAGCGGCAACGTCGCCGCGATCATGGCGCAGCCCGACGTGGACGGCGCGCTGATCGGCGGCGCCTCGCTCGACGCCGACGAGTTCGTCAAGATCGTCCGTTACCGCGACCAGTGAGGCGCCCGCGGCCCCGGGCCTCTTCGCCGCACGCCGGGGAGTAGGCCCGGGCCGCCTGTTCGTCGTAGGCTGGCGGGGGTCGCGCAGCACGACCGCGTCGGCCCCGTTCCGTACCCGACCGTCACCGAGAGAGTTGGAAAAGCCGTGACTGTGGCGTTCTCCATCGCCCTGATCATCTTCAGCGGACTGCTGATGATGCTCGTCCTCATGCACAAGGGCAAGGGCGGCGGCCTGTCCGACATGTTCGGCGGCGGCATGCAGTCCTCCGTCGGCGGCTCCTCCGTCGCCGAGCGAAACCTCGACCGGATCACCGTGGTCGTCGGGCTGGTCTGGTTCGCCATCATCATCGTGCTGGGCCTGCTGATGAAGTTCGACAGCTGAGCCACCACAACGGCTGACGGTACGTAGACTAGGGCGCCCGCGGCGGGGTCGCCGACGATGCCTCGCCGCATTTCACGCAGGGAGTTACGACCGTGGCAAGTGGCAACGCGATCCGGGGAAGCCGGGTCGGCGCCGGGCCGATGGGCGAGGCGGAGCGGGGCGAGTCAGCGCCGCGCCTGCGGGTCTCCTTCTGGTGCTCCAACGGGCACGAGACCCGGCCCAGCTTCGCCTCCGACGCACAGATCCCGGACAGCTGGGACTGCCCGCGCTGTGGTTTCCCGGCGGGCCAGGACCGGGACAACCCGCCGGACCCGCCGCGGACGGAGCCGTACAAGACACACCTGGCGTACGTGCGCGAGCGGCGCAGCGACGCCGACGGCGAGGCCATCCTCGCCGAGGCGCTCGCCAAGCTCCGCGGCGAGATCTGACCCTCCGGCCGGGCCTGCGGGCGGCACCGGGCCACGCGGCACCGCGTGCGCTGAGCCGCCCGCCGACGGGCCGGCATCCCCATCTGAGGCGGCGGATAGGGCAACCGCCCGAGGCGCCCCCCGCCGCGGCGCACCTACGGTCCCGGCATGCATCCGAGACCACATCCCCGCGGCACGCCGCCGCACCGCCCTGGCGTGGGGGTACCCCCACGCCCGCAGGGCCTCGGGGGAGGGTTCGGGCGGCTGTGGACGGCCGCCGTCGTCTCCCGCTTCGGCGACGCCCTGCGGGGCGCCGCACTGCCGCTGCTCGCCGTCGAGCTGACCGACTCCGCGCTGCTCGTCTCGCTCGTCACCGCCTGCGGCTTCCTGCCCTGGCTGCTCTTCGGACTGCTCGGCGGCGCCCTCGCCGACCGGGTCGACCAGCGGCGCGCCATGTGGACCGTGGACGTCCTGCGCGGCCTGCTCATGGCCGCGTTCGCGTTCGCGGTGTGGCTGGACCGCGCGGGCATCGCCCTGCTCCTCGTGCTCGCCTTCGCGCTCACCACGCTGCAGACCGTCTTCGACAACGCCGCCACCGCCCTGCTGCCCGCCGTCGTGCCGCCCGCGGCGCTGGGCACCGCGAACGGGCGGCTGCTGGCCGGCCAGGAGGCCGTGCACCGCTTCGCCGGCACCCCGCTGGTGCCCGTGCTCGTCGGCGCCGGGGCGGCCGTGCCGTACGCCGTGGACGCCGCCACGTACCTGCTGGCCGCCGTCCTCGTCGCCGGCCTGCCGCCGCGCCCCCGCCCGGCCGCGCCGCGGCCCCGGGCCTCCCCCTACGGCCTGCGGGCGCGGGGGCACCCCCTGCTGCGCCACGACGTCGCCGAGGGCCTCGGCACCCTGTGGCGCGACCCGGTGCTGCGGGGCGTCTGCGCGGCCACCGTCGTCGCCAACACCGGCTTCGGGGCCCTCGTCGCCACCCTCGTGCTGCACCTCACCGGCTGGCTCGGCGCCGGCACCACCGGCTACGCCCTCGCGCTCACCGCGTACGGCGCCGGGAGCGTCGCCGGCGGCGTGACCGCCGGCCGCGTCGCCGCCGCCCTCGGCACCCCGCGCACCCTGGTCTGCGCGGGCCTCGCCCAGGCCGGCTGCCTGACGGCCTTCGGCACGGTACGCAGCCTGCCCGCGGCCGGCGCCGCGCTCGCCGTCCTCGGCTTCGCCGGGATGCTCTGGAACGCCACCGAGGTGACCGTGCTGCAGCGGCGCAGCCCCGCCGGCGCCGTCGGCCGGGTCAGCGCCGCGTTCCGTACCCTGTCGGTCTCCGTCGTGCCGCTCGGCGCCGTGCTCGGCGGCGTCCTCGCCGGCTCGCTGGGGCGCAACACCCCCGCGCTCGCCGCCGCCGTCCTCGTCGCCCTCGGGACGGCCGCACTCGGACCGGCGGCGCGCTCCGGGATCAATTAGGTTGGGTGCCATGGCCGACACCACGTCACGCACCAGGCTCGACCAGACCCCCGAGTGGCACGCGCTCGCCAGGCACCGCGAGGAGTTCGGCGCCACACACCTGCGCGAGCTGTTCGACGCCGACCCCGAGCGCGGCCGCCGGTACACGCTCCGCGTCGGCGATCTCTACCTGGACTACTCCAAGCACCTCGTCACCGACGAGACGCTGCGGCTGCTGCGCGACCTGGCCGCCGCCACCGGCGTCGCCGGGCTGCGCGACGCCATGTTCCGGGGCGAGAAGATCAACATCACCGAGGACCGCGCCGTGCTGCACACCGCGCTGCGCGCGCCCAGCGCCGAGTCGATCGAGGTGGACGGCACGGACGTCGTCCCCGGCGTGCAGCACGTGCTGACCCGCATGTCCACCTTCGCCGACCGGGTCCGCTCCGGCGACTGGCGCGGCCACACCGGCAAGCCGGTCCGCGCCGTCGTCAACGTCGGCATCGGCGGCTCCGACCTCGGCCCGGCCATGGCGTACGAGGCGCTGCGCGCGTACACGCAGCGGGATCTGACCGTCCGCTTCGTCTCCAACGTCGACGGCGCCGACCTGCACGAGGCCGTGCGCGACCTCGACCCCGAGACCACGCTGTTCGTCATCGCCTCCAAGACCTTCACCACCGTCGAGACCCTCACCAACGCCGCCGCCGCCAAGCGCTGGCTGCTGGCGGGCCTCGGCGCCGGCGACGAGGCGGTCGCCAAGCACTTCGTCGCCCTGTCGACCAACGCCGCGAAGGTCGCCGAGTTCGGCATCGACACGGACAACATGTTCGAGTTCTGGGACTGGGTCGGCGGGCGCTACTCGTACGACTCCGCCATCGGCCTGTCCCTGATGGTCGCCATCGGCCCGGTCGCCTTCCGGGAGATGCTGGCCGGCTTCCGCCTCGTCGACGAGCACTTCCGCGGCGCGCCGCCGGAGGAGAACGCGCCGCTGCTGCTGGGGCTCCTCGGCGTCTGGTACGGCAACTTCTTCGACGCGCAGTCCCACGCCGTCCTCCCGTACAGCCACTACCTGTCGAAGTTCACGGCCTATCTGCAGCAGCTCGACATGGAGTCCAACGGCAAGGCCACCGACCGCGGCGGCGAGCGGGTCGGCTGGCAGACCGGGCCGGTGGTCTGGGGCACGCCCGGCACCAACGGCCAGCACGCCTACTACCAACTGCTGCACCAGGGCACGAAGATGATCCCCGCCGACCTCATCGGCTTCGCCCGGCCCGTCGCCGAGCTGGGCGGGCCGGCCGGGCTCGCCGGGCAGCACGACCTGCTGATGGCCAACCTCTTCGCCCAGGGCCAGGCGCTCGCCTTCGGCAGGACGGCGGCGGAGGTGGCGGCCGAGGGCGTGCCCGCGGCACAGGTGCCGCACCGCACGTTCCCCGGCAACCGCCCGACGACGACGATCCTGGCCGACGGCCTCACGCCCTCGGTGCTGGGGCAGCTCGTCGCGCTGTACGAGCACAAGGTGTTCGTGCAGGGCGCGGTGTGGGACATCGACTCCTTCGACCAGTGGGGCGTCGAGCTGGGCAAGGTGCTGGCCAAGCGGCTGGAGCCGGCCCTCGTGGAAGGCGCCGACGGCGCGGAGGTGCCCGGGCTGGACGGCTCGACCGTCGCGCTCGTCGACGCCTACCGGGCGCTGCGAGGGCGCTGACCTGCGGCGTCCGGCGGCGTTCGGCTCGCGGGGCGGAGGGCCGCGCGGCAGCCTGGAGGGATGCGGGTGCTGCGCGGAACCTCCTCCTGGTCCTACTGGATCGTGGGCCTGTACTTCGCCGCCGCCACCGCCGTCGACCTGGCGACCGGGCGCGGACACTCGATGGCCACGCTGCTCGCGGTCGCGCCGGTGTTCATCGCGGTCAACGGCTCCCGGACCGCGATTCTCGTCTCCGGGGCGGTCGCGCTGCCGGTCACCGCCCTGCTGAGCTGGTGGAACTTCCACCTGGACCTGGAGTTCTGGGCCCGCGTCGCCGCCATCGTCATCGCGGTCGGCATCGGCCTGGCCGTGCACCACGAGCGCCTCGCGCGGGAGCGGCGGCTGGTGAACGTCACCCGGGTCGCCAACGTCGCCCAGCGGGCCCTGCTGCCTGCGCCGCCGGGACGCGTCGGGCCGGTCCAGGTGGCGCACTCGTACCGCTCCGCCGCGGACGAGGCGATGATCGGCGGCGACTTCTACAAGGTGCTCAGCACCCGCTGGGGCGTGCGCGTCGTCATCGGCGACGTCCGCGGCCACGGCCTCTCCGTCATCCCCACCACCGCCATGGTCATCGGCGTCTTCCGCGAGGCCGCGTACGACGAGCCGGAGCTGGACCGGATCGCCGCCCGCATGGACCGCAGCCTGGCGCGGGACGGCGGCCCCGAGAGCTTCGCCACCGTGCTGCTGCTGACGATCTCGCCGCAGGGCGTGTGCCGCGCCCTCAGCCACGGCCACCCGCCGCCGCTGCTGCGCACCGCCGCCGGGCGCGTACGCGAGACCGACGTGTACAGCGGCCCGCCGCTGGGCCTCGGCCTGGCGAAGCGCGTCGCGGACGTGAAGGAGAGCACCGTGGTGCTCGCCGAGGGCGACGAGCTGCTGCTGGCCACCGACGGCGTGCTGGAGGCGCGCAACGCGACGGGCGAGTTCTTCCCGCTGCCGCAGCACTACGCCCGCGGGCCGCGGCACGGTCCGCCCGCGGAGGTGCTGGCGCGCTGCGCCGCGACCTGGCGGACTGGACGCCCGAGCTGCACGACGACTCGGCGCTGGTGCTGCTGCGTTACGCGCCGCGGCGGATCCGGCCCGCGTAGCGGGCCTCCAGCGCGGCGTTGTGCTCGTCGCCGTCGGGGATGTTCGCCGACAGGTACACCGGCGGTGTCGCGCCGCGCTCCAGCAGCAGCCGGACCGCCTCGGCGACGACCTGCTGCACCAGCAGCGCGCCGGTGATCGACGACACCGCGCAGGCCGTGCCGCCGCCCGGCAGCGCGAGCACGGAGTCGCCGAAGGGGGCGCCGTTGTCCAGCACGACGTCGGCGTGGTCGGCCAGCCGCCCGCCCGAGGGGTGCCGGGACTCGGCGCGGGCGCCGTGCGCCAGCGAGGTGATCGCGACCAGCGGGTGCCCGTGCTCCTTGACGACGGCGGCCATCTCCACGACGCAGCCGTTGATGCCGGAGTTCGAGGCGATGACGAAGGCGTCCCGGGAGCGCGGCGCGGCCAGCTCGTACAGCCGGCGCGCGGTGCCGGGGTCGCGCTCCAGCCGGGCGTCGGCGAGCAGCGCCGGGGGCTCGCCGCCGTAGATCACGAGGTCGCGCAGGGCGATCTTGTTCGTCGGTACGAAGCCGCCGGCGCGGCCCGCGATCTCGGTCGCCAGCGACTCGGAGTGCCCGGTGCCGAACGCCTGGATCACCCCGTCGCCGTCCAGCGCGTCCGCGAACACCCGGGCGGCGGCGTCGACCTCGGCGCGCTGCCCCTCCGCCACCCGCCGCAGCGAGGCCAGGGCCGCGGCGGTGAAGGCGGCCGCGCTGATCGGCTTGTGGGTCATCGGTGCTCCCGGAGAGTGGTCTGGACAACATGCCGTACGCGGGGTCAATCTCAGGCAGTCGCGCACGAGTCGTCAAGGGTGCGACGCGGCGCCGACCATCGGGAGCGGGCAATGGAGAAGCTGGTCATCGGCATCGACATGGGCGGCACGAGCATCCGCGCGGCGCTCGCCCCGGCGGCCGGGGGAGGCGTGCTGTGCACGGCGTCGGCGGGGGCGGGGAACCCGCGGTCGGTGCCGGCGGAGGTGCTGACGGAGCGGCTGACGGCGTGCGTGGCGCCGCTGGCGGAGGCGGCGGCCGGAGCGTCGCCGGGCGCGGGAGGTGCGGGGGACCCGGGTGCGCGGGTCATCGCCGTGGTCGCCGGGGTCGCGGGCGCGGACCCGCGCAACCCCGACGACGCCGGCACGCGCCGCGCGCACGCCGCCCTGCGCACGGCGCTGCGGCGCGCCGGGGCGGGGGAGGCGCGGGTGCGGCTGTGGGGCGACACCGAGATCGCGTTCGCGTCGGGCCCGGGCGCGCCGGCGTCCGGGGTGGTCGCGGTCGCGGGCACCGGCGCGGCGGCGGCGCGGATCGCGGACCGGCGGCAGACGGCGACGACGGACGGCCACGGCTGGCTCCTCGGCGACGAGGGCAGCGGCTTCTGGATCGCCCGCGCGGCGCTGCGGGCGGCGCTGCGCGCGCTCGACGGCCGCGGCCCGGCGACGGAGCTGGCGGACCTGCTGAGACAGGCGGCGGCGGGGGGAGCCGGGGAGCGGGGAAGGAGCACGGGAGCGGAGCGCCTGCGGAAGCGGGACGCTGCGGTGGCGCCAGGCGGCACCGGAACCGGGGAGAACGAGACGGCCGGCGGCCGGGAGGGTGCGTCGGCCGGGAGCGGGGCGGAGTCGCCTGCGGCCGGTGGGGGAGCCGCGGGGAAAACGGCGGGGACGGGTGCGGACGGACGCACGGGAACGCGGGTCTCCGCAGCGGGGGGCCGCGGGTGGGGCGCCGGGGCGGTGCCACGGGGGCCCGGGGAGCGGGCGGCGGTGCGGAGTGCGCTGGTGGACGCCGGGTTCGCCGGGGCGCCGGTGGCGATCGCCCGGCTGTGCCCGGTGGTGGTACGGGCGGCGGAGGCGGGCGACGCGGTGGCCGGGGCGATCCTGGACGAGGCCGCGGACCGCCTTGCGGAGACGGTCGCCGCGCTGGCGCCCGTGCCGGGCGAGCCCCTGGTCACCACCGGCGGTCTCCTCGCCCCCGCGGGCCCGTTGCTGGCGCGCTTCACCGCCCGCATGCGCCCGTACGGCCTGAGCCCCGACCCGGTCCCGGACGGCCTGGCCGGCGCGGTGGCGCTGGCGCGCACGACGGTCTGAGGCGGAGGCGCGCGCGGCGACGGCCCGCCGCACCGCCGGGAGCGGCGCCCGCTACGGCGACGCCGGCGGGTACAGGCTCGGCGGCAGCAGCGCGGCCGCCGGGCGGTCCAGGAGCCACAGGGTCCGCCGGCGGCCCTGCGCGCCCGCGGCCGGGGCCTGGATCTCGCCCGCGCCCGACAGCGCCATCGCCGCCGCCCGCGCCTTGTCCTCGCCCGCCGCCAGCAGCCACACCTCCCGCGCCGCCCGGATCGCCGGGAGGGTCAGCGAGATCCGCGTCGGCGGCGGCTTCGGTGCCCCGTGCACCCCGACGACCGTGCGCTCCGTCTCGCGTACCCCCGGCAGCTCCGGGAAGAGCGACGCGACGTGCGTGTCCGGGCCGACGCCCAGCAGCAGCACGTCGAACGCGGGGACCGGCCCGTGGTCCTCCGGCCGCGCCGCGGCGGCCAGCTCGCGCGCGTACGCTGCGGCCGCCGCGTCCGCGTCGGCGCCGAACGCCGCCTGCGCCGCCGGCATCTCGTGCACCCGCGCCGGGTCGACCGGCACCGCGTCCAGCAGCGCCGCGCGCGCCTGGGTGGCGTTGCGCTCGGGGTCGCCGGCGGGCAGGAAGCGCTCGTCGCCCCACCACAGGTCGAGACGTGTCCAGTCGACCGCGTCCCGGGCCGGCGCGGCGGCCAGCGCGGCCAGCAGGCCGTTGCCGTTGCGGCCGCCGGTGAGCACGACCGAGGCGGCGCCCCGGGCCGCCTGCGCGTCCACGACCTTGGTGATCAGCCGGGCGGCGGCCGCCTCGGCCATCAGCTCCTTGTCGCGGTGGACGACGACCTGCGGCGTGCTCACGGCGCCGCTCACGAACCCTGCGCCGAGGACGGCGGCTGCGTCCCCGAGGCCGCCTTCTTCGCCGGCCGCTTCTTCGGCGCCGCCTGCTTCCCGGCGCCGGCCCCGGCGGCCTCGGTCCCGACCGCCGCCTCCGCCGCCGGCGCACCGGTCTCCACCGACCCCGCCGGCGCCAGCCGCTCCACGCCGTACGCCACCGCGTGCGCGTACGCCTCGTCCGGGTCCAGCCGCCGCAGCTCCTCGGCGATCAGCTCCGCCGTCGTCCGCCGCTTGAGCGCCACGTGCCGCTCCGGCTGCCCCGGGACCGCCAGCTCCGCCAGCGCCCCGTTCGGCCGGTCCAGGCAGATCACGCCGTCCGACGTCACCAGCCGCACCGCGGTCAGCCCCGGGCCCGGCGAGGCCGTGCGCTCCACCGGCACGCCCAGCCGGTTCGCCAGCCACAGCGCCAGCAGCTCCGTGGAGGGGTTGTACTCCTCGCCCTCCACCACCGCCGACGTGATGGTGGCGTGCCGCTGGTCCAGCGCCGCCGCCAGCATGCTGCGCCACGGTGTGATCCGCGTCCACGCCAGGTCCGTGTCCCCGGGCGCGTACGCCGTGGCCCGCTGCCGCAGCGCGCCGACCGGGTCCTCGCACGCCGCGGCGTCCGTGATGCGGCGGGTGGCGAGCCGGCCGAGCAGGTCCTCCGCCGGGTTCTCCGGCGCGTCCTCCGGCCACCACACCACCACCGGGGCGTCCGGCAGCAGCAGCGGCAGCACGACGCTGGCCGCGTGCCCCGCCAGCTCGCCGTGCAGCCGCAGCAGCACCGTCTCGCCGGTGTCCGTCTCGTTGCCGACCCGCACCTCGGCGTCCAGCCGCGCCAGCGCGCGCTCGCGCGGGGAGCGGCCGGGGCGCTTGATGACGACGAGGATGCGCGACGGGTGCTCCTTGGACGCCTGGCTGGCGGCCTTGAGCGCGTCGTAGTGGTTGCCCTCGTCGGTGACGATGACCAGCGTGAGCACCATCCCGACGGCCGGCGTGCCGGTGGCCCGCCGGGCGCCCACGAGCGCCGAGTTGATCTGGGCCGAGGTGGTCTCGGTGAGGTCGATGTTCATGGCCGCCGCCAGCTCCGTCCGTCTCGTGCCAGCATCTCGTCCGCCGCCCTCGGCCCCCAGGTGCCCGCGGTGTACGGCTCGGGCCTGCCGTGCGCGGCCCAGTGCTCCTCGATGGGGTCGAGGATCTGCCAGGACAGCTCGACCTCCTGGTGGCGCGGGAAGAGGTTGGCGTCGCCGAGGAGCACGTCGAGGAGCAGCCGCTCGTACGCCTCGGGGCTGGACTCGGTGAAGGACTCGCCGTAGGCGAAGTCCATCGTCACGTCCCGCACCTCCATCGACGTGCCGGGCACCTTGGAGCCGAACCGCACGGTGACGCCCTCGTCCGGCTGGACGCGGATCACCAGCGCGTTCTGGCCCAGCTCCATGGTGTCGGTGGTGTCGAACGGCAGGTGCGGAGCCCGCTGGAAGACGACGGCGATCTCCGTGACCCGGCGGCCGAGCCGCTTGCCGGTGCGCAGGTAGAACGGCACGCCCGCCCACCGGCGGTTGTCGATCCCCAGCTTGATCGCGGCGTAGGTGTCGGTGCCGGAGTTCGGGTCGATGCCCTCCTCCTCCAGATAGCCGCGCACCTTCTCGCCGCCCTGCCAGCCGGCCGCGTACTGCCCGCGCACCGTGTGCCGGCCCAGGTCGGCGGGGAGCTGCAGCGACGCCAGCACCTTGATCTTCTCCGCCACCAGCGCCTGCGCGTCGAAGGCCGTCGGCTCCTCCATCGCGGTCAGCGCCAGCAGCTGCAGCAGGTGGTTCTGGATGACGTCGCGGGCGGCGCCGATGCCGTCGTAGTAGCCGGCGCGGCCGCCGATGCCGATGTCCTCGGCCATGGTGATCTGCACGTGGTCGACGTACGACCGGTTCCAGATCGGCTCGAACATCGTGTTGGCGAAGCGCAGCGCCAGGATGTTCTGGACGGTCTCCTTGCCCAGGTAGTGGTCGATGCGGAAGACCTGGTCGGGCTCGAAGACCTGGTGGACGATCCGGTTCAGCTCCACGGCGCTCTTCAGGTCGTGCCCGAACGGCTTCTCGATGACCGCGCGCCGCCAGGAGTCGCCGGCCGGGTCGGCCAGGTTGTGCTCCTTGAGCTGCTGCACGACCAGCGGGAAGAACTTCGGCGGCACGGAGAGGTAGAACGCGAAGTTCCCGCCCGTGCCGCGCACCTTGTCCAGGTCCTCGACGGTGGTGCGCAGCCGCTCGAACGCGTCGTCGTCGTCGAAGTCGCCCTGGACGAACCGGAAGCCCTCGGAGAGCTGCTGCCACACCTCCTCGCGGAAGGGCGTGCGGGCGTGCTCCTTCACCGAGTCGTGTACGACCTGCGCGAAGTCCTCGTTCTCCCAGTCGCGGCGGGCGAAGCCGACGAGGGAGAAGCCGGGCGGCAGCAGCCCCCGGTGCGCCAGGTCGTACACGGCGGGCATCAGCTTCTTGCGCGACAGGTCGCCGGTGACGCCGAAGATGACCAGGCCCGAGGGGCCCGCGATCCGCGGCAGCCGCCGGTCCTGCGGGTCACGCAGCGGGTTGGTGCCAGAGCCGGTCACCGTCGACTACGCCCCCTTCGGTGCGCGGCGCTCAAGCTCTGTCCGGGTGGAGTCGAGCAGGTCGTTCCAGGACTTGGCGAACTTCTCCACGCCCTCGTCCTCCAGCAGGGCGACCACCTCGTCGTACGAGACGCCCAGCTTCTCCAGGGCGTCGATGTCGGCGCGCGCCTCGTCGTACGTGCCGCGCTGCTCCTTCCCCATGGCGGGCCCGCGGATCGCGCCGTGGTCGGCGACGGCGTGCAGGGTCGGCTCCGGCATGGTGTTCACCGTGCCCGGCGCGACCAGCTCGTCCACGTAGAGCGTGTCCTTGTACGCCTTGTCCTTCACGCCCGTCGACGCCCACAGGGGGCGCTGCTTGTGGGCACCGGCCTTCTCCAGCGCGGTCCAGCGGTCCGAGGAGAAGACCTCCTCGAACGCCTCGTACGCCAGCCGGGCGTTGGCGACGGCCGCCTTGCCGCGCGCCTCCTTCGCCTCGGGGGTGCCCAGGGCGTCGAGCCGCTTGTCGATCTCGGCGTCCACCCGGGAGACGAAGAACGAGGCGACCGAGCGGATCTCCGCCAGGTCCAGGCCGGCGGCCTTCGCCTGCTCCAGGCCGGCGAGGAAGGCGTCCATCACCTCGCGGTAGCGCTCCAGGGAGAAGATCAGCGTGACGTTGACGCTGATGCCCTTGCCGATCACCTCGGTGATGGCGGGCAGCCCCGCCCGGGTGGCGGGGATCTTCACGAACAGGTTGGGCCGGTCCACCAGCCAGGCCAGCTGCTTGGCCTCGGCGATGGTGGCGGCGGTGTTGTGGGCCAGGCGCGGGTCGACCTCGATGGAGACCCGGCCGTCCTGGCCCTCGGTGGCGTCGTACACCGGGCGGAGCACGTCGGCCGCGTCGCGCACGTCGGCCGTCGTGATCATGCGCACGGCCTCCTCGACGGTGACGCGTCGGGCGGCCAGGTCCGTGAGCTGGCCGTCGTAGCCGTCGCCCGCCGAGATGGCCTTCTGGAAGATCGTGGGGTTGGTGGTCACGCCCACGACGTGGCTCTCGTCGACCAGTTCGGCGAGATTGCCGGACGTGATGCGCTTGCGGGACAGGTCGTCGAGCCAGATCGCGACGCCTTCACCGGAGAGGCGCTCGAGTGCGTCGGTCATCGGTATTGCATCTCCTGACATCGTTTCGTCTGTATGCGTCAGCGACTTCAGGCCCGCAGGGATTCCCGGGCCGCGGCGGCAACGGCGTCGGCCGTCAGCCCGTACTCACGGAACAGGACCTGGTAGTCGGCGGAGGCGCCGAAGTGCTCCAGGGAGACGACGCGTCCGGCGTCCCCGGTGAAGCGGTGCCAGGACATCCCGACGCCCGCCTCGACCGCCACCCGGGCCCTGACCGCGGGCGGCAGCACCGCGTCGCGGTACTCCTGCGGCTGCTCGTCGAACCACTCCACGGACGGCATCGAGACCACCCGCGTCGGCACGCCCTCCGCCTGCAACTGCTCCCGGGCGCCGACCGCGAGCTGCACCTCCGAGCCGGTGCCGATGAGGATCACCTGCGGCTCGGCCCGCTCGCCGCCGGGGCCCTCGGCCTCGAACATCACGTAGCCGCCGCGGCCCGCGTTCTCGACGGCACCGTTCGTCTCGAACGTCGGCACCCCCTGCCGGGTCAGCGCCAGGCCGTGCGGGGCGCCGACGCCGAACTCCTTGGTGTACCGGCGCAGGATCTCGCGCCAGGCGATCACGGTCTCGTTGGCGTCCGCCGGGCGGACCACGTTCAGCCCGGGGATCGCGCGCAGGCTCGACAGGTGCTCGACCGGCTGGTGGGTCGGACCGTCCTCGCCGAGGCCGATGGAGTCGTGCGTCCACACGTACGTCACCGGCAGGTGCATCAGCGCCGAGAGCCGCACCGCGTTGCGCATGTAGTCGGAGAAGACCAGGAACGTGCCGCCGTACACGCGCGTGTTGCCGTGCAGCGTGACGCCGTTCATGACGGCGGCCATCGCGTGCTCGCGGATCCCGTTGTGCACGGTCCGGCCGTACGGGTCGGCGCCCGCCAGCGGGTTGTCGGCGGGCAGGAAGGAGGCCGAGCCGGGGATGGTGGTGTTGTTGGACCCGGCCAGGTCGGCGGAGCCGCCCCACAGCTCGGGCACCACCGGGCCGAGCGCCTTCAGTACCTCGCCCGACGCCTTGCGGGTGGCGACGGCCTTGCCGGCCGGGAAGGACGGCAGCTCGTCCGCCCAGCCCGCGGGCAGCTCGCCGGCGCGGATCCGGTCGAACTCGGCGGCGCGCCCCGGGTTGGTCTGCCGCCAGACGGCGAACTGCTTGTCCCACGCGGCGTGCATCTCCGCGCCGCGCTCGCCGAGCGCGCGGGTGTGGGTGAGCACGTCGGCGTCGACCTCGAAGTGCCGCTCGGGGTCGAAGCCGAGGACCCGCTTGGTCGCGGCGACCTCCTCGGCGCCCAGCGCCGAGCCGTGCGCGGCCTCGGTGTTCTGTGCGTTCGGGGCCGGCCAGGCGATGATCGAGCGGGCCGCGATGAACGACGGCCGGTCGGTGACCGCCCGGGCCTCCTCGAAGGCCCGGTGCAGCGCCTCGGGGTCCAGGTCGCCGTTCGGCTTCTGCTCGACCCGCTGGACGTGCCAGCCGTACGCCTCGTAGCGCGCGATCGTGTCCTCGGAGACGGCGGCGGCGGTGTCGCCCTCGATGGAGATGTGGTTGTCGTCCCAGAGCAGTATGAGGTTGCCCAGCTTCTGGTGGCCGGCCAGCGAGGACGCCTCGTGCGAGATGCCCTCCTGGAGGCAGCCGTCGCCCGCGATCACCCAGATGTGGTGGTCGAACGGAGAGGTGCCGGCGGGCGCGTCCGGGTCGAACAGGCCGCGCTCGTAGCGCGCGGACATCGCCATGCCGACGGCGTTCGCCAGGCCCTGGCCGAGCGGTCCCGTCGTCGTCTCGACGCCGGGGGTGTGGCCGTACTCGGGGTGGCCGGGGGTCCTGGAGCCCCAGGTGCGGAAGGCCTCCAGGTCGGCCAGCTCCAGGCCGAACCCGCCGAGGTAGAGCTGGATGTAGAGGGTCAGGCTGGAGTGGCCCGCGGAGAGTACGAAGCGGTCCCGGCCCGCCCACTGCGGGTCGGCGGGGTCGTGCCGCATCACCTTCTGGAAGAGGGTGTAGGCGGCGGGGGCCAGGCTCATCGCCGTGCCGGGGTGGCCGTTGCCGACCTTCTGTACGGCGTCCATGGCCAGAACGCGGACGGTGTCCACCGCGCGGTCGTCCAGTTCGTTCCACTCGAGATCGGTGGTCGGCTGCGTGCTCACCCTTGTTCAGGGCTCCTCTCTCCACGGTCGGGAACTCCGGCGACCGGAAAGCACCGGGCCCTTCGAGCCTATCCCGCTCATACCAGACTGCCGGTGCCGGGCCGGTCGCGCCCGCCGGACACGGCCGCCGGATCGCCTCCCGTTCCGCCCGCCCGCGGGCGGAACCCGGACCCCCAACACGGGGCACCCCCCGCGCCGGGGGCCGATACGCAGCGTCTACAGTGACGACGTACAGAAGTCCCTTGACCGCGAGCAGAGGTGTCCGTGACGGCCGTCGAATCCCGACCAGCGGGTGCGCTCGGGCAGGACACCGCGCACCGGCCGGCCGGTGCCCGGGTCAAGGCGTTCGTGGCGCTGACCAAGCCGCGCATCATCGAACTGCTGCTGATCACCACCGTTCCGGTGATGTTCCTGGCCGCCGAGGGCGTGCCCGACCTGTGGCTGGTGCTCGTCACCTGCGTCGGCGGCTACCTGTCCGCCGGCGGGGCCAACGCGCTCAACATGTACCTGGACCGGGACATCGACGCGCTGATGCACCGCACGGAGCAGCGGCCGCTGGTGACCGGGATGGTCCGGCCGGCCGAAGGGCTGGCCTTCGGCCTGACGCTGACGGTGGTGTCCACGGTGTGGTTCGCCACACTCGTCAACCCGCTGTCCGCGGCGCTCGCCCTCGGCGCGAACCTCTTCTACGTCCTCGTCTACACGATGCTGCTGAAGCGGCGTACCTCGCAGAACATCGTCTGGGGCGGCATCGCCGGCTGCATGCCGGTCGCCATCGGCTGGTCCGCGGTGACGAACTCCGTCTCCTGGGCCTCGCTGATCCTCTTCCTGGTGATGTTCTTCTGGACGCCGCCGCACTACTGGCCGCTGTCGATGAAGGTCAGGGACGACTACGCGCGCGTCAAAGTGCCGATGCTGCCGGTGGTGGCGTCGAACAAGGTTGTCGCGCGGCAGATCGTCGCGTACAGCTGGGTGATGGTCGGCGTCTCGCTGCTGCTGTGGCCGCTGGGCTACACCGGCTGGTTCTACCCGGTGGTGGCCGCGGTGCTCGGCGCGGTGTGGCTGCGCGAGGCGCACGGGCTGCTGCGGCGGGCCGGGCGCGGGATCGTGGGCGCGAAGCTCAAGGAGATGCGGCTCTTCCACTGGTCCATCACCTATGTGTCGCTGCTGTTCATCGCGGTGGCCGTGGATCCCTTCCTGCGCTGATTACCGGCGGGTAGCATCTGCTCCATGAGCGATGACGACCGCAGGACCCGCAAGCTCACCCGGCAGATCGAGTCCTTCGCCGGCCGCCACGGCGGCGCGCGGGGGCAGGTGGCGTACCTCGGGGAGCCGGGCGCGCGGCTGGTGCTGGTCGGGGCGGACGGGGTGTGGGGCGACCTGGTGGCGCCGAGCACGGCGAGCGCGACGGCGGCGGCGGAGGCCGCGGGGGTCGCGCTGCAGGAGAGCTTCGACGGCGAGCTGGCGGCGCGGGTGCGGACGGGGCCGTACGAGTGGAAGCGGATGGCCGGAATCCAGCTGGGCGGCTCCGCGAACCCGGCTGCGCCGGGCGCGGCGGGTGCGGCGGCGGCCTCCGGCGCGGAGGCCGGGCCGGACGAACCGTCCACGGACAAGCCGGCCGGGGAGGCCGGCCCGGGCGGTGCCGGGGGCGGCCCGGCCGCGGCGGGCGGCGACGAGAGCGGCGGGCAGAAGGGCTCCTGACCGTCATCCGGTGGGCCGCGGGGTGGGTGCGTCCGCCCGCCGGTGGGTGTTCCCCGTCCCGCCGTGGGCGGCCGGCGCTACGGGGCCGCCGAGCCCACCGGCCGCGCCTCCGCGCGCACCGCCGGGGGCGGGACCTCCGCGGGCGGCGTCTCCGGCCGGTGCCGCAGCGAGACGGCCACCCGCAGCACCGCGATCCACACCAGCGTCGAGCCGAACAGGTGGATCATGACCAGCGCCTCTGGCACGTCCGTCAGGTACTGCGCGTAGCCGACGACCGCCTGCGACATCAGCACCAGGAACAGGTCGCGGGTGCGGGACAGCGGCCCCGGCGGGCCGTCCACGAGCTTCAGCGTCACCCAGATCGCGATCGTCAGGGCGATCACCGCCCAGGCCGTGACGGAGTGCACCTTCGCCGCGTGCTCCCAGCTGATCCACCCCATCCGGGGCACCTCGCTGGAGTCGCCCGCGTGCGGCCCCGTGCCGGTCACGACGGTCCCGGCGGCCAGCAGCACGACGGACACCGCCACCAGCGCCCGGGTCAGCCGGCGCACCACCACCCCGACGAGCATGTCGGGCCCGCCGTCGCCCTCGCGGGCGCGGTGCCAGGTGAGGTACGTGATGGTGATCAGCCCGGTGGCCAGCAGGAAGTGGGCGGCCACGGTGTACGGGTTCAGCTCGGTGAGCACCGCGGCGCCGCCGAGGACGGCGTTGCCCATGACCACCCAGAACTGCACCCAGCCCAGCCGGGTCAGCTCGCGGCGCCACGGCTTGGTGGCGCGGGCCGCGACGATGGCCCAGCCGACGGCGGCGCACAGCACGTACGTCAGCAGCCGGTTGCCGAACTCGATGGCGCCGTGCATGCCCATCTCGGACGTGGCCAGCAGGCTGTCGTCGGAGCACTTGGGCCACGTGTCGCAGCCGAGCCCGGAGCCCGTCAGCCGGACGGCGCCCCCGGTGACCACGATGACGATGCTCATCAGCAGCGCGGAGAACGTCGCGCGCCGGACCGTCGCTTGCGTCGGGGTCCAGCGCTCGGCGATGAGGGCGAGGGGGCTCTGCACGGCGCCTATCGTATGACGCCCCTTGTGCGTGGTTTCACGAGGGGTGCGGCGGACGTTCCCGTACGTCCGTACGCGCTGCCCCGCGGCCGCCCCGCCCGGCGGATCACTCCCAGCGGAAGAACCGCGCGGCCAGCCCCAGCCCCAGCACCGCCCAGCCGGCCAGCAGGCCCAGGTCGCCCCACGGCACGCCGCCGCCGTCCCGGAGGACGTCCCGCAGCCCGTCGGACAGCGCCGCGACCGGCAGCACTTCGAGGACCGCCCGCGCGCCGTCGGGGAACTTCTCCAACGGCACCAGCACGCCCCCGGCCACCAGCAGCAGCACGAAGACGAGGTTCGCCGCCGCGAGCGTCGCCTCCGCCCGGAGCGTGCCCGCCATCAGCAGCCCGAGCCCCGAGAACGCCGCCGCGCCCAGCGCCACGAGCAGCACCACGGCCAGCGCGCCGGCCGCCCCGCCGCGCGGCGACCAGCCGAGCGCCAGCGCGATCGCGGTCAGCAGCACGAGCTGCAGCGCGATCGTGGCGAGCACCGCGACCGCCTTCGCCGCCATCAGCCCCGCCCGGGGCAGCGGCGAGGCGCCGAGCCGCTTCAGCACGCCGTAGCGGCGGTCGAAGCCGGTGCCGATGGCCTGGCCGGTGAAGGCGGTGGCCATGACGGCGAGCGCGACGGCGCCGGGGGCGAGGAAGTCGACGGCCTCGCCGGGACCGGTGTCGACGACGTCCACGGTGCTGAAGAGCAGCAGCAGCACCGCGGGGATGATCATGGTGAGGAGCAGCTGCTCGCCGTTGCGCAGGAGCAGCCGGGTCTCCAGCCCGGCCTGCGCTGCGATCATGCGGGGCAGCGGCGCCGCCCCGGGGCGCGGGGCGAAGACGCCCGTCCCCGCCTGCCGAGCGCTCATCCGCGCAGTTCCCTTCCCGTCAGCTCCAAGCTGCGGTCCTCCGGGGGGCGACCCCCGCACCCCCGGGTGGTTGCGTTCACGAGCGCAGTTCCCTTCCCGTCAGCTCCAAGAAGACGTCCTCCAGCGTGCGCCGCTCCACCGTCATCTGATCCGGCAGCACCCCGTTCTGCGCGCACCAGGTGGTGACCGTGGCCAGCAGCTCCGGGTTGATCTCGCCGCTTATCCGGTACGAGCCCGGGGACAGCTCCAGCGCCGCGGTCTCCGGCGGCAGCGCCTTCAGCAGCGAGCCCAGGTCGAGCCCCGGCCGGCCGGTGAAGCGCATGGTGTTCTCCGCGCCACCGCGGCACAGCTCCTCCGGGGTGCCGTCGACCACCGGCCGGCCGCCGTCGATGATCACGACCCGGTCGGAGAGCTGCTCCGCCTCGTCCATGTGGTGGGTGGTGAGCACCACGGACACCCCGTCGGCGCGCAGCTCGCGGATCAGCTCCCAGGTGGCGTGGCGGGCCTGCGGGTCGAGGCCGGCGGTCGGCTCGTCGAGGAAGACCAGCTCGGGGCGGCCGACGACGGCCATGGCGAGCGCGAGCCGCTGCTGCTGCCCGCCGGAGAGCCGGCGGTAGGGGGTGCGGCCGCAGGAGCCGAGGCCCAGCCGCTCGACCAGCGCCACGACGTCGAGGGGGCGGGCGTGCAGCCGCGCGATGTGGCGCAGCATCTCCCCGGCCCGCGCGGTGGGGTAGACGCCGCCGGACTGGAGCATCACGCCGACCCGGGGCCGCAGCTCGGCGGCGTCGGCGCGGGGGTCGCGGCCGAGGACGCGTACGGTGCCGGCGTCCGGCCGGCGGTAGCCCTCGCATACCTCGACGGTGGTCGTCTTGCCCGCGCCGTTGGGGCCGAGGACGGCGGTGACCTCGCCGCGGGCGGCGGTGAGGTCGAGCCCGGCGACGGCGGTCTTCTCGCCGTACCGCTTGACGAGGCCGGTCACCTGGACGGCCGCGTCGGTGGAGGGCTGGTGCATGACTGCGAGTCTAGAGAGCCCGCGGGCCCGGCCGACGCCGCCCCGGGGCGCTGCCCGCCGGGGGGACCGCCGGATCCCGGGCGTCACTTAGGTGACCCTAAGTGACGCATTCCACCGCACGGTGATCCGGAACCGGCTTGTCCCGCCCCGGCGAATTAAGCAACAATGGCGTTGTGAAAAACGTGGACCCGGGTGGGAGCACGGCGAAGGAGCAGGCGGCCGGGCCGGCCGCCGGCGCTGCCGTGCCCGAGCACGGGACGCGCAACCGCGTGGCCCGCTCCATCCTCGACCACGGCCCGTCGACCGCGGCCGACCTGGCCCACCGGCTCGAACTCACCCCCGCCGCCGTCCGGCGGCACCTCGACGCGCTCGTCGCCGAGGGCATCGTGGAGCCCCGCGACCAGCGGGTCTACGGCGCCCGCGGCCGCGGGCGCCCGGCCAAGGTCTTCGCCCTGACCGACTGCGGCCGGGACGCCTTCGACCAGGCGTACGACCAGCTCGCCGCCGACGCCCTGCGCTGGATCGCGCAGAACGCGGGCGGCGGCGTGCGGGGCGCGGCGGCCGTCGCCGCGTTCGCCCGCGACCGGGTCGCCGAGCAGGCCGAGCGGTACGCCGCGGAGCTGGCCGGCGTGCCCCCCGAGGGCCGGGTCGAGGCTCTCGCCCGGCTGCTCTCCGAGGACGGGTACGCTGCCACCGCGCGCAGCGCTCCCGGTGCCCCCGGCGAGCAGCTCTGCCAGCACCACTGCCCGGTGGCGCACACCGCCGAGCAATACCCGCAGCTCTGCGAGGCGGAGACCGAGGTCTTCTCCCGCTTGCTCGGCACCCATGTGCAGCGTCTGGCCACCATCGCCCACGGCGACGGCGTGTGTACGACGTTCGTCCCCGAAAACCGCGAGCACCACGCTCGCAGGCAGCCACCGACATCCGGGAGGAACCCCGCATGACTGCGCCTATCGAGACCGCCGCCTCGGAGCATCCCGAGCTCGAAGGACTGGGACGCTACGAGTACGGCTGGGCCGACTCCGACGCGGCCGGCGCCGCCGCGAAGCGCGGCCTGTCCGAGGACGTCGTCCGGGACATCTCCAACAAGAAGTCCGAGCCCGACTGGATGCTGAAGACCCGGCTCAAGGGCCTGCGGCTCTTCGGCAAGAAGCCCATGCCCACGTGGGGCTCCGATCTCTCCGGCATCGACTTCGAGAACATCAAGTACTTCGTCCGGTCCACCGAGAAGCAGGCCCAGTCCTGGGAGGACCTGCCGGAGGACATCAAGAACACCTACGACAAGCTCGGCATCCCCGAGGCGGAGAAGCAGCGCCTGGTCGCCGGCGTCGCCGCGCAGTACGAGTCCGAGGTCGTCTACCACCAGATCCGCGACGACCTGGAGAGCCAGGGCGTGCTGTTCCTGGACACGGACACCGCGCTCAGGGAGCACCCGGAGCTGTTCAAGGAGTACTTCGGCACGGTCATCCCGCCCGGTGACAACAAGTTCGCCTCCCTCAACACCGCGGTGTGGTCCGGCGGCTCGTTCATCTACGTCCCGAAGGGCGTGCACGTCGAGATCCCGCTGCAGGCGTACTTCCGGATCAACACCGAGAACATGGGGCAGTTCGAGCGGACGCTGATCATCGTCGACGAGGGCGCGTACGTGCACTACGTCGAGGGCTGCACCGCGCCGATCTACCAGTCGGACTCGCTGCACTCCGCGGTCGTCGAGATCATCGTGAAGAAGAACGCCCGCTGCCGCTACACCACGATCCAGAACTGGTCGAACAACGTGTACAACCTGGTCACCAAGCGCGCGGTGGCCTACGAGGGCGCGACCATGGAGTGGGTCGACGGCAACATCGGCTCCAAGGTCACCATGAAGTACCCGGCGATCTACCTGATGGGCGAGCACGCCAAGGGCGAGACCCTGTCCGTGGCCTTCGCCGGCGAGGGCCAGCACCAGGACGCCGGCGCCAAGATGGTGCACATGGCGCCCCACACCTCGTCCAACATCGTCTCCAAGTCGGTGGCGCGCGGCGGCGGGCGCACCTCGTACCGCGGCCTGATCGAGATCGGCGAGGGCGCGGAGAACTCCAAGTCCAACGTGCTCTGCGACGCCCTCCTGGTCGACACGGTCTCCCGCTCGGACACCTACCCGTACGTCGACGTCCGCGAGGACGACGTGACGATGGGCCACGAGGCGACCGTCTCCAAGGTCAGCGACGACCAGCTGTTCTACCTGATGCAGCGCGGCCTGTCCGAGGACGAGGCGATGGCGATGATCGTCCGCGGCTTCGTCGAGCCGATCGCCAAGGAGCTGCCGATGGAGTACGCGCTGGAGCTCAACCGGCTGATCGAGCTGCAGATGGAAGGCGCGGTGGGCTAGCCGCCCGCCGTACGCCGGAACAGCCTTCGAGACGACCTCCGAGAAAGCGAGTACGAGAACAGCCATGGCCGACGCCCAGAAGATCCCGGCCGGCTCCACCGCCGCCGGAACCATCGCGGTGGCCGCGGAGTCCACCGTCGCGACCAGGATGAGCGCACCGCCGTCCTTCGACGTGGCCGACTTCCCGGTCCCGCACGGCCGGGAGGAGGAGTGGCGCTTCACCCCGCTGGAGCGGATCCGCGGCCTGCACGACGGCAGCGCCGCCGCGACCGGCGAGCCCAAGGTGGCCATCGCCGCGCCCGACGGCGTCACCGTCGAGACCGTCGGCCGTGACGACGCGCGGCTCGGCCGGGCCGGCACCCCGGTGGACCGGATCGCCGCCCAGGCGTACTCCGCGTTCGAGAAGGCCACGGTCGTGACCGTGCCGAAGGACACGCAGCTCGCCGAGCCCATCCGGGTCTCGGTGCACGGCGAGGGCGGCGTGTCGTACGGGCACCAGCTCATCGAGCTGGGCGCCTTCGCGGAGGCCGTCGTCGTCATCGACCACACCGGCGACGCGGTCCTCGCCGAGAACACCGAGTACGTGCTGGGCGACGGCGCCAAGCTCACCGTCGTCTCCGTGCAGGACTGGGCCGACGGGGCCGTGCACGTCGCGCAGCAGTCCGCGCTCATCGGCCGGGACGCGAGCTTCAAGTCCGTCGTCGTCACCTTCGGCGGCGACCTGGTCCGGCTGCACCCCCGGGCGCACTACGCCGGGCCGGGCGCCGAGGCCGAGCTGTACGGGCTGTACTTCACCGACGCTGGCCAGCACCAGGAGCACCGGCTGTTCGTCGACCACGACGCCCCCCACTGCCGCAGCAACGTGGCGTACAAGGGGGCGCTGCAGGGCGACGACGCGCACGCCGTGTGGATCGGCGACGTGCTGATCCGCAAGCGGGCCGAGGGCACCGACACGTACGAGCTGAACCGCAACCTGGTGCTCACCGACGGCGCCCGCGTCGACTCCGTGCCCAACCTGGAGATCGAGACCGGCGAGATCATCGGCGCCGGCCACGCCTCCGCCACCGGCCGCTTCGAGGACGAGCAGCTGTTCTACCTGATGGCCCGCGGCATCCCCGCCGACGAGGCCCGCCGGCTGGTCGTCCGCGGCTTCTTCGCCGAGCTGGTGCAGCAGATCGGCATCAAGGACGTCGAGGAGCGGCTGATCGAGAAGATCGAGGCCGAGTTGGAGGCGTCCGTGGCATGACCGACACGACCAACGCGACGTACGTTCGCGCCTGCGCGCTGAGCGAGCTGGAGGAGGACCTCCCCAAGCGGGTGGAAATCGACGGCACGCCGGTGTCGGTCGTGCTGACCGGCGAGGAGGTGTTCGCGATCTACGACATCTGCTCGCACGCGAACGTCTCGCTCTCCGAAGGCGAGGTGGAGGACTGCCAGATCGAGTGCTGGCTGCACGGCTCCACCTTCGACCTGCGTACCGGCAAGCCCTCCGGGCTGCCCGCGACGCGCCCCGTCCCCGTGTATCCCGTCAAGATCGAAGGAGACGGCCCTGACGCAACAGTGCTCGTCTCCGTCACCCAGGAGTCCTGAAGGCACCATGGCAACGCTTGAAATCCGCGACCTGCATGTCTCCGTCGAGGTGGACGGCGACACGTCCACGAAGGAGATCCTCAAGGGCGTCGACCTGACCGTGAAGCAGGGCGAGACCCACGCCATCATGGGCCCCAACGGCTCCGGCAAGTCCACCCTGGCGTACTCCGTCGCCGGCCACCCCAAATACCAGATCACCTCCGGGACCGTCACCATCGACGGCGAGGACGTGCTGGAGATGAGCGTGGACGAGCGCGCCCGCGCCGGCCTGTTCCTCGCCATGCAGTACCCGGTCGAGGTCCCCGGCGTCACCGTCTCCAACTTCCTGCGCACCTCCGCCACCGCGATCCGCGGCGAGGCCCCCAAGCTCCGCACGTGGGTCAAGGAGGTCAAGGAGGCGATGGAGCGGCTGAACATCGACCCCGCCTTCGCCGAGCGCAACGTCAACGAGGGCTTCTCCGGCGGTGAGAAGAAGCGCCACGAGATCCTGCAGCTGGAGCTGCTCAAGCCGAAGATCGCGATCCTCGACGAGACCGACTCCGGCCTGGACGTCGACGCGCTGCGCATCGTCTCCGAGGGTGTCAACCGGATCCGCGAGTCCGGCGAGGTCGGCACCCTGCTGATCACCCACTACACCCGCATCCTGCGTTACATCAAGCCCGACCACGTGCATGTCTTCGCGGAGGGCCGGATCGCCGAGTCCGGCGGCCCGGAGCTGGCGGACAAGCTGGAGGAAGAGGGCTACGCGGCCTACGTGAAGGGCGGCGCATCGGCGTGAACCAGCTGCCGGGCCTCCTCGACACCGAGGCGATCCGCAAGGACTTCCCGATCCTGGACCGCACCGTCCACGACGGGCAGAAGGTCGTGTACCTGGACAACGCGGCGACCTCGCAGAAGCCGCGCCAGGTGCTCGACGCGCTGAACGCGTACTACGAGCGGCACAACGCCAACGTGCACCGCGGCGTTCACGTCCTCGCCGAGGAGGCCACGGCGCTGTACGAGGGCGCCCGCGACAAGGTGGCCGCCTTCGTCAACGCGCCCAGCCGGGACGAGGTCGTCTTCACCAAGAACGCCTCCGAGTCGCTGAACCTCGTGGCCAACATGCTCGGCTTCGCCGACGAGCCGTACCGCGTGGACCGCGACACCGAGATCGTCATCACGGAGATGGAGCACCACTCCAACATCGTCCCGTGGCAGCTGCTCGCGCAGCGCACCGGCGCGAAGCTGAAGTGGTTCGGCCTCACCGACGACGGCCGCCTCGACCTGAGCGACCTCGACGAGGTCATCACGGAGAAGACCAAGGTCGTGTCCTTCGTGCTGGTCTCCAACATCCTCGGCACGCACAACCCCGTCGAGGCCATCGTCCGCCGCGCCCAGGAGGTCGGCGCGCTGGTCGTCGTGGACGCCTCCCAGGCCGCCCCGCACATGCCGCTGGACGTGCAGGCGCTGCAGGCCGACTTCGTCGCCTTCACCGGGCACAAGATGGCCGGCCCGACCGGCATCGGGGTGCTCTGGGGCCGCAAGGGGCTGCTGGACGACCTCCCGCCGTTCCTCGGCGGCGGGGAGATGATCGAGACCGTCTCGATGCACTCCTCGACGTACGCCCCGGCGCCGCACAAGTTCGAGGCCGGCACGCCGCCGATCGCCCAGGCCGTCGGCCTCGGCGCGGCGGTGGACTACCTCGCCGGCATCGGCATGGCGCAGATCGAGGCGCACGAGCACGCCATCACCGGCTACGCGCTCGGGCGGCTGCAGGAGGTGCCCGACCTGAAGATCATCGGCCCGACGACGGCCGAGGAGCGCGGCGCCGCGATCTCGTTCACACTCGGCGACATCCACCCGCACGACGTCGGCCAGGTGCTCGACGAGCAGGGCATCGCGGTCCGGGTCGGCCACCACTGCGCGCGGCCGGTCTGCCTGCGGTACGGAATTCCTGCGACCACGCGGGCGTCGTTCTATCTGTACTCCACCCCGGGCGAGGTCGACGCACTGGTCGACGGCCTGGAGTACGTCCGGAACTTCTTCGGCTGAAGGGCGTGGGAACAGCGTGAAGCTCGATTCGATGTACCAGGACGTCATCCTGGACCACTACAAGCACCCGCACGGCCGGGGCTTGCGGGCCGGCGACGCCGAGGTGCACCACGTCAACCCGACCTGCGGCGACGAGATCACGCTGCGCGTGAAGCTCGCCGGGCAGACCGTCGAGGACGTCTCCTACGAGGGCCAGGGCTGCTCCATCAGCCAGGCCAGCGCCTCCGTGCTCAACGAGCTGCTGGTCGGCAAGGAGCTGCCCGAGGCGCAGCGGATCCAGGAGCAGTTCCTGGAGCTGATGCAGTCGCGTGGGAGGATCGAGCGGGACGAAGACCTGGCTGCCATGGAGGAGGTGCTGGAGGACGCGGTCGCGTTCGCCGGCGTCTCGAAGTACCCGGCGCGCGTGAAGTGCGCCCTGCTGTCCTGGATGGCGTGGAAAGACGCCACCGCCCAGGCGCTCAAGGAGGCCGCAGCATGACGGACACCGACGTGACGACGAAGCCCGCCGAGGAGGAGGAGATCCGCGAGGCGCTGTACGACGTGGTCGACCCCGAACTGGGCATCGACGTCGTCAACCTCGGCCTCGTCTACGGCATCCACGTCGACGAGGGCAACATCGCCACCCTGGACATGACGCTGACCTCGGCGGCCTGTCCGCTGACCGACGTGATCGAGGACCAGGCGAAGGCCGCGACCGACGGCATCGTCAACGACCTGCGGATCAACTGGGTCTGGATGCCCCCGTGGGGCCCGGACAAGATCACCGACGAGGGCCGCGAGCAGCTGCGCGCCCTGGGCTTCAACGTCTGAGGTCGCACCGGCAAGGCCCGCCCCGGTCCCCGGGGCGGGCCTTCCGCGTTCCCGCGGACCGGCCGGGTGCCGGCCCGGGCACGGCCCGGAGAATCCACCGTGAACGCGTTCACGGTCATCGGGCAACAAGGGGTGACAGGGAACCGCCGCCACCTCTTCGAACGGGGACCCCCCAGTGACCGACCCGCCGCACGACATCCCGGAGAGATTCGTGGACCCCCCGCACGTCATCTCGCCGCTTGTCGACGGAGACGCCGCCGTGATCGAGGAGTCGCTGGACCGGCCGGAGGCGTTCGCGGAACTCTACGATCGGCACGCCCCCGCCATCCACCGCTACGCGGCCCGCCGGCTCGGCACCGGAGCGGCGGACGACATCACCGCCGACACCTTCCTGGCCGCCTTCCGCGCCCGGGCGCGCTTCGACACCGGCCGCGCCAGCGCCCGGCCGTGGCTCTACGGCATCGCCGCCAACCTCATCGGCCGGCACCGCCGGTCCGAGGTGCGGTCGCTGCGCGCCCTGGCCCGTACCGGCGTCGACCCGGTGGCCCACTCCTGGGTGGACGAGGCCGACGACCGGCTCGCCGCGCAGGCCGCCCACGCCCCGCTCGCGGGCGCGCTCGCCAAGCTGCCGTCGGCCGACCGGCACGTGCTGCTGCTCGTGGCGTGGGCCGACCTCACCTACGCGGAGGTGGCCGAGGCACTCGACATCCCCGTCGGCACCGTGCGCTCCCGGCTCAGCCGGGCCCGGCGCAAGGTGCGTGCGGCCCTCGGGCCCAACCCTCGCTCCCCGTACGACGCACCCGAGGCGGCAACCAATGGATGAGATGTCGAAGTTGCGCGACTGGCGCGAGGACGTGCCGGCCCCCGACCGCGCCCGGCTGGCCCCGGGCCGCCGCCGGCTGCTCGATGCGGCGCGCCGCAGGCGCCGGCGGCTGCCCGTGCTGCGCGACTGGCGGTTGGCGGCGGGCGCGGTGACCGCGGGCGTCGCGGCGGTGGCGGTGCTGTCGACGACGCTGGGCGGCGACCCGGACCCGTCCGGCGACGGGGGCGCCGCGGCGGGCGAGAAGCAGGTGGCGCCGGTGGCGCCGGCGGCCCCGGTGTCACAGAGTGCGCCGGAGCTGCTGCGGCAGGCCGCCGCCGAGGTCGCCGAGGACCCGCCGCCGCGGCCGGAGTCGGGGGACTGGGTGTATGTGCAGACGGTCGAGCAGCACGCCGACACCGCTGACGGGACCGACGAGACTGACGAGCCGGTGGGCGACATGCGGGAGCAGTGGTACAAGTACGCCGATCCCGAGTTCGAGGACTGGAACGAGGGCGACGACCACTCGCCGCGGGAGCGCTTCGAGTACCTCGCCGCGCTGCCCGAGGACACCGACGCGGTGCTGCAGCAGGCCCGCTGGTTCTACCCCGAGAGCGGCGACCGCCCCGACACGCCCACGCCCGGCGCGGGGCGCAGCGACGAGGAGCTGGCCGACTGGAACTTCAGCTCGCTGCGCATGCTGCTGGCGTCGGCGCCGATGCACCCCGTGGGGCAGTCGCGCGTCTACGGGGCGATGGCCACGATCCCGGGCCTGCGCGTGGCGGACACCACCGTCAGGGACCCGGCGGACCGGCAGGCGCTCGCGATCTACCTCGACGACGCGCACAGCGGCTACTCCGGCGTCCGCGACGAGCTGCTGATCGACCCCGACACGTACGCCTACCTGGGCACCCGGGCCGTCGCCACCGAAGACACGGGCGGGCGCGAAGGCCCGAAGGCCGAGAAGGGGGACGTCGTGACGGCCACGGCCGTCCTCCGCACGGCGCTGGTGGACCGCGAGGGGGTCCGGCCCTGAGGACCGCGCGGCGGGCGTTCGCGGCCGGGGCGCCGGGCGCGGGGGCCGTGTCGCCATGCGGACCGGTTCGCCTCCCGCGCCGGGGGCCCGTTAGCGTTCGGGTATGACCGACGCTGCGACCTCCACCACCCACCGCACCGGCGCCGCCGCCACCGGCCTGGCCACCGTCACCCCCGACGGCACCGTCCTCGACACCTGGTTCCCCGCCCCCGCGCTCGCCGACGAGCCCGGTCCCGCGGGCACCGAGCGGCTGACCGCCGAGCGCGCGGCCGAACTGCTCGGGGAGCCCGCGCGGGCGGCGCTGGGCCCCGACCCGCGGCGCGGCGTGGAGGTCGTCGCGGTGCGCACGGTGATCTCCTCGCTGCAGGAGAAGCCGGCCGACGCCCACGACGTGTACCTGCGGCTGCACCTGCTCAGCCACCGGCTCGTCCGCCCGCACGGGCAGAGCCTCGACGGCGTCTTCGGGCTGCTGGCGAACGTCGCCTGGACCTCCCACGGCCCCGTGCCCGCCGACCGGATCGAGGAGGTGCGGCTCGCGGTCCGCGCCGCGGGGCAGCACCTCCAGGTCAGCCACCTCGACAAGTTCCCGCGGATGGTGGACTACGTGCTGCCCTCCGGCGTCCGCATCGGCGACGCCGACCGGGTCCGCCTCGGCGCGCACCTCGCCTCCGGCACCACCGTCATGCACGAGGGCTTCGTCAACTTCAACGCCGGCACCCTCGGCACGTCCATGGTCGAGGGCCGCATCTCGGCGGGCGTCGTCGTCGGCGACGGCTCGGACGTCGGCGGCGGCGCGTCGATCATGGGCACGCTCTCCGGCGGCGGCAAGGACGTCATCTCCCTCGGCGAGCGCTGCCTGCTGGGCGCGCAGGCGGGCGTCGGCATCTCGCTCGGCGACGACTGCATCGTGGAGGCGGGCCTGTACGTCACCGCCGGCACCAAGGTCACGCTGCCGGACGGCGCCGTGGTCAAGGCCCGCGAGCTGTCCGGGGCGAGCAACCTGCTGTTCCTGCGCAACTCCACCACCGGCGCGGTCGAGGCCCGGCAGCGCTCCGGCTCGTGGGGCGGGCTGAACGCGGCGCTGCACGCCAACGACTGACGCGGGACGGCACCGCGTACGAGCCCGCCGCGCACGGCGTTTCCGTGCGCGGCGGGCTTTCGGCATCCGAGGGCGTTCCGAGGCATAGCGGCGGTGCCCGGGAGGCGTCTACCGGGGCAGGGTGATCCGGACGAGGGAGGACAACGGGATATGGACGCGGCGAGCGAGGCCGGCTTCCGCGAGTTCGTGGAGTCCAGATCCGGCGTGCTGTTCAGGACCGCGCTGCTGCTGAGCGGCGGCGACCGCGGAGCCGCGGAGGACCTGCTGCAGAACGCGCTGATCAAGGCGGCGGGGCGCTGGCACCGCCTCGACGAACCGGAGGCGTACGTCCGCCAGGTGCTGTACCGCCAGCAGATCAGCCGCTGGCGGCTGCGCCGGCTGTCCCGTGAGCGGGTCGTCGCCGAACCTCCGGAACCCGGGGGAGCGGCGGCCGGCGGCGACCCCGCGCACGACGCGGAGCTGCGGGTGGTGATGGCGCGGGCGCTGCGCCGGCTGACCACCAGGCAGCGCACGATGCTCGTGCTGCGCTACTACGAGGACCTGCCGGAGGCCGAGGTCGCCGCGCTCCTCGGCTGCTCGGTCGGCACCGTGCGCAGCACCACCCGGCGGTCGCTGGACAAGCTGCGCGCCGTGTCCCCGGAGCTGGCGTCCCTCACGCTCCGCCCGCCCCGCACCCCGGAGCCCGTACGCGAAGAGCAGCTGTCGGAGGTAAAGCCGTGAGAGTCGAGGAGCTGGTGCGCCGGTCGCTGCACCACATGGCGGATACGGACGCGCTCCCCGAGCCCGGACTGGCCGGGCGGGTGCTCAGGACCCGGCGCCGGCGCCGGGCGAGAGGACTGACCGGCGCGGTGGTGGCCGTCGCCGCCGCCGCGACGGTGGCCGTGGCCGGGCCCCTGACCGGGCCCGGCGCCGGCGGGGGAGGGCCGGCCACGAGCCCGCAGCGGGACGTGGCCGGCCGGCCGGGCGAGTCGCCGCCGCGGCAGCTCATCGCCGCCGGGGACGTGGCCGTGTCCGCCTACCACACCCGCAGGACCGAGGACCTGCCCGGCGGCGACACCGTCGAGATCCGGAACTGGCACCTGTACGACCCGGACACCGGGCGGTACGAGGAGACCGACTGGGCCTGGCTCGACGTCGCCCCCGGCATGCGCACCGCGGCCGTGCTCGAAAAGGACCTGCCCGCCGACCGCATCGGCCTGCTGGACCTGGCGAGCGGCGAGGTGGAGCGGTGGATCCCGCTCGACCGCGGCGGCGTGGGCTCGGTGGAGTTCTCGCCGGACGGCGAACGGCTCCTGGCCACCGCCTACGCGCACAACCCCGACCGCCGCTTCAAGGACGCCTCGTACCCGCTGAACGGGGACGAGGTGCCGGGCGCCAAGCCCGGCCGCACCGGCTTCTACGTCATCGACGCGGACTCCGGCGACGCCTCCTTCACCGCGCTGCCGGCCGGCGCGGCCCCCGGTTTCTCCACCGACCCGACGAACGGCCGCGAGGACCTGAGCTGGAGCAGCGACGGCGAACTGCTGTGGGAGCACTGGTCGTACGAGCCCGGGCGGCTGTACTACGACCTGTCCGGCGAGCGGGCCGGCCGTCCGGTGCCGGAGAAGCACGTGTCGGACCCGGGGGCCGGCCTGTCGCCGAACGGCCGGCTGGTCGGCGGTGCGCCGGCCGGTGAGGGCGGCGGGGGCGCCGCCGCGGTGCTGGACGCGAAGACGGGCGAGCGCGTCGCGAAGGTGCCCGCGCGGCAGCTCCTCGCCTGGGCCGACGACGAGCGGCTCCTCGCCTGGGGCTGCGGCTCCGGGGGCTGCCGGGACAGCGAGTCCCCCGACCGGCTCGTGCTCGTCAGCCTCGACGGCGACACGGTGGTCCCGCTGTCCGGCGCCCGCGCCGGCAACGGGGGCGACGCGGGCCGCTGGGTGCCGGAGTTCACGGAGCGCTGAGCGCGCGGGCCGCCGCTCCCCGCCCGGTCGGCACGCCTGCCCGCCACCCCATAAGGTGGCGGGCATGCGTGACTTCACCACCGGGTTCGGCTACGTCGGCAAGGGGCTGCGCTGGGCCGCGGGGCACGGCCGGTCGTGGGCCCTCGGGCTCGTGCCCGCGCTCATCGCGCTCGTGCTCTACGCCGCCGCGCTCGCCGCCCTCGCCTACTGGGCCGGCGACATCGCCGTGTGGGCCACGCCCTTCGCCGACGACTGGGACTCGCCCTGGCAGGGGCTGCTGCGCGGGCTGTTCGTCGCGCTGCTGCTGCTCGGCGGCATCGGTTTCGCGCTGCTCACCTTCACGGCCGTCGCGCTGCTGATCGGGGACCCCTTCTACGAGGCGCTCTCCGGCCGCGTCGAGGAGTCCGCCGGGCACTGCCCGCCCGCCCCGGACGAGCCGCTGCTGCCGGGCCTGTGGCGGTCGCTGAAGGAGAGCGTCCATGTGCTCTCGCGGGCGCTGGTGTTCACCGTGCCGCTGTTCTTCCTCGGCTTCGTGCCGCTCGTCGGGCAGACGGTCGTGCCCGCGCTCGGCTTCGCCGTCGCCGGCTTCTTCCTCACCGTCGAGCTGACCTCGTTCGCCCTGCAGCGCCGGGGGATCGACGTGCGCGGGCGGCTGGCGCTGCTGCGCCGGCGCAAGATGCTGGCGCTCGGCTTCGGGGTGCCGGTCGTGCTGCTGTTCCTGGTGCCGCTGGCCGCGGTGGTGGTGATGCCGGGCGCGGTGGCGGGCGCCACGCTGCTCGCCCGCCACCTCGTCGGCGACGACGTGCCCGCCCCCGGCCCGGCACCGGCCCCGCCGGCCCCCGGGCCGCCGCCCGTCAGGGCCTGAGCCGGACGACCGAGGGATCGTGGTCGCTGGCCTGGTCGGCGTACTCGGCGTTGAGGTGCACGATGTCGTAGTCGGCGCGGACGGCGAGCGCGGGGCTGGCCAGGATGTGGTCCAGCACCTGGGAGTTGCCGTTGAAGACGTACCCGTAGCGCTCCCCGCGCGGCAGCCGGCCGACCAGGTCGACCAGCGCGCGGCCGGCGGTCAGCCGCGCCACGGCGGGGGAGAAGGGGAAGTCGTTGATGTCGCCGGCGACGACGACGCCCGCCCTCCGGTCCACGGCGAGCACGTCGCGGACGAACTCGTTGACCGCCGCGGCCTGCGCGGTCCGCTGCTCCTCCGAGCCGCGGGCGGGCGGCTGGAAGCGGCTGTCGAGGCCCTGGTCGCCGCCCTTGGAGTTGAAGTGGACGGCGGCGACGAAGACCGTGCGACCGCGGAAGGTGAACTCGCCGGCGAGCGGCTTGCGGCTGTCGTTCCAGGCCGCGTCGCCGGGGGCGATGCGGCCCGGGGAGGCGGACAGCGCCGGGGCGCCGCCGTCGTCGGTGACCCGCACGGGCGTCGTGGCGTCGCCGCCGGGGCGGTCGGTGAAGGACACCCGCCCGGGGTTGTAGAGGAAGGCGACGCGGATGTTGCCGCCCGGCCGGCCGCCGTCGGCGTCGTCCACGGGGTCGATCTGGCGCCACTCGTACGCGGGGCCGCCGGCGGCGGCGATCGCCTCCGTCAGCTTGCGCAGGGTGGCGTCGGCGCCGGTCACGGCGTCGTCGGCCGGGCCGTTGTCGTCCTGCACCTCCTGCAGGGCGACGATGTCGGGGGCGGCGAGGCCGTCGACGAGGCCGTGGGCCAGCCGCTCGAACTTCGCGGCGCTGTCGCGGGCGGAGAGGTTCTCCACGTTGTACGTGGCCACCGCCAGCTCCGCGGCGCGCTGCCGGCGGGTCGACTCGCGGTCCGGGCCGGTCCGCCGTTCGCCGCCGAGGGTGGTGGCCTGCAGCTCGTAGCCGCCGAACTGGTCGTAGTCCAGCGGGCCCGCGGTGGTGCCGCCGAGGTGGTCGCCGACGTCCAGGACGGGGAACGGCCGCTCGGCGAACGGGATGAGGGAGGCGACCTTGAGCCGGCCGCCGTTGGGGTCGCGGTAGCCGGCGTACAGCACGCCGCCGCGGGCGGTGCGGTTGCGGGCGGGCTCGGCGGTCACCCACAGCTCGTGGTACGCGGAGGTGGGCCCGACGACCCGGGCGTCGCGCACCGCGACCCGCATGCCCTCCAGCGACTCGTAGCGGTCCAGGGCGTACGAGCCGGGGCGCAGCCGCAGCTCCTCGATGCTGCCGCCGTCCGCGGCGGGGGCGAACCGGCCGGGGACGGTGGCGTCGCGGAGCACGAAGGCGCGGGGCAGCGGGTTGCCGCTGGCCACGACGGTCCAGCTCGCGCCGGTCAGCTCGGTGACGGACTGCAGCCCGGCGCCCCTGCCGCCGGGGTAGTACTCGCTGACGGAGCCGGAGACCTCGACCGCGTCGCCGGGCTCGACGTCGGGGGTGGTGGAGCCGGTGAAGACGAAGAGGCCCTCGCTGGTGGCGGGGTCCGCGTCGGGCCGGGCGTCCTGCAGCCAGAACCCGCGGGCGGAGCCGAAGGCGCGGACGGCGGTGACGGTGCCGGGCACGTCGGTCACCCGCTCGCCGGCGAGCGGGGATATCCGGGTGTCGCCCTGGATGTCGCGGATGCGTGTCCCCTCGCCGCCGGCCCCGGCGTCCGCCGCCCCGGCGGCGGGGGCGGCCAGCAGCGCGGCGGCGAGCGCGGCGGCGACGGCGTACGGGACGGGCTGGGCGCGTCGGTGCATGGTGGGTCCTCCGGGACGACGACAGGACGGGAACATGACAGGGAGGGGGCGAGGGGAAGGTGTGTGCGTCTACGCGCGTCAATCTCGTGCGCGCGTACGGGCGTTGTCAAGGAACACGGGGTGAACACCGGGAGCGCGGCCCGTCGGAACGGCGCCTTCAGCTCCGCCGCCCGACGGGGGCTACGCTTGGGCAGCGTCCGATTGATCCCCAGTCTTCGGAGTTGTCGATGACCGCAGACCGCACCGTCCTGCCGCCCGTCCAGCTGCCCGCCGAGGCACAGTTGGCCCGGGAGGCACTGGCCGCGCCGCTCTTCGCGCGGGCCGTCCGGCTGGCCCGCTGGGCCGGGCCGGGGCTGCGGGTGGGCGCCGGCGGCGAGCTGCCCGACGCCGAGGTGCGCGCGGCCGCGGCCGAGCTGGGCCTGGCGGAGAGCGCCGACGAGGAGGGCGAGGCGCGGGCCGTCGCCGGCGAGGCGTGGCGTATCGCCGTGGACATCGGCCTGGTGGACGTCACCGCCCCGGAGGACGGCGACGACGCCCTCGGCACCGCGGCCCCGAGCGCCGACCTGCGGCTGGTGACCGACGGCGGGCCGGCCGACGTGCTGGAGCTGTGGACCGCCGCCTGCGAGTGCGTGCTGTCCGACGCGGCGCTGCCGGACATGAGCGCGCTGGTGGAGCAGGTCACCGCCGGCGAGGAGCTGGACCTCGACCGGCTGGACTGGGACCCGGAGGCCGACGCGGACTTCCTCGACGGCGCGCTCGGCAACCTCTACCTGCTCACCGCCATGGAGGGCCCCGGAGTCGACGGCGCCGTCCCGCTGCCGGCGCTGGCCGCCTCCCTCGTCGTGCCGGACGACATGGACGAGCCGACCGAGGAGGTGCTCGCGGAGGTCTCCGAGGCGGTGCTGCGGCTCGACGAGCAGTTCCGGATGCTGGAGCCGGCCGGCGTCGTGGCGTACCGGCCGGTGGCCGAGGAGATCCTGCTCGAAGCCGCCGGCGGCGCCCCGGTGGCGGACGGGCCCGACGACCCCGGAGACCCCGACGACGCGGACGTCTCCCGCTACGGCGTCGTCCGCCTCACCCCCCTCGGCCTGTACGCGCTGCGCCGGCGGATGCTGGCCAACGGGCTGGCGGCCCCGCTCGTCGGCGAGCTGGCGGGCGAGGACGCCTACGTCCTCCTCGACGCCCTGCCCCGGCTGCCCGATCCGGTCGCCCAGACGGAGGCGGAGGCCTGGCTGGCGGACCGCAAGCCCGCGGAGGCGGCCACCGCCCTCCTCGACGCCGCCCGCGGCGCGGACGACCGCGCCCCGGCCCGCCGGCTGGCCTGCCAGCAGGCGCTGGCCGTGGCGGGTGCGGACGCGGAGCCGGCGGTCCGGGACGTGCTCCACGACCGCGAACTCGGCGGCCTGGCCCGGGTCTGGCTCACCGAGCGCGGCGTTCCCGGCGTGCCGCAGCCCACCGAGGACATGGTCTTCTGGCTGGCCGTCGACACGGTCGCCGCCCAGCTGGGCGGCCTGCGCGACGACACCCCGGAGCTGCGCGAGCTGGTGGCGCACCTGGTGGGCCGGCACCGCGGCTTCTTCGGCGCGGCCTGGCGCGTGGACCACCCGGCCACCCCCGAGGTGCTGGAGGCGATGGGCCGCCTCCACCCGGACCGCCAGGTCGCCAAGGACGCCCGCAAGGCGGCCTTCAAGGCCCGTTCCCGGCCCACCGCGTAACACCGCCCGCCCCGCCCGCCCCGGCCCGCCCGCGCCCGGCCCGTACGCGGCCGGGCGCTTCCGTGTGCCCGCGTGCGCTCCCAACTGGGCTTTGTCCTATGCCGGGATGAAGTTGCCTCCCGTTCCTGCCAAAGCTCTTTTCGGCAGGGACGAAAGCGGTTACGGTCCTGACGGCGGCGCGCGCCCGTCCGCACAGCAGTCACCCGTCCGCACTCCAGTCACGCACGTCAGGTATGTCGCCAAAGCGATGCCCCGTACCCGTCACCCCACGGGAGGACGCAACGTGGTAAGGACACGACCGAGACTTCGCACCACACTGGCCGCCTTCGCGGGAGCCCTGCTCCTCGGCGGCGGCCTCGCCCCCGGCACGGCCGCCACCGGCGCGGCACACGAGCCGCCCGCGGTCCGGGACGGCCCCGTCGCCCCCGACCTCCAGCAGGTCACCCTCGCCAAGGGCGTGGACCAGGTCGGCGAGCCGATGGCGCTCGCCGTGCTCCCCGACGGCGCCGTGCTGCACACCTCGCGCGACGGCACCCTGTGGCACACCGGCGCCGCGGGCGGCACCCGCGTGGCCGCCCAGCTGCCGGTCTACCCGCACGACGAGGACGGCCTCCAGGGCGTCGGCGTGGACCCGGACTTCGCCAACAACCGCACCGTCTACCTCTACTACGCGCCCGTCACGGACACCCCCCACGGCATCGCGCCGAGCGACGGCGAGCCCGCCGACTTCGAGGCGTACGAGGGCGTCAACCGCCTCTCGCGCTTCACCCTGAACGAGGACGGCACCCTCGACCCGGCCAGCGAGAAGACCGTGCTCGAAGTGGGCACCGACCGCGGCCGGTGCTGCCACAACGGCGGCGACATCGCCTTCGACAGCCGGGGCAACCTGCTGCTGTCCACCGGCGACGACACCGACCCCTTCTCCTCCGACGGCTACACGCCCATCGACGAGCGCGAGACCCGCAACCCGTCCTTCGACGGGCAGCGCTCCGCGGGGAACACCAACGACCTGCGCGGCAAGATCCTGCGCATCAAGGTCGACCCCGCCGACGGCTCGTACACCGTCCCGGACGGCAACCTCTTCCCGCCCGGCACCGAGAAGACCAGGCCCGAGATCTACGCCATGGGCTTCCGCAACCCGTTCCGGATGAGTGTCGACAAGGCGACAGACACCGTCTACGTCGGCGACTACGGCCCCGACTCCGGCTCGGCCGACCCGGCCCGCGGGCCCGGCGGCCAGGTCGAGTTCAACCGGATCACCGAGGCCGGCAACTTCGGCTGGCCCTACTGCCACGGCGCCGGCGACGCCTACATCGACTACGACTTCGCCACGGGCGAGTCCGGCGAGGCGTTCGACTGCGCCGCGCCCCGCAACGAGTCGCCGCGCAACACCGGCCTGACCGAGCTGCCCCCGGCCCAGCCCGCCTGGATCGCCTACGACGGCGACTCCCTGCCCGAGTTCGGCAGCGGCTCGGAGTCCCCGATGGCCGGCCCGGTCTTCCGCCACGACCCGGACCTCGACTCCCGGCTCCAGCTCCCGGACCGCTACGACGGGCTGTTCTTCGCCGGCGAGCACGGCCGCGAGTGGATCAAGACCGTCGCGGTGGGCGAGGACGGCGGCGTCGCCGGCATCGAGGACTTCTCGTCCGGCAGCAAGATCATGGACATGGAGTTCGGGCCCGACGGGGCGCTGTACTTCCTCGACTACGGCACCGGCTTCTTCAACGGCGACGAGAACTCCGCCCTGTACCGCATGCAGAACGCCGCCCAGGGCTTCGCCCCCGAGCCCGTCGCCACCGCCGACGCGACGACCGGGCACGCCCCGCTGAAGGTGGCGTTCTCCGCCGAGGGCACCGCCGACCGGGACAGCGAGTGGCTGCGCTACCGCTGGGACTTCGGCGACGGCAGGACCTCGGGGAAGCCCGACCCCCGGCACACGTACGCGAAGGACGGCGAGTACTCCGCCGTGCTCACCGTGACCGACCGCGACGGCAACACCGGCACCTCCGCCGTGCGTGTCGTCGTCGGCAACACCCCGCCGGAGGTGGAGCTGAAGCTGCCCGAGGACGGCACGGTCTTCGAGTACGGCGACGCCATCCCGTTCGAGGTGGCGGTCACCGACGCCGAGGACGGCGCGGCCGACTGCTCCCGGGTGCGCGTCGACTACGCGCTCGGCCACGACACCCACGGCCACCCGATGACCTTCGAGGAGGGCTGCACCGGCACCATCGAGACCTTCGAGGAGGACCGGCACGACGACCACGCCAATCTCTTCGGCCTCATCCGCGCCACCTACACGGACGGCGGCGGCGCCACGGCCGGCGTGCCCGCGCTGAACGCCGGCGCCGAGCACAAGCTGCAGCCCGCGCACCGGCAGGCCGAGCACTTCGACACCGCCGAGGGCGCCGCGGCCGCCGACGCGAGCGGCGCCGAGGGCGGCCGGGCCGTCACCGGCGGGGGCGGCGCGTGGATCGCCTTCGAGCCGTACGTGCTGAGCGACAGCACGCGCCTGTCCGCCCGGGTCGACGCCGCCGGCAGCGCCGACGGCGCCCTGGAACTGCGCGCGGGCGCGCCCGACGGGCCGGTGCTCGCCACCGCCCCGGTGGGCGGCGCCGGGGAAGGCTGGAGCGGGGTGAGTGCCGACGTGACGGACGCGCCCGCCGGGACGACGTCGCTCTACCTGGTCCTCACCGGAGGGGAGTTCACGCTGGACAGCTTCCACCTCGGCCGCGGCTAGGACATCCGGCGGATCGGATCCGGTCAGGAGACGGTCCGCCGGCGGCCCGGACGCCGCACACCGCCACCGCACCGCCGCCGACGCCTCAAGGGGAGCGCCGGCGGGACGCGGCGGCGGGGAAGGCCGCTGCCCGCCCCCGGCCGCGCGGGGAAACCGCGCGGCCGGGGGCCGGCAGCGCCGCGCGCAGCGCATTCCGCGTGCGGCACGCCCGGAGCCGGGTCCGCACCGGCCGGCTCCGCCACCCTCCCCGCCGCGGCCCCACACCCCCCACGGCCCCTTGAACCGACGCCCGACGACACCACCCGAGGAGCCACACCATGCGTCGTACGAGCCTTCCGCTCGCCGGCACCGCCCTGGCCGCCGCCACCCTCGCCGGCGGACTGCTCGCCCCGACCGCGACCGCCGACGAGTCCCTGGCCGGCGCCGCCGGCGACAGGACCTGCGCAGCCCCCGACGCCCGCCCGACGGTCCGCTTCCTGGACGACGACAGCCGGGTGCAGAACCGCACCGCCGGCGGCGGCTGCACGGTCAACGACCTCATCGACGACGAGCGCGCGTGGCAGAGCAGGGGCGCGTTCGTCGTGCACACCGAGAAGGTGTCGCGCTCCCTGATGCGCGCCGACGTGATCAGCCCGTGGGAGTACGCGCGGCTGCTCGTGACCGCGGCGAAGTCCGGCATCGGCGGGCCGCACGGGCCCGCGCCGTACGACGTGATCTTCGACGGCAGCCGGGAGTCGTTCGACGACTGGGGCTACGTCGGCGGGCGCGGCTTCGAGCTGAACGACGACGGCTCCATGGCCACCGGGCCGGAGCCGGCGGGCGGCGGGCTCGGCATGCTCTGGTACGAGAAGGAGCAGTTCGGCGACTTCTCGCTGCGGCTGCAGTTCCGCGACGAGCGGGCGGACGACAGGCGCTCCAACAGCGGCGTCCTCGTCCGCTTCCCGGGCGTCGACCCGGCGGCCAACCCCGAGTGCCGGACCACCGACCCGGCGTGGGTGGCCGTCAACTGCGGGCACGAGATCCAGATCAACGACTCGGCGGAGACCTCCGGCAACGACCCGCGCAAGACCGGCTCGGTCTACGGCTTCGCCGACCTCGACCTGGCGGCCGCGAAGCCGGCGGACAAGGGCGAGTGGAACGACCTGGAGATCCGGGTGGTCGGGCAGCACTACACGGTGATCCGCAACGGCGAGGTCATCAACGAGTTCGAGAACAAGCCCGGCCTGCCCTTCCCGGGCCGCCCGGACGACCCGGGCACCAGCGGCCGGCAGTTCGCCGAGGGCTACGTCGGCCTGCAGAACCACGACGCGGAGTCGGTGCTGGAGTTCCGCAACGTCCGGGTCCGCGACCTGTCGTAGGGCGGGACGCACACGACGGCGGCGGGGCCCGGTCCACGGCGGGGCCCCGCCGCCGTCACACGTCGCGGGCGGCGGCTACAGCGCCGCCGCGGCGGGCTTGACCATGCCCTTCACGGTGCGCGAGTCGACGTACTCGCCGAGGGCGGTCATCTCCCACTCGCCGCTGAACTGCTTGATGAACTTCGCCATCAGCACGCCGGTGCGGGGCTCGGAGTGGGTGAGGTCGAAGCGGACCATCTCCTCGCCGGTCTGGCCGTCGAGCAGGCGGCAGTACGCCTTGGCGACGTCGGTGAACTTCTGTCCGGAGAAGGAGTTCACCGTGAAGACCAGGCCGGTGACGTCGGGCGGCAGGCCGCCGAGGTGGACGGTGATGACCTCGTCGTCGCCGCTGCCCTCGCCGGTGAGGTTGTCGCCGGAGTGCTGGATGGCGCCGTTGAGGATCTGCAGCTTGCCGAAGAAGCAGTTGTCGATCTTGTTGCGCTGGGGGCCGTACGCGATGACGGAGGCGTCCAGGTCGATGGACTTGGCGCGGCGGCGGCCGCCGCCGAAGGCGGGCTCCCAGCCCAGGCCCATCTTGACGGTGGTCAGCACCGGCTGGCCGCCCTTGACCAGCGAGACCGTCTGGTTCTTCTGCAGGTTGACCCGGCCCTTGTCCAGGTTGATCTTCCCGGGCTGCGCGCCCGCCGGCGGCGGGCCGGGCTGCTGCGGCGCGGCCGGCGGCGGGCCGAATCCGCCGGCGGCGGGGGCTGCGGGGGCGGCCGGGGCGGCGGGCGCCGGGGGAGCGGGGGGCGGGGTGCCGGGGGCGCCCCACTGGCCCGGGGGCGGCGGGGGCACGGAGCCCGGCACCGGGGCGGCCGGCGGCACGGGCGCGGCGGGCGGCTGCGGGGCCGCAGGGGCCTGCGGCTGCTGCGGGGCGGCCGGCGGGGGCGGCGCGGCGGGCGCGGCCTGGGCGGGCGCGGGCGCCGGCTCGTCGACGCTGACGCCGAAGTCGGTGGCGATGCCCGCGAGCCCGTTCGCGTACCCCTGGCCCACGGCGCGCACCTTCCACGCGCCGCCGCGCCGGTAGACCTCGACCACGACGAGGGCCGTCTCGGTGGACAGCTGCGGCGGCGTGAACGTGGCGACCACGGCTCCGCCGTCGGCGTCCCGCACCGTGGCGGTCGGCTCGGTCCCGGAGAACGTGCCGTTGTCCAGGCTGGCGGTGACCACGACCTTGTCGATGTCCGCGGGGACGGCCGCGGTGTCCACCGTGATGGTGTCGGCCGCGCCGGTCGACTGGTGCGTCACTCCGGGGCCCGAGGGCTGGTTGTAGAAGACGAAGTCGTCGTCGGAGCGCACCTTGCCGGCGGTGGTGAGCAGGAGGCCCGAGACGTCGAGCCGCACCGGCGCGGTGACGTCCACGGCCACCCGGGCGGCGCTGAGCGGTAGGTTCGAGCCAGGGGTCATCGCAGTCATGTCCCGGCTAACGAACGGCCCCGGTCCGCGGTTCCTCCCGCGTCCGCCGGAAGGGGATCGTCCGTGAGCTGGTACGCCCCGCGCCGCCGGCCGCCCGCGCCCCGGCTCCGGTGCGCAGCGTCGCCGCCGCCACCCCCGCCGCCGCGACGCCCATTCCGGCCACCGCCGCGGGACCGGGCGCCTCGCCGAACATCGCGTACGCCCAGAGCGCCGTGACGGGCGGCGTCAGGTACATCAGCGCGCTGGTCCGGGTGACGCCGCTGCGCCGCAGGCTCAGCCAGTAGAAGCCGTACCCGCCGGCCGTGGACAGCGCCACCACCCACGCCACCGCCAGCCAGAAGCCGGCGCCCGCGGGCGGCGTGCCGCGCCCGCCGGCCAGCGCGACCGCGCCGAAGAGCACGGCGCTCACCAGCACGTGCACGGGCACCGCGTCCGCCGGCGGCAGCGGGGCGCGGGCCCGGCGCTCCAGGAAGCTGGCGCCGAGGAGCGCGGCCATGCCGGCGAAGGGGAGCCCGTACGCCCACGGCGGGGCCGCGCCGGCGCCGCCGAGGTCGTCCCGCACCACGAGGGCCACGCCCGCGAGCCCCACCGCAAGACCCGCCCACTGCCGCCGGGTGACGGTCTCGCCGAGCAGCGGCCCGGCCAGCGCACCGGCGGCCAGCGGCTGCAGCGCGGCGATCAGCGCGGCGCTGCCGGCGGGGACGCCGAGGCCCACGGCCCAGACGATGGCGCCCAGGTAGCCGCCCTGCGACAGGGTGCCGATCGCGGCCTGCTCGGCCAGCGCCCGGCGCGGGAGGCGGCGCCGGCGCAGCAGGAGCCAGCCGCCGCCGAACAGCGCCGCCGCGGCCAGGAACCGCCACATCAGCAGGGTGTCCGCCGCGGCCTCGCGGGTGCCCAGCTCGGCGCCGATGAAGCCGGAGCTCCAGAAGGCGACGAGACCGGCCGAGACGACCGTTACACCCATGCTGACCTCCGAAAGTAAACCGATCTGTTTACTGTCCCCGCCAGTGTACTAAACAGGTCGGTATACTCCTGGGTGGAGGTGGTCGGAGATGACGACGCAGGCGACGCAGACGGTGCGGCCGCGGCTCACGCCCGCGGCGCGGCGGATCCTGGACGCCGCGGAGACCCTGTTCTACAACCGCGGGATCACCGCCGTCGGCGTGGACCTGATCGCCCGCCGGGCCGGCGTGACGAAGAAGACGATCTACGACCGCTACGGCTCCAAAGACGCCCTCGTCGCCGCCTACCTGCACCGCCGTGACGAGCGCTGGCGCACCTGGCTGCCCGCCGAGGTCGAGCGCACCGCCGCCGGCGGCTCCGCCCGCGACCGGATCCTCGCCACCTTCGACGCGCTCGCCACCTGGATGGACGGGCAGTCGCCGCGCGGCTGCAGCTTCGTCAACGCCGCCGCCGAGCTGACCGACCCCGGGCACGAGGGGCGCCGGGTCATCGCCGACCAGAAGCACTGGCTGCGCAGCTACCTGCGCGATCTGTGCGTGCGGGCCGGCGCCGCCGACCCCGGACTGCTCGCCGACGAGCTGCTGCTCATCCACGAGGGCGCGACCGTGCTCTACGGGCTGTCCGCCGTGCCCGACCCCGTCACCGTCTCCCGGCGGCTCGCGGAGGCCGCGCTGCTGCGCGCCGGCTGCACCGCCTGACCGCGCGCAAGTCATGCCGCCGTACCCATTGACGAACTCTCCGGGCCCGTCTTACCTTCGGCGCGTCGTACTTCGTACGTCATATATGAGACGCGATACCTGAGATCTGAGGGCAGTCATGACCTTCGCTCCCGGCCCGATCCCCTCCCGCACGCAGTACGTGCAGGAAGCGATCAAACACGCCGTCCTCACCGGCAAGCTCACCCCGGGGCAGCCGCTCGTCGAGGCCGACCTCGCCGCGCAGTTCGGGGTCTCCAAGACGCCGGTGCGCGAGGCGCTCAAGACGCTGGCCGGCTCCGGTCTGGTGGTGATGAGCCAGTACAAGGGCGTCACCGTGCGCACCGTGGACGCCACCATGGCCCGCGAGGTCTACGACGTGCGGCTGCTGCTCGAACCCGAGGCGCTGCGCCGCACCGTCGCGCTCGACGCGTCGCTCCAGACCGCCGCGGAGGCGCTGGAGCGCGCCGAGTCCGCGCCCGACGCCGCCGACCGCAGCCTCGCCAACCGCGACTTCCACCGCGCCCTGTACCTGTCCTGCGGCAACCCGCTGCTCAGCCGCATGCTCGACGACCTCCGCGACCAGGCCGCGCTGGTCTCCACCGTCGCCTGGTCGGCCAACCCCTCCTGGGAGCGGGAGGCCGACGAGCACCGGGAGATCCTCCGGCTCGCCACCGCCGGGGACGCGGAGGCGGCGGGCGCCGCGCTGCACGACCACATCGCGTCCTTCCTCGCCCGGGCGTTCCCCGCATGACGCCCGGCGAGAGCCCCGCAGGCGGCGCCGCCGCCCGGCCCGCCGACGGCCCCCGCACCCGCGGCGACACTCCCCGACACCCTCCCGACACCGACAGGAAGGCCGGTCCCATGGACCACCTCAGGCCCGCGCTCGCCGAGGCCGTCGCCATCCCCGTCACGCCCTTCGACGCCGCCGGCGA
Organism: Streptomyces sp. CNH099; assembly: GCA_000514715.1. Classification (GTDB taxonomy): domain Bacteria; phylum Actinomycetota; class Actinomycetes; order Streptomycetales; family Streptomycetaceae; genus Streptomyces; species Streptomyces synnematoformans. The sequence goes on along the minus strand of AZWL01000008.1, from coordinate 87,816 downwards.
CATCGCCGAGGACACGTACCGCGCGCTGCTGCGCCGCCTCCTCGACGCCGGCGTACGGACCGTCACCCCCAACGGCAACACCGGCGAGTACTACTCCCTCGGCCCCGACGAGCGCCGCCGCGTCACCGAGCTGACGCTCGCGGAGGTCGGCGGCGAGGCCACCGTCATCGTCGGCGTCGGGCACGACCTGCCGACCGCCGTCGCGTCGGCCCGGCACGCCCGGGAGGCGGGCGCCGAGATGGTGATGGTGCACCAGCCCGTGCACCCGTACGTCTCGCAGAGCGGCTGGGTCGACTACCACCGGGCCATCGCCGAGGCCGTGCCCGGGCTCGGCGTCGTGCCGTACATCCGCAGCGACCGGCTCGACGGGACCCGGCTGGCCCGGCTCGGCGAGCTGTGCCCCAACGTCGTCGGCGTGAAGTACTCGGTCCCCGACGCCGCCCGCTTCGCCGCCTTCGCGCACGACGCCGGCCGGGAGCGGTTCGTCTGGGTCGCCGGGCTCGCCGAGCTGTACGCGCCCGCCTACTGGGCCTGCGGCGCCACCGGCTTCACCTCCGGCCTGGTCAACGTCGCGCCCAAGGTCTCGCTCGCGATGCTGGAGGCGCTGCGCACCGCCGACTACCCCGCCGCCATGCGGGTCTGGGAGCAGGTACGCGCGTTCGAGGAGCTGCGCGCCGCCGACGGCTCCGCCGACAACGTCTCCGTCGTCAAGGAGGCCCTGGCCGCGCTGGGCCTGGCCCGCCGCGACGTGCGCCCGCCGGGCCGGCTGCTGCCGGAGCCGGTGCGCGAGCGGGTGGCGCAGCTCGTACGGGGGTGGGGCATATGAGCGCCGCCGCCGGCGAAGCGCCCCGGGTCGCGACCGCGCTGCGCAGCCACCGCTGGTACGGGGACGGGATCGCCGCCGGACTGCGCTCCTTCAGCCACCGCGCCCGCACCCGGCAGCTCGGCTACCTGCCCGAGGAGCACCTCGGCAAGCCGGTCGTCGCGATCCTCAACACCTGGTCCGACATCAACCCCTGCCACTCCCACCTGCGTGAGCGCGCCCAGGCCGTCAAGCGCGGGGTGTGGCAGGCCGGCGGCTTCCCGCTGGAGTTCCCCGTCGCCACGCTGTCGGAGACCTTCCAGAAGCCCACGCCCATGCTCTACCGCAACCTCCTCGCCATGGAGACCGAGGAGCTGCTGCGCTCGTACCCGGTCGACGGCGCGGTGCTCATGGGCGGCTGCGACAAGACCACCCCCGCGCTGCTCATGGGCGCCGCCAGCGCCGGCCTGCCCGCGCTCTTCGTTCCGTCGGGCCCGATGCTGCCCGGCCGCTGGCGCGACGAGGTCCTCGGCTCCGGCACGGACATGTGGAAGTACTGGGACGACCACCGCGCCGGGCTCATCGGCGACTGCGAGCTGGCGGAGCTGGAGTGCGGGCTCGCCCGCTCGCCCGGCCACTGCATGACCATGGGCACCGCCGCCACCATGACCGCCGCCGCCGAGGTGCTCGGCATGACCCTGCCCGGCGCCTCCTCGATCCCCGCCGTCGACTCCGGGCACGAACGGATGGCCGCCGCGGCCGGCGCGCGGATCACCGGGATGGTGTGGGAGGACCTGACCCCCGGGAAGATCCTCACCCGCGAGGCGTACGAGGACGCCGTCGCCACCGTCCTCGCCCTCGGCGGCTCCACCAACGCCGTCATCCACCTCATCGCCATGGCCGGCCGCTCCCGCGTCCCCCTGGCCGCCGCCGACTTCGACCGGATCGCGCGCACCGTGCCGGTGCTCGCCGACGTCCGCCCCGGCGGCCGGTTCCTCATGCAGGACTTCCACTTCGCCGGCGGGCTGCCCGCGCTGCTGTCCCGCCTCACCGACGTGCTGCACCTCGACCGCCCCACGGTCGCCGGCACCCTGCGCGAGCGGCTCGACGGCGTCCGGGTGCACGACGAGGAGGTGATCAGGCCCCGCGACCGGCCCGTCGCCGCCGAGGGCGGCGTGGCCGTGCTGCGCGGCAACCTGTGCCCGGACGGCGCCGTCATCAAGCACGTCGCCGCCGAGCCCCGGCTCCTGGCGCACACCGGACCCGCCGCGGTCTTCGACGACTACCGGGAGCTGCAGCGCACCATCGACGACCCCGCCCTCGCGCTCACCGCCGACCACGTGCTGGTGCTGCGCAACGCGGGCCCGCTGGGCGGCCCCGGCATGCCGGAGTACGGGATGCTGCCGATCCCCGCGTACCTCCTCAAGAAGGGCGTGCGCGACATGGTGCGGATCTCCGACGCCCGGATGAGCGGCACGAGTTACGGCGCCTGCGTGCTGCACGTCGCGCCCGAGTCGTACGTCGGCGGGCCGCTGGCCCTCGTCCGGAACGGCGACCTCGTCACCCTCGACGTCGCCGCGCGCACCCTCCGGCTGGAGGTCGACGACGCGGAGCTGGCCCGCCGCCGCGCCGCCTGGACGCCGCCGCCCCCGCGCTACGAACGCGGCTACGGCGCCCTGTACGCCGACCAGATCACGCAGGCCGACACCGGCTGCGACTTCGCCTTCCTGGCCCGTACCGGCCGGGTGCCCGAGCCCTACGCGGGCTGACCGCGCACGACCTGACCCGCCCGCCCCCGCCCGACCGATCTGTCCGACCCACCGAACAACGTTATCGAAGCGCTTCGACGGCACCGATAGGAGCAGACATGGCCCAAGCCGTGGCGCGGCCGCCCGGAGTCACCGGCTTCAGCCCGAGGGCGGTGCAGGGATGACCCGCCGGAACGGATCCCGGACGCCCGCTCCCGTGCCCGTCGTGCTGGCCGGCGCCCGCGGGCACGGCCGCAAGCATCTGGAGAACATCCGCAGGCTGCAGCGGGCGGGCCTGGTCGAGCTGGCCGGCGTCTGCGAGACGCGGCCGCTGTCGAGCGCGGAGTTCGCCGGCGAACCGGTCGCGCAGGACGCCGACTTCGCCACGCTGCTGGAGCGTACCGGCGCCCGGCTGGCCGTCGTCTCCACGCCGATCCCCACCCACACCGACTTCGCCGTGGTCGCCGCCGCGCACGGCGTGCACCTGCTGCTGGAGAAGCCGCCCGCGCCGTCGTTCGCGCTGTACGAGCGCATCGAGGCCGCCTGCAGCTCCGCCGGCGTCGCCTGCCAGATCGGCTTCCAGTCGCTCGGCTCGCACGCGGTGCCCGCCGTCCGCGCGCTCGTCGCCGAAGGCGCCGTCGGCGCGGTGCGGGGCATCGGCGCCGCCGGCGCGTGGGTGCGCGACGAGGCGTACTTCCGGCGCGCGCCCTGGACCGGGCGGCGCCGCCTCGACGGCGTCGACGTGGTCGACGGCGTGCTCACCAACCCGCTCGCGCACGCCGTCGCCACCGCGCTCGCCCTCGACGGCACGGTGCGGGCCGCCGACGTCACCGGCATCGAGCTGGAGCTGTACCGCGCGCACGACATCGAGGCCGACGACACCTCCGGCGTCCGGCTGACCACCGCCCGCGGCACCGAGGTCGTCGGCGCCGTCACGCTGTGCGCCGAGCGCGCGGCCGACCCGTACGTGATGGTGCACGGCGCCGCCGGCCGGATCACCTTCTGGTACAAGGAGGACCGCGTCCTGCTCCAGCGCGCCGGGCACGGCCCGGAGGAGATCACGTACCGCAGGACCGACCTCCTCGGCAACCTCCTCGACCACCTCCGCGACGGCACTCCGCTGCTCGCGCCCGTCGCCGCCTGCGGCGCGTTCATGCGGGTGGTCGAGGCCGTACGCACCGCCCCCGACCCCGTGCCGCTGCCCCCCGCCGCCTGGCGCACCGAGCCCGCCGCCGCCGGCCCGCCGGCCGTCCGCCGCGTGGTACCCGGCGTCGACGCGCTCGTCGCCGCCGGCGCGGAGCGGCTGGCCCTCTACTCCGAACTCGGCGCCCCCTGGGCCGCCGGCAGCGAGGTGAGCCGCACATGACCGTCCCCTCCCCCCACCGGTCCGGCACCGACACCGCCACCCTGCTGCGCTGCGCCGGCCGCAGCGTCGGCCGCTACGTGCACCGCCCGCGCCTCGACCCCCGGCTGTCGCCCCGCCCGTACCTGCACCCGCTCACCACGCTGGCCGGGGTGCCGGTCACCGAGCTGACGCCCGACGACCACCCGCACCACCTCGGCGTCAGCATCGCCGTCCCCGACGTCGCGGGCGGCAACTTCTGGGGCGGGCGCACCTTCGTCCGCGGCCGGGGCCCCGTCGAGCTGGACAACCACGGCGAGCAGCGGCACGCCGGCTGGCTGCTGCGCGACCCGGACGGCTTCGTCGAGGAGCTGAGCTGGTACGCGGCCGGCGCGGAGGTGCTGCGCGAGCGCCGGGCCGTCGCCGTCGCCCCGGCGGGCGGCGCGGCGTGGGCGCTGGGCGTGTCGTTCGCGCTGACCAACGTCTCCGGCGCGCCGGTCTCGTTCGGCAGCCCCGCCACCAACGGCCGCCCCGGCGCGGGCTACGGCGGCTTCTTCTGGCGGGCGCCGCGGACGGAGCGCCCGCCGCGGGTGTTCACCGCGGCCGCCGAGGGCGAGGAGGCGGTGCACGGGCGGCCGGCGCGCTGGCTGGCGCTGGCGTCGGACGACTGGACGCTGGTCTTCTCCGGCGCCACCGACCGCACGCGCCGCGACCCCTGGTTCGTACGGGCCCGGGAGTACCCCGGGGTCGGCTCCGCGCTGGCCTGGTCCGAACGGGTGCCGCTGGCGCCGGGGGCGAGCCTCACGCGGCGGGTCGTCACGGCGGTGGCCGACGGCCGGCTCGACCACGCCGCGGCGGCGGCGCTGGCGCGCAGGGCGGTGGCCTGAGGGGGCGCCGCGCAGCCCGCGGTCGGTGCCGGCCGGCCCCGGCGTGCGCGGGCGCGGTCCGGGTCCGCTGACGCGGGCCCGGGCGGCGGCGGTGCGGGTCCGCTGCGGAAGCGTCACCCAAGCTCTACCTGATCAGGCGCCTCAGCAGGCACAATGCCAGCTGCCGTGCCACGGCCACCGTCCCCGCCGCCGCTCAGGAGCTTCCCGTGTCCGACCACCCCACCGACAAGCCTCCCGCCCCGGCGCCGAGTCCGGCCGCCCTGGAGCGCCTCTTCCGCATCCGCGAGCGCGGCTCGACCGCCGCCCGCGAGATACGCGGCGGGCTCGCCACGTTCTTCACGATGGCGTACATCCTCGTGCTCAACCCGATCATCCTCAGCGGCGCCGAGGACAAGTACGGCAACCAGCTCGACTTCGGTCAGCTCGTCACCGTCACCGCGCTCGTCGCCGCCGTGATGACCGTGCTCATGGGGCTGACCGCCAACCTGCCGCTGGCGCTGGCCGCCGGACTCGGCCTCAACACCGTCGTCGCGTACCAGATCGCCCCGCTGATGACCTGGCCCGACGCGATGGGCCTCGTCGTGCTGGAGGGCATCGTCGTCTGCCTGCTCGCCGCCACCGGCGTGCGCGAGGCCGTCATGAACGCCATCCCGCAGCCGCTGAAGATGGCGATCAGCGTGGGCATCGGCATGTTCATCGCCCTCATCGGCTTCATCGACGCGGGCTTCGCCACCCGGATCCCGGACGCCGCCAACACCACCGTCCCCCTGCAGCTCGGCGGCGGCGGGACGCTCGGCGGCTGGCCGGTCGTCGTGTTCTGCGCCGGCGTGCTGCTCACCGTGTCGCTGCTCGCGCGGGGCGTGAAGGGCGCGATCCTCATCAGCATCATGGCGATGACCGTGGTCGCCATCGTCATCAACTCGGTCGCGGACATCGCCGACGAGGCCTGGGGCCTGACCGTGCCCGACTGGCCCGGCGACGTGGTCGAGGCGCCGGACTTCGGGCTGCTCGGGGAGTTCAGCTTCTTCGGGGCGTTCGACGAGGTCAGCGCGGTGACGGTGGTGCTGCTCGTGTTCACCCTCTTCCTCACCGACTTCTTCGACACCATGGGCACGGCCGTCGGCGTCACCAGCGAGGCCGGCCTCCTCGACGAGCGCGGGCGCGTCCCCCGCCTGGGCCGGCTCCTCTTCGTTGACGGACTCGCCACCGTCGCCGGCGGCGCCGCCTCCGGCTCCTCCAACACCAGCTACATCGAGTCCGCCGCGGGCGTCGGCGAAGGCGCCCGCACCGGCCTGGCGAACCTCGTCACCGGCGCCCTCTTCGGCCTGGCCCTCCTCTTCACCCCGCTCGCCCTGGTCGTCCCGTCCCAGGCGGCGGCGCCGGCGCTGGTCGCGGTCGGCTTCCTGCTGATGACGCAGGTCCGCCACGTCGACTGGACCCGCTACGACATCGCCGTCCCGGCCTTCCTGACGATCGCCGTGATGCCCTTCACGTACTCCATCACCAACGGCCTGGGCGCGGGCTTCATCGCCTACGTGGTCCTCCAGGCGGTCATGGGCCGCGCCCGGCGGGTGCACCCGCTGATGTGGGCGGCGTCGGCGCTGTTCACGGTCTACTTCGCGATCGAGCCGATCGAGGACCTGCTCGGGGTGTGAGTCCGGGGTCAGAGGTGGCGCGTCGCCAGCGTGAGGCGGTCCCGGGCGTCGAGCAGCGCCTCCCGGATGCCCTGCTCGTGCCCCGGCGTCAGCCGCGCCACCGGCACCGAGCAGCTGATCGCGTCCCGCGCCGGCGTACGGTACGGGATCGCGACCCCGAGGCAGCGCAGCCCCAGCGTCGACTCCTCCCGGTCCAGGGCGTAGCCGCGCTCGCGCACCCCGTGCAGCTCCTCGATCAGCTGCTCCCGGTCGGTGACCGTGTGCTCGGTCAGCGGCGCCAGCGACTCCGGCAGCAGCTTGCGGACCGCCTCGTCGGGGTACGTCGCGAGGAGCGCCTTGCCCAGCGCCGTCGCGTGCGCCGGGAGGCGGCGGCCGACGCGGGTGAACGGCCGCAGGTAGTGCTGCGACTGGCGGGTGGCGAGATAGACGATGTTCACGCCGTCCAGCCGCGCCAGGTGGATGGTCTCCGTGGTGTCGTCCGCGAGCCGGTCGAGGGTGGGGCGGGCGGCGGCCACGACCTCGTCGCCGTCGATGTACGACGTGCCGACGAGCAGCGCCCGCACCCCGATCCCGTACCGCGTGCCGGTGCCGTCCGTCTCCACCCAGCCCAGCTCCGTGAGCGTGCGAAGGAGCATATAGAGGCTGGACTTGGGGTAGCCGACGGCTTGCTGGACGTCGCCGAGACTGTGCATTCCGGGCCGGGCCGCGAAATACTCAAGCAGTTCCACGGTGCGGACGGCAGACTTGACCTGACCCCCACCGGCGTCGGCGACCCCCATGGCGCTTGACCCCTTCGCTTGAACAGCGATACAAATCCAAGAGATTCACGTATAGAGACGGCGTTCAGAATATCGAACCACCGGTATCGTCGGTCACCGTCCGCCATGTGTGCAAGAGGAACGGAGACATCTCAGTTGTCCGCACCAGTGTCCGCACCAGTCTGGAGCGTCGACCCCCGCACCGGTAACCGCCGGGAGCAGGTTGCCACCGAGGCGACCGCCGAGGAGATCGACAAGACCGTACGCGCCGCGCACACCGCCGCCCCGGCGCTCGCCGATCGCGCGCAGCGCGCCCGGTTGTTGCGGGCCGCGGCCGACCTCTTCGACCAGCACGTCGACAAGGTCGTCGAGTGCGCCGACGCCGAGACCGCCCTCGGCCCCGGCCGGCTCAGCGGTGAACTCACCCGCACGACCTACCAGTTGCGCGCCTTCGCCGACATCGCCGAGGCCGGCGACTTCCTCGACGTGCGCATCGACCACGCCGACGCCTCCCTCGTCCCGCCGCGGCCCGACCTGCGCCGCTGGAAGGTGCCTCTCGGCGTCGTCGCCGTCTACTCCGCCTCCAACTTCCCGCTCGCCTTCTCCGTCCCCGGCGGCGACACCGCCAGCGCGCTCGCCGCCGGCTGCCCCGTCGTGGTCAAGGCCCACCCCGACCACCCCGGCACCTCCGAGCTGTGCGCGGCGCTGCTGCACCGCGCGGCGGCGGAGGCGGGGCTGCCGCAGGAGGTGCTCTCCGTCGTGCACGGCTTCGACGCGGGCGTGGAGCTGGTACGCCATCCGCTCGTCGCCGCCGCCGGGTTCACCGGCTCGGTCCGCGGCGGGCGGGCCCTGTTCGACGCCGCCGCGGCCCGTCCCCGGCCCATCCCGTTCCACGGCGAGCTGGGCAGCCTCAACCCCGTCGTCGTCAGCGAGGCGGCGGCCGCGGAGCGGGCTGAGGAGATCGGCGCGGGGCTCGCCGGGTCGATGACGCTGGGCGTGGGCCAGTTCTGCACGAAGCCGGGTCTGGTGCTGGTACCGGCGGGCGAGGCCGGGGACCGGCTCGTCACCTCGCTCACGGCGGCGGTCAGCGACACCGAGCCGGGCGTGATGCTCGACCCGCGGATGCGGACGGCCTTCATCGCGGGCGTACGGGAGCGGGCGGAGCTGCCCGGCGTGGAGAGCCCGGTGACGCCGGGCGCGAACGGGGAGCACACCGTCAGCGGCGGCTTCCTCACCGTCGACGCCGAGCGCCTCGCCGGCGGCGGGGACTACGACCTGCTGGTGGAGGAGTGCTTCGGGCCCGTGACCGTCATCGTGCGGTACGGGGACGTCGCGCAGGTCTCCGCGGTACTGGCCCGGCTCCCGGGCAACCTCACGGCGACCGCGCACCTGGGCGCGGCGGAGGCGGCGGGCACGGAGGACGCGGGGGACGCCGGTGCGGCGCGGCTGCTGGCCGAACTGACCCCGCTCGCCGGGCGGGTCCTCGTCGACGGCTGGCCCACGGGCGTCGCCGTCGCCCCCGCCCAGCACCACGGCGGCCCCTACCCGGCGACCACGTCGACCTCGACGTCCGTCGGCGGCACGGCGATCGAGCGCTGGCTGCGCCCGGTGACGTACCAGAACACGCCGCAGCCGCTGCTGCCCGCCGAGCTGCGCGACGCCGATCCGGCGGACGTGCCCCGCACGGTGAACGGCGTCCGGCAGAGCTGACGCGTACGGTGCGGGCGGCGGTTCGCACGCCGCCCGCACCCGCCGTCCGTACGGGGGTCCGGCCCCCGCGGTCCGGGAGAGCTACGTCAGCGCCCGGGCCAGCGCGTCGGCGAACCGGTCCGTCGTCCGCCGGTCCCGGACCGCGAGCCGCAGCCACGCGGGGCCCAGGCCGGGGAACGTGTCGCCGCGGCGGACGGCGAAGCCGAGGGCGCGCAGCCGTTCGCGTACGACGAGCCCCGCGGCGGTGCCGTCCGCTCCCGTGACTCCGGCGACCCGGACGAGGACGAACGGCGCCTCGGCCGTCCCCGCGGTCGTGACCTCCGCGAACTCTCCGAGCCTGCGCAGCAGGTACGCCCGGTCGGCGGCGGCCGTCCGGGCCGCCGCGGCCGCCTCCGCGAGCGCCCGCGGCCCGCACACCGCCTCGGCCGCCGCCAGCGCCGGCGTCGACACCGGCCACAGCGGCTGCGCCCGCGCCAGCGCGGCGACGGTGCCGGGGTCGCCGAGGACGTAGCCGACGCGCAGGCCGGCGAGGCCCCAGGTCTTGGTGAGGCTGCGCAGGACGACCAGCCCGGGCACGTCCGTGCGCCCGGCCAGCGACTCGCGCTCGCCCGGCACCGCGTCCATGAACGCCTCGTCCACGACGAGCGTCCGCCCCGGCCGGGCCAGCGCGGCGACGGCCGCGGCGGGGTGGAGGACGGACGTCGGGTTGGTCGGGTTGCCGACGACGACGAGGTCGGCGTCCTCGGGCACCGCCCGCGGCGGCAGCCGGAAGCCGTCCCCGGCGCGCAGCAGCACCCGCTCCACCTCGTGCCCGGCGTCGCGCAGCGCCGCCTCCGGCTCCGTGAACTGCGGGTGGACGACCACCGCCCGGCGCACCGCCGGCCGCAGCGCCCGGGCCAGCAGCACGAACGCCTCGGCCGCGCCGGCGGTGAGCAGCACCCGGCCGGCCGGCACCCCGTGCCGGGCGGCGACGGCGGCGCGGGCGGCGCGGCCGTCGGGGTAGGCGGCGAGCCGGTCGAGGGAGCCGGCGAGGAGTTCCCTGAGCCAGCCGGGGGGCGTGCCGGCGCGGACGTTGACGGCGAGGTCGGTCAGGCCGGGCGCGGCGTCGCGGAGTTCGGCGTCGCCGTGGTGGCGGAGGTCGTGACGGGCGGGGGCGGGGGGTTCAGTGCGCATGGGCGTGGTCGCCGTGGTGGTGCCCGTGCCCATGGCCGTGTCCGTGTCCGTGGCCGTGTCCGTGGCCGTGGCGCGTGCCGTCCTCGTCCGGGTGGAAGTGCGGCTGCTGCGGGATGCCGACCTTGTCCTCGAAGCCGGGCAGGGCGATGCGGTAGACGCAGGAGTCGCAGTTCATGCGCAGGTCGCCGGCGACGGCCTCCTCGTACCGCTCCGTCACCAGCTCGACCAGCTCCTCGGCCGGGCCGATGACGTCCGCGGTGCGCACCCCGACCTCCGGGTGCGCGGCCGCCCACTCCCGCGCCTGGCGGGCGACGCGGTCGGGGAGCACGCCGGGGAAGAGGAAGTAGGGCAGCACGACGACGTTCCCCCGGCCGTCGGCACGGGTGCCCCCGGCGCCCAGCCGGCGGCACCGCTCCAGGCCCGCGGCGACGTCGGGCGCGGCGAGCGACACGAACGCCGTCTCGACGCCCGCGTAGCCGCGGCCCTCCCAGAGCAGCCGGGCGGCCTTGTGCACCTCCGCGTTGGCGTCGGGGTCGGTGGACCCGCGGCCGACGAGGAGGACGGTGGTACGGGCCCGCGCGGCACGGGCGTCCGCGCCCGCCGCGCCGAGGGCCTCGTCCACGCGGCGCTCCAGCACGGACAGCAGCTTCGGGTGCGGGCCGAGGGGCCGCCCGTAGGAGTACGAGAGGCCGGGGTGCCGCTCCTTCTCGCGGGCCAGCGCGGCGGGGATGTCGCCCTTGGCGTGCCCGGCGGAGACGAGCATGAGCGGCACGGCGGCGAAGTGCCGTACGCCGCGGTCGACGAGCCCGGCCACGGCCTCGCCCAGCGGCGGCGGGGACAGCTCGATGAAGCCGCCGGCCACGGGCGGCCCGGGGCTGCGGTCGGCGAGCACGCGCACGAACGCGCGGAACGCCTCGGCGCCGGCGGCGTCGCGGGTGCCGTGGCCGGCGATGAGCAGGGCGGGCTTGGTCACTGACGTCTCCTCGGTGGTACGGGGCCCGGCGGCGCCGGGCGGGGTGGTGCGGAACGGGCGCCGGCGGCGGTCACGGGCCGGCGGTGGCGGCCGGGTGCGTGCCGGTCGGGGGCGGGGCGTAGAGCAGGGCGTTCAGCGCGGCGGCGGCCACCGCGGAACCGCCCTTCTCGGAGACGTTGCTGACCGCCGGCAGCCCCGAGGCCCGCAGCGCCGCCTTGCTCTCCGCCGCCCCCACGAACCCCACCGGCAGCCCGACCACCAGCGCCGGCGCCGTCCCCAGCGCGATCAGCTCCGTCAGCGCCGTGGGCGCACAGCCGACCACCCACACGGCGCCGTCGCCCACCTCCTCGTACGCCAGCCGCACCGCGGCCGCCGACCGGGTCAGGCCCGGCGCGGCCACCGCGTCGCGCAGCCGGCAGACCGCCCGGCGGGCGGTGATGCCCGCCGCGACCATCTCCACGTCGGCGACGACCGGCGCGCCGGCGTGCAGCGCGGCGTGCGCGGCGGCCAGCGACGCCTCGTCGCACACCAGGTCGCCGGCGTAGGCGAGGTCGGCGGAGGAGTGGATGACGCGCTCGACGACCGCGCGGGTCAGCGGCGGCAGGTGCGCGGTGCCGACCCGGGCGCGCAGCCGCCGGTACGACTCCTCCTCGATGGGGTGGACGGTCCTCGCGGTCCTCGTCACGGGTGGGACTCCTTCGGGGCTTCGTCGATGGCGTCGGCCGGGCAGACCTCCACGCACTCCAGACAGCCGGTGCACAGGTCGGCCCGGACGAACAGGGCGCCGCCGCGCGGGCGGACGGCGTGCTCGGGGCAGGTGAGCAGACAGGCGCCGCAGCCGGTGCAGCGGTCGTTGACGGTGGGGACGGCCGGGGCGGCGCGCGCGGCCGGGACGGCGGGGCCGGTGGGGGCGGCCGGGCCCGTGCGGGCGCTCACGTCTGCCACCGGTAGCCGCGCGGGGTCACCATCCGGCCCGCGACCTCGCGCGTCGCCGAGTTCCCGACCGTCACCACGGTCATCATGTCGACGGACCGCGGGTCGAGTTCCGCCAGCGTCGTCAGCAGCACGTGCTCGTCCGGCCGGGACGCGTTCCGTACGACGCCCACCGGCGTCGTCGGCGCGCGGTGCTTCGCCAGCAGCGCCAGCGCCTCCGGCAGCTGCCGGTGCCGGGCGCGGCTGCGCGGGTTGTAGAAGGTGACCACGAGGTCCGACTCCGCCGCCGCCCGCACCCTGCGTTCGATCACCGCCCACGGCGTGTGCAGGTCCGAAAGGCTCACGGCGACGTGGTCGTGCCCCAGCGGCGCACCCAGCAGCGCCGCCGCGGCCAGCGCCGCCGTCACCCCCGGCACGCCGGCGACGTCGATGTCCGCGCCCGCCTCCGCCAGCGCCGGCGACGCCATCGCGTACACGCCCGCGTCGCCGCTGCCGACCAGCGCCACCGCGTGCCCCGCGCGGGCCTCGGCCACGGCGGTGCGGGCGCGTTCCTCCTCGGCGCCCAGCCCGGACTCCAGGACCCGCGTGCCGGGGCGGAGCAGGTCGCGGATCTGCGCGACGTACTGGTCGAGGCCGACGACCACCGACGCCCGGCGCAGCTCCGCGCGGGCGCGCGGTGTCAGCAGATCGCGGGCACCCGGCCCGAGGCCGACGACGGCGAGCCGCCCGCGGGGCCGGCGGCGGGCCACGGCGCAGGTGGCCATCGCGGGGCGGCCGGCGGGGGCGGACTTCCGCTTGCGTACGACGAGTTCCGCGTCCGCGCCGGCGGCCGTCAGCGCGGCGGCCTCCGCGACGCTGGGCGTACCCACGGCGGCGAGGGGCGCGGCGGACGGGGTGGGCACGTCCACGGCGGCCAGCGCGGCGGCCGGGAACGTGCGCAGCGGCACCCCCAGGCGCTCGGCGGCGGCGCGCAGCCCCGGCTCGCCGGCCTTCGCGTCCACGGTGGCGAGCGCGGTGACGGAGTGCGGGCTCAGCCCCGCGTCTTCGAGGGTCTCCCCGACGAGCCCCAGCACCTCGTCCGCAGACGCCCCGCGGCTGGCGCCCACCCCGACGACGAGCGACGGCGGCCGGAGCACCGCTTCGCGGGCCGCGAGCGGCAGGCGGCGGTCGGTGACGTACAGGCGGACGTCCGTCGAGACCGCGGCCCCGCCGCCGGCCCCGCCCCCGGCCCCGACGTGCGGCGGCAGCGCGGGCAGCGGCCACGCCGCGTCGGCCCGCAGCGCCACCGGCGCCCCGTCCAGCACCGCCCGCGTCACCGCCGCGACCGCGCCCTCGACGGGCCAGCCGAGGGAGTCGAGGCCGGGCACGCCGACGGCGTCGGTGGCGGTGGTCACGACCGGCGTGCAGCCGTCGCCGAGCAGCTCGGCGACCTCGGCGGCGAGTGCGTTGGCGCCGCCGCCGTGGCCGCCGAGCAGGGCGACCGCGAAGCGGCCCGCCTCGTCGACGCAGACCACGCCGGGGTCGGCGGCCTTGCCGCGCAGCAGGGGGGCGAGGAGGCGGACGGTGGCGCCGGTGGCGAGGAAGCAGACGAGCTGGTCGCAGTCGGCGAAGGCGCGCTCGACGGCGGTACGGACCGGGCCCTCGTCGTAACAGCGGGTCCGCTCCGGCCAGGCGTCCGCCAGCCGCCGCGCGGCGGCGGAGCCGGCGGCGGTGGCGGCGACGAGGCCGATCACGGGGCGGTCCGGCGGGGACGCCGGGGCGGCCGGGGCGGGGTGGTCATGGGCGGGGTCTCCCTCGGAGGTCGGGGGCGGTGTGCGGGGGTTCGGGGCGGAGCGGCCCGGGGGTCCGGGGCGCTGCCCCGTGCGGGGCCCGGGGCTGCGTCCCAGAGTTTCGGGAAGGGGCGGGCGCGGGGGGTCGGGACCGAGCGGCCCGGGGGTCCGGGGCGCTGCCCCGTGCGGGTTCGGGGCGGAGCCCCGCGGAGGGCTCGGGGGCGGATCCCCCGGGGCTCGGGGAAAGGGGCGTGCCGCCCGCGCCCCCCGGGGCCCTCACCCCCGTGTCCGCGTCGTCGTGCCGGCCTCCGGCGGGGGTACGGGTGTCCGCGGGCTTCGCCGCCGCAGCGCGCAGACCCCACAGGACGAACACCGGGTTCGTCGCCGCGAGCCGCGTGACCTCGCCGGGCAGCGGCGCCAGCCGGGAGGACTGCAGCAGCACGCCGTCCACCCCGAACCCGGCATCCGCCAGCGCCGCACGTACCCCCGGCACCCGGTCCACGGCGGCCAGCGTCACGACCACCGCCCGGTGCGCCCGCGCCGCGCACGCCGCGACCACCTCCGCCACGTCGCCGCCCCCGCCGCCGACGAACACCGCGTCCGGGTCCGGCAGCCCGGCCAGCGCGGCGGGGGCGGTGCCGTGCACGGCCTGCACGTCCACGCCGTGCGCCGCCGCGTTCGCCCGGACCCGCGCGACGCCCGCGGCGTCCCGCTCCACGGCGACGACCGCGGCGCCGAACCGCGCGCACTCCACCGCCACGGAGCCGGACCCGGCGCCCACGTCCCACACCAGGTCGCCGAGGCGGGGCGCCAGGCGCGCGAGGGCGAGGGCGCGGACCTCGTACTTGGTGACCAGGCCGGCGCGGTGGTCGAAGTCCGCCTCGGGGAGCGCCCAGCCGGTGTCGCCGTGGTGCGCCGGGGGGTACGGGCCGGGGCCGGCGAGGGTGCGCGGTGCGGGGGAGAGGACACGGGTTGGGCTGCGCCCGGCGCTGCGGGCGGGGCTGTGCCCGGTGCTGCGGACGGGGCGTTCGTCGAGGCAGAGGACGACGTTGACGGTGCCCGGCGACCAGTCGCGGGCGGCGGCGTCGGCGGGGGAGAGGCGTACGACGTCCTCGTCGCCGGAGCCGAGCGCGGACGCCACGACGAGGGTGCGGGGCACACCCGACGCGGCGAGGGCGGCGCCGAGTTCGGCGGGGCCGGCGCCGGGGCCGGTGAGCACGGCGGTCTTGGGGTGGGCCCGGCAGACGTTGACGGCGGTGCGGAGGTCGCGGCCGTGCGCGCTGACGACGGCGGCGTCGTCCCAGGGGAGGCCGGCGCGGGCGAAGGCCACGGCGACGGCGGGGGCGGCGGGGCGGACGTCGAGGCGGTGGGGGCCGAAGCGGGTGGCGAGGGCGCGGACGACGCCGAAGAAGCCGGGGTCGCCGGAGGCGAGCACGGCCACCCGGGTGCGGGGCGGGGGGGTGTGCCCCGTCCCCGCCCCTTCCCGAAACTCAGGGGCTGCGCCCCCGAACCCCCCGCGGGGCTGCGCCCCGGCCCCCGGGCGGGGCCGTGTTCCCGACCCCGCACGGGGCTGTGCCCCGGGCCCTCCGTGGGGCTGTGCCCCGGCCTCCGCACGGGGCTGTGCCCCGGCCTCCGCACGGGGCTGTGCCCCGGGCCCCGGGCGGGGCTGTGCACCCGATCCCGCACGGGCCTGCGCCCCCGATCCCGCACGGGGCTGTGCCCCGGGCCCCGCGTGGGGCTCCACCTCGGAAGCCGGGCGGGGCTGTGTCCCGGCCTCCGCCTGCGGTTCCGCCCCGGACCCTGCGCGGGGCCGTGCCTGGGCGCTCTCGCGGGGTTGCGGCCCGTGCCCTGCGCGGGACTCCGCACGAGGCTCCGTCCCGGACTCCACCCGGGCTCGCGTCCCGGAGTCCTCGCAGGGCTCCGACTCGGCCCCCGACCCGGGGCCTCCGTGGGGCTCCGTCCCGGAGTTCGGCTCGACGCGTGGGGCCGGGGCCGGGCTCTCCACGTACGCCGCGATCCGATCCAGCGCCGGGCCCAGCGGCCCCAGCGTCACGCGCTCCGCGTTCCGCGGCAGCTCCGCCTCCCCCAGGTGGCGTGCCGCGCCCACCACCAGCTCCGCTTCCTCGATCCGCGCCGGAGGCGCCCCCGTTCCGCAGCCTATGACCGTGATCACGGCAGCAACCCCCCGTCGCTCCGCGCCACCAGCACCCGCCCCGTGAAGTCCACCATCGCCGCCTCCGCCGCGACCCGCCGCTCCGTGAAGCGCTCCAGCACCTCCGCCACCCGGGCGCACAACTCCCGTCCCGCCGCCGGCAGCAGACCCGCCGCCTCCCACAACTCGTACGCGTGCCGCCCCGTGTTCGCCTCCGCCACGGCCGCCGCCAGGGGCTCCGGGCCGCCCGCCGCGCGGGTGATCTCCGCCAGCACCGCCGGGTCGACCTTCGAGCGGGTGTAGTGCGTCATCAGCACCCCCGCCGCCAGCTTCGTCAGCTTTCCGACCATGCCGACGAACACCACCCGCTCCACCCCGTGCGCCACCGCCTTCCGCAGCGCCGCCCCCGTGAAGTCACCCACCTCCACGAAGCACACCGCCGGCAGCCCCGGCAGCAGCTCCATCGCCCCCCGCTCCGTCCGCCCGCCCGTGCACAGCACCACCGCCGTCTCGCCCTGCGCCGCCGCCACCGACACCGCCTGCTCGACGCTCGCCCGCCACGACGCCGTGGAGAACGGCCGCACGATGCCCGTCGTGCCGAGGATGGAGATGCCGCCGAGGATCCCGAGCCGGGCGTTCGTCGTCTTCCGGGCCCGGCGTTCGCCGTCCGGCACGCTGATGGTCACGTCCAGACCCCGCCGTCCGAGGTCCACGACCTCCGCCACCGCCTGCGTGATCATCTGCCGCGGTACGGGGTTGATGGCGGGGCCGCCCAGCTCCAGACCCAGGCCCGGCTTCGTCACCACGCCCACCCCCACGCCGCCGTGCAGCGCCAGCCCGGGTGCCGGGCGCCAGCTGACGGTGGCGGTGAGGTGCGAGCCGTGGGTGACGTCCGGGTCGTCGCCGGCGTCCTTCACCACCACGGCCTCGGTACGCCCCGGCCGCAGCTGCACCGCCCGCTCCACCGCGAACGTCACCCGCCGTCCCGACGGCAGCGCCACCTCCACCCACCGCGGCGCCTCGCCGGTCGCCAGGAGCAGCGTCGCCGCGCGGGCGGCGGCCGACGCGCAGGTGCCGGTGGTCCATCCGGTACGCAGCGCCTTCTGCCGCACCTTCGCCGTACGGGGCAGGTCGGGCTCCCGCAGGTCGGGGCCCTCCGCGGGCGCAGGCCCCGCCGCGGGCACCGGGTGCCCCGCCTGCTCCGCGTCCGAACCCCGCTCGCCGGGCATCCGCTCTCCTCCTCCCGCCGGTCTCACACGTGGCCTGTCGCCGCTCGCGCCCTACGCCCCGCCCTCGCGCAGCGCCCTCCGCGCCCGCGGGTCCGCCCGGCGGTGGCCGTGGAAGTGCCCCGGGTGGTACAGGTGCGACCGCGTACCCGCCGCCGCCAGCGCCGGGCCGACGAGGAACAGCGTGTGCTTCCACAGCCGGTGCTCCTTCACCGCCGCCTCCAGCGTGCCGACCGTGCAGCGCACCACCAGCTCGTCCGGCCACGTCACGCGGTACGCCACGACCACCGGCGTCGTCGCCGCGTAGCCGCCCGCGAGCAGCTCCGCCGCCAGCCGGCCGGAGCGGGCGGCCGACAGGAACACCGCCATCGTGGTGCCGTGCCGCGCGAACTCCCGTACGTCCTCGCCGCTCGGCATCGGGGTCTTGCCGCCGCCCAGCCGGGTGAGGATCACCGACTGCGCCACCTCCGGGACCGTCAGCTCCCGCCCCGCCGCGGCCGCCGCCGCCGAGAACGACGACACGCCGGGGACGATCTCCACCGCCAGGCCCAGCTCCTCGCACCGCTCCACCTGCTCCTGTGTGCCGCCCCACAGCGCCGGGTCGCCCGAGTGCACCCGCGCCACCCGCAGACCCTCGCGGGCCGCCCGCCCGTACACCGCGACGACCTCCTCCAGCGGCACCGCCGCCGAGTCGACGACCTCCGCGTCCGCGCGGGCGTGGCGCAGCACGTCCTCGTGGACGAGGCTCGCCGCCCAGATCACGACGTCCGCCTCCGCGATGGCGCGGGCGGCCCGGAACGTCAGCAGGTCCGCAGCCCCGGGCCCGGCGCCGACGAACGTCACCGTGCCGGCGGCGGGCGGCCGTCCCGCCGGCCCCGGTGCCCCCGTCCCGCTCACAGCTTGTCCCCCCGTCCCGTCCGCCGCGCCGGCGCGATCAGCGTCGACAGGTACGGCAGCGGCTCCGCGCCCAGCTCCGCCGCCGGCCGCACCGACTCCTCCGCCAGACCCAGCGACGATCCCCACAGCGCCCCCTCCATCCGCCCCGTCTCCGTGAGCACCCCCGCGACCTCGCCCGCCAGCCGCCCGAACTTGTACGCCACCACCGTCCCCGGCCCCTGAAGCGCCTCCTTCAGCACCGCCGTGCCCGCCGTCACCGGCACCAGCGTCAGCGGCTCTCTGCCCTCCGCGAGCACCGCCCCGCCGCGCGCCGCCAGGTCCTGCATCGCGGTGACGCCCGGCACGCTCTCGATCCGCACGTCGGGGAGCAGCGCGGTGACGGTCTCGGCGAGGTAGGTGAAGGTCGAGTAGACGTTGGGGTCGCCGAGGGTGGCGAACGCCACCGTGCGGTGTGCGCGCAGCAGTTCCGCGACCCGGGCGCCGGCCGCGTCCCACGCCGCCTCGCGGCGCGCGGCGTCGCTGCGCTCGTTGAGCGCGAACACGACGCGGACGACCTTCTCCTCGTCCACGTAGTGCAGGACCGTCGCCTCGGCGCGGCCCGTGCCGCCGCCCTCCAGCACGGGGACGACGACCGCCGCCGCCGACCGCAGCGCGCCCACCCCCTTGACCGTGACCAGCTCCGGGTCGCCGGGGCCCACCCCGACGCCGACGAGTCGCATGCTCATGCCGCTTCACACCCTTCGACGAGCCGGCGCGCCATGGCGGGGGCGGCGGCCCAGTGCACGTGCAGGTACGAGGCGTGGACTCCGCCCCGTACGAAACCTTCGACGCGACGCGCCGGCCGCGTCATCCCCCATGCGGGCGTCTCGCCGGCCGGTGGATCGAGCGCCGTGCGGTGGAACTCGTGCCCTCGCACCCGGGTGCCGGCGGTGGCGAGCGCGCTGTCGGCCACGGCCACCGCGTCGCGGTAGCCGAGCGTGAGCCGGTCCGTCATGTGGGCCTCCGCGGCCAGCACGCCGCACATGGGGGCGCCGTCGAGGGAGCGGGCGAGGTAGACGAGGCCGGCGCACTCGGCCGCCACCGGCGCGCCGGTGGCGGCGAGGCGGGCGACGTCGCGGCGCATCGGCTCGTTGCCGGCCAGCTCGGGACCGTAGACCTCGGGGAAGCCGCCGCCGATGACCAGGGCCCGGGTGCCGGGTGGCAGGGCCTCGTCGTGCAGGGGGTCGAAGGGGACGACGTCGGCGCCGGCGGCGGTGAGGAGTTCGGTGTGTTCGGCGTACGAGAAGGTGAAGGCCGGGCCGGAGGCGATGGCGACGACCGGTCGTGCGGGGCGGGGGGTGTTCCCCGGTCCCGCCCCTTCCCGAAACCGGGGGCCGGCCCCCGGGCCCCCGCCCGCGCCCGCGGCACGCGGCGGGTTTCGGGGGCTCTGCCCCCGGGCCCCCGTCTGGCGGCTCTGCCCCCGGGGCCCCGGCGCGGGTCGGGCCTCGTCGGCGTCCTGCGGGCTCCGCCTCCCGGCTCCCGTCGCGGGCCGGACTCCGTGGCCGCCCTGCGGGCTCCGCCCCCCGGCCTCCGCCGGCGGTCGGGTCCCGTGGGCCTCCCGCGGGCCGGGGCCTTCCGGCCCGCGGGGGGCCTTCCTCTCCGCCGCCCTCGCCGGAGGCAGCACCGCCTCCTCCGGTGACCACGTCGTCGTCGGCAGCGGCGGTGCCGTGCGGGCCAGCCGCAGCAGGCCCGGCACATCGCACGACTCCCGTACGCGGGCCGCCAGGGCCCGTACCGCGGCCAGTGCCGCCGGGCGGCGTTCCGCCGCCGGCACCAGGCCCAGGTGGCGCGACGGCGCCGCCAGCTCCGCGGCGCGGCGCAGGGCGCCCAGCACCGGGACGCCGGCGGCGTCCAGGGCCTCGCGCAGCAGGGACTCGTGCCGGTCGGAGGCGACCTTGTTGAGGACGACGCCCCCGATCCGCACCTCCGGGTCCCACGACGCGAACCCGTGCACCAGCGCCGCCACCGACCGCGACTGCCCCGAGGCGTCGACCACCAGCACCACCGGCGCCCGCAGCAGTTTCGCCAGCTCCGCCGTCGAGCCCGACTCGCCGGCGCCGGCGGCGCCGTCGTACAGGCCCATCACGCCCTCCACGACCGCCACGTCCGCGCCCGCCGCGCCGTGCGCGAACAGCGGCGCGACCAGGCCGGGGCCGCACATGTGCGGGTCCAGGTTCCGGCCCGGGCGCCCGCCGGCCGGGCCGGCGGCGACCGCGAGGGCGTGGTAGCCGGGGTCGATGTAGTCGGGGCCCGCCTTGTGCGGCGAGACCGTCAGGCCGGCGGCCGTGAACGCCGCCATCAGGCCGGTCGCGACGGTCGTCTTGCCGCTCCCGGACGCGGGTGCGGCGACGACGAGCCGGGGGACGCCGGTCACGGTGCTCACCATTCGATGCCCCGCTGGCCCTTCTGGCCCGCGTCCATGGGGTGCTTGACCTTGCCCATCTCGGTGACGAGGTCGGCGAACTCCACGAGCGGCGCGGGCGCGTTGCGCCCGGTGACGACGACGTGCTGGCCGCCGGGCCGCTGCCGCAGCACCTCGACCACCTCGTCGGTGTCCACCCAGCCCCAGTGCATCGGGTACGCGAACTCGTCGAGGACGTACAGCCGGTACGTCTGCGCCGCCAGATCCCGCTTGACCTGCTCCCAGCCCTGCCGGGCCTTCTCTGCGTTGTCTGGGTTGTCCGGGTTGTCCGGCTCGGCGTCCTTGGCGGGCCGCTGGATCCACGACCAGCCCTCGCCCATCTTGTGCCACGCCACCGTGCCGCCCTCGCCGCTCGCGCCGAGGACCCGCAGCGCCCGCTCCTCGCCGACCCGCCACTTGGCGGACTTCACGAACTGGAACACCCCGATCGGCCAGCCCTGGTTCCAGGCGCGCAGCGCCAGCCCGAAGGCGGCCGTGGACTTCCCCTTGCCCGTGCCCGTGTGCACGACGACCAGCGGGCGGTTGCGCCGCTGCCGCGTCGTCAGACCGTCGTCCGGCACCGCGGCCGGCTGCCCCTTCGGCATCAGGCGGCCCTCCCCGCGCCGTGCCCGGCCGGTTCGGGGCGAGCACCGCGGGCGCCGCGAGCGCCGGGGCCGCCGCCCGGGGCGTGCCCCTCCCGTGCGGCCGGCGCCCGCCGGCCCGCGCGGGCCTCCCGTACGAGCGCGCCGACCGCCTCCGCCCGCAGCTCGCCCAGCGCCACCGCCGGGCCCCGCAGCTCGCGGGCCAGCTCGCCCGCGAGCCCCAGCCGCACCGGCCCCGACTCGCAGTCGACGACCACCGAGGCGACGCCCTCCGCCGCCAGCAGGCGCGCCGCCCGCGCCGCCCGCCCGACCGGGTCCGGGCCGCCCGTCGCCCGGCCGTCGGTGACGACGACCAGCAGCGGGCGGCGCGCCGGGTCCCGCAGCCGCTCGACGCGCAGCGTCTCGCGGGCCCGCAGCAGCCCGGCGGCCAGCGGGGTGCGGCCGCCGGTGGGCAGCCGCTCCAGCCGGGCCGCCGCCGCGTCCACCGACGAGGTGGGCGGCAGCGCCAGCGCCGCGTCCGGGCCGCGGAAGGTGACCAGGCCGACCTTGTCGCGGCGCTGGTAGGCGTCCAGGAGCAGCGACAGCACCGCGCCCTTCACGGCGCCCATGCGCTGCCGCGCGCCCATCGAGCCGGAGGCGTCGACGGCGAAGAGCACGAGGTTGGACTCGCGGCCCTCGCGGACGGCCTCGCGCAGGTCGTCGCGGCGGACGACGAGGCCGGGGCCGCGGCGCCCGCGCCCGCGCTGGTGCGGGGCGGCGGCCTGGACGGTGGCGGCCAGGTGCAGGGCCCCGAGGGCGCCGCGGGGGCGGCGGGCGCCGGTGGTGCGGCCGTGGGCGGTACGGGCGCGGGAGCGGCGGCCGGCGGCGCCCTCGCCGACGCCGGGCACGTCGAGGCGGCGGGTGCGGAACGGCTCGGCGGGGGCGGCGGGGTCGCCGTCGCCGGGGGGCGGGGCGTCCCCGGCCCCGTCACCAGCCCTGTCGCCCGGGGCCGCGGAGGTGTCGCCGGGGGGCGGGGCGGTCTCCGTACGGGACGGGTCCTGCGGCGCCGCCGCATCCGCCGCCTCCGCGGCGTCGCCCGTGCCATCGGCGTCCCCGGGCCGCCGCGGAGCCGGCCCGCCACCGCTACCGCCGCCGTCGCCGTCCGGCGGCCCGTCCGGATCGGGGTCCCGCTCCGGCCCGTCGTCCCCGTCACCGCCGTCGCCCGCGCCGCCGCCGGCCCCCTCCGCGTGCTCGCGCAGCGTGTCGTCCAGCTTCTCCTCGTCCAGACCCGGCGCGTCGAACGGGTTGCGCCGGCGCCGGTGCGGCAGCGCCAGCAGCGCCGCCTGCCGTACGTCCTCGGCCGCCACCTCCGTACGCCCGGCCCATGCGGCGAGGGCTGTCGCGGCACGCGCCGTCACGATGTCCGCGCGCATCCCGTCGACCTCGAACGCCGCGCACGTCGCCGTGATCTGCCGTAGCGCCGCGTCGCCCAGCACCACCGCCGGCAGCAGCGCCCGGGCCGCCGCGATCCGCGCCCGCAGCGCGTCCTCCTCCGCCGCCCAGCGCGCCGCGAAGCCGGCCGGGTCCGCGTCGTAGGCGAGCCGCCGCCGCACCACCTCCGTCCGCTCGTCCGGCTCGCGGGACGCGGCGACCTGCACCGTGAGACCGAACCGGTCGAGCAACTGCGGGCGCAGCTCGCCCTCCTCCGGGTTCATGGTGCCCACCAGCAGGAAGCGGGCCGCGTGCCGGACGGAGACACCCTCGCGCTCCACGTAGTTCGCGCCCATCGCGGCGGCGTCCAGCAGCAGGTCCACGAGGTGGTCGTGGAGCAGGTTGACCTCGTCCACGTACAGCACGCCGCGGTGCGCCTCCGCCAGCAGCCCCGGCTCGAAGGTCTTCCGGCCCTCCGCCAGCGCCCGTTCGATGTCCAGCGCCCCCGCGAGCCGGTCCTCCGACGCGCCCACCGGCAGCTCCACCATCCGCGCCGCGCGCACGCCGTCACCGCGCCCCGCCTCGTGCGGCCCGTCCGGGCAGTCCGCGTCCGGCGCGGCCGGGTCGCAGGAGAACCGGCAGCCGGGGACGACGGCGACGTCCGGGAGGAGAGCGGCGAGTCCTCTGACCACGGTCGACTTCGCGGTCCCCTTCTCACCGCGTACGAGGACACCACCGACGGCGGGATCCACCGCGTTGAGCATCAGGGCCAGCCGCAGATCGGCCATGCCGACGACGGCTGCGAACGGATAGGGGACGCTCACGCGATCATCCTTCCTTCGGGTGATGAAGCTGACCGTTCCTGCGGCGCTGTGCGGGGGTGCGTGACACTGGCGGTGCAGGCCCCGCAGAGGCGGGGATGAGCCGGGCACCGCCAAGTCGACGGTCGTTCGGGCTGTGTTGTCCCCGCAGACGCGGGGCTTGCGAGTGGGTCATTCCTCCCCCTCCAGATCGCCCTCAAGTTCGAGGTAGATCTCCCGGAGCCGGGCCAGCGTCCGCTGGTCCGGCTCCGCCCACAGGCCCCTGTCGGCCGCCTCCAGCAGCCGTTCGGCAATGCCGCGCAGCGCCCAGGGGTTGGAGCGACGCATGAACTCCTGGTTCTCCGCGTCGAAGGCGTAGGTCGCCGCGAGCTTCTCGTACATCCAGTCGTCCACCACGCCCGCGGTGGCGTCGTAGCCGAAGAGGTAGTCGACGGTGGCGGCCATCTCGAAGGCTCCTTTGTAGCCATGTCTTCTCATGGCCGCCGTCCAGCGCGGGTTCACCACGCGGGCGCGGAACACCCGGTGCGTCTCCTCGCCGAGCGTGCGGGTCTTCACCTGCTCGGGCACCGCGCTGTCGCCGATGTACGCCTCCGGTGAGTCACCGGTCAGATGCCGCACCATCGCCACCATGCCGCCGTGGTACTGGAAGTAGTCATCTGCGTCGAACGCGTCGTGTTCCCTCGTGTCGATGTTCTTCGCCGCCACCTGGATCCGCCGGAACGCCGTCTCCATGTCGCCGCGCGCCGCCCGCCCGTCGAGCCCGCGGCCGTAGGCGTAGCCGCCCCAGACCGCGTACACCTCCGCCAGATCGGCGTCCGAGCGCCAGTTCCGGGCGTCGATCAGCGGCAGCAGGCCCGCGCCGTACGCGCCGGGCTTGGAGCCGAAGATGCGGGCGGTGGCCCGGCGGCGGTCGCCGTGGGCGGCGGTGTCCTCGTCCGCGTGCGCCCGTACGAAGTTGGCCTCCGGCGGCTCGTCCAGCTCCGCGACCGCGCGCACCGCGTCGTCGACCAGGCCGACGACGTGCGGGAAGGCGTCGCGGAAGAAGCCGGAGATGCGTACGGTGACGTCGATGCGCGGCCGGCCCAGCTCCGCCCGCGGCACCACCTCGAAGCCCGTCACCCGCCGCGACGCGTCGTCCCAGACGGGGCGGCAGCCGAGCAGCGCCAGGATCTCCGCGATGTCGTCGCCCTGGGTGCGCATGCAGGACGTGCCCCAGACCGTCAGCCCCACGGACCTCGGGTACGCGCCGTGGTCGGCGAGGTGGCGGGCGAGGAGCGAGTCGGCGAGGGCGCTGCCGACGTCCCAGGAGAGACGGGAGGGGATGGCCTTGGGGTCGACGGAGTAGAAGTTGCGCCCGGTCGGCAGCACGTTGACGAGACCGCGGGTGGGGGAGCCGGACGGCCCGGCGGGCACGTAGCCGCCGTCGAGCGCGTGCAGGACGTTGCCGATCTCGTCGCCGGTGCGGCGCAGCCGCGGAACGACCTCCGCGGCCGCGAACTCCAGCACCCGCACCACGTCCGCGGTTCCCTCGTCGTCGCCCAGGACCCCGGTGACGACGTCGGGCACGGCCGTGCGCGCCCACTCCCGCTCCTCCATCCCCTCGGCCAGCCGCCGCGCCAGCGACTCCAGCAGGTCGATCGCGTCCGACGCGGTGCGCGCCGGCCCCGCCGCCCGCGCCGTCAGCGCCGCCGGCACCGCGATCCGGGCCCCCGGCTCCGCCAGCAGCTCCGCCTCCACCAGCCCCGCCCGCGCGGCGAGCGCCGCCCGCAGCCCGGGCAGCGCACCGCCGGCGCCGCCCCAGACCTGCGCCGAACGCAGCACCGCCAGCGCCAGGTTCACCCGCGCCTCGCCGACCGGGCCGGCGCCCAGCACGTGCAGCCCGTCCCGTATCTGCACGTCCTTGATCTCGCACAGCCAGCCGTCGACGTGCAGCACGAACTCGTCGAAGTCGGCGTCGTCCGGCTGCTCGGCCACCTGCAGGTCGTGGTGCAGCTCCGCGGCCCGTACGAGCGTCCAGATCTGGCTGCGCACGGCCGGCGCCTTCGCCGGGTCGAGGTCGGAGACGAGCGCGTACTCGTCGAGGAGCTGCTCCAGCTTCGCCAGGTCGCCGTAGGAGTCGGCGCGGGCCATCGGCGGCACCAGGTGGTCGACCACGGTGGCGTGCCCGCGGCGCTTGGCCTGGGTGCCCTCGCCCGGGTCGTTGACGATGAACGGGTACACCAGCGGCAGGTCGCCCAGCACCGCGTCCGGCGCACACCCCGCCGACAGCCCGAGGCCCTTGCCCGGCAGCCACTCCAGCGTGCCGTGCTTGCCCATGTGCACGAGCGCGTCGGCACCGAACGTGCGGTCCAGCCAGCGGTACGCGGCCAGGTAGTGGTGCGACGGGGGCATGTCCGGGTCGTGGTAGATGGCGATGGGGTTCTCGCCGAAGCCGCGCGGCGGCTGGATCATCACCACGACGTTGCCGAAGCGCAGCGACGCCAGCACGATCTCGTCGCCGTCCACGTACAGCTCGCCCGGCGGCTCGCCCCAGTGCTCCACGACCGCGGCCCGCAATCCGGGGTCGAGCGCGGCGAACCACCGCTCGTAGTCGTCCAGCGGCACCCGGGCCGGCGCCGCCGCCAGCTGCTCCTCCGTCAGCCACTCCACGTCGTGGCCGCCGGCGGCGATCAGCCGGTGGATCAGCTCGTCGCCGTCGTCGGGGTGGCCGTCGACGCCGTAGCCCGCGGCCCGCAGCGCGTCGAGCAGGCGGACGGCGGAGGCGGGGGTGTCCAGGCCGACGGCGTTGCCGACGCGGGAGTGCTTGGTGGGGTACGCGGTGAAGACCAGCCCGATCCGCTTGGCGGCGTTCGGCGTGTGCCGCAGCCGCGCGTGCCGCACCGCGATCCCCGCGACGCGCGCGGCCCGCTCTTCGTCCGCCGCGTACACCGGCACCCCGTCCGGGCCGTCCTCCTTGAACGAGAACGGCACCGTGACCAGCCGCCCGTCGAACTCCGGGATCGCCACCTGCATCGCCGCGTCCATCGGCGACAGCGCGGCGTCCGACGCCAGCCAGGCGGCGCGCGACGACGTCAGGCACAGCCCCTGCAGCACCGGCACGTCCAGCTCCGCGAGCGCGCCCACGTCCCACGCCTCGTCGTCGCCGCCCGCGGAGGCGTCGCCGGGCCGGGTGCCGCCGGCGGCGAGCACGGTCGCCACGAGCGCGTCGGCGC
Organism: Streptomyces sp. CNH099; assembly: GCA_000514715.1. Classification (GTDB taxonomy): domain Bacteria; phylum Actinomycetota; class Actinomycetes; order Streptomycetales; family Streptomycetaceae; genus Streptomyces; species Streptomyces synnematoformans. Next base: position 61,306 of record AZWL01000008.1, on the reverse strand, counting down.
GGGCCAGCAGCTCGAAGAGGCCGGGGTCGGCGCCGCGCAGCGAACCGCAGTACACGGGCAGGGCGTTGGCACCGTGCGCTTCGACGGCGGCGCAGAGGGTGTCGACGAAGGCGGTGTTCCCGGACAGCTCGTGGGCGCGGTAGAAGAGCACGCCCACGGTGGGGCGGTCGTCCTTCACGACGTACGAGCCGTGCACCCCGAACGCCGGCATGGGGTGCGGCGGGGCGAAGCCCTCGCCGGTGAGCAGCACGGTGTCGGACAGGAACCGCGCCAGCTCGGCGAGGTTCGCGGGCCCGCCCGCCACGAGGTAGCGCAGCGCCTCGGCGACCACCCCCGCGGGCACCGACGACTCGGCCATCAGCTCGGCGTCGGGCACGGACTCGCCGCCGAGCAGCACGGTGGGCGGGCCGGCGGCCCGGAGGGCGGCGAGCCCGTCCTCCCAGGCGCGCTTGCCGCCGAGGAGCCGTACGACCACCACGCCGACGCCGTCGAGGAGCGCGGGCAGGTCGGCGGGGTCGGTGCGGGCGGGGTTGGCGATGCGGAAGTCCGCGCCGGACGCGCGGGCGGCGAGGAGGTCGGTGTCGGCGGTGGAGAGGAGCAGGACGGTCGTCATGCCGCCTCGCCGGGTGCCGGGGCGGCGGGGTCCGGGCTGTTCATGCGGGGCTCGCTTCGGTCGGTGGGCAGGGTGTCGGGTGCTGTGCCGCCGCCGTGCGGAGCACGGCGGCGCCTGTGGTGACCAGCAGGGCCAGCCCGCAGACGCGGGCGGAGAGGCGTACGGCGCGCTCGATGTCCCGTACCGCGGGAGGCCGGCCGGCGCCGCCGAGCACCGCGCGGTGCTCGGCGCGGCCCCCGTACGACAGCTCCCCGCCGAGCCGGACGCCGAGCGCACCGGCGAACGCGGCCTCCACGGGGCCGGCGTTGGGGCTGGGGTGCCGGGGCCCGTCGCGCCGCCAGGCGCGGAGGGCGGCGCGGGGGTCCGGCCCGGCGAGCGCCGCGAGTGCGGCGGTCAGGCGCGCGCCGGGGTATCCCACGAGGTCGTCGAGCCGGGCGGCGGCCCAGCCGAAGCGCAGGTAGCGGGGGGACCTGTGCCCGACCATGGCGTCGAGGGTGTTGGCGGCCCGGAAGCCGGCGAGCCCGGGAACACCCGCGAGGGCGCCCCAGACGAGGGCGCCGACGACGGCGTCGGAGGTGTTCTCCGCGACGGACTCGACGACGGCGCGGGCGATGCCGGCCTCGTCGAGGGCGTGGGGGTCGCGGCCGCAGAGGCGGGGGAGGCGGCGGCGGGCGTCGGCGAGGTCGTGGGCGCGGAGGGCGCGGGCGATGCCGAGGGCCTCGCGGCGGAGGGAGGCGCCGCCGAGGACGGTCCAGGTGGCGAGGGCGGTGAGGGCGACCTCGGGGGCGTGCTCCCCGGCCCGGCCGCCCCGGCGCGGCGCCCGGGGGCCGGGCCCGTGCGGCCCGCTGGCCCGGCTCGCCGCCGCGGCCAGCGCGGCGACGGCCGCCGCGGCGCCCGTGCAGAGCGTCGTGTGCAGGGCGCCCGCGGCGCGGCTGTCGTGCCAGAGGCGGCGTTCGAGCGCCGTCGCGGCGCGCCCGAACGCCGCGACGGGGTGGCCGCGGCGGGGGTCGCCGAGTACGTGGTCGGCCACGTAGCCGAGGGTGGTGCCCAGGGCGTACGGGAGGGGATGCGACGGGCTGTCGGGTGTCATGGTGCCGTTCGGTGCGGGGTGCGGGTCGGTGGTCGTCCGGGGGCGTCGGGCGTACCCGCGGGCCGGGCGGGAGGCGGTGCGGACGGGGCCCGGGGCGCGGCGGGGTTCCGGGCGGGCGCGGGGCCGGGGGACGCTCCCCCTCAGCCCGGCATCACTGAAATCCCCCCTGCTCAGCGGCAGGGGGCACCGAGCCGGTGCCGGCCGTCGTGCAGCAACCCGAAACCGGGAGCCCCGTTGCGGGGTACGGGAGCGATGCGGGGACCGGCGGCCGTGTCGGCGGCGGTCGGTGTGGCCGGCTGAGCCATGGCGGAAAACCTCCCTGGGATCACGCGTCCCATGCGGTGGAGCTGCTCACGACGGTGCGGGTCTGACTCACCGGACTCCGCCCCTGGCGGGCGTCGTCCGGCTCACAGTGGCGCGGCCGTGCCGGATTCTCACCGGGCTTCCGTTGCGCCGTCGTCTTCGGTTGACGAGGTGACGATACCGTCGCCTGCGGGTCGGCGGCCATACGGTCCCCGTCGGCCGGGAAACGGAAGAGGCAGGTGAGACGGCTGGTGACGGTCCGGGTGATGCTTGTCACGCCGGCGATCAACGCCGGGCGGGCGCACGCGCTGCTCGGCGCCGACGAGCCGCTGGACGCGGCGGGTCGGCGTGCGGCGGAGCGCGCGGGCGCACGGGCGGCGGCGTCGCTCCGTACGCCCGCGCCCGCGTACGCCGCGCCGTCGGTCCGCTGCCGGCAGACGGCCGACGCGCTGGGGCTCGCGGCGGAGCCGGAGGCGGAGCTGGCGGACTGGGACGTCGGCCGCTGGCGCGGGCGGGGGCTGGCGGAGCTGGCGGCGGCGGAGGGCGAGGCGGTACGGGGCTGGCTGGCGGATCCGGCGGCGGCCCCGCACGGCGGGGAGTCGCTGCTGCAGCTGCGGGGGCGGGTGGGGGTGTGGCTCGACGGCCTGCCGGGCGCGGCCGGCCCGGGCGACTCCGCCGGCCGTGCCGACCCCGCCGGCCCGCTGGACGGCGACGGCGCGGACCGCGCCGAGGGCCGCGGCGGGTCCGGCGAAGGCCGCCTGGTCGTCGCCGTCGCCGAGGCCGCGGCCGTACGGGCCGCGGTGGTGCACGCGCTCGACCTGCCCTCGGAGGCGTTCTGGCGGCTGGACGTGCCGCCGCTGAGCGGCACCGAGCTGACCCGCCGCGCCGGCCGCTGGAGCCTGCGCTGCGGGACCCCGCTGGGCCAGGCACGGGCCCCGGACACGGCCGCGGACCCGGCCCCGGACGCCGCCTGCCCCTCGTGATCCGGCGCGGGCGGGAATACCGCTCACCGCCCCGCCCGTTGGCGCCGTCATGCGAGTAGAGATCTGGTCCGACGTCGTCTGCCCCTGGTGCTACATCGGAAAGGCCAGGTTCGAGAAGGGCCTGGCCGCCTTCGCCGGCCGCGACGGCGTGGAGGTCGTGCACCGGTCGTTCGAGCTGGCCGCCGGGGCGCCCCGGGAGGCCGGGAAGAGCGTCGCCGAGGAGCTGAAGGCCAAATACGGCGTCGATGACGCGCAGCTGCGGGCCATGGAGGAACGGGTCGGCGCCGCCGCCGCGGCCGAAGGGCTCGGCATGCGCCACGACCGGTTCTCCACCGGCACCTTCGACCTGCACCGCGTGCTGCACCTCGCCAGGGAGCGCGGCCTGCAGGACCGGCTGCTCGACGCGCTGTACGAGGCGAACTTCGCCCAGGCCCGCCCGATCAGCGAGGACGACACCATCGTCGACATCGCCGCCGGCGCCGGCCTCGACGCCGACGAGGTGCGCACGGTGCTCGCGGACGACACCGCCTACGCCGACGCCGTTCGCGCCGACGAGAAGGAGGCCGCGGAGCTGGGCGCCACCGGGGTCCCGTTCTTCGTCATCGACCGCCGCTTCGCCGTCTCCGGCGGCCAGCCGGCGCAGGTCTTCACCCAGGCCCTGGAGCAGGCCGCCGCCGCGGGCGGGCTGCAGACCGTCGCGGCCGCCGGCGACGACGGCGCGGTCTGCACGGACGACGCCTGCGACGTCCCGTAGCCGACCGCCGCGGCGCGCGGCACGCAGCCGCAGCACGCCGAACGCACGACGCCGAAGCATCCGCACCAGGCGGAGGCTTCGGCGTCGACGGCGGTGAGGACGGCCCGGGACGGCCGTGCTCCGCGCGTTACTTCACCGGCGTGAAGTCCCGCGCGCCGATGAACTCCGGGCGCCGCACGGGCGCCGCGAACGGCTCCACAGCCGCGTTCTCCACGCTGTTGAAGACGAGGAAGACGTTGCTGCGCGCGTACGGGGTGATGTTGTCGCCCGAGCCGTGCATGCAGTTGCAGTCGAACCAGGTCGCCGACCCGGCCGCGCCGGTGAACAGCTTGATGCCGTGCGCTTCCGCCATCTCCGTCAGCGCGCCGTCCGACGGCGTGCCGGCGTCCTGCATCTGCAGCGACTTCTTGTAGTTGTCCTTCGGCGTGGCGCCCGCGCAGCCGAGGAACGTCTTGTGCGACCCCGGCATGATCATGAGACCGCCGTTGGTCTCGTAGTTCTCCGTCAGAGCGATCGAGACCGACACGGTCCGCATGTTGGCCAGGCCGTCCTCGGCGTGCCAGGTCTCGAAGTCCGAGTGCCAGTAGAAGCCGCTGGCCCCGAACCCGGGCTTGACGTTGATCCGGCTCTGGTGGATGTACACGTCGGAGCCGAGGATCTGCCGCGCCCGGTGCAGGACGCGCTCGTCGCGCACCAGCTCCGCGAAGACCTCGCTGATCTTGTGGATCTCGAAGATGGAGCGTACGGACTGAGTGCTGGCCTCGACGATGGCGCGCTCGTCGGCGCGGATCTGCGGGTCGGCGACGAGCCGGTTCAGCTCCGCCCTGTACGTCTCCACCTCCTCCGCCGAGATCAGCTGGTCGACCGTCAGGAAGCCGTTGCGCTCGTAACCCTCCAGTTCCCAGGGCGGGATGGGCCCGTCGGCGCCCGGTTCCGACCAGACCACCGGGTCCTGACGGGGCGTGCTCACTTCTTCAGCGCCGCGCGTCGGGTAGAGGTCGGTGACAGTCGGGGTGGCCATGGTTCTCAGTCCTCCTCGGTCAGCAGTGGGTACACGCCGTTCTCGTCGTGGTCTTCGCGGCCCGTGACCGGCGGGTTGAAGACGCAGATGCAGCGGAAGTCCTGCTTGATCCGCATCGTGTGCTTCTCGTGCCCGTCCAGCAGGTACATCGTGCCCGGCGTGATGACGTGCTTCTCGCCGGTCTCGTCGTTGGTGAGTTCGGCTTCGCCCTCGACGCAGACGACGGCCTCGATGTGGTTGGCGTACCACATGGAGGTCTCGGTGCCCGCGTAGAGCACGGTCTCGTGGAGGGAGAAGCCGACGCGCTCCTTGGCGAGCACGATGCGCTTGCTCTCCCAGGTCCCCGATGCCGACTTGATATGCCGGTCGGTTCCCTCAAGCTCCTTGAAGGATCGGACGATCACGGGTTTTCTGTGCCTTTCTCTCGGATGGTCGGGGGGCTCGGTCGGCGGTCTTTCCGGCGTGTACGCGTGCGCGGGCCGGGACGGGTCCGGGCGGCGGCGTCAGGCGGTCTCGCGGACCGCCCGGGCCAGCGTGCGCAGTCCCTCGTCCAGGTCGTCCGGCGTCGTCGTCAGCGCGGGCAGCAGCTTGACCACCTCGCTCTGCGGGCCCGAGGTCTCCAGGACGAGCCCCAGTTCGAAGGCGCGCCGGCAGACGCGGGTGGCGCGGGCCGGGTCGGGGAACTCCAGACCCCACACCATCCCGCGGCCGCGGTACGTGGCGTCGGCGTCCGCGTGCTCCGCGCAGATCGCGAGCAGCGCCTGCTCGATCTGCTCGCCGCGGGCGAGGGTCTGCTTCTCCATCTGGCCGTCGGCCCAGTACGTGTCGAGCGCCGCGGTGGCGGTGACGAACGCCGGGTTGTTGCCGCGGAACGTGCCGTTGTGCTCGCCCGGCTCCCAGACGTCCAGCTCCGGCTTGAACAGCGTGAGCGACATCGGCAGGCCGTAGCCGCTGATGGACTTGGACAGCGTGACGATGTCCGGCGTGATGCCCGCGTCCTCGAAGGAGAAGAAGGCGCCGGTGCGGCCGCAGCCCATCTGGATGTCGTCGACGATGAGTAGCATGTCGCGGCGTTTGCACAGCTCCGCGAGGCCGCGGAGCCACTCGGCGCGGGCGACGTTGATGCCGCCCTCGCCCTGGATGGTCTCGACGATGACGGCGGCGGGCTTGTTGAGCCCGGAGCCTTGGTCCTCCAGCAGCCGCTCGAACCACAGGAAGTCCGGGACCTGGCCGTCGAGGTAGTTGTCGAACGGCATCGGGGTGCCGTGCACCAGCGGGATGCCGGCGCCGGCCCGCTTGAAGGCGTTGCCGGTGACGGCGAGCGAGCCCAGCGACATGCCGTGGAAGGCGTTGGTGAACGAGACGATGGCCTCGCGGCCCTTGACCTTGCGCGCCAGCTTCAGCGCGGCCTCGACGGCGTTGGTGCCCGTCGGCCCCGGGAACATGACCTTGTACGGCAGGTCGCGGGGGCGCAGGACGACGTTCTGGAAGGTCTCCAGGAACGCGCGCTTGGCGGTGGTGGCCATGTCCAGGCCGTGCACGATGCCGTCGCGCTCCAGGTAGTCGAGCAGGGCGCGCTTGAGCACGGCGTTGTTGTGTCCGTAGTTGAGCGATCCGGCGCCGGCGAAGAAGTCGAGGTAGGTGTGGCCGTCCTCGTCGTACAGATAGCTGCCCTGGGCCCGGTCGAAGACCGCGGGCCAGCCACGGCAGTAGCTGCGCACCTCCGACTCCAGGGTCTCGAAGACGCTCAGGGCGGGCGGTGTGATGGTCACAGCATTCTCCTGGGAGATGATCCGGTGTACGGGGGGGTACGAAGGGTGGGGCCGTCAGCCCGCGAGGGGGCCGATGCGGTACAGCAGCTCGGGCTCGTGTCCGTCCGGGAAGTGCTCCCCGCGGAACAGCACGTCGCGGTCGACGGCGGCGCCGTGGCGGCGCGCGTACGAGCGGAAGAGCTGGTCGGAGGCGGAGTTGTCCGGGGTGATGGTCGTTTCGAGGCCCCGTATGCCGCGGTCCTGCAGCGCGCGCTCGGTCAGTCCGTCGAGCAGCGCGCCGGCAAGGCCGCGGCCGCGGAAGGCGGCGTCGACGGCGATCTGCCAGACGACGAGGGTCTCCGGCCGCACCGGCCGGATGTAGCCGGTGACGAAGCCGACCGGGGCGCCGTCCGAGTCCCGCGCCACGGCGCTGGTGTCGGCGAAGTCGCGACACCACAGCAGGTAGCTGTACGAGGAGTTGAGGTCCAGCGACCCGGAGTCGCGTGCGATGCGCCAGATTGCGGCGCCGTCCTCGATTCGTGGGGTGTCCAGCCGGACACCCGCCTCGTCTGCAGCCGCGGAACGGGATTTATCGGGAGGGCCTGCTAGGTCTGCTTGTGCGGCAGTCATGCATATTGAATTTACCTAGCGGAAATTGAAATCGCACGGCCGGCAGGGGTTACAAAAGGGGCGTGGATATGTTATCCGCGGGCACGCGCGAGCGCGCGAAGCGAAGGCGGTATGCCCGGTATTTCACGGAATTCCCGGGGGTGTGTGGTGCCCGGAACGTAAATGTAACAGATTGATAACGACTGTGTCCGCTGTCCGGATTGAGAAGGTTGACTGGCCGAAAAATTGCCTGGTTTACCTTGCCGGGAAGCGGGCAGAAGATGACGGGAAAATCGTCGTTGCCACGCGACGATAAACTGTCGTTAAGCATCCGTCAATGCCTCACACACCGTGGTCGCCCCTTCGCGTGAACGTATCCGCGGTACGCCCCGGAGATCATCCGGGAGGGGCGTTTGGCTAGGGTTCCCCTATGAGCGAGGGGCCCGTTCTGCGCGTGCGGGGCCGGGTGCTGACCGGCCGCGAGGAGATCCGCGACGAGCTGTGGGTGGTGGGCGGACGCGTCACTTTCACGCCGCCGGCCGCCGCACGGGACGTCGTCGACGTCCAGGGCTGGGCGCTGCCCGGGCTCGTCGACGCGCACTGCCACGTCGGGCTCGACGCGCACGGCGCCGTGGACGCCGCCACCAGCGAGAACCAGGCCGGCGCCGACCGCGACGCCGGTGCCCTGCTGCTGCGCGACGCGGGCTCCGCCGCCGACACCCGGTGGATCGACGACCGCGACGACCTGCCGCGGATCATCCGCGCCGGCCGCCACATCGCCCGTACCCGCCGGTACATCCGCAACTACGCCCACGAGATCGAACCGCCCGACCTCGTCGCGTACGTCGCCCGCGAGGCCCGCCGCGGCGACGGCTGGGTCAAGCTCGTCGGTGACTGGATCGACCGCGACGCCGGCGACCTCCGCCCCTGCTGGCCGCGCGAGGCGCTGGCCCCCGCCATCGCCGAGGCGCACCGCCTCGGCGCCCGCGTGACCGCCCACTGCTTCGCCGAGGACTCGCTGCGCGACCTGGTCGAGGCGGGCATCGACTGCATCGAGCACGCCACGGGGCTCACCGAGGAGACCGTCCCGCTGTTCGCCGAGCGCGGCGTCGCCATCGTCCCCACGCTGGTCAACATCGCGACGTTCCCCCGGCTCGCGGCGGGCGGCCGGGGCAGGTTCCCGCGCTGGGCCGACCACATGCTCCGGCTGCACACCCGCCGCTACGACACCGTGCGGGCCGCCTACGACGCCGGGATCCCCGTCTACACCGGCACCGACGCCGGCGGCTCGCTGGCGCACGGGCTGGTCGGGCAGGAGGTGGGCGAGCTGGCCGCCGCCGGGATCCCGGCCGCGGACGCCGTCTCGGCGGCGACCTGGGGCGCCCGGGAGTGGCTCGGGCGGCCGGGGCTGACGGAGGGCGCGCCGGCGGACCTCGTCGTGTACGACGCGGACCCGCTGGCCGACGTGCGGGTGCTGACGGCGCCGCGGCGGATCGTGCTGCGGGGCCGGATCGTCGGCTGAGCGCCGGGAGGCGGGGGCGGTTCCCGGGGTCGGTTTCGCCCGATGGGGTGAACGAGCGCAGAGTGGCGGTGCCGTCACCCGAGGTCCGCGTGCGCGCTGGTCGGCCTCGGGCGCGGCGGGCGACGGCGGGGCCGCGCCCCGTGCCGCAGTCGCTCAGTGCGCCGGCGCGCCGGGGGGCAGGAACGGCAGGTCGCCGGGCGCGCCCGACTCGATCAGCCGCAGCAGCGCCTTGGTGTCCGCGTGCTCCTCGATCAGATCCCCCAGCCGCTCCAGCTGCTCCTCCCGCAGCCCCGCGAACGACGTGTCCGGCGCCGGCACGAACGACCGCCCCGCGTCCGCCGCCACGCGGCGCAGGAACGCCCGCCGGAAGCCGTCGTTCTCCAGCGCCCCGTGCCAGTGCGTCCCCCACACCTGCCCCACCCGGCACCCGGCCAGGAACGGCTCGCCGCCCAGCACGTCCGCGACCCCGTGGTGGATCTCGTACCCCGCCACCGGCTCGCCCAGCGCCGTCCCCGCCGGCCGGCCCAGCGTCTTGGCCGCCGCGAACGTCACCCGTACCGGCAGCAGCCCCAGCCCGTCGACCGCACCGGCCGGCCGCGCCTCCACGCCCTCCGGATCGCTGATGCGCTCGCCCAGCAGCTGGAACCCGCCGCAGACGCCCAGCACCGGCCGCCCCTGCGCCGCCCGCCGCGCCACCACCGCGTCGAGCCCCCGCTCCCGCAGCCAGGCGAGCGCCCGCACCGTGCCCCGCGTCCCCGGCAGCACCACCAGGTCCGCGTCCGCCAGCTCCGCCGGCCGGTCGGTGAACTGCACGGCGACGCCCGGCTCCGCGGCCAGCGCGTCCACGTCGGTGAAGTTCGACATCAGCGGCACCGGAACCACCGCGACCCGCAGCACCTCCGCCCCGTGCGGCGGCTCCGCCGGCAGGTCCCGTATCCGCCCGCGCAGCGACAGCCGCAGCCCGTCCTCCTCGTCGATCCCGAGCCCGTGCCGGTACGGCAGCACGCCCAGCGTCTGCCGCCCCGTCAGCCCGCGGAGCATGGCCAGCCCCGGCTCCAGCAGCGAGACGTCGCCGCGGAACTTGTTGACCAGAAAGCCGGCGACCAGCCGCTGGTCCGCCTCGCTCAGCAGCGCGGTGGTGCCGAAGAACGAGGCGAAGACTCCGCCCCTGTCGATGTCGCCGACGACCACGACGGGCAGCCGCGCCGCCCGCGCCAGGCCCATGTTGACGATGTCGCTGTGCCGCAGGTTGATCTCCGCCGGGCTGCCCGCGCCCTCGCAGATCACCGCGTCGTACGTGCGCCGCAGCTGCTCCAGGCAGTCTGTGACCGTGTCGAACAGCGCCCGCTGCCGCTCGCCGTGGTAGCCCGCCGCGCTCAGCTCGGCCACCGGCCGGCCCAGCACCACGACCTGGCTGCGCGCCTCGCCGCCCGGCTTCAGCAGCACCGGGTTCATCAGCGCGCTGGGCTCGGTGCGGGCCGCCGCCGCCTGCATGGCCTGGGCCCGCCCGATCTCGGCGCCCTCGCGGGTGACGTACGAGTTGAGCGACATGTTCTGCGCCTTGAAGGGCGCCACGGAGACGCCGCGCCGGGCCAGCCAGCGGCAGATGCCGGCGGTGACGACGCTCTTGCCGGCGTCCGACGTCGTGCCGGCGACCAGCAGCCCGCCGGCCCGTGCCGTCACTTGACGATCAGATAGATCCCGTAGGCCACCGCTGCTGCGCACAGTGTGAAGCATACGTACGCGCCCGCCCTGGCCAGCGGGGTGGGGGCGGTCTCCGTACCCGCGGAGCCGTCCTCGCCCCCGGGCTCCGTCCTCGGCGCCAGGCCGACGATGCCGACGGTGAAGAGGCCCACGAGCGCCACGGTCGTGACGAGGCTCACGCCGAAGACCTCGCCGAGTGCTGCCCAGTCGATGTCCATGCTGCTTCCGTACCTAGTCGGTCAGGGGGTCGGTCAGGGGGTCGGTCAGAGGGTCGGTCAGGGTCGGTCAGAGGGAGGCGCCCGGCCGGTCAGACCGTGGCCTGCGGCGCGGGTCCGGACGTGGTCCTCGGCGTCGGGATGGTCACCGGCTCCACCGCCTCGTCCGCGGTGAGCGCCAGGCCGGTCGCCGGGTCCACGTCGTTGACGTTGGCGTGGTCGACCCGGTTGCGGCGCGAGGCGGCCCAGATCGTCGCGCAGGCGGCGATGCCGAGGACCGCGACCGTCACCACGCCCCAGTCGCCCCGGTCGGCGAGGAACGCCGACGCCCCGGCGATCAGCCCCGCGCCCGGGAGCGTCAGCCCCCACGCCGCGACCATCCGCCCGGCGGTGCCCCAGCGCACCACGCCGCCCTTCCTGCCCAGGCCCGAGCCCATGATCGAGCCGGAGCAGACCTGGGTGGTGGACAGGGCGAAGCCCAGGTGCGAGGAGGCGAGGATCACCGTGGCCGAGCTGGTCTGGGCGGAGAAGCCCTGCGGCGGCTGGATGTCGGTGAGGCCCTTGCCCATGGTGCGGATGATGCGCCAGCCGCCGAGGTACGTGCCCAGCGCGATGGCGAGGGCGGCGGAGACGATGACCCAGGTGGGCGGGTCGGAGTCGGGGGCCAGGGAGCCGCCGGCGATCAGCGCCAGGGTGATGACGCCCATCGTCTTCTGCGCGTCGTTGGTGCCGTGGGCGAGGGAGACCAGCGCGCCCGAGGTGATCTGGCCGGCCCGGTAGCCCCGGGCCGTCTGGCTCGCGGAGCGGCGGGCGCCCAGCCGGTAGGTCAGCCGGGTCGCGAACGCGGCGGCGATGCCCGCGACCAGCGGCGCGGCGACGGCGGGGATGAGGATCTTCATGGCGATGGCGTCCATGTGCACGCCGCCCCAGCCGACGGAGACGAGCGTCGCGCCGACGAGGCCGCCGAAGAGGGCGTGCGAGGAGCTGGAGGGCAGCCCGGCGAGCCAGGTCAGCAGGTTCCAGACGATCGCGCCCACCAGACCCGCGAAGATCACTTCGGGCCGGATGCCGGACCCTTCGTCGATGATGCCGCCGGAGATGGTCTTGGCGACCTCCACGGAGAGGAAGGCGCCGACGAGGTTGAGGACTGCGCTCATCGCCACCGCGGTCTTGGGCTTGAGCGCCCCGGTGGAGATGGTGGTGGCCATGGCGTTGGCGGTGTCGTGGAACCCGTTCGTGAAGTCGAACACCAGGGCGGTGACAACGACGACTCCGATGATGAGAGAGAGGTGTTCCATGTACCCAAGCAATCCGCTCGAAGGTCGGGGGCCGTGAGGAACGTAAGTACTTCGAGTGAACGCAAGGTGAACTGGGCCGGACGGGGTGGTGACGGGGGCGAATGGGTGTCGCAATGTCATCGGCCGACCGCTTCATACACAGGTCATGGGGAGGATACTGGTGCGTCACGCGTGGCGTGAGCTGATTCGGACGGCCCGGCGGATGTCCACCGAAGGACTGGTGGTCGGAACCTCGGGCAACGTCTCCGCACGGGTGGGCGACCGTCTGCTCATCACACCGACCGGCGTGCCCTACGACGAGCTGGGAGACGACGACCTCGTCGCCGTCGACCTCCGCGGGCGGCAGACGGACGGCACGCTCCGGCCCACGAGCGAACTGCCCATGCACCTCGCGGTCTACGGGAGCACCCCGGCCCGCGCCGTGGTGCACACCCACGCCGTGCACGCGACGGCCGTCTCCACGCTCGTGCCGGAGCTGCCGGCCGTCCACTACGCCACCGCCGCCCTCGGGGGCGCGGTGCGCGTCGCCCCCTACGCGCTGTACGGGACGGAGGAGCTGGCCGCGGGCATGCTGCGGGCGCTGGCCGGCCGGTCGGCTTGCCTGCTGCAGAACCACGGCACGGTCGCCTACGGCGACGACCTGGCGCAGGCGTACGACCGGACCGCGCAGCTGGAGTGGATGTGCCGGGTGTGGCTGGCGGCGCGCTCGGTGCCGGGCCTGAGCCCGTCGCTGCTGTCGGCGGGGCAACTGGAGGAGGCGGCGGAGCGGCTGAAGGGCTACGGCCAGCCGTGAGCCGGGGCGCGGGCGCGTGACCCGGGCGGGCCCGCGCACTGGCAGCGGCGGGAGCGGCCGCGGACAATGACCGGGATGCGTATCACACCGGCCGCCGCCGCCGTGACCAGCCTCCTCGCCGCCGGGCTCGGCGCCGGGGCCGCCGCCGTGGCCGCCGGCCGCTACGGCTCCCGGGCCGCCCTGCGGCCCGCGCCCGACGGCCCCGTCGGCTTCGGCGGTACCCGACTGCGGGTGGTCGCCGCGGCCGACGGCCGGGTCACCCTCGCGCCCGCCTCGGCGCCCGCCCTGCTCCCCGAGACGTACGGCCTGGCCGGCGACGGGGTGCACGCCGTCGCCGGCCCGCTGCTGCGCTCGGAGTCGCGGCCGGGCGGCCGGCTCGTCCGCACCCTGGAGCGCGTCACGTACGGCAGCCTCGACGCCGGCACGCGGGTGCGGCTGACGCCGAAGGTGTACGCGGGCACCCCGCGCTCGGCGCTCGGCATCGCGTACGAGGACGTCGCCGTCGACGGCCCGCTGGGGCCGCTGCCGGCGTGGTACGTGCCGGGCGCCCGCGGCACCTGGGTCATCGCCGTCCACGGCCTCGGCGACACCCGCGAACAGGCCCTGACCGCCCTGCCGCTGCTGCACGGTCTTGACCTGCCGGTGCTCGCCCCCGCCTACCGCGGCGACCCCGGCGCCCCGCCGCCCCCCGACGGCCGCGGCGGCCTCGGCCGCACCGAGTGGCCCGACCTCGACGCCGCGCTGCGCTGGGCGCTGCGCAACGGCGCGCGGCGCGTGGTGCTGTACGGCTGGTCCGCCGGCGCCGCCATGGCGCTGCGCACGGCGGCGGTGTCCGCGGCGGCGGACAGCGTCGCGGGGCTGGTGCTGGACTCGCCGGTCCTCGACTGGCGCGCCGCGGTACGCGCCCTGGCCGGCCGCTCCGGCCCGCCCGGACGGCTGGCGCTGCCGGACCCGCTGCGCGGTCTGGCGGTGCTGGCGGCCGGGGAGTACGGGGAGTTGGCCACCCCGCTCGCCGTGCCGGACGCGCCGACGCTGATCCTCCAGGGCCGGGCGGACGACGTCGCCCCGCTCGCCGCCGCCCGGGCGTTCGCGGCCCGCGGCGGCGACCGGCTGCTGCTCCGCGAGGTCCCCGACGGCCGCCACGCGGCGCTGTGGAACGCCACCCCGCACGCGTACGAGGACACCCTGCGCCGCTTCCTGACCCCGCTGCTCTAGGGCCTGTCGTTCGGATCTTCGCCGGGCTCGCGACGCCTGGCACCGCACCTCGCGGCGTTGTCGTCGACAGACCCTGGGGCCCGCCGCCCGGTCCCGAGCCCTGCCCGGCCGGCTCCGCGCACGTCCCGCCAACCCCCGGATTGGGCTTTCGCCGTCCCACCGGCGAGACTTGGTGCGTGATGGCGCACCGTTCGCACCACCCGCCGCTCCGCCTCGTCCCCAGGCAGCCCCGCCGCGAGATGGCCGCCGCCGCCCGCCGGGCCGTCGTCGACCGGGCCCTGCGCCCCGCGCCGCGGCCCCCGGAGGGCATCGCCGCGCCCCGGGTGCTCGCCGGCCACGCCCGGACCCTGCTCGCCGAGGCGGTGCGGGTCGCCCGGTGGGCGGAGGGCCGGTCCCGGCCCTGGACCGAGGCACCGCGGGCCGAGTGGGACCGGGCACGGCTCGCCGGCCTGGTCGAGGTGCAGGGCGCGTACGCCCGCCCGGCCTGGCGGCTGCGGGCCTGGGACCGCGACGAGCGCGCCGTGCTCCGCGGCTGGGTCGCGCTCTTCGACGCCTGGTCGCTGGCCCACCCCCCGCCCGCGCCGCTGGCCCACGACTCCGTCGCCCTCGGCGACGCCGTCGAGGCCATGCCGCAGATGCTCGCCCTGCTCCACCTCACCGGCGGCCCCGTGCGCGTACCCGCCCTGCTCGACCTCCTCGGCCAGCGCGTCGAGGAACTGCGCACCGAGCGCTGCGAGGTGGCGTACGGCAGCGAGGGCACCCCCGTGCCGGGCCGGGCCGCCGCGCCGCCGGCGGCCCGGACGCCGGACGCGGAGCTGGCCGGGCTGCTGCCGGAGCTGCTGGACTGGGCGCTGGAGGCGTTCGCCTCCGTGGGGGCGCTGACCCGCGAGGGCGCCGAGGTGTCGCTGACCCCGCTGGGCCACTGGGCCGTGTGGATGAAGATCGAGCAGATCTGCATCGCCGCCCAGGGCCCCGAGGGGCACATCGAGAAGCCCGCGGAGGCGATGCTCCGCAGCTGCGCGGGGCTGACCCCGGGGCCGGCGCGCGCCGAGTACCGCGCGTGGCTGGCGGCGCGGCCCGCGGGCAGCGCGGTCGCGGAGCTGCTGGAGGTGGCGCGCGGCGACGACGCGCTGCTGCGCGGGCTGGCGTTCGAGGCGCTGCGGACGGTGGGCGCGGCCGCGGAGAGCGCGGTGCGCCAGGCGTGCGACGAGCCGATGCTGCGGCCGTACGCGCTGCTGTGGCTGGCGGAGCAGGAGGGTGGCGACGCGGACGAGGCGCTGGGCGTGCTGAGCCGCCGGGAGGCGACCTGGCTGTGGGTCGACACCGCCGCCGCGGTCGCCGACCACGGCGAGGGGAGCCTGCTCGTGCGGCATCTGGAGTCCGCGGTGCAGGGCAGCGTGCCGGCGCTGCTGGCCGAGGTTGGCGACGCGGGGCATCCGCGCACGGTCCAGGTGCTGGTCGCGCTCGCCGCCGCGCACCCGGACCCGGCGGTGGCCAAGGCCGTCCGCCGGGCCGCCTTCCGGGTGCACACCGGCGGGGCGTGAGCGCGGCCCCGGGCAGGACGCGGACGCGGCGGGCCGGGAGGCCCGCCTCCGCCTCCGCTTCAGCCGAGGGCGGGCGCGTACGTGCCGAAGCTCCAGATGTTGCCCTCGTGGTCCCGCGCCATGTAGTCCCGCGAACCGTAGTCCTGGTCGGTCGGCGGCATCACGATCTCCACGCCGTGCGCCACGGCCTGCCGGTGGTGCGCGTCCACGTCGGCCACGACCACATACACCCCGGACGGGCCGGCGCCGCGCATCGCCTCGTCGAACCGCCCGCCCCTGTCCTTCGAGCCCAGCATCACCATCCCGTTGCCCTGGGCCAGCTCCGCGTGCACCACGGTGCCGTCCTCGCCCTCGTACACCGCCACCTCCCGGAAGCCCAGCCCCTCGGTCAGCAGCCGGACGGCCGCCTGGGCGTCGCGGTACAGCAGGGTCGGAAAGACGGTGGGGTTGCTCTCGCTGCCGGGCATGCCGCTCACGTCCTCTCGGTGGCTCTACGGGCAGTCTGGCACCGGCCGCCGGCACCGGCAGCCCGGCGGCGCGCCCTCCGCCGCGGGGGCCGGGGGTGCGGCGGGACAAACGGGTTGCGGCCCCCGATACACTGGCCGCATGGCCACTCTCCACGTGCATGAGGCGGGGTAGCGCGTCCGCACCCTCCCTGCCGCCGTCCACCCTGCCTGCCCTGGAGAACTTCCGTGATCACCGCCACCGGCCTGGAGCTGCGCGCCGGCGCCCGCGTCCTCCTCGAATCCGCCACCTTCCGTATCGCCAGGGGCGACCGCATCGGCCTCGTCGGCCGCAACGGCGCCGGCAAGACGACCCTCACCAAGGTCCTGGCCGGCGAGGGCCAGCCCGCCGCCGGCGCCGTCACCCGCGGCAGCACCGTCGGCTATCTGCCCCAGGACCCGCGCACCGGCGACCTCGACGTGCTCGCCCGCGACCGCATCCTGTCCGCACGCGGCCTCGACACCGTCATCCGCAAGATGCGCGAGGACGAGCAGCGCATGGCCGGCGGCCAGGGCGCCACCCGCGAGAAGGCCATGCGGCGCTACGAGCGCATGGAGACCGAGTTCCTCACCAAGGGCGGGTACGCCGCCGAGGCCGAGGCCGCCACCATCGCCGCCAGCCTCGGGCTGCCCGACCGGGTCATGGGCCAGCCGCTCCACACGCTCTCCGGCGGCCAGCGCCGCCGCGTGGAGCTGGCGCGGATCCTCTTCTCCGACTCCGAGATCCTGCTGCTGGACGAGCCGACGAACCATCTCGACGCCGACTCCGTCATCTGGCTGCGGGACTACCTGAAGACGTACCACGGCGGCTTCGTCGTCATCTCCCACGACGAACAGCTCGTCGAGACCGTCGTCAACAAGGTCTTCCTGCTCGACGCCAACCGCGCCCACATCGACGTCTACAACATGGGCTGGAAGCTCTACCTCGCCCAGCGCGAGGCGGACGAGAAGCGCCGCCGCCGCGAGCGCGCCAACGCCGAGAAGAAGGCCGCCGCGCTCAACGCGCAGGCCGACAAGATGCGCGCCAAGGCGACCAAGGCCACCGCCGCGCAGAACATGGCCCGCCGCGCCGAGCGGCTGCTCTCCGGCCTTGAGGACGAGCGGCAGGCCGACAAGGTGGCGCGGCTGCGGTTCCCCGACCCGGCCCCGTGCGGCAAGACCCCGCTGACCGCCGCGGGGCTGTCGAAGACGTACGGCTCGCTGGAGGTCTTCACCGACGTCGACCTCGCCGTCGACAAGGGCTCCCGTGTCGTCATCCTCGGCCTCAACGGCGCGGGGAAGACCACGCTGCTGCGGCTGCTCGCCGGCGTCGAGGAGCCGGACACCGGCGCGGTCACCCCCGGCCACGGCCTCAAGCTCGGCTACTACGCGCAGGAGCACGAGACCCTCGACCCGGACCGCTCGGTGCTGGAGAACATGGCCTCGGCCGCGCCCGACATGGACGCCGTCGAGATGCGCAAGGTGCTCGGCTCGTTCCTCTTCTCCGGCGACGACGTCGACAAGCCCGCCGGCGTGCTCTCCGGCGGCGAGAAGACCCGGCTCGCGCTGGCCACCCTCGTCGTCTCCTCGGCCAACGTGCTGCTGCTCGACGAGCCCACCAACAACCTCGACCCGGCCAGCCGCGAGGAGATCCTCGGCGCGCTGCGCACCTTCACCGGCGCCGTCGTCCTCGTCACCCACGACGAGGGGGCGGTGGACGCGCTGGAGCCGGAGCGGATCATCCTGCTGCCGGACGGCGTGGAGGACCTGTGGAACGCGGACTACGCCGACCTGGTAGCGCTTGCTTGATCACCTCCGGCTGAATCATTCGGCTCATGCGTGATCCATCATCTGAGTGAGTGGTGCTCGTACCACGGTGTGGCGCCTGGTCACCGGGCGTGCGGTGGCGGCTACGTGCGACGTCGCCGAACGCCCGGTGACCAGGCGCCACGTCACCGCCCCTGACCTGCCCAATCACGGGACGCGTCGGCCCCGCCCGGCCCGCGCGGCGGCTCGGACTGCGCGGCTCCGTCGAGCCGCGTCGGGAGCCGGGGGGAAAACCTCGTGCCGCGGACCTTGCCGAATGGGTGGCCAGGACGCGATAAAGGGGTGATCATGAGAGTCCAGAGCGCACTTCCGTACGAGGAGGCACGGGTGGCCGAGACTCTGAAGAAGGGCAGCCGGGTTACCGGCGCCGCGCGCGAAAAGCTCGCGGCTGACCTGAAGAAGAAGTACGACTCCGGGGCTAGTATCCGGGCGCTGGCCGAAGAAACGGGCCGCTCCTATGGATTCGTGCACCGGATGCTCAGCGAATCCGGCGTGACCCTGCGCGGTCGCGGCGGTGCGACGCGAGGCAAGAAGGCGTCGTCCTGACGGGACTGCCGCGGCTGCCGTGACCGGCGCCCCGGCCCCGCGCGGGCACCCGGCCGGTCCGTCGGACCGGCCGGGTGGTTACTGTTCGGTATATGACAGAGCTGCTGAACAGAGACGGCGTACGGCTCGCCCTGGAGGGCGAGGACGGATCGCTGGCCACGGTGACCCTCGACCGCCCCGAACGGCGCAACGCGCAGTCGCCCGCCATGTGGCGGGCGCTCGCCGCCGCGGGGCGGGAACTCCCCGGCAGCGTCCGCGTGGTGGTCCTGCGCGCCGAGGGCAAATCCTTCTCCGCCGGCCTCGACCGGCAGGCATTCACCCCCGACGGCTTTCCGGACGAGCCGTCATTCCTTGAGCTGGCCCGCTATTCCGACGGCGACCTCGACGCCGTCATCGCCGAATACCAGGAGGTGTTCACCTGGTGGCGGCGGAATGACATCGTTTCCCTCGCGGCGGTGCAGGGACATGCGATTGGCGCGGGTTTTCAGCTGGCGCTCGGCTGCGACCTGAGGGTGTGCGCGGACGACGCGCAGTTCGCGATGCGGGAGACCTCGCTCGGACTGGTGCCCGATCTCGCCGGAACCCGCCCGCTCGTTCAACTCGTCGGATATGCACGCGCGTTGGAGATGTGCGTCACCGGACGGTTCGTGCACGCGGAGGAGGCCGAGCGGGCGGGCCTGGCGAACCTCGTCGTCCCGGCGGCGGAGCTGCGCGCGGCGGCCGGGGACCTGGCGGCGGCGCTGCTGGCGGCGCCGCGCGACGCGGTGATCGAGACGAAGGCGCTGCTGCGGGAGGCCGCGGGCCGGACGGACGACGAGCAGCGGGCGGCGGAGCGCGCGGCACAGGGCCGCAGGCTGCGGGACCTGGCGGGACTGGGGGAGTAGCGGGGGCCCGGCCGAGCCGGGGACCGGGAGCCGGGGTGGTCGTGACGGGCGGGTGCGGTCGCGGCCGGGGAGCGGACGCCGGTGATGAGGACCGTGACACGGTCCGCTCGGGGAGGCCGACCGCCGGCCGTACCGTCAGCGGATGTCGGTGATGAGGACCGTGACGGTCGCGGCGGGGGGCGTCGCCGGTGTCGCCGCGGCGATACGGGCGCGTACGTCGACGGCGACGTCGAGCGCGCGGTACCCGGCGTCGGTGACGGCCCGTACCTCGGTGTGGCCGCCGTCCGTGCGGACGTCGGCGTCGAGCAGCCCGGGCACGTCCGGGGCGCCGGCGGGCCGGCCGCCGGCCAGGCCGCCGGGCGCGGGCGGACCCGGCGGGACCGGCGGGGCGCCGTGGCCGGGCCGGGGCGCCGCCGTGGCGTCCGTGCCGTCCGCCTCAGCGTCGTTCTGCGGGGCTTCCAGCAGCCCGGCGACGTGGATGTCGACCGCCGCCACGCGCAGCCCCAGACGCGCCTCTGCGCCCCGCCGCAGCGCCTCCCGCAGCGCGTCGGCGGTGGCGGTCATCGGCCGGTCCGTCGCGGCGTCGCACTCCGCCGCGATCCGCAACTCCCCGTACGGCAGGGCGCTCACCGGCGGCGGCCCCGCCGCCGGCCTCCGCCCGGCCTCCGCCCCGTCCCGGCCCCGCTCGCCGAGGTACCGAACGTCGGCTCCCGGCGACGCCGCGACACCTCCACCGCGTACGGGATCGGCGCGAGACCCGGCCCCGGCCGCATCCCCCCGCCCCGCGCCGGCGCCGCCCGCCATCCCCGCGTCCTCCGCATCGCGCTCCGGCCCCGCCCCGTCCGCGGCGGCTTCCGCGTCGTGCACCGCCCCCGCCGTCCCCGCCCCGTCGTCAGCACTCTCCGCGTCGTGCTCCTGCTCCGTCGGCCCAGCCCCGCCCCCGGCGCCCTCCGCGAGGCCCACCCGCAGGGCCGTCACCCGGGCCCCGCGCACCTCCGCGGCCGCGTGCCGCAGCACACCGGCCGCCGCGCGCTCCGCGATCCACGCCCCGTCCGCCGCCGCGCCCAGGGGCAGCAGCCTGCCGAGCCCCACCTGCTCGCGCACCGCCTGCTCCCAGCTGCCCGCCGTCATGCGCCCCATCCTCCCCCACCCGCGCCGTCCGCCACCCGATCGCCGACCTCCGGTGGGCCGGCTGTCGCATTCCCCTGGCCCACCCCGGGCAGGGGACGGATAGTGGGGGGCGAAAGAGCGCGCGGCGCATGCACGAGGAAGGATGGAGACGGTGAGCAGCGAGTCGACGGTCAGGGAGGCCACGCGGGAGCCGGCGCCGGCCCCGCCGAAGGTGCTGGGCACGCGGCGCGGCACCGGTGATCCGGCGACGCGGGGGCGGACGACCATCGCCGACGGCGTGGTCGAGAAGATCGCGGGCCTGGCCGCGCGCGGCGTCGTCGGCGTGCACGCCATGGGCAGCGGGCTCGCCCGCGCCGCGGGCGCCGTACGCGACCGCGTGCCCGGCACCGCCCGGTCGCCGGTCGGCGTCCGGGCCGAGGTCGGCGAGGTGCAGACGGCGCTCGACCTGGAGATCGTCGTCGACTACGGGGTCTCCATCACCGAACTCGCCCGCGCCGTAAGGGAGAATGTCATCTCCGCCGTCGAGCGGATGACGGGCCTCGAAGTGGTCGAGGTCAACATCGCGGTGACCGACGTGAAGCTGCCCGACGACGAGGACGAGGGGGCCGAGCAGCCGCGGCTGCAGTGACGGCGGGGCGGGCGGTCCGCCCCGGAGCTTCGGGAAGGTGCGTGCGATGAGCATGGCAGTGGTCGGCCTGCTGGCCGGCATGGCGCTGGGCTTCGCCGGCTACTTCGGCGGGTTCGGCGCGTTCCTGCTGGTGGCGGCGCTCGGCGCGATCGGCTTCGTCGTCGGCCGGGTGCTGGACGGCGACCTGGAGCCGGGGGACTTCTTCCGCCGGCCGGGCGAGCGCGACGACCGGCGGCGGTGACCGGTGGCGCCCGTCGCGAGCGAGCACCCGGAACGCACGGCAGCGGCCGACCGGGCGGATGCCGCCGGGGCGGCCGAGGCCGCCGTACCCGCGGGAGAGCGGGGCGCGACCCGGATCGAGGACCGCGTCATCGCGAAGATCGCCTCCCAGGCGGCCCGTGAGGCGCTGCTCGGCGCGCCCGGCACGGACGCCGCGCACGCCGCGGTCGTCGTCCACGGCGACACCGTCCGCGTCCGCGTCGGCGTCCACCTGGGCTTCCCGTCCGACCTCGGCGCCCAGTGCCGCGCCGTGGGCCGGGCCGTCACCGAGCGGGTAAGGGCCCTGGTCGGGCTTGAGGTGCCGGAGGTGGCCGTGGACGTCGAGCGGCTGCACGCCACGGAGCGGCCGGACGCGCCGCGGGGGAGGGTGCGATGAGCGCCGGGGAGACGAAGTCGTGGGCCGCGGGCGGCGCGTCCGCGGAGCCGAGTGAGTGGCGGCAGAGCACGTCGGCGTCCGGGTACGCGGCCGGGCCGGCCGGCCCGGGCGGCGCGGGCGGCGGGCCCGGCGACGCGGCGGAGCGCTTCTGGTCCGTACGCCGCGTGCCCGCCACGCTCACCGCCGCCGCGGCCACCGCGGGCATCGGGCTGCTGCTCTACGACATCGTCGCCGTACGCACCGAGCGGCCCGCGATGCGCTGGCGGCGCCGCGTCGCCGACGAACTGGCCGCCCGCCCGCTCGACGACCCCTGGGTGCTCTCCGCCGCCGGCCTGGCCGTGCTGCTCGGCGCCCTGCTGGTGCTCCTGGCCGTCACGCCGGGGCTGCGCGGCGTGCTGCCGATGCGGCACGCCTCGCCGGACCTGCGCGCCGGGCTCGACCGGCGGGCGGCGGCGGTCGTGCTGCGCGACCGGGCGATGCAGATCTCCGGGGTGCGCTCGGTGCGGGTCACGGTGGGCCGCCACCGGGTCGGTGCCCGCGCCGAGGCCCACTTCCGCGAGCTGGACGACGTACGCGCCGACCTCGCCGCGGTGCTGGGCGAGGGCATCCGCGAACTCGGCCTCGCCCGCACGCCGGAGCTGTCCGTGCACGTACGCCGGCCGCCGGCGAAGGGGTGAGCACGATGCTGCGTGTGGTCAACCGGATCCTGCTCGGCCTCACCGGCGTCGCGGTCGCCGCGGCCGGGGTCGCCGTCCTCGTCGCCGGGCTCGACCTGCCGCGGCCGGGCTTCGCGCCGTACGCCGACGGCCCCGACGACGTGCTGCTGAGCCGCGGCACGCGGCTGCGCTGGCGGGACGCGGGCTGGTGGTGGCCGACGGTGATCGGCGGGCTGTCGCTGCTCGTGGTCCTGTGCGGCTGGTGGCTGATCGCCCAGCTGCGCCGCGCCCGGCTCGGCGAGGTCGTCGTCGACACCGGCGGCGGCGCGCCGCCCGCCGCGGGCCCGTCCGGTGCGGACGGCGGCGCGGGCGGGGACTGGGCCACCGGTACGGACCCCGCCCCGGCCCCGGGTACGGACCCCGGCGGCGCCGGGTCCGACGGTCCCGCCACGCTCACGCTGCCGGCCGCCCCGCTGGCCCTGCTGCGCGGCTCCGCGCTGGAGGAGGTGCTCGCGGAGGAGGCGGGCGCCCTGGAGGGCGTGGAACGGGCCCGCGTCACCCTGACCGGCCGCCGCACCGCGCCCCGCGCCAGCTTCGGGGTGCTGCTGGGCCCCGGCGCCCATCCCGCGGCGGCGGTGGACCACATCGAGGAGCGGGCGCTCGCCCCGGCCCGCGCGTCGGTGGGCCTGGCGCGGCTGCCCGCGGAGATCCGGTTCCGCTCGGCCAAGCACCGTGCGGAGCGCGTCTCCTGACACCCGCCGGCGCCCCCGCGCCCGTGCCCGCCGTCCGGCCGCCCGCGCCGCTCAGATGCTCCGCCGCATGCCGCCGTCGATCGGCAGCATGACCCCGGTCAGATACGACGCCGCCGGCGACAGCAGGAACGCCGCCGTGCGGCCGAACTCCTCCGGCGTGCCGTAGCGGCCGAGCGGGATCTTCGCCTCCGTGCGCGCCCGCGCCGCCGCCGCGTCGCCGGACAGCGCGTCCAGCTCGCGGGCCCGGTCGGTGTCGATCCGCGCCGGCAGCAGCCCCACGACCCGCACGCCGCGGGGCCCGAGGTCGTCGGCGAGGGACTTGGCGTACCCGGCGAGCCCGGGGCGCAGCCCGTTGGAGACGGTGAGCCCCGGGATCGGCTCGTGGACGGAGCCGGAGAGCACGAAGCCGACGACCCCGCCCGCCTCCAGCTCGCCGGCGGCCGTCCTGGCCATCCGCACGGCGCCGAGGAAGACGGTGTCGAACGCCGTCTCCCACTCGGCGTCGGTGTTGGCGGTGGCGTTGCCGGCGGGCGGGCCGCCGACGCTGATGAGCACGCCGTCGAAACGGCCGAAGTGCTCCCGGGCCGCGGCGATGAGCCGGTCCGGGGTGGCCGGGTCCGCGTTGTCGGCGGGGACGCCGACGGCGGACTCGCCGAGTGCGGCGGCGGCGCTCGTCACGCGGTCCTTGTCGCGCCCGCTGAGCACCACCTTCGCGCCCTCGGCGAGCAGCTGCTCGGCGACGGCGAGACCGAGGCCGCGAGAGCCTCCGGTCACGACGTAGGCGCGGTCGTTGAGTCCAAGATCCATGGGGGTCAGTCTGCCGCCATCTGCTCGGCGGGCGCCAGGGATGGGGCACGCTCGTCGTCCGCGGCCGGCTTTTCCGCGCCCTCCGCGGTCGTCGCCGTCCCGGCCGCGGCGGGCCCGTCCGCCTCCTCCGGCTGCGTCGGCTGCGCCGACTGCGCCGTCTGCGCGGCCTTGGCCGCCGCGGCCGCGCGGTCGCGGCGCTCCCGGCGTACGAGAATCCACCAGCCGAGCGGCACCGCCGCCGCGAAGATCCACCACTGGACGGCGTACGCGATGTGCACCCCGATGCTGCTGTGGTCCGGCTCGCCGACCGGCTCCGGCTGCTTTCCGGCGGGCCGCGGCTCGGTGGCGGTCAGCTCGACGAAGCCCCCGAGCACCGGGCCGGGCAGCCCGTCGGCCGCCTGGTGCCTGCTGTTGATCAGCATCACCTGGCGGTCGGGCAGCCCCGCCTTGTCGCGGATGCCGCTGTCCGTCGTCTCGTCCGGGCGGAGCCGGCCGGTGACGGTGACCTCGCCGGCGGGCGGGGGCGGCACCTCGGGGAAGCTGGTGAGGTCGGCGCCCGCGGGCACCCAGCCGCGGTTGACGAGGACGGCGGCGCCGTCGGCGAGGCGGAGCGGGGTGAGGACGAAGTAGCCCTGCTTGTCGTCGGCGCCCAGCCGCTGCCGTACGACGACCTCCTCCGCCGGCTCGTACGAACCGGTGGCGGTGACCCGGCGCCAGGTGTCCTCGCGCGGGACCCCGCGCCCCTCCCGCGCGAGCTGCTCCACCGGGACCGGCTCGGCCCGGAGGTTCCGGGCGACGAGGTCGTTGCGCGCGACCCGGTCCTGGTGGCGGTGCAGCTGCCAGAAGCCGAGCTGGATCATCACCGGGATGAGCAGGACGGCCACCAGGGTGACGAGCACCCACTGGCGGGACAACAGGAAGCGGTACACCCCTTGACCGTACTCCCCGGCACCCCGCCGCCCGACGGGACCCCGGCGGGGTGCGCTACCCCCGCCCCCCGGCGCCCTCCGGCGGCGCGTCCGCCGGCTCGACGTCCCGCATGAGGTGCAGGAAGGCGGCCTCGTCGACCACCGGGGTGCCGTGTGCCGCGGCCCGGGTCACCTTGCTCGTCGGCGCGCCCGGGTCGTTGGTGACGAGCAGGCTCGTGTAGCGCGAGACGCTGCCCGCGACGTGCAGCCCCGCCTCGACCGCCCGGTCCTCCAGCAGGCTGCGGTCCACCGACGTGTCGCCGGAGAACGCCACCCGCATGCCCTGCTTGAGCCGCCCGCCGCGCACGTACCGCCCCGGGTTGGGGTACGGGGACGGGGGCAGCCGGCGGTTCGGCCGCCAGGTGCGCCACTGGTACGCGCCGTGCCCGCCCGGCGAACGGCCGCCGCCGGCGTCCCCGGCGGGCGCCTGCTCCGGCCACTCCGTCAGCGGCTGGCAGGCCAGCAGCGGCAGCGGGGCGCCGGCCGCGGCGGCCTGCCGCAGGCTGGGGCGGAAGACCTCGGCGAGGACACGGGCGTCGTCCTCGGCGTCGTGCGCCCTGCGCTGGGCGACGCCGAAGTGGGCCGCCAGCGACGCCAGCCGGGCGTTGGGCAGCGACAGCCGCAGCTGCCGGGCGAGCGCGATGGTGCACAGCCGGCGGCGCACCGGGGCGGCCAGCCCGGCGCGGGCGTACTCGCGGGCGATCATCATCCAGTCGAAGACCGCGTTGTGCGCGACGAGCACCCGGCCCTCCAGCCGGGCCGCGAACTCCCCGGCGATGTCCGGGAAGAGCGGGGCGTCGGCGAGCATCTCGCGGGTCAGGCCGTGGATCCACACGGGGCCGGGGTCGCGCTGCGGGTTGACCAGCGTGTACCAGCTGTCCTCGACCTCACCGCGGGCGTCCAGGCGGTAGACGGCGGCGGAGACGATGCGGTCGTCGGAGCGCAGCCCGGTGGTCTCGACGTCGACCACGGCGTACGCCTCGGGGTAGTCGGCGGGCCAGCGGGTGTCCGGGTCGGCCGGCGCGGGCAGCGGGAGGGGCGGCTGCGGTGCCTCCGGATCGGTGCCCGGAAGCGGTTGCTGCTGCGCGACTTGACGGGGATTCAGGTGCGCCGCGCGGTCTTCGAGCATGGGGTCAGAGCATAGAGCCTGCCACCGACAACGCCGCGCCCCCGGGTCCCGCCGCGGTGCCGCCCGGGTACCCGGGCGCGGTCAGCCGGACGGCTGCCCGGCCGCCGGTCCGCGCGGGGTGACCAGGCCCGTCTCGTAGGCGATCACGACGAGTTGCGCCCGGTCCCGGGCGCCGAGCTTCGTCATCGCCCGGCTGACGTGCGTCTTGGCGGTGATCGGACTGATGTGCAGCCGGGCGGCGATCTCCTCGTTGCTGAGGCCGCCGCCGACGAGGGTGACCACCTCCCGCTCGCGCCGGGTGAGGTCGCGCAGCGCGTCGTCCGCGCCGGGCGCGCCGCCGGCCGGGCGGGAGACGTACTCCAGGATCAGCTTGCGGGTCAGCGCGGGCGACAGCAGGGCGTCGCCGCGGGCGGCGACCCGTACGCCGTGCAGCAGGTCCTCCGGCTCCATGTCCTTGACGAGGAACCCCGCCGCCCCCGCCCGCAGCGCACCCCAGACGTACTCGTCGACGCCGTAGTTGGTGAGGATGACGACGTGCACGCCGGCCAGTTCGGGGTCGGCGGCGATCCTGCGGGTCGCCTCGATGCCGTCGAGCACCGGCATCTGCACGTCGACCAGCGCCACGTCCGGCCGGTGCCGGGCGGCAAGCCGTACGCCCTCGGCGCCGTCGGCGGCCTCGCCGACCACCTCGACGTCGTCCTCGGCGTCGAGCAGCGCCCGGAACCCGCCCCGGATGAGGGCCTGGTCGTCCACGAGCAGCACCCGGATCACGGGGCCGCCTCCGCCCCGCCCGGCTGCCGCAGCGGCAACTCGGCGCGTACCCGGAAGCCGCCCTCCGGGCGGGGCGCGGCGTGCAGGGCGCCGCCGAGCGCGGTGACGCGCTCGCGCATCCCGGTCAGCCCGATGCCCGGCTGCGGCGGCGCCCCGGGGTCGCCGCCCCCGTCGTCGTCGACCTGCACGACGACCTTGTCCGCCGTGTACGACACGTGCACGTCCACCGCCGCCGCCGGTCCCGCGTGCCGGGCGACGTTCGTCAGCGACTCCTGCACGATCCGGTACGCGGCCCGGTCCACCTCCGCCGGGAGCGGCACCCGCTCGCCGGCGACGGCCACCGTGGCCGGCACCCCGGAGCCCCGGGCCCGCTCCACCAGCTCCGGCAGCCGTTCGAGGCCGACGGCCTCGGGGCCGCCGTCCGCGTTGCGCAGCACGTGCAGCGTGGAGCGCAGCTCGCGGGCGGCGTCGCCGCTGGCCTCCTGGATGGCGAGCAGCGCCGAGGTGGGCTCCTGGCCGCGCTTCTTCGCCAGGTGCACGGCCACCCCGGCCTGCACCTTGATCACGGAGATGCTGTGGGTGAGGGTGTCGTGCAGCTCGCGGGCGATGCGCAGCCGCTCCTCGTCGGCGCTGCGCTGCGCGTTCTCGGCGGCCCGCTCCTCGGCCTGGGCGAGCATCGCCTCGTGCTGGATGCGCATCGCGGCGCCCATCGCGCACGCCACCACCCAGCCGAACGACAGCAGCCGCTTCTCCAGCGCCGCCCGCAGCGCCTCGTCGCCGAGGGAGAGCAGGGGCAGCGACCCGAGGCCGACGGCGAGGGTGGCGAGGGCGGTGACGACGAAGAAGGCGCGGTGCCCGCTCCGGATGCAGCGGTAGACGGCGACCAGCATCGGCAGCACCGGGCTGCCGTCGGGGTAGCCGCGGAGCTGGTAGGCGACCATGGCGAGCGCCGTGACCGCGAGCACCGTGCGCGGGAAGCGGTGCGAGCCGACCAGCGCCGCGCTGCCCACCGTGCCGAGCACCCAGGCGAGCGCGTCGAAGCCGTGCCGGCCGTCGGGCGCCAGCAGCATCGTGCCCACCGAGGCGAGCGCCACGGCGGCGGCGAAGCCCGCGTCCTTGGGGCACACGCGGGAGTTGCGCGCCGACTCCCGCCCGCCCTCGATCGCCGTCGTGAGGTAGCGGAAGACCGCGCGCTCGCTGTTCGCCTCCGTCTGCGCTGCCGCCGTCATGTCCTGCACCGTAGACCAGTCGGCCCCGGTCAGGCGTCCTCCGGCAGGCGCAGCGGGCGCTGCTGCGCAGGTTGCAGGCGCCGCGCCCGTACGCCCCCGACCGCAGCGCGCAAGCCGCTCGGCGGACGATGACGGACCGCGGGGAGAGGCGGATCGTGGAACCCGAAGACGGCCGGCCGCCGGACGGCCGGCAGTGCACGGCAGACGGGAGGCCCACCATGCCCCTTCACGGAGCAGCCGGAGACCAGCGCGTACGGATCCCGCAGCCGGCGGCGCCGCGGGACGCCGTACGGGAAGCGCTGCGGGACGACGTGGGGGACGGCGCCGGGCGGTGGGCCGCGGCCGCCGGGCCCGTCCGGCACCTGCGGCTGCGGCTGGCCCGGCCCGCGCGCCGCGCCGAGGCGCGGCGGCTGCTCGCGCTCGTCCTCGACGTGCCGCCGCTGCTGGGCGCCGACCCGGCGGTGCTGATCGCCGAGGTGCCGGACGGCCGGCGGGCGGTGGACGTGCTCATCGAGCTGGCGTGGTCCGGGATCGATCTGGACGAGTTCGGGCTCGATGCCGCGGCGTGACGGCCCGCGCCGGGAGCGGCGACGAGGGAGCGCCCCCGGCGCGCGGCGGCCGTTCCCCGGGGCGGCCAACTCCCCGGCCCCCTCGGCGACTTCGCGCCGGGGGGCGGGCCGTATCGTATGGCGCGTCCATGCAAAAAGTGATGGCGCGGGCGAAGAGGGCGGTGACACGATCCCAGGGTGGACTCACGATATCTGCGCGCCTTCGTGACAGTGGCCGAGACCGGCGGGATATCCGCGGCGGCCGAGCGCCTGGGCTACGCGCAGTCCAGCCTCAGCGCCCAACTGCGCCGGCTGGAGCAGGAACTCGGCGTGACGGTCGTGGTCCGCACCTCCGCCGGCGCCTCCCTCACCGACGCCGGCCGCCGGCTGCTGCCGTACGCGCGCGAGGCGCTGGAGGTCGACGAGCGCATGCGCCGGGCCGCCGCGGCGGCCCGGCCCCGGCTGCGCGTCGGGGCGCCGGAGACGCTGGCGGGGGAGTGGCTGCCGGACATCGTCACCGCGCTGGGCTACGGCGCCGGCGGGCCGGACGCGGACGCGGAGATCAGCGTCGTCGTCGGGCCGCGCGAGCTGCTGGCGGAGCAGCTGGCCGCCGGGGAGCTGGACCTCGTCTTCCACTTCGACGACGGCAGCCCGGCCCCGGGCCCCAGCGCCGTCGTCGGCCACGAGGAGGTCGTGGTCGTCGCCGGCCCGGCCCATCCGCTCGCGGACGCGGACGAGGTGACGGAGGCGGACGTGCTGGCCGCCGACTTCCTCGTCGCGGAGCCCGGGTGCAGCTCCACCGTGCTCTACGACCGCCTCAGCCGCGACCTCACCGGCCGCGTCCGCGCCGCCACGGCCGCCGGCTCCCTGCCCGCGCTGCGCCGGCTGGCGGCGCACGGCCGCGGCCTGGCGCTGCTGCCGCGGCTGGCGGTCGTACGGGACCTGGAGGACGGCGGGCTCGTCGACCTCCCGCTCGCCAGTCGCCCCGGCCCGGTGGCCATCGAGGCCCGCTGGCGCTCGGTCCCGGGCTCGGCGGAGCCTACGCTGCGTGCGGTCCTCCGCCTGGCCCGCCGGCACACCGACCAGCTGCCCGTCTCACCCGCCCCGCGCCCGCGCCGCACCCCCGCCCCCCACCGCCCCCCGGCCCCCGCCCGCACCGCCTGACCTGCGCCGCCCGCCGCGCGGCGACCGCCGGCCGAACCGGTCGGTAACCGCGCCCGGCGGAGCCGCGGACTCCGCTCTATGGTGCGAGACATGCCCGATCGCCCAGGGCACCTACCTGGACCGCAACTCCGGCGGCATCCTCATCGTCTGGGACCGGCTGTTCGGCTCCTTCGAGCCGGAGGGGGAGGCGTGCCGCTACGGGCTGACGAAGAACATCACCACCTACAACCCGCTGCGCGTCGCCACGAGTACGCGGCCCTCGCCCGGGACGTACGCGCGGCCGGCGACTGGCGCGAGCGCCTGTCCCACGTCTTCCGCCCACCCGGCTGGCACCCGTCCCCGCCGCGGCCCCCGTCGCCTTCCCCGCCCGCGCTCACCAGGTCTTCCCGGCCTGCTCCCTGAGCGTGTGGTTGATCCTGTTGAAGAAGTTGGTCAGCGCGATCTCCAGGGTGAGGGCGCCCAGCTGCTTCTCGTCGAAGTGCTCCGCCGCCGCGGCCCAGACCTCGTCCGTCACCCCCGGTGCCCCGTCCTGGAGCCGGGTGGCCGCCTCCGCCAGGGCGAGGGCCGCCCGCTCCGCGTCCGTGTAGAGGTGCCGGACCGCCGTGCTCACCTCGGGGTCGTCCTGGCTCGGGAGGCGTGCTTCCATCGGTCCTGCTCCTTCGTCGGTTACCGGAGCCCCTTCGGGCCCGTCATCCCCCATGACGGAGCAGAACCGAGGAAGGTAACCGCATGCGCGATCCCACCACCGACGTCTTCGAAGCCGAACGCGACCGGCTGCGCGCGGTCGCGTACCGCATGCTGGGCTCGCACGCCGACGCCGAGGACGCCGTCCAGGAGGCGTGGCTGCGCCTGTCCCGCCAGGGCGGCGGCCATCCGGAACCTCCCCGGCTGGCTCACCACCGTCACCGGCCGGATCCCGCCGGGCCCGCCCCGAGGCGGCCGGCGACGACCGCCTGCCCGAGGTCACGGTGCTCGACGACGCCCCCGCGCCCGAGGACGACGCGGTGCTCGCCGACTCCGTCGGGCTCGCGCTCCTCGTCGTGCTGGAGTCGCTCGGCCCCGGCGAGCGGCTGGCGTTCGTGCTGCACGACCTGTTCGCCGTGCCGTTCGAGGAGATCGGCCGGATCCTCGGCAAGTCCACCGCCGCCACCAAGATGCTCGCCAGCCGCGCCCGCAGAAAGGTGCGGGCGGGCGAGCCGCCGGCCGGCGCCGGGCGGGAGCAGCGCGCGGTGGTCGACGCCTTCCTCGCGGCGGCCCGCGGCGGCGACTTCGCTGAGCTGCTGCGGGTCCTCCACCCCGAGGTGCGGCTGACCGTCGACACCCCCTCCGGCCCCGTCGTCACCCTCGGCGCCACCAGGGTCGCCGCCGGCGCGCAGCTGTCCGCCGGTGCCGCCGCGCGGGGGCGGGCGGCGCTCGTGGACGGTGCACCCGGGCTCGTCGCGTGGCACGGGGACGGCACGCCGCAGGCGGTCCTCGCGTTCACCGTCGCCGACGAGCGGATAACCGCCATCCGGATCGTCCTCGACCCGGCCGTGCTCGCGCGGCTGGACCTGCCGTATCCGGCGGGTTCGGCGTAGGGGAGCCGGCCCCGGAGTTTCCGTACGAGACGGGTCCACCTGCGAAGACATGCGGCGGCCGGTGCGCCAGACTGAGCCCGTGACCGAAGCCGCCGTGCCCGCCCGCCGTCCCCGCCGGCGCTCCCGGGTGAGTCGCGGCGCCGTGGCGCGGGGTGCGGCCGGGGCGTTCGCGGCGGTCGCCGCCGTGCACCTGACCGGGCAGCTCGCCGGGGTCGACTGGCTCGTGCACGGGACCAAGCCGCTGCTGCTGCCCGCCCTCGCCGGCCACGCCGCCGCCCGCGGCGCGCCGCGGGCGCTGGTCGCCGGGCTGGTCTGCGGGTGGGCCGGTGACGTGCTGCTGCAACCGGGCGGGGACGGGCCGTTCCTGGCCGGGATGGGGGCGTTCGCCGCCGGGCACGTCTGCTACCTGACGCTGTTCCGGCGGCAGGCCCGTCTGCCCGGCCGGCCGGAGCGGCGTCTCGCCGCCGGGTACGCGGCCGCCTGGGCCGCCGGCGTCGCCGCCCTGTGGCCCGGGCTCGACGCCGGGCTGCGCGGCCCGGTCGCCGCGTACAGCCTGCTGCTCGCCGCGATGGCGCTCGGCGCCGCGCGGTTCGGGCCGCGCGCCGGCGCGGGCGGCGCGCTCTTCCTGCTCTCCGACGCCCTCATCGCCACCGACCTCGCCGGCCTGCCGCAGCCGCCCGCCGCCGGGTTCTGGGTGATGGCGACGTATCTGGCCGCCCAGTACCTCCTCGCGGACGGCGTGCTGCGCCGCACCGCGGCGGCTGCCACGGTCCCGCCGGCCCCGGCCCCGGCCCCGGCCGCCGCGGCGGCGCCCGCGCCCGCGGACGGCGAAGGCCGGGCGGCGGCGCCCTGAGGCACCGCCGCCCGGCCGGGTGGGGGAGGCCCCGCGGGCCGCCCCCGAGCGCGGTCGGAGCTACGTCACCGGCCGGCCCTCACCGCCGTACCGCGTCGTGGGCGTCCACGATCCCCGCCCCGTAGAAGCCGTTGTACCGCTTGCCGCCGGTGCAGGTGGAGTCCTCCACGCCGTTGCCGTCCGGGTCGTAGAACTCCGGGCAGCCCGGGTTGTCCGCCTGCGCCTTCAGCATCAGGTGCAGCAGGGTGGGCGAGAGCCACTTGTGTTCGCTCTTGATCAGCGCGGCGACGCCGGCGGCGTGCGGGCTCGCCATCGACGTGCCCTGCAGCCAGCCGTACCGGTTCTCCGGCAGGGTGGACAGGATGCGGCCGTTCTTCGACGGCGTGTCCGGGATCTGGTAGCCGTCGCCGCCGGGCGCGGCGACGTCCACGACCCTCTTGCCATAGCTGGAGTAGTACGACTTGTCGTCGTCCACGCCGGTCGCGGAGACGGTCACGATGCCCGGCAGCTGCGTGGGCACGTCCCAGCACTCGGACGGGTCGATCGTGCGCTCCACCGGCGTGCTGTCGTCGGGGCTGGAGTCGTCCACGATCTCGTCGGAGGCCAGGTCGTCGTTGGAGTTGCCGGCCGCGGCGAGGTGCAGGGTGCCCTTGCCCATGGCGTACTTCGAGGCCCGGTTCACCGCGTCCACGATGGCCCGCTGGTCGGGGTCGTCGAGGCAGTTGTAGAGCCACGGGTCGATGTAGTAGCTGTTGTTGGTGATCTCGATGCCGTGGTCGCCCGCGAAGACGAAGGCGCAGACGACGGCCTCCGCGAAGAACAGCGCGGTGTCGGGCTCGCTCACCTTGAGCGAGGCGACCTGCACGCCCGGCGCGACGCCGGCCACGCCGACGCCGTTGCGGGCCGCGGCGATCTCGCCCGCGACGTGGGTGCCGTGGTAGTCGCCCTGCGGGTCGAAGGGCCGCCAGGCGCCCTCTTCGGTGTCGGCGACGCCGCCGACGCAGCTGGCGGACTGCTCGGCGGAGAAGTTGGCCTCGAGATCGGGGTGCCGGTCGTCCACGCCGGTGTCGATGACGCCGACGGTCACATCGCGGCTGCCGATCGAGATCTTGTGCGCCTTGTCGGCACCGATGGCCGGCAGGTCCCACTGCTCGTTCTCCAGCGGCTCGACGTCCGGGTCCTGCGAACGGGCCTCGGCGGCGCCCTCGTAGACGTCCGGTGCGCTGGTCTCCAGCGTCGCCGACGGCTTCAGCGGCGCGGTGCGGGTCGCGCCCGCGGACTGCACGCCGCGCACGTCGCGCAGCTCCGCCGCGAAGTCCGGGTTGGTGGAGTGGGCGACGAACACGCCGATCTTCTTGTACGTGACGACCACCGAGCCGTCCGCGTCGCCGATCGCGTCCCGCACCCGGGCGATCGTCCTGCGGTCGGTCTTGGTGTTGACCACGTAGGAAAGGGTCTCGTCGGCCGCCGCGGCGGCGCCACCGCCCGGCTCGGGCGCCGACGCGGCGGACGCCGCCCCCGGCAGGAGGCCGAGCGCCGCCGCGAGGGTCAGCCCGAGGGGCACCGCCAGCAGGCGCCGGCCGCGGGGTCGGAGATGAGTCATGGGATCTCCAGATCATCGGTTCGGAAACCGCCGCGGACGGATCCGCGGTCAGGTACACGGCAAGCGAACGTAGCGCTGATCACCCGCGCCCATCAATACATCGCCCTGCAGTGACTTTTGGCGTGTCGGGCACGTCAGGCCCCGTGCGGCCCGGCCGCCACACCCGTACGCGGGCGGCTGCCGCCCCGTGATTTCAACAGAGTGTTGAATGTCAGGGGCCTGACGTAGGCTGCGAAAGGTCAGGTACCGCCGTGGGAGGGCCGTCACCATGCTGCGCGACACCTATGGACGGGTCGCCACCGACCTGCGCGTCTCGCTCACCGACCGCTGCAACCTCCGGTGCACGTACTGCATGCCGGAAGAAGGGCTTCAGTGGCTCGGCAAACCCGAGCTGCTCACCGACGACGAGATCGTCCGCCTCGTCCGCCTCGCGGTCGTCGAGCTGGGCGTGACCGAGGTGCGCTTCACCGGCGGCGAGCCGCTGCTGCGCCCCGGGCTCGTCGGCATAGTCGAGCGCTGCGCCGCGCTGTCCCCCCGGCCGCGGCTCTCCCTGACCACCAACGGCATCGGACTGGAGCGCACGGCCCCCGCCCTCAAGGCCGCGGGCCTCGACCGGGTCAACGTCTCGCTGGACACCCTGCGGCCCGACGTGTTCCACCGGCTCACCCGGCGCCGGCGCCACGACGACGTGCTCCGCGGCCTCGCCGCCGCCCGGGCCGCCGGGCTGGAGCCGGTGAAGGTCAACAGCGTGCTGATGCCCGGGGTCAACGAGGACGAGGCCCCCGACCTGCTCGCCTGGGCCGTCGCCGAGGGCTACGAGCTGAGGTTCATCGAGCAGATGCCCCTCGACGCGCAGCACGGCTGGCAGCGCGACGGCATGATCACCGCCGGCGAGATCCTCGCCTCCCTGCGCACCCGCTTCGAGCTGACCCCGGAGGGCACGGCCGCGCGCGGCTCCGCGCCGGCCGAGCGCTGGCTCGTGGCCGGCGGGCCGGCCCGGGTCGGCGTCATCGCCACCGTCACCCGCCCCTTCTGCCG
The DNA here is from genome assembly GCA_000514715.1 of Streptomyces sp. CNH099. Lineage (GTDB taxonomy): Bacteria > Actinomycetota > Actinomycetes > Streptomycetales > Streptomycetaceae > Streptomyces > Streptomyces synnematoformans. The sequence goes on along the minus strand of AZWL01000008.1, from coordinate 26,643 downwards.
GGCCTGCGACCGCACCCGGCTGACCGCCGACGGGCAGGTGCGCAACTGTCTGTTCGCCCGCGAGGAGACCGACCTGCGGGGCGCGCTGCGCTCCGGCGCGCCGGACGCGGAGGTGGCGCGGCTGTGGCGGGAGGCGATGTGGGGCAAGAAGGCCGGCGCGGGGCTGGACGATCCGTCGTTCGTCCAGCCGGACCGGCCGATGTCCGCCATCGGCGGCTGACGGCGGCGGGCCGGAGCCGCCCGGTGCACGGCCGGAGCCGCCCGGTGCACGGCCGGGGACGGCCCGGCGCGCGGGCGGTGCCGGTTCTCAGCCCCGTTCCGGTCCCGGCCGGTCGCCGGCGTCGTTCCCGGAGTCGTTCCCGGCGCCCTGCTCGGCGTCCCGCGCCGCGCTCTTCTCCGCGTCCTGCCAGTCCGTCAGGGTCACGACCTCTTTGAGAAACCCCCGGACGCCGAGAAATTGGCTGAGATATTCCCGGTGTTCCGCGCACGCCAGCCACGTCTTGCGGCGCTCGGGCGTGTGCAGCTTCGGGTTGTTCCAGGCGAGCACCCACACGGCGGGCGTGCGGCAGCCCTTGGCGGAGCAGATGAGAGCGGGTTCAGCGGTGTCCACGAGGCCCCAGCCTACGACCCGGAAAATGGGCGACGCCGGGCAGCCACGGGGGGAGCCGCCCGGCGTCGGTCCGTCGCTCCGACGGGGGATGCGGAGCGCGTACGAAGTATGTCACGCGGGGCGGCCCGCTCGGCACCGGATCGGCATATTTGATTTGAGGTTTTTCTGAGCTTGCACTCTTGGTGATCAAACGGTCGGCGGAGCGCTATCTCTCGTCGGTGAATCGTGCCCGGTCTGGGCGTGCTCACCCGGGGTTTCGGGCTCCCGCGTGGCCCGCGGCGGCGGGGCGATCACGGCCCGTGGCGGGGCGACGGCGAAGGTGGAGGGAAGTGAACGTACGTTCTCCCGGCCCGCGTTCGCGATGACGACCGCGAAATACGGGATGAACATGCCGAGGACGAGCGCGACGATCGCGACATGCCGTTCGACGTTCCAGAGCAGCGCGGCGCCCACCACCGAGACCGCCCGGACGAGCATGGAGATCACGTACCGCCGCTGCCGGCCGCGTACGTCGTCGTCCAGACTCTGTCGGGCACCGGTGATCCGGAACACGTCGGCATCGCCGTGGCGCTTGCGCTTCACGCTCCACCCCCCTGGTACTGGGTACTTCCCAACGGTACGCCGGGAAGGCCCGTCCCTCGACGCCGGGGCGGCGCACCCCGGCCGAAAACCCGAACGGCCCTGGCCGGAATGCGACCCCCCGGCCGCCGCCGGAAACTGGCACGGCATGCGGACACCGCCGCACTAGGAGGCGACATGAGCTGGCTGTGGGCCATCATCGTGGGCCTGGTCCTGGGCGTCATCGCCCGGGCAATCCTGCCCGGCAAGCAGGCCATTCCCCTCTGGCTGACCACCGCCTTCGGCGTCGTCGGGGCCATTGTCGGCAACGCCGTGGCCTCGGGGATCGGGGTGGACGACACCAAGGGAATCGACTGGATCAGGCACATCCTGCAGCTGGCCGGCGCCGTGGCCGTCGTCGCCCTGGGCACCCCGCTGTACGACGGAATGCGCGGCCACAAGTACCGCAGCCCCCGCTGAAGCGCTCCGTCCCGCCGCCCCGCGCGCCTGAGGCGGGCACGCGGGGCCGCGGGACGTGCTAAGCCCGCGGGCCGGCCGCCGCCCGGCCCGCGCCGCCCGGCCCGGCCCGTACGCCCCGGCCGGCCGGGTATCCGCCCGCTCATCCGCCGCTCACCCGGCCTCGGGGGCCGCCAGCTCCACCGCGGCCAGGTTGCGCTTGCCGCGGCGCAGCACCAGCCAGCGCCCGTGCAGCAGGTCCGCCGGGGCCGGCACGGCGTCCTCGGCCGCGACCTTCACGTTGTTCACGTACGCCCCGCCCTCCTTGACCGTCCTGCGGGCCGCCGACCTGCTCGGCGCCAGGCCCACCTCGGCGAGCAGCTCCACGACCGGGCCCAGCTCGGCCACCCGCACGTGCGGCACCTCCGCCAGCGCCGCCCGCAGCGTCGCCTCGTCCAGCCCGGCCAGCTCGCCCTGCCCGAACAGCGCCCGGGACGCGGCGACCACCGCGGCGCACTGCTCCGCGCCGTGCACCAGCGTCGTCAGCTCCTCCGCCAGCGCCCGCTGCGCGGCCCGCGCCTGCGGCCGCTCCTCGGTCTGCCGCTCCAGCTCCTCGATCTCCCCGCGGCTGCGGAAGCTGAAGATCCGCAGATACTGGGGCATGTCCCGGTCGTCCGCGTTGAGCCAGAACTGGTAGAACCCGTACGGGCTGGTCAGCTCCGGGTCGAGCCACACCGTGCCGGCCTCGGTCTTGCCGAACTTGGTGCCGTCCGCCTTGACGATCAGCGGGGTGGCCAGCGCGTGCACCACGGCGTCCGGCTCGACCTTGTGGATCAGCTCGGTGCCCGCGGTCAGGTTGCCCCACTGGTCGCTGCCGCCGGTCTGGAGCGTGCAGCCGTACCGCCGGTAAAGCTCCAGGTAGTCCATGCCCTGCAGGATCTGGTAGCTGAACTCGGTGTAGCCGATGCCCATATCCGAGTTCAGCCGCCGGGAGACCGCCTCCTTGGCGATCATCTTGTTCACCCGGAAGTGCTGGCCGACGTCGCGCAGGAACTCGATGGCGGTCAGGCCCGCGGTCCAGTCGAGGTTGTTGACCATCCGGGCCGCGTACGGCCCCTCGAAGTCCAGCAGCGGCTCGATCTGGGCACGCAGCCGCCCTACCCACCCGGCCACCACGTCGGGTGCGTTGAGCGTGCGCTCAGCGTCCGGCTTGGGGTCGCCGATGAGCCCGGTGGCGCCGCCGACGAGGCCCAGCGGCCGGTGCCCGGCCCGCTGGATCCGGCGCATCGTGAGGATCTGCACGAGATTGCCGAGGTGCAGGCTGGGTGCGGTCGGGTCGAAGCCGCAATAGAACGTGACGGGCCCGTCCGCGAACGCCTTGCGCAGTGCGTCCTCGTCGGTGGACAGGGCCAGCAGCCCGCGCCACCGCAGCTCGTCGACGATGTCCGTCACGTCTCTCGTGTCTCCTCGAACTCGATCCGTACGCGATCCGTACCGCCCCTTGCGGCTGCGTACGAGGGTAATGGCAGCTACACGCCCCGGCTGACCGAGCTCATGTTGAAGCCCGGGACCCGCAGCGGCGGCATCGCCGCGCGCGTGAACCAGTCGGCGAACTCGCGCGGCAGCGTCCGCTCCGTGGCCCCCGCCTCCGCCGCCCGCGCCAGCAGGTCGACGGGCGACTCGTTGAAGCGGAAGTTGTTCACCGCCCCGGTCACCTCGCCGTTCTCCACCAGGTACACGCCGTCCCTGGTCAGCCCGGTCAGCAGCAGCGTGGCAGGGTCGACCTCGCGGATGTACCACAGGCAGGTCAGCAGCAGCCCCGGGCCGTCGTGCCCCAGGTCCGCGACCATCTCCTCCAGCGACTTCGTGCCGCCCCCGTCCAGCACCAGGTTGTCCGCCTCGGGGGTGACCGGCAGGCCGGTGAGGTCCGCGGTGTGCCGGTTGGTCAGCAGGTGCTGCAGCGTGCCCTCGCGCAGCCAGTCCGTGGGTCCGATCGGCAGCCCGTTGTCGAAGACCGACGAGTCGTTGCCGGAGGCGTGCGCGACGACGAACGGCGCCGACTCCAGGCCCGGTTCCGCCGGGTCGCTGCGCAGCGTCAGCGGCAGGTCGGTCAGCTTCTCGCCGACGCGCGTGCCGCCGCCCGGCCTGCTGAACACCGTGCGGCCCTCGTGCGCGTCGCGGCCGCCGCCGGACCAGAACATGTACACCAGCAGGTCGGCCACCGCGCTCGGCGGCAGCAGCGTGTCGTACCGCCCGGCGGGCAGCTCCACCGCGCGCTCCGCCCACGCCAGCCGCTGCGCCAGCTCCGCGTCCAGCGCGGCTGTGACGTCGGCGGTGACGTCGGTGAAGTCCCGGGTCGAGCGGCCCGCCCAGGCGGACCTCGTCCGGTCCGGGGACTTGGCGTTGACCTCCAGCGTGCCGGACGGCTGGTCGTGGCGCAGCCGCAGCCCGGTGGAGGTGCCCAGGTAGGTGGACGTGACCATGTGGTTCGCGAAGCCGTACAGCTGCCGGCCGCCGGACCGGGCGCGGGCGAAGGCCTCGCCGAGCGCCGGCGCGAAGGCGGCGAACACGTCGGAGGAGGTCTCGGCCGGCGGCTCGGTGAAACCGGGCGACTGCGGCACGCCCGCGACCAGCGGACGGGCGTCCTCCGCGGGGCCGCCCTCGCGCGCGGCCGCCTCCGCGGCCCGCACCAGCGGCTCCAGGTCGTCGGCGGTGACCGCGCTGCGCGAGACGACGCCGGACGCCGTGCCCTCGCGGCCGTCGACGGTGGCGATGACGGTGAGCGTGCGGCCGCGCGTCTCGCCGTTCGTCGTCAGCGCGTTGCCGGCCCAGCGGAGGTTCGCGGTCGACTCCTCGTCGGCGATCACGACGCAGCCGTCGGCGCGCGACAGCTCCAGGGCCCGCTCGACGGTCTCGTGCGGCTCGGTCGTCCGGGGCGTGCGCGTCATCGGCCGGCCTCCTGGGTGGTGTTGAGGATGTTGACGTTCCGGAAGAGGGCCGACGGGCAGCCGTGCGAGACGGCCGCGGCCTGGCCCGGCTGGGCCTTGCCGCAGCTGAACGTGCCGCCCAGCACGTACGTCTCCGGCCCGCCGATCGCCGACATCGAGCCCCAGAAGTCGGTGGTCGTCGCCTGGTACGCCACGTCCTTGAGCTGGCCGGCCAGCCTGCCGTTCTCGATGCGGTAGAAGCGCTGGCCGGTGAACTGGAAGTTGTAGCGCTGCATGTCGATCGACCAGGACCGGTCGCCGACGACGTAGATGCCGCGCTCCACCTCGCCGATCAGCTCGTCGGTCGTCGGCCCCTCGGGCGCCGGCTGCAGCGAGACGTTCGCCATGCGCTGTACGGGCACGTGGGCGGGGGAGTCGGCGAAGGCGCAGCCGTTGGAGCGGTCCGCGCCGGTGAGCTTCGCGATCCGGCGGTCCGTCTGGTAGCCGACGAGCACGCCCTCCCGGACCAGGTCCCACGACTGCGCCTGCACGCCCTCGTCGTCGTAGCCGATGCTGGCCAGCCCGTGCTCGGCGGTGCGGTCCCCGGTGACGTTCATGAGGCCGGAGCCGTAGCGCAGCTCGCCGAGCAGGTCGAACGTGGCGAAGGAGGTGCCGGCGTACGCGGCCTCGTAGCCGAGCGCGCGGTCCAGCTCGGTGGCGTGGCCGACGGACTCGTGGATCGTCAGCCACAGGTTGGAGGGGTCGACCACCAGGTCGTACGTACCGGCCTCGACGCTCGGCGCCGCCATCTTCTCGGCCAGCCAGCCGGGGATGCGCGCCAGCTCGGCGTCCCAGTCCCAGCCGGTGCCGGTCGCGTACTCCCAGCCGCGGCCCGCCGGCGGCGCGAGGGTGCGCATCGAGTCGAAGTCGCCGGAGTCCGTGACCGTCATCGCGGTCAGCTCGGGGTGGATCCGCACCCGCTGCTGGGTCGTCGAGGTGCCGGCGGTGTCGGCGTAGAACTTGTTCTCCTGCACGGCGAGCAGCGAGGCGTCCACGTGCGACACCCCCGGCGCGCCGAGCAGCCGCTCGCTCCACCCGGTGAGCAGCGCGGCCTTGTCGGCGTCCGGTACGTCGAAGGGGTTCACCTCGTACGCGGAGACCCACGTCTTCCCGGCGTGCACCGGCTCCGGGGCCAGCGCCACCCGCTCGTCCGACCCGGCCGCGGCGATGACCCGCGCCGACAGCTTCGCCATCGCCACCGCCCGGGCGGTGACCCGGGCCGCGGCGTCCGGGGTCAGGTCGACCCCGGCGGCGAAGCCCCACGCCCCGCCGTGGACCACGCGCACGGCGTACCCGAGGTCGGTGGTGTCCATGGACCCCGCGGGCCTGGCGTCCCGCAGCCGCAGCGCGGCGCCGCGTACCCGCTCCAGGCGGAAGTCCGCGTGTTCGGCGCCCAGCGCCCGGGCCCGCGCGAGCGCGGCGTCCGCGAGGGCGCCGAGCGGCAACGCGAGGAACGCGTCGTCGATGGAATGGACCGACTTGCTCACGTGCTGCCCTCCGGTCGGTGGTGGGTGTGGTGCCGGGCGGCCGGGTCGGCCCCCCCGGCCGATCATGCCCTGAGCGGACGCCCGCTGCCCAGCGGGATTCTGTGAGAACCCCACAAGTGTCCGGTCCGGCCCTGTGTGGGGGGCGGAATGTCCGCGGCACGTCCCGTACCGATAGCTTCTCGGGTGAAGGGCCGCGGAGCGCGTCCGGGGCCCACCGGGAGAAGGGATGGGTCCGTGAGCCGCTCGGTTCTGGTCACCGGAGGCAACCGCGGTATCGGCCTCGACATCACCCGTGCGTTCGCCGAGGCGGGGGACAAGGTCGCGTTCACGTACCGCTCCGGCGAGCCGCCCGCGGCGCTGACGGAGCTGGGCTGCCTGCCGGTGAGGTGCGACATCACCGACACCGAGCAGGTCGACCGGGCGTACAAGGAGGTGGAGGAGCAGCACGGCAACGTCGAGGTGCTGGTGGCCAACGCCGGCGTCACCAGGGACCAGCTGCTGATGCGGATGTCCGAGGAGGACTTCGCCGCCGTCCTCGACACCAACCTCACCGGCACCTTCCGCGTCGTCAAGCGGGCCAACCGCGGCATGCTGCGGGCCCGCAGGGGCCGCGTCGTGCTCATCTCCTCCGTGGTGGGCCTCATGGGCTCGCCCGGCCAGGCGAACTACGCCGCGTCCAAGGCGGCGCTCGTCGGCTTCGCCCGTTCGCTGGCGCGCGAGCTGGGCTCGCGCAACATCACCTTCAACGTCGTCGCGCCCGGCTTCGTCGAGACCGACATGACGCGGGCGCTGCCGGCGGAGCGGCAGGCGGAGATCGTCGCGCAGGTGCCGCTCGGCCGGTACGCGCAGCCGGGGGACGTCGCGGCCGCCGTGCGCTTCCTCGCCTCCGACGACGCCTCGTACATCACCGGAGCCGTCATTCCCGTGGACGGCGGATTGGGCATGGGTCACTGAGCACCATGAGCGGAATCCTCGACGGCAAGCGCGTCCTCGTCACCGGCGTGCTGCTGGAGTCGTCCATCGCCTTCCACGCCGCGAAGCTGGCGCAGGAGCAGGGCGCGGAGATCATCCTCACCGCGTTCCCGCGGCCCACGCTGACCGAGCGCATCGCGAAGAAGCTGCCGAAGCCCACGAAGGTCGTCGAGCTGGACGTCACCGACGACGAGCACCTGGCGCGGATCGAGGGCATCGTGCGCGAGGAGCTGGGCGGGCTCGACGGCGTCGTGCACTCGGTCGGCTTCGCCCCGCCGGACGCCCTCGGCGGCAACTTCCTGCACACGCCCTTCGAGTCCGTCGCCACCGCCATGCACGTCTCGGCGTTCTCGCTGAAGTCGCTGACGATGGCCTGCCTGCCGCTGATGCAGGGCGGCGGGTCGGTGGTCGGGCTCACCTTCGACGCGCAGTACGCCTGGCCGCAGTACGACTGGATGGGCCCGGCCAAGGCGGCGCTGGAGGCCACCAGCCGCTATCTGGCCCGCGACCTCGGCAAGGAGAACGTCCGCTGCAACCTGGTGTCGGCGGGCCCGATCGGCTCCATGGCGGCGAAGTCCATCCCCGGCTTCACGGACCTGGCGGACGTGTGGAACACCCGCTCGCCGCTGGAGTGGGACATGGCGGACCCGGAGCCGGCGGGGCGCGGGATCGTCGCGCTGCTGTCGGACTGGTTCCCGAAGACGACGGGCGAGATCGTGCACGTCGACGGCGGCGTGCACATGATGGGCGCCTAGGGGCCGGCGGCACCGGCGTTCCGTACGGCCGTACGGCGGGCGGCTCCCCTGGCGGGGTCGCCCGTTCGGCGTATGCCGGTGGGTCGCGGGCGGGACGGCGGCGCACGCTGGAGGCAGTGACCGTCCCCCCGTTGTGCAGCAGCGACGCTCGTGCGCGGCCGCCGGTCCGCCGGCGCGTACGGCCGAGGAGGTTCCGTGGTGCGTGAGGGCCCGCGTCGTCCCGGCCGCCGCACCCGGGGTTCCGCCCGCCGCCGTACGCGCCCGGGCGCGGCGGCCGCCGTGGGCGGTGCGGCCGCGGCGCTGCTGCTGCTGACCGCCGGGTCCGCGGGGGCCGCCGGGCCACCGGACGGCCCCGGCGCCGACGGCGCGGGCGGGCCGGCCCGGGCCGAGTGCCGCACCACCGTCACCGGGTCGACCGTGACGGCCCGCTGCTACAACGCCGGCCCGTACGCGGACGCCGTCCAGCTGCACATCGAGTGCGCCCGCTGGTGGGACCCGGACGTGGACGGGATGCGCACGCGGCTCGACCCCGCGGAGAGCGGGGTGCTCAGCGACCGCTGCTGGTTCGGCGTCGCCCGGGCCTGGGTCAGCCACGAGCGGATACGGGACGTGCCGGACGGATAGCCGGGCCGGCGGTCGCGGGCCGGCGGGGCGGGCCGGACGGCCGTCAGCCGCCGCTGAGCGACGGCTCCGGCATGCAGCCGTAGGCGTGCCGGCCCGCCTCCGCCGCCGCCGTCTCCGCGTCCCCGGCCCGGATCGCCGCCACCATGCGGGCGTGGTCCAGGTGCTCCGCCGGCAGCAGCACGTCGCCGACCTTGGAGCGCAGGTACGTGCGGACGACCTCGCCGAGGTCCGCGTAGACCGCCGTCAGCACCTCGTTGTGCGAGGCCGCCGCCACCGCCAGGTGCAGCGTCGCGTCCGCCTCGACGAACGCCGCCGCGTCCCCCGACTCCCACGCCTCCTCGCGCCGCCGCAGCAGCAGCTCCAGCTGCGCCATCTCCGGCTCCGTGCGGCGCACCGCCGCCAGCCGCGCGGCCTGCGCCTCCAGCGCGCTGCGCAGCTCCGAGACGTGCCCCGGCGGGGCGTCGGCGAAGCGCCGCTGCATGACGCCCGCCAGCTCGCTGGTCGCGGCGACGTACGTCCCGGAGCCCTGGCGGATGTCGAGGAGGCCGTTGTTCGCGAGCGCCCGCACCGCCTCGCGGACGGTGTTCCGCGCGACGCCCAGCTGCTCGACCAGCTCCGGCTCGGTCGGGATGCGACTGCCGACCGGCCACTCGCCGGCGGTGATCTGGGTGCGCAGCTGGGCGATCACCTGGTCGGTGAGGCTGGATCGGCGCGGCGAGGTCAGAGCCATGTCTCTCCCGTACTCGGCCTGCGGTGGTTGCGGTGGTTGCGGTGGTTGCGGTGGTTGCGGAGTGGACAACCATTCATCCCATCATTCTATGATGGTCGGCATGTCACGCCGCAGCATCCTCGCAAAACCCGTCGAGACGCGGAGGGAGATGACCGGAGAAGCCCGGGCCACCGAGCCGCCCGCCGCCCAGCAGGTCGCGCGGCCGTCCCCCGCGCCGCGGGTGGCACCGTGGCTGCTGCGGCTCATGGTCCCCGCGCTGCTGCTCGCGGCGGTCAACCTGCGGCCCGCGATAGCCTCGCTCGGCGCGCTCCTGGAGGACGTACGCGCCGACATCGGCATGAGCGGCACGGTCGCCGGGCTGCTCACCTCCATGCCGCCGCTCTGCTTCGCCGTCTTCGGCAGCCTCGCGCCCCGCTTCGCCCGCCGCTTCGGCCCGGTTGCCGTCGTCGCCGGCGGGCTCACCGCGATCGCCGGCGGCCTGGCGCTGCGGCCGCTGCTCGGCAACACCCCGGCGTTCCTCGCAGCCAGCGCGCTGGCGCTCGGCGGCATCGCCGTGGGCAACGTGCTGATCCCCGTCATCGTCAAACGCTGGTTCCCGGGCCGGGTCGGCTCGATGACCGGGCTCTACTCGATGGGCCTGGCCCTCGGCACCGCCTCCGCCGCCGGCGTCACCGTGCCGGTGAGCGAGGCGCTGGGCGGCAGCTGGCGCCTCGGCCTCGGCGTCTGGGCCGTCGTCGCGGCCGTCGCCGTGGTGCCCTGGGCGGTGCTGTCGCGCGACTCCCGCCGTGCGGTGCGCGCCGCTGCTGACGCCGACCCCGCCGACGCCGGCGCTGCCGCCGCGCCCGGGGACGGCGGCGGGCGCGGGGACGGGCGGCCGGCGGAGCCGGCGCGTCCGGTCCGTATCACCGCCAGCCCCACCGCCTGGGCGCTCGCCGTCTTCTTCGGCCTGCAGGCCACGGCCGCGTACGTCATCCTCGGCTGGCTGCCGCAGATCTACCGCGACGCCGGCGTGCCCGCGTCCACCGCCGGGCTGCTGCTCGCCGTCGCCATGGGCATGGGCGTCCCGCTGGCCTTCGTGCTGCCGCGGATCGCCGCCCGGCTGAACCACCAGGGGCCGCTGGTCGTGGTGCTCGGCGGCTGCGGCCTCGGCGGCTACGCCGGACTGTGGCTGGCGCCCGCGGGCGGCGCCTGGGTGTGGGCCCTGCTGCTGGCCGTGTCGAACTGCGCGTTCCCGCTGGTCCTCACCCTCATAGGGGTACGCGCCCGGAGCCACGCCGGCCTCGTCCGGCTCTCCGCCTTCGCGCAGAGCACCGGCTACCTGATCTCCATCCCCGGCCCGCTGGCCGTCGGCGCGCTGTACGGAGCCACGGACGGCTGGGACGTGCCGCTGGCGGTGCTCGCGGCCTTCATGCTCGCCCAGGTCGCGGTGGGGATAGCCGCCGGGCGCAACCGCGTGGTCGAGGACGAGGTCTGACGGCGGCGGGCCTCAGGGCGACGCGATCGTGGCGATGACGCCGATGACCACCGTGATGGCGAGCATCGCGCCGAGCACGTAGAGCAGCTTGCGCTGCCCGTTCGGGGGATGGGGGTCGAGCACGGGCATACCGCCAGTCTCGCATCCGCCGCCGCGGCTCCGGCGCGGGGGCGCCGCGGGCGCCCGGGGGTGGTGCTAGCCCCACCCTCCCCTAGGGGGCCAGGGTCAGGGGGAAGTGGGTGGGTCACCGGATGGGCCGGGCGCCCCCGGATCCGTAGGTTCGAAGCAGTACGAAGGACCGGGACCCGAGGCGACCCCACGGAGGCGAAGATGTCAGCCGGTGCACACACCCAGCCCGCCCCGCAGGCCGCGCAGCGCTGGCTGCCGTGGTGGTCCGTCGCCCTGCCCGTGGCGGCGTTCACCGCGCTGCTCGCCCTCCGGCTGCTCTGAGTCCCGCCCGCGGCCCGGCCCGGCCGGCCCGTCACTCCTGGCGGGAGACCCTGCGAACTGCCCGGACCAGGCGGCCCGTTTCATGCGAAGCTGGGCTTATGAGCGCAGGAACGCCCCGCAGCATCATCCTCCTCCGGCACGCCAAGGCCGACTGGGCCCAGGACTCCGACCACGAGCGCCCGCTCGCCGAGCGCGGCCGCGCCGACGCCCCCGCGGCCGGCGACTTCCTCGCGGCCCGCGGCATCGACCCCGACCTGACCCTCTGCTCCAGCGCCCGGCGCACCCGCGAGACCTGGAAGCTCGTCGTCGGCAGGCTTCCCCGCCGCCCCCGCACGGTGTACGAGGAGCGGCTCTACGAGGCGTCGCTCGGCGAGCTGATCGAGGTGCTGAACGAGGTCTCCGACGACGTCTCCACGGTGCTGGTCGTCGGCCACAACCCCGGCATGCACGGACTCGCCGACGCCCTGGCCGGCTCCGCCGAGGGCGACGCGCTGAGCAGGCTGAGCCGCGGCTTCCCGACGTCGGGCGTGGCCGTGGTGGAGTTCGCCGGCTCGTGGAAGTCCGTGGAGCACGGCGTGGGCCGGCTCACCGAGTTCTGGGCGCCGCACCGGTAGGGGGCGCCGCTGCCGCGCCGGGCCCCGGCGGCCGACCGCCTCACCCGGTCGTGTCCGCCGCCTCCACCTCGTCGCGCGTGATGCCCAGCAGGTAGAGCACCGTGTCGAGGAACGGCACGTTCACCGCGGCGTGCGCGGCCTCCCGCACCAGCGGCTTGGCGTTGAACGCCACGCCCAGCCCCGCCGCGTTCAGCATGTCGAGGTCGTTCGCGCCGTCCCCGACCGCCACCGTCTGCGCCAGCGGCACGCCCGCCTCGGCGGCGAAGCCGGTCAGCAGCCGGGCCTTGCCGGCCCGGTCCACGACGGGCCCGGTGATCCGGCCGGTGAGCTTGCCGTCGGCGATCTCCAGGGTGTTCGCGGCGGCGAAGTCCAGCCCGAGGCGGTCCTTGAGGTCGTCGGTGATCTGCGTGAAGCCGCCGGAGACGACGCCCACCTGGTAGCCCAGGCGCTTGAGCGTACGGATCAGGGTGCGCGCGCCGGGCGTCAGGCGGACCTCCTCGCGCACCTTGTCCACCACCGACTCCTCCAGCCCGGCCAGCAGCGCCACCCGGGCGTGCAGGGACTGCTCGAAGTCCAGCTCGCCGCGCATCGCCGCGGCGGTGACCTCCTCGACCTCGGCCGCGCAGCCGGCGTGCGCGGCGAACAGCTCGATGACCTCGTCCTGGATGAGCGTGGAGTCGACGTCCATCACCACGAGCCGCTGCGCCCGGCGCTGCAGCCCGGACGCCACGACGGCGACGTCCACGCCCAGCCGGGCGGCGGCGGTGGCCAGCGCGGTGCGCAGCGCGTCGGTGGCGGCGCCGGAGACCTCGAACTCCACGGCGGTGACGGGATACTTCGCGAGCCGGAAGATGCGGTCGATGTTGCCGCCGGTGCCGGTGATCACGGAGGCGATGCCGGCGGTCGAATCGGCGGTCAGCGGGTGGCCGAGCACGGTCACGTGGGAGCGGCCGGGGGCGCGGGGCTCGTTGTCGCCGGTGCCGGAGATTATCTCGGCCTCCAGGCGCAGCGCGCCGGCCCAGGAGTGGATCGTCGCGCGCAGCTCGCCCTCGGTGGCGCCGACGGGCGGGGTGACCAGGGCGCACAGGGTGATGCGGCCGCGGGTGACGATCTGCTCGATGTCTATGACCTCGACCCGGTAGGCGGCGAGGGTGTCGAAGAGGCCGGCGGTGAGACCGGGGCGGTCCCTGCCGAAGATCTTGACGAGAAGCGTGCGGGTGGGCGTGGTCATGATGGGACCACGGTATCGCGGTGGGGCCCGCGGCCGCCCGGGCGGGTCGGCGTTGCGGCGGCTGCCCGAGGGGCCGCTGGGCTGCGAGGTTGCGGTGGCGGGTACATGCGGTGGCCGGCGGCTGAACGGGCGGGGTGCTCCCCGGCGGCGGCGGACCGCGTCGGCTTCCGGGAGTGCGGGTGCGGCGTATGCGACGGCGGTCATGCGGGATACGTCCGGCCGACCGCGGCGAGTGCCGCGGCGGCGACGTTCGGGCAACGGATTCGGAGGGGTTCTTCCGATTCCCGCGTCCTGCCGGGCGCCACCCCCGGATCTCCGCGCCCGCGTATATGCGGAACGACTGTCCGTAAGTGATCAAGTGCCGTCAACGTGCGCGAATCCCCCTGCGGCAAGGGGAAGTGGAGCCCTGTGTTCCGTCTCGTACGCTGGCCCCCGTTTTCGTGAAGGGACTGTTACTGAAATAGTTCCTCAGGATGTTCGCCATCCCTAGAATCCCTACGGGCCTGTTGAAGTCAGGTGCCGTACAGGGGGCACCTCGGGGGACAACTTTGTGGGGCATGGAGTGCCTGAACTCGTACTTGAACTGAACGGACAGACATGGACTCTCGATCCGGCGCGCGCCTACCGCGTCGGGCGGGATCCGCAGGGGGACGTGGTACTGGAGGACGCCAGGGTCTCCTGGCGGCACGCCAGCCTCCGCTGGGGCGGCCGCGGCTGGCTGCTTGAGGACGTCGGCAGCACCAACGGCTCGTACGTGGAGGGCCAGCGGGTCCACCAGATCGAGATCGGTCCCGGCTCGGTCGTCTACCTCGGCAACGCCACCGACGGGCCGCAGCTGCGGCTCTCCGCGCCGGTCGGCGCCGCCGCCCCCGACGTGTACAGCGCGCAGACCGCGATGGCCGAGCAGCCGCCCGCCGCCCAGCAGGTCGCGCCGCCGCAGCACGCGCCCGCGCCCGGCGCCGGCGGCTGGGGGGCGCCCCCGCAGGGCCCTCCGCCCCAGGGTCCTCCGTTCCAGGGGCCGCCCGTCGGCGCGCCGCCGCAGCAGCAGCCGTACGTGCCGCCCCAGCAGCACTCCGCGCCGCAGCGCCCGCCCGGCGCCGGCGGCGGCGCCCCGGGCGCCGCCGCGGCCCACGGCGACCGCAGCCCCACGACGTTCCACCAGCTCTCGCTGGGCCGCGTCACCCGCATCGGCCGTGCGCTGGAGAACGAGCTGGTCGTCTCCGACCTGCAGGTCTCGCGCAACCACGCGGAGTTCCGGTCGACGCCCGACGGCCGGGCCGAGATCGTCGACCTCGGCAGCCACAACGGCACGTACGTCAACGGTGAGCAGCTCCCGCAGCGCGGCCGGCGGCCCATCGGCCCCGACGACATCATCGGCATCGGTCACTCCACCTTCCGGCTGGTCGGGGACCGGCTGGAGGAGTTCGTCGACACCGGTGAGGTCAGCTTCTCGGCCCGCCACCTGACCGTGAAGGTCGACGGCGGCAAGGTCATCCTGGACAACGTCTCCTTCGGCGTGCCCGAGAAGAGCCTGATCGCCGTCATCGGCCCGTCCGGCTCCGGCAAGTCCACCCTGCTCAAGGCGCTCACCGGGTACCGCCCCGCGGACGTCGGCGAGGTCCTCTACGACAACCGGAACCTCTACAAGCAGTTCGCCGAGCTGCGCCACCGCATCGGCCTGGTGCCGCAGGACGACATCCTGCACACCCAGCTCACCGTCACCCGCGCCCTGCGCTACGCCGCCAAGCTCCGCTTCCCCGGTGACACCGCGGAGGCCGAGCGCGCCGCCCGCGTCGACGAGGTGCTGCGCGAGCTGAAGCTCGACATCCACAAGGAGAAGCGGATCAGCTCGCTCTCCGGCGGGCAGCGCAAGCGCGTCTCGGTGGCCCTGGAGCTGCTCACCAAGCCGTCGCTGATCTTCCTCGACGAGCCCACCTCGGGCCTCGACCCGGGCATGGACCGCGACGTCATGCAGCTGCTCCGCGGCCTGGCCGACGACGGCCGCACGGTCCTGGTCGTCACCCACTCCGTCGCCGAGCTGGCGCTCTGCGACCGGCTGCTGGTCATGGCGCCGGGCGGCGGCGTGGCGTACTTCGGCCCGCCCGAGGAGGCGCTGAACTTCTTCGGCTACGACAGCTGGGCCGACATCTTCTCCGCCTTCGAGAACTACCGCGAGTACGACTGGAAGGGCCGCTGGCAGGGCTCGCAGCACTACCAGATGTACGCCGCCGACATCGACGCCGTGGCGCCGCAGCCGGTCGCCATGCAGCCGCCGCAGATGCTCCGGCCGTCCAAGCCGCAGGGCTGGATGCCGCAGCTGTGGACGCTGATGAGACGGTATCTGTCCGTTCTCGCCTCCGACCGCTTCTTCATAGCCCTCACCATCATCCTGCCGGTGGTGCTCGGCGTCGTCAGCATGGTCATCCCCGCCGAGTTCGGGCTCGGCTACGGCCCGGCGAAGGTCCACCTGATCAACAGGGACGCGGGCACGATCATGCTCATCCTCGCGATCGGCGCCTGCTTCTCCGGCGCCGCGAACTCCGTGCGCGAGCTGATCAAGGAACGGGTGATCTACGAGCGAGAACGCGCCGTGGGCCTGTCCCGCTCCGCCTACGTGATGTCCAAGGTCATCGTCCTCGGCATCATCACCGTCTTCCAGGGCGGCGTCATCAGCGCCATCGGCGTCCTCAGCCGCAGCAAGCTGCCGGAGGAGGGCGTGATCCTCTCCGACCTGCCCGCGGCGGAGCTGACCATCAGCGTCACCGCGCTGGGCCTGACCTCGATGATGGTCGGCCTGATCATCTCGTCGCTGGTGAAGACGTCCGAGATGACCATGCCGCTGCTGGTGATGTTCGCCATCGTGCAGGTGGTCTTCACCGGCGTGCTGTTCCAGCTGCACGGCACCCCCGGCGTGGAGCAGGTCGCCTGGCTCATGCCGTCGCGCTGGGCCGTGGCCGCGATGGGCTCGACCGCCGACCTGAACGTGCTGCTGCCGTGGGACAGCGGCGAGACGGACGCGCTCTGGGAGCACACCGCGGGCACCTACATGCTGAACATCGGCATGCTTGTCCTCATGGGCGTGATCTGCGGCTTCGTCGTCGCCCGGCTGCTGCGCAAGCACGAGCCGGAGGTCATGCGCTGACCGCGCGCCGAACGGCACACGGGCGGCACCCCCCGCAAGGGGTGCCGCCCGTCGCCGTGTGTGCCGCCGTCCGGCCCGCGGCAGCGCCGCCGGCTCAGTACCAGTTGTTGGCCTGCCAGAAGGACCAGGCGTCGCAGGCGCTGCCGTAGCGGTCCTTCATGTAGTCCAGGCCCCACTCGATCTGGGTCTTGGGGTTGGTCCGCCAGTCGGCTCCCGCGGTGGCCATCTTGGTCGCGGGCAGCGCCTGGACCAGGCCGTACGCGCCCGAGGAGGCGTTCTGCGCGGTGTGGTCCCAGCCGCTCTCCCGCTCCACGATCTCGGAGAAGCACCGGAACTGCGCGTCACTCTTGATCATCTTGTCGGCGATCGCGCGGGGCGACTTGCTGGGGGTGCCGGCGGGGGCCGCGGCGGTGGCGACGGGGGCGAAGGACAGGGCGGCCGTCGCGGCAGCGGAGCCCGCAAGGGCGGCGACGAGGGCCCTGCGGCCCCGTATGCGGTGCATGCTCTCTCGCATCGTTCTCTGTGACCTCTTCACACGACGTCTGGGGACCCGGACATTGTTAGAGGACCGGAAAATTCGTTGCAATAGCCCCTATTACGAACATGCTTCGTAGGCCCGGCAGGGCCTTTGGTCCCGCGCCCGACGCCCCCGGACCGGCCGCGTGAGGGTGCCCCGCCACTACTCCCGGTCGTAGGTGACGTGGCTCTCGTGGCGCAGCTCACACCCGGGAGCCTCCGGGAGTCCGTACAGCGGCCTAGGACCGGCGGCCGACAGGGGCCCGGTCCACGGCTGGATCACCGGGAACGGGTCTGCGGGTAGCGTGAGCCGCATGTCCACCCCCGCCGCCGGCCCGGCCGCCGGACTCGAAGCGGTCAGCCGCGCCCTGCTGGCCATGAGCAGGCAGCTGCAGGTACGCGACGTGCTCCAGACGATCACCGCGTCCGCGCGCGAGCTGCTGCAGGCCGAGTACGCCGCCCTGGGCGTGCCCGACGACCACGGCGGCTTCGCCCAGTTCGTCGTCGACGGCGTCAGCGACGCGCAGTGGAAGGCCATCGGCCCGCTGCCGCGCCAGCACGGCATCCTCGCCGCGCTGCTGGAGGAGGCCGAGCCGGTGCGCCTCGGCGACGTGCGCAAGGACCCCCGCTTCGGCGGCTGGCCCGGCGCCCACCCGCGGCTGAGGGACTTCGTCGGCGCCCCCATCGCCGACGGCGAGGAGGTCCTCGGCGCGCTGTTCCTGGCCAACAAGCAGTGCGAGCCGGACGAGCCGCCCGGCCCCGACGGCTGCCGCTTCGACGCGGCCGACGAGGCCCTGCTGCGCACCCTCGCCGACCACGCCGCCATCGCGCTGACCAACGCCCGCCTCTACGAGCGCAGCCGCGAGCTGACCATCGCCGGCGAGCGCGCCCGTATCGCGCACGAGCTGCACGACGCCGTCTCCCAGAAGCTCTTCTCGCTGCGCCTGACCGCGCAGGCCGCCGCCGCCCTCGTCGACCGCGACCCCACCCGCGCCAAGGGCGAGCTGCACCAGGTCGCGCAGCTGGCGGCGGACGCCGCCGACGAGCTGCGCGCCGCCGTCGTCGAGCTGCGCCCCGCGGCCCTGGACGACGACGGCCTGGTGGCCACCCTCGCGACCCAGGTGCAGGTGCTCGACCGGGCCCACCGCGCCCGGGTCACCTTCACGTCCGCGCAGGTACGCGCCCTGCCCGCGGCGCAGGAGGAGGCGCTGCTGCGAGTTGCGCAGGAGGCGCTGCACAACGCGCTGCGGCACGCCGACGCCGGCCTGGTCGAGGTCGCGCTCACCCGGCGCGGCCGGGGCGCCCGGCTGCGGGTGCGCGACGACGGCTGTGGCTTCGACCCGGACAGCGTCCGCTCCGCGGGCCGCCACCTGGGGCTGGTGTCCATGCGCGACCGCGCCGCCGGGGTCGGCGGCGGCCTGACCGTCCAGTCGGCGCCCGGCCAGGGCACCGTGATCGAGATGGAGGTGCCCGGTGGCTGAGGCGGGCGAGAAGCAGCGGACCGACGGCCCGAACCGCACGGACGTGCCCGGCAGGATCCGCGTGCTGTTGGTCGACGACCACCAGGTGGTACGGCGCGGGCTGCGCACCTTCCTGGAGGTGCAGGACGACATCGAGGTCGTCGGCGAGGCCGCCGACGGCGACGAGGGCGTGGCCCGCACCGCGGAGCTGGTGCCGGACGTGGTGCTGATGGACGTCAAGATGCCCGGCACCGACGGCATCGAGGCGCTGCGCCGCATCCGCGAGTCCGGCAGCGCGGCGCGCGTGCTGGTCATCACCAGCTTCACCGAGCAGCGCACCGTCGTCCCCGCGCTGCGCGCGGGCGCCGCGGGTTACGTCTACAAGGACGTGGACCCCGAGGCGCTGGCCAAGGCGATCCGCTCGGTGCACGCCGGGCACGTGCTGCTGCAGCCGGACGTCGCCGGGGCGCTGCTGGCGCAGGAGGTCGGCGGCGGGCCCGCGCAGGGGCGGGGCACCACGCTGACCGAGCGCGAGCGCGAGGTGCTGGCGCTGATCGCGGACGGCCGCTCGAACCGGGAGATCGCCCGGGCGCTCGTGGTCTCGGAGAAGACCGTCAAGACGCACGTGTCGAACATCCTGATGAAGCTGGACCTCGCGGACCGCACGCAGGCCGCCCTCTGGGCCGTACGACACGGTCTGAGCGGCTGATACGACGATCGGCCGGCGGCGCCCCCGCCCGCCCGGAACGCTGTATTCCGATCCGAGATTCATACTGTCGTGTAGATGTCCCCCGCCCGGCGCAACCGCGCCGGGCGGCCCGCGTTCTCCATGGCGTGCCGCGGCGCACGCCGCGGCGGACGCGAGGAGGAAACTCATGAGGAACCTGAAGCGGGCGGCAGCCGTCACCATCGCCGCGGGCGGCCTGGCCGTCGCCGGCGCGGGCATGGCCGCCGCGGCCGGCGGCGCCGGCGCCCACGGCAAGGCCGCCGGCTCCCCGGGCATCGGCTCCGGCAATCTGGTCCAGGCGCCGGTGCACGTGCCCGTGAACGCCTGCGGCAACACCGCCACGGTCATCGGCGCGCTGAACCCCGCGTTCGGCAACCTCTGCCTGAACCGCTGACGGCCCGCTGACGGACCGCTGGCGAACCGCCGCCGGTTCCCGGCACCGGACCGGCCCCCGGGCCCCCGCCCGCGGGCCGGTCCGGTGCGCGGCGGCGTTCGTACGATCGCCGCCGGATTGCGCCGAACGGAGGGCGTGTCCCACCGCGGCGTGTCCCGCTGGACTCCTCAGCCGTTGCGCAGCATGCACCCCCGAGCCCGGGGTGTGCGCAGCCAACAGGAGGAACGACTTTCCATGCATGCAGTGAAGAAGGCGGCCTTCGTCCTCGCCACCGCGGGCCTCGCCACCGGTGCCGGGGCGAGCGCGGCGGTGGCCGACGCCGGCGCCGGGGCCGTGGCCCAGGGCTCGCCCGGCATCGTGTCGGGCAACGCGGCCCAGATCCCCGTGCACGTGCCGGTGAACCTCGTCGGCAACAACGTGTCCGTCGTCGGCCTGCTGAACGCGCCGTTCGGCAACACCGGCGTCAACGGCTGACGGAGCGCCCCTCCTGCCGCGTACGCCCCCACGGCACGCCCGCGGGGGCGTACGCCCCTCGCCGCACCGCACGCTCCCGCGCGCGCGTCAGCCGCGCTCCAGCTTCTCCACGAAGGCGTTGTACGCCGCCACCCGCGCCCGCCGCGCCGTCCGCTCCAGCGGCCGCAGCGCCTCCCCGCGGGCCGCTATCTGCCCGGCGCTGACCGCCGCGCCGTGCCCGTCGTCCGGGGCCCGCGCGATGTCCACCAGCGTCCCCACCCGCTGGGCCAGCTCCAGCACCCGCACCGCCCGCGGCGGATACCCCGGCGCCAGCACCTCGCGCCCCCGATCCGCCCGCGCCCGGTACGCCGCCAGCGCCGCCTCCGCCACCGGGCCCGAGCCCGCCACGTCCAGCCGCGCCAGCACCTCCGTGGCCTCCCGCATCGCCTCCGCCAGCTCCCGCTCCGCCTCGCCCAGCGACGGCACGTCCGCCGGCGGCGCCTCCCGCACCGGCCGGCAGCGCCACCGCACCCGGACCACCTCGTCCCCCTCCGGCCCCACCGCCCAGACCTCCGGCACCAGCCCCAGCGGCGGCCCACCGGTCACCAGCACCGCCTCGCCCGCGTCGAGCGCCAGAGAGTTGAACTCCGGCGGCCCGGACAGCCCCAGCGGATGCCCCGGCACCGGCAGCGCCACCCGCAGCCCCTTCGCCCCCAGCACCCGCAGCCGCCCCAGCGCCATCGTCAGGCCCACCCCCTCGGCGGACTCCTCCTCCGGCAGGCCCGCCACCCGGTGCCCGTCGTCGTCCGCGACGATGCGCTCCACCGCCTCGTCGGGCGAGATGTGCCCGGAAAGCAGGGCATTTCCCCAGGCCGCCAGCCGGCCTGAACGTGGTTCTTCGAGCATGGCACCAGCCTACGGACCGGGTCCGACATCGCGTGGCGTAGGTTTGCCCTGGGGCGGTGTCGCAGGCGCGCACCGACTACGACGGACCAGACGGACCGACACTGCAAGGGGAGACGGCACGCTCATGAGCGATGTACTGGAGCTGGTGGACGTATCGGTGGTCCGCGACGGCAGGGCTCTGGTCGAACAGGTCTCCTGGTCGGTCGCGGAGGGCGAGCGATGGATCATCCTCGGCCCCAACGGCGCGGGCAAGACCACGCTGTTGAACATCGCCTCCAGCTATCTCTTCCCCTCCACGGGCACCGTCCAGATCCTCGGCGAGAAGCTCGGCGGCGTCGACGTCTTCGAACTGCGCCCCCGTATCGGCATGGCCAGCGCCGCACTCTCCGAGAAGCTGCCCAGGAGCCAGACCGTCCTGCAGACCGTCCTCACCGCCGCCTACGGTATGACCGCCACCTGGCAGGAGAGCTACGACGACGTCGACGAGGACCGCGCCAAGGCGTTCCTCGACCGCCTCGGCATGAGCGAGTACCTGGAACGCAGGTTCGGCACCCTCTCCGAGGGCGAACGCAAGCGCACCCAGATCGCCCGCGCCATGATGACCGACCCCGAGCTGCTCCTCCTCGACGAGCCCGCCGCCGGCCTCGACCTCGGCGGCCGGGAGGACCTCGTACGCCGCCTCGGCCGGCTGGCCCGCGACCCGTACGCGCCCTCGATGATCATGGTGACGCACCACGTGGAGGAGATCCCCGCCGGGTTCACGCACGTGCTGATGATCCGGCAGGGCAAGGTGCTCGCCGCCGGCCCCATCGAGACCGAACTGACCTCCCGCAATCTCTCGCTCTGCTTCGGCCTGCCGCTCGTGCTCGACCGCTCCGGCGACCGCTGGACCGCCCAGGGCCTCCCCATGTCCCAGACGTGACCCGGGCCGGATCCCCGGGCATCTGTCCCGAATCCCTTGTATCGCAATAGCATTGGGCATGTGGATGCATGGGTGTGGTGGCTGATCGCCGCCGTCGGCATGGGCATTCCTCTGGTGCTGACCGCCATGCCGGAGTTCGGCATGTTCTCGGTCGGCGCGGTCGCCGCCGCCGTGACGGCAGGCCTGGGGGGCGGGCTCACCGTTCAGGTGGTCGTCTTCGCGGTCGTCTCGACCGCCCTCATCGCCGTCGTACGGCCCGTCGCGCGCCGCCACCGCGGCCAGGGCGGCGCGGCCACGGGTGTCGACGCCCTCAAGGGCAGACAGGCGGTGGTGCTGGAGCGCGTCGACGAGTCCGGGGGGCGCATCAAGCTCGCCGGCGAGGTGTGGAGCGCCCGGGCGCTCCACCCGGGCGAGGTCTACGAGTCCGGCCGGAAGGTCGACGTGGTGGACATCGACGGTGCGACCGCCGTCGTCATGTGAGTCGTCATGTGACCGGAACCGCCCTTACGGGCACGACGGTTCTGCCACACTCGCGGCTGGGCCGCACAATTGGATCACTAGCCGGGGAGCAGCATGCAGCCGATCATCCTCGTCCTGATCATCCTGGTGGTGCTCGTCTTCATCGCACTCATCAAGACGATCCAGGTCATTCCGCAGGCCAGCGCGGCCATCGTGGAGCGCTTCGGCCGCTACACGCGCACCCTCAACGCCGGCCTCAACATCGTGGTGCCGTTCATCGACACCATCCGCAACCGCGTCGACCTGCGCGAGCAAGTCGTGCCGTTCCCCCCGCAGCCCGTGATCACCCAGGACAACCTGGTGGTCAACATCGACACCGTCATCTACTACCAGGTCACCGACGCCCGGGCCGCCACCTACGAGGTCGCCAGCTACATCCAGGCGATCGAGCAGCTGACCGTCACCACCCTGCGCAACATCATCGGCGGCATGGACCTGGAGCGCACCCTGACCTCCCGTGAGGAGATCAACGCCGCACTGCGCGGCGTCCTCGACGAGGCCACCGGCCGCTGGGGCATCCGCGTCAACCGCGTCGAACTCAAGGCCATCGAACCGCCCACCTCCATCCAGGACTCGATGGAGAAGCAGATGCGCGCCGACCGCGACAAGCGCGCCGCGATCCTCACCGCCGAGGGCGTCCGGCAGTCCGAGATCCTCACCGCCGAAGGCGAGAAGCAGGCCGCGATCCTCCGGGCCGAGGGCGAAGCCCGCTCGGCGGCGCTGCGCGCCGAGGGCGAGGCACAGGCCATCCGCACGGTCTTCGAGTCCATCCACGCCGGCGACCCGGACCAGAAACTGCTGTCGTACCAGTACCTGCAGATGCTGCCGAAGATCGCCGAAGGCGACGCGAACAAGCTCTGGATCGTCCCCAGCGAGATCGGCGACGCCCTCAAGGGACTCGGCGGCGCCCTGGGCAACTTCGGCCCGCCCTCGACCACCGGCGGCGAAGCCGCCGCCCCGGCCGTGCCCAAGCCCAGCACCCGCAAAGCCCCCACGTACCGCGAGCAGCCCCCGCTGGAGTAGGACCGCCCCCGGGCCCTCACGACACGAGCCCGCCCCCGGTCGACTCCGGCGACCGGGGGCGGGCTCCTCTCCGTACGGGGCGGACGCGGCGCTCAGGCGCCGGTGCTCACGCGGCCACGCCCACCTCGCGGCCCGCCGGCAGCGTCAGCCACTCCGGCAGCTGCTCCCGCTCGCGCACGCCCAGCGCCAGCAGCAGCGCGTCCGCCGGCGTCGGCTCGAACGGCCGCCGCAACAGCCGCATCCCCGCCTCCTCCGGCGTCCGGTCCGCCTTGCGGTGGTTGTCCGCGGCACAGGACGCCACCGTGTTCAACCACGTGTCGCCACCGCCCAGCGAGCGCGGCACGACGTGGTCCACGGTCGTCGCCCGCCGGCCGCAGTACGCGCACCGGTGCCGGTCCCGCACCAGCACACCCCGGCGCGACCACGGCGCGCGTCTTCGGAACGGCACCCGCACGTACCGGCACAGCCGGATCACCTGGGGCACCGGCAGCTCCACGCTCGCCGACCGCAGCCGCACACCGGAGTGCGCCTGCTCGACGACGGCCTTGTCCTGCAGCACCAGCACCACCGCACGGCGGAGCGACACCGTCGACAGCGGCTCGAAGCTCGCGTTGAGCACCAGCGTCTCGCGCATCCCGGTCACACCTCCCGAGTCCCCCCACCGAGCGGCGAGGTGGCTCCACTGTGCCCCGGGAGATCGGCCGCGACAACGCAATTAGCCCGTCGCGGGCTCCTCGTGCGTACCGATGAGCTGCGCCCGCGCGAGCGTGTGGAAGCGCAGGTTGAACCCCACGACGGCCGGCGTCGCCCCGGCGTCCGGCCCCAGCTTCTCCTGGTCCACCGCGTACACCGTGAACACGTACCGGTGCTCGCCGTCGCCGGGCGGCGGGGCCGCGCCCGTGAAGTCGTTGGTCCCCGCGTCGTTACGCACGGTCACCGCACCCTGCGGCAGCCCCGCCATGTCCCCCGTGCCCGCACCCGCGGGCAGCTCCGTCACCGACGCCGGGATGTCGAACACGGACCAGTGCCAGAACCCGCTGCCGGTCGGCGCGTCCGGGTCGTAACAGGTGACGGCGAAGCTCTTCGTCCCCTCCGGGAACCCGGACCAGCGCAGCTGCGGCGAGGTGTTGCCCTTCGCCCCGATCTGCGCGTCGGGCAGGGGAGCGCCCTCCTTCACGTCGTCACTGGTGACGGTGAACGACGGCACCGCGGGGTGGAAGTCGTGGGGCAGCGGCGGCCGGTTCTGCTCGGGCACGTGAGACACCTCCAGGTGGCTGTGACGCAACGGACACGGCGCGGCGTGCGCGCGGACCCGTGATGCGGTACGCGGCACGCACGCCACGTCGGCCAGCCTAACGAGCGGCGGCCCGGTCACCGCCGCCACACGACGCGCGGCTCAGAACCAGTTGCGCCGCGACCCGACCTCGGAGATCCACTGGTTGAGGTACTCCGTCCAGTCGGTCTGCTGGAAGTCGGTCAGCCCCACCTGGAACATCCGGAACGAATCGCCCCCGTCGGAGAACAGCCCCGGCTTCTTGTCCATCTCCAGCACCACGTCCATCTGGTGCCCGTCGGCGAGGAACGTCAGCTCCACGGCCGTCAGCCCGCGGTACTGCTGCGGCGCGTAGAACTCGATCTCCTGGTAGAACGGCAGCCGCTGCCGCGTGTTGCGGATGTGCCCGCGCTCCAGGTCGGCGCTCTTGAAGCGGAAGCCGAGACCGCCGAACGCGTCGAGGATCGCCTGCTGCGCCGGCAGCGGGTGCACGGAGATCGGGTCGAGGTCCAGCGAGTCCACCGCCCGGGCGATCTCCAGCTCGGTCGTCACCCCCACGTTCATCCCCGGCAGCCGCTGCCCCAGGACGGACGTCACCGGAGTCTCCCACGGGATGTCCAGGCTGAACGACACGGTGTGCACGGCCTCCGGCTGGATCTCGAACGCCCCGCCGAGCCGCTGCCGGTGGAACTCGATGTCCTGCTTGTACTCGTTGTCGCCGCTCTCCACCTCGACCCGCGCCTGCAGCCCGACGGACAGCCCCTCGACCTCCTGGGCCACGGAACCGCCCTCGATCCGGACCTCGCCCTGCACGACGCCGCCGGGCACGACGTTCGCGTCGTTCAGCACCGTCTCCACCGACGCGCCACCCGCACCCAGACTGGCGAAAAGCTTCTTGAACCCCATGGCGGACTCCCCTGCTCCCCTCGTGGACTGCTCAACTACGCTCACCCGGCATGCCCCGTACTCCACTCGACCGCACGTCCTTCCGTCGGCCCGTACCGGAGGTGGCGCCGGATCTGCTGGGCCGAACACTACTGGGCCGGACAGCCGCCGGGACGCTCTCCCGCCGACTCCCCCCGGCGCACCGGGGCCGAGGCGTACGCGAGGAGAGCAGGGCCCCGGTTCACCTGCGCATGCCGGGGCGGTCGGCATGAACATCGACCTCCTCGCCCAGCCCGCGGAAGAGGTCGCCCCGAAACTGCTGGGGAGCGTCCTGACCTGCCAGACCCCCGAGGGAACGGTGCGCATCGCCGTCACGGAGACCGAGGCGTACTCCGGCACCGACGACCCGGCCTCCCACGCCTACCGCGGCCGGACGGCCCGCAACGCGGTCATGTTCGGACCCGCAGGACACCTGTACGTCTACCGGTCCCACGGCCTCCACTGGTGTGCCAACGTCGTCACCGGGACGGACGGCACCGCCTCGGCCGTCCTCATCCGGGCGGGCAGGGTCATCGAGGGGGAGGACCTGGCACGCGGGCGACGAGGGGACAGGGTCGAGACCCCACGGCTCGCCCGAGGCCCGGGGAACTTCTGCCAGGCACTCGGCATCACGGCGGAGCACAACGGCGCCGACCTCCTGACAGGCACGTCGGTCGTGCTGTCCGAGGGCGAGCCGGTGCCGGCGGCGCTCATCCAGGCCGGTCCCCGGGTGGGCGTCAGCAAGGCCCACGACTGGCACCACCGCTTCTACCTCGCCGGCGACCCGACGGTCTCGGCCTACCGACTGAGCCCGAGAGCCAAGCCCTCCGCCAGGGCCTGAGCCGCCGTACACCCCGCCCACAGCCCACCGGTGAGCCTGTGCCTCGCCCGCGAGCCAGGGCGCCGCGCCCAGGCAGCCGGAGCTTGACTCGGTGGGGGCGGGGTCCGTACTGTAGATAGAGCCGTAAACGGCGTGGTGTCGTGCACGCTCTGATGCCGACACCATCCTCCAGACGATCTTTCGTGAACTTGAGTCTTCTCTCGTTGCGCCTCCGTCGCAACTACAGAGACCCCGGTTTTGAAGCGAGGCGAAGGCTTCGCTACAGTGGTGGAAACCGAAGGGAAACGCCCGGAGAAGCCCGGTGAGGGTTTTGATGGAAGTGTCCGTTCTTTGAGAACTCAACAGTGTGCCAAGTAGTCGATGCCAAGTGTTTGTGAAACACAGCATTACAGCAGTAGCGAGGCAGACTCGTTCTGTGGTGCTTTGATTCTGGTTGAAGCATTTACGGAGAGTTTGATCCTGGCTCAGGACGAACGCTGGCGGCGTGCTTAACACATGCAAGTCGAACGATGAACCGGTTTCGGCCGGGGATTAGTGGCGAACGGGTGAGTAACACGTGGGCAATCTGCCCTGCACTCTGGGACAAGCCCTGGAA
>AZWL01000065.1 GCA_000514715.1 Streptomyces sp. CNH099 | reverse complement strand
CGGTGGTGGTGGGTCATGAGGCTTCCCGGATGGCTGTCCATCCTGCTGTGTTGAATGTGGTGTCGCCGGGGGCGGCCATCTTCGGTGGGGTGTGTTCCTGGGTGTGCTGTGCGGCTCGGGCGGTGGCCGTGGCTGACAGTTTCCAGTCGCCGTTGTCCCATCGCGCGGCCATCAGCGTGCGGCTGTAGGCGCTGTCTTCCGTGGCGGTTTGTGATGCCTTTGTCGTCACCCGGTTCAGTACGTACGCCCAGATTTCGTCGGGGGAGGATTCGATGATCTGGAAGCCCACGGCGGCGGTGCGCATGTACGCCCCGTGCGGCAGCGCGCCCTCGGCCGGGGCTCCGAGGCTTTGGCGCAGCCGGGCGTCGGCCTGATATGCGGCCTGGCGCACCTTGGCCTCGCTGGCCCGGCTGCGGTCCGCGCGGCTCATGTAGGAGGCGTAGATGCTCATCTGCTCGTCCGCCAGGCTGTGGTCGCCTTCGGCGGCGGTGGTCTGAACGGCTGTCAGCATCGCCACCGCGCCTTGTTCGGTGTGCGGGAACGTCACCTCGTTGCCGTGCTGGTCGACCTGCGCACCGCGCGGCAGTGACGCCCAGCGCTGCGGTTCGCTCCACTCCTGCGGTGCCGCGTACGTCGGCTGAGGCCCTGTGTCCTGCCCGCCGCCGGGTGCGGTGTGCGAGGCCCCCGGGCGCCGCGGCTGCCCGCGGTCGCCGTCCCCGCCGCCGGCGACGAGGGTGTAGCCGGCCATCGACAACACGACGGCCACCAGCCCGCCGGTGCCCCACACCATGGCCCTGCCGAGCCTGCTGCCGAAGTCCATCAGCTAGCCCGCCACAATCCCGTTGAGAATAGTGATCAACGACCCGGACAGCCGCCTGGAGCCGCCCTCTGCGCCGTCGTACGCGGGCAAGCCGTACGCGGGCGGGGCGGTCCGCGGAGCGTGACCTGCGGTGTGCGGTGGGGCCAGGTCTGCCGGCGTCGCCTCCATGCGCCAGCCCGCGCCGGCGGCGTACCGCCTGCCGCACCGGTGGGCGAGCACGTACGCGCCCGGCTCGCCGATACAGTCCTGTGCGGCGGACCGGGGGCGCGGACGGTGTACAGTGCCGAGCTGCCTTTCGGGCGGGGCGGGGGTCAGCACAGAAGGCTCCGATTCGGTGGGAGGGACGTGGCGGTGGGGTGGGCTCAAGGGCCGCTGGTGAAGGCCGCGCACTCCACGAACCGGTGGAGTGCGTGCGTGTAGCCGCACGCCGCGCAGAACGCCCCTGGCTGCGCTGCGCGGTCCGTGCAGTCCTGGTCTCCGCAGATCGAGCATGCGGGCAGGAGTGGAATCCCCACGGGTGTGCGCTCCGCGTTCGCTTCCTCCGGCTGCATCACGTGGCCGGGGATGAACGACAGCTTCTCGTACTGGTCGATCCGGTAGATCAGGTGCAGGACCGCGCTGGGGGTGTGCGGGTCGTAGGTGCCCCACAGGGCGGCGATCTCCGCCGGGACGGGGTTGGGGAACCGCGCCACATCGCCGAGCGGCTGCCCGTCTTCCGACCACACGATGTCGCTCTGGTCGTTGCGCACGGAGTCCAACTCCAGCGCATCGCCGTCGTAGTCGGTGCAGTGGCGGGTGAGGACCAGCCAGGTGGCGGTGGGGAACTGGGCGTGCACGGTGGTGGCGATGAGCGGCAGCATGGCGAGAGCGGCGGCGCCCGCCTGCTTCTCGGCCTCGTCGAACGCGGAGATCGGGGTCAGTTCAGCAGCGGTCACGTCGGGTGTCCTTCCAGAGGGGTGCTGCGCCCCGGTCCGGCCCGGGGCGCAGCCGGGCGGGTCAGCGTGTGATGTGGTCGGCGAGGGACGGCAGCAGATCGGCGCCGACACCGTGCAGGCCGATGGCGGCTGGGCTGGTGTCGCGGACGCGGGCGGTCGGGTCGACGGGGGGCGGCGTAGCCGTACGGGCCGTGCTTCGGACCGAAGTTCAGCCTGCCGTCGAGGGGTACGCCGTCATACGTGTCGGCGAGGAGCGCGGCGATCACTTCCCGCGGGCCGGCGCCGGCCCCGTGCGGGCGTGAGGCGGACGGCCCAGCCGCCGCGGGCGTGATGCGCGCGGGCGGCCTGGCCGCGGGCGATGCGCGCGAGGAGGTCACGCTGCGGTAAGGCGGTGGGCAGCTGGGCGGGGAAGTCGGGGTGGTCACGGTGAACTCCGGGCGGAGGTAGGGGCGCGGCAGCCGAGCGCGGCGGGGTCGAAGAATGGAGTGGCGAGCGGCGCGGGCCGCCGGGACGGGGGTGCTGCCGGCGCCCCCCGCCCCGGGTGACAGGCCGCTACCGGCCGCGCGCCTCGCACAGCACGGGGCGCGGGCGGGTGGGCGGCGGGGCGGTCGCGTGCGGGGAGATCAGAACCGGAGCCCTGCCTCCCCCCGTTACGGTCAGAGCACCAGGCCGTTGTGCGCCCCGTTGCCGACGGCGATCTCGCCGGCATAGCGCTTCCAGACGAGGTCGGTGTACGGGTCGCCGCCGTCGTAGTTGTAGGCCCGGTGGATGCCCTTCAGCTCCTCCACCAGGGCGTCCAGGGCGGGCGTCGGCTGCAGCATCGTCTTGCCGAAGCGCGGGTGGCGCCGCATGGCCCAGCCCCACTCCTCGGGGATGTCCAGCAGGTAGATGTCGATGGAGCCGCCCCCGCTGTAGTACTGGCTGCGTACGCTGTAGCGGATCTCCGCCGGGGCGTCGCCGATGGCGTCGCCGATCGGGGACAGGAGCTTGATCTGCCCGGGCGCGGCCGTCGAGCGGCCGATCTTCTGGGCGAGTCGGATGTCCGCGCGGATCAGCTTCGCGATCTGAGGCAGCGAGGCGTTCTTGACCTGGTTGTACTTGGAGCCGAAGACGCGCGGGTCCTCGAAGTGCCAGTTGGCGTAAGGGCCGGCGCCGGGGTCGGCCGTCGCGCCGCTGCGCCAGTCGTACTTGGCCAGGATGCGGGCGAGCATCCGCGCCGCAGTGTCCCGCTCGTGGGCGCCGGTGCGCTTGTGCTCGATCAGCTCGCGCAGGCGCTTGACCTTCGCGTGCACGCGGGTGTCGGGGGCGGGCTTGCCGGTGGTCACGGTGATGCCTTCCAGGTCGGTTCAGAGCGTTGGTGTTGTCCCGCTTGCTCGTGTGGGACAACAAAGATAAGTGTATACCAGATCCCGTATGTGTGGAACGGGCGGCCCCCCGGCCCGGGGGTCGGTGCGGCTTCCGCGGCGATGTGCAGGAGGTGGCGCTCCGGCCAGGTGAGGGAGCGCGCCCCCGGGGGGTGCGGGCGGCCAGGGACGGCGGATGCCTGTGCCCCGTTGTGCGGCACCGTGGCCCGGATGGCGTGAGGGTCGGCGAAGCGGCCCGGCATCGCGGCGGGTGGGAGGCGCGGAGGCGGTGGGTTCTTCGGCGGTCGGGCCGGTCGCGGGGGTCGTTGGTCTTTTTCCGGCGGGTTATGGCAGCTCGTCGTAGACGGTGTCGTTGAAGTGGTCGCAGCCGGGGCAGGAGTCCCGGCTGCGGTGGTATCCGTGGTCGTCGCGGGTGCCGTAGAGACGGCGGACGAGTTGAGTGACGGCGGCCTTCCGGGTGGGGGCACCGGTCACGAGGGGCTCGGTGTCGCGTACGGCGTCGGCCGGGTCGGGTGCGCAGGGCGCGGCGTAGAGGGTGACGGCCCAGGTGCCGCCGCCGGCGTCGCGGTGGAGCAGGTAGGCACGGTCCGCGTACGGGAAGCGGTAGGCGGGGAGCCCGTTGACGGGGGCCGTGTGCCGCCGGAGGGGGCGGGGGCCGTAGTCGGTGGACCGGATGTCCTGCCAGGTCGCGGCGGCGTGCTGGGCGGCGCTCTCCTCCTCGGTGAGAGGCTTGAGGCGCGGGAAGAGGTGCTGAGATGAGGAGTCGGGGCGGGTCATGGTGTTCCTCCGGTGGTCCCGTCGGTCTGCGGATACAGCTACGCGGCGCGGCGGGCGCTTCCCCCAGGCGCCGCTAACGGTCGAGGAGCTGAAGAGCAGTTCGCGGGTGTCGGTGAAGACGGTCCGAGGCACAGGTGTGCCTTCATGGTTGGCTGGGAGCGTTCGTTGATCCCGCTCACTCCTGCCGGATCAACAGGAAAAACTGTACACCAGGTCCTCGATGTGGGGAAGGGTGCGCTGCACACCTGCGGGACGGCGGGGGTGTTCTCGCGGTGGACACCCCCGCCGCGCGGGCTTACTTCCCCGGTGGGAGGGCCGAGTACGTCCCGGGCCACGATGCATCGGCCTCGACCCGCCAGCCGGCCGTGCGCAGCGCGTCGGCGGCCCGCTCGATCTGCCCCGGGTGGGCCTGCCCGATCTCGCTCAGGTGCACCCCGGGCGCCCCGATGTCATTGGGGTCCGGCAGGCTCACCATGAACCCCTCTGCCTCGCACATGAAGCTCCCGTCATCGTCGGTCGCCTCCCCGTACCGCACCGGCTGCAGCCCGGCGCAGACCAGCAGCGTGATCGCCTCGTTCACCGCCTCGGTACGCGGCCAGCCGGGGAAGTGCCCGACGGCCGGCTCAGCGCTCTTGGCCACCCACTCCACCAGGCCGCGCCCGTGCGGCTGCGGGTAGGCCACCAGGCGCCCGCGCTGCGTGATCTCGGCCTCCCGACGCAGCGCGTTCGCCACGTTCACCAGGGCGTCTATCCGTTCGGACCGGACCACCGGCCCGTACCGGCCGTCGTCGACCTCCCGGCGCAGCCACGTCAGGCCGTCGCCAAGCAGCTCGTCCGCGTCCTCCAGGAAGTTCCACAGCTTCTGGTGGCTGGCCATGCGCGCTTCGGTGACCGTGTGCCGGCGTTCGTGTTCCATCGCGTCGGCCGCGGCCTCCTCCTCGGTGGCCGCCGTCGCCACGTGCGCGCGCGTCCACAGGTCGACCACCTGCCATGGCGCGACGCCGGGGGTGCCGGAGGGGACCGGAGCGAAGCGGGGGCCGCTGGTGTTGTGCGGCTTGTCGTCCACGGCCACGTCCATGCGGCCGGGCAGGTCCGTCACGGCGTACCCGTTGCGGGTGAGCACTTCGAGGAGCTGCGCCTTGTACTTCTCCCGCCCGAGAGCGGGCCCGTGCGTCCACGTCGGCCGCGTCGGGGTGCCGCCGTGCCAGCGCACGAGCATGCGGCGCGGCTCGCGGGTGTCCGGCGACTCGACACGGAACCCCTCCTCCGCGCTGCCGGGAACGTACTCGGGGAAGGTGCGGGCCAGCAGCGTCGTCACGCGGGCGGCCAGGTCTGCGGAGGGAAGCGGTGCGGTGGTCATCAACAACTCCAGGGTTAAAGACGGGTGTGCGGTCGTCCGGATCCGGCCAGCGCCCCCCGGGACCGGTCCGCCCGGATGGTGCCGGCAGCGATGCCCGCGCCGGCCGCCTCCAGGTCGGCGGCGGTGTAGAGAGGGTTCGCCTCCAGCTCCACCTGCGGGTGGTCTTGCCTGCCGCGGCGGCGGCCAGCAACGCGCGGTCCTGGTCGTTCAGCTCGACCAACACCGTGTGGGGCGTCGAAGGTTCGGTCACTGGCCGGCCCCGGCTCATCGCCGGGCCGCGTGGTGCGCGCCTCGGCGGCGGCTTCATCTGCCAGCTCGCCGAGAGTCGACGACGCCCGGATCAGTTCCGTCCGCCGACGCCCCGCGGGGGCGCTTCGGCTGGTCATCCGATCGAGCAGGAGACCACCGGGCCCTCCGGCGGGGTGAACGTCCACGAGCGGCTGCGGCCGTTGCTGAGGCGCGCGGCGGTGCTGCCGTCGCAGATCGCGCTCCGCGCGGCCTCGACCTTGTCGGCCGAGTCGCACCAGTCGCATGAGTTGTGGCACCGGCAGTGCTCCTCGCACCGCTCGCGGTAGCTCCCCTCCAGCTCCTTCAGCTCGTCGTGGAGGTGATTGACGGCCTCATACGGGTTCTCGAATGTGGCGGCGTGCGACTCGTTCTCGCGGTCGAGGACGTTGATCGTGACGCGGTACATAGGTTCCCTTCCGGGCGGCGAGTAGGGGGCGGGCGGTGGTGGGGGTGCCTCGGGCGGGTTCGATCCCGCGGCGTCGCGCCGGTGCCGAGGCTGAGGGCTGTCAGTCCTGGAAACAGGCGAAGTCGAAGGTGATGTCGGCGCCGTCCTTGTCGGTGACGGCGATGTCCCACACCTCGCCGCGCGCGGCCATGGAGGCGATGACGCGGCCGAGGTGCTCGATGCCGCGGGCCGGGAGGGTGCGGACGGTGCTACCCCTCTTGGTCTCGTAGGTGAGCGTGTATGTCTTCACGAAGCGGCCGGTGCGGCGGTCGCGGGTGGCGGTGGTCATAGTCGGCACCTTCCGGACTGGATTGGGCGGTAGGCGTTAACACCTCTAAGTGTGTAGCTACACGCTAACATGTAACTGTGTAGCTACACAAGAGAACCGTGTGGCAACATAAGGAAATGGCCGACAGCCACACGTTCACTGCCCGTGTCCGCGTCCCCAAGACCATGTGGGAGGCGTACGAGCACGTCACCGAACGCCTCGGCACCGACCGGTCCGCGCGCCTCCTCGACCACATCATCCGCGACATCGAGGAGCACGGCGACGCCCAGGATCGTGCCGACCTGACGGCTGGGCTGGAAGAACTGGCCGAGCGGCGCGCCCGGAAGGGCGGCCGGCCACCGAAGACGAAAGACATCTGAGCGCGACCACGCGACCGCCCAGGCGTGGGTGCGCCCGATAGCCCGTGTCTCCAGTGCGTCGGTCTCAGGGTCGATGGCTTCGGCGGCGGTGCGGAGATCGCAATCGGACTCGTCGGCGAGGTTGCGGTGATGGTCGTGGTCATCGATCACACGCAGGTGCTCGGTCCACTCGTCGCCCGTCCCGTCGGGGTGACGGTGCTGGCCGAAGCGGGGGCTGAGGGTAAACGCAGGAAGCATGGTTCCTCGCAGGTGTCGAGTCGGGTTGGGCACGGTGCGCACTGCTCACGGCCGTAACAGGTACGGCCGGGGGGGAGGGCCCGCCGGGGCCGGCGCCCGCGACGCGCGGGTGGCGTCCCGGGCGGGCGGTCAGCGGTGGGGTTCCTGCACTCCCGGTCCGGCCGGGAGACCGGCCCTGGGGAGCCCGGCTCTAGCTGCGCGATGGCGTCGGCTTCTGTGTTCGGCACGGGTCGGCCGCCTGGCAGTGGAGGGCCTCGCGGGGGTTGTCCCACTGGCAGGCTGGGCAGCGCCACAAGATGCCGGCGGCGAGCGCGGCGTCACGGATTGCCTGTTCCTGGTGGTCGTCGGCGGCGTCGAACAGCTCCTCAGTACGCTGCGTCGGGCAGCACCTTCGGCACTGTCGTCCAGCGCCACAGCTCCCTGAACTTCGATGCGAAGTGGCACGGTTTCGTCGGGGCGGACGAGGTGGTTGTTGGCCGTGTCGAGGTCGATGCTGACCAGGAAGGCGCCCGTCATGTCATCGAGGCAGGCGAACACCAGCACTCCCTCGATCTCGATGCAGGGCACGTCCTTGGGCTCGATCTTCGGGTGGAAGACAGCGTTGCGGTTCGCTTGGTCACATTCCTTCTCGTCAGGGAAGGAGTAGTCGGAGGGGGCGACGCGGGTCCGGCGAGTGGAGTCGCGCCGCTCGATCTCTTCGGCGTACAGCTCATAGCCCTCGTCCGGGGGCCATCGCGGTCAGGGCCGTAATAGAACCGCACAGCCTCCGTGTCGTCGGCAGGTGGCTGCTCAGGGACACCATCTTGACCAGCAACGTTGTCCCATGACAGGTGTGTGTACTCGGCGAGTTCGGCCAGCGCGGAACGCTCGTCTGGGTGGAGCGTCACAGTGTCGTGGTGGCGATCCCAACGCCGCAGCACCCACACCTCGCCTGCCGACAGCGGCTGGAGCCGGGTCACCGGGGAGGCGGACGGCCGGCCCGCGTGTTCGGCGAGCACGGCGTCACGCGCGCGGTTGAGTATGTCCTGCTGACGTTCAGAGAGATCGGTCAGTTCCGTGCCTTCCCACAGTTCCAAGCGGTCTTCACGAGGCGTTCGATGTCCAGCGGCTCGAAGAGTCTCATCGATCATGGGCTTGCCCTTCTCTGGGGTGGTTTTGGACTTGACGTGTCGGTGCGCGGCGGCGGCCTCTGGTCTTCCGCCCGCTCAGCTGTGCACCCGGCGTCCACGGGAGCCGGGCGGGGCTCTACAGGTGCCCGATGATCCGCACGACGCGTGACAGAGCCGCGATGCATGCGAGAACCGCGCCCGCGCCGCCGTCACCGCCCGCGGCCCCTGCCGCATGGTGACGCGCGCCGGACATGAGCTGCCGCGCCTTCGCGGTATCGTCGCCGTCGTCGTCGCCGTGCCGGCGGTGGAACGACTCGGCGATTTCGCCGACCAAGGCCGCGAACGCCTTGACGTCCAGCCATGAACCGCGCGGCGGTACGTACACGTCGTCCGCCTCCGCGCTGTGCAGTTGCACGAGGACTCGGCCGGTCTCGACCAGGGCCGGCATCGTCACCGCGGGCGCGTCGTTCGGGTACGGCGCGAACGCCACGGGGCCGCCGTGGTAATCGCCCTGGAGATAGCCGCCCGCCACGATGAACGAGTACAGGCACCCCAACAGGTACCCGTCACCGTTCGTGTGTCCCTGCGTCGACCGGATCGCGTCGCCGTCCGCGTGGACCAGGTGCGCCATGCCCCACGCCGTACGGTCGTCGTCACCGTCTTCGAAGTTCTCAGCCGCACGCACGATCCGGGCGACCATGCCCGCGAACGAGCGCGGCCCGTCGATGGCGGCCGGGTTTTCCGGGACTGGCGCGCCCCACTGCCGCACCACCCACGTACGCGCCTGAACGCGCACCGCTTCCCGCACCGCTTCCCGCAGCGTCGCCGTATCCACCCTCGTGCCTGCCGTCGTGTGTTCAGTCGTCATCGTGTGTGCCTTTCTGGTGTTCAGCCGTGGCCGGGGGTTGTCAGACGGTCGCGTACGTCTTGGGCTTGGCCTCCGTGGCGCCGCAAGGGCATGCCCCGGTGCCGCGTGGAGGGGGAAGTGCGGGTGGGGCCCGCGGCGCGAGAAGTGGCGCCCCGGGCCCGGGGGGCGGGTCAGATGCGGTACAGCGCTTCGGTGACGGCGCGACGGCGCTTCATGTTCGGGCCGAGCGGGATGTAGCGCACCGGGCCGGCCGTGCCGTCGGCGGCGATACGGCCGACCGCGACCGACCCGTTCGGGTGGCCGTCGACGGTGAGCGGCTCGATCCGCAAGACGTACGTTGCGCTCCCGATGCGGCGCGCCCACTGCCAAGGACCGTCGAGCGGCGGCGGCTGACGCATTCCGATGACGAACACCCCGTAGGTCCGCGCCGCCTCCGCCAGGGCCTGCCGCGTCTCGTACAGGGCCCTGTACGGGATCGCGCGGCGCACGGAGATCAGGAAGCTCGTCACCTCTTTGTCCAGGCCGCGCCGGGGGACGGAACCCTCGATCGCCGAGGTCAGCTCCCGCAGTGCTTCCAGGCCGCGCAGGAAGGCGCGGCGCCAGGCCCGGTACTGCGGGGCCGCCTCCCAGGAGCGCCGTGCGGCCGGGCCATCGCTGTGCCGGCCGTACCGGCACCGGCTGGTCAGGAGCACCAGGGCCGCTACGGCCGGGTGTTCCCAGGTGGCGCCGTCGGGCTCGTGCATAAACCGGGACACCTGATGCTCGACGTCGGCCAGGAGCGCCCATTCCTCGGCGTCCTCGGCGAGTTCCACAGCCCGCAGCGCCCGGTGAAGGGCGTGGTCGGCGGTCTCGTCCATGTCGGCCACCGGGAACGAGCACAGCGCCTTGTCGAGGCCGCGCACGGTTTCCGGGGAGCCGTAGGCCTCGACGGCGCGTACGGCGGACTGCCCGGCGGTGATCAGGGCGTACAGGTCGGTGCTGGTCATGACGGGCCCCTTCCAGGGGGTGCAGAAGGCGGAAAGTGCGGGTGGAGTACCCGGCCGGCGCACCGGCGGGGGAGCGCCGCGCGGGCGGCGCACCCCCGG
The DNA here is from genome assembly GCA_000514715.1 of Streptomyces sp. CNH099. Lineage (GTDB taxonomy): Bacteria > Actinomycetota > Actinomycetes > Streptomycetales > Streptomycetaceae > Streptomyces > Streptomyces synnematoformans. The sequence continues at coordinate 4,509 of AZWL01000065.1, read as the reverse complement.
GGCAGGTCAGCTCACGACGTCGGCGGCGGGGGCACGGCCGCGTGCAGGCAGGTGCATGTGCCCGGCGCGGTGAAGGTGCCGACGGTGTGGGTGGCGAGCAGCTTCACGGGGGCGGTGTCCCTTCGGTCCGGGTCCGGCGTTGCTCTCGCCCGGGGCAGTCGGCCGGGCCGGGGCGGCTTGCGTCGCGCCCCGGCCCTGCGGTGCTACATGTCGAGGTCGGTGGTGAGCTTGTGCCGGCGGGTCGCGGCGCGGACAGCGGCGGCGATGGCCTCACCCCACTGGCGCAGCTCCTGCGGGGTGTGCGGCGGCCGGTCGGGCAGGCTGGTGGTGGGCACGACGTGCCGTCCCCACACCGGGCGGGCGTCGTCGTAGTCCTCGATGCACAGATCGCCCCCGTTGTCGACGAACAGGCGCAGCGTCACGCGGTCGTCGAGGGTGTGGATCTCACCCCAGCCGCCGAGGAACCCGGACTCGGCAGCCCAGTGGTCGCCGAGGGCGTGCGCGGCGGCGTAGGCGAAGTCGGAGATGGGGTAGGCGTACTCGGTGCCGGGGTGCGGGAGGTAGCCGCTCACGAGGCTCTCCTTCGGGTCGCAGGAGGGAGGAGGGCCGGGCGGCGCTTCCGCCCGGCCGGTGTGGTCAGGGGCGGTCGGTGAGGGCGTCGGGCAGGGACTTCAGCAGCGCGCGGACGCTCATGGCGCCCTTGGCGACGAGGGCCTGACGGCTGTGGGCGGGGGTGATCTCGGCGCGGAGAACTCGGCCGCTGGTCTTGCCGATCTGGATGGAGCCGAAGGCGCCGTCCGCGCTTTGGGCGTTGAGCTGAAGGCTGCGGACGTGGCCGCGCGACTCACCCCAGGCGGGGCGCAGGCCCCTGCTGTGGGCGAGTCCGACGATGCGGATGCTGTAGATGGTCAGGCCAGCCAGGTCGAGCCCTTCGGGCAGGTGGATCGCGGGCAGCGCGGGTGCGCCAGGCGCGGCGGGCGCGGTGCGGCGGGTCCGGCCGCTGAGAGAGTCGCCGTGCATGCGGCGGATCGTGTTGGTCACGATGAGCGCCAGGCGGGGAAGCCCGTCAGCCGCTGATGCACCCTCCAGGTACTCGCGGCCTTCGGGGTCAGCGTGCACGTACAGATCGCCCTCGTTGTCCACGGCGACGGTGTAGCGCGTCGGCACGGTGGTGTGCGAGATGTAGCCGGTGACACCCCACGAACCGGACTCCGCAAGCCACTCCCGCGAGCCGAGGTAGCCGACGGCGGCGCGGGCGATGTCGGAGACGGAGAACGGGTATTCGGTGCCCGGGTCGGGGTTGTAGGAGTGCTCGGCGGGGTGGGTCGGGTGCACGGTCACGGGTGCTGTCCTTCGGTTCGGGTTGGTCCGGCGCTGCGGCTCTCGCCGCAGGAGTGGGCCGGGCGGGCGCGGTTGGTGAGGGAGCGGGTGGCATGGCTGAGCGCAAGGGAGCAGCGGGAGCGGCCCGGCCCGCTGCCGCTCAAGGGAGCGGGCCGGGCCGCTGCCGGTCACAGGAGCGTGGAGAACACCCCGAGGATGGCCACCAAGAGGGACAGCACTATCAGGGTGGTGTGGATGCCGCGTATGGCTTGCGGAACTCGGCCTGTGTCACGGGGTTCTGGGAGTCGTCAGGGGCCTTGCCGGACATAAACGGACCTCCGTAGGTCTTGGGTTGCGAGGGGCACCGTCGGCGCCGCACCGGCCCGCGGCATGGCGCCGCGGAGCGATGCGGGGACGACGGGTCAGACCGTGGGGGCGTGGAACAGGCGGCACGCGACGGTGTACCGGCGCCCGTGGTGCAGGAACGGCTGACGGCAGCGCAGGCACAGCCGGTTCGACACAGAGTCAGGGCGCGGCTCCACGTCGAACTTCTCGCAGCACGATGCGTTGGGGTTGCCGTGCTCGCTCTCCCACTGGCCGCACTCGCCGCACGTCGGCGTCCGGGGCGTGGGCAGCGGCCGGGCCTCCTGGGCAAGCGCATCGAACGTGCCGGATGCGTAGGTGTAGCCCACGGTCTTGCTCACCTCGTCCACGGCGAGCGCGCCACCGCATTCCACGGCGTTGATCAGGACGGCGCGCAGCAGAGCACCGGACACCGCGTACGGGTTCTCCGCGTCCGGGTTCAGCGCCCATGGGGCGAGCTTCGACGGGTGCACGGTCACGGAGTACGCCGCGAACGTCACCTCGGACACGTCGGTGAGCGACCGGAACATCGCGGAACGCTCGTCATCGGGGACAGCAGACACAGGAAACTCCCAGAGGTTGAAGGGACTGAAGACAGACGGGGGGCAACGAGGGGCGGGCACCGGACCGGGCCGACGCGGGAGCGTCGCGATGAGCCCGCAGCGCAACTCCCTGACGCGAGAAGAAGGGAGGCGCGTGTGGGGCTGGTGAGAACCGTTCTGCGCGTGTGTCAGGGCCGGGGACTGCGGGGGCCGGGCCCCCTCGTACTGCAACCGCCGCGGGAGGGGAGTCGCAGTAACGGGGTGGACCCCGGCCGCCCGGGGCACGCCAGGGCCGGGCGGGTCAACCGCGCGGGATGCGGATGGTGATCCGGCGGCGCCAGCGGCCGAGGCGCAGCCGGGCGCGGTACTTGAACACCGCCCAGCGGGGGGTGCAGCGCCACTGGACGTAGCGGATGGTGATCCGGCGGCGGTAGCGGCCGAGGCGCAGCCGGGCGCGGTACTTGAACACCGCCCAGCGGGGGGTGCAGCGCCACGGGGCGTAGGCGACGCGGGCACGGGCTAGGGGACGCAGCTCGCCGGGCGTGTCCGTGCGGTCGTAGACGTGCGCGAGGATCGCGGTGGCCACGGCGTGCGGGGAGGCGTTGGCGGGGGCGAGCGGGCCGCCGAAGACATACCAGCCGTCGTAGGAGCGGCAGTCCTGCATGGCGATCTTCCACGTGCCGTCGGTGAGCCGGAACACCTCATGCTGCCCGCCGAGGTGGTCGCCGGTGGTGATGGTGAGCCCGTAGCCCTGGTGCTGGACGACACCGGTGTTCACGTCCAGGTGACCGGCGAGGATGATGTGGGCTTCGACGGCGCGCAGCATGGCCCGGTCGGTGGTGCTGCCGCTGTAGTACGCGGATTCCTTGCGTTCGCCGGTGGCCCACTGGTGGGGGTCAGCGTCCCGGAAGGTATTCGACAGGGCGAGGTCGAGCACCTTGTTCGCGCTGTGGGCCGCGCCGTGCTGGGGGATGTCGGTGGCCCACACGGTGGTACGGGGTGAGCGCGTGAAGATGCTCTCCGGCAGGGGACGGCGGTCCTTCGCAGCGACGGCGTCGATACGGCCGTCGGGGTCCTGGGTGATCTCCAGGTAGCAGGCCGGCGCGGGCTCGGGGTCGTCGCTGGGCTGGGCCTGGCTGACGGACATGGGTGTCCCCTCGGTGGTTGGTACGGAGCGTTGTGTTGTCCGGCTCGCTCGCGCCGTTCAACAAGAATAACTGTACACCATGTCTCGCGTTGTGTCACTCCGCATTCGCGAGTCCACATCTCTGCAAAGAGATGCATCCTCATCGACGGGACAGGGTGTGCAGTTTTGCTGTTGGTGGTGTAGTGTGGTGCTTGCACCGAACGGCGCGGGCGGAACGAGCACCCGTCCCACGCCGAACGCTCCCAATCAACCAAGGGGAACCCCTGTGTCTGCTGCCGCCCGCCGCGCCCGCCGCCGCCACGCCGCCGCCCTCCTGCGTGCCCGCCGCGCCGAGAACCGCGCCCACCGCAACGCCACCGAGCGCGTGAAGGTAAGCGACTACCTGGCCGGTCTCGGGATGCCCGCCGACGAGATCGACCGCTACGCATCGTGGGCCGGGCGGTACATCGTCAGGGAATACCGCGCCGCGCACCTCGGGCACGAACCGCGCAAGACCCGCAAGCGCACCGCGCCGTGCCAGGGCCACCCCAAGGGCCGCTGGATCAAGGTGAACGTCTACCCGGCCACGGACCCGGCGCTGTGCGCCGGAGCGCGCGCCTACCGGCGCACCGCGCCGTACGCCACCGCCGCGTAGCTGCTGGCGCAGCGACACCGCCGCCACTTCGCTGCCGGGCGGCCCGCAGTCGCCCGGCCCCCGCCCCGCTCTCACCCGCTGTTCACTGCCTGGAGGCACTATGCCCTTGCTCTACCCCGCTCCGACGATGCTCCCCGAGTGCGTGACCGTCGCCGTCTGCGCCGAATGCAAGACCTGCCCCCTTACCGTCGCCGCGGACGGCACGTTCCACTGCTCGTGCGGACACCGGATCGACGCTCGCGGTATCGGGCTGGACGACGAGACCGTGTGGGCCCTGACCCCGGCCGGTCAGCTGGCCTACCTGCCCGACCCCGCCGCCGCGTGGGACCGGTACGTGCAAGCGCGCACCGTGATGGAGGACCCGGGCGCGTGGGGCCCGCGGTTGGAGGCCGCGCACCGCGCGTTCCTCGGGGCCCTGGGGGAGTTGGAGGCCGCGCGCTTCCTCGGCCTGCGTCTGCCGAAGAACGCTGACGTGCAGATCGGGCGCGTCTACCTCGCGTGCG
>AZWL01000064.1 GCA_000514715.1 Streptomyces sp. CNH099 | reverse complement strand
ATGGTGTAGATGAACTCAGCCAAGAGAAACCGTCCGGCAAATCCGAGGTGGGCAGATGCACCCATCTTGCCGCACGTCCCGCCCCGTGCGAAAACGGGCCCGGTCGCGCCCGCCGCCCGCGGCGCGCGCCGGGCGCGCGCGGGCGCCGGGCGCGCGCGGGCGCCGGGCGCGCGCGGGCGCCGGGCGCGCGCGGGCGCCGGGCGCGCGCGGGCGCCGCACCTGCGGGGGCCCGGCATGCGCGGGCGCCGGGCACGGGCGGGCGCCGGGCACGCGCAGGGGCCGGGCCCCGAAGGACCCGGCCCCTGGTGTCGTACAGACCGTCAGCCGTCAGCCGACGTCCGCCGGTCGGCGCCGCTCAGCGCGCTGGGCGCTCTCCGGCGCCGACCGGAGGGCCGTCGTCAGGCGGCGTCGGCGCTGCCGCCGCGCCGGCGGAGCAGGAAGACGGTCGCGCCGCCGACCACGACCAGGCCGATCGCCACGCCCGCGATCACCGGGGTGGCGCTGCTGCCACCGGTGTTCGCCAGGTCGCCGCCGTCGTTGTCGCCGGCGTCGTCACCACCGGCGGAGCCGCCCGCGGAGGCCGGGCTCGGCTCGCTCGGCGCCGGGGTGTCGTTGCCCGCGGTGTCGCAGTCGAGCACGCCGGTGAACTTCTCGCTGAAGCCGTCGTCACCGTTGATGGTGATCTCGTAGGCCTGGTCCTCGGCGACCTCGACCAGCACGGTCTTGGACTCGCCCGGCTCCACGGTGTGGGACTCGCCCGCCAGCTCGAAGGAGAAGGGCTGGTCGCCCTTGTTCTCGGCGGTCACGTCCACGCCGCCCTTGGCGCAGTTCTTCTCGGCGGACAGCGCCGGGATCGGGCCCTCGCTCGCCCAGGTGGCGGTGGCCTGCGCGGTGACGGTGGTGTCGCTGGAGCCGGCCAGGATCTGGGTCTGGCTCTGCGCGTGCTCACCGACGCCGGCGAAGGCGCGGCCGACGGGCACCTGGGTGGTGGCGTCGGCGGTCAGGGTCGCCGACCCGTCGGGGGTGCCGGCGGGCACGTCGAGGAAGACCTCGGTGCCGTCGGCGGCGCTCGTCAGGGCCTTGCCGTCGGCGTCGACGACCGTGACCCCGGCGCTCTCCGCCTCCGGCGACAGCGAGAGGTTGGCGGCGGCCGCGTCGGTGTTGACCGTGACCGGGCCGAGCTTCTCACCGGACTTGCCGGAGATCGCCGTCGGGCCGAGGTTCAGCGACGGAGCCGGCTCCTCGATCGCCTCGGCGCTGGCCTCCAGGTAGTCGGCCAGCTTCTCGGCCTCGGGGTCCTTGGCCTCGACGTTGACCTTGTCGGAGAAGCGCCAGATCGCGATCTGGGTGCCGGCCGCGGCGGTGTTCTCGGTCAGCTCGCCCGCACCGGCCGACTCCGCGAGCGCGGAGAGGTCGTTGACCTGCGGGTAGGAGTTCTGCAGAATCCAGTTGATCTTCCCCGCGTCGGGGTTGTTCTGCAGCGAGGAGGAGCTCCAGGGCACCTCGTGGTACTTGGCCTTCGGCTGGGTCGGGTTGCCGAAGTCGATGCAGTAGGTCTGGATGGAACCGCCCTGGTCGACGGCCATCTCGAACAGACCGGCCCCCATCTCCGTGTCACCGCCGTCCCCGTGGACGATGGCGGTGTCCTTGATGGTGAGTCCGCCCAGGGTGGCGGTGGCGCCGTTGGCCGGCGGCGCCTCCTGCGCAGCCGCGGGGCCGGCGCCGGCTATGGCACCGGCGGTGGCCAGGCCCGCGGCCAGCACGACCGCGGTGAGCCGAGCAGACCGCCGATGCGACGGCCTCCGAACAGAAGTCATGGTCGTAAATCCCCTCCGGGCGGGTTGGTCAAGGCTCGGATTGCCCCCGCCGTAAGAACGCCTTCGCTCCGGGCTCGTCGAGCCGCTCGGAATCCTATGGACTCCCTCCGTCCCGCGAACCTCAAATGCCCCATGCGGACGGGGTTTTAGAACGCAATCGTTACATCGGGCAACGAGTAATTCGGGCAGACCCCGGCGGACCGGGAGAAGTCTCCCCGCCCCGGTCGAACTGATCGTCCCGAAACCGTCACCGCCCGGCCAACGCCGAGCCCGACCCCGGTCACGTAACCCCCTCCCCGGGGAGGCTCGCGGCGACCGGGGCTGAAGCCCCGGACTCCGGGCCCGGGGGAGGGCTCGCACCGGGGTGGGGGCGCTGGTGGGTCAGGCCGGGTTCGGGATCGGCACCGGCTGCCGCGCTGCCGTCCCGCCCGGGTCCGGGGCCGCGCCGGGGCCCGCCCCGCTCCCCCGCGCCCCGCCGTCCGGATCCGCCCGCCCCGGCTCCACGAACGCCGGCCTGAGCCGCGACATCCGGCGGAACGCCGCCGTCCCCCAGCCGAGGTCGTGCCCGACGGCCGTCGCGTCGATGGTCGGGTCCGTGATCCGCGCGCCCTCCTTCTCGTACTCCCGGACCCGCAATCGGCCGCGCACCAGCAGCGGTTCGCCGATGGACACCGACGCCGCCACGTTCTCCGCGAGCTGGCGCCAGGCCCACACGGTGAAGAAGTTCGTGTACGCATCGGTCCAGCTGCCGCTCGCCTGGTCGAACCTCCGCACCGTGGCCGCCAGCCGGAAGCGCACCGCCGCCACCCCCGACTGCGTCGTGCGGTAGTCCGCGCTCGTCGCGGCGTTCCCCACCACGGTCAGTACGCGAATGTCGCTACAGACGGGCCTGCCCAGTGCTCCACCACCGGACAGGCCCTTGATCGCGTCCCTACGAGCCAGGGAGCACGACCCATGAGCCAACGTACCCACCGAGGCCGGACGCCCGAGCAGCAGCAACAGCTAGACAGCCTGATGGATCGACTGTTCAAGGACATACCCCCGCCGCCCAGAGCCGCCGTGATACGACTCGCACAGACGGCGGCTGCCATCCGGCGCCGGATCGCTGCCGCCGCACAGCGCCCCTAGCCGCCCCTCACACACAGAGAGGCCCCTGCCCGGTCTACGCGACCAGTCAGGGGCCTCTTGCCGTCTCAGCCGTGCGGGGACTGGTCGGAGCGCTCCGCCAGTCGCTCACCGCGCACGTCACAGATGTCGAGCAGTTCGACGGCGCATTCGCGTAGCCGTTCGATGACGAACGTCGCCTCATCGATCGTGTGAAGCGGAGAATCAAGCGCGTACCCGGCAAGTTCGACCACCGTGCGCGCGTTCGCGATCTGCCGTCGTTCTACGTCGTTCGCGATGGCGTCCAGCCTGCCGCCCGGTTCAGCGATCACATGAACCGGGCGCCCGTCCTCTCGCCACGTAACCCGCCGAGGTCGCGTGCTCATCGAGTCATCACGGCGAGAGCCACGATCCCAGCAACGACAGCGGTATACGCGACCGTGAAGGCGATGCTTGCTGCGACGCCGGCCCTCCGACGCCTCGGTAGTCTGTGCATGTCGACGCTCCTTGTCAGCGTTGGCCAAGCCCCGGGCAGTTCGCGCTGTCGCGGGGCACTTCGCTGATTCAACGGCGCGTAGCCCGGAACGGACGGGTCTCGGGTGTTGACCGTTCGCTGTTGACCGTTGACTGAGCGGCGTAGTCTGGCTCTATGGGCGTCAGCGTGGAAGCGGTCAAGGCGGCGATGACTAGACAGTCGGTCAGCGTGCGGGAGTTGGCGCGACGGACGCACTACGATCCCGCCTACATCTCCCGCGCACTGCGGGACTTACAGCGACCGTCCGAGGCGCTGTTGCGCGCGCTGGCCGACGCTCTAGACCTCAGTGACGATGACGACCGAGTTGCCTACGCCGCGCGCCATCCCGGCCGGATCGATGCCGCTGGCGTAGAAGCCCTAGCCGCCTCACTGGCCGCTCAGCGCAGAGCCGACGATGTAGTCGGACCCGAACCGCTGATCGGCGCGGCTGAAGCCCAGCAAGAGGCGTTGGCGAACATGCTGCGGGAGACGACCGGCAAGCATCGTGACGCACTCGGCGCCGTGGCAAGCCAAGCAAGCCAGTTCGCCGGTTGGCTTCATATCGAACGCAACAACTACCCCCGGGCGAACGCGCTGCTAAATGAAGCGATCGACCTTGCCGACGAAATCGATGACGGCGCACTGGCCGCTCAGGCGCACAACCTCAAGGGCAACATTGCGCGTCAACGTCAGCAGTGGGGCGCCGTTCACCGGAACTTCGTTGCCGCGTACACGAGTGAGAGCGCGCTCCGGCAGAAGGTAGTCAACGGCGCCCAAGCCGCATCCGCATTGGCCGCACTGAACAGGAAAGGCGAGGCGGAGCACTTGCTTAGCGAAGTTGAGGCGCTGAGGGACAAGGCTGCGGACCGACCGCCACCATCTACGGCGTATTGGCTCACTGAGGAATGGATGTCCCTTCCGATCGGGCACGTGCACCTATGGCTTGGTAGGCACCGAGACGCTGCCGAACACCTGCGGACCGGACTAGACAGCCTTCCGCCGGAACACCGCTATGCCCTCTGGACCCGTGACGCTCGGGAAGCGCTCGAAGAGGCCGAGGCCGGTTAGCGCGACTGCCGAGAGCGACGCGCGATCCGCTCAGCCATCTCTTCCATAGCGCCCAGGACAGCGCTCCGGTACTGATTCCGACGACCTTCCAACGCGCGTTCAAACCACTGGTTTTCCCCATCCTGGTGAACCCAATTCTCACGATCACCAAACACAGGATGCCGCCAACCGCTAGCCCTGTTCGTACGCTTAGGCGCGTTAGCGAAACCCCGAACGCCCGGAGTCTTGAACGCCTTCACGCGGGCACCGGACCAGCGTCCGCCAAGCTTGACCTCTGGCCGGATCTTCCGGGCGATAGCTGAGCGCAAAGCAGGGGCGACACCAGGACCGGCCGATGACATCGCCATGATTCCCGACTTGGCGAGAGCGGCAGCCGGCTTCAACTCGTTACGAAGATTCTGTGCGAGTTCCTTTCGGAGCTGCTTGCCGTCCGCCTCCGCGCGCATGGCGCGAACAAGAGCCTCAAGCCCTTCAACCTCTACGCCAAAAGAGAAGGCACCACCTGAGTTGCGATTACGCGAAGAACCACCCTCGCCACGCTCCCGCCGCCCTCTCCCGCTCAGATCAAGTACCCTGCCACGAGCCATAACTACCTCCAAAGAATAATGCCCCCTGCCCGGAAGAAGGGGATTTCCCGGGCAGGGGGCGCCGTGTCCGAATGGTACCCGCGCCAGCCGGACACGGAGATTAGCTAGCGCCGTTCACGAAATGCTTGATGGCGCCGGTCGTGTCAATCAGTGCCGCATCCGCCCGGAGCAACGCCCGGAAGGTAACAAGGTCCCGATCAAACGCGAAATCATCGGACCGTTCGAAACGGATACCGTTGACCATGCGAACGAAGTACCGAGACCAGTCCCCGAAGATCACCGACTTGGCGTTCGCAGCCATGTTCGGGACGAACGGGTCAATGAATGCAGGCTTGCCGACCATAGAGGCGGACGCACCGGCCGGACCATCGGTGACGAACTCACCGCCGACAATTTCACCGGCGGTCGTAGTCTTCAGCTTCCGGATAGTCGTCAGGGTGGCGTTCCGCAGAAGCCACCCGCACGCCGGCTGCATCACGTACGGCTCTGCCACGGACCCGAACAGGTCGTAAAGAAGGTCCGTACCCTCACCATCGGATCCCTGGGCGCCAAAGCTAGTCGCAGTGCCAGCGGGACCAGTCGCGCCAGCGGTGGTATCGGCCAGCACACCGCGCGGCTGATTCGTACCGGTGCCATTGATAAGGTGAGCACCAAGGGCACGCCCAATCGCCTGCCCAGTCTCGCGAGCAAGGTAGCCCTGAAGGTCGAACCCGGCATCCTGAACAAGCTCCGAAGAGACCTGAATCAGGCAGCCATACTTGTACGCGCCCAGTTCGACGCTGGAAAGTGAAGGGTCAGACTCCCCGATAGCCGCAGCCTCCGCAACAATCCCAGCGGTCGAGAGGGCCGTACTACGCGGCACGCGCAGCGTCTCGCCCGAGTCGGTAGTAAGCAGCGTCGCGCCAGCACGCAGAACCGCGGAGCTTTCTACCATGTGCTCGACAAGCTGAGAGTAGAACGAAACGGGACTCATGCCGGGGGGTGCCGAGGTGACAAGGTCACGCTTTTCAAGTCCCGGCTGATACGCACTCCGCGGACTGTCCCAACGGGTAACGATGGGCTTAGGGTTGTTCTCAAGGATCATGGACCGGAAATCGTCCATGAGTGCCGACTCATCAACATGACGGACCGCGGAGCCACGGAGAGCCGACATGGCGTTCTCGGCATCCCGCCCCCTCTGCTCCTGCTCCGCAATTTCCTTGATGCGCGCATCAAAAGCGTCAAGGTCGGCCGACAGCTCGTTATAACGCAACTGTTCGGCAGGATTGAGGTTGCGGTTCTCCGTCGTCGCAAATTCGGCAATCCGCTTAGCCTCAAGCCAAGCACGCTGCCGTGATTCACGGAGCTTCTTCAGAACTTCGGACACAGGGAACTCCCGTTGAAATCAAGAATTTCAACGGGAGTCGCTTACCGCCCTAGCCTCACCTTGGAGGCTCCAAGTCCATCGCCAGTCTGCAAATGGAAGTCGGTGCTGGCCGCTCACGTGTTGCGCGTGACGACGGAGTTACCAATCGCCACAGCCGACCGAATGCCGACCCTTCCCTGCTAGGGGAACGCGCCTTGTGCTTGCCCCATGATACGCCGCGCCCAGCCCAACACGAGGGGGGGCCGGGCGCGGCCTTGTAGCCCAGGTCAGTCGGGAAGGATGCCCAACGGGACGGCGGTAACCACCACATCGGCCATCGCGCTCTCAGCCTGGCGATACACAGCCTTCCGCCGGTCGCGCTCCGCGGCCAGCGGGATAGCAAGTTCGGTGAGCTGCTGACGAGTCAGGTCCGTATCCCTATCAAGCCGCGCGCGGAGCAGAGAAGCCGGAATACCCGTCCCATTGGAGAGGTCATCGCACAGACGATGCCCTTCAATGTCGGTTCCCAACACGGCGAGTCCCGCGCGGATCTCGTCATCGGTCCATTCGTTTACCGGACGCTCGAATAGAGGCAGTTTGTAGCTGCCATCGTCGTTGTCATCGTGCATAAGGGAACCCCTCAACTCGTATTTGATCTTGGTCTGTGAGGCGCGGGGAGAGACGCTGAAGACTGGGCGCGGGGTCTGCGGAGCGATCTCTGTCAAAAGATCACCGGATCCCCGGGGCCTGGTCCCAACTCCCGCGTCTTGCTGCATCGTTCGAACGCCTACGTGCCCGCGTGAGCGCCCGTGCGGGCCGCGGTGAGGCCCGTGGAGCTACGAGCCGCCGTCGTCCCGTCAGGCAGGCGCACAGCCGGCGCCCCGGGGTACCGCACTGGCGCCGGTCAGAGTCAGCCAGCATCGGGCGTGCCTCGCAGCGGCGGGCAGCGTCGAGCACCACGAGAACCCCGCTCCTGGTCGCCCAGCGATGGCTTCTAACCCTGCCGTGATCTTGTTACTTCCTACTTCTGTTCTTCTCCTCCTCTCCTCCTGCCTTCCCTGCCCTGCCGCCTGCCCTGCCTAGGGGCAGGGGCAGGGAGGCAGGGTTAGGGCAGGGGTGCGGCTAGGGGTGGGGGACCCTGCCGGGGGCAGGGTTAAGGCAGGGTTCCGGCAGGGTCGGAGTCGGGAACATAGTGAGCCTTCATCTGCCCCTTGGTCACGGTGTCGAGCTGGCCGTGATCGATGAGCCATTCCCGCGTCCAGTCGATGTCAGCGTTCCCGCCCTTCACCCCCCGCCGGATGGCAGTGATCGAACATCCGGGGTTCTCCTTGACGAACGCCCGGACAGCCGTCCTCAGCCTCTCCGGAGGTTCAGACTCGTACCCCTTCCCTTCACCTTGCTGACTCGACTGGACGCCAAGCCAGATACCCACGGTCGGCTGTGATTTTCCCTCGAAGTCAATGACGAAGTCCGCGAACCATTGAGGCGTTTTCCCGGGGACCGCATGCGCCCGGATCCATGCGCCACGGTCCTTTTCGACCTTGAGGCGACTCCTGCCGACCAAACCTTTCCCGATCGGTGCGACCGATTCAAGAAGGTAAGAGACACCCGTGAGAGCGGACTTCTTGTGTTGCGATCCAAGAGCGCGCTTACCCTCATGCGGAACATGGTCAAGCACAAGTACAGCCCACTGCGATGCCGCAAAGGGTTTGGTGTATTTGGCGTGCCATGCGGCTACGTCCTCGGCAATCTGACCGTTCAATCCTTCCGCGGCCATGGCTTCAGTCATGCCGTCAAAGACCACGAGTGATCCACGCATGTTGACAAGGCTGTTGAAGTCCCGCATCTCTACATCTGTAAGCGGCCCCGTCGGATTGCGGTAGGTGAAGTACGCAAGAACTTCCTCCTTGGTGGCGCCAAGTAGTTTGACACGGCGCAAGATGGAGGCTGCATCGTCTTCGAAGTCAACGTAGACAACACGGCGTCGGCGCTTTATCTCTTGAACTGCCGTATTGGTTGACAGCCAAGACTTCCCCGCCTCTGATTCTGCATGCACGCCGTTGACTTTGCCGCTATAGAATAGACCGATAGCGAGTTCGCCCGATACGCAGCCGACTTCCGTCTGTGCTTCGTTTTCGACTGCGTTCCATGCGTTGTCAAGGCTGACCGGAGCCCAGGACGGCGGACCTGAATTCCTGGCTTTGTGGAGGCGAGAACCTTCCTCCCGTGCTTCTAGGTAATCCGCGTATTCAGCCGCGGCTTTCCGCTTCTTCTCTTTCCTCGCCGTTTCATCAATCAGGCTCTTGGTTGTGGCATCAAGCCCGCGGGTGGGAAGCCGGTCGGATATGACGGCGACGAGTCTTTGAACTTCCTCATTAAAGGACGAAAGGGGCGCCGTGTTTGGATTCAACAGCCAATGCAGCGCAAGTCTTCTGTCTATATCTGCCTGATCAGCAGTCGGAGTCAGAGCCGGCGTATGCGGCTCCAGTTCATTCACCCCCACTCCCGAGGAACACGTAAATACCCTCTGGGGTGAGGATAGCGGCGCGTCTGCCGCTTTTCCGGACTGCTCTCAGGGTGTCGTGATGCCCCGAGACCTTACCCGTCAGGACGGGGCATTCCGGATCATGCGATACGGTAAGCCGCTCGACGCCGTTGATAGTTCTCACACCGAGGCAACGGCTAGAGCAGTGGCTACAGGTATAGGGCAGGGGGCGCTTCCTACGTTTTGCGAAATTGGACATACACGCTAACCTCATCCCTTGGTATCGGTTCCTGAAACGGGCACTCCTCTGCGGGCGTCCGTTTTCTTGCTGCGCATTCGCCTTTTATCGGGGAGGCGTAGGCCCGCGCTCTTGAGTTGTCAAAGATCAACCGCACTATTACTTCCGAAGGGTTAAGCAGCGTCTTCCGTCGTAACTCCGGTCAGACGCGCGTCAATGCGAGCGAAGATTGCTGCAACAGAAGAGATTTCGCTTTCCGTCATAGGCGGCATGCTGGCTGCCATCTCTTCCGCCCATTCGTTGGATTCGTTGTCGCTCATGCGGAACAGTCCAGCGAGAGGAGAGCGCGAAGCCTGGAAATCTGTTCGGGAGTCGGAGCCGGCGTGGCAGAGATGACTTCCCGGATGTGGTCGGCAAGCGTCAATACCCTGTACTCCCGGCGGTCTTCCTCAATCTGAGGCGAATCAGGGTTCCAGCGATGGGCAGACGCAATACGAGCGCGGACCTTAGCCGCCTCGGGTGAAATAGGCACGGAACTCCCCAGGAAGGGAAGGCGCGATTCCTTCGCGCGTCAGGAAGAGCGCGTTAACGCGGCTCTAGATGGTTCCGTGGCATGTGCTAGAGGCTAGCTGCATGAGGATGGTCCCCAGACATGGGACCGACGCCAAACAGGGGCCTCCCGGACGGGAAGCCCCTGTTCAAGCTGCGTTTGTGATCTAGGTCACTCGATCCGGATTCGATCTGTGATCTTGGCCTTCCGCCAATGGCCGGAGACGGGATCAATGATCAACTTCTTGTCGCCCAGTGCTGCCCTGACCATGCCGCGCCGTTCGGGGACCCCCGCGTCCTCCCAGCGCCGGAGGACGGCGCTACGGGCCTCGGGCATGGACAAGTCCGCCTCCGGTACCCGCACGGCCGCTAGCCCCTCCTCCAACTCCTCTAGCTGACGTGTCAGTCGGGCGTTCATCTTGTCGAATCGTTCCATCGTGATTTGACCGCTCGTTAGGCGGTCGTCCAACTCGTCTTGCAGGTCATTGATCTCCGAGACTCTTCTTTCCAGTTCTCGACTCGCTTGCGCCCGCACCTGAATCTGTGCAGCGTGCCGAGGGTCAGAGAGTCGCGCAATCGTGAAGTCTTTCAGTTCCTTGTCGAGTGCAGGTTGAGCGATTGAGACCTTTGCACACCCTCGATTGGCGGGGCAGTGATAGTGAATGCGAACCTTGCCGTCTGCGTAGTATTTTCCGGAGCGCGTACGGGAGTTGAGCCAGTAGCCGCAATTGCCGCAGTAGGCAATATGGGTCAACAACCTTTGATCGGGGGAGGGTCGACCGCTGCGCGCCAGTGCCAATCTTGCCGTCAAGAGATCAAACGTCGCCCGGTCAACGATGGCCTCTTCCCCGTCAAGTTCTGCAACCACCTGCCCCCCGTACTCTACGAGACCAGCGTTACGGGGCCGCTTGAGCATCTGCTTTACCGTAACGCCTGTCCACTGACCGCCGGTTGCCGTCCGAATGCCGCGCGCGTTGAAATCTGTTGCGATAGAGCCAAGCGGATCACCGTCCAGGTAGCGGCGAGTTGCTTCGGCAATTGCTTTCCGTTCGACTGCGACTAGTTCGGGTGCAGTCGGCTCTTCATCTTCCTTGACAGCGGCAGGCCAACCAAACGCCCGGGGGCCGGTGTGCATCTTGCCTCTTGTGCGCGCGGCCAACAGTCCGCGCTTAGTGCGCCTCTGGTTGCTGGCCGACTCATGGGCAGCAAAGTCTGTCTTGATACGCAGATGAAGCAAGTGATCGGGGTTGGAAAGGTCATAGTCTCCAAAGCATGAGTAGACCGTGAACCCCTGTTCCTTCGCCATATCGATGAGCTTTTGAAGGTCGCGCGGTTGGCGCAAGAGTCGGTCCACGTTCCAGACAACGACTCCTGAAATCACTCCCGATTCAAAGCGGTTGAGTAGCGCCTCCCACCCTTGCCGCCGCACATTTTCGCGCCATGCCGACTTGTTCGGGTCTTCATGCACCTTCCCAAGCGTGAGTCCGCGCCTCTCCAACTCCGCACGGCAGTCCGCTATCTGACGGTCCGTCTTGTCCAGACTCCCGTCAGGTGCCTTGCTGATCCTCGCGTAGACATCTACCGGCCGCTCGCTCATGACCCCGCCCCTCCGCCCTCTTGACGTCTGTAGCGGCAATCATAGACTGACCACGGTCACCATCGTCTCGTTCATCTCCACACTCCTCCCCCGTCCGGGCAGTCCACCTGCCCGCCGACCTCCATGCTGCACGCTCCCGCCGCCCCCCGCGACCCCTGTGGATAACTCCCGCCCGAGCGACGTCACAGCAGGTCAGAGCTGTGCTCCCCCGCCCGACGCCACGGCGTACTGCTCCCGCACCTCGCGGTACCGCAGCAACTCCGCCGCCATCGGCTCCAGCACCCGCGCCCGCCCGCTCGCCGCCGCCGACTCGCGCAGCCGCCGCTCCGCCTCCTCGCCGTACCGCCGCGCCGGGCCGCGGGCGGCGAACCGGCAGGCCAGGGCCAGCCCGGGACCGGCGGCTGCCGCGATCGCCACGACGGCCAGCGGCAGCGGCCACGGCCCGCCGGCGACGCCGGAGAGCGCCGCGGCCAGCCACAGCACGGCCAGCGCCTGCACGCCGAGCAGCCCGCTCTGCACCGCGCCCACCGCCGACCACCACCGCGGCCGCGGCACGCCACCCGGCCGAGTCGCCCCGGCGCCCCCGCCCGCACCCGTTCCGCCGGCGGGCGCCTCATCCCCACCCGACCCGCCCGCCGCCGCCTCACCGGCACCCGGCTCGCCCCCGTCCGGCGCACCCGCGTCCGCGCCCGGTTCACCCGCACCCGCGGCCCCGCCCGGCGCGGTCCGCATCAGCCCGTCCGCGAGCCCCTCCGCTCCGCGCACCCCCGCCTCGCGCACCGCCTTCGCCCACGGCGCCGGCAGCCCGGCGCCCGCCTCCTCGGCCACGGTCCGTACGGCCTGCTCCACCACCGCTCGCGCGGGGACCAACTCCTGCTCACCGGACCGCGGTTCCGGCATCAGCGCGCCCACGCCCGCGGACGCCCCGTCCGCGGCACCGCCGCCCGAGCCGCCCGAGCCGCCCGAGCCGCCCGAGCCGTCCGCGCCGCTCGAACCGCCCGGACCGCCCGCGCCCGCCGGATCCGCCGAACCGCCGGCCGCCCGCGCCGCCCGCCGACGCCGCCACAGCTGCGCCAGCCGCGACCCGCACGCCTCTTCCGCCTCACGCAGCCACCGCTGCTCCGCGGCCTGCCCGGTCGCCGCCGCGCCCACCGCCTCCGCGAGCCGGTCCTCGAACTCGGCCCGGATCCGCTCGTCCAGCCCGCCCCCGCCGCCTTCCCCCACGTACACGTCGAGCAGCCGCGCCGTCGCCCCGTCCACGTCCGCGGTCAGCCGCCGCTCGGCGGCCCGGCGCTCCGCGATGAACGACACCAGCTCCGCGCGCAGGTCGGCCACTCCCTCGCCGGTGAGCGCGGACAGCGCGAGCACGCACGCGCCGGGTTCGCCGTGCTCGCCGAGCGCGACGCCGTCCTCGTCGAGGAGCCGGCGCAGGTCGTCGAGCACCTGCCCGACGGCGTGCGCGGGCAGCCGGTCGACCTGGTTGAGGACGACGAACATCACCTCGGCGTAACCCGCCAGCGGCTGCAGATACCGCTCGTGCAGCGCCGCGTCCGCGTACTTCTCCGGGTCCACCACCCAGATCACCGCGTCCACGCGGCGCAGCAGCTGCTCCACGCGCGCGCGGTGCTCGTCCACCGCCGAGTCGTGGTCGGGCAGGTCGACGAGGACGAGCCCGCGCAGCCCCAGGTCGTCGCGGAGCGGCCGGGCGGCGCGCGGCGGGAGCCCGAGGCGTTCGAGCAGCAGGGTCGGCGCGTGGTCCCCGGCGCCGCGCCAGGCGCACGCGGCGGGCTGGGAGGTGGTGGGCCTGCGCACCCCGACCTCCGAGAGAGGGGTGCCGGCGAGGGCGTTGAAGAGGCTGGACTTGCCGCTGCCGGTGGCGCCCGCGATGGCGACGACGGCGTGGTCGAGGGAGAGCCGCTGCCGGTCGGCGGCTTCGTCGAGTACGCGGCCGGCCTCGGCGAGCGTGCGCCCGTCGAGTCGCGTACGGGAGAGGCCGACCAGCTCACGCAGGGCGTCGAGCCGCCCGCGCAGCGGGCCTTCGGCACGCGGTACGAATCCTCCGGGCATCCCCGCGTCCGCGCCGTAGTCCGCGTGCGCACCGCCGGGCCCCTGCCCCGCGGCGCCGTCCCCGTCGTGCGCATCGCCGCGCTCGCCGGCATCCGCCAGACCGCCGTCCCCGGCACCCGCCCCGGGCTCCTGCGACCAAGCGCTGAGAAGGCGCTTGCTCTCACCGTCCCCCGTACCGTCCGCGGAGCCGCCGTCGGTCACCTCGGCACCGGACCCCGCGCCGCCCGCGGCCCCGCCGCCGGCCGACCCGCCGTCTTCCACCGGCCCAGCGCCGTCGGACCCGCCGCCCGGGCCACCGCCGTCCGCCGGCTCCGCCGCCGCCACGTCCGTCCCGTCGTCTGCGCCCATCTCCGCGACACCGCCCTCTCGCCTACCGCCATCCGCCCCAGCCGCACCGGCCACCTCACCCGCACATCCCGCATCCACCCCGCCCGCAAGGGAAGCCTCCCGGTCCGGCTCCGGCCCGGACTCCTGCTCCTGCTCCTGCTGCGGCTCCGGCTCCGAAGCCCGGGGCGGCTCTTCAACCCCCGCCTCCTCCGCCGCAGTCGCCACCGCCCCACCGGACACGTCGGCAGCCTCGCCCTCCGGCTCCGCCCCGGAGCCGGCCGCCTCCGCGGCGCCCTCCGCCGGTTCCGCCCGCCGACGCACCCGCCGTACGCCCCACCGGGCCGCGCGGCGCGCGATCAGCCCGTCGTCCCACATCCCGGCCGGGGCCGGCACCGAAGGCAGGTCCTCGCCGAACCCGCCATCCTCGCCAGCCCCGCCATCACCGCCGTCACCCCCGTCTGCGCCGTCTGCCCCGTCACCACGCGCACACGCCTCCCCCACACCCGCGCCCGTCCCGGTGTCCGATTCCGCCCGCGCGCCCGGGCCCGCGCCCCCCGCGACCCCACGCAACTCGGCCACTCCGGCCCCGCGGTCCGCCCCGCCCGCCGCCGGGACCGGCTCCGTGGCCTCCCCAATCGGAAGCGGAACCTCCGCCGACTCGCGTCCCGACGTCTCCTCCGAGCGCACCCCGCTCACCTCTCCCGTCACTTCTCCCGCTGCAGCACGGACATGGCCGCGATCAACCGGGCCTGCTGGCCGGACTGCGCCTCCAGAGCGTCGATCGCCGCCAGCCGGCGGTCCCGCTCCCCGTCGAGCGCCCGCTCGAAGTACGTGCCGAGCAGCCGCCCGCCGCGGCTCCGCAGCCGCAGCCCGGCCTTCGCGCCCAGCAGCTCCGTCAGCCCGTCCGCCGCCCCGCGCCCGTTCGAGCCGTCGAGCAGCGCCACCGCCAGCAGCGCCGCGGCCTCCTCCGGGTCCGCGTCCGGTCCGTGTCCGGCGGCGCGCAGCGCCTCGTCGGCCAGTTCCTCCAGGCACCGGCGCCAGCGCCGTACGAGCACCCCCACCCGCTCCTGCGCCCCCGCCCCCGCCGCCCCGAACGGCAGCGCCGCCGCGCCCGGCTCGCGGCGCAGCTCGGCGGTGACCCGTTCGTCGGCGGCGGCTACGGCGCAGGCCAGGACGGCGGTGACGTTGCCGGTCAGGGCGTCGAGGAGTTCGGTGGAGGCGCCGGTGAGGGCGCGGTTGCGGTAGTGCGCGAGGGCGTCGCCGGCGAAGGCGGCGCCGCCGACGAGGTCGGCGTGCGCCTTCTCGGCGGCCTCCTCGTACGCCCGCTCCACGCGGTGCGCCATCCGCGTCGCCGCCGCGTGCTGCGCGGCGCACGCCCCGGCCAGCGACGTGACCCGGGAGCGGAGCGACGCGAGCACGCCGTTCGCGGTCCGTGCGGCGGCGTCGGCGCGCGCCCGGGGGTCCCGGGCGCGGTGCGCGAGCCAGTCGCGCAGCTCCTGGACCGCCGTGGCGGGCAGCAGGCCGCTGCCGCCGCCGGCGGACTCGGGCAGTTCGGGGACGGTGAAGCGGGGCACGTCGCCGAGGCCGGCCTGGCGCAGCAGCGAGGCGTACTGCAGGGAGATCTCGCCGGCGACCTGGTGCGGCACCCGGTCGAGCACGGTGACCAGGCTGACGTCGTACTCCTTCGCCGTACGCAGCAGGTGCCACGGCACCGCGTCCGCATACCGCGCGGCGGTTGTCACCAGCACCCACACGTCCGCGGCGCACACCAGCTCGGCGGCCAGCTCGCGGGCGTGCCCGGCGAGGGAGTCGATGTCGGGGGCGTCGAGGAGGGCGAGGCCGGAGGGCACGTTCTCGTCGACCTCGATCCGCAGCAGGGTCCCGTCGGGCCCGCCGCCGCCCTCCCCGAAGGTCGCGGCGCCGCGCGCCGGGCCGCGCGGGACGCGGTAGAGGTCGCGTCCGCCGTACGCCCCGGAGGCCGCGCGGCCGGCCCCGTACCCGGCACGGGCACCGCCGCCGACGCCACCACCGCCCCCGGCGCCCTCGTCGTCCCCGTACGGCCCGTCCACCTCCTGGGCCTCGTACGCGCCGTACGACTCGTACGCCTCGACGCGCCCGTGCGCCGCGTCCTGCCGCGGCATCCACACCCGCGTCAGGTGCGGCAGCACCCGCTGGCCGGCGAACCAGGACTGGTCGTCGGGATGGCAGACGAGGACGGGCATCCGCGTCGTGGGCCGCAACACGCCCGACTCGCTCACACATCTGCCCACCAGCGAGTTGACGAGCGTCGACTTCCCCGCCCCCGTCGACCCGCCGACGACCGCGAGCAGCGGCGCGTCCGGCCGGTGCAGCCGGGGAACGAGATAGTCGTCGAGCTGCGCGAGCAGTTCCGCTCTGCTCCGCCGCGCCCCGGCCGCCCCGGGCAGGGGGAGCGGGAAGCGCGCGGCGGCGACGCACTCGCGCAGGGCGGAGAGTGCGCTCAGCAGGTCAGGCCGTACGTCCGAGGTCGCCACATGCGAAGAATGCCCGCTTCCATCCGAATTTGAAAGCGTTTAGCGCCGCAGCGCGCCTTCTTCAACCCAGAAGCTCCCGCCCCCCGGGCATAACGACTGCACAACACCACCGGCGACGCGCTGAAAAAAGCGATGCGCGAATCGCACTCGCCTGCGATTATCAGGACGCTTCACTGAACCTCCACAAGGTGGTGCCGGAGTGAAGCTACCGGGTGTGGCTCAACGGAGCCCTATCCTTGACCCCTGGCAAGGTCACGGATCCGCCGAGCCCGGCCACCGTTCCACGCCACACCGGCCCCCGTAGCTCAGCGGATAGAGCAGGCGCCTTCTAAGCGCTTGGTCGCAGGTTCGAGTCCTGCCGGGGGCGCAGGGCTGCCCTCCTCCCCCAGGGAGGGCCCAACCTGC
>AZWL01000063.1 GCA_000514715.1 Streptomyces sp. CNH099 | reverse complement strand
TGTGTTGTGTGTTTCATGGTGTTTCGGTGGTCATAGCGTTGGGGAAACGCCCGGTCTCATTCCGAACCCGGAAGCTAAGCCCGACCGCGCCGATGGTACTGCACGGGGGACCGTGTGGGAGAGTAGGTCACCGCCGAACAATCTTTGGTACTCAACCCCCGGACACCGTCCGGGGGTTGAGTCATTTTCCGGCGGGCGGCGCGGGCGCCTCCCTCATACCCCCAGCGACAGCCCCGGCCAGCGGCTGCGCGCCTGCTCCGGCGAGCGCATCGTGGCCAGTGTCGGCAGTCCCTCGCGTTCGCCCTCGTTGAGAAGGGCGGGGAGTTGGGCGAGGGGGGCGACTGCGGCGACGTCGTCGAGGACGAGGGTGAGTGGTGGGTCGAGCCGGCCGGTGGATGACCCTGCGGCCATGCGGCGGCCGTGCTCGACCACGTCTGCGGCGAGGGCGGTGAGCAGTGGCATCGCACCCGGGCGGGACCGGGGGCCCTCGATGGCTTCACCCACCACATAGAGTGTTCCCCCTTCGTCGATGAATGACTCCAGGACGAGCGAATCTGCTCGGGTGGGTTTGCATGCGTTGCGGATATGGATCGATGACAGGCCCTCCAGGGCCGTCGCGACCAACTCGGCGGCCGCGTCCCGCCGCTCCGGATGTCTCGTGAGCGCCGACTCCAGCTCGCCGGCCGCGCCGGACTCGGCCTCCGGGGTGGAGCGCAGGATGCCGACCGGTTCGTGGGCGCCCGTGCCCTGGGCCCAGCGGTGGACCTGGGCGAAGGGGCGGTCGGCGACGGCGGCGGCGTGCAGCCAGCACGTGAGCATCGTCTCCGCGGTGTCCGCCACCGTGGTGTCCGTACGGTGCTGGGGGAGCACCGGGCGGAGGAGGGCTGCTGCTCGGGCGGCGGCCGTGGCGCGGTCGTTGCAGCCGGTCGCCGGGGACCAGCGGAGGCGGTCCGGGGTGTCGCAGAGCTGGCCCGGGTCGTAGACGAGGACGGGGCCCAGCTTGGCGCGGGCGTCCTTGGTGTCCGCCCACAGGGCGGCGTCGGAGGTGACGGCGAGCGCCGGGCCCTCTGCCCCGAGCAGCGTCTCCCGGGTGAGGGTGACGGCCGTCTGGCTGCCCTTGCGGAACACCAGCGGGCCGGCGGGCACGGGCGGCGTTCCGGGCGGGGCGGTCTGCGCCGGGATGGGCGTCGGGACCTGCTCGGGCGGTGGCTTCTTGGCCATGTTCGTCGCGGGCGGCCTGTGCTGTACGGGGGGTCTGTGCCGCGGCGCCGGCGCCGGGGGCTCCTCCGTCTCCCCGTACCGTTCGTCCTGCTCCCCGTAGCGCTGCTCCTGCTCCCCGTACCGCTCTTCGAACCGTTCCTGCCTTCCCCTCCCGTACCTGTCTCCCAGGCCCTCGTTCAGCGCCTTGTTGCCCGCCGACGCCTTGCGCGCGCTCGCGCGGCGCGCCTTCCAGCTCGCCACCGTCGTCATCCCCGCGACCGCGAAGGTGACGAGCACCATCAGCTGGCTGATGAACACGCCCCAGAACAGCCCCCACCCCGACAGGGAACCCTCCCGCGCGTCGGGCCAGGCGGCCGCCAGGTCGTGCGGCTCCGCGACCAGCTCCCGCATCGCCACCGGGGTGTCCGTGAACCGGACACCGGTCGGCCACGCGCCGTGCGCCAGCAGCCCCGCCAGTCCCGTCGCCGTCCACACCAGCACCGTCAGACCGAGCAGGAAGGCGATCACGCCGATGAGCAGGCCATCGGGAATGCCTCGCTCCGGGGCGCCCCCGTCTCGTCCACCGCGACCCTGCGCCATCTCAGGCCACCGTCGATTCCTTCTCCATCACCACCGGGGTCGCGTCGTCCGCCGCTTCCAGGGCCGGCACGGGGGCGGACTCCGTCATCGCCCGGTCGGTGAAGACCAGCGGCCGTTCGGCCTCGGTCACCAGGTGCTTGACGACCTGCACGTTGCCGTTGACGTCCCAGACGGCGATGCCCGGTGTGAGCGTCGGGATGATCTCGACGGCCCAGCGGGGCAGCCCGAGCACCTTCCCCGTCGCGCGTGCCTCGTCCGCCTTCTGGGCGTAGATCGTCCGTGTCGACGCCATCTTGAGGATCGCCGCCGCCTCCCGTGCCGCCGCGCCGTCCACGACGTCGGACAGGTGGTGCACGACGGCGACGAAGGACAGGCCCAGGCGGCGGCCGAACTTCAGCAGCCGCTGGAAGAGCTGCGCGACGAAGGGGGAGTTGATGATGTGCCACGCCTCCTCCACCAGGAAGATGCGCTTCTTGCGGTCGGGACGGATCCAGGTGTGCTCCAGCCACACGCCGACGATCGCCATGAGGATCGGCATGGCGATCGAGTTCCGGTCGATGTGGGAGAGGTCGAAGATGATGAGCGGCGAGTCCAGGTCGATGCCGACGGTCGTGGGGCCGTCGAACATGCCGCGCAGGTCGCCGTCGACGAGCCGGTCGAGGACGAGGGCGACGTCGAGGCCCCAGTTGCGGACGTCCTCGACGTCGACGTTCATCGCCTCGGCGGCCGTCGGGGCGGGGTGGCGGAGCTGCTCGACGATGTCGGTGAGGACCGGCTGGCGGTCGGTGACGGTCTCGTTGACGTACGCGTGGGCGACCTTGAGGGCGAAGCCGGAGCGCTCGTCGAGGCTGCTGCCGGTGGCCACCTCGATGATCGTGCGGAGCAGGGCGAGCTGGCCGGTGGAGGTGATCGCCGGGTCGAGGGGGTTGAGGCGGATGCCGCGGTCGAGGGCGGCGAGGGGGTCGAGGCGGATGGGGGTGATGCCGAGTTCCTGCGCGATGAGCGCCCACTCGCCGACGCCGTCCTCGCCCTGCGCGTCGAGGACGACGACCTGGCGGTCGCGGAAGCGGAGCTGGCGGAGGACGTAGGTCTTCTCCAGCGCGGACTTGCCGTTGCCGGACTCGCCGAGGACCAGCCAGTGCGGTGCGGGGAGCTGCTGCCCGTACAGCTGGAAGGGGTCGTAGATGTAGCCCTTGCCGCTGTAGACCTCGCGGCCGATGATGACGCCGGAGTCGCCCAGGCCGGGCGCGGCGGTGGGGAGGTAGACGGCCTGCGCCTGCGCGGAGGAGGTGCGGACGGGCAGCCGCTGGGTCTCCGTCCTGCCGAAGACGAAGCCGGCGAAGGCACGTGTCACCAGGTCGAGGAGGTCGGCCATGGGTCACCTGATCCCGGTCGCGAAGGGCAGCGTGTTCACAAAGGCGCGGTGGTGTTCCCGATCGCACCATTCCAGTTTCAGGTATGACTTCCCCGCGGAGGCGCGGATCGTGCGTTTGTCGCGGGCGAGCGCCTCGGGGGAGCGGGCGGACACGGTGATGTAGCCGACGAGGTTCACGCCGGCGGCGCCGGAGGCGAGGTCTTCGCCGCGCTGGTCGATGCGGTCGTGGTGGGCGATGTCCCGGGGGTCGACGACGCGGTTCATCTTCGCCTGCCGGGACGCCTCCGCGTCGTCGTTCGTCTTCTCCGTCAGCATCCGCTCGATGGCCACTTCGGTGGGCTCCAGGTCCATGCATACGGCGACCGTGCGGATGACGTCCGGGGTGTGGACGAGGAGCGGGGCGAGGAAGTTGACGCCGACGGGGGTCATCGGCCATTCCTTCACCCACGCGGTGGAGTGGCACCAGGGGTCGCGGGTCGCCGACTCGCGGGTCTTGGCGCGCAGGTACTGCGGGTCCACGGCGTCCAGTTCGGCCGGCCAGGCGTTGCGCTGGGTCATGGCCTGGATGTGGTCGACAGGGTGGTCCGGGTCGTACATGGAGTGCACGAGGGCCGCGAGGCGCGCGATGCCCAGCGGCTGCCGTACGCGGATGTCGGCCTCGGCGAGACGGGCGCAGATGTCGCCCAGCTCGCGGGCCATGATGACGGCGATGCACTCGTCGCGGGTCTGTTTGGTGGCGCGGCCCATCACCGTCGCCTCCTGGCCCAGCTCGCGGGTGTAGGGCATGCAGGCGACGAGGTAGGCGCGGTGCTGCTCGGAGGAGGTGGAGACCATGGACTGCAGCTGGTCGTACGAACCCTTTATCCACTGCGGCGCGTGCGGGTCGCCGCGCTGGGAGACGTCCTTGGCGTGCGCGTCGGGGTCGGCGGGCAGGGTGCGGGCGAGCATCTGCAGGCGGCGTACGAAGCCGTCGCCGTTGGCGGCGTGCTTGAGCAGGGTGCCGAAGCGGTCGACGAGGGCCTCCTGGTCCTCGCTGTCGCGCAGGCCGACGCCGGGGCCCTCGATCTCGATGACGGCGGTGACGGTGCGGCGGTCGGCGTGCAGCAGGACGGCGATCTCGTCGGGGCCGAAGGGGGCGACCTGCCAGTTGATGCGGCCGACGCCGGGCGGGGTGCCGACGGCGACCTCCTCGCCGTTGAGGCGCGTACCGGCCTCGGGGGCGCCGGAGCGGTAGACGGCGGCGCCGGAGCGCAGGAGGCGGCGGTGGCTGCGGCTGATCTCGAACCAGCGGTAGAAGGTGCGGCCGCGGTACGGGACGTAGACGGCGGCGAGGGCGAGCAGCGGGAAGCCCATGAGTAGCACGATGCGCAGCGTCAGCACGGGGACGAGGAGGCCGCACATCATGCCGAGGAAGGCGCCGCTGATGATCAGGCCGATCTCGCCGGTCTCGCGGTTGCGGCCGACGACGGCGTTGGGGCGTGCCTTGCCGATGAGGTACGTCCGACGGGGGGTGATCGGTGGTGTGTCGTGCGTGGTCACCGCAGGTCACCTCCTGTTTCCGGGCGATGGGGCGGACTGCGGGGGCGCGCCGCCGCCGCGGGAGCCGGACCCGCCGCCGCTGCCGTTGCCGCCGGAGCCGCCGGAGTTGCGGCCGGGGGCGCTGGGCTGGGCCGGGCGGGTGCTGTGGGCGGAGACGCCGCCGGCGACGGGGTTGGCGGGCCGGGCGGACGAGCGGGACTCGCCGCCGGTGCCGCCGCCGGCGCCGCCCGCGCCGCCGGCGGCGGACGAGGTGCGGGAGCCGTGGGTCTTCATGCCGGCGGTGACGAGGGCGGCGGGGGTGGCCATGACGGCGGACGCGGGGTTGGCGGAGGTGGCGCGGCGGCCCTGCTTGGCGGTCATGATCTCGTCGCCGAAGCCGGGGACGAAGCGGTAGATCATCGCGCTGGCGAAGATGGCGAGCAGGATGATCGCGAGGCCGGAGACGACGGCGGAGAAGGCGTCCGGCCCCTCCTCGGCGGACAGTGCGCCGGCGAGGCCGAGGACGATGACGATGACGGGCTTGACGAGGATCACCGCGATCATGATCCCGGCCCAGCGGCGGACGTGGTGCCACATGTTCTTGTCGACGAGCCCGGCGTAGACGGCGGTGCCGAGGAGGGCGCCGACGTAGAGGAGGGCGGCGCGGATGACCAGCTCCAGCCAGAGCACGCCGGCGGCGAGCACGGAGACCAGCGACACGATGATGAGCATGATCGGCCCGCCGCCGATGTCCTCGCCCTTCTTGAGGGCCTCGGAGAAGCCGCCGAAGAAGGTGTCGGTGTTGGACGACGTGCCGGAGGCGATGGCTTCGGTGACGGAGTCGGTGGCGGTGACGAGGGTGTAGAGGATGAGGGGGGTGAAGGCGGAGGCGAGGACGGTCAGCCAGAGGAAGCCGATGGCTTCGCCGAGCGCCTCGCCGAGGGGGACGCCGCGGATGGCGCGCTTGGCGACGGCGAGGAGCCAGAGGGTGAGGGTGAGGATGGTGGAGGCGGCGAAGACGACGGCGTACTGGCGCAGGAAGGCGGCGTTGGTGAAGTCGACGGTGGTGGTGGAGGTGACGGCCTCGGAGAGCTTGTCGATGGTCCAGGCGGCGGCTTCGGCGCAGCCTTTGGCCAGCGAGGAGAGCGGGTCGACGGATTCCGTCGGGTCGCTGGGGGCGTCGGGGGCGGAGTCCTTGCGGTCGCCCTCGCCTTGGCAGTAGTCCCGGGCGGGGCCGCGGATGAGGTCGCAGGAGTCGTCGTCCTGGGCGGCGGCGCGGCCGGCGGCGGCGAGGGCGACGAACTGCGCGCCCCCGAGGAGGGTGCCCAGGCGGAGGGCGCGGCGGCGGTCAGCGGGCATAGGTGAACCCTCCGAACTCCTCGACGGCCTTGGCCATGTCCTCGGCGGAGGAGGCGGTCTGGTCGCGGCCGACCGGCACCGGGCCGTCCTTCTGGGTGTAGTCGGAGACCTTCCAGTCGGAGTCGGCCCACCGGAGTTCGTACGTCGTGGTGTACCAGCCCTCGGTGACGGGGTTCTCGGAGTCCTCGCCGGCGAGGCCGAAGAGCGCCGAGTACCAGACGGCGATCTTCGCGGTGCCGTCGTCGCCGTAGGCCTTCACGCTCGTGCCCACCGGGTTGACGCGGGAGACGAACGTCGTGCCCGTGGGCGCCGCGCCGTCCTCCTCAAGGCCGATCCGCTGGAGGAAGTCCGGGTCGTCGTAGACCTTGTCGAGGGCGGAGAGGCGGGCCTCGGCGACGTTGGGGAGGTAGAGGGCGCGGACGATGGCGGCGCGCTCGTCGTCGTCGAACATGCCCGCGCCGGCCAGCGACACGGTGTAGTTCGCCGCCGCGGACTGGGCGCCCTTTGCGGTTTGGGGGAAGCCGGAGGGGATGCCGTCGGTCGCGGTCTTGACCGGGGAGTCGCCCGTGGGGGCCGTGGGCTGGGTGCGGGTGCCGGGGTCGGCGGTGTTCTCGCCGTCGTCGGTGGAGTTGCCGCTGCGGTTCGCGAACGCGATCGCGGCGACCAGCAGGACCACGACGCCCATGACCGTGACCGTCGCCCGGGAGGGCGACACGCGGCCGCCGCGGCGCGGGCCGCCGTCGTAGCGGTCGTCGGCGTCGCCTTCGGCGAAGCGGGTGCGGGTGCCGGGTTCGGAGACGGCGTAGTCGGCGTAGTCGTCGTCGTGGCTCATGCGCCGTCGCCCTCTCCGTGTGCCGGGGCGTCGTTGCTCCGGCTTTCCGTAGGCACACGAAGGTAGCGGTGCGCCGCCGGCCCTCTCACGGGGGTGCCCGGGCCGCCGCGCCCGGGGGTCGGTTGCCTCCCGGGGCGCGGGCCCGGGCGGCGTCCCGTCGCCGTGTGCCGCACCGCCGTTCGCCGTTCGCCTGGCCCTGGAGTCACGGCCCGGCCTACACCGCCATTCCGTACACGATCGTGAAGACGGTGCCGAGGGAGCCGATGATGAACACTCCCGTCAGGCCCGCGACGATCAGCCCCTTGCCCTGCTCCGCGCTGAAGGTGTCGCGGAGCGCGGTGGCGCCGATGCGCTGCTTGGCCGCGCCCCAGATCGCGATGCCCAGGCACAGCAGGATCGCGACCGCCATGACCACTTCGATCATGACGCGCGCTTCTTGGCCCAGGCTTCCGAAGGGGCCCCAGTCAGGGGCGATACCGCCGATGATGGTGTTGATGTCGCCCTTGTCGGCTGCCAGGAACATGTCGTAACTCACCGCCCCATGCGCTGTGTTGCCGTCCCGGGTGGACGACGGGAGTCGTCGTCCATCCTCTCTGATGATGCCCCGGCGAGAGTCGATTTGGCGTCAACCGCAGGGATTTCACAAAGGTGTTCGGCGTTCACCGCCGACTTTCCTGTGTGTATCACGTTAGGTGACTATTGGCAACGCTGTGTGTCTGGTGGGGCGGGGTGGACGGCGGCGCCGGCTACACCGGCTGGCCGATGGGGCGCATGACGACGGTGTTCACGTCCACCCCCGCGGGCTGCCCGAGCGCCCAGACGATCGACTCGGCGACCTGGTCGGACGTCATCATCTCCATGCCCTCCGGGGCCCCGCCCCGGCCGTCCCAGAAGAGGCTGTCGGTGCGGCCGGGGGCGACGAGCGTGACGCCGACGCCGTCGCCGGTCACCATGCGGCGGGTGTTCTCCGCCAGGCCCGTCATGGCCCACTTGGTGATGCCGTAGATGTTGCCCGCGCCGTAGACGAAGCCCGCGACGCTGCCGACGATGACGATCCGCCCGCGGGTCTCGCGCAGCGCCGCCAGCGAGCTGCGGATCAGCAGCGCGGGCCCCAGCACGTTGGTGAGCACCATGTCCCGCCAGCCCGCGGGGTCGCCCGTGGCGAGGTCGTCGTGGGTGGCGAAGCCGGCGTTGGCGACCACGCTGTCGAGCCGTCCGTACGCCGTGAGCGTCGCCTGCACGGCCGCCTCGACGGCCTCGTGGTCGGAGGCGTCGCCGGGCAGGGTCAGCAGCTCCGGCGGGTCGCCCACGTCCTTGGCGAAGCGGCGCAGCCGCTCGGCGCCGCGGCCGGTGACGGCGACGCGGCCGCCGCGGGCGAGGAGCTGGCGGGCCGCGGCGGCGCCGATGCCGCTGCCGCCGCCGGTGACGAGGGTGACGGGGGAGTCGTCGGTCATGGGTACGGGCCTCCGGGGTGCCGTTCGGGTCGGATGCGCAGAGTGCACCACTTGGAGTGCTCTCTAGGTCAACACCCGCGCCGGTGTGTGCGGAGGCGCTCGCCGGCCGGCGCGAACGACCGTACCGGCGGGGGGCGTTGACCAGGGAACGGGCAGACAGCCGGGGCCCGATGAGGGATGGTTGAGGAGTGCGCAAGCTCTGGCTGATCGTGGCGCTGGGGTCAGGGATGGTCCTGTCGTTCCTGGCGCTGCTCGTCGTCGGTACGTACACCGCCGCGTCCGGCATCGCCGGCCGCGGCGTCGGTCTGGCGAAGGGCGCCGTGCCCGCGACGTACCAGCCGCTGGTGCAGGAGTGGGGCAACCTCTGCCCGGCCCTCAACCCCGCGCTGCTCGCCGCCCAGCTGTACCAGGAGAGCGGCTGGGACCCGGACGCCGTCAGCTCCGCCGACGCCCGGGGCATCGCGCAGTTCATCCCCGGCACCTGGGCCACCCACGGCATCGACGCCAACGGCGACGGCGAGCGCGACGTCAACGACCCCGAGGACGCCATCCCGTCGGCGGCGACGTACGACTGCAAGCTCGCCGGCTACGTGAAGGACGTGCCCGGCGACCCCACCGACAACATGCTCGCCGCCTACAACGCCGGCCCGTACGCCGTCATCAAGTACGACGGTGTGCCGCCGTACCGCGAGACGCAGAACTATGTGCAGGTAATCCGCGCGCTGGAGCAGAGCTTCGCCGCCCCGACCTCCCGGCTGTCGCCGTCGAAGCAGGCCGCCGGCGCCATCCACTACGCGCAGGAGAAGCTCGGCACGCCGTACCTGTGGGGCGGTGACGGTACGCCGGAGGAGGGCGGGCGGTTCGACTGCTCGGGGCTGACGAAGGCGGCGTACGCCTCGGTGGGCATCGAGCTGCCGCGGGTGGCGAACGACCAGTGGAACGCCGGGCCGCACCCGGGCCCGGACGAACTGCTCCCCGGCGACCTGGTCTTCTTCGCGTACGACCTGAACGACTCCCGCTCCATCCACCACGTCGGGCTGTATGTGGGGGGCGGCTACATGATCGACGCCCCTTACACCGGCGCCGTGATCCGCTTCGACCCGATCGACTCGCCGGACTACTTCGGCGCGACCCGGGTCACCGAGGCCGGCGCCGCGGCGCTGCCGGAGCGCTGACGTGCGGCGGGCCGCCCGCGGCGGCCGCCGCGCCGGCGCCGTGCCGCCGCGGGGGCGGTCACTCTTCGATAACCTCCCGGTGATCTTTCGGTCGCGGACGGAACGCACGCCTTCGCGGCGCCGTTGCAAAGGGCGGGCGGCACCGTTGCAATAGGAAAGACGGCGACCGCCGGACAGCGGGGAGACGGGTGGGGAGAGGAGCCGAGTGGACATGCGTTCGCTGCACCTGGCGGGGGCACCCCCGAGCGGGTCGAACGCCGACGTTTCCGTGCTGTACGACATCAACGGCGTCGCGGACTCCACGCCGCCCTGGTTCGACCGCGGTGCGGCGTTTCTGGGCGAGTACGGGCTGATCGGGCTGCTGGGCGTGCTGCTGGCCGTCTGCTGGTGGCGGGTGCGCCGGCGGCCGGGCGCGGTGCCGGCGGTGGCCGCGCTGCTGTGGGGGCCGCTGGCCGCGGCGCTCGCGTGGCTGGCGAACATGCCGATCCGCGCGATCGTGGAGCGCCCGCGGCCGTTCCGGGAGCACGACGGCCTGGAGGTCCTGCTGCCCG
Source organism: Streptomyces sp. CNH099 (assembly GCA_000514715.1). Lineage (GTDB taxonomy): Bacteria > Actinomycetota > Actinomycetes > Streptomycetales > Streptomycetaceae > Streptomyces > Streptomyces synnematoformans. Next base: position 7,434 of record AZWL01000063.1, on the reverse strand, counting down.
GCACCACCGGGTACTCGTTCGTCAGCGACCACACCTCCGTCGCCATGGCGCTGGCGGTCGGCATCTTCATGGCCAGCCGGCGGTACGGGCTCGCCGCGCTGGCGCTCGCGCTCCTGGAGGCGCTGAGCCGGATGTACCTGGGCGTGCACTACCCCTCGGACGTCGTCGGCGGCATCGCGCTCGGCACGTCGGTGGCGCTGCTGCTGGCGCCGGCGGCGACGGCCGGGCTGGTGCCGCTGCTGCGGCGGGCGCCGGAGTGGCTCGTCGCCGACCCGGAGGGGCCGGACGCCGGGGCGGATCCGGACCCGGCGGCGGACCCCCGCGACCCGGGCGCGGTGCCGGCGCCGCGGACGGAGCCGATGGAGCGGGGCGGCGGCCGGGACGGGGACGAGCTGGCGGCGTAGCGGGTACGGGTACGTGACCGGCCGCGGCGCCGAGAGCTTAGGGGGCGAGGGCCGAGGGCGAGGCGCGTACGACGCACCGCCGGGCGCGAGGCGTGCGCGCCCGGCGCACGCCCCCGCCCCGCACCCGCCGCCGTGCGCCCCCGGGACAGCGTTCCTAGACGGCCTGGCCGAAGTCGAACAGCCGCTCCGGGTCGTACCGCTCCTTCACCTTCGCCAGCCGCTCCGCCGCCGGCCCGTAGTACGCGCTCCGCCACTTCCGCAGCCCCGGGTCCGCGTAGTTCTGGTACGCCGCCCCCGAGGCGTGCCGCCGCATCGCCGCGTGCGTGTCCGCCAGCCACCGCTCGCCCGGCCCGCCGTCCTCGCCCTCGTCCCACGACGAGATGTACTGCGCGAGCACCCGCGACCCGCGGTGCACGAACGCCGTGTCCGCCACCGGCACCCGGTTCACCGCCCCGCCCAGCGCCGTGAGGATGAACAGCGCGTCCGCCGAGCGCGCCGCCTGCTCCGCCCGGTCCAGCAGCGTGCCGACGCCGTCGGCGGGCAGCGGCTCGTCGTAGAAGTCGGAGCCTGCGGCGAACGTGTCGCGCTGCAGGATGCCCCGCGCGTTGCGCCCCGGCACGCTGCCCTGCAGCCGGCACTGCTCGCGGCCGGCCTGCGCGCAGCCCGCGTAGGTGCGCATGGCGTGGATGTACGTCTGCGGGCCGATGGCGACGTCCTCGGCGGGCCCGGGGCCGCCGGGCTGGTCGGCGAGGAAGTCGACGGCGTCGTGCAGGTCGTCCTCGGTGCCCAGCGACAGCGCGGCCACGGAGATCGTCGGCTCGCCGCCGCGGGTGTTGCCGAAGTGGACCGCGGACCACAGCTCGTCCGGCTGGTCCGGCCCCCACCGCTGCCAGGTGGTCAGCAGCGCCTCGGCCTTCGACCACGGCCACACCATGTTCGCGGCGACGACGTCCGCGGCCTCGCGGGTGTCGTAGCGCAGCTCGGTGACGACGCCGAAGTTGCCGCCGCCGGCGCCGCGCAGCGCCCAGAACAGGTCCTCGTTCTCGTCCGCGGAGCACTCGACGGTCCTGCCGTCGGCGGTGACGACGGTGGCGCCCGTCAGGTGGTCGCAGGTGAGTCCGTACGCGCGCGAGACGACGCCGTGGCCGCCGCCGAGGGTGAGGCCGGCCATGCCGACGGTGGCGCAGGAGCCGGCGGGTATGGTCCGGCCGCGGGCGGCGAGGACCTCGTAGACGTCGATGGTGCGGGCGCCGGCGCCGACGGTGGCGGTCCCGGAGTCGGAGTCGACGCGGGAGAGGGCGGAGACGTCGAGGACGAGGCGGCCGTTGCCGTTGGAGAAGCCGGCGTAGGAGTGGCCTCCGCTGCGTACGGAGACGGGGACGCCGGCGCCGCGGGCGAAGCCCAGGCACTCGGCGACGTCGTCGGCGTGGTCGACGTACGCGACGGCGGCCGGGCGCAGGTCGTCGAAGCGGGTGTTGTACTGCTGGGCGGCGACCCGGTAGTCGTCGTCCCCCGGGAGGACGAGGCGGCCGTCGAGGGACCCCGCGAGCGCGGGCCAGTCCGCCGGTCCCGTGGTTCTGCCGCGGCTCTTCGAGCCGCTGGGCTTGGGGTCCGGCTTCCCGCCGTCGTCGTCGCCCGAGCAGCCGGCGAGGCCGGCGGCGCCCGCGCCGGCGGCGAGGGCGGTACGGAGCACTGTGCGCCTGTCCATCCGCACAGCACAGCGCATCGCGCCGCCCCTCCGCTACCCCCAAGTAGCAAAGCCTGACGGCAACCGCCGCGGCGACCGCCCGCGGCATCCGCCCGCCGGTGGGTCCGCTCAGCCCGTGCCGTCCGGCGCGTGGGCGGCGGCGTCCGCGCGGGCGCGGGAGCGGGCGCGGCGCGCCGGGCCGATCCACCCGCAGCTGCAGCGTGCGTACGCGAAGGCGCCCTGCTCGGAGGTCGACGTGCGGTGCGTCCCGCCCGGGCGCGGGCCGTCCGGGGCGCGGGGGCCGCCCGGCCCGTCGGCGGGTCGGTCGCTGAGCACGCGGTCACGGTACCGCGGTGGGGACAGACCGTGACGGCGCCCCCGTCACCTCGTTAAGCGAACCGGAGAAAACACCGGCCGGGGGTAGCGAGAGATGGCGGCGGAGCAGCGGCGGACCGTACGTACCGGCACGGTGCCCGCACGGCCCGGCGCCGCCCCCGCGGCCCGGCCCGCGGCCCCGCTCGCGCTCCTCGGCGCCCTCGCCGCGGCGGCCCTGTCCGCCACCGCCGGCTGCTCGGAGAGCGGCGCGGCGGCCGACGGCCACCCCGGCGGCGACCCGCTCAGCGCCGTGCAGCGCACGGCCGACGCGCTGGCCGGCGCGGGCAGCTCCCGGGCGCGTACGGAGATGGAGATGACCAGCGGCGGCACCCGGGTCACGGTCAGCGGCGACGGCGCGTTCGACTACGCGGAGCGGCGCGGTCTGCTGCGCGTGGTGCCGCCGCAGGCGGAGGGCGAGCCGATCACCGAGCTGTACGCCGTCGGCGAGCTGTACATGAAGAACCGCGGCGCCGGCGTCCCCGCCGACAAGTGGCTGCGGCTCGACACGACCCGGCTCGCCGACGGCAACCTCGTCACCAACGGCGCCACCGACCCGCTGACCGCCGCCGAACTGCTGCGCGGCGCCCGCGAGGTGCGGTATGTGGGCGAGGAGCGGGTCGGCGACAGCCTCGTACGGCACTACCAGGGCACGGCCGACCTCGACCACGCCGCCCGCGCGGCGTCGCCGTACGCGCGCGGGGCGCTGACCGCCGCGGCCGACGGGTTCGTCCACGACGCGGTGACCTTCGACGTGTACCTCGACGAGGACGGCCGGCCGCGCCGGGTCCGGCACGAGTTCGCGCTGTCCGGCGACTCACCGGTGCGGGTGGCGTCGACCGTCGAAACGTACGACTTCGGGGCGCCGGCCGAGGTGGCCCTGCCCGCCGACCGCGACATCTATGCCGGAACGGTTCGGCAGGGCAGCCAACAGACCGCTTCCTAGCGGGAGTTGAATCCGGTCGTTTGCGCGGGCGCGTCGGGATTCGCCGGGAAAGCCGGTGCCGTAAATGGTCCAGACGTGTCATGCGCAGACTGTGCCGCCCTACCTACTCTGAGCGGTGAGCCCGGCTGCCGGCGGGTGTGCATGGGGAAGTGGGGTGATTGCACGTGGGTCGGGGGTCGGCCGTCCAGGACCATGTGGCTCTCGCCGAAATCGAGTTGTGCGGGGAATTGATCATCGCGGCGACGAGCGCGCCGGAAGAGCGGCTGAGCGAGGACCGCATCGACGAAGTCCTGCGGGTGGAAGCCGCGCGGCGCGGTGCCGACCGCGACCGCAGGCGCGGCCGGCAGGAGATCACCCCGTAGCAGCCCGCAGCGGCGGAGGGTGCGCCGCCGGGGACGCGCACCGGGCGACGGGCGCGGGGCGGGAGCGGGCGGCGGGAATCGGGGTACGGAAGCGTGCCGCGGGGAGCGGACCGCGGGCGCTGCGCGCGGCGTCTCGCGCGCAGCAGCGGCCTTGTGCCCGGCGTTACGCGCGCAGCAGCGGCCTTGTGCCCGGCGTTACGCGCGCAGCATCCGGGCGATCGCGGCGGTGGCCTCCTCGACCTTCGCGTCGATCTCGTCGCCGCCCCGGGCGGCGGCGTCGGCGACGCAGTGCCGCAGGTGCTCCTCCAGGAGCTGCAGCGCAAAGGACTGCAGCGCCTTCGTGCTCGCGGAGACCTGGGTGAGTATGTCGATGCAGTAGACGTCCTCTTCGACCATGCGCTGCAGACCGCGGACCTGGCCCTCGATCCGGCGCAGCCGTTTCAGGTGGGCCTCTTTGTCCTTGCTGTACCCGTGCGGGCCGGAGCCCGGCGCGGAGGCGCCGGCCGCCGTCTCGACGGCTGCCGGCGTTGCCGTGGTGTCGGTCACGTGCCCGTCCTTCCGTTTCCCATCCCCGATGCGCCCGGTGCGTGTACAGCTGTGTGCGTACCACCGTATGCGAACCGTGCGCAAAATACCCTTAGGGGGTATATGATACCGCCTTCGTGGCATTCTGTCCTGCGGCTGTTCTGCAGAGCCGGTTCGCTCCGCAGGTACGGCTCGCCTAGCATCATCAGGACCTATTCGCCGATATTCGCAGCACTGAGGATCCCCACGTGCGATTTCGTCTGACCCCCAGGGAGACGAGCTTCTACGATATGTTCGCCGCCTCGGCGGACAACATCGTTACGGGCTCGAAGCTCCTGATGGAACTGCTCGGGGCGGATTCCTCCGCCCGGGCCGAGATCGCCGAGCGGATGCGCGCTGCGGAGCACGCCGGCGACGACGCCACCCACGCCATCCTCCACCAGCTGAACGCGTCGTTCATCACGCCCTTCGACCGCGAGGACATCTACCGTCTCGCCAGCTCCCTCGACGACGTCATGGACTTCATGGAGGAGGCCGTCGACCTCGTCGTCCTCTACCAGATCGAGGAGCTGCCGCGGGGGGTGGAGCAGCAGATCGAGGTGCTGGCACGGGCCGCCGAGCTGACCGCGGAGGCGATGCCCAACCTCCGTACGCTCAACCACCTGCCGGAGTTCTGGATCGAGGTCAACCGGCTGGAGAACCAGGCCGACCAGATCCACCGCAAGCTCCTCGCGCACCTCTTCAACGGCAAGTACGACGCCATCGAGGTGCTCAAGCTCAAGCAGATCGTGGACGTCCTCGAAGAGGCCGCCGACGCCTTCGAGAAGGTCGCGAACACCGTGGAAACGATCGCGGTCAAGGAGTCCTGAGCGCTCGTGGACACCTTCGCGCTTGTCGTCACGATCGGGGTTGCGCTCTTCTTCACGTACACCAACGGCTTCCACGACTCCGCCAACGCGATCGCGACCTCCGTCTCCACCCGTGCGCTGACGCCGCGGGCCGCGCTGCTGATGGCCGCGGTGATGAACTTCGCCGGCGCCTTCCTCGGCAGCGGCGTCGCCAAGACGGTGAGCGAGGGGCTGATCGAGACCCCGCACGGCTCGCACGGGATGTGGATCCTGTTCGCCGCCCTGACCGGCGCGATCACGTGGAACCTGATCACGTGGTATTTCGGGCTGCCGTCGTCGTCCTCGCACGCGCTCTTCGGCGGCATGGTCGGCGCGGCGCTGGCGGCGTCGTCGACGGTGTACTGGTCCGGGGTGCTGGAGAAGATCGTCATCCCGATGTTCGTCTCGCCGATCGTCGGCCTGTGCGTCGGCTATCTGGTGATGTGCGCGATCCTGTGGTGCTCCCGCCGCGCCACCCCGCGGCGCGCGCAGCGCGGCTTCCGGATAGCGCAGACGGTCTCGGCGGCCGGGATGGCGCTCGGGCACGGCCTGCAGGACGCCCAGAAGACGATGGGTATCGTGGTGATGGCCCTGGTCATCGCGGACGTGGAGGACGAGGGCGACGCCATCCCGTGGTGGGTGAAGGTGGCGTGCGCCCTGATGCTCTCGCTCGGTACGTACGCGGGCGGCTGGCGCATCATGCGGACGCTGGGGCGGCGGATCATCGACCTGCAGCCGCCGCAGGGCTTCGCGGCGGAGACGACGGCGGCGGGGATCATGTACACCGCGTCGTTCATGTTCCACGCGCCGATCTCGACCACGCACGTGATCACGTCGGCGATCATGGGCGTCGGCGCGACGAAGCGGGTCAAGGCCGTGCGGTGGGGCGTGGCCAAGAACATCGTGGCGGGCTGGTTCATCACGATGCCGGCCGCGGCGGCGGTGGCGGCGGTGGTGTACTGGGTGGTGCACCTGGCCTTCGAGTAGTGCTGAAGCGTTTCTCCCCCTCCTCCCCGGAGCGGGGCGGCGGCGCCCGCCCCGTCTCAGCCGAAGCGGCCCGAGATGTAGTCCTCCGTGGCCTTCTCGTCGGGGTTGGAGAAGATCTTGTCGGTGTCGCCGACCTCCACCAGCCGCCCCGGCTCCCCGACCGCCGACAGGTTGAAGAACGCGGTCCGGTCCGAGACCCGCGCCGCCTGCTGCATGTTGTGCGTCACGATGACGATCGTGAACCTCTCTTTGAGATCGGCCATCAGGTCCTCGATGGCGAGGGTGGAGATGGGGTCGAGGGCCGAGCAGGGCTCGTCCATGAGGAGCACCTGCGGTTCGACGGCGATGGCGCGGGCGATGCACAGGCGCTGCTGCTGGCCGCCGGACAGGCCGGAGCCGGGGCGGTTGAGCCGGTCCCTGACCTCGTTCCAGAGGTTCGCGCCGCGCAGGGACTTCTCCACCACGTCGTCCAGCTCGCGCTTCTTGTACGAGCCGTTGAGCCGGAGCCCGGCGGCCACGTTCTCGTAGACGCTCATCGTCGGGAACGGGTTGGGCCGCTGGAAGACCATGCCCACCACCCGGCGCACCCCGACCGGGTCGACGCCCGGGCCGTACAGGTCCTCGCCGTCGAGGCGGATCTCGCCCTCGACGCGCGCGCCGGGGGTCACCTCGTGCATGCGGTTGACGGTGCGCAGGAAGGTGGACTTGCCGCAGCCGGACGGGCCGATGAAGGCGGTCACGGACTTCGGCTCGACGTGCATGGAGATGCCGTCGATCGCCTTGAAGTCGCCGTAGTAGGCGCTGAGGCCGCTGATGTCGATGCGCTTGGACATGTGACTGGGATCTCTCTCCTACCCGGCCGTCAGCGGCCGGTCTTCGGGGCCTTGAAACGGGCGATGAGGCGGGCCAGCAGGTTGAGGAGCATGACGAACACGATGAGCACGAGGGCGGCGGCCCAGGCGCGGTCGAAGGAGGCGTCGTTGCCGTTGGCCCACTGCTCGTAGATGTACAGCGGCAGGGACGCCTGGGCGCCCTCGAACGGGTCGGGGTTGATGGCGGGGTTGCCGAACACGAGCAGCAGAAGAGGCGCCGTCTCGCCGGTGATGCGGGCGACGGCGAGCATGACGCCGGTGGTGATGCCGCCGATGGAGGTGGGCAGGACAACCTTGAGGATCGTCTTCCACTTCGGTACGCCCAGCGCGTACGACGCCTCCCGCAGCTCGTTCGGGACGAGCTTCAGCATCTCCTCGGTGGAGCGCACGAC
>AZWL01000062.1 GCA_000514715.1 Streptomyces sp. CNH099 | reverse complement strand
AAGGGGGGACGCAGAAACGGTTCCACCGCCCTGGCACCACTCACCGTGGCAGAAATCCGGCGACTCCTGGCAGCTGAGCGCCACCCGCTGACCTACCCGCACCCCACCAGTCACGCCACGAGCTGGTCGCGCTGGCGACGACGGCACCAAGCCGTCTCCCGCCGCTGCCACTACCACCGCCGCACCCGAGGTCACGAACTCGTCCTCACTGACGGCCCGTCAGCCGAGTACACTCAGAAACCCGGCCCTGACCAGCATCGATAGCGAACTACAACTGGAGTACTAGTCGGCCGCCACCTCCGCCGCCTGGCCGTTCTGCGGCGCCGGCGCCTGCGCCGACGCCGGCGCCGGCTCGGACAGGCCCGACGCGCCCGACGTGACGTCGGGGAGGGTCTCCAGGGGCGGGCCCTTCTCGATCATGGAGCCGAGGCCCACCACAGCCGCCACGTCCGGGCGCTCCGCGATGTGCACCGGCAGGCCCACCGACGTGCGCAGCATCGTCTCCAGGCCCGGCATCGTCGCGTTCTCGCCCGCCAGCACGATCCCCCGCTCCCCGATGTCCGCCACCAGGTCCGGCGGGCAGCGCCGCAGCACCGAGCGGATCCCGTCCAGCACCGTCAGCATCGGCGCCCCCGCCGCCTGCTCCACGGCCGCCGGGTCGACCTGCACCGAGCGCGGGCGCCCCGAGACCACGTCGCGGCCCTGCACCTCCAGCAGCGCCGCGCCCTGCGCGCCGGCGAGCGCCAGCTCGCGGTGCACCTGACCGACGGTGTGACTGCGCAGCATCACCTCGTGGTTGATGCGCAGGTGCTCCACCAGCGCCCGGTCCACCGCCTCCCCGCCCACCGGCACCTTCTCGGCGGCGACCACGTTGCCCAGCGACAGCACGGCGATCTGCGTCATCGCCGTACCGCACACCACGATCAGCGTGCCCTCCGCCGCCGGCACCGGCAGCCCGGCGCCCACCGCGGTGGCGATGAGGGTGTCGACGAGCATGACCCGCCGCGCGCCCAGCCCCGCCAGCGTGTCGATCATCGCCCGCTGGGTGAGCGGCTCGGCGTCGTGCGGGGTGCACGCCGCGGCGCGCAGCGCCGGGTGGAAGCGCCAGGACCTGCGGACCCGGGCGTGGATGAGGTGGCGCAGCATGCGCTGGGCCATCTCGATGTCGGTGATGCCGTTCGGCCCCACGGGCCGGGCGACCCGGATGTGCGCCGGGGTGCGGCCGGTCATCGCCTCGGCCTGGCCGCCGACGGCCACCAGGGCGCCGGTGCGGGCGTTGAGGGCGACGGCGCTCGGCTCGTCCACGACGAGGCCGACGCCCTTGAGGTAGACGCGGGTGCGGGAGGCCCCGATGTCGACGGCGACGCTGCAACGGACTAGCTGTTCCTGGCTGATGCTCACACGATCAGCCTGGGGCGCGCGGGCGCGGGGCGCCCGCCGGGCTGTGCCGGTCGGATGAGGGCTGCGCCCTTACGGGTGAGGCCGCGCCCGTGCCGGGGGAGAACCGCGCCCGTGCGGGGAGAGAACCGCGCCCGTGCGGGGGAGAACCGCGCCCTGTCCGCCGGAGGTGCCGGCCTCCGCGGGTCAGTCCGTCACCGCGAAGTGCCGCAGCACCGCCTCCGCCAGCTTCGGGTCGCCCTCCGTCTTCACCCGGTCCGCCGCGGCGGCGGCCCGCGTCCGGCCCGTCGCCAGCCGCAGGTACGTCTCCCAGTCCGTCGTCAGCGTCACCGTCGGGCCGAGCGAGACGCTGCCGTCGATGGACCCGCGGCCCTCGTCGTCGACCCGTACCGTACGCATGAACTCGACCGGGCCCGTCACGTCCACGACCACGACCGACCCCGCCCTGGCGCCCGCCTCCCCGGCCACCACGTCCGGCAGCCGCGCCAGCAGCTCGTCGCGGGCGACGAGGGCGCCGGGGGAGTCGATGTTCCCCGGCTTGCCGAGCGCGCGGCGGATGTCCTGCTCGTGCACCCAGACGTCGAACGCCCGGTAGCGCAGGGACTCCGCGAGCGTCACCTCCTGGCCGAACGGCCCGCGCACGGTCGCGTCCGGCGCGCGCTTCTCGTCGCGGAGCTGGCGCTGCCGGCGGATCAGCGTGTACTCCAGGTCGGCGGTCATCTCCGGCGCGGTGTGGTGCCGGCGGACGTCGACCTGCACCTCGACGTAGCGCGCCTTCTCACCCGTGATGTGCACGAGGTCGGCGGGCAGGTTGTGGATCGGCCGCGGATCGCCGAGCGCCTCGCACTCGGCGCCGATGATGTGGGAGACGACGTCCCGCACGGACCATCCCGGGAGTCCGCTGCGGCCGCTCCACTCTCCCTCGGAGAGCGGTGCCACGATTTCGGATATGGCCTCGGCCGAGTGGACCCAGGCGTCGACGGCGGGCTGGAGGCTGGAGTGGACGGTCACACTACCCCTCACGGGATCGTTCGCGAGATGCACGGCAGGCCCTAAGTTACGCTGCGCACGGGTGCCCCGGCAGTGCTTTCGGGTGACGATTGTGCGGTGGCGCAGACGACTTCGGCTCGGGAGCGGTGGTAAAGTGCGCGCTTCGTTGATCCAGCTCCGGGTGGACCCGGAGGAAACCGTGGCGGTCCGACGGGAAAGAGCGGCGGCGCTCGTCCGCGGGGAGGCGGGCTCCGGGCTGGTGGTGCTGCCGGAGCTGTGGCACGTGGGCGCGTTCGCCTTCGACGACTTCGCCGCCGCGGCGGAGCCCCTCGACGGGCCCACGGCGGCGGCGATGGCGGCGGCGGCCCGGGACGCGGGCGTGTGGCTGCACGCCGGGTCGATCGTGGAGCGCGACGCCGCGGGCACGCTGTTCAACACCTCCCTCCTCTACACGCCGGGCGGCGAGCTGGCCCGTACGTACCGCAAGATCCACCGCTTCGGCTTCGACCGCGGCGAGGCGGTCCTCATGGGCGCCGGCGACGAGGTCGTCACCGCCACCCTCGCCGACACCGTCGTGGGCCTCGCCACCTGCTACGACCTCCGCTTCCCCGAACTGTTCCGGGCCCTGACCGACAGCGGCGCCCAGACCTTCGCCGTGCCGGCCGGCTGGCCCGCGAAGCGCCGCGCCCACTGGCGGCTGCTGGCGCAGGCGCGGGCGGTGGAGAACCAGGCGTACGTCCTGGCCTGCGGCACGGCGGGCACCAACGGCGGGGTGGCGCAGGCGGGGCACAGCATGGCCGTGGACCCGTGGGGCGAGATCCTGGCGGAGGCGGGCGAGGACGAGGCGGTCGTGCGGGCGGAGCTGGACCCGACGCGGGTGGCGAAGACCCGGGAGGAGTTCCCGGCCCTGCGGGACCGGGTACTGGGACGGCCGTAGCGCGCGGGCGGCGGCCGCGGCGCCGGGGGAATGGGCGCGTCCGCGGTGTGGTTGGCTCTGCTCATGGCGAAACGTACCCGGATCCGGGCCCCCGAGCTGGTCGGCGGGGGCGGCTGGCTGAACACCGGCGGGGCGCAGCTGAGCCTCGCCGCGCTGCGCGGCCGCATCGTGGTGCTCGACTTCTGGACCTTTTGCTGCATCAACTGCCTGCACGTCCTGGACGAGCTGCGCGAGCTGGAGGAGAAGCACCGGGACACGGTGGTGGTCGTCGGCGTGCACTCGCCGAAGTTCGTGCACGAGGCCGAGCACGCGGCCGTCGTGGACGCCGTCGAGCGCTACGGCGTGCACCACCCCGTGCTGGACGACCCCGAGCTGGCGACGTGGAAGCAGTACGCCGTGCGGGCGTGGCCGACGCTGGTGGTGGTCGACCCCGAGGGGTACGTCGTCGCGCAGCACGCGGGGGAGGGGCACGTACACGCCATCGAGCGGCTGGTCGCGGAGCTGGAGGCGGAGCACGCGGCGAAGGGCACGCTGCGGCGCGGGGACGGCCCGTATGTGGCGCCCGAGCCGGTGGCGACGCATCTGCGGTTCCCCGGGAAGGCGCTGCGGCTGCCGTCCGGCAACCTGCTCGTCTCCGACACGACGCGGCACCGGCTGGTGGAGCTGGCGCCGGACGGCGAGACGGTGGTGCGGCGGATCGGGAGCGGCGAGAAGGGGTTCGCGGACGGGGGGACCCCCGGTGACTCCGCGCCGCGGTTCAACGAGCCGCAGGGGCTGGCGCTGCTGCCGTCGGGGCTGGTGGCCGTGGCGGACACCGTGAACCACGCGATCCGGTCCCTCGACCTCGCCACCGGGTCGGTGACGACGCTGGCGGGGACCGGGCGGCAGTGGTGGCAGGGCGCGCCGGTGTCGGGGCGGGGGCGGGAGGTCGACCTGTCGTCGCCGTGGGACGTGGCGTGGTTCGACGGGCGGCTGTGGATCGCGATGGCGGGCGTGCACCAGCTGTGGACGTACGACCCGGCGACCGGCACCGTCGAGGCGGCGGCCGGCACGACGAACGAGGGACTGCTCGACGGGCCGGCGGCGCAGGCGTGGTTCGCGCAGCCGTCGGGGCTTGCGGCGACGCCGGACCGGCTGTGGATCGCGGACGCGGAGACGTCGGCGCTGCGCTGGCTGGAGCCGGGCGGCGCGGAGGGGCGGCCGGCGCGGGTGCACACGGCGGTCGGCACCGGGCTCTTCGACTTCGGCCACCGCGACGGCCCGGCCGCCGAGGCGCTGCTGCAGCACCCGTTGGGCGTCACGGCCCTGCCGGACGGCTCGGTGGCGGTCTCCGACACGTACAACCACGCCCTGCGCCGCTACGACCCGGCCACCGGCGCCGTGACCACCCTGGCGACGGACCTGCGGGAGCCGTCCGACGCGGTGGTGGACGGCGACGAGATCGTGGTCGTGGAGTCCGCCCGCCACCGGCTGACCCGGCTGCGGCTGCCGGAGGAGGCGGTCCGCGTCACGCCGGTCGCGCACCGCACGCGGCGCGCGGCGACGGACGTGGCGCCGGGCCGGCTGTCGCTGGACGTCGTCTTCCACGCCCCCCGCGGCCAGAAGCTCGACACCCGCTACGGCCCGGCCACCCGCCTGCTGGTGAGCGCCACCCCGCCGGAGCTGCTGGAGTCGGGCGAGGGCGCCGGCACGGACCTGACCCGCGCGGTGGTGCTGGCGGCGGACGGCCCGGCGGAGGGCGTGCTGCACGTCTCGGCGATGGCGGCGAGCTGCGACGACGACCCGTCGGTGGAGTACCCGGCGTGCCACGTGCACCAGCAGGACTGGGGGGTCCCGGTCCGGGTTACCGAGTCGGGGGCGGGGCGGCTGCCGCTGATCCTGGCGGGTATGGACGAGGGTGACGAGGGGGACGAGGGGGACGAGGGCGCGGCGGACGACGCCGGCCCCCTGCCCGAGGAGCCCGCCTCCTAGTACGGGTCGTGGTCCGCGTGCCGCCCCGCGGGCAGCCCGCCCGGGTCACCCCGTCAGGAACGCCGCCAGGGCGCTCGCCAGCAGGTGCGGGTCGTCCGCGCCGCACAGCTCCCGCGCCGAGTGCATGGAGAGGATCGCCACCCCGATGTCCACCGTCGTGATCCCGTGGCGGGCGGCCGTGATGGGGCCGATGGTCGTGCCGCAGGGCATCGCGTTGTTGGAGACGAACGTCTGCCACGGCACCCCGGCCCGCTCGCAGGCGGTGGCGAAGACGGCGCGGCCGGTGCCGTCGGTCGCGTAGCGCTGGTTGACGTTGACCTTGAGGATCGGGCCCCCGTTCGGCATCGGGTGGTGGCCCGGCTCGTGGCGCTCGGCGTAGTTCGGGTGCACGGCGTGGCCGGTGTCGGAGGAGAGGCAGACGGAGCCGGCCAGGGCGCGCGCGGTGTCGTCGTACGAGCCGCCGCGGGCGGCGACGGTGCGGCGCAGGACGTTGCCGAGGAGGGGGCCCTCCGCGCCGGTGTCGGACTGGCTGCCGTTCTCCTCGTGGTCGAAGGCGGCCAGCACGGGGATCGCGCCGGGCGGGGTGCCGGCCGCCCCCGCGGCCCCGGGGGCGGCGCCTCCGGCCGCGGCGGTGAGGGCGGTGACGCCGGCGTGTACGGAGAGGAGGTTGTCCATGCGCGGGCCCGCGAGCAGTTCGCGGTCCCGGCCGAGGTAGGCCGGCGGCTCGACGCTGTGCACCATCAGGTCCCAGCCGATGACGTCCCGCGCCGGGACCCCGGCCTCCCCGGCCAGGAAGTCGACGAGGTCGCCCTCGCGGACGTCGCCGAGGCCCCAGACCGGGGTCATGTGGCGCTGCTTGTCGAGCTTGAGGCCCTCGGCGGTGACGCCCCGGTCGAGGTGGACGGCCAGCTGCGGCACGCGCAGCAGCGGCCGGTCGACGTTGACCAGCCGCACCTCCCCCGCGCCCGCGTGCCCCGCGCCCGCGTGCCCTCCGTCCCCGTCCCCGTACCCGTGCCCCGCGCCCGGCCGCAGCGTCAGCCGGCCCGCCAGCCCCAGGTCCCGGTCCAGCCAGGTGTTCAGCAGCGTCCCGCCGTACACCTCCACCGCGACCTGCCGCCACCCGTGCGCGCCGGTGTCCGGGCGCGGCTTGACCCGCAGGTTCGGCGAGTCCGTGTGCGCGCCGACGATGCGGAACGGCGTCTCGGGGGCGCAGCCCTCGGGCACGTGCCAGGCGATGAGCGCGCCGCCGCGCAGCACGTAGCGCCCGCCGGCCGCCGCGTCCCAGGCGTCGGTCTCGTTCAGCCGCGTGAAACCGGCCTTTTCCAGCCGCCGGGCGGCCTCCGCCACGGCGTGGTACGGCGTGGGGGAGGCGGTGAGGTAGCCGGCCAGGTCGTCGGTGTGGCCGCGGTCGAAGCGGGGCGGGGGTGCGGTCGTCATGACCAAAGCCTAAGACGTGGGTGAGGAGCGGAATCGAGCCATCACCCGCGCCGGGAACGCGCCCTCAGAACGCGGCCCGGGAACGCGCCCTCAGAACGCGGCCTCGTCCAGCTCCATCAGCGACTGGTCCGTGTTCTCCGCCAGCGACCGCTGCACCCCGACCCCCGGCAGCACGTTCTGCGCGAAGAACACCGCCGCCGCGATCTTCCCCTGGTAGAACGCCACGTCCTTCGGCGCGGCCGCCGGCAGCTTCTCCGCGGCCACCGCGGCACCCCTGAGCAGCAGGTAGCCGATCACGACGTCGCCGGAGGCGTGCAGCAGCCGGGTGGTGTTGAGCCCCACCTTGTAGATGGACTTCACGTCCTTCTCGGTGGCCGCGAGGTCGGCCAGCATCACGCCGACGATCGCCTCCAGGTCCACCGCCGCCCGGGCGAGTTCGTCCCGTGCGGCGGCCAGCTGCTCCCCGCCGACCGCCTCGGCCAGGAACTTCTTGATCTCCTCGGCCAGCGAGGTCAGCGCCTGCCCCTGGTTGCGGACGATCTTCCGGAAGAAGTAGTCCTGCCCCTGGATGGCGGTGGTGCCCTCGTAGAGCGTGTCGATCTTCGCGTCCCGGATGTACTGCTCGATCGGGTACTCCTGCAGATAGCCGGAGCCGCCGAAGGTCTGCAGCGACTGGGCCAGCAGCTCGTACGACTTCTCCGACCCGTAGCCCTTGACGATGGGCAGCAGCAGGTCGTTCAGCGCGTGCTGCGCCGTCGTGTCCTCGCCCGCGGCCTCCCGGACCTGGATCGTGTCCTGGACCGAGGCGGTGTAGAGGACGAGCGCGCGCATGCCCTCCGCGTACGCCTTCTGCGTCATCAGCGAGCGGCGCACGTCCGGGTGGTGGGTGATGGTCACGCGCGGCGCGGTCTTGTCGGTGAACTGCGCCAGGTCCGGGCCCTGGACGCGCTCCCTGGCGTACTCCAGCGCGTTGAGGTAGCCGGTGGACAGGGTGGCGATGGCCTTCGTGCCGACCATCATCCGGGCCAGCTCGATGATCTTGAACATCTGCCGGATGCCGTCGTGCTTCTCGCCGAGCAGCCAGCCCTTGGCCGGGTGCCGGTCACCGAAGGTCAGCTCGCAGGTGTTGGAGACCTTCAGGCCCATCTTGTGCTCGACGTTGGTGGCGTAGACGCCGTTGCGCTCGCCCGGCTCGCCGGTCTCCGGGTCGAAGTCGTACTTCGGCACGATGAACAGGCTCAGCCCCTTCGTGCCGGGCCCGGCGCCCTCCGGGCGGGCCAGCACGAAGTGCACGATGTTCTCCGTCAGGTCGTGCTCGCCGGAGGTGATGAAGCGCTTCACGCCTTCGATGTGCCAGGTGCCGTCGGGCTGCTCCAGCGCCTTCGCGCGCCCCGCGCCCACGTCGGAGCCGGCGTCCGGCTCGGTCAGCACCATCGTGGTGCCCCAGCGCCTGTCCACCATGAGCCGGGCGATCCTGCGCTGCTCCTCGGTGCCCTCGTCGTGGAGGACGCCGGCGAAGGCCGGCCCGGTGGCGTACATCCACACGGCCGGGTTCGCGCCCAGCACCATCTCGGCGTACGCCCAGATCAGGGATGACGGCGTCGTCGTGCCGCCGATCTCCTCCGGCAGGCCCAGGCGCCACCACTCGGCGTCCATGTACGTCTCGTACGACTTCTTGAAGGACGCCGGGACGGGGGCGGTGTGCGTCTCCGGGTCGAAGACCGGGGGGTTGCGGTCGCCGTCGGTGAAGGACTCGGCCAGGTCGTTCTCGGCCAGCCGGGCGATCTCGGTGAGCACGCTCCGCGCGGTCTCGACGTCCATGTCCTCGAAGGGGCCCGTGCCGTAGACGTCGCCGCGGCCCAGCACCTCGAAGAGGTTGAACTCGATGTCCCGGAGGTTCGACTTGTAGTGGCCCATGCGCAGGCTCCGTATCAGGCATAAGGGATCAGCGACCACCCATGGTGCTACCCGCGAGTAATAAAATGCAACCCTCGTTTCGTCACATCCGTCCGACTGGCGCAGACCCGACCCGCGCGGCCGCGACGCCGCTAGGCTTGTCGGCATGTACGGCTACGACCAGTCCGGCGGTTACGGGGCCCCGCAGGGGCCCCCGCCCGGGCACCCCCAGGGGCACCAGTACGCCGCCCCGCCGCCCCCCGGGCCGTACGACCAGCCCGCCCCCGGCGGCTACGCCGAGCAGCCCCTCTACCCCGAGCCGTCCCAGCCCGCCCCGCCGTCCCTCGCCGACGCGGTCAAGGCGTTCACCGGCGGCACCATCGGCTCCGAGGACTTCCAGCAGATCTTCGCCACCTCCAAGATCTACTGCCCCCGCGGCGACAACCCCGGCTTCCTCGCCCTGCACAACACCCAGCAGCCGGTGATCCCGCTCTTCAGCTCGCTGAAGGAGCTGCGCCGGTACGCGGGCCGGGAGTCGAAGTACTTCACGGTCACCGGCGCCGAGGTCATCGACCTGCTGCCCACGGGCTACGGCTTCGTGCTCGACATCGAGGGCGAGCACCGCATGGTCGTGGACGCGAAGGCCGTCGAGGAGATGGTCGACTTCGCGATGCGCCGCATGTACGGCTGAACGCGGGTACGGGCTGAGCGCGGGCACGGGCTGAACGCGGGCACGGGCTGAACGCGGGCACGGGCTGAACGCGGGCACGGGCTGAACGCGGGCACGGTGCGCGGGCGGCGCCTCCGGCGCCCCTACAGGTGCGGCCGCTCCTGTTCGCGGAACTCGCACCAGACCTCCTTGCCCGCGCCCCGCGGGTGCGTGCCCCACTCGCCGGACAGCTCCTGGAGCAGGAACAGCCCGCGGCCGGAGGAGGACATCTCGCCGGGGTGGCGCAGGTGCGGCAGGCCCGTGTCGGCGTCGGCGACGGTGACGCGCAGCGTGCGGTCGCCGCGGGGGCCGGTCACGTCGGCGCTGATGTCGGCGTCGCTGTCGGTGTGCAGGAGCACGTTGGCGACCAGCTCGGAGAGCACCAGCTCGGCGGAGTCGACCTGCGCGGGGGCCGCCCAGTCGAAGAGCATGGCGCGCAGCTCGTGCCGGGCGTCGGCGGTGCGCTGCTGCTCCGCCTGGGGGACGGTGAGGTGCATGTGGCGGCCGGTGCCGGGGCCGCCGGGTTCGCGCATCGGCAGGTCGCGGCGGATGAGGACGAGGGCGATGTCGTCCTCGCGGCGTTCGGCGTGCGGGCCGGGGGTGGCGTGCGAGTGCGGGCCGCTGACGGCGTCGATGAGCGCGTCCGCCAGCGTCTCCAGGTCGTCGCCGACGTGTCCGGCGTAGACGCGGCGCAGCCGGTCCCGGCCGGTCTCCAGGTCGTGGCCGCCGGTCTCGATGAGCCCGTCGCTGCACAGCAGCATCAGCTCGCCGGGCTCCATGACCAGCCGGGTGACGGGGTAGTCGGGGTCCTCGACGACGCCGAGGGGCAGGCCGCCCTCGGTGGGGCGGACGAGGAGGGTGCCGTCGCCGATGCCCATCGCCGGGTCGAGGTGGCCGGCGCGGGCGATGGCGAGGGTGCCGGTGGCCGGGTCGGCCAGGATGTAGAGGCAGGTGGCGAAGCGGGGGTCGGCGTCGTCGGGCGGGTCGGTGCTGTCGAGGCCCTCGCGCAGGTTGAGCTGGGTGAGGAAGTGCGAGGCGCGGGTCAGTACGGCGTCGGCGTGGTGGCCTTCGGAGGCGTACGCGCGGATGGCGATGCGCAGCTGGCTCATCAGCCCCGCGGCCCGCACGTCGTGGCCCTGGACGTCGCCGATGACGAACGCCGTCCTGCCGGACGCCAGGGAGATCACGTCGTACCAGTCGCCGCCGATCTCCAGCCCGCCGCCGGTCGGCACGTAGCGGGCGGCGACCGTCATGCCCGGGGTCGGCGGCACCTCCTCCGGCATCAGGCTGCGCTGCAACCCGGCGGACAGTTCGCGCTCGGACTCGTGCACGTGCGCGCGGGAGAGCGCCTGCGCGAGCATGCGCGCCACGGTGGTGAGCACCGAGCGCTCGTCGGGCGTGAACGGCGCGGGGTGGGAGAAGGCCGCCAGCCACACGCCGATGACGCGGCCGGCGACGATCAGCGGCACGTACGCCCACGAGCGCCGGCCGAGCCGGCCGGCGATCCGCCACGCGCGCGGGAAGCGGCGGCGGTACTCCTCGCGGCCGGCGATGTAGACGGCGCGGCCGGTGCGGACGGCGACGGCGCCGGGGTAGTCGGAGTCGAGGGGGAAGTCGGCGAAGGAACTCTGGTCCTCGGGGCGGTAGCCGTGCTGGCCGATGAGGGTGATGCGGTCGCCCTCGACGCTGAAGACGGCCATGCCGTCGGGCGAGAAGCCGGGCATGGACAGGGAGGCGGCGACGCGCATCACCTGGTCGGTGCCGCGGGACTCGGCGAGGGCGCGGCCGGCGTCGAGCAGGAACGCCTCGCGCGACAGCCGCCAGTCGCTGGTCAGCGGGGACGGCGGGGAGGTGCCGGCGCTGGCGCCGGGGAGGGGCTCGACGACCTCCTGCACGGTGCCGGACATCAGGATGCCCTCGGCGCCGGAGGAGCCGGAGGAGCCGGAGGAGCCGGAGGAGCCGGAGGCGCCGCGGGCGCCGGCGGGGCTGCCCGTGCCGGTGTCGCCGCCACCGCCGGCCCCGGTGTCGCGCCCCGGCCGCCCCGGCCCGCCCGGCCCTCCGTGGTCCCCGTCCACCGCCCGCCCGTCCCGGAACGGCCGCATCCTGGTGCGTACGACCCGCAGCACCGTCCCCCGCTCGTCCACGATCCGCAGCTGCGCCTCGGCCACGGTGCCCTCGGTGCAGGCCAGGTCCATCGCCCCGGCCAGCTCGACGTAGTCCACCCCGTGGCAGCGGGCCCGCACGGCGGCCGCCGACGTCTCCGTCCGCCGGGCCGGCAGCCCGACCAGCCGGGCGGCCTCGGCGTCCATCGTCACGGTGCCGGAGGCGGCGTCCCAGCTCCACACCCCGGTGCCGACGGCGGCCAGGACCTCCTCGGTGTGCATTGCCCTATTTTAAGGTGATTGACCCCGTGCGGCCGGGGACGCGGGGGACGGTAGTCTTGGCGGGCTGAATGCTATGACGAACATGTCATGGCCGAGACGACGAGTCGCACGAACTGGATGGATGATGCACCGGTACCGGTCCCACACCTGCGGCGAGCTGCGCGCGAGCGACGTCGGCGGCGACGTCCGCCTGTCCGGCTGGCTGCACAACAGGCGCGACCTGGGCGGCATCCTCTTCATCGACCTGCGCGACCACTACGGCATCGTCCAGCTCGTCGCCCGCCCCGGCACCCCCGCGAACGAGGCGCTGGCGCACCTCACCAAGGAGACCGTCGTCCGCGTCGACGGCACGGTCGTCTCCCGCGGCGCCGAGAACGTCAACCCCGAGCTGCCCACCGGCGAGGTCGAGGTCGAGGTCGCCGACGTGGAGGTGCTCGGCGGCGCCGAGCAGATCCCGTTCACGATCAACGCCGAGGACGGCGTCGGCGAGGAGCGGCGGCTGGAGTACCGCTTCCTGGACCTGCGCCGCGAGCGCATGCACCGCAACATCATGCTGCGCACCGCGGTCGTCACGGCCATCCGGCAGAAGATGACGGCGCTCGGCTTCAACGAGCTGACCACCCCGATCCTCTCGGCCACCTCCCCCGAGGGCGCCCGCGACTTCCTGGTCCCCTCCCGGCTGCACCCCGGCACGTTCTACGCGCTGCCGCAGGCCCCGCAGCAGTTCAAGCAGCTGCTGATGATGGCCGGCTTCGACCGCTACTTCCAGATCGCGCCCTGCTTCCGCGACGAGGACGCCCGCGCCGACCGCTCGCCCGGCGAGTTCTACCAGCTCGACATGGAGATGAGCTTCGTCGAGCAGGAGGACGTCTTCGCCGTCATCGAGAAGGTGATGACGGAGCTGTTCGAGGAGTTCGGCAACGGGCGGCACGTCACCTCGCCGTTCCCGCGGATCCCGTACCGCGAGGCGATGACGAAGTACGGCTCGGACAAGCCGGACCTGCGGGCGGAGCTGGAGCTGACGGACGTCACCGACGTCTTCGCGGGCAGTGACTTCAAGGCGTTCGCCGGCCGGCACGTGCGGGCCCTGCCGGTGCCCGCCGTGCAGGACCAGCCGCGCAAGTTCTTCGACGCCCTCGGGGACTACGCCGTCGAGCAGGGCGCCAAGGGCCTGGCGTGGGTGCGCGTCGGTGAGGGGGGCGTGCTGACCGGGCCGATCGCGAAGTTCCTCACCGAGGAGAACGTGCGGGTGCTCACCGAGCGCCTCGGCCTGGCCCCCGGGCACGCGGTGTTCTTCGGCGCCGGCCAGACCGACGAGGTCTCCCGGATCATGGGCGCGGTGCGCGTCGAGGCCGCGAAGCGCGCCGGGCGGTTCGCCGCGGACGTGTTCCGGTTCTGCTGGATCGTCGACTTCCCGATGTTCGAGAAGAACGAGGACACCGGCGGGATCGAGTTCTCCCACAACCCGTTCTCGATGCCGCAGGGCGGCGTCGAGGCGCTGGAGAACAAGGACCCGCTGGACGTGCTGGCGTACCAGTACGACATCGTCTGCAACGGCGTCGAGCTGTCC
The DNA here is from genome assembly GCA_000514715.1 of Streptomyces sp. CNH099. GTDB lineage: Bacteria > Actinomycetota > Actinomycetes > Streptomycetales > Streptomycetaceae > Streptomyces > Streptomyces synnematoformans. Next base: position 4,497 of record AZWL01000062.1, on the reverse strand, counting down.
TCCGGCGCGATCCGGAACCACGAGCCGGAGGTCATGATCAAGGCCTTCGGCATCGCCGGATACAGCAGGGACGAGGTGGAGCGGGAGTTCGGCGGCATGCTGCGCGCCTTCCGCTTCGGCGCCCCGCCGCACGGCGGGATCGCGCCCGGCATCGACCGCATCGTGATGCTGCTGGCCGACGAGCCGAACATCCGCGAGACGATCGCCTTCCCCCTCAACGGCAACGCCCAGGACCTGCTCATGGGCGCGCCCAGCGAGGTCGACGAGGCGCGGCTGCGCGAGCTGCACATCGCGCTGCGCAAGCCGCAGCCGAAGTAGCGGCGGGCGGCGCGCGCGGCGCGCCCCCGGCCCGGGGTGGTGCCAGGTACACCCCGGAGTCGGGTGGGCATCCCATGGGGCGCGCGGACGGAAATTCCTAGGTTGATGTCATCCGACATCGCAGAGGGGAACCGTCCCATGTGGGCCATGGCCATCCGTACGCTCCGGCACAGAACAGCCTCGCTGTCGGCGACCTTCCTGGCGCTCTTCCTGGGCACCGTCATCGTCATGACGTGCGGCGGCCTGCTGGAGACCGGCGTGCGCAACAACGCGCCGGCGCAGCGGCTCGCGGGCGCCGACCTCGTGGTCGCCGCCGACCGGGAGCTGCCCCGCGGCGACGAGACGGTCGTCCTCGACGAGCGCCCCCCGCTCGACCCGGCCCTGGCCGCGGCGGTACGGAACGTGCCCGGCGTCGAGCGGGCCGTGCCCGAGCGGGTCTTCGCCGCCGCCGTCCTCGGCGACGGCCGGTCGGGTACGGGGCCGGCGCCCGAGGCGCGGGGCCACGGCTGGTCCTCCGCCGCCGTCACCCCGTACGAGCTGACCGCCGGCCGGGCGCCGCGGGGCCCGCGCGACGTGGTCCTCGACGAGGCCACCGCCGGGGCGTACGGCGTCCGCCCCGGCGACGAGGTGCGCATCGCCGCCCGGGGCGGCGCCGCGGCGTACCGGCTGACCGGCGTGGTCCGCACGGGGCACGCCGTCGGCCGCGGCGCCGTGTTCTTCACCGACGAGCGCGCCCGCGCGCTCTCCCCGGCCGTCGCCGACATCGCCGTCACCGCGGCGCCGGGCACCGACCGCGGCGCGCTGAAGGACCGCCTCGGCGACGCCGTCGCCGCGCACACCGCCGCGGGGCGGATCCCGGCGAAGGTGGTCTCCGGCGACGACCGCGGCGCCGTCGAGTACCCCGACGTGCTCACCCGCAGGGAGGACCTGATCGCGGTGGCCGGCGCCTTCGGCGGCATGGCCACCGCCGTCGCGGTCTTCGTCGTCTCCGGCACCGTCGCGCTGTCCGTCGAGCGCCGCCGCCGCGAGTTCGCCCTGCTGCGCACCGCCGGCGCCACCCCGCGCCAGCTGCGCCGGCTGCTGCTCGCCGAGACGCTGCTGGTGGCGCTGCCCGCCGCCGCGGCGGGCTGGTTCGCCGGGCCGCCGGCGGGGGAGCGGCTCTTCGAGGAGTTCACCGGCAGCGGCATGGTCTCCGAGGCGGTCGCGTACGAGCAGGGCTGGATACCCGCCGTCGCGGCGGGCGGCGCGCTGCTGCTGACCGCGCTGTTCGGCGGCTACGTCGGCGGCCGGCGCGGGGTGCGGGTCAAACCCGTCGAGGCGATGGCGGAGGCGGCGCTCGGGACCCGCTGGGCGCACCCGCTGCGCATCGTGCTGGCCCTTCTCTTCCTCGGCGGGGCCGCCGCCCTGGCGATCCTCACCTGGGTGCTCTTCGACGGCCCGATCGCGGCCAGCACCGCGGGCCCCACCGTGCTGTGCGCGGCCGTCGGCCTCGCGCTCCTCGCCCCCGGGCTGACGAAGCTGTGCACCGTGCTGATCTCCGGCCCGGTCCGGCTGGTCACCGGCGCGAGCGGCGAGCTGGCCGTCGCCACCGCCCGGGCCCGCGCCGTGCGGATGGCCGGTGTCGTCACGCCCGTGATGCTGGCCGTCGCCATGGCCACCGGCAACCTGTACCTCCAGACCACCCAGACCGACGCCAGCCGCGAGGCGTACGCCGAGACCCTCCGCGCCGACGCCGTCGTCGACTCCCCCGCCGGCACCGTCGCCCCGGCGCTCGCCGCCGACGTCCGCGCCGCGGACGGGGTCGCCGCGGCCGGCGCGTACGTCACCGGCACCGGCTGGATCGACGGCATCGGCGACGAGGACGGCGTGCCGCTGCAGGGCGTCGACGCCCGCGGCGCCGCGGAGACCACCGCCCTGGAGCCGGTCGCGGGCGACGTCGCCGACCTCACCGGCCGGACGGTCGCCCTCCCCGCGGGCGCGGCCGGCGGCCGCGGCGTCGGCGACACCGTGCGGGTGCGCTTCGGCGACGGCGCGGAGGTCCAGCTGCGGGTCGCGGTGCTCTTCGCGGGCCGCGACGGCTACGACACCGTGTTCCTGCCCGCGGACCTCCTCGCCGGGCACACCGACGGCGGGCTGCCGCAGCAGATCCTGGTGACGGCCGAGGACGGCGTCGGGGCCGCGGAGCTGACGGCGAGCCTGGAGAAGACCCTCGCGGACCACCCCGGCACCCGCGTCACGGACCGCGACGAGCTGATCGAGGCCAACGTCGAGGACACCGAGACCCAGGCGTGGGTCAACTACCTGATCCTCGGCATGATCGTGGCGTACACGGCGCTCTCGGTGGTCAACAACCTGGTGCTCTCCGTCACCGGGCGCCGCCGCGAGTTCGGGCTGCAGCGGCTCGCCGGCGCCNCCCGCCGGCAGGTGCTGCGGATGCTGACGATCGAGGCGCTCATCGTCGCCGGGATCGGCGTGGGCCTCGGCACGGCGGCCGCGGCCACCGCGCTGGTGCCGTTCAGCCACGCCGCGGCGGACAGCCTGCTCCCCTCCGGCCCGCTGTCCATCTACGGCGTGACGGTCGCCGGTGCCGTGGCCCTCGCCCTGACCGCCACCCTGGTGCCCGGCTGGGCGGCCCTCCGCCGGCGCCCCGCCGAGGCGGCGCTGGCGGAGGAGTAGGGCCCGCGCGCTGCGGAGGGGTGAGGGCGGGCCCGCCCCGGGTGCGGGGCGGGCCCGGTGTCTTGCGGCGGCACCGCCAGGCAGCACCGCAAGACGGCTTACCCGGCCGATGTCCCCCCGGAACACCGGCCGGAGCTGCGGGGTCAGCCGAAGCGGCCGGAGACGTAGTCCTCGGTCGCCTGCACCGACGGGTTGGAGAAGATCTTGTCGGTTTCGTCGATCTCGATGAGCTTGCCCGGCTCGCCGACGGCGGCGAGGTTGAAGAACGCGGTCCGGTCCGAGACCCGCGCCGCCTGCTGCATGTTGTGCGTCACGATGACGATGGTGAAGCGGGTCTTCAGGTCCCCGATCAGGTCCTCGATGGCGAGGGTGGAGATGGGGTCGAGGGCCGAGCAGGGCTCGTCCATGAGGAGCACCTGGGGTTCGACGGCGATGGCGCGGGCGATGCACAGGCGCTGCTGCTGGCCGCCGGACAGGCCGGAGCCGGGGCGGTTGAGGCGGTCCCTGACCTCGTTCCAGAGGTTCGCGCCGCGCAGGGACTTCTCCACCACGTCGTCCAGCTCGGACTTCTTGTAGCGGCCGTTGAGCTTGAGGCCGGCGGCCACGTTCTCGTAGACGCTCATCGTCGGGAACGGGTTGGGCCGCTGGAAGACCATGCCCACCACCCGCCGTACGGAGACGGGGTCGACTCCGGGCGCGTACAGGTCCTCGTCGTCCAGCATCACCTTCCCCTCCACCCGCGCGCCCGGGATGACCTCGTGCATGCGGTTGATGGTGCGCAGGAAGGTGGACTTGCCGCAGCCGGACGGGCCGATGAAGGCGGTCACGGACTTCGGCTCGACGTGCATGGAGATGTCGTCGATCGCCTTGAAGTCCCGGTAGTAGGCGGTGAGGCCGCTGATGTCGATGCGCTTGGCCATGTCAGATCACTTCTCCTGTGGCCGTCAGTGGCCGGTGTTCGGGGCCTTCCAGCGGGCTATGCCGCGGGCCAGCAGGTTGAGGACCATCACGAAGACGATGAGGACCAGGGCGGCGCCCCAGGCGCGGTCGAACGACGCCGCGGTGCCCGCGCCCCACTGCTGGTAGATGTACAGCGGCAGGGACGCCTGACCGCCGTCGAAGGGGTTGCTGTTGATCGCCGGGCTGCCGAAGACGAGCAGCAGCACGGGCGCCGTCTCGCCGGTGATGCGGGCGACGGCGAGCATGACGCCGGTGGTGATGCCGCCGATGGAGGTGGGCAGGACGACCTTGAGGATCGTCTTCCACTTCGGTACGCCCAGCGCGTACGACGCCTCCCGCAGCTCGTTCGGGACGAGCTTCAGCATCTCCTCGGTGGAGCGCACGACCACGGGCATCATCAGGATCGCCAGCGCCAGCGCGCCGGCGAAGCCGGAGTAGCCGAAGTCCAGGATCATGATCCACAGGCTGAGGACGAAGAGGCCGGCGACGATCGACGGGATGCCCGTCATGACGTCGACGAAGAACGTCACCGCCTTCGCCAGC
>AZWL01000061.1 GCA_000514715.1 Streptomyces sp. CNH099 | reverse complement strand
GCCGAGCGAGCACGAGCGGATCAAGTCGATGACCGCGATCGCGCTCAAGGCCGAGGAGGTCGGCCTCGACGTCTTCGCCACCGGCGAGCACCACAACCCCCCCTTCGTCCCCTCCTCCCCCACCACCATGCTCGGCTGGATCGCCGCCCGCACCACACGGCTGATCCTCTCCACCTCCACCACACTGATCACCACCAACGACCCGGTGAAGATCGCCGAAGACTTCGCCATGCTCCAACACCTGGCCGACGGCCGCGTAGACGTCATGACAGGCCGCGGCAACACCGGACCCGTCTACCCCTGGTTCGGCCAGGACATCCGCCAGGGCATCCCCCTGGCCATCGAAAACTACGCCCTCCTCCACCGCCTCTGGCGCGAAGACGTCATCGACTGGGAAGGCCGCTTCCGCACCCCCCTGCAAGGCTTCACCTCCACCCCCCGCCCCCTGAACGACGTACCCCCCTTCGTCTGGCACGGCTCCATCCGCTCCCCCGAAATCGCCGAACAAGCCGCCTACTACGGCGACGGCTTCTTCGCCAACAACATCTTCTGGCCCAAAGAACACTTCCAACGCCTCATCGACCTCTACCGCACCCGCTACGCCCACTACCGCCACGGCACCCCCGAACAAGCCATCGTCGGCCTCGGCGGACACATCTACATGCGCAAAAACTCCCAGGACGCCGTACGCGAATTCCGCCCCTACTTCGACAACGCGCCGGTCTACGGGCACGGGCCCACCATGGAGGAGTTCACCGAGCAGACGCCGCTGACCGTGGGCAGCCCGCAGGAGGTCATCGAGAAGACGCTGACGTTCCGCGAGTCCTTCGGCGACTACCAGCGGCAGCTGTTCCTGGTCGACCACGCGGGGCTGCCGCTGAAGACCGTGCTGGAGCAGCTGGACATGCTCGGCGAGGAGGTCGTGCCGGTGCTGCGCGAGGAGTTCGCGAAGGGCCGCCCGGCCGGCGTGCCGGAGGCCCCGACGCACGCGGCCCGCGTGGCGGCGGCGAACGACACGGCGGTGGACAAGGAGAAGGAAGAGGTGGCCAAGTGACCGCGCTGAAGCTGACCGTGGTCTCGGCCGGGCTGAGCGTGCCCTCGTCCACCCGGCTGCTCGCCGACCGACTGGCCGAGGCGGTCCGGCGGCAGCCGGCCGACGACGGCCGGCAGGTCGAGGTGGAGGTCGTCGAGCTGCGTGACCTGGCGGCCGACATCGCCAACAACCTGGTCACCGGCTTCCCGTCCGCGGCCCTCGCCGAGGCGATCGACGCGGTCACGGGCGCGGACGGCGTGATCGCCGTGACGCCGGTCTTCTCCGGTTCGTACAGCGGGCTGTTCAAGTCGTTCTTCGACGTGATCGGGGCGGCGGACGACGCGGCGCTGACCGGGAAGCCGGTGCTGGTCGCGGCGACCGGCGGGACCGCGCGGCACTCGCTGGTGCTGGAGCACGCGATGCGGCCGCTCTTCGCCTACCTGCGGTCCGTCGTCGTGCCGACCGCGGTGTACGCCGCGGCCGAGGACTGGGGCGGCAGCGGCGACCCGCTGACCGACACCCTGCCCACGCGCATCGCCCGGGCCGCGGGCGAGCTGGCCGAGCTGATGCACGGCCGGCAGCCGCGCCCGTCAGACGGCGGGCCGGAGCAGGTCGTCCCGTTCGAGCAGCAACTGGCCGCGCTGCGGCCGGAGACCAGGGAGGAGTGACATGACCGAGGAGTTCCGGGGGTTCCACGCATTCCGCCCGGACGGCGAGCCCGCCGCCAGCCGCTGGAGCGACGCGCTGCAGCTCTTCGCGGCACCGGAGGCGGCGGACGCGGCGTCCCGCTGGGAGCGGGCGGGCGTGCTCTTCGAGGCCAGGGACTACGCCGGAGCGGCGAAGCTGCTGACCGCGGTGGTCGAGGAGTACCCCGAGCAGGTCGCGCCGCGGCTGCTGCTGGCCCGCGCGTACTACCACTCCGCGCAGCTGCGCCGCGCCGAGGCGGAGCTGCGCGCGGTGCTCGACCGCGACCCGGTCGAGCACTACGCCCACCTGATGCTGGGCCGTACGCTCCAGCGTCAGGGCCGCGACGAGGAGGCGGCGGGCCCGCTGCGCACGGCGGCGGCGCTGGCCGCCTAGGACCTGTCGTTTGGATCTTGCTGGATCAGGGAGCGGCGGCCTGTGCCGTGCATCGCAAGGCGGAGGAGGGAGTCGACGCGGAGCGTCGGCGACCGACGACAACGCCGCGAGGTGCGGCGCGGGGCGTCGCGAGCCCGGCGAAGATCCGAACGACAGGCCCTAGCGGCGAGCACCGGTGGGCGGCACCGCGGGACCCCGCGCCGCAGCCGCCCCCGGCGGACACGCGCCAGCGGCCGGGCTGCCCGTCGCGTAGGCCGCCGGTGGCGGGCCCGGCAGCCCGTCCCGCAGGCCGGTACCGGGGGCCGGCACCCCGTCTCACGGGCCGATAACCGGTTGCCGCCGACCGCGTCGCCCGGTGCAATGACCGGCATGATCAGCCAGGCGCGCCCGCAGCGGCGAGACGAGCCCGACCCCGTACGCATCGGCGCCCTCGCCCCGCTCACCCGGCCCGGCTGGGCCCAGGCCGGCCGCCATCTGGTCGCCGGGCTCGACCTGGCCGCCCGCGCGGTCAACGACGCCGGCGGAATCGCCGGACGCCCGCTTGAGCTGCTGGTGCGCGACACCGCCGCCGACCCGCGGCGGGCCGCGGCGGCCGTCGACGAGCTGGCCGGGCTGGGCGTCGCCGCGCTGGCGGGCGAGTACCACAGCGTCGTCGCCCGCGCCGCCGCCGAGCGGGCCGACGCCCTCGGCGTGCCCTTCCTGTGCTCCTCGGCGGTCCTCGACGCGCTCACCGAGCGGCCCGCGGACGGGGTCGCGCGGATCGCGCCGGCGCAGTCCCACGGCTGGCGGCTCTACGCGGACCACCTCCTCGGCGCGGGCCACCGCCGCGTCGCCGTGGCGACCCAGCCCAGCGCGTACTGGGCGGCCGGGACCCGCATCCTGCGCGACCGGCTCGCCCCGCACGGCGGCACGGTGACCGAGCTGGACGCGGACGCGCTCAGCCCCGCGGCCGTGTGCGACGCGCTCGCCGGCGGCGGCGCGACGGCCCTCCTGCTGCTCGTCGGCCACCCGGAGCCGGCGGTGCCGCTCGTCCGGTCCGTACGCCGCGACCCGCGCCTGACCGGGACCCTGGTCGGCGCCCCGGCCGGGCAGCCGGAGTTCGCCGAGTGGGCGGCGCTGCTGGGCGCCGCGGGCGCCGCGGTCCCGTTCCTGCGCTACCTGCCCGAACACCTCCCGCCGCTCGGCGCCCGCGTCGGGGCGGCGCTGCGCGACCGGCTGGGCGAGGCGCCGTCGTTCGTCGCCTTCGAGGGCTACGACACCGTCGCCGTCCTCGCCGAGGTGCTGCGTACCCGCGGGGTGGACCGGGCGCGTACCGCGGCGGCCTGGGCGGACGTCGCGGTCGACGGCACCCGCGGGCCGATCAGGTTCTCCCGGGTGCCCGAGACCGGCGTGTGGCAGTGGGCCTGGCCGCCGGTGCAGGTCGTCGACCGGGATCCGGTGGAGCCGGGCCGCTTCCGGGTGCTGCACTCCGGCTGAGCCGCGCCGCGGACGCCGGCCCCGCTCAGCCGCGCTGCGCCGGCGTCCGCCGCACCGCACGGCCCGCCGCGCGCAGCGTCTCCTTCACCTCGCCGATCCGCAGGTCCCCGAAGTGGAACACCGACGCCGCCAGCACCGCGTCCGCACCCGCGTCGACCGCCGGCGGGAAGTGGTCAAGACGGCCCGCGCCGCCGCTGGCGACGACGGGAATCGTCACCTGCTTGCGTACGGCGGCGATCATCTCCGTGTCGTAGCCGTCCTTCGTGCCGTCCGCGTCCATGGAGTTGAGCAGGATCTCCCCCGCCCCCAGCTCCGCGGCCCGCCGCGCCCACTCGACGGCGTCGAGGCCGGTGCCGCGCCGCCCGCCGTGCGTCGTCACCTCGAACCCCGACGGCGTCGCCGGGCCGTCCGGGCCGCACCGCCGCGCGTCCGCGGACAGCACCAGCACCTGGCTGCCGAAGCGCTCGGCGATCTCGCGGATCAGCTCCGGCCGGGCGATCGCCGCGGTGTTCACGCCCACCTTGTCGGCGCCCGCCCGCAGCAGCCGGTCCACGTCCGCCGCCGTGCGCACGCCGCCGCCGACGGTGAGCGGGATGAAGACCTGCTCCGCCGTGCGGCGCACCATCTCGTACGTCGTCTCGCGGTCGCCGGCGGACGCGGTGATGTCGAGGAAGGTCAGCTCGTCGGCGCCCTCCGCGTCGTACACCCGGGCCATCTCGACGGGGTCGCCGGCGTCGCGCAGATTGCGGAAGTTGACGCCCTTGACGACCCGGCCGCCGTCCACGTCCAGACAGGGGATGACCCGTACCGCCAGAGTCATGCGCCGCCCGCTTCCCCGGAGCCGCCGGGGCGGTACGCCTCGACCTCGACCTCGACGACCAGCCGGGGGTCGACGAAGCCGGAGACGATGATCAGCGACGCGGCCGGGCGGATGGCGTCGAACAGCTCCTTGTGCGCCCGGCCGACCGCCTCCACGTCGCGGGCGTGGGTGAGGAACATCCGGGTGCGCACGACGTCCTCGCGCTCCAGGCCGACCTGCTTCAGCGCCCCGAAGGCGACCGCGAAGGCGTTCATGGCCTGGGCGTGCGGGTCGCCCTCACCGGAGATCACGCCGTTGACCACGGACGTGCAGCCGGCCACCAGCACGAGGCCGTTCGGCAGCTCCACCGCGCGCGAGTAGCCGAACTCCTCTTCCCAGGGAGCACCGGACGAGATACGACGTACGCCGCCACCGGCCATCAGGACACCGCCTCCAACGCCTCTTCCATGGTGAACGCCTTCGCGTAGAGCGCCTTGCCCACGATCGCGCCCTCGACGCCCTCGGGGACCAGCGTGGCGATGGCCCGCAGGTCGTCAAGGGAGGAGACGCCGCCGGAGGCGACGACCGGCCGGTCGGTGGCGGCGCAGACGTCGCGCAGGAGCCGCAGGTTGGGGCCCTGGAGGGTGCCGTCCTTGTTGATGTCGGTGACGACGTAGCGCGCGCAGCCCTCGGCGTCGAGGCGCGCCAGCGTCTCGAACAGGTCGCCGCCGTCGCGCGTCCAGCCGCGGCCGCGCAGCGTGGTGCCGCGGACGTCGAGGCCGACGGCGACGCGCTCGCCGTGCTCGGCGATGACCTTGGCGACCCACTCCGGGGACTCCAGGGCGGCGGTGCCGAGGTTGACCCGGGTGCAGCCGGTGGCGAGGGCGGCGGCCAGGGAGTCGTCGTCGCGGATGCCGCCGGACAGCTCGACCTTGATGTCCATCGACCGGACGACCTCGCCGATCCGGGCGCGGTTGTCGCCGGTGCCGAAGGCGGCGTCGAGGTCGACGAGGTGCAGCCACTCGGCGCCGGCGCGCTGCCAGGTCAGGGCGGCGTCCAGCGGGTCGCCGTAGCCGGTCTCGGTGCCGGACTCGCCGTGCACGAGGCGTACGGCCTGGCCGTCGCGGACGTCGACGGCGGGGAGCAGCTCCAGGGCGGCGGTGGTGTCGCGGGGCGTCATCAGAGGGTCTCGATCCAGTTCTTGAGCAGCTGGGCGCCGGCGTCGCCGGACTTCTCGGGGTGGAACTGGGCGGCCCACAGCGGGCCGTTCTCGACGGCGGCGACGAACGGCTCGCCGTGGGTGCTCCAGGTGACGGCGGGCGGGGCGATGCGCGGGTTGTGCACCTCCAGCTCCCAGCGGCGGGCGGCGTAGGAGTGGACGAAGTAGAAGCGCTCCCCGGCGTCGACGCCCGCGAACATCCGGGAGCCGGCCGCGATGTCGACGGTGTTCCAGCCCATGTGCGGCACGACGTCGGCCTGCAGCGCCTCGACCGTGCCGGGCCACTCGCCCATGCCGTCGGTCCGGACGCCGTGCTCGACGCCGCGCTCGAAGAGGATCTGCATGCCGACGCAGATGCCCAGCACGGGCCGGCCGCCGGCGAGCCGGCGCTCGACGACCCAGTCGCCGCGGGCTTCCCGCAGCCCGCCCATGCAGGCGGCGAAGGCGCCGACGCCGGGCACCAGCAGGCCGTCGGCGGCCATGGCCCGGTCGTAGTCGCCGGTGATCTCCACCCGGGCGCCGGCGCGGGCGACGGCGCGCTCGGCGGAGCGGACGTTGCCGAAGCCGTAGTCGAAGACGACGACGCTCTTGCGCCCGCCGTGCTCCGCGCCGCGGCGGGCGGCCGGCACGGCGGGGGCGGGGGAGGCGGCGCTGTCGGTCAACCCCACACCCCCAGCCGCAGGATGCCGGCGGCGAGCGCCATCGCGGAGCCGACGGCGAGCACGGCGATCACGTTCTTCGACTGGCCCTGCTTGACGAAGGAGATGACCCCGCCGAGCAGGAAGAGCCCCACGAAGAGCAGCAGTATCGACAGGCCGTTCATCACAGGGCGCCCTTGGTCGACGGGATGCCGGTCTGCCGCGGATCGATCTCCGCGGCGTAGCGCAGGGCGCGGGCGAGGGCCTTGAACTGGCACTCCACGATGTGGTGCGCGTTGCGCCCGTACGGGACGCGGACGTGCAGCGCGATCTGCGCCTGGGCGACGAACGACTCCAGGATGTGCCGCGTCATCGTCGTGTCGTAGTCCGCGCCGATCATCGGGGCCATGCCCTCGGGTTCGGCATGCACCAGGTACGGCCGGCCGGACAGGTCCACGGTGACCTGGGCCAGCGACTCGTCCAGCGGCACGGAGGCGTCGGCGAACCGCACGATGCCGCGCTTGTCGCCGAGGGCCTGCCGGAAGGCGGCGCCCAGGGCCAGCGCGGTGTCCTCCATGGTGTGGTGGCTGTCGATGTGCAGGTCGCCGTCGGTCTTGACGGTGAGGTCGAAGAGGCCGTGGCGGCCCAGCTGGTCGAGCATGTGGTCGAAGAAGCCGACGCCTGTCGACACGGAGACCTCGCCCCGGCCGTCGAGGTTCAGCTCGACGACGACCGAGGTCTCCTTCGTGGTGCGCTCGACGCGGCCCACGCGGGTCATGAGTTGCTCTCCTTCTTCAGCGCGCGTACCGCATCGAGGAACGCGTCGTTCTCGGCCGGGGTGCCTGTGCTGACGCGCAGGAAACCGGGCACGCCGTTGTCCCGGACCAGGACACCCGCCGCCAGCAGCCGCTCCCACGCGGCGTGCGCGTCCGGGAAGCGGCCGAACTGGACGAAGTTGGCGTCGGACTCGGTGACCTCGCAGCCGAGCGCGGTCAGCTCCGAGACCAGCCGGTCCCGCTCCTGCTTGAGCTGTTCGACGTACTGGAGCAGCGTATCGGTGTGCTCCAGGGCGGCGAGCGCGGTGGCCTGGGTGACGGCGGACAGGTGGTACGGCAGCCGGACGAGCTGGACCGCGTCGACCACGGCGGGGTCGGCGGCGAGATAGCCCAGCCGCAGGCCGGCGGCGCCGAACGCCTTGGACATCGTGCGGGTGAGGACGAGCCGCGGGCGGCCCTTGATCAGCGGCAGCAGCGACGGGCGGTGGCTGAACTCGCCGTACGCCTCGTCCACGACGAGCATCGACGGCTTGGCCGCCTGCGCGGCCTCGTAGAGCCTGAGGACGGTCTCGGGCCCGACGGCGGTGCCGGTGGGGTTGTTCGGCGAGCAGACGAACACCACGTCGGGGCGGTGCTCGGCGATGGCGTCCGCGGCGGCGTCGGTGTCGATGGTGAAGTCCGCGCGCCGCGGGCCGGAGATCCAGCCGGTGCCCGTGCCGCGGGAGATCAGGCCGTGCATCGAGTACGACGGTTCGAAGCCGATGGCGGTGCGGCCGGGGCCGCCGAAGGTCTGCAGCAACTGCTGGATGACCTCGTTGGAGCCGTTGGCCGCCCACACGTTCGCGGTGCCCACCTCGTGCCCGGCGGTGCGTGACAGGTAGCGCGCCAGCTCGGTGCGCAGCTCGGTCGCGTCCCGGTCGGGGTAGCGGTTGAGGTGGCGGGCGGCCTCGGTGACGCGCTCGGCGATGCGCCGGACCAGGGGCTCGGGCAGCGGGTACGGGTTCTCGTTGGTGTTCAGCCGGACGGCCACGTCGAGCTGGGGCGCCCCGTACGGGGACGTGCCGCGCAGCTCCGCGCGGACCGGCAGGTCGTCGATCGCGGTCACGGCTGCGGCACCTTCCACGCGCTGTGCCGGTCCGGTTCGCCTCCGGCGAAACGGGCCTTCAGCGCTGCCCCGTGGGCGGGCAGGTCCTCGGCCTCCGCGAGGTTGACGACGTGCGCCGCGACCTCGGCGAGGGCGTCGCGGGAGTAGTCCACGACGTGGATGCCCTTGAGGAAGGACTGCACGGACAGTCCGGAGGAGTGGCAGGCGCAGCCGCCGGTGGGCAGCACGTGGTTGGAGCCGGCGCAGTAGTCCCCGAGGGAGACGGGGGCGTACGGGCCGACGAAGACCGCGCCGGCGTTGCGCACCCGGGCGGCGAGCGCGGCGGCGTCGGCGGTCTGGATCTCCAGGTGCTCGGCGGCGTAGGCGTCGACGACGCGCAGGCCGGCCTCCAGGTCGTCCACGAGCACGATGCCGGACTGCCTGCCGCCGAGCGCGGCGGTGATCCGCGCCACGTGGCGGGTGGCGGCCACCTGCGTCTTCAGCTCCGCCTCGACGGCCTCGGCGAGCCGCTCGGAGGGCGTGACGAGGACGGCGGCGGCCAGCTCGTCGTGCTCGGCCTGGCTGATGAGGTCGGCGGCGACGTGCGCGGGGTCGGCGGTGTCGTCGGCGAGGACGGCGATCTCGGTGGGCCCGGCCTCGGCGTCGATGCCGATACGCCCCTTCAGCAGGCGCTTGGCGGCGGCCACGTACACGTTCCCGGGGCCGGTGACCAGCTGGACCGGGGCGCACTCCGCCGTGCCGTACGCGAACATGGCGACGGCCTGCGCACCGCCGGCGGCGAACACCTCGTCCACGCCGAGCAGGGCGCAGGCGGCCAGGATCGTCGGGTGCGGCAGGCCGGCGCCCCACGCGTTCGGCACGTCCTGCTGCGGGGGCGAGGAGACCGCCAGCGACGGCACGCCCGCCTCCTGGGCCGGCACCACGTTCATGACCACCGATGACGGGTACACCGCCTGGCCGCCGGGCACGTACAGCCCGACGCGGTCGACCGGCACCCAGCGCTCCGTGACCGTCCCGCCGGGGACGACCCGCACCGCCGCGTCGCTCCGGCGCTGCGCGCGGTGGACGGTGCGGGCGCGGCTGATGGACTCCTCCAGCGCGGCGCGCACCTTCGGATCCAGCTCGTCCAGCGCGCGCCGCAGCGCCTCCCCGGGCACCCGCAGCCGCTCCAGGGTCACGCCGTCGAAACGCTGTGTGATATCGATCACCGCCGCCGTGCCGCGATGCCGGACGTCCTCGCACAGGGGCCGCACCTTCTCCAGGGCGGCCTCGACGTCCAGCTCGGCACGGGGCAGCAGGTCGCGGTCGATGCCGCCGCCTGCGTCGGAAGCGGCGGCGGAGCCGCGCAGATCGATTCGGGAGATCACATGCCCAAGTCTCTCAGACAGCCGGGGCCCACGGCCCGGTTGTCCACAGGCTGGACCGCGAAATCGTCACTGTCAGTACGTGGTACTAGCGTTCAGTGTGCCGTCCCGAGGGGAATCAGAGCCGTACGGGACGGACGCGGGCTGACCAGGGGAGCGTGTCGTTGACCGCTGCACAGCAGGACCGGGCGGAGCTGCCCGAGGACCTTTCGGTGACGGAGCGGGGGCTGTGGGATGCCTTCCAGGAGGGAGCGACATACGATCTGCGCTCGCGCGACCCCGCGCAGAACGACCCGGCGGGACTGCACGTCTGGGGCCCGGAGCGCGGCGTGCGCGCCTCCCTCCTCGCCCGCCTGCTGCTGCACGGCCCACCGGCCCGTCCCGGCCGGGTGTCGTCGCTGAAGCTGGCCGGCGCGTTCGTCACCGGCACGCTCGACCTCTCCGGCGGTCACGTCGATCCCTACGTGGAACTGCGCAACTGCCGCTTCGAGAACGAGGTGCTGCTGCCGGAGTGCTCCTTCACCACGCTGCGCCTGGTGGAGTGCTCCGTCCCGCGGCTGGAGGCGGCCCGCCTCACGACCGGCGGCGACATGCACATGCCGCGCTGCACGGTGGACGGCGGCATACGGCTGACCGACGCGCAGATAGGCACGGACCTGCTGCTCAGCCAGCTCACCGTCGGCCGGGACCGGCGCGGGGTGGCCGTGTCCGCGGACGGCATCAACGTCGGCCAGGACCTGCAGGCCGACCTGCTGCAGGCACACGGCGAGGTGCGGCTGCGCGGCGCCACCGTCGGCGTCTCGCTGAACCTCAGCGGCAGCGTCCTGCGCAACCCGTACGGCAAGCGCGCGCTGAACGCGCCGCAGCTGACCGTGGAGCGCTCGCTGCACATGGCGCCCGCGGCGGTGCCGGAGGCCGCGACGGGCGGGGCCACGCCCCCGTACGGCATCAGCGGCCACACCCCGCCGCGCGGCACGCGGATGCAGCGGTTCGAGTGCCACGGCGGGCTGCGGCTGGACGACGGCCGGTTCGGCGACTCCGTCGACCTCGACGGCGCGCGCTTCGTCATGGACCCGGAGCAGGAGATGTCCATGCGCCGGATCCAGACGCCGGAGCTGCGGTTCATGGGGCGCGAGCCGGAGGGCGGAAAGGTCGTGCTCTCCGGCACCCGGGTCGTCAACCTCCGCGACAGGTACACGAGCTGGCCCGGCCCCGGCCGGCTGGCGATGGCCGGCTTCTTCTACGAGCACCTCATCCCGGTCGGCGCCTTCCCGCTGGTGCACCGCCTGGAGTGGGTGGAGGCCGCCACCCCGGAGTTCTCCCCCGAGCCGTACGAGCTGCTGGCCGGCGTCCTGCGCAACCACGGCGAGGACCACGATGCCCGCGAGGTCATGCTCGCCAAGCACCGCCGCGAGCGCGAGACGCTGGCGGTGGGCGGCAAGGCGTGGGGCCTCGTGCAGGACTGGACGGTCGCCTACGGCTACCGCCCCACCCGCGCCGTGGTGTGGATGGCGGTGCTGTGGGCGGTCGGTTCGCTGTACTTCGCGCAGCAGGAGCCGCGCGAGCTGCGCCCCGGCGAGGGACCGGAGTGGAACCCGCCGCTCTACGTGCTCGACCTGCTGCTGCCCGTCATCGACCTGGGCCAGGACAACGCCTGGCACCAGTCGGGGCATTACCAGTGGACGGCCGCGGTGCTCGTGCTCGCCGGCTGGGTGCTCGCCACCACGGTGGCGGCCGGCGTCTCCCGTACGCTGCGCCGTCAGTGAGGTACCGGCCGGGACCGTTAGGATCCGCCTGTGACCACCGCACGCCTGCCCCTCTTCCCGCTGAACGCGGTGCTGTTCCCGGGCCTCGTCATGCCCTTGAACGTGTTCGAGGAGCGGTACCGGGCGCTGATGCGCGACCTGCGCAAGCTGCCCGAGGCGGAGCGGCGGTTCGGCGTGGTGGCGATCCGCGACGGCCGCGAGGTCGCGCCCACCGGGCCCGGCCTGCCGGACCAGACCGCGCGGCCCCGGCGGGGGCCGGCGGCCGGCTTCGGCGCCGATCCGATGCAGGCGTTCTACGGCGTCGGCTGCGTCGCGGACGCGGCGACGATCCGGGAGAAGGACAACGGCGGGTACGAGGTGCTGGTCACCGGCACCCGCCGGTTCCGGCTGCTGTCGGTGGACGCCTCGGGCGAGTACCTGACCGGCGAGGTCGAGGCGCTGCCGGAGCCGTCGGGCGAGGGCGCGGGCGTGCTGTCCGCGGCGGTCGTACGGGCCTTCCGGGCGTACCAGAAGCGGCTGGCCGGCGCCCGCGAACGGTCGCTGGGCGCCGCCACGGAGCTGCCGGACGAGCCGTCGGTGCTGTCGTACCTCGTCGCCGCCGCCGCGGTGCTGGACACCCCGTCGAAGCAGCAGCTCCTGCAGGCGCGGGACACGGCGGCGCGGCTGTCGGCGGAGCTGAAAATCCTGCGACGGGAGACGGCGGTGCTCGGTAAGCTCCCGTCGCTGCCCGCGGTCGACCTGACCCGGAGCCCCACGAGCCCCAACTGACGAGCCCCGACCGAGCGGTATGGCGAAGAAGAAGCAGACCGGATCCACCCCGGCCACGGTGGCGCTGACGAAGGCCGGCGCCGAGTTCACCGTCCACGCCTACGACCACGACCCGGCCGCCGCGTCGTACGGCGAGGAGGCGGCCGAGGCCCTCGGCGTCGACCCGGGCCGGGTCTTCAAGACCCTCGTCGCCGAGGTCGACGGCGCGCTGACCGTGGCGATCGTGCCGGTCTCCGGGGCGCTGGACCTCAAGGCGCTGGCCGCGGCGGCCGGCGGCAAGAAGGCCGTGCTGGCGGACCCGGCGCACGCCGAGCGCACCACGGGCTACGTCCGCGGCGGCATCTCCCCGCTGGGCCAGCGCAAGCGGCTGCCGACGGTGCTCGACTCCTCGGCCGCCGGGCGGCCGACGGTCTGCGTCTCGGCGGGGCGGCGCGGGCTGGAGGTGGAGCTGGCGCCGACGGTGCTGGCGGAGCTGACCGGCGCGGTGGTCGCCCCGATCGCACGCGACGGCCGCTGACCCGGCGCCTGTCCCACGCGGCGCCCGCCGAGCCGCCCCGCCGTCTCCCGCACACCCGCCCCAGGGTAGGCCGCCCCTCCGACAAGCCCGCTTCTCCGCCGGCAACGCCCCCGCCCCAGGCAGGTGCCCCGCTAGGCGGGCCGGCGGCCGTGGTTGGCCCGGCCCTTGCGGGTGCGCCACTTGCGCTTGCGCGTCTTTTTCGACATGTCCAGGTCATACCGGAGTGCACGGAATCCGTCCAGGCTCCGCGCAGCCCTCCCCCCAACGGCCCGGCCGTTCGGCACCGCGTACCCTCATAGTTCGTGAGTACGCGCACCGAAGCGGCGGGTCCGGCCCCGGCCGGGACCCCCACCCGGCCGGGCACGGTGGTGTGTGCCGTGCGCGATCTCGTGAAGACCTACCCCGCCCCCCGCGCGAAGCGGCTACGGCGCTCCGCGGGGCGCAGGACCGGCCGCAGGAGCGGCGCGGCGACGCCCGCGGCCACCGCCGGCTCCGACGCCCCCGAAGCGCCCCCCGGGCCCGTACGGGCCTGCGACGGCGTCGGCCTCGACATCCACGCCGGCGAGATCTTCGGCCTGCTCGGCCCCAACGGCGCCGGCAAGTCCACCCTCGTCCGCCAGCTCACCGGCCTGCTGCGCCCCGACTCCGGCGGCATCGAGCTGTTCGGCCACGACCTCGTACGCCGCCCGGAGCTGGCCGCGCGGCTGCTGGCGTACCTCGGCCAGGAGTCCACGGCGCTCGACGACCTGACCGTCGCGCTGGCCGCCGAGACCACCGCCCGGCTGCGCGGCCTCGCCGCGCCCGCCGCCCGCGCCGAGCGCGACGCGGTCCTCGACGAACTCGGCCTCGCCCCCCTCGCCGACCGCCCGCTGCGCCGTCTCTCCGGCGGCGAGCGGCGGCTGGCGTGCGTGGCGGCGGCGCTCGTCGGCGAGCGGCCGCTGCTGGTGCTGGACGAGCCGACGACCGCGATGGACCCCGTGGCGCGCCGCGCCGTGTGGGCCGCGATCGACCGGCGCCGGGCCGAGCGCGGCGCGACGGTGCTGCTCGTCACGCACAACGTCATCGAGGCCGAGACCGTGCTCGACCGGGTCGCGGTGCTCGACCGCGGCCGGGTCATCGCCTGCGACTCCCCCACCGGGCTGAAGGCCCTGGTGGGCGGGGAGGTACGGGTGGACCTGGTCTGGCGCGACGAGCCGCCGCTCGACGTGCCGAAGATCGCGGAGCTGGCCCGCACCGCGCGCCGCACGGGCCGGCGCTGGACGCTGCGGCTGCCCGAGGAGGCGGCGCGCGCCGCGGTGGCGGCGGTCACGGGCGGCCCCGCGTTCGCAGAACTGGACGACTTCACGCTGACGACGCCGAGCCTGGAGGACGTGTACCTGGCCCTGGGCGGGCGGGACGAGGGACTGGTGAAGGCATGACGGACGGACACCTCGGCCTCGCGCAGGCCCCGCCCGACGGCTCCGGGCCGCCGGCGGGACCCGCGGCGAACGGGACGTCCGGCACCTCGGGGACGCCGGGTACCGCGGGGACGACGGGCACCGGCGCGCCGGCCCGCGCCGCGGGGACGGCCGACGGCTCCTCCCGGCCCGCCGCCGTCGCGCTCGCCCCCCGGGTCCCGTTCTTCCCCGCGCTCGCCGCCGTCTACCGCGCCCAGCTCTCCCGCGCCCGGGTGGCCCGGCTGCCGCTGCTGTTCGTCGCCACCTTCCAGTCCATCGGGATCATGGTGCTGATGCGCGGCGTGGTGGACGCCGAGGCGCGCAGCTCGGAGGCGCACGCCGTGGTCGCCGGCTCGACGGTGCTGGTCGTGGCGTTCGTGGCGCTGAACCTGCTGGCGCAGTACTTCGGCCAGCTGCGCGCGACGGGCGGCCTCGACCACTACGCCACGCTCCCGGTGCCCCCCGCCGCGG
The DNA here is from genome assembly GCA_000514715.1 of Streptomyces sp. CNH099. Taxonomy (GTDB): domain Bacteria; phylum Actinomycetota; class Actinomycetes; order Streptomycetales; family Streptomycetaceae; genus Streptomyces; species Streptomyces synnematoformans. Next base: position 4,428 of record AZWL01000061.1, on the reverse strand, counting down.
TGGTGCTGGGCGCGGCCGGCGCGTACGCCTCGTTCACCGTGCCCGGCACCGCCGTCACGGCCGTCACGGGCAGCCTGCTCTTCGAGCTGCCGCTGCGGCACCTGTGGATCCTCGTCGCCGTCGTCCCGCTCTCCGGCGCCGCGCTCGCCGGCCTCGGGGCCGCGTGCGGGCTGCTGGCGCCGCGGCCGGAGCTGGCGACGCTCTGCGGCCAGCTGGGCATGTCGGCGGCGCTGCTGCTCGGCGTGCTGCCCGCGGAGCGGATGCCGGCGGCGGTGTCCTTCGCCCGCGACCTGCTGCCGTCCACGTACGGGGTGGAAGCGCTGATGGAGACGTTCACGCCGGGCCCCGACTGGGCCGCGGTCCTCGCCGACCTCGGGGTGTGCGCCGGGGTCGGCGTGCCGGCGCTGGCGGCGGCGACGTGGGCGTACCGGAGGGCGGCGCTGCGCTCGTGAGGGACGGCGGTCACGGCGACATTCCGAACGACCGTCCTGACTACGGCGGACGGTCCCGGTCCTGGCACGATGGCAGGGTGACCGCTCCCCTGACGCCGCCCGAGCCGCCGCCCGGGCAGCCCGCCCACAACCCCTGGCAGTATCCGCCCCCGTCCGGCGCCGCCGGCGGGGAGCACGCGCGGGAAGCGAAGGACGGCGACTCCGACCTCGGCCGGGAGGTGTGGCACGCGGTCCTCCTCATGGTGGGCGTGACGGCGCTGGGCCTGCTGCTGGGCTTCCTCTGGGTGGAGCTGGCGCCGCGGGTGCCGCTGGTGGTGCGCGGGGGCGACGCCTGGCTGAAGGAGAGCGAGAGCGAGGACGCCATCTCCATAGACGGGACGTTCGCGCTGCTGGGGCTGGCCTTCGGCGCGGTGACGGCGCTGGCGGTGTTCCTGTGGCGGCGCCGCGGCGGGCTGCCGCTGGTCATGGGGCTGGCGCTGGGCGCGCTGCTCGGGTCGGTGCTGGCCTGGCGGTTCGGCATCTGGCTGGGCCCGTCGGACAACGTGGGGCAGCGGGCCAGGGAGGCCGGCGAGGGCGGCGTCTTCGACGCGCCGCTGGAGCTGAAGGCCAAGGGCGCGCTGCTGGCGTGGCCGGGGGCGGCGATGGCGGTGCACCTGGTGCTGACCGGGCTGTTCGGGCCCCGTACTCCGGAGCCGCAGGTGCCCCCGCCGCCGACGGGCGGCTGGCAGGGCTGGGGCTCGCCGACCCGCTGAGGCCGGTGGCGGTACGCCGCGCACGGCGGCGGTACGCCCCGTACGGCAGCGCGCGACCGGCGCGCACCGGCGTGAAACGGCTCTCGGGGCGGCGAGCGCTACGCGTCCGGCTCGGCCGCCTGCGCGTGCTCGGCGGCCGAGCTGACGTCCACCTCGCGCCAGAACCCGGCCCGGATCGCGTACCGGTCGCGCTCGTCGATCTGGTCGTCCTTGTGGGCCAGCAGCCCGAAGCGGGCGGCGTAGCGCAGCAGTTCGCCGTCGATGCGGTGCGGGATGCGCGGGTACTGGCCGGCCAGCATGCGCAGCTTCGCCGGGTCCGCCAGCCGCTCCATCCAGCGCCGGGCGAAGACCTGGCCCACCTCGAAGGGGTCGCCGCCGATGACGGTGATGTCCTCCTCGCGGTCCGCCCAGCGCTGCTCCGCCGTGGTGAGCTGGGCGAGCGTCGGCAGCCCGGCGATGTCCGGGGGCTCCGCGCCCGGCCGCTCCACCCAGCCGCGGTCGGATGACCAGCGCAGGGTGGCGCTGCCCACGGGCTGCCCCGGGCGCCCCTCGGGCACCGCGGGGCGACCCAGGCTCGCGAGGTCCTTGGGGGTGGGCACGCCGCCCTTGGCGCCGGCGTCCTCCTCGTCTTCGGGTACGGCGCCGGGCGCCGCCGTGCCGTCGGGGGCATCGTGGCGCCGCTCGGTGACGGGGTCGGCCGGCGCGGTGCCGTTGGCGACGGTCTGCTTGCCGGCGACGGAGGTCTCGGAGGGCGGGGCGGAGAGGATCGCGGCGATCTCGGGCCGCGGCACGGGGCTGGGGGCGCAGATGCCGGTGAGGTCCTTGGCCCGTACGGCGCGGGTGATCCAGGCCCGGTCGAGCACGCGGCGCTCGTCGGCCTCGGCGACCAGGTCCTCGGACTGGTTGTAGTCGCCGTCGGCGGCCTGGACCGCCCAGAGGTGCACGGCGACGCCGTGCTCCTTCGCGGACATCATCCCCGGCAGCAGGTCGCCGTCGCCGGTGACGAGCACGACGTCGGCGCAGGCGCGGTTGCGGGCCAGTTCAGTCAGCTCGGCGTGCATGGCGGCGTCGACGCCCTTCTGCGCCCAGCGGCCGTCGCTGCGGGTGAGCGCGCCGAGGCGGACGGTGACGCGGGGCATCACGCGCAGCCGCCGGTGTTCCGGCTGCGGTACGCGGTCGGGGGCGCCGTCGAACCAGTAGATGCGCAGCAGCCGCTGGCCGGTGTCGGCCTCGGCCTGGTCCCGCAGCCCCTGGACGAGCGCGGGGTGGTCGACGGTGATCCGGGAGCGGGCGGGTTCTCCGGCAAGCAGGCTCGCGGCGGCGCCCAGCAGGTAGCCGGCGTCCACCAGGACGACGCAGCGGTCCACGATTCACCCTCTTCTCAGCCGGTTCCGGGCCCGTGCCGCGGAGTTCATGTCGGGTTGCCTTCGAGTCTGCCCCACTGAGGGGTGGTTAACAGCAGGGCATCGATCATCGGCGTGGCGGACACCGGTGCCCGGCCGTGAACAGCGCGTACTACTCAGGGTAATTATCCGACATGCGAGGTATCTCGGGGCGTGCGAGGGTGATCTCCGCGGGGGACCGCGCCTGCAAAGGATCAGTGATGGGTAAGCGCAAGAACCGCGAGAAAAAGCAGCAACAGCACTCCCACCGGGACAAGTACGCCGGGTCGCCGGCCGGGATACCGAACCGCGGCCGGCGGCAGTCCTTCGACGAGATCCCGCCCGGAGACGGCGCCCGGGCCGACGCGCCCGGGGACGGCTTCGAGCGGCGCCCCCGGGCCGGGGAGCGGTGAGCCGCCATGAGCCGTAAGCACAGGAACCGCCGGAACGAACGCGCCGCCGTCCCGCGGGAGGAACGCGGCGAGGAGACCGACGCGCCCGCCGGCGGGCCGCCGCCCGACCAGGTCAGCGAGGCCGTGAACCCCGGCTCCGGCGGCCGCAAGACCCAGAAGCACCGGGAGAAGCGCTTCGGGCACAACTGAGCGCGGCCGGTGGGCGCGCCCCCGCGCGGAGCGCGCCCGCACCCGCTGCCGGACCCGCCGGCCCGGGTGCCCCCGGGCCGGCGGCGCGCCCGTCAGCCGGCCAGACAGGACGGCCCGAGCAGGGCCTTCAGATCACCGAAGAGCGCCGGGTCCGACGTCACCCGGTGCCGGTCGAGGCGGAGCACGGTGGTGGTGCGGGAGCCCTGGAGCTTCACGCGCACCTCCGTGCCGCCGCGGTGCTGCGACAGCACCTCGCCCAGCTTCTCCACCAGCGGCGGGGTGACCTTCACGGTCGGGATCGTGATGGTCACCGGCGCGTTGGCGGACACCTCGGAGAGGTCGGGGACGGCGAGTTCCATGGCGACCAGGCGGGGGACGTCCTCGCGCTTGTCGAGGCGGCCCTTGACGAAGACGATGGCGTCCTCGACGAGTTGGGTCGAGACCAGCTGGTAGGTGGCGGGGAAGAACATGCAGTCGATGGAGCCGCCGAGGTCCTCCACCGTGGCGATCGCCCAGGCATTGCCCTGCTTGGTCATCTTCCGCTGCAGCCCGGAGATGATCCCGCCGATGGTGACGATCGCGCCGTCGGCGTGCTCGCCGCCGTTGAGCGCGGCGATGGCGGCGTCCGCCTTGTCGCCCAGGACGTGCTCGATGCCGAACAGCGGATGGTCGGAGACGTACAGGCCGAGCATCTCCCGCTCCTGGGCCAGCAGGTAGGACTTGTCCCACTCCTCGTCCGTGAACTGCACGTCCAGCCCGAAGCCCGGTTCGTCCGCCGCCGCCTCGTCCCCCATCCCGCCGAAGAGGTCGAACTGCCCCTCCGCCTCCTTCCGCTTGACCGACACGACGTTGTCGATCATCGGCTCGTAGTGCGCGGTGAGGCCCTTGCGGGTGTGGCCGAGGGCGTCGAACGCGCCGGCCTTGATGAGCGACTCGACGGTGCGCTTGTTGCAGACGACGGCGTCGACCTTGTCGAGGAAGTCGGGAAAGGACGAGTAGCGCCCCTTCGCCCTGCGGCTGCGCACGATGGAGTCCACGACGTTCTGCCCGACGTTGCGCACGGCGGTCAGACCGAACACGATCGTGTCATCACCGCGGGGGGTGAAGTTGGCGTCGGACTCGTTGACGTCCGGGGGGAGGACCTTGATGCCCATCTTGCGGCACTCGTTGAGGTAGACCGCGGACTTGTCCTTGTCGTCGCGCACGGACGTCAGCAGGGCGGCCATGTATTCGGCCGGAT
>AZWL01000060.1 GCA_000514715.1 Streptomyces sp. CNH099 | reverse complement strand
CTCTTCGGGATCATCACCTTCCTCCTCGTCCGCTCCCGGGACGTACGCGCCTGGGAAGCGACCTGCATCGCCCTGTTCGGCATCTACCTCGGACAGACCCCCGTGATCCACACCGTCGACGGCTTCATGACCTGGATCACCACCGGCTTCGCTCACTTCTAGGAGGGCCACCCCCATGCCCATGCCCCGTGTCAGGTGCCCCTACTGCAAAGGAGAAGGCGCCCGCACCACCTGGACCGGACGACGGCGGCGCTGCCGTGTCTGCCGGGGCGCCGGAACCATCCGCTGAACCCGCCCAGCCAATCGATCAACGAAAAGGGAGCAACGACATGGACGACTGCGCGCCATCCCCCGTCCGTTCGGCCGCTACTGCGGCCCACCCCGGAAGGTCACCACCATCACACCCGAGACCATTCCGGCTGACAGGCGCGCCGTCCTCGACCGGGCGGCCCGCCTGCGTCAGCTCTCCGACGCAGACCGCGACGCAATACGCCTCGCCCAAGACCCCCAGTTCCCCCGCTGGCTCCAACAAGTCACCGCCACCGGCGGCTGCGCCCACCCCATCCACCTCACCGGCACCACCACCACGATCGACACGGCGACCGGCGAGATCCTGCACCACTACGACACCCGAAACGAACCCGGCGAACGCCTCCTCATCCGCTGCCGCAACCGCCGCGCCACCGTCTGCCTGCCCTGCTCCCGCCTCCACGCCGGCGACACCTACCACCTCGTCCGCGCCGGCCTCCTCGGCGGCAAGAACACCACCGCGGCCGTCCGCAACCGCCCCCGGCTCTTCCTCACCCTCACCGCCCCGTCCTTCGGCGCCGTCCACCGCGCCGGCGAACACTGCCGCGGCCGCGGGCGCGGCAAGTGCGAACACGGCCGCCCCCTCGGCTGCGGCGCCGTCCACGACCCGGCCGAACCCGTCATCGGCCAACCGCTGTGCGCCGACTGCTACGACTACACCGCACACGTCCTCTGGCACGCACACGCGGGCAAGCTCTGGGACCGCTTCGTCCGCGGAACCCGGCGCCACCTCGCCACCACCGCCGGACTCACAGAGACCCGGTTCCCGGAGCACGCACGCCTCTCCTTCGCCCGGGTAGCCGAGTACCAGCGACGCGCCGCCGTCCACGTCCACGCCGTCGTACGCCTCGACGGCCCCACCGGACCCGACGACGAACCCCCGCCCTGGGGCAGCACAGAACGACTCATCGAGGCCGTGTGTACGGCGGCACAGCGAATCACGGTCAGTACTCCGTACAGCCCCGCTGTGGGTGAGCTGACCCTGCGCTGGGGCACCCAGGTGGACACCCGGCCACTGCGCGCGGACCTCGACGGACCGCCCGACGACGCCGTAGCCGCCTACGTCGCCAAATACGTCACCAAAGGAGCCAACGACACCGGCGCCGGCACCGACCACCGGCTCACCACCCGGCACGACATCGACACGGCCCGCGTCAGCAAGCACGCCCGCACCCTCATGCACACCTGCTGGCGCCTCGGCGGCCTGCCCGAATACGCAGAGCTGCGCCTACGCGCCTGGGCCCACACCCTCGGCTACCGCGGCCACATCCTCACCAAGTCGCGTACGTACTCGACAACCTACGCGGCCTTGCGCACCGAACGGGCCCGGTACGAGCGCGGCAACGGCACCGGCGACCAAGCCCACGCCGCAGACACGGTGACCGACGTCCAATGGCGCTACGCCGACTCCGGCCACACGCCCGGCGCGGCCCTGATCGCAGCAGGCATCGCCGAAGACGCGGCAGCAAATCGCGCGGCTGCCCGGGAGTCCCCGCCCGAGCTGTCCGGGGGTGTCCTTGATACCGGATGAGCTGAAGCGACGGGTGGCTGAGTCCCGGGCCCGTCAGGGCCTCCCCCCGGTGATTGAAGACGTGGCGGTCATCGATCGCGTGGCAAGGGTCTTCGGGCTCGTTGAATCTGATCAGCCGGTCTCCCGCTGCTCCGTCAGGCGAACCAGTCGAAGACGAAACGGTCGGGGTCCCAACGCTTCCGGGGGTTCGCAGGGCGCACCTCAATCGACCGCACGCACGCAGTGATGATGGCACGGCGCTGGGACTGGTTCAGCTTCTTCCATCGCTCCTGCATGTCCTCGAAGGTGCCCACGAATCCATTCAGGATCCCGGTGCGGGACACCTTCGCAAGTCGAGCGCGGTTGCGTTCCAATCGTTCTTCAATCGGCTGGCGAGCGATCATCCACTCTTTCCGGCTGATGCGTCGCTCGCCCATGTCTCGGGCCAGCTCTTCGAGTTCTTGCTCATCAGTCCTGACTTCCTCGTAGAGGTCGCTGCCCGGCTCGTCATGGTCTCGTAGGCGCTCGATGAAAGCGGGCGACTCCAAAGCGGCCAGCACCATGTCCCGCACGTGGTTGTCCGCGCGCTCCGCGTTGACAGCCGTACCCGCGCAGGAATCGGTGCCCGGAGTGTTCGGGCAGACGTAGCGCGGTACGCCGCTCCTGGGGCGGCCTATCATTCCCCAGCCGCAGGGGTGGCCGTCCGGCTTCGGTTTGCCGCATCGCAGGATGCCGGAGAGCAGGTAACTCCGCCTCGTGGAGCCTTCGACGTCCCTCTTACGCGCCGGATCCGTGAGAATCTTGCGCACCCGGTCCGAGTCCTCGTGGCTGATTATGCCCGGCCATACCGCATCGGCAACGATCTCTCCGAGTAACGGGCGGGTGTGTTCCCAGGAGTGGCGCGGCATGTGTTCGCGCCGACCGCTGATCCGGGCTGCGGCCAACAACCGGCGGAGTCCGCTCGGCTTCCACGGCTTGCCCGCCGGGCTGACGACGCCACGGGCATGCCAGTCCCGGCAGATGCTCGCCAGGCTCTCGCTCGCGAGTACGCGCCGTACACCTTCGCGGAGCAACTCGGCTTCGCTCTCCCGGATCGTGATCCGGTCGTCCTCGTAGCCGAAGGGGCGGCCCCCTCCCCCGGAGATCCGCCCGGCTTCGGCGGCCTGGCGGCGCTGCCGCTGCTGGCGCTCCGCCTTGTGCTCGGCCTCGTGGCGGGCGGCGGCGCCGAGCATGCGGGCCACCATGCGGCCGGTCGGGGTGGCAAGGTCGATCTCACCGCTGACGGTGGCCAGCTCGATGCCGTGGCGGTCGGCCAGATCGATCACGTCTTCCAGCTCGCGGGGGTTGCGGGTCATCCGGTCCACGTGCCAGACGGCTATAGCGTCTATCTCGCCCCGGCGGACCTCGGCTAACAGTTCCTGCCAGGCGGGGCGGGGTGCCCCCGAGTAGGCGCTAATGTCGTTGTCGGTATGTACCGATACGACGTCCCAGCCCGCGCGGGCGCACAAGGCCCGGCAGTCCTCTTCCTGGCGGGCGACTCCAAGGCCGGCGCCGCCCCGGTCCTGGCTGATCCGGCAGTAGATCGCTGCTCTTCTCCTCATGGGATACTTTGGTACACCCTCGTAGGGACCGGGGTGGCGTGCCCGGTGGGCATCGCCTCGGCGGAGAGCTGAAGCGCTTCTCCCTCACTCGTTCGAGCGGCGGGAACGGACATGCGCCCGGTACGCTGCCGCGAGGGATCAGAATCGCGCCCATGGGAGCAACAATGACCACCTCCGCCGCCGGGCAGCCGCTCATCCCCCAGCCGCCACCGACGGTCACGGCCTTGCGACAGGCCGTCAGCCAGATCGCTCCCGCCGCCCTGCCGGCCTTCGCCCGCGAGCTGGACCAAGCGGCCGACCAGTCGCGGCAGGGCTCCGAGCTGGGGCCGCTGCGCCGGTTCGTCGCGCAGTGGTCCGTGTACGTCTACATCCAGCGTCAGCCCGACCTGGCACGGCAGTTGCGCCACTGGGAGGACGTGGCCGAGTCGAGCGACGCCGGGCAGGTCCGCCAGGCCGCATCCGAGATCGGCAAGATGCTGGACGACGCCCACGCGGCCCTTGGCATCCCGATCCGGTGAGCACAGACTGGCGCTGGGAGTACGACCCCGATCAGGCCCATGTCGCAGGCGGCATCCCCGAACACGTTGTGGCCGAAGTGGAACGCTTGGTCGGCCAACTCGTCGACCTGGCCAGCACAGGTGTCGACGTCAGCGAACTCGGCACCGGGCCCCGGCCGGGCGGTCTGCGCCACATGGACGCCGCCGGCGGCTGGTTCTGCTTCCTCGTGGCGCCGCGGGACCCGCTGATCGTCATCGTCCGCATCGTGCCCCCGCTCGACGACCTGTAGCCGAAATCCGGCGTATCAGCCGGTGGCGAGGAGTTCGAGGGTGTCGATGACGCGGTGGGAGAAGCCCCACTCGTTGTCGTACCAGGCGACCACCTTGACGTGGCGGCCGTCGACGCGGGTGAGGGCCGAGTCGAAGACGGCCGAGGCCGGGTTGCCGGTGATGTCGGAGGAGACGAGGGGGTCTTCGGTGTATTCGAGGATGCCGGCGAGGCGGCCTTCGGCGGCGGTGCGGTAGGCGGCGAGGACGTCGTCGCGGGTCACGTCGCGGGTGACGGTGGTGTTGAGTTCGACCAGGGAGCCGACCGGGACCGGGACGCGGATGGAGTCGCCGGAGAGCTTGCCGTCCAGGCCGGGGAGCACGAGGCCGATGGCCTTGGCCGCGCCCGTCGTGGTGGGGGCGATGTTGACGGCGGCGGCGCGGGCGCGGCGGGCGTCGCGGTGGGGGCCGTCCTGGAGGTTCTGCTCCTGGGTGTAGGCGTGCACCGTGGTCATGAAGCCGTGCTCGATGCCGGCGAGTTCGTCCAGGACGGCGGCCAGCGGGGCGAGCGCGTTGGTGGTGCAGGAGGCGTTCGAGACGACGGAGTGCGCCCGAGGGTCGTACGCCTCGGTGTTGACGCCGGGCGCGAGGGTCACGTCCGCGCCGGCGGAGGGGGCGCCGACGAGGACCTTGCGCGCGCCCGCGTCGAGGTGCGCGCGGGCGGCGTCGGCGGCGGTGAAGCGGCCGGTGGCTTCGAGCGCGAGGTCCACCCCGAGTTCGGTCCACGGCAGCTTCGCCGGCTCCCGCTCCGCGAGCACCTTGATGCGGCGGCCGTCGACGACGAGCGTGTCGCCGTCGACGGTGACGGGGCGGCCCAGGCGGCCGGCGGTGGTGTCGTAGGACAGGAGCCGCGCGAGCGTGGCGGGGTCGGCGAGGTCGTTGACGGCGACGACGTCGAGGGTGCTGTCGCGCTCCAGCAGTGCGCGCAGCACGTTGCGGCCGATGCGGCCGAATCCGTTGATGGCGATGCGGGTCATGGACGTCCTGCCTTCCGGGTTTCGACGGTGTTACTCACCAGCAGGTTCGCCCGTCTCACGGGGCTGTGACAGCGGCGCGCATGCCACACTCCGCAAGGATCTCGCCAGCCGCTCCGGCCGCCTACTCGCCTCTCGCGAAGGTGCGCCGGTACTCGCTCGGCGTGGTGCCCAGGATCCGCTGGAAGTGCAGCCGCAGGTTCGCGCCGGTGCCGAGGCCGACGTGGTCGGCGATCTGCTCGACGCTCTGCTCCGAGCGCTCCAGCAGCTCGCGCGCCACGTCGACACGGGCCCGCATGACCCACTGCATCGGCGTGTACCCGGTGTCGTCCACGAAGCGCCGCGAGAACGTGCGCGGGGACACCCCCGCGTGCCTGGCCAGCGCCTCCAGGGTGAGCGGCTCGCCGAGCCGGTGCAGCGCCCACTCCCGGGTCGCGGCGAACCGCTCGCCGAGCGGCTCCGGCACGCTGCGCGGCACGTACTGCGCCTGGCCGCCGCTGCGGTACGGGGCCGCCACCAGGCGCCGGGCGGCGTGGTTGGACGCGGCCACGCCGAGGTCGCCGCGCAGGATGTGCAGGCACAGGTCGATGCCGGAGGCGGCGCCGGCGGAGGTCAGCACGCTGCCCTCGTCGACGAAGAGCACGTTCTCGTCGACCCGCACCTCCGGGTGCTTCGCGGCGAGCGCCCGCGTGTAGTGCCAGTGGGTGGTGGCGCGGAGGCCGTCGAGGAGGCCGGTGGCGGCGAGGGCGAAGGCGCCGGTGGAGATGGCGGCGAGGCGGGCGCCGCGGCGGTGGGCGGCGGTCAGCGCGGCGGTGACGGCGGGCGGCGGGTCGTCGCGGTCGGGGAAGCGGTAGCCGGGCACGAAGACGATGTCGGCCCAGGTGAGCGCGGACAGGCCGTGTGCGACGTGGTACGAGAGGCCGTCGCCGCCGGCCACGAGCCCCGGTGCGGCGCCGCACACGCGCACCTCGTACGGCATGCTCCGGCGGGTGCTGAAGACCTGCGCGGGGATGCCGGCGTCGAGCGGTTTGGCGCCTTCGAGCACGAGGACGGCGACGCGGCGGAGGCGGGAGGCTGGCACGGGTCCACGGTACGCAGAATCGGGACCCGGGTGGGCGGGACGGCGCCGGCGGTGGGCGGGGCGCGGCGGGGTAGGAACCGGGCATGCGCCCCGTGGACTACGACGACCGCCTGCACCGCGGCTACGCCGCGGGCCGCGCGCTCACCGGCGCCCAACGCGCCGCCTGGGCCCGCGCCTTCGCCGCCCGCCTCCCCGCCGCCCGCCCGCTGCGCGGGCTGGACCTCGGCTCCGGCACCGGGCGGTTCGCGCCGCTGCTCGCCGCGGAGTTCGGCGGCCCGGTCACCGGCGTCGAGCCGTCGCGGCGGATGCGCGAGCAGGCGGTCGCGCACGCGGCGCATCCGCGGGTCGCGTACGTCCCCGGGCGGGCGGAGGCGCTGCCGCTGCCGGACGGGGCGGTCGACTTCGGCCTGAGCTTCCTCGTCTGGCACCACGTACGGGACAAGCCCGCCGGCGCCCGCGAGTTGCACCGGGTGCTCCGCCCCGGCGGCACCCTGCTGCTGCGCACCGAACTCACCGACCGGCTGCCCGCCCTGTGGTACTCGACGCCTTCCCGCGGGGCCGGGAGATCCTCGGCGCGCTCTACGAGCCGCTGTCGGCGGTGCGCGCCACGTTCGAGGCGGCGGGGTGGGAGCTGGCGTCGGTGGCGGAGGTCGAGCTGCCCGCCCCGGGCACGTGGGCGGAGGCGCTGGCCCGGCTGCGTACGCGCGCGTTCTCCGTCTTCGAGCACATGCGGGAGGCCGACGTCGACGCCGGCTTCGCCGAGTTGGAGCGCCGGGTCGCCGCGGCGCCGCGGGCGCCCGCGCCGGTGGTCCCCGGGACGCTGCTCACCCTCCGGCGCGTGTGACCGCGACGCGGGCCCGCCGGGCCCGGCGGGCGCCCCTCACCAGACGCCCACCTCGCTGTTCGGCCGGATCTGCGCCACCACCGGCACGGCCTCGCCGACCGCCTCGACCGCCTCCGGGGTCCACGGCCCGTCCGCGGCGAACACCACGTGCTCGATCCCGTACTCCGCGAACGACTCGCACCGCTCCGCCACCGACTCGGCCGGCTCGGTCAGCTCCATCCGGGCGGTGACCGTCTTCTCCACCTCCCAGTACGGCCGCCCGGCCGCCGCGCAGTGGTCCGCGAGCACGTCCAGCTCGCGGCGGAGCGTCAGGCCGCCGTCGGGTACGTCGAAGAAGTTGCACGCGTCCGCGTACTGCGCCGCCAGCCGCAGCATGGGCCCGTCGCCCACGCCGCCGACGAGCACCGCCGGGCGGGGCCGCTGCACCGGCTGCGGGCTGCACACGGGGTAGTCCAGCGTGAAGTGCCGCCCGTCGAACGAGCCGGTGTCCCCCGCCCACATCTGCTGCGCCAGCCGCAGCGTCTCCTCCAGCCGCTCGACGCGCTCGACGGCGGGCGGCAGGGACAGCCCCATGGCGTACGCCTCGTCCTCGCGGTAGGCGGCGCCGAAGCCGAGCCAGGCGCGGCCGCCGGAGAGCACGTCGAGGGTGGTGACGGCCTTGACGAGCAGGGCGGGCGGGCGGTAGGTGACGCCGGTGACCATGGTGCCGATGCGGACGTGCTCGGTGCGCGCGGCCAGGTAGCCGAGGGTGGTGTACGCCTCCAGCACCGGCTCGTCCGGGGTGCACGTGGGGTCGGCCTGCATCAGGTGGTCACCGACCCAGACGGTGTCCACGCCCGCCGTGTCCGCCGCGCCGACGACGGCGGCCAGCGCGGGCGCGACGGCGGTGGGGCCGCCGGGCCAGGAGAAGTCGGTGACGTTGATGCTGATGCGCATGGTGGGCGGCCTCCTCGTCGCTTCACCACACAGCCTGCCTGGAAACGCGCCCGCGGGTCGTCCGTCCAGAGGAGTCAACTTTCTTACTCCCGGGGGAGTAACGGCCGCCAGGCGTGCCTTCCGGGGGCGTCAGCGGCCCCGCCGCAGGCGGCGGCCGGGGCGGTACGCGCCGGAGGGGCGGGCGGCGACTGCGTACCGTGGTCCCATGAGCACCGCCAAGTTGACGCCCGCCCGGCGCCGGGCCGTGGCGGAGGCCGACGCCGCGACCGGGCTGGTGCGCGCGAGCGAGCGCGTGCTGGAAGGGCTCGTGGACGGCGGTTTCGCGGTACGGCATCCGCGCCCGCCGCACCGGCACTACCTCACCCCGGCCGGGCGCGAGCTGCGCGACCGGCTGCTCGCGGCCGAGGCGGCCGCCGCCGAAACGACCGCGGCCGGGGGCGCCGGGGACGCGGCCGGCAGCGGTACAGGGCCCGCGGAGGCGGGGGTGTTCGCGGCCCGTACCGGCGGCGAGCCCGCGCCGCCCGACCCCGCCGCGCGCGCACGCGAGGTGCGCAGCGCCTGGGAGGGCCTCGCGGAGCTGCGCCGGGTCACCAACCCCGACGGCGCCACGGACGTGCCGTGCGCCTGGGAGCGCACGCACCTGGCGCCCGCCGCCGGACTGGCGCTGGAGGCCGCCGGTGCGCCGCCGGCCACCCCCGGGACCGCCGGCTACGTCGTCACCGCGGCCGAGCACCAGCCGGAGGCGGTACGGGTCGACTGGCGGCCCGGGCCGGCGCTGATGGAGCTGGTACGCGGCGCGGGGGCGCTGGAGGCCGCGGGCTGGCAGGTCTCCGAACACCCGGAGCGCGACGGCGGAATGTACCTGCTGGCCTCGCCGCGCCGCCGCTGACGGGCCTTCCGTTCCGTACGGCGGGTCGATGCGACCGGCGTTGAGAGACGCGTACGGGCCTGTCCGCACCCGTACGCGCCCCTCCCCCCGACTCCCCCGTGTCCCCCGTCGCTCCCCTGGCCCGCCGTCCCGGGCCCGGTACCGCCGCCTCCCGCTACGCCGCCTCCCGCTCCGTGACCTTCAGCCGGCCCTTCCTGATCACCGCAAGCCGCGGTGCCCGCTTGGCGATCGAGCTGTCGTGCGTGACCAGCACGTAGGTCAGCCCCAGCTCCTTCCACAGCCCCTCCAGCAGCCCCACGATGTCGTCCCGGGTGTCCTCGTCGAGGTTGCCGGTGGGCTCGTCGGCGAGCAGCACCTTCGGCTGCTTGACCAGCGCCCGCGCGATGGCCACCCGCTGCTGCTGGCCGCCGGACAGCTCGCCGGGCAGGTGCGTGAGCCGCTCGGCGAGGCCGACCGACTCCAGCGCCTCCGCGGCGCGCCGGGCGCGCTCGGCCGCCTTCACGCCGAGCGGCGCGAGCGCGGTCTCGACGTTCTCCTGGGCGCTGAGGGTGGGGATGAGGTTGAAGCTCTGGAAGACGAAGCCGATGGTCGCGGCCCGTACCCGGGTCAGCGCGGCCTCGCTCAGGCCGCCGAGGTCGGTGCCGTCGAGGCTGACCGTGCCGGAGGTCGCCCGGTCGAGGCCGCCGAGCAGCTGCAGCAGCGTCGACTTGCCGCCGCCGGTGGGGCCGCGGACGACGAGCTGGTCGCCGTCGGCGATGGTGAGGTCGACGCCGGCGAGGGCGTCGATGGCCTCCTTGCCGCGCTGGTAGCGCTTGGTGACGCCGGTGAGCTGGTACATCGTGGTCAACTCCTGGGTGCCGCGAGGGTGGGGTGGTCGGAGGGAGAAGCGGGGGGCGAGGGCCGGGGCCGGGAGTTCCCGGGGTTCCGGGGGCCCGGGTCCCGGGCCGCCCGGAGGGGCGCTACTCGACGCGCCGCAGCGCGTCCGCCGGTCGCAGCCGCGCCGCCCGCCAGCCGCCGAAGCAGCCGGCGATCAGCCCGCCCGCGGCCGCGAGCGCGACGGCCAGCGCGATCACGGACAGCGTGACGGGCGCCTGCAGCGCGACCTCCACGCTGGTGGTGGCCTCGTCCAGCATCTTCTGCGGCCCCCGCAGCACGGCGCCTTCGGGCGCGTCGGAGGCGGGGCCCACCGAGGCGTCGAGCGTCGGGGCGACGGCGGTGACGACGTACGCCCCGGCGATCCCGAGCGCGATGCCGAGCACGCCGCCGAGGATCCCGTTGACGAACGCCTCGCCCATCACCTGCCGGACGACGCGCCCGCTGCGCCAGCCGAGCGCCTTCAGCGTGCCGAACTCCCGCACCCGCCGGCCGACGGCGGACATCGTGAGCAGCCCGGCGAGCAGGAAGGCGGCGACCAGCACGACGACGGAGAGCCACCTGCCGATGTTGGTGGCGAGGTTGGAGGCGGTGGAGAGGTTGCCGGAGACCTGCTCGGCGAGGTCGGAGGCGGAGGTGACGCTGGCGCCGGCCACGTTCTCGTCGATGGCGTCCTTGACCGCGGGGATGTCCTCGGAGCTGTCGGCCTTGACGTAGATGGTGGAGACCTTGTCCTCCAGGTCGGCGTCGGACAGCTGCTGGGCGCGCTGCAGCGGGATGTAGACGTTGGCGGTGGCGGCCCCGGTGTCGGCGGTGGCGATGCCGACGACCTCGAACTTCTTGCCCTTGATGGTGATCTTGTCGCCGGTCTTCAGCCCCTCGTCCTTGGCGTAGGCGCTGTCGACGACGGCCTTGAGGGCGTCGGTGTCGTTCTTGCCGAAGGTCGCGCCGTCGCTGATCCTCGACGAGGACAGCGGGCCGACGTCCTGCCGGGTGACGTCGACGCCGGTGACGGTGAAGGAGTCGACGTCGATGTCGGCGCCGCCGCCCTCGATCCGCGGGCCGCCTTCGCCGTCGCCCGCGCCGCCGCCGGGGCCGCCCTGGCCGGGGGCGGCCTGCCCGCCGGCGCCGCCCGCGATCCTGCCCTGCCGGAAGTCGCCCTTGAACTCGATGTCGTTGAGCGCCAGCGCGCCCACGGCGGTGTCGACGCCGTCCTGCGCGGCGACGTCGTCGACGGCCGAGGCGTCGAGGTGCTGGAAGCCGCCGAGCGGCATGAGCCGGTCGTCGGTCTCGGTGGAGTCCTCGCCGTCCTCGCCCGGTCCGATGCGGAAGGTCTGCGGGCCGCCGTCGCTCTCGTCGGCCTCCTTGCTGACGGTGAGGTCGGTGCCCACGCCGTAGAGGGAGTGCAGGACTTCGTCCTGGGCGTCGCGCATGCCGGCGGCCACGGACGAGACGGTGATGACGAGGCCGATGCCGAGGGCGAGCCCCAGGGCGACGACGAGAGCGGCCTTTCTGCGCCGGCGCAACTCGCGCCGCAGGTAGGTGAGGAACATGCGGCGAAGTTATGGCGCCAGGTTGGGGAAAGGCTGAGGCGACGGTGAGAGCGCCATGAGAAAGGGCCGGGACCGGCCGTACGTACGCCGTACGGTCCAGGTCCCGGCCCTTCAGGTGCGCCGGTGCCGCGGTGCGCCGGTGCGCGGCGCGCGCCGGGTCAGAGCGCGCTGCCCGCCTGCCAGGCGGCCCAGTCCATGTTCCAGCCGTTGAGGCCGTTGTCCGGGGCGATGGTCTCGTCGGGCGAGTTCTTGACGATCACGACGTCGCCGAGGAGCGACTGGTCGTAGAACCAGGCGCCGTCGGTGCCCGGGTCGTCCGCGCCCTGCTTGTCGAACAGGCCGACGCAGCCGTGGCTGGTGTTGGCGCTGCCGAAGACGCCCTGGCCGCCCCAGTAGTTGCCGTGGATGAACGTGCCGGAGGTGGAGAGCCGCATGGCGTGCGGCACGTCCGGGATGTCGTACTCGCTCTCGCCGTTCTCGTCGACGAAGTCGACCGTCGAGCCGTCCATCCGGGTCTCCTTGTGCTTCTCGGAGATCACCATCTTGCCGTTGTACGTCGGCGTGTCCGGCGCTCCCGCGGAGATCGGGACGGTCTTGATCATCTTGCCGTCGCGCTCGACGATCATCGTCTTGGCCTTGACGTCGACCGTGCTGACCTGCGAGCGGCCCACGGTGAAGCTCATCTCGCGGTCCTGCACGCCGTAGACGCCGGGCGACGCCTCGACGCCGTCGAGGTTCATGTCCATCGTGACGGTGGAGCCCGCCTGCCAGTAGTCCTCGGGGCGGAAGTCGAGCCGGGTGTCGTTGAACCAGTGGCCGACGACGTCCTGGCCGCTGCTGGTCTCGACGTCGATCTTCGACTCGACGGCCGCCTTGTCCTCGACCGGCTTGTCGAAGTTGAGCGAGACCGGCATGCCGACGCCGACGGTGCTGCCGTCCTCCGGGGTGAAGTAGCCGATGACGCTGTTCTCGGCGGAGACGGTGGTGAAGTGGGTGTTCGACGTGGACACCTGCCCGTCGGCGTCCTTGGCCTTGGCCGTGATCCGGTACTCCGTGCCGCGCTCCAGCGCCACGTCCGGCGTCCAGGACCTGCCGTCGTCGGCGATGGTCCCGGCGGTCTCCGCCGAGCCGCCGACCGCGGTCAGGGTGACCTCGGTGAGCTTCCCGCTCTTGACCGTGACCTTCGTGTCGGAGTTGATCCCGACGTTCTCGGCACCGTCCTTCGGTGCTATGGATATTCGGGCGTCCGGTACGTCCTTCTCCCGGTCGGCCGCCTTCTCGGCGGCCTGGTCCTTCCGGTCCCCGGAGTCGTCCGCCTTGCTGTCGCCGCTGCACGCGGTCAGCCCCAGCACCGCGCTCATCGCCAGCGCGGACAGCGCCACCCCGCGCCGCCCCTTGCCGTACACCCTCACGTCGTTGCTCCCCTTCACCGCGAAGGGCACGATTGCCCTACCTCACGGAGTTAGACGCCCGCTCCCCAGTAGTCCGTTCCGTCCTGCTACCCACTGTGGCACACGCCACCCACACCCCTGACCAGCGGTCGGGCGCCCCGCCCCGCTCCGGGCCGCGGCGAGAACAATCGGCGCAGGTCAGCGCCGTTTCGATCAGATCGCGACAGATCACAACAGAGGCCCTGTGACGGATTCCACCGCCGCGACCAGCCGGCCGGAGCGCACGAAGCCCTCCGCGGCGGCCAGGTCGGGCGACAGGAACCGGTCGTCCCCCGGCCCGGCCACCCCCGCGTCGCGCACGGCGCGCAGCACGGCGCGGGTGGCGGGCGCGGGCGTGAGCCCGGCGCGCAGTTCGACGGCGCGGGTGGCGGCGTACATCTCGACGGCCAGCACCTTCGTCAGGTGGTCGACGGCGGTGCGCAGCTTGCGCGCGGCGGACCAGCCCATCGAGACGTGGTCCTCCTGCATCGCCGACGACGGGATGGAGTCTGCCGACGCCGGCACGGCCAGCCGCTTCAGCTCGCCGACGAGCGCGGCCTGGGTGTACTGGGCGATCATCAGGCCCGAGTCCACGCCGGGGTCGGCGGCCAGGAAGGCGGGCAGGCCGTGGCTGCGGTTCTTGTCCAGCAGCCGGTCGGTGCGGCGCTCGGCGATGGAGCCGAGGTCGGCGGCGGCGACGGCGAGGAAGTCCAGGACGTATGCGACGGGGGCGCCGTGGAAGTTGCCGTTGGACTCGATGCGCGAGTCGGGCAGGACGACGGGGTTGTCGACGGCGGCGGCCAGTTCGCGTTCGGCGACGGTGCGGGCGTGCGCGAGGGTGTCCCGGCCGGCGCCGGCGACCTGCGGCGCGCAGCGTACGGAGTACGCGTCCTGCACCCGGGGCGCGGCGGGCACGCCGTCGTGGCCGGTCTGGTGGTGGCCGGTCAGCTCGGAGCCGTCGAGCACCTTCAGCATGTTGGCGGCGCTGGCGGCCTGTCCGGGGTGCGGGCGGACGGCGTGCAGTTCGGGCGCGAGCACCCGGTCGGTGCCGAGCAGGGCCTCCAGCGTCAGCGCGGCGGTGACGTCGGCGGCGGTGAGCAGCGCGGCGAGGTCGGCGCAGGCCATGAGCAGCATGCCGAGCATCCCGTCGGTGCCGTTGAGCAGCGCCAGGCCCTCCTTCTCGCGCAGCGTGACGGGCGCCAGGCCGTGCGCGGCGAGCAGTTCTGCGGCCGGGTGCACGGCGCCGTCGGGGCCCTCGGCGTCGCCCTCACCCATGAGCGCCAGCGCGCAGTGCGAGAGCGGGGCGAGGTCGCCGGAGCAGCCGAGGGAGCCGTACTCGTGCACGACGGGCGTGATGCCGGCGTTGAGCATCCCGGCCATGGCCCGGGCCACCTCGGGCCGGACGCCGGTGTGGCCGGAGGCCAGCGTCTTCAGCCGCAGGAACATCAGCGCGCGCACGACCTCCCGCTCCACCCGCGGGCCCATGCCGGCCGCGTGCGAGCGGACGATGTTGCGCTGGAGCTGTACGCGCAGCCCGGGGCTGATGTGCCGGACGGCGAGGGCGCCGAAGCCGGTGGAGACGCCGTACACGGGCTCGGGCTTGGCCGCGAGGTCGTCGACGACGCGGCGGGCGGCGGCGAGCGCGTCGAGGGCCCGGGCGGACAGCTCGACGGGGGCGCCGCGGCGGGCGACGGCGAGGACGTCGTCCGCGGTGGTGCCGGCGGTCCCGAGGACGACCGGGACGACCGGGGCGGGACGGGAGTGCATATTCATATTCAGGAACCTTACGAAGTGAATCCGGAGCTGTCACGAGCGCTGCGCGGGCCCGGCGACGGGCCCGGCGACGGATCGGACGACCGACGGGGCGGCGGACCGCGCGACGGACCCCGCGCACGGCGGCCGTCCGCGCGGAAGACGCACGTGGCCGACCCTGGCGCGACGCCGCTCCACGCACTACGTTAGCGGCCGTTAACACCTCGATCCGCCGGAGGCCGATACGCATGGGCGAGGGCATCGCCGTCCGCACGCACGAGCACGTCGCCGAGCTGGTCCTCGACCGGCCGGAGGCGATGAACGCCGTCTCCACCGAGCTGGCCCGCACGCTCACGGAGACCACCGCGCGCCTGGCCGCGGACGCCTCCGTACGGGCCGTGGTCCTCACCTCCAGCCACGAGCGGGCCTTCTGCGTCGGCGCGGACCTCAAGGAGCGCAACGACTTCACAGACGCCGACATGCACCGCCACCGGCCCACGTCCCGCGCCGCGTACACGGGGGTGCTGGAGCTGCCGATGCCGGTCGTCGCGGCGGTGCACGGCTTCGCGCTCGGCGGGGGGTACGAGCTGGCGCTGTCCTGCGACGTCATCGTCGCCGACGAGACGGCGGTCGTCGGGCTGCCGGAGGTGTCGGTCGGCGTCGTGCCCGGCGGCGGCGGGACGCAGTTGCTGCCGCGCCGGGTCGGCTCCGCCCGCGCGGCGGAGCTGATCTTCACCGCGCGCCGAGTGGAGGCCGCCGAGGCGCACGCGCTGGGCATGGTCGACCGGCTGGTGCCGGCGGGCGAGGCGCGGACGGCGGCGCTGGAGCTGGCGCGGCGGATCGCGGGCAACTCGCCGGTGGGCGTACGGGCCGCCAAGCGGGCGCTGCGGCTGGGCTTCGGGCGGGAGCTGCGGGCCGGGCTGGAGATCGAGGACGCGGCGTGGCACCGTACGGCGCTGTCCGCCGACCGCAAGGAGGGCGTGGCGGCGTTCAACGAGAAGCGCAGGCCCGAGTGGCCCGGAGCGTAGCAGGGCGCAACGGGACTCACTCGGGCACAACAGGGCACAAACGAGCGCCTTACCCCGAGTGGCCAATCCATCTAAATCACTTAAAACGTGATCGATTGCCTACTCTGGATCCGTGACGGGCAACGACCGGCCCCCGGACGAAGCGCTGCGCGCCGTGGTCGAGCTGGCCCTGGCGCTGGCGGACGCGGCCACGCTCCGCGACACCGTACGTGTCGCGGCGGCGGGCGCCCGGCAGGCGCTGAACGGGTCCTTCGCGGCGGTGTCCGTCCGGGAGCCCGAGCGCGGGCGGCTGCGGGTGCTCGTGAACGACGGCGAGCGGGCGCCCGGCGAGGAGGAGTTCCCGCCGGACGAGTCGTCCCCGCTGCCCAACCCCCCGGGCCCCGCCGCCGCCGGCCCCTGGACGGCGACCGCGGACTCCCCCGGCCCGCACGGCGAGGCGCTGCGGCGCCGGGGGCGGGGCAGCTGCCTGGTGGTGCCGCTCCTCGTCGACGGGCGGGCGTGGGGCGAGCTGTACGTCGCCCGCCCGCGCGGCGCGGCGGCCTTCACGCCGTACGACACGGCCTTCGCGGCGGCGGTGGGCGCGGTGGTCGCGGCGGGGATCACGCAGACGGAGCGGCTGGCGGAGGCGCGCCGCCTGGCGTACACGGACCCGCTGACGGGGCTGGCCAACCGCCGGGCGCTGGACCTGCGGCTGGCGGAGGCGGTGGAGCGGCACCGGGCGGAGGGCACGGTGGTCAGCCTGGTCGTCTGCGACGTCAACGGCCTCAAGGAGGTCAACGACGCGTACGGCCACGCGGGCGGCGACCGCCTGCTGGAACGATTCGGCGCACTGCTGTCCCGGCACGGGGCCGCCCTGCCGGACACGTTGGCCGCCCGGCTGGGCGGCGACGAGTTCTGCCTGCTGTCGGTGGGCCCGCCCGCGGACGACGTGGTACGGACGGCGACGGAGCTGTGCGCGCAGGCGGCGGCCCTGGAGCCCGGCCGGGGCGTCGCGTGCGGGACGGCGTCGACGGGCGACCCGATCGGCCCGGTGCCGACGGGCCGCCGGCTGCTGCGGCTGGCGGACGCGGCGCAGTACGCGGCGAAGGCGGCGGGCGCGGCGGGCCCGGTGGTGGCGGGCCGCGACCGCGAGGTCACCCGCCTGGCGGACCACCCCCCGCGCGGCAACGCCCGCAGGGCGTTCCGCGGCCGTCAGCCGGGCGGCGGGGGGTAGGGGCACCCCGTCTCCGTTCAGAACGCGAGGTCGTCCCAGGAGATGTCGAGGCTGAAGGGCTCGGGGAAGTCGATCCCCAGACCTGCCGGCTCCCACTCCCCCACGAGGATGTACTGAGCCGGGCGAAGCGGCTTCACGGCAAGCCCGTTGTCCGGCACCGTCACGAGTTCGTACGCCCGTACCGCGGTGATGTCCCAGGTCTCGTGCGAGTCGAGTTCGACCTCCCAGTACCAGGGGATGCCACCGTCGGCGTACCGGCCCGTCTTCCAGTCTCTGCGCTTGGGGGTGTCCGAGCCGGACAGGACCTCACCCGCCAGTACGACGTCGCTCGCGTACGTGTCGGCGCCGCGGGGCAGGCAGCGGCGGATGAGGAAGTCCGGGGTGAGGAAGCTGGACTTGTCGGGGGTGAAGAACACGTTGGTCTCCACCTCGACCTGCCAGCAGCGCTGCTCGCCGTCAGGCCCGTCACCGCGCATGGCCTGCCGGGCGCCGACTTCAAGGGCATTGCACATCCGCCGGGCAAAGCGCTGGTGCTCCACGGGGCCGCGCCGATTCCAGATCACCCTCCCGTCCCACAGCTCGATCTCGGCCGCGATGTCGTCGGGGAGTCTCTGAAGCTCGTCCCAGCTCAGGAACTCGGGCAGCCCGTCACCCGGCGCGTTGAGCGGATCTGCTGACATGCCGCCTCCTGTGCTGAACACCTACGGCCGCAGATTACTGGAAGAACCGGTGTCAGTCGTACCTCTGGCCAACGGCCTACGCGAGCGAATCGGCGGGCGGTCAGACGGTCCGGATGACGGGGGCGGGCTTGACGTCCTGGGCGTCGGTGAGGGTGCGGATGTCGTCCGGGTCGGAGGTCCAGATGACGGCACCGAGGGTGGCGGCCATCACGACGACGGTGGCGTCGACGACGTCGGCGGTGCCCGCCCTGCCGCAGAGGATGCCCGCGGCCTTCGCGGTCTCCGCGCCTACGGGTGTGACCGCGCATCCGGCGAGGAACTCACCGAGCCGGACCTGGCGCCGGGAGTCCCGCCACGCCTGGCTCACGACGACAGCGGGAACGTGAATGCCCCGACCGTCCTCCAGGGCCAGGTGGTGGCGGGTCCACATGCGGCGCTCACCGTTGTCGATGGCGATCAGCGCACCGGCGTCGTACAGGTAGGGGATGTTCACGCGGCCGATCCCCTCTGGGCGCCGAGGTACTCGGCGTCGGCCTCGGCCATCTCGGCGCGGGCGGCGGCAAGTTCTTCCGGGGTGAAACCTCCGTGTTCCGCCTGCCACTCCTGGACCACGGCCCGTCCTGCGCGCAGCCGCAGCTCCCGCTCGGCCGCTCCGGCGACGAGTCGGGACAGCGGGATGCCCTCTTCCTCGGCGGCCGCAGCCAGGGCCGCGACCAGGGATTCGTCGAGGGTGATCGTCACCTTCTTGCTAGCCACACCAACACCATACTGCCATATGGCATGCTCCGGGGCCGGACTCCACGGGAGAGGGCGCGGGCTCACCGTGCCGCTGCCGGGTGCCTGATAGAGAAGGACGCCCAGACCACCTTGCCGGGGCCGGAGCGGTCGGACACCCCCCAGTCGTCGGCGAGGGCCGCGACGACCAGCAGGCCGCGGCCGTGCTCGTCGGTGTCGGCGGGGGTACGCGCGCACGGGGCGCTCTCACCGGCGTCGTGGACCTCCAGCCGCACCGTGCCCCCGCGGGTGAGGACGCGTACGAGGAAGTCCCGGCCGGCCGGTCCGTGCCGGACGGCGTTCGCGGCGAGTTCGGAGGCGCAGAGGCGGACGTCGGCGGCGCGTACGGCGCCGGGCGTGCCGGTGAGCACGCTCGCGGCGAAGTCGCGGGCCCGGGCCACCGAGGCCGCCCCGCGGGCGAACTGACGCTGCCGCGCGAGGGGCGGCGCGCCTGCCCCGGCCGGGACGGCCGGGGCGGAGCCCGTCGCGCCGGGCCCGGTCACCGCGTCGCCGCCGCGGTCCTGCCGGCCCGGAGGGCGGCGGCCAGCGCGCGGGCGGTGTCGATGTTGCAGCGGCCCAGCTCGATCAACTGCACCTCACCCGGGCCGGCATAGGCCGCGAGGTCCAGCCACAGGGACGGCAGGGTCACCCCGGCCTCCGCGAGCGCGTCGCGCAGTTCGTTCAGCGCCCTCTCGGCGTCACCGGTCTGCTGGACTGCCGTCCGCTTGTCGGACATGATGACTCCTCTCTGTAGCGAGTCCGCTACCAAGAGAGTTCAGCGTGCCCTGGCGTTGAAAACCGCTCAACCGCGTCAGAAATGAACGAAAGGCCGGTGAAGGCCCGTGAACCGCAAGGAGTTGAACCCCGACAGCTCACCCCAGGCGGCCTACGGGGCACGTCTGCGCAGGCTGCGTGACAGGCGCCGCTGGACCCAGGACGACCTCGGTGAGCACATGGGGTACTCCAGCGTGCACGTCTCGGCGGTCGAAGTGGGGCGGAAGTCTCCAACTCTCCGCTTCTCGCGTAGCGCTGACGAGGTCTTCGGCCTGCGAGGCACGACGGACTCCTTCGAGCGTGCTTACCACGAGATCAAGCACGGCAGTCTGCTGGAGGGCTTCCCGGAGTTCGTCGGCTATGAGCGGCATGCCGCCGAGATCCGGCTGTACGAGGTCGGGGTCGTCCCCGGGCTGCTCCAGACCCCGGAGTACGCGACGATCCTGGCGGACAGCGCCGTCAGGCGAGGGGCGATCAGCCCCGAGCAGGCGCACGAGCGCGTGACCCTGGTGGCCAAGCGGCAGGAGTCGCTCGTACGGACACATCCGCCGCTGGTCGTCGCCGTGCTGGACGAGAGCTGCCTGCGCCGCCCGATCGGCGAACCCGCGGTCTGGGACGCCCAGTTGGCCCGGCTGGTGGAGTTCGCGGAGCTGCCGAACACCATGCTTCAGGTCGCCCCGTTCAGCATGGGGGCGCGCCGCCCGTTCAACCTGCCGGTCTACATCCTGACCATGCCGGACCGCGGGCTGGTGTCGTACGCCGAGTCCGCCCAGCAGGGGCATCTCGAACGCGACAACTCCTGCGTCGTGCCGCTGCTGACGGCTTACCATCAGTTGCAGGCCGAAGCGCCTTCCCAGGCGGACTCCGCGGCCATGATCAATCAGTTCCGAAAGGCGTCCCGTGACGACTGAATCCCCGTCCCCCCGTTGGCACAAGTCCTCCTACAGCGACAACGGCGG
>AZWL01000059.1 GCA_000514715.1 Streptomyces sp. CNH099 | reverse complement strand
GGGGGCGGAAGGGCCTACGGCCCTTTTCCGGAATTTCTGACGAAATTCCGCACCCCCGTGAATTCGCCTGACGGCGAATTCGTTCGTGTCATTGTCGGCCGCTACGCGGGCCTTTGCTAAGGGTTCTGAATTCGCCTGACGGCGAATTCTGATTGGGGAGTGTGTTCTTCGTTGAATTCGCCTGGCGGCGAATTCGTTTCGGTGTTTTTTGTCGGCTGCTGCGCAGCCTTTACTAGGGGATTTTGATCTTTCTGGCGGCGGGGTTCTGGGGTGTGGGTGTGTTCTTTGTGAATTTGCCTGGCGGCAAATTCTTTTGGGTTCGTGTTGTTTGTTGTTGTGTGTCTTGTTTGGGGGTTGAATTCGCCTGGCGGCGAATTTGTGTGTTCGTGTTGTGGGGTGGGGCGCGGTCTAGACCTGTGGTGGGACGGTGGCTGGGATCTTGGTCAAGTCCGTTGGCGGGTGGGTCTGTTGGGGAGATCTTGTGGGCTGGGTGTAAAGCTGGGCGCGGCTGGTGCCTATGAGGGGGTGAGAGCGCGGATGCGCTGCCGCCCCTGGCGACAAGGATTGGTGATGACCCTCACGCACGTGGCCGAGTACCTCTCGGCGGTCCTGGGTGCAGCCCCGGTGCTGTATGCCGTTGCGCGGCGCCTACGGCGCGGGCGTGGTCGGGGGGACTCCTGTGCTGGTGGAGAGCTGACGGTCAGACAGTTGGGGGTGCTTGTGGGGCGGTTGCCGGCGGGGGCGGTGGTGTGGCTTCCCGTTGAGGGGGGTGGCTGGGTTGCTGTCTGGCGGGGGCTTCCTGGAGGGCCGGGGGCGCGCGGGCTGTGAGTGGTGCCGGGGGCGGTGGCCCGCATCGGGATGAGGAACGGTTTCGGGTGGTGTCCGCCGCCTTCGATGAGCACCACCAGGAGCTGGTCGGCCGGCTGAGGTCCAAGCTACGGGGGCGGGGGTTCACGGTGAAGGCGGCGGAGGCGGAGGACATCGTGAAGGAGGCCTGGCTGCGTGTCTTGAAGAGCGCGACCTTCGACATCGGCCAGGATCCGGTGCCGTACGTGTGGACGACCGCCTGGCGGTTGGCGACGAAGGAGATGGACGCAGAGGTCCGGCACAGCGTGGCGCTGCGGGAGATGGGGCCGCTGGTCGAGGAGTTGGCGGAGGATCCGCAGGAGACCGTCTGCCGTGCCGAGGAGGCGGAGGAGCGGCGGCGTGCGGCCGCGGAGGCGATCGGGTCGTTGGCCGGCCAGCAGCGTGAGGTCTTGCGGTGGGACTGTCGGGGGGCGGACACGCAGCAGATTGCCGAGGAGATGGGGATCTCGGCGAGCACGGTGGGGGTACATCGCCACCGTGGGATGCGGGCAGCGCAGCGGTATGTCCGGTCTCTTCGGGAGCAGGGAGGTGATCTCGTATGACGAGGGCTATGGGGTCCGGTGCGTTCGCGGCTTTGGTTCAGGCCGCAGAGACTGCTTCCGATTTTTGGGACAGGCCGGCTGGTGACTGGCCTGTTGCTGACGCCGGGGATAGCGGAGTGGTCGCCGGCGAGGAAGAGACTGGACGGCAGGACGCGAACAGCGCGTACCGGATCGGGACTGCGGCATTGCGGCGTGGCGATGATGAGCGTGCAGTGATGTGGTTCGGCGTCGCGGTCGAGTACGGGCATCCTGGTGCGGCTTTCCGTATGGCTGTTGCTCTGCTGCGCCGTACCGGGTCTTTTTCCCTGTTGTCGCCTTCTGAAGAGCAGGGTGCTTGGTCGGCTGCCTGGGAAATGGTGGTCAAGGCAGCACAGTGGGGGCATGGGGATGCCTGTCGTATCCGAGCGTTGGCTTCTGATGAAGCCGCCGGGGCTGCAGGCGAGGGAGGTCGTCAGGAAAGTGAGTCCGGCTATGTTCCGGAGGATGCTGAGTTCTATCCGGAAATGCGGGACAACTTCCCCTGCCGTGAACGAGAGCCCGAGGAATCTCCGGACGTAGGGAGAAACTCAGACTCCGGAAAGAGTGGCGAGTACGGTATTCGTGTGGCTGCGGATTCCTTGCTTGCCCCGCTGCGGTTTGTGAACCGTGAGCACAGGAGATCATCTTTCGGGCGGGCGGAATACTGGACTGTCCTGGAGAAGGTCGCTGCGAAGCGTCTGGCTGACTTCTTGGCGGCACAGCGGATCTCACAGCCCGATGGGACGTCGGACATCGACGAACAGTTGTCGGTGCTGGCGAAGGCCAGGGGGCTGCTGGAAGAGTTCAGGTGGCCCCGGGCGCAGGCAGCGCCCGGATGGTGGCCTGCCCTGCTCCTCGATGCCTGCCACGGTCGCCGGCTGAGCGAGGAGCCGCGGTACGAGGAAGTGCGCTGCCTGGAGTCGCTCGCGGATGTACGGCGGCTGTGTGCCCCACAGGAGCATCAGCCGCCACCCCCATGGGTACTTCTCGTCGTTACGCCGGCCGTAGACGAGGACAGACTCCTGGCTGACTACCTGCAGGCAGGCAGAGCCTGCACAGTCGGCACAGAACACGCCGGCGCACAGACACCCGCCGGATCCCGGCTCGCGGGACCATCGTGGGTGACGATGCCGCCTCATGACCGTGTAGATACACGCCTGAGGCCCTCGCCTCTGCGAGACCACACATCCCAGCTGTATGTGGTGCGCGACAGGAGTTCCTCGGAAATCCACCTGTTTGACTTCACCGAGGAAAGAGGAAGGGAGAAGGATAATCCAGGGATCGGGAAGATTGCTGTTCCTTCTTCCTGGGGAATCGACGACCTCAGACGTGGCCTACATGACGACCTCGAAATGACAATGACTAAATCTGTCATCGGCGACGCCTGTCCTGACGAAGAAAACGATACGGAGGGCGATCCTGTAACTGTTTATGCGGTGTGACCTCATGCCAAAGGGTGCCCGTCGTCATCCGCGGTGACGGGGCGGTCTGCGACAGGCTTCCGGCCTGGGCGGGCAGCGAGGTCGACGAGGACCTCGACGAGGACACCGTCCTCACCCGGGACACGTCGAGGACCCCAGTGCGTGCTCCCCGGCCACAGCCGGACCAGGTCGGCAACCGCAGTCTGGACGGTCGCCTCATCCACGGCGAAGAGTTCCACGTACACCAGGCCAGGCGCAGCCAGCGCGTGCCTGCGACGTTTCTCAGTCATACCCGCACGACGGCAACAGGCCAGGACCCGGTTCGCCGGCAACGTCAACATCCCTCGAAGGCGGTAGCCGGCCGGGTTGGGCACGCCTCCATAGCTGGCGGTCTGCGTGAGAATGACACGGCACTTCGTCACTCGTGTCAGCAACAGGTGAGCACCATCCGACAGTGCCGACCACCACATCACTGCACCTACGCCAGTGACACCCAAAGGACGATGCGCAACTGACACTCCCCTGCAGACCATCACAGTCGCACCGCGGCATCGTGGCATCCGGTCAGCCAGCAGGAATACGTGGTCACCATGAGGGCGGTGACCTCCTCGACGGAGACTCGCCCAAGACACACCGGGGTGTCCCGCCCCGGACAATGGCCCCGTGGATTCAACGACGTTGCTCGGCCTCGTCGGTATCGGCGGCACGCTCTTCGGCGCGGTCGTCGGAGCAGCCGGCGCCCTCGGCTCGGCCAGGATCACCAGCAAGGCACAGATCCGCACCGAGGAGCAGAAGGCCCGTCGTCAGGCATACAGCGCGTGCGCGACGGCTCTGCTCGCCCGGCGGGACGCCGTGACGGCGCTCCTGGACGTGTTCAAGAGCGACGAGTTCGACGAAGCCGCCGTCCAGTCACGGCTCCGGGAGGCCGACGAGCAGCGCGACGCAGTCGCACGAGCCGTCGGTGCCGTCGCGGTCGAAGGCCCCTACCAAGTAGTCCACGCCGCCGAGTGGGCTGCGAAGGCCGTCGAGCAGCTGTCCTGCCGGCTCCGCGACTGGACCACGGACGTCGCCGGCGGCCGTGACCGCAACGAGCTTCTCCAGAGCCAACTGCGCTACGCCCTGCAGGACCTGCTCGACGTGGAGAGGATGGTCGACGGTTTCACCGACGGCTGCCGCCGGGTACTGCGCCCCTCCGAGCAGGACCGGCCGACACGATGGAGGCTCGTACGGCGCCGGTGAGCACCCGGCGGGTCCGGCCCTCACGCAGATACTCCGGCCGGCTTGAGGGCAGCAGCGTGCCGTGGACGTCGGCACCAGAAATCCGGTAGGTCGGGCAGTCCGCTGCACCTACGCTCGCTCCATGAGCTGGAGCGAAGCCGGCGGGACAACGAGTCGAGCGTTTGGTGACTGGCGCATGGTCGATGCGGAGAACCGGGCGTTTCTCAAGCTGACGAGCGAGTGGTCGGCCGAAGCCTACGAGCGTCAGTGGAAGCAGGCTGAGGATGCTCTCCGCGATGTGTTCGACCCGGAAGTCCACTACGGCGACGAGCACGTCGACATGTTCCACGACGCCGTGGGGGGTCTCTGGCCCTTCTCCCACCAGTGGATGGTGGAGGCCTCGGTCTTGAAGAACGGCGTGACGGCGTTCGAGGTGTACCTCGAAAAGGCAGCCCAAGAAGTCATCGAGGGGTGGCGCGTACCCCTCAAGGACGGGCAGGGCACCCATCGACTTCGTCTGAAGACGCCGAAGGGCTTCACCTCCCCAGGCTGGAAGACCCTGGTCACCGCTCATACCGTTCTCGGCAGCACCGTCGAGACGCTCGACGTCGAGTGGGCCAGGGACCTGCGACACCTCCTGACCCACCAGAACGGTGAGCTTCGCGACGAGGAGGCGCTTGAGAACTTCCGGGATACCGACGCCGAGTCTGACGCCGATGCAGTCCACCATGCCCATGTCGGGGACCGAGTCCAACTCGGGGCCGAGCGGGTCGTCGGCGTGCTGGACAAGCTGGCTTCTGTTGTGCGTCACGCCGACGTGGCCGTCTACGCGTACGTTTGGGGGGAGAAGCGTCGGCAGGTGCCGCTGAACGAACTCCACACCGCGAAGTGCTTGGAGTTCATGGCCGAGTGAACGGCGGCATCACACAGCGACAGGCTCGGGGCTGAAGACGACGGTAGCGGCCCGGTTGAAGCCTAGATCAGCCTACGGCTGACTGCGGCACTCGCGAGCCGAGGGGGGCGGTCAAGGAGCGTCGCGAAGAAGTTGGCAAGCAAGGGCTGAGCATGGTCGCGGTCACGGAGTTCGTCGTGGCCGAACCGGAACACCTCGTAGCCGCGGAATTTCAGATCGCGGTCGCCGGCCATAGTGGCGGCGTACTTCGCGCTGTCGGGCTCGGTGCCGCCGTTGCGGGTGTAGTGCTGCGTGCCGTCGACTTCCAGTACCACGCGCCGGGTGCCCGGGAGCAGCATGAGGAAGTCCATGCGCAGGTTCTGCATGGCGTGCGCGCCGCGTTGGCGGAGGGTCTTGGGGTCCCAGTGCAGCCAGATCTCCGGCAGGAGGGCGGGCACGTCGCTCAAGCGGCCCCAGTTGGCGTGGTGGTAGTGCCAGAACAGGTTCTTCTGTCCTGGAGAGTTTGGTGGCAGGGAAGCCTCCATGCGGCTGTAGAGGGCCCGCGCCGCCTGTTCCTGGTCAGGGATGTTCCGAGTTTGCTGCCACCAGGACAGGAGGTGCTTCCAGAGCAGTCCCTCTTTGCCGACGGGGCGGTCGTAGACCAGCATCTTGTCGCCCCGTTCGGCTACCTCGATGTCGTTGTCGAGGGCGCTGGTGAAGCGGATGTCGGGCTTGCCCAGGGTGGCGAAGATGAGGTTGCGCGGGCGGCGGGCGGTACCACGGCCGTGCTCGACGAGCTGAAACTGGGGGTAGCCGTCTGCTTCTCCGTGCTGGATCAGCTGGGCGCCCGCTGGGTTCAGGTGCCGGTTGGCCAGTTCGACGAAGCGGCGCTGCGCCGGCTCGTCGGGCAAGACAGCGAAGGATGCCAGGCCCTCAAGGAAATATCCGAAGCGGGGGTGCGGTGCTTCGAAGGCACCGAGCTGCTCGAAGAACTGCTCGGTCGTCCAGTCATCCGGGAACCGGACCACGTGGCGCTCGATCTGGCTGCGCAGGCTATTGGTCATGGTGGTCCACCCGCCGAGTGGATCGTTGTCCAGGTGCCACAGTCGGGCCAGCAGGCCCATGAAGCGGTCCGGGTAGCGGAGGTGGTCGGACAGGTCGAAGTCTCTGGCCAGCTCGCGCCTGGTCCGGCTCGGGATCTGCACGTGGTGGCGGCCGAGCCACAGAACATCCTGCAGCGCTATTCGTTCGGCTTGAACGAGCTCCTCCTGCTCAAGAACCGCCTCGGCGACATCCGGCAGGCGGTCGTCAAGGCAGGCATTCAGGCTGGCCACCAGGCGCTCGTGCTTGGTGCTGCCCTCGCTGGGCGTGGGAAGACCGAGGCGCTCGCACAACGCCGGCAGTTCCTTCGCGGTGTAGCGCGTGTACAGCGTGAGGAGCACGCCGTCGATCAGCCTCCGCAAACGCGCCATGTCCATTGGTTCCCCCATCCCATGATGATGAGCGACGCCCGGGCAAGCTTCCACCTGTCCACTCATCTTGCCCAGCAGCCGACTAGCGGTGCACTCCGTCACCGCCCCTCTACCTTGATGGGCATGTCGCACGAATCAATCCACGAGCACCTGCTGGTATCGGCTCAGAAGTGGGCCTGTACGGCTGTCGACGCGTACCTGGAGGAGCCCATCGACCAGGACTTCGCCGTGCACCACATGGCGGTCGCGGTGGAGCACGCGTCCAAGGCGTACCTGGCGTCCATCGCTCCCGTGCTGCTCGCATCGGAGAAGCAGCCGAGCGTGGACGACCTCCTGGTCCTGAGCGGAAACGAAGACAAGACGAAGAAGGGCCGCGCCGGACTCAAGACCATCGGCGGCGAAGGCGCCATCCTCAGGGCAGCCCAGCTCCTCGGCCCCGAGCACAAGGCGCCTGCCAAGCTCAAGGAACTGCGGGAGTCCCGCAACGGCATCACCCACATGGGGTGGGGCCAGCCCGTGACCGAGTGCCGCGCACTCCTGGCTGCAGGCATCGAGCACATCAACGCGCTCCTGAATGCCCTGTCGACAGAGCCCGATGGCTTTTGGGGCCCCCACTTCGAAGCCTGCACCGCGCTGGTGGCCCAGGCCATGACCGAAATGGAGATCCGATACCAGGCGAAACTCCGGCAGGCCCGCGAGCACTTCGCCGAGACCACTCGACGCCTGTCCGAAGTCGAGATCGCCGACCTCGTCAGCAGCCTCTCCGCGCTGCCGACTGCCACTCCGTGGTGGCCGCTGTCGGTACCTACAGAATGCCCCGCGTGCGGACACACCGGCTTCGCAAGCGGCCGGGACAGATCTGGAGACTATGGGGAGATCTGGTTCCTCCCCCGGCACTTCGGGTGCCGCCTGTGCGGTCTCACACTCACGAGGTGGGAACTCGACCTCGCGGGAATCGGCGGCCAGATACTCAACGAAGATGAAGAGCCGGACCCGGACTGGGAACCCGACTTCGAGACGTACTGAAGGCTCAGTCGGACGTCCCCCAGCGCTCGCGTGGGCGGTGGCAGGACGGCGCCGAGGTCGTTGGCGTAGCGCTCGCGCCGTTCGGCACTCCAGCCGGACGCGCCGCTGTCCCAGGCTTCAGCCAGCGGCACGAGGTGGTCGATGTCCAGGCCGCGGGCGCCGTCGACGTACCGGTCGTCGTAGTACGAGTACCAGCGGCCGCCGGTGAGGCGGCACCTGCTGTCGGCCTCCGGGGCCTCGACGGCCTCGGCCAGCGCTCCTCACCCATCCTGATCCGCCTGGGGGGCTGAGTGCCTGCCTTTTGCACTCTGTGCACGCGTCGGCTGGGTAGAAGGACAAGCTCAGCCGTAGATGATAGCGGTTCCGTAGGCCGTGTACTTGGGATCGTATTTGTCGCCTACTACGAGGCCGGTCCGTAACCGGGATTCCGCGACGACACGGATGCCTATGACGGCATTGGCGTCGTCACGCGCTGCGTACCTCTGAAGAGCCCCCACGGCTAGTGACACAGAGCTCTCCTCACCACTCCAGACCATCCACGAAGACAAAATACGCTCACCCTGCAGGGGGAGCTCCGTCGTGAGCAGCCGGACATCAGCGGGGTTCTTGGCCATCAGCCCATGTTGCAGCAGGGCCGATCAGCCTGGAAGGGAGCAGCAAGTGAGGCGCTGACCCACAGGGTCAACCACCTTCAGGCGCCGGACACGTTCCTGTGGCCGCTGAACTTTCCCGCGGGCCCGCGACGCCCGCACCGGCACCGACTTCGACCCCGACGGCGGCGAGGACACACCGCCCTACGAGACCCGGCCGGCCCTGCGACTCGCCGAATGAACCGCAGCTCCCGCCCACACACCACCACGGCGCCCATCCCACCGGGAGGGCGCCGTCATCGTTTCTGGCCAGTCGCCGCCGTGCCGTACGCGACTGTGATCAGGACTACGAGCAGCGGCGGCTACAGCCGTACGCGCCGCCCGTCAGGACCTGAAGGGCGCCGTCGTCACCACCCGCACCCGTACGGCCGCGAGCTCCACAGCTCTGGCCGGAACACGGCGGGCAAGCACCGGGTCCGGGCCGACGATTCGTGGGAGGGCCGCCGCAGCAGCCTGCCGACTCACTACGGTCAGTGCATGACCAGTGACGGCGTAGTTGTGGACGGGGCAGTTCGCGCGGCGTGAGATTCGTACCGGATCTTAGAGAAGCGCACGTCAGAGGAGGAACGTCGGCAGGCGCAGCAGCGTGTCCAGACCGCGACGGACACCTACGGGCGGAACGAAGTGTCCCGGGGCTCGGTCTTCCTGGTGGGCGTGCTGACCGCGCACATCATCGGCCAGCAGGACGACGGAGAGGAGGACCGCCTCGATCCGCTCAGTGATCTGATCCCGGTCATGATCCGCAAGCTCCCCGGCTTCGAACTGGCCGACCCCGCCCAGGTGCCGATGGTCACCGGCGCCCTCATGGCCGCGGCCATGGGCATGGACACCGTGGCCTGGCGCGACCAGTTCGGGACGATCCCGCCGAAGGAAGCCCTGGTACACGACTTCGTGCTCTGGCTGCTCGCCGACCTCCTCGACAGCCTGATCGAGCAGCCCGGCGCCACCGACCAGCTCATGCAGGAGACCTTCAACTCCACGGCGGCCGACTCCGGTTGACACCCGGGCAAGTAGATGACGGACACGTAACCGTCTACGCCTGGTGGTCTGCAGGGGGACGGCATGG
The DNA here is from genome assembly GCA_000514715.1 of Streptomyces sp. CNH099. Taxonomy (GTDB): domain Bacteria; phylum Actinomycetota; class Actinomycetes; order Streptomycetales; family Streptomycetaceae; genus Streptomyces; species Streptomyces synnematoformans. The sequence continues at coordinate 11,306 of AZWL01000059.1, read as the reverse complement.
CCTTTCGTCACTCATGTCAGTAACGGCCGAGCACCAACTGTCAGCACCAAACTCGAGGTCAGCCAGCCTGTCGCAGTGAGACCCTGTTGACGATCCACACCTGTCACCCCCACGAAGACCGTCAGCGAGCCACCGCGCCAGCACCCCAGGGCCTGCTCGGTCACCGCCCGGCCGTCCCGGCGCTCGTGGCCCTGGCCGGGGACGAGGAAGAGGCCCCCGCCCTGCGGGCGCGCGCCGTCACGGCGCTGGGACGGATCGGTGCCCACGCAGCCCTCCCGGCGCTGCTGGGCGCGGCACGCTCGAACTCCGAGTCGCTGCGGCTGCGGGCAGCCGAAGCACTCGGAAGCTTCCGCACGGAAGAAGCGATCGCCGCCCTCGCAGACCTGGCGGCCGACACGGAACCGGAGACCGTACGGGCCGCAGTCGACTCCTTGGCGCGCATCGGCCCACCGGCAGCCGCCGCCCTGTGCATCCTTCCCAGCCTAGCCCGCCGGAACCACTGGCCGAGCAACACCCGCTGCGCCCTGGTTCCGGCGCTCGCCGCCTGCCCCGGCCCGGGGCCCACCGCAGCCCTGGCACAGCTGGCGCAGCGGGAGCGCCGGACTTACCCGCAGTCCGTCCAGGCCATCGCCGAACGCGCCCTGGCTGAACGCCCCGCCGCCGAGGCCCTTCCCCACCTGCTGCGGCTGCTCGCCGACCCGACGAGACGGAACGGCCACGGCCCGGCCCTGCTTGCTCTGGCCCGCAGCGGCGCGCCGGAGGCGGAGGCGATCATCGTCCAGCACTTCGAGAACCAGCCGTCGTCGTAGGCCCTGTTCTCGTATAGCTACGGCGAAGTGACAAGTAGCTCTCTGTAGTCAGAGTGACGCTCGGTCAGGCTGAGGAGGGCGGGGTCCGGGGACTTCGCCGCCCTGGAGGGCGGCGAAGTCGGCGTGGGCCTGCTCGACGGCTTCGGGGTACGCCTCGCGCTTGGCGTGTTCGGCGAGCGCCCGGTAGATGCTGGCGACGGAGGGGTTCTGTCCCTTGCGCTTGCCGGTGGGGATGATCAGGTCGGGCTGGATCTGCTCGACGGACTCGCCGAACGCCCGCCTGCGGAGCACGGTGTGGAGCATGTCGTCGGTGATGACCGGGGGCCGACCGCCGTGCTTGCCCTTGCGGGCCGCAGTGTCGAGCCCTTCCAGCGTGGACTCCCGGATGTTCTCCCGCTCGGTCTCCGCCATCGCCGCGAAGAACGCGAACAGCAGCTTCCCCGGGCCGGTGGGGTCGTAGATGCCGGGCAGGGGGCCGGCGAGCATCTCCAGGACCAGGCCGTGGGCGGTGAGATGGTCGGCGAGCGCGGTGAGTTCGGCGGCGTCGCGGCCGAGCCGCTTCATCTCGTACACCGTGAAGATGACCCGGCAGTGTGGGGCGTGCGCCTTGACCTCCCGCGCCGTCCGCAGCGCCTCCTCGAACCGGGGGCGGACCCGGACGCGGGTGCTGATCTTCTCGCTGAAGATCTTGTCTCTCGGGATGCCGTGCTTGCTGAGCGCGTCGAGCTGCGAGTCGAGTTCCTGTCCGAGGGTCGAGCACCGGGCGTACCCGATGCGGATGTCGGCACTCGGCAGGTCCGGGTCGATCGGCGCCGGCGGCGGGGTGCCCGGCCGCCAGGGGCGCCCCGGGCCGCGGTCGGCCGGGGTCGGTACCCGCAGCGCCTTCTTCAGCCGGGGCACCAGGGTGAAGCGGCGGGTGTGGTAGGCGGAGGCGACCGCGCCGCCGCGCGAGCGGCAGGGCGAGCCGGGCTGTGCGTCGCACTTCGGACAGGTGTGCTGTTCGACGTCGTCCGCGTCCGACCGGTCGTTCGGCGAAGGCTGCTGAGGGTTCGTCACGGGCCCGGATTCTCGCACAATGCAAGTCTCAGAAGGGGGTCCGTCCCGCTTTTGAGTGAGAACGGGTTCTGCGAACGAATCCGGGATCGGCGGGGGTCTGGCGGTCCGTTCTCGATCTTGCTCGCGCAAAGGATCGTTTGTGAGAACGGTACGGCTCGGCGGCGCGCGATCCTGGAGGCATGGAGATCGAGATTCGGGTCGTGCCGGACTGTCCGAACGAGAAGCTGGCCGCCGACCGGCTGCGGCAGGCGCTGGACGACGTCGGACTGCCCGAGGTGGGCTTCACCGTGCGGGTGGTCGCCGACCAGGCGGAGGCGGAGCGGATCGGCTTCACCGGCTCGCCGACCATCTGTGTCGAGGGTCGCGATCCGTTCGCCGAGGCGGGGCGGGCGCCGGGGCTGGTGTGCCGGGTCTACCGCACGCCGGAGGGCCTGGCCGGCGCCCCCGGGCTGGACGACCTGCGGCAGATGCTGCGGCCCTCCGCAGGCTGACCGGCTACTTCTGCGCGGGTCGGTCGGCTCGCCAGGACAGTGCCACGAGGAGCAGGCCGCCGCACACGATGAAGACGTCGGCGAGGTTGAAGGTGGGCCACCAGCCGGTGTGCAGGTAGTCGGTGACCCTGCCGTCCGGGGCGCGGTCGATGAGGTTGGCCGCGGCCCCGCCAAGGATGGCGGCCAGCGCCCCGCCCCACAGGCGGGAGGCTCCCGGCGCGGTGCGCCACAGCGCGGCGGCCACCGCGAGGGTGATGAGGCCGGTGACGGCGATGACGGTCCAGGCGGGGGCGTCGGCGGCGAAGGAGAACGCGACGCCGGAGTTGAAGGCGAGCTGAAGGTCGAGCGGGCCGCCGTCGATCGGAGAGCCCGGCAGGGCCTGCTGGGCCCATGCCTTGAGGCCGAGGTCGGCGCCGGCGAGGAGGACGGCCAGGGCCAGCAGCCCGGCCCGGCGCTTGACGGCGCCGGGCCGGGCTGCGGCCGTGGTGGCGGGGGCGGTCACTTGCAGCCGTCCGAGCAGGAGGACGCCTCGCCGGAGGCGGCGGGCTTGTCGTCGTCCTCACAGCCGTCGTCGCAGACGAGTTCGCCTTCCCAGGCTTCCTTGCCCTCCATGATGGCGAAGGCGGCGATGACGAAGCCGGCGACCGGGTCGAGCCAGGTCCAGCCGAAGAAGGCGAACGCGAGCAGGCCCGCGAACGTCGAGACGGACAGCCAGGCGCACAGCTTGGTCTCGGCGGCGTCCGCGACGACCAGGCGGGAGTTCATCTCCAGGCCGGCCTTGCGCTTGGCGCGCGCCAGCCACGGCATGATCACGATGGAGACGCCGGTCAGGACGATGCCGACCAGGGAGGTGTCGGGCTTCTCGCCGCCGAACAGGTCGCGGATGCCTTCGACGGTGACGTACGCGGCGAGCGCGAAGAAGGTGATCGCGATGAACTTCAGCGCCCGGCGTTCCTTGGCCTCGTCCGGCTCGCCGCCCTTGATCTCCGCCAGCAGCCGGACCAGGACCACCACCGCGGCGGCGACCTCGATGCCGGAGTCGATGCCGAACCCGATCAGCGAGACCGCCCCGGCGACCGCGCCGGCTGAGATGGCGATGATCCCCTCGATGACGTTGTAGCCGATGGTGAACTTCGCGTACCGCACGGCGCGGTGCGCGGCCGGCCCGGTGACGTCGGGGACGGTGGCGGGGGTGGTACTCATCGGGCGGACTCCTCGGCGGCCGGGGTGGTGGTTCCGTAGGTGGGGCACAGGTCGACGGCCTCGCCGGTCGCGGCGAGCAGCTGCTCGGCGGCGGCCAGCAGGTCCAGCAGCTCGGGGTGCGCCAGCGAGTGCAAGGTCGCGCGGCCCTGCGGCCGGGAGGTGATCAGGCCGCAGTCGCGCAGGCAGGCGAGGTGCGCCGAGACCGTGGACTGCGCCAGCCCCACACAGGCGACCAGGTCGGTGACCCGGGCCTCGCCCTCGGCGAGCCGTCGCAGGATCGCCAGGCGGGCCGGGTCGCCCAGCGACCGGAACAGGGCGACCGCCGCCGACGGCGCCCCGCACGAAGTGGTGGCCGAGGATGCGGCCTCCGTGCTATTCATCGTCATGGGACGATGATAGCCATCATCTCCGATGACATCTATGGGGGTCGTGTCATGCTGATGAACCGGATCGAGAAGGCGGCGGTCAACAATCCCGCCCGCCGGGCCCTGCAACGCTTCTACGAAGTCCCTGCCCTCATGCGGCTGGCCGGCGGCCCGCTGCCCTCAGGTTCCCGGGCGGTGGAGATCGGCTGCGGTTCCGGCTACGGCACGCGGATGATTCTCGACCGCTTCCGCGCCGCGAAGGTCGACGCGATCGACCTCGATCCCGGCATGGTGGCCAAGGCCCGGCGCCGTCTCGCGGACCGGCCGGGCCGGGTCCGCCTGGCCGTGGGCGACGCCACCGACCTCAAAGCGGCGTTCGACGCCGAGGACGGCACGTACGACGCGGCGTTCGACTTCGCGATCATCCACCACATCCCCGACTGGCGATCTGCCGTCGCGGAGATCGCCCGCGTGCTCAAGCCGGGCGGCGTGTTCGTCTTCGACGAGGTCACCGCCCACGCCCTGGCCCGCCCCTCCTACCAGAAGCTGTTCGTCCACCCCACCCGCGACCGCTTCACCGCCGACGAGTTCCTCGCCGAACTGCCCCGCCACGGCCTGACCGTGACGGGCGGGTTCACGAAGATCCAGGGCGACTACCTGCTCGGCGCGGCCCGCAAGCAGGACCCGGACCGGGGGTGAGGGCGATGCCCGCAGTGGCGCTGGTGCTGTTCGGCGTGTTCCTGCTGCTGGACGGCGGCGTGCGCATCGCTGTTCAGCGGCGCCGTACCGGGGAGAGCGGGGTGCGGCGCCCGGTGGGGGTCTTCCACTGGGTCGCGCGGCTGGCCAGTGCGCTCGGCGGTCTCGCCGCCGGCGTCGTGGCCCCGGTGGCAGAGCTTGCCGGTCTTCACCCGCTGCCCGCGCTGGACCGGCCCGCCCTGCGCGTGGCCGGGGCGGTGCTGGCCGCCGTGAGTATCGCGGCGGTCTTCGCGTGCCAGCTCGCCATGGGCGCCTCCTGGCGGACCACGGTCGACCCGGGTGAGCGCCCGGCGCTGGTCACCACCGGCCCGTTCCGGCTCGTGCGCAACCCGATCTACTCAGGGCTGACCGCGATGACCGCCGGGCTGGCCCTCGCCGTACCCAACGGCATCTCCCTGGCGGGCCTGGCCGCCATGGTCATCGGCAACGAGCTCCAAGTCCGCCGGATCGAAGAGCCCTACCTGGGGCGCATCCACGGCGTCGCCTGGCAGGAGTACGCAGCCCGTACCGGCCGCTTCCTGCCCGGCCTCGGCCGCCTGCGCTGACCCGCTGCCCGGCGGTCAGGACGCGCCTTGCCCAGCACGTGCATCCTCCGGGGTGCGCGGGCCGGGCACCGTCACCGCCCGGGCGGCCAGGTCCAGCTCCAGGCGGCTGTTCATGTCCAGCTCGAACCGGCCGTAGGGGTTCACGTGCGTCCAGAACAGCGGGGACAGCGCCCGCCGGTCCGCCTCGGTCAGCATCTCGGCCCACTTCGGATCGGCCAGGACCTGCTGCATCAGCAGCGTGTTGACGTGGACCAGGGCGGACTGGAGCAGGTGCAACGCGAGCATGGACACCTCCTGGGACTCCTTGTCCGCACCGGCCAGGTCACCGTCCTTGCCGTAGAACAGGTCCTTGTTCGCGGAGTTCCAGTTCTCCACGACCTGCAATCCCTCGTGGATCTCCTGCCGCAGCCGGGCGTCGGCGAGGTAGTCGCAGACGAACGCCGTACGCACCGCCCGCCCGAGTTCCTCGATCGCCTGGTAGGTGGGGTGCTTCGGGCCGCCGCGGGTGAAGCGGCGCAGCACCTGCTCGGCCTCGGCGGTGCCCAGGCGCAGGGCGGTGGTGTACTTCACGATCTGGTCGTACTGCTGGCGGATCAGGTCCCAGTTGATCGTCTTGGTGGACAGCACCGGCGCCAGGTTCGGCCAGTTCTCGTCCTGACCGGCGGCCGGCCGGTACAGCTTCGCGGAGCCGATGTTCTTCAGCCTCGGCATCAGCTTGAAGTCGAGCATGTGCGCGAAGGCGAAGCCGACGATGGACGCGCCGTGGGTGTCGGTGTACTGCCGGTCCACGACCATGTCGGTGCAGTGCCGCAGCACGCCCTCGATCATCGAGGCGACCTCGGAGGCCGAACAGGACTTGAGCTGGGAGTAGATGCACACCGACTTCCGCTCGACGTGCCAGTAGATCATCACGCCGGGGCCGCGGTAGCGCTGGTGCCACTCGGTCATCAGGTTCGAGGACCAGGAGCCGAACTTGCGGCTGTCGGAGGCGCACGCCGTGCCGGTGCCCCACCACATCTCGTCCCGGGCGGCGAAGGTGGCGTTCACCAGCTTCACCAGCGCGGCGCGCATGTTGGCCCGGTTGACGAACAGGTGCCGCACCCTGCGCAGCGTCGCCTCGGATTCGCCGTGCTTGCCGGTCACCGCGACGCGTTTGATGCCCATGTTGGTGCCCAGGGCGAACAGCACGAGCAGCAGCCGGCGCCGCAGCACTTCCCTGGACAGGTTCTCCCGGGTGGCCACCGAGGTGAACTCGGCGATGAAGTCCGTGTCGAACTCGGCGTACTTCAGGATGTCCAGCAGGTCGATGGTGCCCCAGCGCCGTTCGATCTCGCCCTTGATGGCCACCAGGGACTCCGGCTCGTCCTGCTTGCCGCGCGGGGAGACGCGGATCCACGGCTCGCCGTGCTTCTTGACGATCGCCACCCCGCCTGTGGTGCCCTCGGCCAGGGCATGCTCGAAGCGGTCCAGCGAGGTCCGCAGCTTGCTCTGGAGGGCGGTGATGAACTCGCCGGCGTCCTGCGGCTGGCGGATCGCAGCGTAGTGGACGTCCCGGTTGTCCTCGAAGTCGGCGGGCAGGTCGTCCTCCGGATTACGCCACCGGTTCGCTCCCACCACCCAGATCTCCCGCCGCCGCAGCGCGTCCCGCAAGCTGACCAGCACGCACAGCTCGTACGGGATGCGCTCGACCCGGCCCTTGTCGTCCACCACAGCCGCCCGCCACTGCTCGGGCACCACCCCCTCCAGCGGCACGCTCTCGGCCGGATCGAAGAACGCGCCCTCCTTCAGCGGCTGCTCCAGGTACCGCTTGAGCAGGTCGATCGCGTCCATCACCGGCCGGTAGGCGGTGTTGTTGCACTTCAGCTCCAGCGCCTTCAGCAGCGGCGACAGCATCCGCCGCCAGTGCGCCGAGTACGACGACCGCAGCACCGTACGCACCCGGGCCTTGTAGCGGGCCTCGTTCGCCGCGGCCTCAGCCGCCAGCGCCTTGAGCGTCTTCTCCCCGCCAACCACCGGGAAGATCACCCGCCGCACCGTGCCGGACGGCTCCGACAGCGCCGCCTCCGCGACCCGCAGCAGCATCCCCTCCTTGCCGCGGACCTTCTTCAGCTCGGCGTTCAGCTCCTTGTCGACCCTCCGCTCCGCCCGGGTATTGATCTTCAGCACGAGCTGGATGAACAGGTCCACCAGCGAGTCGGTGATCTCCGTCTGCCGCACATGGCACAGCGTGGCCAGCAGGGTGAGCCGCCGCGGCGGCTTCATCCGCTCCAGGTTCGCCGGGTACTCCTTCGACGCCCGTGCCCGCCAGGCGTCCACCAGCTTCTCCGACACGTCGGTGAACAGGTCGGCGGGCAGCTCCAGGCGCCTGACCCGCTCCAGCTTGTTCACCTCCGCCAGCAGACTCTCCAGGCCCGGCGCCCCGGGGTCGGTCTTCAGCTCGGCGAAGTGCGAGCGCCCGCCGCCGGCCACCGCGCCATCGCCGTTGCCGTCGGCCCCCTCGTCCGTCTCGTCGCCCGCGATCAGGTCCTCCAGCCGCGAGCGGGTCGCGTGGCTGAGCCGGTCCAGCGTGCCGCGGCAGAACCCGGCCTCGAAGTCCTTGACCGCCTTGCCGACCAGTCGCCGGACCTGACCCGGGGCCGGAGGCTCGATGTGGTCGTTGCGGCAGCGGGCCACCACCGCGGCCTCCAGCCGGTCCCGCGACAGCTCCACCGGACACAGCTCGCTCGCCAGCCACCCGGCCAGCCGCTCCTGGTCCTCCTCGGTATTCGCCCGGAACCCGTACGCCGCCCGGATCTCGCCCCGGTGACGCTTGATCGCCTTGCCCTGCCAGTCGTAGTCCGCCCACTCCCCGGCAGGGACCTTCACCTGCTGGGCCACGTACGCCACCGCCGCCGCCGGCACCTCCCCGGCCGACTCCGGGAACCGGGCCTCCACCTCGAAGAACTTCAACAGCACCGCAAAGCCCAGCCGGTTCGCCCCGGACTTGTTCCGAAGCCGCTTCATGTCGTCTTCGAGCAGCGTCCAGACCTCGATCAGGTCCTCCGGCTCCCAGTCCTGCCGCACCCGCACCCTCCACCCCACCGTGATCACTCATTCAGCTCAACGAGGCGACCACTGAGGGGAAACGAGGCCAACGTAGTTACACAGCGCTACATGTCACTTCGCCGTAGCTATACGAGAACAGGGCCTCGTACGGCGGCAGCGGCCTCTTCCAGGACGAGGCGCGGGAGGCGCTCCCGACGAGGGGGTTAGCAGCGCAGCCCCTGCCTGACCAGTCCGGATTCGGTGGTCGGTGCCGTTCACTATGATGCGCTATTCAGCATCAGGCTTTTGACAGATCGCGCCGTGGGTACCGTAGACCACCGCCCTGGCGGTCGTGTGCACGAGCGCGGTCGAGAAACGTCTAGGCTTCTGCTTCGGCGGCAATCGCTGCTCATCGTCGACCTGTTCGCAGGTCTTGGTGGGTGGCCCTGCTCCAACAGGTGTCGCGCATCGCATAGTTCGACAACCGCAACTCAGGGAGGAGGAACACGGCGGCCCCCTGCTCCAACAGGGGGCCGCGCATCGCGTAGTTCTGACAACCTCTTCACCCAGAAACTCATGAGACCGAATGGAGAGATCCATCAGCACTGCTCCCGAGCCTAAGGCTCTGGCTTCTACATTTACAACTCCGACGACGTCCCGACGAGGCGTGCGTCGCCTGCTCCCAGGCAGGCCGACCTCACGCCAGCTGTGTTCCTTAGCACGGACCGCCGGACACGGACTGGTCCGCGGCGTGGCTGGAGCCATCGGAACGGCCGCCGTCAGTGGCGTCATCTGGTGGGCTCAGCACCGCTGAGTCGATCGGGCAACCCAGGACCGGCACGCCCTGAGGGCGTGCCGGTCCTCCATCACGGCAGGAGGCCCAGTCCGCCCCGCCATGCTTGGAGGACCCACGTACGGCCGCTCCTCGGGCCGCGCGGCGCCGCCGACAGGGTGTCGCGGGCGGACGTGTACGGCGCCGTGCCGGACGAGTTGGCCGCCGCCGAGGCGCCCCAACCTGACGGCGCGGGCGAGACGGGGTCGGCGTCGGCAGAGATCCGATGCCGCCGCCAAAAAGGATCAGGCCGCAGCCGGCGGGACGGGGAGCGCGCTCCGCAGTGGCGGCACCAGATTAGGCGAACGCGTAGTCGCCGATCTTCTCGAAGAGTTCCAAACGTTGGATCTGTTCGAGGAGATCTACGTGGGCGCTGCTCCACTTGCCCGGGTATCCCGTCGTGTTCTTCTTTTCGAAGACGCGAACCGTTGCGGCGAGCCACGGTTCGAGGCCGGCGGGTGTGAGCACGTAGCAGGCGTTCAGGAAGGCAAGGATCTGGATGGGGTCGACGGGCAGGGTGGTGCCTTCGATGATGCGGCGGGTGGTGCTGCTGGGCAGTTCCCCCGGCCCGGACATCCGTTCCATCTCACCGGGCGTGGGGTAGCCAGCCCACACGTGCTGGTGGCGCAGGGCTCGGCTGAGGTCCGCCTTGGAGGAGATCAGGGCCGGGTCGGGGGCCTTATGGATGTAGTACGGCGCCCGGGTGGCCCGGCGCGCGCGGATCCACAGTTCCTTGCCGCGGGCCATGGCGGGAGGGGCGGCGAAGATGCTTTCCGGCTCTTCTTCCTCGACCATGGTCACCAGGACGAAGGCCCTGACGGTCTCCCAGAGGGGGACGGAGGCGCCGGATGCAGCCCGCTCCAGGGTGGCCTTCGACGGCGCGCCGTCCGTGATCTCGGACATCTCCCGGTAGGTCAGGTTGGCTGCGGCCTTGCGGTCGCGCAGGAAGTCTGCGAGTTTCGCACGCGCTGGAACGGTGCGGTCTACCGGCTTCTCGGGGCGTCCCACGGATGCCACCTCAGTTCTTCGAGGTGAAGTAGGCGCGCATGAAACGGCCGATCCGGCCGCTGGTGCTGCGGCCGCCGGCCATCACCGCTACGACGACTGCGGCACCGATGCCGCCGGCGCCCGCGATGAGGAGCAGGACATCGTGGACGCCCATGCCGGACGGGGCGAGGAACGCCGCGGTGGCGATGCACGCAATGATCACGAGGGCGTGCGGTGCGCCGAACTGGATGTTCGTGGAGGTGGCCCGCGCGGACGGTGACTCGGTCGCCGTGGCGTTCACGGGTTTGACATCGACGCCCGACGTCGTCGTCGGTTCGGTGGCCGCGGTGCTCGCCGCGGTCGAGGGCTCGTTGCCCATCGGGACTCCCTTACACCGTCCGGCGACCCGAAGATCGCCGGACGGTACTGCTCGGCTCCAACCTTCGTCCTCCGTGTGCGTGATCGGGAGTTGGCGCTCCCCGCCCGCGAAGGACCTGCTGGCGTAAAGAGTTGCAGTAGGCACAGCGGATATGACAGCCCGGCAGGGTAGTTGGCTCACTGACGTTCCAACTGTGTCCTGGTCGAAAGAATATGCTGGGGAGCCGGTTCAACGGGCTGTGCGGAGGTGCCTCTCGCAGGCGTTACCCCACGTCAGGGCCTTGCAGAGGGCTATATCAGAGGGTACGGAAGCGCTGGCCGGGATCTTTTCGCTTCCGAGGCGTGCCGCCGGATACGATAACCGCAGGTCACAGCACCGCAATGTGCCGCCTGGCGGTCACCACGAGGCGGAAAGGGACGGTACCCGGAAGTGCAGCCTTCACCCCATGCGGTGAGACAGCCCTGACCTCGGATGATTCAATTTCGCACCGCTTGAGCTAAAGGATCATGATTCTGGCTGCGGCATTCTCTACTCATCGAGCGCGACTGCATGGCAGATCGTGTTCGGCCCTTATTTGCTACTGGCTCCAACCGGGATGCAGAGGGGGAACAGGCAGGTGTTGGCGCACCCGCCCTCGTGAAGCCGATCGCTTGAGCCTTTTGGCCAAGCATCGGCTTCACCTGCTTTCACATGCCCGCCGTGGGTCAGGGAAATTCAACAGCCACCCCTGGAGGGGGTGTGTGCGTCGACGAGGGGCCCCGCACGGCCTCCCGGTCCAAGGCTTCGGCGTAGTCGCGTGGCGCCTGGTTCGTGGTGGTCCGTCAGGTGAGTGGCAGGGCCGGAACGTGACAGGCACGGG
>AZWL01000058.1 GCA_000514715.1 Streptomyces sp. CNH099 | reverse complement strand
CGGTCCAGGGCGTGTTCGTCTTCGCTGGCGAGGATGTCGAGGAGGTCCCAGTCGCACCAGCGGGACAGCTCGTCCCGGCAGGCGGCCAGGTGGTCGGCGAACACCGGTTCCTGGGCGGCGAGTGTGTGGCCCATGCGGGTCCACTGTGAGCCCTGGCCGGGGAAGACGAACGCGGTCTTGCCCGCCGCCACCGGCCCGGGTCCGGTGACNAGCGCCGGGTGGGCGGCTCCGGTGGCCAGCGCGGTCAGTGCCTCCACCAGCTCCTCGCGGTCGGCGGTGACGATGCCGGCGCGGTGTTCCATCTTCGCCCGCCCGGACCACAACCGCGCCGCCAGCGCACCCACCCCGACCTGCGGGTGCTCCTCGACATACGCCGCCAGCCGCTCCGCCGACTGCGCCAGCGCCGCCGCCGAACGCGCCGAAACCACCACCGGCACCGGCAGAGACGGTCCGGCCTCGGCCGCCTCCGTGTCCGCCACCGCCTCCGGCGACGTCTCTCCGTCGCCCGTCTCCGCCTCGTCCTGTGCCGCAGCCGGCGCGGCCTCCAGGATCAGATGCGCGTTCGTGCCGCTCATGCCGAACGACGACACCGCCGCACGCCGCGGCCGGCCCGCCTCCGGCCACTCCCGCGTCTCCGTCAGCAGCGCGACCGCGCCCGACTCCCAGTCCACGTGGCTGGTCGGCCTGTCCACGTGGAGCGTCGGGGGCAGCACGCCGTGCCGCATGGCCTCGACCATCTTGATGACGCCCGCCACACCGGCCGCTGCCTGCGTGTGCCCGACGTTCGACTTCACCGAGCCCAGCCACAGCGGCCGCTCCGCCGAGTGTTCGCGCCCGTACGTGGCCAGCAGCGCCTGCGCCTCGATCGGGTCGCCCAGCGTCGTACCCGTGCCGTGCGCCTCGACGGCGTCCACCTCGGCGCCGGTCAACCGGGCGTTGGCCAGGGCCTGCTCGATGACCCGGCGCTGCGACGGGCCGTTCGGCGCCGTGAGGCCGTTCGACGCGCCGTCCTGGTTGATCGCCGAACCCCGCACCACCGCCAGCACCTGGTGCCCGTTGCGCCGGGCGTCCGACAGCCGCTCCAGCAGCACCAGGCCGACGCCCTCGCCCCAGGCCGTGCCGTCCGCCGCGTCGGCGAACGCCTTGCAGCGGCCGTCCGCGGCCAGGCCGCGCTGGCGGGAGAAGACCGTGAAGGCGGACGGGCTGGTCATGATCGTGGCGCCGCCCGCCAGCGCGTTGTCGCACTCGCCGTTGCGCAGCGCCTGGATCGCCAGGTGCAGTGCGACCAGCGACGACGAGCACGCCGTGTCCACCGTCACCGCCGGGCCCTCAAGGCCGAAGGTGTACGCCACCCGGCCGGACGCCACGCTGCCGGCGCTGCCGGTCGCGGCGTAGCCTTCCAGGTCGCCGGTGGCGCGGTAGAGGCGCAGCAGGTAGTCCTGGGAGTTGAGCCCCGCGAAGACGCCCGTCCGGTCGCCCTTCACCCCGGCCGGGTCCAGGCCCGCCCGCTCGAACGCCTCCCACGCCGTCTCCAGCAGCAGCCGCTGCTGCGGGTCCATGGCCAGCGCCTCGCGCGGCGAGATGCCGAACAGCTCCGCGTCGAACTGGTCGGCCCCCTCCAGGAAGGCGCCCATCCGCGTGTAGCTCTTGCCGCTCGCCGCCGGGTCCGGGTCGTACAGATCCTCCGCCCAGCCGCGGTCGCCCGGCAGCTCCACGACCCCGTCGCGGCCCTCGGCCACCATCCGCCACAGGTCCTCCGGCGAGGCCACGCCGCCGGGGTAGCGGCAGGCCATGGAGACGACGGCGATGGGCTCCGCTGACTTCGACTCGACCTCGCTGAGGCGCCGGCGGGCCTGGCGGAGTTCCGCGGTCACCCACTTCAGGTTGTCCAGAACCTTCTGCTCGTTCTTCATCAGCGCAGGCTCCTTGTCGAGGCGCGGGGCGGTACCGGGTGGTTCGTGGGCGGGGGAGTGGAGGCGGGGAGCGTCATGACTTGCCGAACTCCGTCTGGATGATGTCGAGAAGGTCGTCGACGGACGCGGACTCCAGATCGCTGTCCGGCTCGCCGCCGTCGGCGTCGCCGCCGTGGCCACCGCCCGCCGCGTGGCCGTTGTCCGCCCCGTACGACGCGCCCGACGCGGATCCGTCGAGCCGCTGGAGCATCGTCCGCAGCCGTTCTCCGGCCCGCAGCCGCACCTCCTCGTCCGCGAGCGCCGCGTCGAGCGCCCCGTCGAGCCGCGCCAGGTCGGCGAGCAGTGACTGGCCGGCGGCGTCGGGGCCGCCGAGTTCGTCGCGGAGGCAGCCGGCGAGGGCGTCCGGCGACGGGTAGTCGAAGATGACGGTCGTCGGCAGCCGCAGCCCGGTCCGGGCGTTGACGCGGTTGCGCAGCTCGACGGCGGTGAGCGAGTCGAAGCCCAGGTCGTTGAAGGGCTTCCCGGGCCGCACGCTGTCGGCCGACGCGTGCCCGAGCACGCCCGCGACCTCGGTACGCACCAGGTCCAGCAACTCGCGCTCCTGCTCTTCGCGCGTACGGCCCGCCAGCAGCGACCGCAGCTCCGCGGCGGCGTCGGCGCCCGCGGCCGCCGGCTCCTCCGCCTCCCGCGCACCCGTCGCCGCGCGCGCTTCCGGCAGTTCGTCCAGCAGCGGGCTGTGGCGGCGCGACGTGAACGCGAGGGTGAAGGCCGACCAGTCGATGTCGGCGATCGTCACCGGAGCCTCGTCTCCCCGTACGGCCTCGGCCAGGGCCGCCACCGCGGCGTCCGGGTCGAGACCGCGGATGCCGCGGCGCAGGAGGCGCCGGGCGTTCTCCTCGGTTCCCGCCATGCCCTCGCCGCGCCACGCGCCCCAGGCCACCGCGGTGGCGGGGAGGCCGCGGGCGCGGCGGTGCTCGGCGAGCGCGTCGAGGTAGGCGTTGCCCGCGGCGTAGGCGCCCTGCGCTCCGCTGCCCCACACGCCGGCGGTCGACGAGAACAGCACGAAGGCGCTGAGCCGGCTGCGGCCGTCCGCGTCCTGCGTCAGCTCGTGCAGGTGGCGGGCGGCGAGGGACTTGGGGCCGAGGACCTCGGCGAAGTGCTTGGCGTCCAGGTCCGCCAGCTCGCGGTCCACGCTGACGCCCGCCGCGTGCAGCACGGCGGTCAGCGGGGTCTCCTCGGGTACGTCGGCCAGCAGCGCGGCGAGGGCCGCCCGGTCGGTGACGTCGCAGGCGGCGATCGTCACGGCGGCGCCGGCCGCCGTCAGCTCGGCGCGCAGCTCGTCGGCGCCGGGCGCGGCCGGGCCGCGGCGGCTGACGAGGAGCAGGTGCTCGGCGCCGTTCGCGGCCAGCCAGCGGGCGGCGTGGGCGCCGAGGCCGCCGAGGCCGCCGGTGACGAGGACGGTCCCGCGGGGCGGCCACGTCGCGTCGGACCCGCGGGCGGGCGTTGTACGCCGGAGCCGCCGCGCCCGCGGCCCGTCGGCCCGTAGCGCGATCTGGTCCTCCGCCGGTGCGCCGGGGCCGTCCGGTGCGGCGGCGAGCAGCCCGGTCAGCTCCGCGCGCTCGCGCGCGCCGAGGTCGGCGGGCGTGCTCGGCAGGTCGATCAGCCCGCCCCAGCGCGCCGGCTCTTCGAGCGCCGCCGCCCGGCCGAAGCCCCACACCAGGGCGGATTCGGGGCTCTGGAGCGGATCCCCGTCGCCCACGGACACGGCCTGGCGGGTGGCGGCCCACAGCGGAGCGGTCACGCCGGCGTCGCCGAGCGCCTGGGTGAGGAGGACGGTCGCGGTCAGCTCCTCCGGTACGTCGTCGGGGGCGGCCGGTTCCGCGGCGCCTGCCGTGCCGGGGGTGTCGGCGCGTACGGCCAGCAGCGACAGGATCCCCCGCGGCTGCCCGGCCTCCGCGATCCGGCGGGTGAGCTGCTCGGCGAGCGCCGCGCGCTCCGCGCCCGCGGCGATCTCGACGGTGGCGACCTGCGCCCCGGCGTCCGCGAGCGCGGCGGCGCAGAACTCCGTCCACCCGCCGGCCCGTCCGTCGGACGGCACCGCGAGCAGCCAGACGCCGTCCAGCGCGGCGGCGCCGCCCCGGGGCAGGCGCGCCCAGGACGTGCGGTAGTGCAGGCCGGACTCCGCCGGTCCCGCGGCGGCGGGCTCGGCCGGGTCGATCCAGTAGCGGCGGCGCTGGAAGGCGTACGTGGGCAGCTCAACCGTGCGCCCGCGGGGCAGCACGTCCGTCCACCGCGGGCCGGCGCCGTGCGCGTGCAGCTCGCCCATGGCGTGCAGCAGCGCGGTGGGTTCGTCGGCCGGGCCCGTCGCCGGCGCCTCGCCGTCCTTGGCCCTGCGGGCCGGGCGCAGCGCCGGGACCACCGCGGCGGCGTCCTCGGTCGGCAGGATCGCCCGGGTCAGGGCGGTCAGGGTGGCGCCGGGGCCGATCTCCAGGAAGGCCGTGGCGCCCTCGTCGGCGAGGTGCGCCACCCCCTGGTGGAAGCGGACCGGGCGGCGGACGTGTTCGGCCCAGTACGCGGCGTCGGTCAGCTGCGCGGCCGCGGCCGCGGCACCGGTGAGGTTCGACACCACCGGAAGCTCGGGCGCACGGTACGTGAGCTGGGCCGCGGTGGTCGTGAACTCGGCCAGCACGGGGTCCATCTGGGCGGAGTGGAAGGCGTGGCTCACCCGCAGCCCGCGGGTGCGGATCCCGGCCGCGCCCAACTCCTCGGCGAGCGCGGCCAGGGCGTCCACCGGCCCGGCGAGCACCGTCGCCGCGGGGGAGTTGTACGCGGCGACCTCCGCCCGCCCGTGCCGCTCCAGGTGCTCGGCCAGGGCCTCCGGCCCGGCCTGGGCGGCGAGCATGCCGCCCGTGCCGTGGGGGAGTTCGTTCATCAGCCGCGCGCGGGCCGTGACGAGCCGGGCCGCGTCGGTCAGGGACAGCACGCCGGCGACGTGCGCGGCGGTCACCTCGCCGATGGAGTGGCCGATCAGGTGATCGGGCTGCACGCCCCACGCCTGCAGCTGGCGGGTGAGCGCCGTGTGCAGGGCGAACAGGCCGGTCTGGGTGTAGAGGGTCTGATGGAGCAGCGCGGACCCGTCGTCGGCCGCGTCGGCGAACATCACGTCGCGTACGGGGAGGTCGAGGTGCGCGTCGAGCGCCGCGCAGACCTCGTCCAGCGCCTCGGTGAACTCGGGCAGCACGCCGTACAGTTCGCGGCCCATCCCGGGGCGCTGGCTGCCCTGGCCCGAGTACATGAACACCAGGCCGCCGGGCTTCGGCTCGCTCCGGGTACGGATCACGCCGGGCGCGGTCCGGTTTTCGGCCACCGCGCGCAGGCCGTCGAGGAGTTCCGCACGGTCGCGGCCGAGGACGGCGGCGCGGTACGGCAGGGCGGTGCGCCGGGAGGCCAGTGACCACGCCACGTCCGGCGCGCTCAGCTCCGGCCGCGCCTGGACCCGCTCGGCCAGCCGGGCGGCCTGGGCGCTCAGGCCCTCCGGCGTTGCGCCGGAGACCAGCCAGGGCAGCGGGGTGCTGGACGGCCGCGGCGCCTCGTCCGCCGCCTCCTGCACAACGGTCGGCGCCTCCTCCAGGATGACGTGCGCGTTCGTCCCGCTGATCCCGAACGCGGACACGCCCGCCCGCCGCGGCCGGGCGGCCCCGGCGGACGGCCAGTCCCGCTGCTCGGTCAGCAGCGAGACGACCCCCTCGTCCCACTCGACGTGCTGCGACGGCTCGTCGACGTGCAGCGTGCGGGGCAGCGTCCCGTGCCTCATCGCCTGGATCATCTTGATGACCCCGGCGACACCGGCCGCGGCCTGCGTGTGGCCCAGGTTCGACTTCACGGAGCCCAGCCACAGCGGGCGCTCCGCCGAGTGTTCGCGCCCGTACGTGGCCAGCAGTGCCTGCGCCTCGATCGGGTCGCCGAGCGTCGTGCCGGTGCCGTGCGCCTCGACGGCGTCCACCTCGGCGCCGGTCAACCGGGCGTTGGCCAGGGCCTGCCGGATGACCCGCTGCTGCGCGGGGCCGTTGGGCGCGGTGAGGCCGTTGGAGGCGCCGTCCTGGTTGACGGCGGAGCCGCGGAGCACCGCGAGCACCTCGTGCCCGTTGCGCTCGGCGTCCGACAGCCGCTCCAGCAGCAGCACGCCGGCGCCCTCGCCCCAGCCCGTACCGTCGGCGGAGTCCGAGAACGACTTGCAGCGGCCGTCGGGGGCGAGGCCGCGCTGCCGCGAGAACTCCACGAAGACCGCCGGCGTCGACATCACGGTCGCGCCGCCGGCCAGCGCCAGCGTGCACTCGCCGTTGCGGAGGGACTGCGCCGCGAGGTGCAGCGCGACCAGCGACGACGAGCAGGCCGTGTCGACGGTCAGCGCGGGCCCCTCGAAGCCGAAGGTGAACGCGATCCGCCCCGACGCCACGCTCGGCGCGCTGCCGTTGCCGACGTACCCCTCGTACTCCGCCGGGGTGCGCAGCAGCAGCCGGCCGCCGTAGTCGCTGTACATGATCCCCGCGAACACGCCGGTCGAGGAGCCGCGCAGGTGGTCGGCGGGGATGCCGGCGCCCTCGACGGCCTCCCAGCACAGCTCCAGCAGCAGCCGCTGCTGCGGGTCCATCGAGGCCGCCTCGCGCGGTGAGATCCCGAAGAACTCGGCGTCGAACCGGTCGGCGTCGTGCAGGAAGGAGCCGGAGCGCGTGTACGTGGTGCCGGGGCGCTCCCCGCTCGGGTCGAAGAGCGCGTCGGTGTCCCAGCCGCGGTTCTCGGGGAACGTGCTGGTGCCCTCGGCGCCGCGGCTGAGCATGTTCCACAGGTCGGCGGGGGAGTCCACGCCGCCGGGGTAGCGGCAGGACATGGCCACGACGGCGATCGGATCGTCGTCGTCGGCCGCACGGGGGACGGCCGCCGGCACGGCCGGGGCGGCGGCCCCGGCGGACTCCAGCAGCTCCGCGCGCAAGTGGTCGGCGAGCGCCTGGGGCGTGGGGTGGTCGAAGACGGCGGTGGCGGGCAGCCGGCGACCGGTGGCGGCGCTGAGCCGGTTGCGCATCTCGACCGCGGTGAGCGAGTCGAAGCCGAGGTCGCGGAAGGTCTGCCCGGGGCTCACCGGCTCGCCCTCGGGCAGGCCGAGCGCGAGCGCGGCGGTGCTGCGTACGAGCGCCAGCAGCGTGCGGTCCTGCTCGGCGCGGCCGAGCGCGGCGAGCCCGGAGAGCGGGTCGGCGCCGGCCGGGGCCGCGGCGGTGTCCTCGGCGGGGGCGGCGGGTGCCGGTGCCTGCGCGCGGAGTACGGCGGGCAGCGTCCCGGCGCGGGACTGCGCGCGCAGCGCCGGACGGTCGAGGACCACGGGGGCGGCCAGCGCCACGGGACTGCGCAGCGCCGCGTCGAGCAGCGCGAGCGCCCGGCCCGCGGGCATGGCGCGTACGCCGGCGCGGGCGATGCGCGCCCGGGCGGCCCGGTCCAGGCTCTCGCCCATGCCGCCCTGCTCCCACAGGCCCCAGGCGAGGCTGACGGCGGGCAGCCCGCCGGCGCGGCGGTGCTGGGCGAGCGCGTCCAGGAAGCTGTTCGCGGCGGCGTAGTTGGCCTGGCCGGGGGTGCCGACCACCGACGCGAACGACGAGAACAGCACGAACGCCACCTGCGGCAGGTCCGCGGTGAGCCGGTGCAGGTGCCAGGCGCCGTCCACCTTCGGCCGCAGCACGGCGTCGAGCTGGGCGGGCGTCAGCTCGCCCACGGTCGCGTCCTCCAGCACGCCTGCCGCGTGCACCACGGCGGTGAGCGGGTGCCCCGACGGGATCCCGCCCAGCGTCTCGGCGACGGCGTCCGCGTCGGCGACGTCGCAGGCGGCGAAGGTCACCTCGGCGCCCAGGCCGGTGAGTTCGGCGCGCAGCTCCGCCGCGCCGGGAGCGTCCTGCCCGCGGCGGCTGACGAGGAGCAGGCGGCGTACGCCGTGGGCCGTGACCAGGTGCGCGGCGACCTGACCGCCGAGCGTGCCGCTCGCGCCGGTGACCAGGACGGTGCCCTCGGGGTCGAGCACCGCGGCGCCCTCCGGCGCGAGCCGGGTCAGCCTCGGGACGAGGAGGTCGCCGCCGCGGACCGCCACCTGCGGTTCGCCGGCCGCCAGCGCGGCCCGTACCGCGTCCGCGACGCCGAGCGCCGACTGCCCGTCCGGGGCGTCGTCGACCAGCACGATCCGGTCCGGGTGTTCCGACTGGGCCGAGCGCAGCAGCCCCCACACCGGGGCGGACTCCAGCGCGGGAACGTCCTCGTCCGCACCCGCGCCGACCGCGCCGCGGGTGACCACGGCGAGCCGGCCGTCGGCGAACCGGTCGTCGGACAGCCACCGCTGCACGGCGGCCAGCACCCGGGTGACGGCCGTACGCGCCCGCTCCGCCGACGCGCCGGCGTCCCCGCCGTCCGCGGCGGGGCACCGTACGGCGACCACGCCGGGCCGCTCGGAAAGGGCGTCCGCGGACTCCAGCACCCCGGCGAACGCGTCGAGGTCCGTCTCCCGCACCTCCGGGCCGTCCGCGGCCTCCGGCGCCGCGTCGAGCCGCCGCCACTCGACCCCGTACAGCGGGTCGGCGGACACCGCGGCGAGGCTGTCGGCCGGCACCGGGCGCAGCGCCACCTCGTCCACCCGCAGCACGGGCGTGCCCGCGGCGTCGGCGAGGTCCAGCGCGACGGTCTCCGGGCCGGTGGGCGTCACCCGGGCGCGCAGCGCCGCCGCGCCGGGCCGCGCCAGCAGCCGCACACCGGACCAGGCGAACGGCAGCCGCAGCTCCGTCCCCGCCTCGTCCAGCAGCGCGACCGTGTGCAGCGCGGCGTCGAGCAGCGCGGGGTGGACGCCGTACTCCTCAAGATCTGTGTGCTGCGCCTCGGGCAGCGCCAGGTCGGCGTACAGGTGTCCACCCGCGCGCCACACCGCGCGCAGCGAGCGGAAGGCCGGGCCGAAGCGCATCCCCCGCTCGTGCAGCCGGTCGTACAGGTCGTCCACGACCGCGGCCGGCTCCTCCGCCGGCGGCCAGGCCGCGCCGTCCCAGGCACCGGGAGCCGCCCCCGCGTCGGGCGCGATCACGCCCGTCGCGTGCAGCGTCCACGCGGCGTCCGCGGTGAGGTCCGCGTCGTCGTCGTCCGCGTCCGGCTCGGGGCGGGCGAAGAGTGAGAGGGCCCGGCGGCCGTCGGCGCCGGGGGCGTCCACGGCGACCTGGAGCTGGAGCGCGCCCTCCGCGGGCAGCACCACCGGGCGGCGCAGCGTCAGCTCCTCGACGCGCGCGCAGCCGACGTGCCGCGCCGCGCACATCGCGATCTCCACCGCGCCCGTGCCCGGCAGCACCACGGTCTCGCCGAGCACGTGGTCCGGCAGCCAGCCGGGCGTACGCGCGCTGATCCGGCCGGTGAACACCGCCCCCGGCCGCTCGGCGTCGGCCGTCTCCAGCACCGCGCCGAGCAGCGGGTGCCGGGTGGCCCGTACGCCCGGCTGACCGGCGGCCGGACGTGCCGGCCGCAGCCAGTAGGGGCGCCGCTGGAACGCGTACGTCGGCAGCGCGACCGGCCGGCCGCCGGGGTGGAGCGGGCGCCAGTCCACGTCCGTGCCGTGCACGTGCAGCCGGGCGACCGCGGTGAGCAGGGCGGGGACCTCGGGGTGGGTGCGGCGCAGCACCGAGGTGACCACGGCCGGTTCGCCGTCCGGCTGCGCCGGGTCCGCGTCGTCGAGCACCGCCTGCGCGAGGGTGCTGAGGCCGGCGTCGGGGCCCAGCTCCAGATACGTCGTCGTGCCCGTGCCGGCGAGGCCGGCGACGCCCTGGTGGAAGCGGACGGGGCGGCGGATGTGCTCGGCCCAGTACGCGGGGTCGTGGTGCTGACGGTCCGTCGCGGGCAGACCCGTGACGTTGGAGATGACGGGAACCTCCGCCTCGCCCAGGGCGTGGCGGTCGAAGAGATCCGCCAGGTGGCGTGCGAAGGCGTCGAGGACCGGCTCGGTGTGCGCGGTGTGGAACGCGTGCGCCACCTGCAGCCGCCGGGCGCGGACGCCGGCGTCGGCCAGCTCCCGCGCCAGCTCGTCCAGCACGTCGAGCGGCCCGGCCAGCGTGGTCGCGGCGGGGGAGTTGTACGCGGCGATCTCCACGCCCGGGTGCCGCTCCAGCTGCCCGGCCAGCGGCTCCGGACCGGACCGCACGGCGAGCATGCCGGTGCCCTCGGGGAGCGAGTGCATCAGCGTCGCCCGGGTGGCGACCATGTCGGCGGCGACGCCGAGCGGCAGCACCCCCGCCACGTGCGCGGCCGACAACTCGCCCACGGAGTGGCCGATGAGGTGGTCGGGACGCACGCCCCACGACCGCAGCAGCCGGGCCAGCGCGGTGTGCACGGCGAACAACGCGGGCTGGGTGTAGAGCGTGTGGTCCAGCAGCGCCGCCCGCTCGGTGCCGGCCGCGGCGAACATCACGTCGCGTACGGGGACGTCGAGGTGCGCGTCGAGCGCCGCGCACACCTCGTCCAGCGCCTCGGCGAACACCGGGAACGCCTCGTACAGCTCGCGGCCCATGCCGGGGCGCTGGCTGCCCTGCCCGGAGAACATCAGCGCCAGGCGCCCGGTCTGCGGCACGCCGGTGACCAGCCCGGTGGCGGCGTCGCCGCGGGCGAGGGCGTCGAGCCGGCCGAGCAGCTCCCCGCGGTCGGCGCCGAGAAGCACCGCGCGGTGCCCGAGCGTCGCCCGGGACGTCGCCAGCGCGTGGCCGACCGCGTCGGCGGCCAGTTCCGGGCGGGCGCGGACGTGGTCGGCCAGCCGGGCCGCCTGCGCGCGCAGCCCGTCGGCGGTGGCGGCGGAGACCAGCCAGGGCCGGGCGGTGCCGCCGGACGGCGCCGGCACCTCCGGCTCCTGCTCGTCCGCCGGGGGCTGCTCCACGATCACGTGCGCGTTGGTGCCGCTGATCCCGAAGGCCGACACCGCGGCCCGGCGCGTACGGTCCCCGTCGCGCCACGGCAGCGCCTCGTCCAGCAGGGCGAGGGTGGCCGGGTCCCAGTCGACGTGCGGGCTGGGCGTGTCCGCGTGCAGCGTACGGGGCAACCGCCCGTGCTCCAGCGCCAGTACCAGCTTCATCAGCCCGGCCACGCCCGCGGCGGCCTGGCTGTGCCCGATGTTCGACTTGACCGAGCCGAGGTACAGCGGCGCCCCGGCCGCGGCCCGGCCCCGCCCGTAGACCTCCAGCAGCGCCTGCGCCTCGATCGGGTCGCCCAGCTCCGTGCCCGTTCCGTGCGCCTCGACCGCGTCGACGTCGGCGGCACCGAGGCCCGCGTCGGCGAGGGCCGCGCGGATCACCTTCTCCTGCGCCTGCCGGCTCGGCGCCGTCAGCCCGTTGGAGGAGCCGTCGGAGTTGACGGCGCTGCCGCGGATCACGGCCAGCACGCGGTGGCCGTTGCGGCGGGCCGCGCTCAGCGGCTCCAGCAGCACCACGCCCCCGCCCTCGGACATGCCCATGCCGTCGGCGCCCGCGCCGAACGCCTTGCAGCGCCCGTCGGCGGCCAGCACCCGCTGCCGGCTCATCTCGGTGAACGGCCCCACCGTGGAGAACACCGTCGCCCCGCCGGCCAGCGCCATCGTGCACTCGCCGCGGCGCAGCGCCTGCACCGCGAGGTGCACCGCGGTCAGCGACGTGGAGCACGCGGTGTCCACGCTCAGCGCCGGGCCCTCAAGGCCGAGGGTGTACGCGAGGCGGCCGGACAGCACGCTGAGGACCGTGCCGGTGAGCAGGTGCCCGCCCACCTGCGCCGCGGCGTCACCCAGCAGGCCGCCGTACTCGGTGGGGTTGCTGCCCACGAACACGCCGGTGCGGGAGCCGCGCAGCGCGTGCGCGTCGATCCCGGCCCGCTCCACGCTCTCCCACGCCAGCTCCAGCAGCAGCCGCTGCTGCGGGTCCATGGCCAGCGCCTCGCGCGGCGAGATGCCGAAGAACGCCGCGTCGAAGCCGGCGACGTCGTCCAGGAAGCCGCCCTCGCGCACGTACGAGGTGCCCGGACGGCCGCGGTCCTCAGGGTCGAAGTGGTCGTCCAGGTGCCAGTCCCGGTTCGCCGGCATGGCGGAGACGGCGTCCCGGCCGTCCGCGAGCAGCTCCCACAGCTCCTCGGGGGTCCGCACACCGCCGGGGAAGCGGCAGGCCATGCCGACGACCGCGACCGGCTCCCGGCGCTCCTCCTCCACCTCCCGCAGCCTGCGCGTGGTCCGGCGCAGGTCGACGGTGAGCCGTTTGAGGTAGTCGCGCAGCTTGTCTTCCTCGGCCATGGCCGGAACTGCTCCTCTCGTGCGCCGCTCCGGCGCTGGTCAGCCGGTTGTCGATGCCGTCGGGCCCGACTCCGCCGGACCGAACTCGTCGTCGATGATCTTCAACAGGTCGTCGGTGCTGGCCTCGTCGAGCCCCGCCTCGTCGTCCTCGCGCCTGCCGTCCGCCGCCGCACCGCCGCCGGCCAGCGCGTCGGCGAGCGCCTGCAGCCGGTCGCGTACGGCCGCGCGTTCGGCACCCTCGACGGGCGCGGCGTCCAGCGCCGCGGCCAGCCGGTCCAGCTCCTCGGCGACGGAGCCGGGCGCCGCCTGCCCGCCGGCCGCGCCCAGCTGGCCGGTCAGAAAACGGGCCAGGGCCTGCGGGCTGGGGTGGTCGAAGACGAGCGTCACCGGCAGCGGGAGGCCGGTCGCCGCGCGCAGCCGGTTGCGCAGCGCCACCGCGGTCAGCGAGTCCAGACCCAGCTCCTTGAACGTCCGCCCCGGCGTGGGCCGGTCGGCCGGGCCGTGGCCCAGCACCGCGGACACCTCGGCGGTCACGATGTCCAGCACCTCGCGGGCGCGGGCCGCCTCGGGCACCTGCGCCAGCCGCTGCAGCCGCCCCGCGCCGGCGTCCGCGTCCGCCGCGCCCACACCGTCCGCCGCCGTACGCCGCAGCGCGGCACGGGCGGCGGGGATCTCGTCAAGCAGCGGCCGGGGCCGCGCCGAGGCGAAGACCGGGGCGAACGTCTCCCAGTCGACGTCGACCAGCGTCACCGGCCGGCCGCCGTCCGCGGCCAGTTCCCGGCCGAGGCCGGTGAGCGCGACATCCGGGTCCAGCAGCGGCAGCCCCTGCCGCTCCAGCTGCGCCTCGTCCAGCTCCTCGGGCAGCTGCTCGCTGCGCCACGCGCCGAAGGCCACCGACGTCACCTTCCGGCCCCGCCCGCGCAGTTGCTCCGCGTACGCGTCCAGGAAGGCGTTCGCCGCCGCGTACGCGCCGTGCTCGCCGCTGCCCCAGACGGCCGCGATGGAGGAGAAGAACACCAGCTCGGCGTCGTCGTCCGCGGCCAGCGACTCGGCGAGGTGGACCGCGCCGAGCGCCTTCGCCGCCAGTACGTCCGCCACCCCGGCGGGCGAGGCGCCGGCCAGCGGCTCCAGGCGGGTCGCGGTCGCGGCGTGCACCACCGCACGCACCGGCCGGCCCGGCTCCGCGGCCCGCTCCAGCAGGGCGCGTACGGAGTCACGGTCGGTCAGGTCGCAGGACAGCGCCGTCACCCGCACGCCCCGCCCGCCCAACTCCTCGGCCAGCGCGGCGTGGCCGGGCGCGTCGGGCCCGCGGCGGCTGGCGAGCACGATGTGCTCCGCGCCGCCGTCGGCCAGCCAGCGCGCGAGGTGCGGCGCCAGCGAGCCGGAGCCCCCGGTGACCACGACGGTGCCGCCCGGCCGCCACGCCGGGCCGCCCGCGGGCGCCGGGGCGGGCAGCAGCCGCCGTACCCGCGTTCCGCCGGGCCGGATCGCCACCTGGTCCTCGTCGCCGGCCCCGCCCGCGAGCACTCCGCACACCCGCGGCCAGTCCTCCTCGCCGGGCCGGTCCGGGAGGTCGACCAGGCCGCCCCACAGCTGCGGCTGCTCCAGCGCCACCACCCGGCCCAGGCCCCAGGTCTGCGCCTGCACCGGGTGGGCCGGCAGATCGTCGTCCAGGGCGCTCACCGCGGCGCACGTCAGCGACCACACGGGCGCGGCGACACCCAGCTCCACCAGCGCCTGCACGAGCCCCAGCAGCCCCGCCACCCCGGACGGCAGCGCCGGGTGCCCGGGGTGCGGACGCTCGTCCAGCGCCAGCAGCGACAGCACCCCGTCGACCGCCTCGCCGGCCAGCGCGGCCGACACGCGCCGTGCGACGTCCGCGCGGTCGTCAGCCGCCCGCTCGTCCAGCTCGACCACGGTCACCCGGGCCCCGCGGGCACCGAGCGCGGCGTCCGCCGCGTCGGCCCAGGCCGCGAGCCTGCCTTCCGCCCGCGCGCGGGTCACCAGCAGCCAGTGCCCGTCCGGCCCCGGCGTCCGCCGCTCCGCGGCCGGGCGCCAGCCGACCTCGTAGCGGTGCCCGGCCAGCGCCGCGTCCGTACGGGTCCGGGTGCGCCAGCGACGCAGCGCCGGCACCACCTCGCGCAGCGACTCCTCGCCGATGTCCGGCAGTTCCCGGCGCAGCGCCTCGGTGTCGGCCTGCTCGACCAGCGCCCAGAACGACTCGTCCGTCCCGCCGTGGCCGGCGGCCGCACGCGGGGCGCGGTCGTCGCGGTCGGCGAGCCAGTACCGGCGGCGCTGGAAGGGGTACGTGGGCAGCGGCACCGTCCGGGCGCCGGGGAAGAGCACCTGCCAGTCCGGCACCGCACCGGCGGCGTACGCCTCCGCCAGCGCCTGCTTGAAGCGCGGCTCGCCGTCCTCGCCGCGGCGCAGCGTGCCCAGCGCCCGCCCCTCGGCCTCCGCCGCGTCGAGGACCTGCTCGATCGCGGGCACCAGCACCGGGTGCGGGCCCATCTCCAGGAACACGGTGTGGCCCGCGTCGATCAGCCGCTCCGCGGTCTGCGCGAAGAGCACGGGGGAGCGCAGGTTGCGGTACCAGTAGGCGGCGTCCAGCGACTCGGTGGGCATCGGCTCGCCCGTGACCGTCGAGTAGAACGGCACCGCACCGGCCCGCGGCGTGATGGCCGCCAGCTCGCGCAGCATCTCCTCGCGCACCGGCTCGACGAGCCGTGAGTGCGAGGCGTACGCGATGGGCACGGTCCGCGTCCGCACGCCCCGCGCCTCGCAGTCGCGCATGAACGCCCGCACGTCCGCGTCGACGCCCGCGACCACCGTGGCCGACGGCCCGTTGACGGCCGCGACGCAGACGTCGCCGTCGCCCTCCGCGAGCTGCTTCTCCACCTCCGCGACGGGCAGCGACACCGACGCCATCGAGCCGTGGCCGGACAGCGCGTGCACCACCCGGCTGCGCACGGCGACCAGCCGGGCGCCGTCCTCCAGCGACAGCCCCCCGGCGACCACCGCCGCCGCGAACTCGCCCTGCGAGTGGCCCACGACGGCGGCCGGCGTCACGCCGTGGTGCCGCCACAGCTCGGCCAGCGAGACCATCACCGCCCACAGCAGCGGCTGCACGACGTCGTCGCGCTCCCAGGAGGGGTCCGCCGCGGGCGCCGTCAGCTTCTCGCGCAGCGCGTAGCCGGTGTACGGGGCGAGCGCCGCGGCGCAGCGCTCCATCGACGCGGCGAACACCGGCTCGGAGTCCCACAGCCCGACGGCCATCCCCGGCCACTGCGCGCCCTGCCCGGAGAAGACGAACACCGGGCGGGCCGCGCCGGACACCGCGCCGCCGCGCACCACCCGCGGAGAGCCGCGGTCCGCCGCCAGTGCCGTCAGGCCCTCGGCCAGCTCGGCGGCGTCCCCGCCCAGCACCACGGCCCGCTCCTCGAACGCCGCCCGCGTCGTCGCCAGCGACCAGCCGACGTCCGCGACGCCGGGCGCCGGGGCGGTGCGCACCGCCTCGGCCAGCTCCGCGGCCCGGGCCCGCAGCGCCTCGCCGGTGCGGGCCGACAGCGGCCACAGCGCGGTACGCGCCGACCCCGCCCCGCCGGCGGGCTCCTCCGGCTCCGGGGCGGGCGGCGCCTGTTCCAGGACGACGTGCGCGTTGGTGCCGCTGATGCCGAACGCGGAGACCGCCGCCCGCCGCGGCCGGTCCGACTCCGGCCAGGCGACCTCCTCGGCGAGCAGCGCGACGCCGCCCGAGTCCCAGTCGACGTGCCGTGACGGCGTCTCGGCGTGCAGCGTCCGCGGCAGCCGCCCGTACCGCATGGCCTGCACCATCTTGATGATCCCGGCCACGCCGGCGGCGGTCTGGGTGTGGCCGATGTTGGACTTCACCGAGCCCAGCCACAGCGGCTGCTCCGCGGTGTGCTCGCGGCCGTACGTCGCCAGCAGGGCCTGCGCCTCGATCGGGTCGCCCAGCGACGTGCCGGTGCCGTGTGCCTCGACGGCGTCGACCTGCCGCGCGGTGAGCCGGGCGTCGGCGAGGGCCTGCTCGATGACGCGCCGCTGCGCGGGGCCGCTGGGCGCGGTGAGGCCGTTGGAGGCGCCGTCCTGGTTGACGGCGCTGCCGCGGATCACCGCGAGCACCGGGTGCCCGGCGGCCCGGGCGTCGGACAGCCGCTCCAGCACCAGCACGCCCGCGCCCTCGGCCCAGCCGGTGCCGTCGGCGTCCTCCGAGAACGACTTGCAGCGCCCGTCCGACGCCAGCCCGCGCTGCCGTGAGAACTCCACGAACATGCCCGGTGTCGACATCACCGTCGCCCCGCACGCCAGCGCCATCGTGCACTCCCCGGCGCGCAGCGCGCGCGTGGCCAGGTGCACCGCGACCAGCGAGGACGAACACGCCGTGTCCACCGTCAGCGCCGGGCCCTCCAGGCCGAGCGTGTACGCGACCCGCCCGGAGGCGACGCTCGGCGTGGTCCCGGTCAGCACGTGGCCCTCGGCGCCGCCGCTCGCCTCGTGCAGCCGCGGCCCGTAGTCGGCCGCCGACGTGCCCGCGAACACGCCGGTGGCGGAGCCGCGGAGCCCGTCGGCCGCGATGCCCGCCCGCTCCAGCGCCTCCCAGGCCAGCTCCAGCAGCAGCCGCTGCTGCGGGTCCATCGCCGCGGCCTCCCGCGGCGACACCCCGAACAGCCCGGCGTCGAACTCCGGCAGGTCGTAGAGGAAGCCGCCGCGGCGGGTGTAGCTCGCCCCCGCCCGGTCCGGGTCCGCGTCGAAGACCGCGTCCAGGTCCCAGCCCCGGTCGGCCGGGAACTCGCCGATGGCGTCCCCGCCCGCCGACACCAGCTCCCACAGCGCGTCGGGCGACACCGCGCCGCCGGGGTAGCGGCAGGCCATCCCGATCACCGCGATCGGCTCGTGGTCGCGCTCCTCCAGCGACTGGAGCCGCTGCCGGGTCTGGCGCAGATCGGCGGTGACCGCCTTGAGATAGTCGCGGAGCTTTTCCTCGTTGCTGCTGGCCATCGAACGCCTTCATGGGGACGGCGCCGGCGGCGCCTGCGGGCAGGGGCCGCGCGGCGGGTACGTACCGGCGGAGCGGCGGTGGGTTCGGGGGCGGGCGCCGCGGCGGACCGGGTCCGCCGGACCGGGCCGCGCCCTCCCGCGGGCGGGGGTCCTGCGGGAGGGCGGGCGGCTGCGGACGGACGGCGGCGGGCCGGCGGGCCGCCCCGCGCCCGTCGGCTACGGCGTGACCGGCTTGCGGGCCACGCCCAGCACGTAGTCGAGCGACTTCAGCTCTTCGGCAAGCAGGTCCTGGTCGCGGTGGGCGACGGCCACCATCTTGTAGAAGAGCTTGCTGGACCGGGTCTTGAACGTCGGGTCCTGGAGCCGGCGCACATGGTACTCACGCCACGGCTCGTAGACCGCCTCGCGGATCGTCCGCACCTCGACGCCCTCGAAGCCCTTGGACTCCATGATCTCGCCGTACCGCTTCCGCGGATACCAGTTGGCGTCGTCGATCATGATCCGGATCCACTTGATGGCGTGCGACCGGATGTCGTCCTTGGGCTTGCCGCCCTCCATCGGGATGATGTCGGCGGTCACCAGCACACCGCCCGGGCGCAGCACGCGGTAGGCCTCGGCGAAGAAGTCCGCGCGGGTGTCGAAGTGGAAGGCCGACTCCAGGGCCACCACCTTGTCGACGCTGTTGTCCGGCAGCGGGATCGCGGTCGCCGACCCCTCGCGGAAGTCGATCCGGTCCAGCAGCCCGCGCTCCCGCGCGCGGTCGGTGGCGATCCGGATGTGCACCTTGGTGATGTTGATGCCGATGATCTTGCTCGGCCCGTACGTGTCGATCCAGTGGAAGTCCTGGTCGCCGTAGCCGAAGCCGACGTCCAGAACGGTGTCGTCCGGCTTGAACGCGGCGGTCTCGGCCACCTGGTCGGCGAGGGCCTGTGCCGCCTCGTCGAGCTTCGTGCAACCGGGCTCCCAGTAGCCGAGGTTGTAGTAGTTCGTGTCCTCGACGACCAGCCGGTCCGGCGGGTACATCTCGTACAGGCGTGCTGTCTTCTTCTGGGGGTCGGAGGTCGTACGGACCAGGAAGAGGTTTCCCAGCATCCGCAAGTCCTGCCACAGTGACGACTTCACAACGGCAATCCCTTTCTGCGATCGGGCGCCGACCGAGACGGCCGCGGAATCCACATCTGACGAAGTTCGAACCTAGGAGCGCCGTCTAAAGACGGCCTTGGTCCGAACTAGTCCAGCGCCAAGGGCTTTGGCGGCGCTTTGGCCGCTGCGCCGAACATGCTCTTCCGGGCGCGGACAGGCCCGCACCGCCGTCGTGAAGGAGCACAGATGCTGGACGAGGACGCACGTAAACGAGTCGCTCTGGAGTACTGCCGGCGGATCGGCGAGGGCGACGTCGACGGCGTCCTCGCCCTCTTCGCCGACCCGCTCCACGTCGAGGACCCCGTCGGCGACAAGACCTTCGCCGACCGCGCCGCATACCGCGCCCACATCGCCCGGCTGGTGGCGTACGGCGTGCACGAGACCCCCGGCACCCCGGTCGCCGGCCTGGACCGCGAGCACGTCGCCCTGCCCATCACCGCCGAGCTGCGCCCGGAGGGCGTGCCGCAGGGCAAGTTCGTGCGCATCTCGCTGATCGCCGTCATGCGGATCGGCGACGACGGCCTCATCCATGACATGCGGGTCATCAGCGGCCGGACGGACATGTCGCTGCACGACGCGGCCGAGGCCGCGGACGCCGCGAGGTTCCGGTGAGTACACGGGCCGGCGTCTTCCGGGGCTTCGGAGATTCTTAGGGACCCCTTTAGCCGTCGTGCCGACACTCCCCGAAAGTGCGCCTTCGCCTTTCGTCACAACGGGAACGAGAGCGGATGTCCAAGGAAGAGAAGCTCGTCGAGTACCTCAAGTGGGTCACCGCCGAGCTGCATGAGGCCCAGCAGCGGCTGTCCGTCCTCGAGACCGGGGACCGGGAGCCGATTGCGATCGTTTCGATGGCCTGCCGGTACCCGGGCGGGGTGCGTTCGCCGGAGGACCTGTGGCGGCTGGTCGCCGACGGCACGGACGCCATCGGCGGGTTCCCGCTGAACCGCGGCTGGGAGCTGGACGGGCTCTTCGACCCCGACCCCGACCGGTCCGGTACGAGCTATGCCCGCGAGGGCGGCTTCCTGCATGACGCGGCCGCGTTCGACGCTGCGTTTTTCGAGATCAGCCCGCGGGAGGCCACGGCCACGGACCCGCAGCAGCGGCTGCTGCTGGAGGCCGCCTGGGAGGCGTTCGAGCGCGCGGACCTGGACCCGCACAGCCTGCGGGGCAGCAGGACCGGCGTCTTCGCCGGCGTCATGTACAGCGACTACGTCGCCCGGCTCATGGACCGGCTCCCACCGGGGTTCGACGGGTTTTTGGGTAATGGTGGTGCGGCGAGTGTGGCGTCGGGTCGGGTGGCGTATACGTTCGGGCTTGAGGGTCCGGCGGTGACGGTTGATACGGCGTGTTCGTCGTCGTTGGTGAGTATGCACCTGGCCGGGCAGGCGTTGCGTAACGGTGAGTGTGATCTGGCCCTTGCCGGTGGTGTGACGGTGATGGCCACGCCGGGTGTGTTCGTGGAGTTCTCGCGTCAGCGCGGCCTGGCGCCGGATGGGCGGTGTAAGCCGTTTGCGGAGGCTGCGGACGGTACGGGCTGGGGTGAGGGTGTCGGGTTCGTGCTGCTGGAGCGGCTGTCGGACGCGGTGCGCAACGGCCACGAGGTCCTGGCGGTGCTGCGGGGTTCGGCGGTCAACCAGGACGGCGCCTCGAATGGGCTGACGGCGCCGAACGGGCCGTCGCAGCAGCGGGTGATCGAGCAGGCGCTGGCCAGTGCGCGGTTGAGTGCCGGTCAGGTCGATGCGGTCGAGGCGCACGGGACGGGCACCACGCTGGGCGACCCGATCGAGGCGCAGGCGCTGCTGGCCACCTACGGCCAGGCACACGACGAGGACCGGCCGTTGTGGCTGGGGGCGGTGAAGTCGAACATCGGGCACACCCAGGCCGCCGCCGGTGTCGCCGGTGTCATCAAGATGGTCGAAGCCATCCGCCACGGCCACCTGCCGCGGACGTTGCACGTGGACGAGCCTTCCAGCCATGTCGACTGGAACGCAGGCGCCGTCTCCCTGCTGACCGAGGCACAGCCCTGGCCGGAGACGGGTGAGCCGCGGCGTGCGGCGGTCTCCTCGTTCGGGATCAGCGGCACCAACGCGCACGTCATCCTCGAAGCCGCCCCGGAGCCCGAGAAGCCTGCCGAGGAATCAGTCGACAAGTCGGTTCCGGTGCCGGTGGTGGTCTC
>AZWL01000057.1 GCA_000514715.1 Streptomyces sp. CNH099 | reverse complement strand
CATGGCCCAACTCCCCCGCACCGCCACCCTCAAGACCCGCCGCGTCGAACTGTCCCGCATCCTCCACGACCGACTCCAAGAACAATCCTGAAACACGCCGCCGACACCCGGCGGCGCGCACGTTTACCAAGGAGATTCACCATGAGCATCCGCATGTTCCGTGCCAAGATCAAAGAAGACAAGGTCGAGACCGCGGAGAAGGCCGCGAAGGAGCTGTTCGCGGCGATCGAGGAGGCCAAGCCCGAGGGCGTGCGCTACTCCTGGTGCAAGCTTCCCGACGGGCAGACCTTCGTCCTGGTGGTGGACCTGGAGGACGACGAGAAGAACCCGCTTCTCACCATGCCCGCCTTCCAGGAGACGATGAACGGCCTGAAGAACGAGTGGATCTCGGAGCCGCTGCAGGCCGAGATGATGACCCAGGTCGGCACGTACCGCCTCTTCTACTGAGACGGCCGCCGCGCACCGGCGGATCCGGCTTCCCGCCGGGCGGTGCGCGGACGGCGCACGGGGGGCTCGCACTCCCGGGATCGCGGTTCCGGGTCCGTACGTGAGCCATCGGCTCTGAGCCGGGCGGCCGCCGCCCACGCGGCGGGGACCGCCGCGGCTCGACGCCAGTCGTCAACGAAAGCCCCATCAAGGCGTGTAGCCGATGCTCATTGCGCCGGCGGCTGTTCCGGCATGCCGCCCGGTTGTGGCGAGGAGCTTCTCTCGACGCGTCTTGTCATGAGAGCAACAGAAATCCGACAACGGAGGATCAGGCGAAGATGCGTAGTCTGAAGAGGTTCCGCATGCCGCTCGCCGCTGCGGCGGCGGCGGCGCTCGCGGGTGTGGCGGCCGCGCCGTCGGGCCAGGTGGCCGCGGCGGAGAAGGGTTCCGGCACGCTGTCCGAAGACGCCCCGGTCGAGGTGGTGGCGGAGGGTCTGCACTCGCCCCGCGACCTGACCTGGTCGCCCGAGGGCCGGCTGCTCGTCTCGGAGGCGGGCGGCATCAAGCAGCTCTGCGACAGTGCCGACACGATGACGGCCAACTGCTTCAGCACCTCGGGTGCCGTCACCGACGTCACCGACGGCGAGCCGGAGCGGATCGTCGAGGGCCTGGCGTCGAACGTGAACAACGCCGAGGTCGTCGGCCCGAACGCGATGGAGTACGTCGACGGCAAGCTGTACGTGCTGGAGGCCGGCCACAGCATCGGCCTGCCCGACTGGCTGCCCCGGGACCTGACCCGCGACCTCAAGCGGCAGTACGGCCGGGTGCTGCAGGTCAAGACGGACAAGTGGCACAAGAAGCACCGGGTCAGGCCGGTCGCCAACCCCGGCCTCGCCGGCTACCGGTGGATGACGGAGAACCCGGAGCTGACCAGCGAGGACCCGACGTCCAACCCCGTCTCGATGGCCGCGAAGCCGGGCGGCGGCTTCTACTACGTGGACGCGGCCGCGAACATCCTCGGCGAGATCGACCGC
Source organism: Streptomyces sp. CNH099 (assembly GCA_000514715.1). Classification (GTDB taxonomy): domain Bacteria; phylum Actinomycetota; class Actinomycetes; order Streptomycetales; family Streptomycetaceae; genus Streptomyces; species Streptomyces synnematoformans. The sequence goes on along the minus strand of AZWL01000057.1, from coordinate 19,241 downwards.
TGGGGCAACGTCGAGGTCCTCAAGTGGTTCCCGCGGGCCCCCAACGGCGCGGACGCCGTGCCCACCTGCGTCGACGTCGGCCCGGACGGTGCGGTGTACGCCGGCCAGCTGACCGGCTTCGGCAACACCGGCCAGAACGCGGCCAACGTCTACCGGTACGACCCGGACACCGGGGAGCTGGAGGTCTGGGAGAGCGGCTTCGCCACCATCTCCGGCTGCGGCTTCGGCGCCAACGGCGACTTCTACGTCACCCAGTTCGACACCACGGGCTTCCCGTCGCCCGGTGAGCCGCAGGGCGTCGTCACCCAGATAGCCAAGGACGGCACCCGCACCGAGCTGGGCCTCGGCGAACTCTTCGCCCCGCAGGGCTTCCTGGCCGGCCCCGACGGCTCGGTCTACGTCACCAACAACAGCGTGTGGTACCCCGTCGGCACCACGAACCGCTGGGACCAGGGCGAGGTCGTCAAGATCGGCTGACGCCCGCCGCTGACCGCAGCGGAAAGGCTGTCGTCGGCCGGGGCGCCCCGGCCGACGGCTTCCTTGCCGCGGCGGCCGGCCTCGGCCGGCGCGTTGTCCCACACACAAGCTCACCCCACTTATCGAGGAGATGAGAGCCCGATGCGACGTCTCGCACGATGTCGGACGCTGCTCGCCGCCGCCGCGGCGACCACGCTCGCCGGTGTGGCAGCCGGATCCTCCGGACCGGTGGCCGCGGCCGCCGAGCACGGCAGAGGTTCGGGCACGCTCAGCAAGGATGCAGAGGTCGAGGTGGTCGCGGAGGGGCTGTACTCGCCGCGCTCCCTGGCCTGGGGGCCGCGGGGCCGGCTGCTGGTCTCCGAGACCGGCAAGCCGCCGCTGACGGCGCCTTCCGAGTGCAACATGGAATCCGAAGAGATCGTCGTCGAGATGAAGTGCTTCGGCTTCACCGGGTCGGTGGCCGACATCTCCTCCGGTGAGCCGAGGCGCATCGTGGAGAACCTGCCCTCGGCGCTCAACCTGCAGGACATGATCGGCCCGAACGGCCTGGCCTACAGCAAGGGCCGGCTCTACACCCTGCAGGCGGGCGCCCCGCAGGCCATCCCGGACGACGAGTGGCTGTCGGACGGCCTGCGGAACAAGATCAAGCCCGTGGCCGGCACCCTGATGGACGTCACCAACCCCTACCGGCACCGGGTGGTGGCCCGGCCGGGGGAGGCCAGCTACGACTACATCAAGGAGAACCCGGACCCCACGCCGGACTTCGACGTGGCGAACCCGTACTCGCTGATACCCAGGAAGCGCGGCGGCTTCTACTACGTGGACGCGGCCGCGAACGTGCTCGGGAAGATCGACCGGTGGGGCCGCACCGAGATCCTCACCGGCTTCCCGCCCAGTGAGGCCGGCTCCGACGCCGTGCCCACCTGCGTCGCCGAGGGCCGCGACCGCGCGGTCTACGTCGGTACGCTGACCGGCCACGGCAACACCGGCGAGGAGGGCGCCAAGGCCGCCAAGGTCTACCGCTACGAGCCGTGGAGCGGTGACCTGGAGGTCTGGCAGGAGGGCTTCAGCGCCATCACGGGCTGCGGCTTCGGCAAGAAGGGCGACTTCTACGTCACCCAGGCCACCTCGTCCGGCTTCCTGCCGTCGCCTGACGACGAGGGCGGCAGCGTCATCCAGATCGCCAGGGACGGCACCCGCACGGAGCTGGCCAAGGGCGAGCTGTTCTTCCCGCACGGCTTCCTGGCGGGCCGCGACGGCTCGATCTACGTGACCAACAAGTGCCTGTGGTGGCCTCCGGGCACCACCGGTGACTGGGACGGCGGCGAGGTCATCAAGATCGGCTGAACCGGCGACCGGACGACCCCCGGGGCCGGGCCGCGGCTGCCAACCGCGGCCCGGCCCCGCGGCATGTCCGGCGACGACCGCCGCCGGGGCGCCGGCCGCGGCGGGCGCGGCACGACCGCGCCCGCCACGCGAAAAGCAGAAAACGGCCGGGCAGGACGCGGTGCTGCGCGTCCTGCCCGGCCGGTCCGGGGCGCGGGCCGGTGCCCGCGTGCGGGGTCAGTCTCCGACCTCGCCCTTGATGTACCGCTGCGCGTGCTCGTACGCGAGGTCGCCGAACTGCGTGCCGAACTCCATGGACCTCTCGACGGTCGTCTTGAAGTGCACCCCGGCCCACACCCGGCTGTAGCCGCAGTCCTTCACGAAGTCGGTCCAGGTCGCGTAGTGCAGCTCCATGTCCTCGGCGGGGACCGTCCCGGGCTCCGTCAGCGTCCAGCCGGCGGGGATGGGGTACGTCCAGTCCAGGCGGTCGTCGCCGAGGAAGCGCCGGGCCGCCTGCGCCTCGGCGGCGCACAGCGTCGTGGAGCCGGACGGGTAGTCGGGGTGGTCGCCCACGGGGAGGTAGCTGGTCCACTCGTTGCCGGGCATGTCGTGGACGGTCCCGACGCCCGGTCCTCCCCAGGAGGACACCCTGCGCCTGCCGTACACGTGGTGGACGGCGGTGAACGGCCGCGGGGCCTGGTACTTGACCTTGTAGTGCCAGGCGGCGATCAGGTCCTCCAGCTGCGCCAGCGAACTGGTGTATATCAGGTGGACCCAGTCGTCCAGGTCCAGGCCGTGGCCGATCGCCGCGGCCTTGGTCGACTGGCCGACGCCCAGGAACTTGTTGTCGAAGAACTCGCTCTTCACCTTCTGCTCTTCGGTGAGCGAGGCGGAGGCCTCCAGGACCTCGTCCACCGATCGCTTGTAACGGCGCCGGTTGGTGTGGTCGAGGTGGTCCGGCGGTGCGAGGGGGAACTGGGCCGGGTGCCGGTAGGTCTCCGGCCTGACCAGCCGCAGCTGCGGCGTGACGAAGTGCTGGACGACGTAGATGCCCTTGTCGCCCGGGCCGCCGCCGACCCGGCGGCGGTGCGGGTGGCGGGCAGGCTGCCACCTGGACGGGTTGACGACCTTGTAGGCGGTGTTCACCGGCTCGAAGTCGGTGTAGTCCTCGTAGGGCTGGCCGTGGTACTTGCGGCCCTCGTCGCCGAGGACGTTCATGCCGTCGTGGGCCCTCGCTCTCAGCACGCCCTTGCCGGCCCTGTTGCCGATGCCGACGGGGTCGGCCGGGTCCATGGACCCGTCGTCGGGGTCCAGCCCGAGCGCGGTCATCAGCTGCCGGTAGGCCGGCACCCGCTCCTTGAACACCTCGCGGAACACCTGGTACGAGGCGTACAGCGCGGCGATGTTCCTGTTGCGGTTGGTGGCGGACTCGCTGGCGGGGCGGCGGGGTATCCGGGTGTGCACCCCGACCGCGGTCGGGTGGTACGGCGCCAGCGCGTCGAACCACGCGGTCATGGTGAGGTGGGTGAGGTAGACGAGGACGGTCGCGTCCATCGGGCCGAGGGGTTCCTCGGTCTGGTTGGCCGGCGTGCTGAGCAGGTCCCGGTGGAAGTTGCCGGTGTCGAAGTCGAACTCGACGGCGGCCTCCGGCTCCGCCGCCGGGCCGGCTGCCTGGCTCGCGCCGGCCGTACCGGTGTGCCCGAGGGACGCCAGCGCCGCGGTGGAGGCGCCGCCGAGCAGCAGCGTTCTGCGCCGTGGTGAGAAGCCTGCGGATGAGGAATGTCCGGACGTCATCGTGTTGTTTTCCCTTGTCCTTGACGGAGGATGCCTGGGCCGCCCCCGGCGGGGTCCCCGATCGGGACCCCGCCCGGGAGGCCGGGACCGGCCTGACCCACCCGGTTGTCCGAGCGGTGGCCTACGCCGGGTAGTTCCCGTAGCGCCGTTCCCGCCGCCGGAGGTCCCCCAGCGCGGTGTCGTAGTCGGCCCGCGTCATGTCGGGGAACAGGACGGGGGAGAAGTGCAGCTCGGCGTACGGCGACAGCAGCGGGAAGAAGGACGACATCCGGATCGCCCCGCCCGTGCGGATGAGGAAGTCGACCTGCTGCGGCACGTACGCGTTCTCGGCCAGGATCTCCTCGGTCAGCTCCGGGATCTTCCCGTTGAGCTTGTTGAAGATCTGGACGACCTCCTTGGTGAGGGACATGCCCATGATGTAGTGCAGCGTGAAACCCGACGTCTTGTTCGACTTGTCCCGCAGTTCCTCCAGCTCGGTGAGGTACCGCTGGGGCACCAGGTCGAGCGACCCGGAGAAGTCGAAGCCGCAGTTGTCGTGGGTGCGCTGCACCACGTCGTTGAACGCGACGAGGAACGTCGTCACCGCCGGCTCGGGGCGGCTGAAGTTCGCGGCGGAGGAGGTCGTGATGTACAGGGTCTTGATGCCGTCCTCCCTGGCCCAGCCCATGAACTCGACCAGCTTGTCCGCCATCGCCTTGTAGCCGTCGTCGAGGGAGACGCCGTTGTTCTTGGACCAGCGGCGCATTCCGTCCGGCAGCAACATTAAGTTGGACACAGTCATCTCCTTGAGTGTGGTGATCAGTCGTCCCGGTGGTGGTTCTGCATCCGGGCGGTGCACCCCGGGCCGCGGTACGGCCGGAGGTCAGGGGACCGGCGGTGCCCCGTGGGCCCGCCGGGGACGGAGCCGCCGCCGCGGGGTTCAGTCCTCGGCGTCGCCCTCGATGTGCCGCCGCACGAACTCGTGGGCCCGGTCGCCGAACTGCGTGCCGAAGTCCACGGACGCCTCGGCCGTCTTCCGGAAGTTCACACCGGCCCAGACCCGGCTCATGGCGGCGTCCCGGACGAAGTCGGTCCAGGCGGCGTAGTTCAGCTCGGTGTCGGCGGCGGGGACCAGCCCGGGCTCCGTCAGCCCCGAGCCCGCCTCGAAGGTGTACGACCACTCCAGGGCGTCGTCGCCGAGGAAGCGCCGCGCCCCCTGTGCCATGGCGGCGCACAGCGCCGTGGCGCCGGACGGGTACTCGGGGTGGTCGTTCACGGGGAGGTAACTGGTCCACTCGTCGGCGCGGAGGTCGTCGACCGTGCCCTTGCCGGGGCCGCCCCAGGCGCTGACCTTCTGCCTGCCGTACACGTGCCCGACCGCGCTGAACGGCCGGACGGCCGCGTACCTGTGCTTGAAGTGCCAGGCGGCGATCAGGCTGTCGAGCTGCGCCACCGAACTCGTCATGTACAGGTGCACCCAGCCGTCCAGGTCCAGGTCGTGGGCGAGCGCCGCGGCCCGCGTCGCGAGGAGGACGCCCTGGTAGTTGTTGCCGAAGAACTCCGCCTTCACCTTCTGCTCGTCGGTCAGCGCGGCGGAGGCGTCCAGGATCTCGTCCACCGCGCGCTTGTAGCGGCGCGGGTGGGTGTGGTCGGTGTGGCGGGGCGGCGCCAGCCCGAACCGGCGCGGGCTGCGGAAGGTGTGGCCCTCGACCAGCCGCAGCTGCGGGGTGGCGAACTGCTGGACGACGTAGATGCCCTTGTCGCCCGGGCCGCCGCCGACGCGCCGGGGGTGCGGGTGCCGGGCCGGCTGCCACCTCGACGGGTCGGACAGCCGGTACGCGGTGTTCACCGGCACGTAGCCGGTGTAGTCCTCGAAGGGCTGGCCGTGGTACTTCCGGTGCTCGTCGCCGAGGAAGTTCATGCCGTCCCGGACCCGGGCCCCGATGGCGGCCTTGCCGGCCAGGTTGCCGATGCCCGCCGCGGTGGCCGGGTCCTCCGACTCGTCGTCGGGGTCCAGGCCGACCGACTCCAGCAGTCCCCGCAGGATGTACGCCCGCTCCGCGTACGCGACCTTCACCACCTGGTACGTGGCGTACAGGCCGGCGGTGTTCTTGTTCCTGTTGGTGGCGGACTCGCCGGCGGGGCGGCGCGGTATCCGGGTGCGCACGCCGACCGCGGTCGGGTGGTAGGGCGCCAGCGCGTCGAACCAGGCGGTCTGCATGGCGTCCTGGACCCAGAAGATGATGCTGATGTCCGCGGGGGCGATGTCCTGCGTCTCCCCGCTGGAGTCGCCCGCCACGGTGAGCAGGTCGCGGACGAAGTTGCCGTTGTCGAGGTCGAAGACGGGCGGCGGCTCCGCCGCCGGGCCGGCGGGGTCGGCGGCGGCCGTGCCGGCGTGGCCCAGGGCGACCAGTGCGGCGGTCGACCCGCCGCCGAGCAGCAGTGATCTGCGCCTGGGTGAGAGGGCGGTGACGGATGGGCTTCCGGACGTCGTCATCATGCGTTCCTTCGCCTGTGGACGGGTGGTGCCGCTGGTCGGCCGGCGTTCTTTCCGGACAAGACGAAGCGGCCGGCGATGCCCGGGGCGTCCCGGTATCACCAGCCGCTCGGGCTGCGGCCGCGCGGCGCGCGGCGCGTCTTCAGGACTGTGCGGTCTTCGCCTCCTCGGACTTCTCCTCGGCGGCCTCGTCGTCCGCGGCGGGCAGCGGGCCGCCGCGCAGCAGCAGTCCGGCGATGACGGCGCCGACGGCGAAGAGGGCGGTGCACCACCAGAACACCGTGGTGTAGCCGTCGATCGCGGCGAGGTTGAGCTGCTCCGGCGTCGGCTGCGCCGACACGTTGTCCTCCAGCCAGTTGGTGGTGGCGGTGGCGGCGATGGTGTTGAGCAGCGCGGTGCCGACGGCGCCGCCGAGCTGCTGGCCTGTGTTCACGCACGCCGAGGCGATGCCCGCGTCCCTGGGGTCCACACCGGAGGTTCCGGTGCGCAGCGCCGCGGCGTAGATGAGGCCCATGCCGAGACCGACCACCATGAGCGGGCCGAGCAGGTGCGTCGCGTAGCCCGAGTCCACCCCGATCGTGGTCAGCCAGGCCATGCCGAGCGCGCTGAGCAGCAACCCGGAGGTGATCAGGGGCCTGGGACCGAACTTCGGCATCAGCCTGATCGCGCCGATGCTGGCCCCCACGGTCGTGCACACGACCATCGGCAGCAGGGCGGCACCCGAGGTGATGGCCGAGTAGTCCAGGTTGGTCTGCATGTAGTAGATCAGGAACAGCATGACGCCGAACATGCCCATCCCGACGAGCAGCACCGTGAAGTACGCGCCGCCGCGGTTGCGGTCGAGAAGGACCCGGGGCGGCAGCAGCGGATGCGAGGCGCGGGTCTGCCAGAGCGCGAAGAAGGCCAGGAGGACGCCGCCGAGCACGAGAACACCCCACGTCGAGGTGGTGTCCCAGCCCTCGTCCGCGGCGTTGGAGAAGCCGTACACCAGACAGAACATGCCGCCCGACCCCAGCAGCACGCCGGGGACGTCCAGCCGGGCGCCCGTCTTGGGCTCCCGCCGCATCAGCGTCATGCCGCCGATGAACGCGACCGTGGCGAAGACCAGGTTGACGTACATGCAGAAGCGCCAGTTCAGGGCGGAGACCAGCGCACCGCCGAGGAGCAGCCCCAGCCCCGCGCCGCTGGCCGCGACCGCGCTGTAGATGCCGAAGGCCTTGGCCTTCTCCTTCGGATCGGTGAACGTGGTGGCCAGCAGGGCCAGACACGCGGGTGCCAGCATCGAGGCGAAGATGCCCTGGCAGGCACGGGCCGTCACCAGCATCTCGAAGTTCGTCGCGGCACCGCCGACGGCGGACGCGACGGCGAAGCCGGTCAGCCCGGTGATGAAGCTTTCCTTGCGGCCGATGATGTCGGACAGCCGCCCGCTGAACAGCAGCAGGCCGCCGAACGGCAGCGCGTACGCGGTCACGATCCACTGCCGGTCGGCGTTCGAGAACTCCAGGTCGTCCTGTGCCGACGGCAGCGCGAGGTTCATCACGGTCAGATCGAGGCCGACCATGAGATAGGCAGTGCAAATGACGGCGAGGATCATCCACCGCCTCGGGTCCCCGACCGCCTCCGAGCCCGGCCCGCCGGCGGGGGCTGCGCTCCGTTCTTCCATGATTGTCTCCTGGTTCCATCAGTCGGAGTGAGGTGTCACCCCTAGGACGGGCCCGGCGGGCGGCGTGTGACATGGCGGTCGAACGGAACCGGCCAGACGGCGGGCGGCGGGCCGGGGCGCCCGCCGCCCGCGAGCGGCTCAGTCCTCGACCTCACCCCTGATGTGCTTCTGCACGAACTCGTGCGCCAGGTCGCCGAACTGTTCCCCGAAGGCGATGGACGTCTCGATGGTCTTGCGGAAGTGCACCCCGCCCCACACCCGGCTGTTCGCACAGTTGTTCGTGAAGTCGGTCCAGGTGGGGAAGTGCAGTTCGATGTCCTTCGCGGGGACCACGCCCGGCTCCGTCCGTGCCGAGCCGGCGGGGAAGGTGAACTTCCAGTCCAGCTCGTCGGAGCCGAAGTAGCGCCGTGCGCACTGGGACGCCGCGGAGCACAGCGTCGTGGAGCCCGACGGGTACTCCGGGTGATCGCCTACCGGCAGGTAGCTGTTCCACTCGTCGGCGGGCATGTCGTCGACCGTCCCCATGCCGGGGCCGCCCCAGGAGGTCACCCTGCGCCTGCCGTACACGTGCTGGATCACGGTGACCGGCCGCGCGGAGTCGTACCTGGTCTTCTCGTTCCAGACGGCGATCAGCGGATCGAACGTCGCCAGCAGGTGCTCCAGCACGAAGTGCGCCCAGCCCTGCACGCCCAGCTCGCCGTTCTGGTCGTGCTTGCGGGCGATGACCAGGGCCGAGTGGCCGATGCCCCAGATCTTGTTGTCCATGACCTCCGCGATGGCCTTCTGCTCGTCGGTGAGCGCGGCCGACGCCTCCAGCACCTCGTCCGCGAGGCGCCGGAACGACCGGGGCCGGGTGTGGTCGATGTGCCGGGGCGGGGGGACGCGGAAGTCGCGCGGGTCGTCGTAGATGTGCGGCTTGACCAGCCGGAGCTGCGGGGTGACGAAGTGCTGGGCCACCCAGATGCCCAGGTCGCCGGGGCCGCCGCCGACACGGCGGCCGTTGTGGGGCTGGAGCTGCGGCTGCCAGCGCGAGGGGTTGACCACGTCGAAGGGGGTGTTGACGGGCCGGTAGCCGGTGTAGTCCGCCCACGGCCTGGGGTTGTACCTGCGCCGGCCCTCGTAGCCGAGGAAGTTCATGCCGTCGGTCTTGCGGGCCTCGAAGACGGACCTGCCGGCTAGGTTGCCGATGCCGACCGGGCTGGCCGGGTCCGTCGAGTCGTCGTCGGGGTCCAGGCCGATCGAGGCGATCAGGTCCCGCATGGGCTGCACCCGGCTCGGGATCACCTCCTTGACCAGCTGGTACTGGGAGTAGATGCAGGCGATGTTCATGTTCCGGTTGGTGGCGGACTCGCTGGCTGGGCGCCGGGGTATCCGGGAGTGCACACCGACCGCGGTCTCGTGGTACGGCGCCACCGCGTCGAACCAGCCGAGCCCCGTCAGGTGGTTGATCCAGAGGAACACGGTCACGTCCATCGGACCGAAGATCTCCGACGAGGGCGAGACGCCGGCGCCGTCGTCCTCGGGCTGGAACCACTCGATGTAGTTGTCCTTGTCCAGGTCGAACTCGGCCTGGGCGGCCTTGGCGCCGCCCTCGGCCGCGGCGGCCGTACCGGCGCCCAGGGAGGCCAGCGCCGCGGTCGAGGCGCCGCCGATGAGCAGCGACCTGCGCCGCGGTGCGAAGCCTGAGACAGGAGAATGTCCGGACGTCATGTGTCTTCCTTGTCCTTGAGAGGGGATTCCTTGCAGCCGACGCGGAATGAACCAGAGAAAGGGCGGACACTACGTCGGGTTTTTGTGGGTCTCCATCAACCGGACCGGTTCGTAGCCGGCGGAGAGCTGGTAGTACGCACAGACGTCGATGAATTCCCCGTCGGGGAACCATTTGACACCGAAGAGGTTCATGCGCTCGCCGGCGTACGCGTACGGGGCGGACGTCGCGAACCGCGCGATGTGCGGCTCTATGGGAGCCGGAACCGCCGCCGGGTCCAGGCCCTTGCCCGGCGGCGGGGCGAAGGCGACCCGCACGATCCGCGAGGTGTCCCAGCTGAAGGTGATGTTGGCGCGCATCGACCTGCTGGCGAACTCCAGCATGCCCTCGTCCGCTTCGTGCAGCCCGATCTCGCGCAGCATGGACCGGAGTGCGCCCGGTTCCGGCCGGCCGTCGGGGGTGAACTGGAAGTACAGGTTCATCGTCCGGCGCTGGTAGTCGACTCCGACCATCGCCACCCTGTCCAGGCCGTAGCGGGCGAAGAGGCCGGCGTTGTCGGCCACGGCGCGCGGCACGGACGGGATCTCGGCCAGTCGGGCGGCCGGCTGTAGGTCCTGCGGGAAGTGCGCGTAGAGCTTCTTGAAGCCGCCGGTGACTCCGCAGTCGACGAAGTGCTCCCTGATCGCCCATCGCCCCTGCAGGTCCGAGAGCACGGAACCGACGGGGTGGTCCGTCTCGGTGACGAAGCCGTACGACAGCGCCCGGGGGTAGGGGTCGCCGATCCCCGGCGGTGCGGTGAAGCTGTAGTCGAGTTCCCCCGCGTGGCGCCCGCCGGTCTGCAGGCTGAACACCATCAGGGCGTCCTCGATCGATTCTCCGAATGCGGTCAGAATCGGCCAGACATTGTCACGGGAGCAGGCCACCCCTACTAATCGGGCCGACTCCTCGATGGCCGAGTACACTTTCTCCAGCTCAGCCGTTCCGGACATACGTCCTCCACGTAGCCACTTGGGAGTTGGTCTCGGCAGGTAATCCGGAAGTGCTTTCACGGTGCCCGCGATGAAGCGCCCGCGGTGAAGTGCCCGCGGTGGTCGCTGAGAAGAGTCCGGGCAAGAAGGCGGACTCCAGCGATGCAATCATATTTATAGGTTCTTCGCCGCTGGTCGTCAAGCCCTTCCGGCGGGGCGCCGGCCCGGCCGGGCGGCGCCGCCCGGTGTCCTGCCGCGGCCGCGGCAGGACACCGGCGTCGGCCCGGTTGCTCACCCGGCCTTGGTCGCGCACAGGACGGCCGGAACCGGGATGACGTCCTTCGGTATCTCGGCGGTGTCCTTGGTGACCGCCTTGGTCACCTTGAACCCGCATTCCTCCAGCCAACTGCGGTATGTCGACATCTTCTGCGGCCCGCCCTGGCCCATGGTGCAGCCGATGAAGAAGGCCGGGAAGAAGTCGACGTTGTAGTTGTCGGTGTCCCGGAGGTCGTCGGGATACGCCGGCACCATGATGTTGACCTGTCCGCCGACTGGCAGCGACCGGTTGACACCGGTCAGGATCCGGATCACGTCGTCCTTGTCGAACATGTCCAGGAAGTGCTTGATCAGCACGACGTCGAAGCCCCGGGGGATCTCCTCGAAGACATTGCCGCCGATGAACGAGCAGTGTTCCGCCACGCCGTGCGCCCTGAAGTTCTCCAGGGCCTCCGCCTCCTTCTCCGGCAGGTCGAACGTCGTCACCCGCAGCCCGGGGGAGGACTTCATCTCGTAGGCGTGGACCGCCCCGAGGCCGGTGTTCCCGGCGAGGTCGAGCACCTGCGCCCCTGCGGGTATGTCGATGTTCCCGAAGAACCAGGGGTCGATGTTGGCGGTGACGTTGTCCATCAGCGTCGCCCAGGAGTCGCGGAGGTCCCGGTGCTCGGCCACGGCGTCGTACATGGTTCCCCCGGTGACGCCGTAGAACTCCCTGAGGCCGACGAGGGTTCCGGTCCGCGCGCTCTCGGTCAGGTAGAACAGCTGCCGCAGTGCGACGACCTTGATCATGTTCATGTAGGTGAGCGCACGCCTGAGGTCGCGCTCGGGCACGTCCCCGAGCGCGGCCAGGGTGTAGCCGCCGGAGTCCTCGTCACGCGCGACGAAGCCCTCCTTCACCAGTAAGAACAGCAGTTGTTCCACGGCGTCCGGCTTGGCGCCGGCGATCTCGCCCAGCTCGGTCGCGGTCATTCCGGGCCGTTCCCGCAGGGCGTCGATGACGCCGAGTTCGAAACAGGACAGCAGAGTCATGAACCGGGACGGTCCCACCATGTACTCGCGGAATCGCGCCAGAGTGGCTTCTGGTGTCATTGCACCGGCTCCCTTCGAGTCGGGGTCTTCCCGCCTTGGGGCCTTTCTGGGAATTCAGGGGTTTCTGCCATGCGTGGGCATGGGGAGGCCACTTCTTGGAGAACCTGCGGGGATTCTTCAGGGCGCACCGCCGGATCGGCAGACGGCCCGCCGCCTTCGCCGCGGTCGGCGGCAGTGATCCGCGCGGTGGGACGGTGGTGCGGGCGCCCTGCAAAGGCCGCACCCCTGCCACGCGAAGCCGCGGCGGGAACGGGCCCGCCGCGGTCCCGGGATCGTGTGAGAGGGGGGTCGCACCCGCCGCGGCCGTACGAAAGGGCGGGCTCATGGCGACAATTCTATTTATATATTCTTCGCCGGAGGTCGTCAAGACCCGCCCGGCGCCCCGGCCGGTCCCGCACGTGCCTGACGTGCCGTGAGCCGCGCACGGTCGCGGGCAGGCCGGGGCGCGGCGGCGTACGGTGCCGCCGGTCCCGGGCGGACGCTCATGCCGAGTGCAGCTGGTCGAGGGTGGTGGTGACGTCGTGGGGGTGGTAGTAGACGCGGCCGATCTGCTTGTAGCGGCGCCACTGGTGCAGGTGCGCGTAGCGGTAGACGGTGCCCTTGGGTATGCGCCAGATACTGGCGATGTCGGCCGCCGTCAGGCCGGCGCTCACGGCTTGGTGCTTCATCTGACCTCTCTCTGCGCTTGCATCCGGCGGGCGAGTCTGGGCCACCACGTGACGGGCCACGTGTGAGCTGCGGAAACCGTGCAGACGATCTCGGAGGCCAGCGGGTCGCCGGGGGTGCGTAACCGGGCCACGAGAGTGCCGTCGCAGCCGACGTCCGGGCACCCGCCGAGGTGCACCCGGCGCACGCTGTCCGGGTCCGCGACACCGCGCGCCCTGCGGGAGAGTTCGTGGATCTCCTCGGCCAGGTCGCCGGCCGCCTGATGGCGGGCCAGCCACTCGACATGCCGGTACAGGAAGCGGGCGAGGGCCGGCACGTCCCTGGCCGGGGAACGCAGCCGGCGTTCTTCGGCGACGAGGCCGGCCCAGGACGCTAACACCGTCCGGATGGCGGCCCGCACCTCGGCCGCGGCGGTGTTCATGGTGCCGGTCGCGGCGCTCTTCCTGGCGACCTTCCGCACCACCCGCACCACCTCCGGCTCCGTGCCCCTGTGGCAGTCGGCGTAGAGTGCGGGGAGATTCAGCAGACTGGTTTCCAGGCGGCGCCGGCACGGCGGGCACAGGGATTTTCTCCCGCCCGTCATTTCCGGTCTATTCGCCGTGCTTCCGGTGAACGTATTTCCGCATGACGGGACTCGACATGACTCGTGCCCTGTCAACATTCCCCCCTCCGTAAACGTCGGTGGAACGCTGGCGGGGTCACGATCAGTCGGCTCTGGGGACCGCGGGCCCGCCGTTCGGGAAACAGTCTGCAAGACGCGTGGCGGCCGTCAAGTGCGGTCGCCGTACTCAGTTATTGTCAGTTTGGCGGGGCCGCGGCGGCCCGCGGCGCAACTTTCCCGGGCACTCGGCATTCCGCAGGACGACGCCTGCCCGACACGAATGAGTTGCCCGCACCTGCGATATGCCACACGTGATGTCGGCAGAGGGCGTGACCGCGGGATTGCGGCTTTTCGGCGGGACCGGGACGGGATGGCGCCCGCCCCGTCCCGGTCCCGCCGGCGGCCGTCACGCATCGCCGGCGAGCCCGCGCTCCACCGCCTCGATGAGCCGCGGTCGCAGCTCCTCCGGGCGGATGATGGCGTCCACCGAGCCCACCCGCTGCGCGCGCTGGATCGAGTGCACGTTGTCGAACTCCGCGGCCACCTCCCCCAGCTTCTCCGCGCGCACCGCCGCCCACACGCTCTCCAGCCGGCCGGCCAGCTGCGCCCGTTCCCTGCCCGAGGCCGCTGAGATGCGGGCCTCCAGGTCCGCCACCCGCGAGTCGGCGGCGGTCCGGGCGTCGACGTCGGCGGCGAACACCACCGCCGCGGCCGGCGCACCGCCCAGCACCGAGGCGTACGAACCGTCCACCGCCAGCACCGTCATGCCCGGGTTCAGCGCCTTGGAGAACACCACGAACGCGCCACCGTGATAGCGCGAGATGACGCAGAACACGATCGGGCCGCGGAAGTTGACGATCGCCCGGCCGATCTCGGCGCCGTACTCCAGCTGGAGTTCGCGCATCGACTCCGGCGAGCCGTCGAACCCGGACAGGTTCGCCAGCACCACCAGCGGCCGGTTCCCGCTCGCCGCGTTGACCGCCCGCGCGACCTTCTTCGACGACCGCGGGAACAGCGTGCCCGCGGTGTACGCGTCCGGGCCGTCGGTGGGCGGGAAGCCGCGCCGCTGCACCGACCGCGACTCGATGCCCACCAGGCACACCGGCCGCCCGCCGAGGTGCACGTCCTGCACCACCGCGGTCTCCGCCTCGGCCATGTCCGCCCAGCGCTCCAGGACCGCGTGGTCCTGGTCGGCGAGCGCGCGCATCACCGTGCGGATGTCGAACGGCTTCTTGCGGTCCGGGTTGGTCGCGGCGGAGAAGATCTGCCCGACCGTGGTGAAGTCGCTGCCCTCGACGGTGTGCGGGTAGTCGCAGACGTCCCGGTCCACCGGGTCGGAGGTGACGGCCCGGCGCGGGCCGGCCTCGCCCGGCAGCACGTAGCTGTGGTCGTAGTGCGACAGCAGCACGTCGCGCGCGGCCTTCAGGTCCGGCGCCCAGTACTGCGCCTGCCCGTTCGGGCCCATCACGCGGTCGTAGCCGCCGATGCCGAAGTTGTCCTCGGCGGAGACGCCGCCGGAGAAGTCCAGCGACCGCTTGCCGGTCAGCACCATCGCCGAGTCCGGGGTCATCACGAGCACCCCCCGGGTGTGCATCAGCATCGTGGCCTCGGCGTTCCAGTACGGCTGCGCCCCGACGTTGACGCCGGCGACCACGACGTTGATCTCCCCGCCGTCCTGGGTGAAGTGCACGATGCGCCGCAGCGCCCGCGCGATCCAGTCCATGTTCTCGGTGCCCGAGTCCATCGCGATACGGGCGCCCGCGGACAGCGCGTACCACTCGACGGGCACGGCCAGCCGCTCCGCCAGGTCCAGCGCCGCGATCACCCGGGAGCACTCCGCCTCGGACAGCGCGCCCAGGGCCTTGACCGGGTCGCCGAGGAGCACGACGCGGGTCACGCCCTCCGGGTAGCGGTCGGTCGGCGTGGTGGCCACGCCGGCCACGATGCCGGCCTTGTTGAGGCCCTTGGGCCGCTGCACGGGGGCCAGCGCACCCGCGTCGTCGAGGTCGTGCTCGGTGAACGAGCCGCCCGCGCCGGCGATCATGTCGAACAGCTCGTACGGGTAGACCGTGCCGCGGCGCCGCACCCGCAGCACCTTCTGGCCGTAGTCGTCCAGCGGCTGGATCAGGTCGGTGGGCGGGTCGGTGACGTTGAGGCTGACGCCCGCGGCCACGTCGTACGACACCTGCACCGCCGCCGGGACCAGCCCGCCGGTGCGCCGGTCGCGCCGGCAGCCGAGGAACAGCACCTCCTCCACGCCCAGGCCCGCGGTCGTCGGCAGCACGCGCCGGGCCACCGCGTTCAGCTCCGCGAGCGTCAGGTCGCTGGGCGGCCGGACGTTGATGAAGATGCGGTTGGTGTCCTGGCGCTTGCTCCCCGGGTTGCGGATCTGCTCCTTGCGGATCGCGTCCATGCAGGCGCCGAGCGCCGCCTCGACCTCGGGCAGCGCCAGGATGCGGCCCTCGTCGTCGCGTAGCGCCGTCAGGTCGCGGACCTGGGCCATCGCGACCAGCCGCTCGTCGGACCGGTTGTTCGGCGCGACGCAGCGCAGCAGGTACACGTCCTCGTTGGCGGACGGCAGCCGGGTGAGGTCGAAGTTGCGCAGCCGGCGCAGCAGCAGCCGGCGGCCGATGAGCGGGTGCATGCCCCGCATCAGCTTGTCCTCGACCAGGCCCTCCGCGGTCGGCAGGAACGTGAAGTGGTGCGGCGCGGCGCCGTTGCGGCCGGCGACCGTCGTGGTGATGCGGTGCAGGCCCGTGGGCAGGTCCGCGGCCGACAGGGTGGTGCGCAACCCCGCGGCCATGCCGTCGGCGTCGGCCGGCGGGTCGGTCCAGGTGAGGTAGAACTCGGCGACGACGGCGGTGGCGTCCGGCTCGCCCGCCGCCGCCTCCGCCACGGTCGCCGCGGCGGCGGCCAGGTCGTCGTAGTCGGAGACGGTCACCAGCAGCCGGTGCGAGACGCCGTCCAGGTCGTACGCGCCGAGCACGAACGGGCGGCCGCCGATGGACTCGCAGCGCACGTCGGACAGCCCGTGGTCGCGGTACGCGCGCCGGCACAGCACCTCCAGCAGCGGGTCCGGCAGGGTGCCCGAGCGGTCGATGCGCTCGCCGAGCAGCTGCACCAGCGACTCGGAGCTGGCGGCCATGTCGGCGATGCGCTCCTCGCGGTCGGCCGCGTCCGGATGCTCGTCGAGACGGCTCAGGTGCTCCCGTACCTGCCCGTACACCTTCTCGCGGGCGCTGCGCAGCAGCGGCTGGGCGAACCAGCGGTACACCAGGCTCCGCGCGAGCGCGCCGACCGACGGGAAGCGCAGCTGCGTGGCGCGCAGCAGATGCTCCAGCGCCCGGCTCACCGTCTGCCGCGACCGGGCCGGCGGCGGCTCCTCGTTGAGCCACTGCTGGAGCAGCCCGGTGATCACCGCGACGTCGGTGCCCGCGGCCTGCCGGGCCAGGAAGATGCGGAAGACCGCCTCCTCCAGCGCGGGCGTACGGTCCAGTGAGTCGATGCCGTAGTGGCCCAGCACCCGGGTCAGGCGCTGCCGGAAGCCCTCCGGCAGGCCGGCCCGCTCGGCGTCGAGGCTCTGCAGATAGGTGTGGAAGTGCTCGCGCGGGCTGCGCACCCACGTCTCGGCCGGCAGCTCCTCGCGCTCCGGCTTGTTGCGGCTCAGCTCGGAGAGGTCGGCGAAGACCTCCAGCAGCCCGGCCTCGGCGGCCAGCGGCCGCTCCGCCAGCTCGGCGCGGACCGCGAGGTGTTCGGCCAGGGTGACGTCGGCGCCGCGCGGGTCGGCGTCGAAGCCGAGCAGCCGGCTGCGCAGCTCCGCCAGGCCGCGGTCGGCGCGCTGCCCGGGGGTCAGCCCGGCGGGCTCGGCGGGCAGGTCCAGGTCGACGCCGGCGGCGGTGGCGGTACCGACGTCGTCCAGCGGCTCCAGCCGCACCAGCGGCGCGCCGGTCTCGACCTGGCTGCCGACGGAGACCAGCGACTCCTTGAGCGCCGCCCGGAACGGCGCGCGCAGGACCGTCTCCATCTTCATGCTCTCCAGCACCAGCACCGGCGCGCCCTCGTCGACCTCGTCGCCGACCGCGAGCGGGGTCGCGACCACCAGCGCCGGGGCGGGGGAGCGGACCACGCCGCCCTCGTCGCGGCTGATGCGGTGGGTCACGCCGTCGACCTCGACCAGCTGCACGGCGCCGTGGGCGCCGGTGACCAGCCGGAAGCGGCGGTCGTTGAGCTGGATCTGGCCGGTGTGCTCGTCGAACCGCTCCAGCGTCGCGTCGACCGTGCGCACGGTCTCCTCTGCGCTCCCGGTGACGAGGCCGGTGACGAAGCCGACGCGGTAGCGGCCGGGGCCGGTCTCCACGACGGTCAGCCGGTAGCCGGCGCCGCGCAGCGTCAGGTCCACGGGGCGGCCGCTCTCGTGGTGCACCTGCGGGCGGCCGCCGTACGCGGTGGTCAGCAGCCGCTGAAGCTCGGCCCGCTTCCCGTCCTCGTACGTCTCGATCGCCGCGGCGGCCAGCGCGACGCCGGAGTGCCGCGGCGACGCCAGCCCGCCTTCGGCCCGTACCCGGTCGATCCAGCCGGTGTCGGCGCGCGCGTCGATCACCTCGGGCTCGTCGAGCAGGTCGAGGATGAAGCTCTTGTTGGTGGTGCCGCCCTCGATGAGCACGGTCGTCTCGCGCATCGCGTGCCGCAGCCGGGCCAGCGCCTCGGCCCGGTCCCGGCCGTACGCGATGATCTTGGCGATCATCGAGTCGAAGTCGGCGGGGATGGAGTCGCCCTGGCTGACGCCGGTGTCGACCCGGACGCCCGGGCCCGTCGGCAGGTCGAGCAGGGCGATACGGCCCGGGGCGGGCGCGAAGTCGCGGTCGGGGTCCTCGGCGTTGAGCCGCGCCTCCACGGCGTGGCCCAGCTCGGCGGGCTGCTCGCCCGTCAGCCGGCCGCCGGACGCCACGTGCAGCTGCGCCTTGACCAGGTCCATGCCGGTGGTTGCCTCGGTGACCGGGTGCTCCACCTGCAGCCGGGTGTTCACCTCCAGGAAGGCGAACATCCCGTCCTTCGGCTGGTACAGGAACTCCACCGTGCCCGCGCCGCGGTAGCCGACCGCCAGCGCCAGCCGCGCGGCCGACGCCTTCAGCCGCTCCACCTGCTCCGGACCCAGCAGCGGCGAGGACGACTCCTCCACCACCTTCTGGTTGCGGCGCTGCACCGAGCAGTCGCGTACGCCCAGCGCCCACACGCCGCCCTGACCGTCGGCGATCACCTGGACCTCGACGTGCCGGGCGTTCACCAGCAGCCGTTCCAGGAACACCGCGCCGTTGCCGAAGGCGCGCTTCGCCTCCTGGCTGGTGCGCTCGAACGCCTCGACCAGCTCGTCCGGCCGGTGCACGGCCCGCACGCCGCGGCCGCCGCCGCCCGCGGTCGCCTTGAGCATGAGCGGGTAGCCGATGCGCTCCGCCTCGCGCAGCGCGGTGTCGAGATCCTCGACGGGGCCGCGGCTCCACGGCGCGACGGGGACGCCGACCTCCTCGGCGAGCAGCTTGGCGCTGATCTTGTCGCCCAGCTTGTGCATCGCCTCGGCGTCGGGGCCGACGAAGGTCACGCCCAGCTTCGCGCACAGCTCGGCGAAGGCCGGGTCCTCGGCGACGAAGCCCCAGCCGAC
Source organism: Streptomyces sp. CNH099 (assembly GCA_000514715.1). Lineage (GTDB taxonomy): Bacteria > Actinomycetota > Actinomycetes > Streptomycetales > Streptomycetaceae > Streptomyces > Streptomyces synnematoformans. The sequence goes on along the minus strand of AZWL01000057.1, from coordinate 541 downwards.
CCAGGCGGCGTCGGCGCCGGTCTCGACGAGGGCGCGCTCCAGCACGGCGAGGTCGAGGTAGGGGCGGTCCGCGGCCTTGCCGAGGTCGTAGGCGAGGTCCGCTTCCCGCACGAACGTGGCCGTGGCGTCGGCGTCGGTGTAGAGCGCCACGGTTTCGATCCGCGGTCCGCCGCCCGCGTTGAGTTCACCGACGGCCCGGATGAGCCGCATCGCGGCCTCTCCGCGGTTGATGATCGCAATACGGCTGAACACCGAGTCGAGCCTCCCAAGGTCAGGAACGGAATAAGGCGACGCCTTCGCCGCCCGTAGCCGTGAGTCGGTGCTTCACCCCATCGGACGAGTCGCGCTGCGGTGGCTGCTCACATGCCTGTCGGCGGGCGCACCCGCGGCTGTTCCGCCGGCGCGCCCGCTGAACGGGGTGGGGCGGGGGTGGCCCGGCCCACGGATGTTTCAGGATTGTTCTTGGAGTCGGTCGTGGAGGATGCGGGACAGTTCGACGCGGCGGGTCTTGAGGGTGGCGGTGCGGGGGAGTTGGGCCATG
>AZWL01000056.1 GCA_000514715.1 Streptomyces sp. CNH099 | reverse complement strand
TCCAAGATCATGGAGTTCTCTACGCCCCGTGATCCGAGTGGAAGACCGTGCCTGCCGACTCATCATTGCTGATCCCGCCTGCCCTTGACCAACTGCGCGAGAAGCCGCAGGTCGGACCCGCAGAGGTCCCGGGCCTGCTGGAGAGGCTGGCCAAGGTGCCAGACCCGCGTGATCCGCGCGGGGTGCGACACCGCCTGTCCGTCGTGCTCGCGCTCACCGCGTGCGCGGTGCTGGCCGGAGCGACCTCACTGCTGGCGGTCGGCGAGTGGATCGCCGATGCCCCTGCACATGTGCTGGAACGGGTCGGCGCCCGTCCCGACCCGCTTGCGCCCAGGCGGGCCCTGCCCGCCGAAACCACGGTCCGCCGACTGCCGGCCCGCATCGACGGCGATGCGCTCGACAGAGCAGTCGGGAGCTGGCTCACGGACCGCCGGCCGAAGACGACCGGAGCCACCAGGCTGCGCGGTCTGGCCGTCGACGGCAAGAGCCTGCGCGGCGCGGCCAGAGCGAACGACCGGAAGATCCATCTGCTCGCCGCACTGGAGCACACCACCGGCCTCGTCCTCGCCCAGCTGGACGTCGGCGAGAAGACCAACGAGATCATGTGCTTCCAGCCACTGCTGGACACTGTCACCGACCTGGCCGGCGTCGCGGTCACCAGCGACGCCATGCACACCCAGCGCGAACACGCCGACTACCTTCTGGGCCGCGCGGCGCACTACATCGTGATCGTCAAGGGCAACCAGAAGAAGCTCCGCAGACAGCTGAAGTCCCTCCCCTGGAAGGACATCCCGCTCCAGGGCCGCACCAAGGGTGCGGGCCACGGCCGCTCGGAGATCCGCCGGATCAAGGTCGCCACCGTGAACAGCCTCCTCTTTCCCGGAGCCCGCCAGGCCGTCCAGATCAAGCGCCGCCGCACCGACCGCAAGACCAGCAAGAGCACCGTCAAGACGGTCTACGCCGTCACCAGCCTGACCGCCGAGCAGGCCACCCCGTCCCAGCTCGCCCGACTCGTCCGCGACCACTGGACGATCGAGGCCCTGCACCACGTCCGCGACACCACCTTCGCCGAGGACGCCTCGCAGTTGCGGACCGGCAACGCACCCCGCGCGATGGCCACCTGGCGCAACCTCGCCATCGGCGCCCTCCGGACAGCCGGAACGAAGAACATCACGGCCAGCCTCCGACACAACGCCCGTGACCCCCGACGGCCCCTCGCCGTCCTCGGACTCGGGTGATCACAAACCGGACGTCACGCAACCACGCCGAAGCCCTGCAGCCGGTACAGGGCAGTAGTGGTCTTGCCGCTACCGGCGGCACCCCGTACGACGAACACTCCCGGCTTGTGGTTGTTGATCACCGTGAGCTGCTCGCTCGTCGGCTGTGTCGGCCTCAGAACCTTCATCCGTGCGGTCCCCTCCCCAAGACTCGCCCCGAACCTGAGGCCATGTTAGATGTGACTGCTGCCGGGTTAGGGTGCGGATAGGACAAGCAGTTCGTCGCACCGTTCCGGATGGCAAGCAGTCGGCCACTCCTTCGGGTGACGAGCGCCGAGACCTGCCCCACGGCCGCACCAGAGAGCCCGGCACCGACGCCATAGCCCCGTGCGTGCCGCCGTCGGGCCCTCCCCGACCAGGCGCCCGTTGCCGCCGGCCGAGGCGGCCGCAACCGACTTCCGGGAAAGGCCGCCGGAGTCGCCAGCCCGTAAGGACGTCCCGTCAACTCCGGGTTCGGCATACGGCGCGTACAGGTGACTCCGCCCGCGCAGCGGAGACGCCCGCGGGCCGGGGAGGCTATGCAGAACGAGTGAAGACGATGCTGATGCGCGCCGCGCTCGCCCTGGCCGCCCTGCCCGCCCTGCCCGCCCTGCTGGCGGTGCCGGCCCTGCCCGCCTACGCCGCTCCCGGCGACGAGGTCACCGCCCCGTTGACTGAGCTGATCTCGGATCTTCCTGTCCAGCCGGAGGGTTCCAGGGACGGCTACTCGCGCGACCGGTTCAGGCACTGGGTCGACGAAGATCGCGATGGATGCAATACGCGCGCGGAGGTTCTCCTCCAGGAGGCTGTCAGGCCGCCGGAGGTCACCGGGCGGTGCACCATCACCGCCGGTACCGGCCAGTGGTACTCCTGGTACGACGAGGAGACCTGGGACGACCCGGCGGACCTCGACATCGACCACGTCGTGCCCCTCGCGGAAGCCTGGGATAGCGGGGCGGCAGCATGGACCGCTGCAGAGCGGCGGGGCTACGCCAACGATCTCGGCGACGAGCGCAGCCTGGCCGCGGTCACCGACAACGTCAACCAGGCCAAGGGCGACAAGGACGTGGCCGAGTGGACGCCGCCGGCCGCATCGGCCGTCTGCCGCCACACCACCGATTCGGTCGTAGTCAAGACGCGGTGGGGTCTGAGCACCGACGAGGCGGAGCTGGCCGCGATCAATAGGATCATGGCGGGCTGCCCCGACGAGACCATCACCGTGACCATCGCCCGCTGAAGTCCACCGCGGGGTCCTACCTGGCGGACGCGTCACCGCCTGGCCGCCGTGACCGCGGCGCTGCGGTCACGGCGGCGTGGGGCAGCGGTTTGCTATGCCGGGACAGCATCCGGGGCGCAGCGGCTTGTAGGCCGAGCATGCGAGTATTGCCGGGGTTGGGTTTCGTAGTCCAGTAGTCGCGACAGCGCCGCCTCTCTCTCCGGTTTCGGCTCCTCGCGCTCCGCGCAGTCGCGCGCGAAGAGGCGGACCAGGCCATGGAACCGGTAGCGTCCCGGCATCGCGGACTCCAAGAGGCGGGCGTCGACCAGGTCTTCGAGTAGTTCCTCCGCGACCGCCTCCGTGCGGTCGACGACTGCCGCCGATGCGGCGACGGAGATGTCCGAACCGTCGACGAGGCCGAGAAGGCGGAAGGCTCGGGCCTGGTCGGGTTCGAGCTGGCGATAGCAGTGCTCAAATGCGGCTTTCACTGTCAAGTCACCCACCCGTAGCTCGTCCAAGCGTCGGTACTCGTCAGACAATCTGCGGGCCAGTGCCGAGACTGTCCACGTTGGTCGTGCCGCCAGGCGAGACGCGGTGATGCGGATGGCCAGAGGGTGGAGGCCGCAGACGGCGACGACGTCCATCGCCGCGTCTTGCTCAGAGCCGACGCGCTCCGCGCCGGCGATACGAGTGAAGAGCAGCAGCGCTTCGTCGGGGGCCATCACGTCCAGGTTGATGTGATGTGCGCCGGCCAGGTCCGTCATCCGTGCCCGGGACGTGATCAGCGCGGTGCCGCCCTCCGGGCCTGGCAGCAGCTGACGGATTTGCGCGGCGTCACGGGCGTTGTCCAGGAGGATCAGTATCTGGCGGCCGGCGAGCACCGAGCGGTACAGCGCCGCACGCTCGTCGACCGGCTCGGGAATGTCCGTGTCCGGGATGCCCAGGGCCCGCAGGAACGTGCCCAGGACAGCCGCTGGCTCCGCGGGCGACGAGCCCGAGCCTTGCAGGTCCACGTACAGCTGACCATCGGGGAACGACTCACGCGCTGTGTATGCCACATGCACCGCGAGCGCCGTCTTCCCCACACCGGCGATGCCTGAGACCGTCATGGGCGTGTCCGGCGAAAGGGCCAGCCTCCTGCTCAGCCCTTCGGCAATGGCTTCCCGGCCGGTGAAGTCCGCGACCGTCGCCGGCAACTGCGCCGGGCGCACCGCGCGGAACGCTGCGTCACCCGGGAGGGGTTCGACCTTCGGGGCAGCCAGGCCCTCGTCGGCCTGGAGGATGCGCTGCTGGAGCTCGGCCAGCTCCGGGCGGGGGTCGACACCCAGTTCGTCCTGGAGCAGGCGGCGGGTGTCCGCGTACACCGCCAGGGCCTCGGCCTGCCGGCCGCTGCGGTAGAGCGCGAGCATCAACAGCTCGCGGAACCGCTCCTGCAGCGGGTGGCCCGCGGTCAGCGCCGTCAGCTCCGAGACCGCCTCCGCATGCCGAGCGGCATGCAAATCCAGCTCGATACGGTGCCCCAGCAGGGTCAGACGCAGCTCTTCGAGACGGCCGCGGTGCCAGTCGGCGTACGGTCCGGGCACGCCGGCCAGCGGCTCGCCGCTGAACTGAGCCAACGAGCCCTCATACAGTTCACGTGCCTGCGCATAGTTCCCTGCCGCAACGGCGGTTTCTGCCGAGCGGGCCAGCCGCTCGGCGGTGGCAACGTCGACCTCGATGCCGTGGGCCCGGATCGCGTAACCGCCGACCTCGCTGACCAGTACGTCGGCGCCGAGGGCCCTACGCAGACGGGACGCGCACCCACGCAGCATGGACACTGCGCGCAACGGCGGATCCTCGCCCCACATGCCGTCGATCAACTCCCGGGCCGTGGCCGTACGACCACCGCGAAGCAGCAGTGCCGCAAGCAGCGCCCGCTGCTGCGGCGCACCGAGTCGGAGTTGTCGCTCACCGCGCCATGCCCGGACAGGACCGAGCACCGCGAAACGCAGCCCTGTGTCCTGCTGCTGTGGCGGCTGGGTGTTTGGTATCGGCTCGGGTGTCGTTACGGCGCGCAGCTCTATATGCGCCTGCTCGTGGGCGACCCGCGGCGTTGCGGTCGCGTACGGAGGTTCATGTTCGAACGTGCGCCGCCACGCCGCTATCCATTGATGTCGTTCTTCGTGTGGTAGCTCACAGGCCTCAAGGAATGCGACGAGTTGTCGCTCGTCTCGCGGTGCTGACTGTCCGCGGAGGATGCGGTGAGCTGTGGTGTGCGGCAGTTCCCCGAACCCTCCGGCGCGGCGTTCCATTTCCCGCACACTGGGTCCGCCCGCTGCGGCGTGCAACTCCCACAGTCCGGCTGACAGCCCTGCGAGATCACCGATTTCCTCGGGAGGCGGTGCCGGACGGCTCCTGCCTGCACCACGCAGCTCTTCCTGCCGGGCGAGCTTCCACAGCCGCCGCGCGATGTCCGCCGGCGCCACACATCCTCGGGCGTATGCCTCGACAACCCGCACTGTGGGCACAGCTGATCCTGACACCGCTCGCTGCAGCGTAGTGGCGTGACATCCGGTCCGCTCGGCGAGCTGTCGGTACGTCAAGCCCCTCGCGGTGCGCGCGTCACGCAACCACTGGGCCAGATCAGCTAAGGCACGGTTCGATGTGGCGATCGGCTTCTCTTTGCGCCCCACTGCCGCCTGCCCTCACGCCGGCAGGCTCGCCTGCACCACCCGTACCATCAAGCGGCCCAGCCCGCTGCCGGCTCGCAGCGCAGTCAGCACACCGACCGCCACGAACCCCGCACCCCCCAGCAGACTTAAGATCACCGACGGCGGCATTCCGAAGGCAGCCAGTACACACGCCAGGACCGTGATCACCACGACGATCACGACATCAGAGGCCGACATCTGACGGCGACCGGATGGGTCCGGCCCAATGCAACGAGTCGGGGAGATGCGGGACATAACCATGCCTCCTGAGATCAACTACCCGGGCACGAAGCACACGGGCGTTTTGCGGGCTCCACACAACTGCAGCCGATCGGTGTTTGCCGGCACCGACGAGCAGAACCAGCATCGTGTCACCCGCCTACACCCCTGCGGGAGCCCCCTGGGAATTGATGAGGTCCCGTCCCAGCCGCTATTTCATAGATGCGTACCTATCCCATCGACTCACCAGGCTTGACCAGCAGAAAGCCCTCGCCGTTCACCGGCATCACGTCCACAGCGGGCAAAGATGCGGCACCATCCCAGTTCCGCTCAACAAACCATGAGCTAGCCCTACCTACCATCTGTGGCAGCCGGAAACATCCCCGGCCGTCCCCTGAGAGTCGCGGGCTCCACCCACACGACCAGGGACATCAAGCGGAACCACGTGTTGCCGCGCGTATCCGCCTTCAAGGTCGGCGTTCCTCACCGGAACGCCGACCTTGCTCTGACACCAAACAGTTCCACCTCCGAAGGGCACGCCCAATGGTTCCGGCCGCGGGGGTGGCGGTCGCCGTGCAGGGCTCAGCGGTGGTGGGCGAGGAAGGTGCGGGCGCGTTCATCGAGTTCGGCGGCGCACCGTACGCCGCGTGAGCGGTACGGGCGAAGGTCTGAGCGCATGGATCTCACTGCCTTGAGGGTGCGGGCGGACTTCACCCCGGCCATGGTGTCGATTGCCTTGCTCCAGGTGGCACATGCCTGTTCGATGCTGCCGTCCCGGGCGTGCTGTTCGGCCTCGGCGACCAGGTCGAGGGCGATGATCCGTGCGTACGTCGTCCCGCGGCTGGCGGCGGCCGTGGCGTAGCTGTGTGCGGAGTTGCCGCGGTCGCCGAGTGTGTCGAACACCTTCGCGGTGCGGGAGTGCACGGTGGCGGCTGGCGGGCCCCAGGCCAGTGCCCAGAACGGCACTTCGTCGCTGGCCCGCATTCCGGCTGTCAGGGCGGTGTGTGCGTGGTCGATGCCGGTCAGGGCCCGCTGGCGCTGGCCGGACTTGGCGAGTGCATGTGCGTGGGTGATGGCGAACAGTGCTTCGACCTGCGCGTTGACTCGCCCTTTGGCGTGGTTCCAGCCGGTTTCGGCGAGTGCGAGGCAGTGCTCGGCTCGGTGCAGTTTCATGGCCTGCTGGGACATGGTGCGCATTACGAAGCCGTCTTGGCCCACGACGCCGGAGGCACGTGCGAGGGCGAGGGACTGCATGTAGTACCTCTGTGCCAGTCCTTGTTCTCCGCTGTCGTATGCCTTCCAGCCGGCTAGGTGGGCGCCGGCGGAGGCGACCGAGAGTGCCTCGGCCCGGGCCTGTTCGCTGGCGAATCGGGCCCGGCACATCAAGGCGATGTCGGTGACCAGGTATTGCACGAACGCGGAGCGGCCGTGCTGTCCGCCGTGCTTCTCGTCCATGTCCATGAACAGCTTGACCATGTCGCGCACCGCGGCGACGTCCGCGTGCCCGGCCGCCCCTCCCCCGCTGACGGTGCGGGAGCGGGCGGCTGCTTCCTGCACGGCCTGGAGAGGGAGTGTCGTGGCTGCCAGGGAGAAGGCGGAGGCAGCCAGAAGTCGGCGGCGGTTCACGTCGGCCTCCCCGATGGCGGTGAGCGTGGCGATGGGATCGAGGTCCAGCGTCAGCCCGATGCTTTCATCTTCGTCGCCGGCCGGGGAGCCGAGGCCGAGGTCTTGACGGGTGATCCGGCGGCCCAGGCGGCGGGAGAGCGCCTCGGCCAGGTAGCCGGGGGTGGGTCCGGAGGGTTCGGCGCCTTTGATCCAGTGGTGGACGGCGGACCGGTTGGTGCCAAGGCGCTGGCCGCTTTCCAGGGCTACGGCCTTCACGGCGCGGGCGATGCCTTCGTACGACAGGCCGGATTCGTCGATCAGCTTTTTGAGCTGGTGGTTTGCGGTGCGCTGGGTCATGGCCGACCGCCCTTGTATACGGGATATACGGCTTCGTGCGCTCCGTACGCTGCTCCCCAATCCCTCTGCCCGGTTCACTGATTGATGAAGCCCGATGACGTTCCGTCAGCGGGTTCGCCGAATGGGAGAGGGGTTCGCGATGAAGGACGTGATGTGGCCGTGGGAGTCGGTGTTCGCCGGGCCGGAGGTGACCGCTGTGCCCGGCGACACCGCGCGGTTTGAGAGGAAGCCGCAGGAGAGTTCCGATCAGGGCCGGTTCGAGGACTGACCAGTCTCGGTTCCGTCGTTTGTCCAGCGCCACCGGGGCCCGCGCTTGCCTGCGCCGCGCGGGCCCCGCCGCCTGTCAGAAGACCAATACTTCGAAGAGGAGTTCACATGCTGACGTTGTCGGTCGACTTACTGACCGGGACAGGGACCGGGTGGCAGTGGTGCGGGCAGGCGGAGGGCTGCTGGACGCGCGGCAAGGACCACATCCGCCCGCTGGCCAACCCCGCCTTGGAGGCGCGGGCGGTCACCAATGGCACCACCACGCTGATGGTAGTCCGTGAGCGGGCCGCCGGCCGCGCCTCGGTGCTGCGCTCGACGGCGCCGGTGCAGGTCGAAAAGGCGGTGTATGCGTGCGCCGTTGAAGAGTGCCGCCAGTGGCCGCTGCAGTCCGTGTGGATCGAGGCGGGCCCGGAACGTATCCGGCTCGAGACCGGACTGGGCGGGGTGTGTCCGCTCTATCTCGGGTACGGCAGGGGGACGTTGCAGGGATCGTGGCAGCTGATGGACCTCCGTACCCATCAGGCGCCGGCCGGGCTGGATGAGAAGGAGGTCATGCGGCTGCTGACCGGTCACCCCCGGTACGGGCACGACACGCTGTTCACCGGCATCAAGCGGCTTTCCGAGCGGTCGTCGGCGTATGCGGACGCCGAGGGCCTGCACCTAGTCTACCCGGCCCCGGCGGAGCACGCGCAGCCTTCCGAGCTTGCCGAGGGAACGGACGGGGCTGCGCTCGTCGGCGCGTTCGAGGCTCTCGTCGACCACATCTACGCCCGCCGTCCCCTGGCTCCCGCCCAGGTCGCGGCACAGTTGTCGGGCGGGAAGGACTCCACCAATCTCGCGCTCAGTCTCGCCCTGGCGCACCCGGGCCTGATCACGCCGTGCGCGCTGCTGATCGGCGGCGAGGCCGGGCACCAGCAGATTGCGCGGCGACGCATGGTCGTCGACCATGCCGGCTTCGCCCCCGACGTCACCGTGTCCGCTGTCAGGCACCCGCCGCTCGGCCCGGGTGGTCTGCGGCAAGCCCGCCCGGAGGCGGTCAGCCCGCTGGATGAGCCGCATCTGGAGGCCGCCGACGCGCTCGCCCAGGCGCTGATGGCACGCGGTATCACCACCGTGGTCGCTGGGTTCGGGGGCGACGAAGTCGCCCGCGCGCCACGTCCCGGCGACGGCCTCGTCCGTGCCCCGCAGGTACCGGCCTGGTGCGGTGAGCGCGTTCGCGACCTGCTCGGCGAGGTGAACACGTCGATCTCCCCGGCCACCGTGGCGCCGGAGACCGCGCTCGTTGCCCTGGAGGTCGCCACTCCGCTCCTCGCGCGGTGCGGGGTGTGGACGCTCGCTCCGTTCACCGATCCCGAGCTGGTGCGCTTCGGTCAGCGTCTGCCGCTGGAGTGGAAGCATGACAAGCGGCTGCTGACCGAACGGTTCGCCGCTCGGGGCCTGCCCGCAGCAGTGCTGTATCCGAGGTTGCGGGAGAACTTCGGGCACCTGATGAACCACGCCGTCGAGCAGTACGCGACGAGGTTGCTGAGAGGCTGGGGCAAGGATCTGCACCTCATCGACCAAGGGTTCCTCGATGCGGCCGTGTTCAGCGAGACAGTCGAGCGGGCCGCTGCGGGCCCGGATCAGGCAGCGCCGTACCGTACCGGGCTGTTCCTGATCACCGCTATCGAACTGTGCCTGCGGTCCCTGTAGACGCAGCGTCCTCCACGCGGGCTACCTCGGTCCAATCGGCCCCTGAGGTCCCGGCTCACGCACCAGGATGGGCTGGTGACTGCGTCCTCACCCGCCTCCCCAACCTCCGGCTCCCCGCAGCAGGTCGGCTACAGACGCGACCCGCACTTCGAGGACATCGCGCACGCGTCCTGGTGGCGGATGGCTGGCCGGCTCCCGCGCACGCTGGCGGCTGCGGCCCGGCTCGGCTGGGCCGCCGACCGCCCCGCGATGCTCTGGCTCGGCGTCTGCCAGCTGATCGTCGCCGTCTCCTCCGCTGTCGCACTCGCCGCACTGCCCGGTGCGATGAACCATCTCCTCGCCGGCGGGCAGGTCGCCGACCGCATCAGCGCGGCCACGCCCGCGCTGATCGTGGTCGCCTTGGCCACAGGAGTGCGGGCCGCCGCGGACGCGCTCGCCGTCTACGCCTCCGCCAGGCTCTCCCCGCAGATCGCCACCGAGGCCGACCTTGAGATCCTGGCCGCAGCCCCGGATGTGGAACTGGAAGCCTACGACCGGCCCGGCTTCACCGACCGTCTCCAGGCCGCCGGGAAGGGCGCCGAGGCGACCGAGGACCTGATCGGCGACGCCCAAGCGCTGGTCTCCGCGCTCGCCCAGCTTGCCGCCGCAGCCTCGGTTCTGACGGTCCTTCACCCCATGCTTCTCCCCCTGCTGGTCCTGGCCGTGGTGCCCAAGGGTGCGGCGGCAATCAGCACGGCGCGCATCCAGCACCGGGCCGACCACCAGAACATCTCGGACAACCACCTGCGCTACCTGCTCAGGTACTACTCCACCGACCGCCGCACCGCCGCCGAGGTCCGCGCCACCACCATGGCGGGCTTCCTTACCTCCTGGTACCGGGAGATCACGGACCGGATCAGATCCACCCACCGCGCCGCGGCACCGCATGTCCTGCGCGTGACGCTGCTGGGCTCCGCCGCAAGCGGCCTGATGCTCGCAGCGACCTGGGTCACGCTCGGCTGGCTGGCCGCCACCGGGCGGATGGACCTGGCCATCGCGGCGACCGCCGTCATCGCCGTACGCACCTCGACCGGCGCCCTGACCTCCATGGTCATGGCCGCCGCCCGGCTGTTTCGTACCTCGCTGTACCTGGACGACTGGCAGGCATTCCTGCACCGGGCGAAGGCCCTGCGCGCCGTACGCGGCACCACGGTGATCCCGCCCGGCGCCCCCGCGGAAATCCGTGCCGAGAACGTCACCTACACCTACCCCGGAGCCGACAGCCCCGCAGTCGACGGCGTCAGCCTCACTCTGCACCGGGGCGAGCTGATCGCGCTGGTCGGCGAGAACGGCAGTGGCAAGACCACCCTGGCCGCTCTGCTCACCGGGCTGCGCGTCACGAACGGCGGCGGCACGGTGACGTGGGACGGCACCGACCTCAACGAGGCCGACCCGCACAGCGTGTGGTCCAGGGTCGGCCTGGTCCCGCAGAACTACACCCGCTGGCCCGTGAACCTGCGCGCCAACATCCACCTCGGCCAGCCCCGCACCGAAGACGACACCCTGCTCATGGACGCGGCCGCAGCGTCCGGCGCGGACAGCGTCATCGCCAAGGTCCCCTACGGGCTCGACACCCTCGTGGCCAGTTCGAACTGGGGCGGCACCGACCTGTCCGGGGGGCAGTGGCAGCGCATCGCGGTCGCCAGAGCGTTCTACCGTGACGCTGCGATGCTGATGCTCGACGAGCCGACTTCCGCGATGGACCCCCGCGCCGAGCACCTGGTCATCAGCAGATTCAAAGAACTCGCCGCAGGCAGGGCCGCCGTCTTCGTCACGCACAATCTGGAAAACGCCCGGATCGCGGATCGCATCATCGTCCTCGAGGACGGCCGCGTACGAGAAGAAGGCGACTTCCAGACCCTGATGGAGTTCGGCGGCCTCTTCGCCGAACTCTACAAACTCGCCCAAGACCGCTGACCAGCACACCAAACGCACGACGCACTGGGGAAGCCGGTATCTGCATCAGGCGCAACCGAACCTGGCGCGTGCCGCGAGCTCGCCCAGAGACGCACTGCGCTGCCCACCGACGAACACGGCCTCCATGTACAGCTTGATGCTCCGAGACTCACTGCCCGTGCTCGGGTACGCACCGTCGACATCAACGACCACTGCCGCGTCCACCGGCGGTCCCGAGCGCCTCTCCGTGCACACGTCAGTCGTGGTGCTGTTGGACGCTGCGACGGGCTCCCAGCTTGATCAGGGCCTGTGCTAGCGGTCAGTTGGCGCGAGGTGTCTGGCCGGCGGAACTTCGGTCGGCGCCGCTTCAGCGGCGCCGACCGGGTCGTGTCGATCATGCGCCAACATGGTCGATGCGGTTTCCCTGGCAGCCGTGGTTGGAGCCATGAGCTTCAGGGATACGCCGTGGGACGGCGCGTTTTCGGATGGTCGCAGTGGGCACCGCCGGGCCGGGGTTTCCCGTCGTGCGGCAGCAGATCGATTTTTGGTTGCCGGCTCGGCTCCTGGCGGTCGTTCAGTCATCGTCGGTGAGGAATCCGCGCATCGGCACCGGTGGCATCCCTTCGGGTGTGTCCCCTTGCGCCCGGTACGTATCAGGCGCGGCAGGGGTCGGCTTGGGACGTAGCGCCGCTAGGTCTCGCACGATCGCGAGGTAGTAGATGGCGACTGGCTCTGGCGGTGCGTGCGCGGCAAGTTGATGGAGATCCTTAATCGTGACCGGGTCGGCCGGGGCGCTGCTGTGGCGGGAGAGTTCGGCGTCGACGTGGGCGGGGTCGCAGGGTTGGCCACGGCCGCGTACTGCGGCCGCGGCTTGGAAGACGGCGCGGTGCCGGTCGTTGGTGAAGGCCGTGGCTGTGGCCGTGGCGAGGGCGTGGTCCCCGATGGACGGGTGGCGCAAGATGGCGCCCAGGAGCCGTCGTTCGGCGGCGGGGTCGCTCAGGTGGGGGTCGGGCTCGGGGTGCCCGATCAGTGTGGTGGTCACGAGAGGGCAGATTCTCCGGTGCTGGCGATGTCGTGCGTCTGGGGCGCCATGGTGGCACCGAGAGGTTCTGTACGTCTCCCCGGTGGTGGATGGACTGCTGCGGACTTGCGCGCCTGCCCCGGGTAACTCGGCTTGCCGACTTCCGGTGGGTCCGCTGGCCTTGTCGGCTATCGGCGGGTGGGTGTTTCGCTGCTTCGGCGGTCTCGCCTCCGCTCTTCGAACTGCTAGTCCGTGAGTTGGGGTGCGTCGGGGTGTTCGTTGATCCATTGGAGGCCGTCGGGGTCGAGGTGGTGGCGGGCCCGGGTGACGGCGACGTAGGCCAGGCGTGCTTCCTCGGGTGGAACGGGGCCGGGGATGGGGCGGCCGTGGGCGTCGTTTTCGTCGGTGTCCTTGGGGGGCGGGAAGTCGGCGGAGATGCGGACGGTCGGCCATTCGCGTCCCTTGGCCTTGTGAACGGTGGAAACGGTCACGTGCGCGTGGGGTTCGGGGACGAGGCGGTCGACAGCGTGGAGGATGGCGCCGGGTCCGTGGTCCTCGATGAGGTTGACGAAGGGCTGGAGGTCGGCGCCGGCAGGGTCGAGTTCGGCGTAGTCGCGCAGTGCGTTCCAGGTGGTGAAGAGGACGAGTTCGGGGTGGTGGGTGGGGCGGTTGTCCAGGAGGTTCTGGGCGGCTTGGGCAAGGGCGCGCAGGGCGTTGCCGCCGCCGACGAGGGCGACGGGGTGTCCCGTGGCTTGGTGGGTGAGGATTTCGGTGACGGCGCCGATGTTGGTGCGGCACAAGATGGCATTCGGAGCGCCGGATCGGGGGCCGACTGTGGTCGTTTGGGTGGGGCTTCCGGTCAGGCGGATGGGGGCGTCGGTCAGGGCTAGCCAGCGGTTGGCTTCGTTGGCGAGGTGGGGGCCGAAGCGGAAGGACTGGCTGAGGGTGAGTTGGGTGCCGTCGGAGCCGGTCATGATGTCGCGGGCGCCGCGCCAGCCGTAGATGGCCTGGGCGGAGTCGCCGACGATGACGATTTGGGCGTGGTCACGTTGGGCGGTGACGAGGTGTTCCAGGACGGGGTTGGTGTCCTGGGCTTCGTCCAGGAGCAGGAAGTCGGTGCGGAGGACGGGGTCGGTCAGGGCCCACATCTTCAGGTAGTGGTCGTGGTCGAAGCGCACGGTGCCGGCTGCGGGGTTTTGCAGGTCGTCCCATGCCTTGGCCGCGTACGGCAGGAGGAGGTCGGCGAGTTCGGCATGTGCCTTGTCGTCTTCCAGGCCGCGCAGGCGGGGGACGTGGGCGTGGGTGAGTTCCCGGTCGGCGGAGTGGCAGAAGGCCGTGACGGTGCGCAGGGCGGTGTTGGACAGGGTGGTGGGTTGCAGGTCGTGGCCGGCGATGCGGGCGGGTCGGGTCAGGCCGAGGTCCTGGCCGGTCTGCCAGCCGGGGCGGCGGGGGCTGTTCAGGCGGGTGCGGTAGCGGTGGCCGAGGGCGGCGTAGGCCAGGGAGTGGGCGGTCTTGCACTGCACGCTGGCGGGGAAGCGGGTGGCGGCTTCGGTGGCGATGGCGCGGTTGAAGGCGAGGTAGCGGCCGCGGCGGGTGCCGGCCTGGGCGGCCATGAGGGCGAGGGTGGAGGTCTTGCCGGTGCCGGCGCCGGCCTGCACGACCAGATGCTCACCTTCGCGGAAGGCGTCGACGGCGGCGGCCTGCTCGTCAGTGGGGGCAAAGGCAGGTGGCATGGGGCACTCCGGTCGGTCACGCGCGGGAAGGCGCCCGTGCTCTCAGAGCGCAGGCGGGAACCGGAAGTGAAGGTGCCAGCCGACACGCCGCGGGCGAAGGCGCGCGCCGTCGGGGTCCCACGGGAGGGTGATCCAGCCGGAACACATGTCCGTCTCTGGCAAAAGTGGCCGATTATGGGATCCGGTTCGGGTGATAGTGACCGGGAACTTCTTCAGCTGCTGGCGTCTGGGGGTTCGTGGTCGTCGCACAGGGCGCCGAGGAGTTCCCCCAGCGGGGTGTGCAGGGCGTGGGCGAGGGCGTGCCAGGTGGCGAGGGTGCCGATGGTGCGGCCCTGCTCGATCTCGATGAGGGTGCGCCGGGACAGGCCGCTGGCCTCAGCGAGCCGGTCGTAGCTCCATCCGCGCTCGGCCCGCAGGCGGGAGAGGGCGTGCCGCAGGGCCTCGAGGTCGGGCTCCGGCGGGAAGATCGTCACCCGCCCATCCGACGGTGCAGACCCCTACCCTGACAGTGCAGACCTCTGCCCTATTTGCGGGGGTCCGGGTGAATCCTACGAGGGCAGGCCGCTGCACTAGCGTGTGCGCGCCCCGGACCCGCCCCCGGCCAGCGCCGGACCTGCCCGACCACGGCTGGAGAGAGCCTGTGACCACTCCCCTGCCCGCCCGCGTCTGGACCGTGACCATCAGCACCACGGCCGGACGCAGCACCTTTACCTGCAGCGCCTGCCCGTCACCGGCGGTCGCATCGGATGCACCTCTGGCCAGGCAGATTCGCCGCCACTTCGCGCATCACCTCACCACCACCCCGCTCCCGGCGCATCTGCGGATCTGCCAGTGCCGGGAGCACGGCTGCGCCTGGCACCGGCCGCAGGTCCCCTGCTCCGGACCGCTGCGTCTGCTGCTCGCCCGCACCGATGCCGGCCGTACCTGGCGCCTGGCCGACACCTGCCTCGGCTGCGCCAGCGCCACCCCCCACGCAGCAGTTGTCCCCGAACCCCCGCAGGCCTCCGCCGTCTCCTCCCCCGCTCCCGTCTCCGAACCCCCGGAGCCGATGCAAGGGCCCGGGGAATGGGTCGAGGCACTGTGAGCACCTTCAAGAGCGGCCACCGTCAGATCACCGGGCTCCATGGATGAAGGACGGGCGGGTACGGAGACGGGGCATGTCGGCGCACCCCGCCAGTCCGTGACAAGCCGCCAGCGCCGCGGGCCTGTCGCCGGCGCCCCGGCGGGCCGCAGCACAGTCCAGGTGCTGCGGCGCAGGGGCCGACCATGGCCAGGCCGCTGCACCCGTCGCTCCACCAGGGCGGCCGGTCAATCGTCCGGTGAAGTGCCGTGCTGAGACGCTGCGGGCCCGCTGGTGTCCTCGGTGGGGTGTGCGGCATGCCACCACTTGTGGAAGTAGTCCACGTCGCCGCCGGTCACGGCCAAGAACGCTGTGAGGTGCTCCCAGTTGGCGGGCGTTCCGTTGAGGACCTGCTGTGCAGCGTCGGCGCTGAGCTTGTTCCCGGAGGCCAGGGCTATCCGCTGGGGTGTGGGCTGCTTGGCGCTGCGCCACAGGGTCAGGATGGCCCGCAGCAGCGTGGCGCGTGCCTTCTCCTCGGTCACATCCTGCGCGGGGGCGAGGAGGGGAGTGTGCTGGCGGTATCGGGTGGCCTCCTTCACCCGGGCTTGCCGCAGATGTTCCATATCCCAGGTCGCCTGGAGGACAGCGAGGTCGGCGTTGCAGTGACGGCCGAGCCTGGAGGTAATCGCCCATGACGGCATCCGTTCACCGTTCAGGATGCGGTAGAGGTATGAGGGATCGCAGCCGATGTGCTTGGCGATCTGCTGCAGGTTCTGGCGGCGTTTTCGGACCAGGCCGGACAGGACGGGTGCCAGCTGGTTGTAGGCGGCCTGGTGGCCGTTGGGGTGGTAAAGATCGGCGAGTTCGGCCGGGTTGTCGGCATCAGGGGTGGTATCGGTGGGCTCGGCGGCGGTGCGGTAGGGCTTGAGCCGGTTGTGGATGTACTGGGGGGTGTAGCGGCGCCGGGCCGTGTCCTCGCTCATGTTCAAGGTCGTCGCCAGCATCTTCCACCGGGCGCCTCCGTCGCGCAGGTGCCCGACGAGGCCGGCCCGCAGCGCTTCGGCGTGCCGCTCAGCTTGCTCCAGTGCCTGCAGGGCCTGCTGGCTGCTGGCGAAGGTGGGATTGAGCAGCAGGCGGATCGTCTCGCGCGACTGTTCCTGTAAGTCGCGGGCGACCTCCAGCAGCGGCTCAACGGATCCGGGCTGTTTCGGGCCCCTGGGAGGTCCGCTGCGGCCGGCGTTCCTGCGGCGGTTGGCGGCCTGGCGGCAGCGCACTCCGCAGTACACCGCCGGCCGGCCGCGCGCAGAGGGGGTGAAAGGGGTGCCGCAATGTGCACAGGTAACGGGGTGGGCTGCAGGTGTCATGGTTCTCCACTGGCTGAGCGACGAAAGGGGCCATGCATCGAGCGATTGCGTGACACGACCGGCTGGGTGCGCCGTTGCGTCCGCGCCGACTATGCGGCCCGGTGAGTCGTGCGGCCGGGCCGGCCGCCGGTGGGCCGGTCCGGCCGTCCTCTTCACCTCTGTCGGCGGTGAAGAGCCCAGCAAGCAGCACAGACTCCGCCGGGGCCGAGGGGAAGGGGCACCTCCCATGACAGCGGGAGGTGCAGCGACGTGTCCCAGACATGCCATGCCGCGCCCGCGGCGAGGAACGCTGCTGACCAAATGAAGGTGGCCTTGACCGACCAGGCACGAGGGGTGCAACTTTCGTCGCACCCCCTACTCTCGTCTCTACGCTCGTGGCGCCCTCGGCGGCGCCCGGAGCGCAGCTGGGCAGTGCTCATGATCGGGTCCTCTCAGCTGCTCGGCTGCGGGACCCCGGACGGTTGGCTGCCAGAGGGGTCCCGCCTGACGAAGCGAGAAGCTAGGGGGACGGCACACCAGATGCGACCTGGGACATAAGCCGCACAGCGGAAATCCCCGAGGTCAGCGGCAACCTTTTCGTGCCCGCCCCCGGCATCTCCCACCGAAATCCCCAACGTCGGCCATAGGCCGTACAGCACGTGGTAGAAGAGGCCAACGCGCCCTGTAATGCCTGGATCGGACCTCGGCGCCCGCCACGGCATCCCCGCCGAGTGCAACGCCGACCCGGGACTCGACACCGCTGTGCCCACCGGCAACTGCAACAATGACGACTACGCCGATGCCCGATCGACAGCATGGAGCGTTGAGCGCCCCCGGCGATGCACACAAAGTCCCGGATCTAGGAACGATGAACCGGGGGCGTAGAGAGCACCCTACTGCGGGGCTAACCCAATGAGGTGGATCGGTCCTAGCTGGCTGCCGCCCTGGGCTGTTCCGTTCATTACCTGAGGTTGATCCAGCCAGTGTCGGCCCGTAGCAGGTTGAGGCCGACGGCTTCCTGGGGGATGCGTATTCCGGCACTGAGCAGTTCGACAGCCTGGGTGGCAGCGGCACCGGTATCGGCGTCGGAATGCAACCAGGCAGCGAGCCGCCGCGCAGTCGTCGGGTCAAGAGGCGGGTGGCCGGGTTGTTGCAGGGAGGAGTTCAGCAGCCGGCGATAGAGAGGGAGGGCAGGACGGACGGGAGGGAGGTGTTCGCGCTCGGCGCAGGCGGCGGCGTTGGCCGGGATGCGCAGCCCGTCGGGGTCGAGGTCTCCGAAGTAGCGGACCTCGGTGATGCCGGGGAGGTCCGCGACTGACCGGACGGAGGCCTCGAAAGCAGCGCCGGCGCCCCAAGCGACAGAGCCGACATCACCGGGGCCTTCACGCAGGACGCTCCAGGCGCTGTGGAAGGTGTCGTCGTTCTCCACCACCAGGAGAATCGGGCCGTCACCGACGCGGCGGCTGGGCAGCGGCGGGTGGGTGCGAAAGGTGCGCAGCAGGTCCAAGGTGAGGCGGCCGGGGGCGAACAGGCTGGTCGTGATGAGTCGGTCGAGCACCTTTTCGTGGCCGAGGATCTCCAGAGACCGCTCGCGCAGCGGGACGGTGTCGGTGTCGTGGCTGCGGTCGCGCAGCCAGGTGTTGAGGTGTCGCAGCTGGGTGACTTGGCCGAGGGTGAGGCGGGCGGTAACTGCCCAGGCCAGTTCGGGACGCCAGGCGGTGATGCGGGCGAGTTCGGCTGCGGTAGGGGTCGGGGCGGGCCGAGGGAGGGTGAGTCGGGTGGGCAACGGTGGCGTGGCTGAGCGGTCGGCTGTCTTCGAGGGGCGGACCAGTTGGGCGCCGGTGAGGGCGTGGAGGGCACGGGCCAGGTCGGCCCGACGGTGTGGGGTGCCGATGGCGCCGGGGTCTGCCTGGTCCCACAGGCCCCACAGTTCAGTCAGGGTAAGGGTGCGGCGGGGCCAGTCTTCCAGGGCGGCAGCCAGCCGCAGCTGGGTGGCCGACAGGAAGGGCAGGGGAACGGTCACGGCTGTTCCGTGGCGGGGCGGTCGGTAGCCGGGCGGCGGTAGATGCGGGTGGCGGTGACGGTGCCGGGGTGGCGGCGGGCCGGGGTGTTTTCGCTGCTGTGGGGCTCGGCCGGATCGTCGGTGAAGGGTGCGGGCAGGGCGGTGCGGACCTCGTCGGCCACCCGTAGGTGCTTCAGTCCGGCCCGCAGGTCGGCGTCGTTGCGCAGGCGGATCCACAGCGGGAAGGCGGCCAGGGCCCGATCGTCGGATAGGCCGGTGGTGTAGATGAGCTGGACTCCCAGGGCGCCTGCGACACCTTGCTGGAGGTCGAGGAGGTAGCTGGCGGAGGCTTTGCCGATGGGGTTGTCCAAGAACAGCACGCCGGAGTGGCGGGCGCGCATCTGGCCGCGTTCGTTGGCACGCAGGGCGGCCAGGGTGCAGTAGAGGATGATGGCGGCGGTCAGTTCCTGGCCACCGGAGAACACCTCGTGCATCTGCTCGATGGGGATGCGTTCGTCGCGCAGGATGGAGTCGGGTTTGAGCACGTCGACGGTGAAGCCGGTGGGGACGGCGGCGTGCAGGCACTCTAGGAGCAGGGCCAGGCCGTCGCGTTTAGTGTTCTTGCTGGTCGCGGTGGTCTGGGTGGTGGCGAGTCGGTCGACCGCGTCACCGACCCTCAGGGTGATGGTGGGCTGGTCGGGTTCGGTGAAGCGGATCCGGAGGAACTCCAGGCCGCTCCAGTCGCCCAGGCCGGTGGGGAGCCTGGACAGCCGGGTGGCGGTGCGCAGGGTGCCCAGGGCCTGGTGGGTGAGGGCGGCGAGGCGTTCGACGATGTTCTTGCGGTAGCGGGAGGCGGTCTCCAGCTGGGCGGTGATCGAGTGCAGGCGGGCGGTGAGGAGCGGCAGCCATTGGGCGGCGCGGGTCGCCATGGTGTCGGGGGCGGTGTCGAGGATGGAGCGGCGCACGGAGTTGGTCATGCCGTCGAAGCGGCTCAGCCGGGCAAAGGCGATGACCTCCCGGGTGGCCTGGTCCAGGCTGCCGCGGGTGTGGTGGACGGCTTCGGCGGTGGTGCGTAGGCGTTCCAGGGCGGCCTGGGACTGCTCGGCTGCCTTCGCCGGGGTGTCGGAGTACGGCGCAGCGGGGGCGTCTGCTGTCTCGACGCGGGTGGCGGTGATTGCGGGCTTGAGGATGGTCTCCAGCGGTAGCAAGGCGTCGTGGTAGTCGCGCAGGCTCTGCTGGAGCTGCTCGACCTGGCCGGCGAGGGTTTGTTGCCGGCGGGAGGCGTCGTCCAGGCGTTGTTGGGTCTGGCGTTGATGCTGGCGTGCTTGGCGTTCGTAGTCGCGGCCGTCGGTGACGGTGGTTGGGCGCCACTGCTCGGGCAGCGTGGTCCAGCTGGTACGGCCGGGTTCGGTGGGGGTATGGGAGGTCAGTTCCGCGCGCAGTTGGCCAACTCGTTCATCCAGGGCGCCGCGCCGGCCCTCCAGGGTGGCATGGCGTTCGCGAGCGTCGCGGGTGGCGGCGGCCCAGGCTGCGGGGTCGGTGCCGGTGGGGCCGGCCAGCAGGCGTTCGGCTTCGGCAAGGTGCGCGGGGTGGAGGCGGCGGGTGTGGGCGCGGAGCTCGTCGGCGTGCTGGGCTGCTTGTTCGGCCTGCTGGCGCAGTTCGTCGTCGGCGGCCGCGGTTTCGTAGGCGCGCTGGGCGGCATGGTAGGCGGCCTGCAGCAGCGGCAGGGGTTCGTCGGGCAGGTCGTGGGCGGGTGCACCGCTGGTGCTGCGGATGTCGTCTTGCCGGGTTCGGTGGCGGTCAGCGTCGGCGCGGGCCTGGACGGCGCGGCGGGTGTGGTCCTCAGCGGTTTGCAGGGCGTGGGTGCGTTGGCCGGCGAGGTCGTTGGCTGTGGTCTTCCACTGCTGTGCTTCGGCGGCCAGGTCGGGCAGCTCGGTGGTGATCTCCATGGCCTGCTCGGAGGTGGCAGCCAGTTCCTTCAGGGTGCGGGCTTGGTCGGCTGCGGCACGTTCATCGGTGCTCAGGGCGTCGAGTTGGCTGGACAGATCGTGGTGGGTGGCTTTGTCGTGCTGGTGGGCGGTGGTGCGTTGGCGCAGGGTATCCTCGGCTGTGCGCTCGTCGTCTTCGCAGCTAACGCGGGCGTCAGCGAGGTCGGCCAGACGCCCGGGCGGGTAGTCGGCCCGCCACAGCGTCAGCTGGGTGGTGGCCTGGCGGATCTCGGTCAGCTGCGCTTCGGTGTGCTGGATGAGAGTGCTGCGGGCGTCCATGGTGCTCTGCAGGGCCGCCCGCTGCTCGCGGGCAGCTTCTTCGTCGTGGAGGGCCGGCGAAGGTTCGATGACAAAGCCGGGCTCGTCGGGGGGGTCGGCTGCCTCTGACGTGGGGGGCATCTGCAGCAGTGTGGCGCCGAGGCCGACCGCGACGGCGGCAGCCGGGTAGAGCTGCTTCTTTTCCAGCTCGGCTTGCGCTGTGGGGAGTTGATGCTTGTCGATGAGGACGATGCCGTCGGCCAGTTGGGGATGGTGGTTGATCAAGGTGGTGTGTTCGCTGCGGCGGGCGGCGTTGTGCAGATAGCGCCATCCGGGTTGGGCTGCGACGCCGGCCTTGTGGAGGACGGCTAGGGCGGTGGTGACTTCCGGGCGGGGCGGGAGCAGGCCGTCGTCGCCGAGTGCGTCCCAGATCCGCTGGCTGTGCTGCTGGGCGGTGCGCAGCTCGGTCAGGTGGTCCTCGTGGGTGTTGCCGTCGGTTGTCAGCTGGTTGATCAGGGCGTCGGCTGTGGTATCCAGGGCGGCGGGAGACATGGGGGTGTTGCTGTCGGTGGAGGGTTCGGTGGTGGTGGCTTCTCCGGCGGCAGCCTGGATGGCCGGGAGGCTGGTCAGTCGTCGGGCGCAGATAAGCGCGGTCTGCTCGTCCTGGTGCGCACTGTGGGTGCGGTTTTGGGCCTCGGCGAGGACCTTGCGGGCCTGTTCGGTCTTCTCTTCCCAGCTGCGCAGGGCGGTCTCGAGGGTGGCCAGTCGTGTTTTGGTTTCGGTGATCTCCTGTGCCAGGTGTGTGGCCTGGTCGTGCCGCTGGCTGGCCAGGGCGGCGATGTGGGTGAGCGGCGTGCCAGGCGGTACCAGGCCGGAGTCGATGGCTTGGTCGATGGCGGCCTGGGCGTCGATGAGGGCGCGGGTGCCGACGCGGTGGCGTTCCTCGGCCAGCGCCTGCTTGTGGTGTGCGTCCGTGCGCTCGTGGTCGGCGTGGTCGGCTTGCTGTTTGCAGTCGGTGGCGGCGGCTTCGTGGCGGTGTGCGGTGTCTTCTGCCTGGGCGACGGCGTGGTGCAAGGCGGCCAGCAGGCGGCCGGCGGCGCTGTCCCGCTTGAGCAGCAGGGGGGCGGCCTCTCGCTCGGCCTCGGCGACCAGCTCGGCGAGGGTGGCGGCGATCTGCGCGGCTTCGTCTCGGCGGTGGACGGTATCGACCAGGGCCCATCCGTCGAGTTCGTGTTTGACGGCGGTCAGGTCTTTGGAGTGGACGGTGCGGGCGGCAAGGGCCTCTTCAAGGGCTAGGTGAGCGGTCTGACGGAGGATCTCGTTGACCGTCTCGGTGGCCTTGTCGCGTTCGGTGGTGCGGTTGGTCACGTGCTGCTGCGCGGCTTCCAGCTCGGCCTGCAAGGTGGCGCCTGCTTGGCGGCCTACTGTGATCCGGGCGGCCAAGGCTGCGGCCAGATGGCCGGCGGCCCCCTGGGCGGTGGTCTGCTCCTGTTGGGCGGTGGTGTGGTGGGCGAAGGCCTCGGCCACGGGGTCGAGGCCTGCCAGGGTGCCTTCGAGGAAGTCCTGCTCATGCAGCAGGGAGTCGCGCTCGGCGAGTTGCGTGGCCCACGTGGCGAAGTTCTCGGCGACCGAGGCGGCGTCCTGCGGGTCGGTGACGGCCTTTAGCAGCCAGTCGGCGAATTCGCGGGAGGAGCGGAAGGTGAACGCATCAGCGGCGTCTCCTTCGTCGGCGTTCATGGTCCGCTGGATGTCGAACAGGTCGGGTTCGATGTGGAGGTTGCGCAGGTGCTGCCGCCATGCGCCTTGGTCATCGCCGAGCCAGGCGAAGTCGACGGTGGGGTCGTTGCGGTGCGCCTCGTGCAGCGCTTCGCGGTAGCCCTCCAGGCGGCGCCGGCGGCCTTCGGTGATGACCGGAAGGCTGGCCAGGTCCACGGTGCGGCTGGGACGGAAGGAATACCACGCCTCGGCCAGCGGGCTGGGGTTGTGCACGGTGGGGGTACGGCGCTGGTAGACCTTGGCGGTCACGAGCCGCTCACCGGTGCGTACATGCATCCACTCCAGGGCCACATGCCCGGTGTC
>AZWL01000007.1 GCA_000514715.1 Streptomyces sp. CNH099 | reverse complement strand
CTGTACGACACCAGGGGCCGGGTCCTTCGGGGCCCGGCCCCTGCGCGTGCCCGGCGCCCGCCCGTGCCCGGCGCCCGCGCATGCCGGGCCCCCGCAGGTGCGGCGCCCGCGCGCGCCCGGCGCCCGCGCGCGCCCGGCGCCCGCGCGCGCCCGGCGCCCGCGCGCGCCCGGCGCCCGCGCGCGCCCGGCGCGCGCCGCGGGCGGCGGGCGCGACCGGGCCCGTTTTCGCACGGGGCGGGACGTGCGGCAAGATGGGTGCATCTGCCCACCTCGGATTTGCCGGACGGTT
Organism: Streptomyces sp. CNH099; assembly: GCA_000514715.1. Taxonomy (GTDB): domain Bacteria; phylum Actinomycetota; class Actinomycetes; order Streptomycetales; family Streptomycetaceae; genus Streptomyces; species Streptomyces synnematoformans. The sequence goes on along the minus strand of AZWL01000007.1, from coordinate 315,391 downwards.
TCTCTTGGCTGAGTTCATCTACACCATGCGCAAGGCACGCAAGGCGCACGGTGACAAGGTCATCCTTGACAACGTCACCTTGAACTTCCTGCCCGGCGCCAAGATCGGTGTCGTGGGCCCCAACGGCGCCGGGAAGTCGACCGTGCTCAAGATCATGGCCGGCCTGGAGCAGCCGTCGAACGGCGACGCCTTCCTCTCGCCCGGCTACAGCGTCGGCATCCTCCTGCAGGAGCCCCCGCTGAACGAGGAGAAGACCGTCCTGGAGAACGTCCAGGAGGGCGTCGCCGACACCAAGGGCAGGCTCGACCGGTTCAACGAGATCGCCGAGCAGATGGCGACCGACTACACCGACGAGCTGATGGAGGAGATGGGCAAGCTCCAGGAGGAGCTGGACCACGCCAACGCCTGGGACCTCGACGCCCAGCTGGAGCAGGCCATGGACGCCCTCGGCTGCCCCCCCGGCGACTGGCCCGTCACCCACCTCTCCGGCGGCGAGCGCCGCCGCGTCGCGCTCTGCAAGCTGCTGCTGGAGGCCCCCGACCTCCTCCTCCTCGACGAGCCCACCAACCACCTCGACGCCGAGTCCGTGGCCTGGCTGGAGCAGCACCTCGCGCAGTACGAGGGCACCGTCGTCGCCATCACCCACGACCGGTACTTCCTCGACAACGTCGCCGGCTGGATCCTGGAGCTGGACCGCGGCCGCGCCTTCCCCTACGAGGGCAACTACTCCACGTACCTGGAGACCAAGTCGACCCGCCTCAAGGTCGAGGGCCAGAAGGACGCCAAGCGGCAGAAGCGCCTCAAGGACGAGCTGGAGTGGGTCCGCTCCAACGCCAAGGGCCGGCAGGCGAAGTCCAAGGCGCGCCTCGCCCGCTACGAGGAGATGGCGGCCGAGGCCGAGAAGATGCGCAAGCTGGACTTCGAGGAGATCCAGATCCCGCCGGGCCCGCGCCTGGGCAACGTGGTCGTGGAGGTCGAGAACCTCAGCAAGGGCTTCGGCGAGAAGCTCCTCATCGAGGACCTGTCCTTCACGCTCCCGCGCAACGGCATCGTCGGCGTCATCGGCCCCAACGGCGCCGGCAAGACGACCCTGTTCAAGATGATCCTCGGCCAGGAGAAGCCGGACTCCGGCAACATCCGGGTCGGCGACACCGTCTCCGTCAGCTACGTCGACCAGTCGCGCGCCAACATCGACGCGAAGAAGACGCTGTGGGAGGTCGTCTCCGACAACCTCGACTACATCAACGTCGGCCAGGTCGAGATGCCTTCGCGGGCCTACGTGTCCGCCTTCGGCTTCAAGGGCCCGGACCAGCAGAAGCCCGCCGGCGTCCTCTCCGGCGGCGAGCGCAACCGCCTCAACCTCGCCCTCACCCTCAAGCAGGGCGGCAACCTGCTGCTGCTCGACGAGCCGACCAACGACCTCGACGTCGAGACCCTGTCCTCGCTGGAGAACGCGCTGTTGGAGTTCCCGGGCTGCGCCGTGGTCATCACCCACGACCGCTGGTTCCTGGACCGCATCGCGACGCACATCCTGGCGTACGAGGGCGACAGCAGGTGGTTCTGGTTCGAGGGCAACTTCGAGTCGTACGAGAAGAACAAGATCGAGCGGCTCGGCGCGGACGCCGCCCGCCCGCACCGCGCGACGTACAAGAAGCTCACCCGTGGCTGACGTGGCCAGGCACGTCTATCGCTGCCCGCTGCGGTGGGCGGACATGGACGCCTACGGCCACGTCAACAACGTGGAGTTCCTCCGCTATCTGGAGGAGGCCAGGATCGACCTGATGTTCCGGCTGGCGCCCGGGGAGGGCGCCGCCGGCGGCGGCACGTCCTTCGCGGGCGGCTCGGTCGTGGCGCGGCACGAGATCGACTACCGCCGGCAGCTCGTGCACCGGTACGAGCCGGTGACGATCGAGGTGTGGGTGACGGAGATCCGGGCGGCGGCGGCGACGCTGGCGTACGAGGTGAAGGACGCGCCGGGCGGCGGCACGGTGTACGCGCGGGCGTCGACCGTCATCGTCCCCTACGACTTCGACGCCGGCCGGCCGCGGCGGATCACGGCGGACGAGCGGGCGTTCCTGGAGAAGTACCTGGAGCCGACCGCGGGGCCGTCCAGAGCGTCGGGGGAGGCAGCGGCGGCATGACGCGACGGCTGGTGTTCGCCGAGGGGCGGCAGGCGGAGGGCCTGGCGGCGTTCCTGGGGCGGCTGTTGCGGTACGACAGGGGCGCGGCGGTACGGCTGCGGGCGGCGCCCGCCGGCGGCACCGGCGGCGGGGACGGGGGAGCGGCGCTGGCCGTCTTCGGGCACGCGCCGGCGCTGGAAGTGATCGTGGTCCGCACGGTGCTGCTGACGGCGGCTGCGGAGCTGGACGAGACGGTGTCGGCGGGCGAGCTGGCGGAGGCCGTCGACGCGGCGGCGGGCGCGGACGGTGCGCTGGCGGTGCCGCTGCCGCAGCCGGTGAGCGGGCCCGGGTGGGCCGGGCTGCTGCCGCCGCGCGGCGGCTGGCAGCCGGTGCCCGGGCTGCCGCGTCCGGAGGAGCTGCGCGTCGCGGTGGCCGCGGCCGTCGCGGAGTTCAAGGCCCGGGTGGAGGCGCTGCCGGAGGAGAAGCGGACGCGCACGGAGGTGGACCGGATCGGCGGCGACATCTGGAGCCGCCCGCTGGGCGAGACCCCGCTCCCGCTGCGTGCCGCGCACGCCGCCCGCGTCTTCGGCCTGCTGCCGCCGGCCGCGGACGCCGCTGGACCGGCCCTGCTCGCCGCGGGCAACTGGCTCCGCCTGCGCACCCCGTACGGCTCGGTGGCCCTCCGCCGCACGGGCGGCCTGGGCCGCCTGGGCGTCACCCCGGTCTGACCCGCCACGACTCCGCAGCGGCGGCCCGCACACCCGACGTCGGCGGGCCCGCCCCGGGCGGACCGCCGCCCGCCCGCCGCACCGAGCCCCGGGGGCCGCGCGACCGGCGGGCCTGACGCCGGGCCGAAGGCGGTCGCCGAGGTGGCACGCGGCGCTGCCCTGCCAGCCCGCCAGCCCGCCAGCCCGCGTCCCGGCCACCCTCGGGCCCGCCGCGCGACCGGCCCGTCTCCTGGCGCGTACCTACCGCCTCGGCTCTCCGCCCTCCCCGTCCTTCCGGTCCGGGCTCACCCTGATGTGGTCCTCTTCGAGGTCCAGCACCACCCGCTCGCGGATCTCCAGCGCCTCCGTGTACGGCCGCGGCAGCTGCAGCCGCCCCGCGCGGTCGACCGCGGCGTACTCGCGGGCCACCACCCGCTCCGTCCCGCTCGCGTCGACCTCCGTGCGGCGCAGCACCTCCGACGCCATCCGCCCGTCGCGGATCGCGACCGTGCGGCGGACCTGCGACGCCACCGCCTGGTCGTGCGTAACGATGACGATCGTCGTGCCCAGCTCCTCGTTCGCCGTGCGGAAGGCGGCGAAGATCTGCTCGGCCGTCGCCGAGTCCAGCTCGCCCGTCGGCTCGTCCGCCAGGATCACCGCCGGCGAGTTGGCCAGCGCCACGGCGATGGCCGTGCGCTGCTGTTCGCCGCCGGACATCTCCCGCGGGCGGCGGTCGCGGCAGTGGGCGAGGCCCAGGAGACCGAGCAGGTCCTCCGCGTGCGCCACCCGCCGGCGGCGGGCGCGCCGGCCGCCGCCGCCCTCGCTGAGCTGCATGGGCAGTACGACGTTCTGCACGGCGGTCAGGTACGGCAGGAGGTTGCGCGCGGTCTGCTGCCAGACGAAGCCGACGACCTCCCGGCGGTAGCGCAGCCGCGCCCGGGCGTCCATCGCCAGCAGGTCGAAGCCGGCGACGGCGGCGCTGCCCGCGGTGGGCACGTCGAGGCCGGCGAGGATGCCGAGCAGGGTCGACTTGCCGCTGCCGGAGGCGCCGACCAGGGCCATCAGCTCGCCGTCGGCGACCAGCAGGTCGAGTCCCTGGAGCGCCTGCACCTCCACGCCGTCGGTGCGGAAGATGCGCACCAGCTGGTCGCAGGAGATCAGCGCGTCGTGCCCGTACGCCGGTCCGGCGCTCCGCTCCGCCGCCCGCCGCTCCAGCTCCGCCAGCGTCGCGCCGCTCGTCCCGCCCGCCGCGTCACCCGCTGCGTCACCCGCCGTGCCGCCCGTGCTCTGTTGCGTCTGGGCCATCTCACTCCCTCTCCCCTGCCCGCAGTTCCTGTACGGCCTGCCGTCTGCCGCCCCACCACGCCTGCACCAGCACCGCCGCCAGCGCCAGCGCCGGTACCGCCACCGACGGCAGCGCCAGCGCCAGCGGGTCCGCGCGCAGCTCCGCGCCGCCGGCGCCGAGCAGGTCGGGGCTCTCCTCGCCGAGCGCGAGCGCGCCCAGGTCGATGCCGGGCCCCAGCAGCCGTACGGTGACCAGCCCGGCCAGCGCCCCCACCAGGCCGGCCGCCACCAGCTGCGGCAGCGCCTCCAGCACCAGCAGCCCGCGTCCCTGCCGCCGGCCGAAGCCCATGGTGCGCAGCCGCGCCAGCAGCGCGACGCGCTCGGGCGCGGCCCGCAGCAGCGACAGCAGCACGGCGAGCAGGGCGTAGCCGGTGGCGGCGACGGCGGCCCCGGCGTACAGCCGCTCCGCGCCGCGCTGGAGCTGGGAGGCGGCCAGGTCGTCCGCCACGTCGCCGCGCAGCAGCAGGGTGGCGCCGGGCGCCTCCGCGCGGGCCAGGGCGCGCAGCGCGGCGCCGTCCAGGCCGCCGTCGGCGGCCGAGAACAGCAGCGTGTCCGGCCGCGCCTCGGGCAGCGCCGCCGTGCCGGGCAGCCGCCGCGCCACCGCGGCGGCGTCCACCACGGCGAACTCGCCGCCCGTCACCGCGGGCGTCACCCGGCGCACCTCGGCGACCTCGGCCGTGATCCGGCCCCGGGACGACTGCAGCCCCAGCGTGCCGTCGACGACCAGCTCGGCGACGCCCGGCGAGACGAGCGCGGGCAGCGCCCGGCCGCCGTTCCGGTCCCGCAGCCGGCCGGCGTCGAACGCGCCGAGGCCCAGGTCAGCGCTGAGCCTCGCGTACGCGCCCGCGTCCGCCGTCAGCAGCGTGAGATCGCCGCTCAGCCCCATGACCTGCAGCCCGGTCTCGGTGCTGACGGCCGCGGTGTGCCGCACGCCGCCGGCCTCCGCCGCCTGCGCCGCGACCCCGTCGGGCAGCGGCCCGGACGAGGTGAGGCGGGCGTCGCCGCCGACGCTGTGCAGCGAGGCCGTCGCGCGCGCGTCGGCCACGCCCGCCAGCACCGAGCCGCCGAACGAGGCGGTGGTCAGCGCCACGAGCAGCGCCAGCAGCGGCAGCGCGGACGCCGCCGGGGCGCGCCCGGCGCGGGCCAGCGACAGGAACCCGAGCGAGCCGCGCGTCCACGCCGCGGGGCGGGCGGCGAGCCGTAGCGGCAGCGGGTAGAGGCGTACGAACACGGCCGCCGCGACCACCCCGACCAGCACCGGCGCCGCGCTGACGAGCGCGTCGGCGCCGCCGTCCGCGCCGCCCCGGCGGCGCAGCGCCACGAGGGCGCCCACCGCCAGCACCACCGCCGTCAGCTCCGCCACCAGCCGCCGCCGCGAGGGCCGGGCCCGGACCAGGTCGGTACGGGCCGGGGGCCGCGGCCGGCGCACGGCGGCCACCGCGAGGACGGGCAGCGCGCACAGCGCCAGGGCCGCCGTCGCACCCGCCGCGAGCAGCGCGGGCCCGGGCCGCCCGGCGGGCAGCAGCAGCGCGGCGAGGCCGTAGCCGGCCGCGGCGGCGGGCAGCACGGCGGCGGCGTTCTCGGCGAGGAGGCGGGCGGCGATGCCGCGCAGGGAGCCGCCGCGGGAGCGGAGCAGGGCCAGCTCGGCGCGGCGCCGGGACACGGCGAGGCCGCCGCTCATGCCCAGCACCACGGCGGCGACGGCGCTGACGCCGAACGCGGCGACGGCCACGACGGGCGTGACGGCGTCGCGCAGCCCGGTGTAGCCGCCGAGCAGCCCGGCGGCGCCGGTGGTGACGTCGAGGTTGGTGCCGAGCCGCTCGGTGAGGCGCTGGTACGCGGGGCCCTCCTGCAGCGACGACAGCGCGTCGAGCACGGCGGGCACGTCGCGCCCGCTGAGGGCGCCGCCGGCGACGGGCACGTTCCAGTACGGGCCGGTGGCGGGGTCCTCGCCGGCGAGGTCGAAGGACCCCGTACCGGCGTAGAGGGCGGGGCCGCTGTCGGGGTGGAGGAGGAGGGCGGCGGCCCAGTAGCGCCGCGGCTCCGTCGCGGACGGCTTCTGGCGCAGCTGGGGGGCGCGCAGGAGCGGGTCGACGGACCAGTAGTCGCTGCGCGGCGCCTTGGGCGCCACGATGCCGGTGACGTGGCCGACGAGCGTGCCGCCGGCCCGCGGGAGGTGGATGCGGGAGCCGACGCGGATGCCCAGCTCGCGGGCGGTGGCGGCGGTGACGGCGGCCTCCAGGACGACCTCGTCCGCGCGGGCCCCGGCGCCGCTCGGCTTGTCGGGTGAGCCCGGTGTGCCCGGTGGGCCCGCGGCCCCGTACGGCGTCGGCTTCGGCAGTCTGCCGTCGACGACCCGGGCGCGCTCGCCGACGCCCGCGCGGGCGTCGAGCTGCAGCTCGGGCCGCTGCCCGTCGGTCCGCGGCAGCCACGGGTCGTCCGCGACCAGCACGGGCCGGGTGCGCACCCCGTACGAGACCTGGCCGGTCTCCGCCCGCAGCGGGTCGCGGAACGCGCGCAGCACCGGCCGCGCGTACGCCGCGACGGTCTGCGCGGACATCGACTCCAGCCGGTCCTCGAAGAGCACCTCGGGATCCGGCGGCACGGTCAGCGCCACGTTGCGCTCGGCCGCCGTGGCGCCGTCGATCAGCCGGCGGGCCTCGCGGTCCTCGTACGTGTCCACGCCGCGCGGGAACGCGGCGGCGAGGAAGGCGGTGACGAGGACGAGCAGCGCGAGGGCGACCGCGCCGGCGGGCGCGGCCCGCAGCCGGGTCCGCACCCAGGGCGCGGCGCCGGGCGCCCGCGGCGCGACGGGGGTGTCCGGGGTGTCCGGGGCGTCCGGTGAACCCGGGGAGCGCGCCGTGTCCGGCCGGTCCGCGGCGTCCGGGGCTGCTTCGGTGTCCGGCGTCTCCGGCGTCTCCGGTGGGTCCTGTGCCGGGGGCATGTCACCGGCCTCCGGTCGTGTCCGGGCCCGGCCGGGCGGCGGCGCGTGCGGCGGGCATCTCACTCGCCTCCCAGGCGCAGTGCCGTCGCCGGATCGCCGCGGCGCAGCGCGACGAGCACGGTGACGAGGACGGGAACGGCCGCGACCGACGCCAGCAGGCCCGCCACGGACCCCGCCGGCAGCTCCACGACCACCGGCGGCACCGGCTGCGCGGCCCGGCCGGTGAGCGTGATGAGCGGGATGACGGCGCGGGCCAGCGCCCAGCCGAGCAGCGACCCGGCGGCCAGCGCGAGCCCGATCAGCACGCCCTGCTCGGCGGCGAAGGTGCGCGCCAGCTGCCGCTGCGGCGCCCCCAGGGCGCGGAGCACCGCGAACTCGCGGGTGCGTGCCCGTACGGACGCCGCCGCGCTGACCGCGAAGCCGAGCGCGGCCAGCACCGCCGCGGCGACGGCGGTGGCGGCGAGCGCGGCCTGCGGGCCGGCGCCGAGGGGGTCGCCGCCGAGTTCGCCGGCGAGTTCGTCCCGTACGAGCACGTGGGCGGGGTCGGTGTCGGCGCGCCCGCGCAGCGCCGTGACGGCGGTGTCCGTGCGGCCGCGCTCGGTCGTCAGCCACCACTCGGAGGGCGGCAGCGTGGCCAGCCCCCGCTGGGTCAGCGCGTGGTTGACGGTGGGCAGGTCCAGCAGCAGGGCGCCGCCGAACTGTCCGCGGGACTGCTCCCCGCGGGCGGGGGAGCCGGGGCCGGTGGTCGGCAGCTCGGCCAGCGAGCCGGCGATCCGCACGGACAGGCTGCCGCCGGGCACGGGGACGCTGAGGGTGTCGCCGACTTTCGAGCCGGTGGAGCGCAGCATCGCGTCGGTGGCCAGGGCGGTCAGCGGCGGGGTCGCGCCGCGCGCGGCGGAGACGGTGACGGTGACCACGGGCGGGCCGGTCCAGGGGTCGATGAGCTGGTCGCCGGTGTCGTAGCGGAGGGAGAGCGCGGACCGGTCGGTGGTACGGGGCCGCTCCACGACGGCGGGTGGAACCTCCTCGGGCAGCGCCTCGGGCTCGGAGGCGGCCTCCCCGTGCCAGGTGAACCCGTCCGGCACGGGGACTTCCCGGCCCGGCCGCCGCCCGCCGCCCGCGTCCGCGCGGTCGCCGGCGGCGGACCCCGCGACCTCGATCCGCTCGACGTCGAGCCGGCGCTCCCCGCCGTTGCCCGGCTGCGGGTGTACGAGCCGGAGGCCGGTGAGCCGCAGCGGCCCCGCGGGGCGGCCGTCGGGGGCCCCCGCGGCGGCGGCGATGGCGGCGGTCAGGGTGCGGGTGCGGCCGTCCGCGGGGAGGTCGCCGGCGGGCAGCCCGTACGCGGCCCCGTACCGGTCCTCGACCGTCACGGTCACCGCGGCCGGGGCCCCGCCGCGGGCGCCGCCGTCGGCGGCGAGCCGCGCCACGATCCGCAGCTCCCCGGGTGCCCCGGGCAGCTCCAGCCCCGCGCCGGCCGCGGCCCGCTCGGCGGTGTCCGCGGGAGCCGCGGGAGCCGCGGGGTTCGCGGCGCCCGTGGCCGCCTGGTGGGCCGGGCCGGGTCTGTCGTCCTGGGCCGGGCCGCCGGCGGCGGGCCCTCCGCGCGCAGCCGGGTCCACCGCGTCGCCCGCGCGACACGTGGCGAAGCCCGCGTGGCCCGTGCCGGTGTGTTCGGCGCGTGCGGCCGCGTGCACCGCGCCGGTTGCGGTGTCCGCGCCCCGCGCGCCTGCCGCGCCCGGGCAGTGTCCGTCCGGCCCGTCCCGGTCCGGCGGGCCGGACTCGCCGTCTGCGGCCCCGGCCCCGGCCGCCGCCGGAGGCTCTCCGGTCGTCCGGTCCGGACCCGGCGACGACCCGGCCGCCGGCGGAGCCAGCTCGCGGAGCAGCTCCGCGCCCCCCGCGCCGTCCGCCAGGTCGGTCCGCAGCCGCAGGCCGTCCGCCGCCCGCGCCGTGTCCAGGGCCAGCACCTCCGCAGAAGCGCCGCCCGACAGGCTCATGCCCCACCGGGCCGCCGGGGCGGCCGCCGCGACGCCCGGGACGCGCTCCATCATGCCGCCCTGGCCCAGCTCCGGGAGCCGGCTGCCCAGGACCCGTACGTCCGTGCCCGCGTGGAAGTCCGCCTGGTCGCGCTGCGAACGCTCCCACGAGGCGCCCTGCGCCAGCGCCAGCATCCCGATCGCCACCGCCAGCACCAGCAGCAGCACCGGCCCCGCCCCGCGCAGGGGGCGGCGGCTCAGCTGCCAGCCGGCCAGCGCCGCGGGCAGCCCCCGCCCCGCCACCGCGCGGCGCTCCGCGAGCCGGGCGACGGGCGGCAGGAGGCGCAGCGTCAGCACCGTGCCGGCCAGCAGCGCCAGCGCGGGCGCGGCGACCAGCACCGGGTCGATGCCCAGCGTGCCGGAGCGGTCGCCGCTGAGGGCGCCGCTGCCGGAGGTCTGCCGGTCCAGCTGCCAGTACGCCACCGCCGCCACCACCAGCAGCGCCCCGTCGGCGCCCGCCCGCAGCGGCGCGGGCAGCGGCTTCGCCCGTACCGTACGGCCCGGCGACAGCACCCCGTCGGCGCCGCCGCCGCGCAGCAGCGTCGGCGCCACCACCGCCGCCGCGCAGCCCAGCGCGCAGCCGGCGGCGACCAGCCAGGTGCCGGTGCCCGCCGCGGAGTCCGGGGTGAGCCCGGCCCGCTCCAGCGGCCCCCGCGCGGCCAGCAGCCGGATCAGCGGCCCGGCGAGCAGCGGCGCGGCGATCGCCGCGGGCAGCGCGAGGAGCAGCGACTCGGCGGCGGTCAGCGCGCCGATGCGGCGGCGCGAGCCGCCGCGGGCGCGCAGCAGGTCGGTCTCGCCGCGGCGCTCCGCGCCGAGCAGCCGGGCGACGAGCAGCAGCGCGTACGCGGCGAGCAGCACCAGCTGCAGGGCGACGATCAGCAGCGTCGACCGGCTGACGAGCAGGGCGCGCTCGGTGCCGTCGAGGAGCTGCGGCAGCCGGGTGCCGGCGACCGCGCGGCCGTCGAAGACCGGCTCGTCCGCGAGCGCGCCGGAGGTCTTCTGCACGGAGGCGCGCAGGGCGTCCGCGCGGTCGGCCGTCATCCCGTCGAAGTCGGCGCGCAGCACCCACGCGCCGGCGGCCTGCGCCACGCGGCCGGAGGCGAAGGAGCCGGGGTCGGCGAGCAGCGGGCCGTAGGTGGTGTAGCCGCCCTTCTGCACGCCCTTGCCGCGGAGTTCGTCGGCGAGCCAGTAGGGGGCCTCGCGGTCGCGGGGCCGGTGGACGCCGGTGACCTCGACGGGCAGCGGGGGGTCGCCGTCGCCGCGGCCGGCGAGGGTGAGCGTGTCGCCGGGGGCGAGGCCGAGCCGGTCGGCGGCGACCTGCGGCACGGCCACCTGCACGGGTACGCCGCCCGCGCCGCCCGCGGCATCCGCGCCGTCCGCGCCGCCCGAAGCACCCGCGGCGCCTCCGCCGCTCTGCGCCTCGTCCGCCGCTCCGGGCCACCGCCCCGCCGCCAGCGCCACCTCCGACCGCTCCAGCGCCCCCAGATGCGTCAGGTCCGGGTCCTCCCCGCCCCGCGCCGCCGGCGGCCGCAGCCGGCGCGGCAGCTCGTACGGCCCGGAGCGGTCCAGGCTCTGCACCCGCACGGGCAGCCCCGCGAAGGCGCCCCGCGCGTGGCGCTCGACCGCCTCGGCCGCCGCCGCGCGGTCCGCACCCGTCAGATACGGGACTTCGAGGGTCAGCGCCGCGTCGGCCGCCGCGTCACCGGCGAGCGTGCGCCGCAGCGCGGCGTCGCCGACGGTGCCGGAGAAGGCCGCGAGCGTGGCCAGCACGGCGGTGGTGAGCACGACGGCCAGCAGGGCGGCGGCGAGGAGCAGCCGGTGGGCGCGCGCCCGCAGCAGAACGAACCCCGTCACGCAGCCCCCAGACACCACCGTCGAATTGTCTGGATGCTGTCAGAACGCATTCGCACGCGGTAGCGAGCGGCGGCGGAACTTGACCTGATCGTGATCGGTCCCGCGGACCGGTCGCGGAGCGGAACCCGCCGGTCAGCCGGGGGTGTTCACCATTGAGGAGGCGGCGTACACGAGGTAGTCCCAGAGCTGCTTCTCCTGCTCCGCGGGCAGCTTCAACTCGTCCACCGCCGTGCGCATGTGGCGCAGCCAGGCGTCGTGCGCCGCGCGGTCCACCGCGAACGGCGCGTGCCGCATGCGCAGCCGCGGGTGCCCCCGCCGGTCGCTGTACGTGCGCGGGCCGCCCCAGTACTGGATGAGGAACAGCGTCAGCCGCTCCTCGGCCGGCCCGAGGTCCTCCTCGGGGTACATCGGGCGCAGCAGCGGATCCTCCGCCACGCCCTCGTAGAACCGGTGGACGAGGCGGCGGAACGTCTCCTCGCCGCCGACCTGCTCGTAGAACGTCCCCGGCGGCGGCGGTCCCACTGGAATCTCAGTCATCGTCTCCATGGTCTCATCCCGCCCGGCGGAGGACGGAAGTCGTAGGACCCGCGCCCGGTGGGGGGAGGGGGAAGCGCCCGGCGAGGCCGGGCCACAGGCTTGCGGAGAACGGACAGCGCGCCGCCGCGGGCACCGAAGTCCTTCTCCGGCGCCCGCGCAGCCCGCAGCGCCGCCGGCGCGCCGATCTCCGCCCTCGACGTCGGCCCTCGCAGGGTTTCAGGAACGGACCACTCAACCGCGCGGCCCGCGGCGGATCGATGCCCGGAGTTCGTCGATCCAGTCGCCCTCGGGGAAGATGCCCTCCACGAGCCAGGTCACGCCCGCCTGGGCGTACTCGCGGGCGGGGATGCCGGCCGAGGGCACCGCGACCACGTCCCAGGCGGGTGGCCGCTCGACCCCGTCGAGGTAGTCGGCGACCTGGTCCGGGGTCAGGGCTCCGTCCGCGGAGAGCGGGACGAAGCCGTCCCAGCGGGCCGCCCTCGCAAGCGGCCTCCGGTGCGGGAACTCGCCCGCGACCCAGAGAGGCGGTCGAGGATCCCGCACCGGCCGGGGGAGCATCTCCGTGTGTACGCGGTAGTGCTCGCCGTCGTGGTCGACGGGGCCGCGCAGCAGGCCGTCCAGGACGGTCAGGCCCTCGTCGAGCAGGTCGGCGCGGTGGCGTGCGGCGCCCGGCTCGCCGAACGCCTCGAACTCCGCCTCAGGCGGCGCGCCGAGCCCCACGCCCAGCACCGCCCGTCCGCCGCTGAGATGGTCGAGCGTGGTGATCTCCTTGGCCACCTTCCACGGCCGGCGCCGGGCCAGCGGCGTCACCATGGTGCCGAGGAGCACTCGCTCGGTCCGGCTTGCCACGGCGCCGAGCAGCACCCACGGATCGTGCACGTTCAGCCGCAGCTCGGGCAGCCAGGTCATGTGATCCCAGAAGAACACACCGTCCCAGCCTGCCCGTTCGGCGTCGACGCCGAGCGAGACCAGGGTCTCCGGCGAGGCGAACGGAGGCAGGTTAACCGCGTGTCGCATGATTCTCCCTTGAGGTAACGGAGGTTCCGGCGTCGGCCGCGCCGCGGGCGCAGCGGCCCAGAAGCAGTCTCCCGCTCCAGTCGCGACAGCTGCGCGGGACTGCGCACAGAGTAGAGCCCGGTGACGGGGCCGTTGTCGACCCGCACCGCCGCGACGCGGCCGGCGCGCGGCGTCCGCGCTACGTGGCGTCCCAGCGGAACAGGCGGTGGGCCAGGGCCGTGAACACCGCCGCCGTCAGCAGCATGATGCCCATCGCCGGCAGCGCGTCCGACCAGCTGCCGCCGCGGGTGAGCACGTCCTGCATGGCCTGCACCAGGTGCTTGAGGGGCAGCGCTTCGGAGATCGACCGGACCCACGGCGGCGCCGCGTCGAGGGGGAAGAACGACCCGGACAGGAACGCCATCGGCAGCACGACGATCTGCGCGAGCCCGTTGGCGGCGTCCTCGGTCTTCGCCCACGCGCCGATCGCGAAGCCGACCGACACGAACGCCAGGCTGCCGCAGGCCACCAGGGGGATCACCAGCCACCAGTCGCCGGTCAGCCGCAGTCCGTAGTACGGCACGGTGGCCACCAGCAGGAAGATGGCGGTCTGGGCGAAGGCCAGCAGCATGTTGACGCCGAGGCGGGCGCAGATCACCGGTCCGGCGCGCACCGGCGCCAGCCACAGCCGGCGCAGGATGCGCTTCTTGCGCCAGTTGACCAGCCCGAGCGCGGCGCTGAACACCCCGCCCATCGCCACCGCCCAGCCGAGCAGCCCGGGGGTGAAGTACTGGATGGCCTCCAGCGACTCGTCCTCGACCTGCCCGCCCGTGAGCGTGTACGCGGGCGGCTGCCCGGTCGCCGCGATGCTGGCCCGGTCCACGATCGACCGCAGCACGCCGCCGACGTTGCCCGCCTGCACCGGGTCGGCCGCCGAGACGCGCATCTGCACCCGGCCGCCGGGCTCCTCCCACACGGCGGCGTCGGCGTCGCCGTCGCGCACCTTCTCCAGCGCCTCCGCCCGGTTCCCGGACCTGTCGATCTCCAGTACGTCGTCGAGGGCGGCGCGCTGCTTCGGCGGCATCTCGTCGAGGACCTCGACGGCGCCGACCTGCACCACCGTGGCGCGGGAGACGCCCGCGTCCTTGAACAGCGCGCCGAACAGGGCCAGGAACATCAGCGGGAAGACCAGGATGAAGAACACGGAGGCGCGGTCGCGGAGCAGCCCCAGCGCCATGGCCTTCGACAGGCTGGCGAACGGCTTCACTCGCGGTACTCCCGCCCGGTCAGCTGCAGGAACACGTCCTCCAGCGAGTCCGCCTCCAGCTCCGCGGCCAGCTCGGCGGGCGGGCCGACGCGCAGGATGCGGCCGGCGTCCATGACGGCCACGCGGTCGCAGAGCACCTCGGCCTCGTCCATGTAGTGCGTGGTGAGGACGACCGTGCGGCCCGCGGCGTTGATGCCGCGCAGGAGGTCCCACAGGTTGCGCCGGGCCTGCGGGTCGAGGCCGGTGGTCGGCTCGTCGAGGAAGACCAGCTCGGGGTCGTGCACGAGCGCGCAGGCGATCGACAGCCGCTGCGCCTGGCCGCCGGAGAGCCTGTCCTCGCGGGTGCCGGCCTTCTCGGCGAGGCCGACCTCGGCGAGCATCGCGTCGGCCCGCTCGTCGGCGACGCCGTAGAGGGAGGCGAAGGTGCGGATCTGCTCGCGGGCGGTGAGCTTCTCGAAGAACGCCGACGCCTGCAGCTGGACGCCCACGCGCCGCAGCAGCCCGGGGTTGCGCGGCCAGGACGGCTCGCCGAGGAGCAGCGCCCGGCCCTCGTCGGGGCGGCGCAGGCCCTCGACCATCTCCAGGGTGGTGGTCTTGCCGGCGCCGTTCGGCCCCAGCAGCCCGAAGAACTCGCCGGCGCGGACCTCGAAGCTGACCCCGTCGACCGCGTGTACGTCCCCGTAGCGCTTGCGCAGGTCACGGGCGGAGATCGCGGCGGTCATGAGGCCGACCCTAACCCCGGAGGCACGGCTTCGGGAGGCCGGGTCCGGCCGGCCCCGGGCCTCAGCCGCAGACGTCCGTCATCCACGGTCGCCGCTTCTCGTGGTCGTGCACCAGCTGGATGTCGCGCAGCCACGGCAGCGGGTCGCGGCCGTCGGCGGCGAGGTACTGCATCGCGGCGTCGTAGAACGCGTCGCGCACCGCGGGCGGCATCACGTCGGAGGCGTCCAGGCAGCGCGGCACGGAGGTGTCGTTGAGGTCGCGGGCTATCCGGCGCGTCACCGGGTCCTCCGGCCACGGCGCCCCGATCGCGGAGTTGGCGCTGTACACCGACGACCCCGACGCCCCGGACAAAGAGGCCCAGAACCACTGACCCTCCCGGGAGGCGAGGAACCGGAACACCTCCCGCGCCTTGTCCCGGTCGTCGAAGAGCGCCGCGAAGTCCCCGCTCACCTCCCGCCCGCGCGGCGCCGTCGTGCCCGGCAGGTACGGGGTCGACGGCGCGTACTCCGCCCGGCCGGCGGCGTCCCCGTACAGGTCGAGGGCGAACGAGCCCTGGTGCTCCGCCACGCACCGCTCGTCGGTCTCCGCCCGGCCGCCGAACAGCAGCCCCCGCTCGCCGGCGGCGCCCCGGTGGTCGTTGAGCAGCGCCCACCGCGGCGGCCCCGGCCCGTCCGCCTTCATCAGCGAGCCCCACGCCCGCCAGGCCCGTACCACCGGCTCCGCCGTCCACCCCAGCTCGCCGCGCGCCCAGCGGGCGTACGTCCGCGGCCCGGCGGTCTGCAGCAGCAGGTCCTCGATCCAGTCGCTGGCCGGCCAGCCGGCGGCGCCGTCGTCGCCCAGGCCGACGCACCACTCCCGCGCCCCGACGGACGCGGGCCTGCCGTTCGCCGCCCGGTACCAGACGATGCTCTTCAGCGCCGCCCGCACCGGCACCCAGTACACGTGCCTGCCGGACTTCCCGGTGGCCCGCGGCGTCCACGGCGCGCCGTAGTGGGCGGGCTCGTACAGGCCCCGCCCGTCGAGCGGCTCCAGCAGGCCGTCGGCGGCGTACTCCGACAGCTCGCCCACGCCGGGCATGATCACGATGTCGGGCGGGGTGCCGGCCTGCACCTGGGAGAGCAGCACCTCCCGCTGGGCGGCGGTGCCCTGGTAGACGTAGTCGAAGTCCTCGCTCGCCAGTACGCGTTCGAAGGTCTCCGCCTGCGTGCCGGTCCACGGCCCGAGCACCGTGACCGGGCGGTCCGCCGTCTCGTCGACGGGCGCCTGGCCGCCGACGCAGCCGGCGAGCACAGTCGCCGCGGCCGCCGCAGCGAGAGCCCGGCGCAGCGGGGGGAGCGGGGAGATCCGGAGCACGGCTAGTCCCTCCCGTAGTCGTCGTACAGCCGCCAGAGCAGGCCGCCCGCGGCGCAGACGACGGCCGCGCCGCAGCCCGCCGCCAGCCACGGCAGGGCGCGGGCGGCCGTCGAGGTGGACGCGATGGTGTCGCGCACCGTCGTGGCGCCGGCGTCGATGGGCCCCTGCCCGTCTGCCCGGTCGACGCGCACCAGGGCGGTGTGCACCGCGTCCAGCTTGTGCTGGGTGTCGTACGCCGCCGCGAGCGGCGCCGCGACGAGGACGCCGACGAGCACGAGCGCGACGGCCAGCCCGCCGCTGAACAGCCGCCCGCAGTACCGCCACAGCACCAGCCAGCACCGCACCAGCACGAGCGCCAGCACCAGCAGCGCCGCCACAGCGACCGACCAGCCCGCCTTCTCGGCGGCGCTCACGTCCGTCTCGTCCTTGATGGTCGCGAGCTGGTCGCGCTGGAGTTCGGCGAGCCGCGGGAGGATGCCCGTCAGCTCCCGCCGCAGCACCGTCTCGGCCTCGCGGAGGTTCTGCTCCCGCATCAGCCGGTTCTCCGGGCCCCGCTGGTAGGCGGCCTCGGACACGGCCTCCTGGTACGAGTTGTGGAGGACGTTCAGCACCTCGACGACCCGGCGGCCGTCGTCGCCCTCGATCTGCCGGTCGGACAGCCGCGACAGCGCCTGGCGGGCGGCGCCGCTCTGCTGCTGGTAGCCCTCGCCGGGGCCGACGGTGTCCATGAGGCCGTCCACGTACGCGCGGTGCACGTGCCCGTCCGCCTGCACCAGCGCCCTGCGGAACGCCACCGCGTCCTGCACCGCGAGCACCGCGTCCGCCTGCAGCTCCGCGGGCACCCGGTGCACCCTGTCGTACGACACGAGCAGCGCCGTGCTCGCGACCGCGCCGAGTACCAGCACCGCGGTCAGGTGCCGCAGCAGCCGGTACTTGACGGTCTGCGGGAACAGCAGCGCGCGGACCAGCCGCCGCAGCCGCGCGCTCACCGCGGTCTCCCGGCGGTCGCCAGCCGGGTGCCGCAGGCGACGCAGAAGCCGGCGGCGGCGGTGGAGAGCCGGCCGCAGGCCGGGGCGGGGCAGGGGACGCCGGCCGGGGCCGGCGGGGGGAGGTCCAGCGGCCGGTGCTGCCCGCGCGACAGCCGGCTGCGCAGCAGCGCCGTCCGGTCGACGGTGGCGCCGTCCCGTACCCGTACGACGCCGTTGCGCGCGTCCAGCACCTCGGCGATGCGGTTCAGGTCGTGGTCGAGGAAGTCCCGGTCCTGCAGCTCGTACGCGAGCCGCGCCGCCTCGCCGAGCATGGCCTCCGCCGTGCGCAGGTCGCGGCGGGAGACGGCGGTGCAGCCCGCGTTGAAGGCGTCGGCCAGCCGGTCGCGCATGCGGTACGTGGCGCTGGCGCCGCGGGTCCGCGGGCCGCCGGGGGGCGGGTGGGTGCCCGGGCCGGAGTACGACCAGCGCACCCGTACCGTCGCCACCGCCCCTTCCGCCGCCGTCCGCTCCGCCGCCGTCCGCTCCGGCGGCGCCGCGCGCCCCGGCCCCAGCGCGATCTGGGCCAGCAGCAGGTCGGTGTCGAGCGGGTCGGCGTCCCGCCCGGTCGCGGGGTCGCCGTCCGGGCGGGCCTCGACCGACAGGATGTAGCGGCGGACGCCGGCGTCCCACAGCCGGGTGGTGAAGACGTGGCGCCACGGGTCCGCGGCCGCCGGCCGCGGGTCGGGCCGCAGCTCCCGGCTGACCGGGGCCGCCTCGCGGAACGACAGCAGCGTCACCCCGGCCCGCAGCCGCACCTCGACCGGCACCGCCGGCACCCGGGTCGACCGCAGCCGGCCGGTGATCTCCGCGAGCCGATCGGCGAGCGGCCCGGCGCCCTCGGCCAGCTCGGCCCTGCCGTGCAGCCGGGTCGCGATGCGGGCCGGCAGCTCCGGCTCCCAGTCGCCGCCCACCCCGATGACGTCGCACGTCAACTCGCCGACGCAGGCGTCGATCGCGGCGTCGAGGCGGCCGTCGTCGTGGCCGCGGCCGTCGGTGATCATGAGCAGGTGGGCGATCCGCCGCGGCTCGCGGACGAGGTGCGCGCGGGCCGCGTCGAGCCAGCCGGCGTAGCCGCCGGGTCCGCCGCCCGCGGCGGTCGCGGCGTCGGCGGGCACCATCTGCGCCGCCTCGAACCGCGCCATGCTCCGGTTCATGTCGTCCGCGCGCGCCCACACCTCGCTCCTGCCGTACGGGTACCGGATCCGCGGTGCGCCGCCGCCGTGCAGCACCGCGAACGACGCGCCGTCGGGCAGCGCGGCGATCGCGGCGGCGACCGCGCGCCGGGTCTCGGCCAGCCGGTCCGGCGCGAAGTCGAGCGCCACGATGACTCCGGTGTCGGCGGGCGCCGGGACCGGCCCGCCCGCGGCCTCGGCGGTGACCTCCACGGTGGTGTCCACGGTGTGCGCGGCCACGTCGGCGCGCAGCCGGTGGCGCGCCTCCGCGGCGTCCGCGAGGGTGACGCCGAACCGCAGCGTGTCCATCGGGGTTCGCCTCCAGTCGGGCGGGTCAGGCGACGGTGGGCGGGCGGACCGCGTTGTGCAGCTCGACGAGCTTGGCGCGGTCGTCGTCCCGGCAGTGCCGGGACAGCTTCCGGTAGCAGGCCGCGAGCAGCAGCCGGATGTGCCACTCGGGGGAGTCGCGCCCGGCGGATCGGCGGAACGGGGCGACGCGGGGCAGGGGGCGTTCTCCGCCGCGCGGGACGTAGGGCTCGCCGAGCAGCCGGTCGTACGGGAAGCCGTCGCCGCGCCCGGCACCGCCGCCCGTGCCGTCCGCACCCTCCGTACCGTCCGGCACGCCCGGATCCGCGGTGCCGTGCGGGCCGCGCGGGCCGTGCGCGCCCGGCCCCGTGACCAGGTCGAGCGCCCACTCCAGGAACTCCGCCTCCAGCAGCAGCCCGTGCTCCTGCGCCAGCTGCAGCGGCGTGCCGTCCGCGGGGTGCGCGGGGCGCGCGGTGTCCGCGGGGGCGGCCAGCTCGCTGCGGGCCGCGCCGATCTCCCGCAGCGTCGGCAGCTCCGGGTCCCCCCGCTCCAGCCGCGCGGCCGAGATGCGCAGGGCGGCGATCCGCGCGGCGAACCTGTCGGGGGAGTCCTCCGGCACCTTGCGCAGCACCTCCACCGCGTCCCGCCGGCTGCCGCGGGCGAGCGCGAGCCGGGCCAGGCCGAAGGCGCCGTTGCCCTGCATGCGGTTGCGCGACCAGACGGCGAGGTAGTGGTCCGTCGCGATCCGGCGCAGCTCCTCCGGGGTGCGCCCGCCCGCCGCCGCGGGCCGGTCGGCGGCGGCCAGCCGCTCGGCGCAGTAGCCGAGCGCCAGCTTGGGCGCGTACTCGCCGGGCAGCCGCCGGTAGACCGCCGCGAAGTGGTCGTACGCCCGGCTCAGCGCCGCCGCTTCGGGTGACCCGGCGTCGTCCGCGTCCGTCTCACCCGCGGGGGTGGCGGTCCCGCCCGCATCGGCCTCGTCCGTACCGGTGTCGTCCGCGGCGGCCTGTGCGCGGACCAGGGCGAGCAGTCCCTCGTACCACCGGAGCTGCCAGGCCCGGTGCGGGCTGCCGGCCAGGATCCGCCGCGCCTCGGCCAGCTCCGCCGCCGCCTTCGCCGGCGCGGGCGCGGGCGAGTCCCGCAGGAACAGCCGCACGTTGTGGAAGCAGACCTCGGCGGACGGCTCGCCCGGCCGCTGGGACAGCTTCCGGTCCGGGTCGTACGTCGACAGCCGGAACAGGCTGCGCAGCCCGTCCTGCGGGTGCGGCACCGGCACCGGCAGCGCCAGCGCCACGTCGCCCGCCCGCGGCGGCCCCACGTCCAGCGGCTCCGACACCGGCCGCGCGCCGCGCCGCGGCGGCTGCCGGGCCAGCCAGCGGCTCAGCGGCGGCAGCGTGCCGAGCCCGGCGTCCAGCAGCCGCCGCGTCGGCTCGAACAGGGCGGAGGGCTCCGGCCGGTCCCGCTTGTCGCGCAGCGCCCGGATCTCCCGCAGCACACCGCGCAGCTGCTCGCTCATCTCGGCGGCGGAGGCGAACCGGTCGCCCGGCTCCGGTGCCGTGGCGCACCGCACCGCGTGCCGGAAGGAGGCGATGCCGGTGCCGGGGATGTCGCGGGTGGCGGCGAAGCGGGCCAGCTCCTCCAGCGTCCGGCCGACGGTGTGCAGGTCGTGCGCGACGGTCGGGCCGGTGCGGCCGGTCTCGGGGGCGGCGAAGCCCTCGGTGAGCGCGGGCGCGGTGCGCTCGCCGATGCGGCGTACCCCGCCGAGGTCGATGACCTTGAGGCCGTCCCGGTAGTGGATGACGTTGGAGGGCTTCATGTCGCAGTACGCCAGCGGCCCGATCGGGTCCGTACGCCGGTGCAGGTGGTCCAGCGCGTCGAGGATCCGGCAGCCGTAGGTGGCGACCTCCTCGATGTCGAGCCCGCGCCGGCCGCGGCGCACCTCCGCGACGATCTTCTCCAGGGTGTTGCTGCCGACGTACTCCATGACGATGTAGGTCATCGGCTGCTCGGCCCCGCCCCGCTCCTCGCGCAGGTAGTCGAGGATCCGCACGATGTCGGGGTGGTCGAGCGCGATGAGGTAGCGGCGCTCGCTCTCGGCCAGCTCGGCCAGCTGCTCGTCGTGCCGGTTCAGCAGCTCCTTGACCGCCACCTGGGTGTCGTCGAGGCGGGTGTTCTCGGCGAGGTGCACCCAGCCCTGGCCGCCGTGCGCCAGGCAGCCGCGCACCCGGTACTGGCCGAGCATGTCGCCCTCGCGCAGCCGCGGCACGAACGAGTAGCGGTGGCCGCACGCCGGGCAGTGGCCCTCGTTCGGCACCGGCGGCTCCACCAGCGGCGGCGCCAGCAGCGCGCCGCACGCCTTGTTGCCGCAGCGCTTGCCGTACGCCAGCGGCGCGTTCTCCGGGAGCACCGAGTCGTACGCGTCGTCCGCGGGCAGCTCCGGCAGCACCAGCGGCCTGGCCGGGCCGCCGTCCGGCTCGGGCAGCGGCGGCTGGTCGCGGTGCCGGCCGCAGCGCCCGCAGTAGCCCGCGGCCAGCAGCTCGCCGGCGCAGTCGGCGCCGGAGTACCTGCGGTGGGGGCAGCGGGCCGGCGGCGCGGCCGGGGCCGGTTCTGTCACTGGTGTCATGGGGGGCTCTCCAGCCGGGCGAGGTCGGCGTGCAGCCCGTCGACCAGGGCACGCAGCTCCGCCACCGGGTGGCGGTCGCAGCGGTGCGCGGTGAGCGCGCTGTTGCGCCTGTTGGCCACCCGGGACCGCGCCGGCCGGCCGCGCTCCAGCGCGATCACCCGGCGCACAAGACCACGGGCGTAACGGCGCAGCGCCGGGCACTCCACCAGCCGTTCCGCCGCCTCGCGGGCCGGGCCGCCGGGCCGGCGGAAGACGACGAGCAGCCGGGCGTCCAGCTCCGCCAGCCGCCGCAGCACCGCCACCGCCGCCGCCGGTTCCGCCGACGCGTCTGCCCCGGCCACGGCGACGGCGACCGGCAGGTCGAGCCGCCGGCCGGAGTCGCGGCGGGCGGGCCGCGGGCCGGCGCCGCGCAGCCAGGCGGTGACGTCGCCGCCGTACGGCTCCGGCAGCCGCAGCCGCTCGCCCAGCGCGCGGGCCAGGCCGTCGGCGGTCCGCCCGGCGGCGTCCACCGCGACGCCGGTGCGGCGCAGCCCGGCGACGAAGGCGAGGTCGTACGGGGAGCCCGCGGCGGCGTCGGCGAGCAGCACCGCCGGCCCGGAGCCCGCGGCCCACGCGGCGATCCGCGCGGCGAACGCGGGGTCGGCCCCGGCGCCGGACCGCTCCGGCGCGACGGCGGACAGCGCGGCGTCGTGCGGCGGCGGGCCGTCCATGAGCCGGCGCACCTCCGGCAGCAGCTCCGCGATCCGGTCCAGCGGGATCATGTACGCGTGCCGCTGCTCGAACCCGGGCTCCCGGCGGTCGTCGTAGAACCGGCTGACGACCAGGCCGAGCAGCTCCGGCGGCGGCTGGGCCGAGACCTCCTCCAGCTGGGCGCCCGCGACCGCGGTGCCGCTGAAGCCCTCGGTCGCGACGTACGCCGGGACCTCCGGGGTCAGCTGCCACCAGGCGCCGTACGGTCCTTCCACCCGGGCCCGCACCCATAATCCCTGGTCCCGGCCGCGGGGGAAGCCGCCCATGCGCACGGTCCAGCCGGTGTAGCGGGGGACGCCGCGCAGCGGCACCGGGCGCACCCCCGCGCGCGGCGGGTAGACGGACAGCAGCGCGACGTCGCCGTCGGCGGGGTCCGCGCTGCGGGGCTTGACGCAGCCGGGCAGCGCACGGGCGCGGGCGGGCTCCGCGCCCGGGTAGTCGGCGTAGTCGACGATCAGCTCGGCGTCGGCGTGCGGCAGCACGTGCGCGGCGGTCAGGGCCCGGTCCGGGGCGATGAGGACGCCCGCGCCGCGGATGCCGCGGCCGTCGCGCAGCCGCAGCCGCCAGCCGGTGCCGTCCGCGTCAGCCCGGTCCCCCATGACGGGTGACGATAACGCGGTCCGCGGCTTCCGCTCTACACTCTGGCACCCGGTGACGACACCGGGTGATGAGGCGAGGGGGTCCTGATGGGACACGAGGCGCGGAACGACGAGCTGGTGG
Organism: Streptomyces sp. CNH099; assembly: GCA_000514715.1. Lineage (GTDB taxonomy): Bacteria > Actinomycetota > Actinomycetes > Streptomycetales > Streptomycetaceae > Streptomyces > Streptomyces synnematoformans. Next base: position 292,920 of record AZWL01000007.1, on the reverse strand, counting down.
GACTGGCGGACGCGATCGCCGAGGTGCGGCGGGAGCTGGCGCAGGCGGAGCGGGAGGGGGAGCGGGGCGACGGCGCCTGGCGGTTCCGGGTGGACCGGGTGAGCCTGGAGTTCGCGATGGAGCTGCACCGTACGGGCGAGGGGCGGCTGTCGCTGCGGTTCGGGGTGGTGGAGGCGGGCGCCGGCGGGTCCGCGACCCGGGTGGGCACGCACCGGATGCAGCTGGAGCTGGTGCCGCACGGCGCGGCCGGGGAGCGGCCGATCGGCCGCTGACGCCTCGGCGCTGAGGCGGCGGTGGCGGCGGGTGGCGCCGGGGGCGGCGGTGGCGTACGGGATGGGGTCCGTACGACAGCGCCTCGGCCGGCCGGGTCGGAACGACGCGGCACCGGGTCGGCCGGGTGGTGCGGGTGGTGCGGTTGTGCAGGGGGAGCGGGCGGCTAGCCGCGCTCGATGCGGATCGTCGTCCACGCCCCCACGTGCACCCGGTCGCCCTCCTTCAGCGGCACCGGGACGAAGGGCTGGATCGGGTCGGCGGCGCCGTTGACCGTCGTGCCGTTGGTGCTGTTCTGGTCGACGACCGCCCAGCCGCCCTCCGGCTGCTCGACGAGCACCGCGTGCTTGTGCGAGACGCCCGGGTCCTCCGGCGGCCGGGCGAGGTCGATGTCCGGCACCTCGCCCGTCGACTGCCGCTTGCGGCCGATCGCGACCTGCGGGCCGACCAGCGGCACCTTCTGCTCCGGCGAGTACGCCGGGAGGTTCAGCCCCTGCGCCTCGGGACCGCTGCGGGTCATCATCGCGGCGAAGTACTCCCGGTCCGGCGCCACGACCGCCACCCAGCCCACCGGCTGCTGCGGCGGCCCCTGGCCGGGGAAGTGCTGCCCCTGCTGCGGCGGGGGCTGCGCCGAGCTGGGCGGCGTGATCACGAAGTCGCCGCCGGCCCGCGGGTCCGGCTGCGCCGGCGCGGGCACGCCCGGCCCCGGGCCCGCACCCGGACCCGGCGGCGGGGGCGGAGGCGGAGGCGGCGGTGGCTGCGCCGCGCCGGTGTCCGGGCCGAGCGGCTCGGAGCCGCGGTGGACCTGGGAGGGGCCCGACGGCTGGTACGTCAGCCCCTGCGGGTGCTGCGGGTGGAAGCCCTGCGAGAAGCCGCCCGCCGGCGCCGGCGGCACGTACGGCTGGGCGCTCTGGGTGACGAAGTTGTACCGGCACTCCTCACAGAACTGCGCCTGCCCCTCCCGGGGCGTGCCGCAGGACGGGCAGAGCTCGGCGGCCTGGGTGGGCTCGCCGGCCGGGGGACCGGGGTAGCCGTAGCCCCCCGGGCCCGGCGGCGGGACCTGGGCGGCCGGCGGCGGGACGGCGCCGGGCATGCGGATGCCGCACACCTCGCACCAGTCCTCGGCTCCTGACGGGTGACCGTTCGGGCAGGTCGCCATCTCGGTGGATCCCCCTGTCTCGCTCTCGTCACTTCTTGACCCGGACGGTCTTCGTCGACCGCGTCTCCAGCGTCATCTCGTCGGCTTCCGTGACCTTGGGCTTCAGACGCACAGTACCGCTCGCGGCGTCGACCACGTCCACCACCTTCGACAGTAGCTTTGCGGTGTCCTCGTTGCCGGAGGCGCTCGCCAGCTGGACGGCGCGGCCCAGTTTGGCCGTGGCGCCGTCCATGTCGCCGGCCTTGCGGTCCTCCAGCCCCTCCTGGATGACGTGGGCGAGTTCGGCCTGGCCGGTGTAGTGCGCGACCTGCGCGTTTATCCGGGTGGAGGCCACCATGTCGTCCGTCCACACCGCCCGGATCAGCCCCTGGGAGAGCGTCTGGGCGCTGCCGTCCGGCTGCGGCAGGATCAGCGAGACCCGGGCCGCGAGCATCTCCTGGCCCACGGCCGCCGCGGGCACCTCGACGCAGACGTGGTAGTCGCGGGACTCGTCGCCCCACGAGCCGGTCGGGTAGTCCCCGGCGCGCGGGCCCGCCTCCGTACGCCGCTCGGTCAGCTCCTCGACCGTGGGCGCGACCTGCTTGACGAACTTGATCGCCGAGCCCTGCGGCGTCCACAGCCGCAGCGCGACGTCGGCGACCTCCTTGCCCATCGCGGCCTCCATCATCTGCGTGAAGTCCCCGGCCAGCCCGGCCGGGTCGGCGACGATGTCGGCGGTGCCCAGCAGCGCCGAGGCGATGCCGGTGACCTCCTTGACCTCCCAGTCGGTGCCGACGCCGCGGGCGTCGCAGGTGAAGCGGCCGGCGCAGGCGTCGAGTGCGGCCCGCAGGTCCTCCGGCGACTCGTGCTCGTTGCGGCCGTCGGTGAGCAGGATCCCGTGCCGGATGGCCACGTCGGCGGAGCCGAGCAGCTTGTCCGCGAGCCGCAGCCAGGTGCCGATCGCGGTGCCGCCGCCGGCGCTCAGCTTGCGCAGCGCCTCCTTGGCCTCGGTACGGGTGGTGGCGTCGGCGACCGCGAGCCGGCCGCCGCCGGGGTAGACCTCGCGGGCCACGTGGGTGCCGGCGACGACGGCGAACGCGACGCCGTCGCGCACCGTCTCGATTGCGGCGCCCGTGGCGTCCCGGGCATTGCGCATCTTGGTGGGGGGATAGTCCATCGAGCCCGAGCAGTCGACCATGATCACCACGCCCGCGTCCGGGTCCCCGGTGCCGAACCGGGCGCGCCCCGGGTCGGCCGCGGGCAGCGGCATGCCGCCCGTGGTGCCGCCGCCCGTCGAGGCGACGGTCACGATCGCGTTCACCTCGCGGCCGCCTTCGGGCAGGTACTCGTTCTGGTAGACCTCGACCGAGAACTCCGGCGCGTTCGACTTCGAGAAGTTGGCCATCTCGTCCCCTCCCACTGATGGTATTTAGATCTATGTAGACAATTCATCGGGCAAGAGAGGCTGAACACGTACCTTGCGCCGCCCCCCGTGGCGGTCAGGCCACCCCGCGTCCCCCTTCCATCAGGAAGGGCCTGCCCCGCCCGCCGGGCCGGGGAACGGGAGTACCGCCACTGTTACGTTGTCGTGGCCGCCGCCGTCCAGCGCGTGGCCGACGAGCACCTGGGCCGCGTGCAGCGGCCGGGCCGCGGCGTCCGGCGGCACCGCGGCGGCCAGTTCGGCCGCCGCCTCGGCGTAGTTCCACAGGCCGTCGGTGCACACGATCACCACGCCCGGGCCGTCCGGCTTGAACGAGGCCGTGTGCGGGTCGAGTTCGTGCGCGTCCGCGCCCAGCCAGCCGGTGATCGCGTGCGCGCGCTCGTCGGCGTACGCGTCGGCCTCGTTCATCAGCCCGGCGGCGACCATCTGCGCCGCCCACGAGTCGTCCTCGGTGAGCCGGGCGGAGGGTGCGGCGCGGTCCTCCGGCACCCAGTACGCGCGCGAGTCGCCGACCCAGCCGACGGTCAGGATGCCGCCGGCGATCACCGCGCTGACGATCGTGCAGGCCGGGGCGTTCTGGTGGCTGAGCGGCGAGTGCTGCGCGGCCAGCTCGTTGACCGCGCCCGCGGCGGCCAGCAGCGCCTCGTGCATCGCCTGCTGCGGGTGCAGCCCGCGGCCCAGCCCGGCCTGCAGCGACGTGCCCGCGGCCGAACTCGCGGCGGCGGAGGCCTCGTCCGGGCGGCTGGCGGAGGACACGCCGTCGCAGACGACCGCGACGGTCGCGGGCGCGCCGTTGGGCAGCGCCGCCCCGGCGATGGCGAAGAAGTCCTCGTTGCGGTGGTGGCGCAGGCCCCGGTCGCTGACCGCGGCGACGCCGTCCGTCTCCCGCTCCATGTGGTCCCGCTCGCGCGGCTGCGCGTGGCCGCAGCGCTCGCAGTACCCGTCGGTGTCGATCGCCCCCGTACGGCAGGCGATGCAGCGCCGCCCGGACGGCACCGGCCCGGCGGCGGGTTCGGCGGCCCGGGTGTCCGGTGCGTCCGGGGCGGCGGTGCCCAGCGCCGCCCGCGGGTCGGCGCCCTGCGGCGCCACCGGCTCGGCGAGGCGGTAGTGCTCGGGGTCCTCCTCGGGCGCGTCGAGCAGGTACTCGCCGGTGTCGCCGGCGGCCTGCGGCCCGTCCCCGGGCCCGGCGATGCGGTAGCTGCCGGTGCGCTGCGCCTCCGGTGACCGGCTGTCCGGCCCGGCCACCGGACCGGCCGCGGGCGCGGCCGGGGCCGCGTCGCCGGCGCCCGCCGGCGGCGCCGCGGGCGCGGGTCCGGCCCCGTTCGGCCCGGCCGCGGGCTCGGCGGCCGCGGCTGAACCCGCGGCCGCAGCCGGCGCGGGCGCCGGCGCGGCGAGATCCGCACCGCACGCCCCGCAGAACAGGTCGCCCGCCTCCAGCGGCTCCTCGCACGAGGGGCACGCGCTCAGCTGGGATACGGGAGGTGTGTTCGCCATGGGCTGTCCTCTCATACCCAGGTCTTCGGCCGGTAGCGGTTGGCCCGTTCGACCATGTCGATCCGCTCGTGGCCGTGCTGTGCGAGCCGGGCCAGCACGCGGAAGGAGTTTTCCAGACCGAGCCGCAGTCCGTTCTCGTCCAGCGCGCAGCCCAGCAGCGGCTGCAGCGTGCCGTAGGAGCCCGCCGGGCCGGACGGACCCGCACCGGCCCCGGTGCGGCCGGTCAGCACCCAGTCCAACGCACTGCCCAGTACCTCGGTGGACAGCCTCGCCCGGCGGCCGGCGTCCAGACCCACGTCCTGCAGCCGCTCCACCTGCGTGCCGGCGGCCTGCAGATCGGTCAGCAGCGGCTCCTGCGGCGCGCGCTGGCGCAGCCGCGCTCTGATCGCGGCGATGCGCGCCGCGGTGTAGTGGATCGACGCCTCCGGTACGGACTCCAGCGCCCGTACCGCACCGGACCGGTCGGCGGCGGCGAGCCGCACCCGGGCCAGGCCGAACGCGGCGCTGACGTAGGCCGGGTCGGTCGTCCACACCAGCCGGTAGTACTCGGTGGCGTTGTCCAGCTGGCCCAGCACCTCGGCGCAGATGCCCAGCGCCAGCTTCGGCGCGGGCTCGCCGGGGAAGGCGTCGTAGATCGCGTCGAACGACAGCGCGGCGGTCTCGAAGTCGCGGGTGGCCAGCGCCTGCAGCCCCCGGTACCAGACGATCCGCCAGTCGTCGGGGTGCTGCTCGCCCAGCTCGCCCAGCGCCGAGCCGGTCGCCGCCAGGTCGCCCAGCTCCAGATGGGCGCGCACCCGGCGCAGCTGCAGCTCGACGGAGTCGGTCGGCGCGTTGGACAGCGCGGCGGTCAGCTCCGCCGGCGCGGACGCCAGCAGGCCCGCGAGGAAGCCCGCGTTGGGGTCGTTCGGGTTCACCCGCGGCACCGGCAGCGCCAGCGCCGCCGCGGCGGAGTCCAGCGGCAGCGTGTCGGCGATCTGCGCGGGCAGCGCCACCTGCGTGCCCATCCCCTGCGCGCCGCCCGGCAGCTGCGCCGGCACGCCCTGGGCGGCCGGCAGCGCCGGGGCGCCGTTGCCCGCGGCCCGCGCCGCGCGGGCGCGCTTGCCGACCACCCGGGCGCCCAGCTGCGAGGTCTCGCCGGTCGCCGGCGGGAACAGCTCGGTGTCCACCACCCGCAGCTCCGGCCCGAAGAGCGTGGACAGCGCCGGCTGCGGCTTGCCCGTCTGCACCGCCACGACCTCCCGCAGCACGCCCGTCAGCTGCTCGGACATCTCCGCGGCCGAGGCGAACCGCCGGGCCGGGTCGGGGTCGGTGGCGCGGACCAGCAGGCGGTAGAAGGACTCGTACCGGTTGAAGACGTCGATCGAGTCGGGGTCGGGCAGGCTGTCGACGAAGACGTTGGTGTAGCCCTGGAAGTCGAAGGTCAGCACGGCCAGCGTGCGGGCCACCGTGTACAGGTCGGAGGCGACGGACGGGCCGACGTCGGCGACCTCCGGGGCCTGGTAGCCGACGGTGCCGAAGATGGCCGACTCGTCGTCGTCCATGCGGCGCACCGCGCCCATGTCGATCAGCTTGAGCTGGTCGCCCTGCTGGATCGCGTTGTCGACCTTGAAGTCGCAGTACAGCAGGTTGCGGCTGTGCAGGTGGCCGAGCGCCTCCAGCGCCTCGATCCCGTACGCGCACGCCACCTCGACCGGCAGCGGGTCCCGCTTGCCGTCCGGCGTGCGCCGCTCGTTGGCGATCTCCTTCATCGACTTGCCGCCGACGTACTCCATGACGATGTAGCCGTCGAGGCTGCCGGTGCGCTGGTCGAGGTGCTCGACGAAGTTGTAGATGCGCACGATGCCCGCGTGCTCGATCTCCGCGAGGAAGCGGCGCTCGGAGACCGCGGCGGCGATCGCGTCCTCGTCGCCGGTGTTCAGCAGGCCCTTGAGCACCACCCAGCGGTCGGCGACCGCGCGGTCGATCGCCAGGTAGATCCAGCCCAGGCCGCCGTGCGCGAGGCAGCCCGCGACCTGGTACTGCCCGTGGACGATGTCGCCCTCCTGCAGCTTCGGCACGAAGGAGTACGGCTGCCCGCACTTGGTGCAGAAGCCCTCGGTACGCCCCGGCCGGCCGCCGCGCGACCGGCCCACCGGCGCCCCGCAGTCGCTGCGGCTGCAGTACCGCTTGCGCTCGGGCACCTCGGGGTTCTCCAGCACCGCGGTGCGCGGGTCGGGCCGCGGCACCTCCGGCACCGACACCAGGCCCGCGCCCAGCTTGCCGCGGGAGGCGACCGCGGACGTACGGGAACTCTTGACCGAGACCGAGCGGCCCGTGGACTCCCCGGTCAGCGCGCGCGACAGCCGCCCGGAGACCGACCGGCGCGACGCCCGCGAACTGCTCCGGGACGTGCTGCTCGACCGGCTCGACGCGCTGGAGCTGTTCGACGAGCTGCCCCGGCTGCCGCGGCCGCGGCCGGTCACCCCGGTGGGCGCGGAGCCGACGACGCCGTCCGGCGACACGACGGGGGCGAGGCCGCAGGTGTCGCAGTACAGCTCGCCGCCGCCGACGTCCTCGTACGTGCCTCCGCAGCCCGGCCGCTGACATGCCTGCGCGTTGCTCATGACTCCCCCAACTCCGTTCCGTCCAGCCTCACGCCATGCCCCCGGGCCGGTCCTCCCCCTCGGCGCGCAGTGCGCGCGAGGGCGGTGCCGCCCGCCCGGCGGCCAGCACCTCCGCCGTGGCCCGCTGGTAGCGCAGCACCGCCTGCTCCGCCGCGATCAGATCGCAGGGTGCCGACCACAGCAGCCGGCGCGCCACGTCGTACCGCTCCACCAGGATGCGGTCCTCGGCGAAGCCGTGCCGCGCCACCTTCGCCTTGTACGCGTCCAGCCGGCCGCGCAGCTCCGCCCGGACGGCCAGCGGCGCGGTCACCGCCGTCAGCGACTCCCGCGCCCGCAGCAACTCCTCCTCGGCCCGCTGCTCCAGGCTCTCCAGCAGCGGCGACAGCCGGTGCCACTGGGCCCGCCTGCGGAACTCCACCGCGTTGGCCAGCTGTTCGTTCAGCGCGGTCGGCGGGCCGCTGACCGCCGGCACCTCCGACGCCGCTATCTTCGCCAGCACCTCGCCGCGCGCCCGGCGGGCCTCGCCCAGCGTACGGTCCGCGCGCGACAGCACGTCGCGCACCTTGACCAGCCGCTCCTCCGCGTCCTGCCGGACGTGCAGCACGGCGTCGATCTCCCGGCGCACGTCCTCCAGACCGCGGGCCGCCGCGTCGTAGCGCGCGGTGTCCGGCGCCCCGCCGCCCGGCGCCGCGCCGGGGCTGCGCCCGGCCGGCCGGGACCAGAACGCCAGCGGGTCGCGCACCACCTCGTCGCGCAGCGCGGCCAGCTCCGCGGTGATCCGCTCCAGGTCGTCGCCCGCCGGGTGCTCGCCGGGACGCACGCCGACGGACTGGGCCAGCGAACGGGTGCGCTGCAGCTCGGCGGCGAGCAGGTCGATGCGCGCGGGCAGCGCCGACCACACGGAGTCCGCCGCCGCGACGACGTCGATCACCTCCGCGTACCACCGGTTCATCCGCCCCACCAGCTCGTCCAGCTTCAGCGACTCCGACAGCCGGGCCGGGCCCGTGAGCGCCGCCGGGTAGCCGCCGGCGGCCGCGGGGGACGAGGCGGCTCCCGGCGCGATGGTGACGCCGTGGTCGCGCAGCAGCGCGGTCAGCTCGGCCAGCTCCGCGGCGCCGGGCGAGCGGCGGCGGGTGCGGATCTCCCGAGCGGAGGCCAGCGCGCCGGTGTACGCCTCGAAGTGCGCCCACAGCAGCGTGATCGCCTGCTCGGCGGCGGCCCAGCGCTCCTTCGTCGTACCGGACAGCTCGGCGCCCTCCAGCAGCCGGCGTCCCGCGTGGTCCTGGAGCGCGAGCAGCGAGGTCTCGATCGCCTCGTGCTCGGCTCCCAGCCGCGCAAGCGCACGATCGACCTCCTCGCGGTCCATCGAGCCCCGTGGCGGGAGCGGCATCTGTTTCCCTCCGTGCTGCCGTGCTCTGCCCGTTGACGTGTCGCTTCGTGCGCCTGCTCAGTCCTTGTACTTCGGGGCCGGCGGCCCGTCGATCCCCGGCATGTCCTTGGCCAGCCACTTCTGGTAGGCGTCTTGCCAGCCGTTCTGGCGGTAGTCCTCAAGCAGCTTGTTCACCCGGCGCACCAGGTCGTGGTGGTCGATGTTCATCGCCACGCCGTAGGGCTCGGGGCGGTTCAGGGTGCCGACCAGCCGCGTCGAGGGGTCCTGCGCGGCCTGGCCGGCCGCCAGCGCGTTGTCGGTGACGACCGCGTCGGCCTCGCCGAGCTGCAGCCGCACCAGGCAGTCGAGCTGGTTCGGCACCAGCTTGACCTCCGCGCCGTACTTCCCCTCCTCCAGGGCCCCCTCGCCCGTGGAGCCCTCGGCGGTGCAGACGCGCTTGCCCTTGAGGCTCTCGTCGAAGCCGGTGATGTCCGAGCCGGCGGGGGCCAGCACCGCCTGGTCGCCGGTGAAGTACTCGGTGGAGAAGGCCACCTCCTCGATGCGCTCGCAGTTGATCGTCATCGTGCGCACCACGATGTCCACCTGCTTCTCCTTCAGCGCCGTGATGCGCTCGCTGGTGGGGATGGAGCGGAAGGTGACCTTCGACTCGTCGCCGAGGATCTCCCCGGCGATGGCCCGCGCCAGGTCGATGTCGAAGCCCTCCAGCTTGCCGGTGAGCGGGTTGCGGTAGCCCCACCGGTAGCTGTTCTGGTCGATGCCCGCGATGAGACGGCCGCGGTCGATGATGCGCTGGACGCCGTCGCCCGTGGCGTTCGCGGACGGCCGCAGGCTCGCCTCCGGCGTCTCGCACTCCTCCTGGCCCGCCTTCGCCGACTTCGCCGGCTGCGCCGCCACCGCGCCGCCGGCGGCGCGGTCGCCGGCCGCGGCCGGGTGGTCCTGCCGTACGTCGCCCGCGAGGCCGGGCAGCAGCGCGGCGGTCAGCGCGACGGCGGCCGCCGTCCCGGCCACGCCGCCCCAGCCGCGCAGGCTCCGCCTCGTCCCGGGCGGTGCCGTCCTCGGTGCTGCCGTCCTCGGTGTTGTCCGCACAGCTGCCTTCCCCTCCGCCGTCACCGGTACTCCGAGAGCCTGCGGCCGATGCCGAACACCGCGCCGACGGCGCCCAGCACGGCGAGCACCGCGGCGCCGATCCACAGGCCGGAGAGCGCCCCCCGGCCGTCCTCGGCCGCCGACGTGAACTCCCGCTGCTCGTGCTCCAGGGCCTGGACGAGGCTGTCGTCGACCCGGTCGAAGAACTCGCTGGTCGACTTCTCCCCCTCGCCGCCGATGACCATGTCCTTCGCGGACTCGTACTCGCCCGCGACGTTCCTCTCCTGCGCCTCGCCGTGCATCCGGCGCCAGTCGCGCACGTTGTCCATGGCCTCGGCGACGGGCCTGCGGCCCTCGCTGTCGTCGGCCAGTTCCATGGCGCGGCCGAGCATGCTGCCCGCCGGCGCCGTCTCCGCGTCGATGTCCTTGCCGGCCAGCTCCCTCATGCCCTTGAGGTAGGTGGCCTCGTACTTGTCGAGGCCCTTCTCGTTGGTGACGGAGCCCCGGTTGACGTACGTGAGGTTCTCGTCGGCGCGGGCCGTGAGGGTGTTGATCCGCGCCTCGTTGAGCGCGTGCAGCGACTGGGCGCCGTGCCGGTCGGAGTCGCCGAGGCCGGAGCGGGCGAAGGTGTGCCCGACGGCCAGCCACAGCAGCACGACCGCGGTGGCCGCGGTGGCCGCCAGCAGGCCGTGGTTGAACACCCGGTTCGTCCGGCGGTAGTGGCGGCGCTGCGCCCAGAACAGCACGCCGAGCGCGACCAGTCCGCTGGCCAGCGCGCCCCAGGGCCACGCCCGGGCGTCGGAGTAGTCCTGCTCCAGCTGGGCGGTCTCGGAGCTGTACAGCTTGCGGGCGGCGGGCAGCAGCGTCTCGCGCATCTGGTCGTCCGCGTAGCGCAGGTACGCGCCGCCGAGCGGCAGGCCCTGGCGGTTGTTGGCGCGGGCGGTCTCGACGAGCGAGGTGTAGACGGGCAGCGCCCGGTTCAGCTTCTCGATCTGGTCCTGCGACTCCTCGGCGCCCTGGGAGCTGGCCGCGGCCCGCACTAGCAGCTCCGAGGCCCGCGTGATGTCGTCGTCGTACCGGTCGCGCACCTCGCGCGGCTCCTGCCCGCCCTCCAGGAAGCCCGTGGCCGCGGTGGTGTTGGCGTCGGCCAGGGAGCGGTAGATCTCGGCGGCTTCCGCGCTCAGCGGCTGGCTGCGTTCGACGACGTCTTCGGCCGCCGCCGCCCGGTCGGACACCTGCCACGTGGTGAGCGCGCCGAACAGCACGACCAGCGCCGCCAGCACCGCCCCGATGATCCGCAGCCGGCCCGGCTCGGTGGTCGCGGCGGCGCGCAGCCGCTCGAAGCCCTCGGTGAACGCGGAGCGCCGCTCCGGCGGCGCGACGGGGGGCGGCGGCGCGGCGGCGCCGGGGGGACCCGCCTGCGGTGCGGGTGGGCCGTCGGGCCCGGGCTGCGCGGGAAGCGCAGGCGCGGTCTGGTGCTCCGGCGGCGCGGCGCTGCCGGCCCGCGGCGGGTACGTCACGTGACCTCCCCCTGGGTCGCTGGCTGTTCGCCCGGATGCGGGCGGGTCCAGTCCGCCCCGGGCACCGTCGGCAAGTATGGCGGTCCGTGCCGACCGTCACACCGCGATTCCCGGGATCTTGTTCGGATCGGTACCGTAGCGTGCTGCGCGAGCGGGTGCCGGGCCCCCATCCTGCCCTTCATCACGCGGAGCGCACCCGTTCGGTTCCGGGGGAGGACGGCGCCGTGGGCGCCGGAGCGGGCATAACAAAGGCCCGGTTCTAGGCAGAGATGCCGTCGATCCGGGCCAGGGCCTCGTCCGCGCCGTATGGCTGCAGATAAGGCAACCAGCGCGGGTCCCTATGCCCCGTTCCGATGATCCGCCAGGCCAGCCCGGACGGCGGACCCGGCTGGTGGCGCAAGCGCCAGCCCAGCTCGTGGATCGGCCGGTCGGCCTTCACGTGGTTGCAGCGGCGGCAGGCCGCCACGACGTTGTCCCAGCGGTGCTGTCCGCCGCGGCTGCGCGGGATGACGTGGTCGACGCTGGTGGCCACGCCGCCGCAGTACGCGCAGCGCCCCCCGTCGCGGGCGAAGAGCGCCCGGCGCGTGAGCGGAACGGGCCCCCGGACGGGGACCCGTACGAAGCGCTGCAGGCGCACGACGCTCGGCGCCGCTATCACCCGCGTGGCGCTGTGCAGGAAGGCGCCGGACTCCTCCAGGCTCACGGCCTTGCCGTTCAGCACCAGGATGAGCGCGCGGCGCAGTGGCACGACGCCGAGCGGCTCGTATGAAGCGTTGAGAACGAGGACGTGCGGCACGGTGCCTCCTTGTACGCCGGCGGCGCGTGGCTCGCGCCGGGACGATCTGGTCAACAGTGTGTCCTGCACGCCCGCCTCCGCGCCACCACGATCAGGTAAACGGGCCAACCGTCCGGCAAGGTTCCACGGCCGCGCCCGAGGACGTGATCCCCGCTTCGACCCGGCCCTACGCCTCGCCGCCCGCGGCGCCGACCGGACCGCGGCCCCGGCGCAGGACGGGCGCTCGCCGCGGCGGGAAAGAGCAGGCCGGAGCGCCGGGTAGGGTGAGTGCCCGCGCCCCAGAACGGAAGGTTCCAGGCCCGTGTCCGTCACCCGCCTCCCGGCCGCAGAGAGCCCCTCTCCGTCGCTCGAAGACTCGCGCAGGAGCGCGGAGGAGGCGGCCGGGTGGCTCCAGGAGAACTGGACCTCGTGGCTGGGCGTGGGCCTGCGCATCCTGCTGATCGCCGTCATCGCGTACGTGCTGCGCCGCGTGGTGCAGCGTATGATCACCAGGCTGATAGCGCGGATGACGCGCACCGCCGACGCCGTGGACGGCACCGCCCTCGGCGGCCTGCTCGTCAACCACGAGAGACGCCGGCAGCGCTCCGAGGCGCTCGGTTCCATCCTGCGCAGCGGCGCCTCCTTTGTGATCCTCGGCACAGCCGCCCTGACCATCCTGTCCGCGCTGGAGATCGACCTGGCGCCGCTGCTGGCCAGCGCCGGCGTCGCGGGCGTCGCGATCGGCTTCGGCGCCCGCAACCTGGTGATGGACTTCCTCTCCGGGATCTTCATGCTCGTCGAGGACCAGTACGGGGTCGGGGACACCATCGACGTCGGCGAGGTCACCGGCGAGGTGATCGAGGTCGGGCTGCGGGTGACCAAGCTGCGCGGCGACAACGGGGCGATCTGGTACATGCGCAACGGCGAGGTCAAGCGGATCGGCAACCTCAGCCAGGGCTGGGCGACGGCCGCGGTCGACGTGCCCGTACCGGCCGGTGAGGACCTGGACCGGGTGCGTGCCGCGATCCTCGCGGCCGGCGAGGAGCTGGGCCGCACCGAGCCGTGGAGCGAGCAGCTGTGGGGCGAGGTCGAGGTGCTGGGCCTGACCGCCGTCTCGCAGGGCACGGCGACGCTGCAGGTGCAGGTCAAGACGATGCCGGGGAAGTCCTTCGGGGTCGAGCGCGAGCTGCGCTGGCGCATCCGCGAGACGCTGCTGGCGGCCGGGATCGTGATGTCGGACCTGCCGACGGGCGTGCTGGTGGCGCCGCCGGCCCAGGCTGCCGTGGTGCCGCGGCAGCAGCCGGCCCCGGGCGGCGGCGACGGCGGTGGCGGGGGCGGGGAGTAGCACCGCCCGGCGCCCGCGGACGGCCGGATCCGCCGGCGCACACCCTCTTGACGTGCTCCGTCCGGGGCATTACTTTCGCCGCACTCAGATAGGAAAGTTTCCTAACCATTCAGAGACGGCAAGCTGTACGGCACGAGTCCGGATCGGTGAGAGGTGACGCCCATGGCCGGTGGCCCCGGGACGCTGCGCGCGATGAACGACCGTGCCGCGCTGGACCTGCTGCTGGAGCACGGCGCGCTCTCGCGCACCAGGCTCGGCAAGCTCACCGGCCTGTCCAAACCGACCGCCTCGCAGCTGCTGGCCCGGCTGGAGGCGGCCGGCCTGGTGGTCGCGACCGGCACCAGCGAGGGCAGCCCGGGACCCAACGCCCAGCTGTACGCCCTCAACCCCGCCGTCGCGCACGTCGTCGGACTCGACGTCACCGCCGCCCGGATCCACGCGGCCGTCGCCGACGTCACCGGCCGCACGGTCGGCTCGTACGAACTGGCCACCGCCAAGCGCACCGGCGGCGGCTCCGCCGCGGAGGGCACCGTGCGCCGCGTCGTCCGCGCCGTCGACGGCGCCGCCAAGGACGCCGGGCTCACCCGCGCCGAGCTGCACCGCGCCGTCATCGGCACCCCCGGCGCCTTCGACCCCGGCACCGGCCGCCTGCGCTACGCCTCCCACCTGCCCGGCTGGCACTCCCCGACGCTGCTGGAGGAGCTGGCCGCCGCCCTGCCCATGCCGCTGGCGTACGACAACGACGTGAACCTCGCCGCCGTCGCCGAGCAGCGCCGCGGCGCCGCCCGCGGCCACGACGACTTCGTCCTGCTGTGGAACGAGGAGGGCCTCGGCGCCGCCGTCGTCATCGGCGGCCGGCTGCACCGCGGCGGCACCGGCGGCGCCGGTGAGGTCGGCTTCCTGCCGGTGCCCGGCGCCACCCTCGTCCGCCAGGTCACCCGCGCCAACAGCGGCGGCTTCCAGGAGCTGGCCGGCGCCCAGGCGCTCGCCCCGCTCGCCCGCGAGCTGGGCCTCACGCCCGAGCGCGGGCACTACGCCGAGGTCGCCGTCGAACTCGTCGCGCGCGCCGCCGCCGACCCCGAAGAACCCCGTCACGCCGAACTGCTCGCCCGCTACGCCCAGCGCCTCGCCGTCGGCCTCGCCGCCGTCGTCGCCGTCCTCGACCCGCAGCTCATCGTGCTCTCCGGCGCCGTGCTGGCCGCCGGCGGCGACCGGCTGCGCGCCCTCGTCCAGTCCGAGCTGGCCGAACTGGCCGCGCCCCGGCCCCGCCTGGTGACCGGCGAGGTCGAGCGGCACCCCGTGCTCACCGGCGCGCTGGAGAGCGCGCTCGCCACCACCCGCGACGAGGTCTTCGACACCACCGCCCGCTGAAGCCCGCCCACCGGCCACCGGCCGCCGGACCCGCCCGGCCCGGCCCGTCTCACCCGTACGCCTGTACGCCTGTACGCCCGTACCCGTCTCCCGCCAGGAGGTACGTCACCCATGCCCGCAACCCGCCCACGCGCCCGCGCCGTCGCCGCGGTCGCCGCCGCGGCCGCGCTGTCCCTGGCCGCCGCCTGCACCGGAAGCAACGACACCGGCGCCGCGAACGACGACCCGGACGCCGAGGTCACGCTCACGTTCTGGCACGGCTGGAGCGCGCCGTCCGAGGTCGAGGCGATCGAGGCCAACATCGACGCGTTCGAGAAGGAGTTCCCCCACATCACCGTCGAGGCCGTCAAGGGCGTCAACGACGACAAGCTGAACCAGGGCCTGCGCGCCGGCGGCGACAACGCGCCCGACGTGGTGTCCTCGTTCACCACCGACAACGTCGGCCGCTTCTGCTCCTCGAACGTCCTCGCCGACCTCGGCCCGTTCCTGGACGAGTCCGGCATCGACCCGGCGAAGACCTTCCCGGCGCCGATGCTGGAGTACACCCGGTACGAGGGCAAGCGCTGCGCGCTGCCCCTGCTCGGCGACGCGTACGGCCTCTACTACAACAAGGACGCCTTCGCGGAGGCCGGCATCGACGCCCCGCCGAAGACCCTCTCCGAGTTCGAGGAGGTCGCGAAGAAGCTCACCCGGCCCGACGGCGACGGCTACGAACAGCTGGGCTTCATGCCCAACTACCAGGGCTACGAGACCACCGTCGAGCACTACGGCGGCCAGTTCGGCGTCACCTACTTCGACGACGAGGGCGACTCCAACGCCGCCGCCGACCCGCGGATGACCGAACTCTTCGAGTGGCAGAAGAGCATGGTCGAGGAGCTGGGCGGCTTCGAGAAGCTGCGCAGGTACCGCAACACCTTCGGCGACGAGTGGGGCCCCAAGCACCCCTTCCACACCGGCCAGGTCGCCATGCAGATGGACGGCGAGTGGCGCGGCAAGATGGCCGCCGACGCCGGCGTCGACTTCGAGATAGGCGCGGCCCCCTTCCCCGTCCCCGACGACCAGGCGGACTCGTACGGCAAGGGCTACCTCTCCGGCACCATCACCGGCATCGCCGCCACCAGCGGGAAGAAGAACGCCGCCTGGGAGCTGGTGAAGTACCTGACGACCGACACCGACGCCGTCGTGGACTTCGCCAACGCCATCCACAACGTGCCCTCCACGCTGGCCGCGCTGGAGTCCCCCAGGCTCAACGACGACCCCGTCTACCGCACGTTCGTCGACATCGCCCAGCACCCCGGGTCCAGCCACGCCCCGTCCTCCAGGAACGGCGGCGCCTTCCTGCTCACCCTGCAGGACTACGGGCTGAAGTACGAAAGCGGCGAGGAGGACGATCTGGCGTCCCTGCTGGAGCAGGCGGACGAGCAGATCGACAAGGACAACGCGCAGGCCGGCTGATGTCCGCCGCCGTCCACACCCTGGGTGCGCGGCGCCGCCGCGCGGCGCTGCGCACCCTCGGGTTCCTCTCGCCCTGGCTGATCGGCTTCAGCGTCTTCTTCGCCTACCCGCTCGGCGCCACCGTCTACTTCTCCTTCATGAAGTACGACGGGTTCACCGACCCCGTCTGGGTGGGGCTGAAGAACTGGCGCTACGTCCTGTTCGACTACCCCTTCTTCTGGCCCGCGCTGACCAACACCCTGTGGCTGGTCGCCGTGATGGTCACCCTGCGCACCGTCTTCGGACTCGGCGTCGGCCTGCTCATCACCCGGATCAAGACCGGCGCGGGGGTCTTCCGGACCCTGTTCTACCTGCCGTTCCTGGCGCCGCCGGTCGCCGCGACCATGGCCTTCGTCTTCCTGATGAACCCCGGCACCGGGCCCGTCAACACCATCCTCGACCGGATCGGGCTGGGCGAACCCGGCTGGTTCAACGACGCGCAGTGGTCCAAACCCGCGCTGACGGTCCTCGCGCTGTGGTGCATCGGCGACCTCATGGTCATCTTCATGGCCTCGCTGCTGGACGTGCCCAAGGAGCAGTACGAGGCCGCCGAGCTGGACGGCGCCGGCGCGTGGGCGAGGTTCCGGTACGTCACGCTGCCGAACATCCGGCCCGTCGTGCTCTTCGCCGTCGTCACCGGCGTGATCGCGACGATGCAGTACTACACCGAGCCCATCGTGGCCGCGAAGGTCGCCAGCGGCGTCATCGGCGGCTCCGGCCAGCACTTCGAGCCCGGCTACCCGGAGAAGTCGACCCTCACCGTCCCGCAGAGCGTCTACCACCTGGGCTTCCAGCGGTTCGACACGGGCGCGGCGTGCGTCGTCGCCCTCGTGCTCTTCGTCCTCGCGATGGCCTTCACCTACGTGCTGATGCGCCGCGGCAGCGGCTTCCTGAAGGAGGACGACTGATGGCGCGCCGCCGCGAGCTGCTGCACTGGGTCGCGGTGCACGCCCTGGCCATCGCCGCCTCCCTGTTCTTCGTACTGCCGTTCGTCTTCGTCTTCCTCACCGCCGTGATGAGCGACGACCAGGCGCTGACCCGGGCGCTGTGGCCGCGCACCTGGGAGTGGGGCAACTTCCGCACGGTGTGGGAGACGCCCGGGTTCCTCACCTGGTGGCGCAACACGCTGCTCTACGCCGGCCTCGGCACCGTGCTCGCCGTCGGCTCCAGCCTCCCCGTGGCGTACGCGCTGGCCAAGTTCCGCTTCCGCGGGCGGAACCTGGCGATGATGATGGTCATCGCCGCGATGATGCTGCCGCCGCAGGTCGTCATCGTGCCCATGTACCTGTTCTGGTCCCGGCAGATGGACCTGACCGGCACGCTGTGGCCGTTGATCATCCCGTTCGCCTTCGCCAACCCCTTCAGCGTCTTCCTGCTCCGGCAGTTCCTGCTGACCATCCCGCGCGAGTACACCGAGGCCGCGCGCATCGACGGCTGCGGCGAACTGCGCACGCTGCTGCGCATCGTGGTGCCGATGGCGAAACCCGCCATCGCCGCCGTCGCCCTGTTCCACTTCTTCTACTGCTGGAACGACTACTTCGGGCCGCAGATCTACGCTTCGGAGGACCCGGGCTGGTGGACGCTGAGCTACGGGCTGGAGTCGTTCAAGGGCGCCCACCAGACCGACTGGAACCTCACCATGGCGGCCACGGTGCTGGTCATGGCCCCGGTGATCGTGGTCTTCTTCTTCGCCCAGAAAGCCTTCATCGAGGGCGTCACCCTGACAGGAGTCAAAGGTTGAAACTCGCAGTGGTCGGCGGCGGATCCACGTACACGCCAGAACTCGTCGACGGCTTCGCGCGGCTGCGCGACACGCTGCCCGTCGACGAGCTGGTGCTCATCGACCCCGCCGCCGAGAGGCTGGAGCTGGTCGGCGCGCTGGCCCGGCGGATGTTCGCCCGGCAGGGCCACCCCGGGCGGGTCGTCACCACCGGCCGGCTGGCCGAGGGCGTCGAGGGCGCCGACGCCGTGCTCGTCCAGCTGCGCGTCGGCGGGCAGACGGCCCGGCAGCAGGACGAGACGTGGCCGCTGGACTGCGGCTGCGTCGGCCAGGAGACCACCGGCGCGGGCGGCCTCGCGAAGGCGCTGCGCACCGTGCCGGTGGTCCTCGACATCGCCGACCAGGTGCGCAGGGCCGCGCCCGGCGCCTGGATCATCGACTTCACCAACCCCGTCGGCATCGTGACCCGCGCGCTGCTGCAGGCCGGACACCGCGCGGTGGGGCTGTGCAACGTCGCGATCCACCTGCAACGGAAGTTCGCCGCGCTCCTGGACGCCGCCCCCGAGGACGTCCACCTGGACCACGTCGGCCTCAACCACCTCACGTGGGAGCTGGGCGTACGCCTCGGCGGCCCCGGCGGCACCGACGTGCTGCCGAAGCTGATCGCCGAGCACGGCGACCGGATCGCCGGGGACCTGCACCTGCCGCCGGACCTGCCGACCCGGCTCGGCGTCGTGCCCTCGTACTACCTGCGCTACTACTACGCCCACGACGAGGTCGTCCGCGAACAGCGCGAGGGCCCCTCCCGCGGCGCGCGGGTCGCCGGGATCGAGGCCGAGCTGCTGCGGATGTACGCCGACCCGGCGCTCGACACCAAGCCGGAGCTGCTGGCGCAGCGCGGCGGGGCGTTCTACTCCGAGGCCGCCGTCGCGCTCGCCGCGTCGCTGCTGGGCGACGCGGCCGGCGCGGTCCAGGTCGTCAACACCGTCAACCGCGGCACCCTGCCGTTCCTGCCCGACGACGCGGTCGTCGAGGTGCAGGCCGAGGTCACCGCGGACGGCGCCCGGCCGCTCGCGGTCCCGGCGCTGGACCCGCTCTTCGCGGGCCTGGTCGCCCACACGACGGCGTACGAGCGGCTGGCGCTGGACGCCGCCCTGCACGGCGGGCGCGAGCGCGTGTTCCGCGCGCTGCTCGCGCACCCGCTGGTCGGCCAGTACGACCGGGCCGAGCGGCTGACCGGCGCGCTGCTCGACCACAACCGGGAGCACCTGCCGTGGGCGTGAGCGCGGCCGCCGTGCTGGCGATCGACGCGGGGAACAGCAAGACGGACGCGGCGCTGGTCGCGGCGGACGGCACGGTGCTGGGCGAGGCGCGCAGCGGCGGCTTCCGGCCGCCGGCGACGGGGGTGGCGGCGGCGGTCGGGGTGCTGGCGGAGGCGGTGGCGGGGGCGGTACGGAGCGCCGGCGGCGCGCCGGGCGGCCCCGGCTCCGGTGGCGGGCCCGTCGCCGAGCACGTGTCCGCGTGCCTGGCCAACGTCGACCTGCCCGTGGAGGAGCGCACCATCGGCGCGGCGCTGGCGGAACGCGGCTGGGGCCGTACGGTCGCCGTCCACAACGACACGTTCGCCCTGCTCCGCGCCGGCCTCCCGCCGGGCGCCGAGCCGCGCGGCGTCGCCGTCGTCTGCGGCGCCGGCATCAACTGCGCCGGCCTGCTGCCCGACGGCCGCACCCACCGCTTCCCCGCCCTCGGCAAGCTCTCCGGCGACTGGGGCGGCGGCGCGGGCCTCGCGGCGGAGGCGATCTGGTACGCGGCGCGGGCGGAGGACGGCCGCGGCGAGACGACGGCCCTGGCGACGGCGCTGCCCGCGCACTTCGGCCTCGGCACGATGCACGAGCTGATCGAGGGCGTGCACCTGGGCGCCATCCCGGTGGCCCGCACCCAGCGGCTCGCGCCGCTGCTGTTCGCGGTGGCCGCCGCGGGCGACCCGGTGGCGCGGTCCCTCGTGGACCGGCAGGCGGACGAGGTGGTGGCGCTGGCGGCGGTGGCGCTGGAGCGGCTCGGCCTGCTGGACGAGGAGGTGCCGGTGGTGCTCGGCGGCAGCGTCCTGGCCGCGGGCCACGCGCAGCTGGACGACCGCGTCCGCACGCAGCTCACGGCACGGGCGCCGAAGGCGGTCCCGCGGGTGGTGACGGCCCCGCCGGTGCTGGGCGCGGCCCTGCTGGGCCTGGACCGCACGGAAGCGCCGGAGGCGGCGAAGTCCCGTACCCGCGCCCACTACGGCTGAGCCCCGCCGGGCGCCTGCCGGAACCGAGACCATCGGCAGCCGCACCCACCGAGCCCCGCCCTCGTCCAGAACCGGAAGGAGGGAATGTTCCGGAGGCCGGAGGCGTACGCGGACTGCGCCGGCGCTGCCTCGGGCTCCGGTCGCACGGTGAGCGTCACCGTGCGGCGTGCAGCCGGCGGGCGATGCCCATGCCCTGACGTCGCCAGGGTCGGCGTACGGCCAGCTCAATGACGGCGAAGGTGCGCTGCCCGTCCTCGGCGGTGAATTCGGCCGGCGCGAGGGTGAGGAGGTTTCGCCACCAGCCGGTCTCCGGCGGAAGGCAGAATCCGTAGGCGAAGCCGACGACCCTCGCCCGCGTCCCGGGCCAGCGCGACGCGGAAGCCCGGCCGCTCGGACTGGACGGCGAACATCTGGGTGAAGTCCACGACGTCCTGCGGGCTCTGTAAGGCAGCTCGGCGTAGATCTCCCGGTACGCGGGCAGGAAGGCCCCGAGCCTCCGCGTCGCCTCGGGTCCGTCGTAGCGCTGCACCGTCACCTTTGCCATGCGGCTCCTCCTCACCGGACGTACTCGGCCAGCGCCTCGGCGGTCTCGCGGGCACTGGCGGCGTCGACCGCGGGCCTGGCGGCCGTTCTGGCGCCGTTTGCGGAGGCGGGGTTGCCCATGTCCCGTACAGGCCACCCGGCGAAGCGGCTCGTCAGCTCACGTACGGATCCGTGTGAGCCAGGCCGTGGTCGATGCGCAGGCGCAGTGCCGGATGGATCGGGTAGTCGTCCAGCGCGCCCGGGGCGATCCAGCACACTTCCTGTGCCTCGGAAGGTTCTGGCTGGACGCTGCCGCCGACCACCCGGGCGCGCAGGCAGATGTTGATCGGCTGCCGCACCTCGTCCACCCGGTCGCCATGCAGGTAGACGATCACGTGGTCAGGTGTGGAGAACACCCCCACGAGGCCGGTCACCTCGACGTCGAGACCGGTCTCCTCCCGGCACTCACGTACGCCGGCGTGGCCGACGGTCTCGCCCTTCTTCACGCCCCCGGTGGGGATGGTCCACAAGTCGTTGTCAACGCGGCGAAGGAGAAGTACGCGGCCGTCGTCGTCCTGCACGAATACCGACGCACTCGTCTTGCGACTCGTCGGCTTCGGCGCCTGTGGATCCTGCCAGTAGTCCACGCGCTTCGTCCCCTTGGCCACCATCACGCCTCCACCGTGGTCGATGCCGGGCGAGCCGACGCCCACACCCGCTCGTACGATTCGACGTAGGTGTGGAAGTACCGGCCGTCGATGCGCCTCAGGTGCATTACCGGGGTGTGTGCGGCGAGCACACCGTAGGCATGCACGTTGACGAGCATGTCGTCGTCGAATCTGTAGATCGAGTTGTACAGCGGGGTGTCGTGCAGCCGGACCTCCGCCGAGTCCGGCATGCGCTGCTCGTAGTAGGACCGCACCGCGGCCACACGCCCAGCGACACCGCCCCCGATCCGGTACTCCCCGTCCCGCGCGGCGAGCTGCGTGCCGCCAGGGTCGCCGAGGAGGACCCGCACCCGCACGCCGGCGCTTGCCTTCGCGGCCAGCGTGTCCAGCCACTCGGGATGCTCCTCCGTGAGGAACAGCCCCGCGAACGCGAGCAGGTCGACGTCACGCTGCGCGGCGCGCAGCAGCTCCATCCACAGGTGCCGCGGGACCTCGCTGCGTCGCGGATAGGTGGCAACCATCTCGGCGCCCGCGAGTGACGCCGTGTTCGTGGACTCCGGCCACAGATACGACTCCTCCTCGTGGAGGATCGCAGCCACCCGGTAACGGGTGCGCGGGTACGGGGCGGTGCCGGCGATCCAGCGTTCAACGGTCTTGGTCGAGACCTCGGCGCCGGCTGCGAGGCCGCCGATGTCGAGGTTGGCGCGGTGCATTGCCCTTCGCAGGCGTTCGTTCGTGCCCATACCGCACAGGATGACAGCAACCCGCGGGCGTGGACAGGTAGATGTCCGTAGACGTCTCACCGTGTCGGTGTGGTGTCCGTCGTGGAACGCGATGATCCAGTAACAAGGCCCCCGCGACCGCACCACCGGCCCGAGGGCGTGGCCAACGCTTCCTGGAGCGTCCGCATGTTCGAGTTGAGTGCCTCCGTGTCGAGGGCGGCGAGTGAGCGGCCGCTGATGACCCTGCGCGTATCCCGCGACAGCGGGCGCACCTGGGGGCGTCAGAAGCACTTCTACGCCCGCGACTGCGAACCGCTCAACACCCTCAGCATGCCGCCTTGCAGGTGCCCGCGCTGCCGCGGAAGGCGGTGACCATGAGCGCCGACGAGAAGCCCGAGATCCGCCGGTTGCCACCGGTGGACCGGCGACCGCGTCGGCCCGCGCCGTTCAACCAGCGGCCGGCGCTCGCGGGCCTGGGGGAAGCACCGGACTGGCGTAGCTACCCGCCCGGACACGAGAGGGAGAAGGAATGAACGCTGATCGGTCCGAGGCCATCGGTCCCGGCAGCGATGGTCGGCGGGAGCCGCCGAAGAGGGGCGACTTACTGATCGACCGGAGGGCCGGTCGTCCCGGTCTCGTGGTCCGGCTGCTTGACGAGTACGTCCGGCTGAGACCCCCGCGCGGCGGGCTCCCGTGGATTGCGCCGCTTCCCGCCGTCCGGCAGCCAACCGACGAGGAGCGCCAGGCCGCGGTCCTGCGGACGCGCGTCCTCGTCTGGCGAGGAGCGGCCCGGTGACCGCCCCCGCGCGCCGTACCTACGCGGCCGGCCCCGTCTACCTGACCGGTTCATTCCCCCTCCCCGACGCCATCCCGGCCCCCGGCTGCAGCCGGTGCGCCGAACTGGCCGACAAGCGGGCCGCGGCCCGCGCGGCGGGCGACCACTCGGCCGTCAGTGACGCCAACGTCCTCATCCGCAGACACCCCCACTGAACCCGCTCCTCCAAGCCGGGCCGTTCACGGGATCCCGTCCGATCGTCGCGGCTGGGCGGGATCTCGCCGCTTCCGGGGCCGTCGGGAGGTCCGCGTGCCGGTGCTGCGGCAGGCTGAACTTCTTGACCGGCTGAGTCACACCGGCGGGAGCCGGTGGCTTCGTGCGGGGTTTATCCGGTGCCGGGTTGTGGTCCGGGTGCCTCTCGTCCTCCCCTCAGACGTCGCCGCCTCCGTCGCTCCGGCAGGCGGAGAAGGTCGTGGAGCGGCGTCCCGAGTTCGGCCCATGCCCGCAGCCGGTCCCGGTCCGTCCAGTGGACGTGGTGTCGGTCACCCCAGGCTTTGGCGTCGCGGGTGAAGCCCGCGTTGGTGACGACGACCGCGGTGTCCGCACGGTGGACCGGGCGGGCAGTGCCCTTCACCTGGTACATCACCGAGGAGCCGACCTTGGTCCCGACGCGGGTGTGCTTGGCCTGCACCACGATCCGGCCCCGTCGCCCGTGGTCGCCGATGACGTCGGCGGCCTGGTCCCCCTTCCGGCCGACAACGCGGGCTGTCCAGCCGTCTCGAACCAGCAGATCCCGAAGTGCGAACTCAAAAGCCTTGTCGTCCATGGTGTCCAGGTCTGTGAGCCGAATGCGCAACGTGGCGAGCATCGCGGCGCGTATCCGCCAGGCCCGGGCCCTGCGCCGAGTGCGCCAGAGCCCGTACGCCGCAGTCCCGATGCCTGCGCCGACCAGTACCGGCCACCCGTGGACCAGGGAGTGAAGCGCGGCCGGAGCCTGCTGGACCGCCGCCACCACGACCGCCGCAACCACCACGCAGGCGGCGAGTACTTCACCTCTACCGCGGGGCCTGCGCACGTGCGGTCGGCGAGGGGCCATCAGCGGTTCGCCGATTCGGATACCGACGTCTCTGACGAGGCCGGCCCCTCATCCCCGGAGCCGCCGAACCCGACGACCTGCCCCCACAGCCACACTCCCGCGACCAGAGCCGCGATCGTCCAGCCGCTGAGCCTCCTTCCACGGGCCCGGCCCGTCGGCTTACGCCGGAGGTGCGACCTGACGTAAACGAAGCCCTCTGGCGCGCGATTTCCACGAGACATCCGCCGTCTCCTTTTCCTGTGGTGGCCGGCTGCTCCGGTGCAGCCCTGCCTTGGGAACGTGTTTAGCAACCGGCACTGACAATTCCCGTTCGGTGGGCAGGGATCGACAGGCCTGGTAACCAGGAAATGGCCATTGATCACGTGTGGGCTGTGGCTTGTTCGAACGCCGGGATTCGGCAACCAGGTAAACTCTGGCACCACAAATAATCGAGTGCTTCCGGTCACCGGTCAGAACAAGACTTCGTGACGTGACCGGATGTGAATTCTGTTCGAATTCAGGATGATGACCGCGAAATCGGAGGGGAGGTGGTGCTCGATGACCAGGCCCTCTCGGGTGCACGCAACTGGGCGGGAGTCGGCCCGCGGTGGCTTGTTTGCCCCGCTGTCAGTCGCGGACCGGGTGGACCTTCAGTGCGTACAGCGAATAGCCGAACTCCGTCGCCCGCTCCACGCCCTGCACCCGCACGTACCGCACCTCGGGCTCGTCCATCCGCACCGACTCACGGCCGCCCTCGCCGTCGTCCACCGACGCCGCGGTGCGCCAGCGGCGGCCGTCGGGGGAGACCTGCACGCGGTAGCGCTTCGCGTACGCGCTCTCCCAGGTGAGCGCCACCTCGCCGACCCGCGCCGGCTCCGCCAGCCGTACCTGCACCCACGCGCCGTCCTCGGCCGGCGAGGACCACCGCGTCTCCGGGTCGCCGTCGGCGACCGCCGCCGCCGGGAAGTCCGGGGTCTCGTCCGCCGACGACGACGCGCGGCCGGCGCGGGCCAGGTCGCGGTCGCCCACCGGCGGGTAGGCGTGCACGGTGACGGTGCGGACCTGGGCGGCGGAGTCGCCGTCGGCCAGCCGCACCGGGATCTCGTACGTGCCCGGCCGCACGTCCGCCGTCGCGCGGATCTCGACCGGGGCCCGGGCGGTCGTGCCGCGGGGTATCCGCACCTCGCCGGGGGCCTGCGCCGTCAGCCCGTCCGGCGCCTCCGCCGTCACCGTGCCGCCCGCGTCGCCCGGCCGGCGCGCGGACAGCTCGGCGTCGACCACGACCGGGTCGCCGCCGATGGTCACGTCGGCCTCGTCGCGGGAGAGCGCGAGCCGCGCGCCGGGCTCGTCGGCGGACCACGGCACCACCTCGTGCACCACCGGCGCCGTGGTGTCGGCGGCCCACACGAGCCGTACCGCGTCGGCCTCCCCGCGCCTCGCGGCCAGCTCCGTCCAGCCGCCGCCGTCGAGTCCGCCGAGCGGGCGCCACGCGGTGACGCCCCCGTCCCGTACCCGGATCTGCACCTCGGCCCGGGTGCCGGTGCCGGGCTGGGTCAGCACCGTCACCGCCCGCAGCGGCCGCCGGTCGAACTCCACCACCAGCGCCTCGTGCGTTCCCGGGGACGGCGGGCGGGCGGCCCGGTACGACGTCGCCGGCCTGCCGTCGGCCGCCGCGGCCACCGACGAGCCGGGCAGCGGCTCCGCGCCGCCGGAGGCGGACGCGCCGCCGCTGGCGGCACGCCCCGCGGCGCCGCCCGCGCCCACCCAGGAGTCCGAGTCGGTCAGCGCGCGGCTGAGGAAGGAGTCGAGCACGCCCGCGCCGACCACCCCGCCGCCGCGGCCCGTCTCGCCGGCGAGGCGCTGC
This sequence comes from Streptomyces sp. CNH099, assembly GCA_000514715.1. GTDB lineage: Bacteria > Actinomycetota > Actinomycetes > Streptomycetales > Streptomycetaceae > Streptomyces > Streptomyces synnematoformans. The sequence goes on along the minus strand of AZWL01000007.1, from coordinate 267,363 downwards.
AGCTCAAGACGCGCCTGCCACGCCTGGCCGTGGCGCCCGGCGGCCTGCGCGGTGACCATGTCCACGGCCCGCTCGCCGGCCCGCCCGTACCGCGCCAGCTGCGCCAGCCACGGCCGCACCTCGTCGCCGAACGTGCCGTCCGCCAGCGGCGCCAGCTCCTCCGGCGCCCGGCGCATCACCGTGAACGCGGCCCGCAGCCGCTCGGCGGCCTGTTCCGCGCCGCCGGGCCGGCCGCCCGACGCGCGCTCGCGCTCGCGCCAGAAGTCCGCGATCAGCGGTCGCAGGTACGCCGACTCCCGCGCACCCAGCTCCGACGACGCCGAGTTGCCGGCCAGCGCGGCGAGCGCGGCGCCCGCGGCCTCGGGGTCGGGGGCGTCCGCGGCGAGGTCGCGGACGGCGGCGCGCCAGGCGGCGTCCGGGTCGTACGCGCGCGGGTTCCAGGCGTAGTCGGCGACGGTGAACAGCGGCACGCGGGAGGCGGCGGGCTGTTCCATCGCGCCGGCCAGCAGCCCCGCGGAGCCGGCGGCGACCGCCGGGTCGCGGCCGTCGTACGGTCCGAGGAAGATGCGGTCCCGGGCGTAGTCGTTGACCGGGTAGTTGTCCTGCGTGACCAGCGGGTGGCCGCCGAACGCGGCCTGCGCGCCGCGCAGCTGGCCGCCGCTGATCTCCTTGGGCACGGCGCCGACGCCGGACCACGCGACCTCCACCCGCTCGTCCAGCTCGCCGGCGAGCGCGGAGCGGTAGTCGGTGGCGCCGTCCTGGTAGTACTCGGTCGGCAGCAGCGACAGCGGGGCCGCGTCCGGGTGCCGGCGGGACAGGTGCGCGGCGAGCGCGTTGGCCGTCTCGGCCTGCGCGCGGGCGGCGGCCTCCGGGCCCGAGCCGTACTCGTCGGCGTCCTCCTCGCAGGCCCACTCGCTGTAGCTGACGTCGTGGAACTGCAGCTGGAACGCCCGTACGCCCAGCGCCCACATCGCGTCGGCCTTCGCCAGCAGGTCCTTGCGGTCGCGGCCGGAGGAGAAGCAGAAGTTCTGGCCGGGCGCCACCGCCCAGGCGAGCGTGACGTGGTTGGCGCGGGCCCGCTCGGCCAGCTCGCGGAACCGGGCGCGCTGCCCGGCCGGGTACGCCCTGCGCCAGTCGGCCTGGCGGTACCGGTCGTCGCCGGGGGAGTAGAGGTAGCGGTTGAGCTTCGTCCGGCCCATGAAGTCGAGCTGCGCCAGGCGCTGTTCGTGGCTCCAGGGGCGGCCGTAGTGGTTCTCGGCGATGCCGCGCACGGCGGTGCCGGGCCAGTCGCGCACGGACACCGCGGGCAGCGTGCCCTCCGCGTCGGCGGCGCGGGCCAGCTCGCGCAGCGTCTGCACCCCGTGGAAGAGGCCCTCGGCGTCTGTGCCGGACAGCGCGACGACGTCGCGCCCGGCGTGCTGCCCGGCGGCGAGCCGGTAGCCGCCGGCCGGCAGGTCGGCCTGCTCGCCGGCGCCCAGGGCGCGCAGCGCGGCCTCGGCGGGGGAGCGGCGGGGCGGCGGACCGGTGACGCCCGCGGGGCCGGACGGCGACTGGTCGGCGTACACGACCAGGCCGGTGGCGGGCAACGCGGCCCCGGGGCGTATCTGCGTGAACTCCCGGACGCCGACGGCACGCAGCACCTCGCGCAGCTCCGTGAGCGCCCGCGGGTCCGCGTCCGCGGGGGCGACCAGCACCGCCTGCCCGCCCGCGGGCACCTCGCCGGCGCGGGCGCGCAGCTGCTGCGGGCGCGGCCACACCGCGTCCCGCAGCGCCTCCTCGGCGGCCGGCGACTCGGTCGCACCGGCGGATCCGGTCGGCCCCGTGCCGCCGGCGTCCGGCTGCTGCGGCTGTGCGGCGGCGTCGGGGGCCCGGCCGCCGAGCAGCCCGCCGATCACGGCGGCGGACAGTGCCGTCGCCGTGGCCACCCGCCGCCTGGCAGCTCCGCCCAACTCCGTCCGCCCTCCGTCCGTTTCCGGCCCCGGCACCGGTGCCGGGCCGGCGCCGTACCCCGGCGTCCCGGCCGGCTCGTACGACCGTACTCCGGTGCCGTCAGCCGCCCATCGCCACGGCGTTTCACCGCCGTTACGCATTCCGCTTCCGTCCCGCGTCCCACGACCCGCCGCCGCGCGGCGCGTTCGCGCGCGAGGCGCAGCGCAGAGCCCACCACCGCGGCACCGCCGCTGTCAACGCGCCGTTCGGTCCCGGCCCGCCGGACGAACGAGCCAGCGTACCCGCGCCGCCCCGGAGCGGACACCCCGCGACGGCACCGCGGCACGGGCGGCCCCGTGGCCGGGCGTTGCCGCGCCGCCCGTCCCCCGCCCGTTCCCCCGCCCGTCCCCCTCCCGGCTCCCGCTCGTCTCCCGCCCGCCCGGCCCGCGACGGAAAAAGCGGGTCAGGAGGGGGCGCACGCCCCAGCTCTTGCGTTCTACGGGCCCCCTTACCGTCAATTCGCCCGTTGCGGGTACTGTGACGTAGGGCACGAACGCGTGCCGACACGACTGCCGGACCCATGATCGGGTAGCGGCGGACGTGACCAGCCGTCGATCGAGGAGGACCCCCGGTGGCCACTCCCGCTCAGTACGAGACCAGCCACGACCACCACCACAAACCCGTCGAGGGCGCCGACCCCGACTACGGCCTGGCCGGCGCCTGCTCCTGCGCCGAGCTGCCGCTGACCAGCGAACCCCCGCTGGCCGCGGGCACCCCGCTGACCAGCGAGCCGCCGCTCGCCGCCGACGACAACCTCATCAGCGAGCCGCTGCCGCCCGTTCACTTCACGTGACGGCCTCCTGACGGCGCGCGTCCGCCGCAGTACGATCAGCCTGCCGGCTCACCCCGGCGGGGCCCGTCCGGGGCCCGCGACCGGGGACGTGGGTGACGCCGGAGCCGATGACGTCACTTACCACCTGGGGGTGGCATGTCTCTGGCGCGGTTAGCTGCGCTGCACGGAGTCGCAACCTCGTACGAAAGCTCTCCGGGCCGCTCCGTCCCGGTCCCCGAGGACACCGTCGCCGCCGTCCTCGCCGCCCTCGGCGTGGACGCCTCCGGGCCCGCCGCCGTGGCCGCGGCCCTCGCGGCGTACGAAGCGGCCGAACGGGACCGGCTCCTGCCCACGACCCTGGTGCCGCCCGCCGGCACCCTCCTCGACCCCGGTCCGCTGCCGGCCGGCACCGAGACCGCCCTCGCCGGCGAGGACGGCGCGGAACTCGACCCGAGCGGGCCGCTGCCCCTCGGGCACCACACCCTCACCGCCGCCGCACCCGACGGGCGCACCGCCACCGCCGCGGTCATCGTCGCCCCCGCCCGGGTCCCGCGGCCGCGCCGGCGCGGCGCCGGGCTCGTGCTGCAGCTGCCCACGCTGCTCTCCGGCCGCTCCTGGGGCATGGGCGACCTCGGCGACCTCGCCGAGCTGGCCGCCTGGTCCGCGCGCACCCACGGCATGGACTTCGTCCAGCCCGGCCCGCTGCACGCCGCCGTCCCCGGCGGCGGCGACCGGCCCGCCGACCCGTCCCCGTACCGTCCCTCCTCCCGGCGCTTCGCCGACCCCGTGCACCTGCGGATCGAGGACATACCGGAGTACCGCTACCTCGACCCCGACGACCGCGCCCGGGCCGACGAGCTGTCCGGCCGCGCCGCCGCCCTGCGCGACGCGGTGCGCGCCAAGGGCGGGCTCGTCGACCGCGACGCGGTGTGGCAGCTGAAGCGGGCCGCGCTGGAGCTGCTGCTCCGCGTCGAGCTGACGCCCGGCCGCCGCGTCGCCTACCACCACTTCCTCGCCGAACAGGGCCAGCCCCTCGACGACTACGCCGCCTGGTGCGCGCTGGCCGAGATCCACGGCCCCGACTGGCGCTCCTGGCCCGGCGGCCTCACCGACCCCCGCTCCACCGCCACCACCCGGGCCCGGCACGACCTGCTCGACCGCATCGACTTCCACTGCCGGCTGGCCTGGCTCGCCGACAGCCAGCTGTGGCGGGCCCAGCGGATCGCCCGGGACGCCGGCATGGGCGTCGGCGTCGTGCACGAACTGGCGCCCGGCGTCCACCCCGCGGGCGCCGACGCCTGGGCGGAGCAGTCCGTCCTCGCCGCCGGCTGCACGGTCGGCACCCCGCCGGACGCCCGCGACGCGCGCGGCCGGGACCGCGGCGTGCCGCCGTGGCGGCCCGACCGGCTCGCGGCCGCGGGCTACGGCCCGTACCGCTCGGTGCTGCGCGCCGCGCTGCGCCGGGCCGGGGCGCTGCGCGTCGGGGACGTCACCGGGCTGTTCCGGCAGTGGTGGGTGCCGGCGGGACGGCCGCCGGCGGAGGGCACGTACGTCGCGTACGACGCGCGGGCGATGCTCGCCGTGCTGGTGCTGGCCGCGCACCGGGCGGGCACGCCGGTGATCGGCGCGGACCCGGGCGGCGGCGCCCCGGCGGACCGCGGGATACGGGACGCGCTCGCGGCGCGCGGCGTGCTGGACACGTCCGTGCTGTGGGCCGAGGGCGAACCGGCGCCGGAGGCCGCCACCACCGGCTCTGATACCGGTGCCGCCACCGCCACCGCCACCGCCGCCGTGCCGCGGCCGCGGCCGCCGGAGCACTGGCGGGCCGGCACCCTGGCCACCGTCACCACCCACGACCTGCCGCCCACCGCCGCCCGGCTCAGCGGCACCCACCTCGCCGTCCGGCACGAACTGGGCCTCGTCGACACCTCGCTGCCCGCCGCCCGCGCCGCGGACGCCGTCGAGGTCGGCGCGTGGCTCGACCTGCTTGACCGGCTCCGGCTGCTGCCCGACGGCCGCGCCGACGAGAGGTCCGTCATCACCGGCCTGTACCGGTTCCTCGCCCGCACCCCCGCGCGGCTCGTCGGCGTCTGGCTGCCGGACGCGGCCGGCGACCGCCGCCCCCCGCACGTGCCGGGCACGGGTGCGGAGTACCCCAACTGGCGGCTGCCGGTCGCCGACCCGGACGGCCGCACCCTGCTCCTGGAGGAGCTGGCCGACTCGCCGCGGACGCACCGGCTGCTGGCGGAGGTGGCGCGGGAGATCCGCGGCAGGGCGGAAGCGGACGACGACGCGGAGCCGGGCGGACCGGCGGACGGGACCGGGGCCGGGGCCGGGGCCGGGACCGGGGCCGGTGCCGAGGCCGGGGAGCCGGCACCGTAGCGCGCTTAGCAGACCCCGGGCGCGCGGGGGGCGGCGGTGTTCGCTACGGTTTCAGCGTGGACAGGAAGAAGACCCTGCGCGCCGGTGCACTCGCCGCCGGGACGGCGCTGATCATGCTGATGTCGTCCCCCGCCGCCTCCGCGCTCAACCGCGACGACGGCGACGACCCGGGCCCCGGGCTGAGCGTCGCGGAGACCCTCGGTCTCTTCGTCCTCACCCCGCTCGTGGCTTTCGCGGTGATCGCCGGCCTGGTGGTCGCCGCCGAGAAGAAGAAGAGCTGACGGCCCCGGGCCGTACGCCGCGCGCAGGCGCCTGCTCCGCACGCCGGGGCGGGCGCCTTTCGCGTGCGTACGCGCCGCCCGCCCCGCGCGGGTGCCCCGGTGGCCGGGTGCTCAGGCGAACTGCGGCAGCTCCCCGACCGTGCGGTTGACGTTGATCACCGTGAACGACGCGCCCTGCGGGTCGCGCAGCGTCGCCATCCGCCCGAACGGCGAGTCCTGCGGCCCGAACGTCACGTCGCCGCCGTGCCGCCGCGTCGTCTCCACGGCCCGGTCGCAGTCGTCCACCGCGAAGCAGATGCCCACGTGCGGCGGCATCTCGGCGGGGAAGACGTCCCCCGTCAGCTCCGCCCGGCCGAGCAGCGGGTCGCCGTCGCCGACGCTCCACACGGCGTAGTCCATCTTGTCGTCCTGCATCCTGCGCACCCGGTAGCCGAAGACCTCGGGGAAGAAGGCGTCGGCGTGGTCCGGGTGGCGGGTGTCGACCTCGGCCCAGCAGTAGGTGCCGTGCTCGTCGTTGATCGTGGCGAACCCCTCGTGGCTGCCCGACTGCCACAGGCCGAAGCGGATGCCGTCCGGGTCCTCGGCGATGGCCATCGTGCCGTACGGGCCGACCTCCATCGGGCCGGTGACGACCCGGCCGCCGTGCTCGTTGATCGCCCCGGCGGTGGCGGCGGCGTCGGGGGTGGCGAAGTACAGCGTCCAGCCGCCGGGGGTGTCGTCCTCGACACCCGGCATCGGCGGGGCCAGGCCGGCGGCGACGCCGCTGTCCGACGACGCCTGGGTGTAGTGGCCGGCGGCCTCACCGCCGTCCTCGAAGGTCCAGCCGAAGAGGTCGGCGTAGAAGCTCTTCGCGGACTCCAGGTCGGGGAAGGTCGCGTCCGCCCAGCAGGGTGCGCCTTCGGGTCGTGCGGTCATGATCCGTCGCCTCCTCCGAGGCAGGGTGGTATGGCGGTGTTCGTCCACTTCTCACGCTAGTCCCGCGACCCGCGGCTCGCGCGCGGACGGCGGGGGCGGCCGGTGGGCTGGCAGAATTACGTCACGCACGAGCGTGTGACGCTGACCGGGGGAGGAGCCGTGCCCGTTTCCGCGCCGGAGGAGAAGTGCGCGGCCTGCGGCGGGGCGCTGCCGCCTCGCGCCGGGCGGCGCGGGCGCACGTCCGTCTACTGCTCGGCCGCCTGCCGCCAGCGCGCCTACCGCGAGCGCCGCGGCCCGGGGCCCGCCGGCTCCGTGCGGGAGCTGATCGCCGACGTCGCCGAGCGCGCCGGGCGGCTCGCGCCGCAGCCGCCGGGGACGTTCTACGCGGACGTGACGGAGCTGTCGGCGTCGGTGGGGCGGCTGCGGCGGATCGCCCGTACGGCGAGGGACGCCGCGGAGGTCACGGCAGCCGAAGGCCGCACGGCGGAGAACGTCACACCGCCGCCCGTGACGAATCCGCGGCCCGACGGCCCCGACGGCCCCGACGGCCCCGACGGCCCCGACGGCCCCGACGGCCCCGACGGCGCGGACTTCGCCGGCCTGATGGAGGCGTACCGCCGCGAGCTGCAGGTCCACTGCTACCGGATGACCGGCTCGTACGACGAGTCGGAGGACCTCGTACAGGAGACGTTCCTCAAGGCGTGGCGCCGCCGCGAGACCTACGAGGGTCGCGCCGCCGTACGCGCCTGGCTCTACCGCATCGCCACCAACACCTGCCTCGACCACCTCCGCCGCCACTCCCGCACCCCCGACCGCTACGAGCGCCTGCCCGGCATGGCCCACGGCGATGCCGACCCGCCTGTCCGCGTTACCTGGCTGCAGCCCTACCCCGACGAACTGCTGGCCGACGTGCCCGCCCCCGACGCCGGCCCCGAGGCCCAGGCCGTCGCCCGCGAGACCGTCGACCTGGTCTTCCTCACCGCGCTGCAGCACCTGCCGCCGCGCCAGCGGGCCGTGCTCGTCCTCCGCGACGTCGTCGGCCTGCCCGCCGCCGAGACCGCCGGCCTGCTGGACCTGAGCACCGCCGCCGTGAACAGCGCCCTGCAACGCGCCCGGCCCGCGCTGCGCGCACACCTGCCGGCCGGCGAGCGCACGGAGTGGGCCCCGCTCACGCCGCCGACGCCGGCGGAGCTGGCGGCCGTCGAACGCTACCGGCAGGCGGCCGAGCGGCTCGACACGGCGGCGATGGCGGCGGCGCTGACGGAGGACGCGAAGCTGACGATGCCGCCGAACCCGTTCTGGTTCGTCGGCCGGCAGACGATCGCCGACTTCGTCTCCCGGTCGCTCGACCCGACCCTGCCGACCTTCTTCGGCGACTGGCGGCACGTGCCGACCCGCGCCAACGGCCGCCCGGCGGTCGCCGGCTACGTGCGCCGGCCGGGCACGACGGTGTACCGGGCGCAGACGCTGGAGGTGCTGCGCGTGGCCGGGGGCACCGCCCGTGCCGGAGGCCACGGGGGCGGGCTGATAGCCGAGATCACCACGTTCGAGCCCCACCTGCTGCCCGCCTTCGGGCTGCCGATGACGCTCTGACGGAACGGCCTTCCCCGCGGCATCCGGGCGAACACCGGCATCCGCACCGGCGGTGCCGGGCGCGGAGCGATGACCGCCGCGGCCGGTGTGCGTCTCAATGGCCGGCATCACTCGATGACGACCACACCGGGAGCGACCATGCTGCTGCAGAACAAGAACGCGATCATCTACGGCGCCGGCGGAAGCATCGGCGGCGCGGTGGCCCGCACCTTCGCCCGCGAGGGCGCCCGGGTCCACCTCACCGGCCGGAGCGCCGACCGCGTCGAGGCGGTCGCGGCGGACATCGCCGCCGCCGGCGGCACGGCCGAGACCGCCGTCGTCGACGCGCTGGACGAGGACGCGGTGGAGGAGCACGCGGCCCGGGTGGCGGCGGAGGCCGGCTCCGTCGACGTGAGCATCAACCTGATCACGCGCAACGACGTGCAGGGCACCCCGCTGATCGACCTGTCCGTCGCGGACTACGTCTCGTGCGTCACCGGCGGCCTCACCACCAACTTCATCACCGCCCGGGCCGCCGGCAGGCGCATGGCCGAGCAGGGCTCCGGCGTCATCCTGGCGCTGAACAGCGGCTCGTCCCACACCAGCCCCATGATGGGCGGCACCTGCCCCGCGGACTCGGCGATCGACGCCCTCGTCCGCTCCCTCGCCCAGGAACTCGGCCCGCGCGGCGTCCGCGCCGTGGGCCTGTGGGCCGCCGGCGTCCCGGAGACCCTCACCCCGGAGAAGCTGGGCGCGGTCAACCCGGCGATGGGCACCCCGGAGGCCGTCCAGCACATCCTGGACTCCCTGGACGACCTCCGGATGCTGCCGGCCTCCCCGCGGCTGCAGGAGATCGCGGACCTGGCGGCCTTCCTCGCCTCCGACCGCGCGGCCGCGGTCACCGGGGGCTGGGTCAACGCCACGGCGATGTTCGTGAGTTGACGACCGGTCCGGCGAGCGCCGGCCGGCACTCGCCGGCCGGTGGCTGGCGGCCGAGGACCGGTGACCGCCGGACCGGCAGCCCCCTGACCAGCATCCCCGCACTCCCGCCCCAGGGTAGGCCGCCCCTCTGACAAACGCTGTGCTCGCCGTGGTGGCGGGTGCCGTGCACGGTACGACGTCGGGGTGGCGACGTGCTCGATCATGGGTGGATGACTGCCTTCTACCATGTGTGCTTCGTGGTCCCGGACCTCACGCCGGCGATGCACGACCTTCAGCGTGCAGCCGGGGTCGAGTGGGGTGACCCCGTGTCCGACCGACTCGGCGAGTGGGACTACCGCATCGTCTTCACCGCAGGCGGGCCGCCCTTCATCGAACTCATCGAGGGGCCGTCAGACAGTCCCTGGGACGCGTCCGACGGAGCCAGGTTCGATCACATCGGCTTCTGGACCAGCGACGTGCGGCACGGTTCCCGGCGCCTCGAAGCAGAGGGCATGCCCGTGGACTTCTCCGGCTGTCCCTACGGCCGGCCGTTCGCCTACCACCGGACGGACAGCATCGGTGCCCGGATCGAACTCGTTGACGTCGGCAGGCAGGCCGGGTTTCTCCACAGGTGGCATCCGAGCGGGGAGCCGATGCCCGCCATCGGCGAGGAGCCCGGAAACTGAGGTTCGGCCAGCCGAGGGCCGACACACCGGCCCCGGACGGGGCCGGTGTGGCCCCGTCCGGGGTGCCATACCTCCGTCACGCTTTGAGCGTCACCTGCCGGGCAGCGGAGAGCTGACGGGCGCGTTCATATACCTCACGCGCCGCCGGACTGGACAGCCGCCCCCCCCGGAGGGCGCCGACCCGCTCACCGCCCTCGAACTGCAAGAGCTGCGTGCGCTGGCCGCCTACAGGGCCCGCCGGGCCGGGGCGAGGACGTCGGTGTCTCCCATGACGAGGCGTACCGCCGCGTGTTCGGTGGCGCTGAGGCGTGACGTCCCAGGTCATCCGGAAGCCCGAGGCCCTCGCCGGTGCGGGGGCGGTTCGCCGGGAGATACGGCACCCGTGGGGGCCCGCTCCCCCCCCGCTCCGGCCGCGGGGGGCGGCCGGGGAGCGGGGGCGGGGCCGGGTCAGGAGGCTGCGGCGGCGTCGGCTGCCTGGGCGCGGAGGGCGCGTTCCACGCCGGCGCGGGACTCCGTGACCATGCGGCGCAGCGCCGGGGCCGGCCGGGCCTCGGCCAGCCAGGCGTCCGTCGCGTCCAGGGTGGCCTGGGAGACCTGCAGGGTCGGGTAGAGGCCGACGACGATCTGCTGGGCGATCTCGTGGCTGCGGGACTCGAAGACGTCCTTGACCGCGTCGAAGTACTTCGTCGTGAACGGCGCCAGCAGCTCGCGCTGGTCGGTCTGGACGAAGCCGGCGATCACCGCCTCCTGCACCGCGTTGGCGAGGTTGCCCTCCTCGACGACCTCCGTCCACGCCCGCGACTTCGCCTCCGCCGTCGGCTGCGCCGCCCTGGCCGAGGCCGCGTGGCGTTCGCCGGCGGCGGTCCTGTCGCGCTCCAGCTCCGCCGCGACGGCGTCGTCGCCGGCCCGGCCGGTGGCGGCCAGGCGGTGCAGCAGTGCCCAGCGCAGCTCGGTGTCGACGTCGAGGCCGTCGATCGTGCGGGAGCCGTCGAGGAGGCCGGCGAGCAGGTCCAGCTGGCCGTCCGTGCGGGCGGTGGCGGCGAGCGCGCGGGCCCAGGCGAGCTGGTGGTCGCTGCCGGGCTCGGCGGCGTGCAGCTGCGCCTCCGCGGCCTCGGACCAGCGGGCCAGCCCGGTCTCGCGCCAGTCGGGGGCGGCGTAGAGGTCGAGGGCCAGCTTCACCTGGCGGTGCAGGGACTGCACCACGCCGATGTCGCTCTCCTTCTCGATGCCGGAGAGGACCAGAGCCAGGTAGTCGCGGGTGGCCAGCTCGCCGTCGCGGGTCATGTCCCAGGCCGACGCCCAGCACAGCGCCCGCGGCAGCGTGGTCTCGAAGTCGCCGAGGTGCCGGGTGACCACGTCGAGGGAGGCGGGGTCGAGGCGGACCTTGGCGTAGGTGAGGTCGTCGTCGTTGAGCAGGACGACCGCCGGCCGCGGCCGGCCCGCCAGCTGCGGCACGTCGGTCAGCTCGCCGTCGATGTCCAGCTCCAGCCGGTCGGTGCGGACCAGCCGGCCGTCCTTCAGGTCGTACAGCCCGACGGCGATGCGGTGCGGGCGCAGCACCGGCTCGCCCTTGGCGCCGGCGGGCAGCGCAGGGGCCTCCTGGCGGACGGCGAAGGAGGTGACGACGCCGTCGGGGCCGGTCTCCAGCTCGGGCCGGAGCACGTTGATCCCGGCGGTCTCCAGCCACGCCCGGGACCAGGCCGCCAGGTCGCGCCCGCTGGTCTCCTCCAGGGCGCCGAGCAGGTCGGTCAGCCGGGTGTTGCCGAAGGCGTGCCGCTTGAAGTACGCCTGGACGCCGCGGAAGAACTCGTCCTCGCCGACGTACGCGACGAGCTGCTTGAGCACCGAGGCGCCCTTCGCGTACGTGATGCCGTCGAAGTTGACCAGCACGTCGTCGAGGTCGTTGATCTCGGCCATGATCGGGTGGGTGGACGGCAGCTGGTCCTGCCGGTAGGCCCACGTCTTCATCTGGTTCGCGAAGGACGTCCACGCGTGCGGCCAGCGCGAGCCGGGCGCCTGGGCGAGGCAGGCGGTGGAGGAGTAGGTGGCGAACGACTCGTTGAGCCAGAGGTCGTTCCACCACTCCATGGTCACCAGGTCGCCGAACCACATGTGGGCCAGCTCGTGCAGGATCGTGTCGGCCCGCATCTCGTACGCCGCGTCGGTGACCTTGGAGCGGAAGACGTACTGGTCGCGGAAGGTGACGGCGCCCGCGTTCTCCATCGCGCCGGCGTTGAACTCCGGGACGAACAGCTGGTCGTACTTCTCGAAGGGGTACGGGTAGTCGAACCGCTGCTGGAACCAGTCGAAGCCCTGCCGCGTGACCTCGAAGACCGCCTCCGCGTCGAGGTACTCGGCGAGTGAGGGCCGGCAGTAGACGCCCAGCGGCACCGACCGGCCGTCGCCCTCCCAGGTGCCGTGCACGGAGGCGTACGGCCCGGCGATCAGCGCGGTGATGTAGGTGGAGATCCGGGGGGTGGGCGTGAAGCGCCACACCCCGTCCGCCGGCCGGGGTGCCGGCGAGTTGGAGATGACCTGCCAGCCCTCCGGCGCGGTCACCGTGAAGGCGAACGTCGCCTTGAGGTCCGGCTGCTCGAAGGTCGCGAACACCCGGCGCGCGTCGGGCACCTCGAACTGCGTGTAGAGATACGTCTCGCCGTCCACCGGGTCGACGAAGCGGTGCAGCCCTTCACCCGTATTGGTGTACGCGCAGTCGGCGACGACCCGCAGCTCGTTCTCCCCGGCGCGCAGGCCGGGCAGGGCGATCCGGGAGTCGGCGAAGACCTCGGCGGCGTCGAGCGCGGTGCCGTTGAGCACCACCTCGTGCACCTCGGGCGCGATCAGGTCGGCGAAGGTCTCCGCGCCCTCCTCGGCGGCCGAGAACCGCACCGTGGTCACCGACCGGAAGGTGCCGCCGTCCCCGGCGTCCTTGGCCCCGGAGATGTCGAGGTCGATCTCGTACGCGTCCACCGTCAGCAGGCGCGCGCGCTCCTGCGCCTCTTCCCGGGTCAGATTCGTGCCAGGCACCTGGGCTACTCCTTACCGCTACGACTGACCGCAATCCTCGCACGTGGGGCGCCTGCCCGGTGCGGCCTGTGGATGACGGCGGCACCCCGCGCCCCGCGACACGTACCGCCTGTGGAAAACCCGGCCGGACGGTGGCCGGGCCGCGGTCCTCAGGACCGCTCGGCCGCCACCAGCTCCGCGATCTGCACCGCGTTCAGCGCCGCGCCCTTGCGCAGGTTGTCGCCGGAGAGGAACAGCGCCAGCCCGTTCTCCGCCGTCTCGTCGCGCCGGATGCGGCCCACGTACGACACGTCCCGCCCCGCCGCGCCCAGCGGCGTCGGCACGTCCGCGAGCGCCACGCCCTCCGCGCCGGCCAGCAGCTCCGCGGCCCGCGCGGGGCTCAGCGGCTCGGCGAAACGGGCGTTGACCTGCAGCGAGTGCCCGGTGAAGACGGGGACGCGGACGCAGGTGCCGGAGACCTTCAGCTCCGGGATCTCCAGGATCTTGCGCGACTCGTGGCGCAGCTTCTGCTCCTCGTCGGTCTCGTCGAGCCCGTCGTCGACGAGGGAGCCGGCCATCGGCAGCACGTTGTACGCGATGGGGGCCACGTACTTCGCCGGCTCGGGGAAGCCGACCGCCGAGCCGTCCCGGGTCAGCTTCGGCGCCTCGTCGCCGGCCGCGCGGACCTGCTCGAACAGCTCTTCCACGCCCGCCAGGCCGGAGCCGGAGACCGCCTGGTAGGTGGCGACGACCATGGAGACCAGGCCCGCCTCCCGGTGCAGCGGCTTGAGCACGGGCATGGCGGCCATCGTGGTGCAGTTCGGGTTGGCGACGATGCCCTTGGGGCGCTTGGCCACCGCGTGCGGGTTGACCTCGGAGACCACCAGCGGCACGTCGGGGTCGCGGCGCCACGCGGAGGAGTTGTCGATCACGACCGGGCCCTGCGCCGCGACCTTCTCGGCGATCGCCTTGGAGGTGGCCCCGCCGGCCGAGAAGAGCACGATGTCGAGCCCGGAGTAGTCGGCGGTGCCGGCGTCCTCGACCGTGACCGTACCGCCGGGGGCGCCCTGCCACGGCAGCGTGCGGCCCGCGGACCGGGCCGACGCGAACAGGCGCAGCTGGTCCACCGGGAAGGACCGCTCGGCGAGGATGTCGCGCATCACTCCGCCGACCTGTCCGGTGGCTCCGACGATTCCGATCTTCATGGCTCTCCGTTCACAGATGCGGGGTCGCGCCCTCCATGATGCCGGGCGCCGGCCGGCTGGCTCCAGTCGTTTCCCCTGCCCGCCCGGCCGGCCCGGGCGCACCCGCGCGGCGAACTGAGACGCACGCCACAGGGGCGGGACACCGGCGCTCCGGCGTCCCGCCCCCGCGGGTTCCTCCAGGACGTACGTCACGTACGGTACGCACGCGACGCACAGCCCGCGTGCGTCCGTGCCTCCGCTACGGCACCACCGTCCCGATCCGCACGCTGCCCGCGCCCGCCGTCGTGCCGCGGGCGTTCTGCAGCTGCACCTCGCCGAAGAACTCGCGGCCCTCCGGCCCGGGCGCCGCCACCGTGACCTCGGCCGCGACCTCGGCGCTCTCGCCGCTGTCCAGCCGCACGGGCTCGTCCCCGACGCCCACCTCGCCCAGGGCCGGGGAGAAGTACACGTCGCGGTAGTCGTACTCCGTCGTGCCCGCCGGCACGTCGTAGCCGTAGACCTCCACCGTGTACGTCCCGGGCTCCGGGTCGGCGATCGAGACCGCCTCCTCCGAGTCGGCGTCGGCGTCCTGGGCCACCTGCTGGCCGTTGCGGAAGACCGTCAGGTCCAGGTCCGCGCCGGTGTCGGAGGTGGCGCCGATCGACGCGTCCAGCCGTGTGACGCCCTCGCCGATCTCGATCGTCGCGGTCTTCGTCTCGCCCGGGGCGATGCTCGGGCGGTCCGTCACCTCGGAGCCGAGCGTCCCGCCGGCGAGCTTGCCGTCCACCGGGGCGAACCCGTTGGTCACGGTCCACTCCACCGGGGTGGGTTCGCCGACCTTCGCCTCGTCGATCGTCCGCGTCCCGGGGTCGAAGTCCGCGCCGAACGCGGTCGCCTCGACCGTGAACGGGTTGTTCAGCAGCGGCGAGGTGCGCCGCGACTCGACCTCGATCTCCCACACGCCCGGCGTCGGGTTCTCGTACGAGCGCAGGTCGGGGCGGCAGGTGTTGGCCGGGTTGTCGTAGTTGGGGTAGCAGAACGGCGTCGACGTCGGGTCGTTCGGGATGCCCAGCGGGTCGATCGCGATCCAGCGGGTCTGGCTCTTGCCCCGCAGCCCGCTCATCGCCACCTCCAGGGTCTTCGCCCCCTCGGGGACCCGCACGAAGTACGAGCGCGAGGCGTTGCGCTGGACCCTGTTGGACACCTGGTACGCGTACGCGGGCGCCGTCTGCTCCCGCGCGGAGATCACGGTCGTCAGCACCCGGTGGTCGATGCCCTCGGTGCGCTTGGCGTCGACCAGCAGCGCGGCGCTGTGCAGCCCCGCCGAACGCGGCCTGGCCCGTACCTTGACGGTCATCGGCTTGCCGCGGCGCAGCTTGACGTCGTCGTCGCCGAGCAGCCGGAACGTGCCGTCGTTGCCCCGCCACTCTAGCTCGTGCCGCGTGGCGCCGGCCGGTCCCGAGGTGCGGGTGATCGTGATCTCGTACGTCTCGGACTCGCCGCGCACCGGGCCGCTCTCGCGGTCGTAGACGCCGGTGCCCACGCCGGGGGTGGCGAGCTGGCCGTCGAGCACGGTGTCGACGGGCGCTTCGACCTTGTACTCGTACGCCGAGGCGCCGTCCTCCAGCGAGTCCCAGGCGTCGACGACGTCGACCAGCCCGGCGCCCTCCGCGTACGTCTGCACGCCGCGGATGTGGTCGGCGGTGGAGGTCAGCGCGGTGCGCAGGGCGTTCGGGGTGACGTCGACGCCCTCCCGCTCGGCGGCGGACAGCAGCAGCGCCGCGGCGCCGGCGGTCTGCGGCGAGGCCATCGAGGTGCCCTGGAGCATGCCGTAGCCGGGCGGCAGTTCGTAGCCGGCCTCGGGGACGGGCGCGCCGGCCTGCCAGGTGGGGATGGTGTTGACCGACGCGCCGGGGGCGGTGATCGTCGGGGTGGCGCCGCCGTCCTCGCGCGGGCCGCGCGAGGAGAAGGGCATCATCTGGTACTTCTTCGTCACGCGGCTGCCGTAGTTCGCCGCCCAGGTCCCCCGGGAGACGCTCGCGCCGACGCTGATGACCTTGTCGGCCAGCCCGGGGTCGCCGATGGTGTTCGCGCCGGGGCCGCTGTTGCCCGCGGAGATGACGAGCTGCACGCCGTAGGTGTCGATGAGCCGGTTGTACAGCTCGGTGCGGGCGTTGTTGCCGTCGTTGAGCGGCGGCAGGCCGCCGATCGACATGTTGACGATGTCGACGCCGCGGTTGGTGACCAGGTCGATCATGCCCTCGGTGAGCGCGACCGCGGTGCAGCCGCCGCTCCAGGTGCAGGCCCGGGAGGAGACGATCTTGGCGCCGGGCGCGGCGCCGTCCATCCGGCCGCCGAAGAGCCCGTTGGCGGCGGTGATGCCGGCGACGTGGGTGCCGTGCGCGCCCTCGACGACGCCGATGTTGACGAAGTCCTCCTTCTTGCCGATCCAGTCCCCGCCGTACGGGTCCATCGGCACGTCCCGGCGGATCTCCACGACGAACGGGATCGCCTCGGCGATCGCCGTGTCCGGGTCGTCGGCGCCGAAGTAGGCGAACTTGTGGTCCTCGCCGTACGGGGCCATCGGCCTGTCGTTGCGGAAGTTGCCGTCGTCGTCGAGGTCGACGCGGACGGTGCCGGCCTGCGCGTCGTACAGCAGCGCCCAGGAGTCGGTGGTGTCGCCGTCGCGGTTGAGGTCGCCCTGCATCTCGCCGCCCAGGGTGGCGTTCTCGCTGAAGATGCTGACGGAGTAGTCGCCGCGCGGGGCGGTGTACTCGCGGTCCCGGTAGACGAACGACGGGCCGGAGACGTCGGTGACCATCGGCCGCCAGGTGGCGTCGCGGTCCACGATCGGGTCGGTCGCCGTCACCCAGTCGGTGATCTTGCGCTCGCCGGTGGTGGTCCGGCGCAGCGCGGGGTGGTCGAGGTCGACGCCGGAGTCGAGGATGCCGACGGTGATGCCGCGGCCGTCGGCCTTCGGGTGCTGCCGGACGAAGTCGACGGCGCCGGTCTCGTGGGCCGGCTGGTACGGGTTCTTCGGCGGCGTCGAGCGGTCGGGCGCCGGGTAGGCGCCCTGCGCGCCGCTGCCCGTGCTGCCCTTGTCGCCCTTGGCGCGGTCGGCGACCGGCCGCGGATCGGGCAGTTCGATCTCCTCGTTCAGATCGATGCCGTGCACCGCGGACAGCTTCGCGGCCTTGTCGATCGCGGCGTCGGCGCGGCCGGTGGGCACGGTGGCGCGGACGTAGCCGAGCTTGTCGTGCGTACGGCCGACGGAGGCGCCGCGTACGCCGCGGAAGGTGTCGGCGACCTTGGTCGTCTCACCCGGCTCGACGGCGACCAGCAGCGTGACGTGCTTGTCGCCCGCCGCCTGCGCCTCGGCGAGCAGTTGTGCGTCGTTCGCGCCCAGTTTGTCCGCCGCGGCCTTCGCCCGGAGCGGCTCCGGGTCGCCCTCCGCGGCCTGGGTGGCCGCTGCCATCGACTGGCCCGTCGCCGTGAGCACGACGGCCAGCCCGGCAGCGAGGGCTATTCGGGCGGCGGCCCGTGGCCGTCCGCCCCCCGGTATGGGACCGGGTGTACGTCTGGGAGAGATCGTCATCTCTGGTTAACCCCCACCTGTGTGGATACCGGCATCCGGTGCCGGCTGTCCGCATATCTATCAGCAAGTCACGCGCGCGCGGGGGGAGTTGCGTGTGGCGGATTGCGGCGTTGGCGGAAAGCCGCCAGGAGGGGGTCTGCGGCACGTTCCCGCCGCGATGAACCCACGGTGACCGCGGCCACTCGAACGGGCGAGGATCGCGTGTCCATTGCGCGGTGTTTTCCGCCGCCGAAGGTATTTGTGGGCTTCCCGGCCGCCGCCGTTCCGGTTGCGTTAAGTAGCAGGTCACCCGGCGTGCCAAGGCTCCGAGCATACGGGTGCACACCACCCGCGTCGAAGCCTCCCGCTCGTCCCCTCAGGAGCGCCGATGCACCGCGAAACCACGTCCCCCAGGCCCCCGGGCCCCCGCCGGCGCGCCGTCCTCCTGGGCGCCGCGGGGGCCACGGGCGCGGCCGCCGGACTCGGCCTGGCCCTCGGCCCGGGCCAGCCGCGGGCCACCGCGCGGTCCGCCGGGCCGCCGGCGCCGGCCGCGCGCGGGCGGGTGCCCGGCCGCCCGCCGGCGCCGTCGTCCGCGGGCACCACGATCCGTACGACGGCGGCGGCCGTGGGCCGCGGCGGCTACCGGCGGCTGACGGAGGGCGCGGGCTGGCCCCGGGCCGTACGCACCGAACTGGGCGCGGCCGGCCCGCGCCGCGCGGAGACGCGCACCCCGCTCACCGCGTTCGTACAGCTCACCGACCTGCACATCGTGGACGTGCAGACGCCGCTGCGCTCGGAGTACTTCCGCGAGCGCGCGGGCAACGGCTGGCGTCCGCAGGAGGCGCTGAGCGTGCCGGGCGCGGTCGCGCTCATCGAGCGGGTCAACTCGCTGACCGCCGGGCCCGCCACCGGGCTCGCCCTCGGCTGCGCCGTCACCACCGGCGACAACACCGACAACAACAGCTCGCTGGAGCTGGAGTGGTTCCTCACCGCGATGAGCGGCGGGCGGATCGTTCCCAACAGCGTCGACCCGGCGGCGTACGAGGGCGTGCAGAACAGCGGCGTCGACCGCTACTGGCACCCGCAGAGCCGGCTGCGCGACGCCGACAAGGCGCTGGGGTTCCCGCGCGTGGACGGCTATCTGGAGGCGGCGATCCGGGAGGTGACGAGCCCGGGGCTGCACCTGCCGTGGTACTCCACCGTCGGCAACCACGACCTGCTGCCCGGCGGCTGCTACGCGGCGCGGCAGCCGTTCTTCGCGGAGTACGCGGTCGGCGACCGGAAGCTGATGACGCTGCCGGAGTCGATCGCCGGGCCGCTGTTCGACACCCTGCGGTCGCACACCGACCCGCGGGGCGAGGCGTTCGCCGAGATGCTGCGGACGCAGCGGCGCCTGATGCGCACCGTCACGCCGGACGAGCGGCGGGTGCCGTTCACGGCGCACGAGTACGTGGCCGCGCACCTGCTGGGGCGTTTCACCGGGGCGGGTCCCGTGGGCCACGGCTACACGGAGGCCAACCGGGAGTCCGGCGACCTGTACTACGACTTCGCGCTGAGCGGGACGGGCCCGGGCGTCGTCGGCATCAGCCTGGACACCACCGACCAGGGCGGCGACTACCGCGGCTCGGTGGGCACGGCGCAGCTGCGCTGGCTGGAGCGGAAGCTGACGGAGCACCGGGACTCGTACGTCGTCGTCTTCAGCCACCACACCAGCAAGTCGATGGACAACACGACGCCGGACCCGTTCCGGCCGGACGACGAGCGGCACACCGGCGCGGAGCTGGTGGAGCTGCTGCTGGCCCACCGCAACGTCGTCGCGTGGGTGAACGGGCACAGCCACCGCAACGAGATCACCCCGCACGGCGGCGCCGACGGCGGGTTCTGGGAGGTCACCACGGCCTCGCACGTGGACTTCCCGCAGCTGGCGCGGGTGGTGGAGCTGGCGGACAACGGCGACGGGACGCTGTCGCTGTTCACGACGCTGATCGAGTCGGCGGCCCCGTACCGCACGGACGGCGCCGAACTCGGCCAGACGGGGCTGGCGTCCCTCTACCGCGAGCTGTCGCTCAACGCGCCCCACACCCCGCGCCGCCGCCCCCTCGCGGGCACGGAGACGGACCGCAACACGGAGCTGCTGCGCACCCGCTGACCCCGGCGGCCCCGGCGGCCCGGGGCCGCTATGCGCCGGGGACGGGGGTGTTGAGCAGTTGCGTCTCCCAGGCGTACGCGACCCCGCCGCCGCCACCGTGCTGCGCGTTGACGTCCACGAGCGCCGGGATGGTCGCCTCCCGGGCCCAGTCGCGCTGCAGCTCACCCTGCACGGCGCCCTTCTTGCGCCCGCTCGCCCGGACGGCGTCCACCACGCGGCTGTCCTCCCGGGTGTTGATGAACGTCCGGTTGATCGGCTTCGGGTCCGGGAAGACGTCCTGCAGCCCCTGGATCAGGTAGCCGCCGCGCTCTTCGACGACGGTGGTCAGGATCGTCGGGAACGGCCGCACCCGTGCGGCCAGGCCCGACTTCCGGGGTGGGGCATGGAACCGGTGGGCCGGCGCGCCGAGACCGCGGCCCTGGACCGGCTGCTGCACCGGGCGGCGCGCGGCGCGGGCTCCGGGCTCGTGCTGTGGGGCGAGCCGGGTATCGGCAAGACCGCCCTGCTCGACCACGCCGCCGAGGCGGCGGCCGACGCCACGGTGCTGCGGTGCCGGGGCACCCGGATAGAGGCGGGGCTCGCGTTCGCGGCGCTGCACGAGCTGCTGTGGCCGGTGGCGGACCGGATGGACACGCTCCCCGCCGCGCAGGCCGCGGCGCTGCGCGGCGCGCTGGGGATGAGCCTGGACCCGGCCGACCGGTTCCTCATCGGCGCGGCCGTGCTGTCGCTGCTCTCCGGCCTGGCCCGGGAGCGGCCGGTGCTCGTCGTGGTGGACGACGCCCAGTGGGTCGACGAGGCGACCGCGCACTGCCTGGGCTTCGTCGCGCGGCGCGTACGGACCGACCCGGTCGTGGTGCTCCTGACCGGACACGAGAACCCCGCCTCGGGTCCGTGGGAGGGGCTGCCGGCGCTGGAGGTCGCGGGCCTGGCCGACGACGACGCCCGCCGGCTGGTCCACGCCGTCGTACCGGACGCCGACGAGTCGCTGGTCGAGCACACGGTCCGGACGGCGGGCGGCAATCCGCTGGCGCTGCACGAACTGCCCGCCCTCGGCCGTGGGACCGCCGGCGAGGCGCGTCTCCCGCCGCCCGGGGAACCGGTGCGGGTCGGGCCGCGGCTGCGGCGGGCGTTCCGCGCGCGGGCCCAGGCCCTTAAGCCGCCGACACGGGCGTTGCTGCTGCTGGCCGCCGCCGAGGACCGGGGCGAGCGCCGCGTCGTGCACCGTGCCGGGGCCGCCTGGGAGCTGCTCCCGCCCGTGCCGCTGGCCCAGGCCTGGGGCGTCGAGGGCGGGCTGCTCGACGTGCTGCACGTGCAGGCCGCGCAGTTGCGGCGCCGGCACGAACTCACCGCGCTCGCGCTGGTGCTGTCCCAGACCGCGGTCCTCGACCTCGCCGCGGGCCGGTGGGAGGCCGCCGGCACCGCGGCGGCCGAGGGGCTGCGGCTGGCCGGGGAGGTCGGCGCCGACCACGTGGCCACCCGGTGCCGCGCGTCGCTGGCCGCGCTGGCCGCCGCCCGGGGCGACGGCCGCACCGTCGGCGAACTCACCGCCCGGGTCCTTGAGGTCTCGGTGCCGCGCGGGGTACGGGTGCTCAGCGCGGCGGCGTACTGGTACCGCGGCCGGGCGGCGCTGTTCGCCGGCCGGCCGCGGGACGCGCTGGCCGACCTGCTGTGCCTCGCCGAACCCGGCCACGAGGCCGCGCACCCCACCTCCGCGCTGTTCGCCGCCGCGGACACCGTCGAGGCGGCGGCGCAGGCCGGCGGCACCGACGCCGCCGGGCCCCGGGCCGCCATGGTCGCGGAGTGGGCGCGACGCACCGGCGCGTCCTGGGCCCGTACCGCCGCCCACCGCCTCCAGGCCCTCGTCGCGGGCGGACCGGCGGCCGAGGACCCGTTCCGGGCCGCCCTGGACACCGCGGGGGCGGCGGGCTGCACGTTCGAGTACGCCCGCACCCGGCTGCTGTACGGGGAATGGCTGCGCCGGGCCCGCCGCCGGGCCGACGCCCGGCACGAACTCGCCGCGGCGGCCGAGGTCTTCGACCGACCCGGTGCGGAACCGCTGCGGGCGCGGGCGCTGCGCGAGCGGGCGCTGACCCAACGGCCGGCCCCCGCCCGCGGGGGAGGCCCGCCGGCCGCGGCCGGGCTGACCGCGCAGGAACTGCGGGTCGCGCGGCTGGCCGCCGACGGCCTGACCAACCGGGAGATCGGGGCACAGCTGCTGATCAGCCCCCGCACGGTCGGCCACCACCTGGCCGGCGTCTACCCCAAGCTCGGCATCACCTCCCGGGCCGAGCTGGCCCGGATCGACTTCGCGGGGGACCTGCGGCTGAAGACGGCCGGCGACTGACCCGGGCGCCGGCGTGCGGAGCGCCGCACGGCCGGTCGGGGTGGGGTCGGGCGGCGCGGGTCACCGGGGGAGGACCACCACGTGTGCGGCCCGGGCGCGTTCCGCCGCGGCCAGCATCGCGGCGCGTACCACCTCCGCCTGCTGCTGCGGCGACTCGCGCAGCTTGCGCGGGGTGACGTGGACGACGGTGATGCCCAGGCGCTCCAGGGTCTCCCGCTTCCTCGCGTACTCGGACCACAGCGCCGCCTCGTCGTGGGAGGCGCGGCGCGGGGTGCGGGCGTCGATCTCCACGGCGACCGCGTGGTCCGGCCAGTAGGCGTCGACGCCGCCGAGGTGGGGGCCGCCGGGCAGGCGCAGGTCGACGTTCCAGAGGGGGGCGGGCAGGGCGTGGGCGTGCACCATCGTGTAGAGGCGGCCCTCGGCTATCGCGCGGCCCTCCGCGATCAGGCCGTCGACCGCGTCGCTCACGTGCGGGCGGCCCAGCAGCCGGGCCTGGCTCAGCTCGCGCACCACCGCCGCCGCCTCGCAGTGGCCGCCGCGGACCGCCTCGGTCAGCAGCCGGTGGACGTGGGCGGCGTCGGTGAGGACCGCGACCGTGTCGGCGAGGGCGCGGGGCACCGGCGCCACGGGCAGGCCCGTGATGCGGTCGGGGCGGGGGAGGGAGTGGGCGCGGACGAGGCGGGCGAGGCCGGTGGAGCGCAGCCGCCGGGTGCGGGGGAGCAGGACGTCGATCCGGTCGAGGGCGAGCAGCGCCGGGGCCGCCGCGAAGCCGTGCAGCGCGAGCGCCGCCGGCCCGGTGATCATCGCGTCGCCGTACGGGACCGGGGCGGCCGCCTCCGCGTGCGCGGCCGCCGGGGCGGAGGCGGACGGGCGTGCGGCGGCGGGGACAGGGGCGCCCCGGGACTGGCCCGGCACCGCGGTGCGTCCGGCCGGTGCCCGGCCCGCGTACAGCAGCGCCGCCTGCAGCCGCTCCTCCGGCGTCGGTGGTCCCGCGTGCAGGAGGTAGACGCCGGGGAGCAGTTGCTGCCACGGCCCGCCGGGGCGGCAGCGGCGCGCGGCGTCGGCGGTGGCGACGCCGTGCTCGCGCAGTTGGCGGGCGGTCATGACCTGGCGGCGGGTCCCGGCGGCGTGGCTGAGCGGGCGCGGGCTGAGCGGTGCGGAGGAGGGTGAGTTCGTGTTCATGGCCGCTGGATTCCCGGTGGCCGGCCCGCTCCTAACCGCTGTTACGCGCTTGTCGAAGAATACGGACAAGCCGGGGCTAAAGTGCACATGTTCGACTGTCGATTAAGGGAGTCACTGCTCCGTTCGGGGTACGACCCCGGACTCGGCCCGCGCCCGGCCCCGGCGCCGGACTCGGCCCCGGCCTCGGACTCCCCCTCCCAGGGCGGGGCCGCCCCCGGCCGCCGCCGGTCAGCCCTGCCCGTCCCGCGCCTGCGCGCGCAGCGCACGCGCCAGGTCGTCGCGCGCCTCCCGCACCAGCCGCCGCAGCGCCGGCGGCGCCGTGCCCTCGGTGTCGCGCAGCCAGGCGTCGGTCGCGTCGAGCGTCCTCGAGCGCGCCTGCAGCGCCGGGTAGAGGCCGCGTACGACCGCCATCGCGCTCTCGATCGTCCGCTCCCGCCAGATCTGTTCGATCGACGCGAAGTACCGCGGCGCGTACGGCGCGAGCAGCTCCCGCTGGCCGGGCCGGGTGAAGCCGGAGATCGTCGCCTCGACGATCGCGTTGGACAGCTCGTCGGAGTCGACGACCGCCGCCCACGCCTGCTCCTTGACCCGCGGGTCCGGCCGCGCGGCCAGGCAGCGCACCTGGTGCCGCCGGCCGGACGCGGTGTCGTCGCGGGCCAGTTCGGCGTCGATGACGGCCCGGTCGGCGACGCCGTGGGCGGCGAGCGGAAGCAGCAGGTCCCAGCGCAGCTCCTGGTCGACGTCCAGCCCGTCGATCTTCGCCTGCCCGTCGAGGAGGCCGCGCAGCAGCTGCAGGTCCTGGTCCGTACCGGCGACGGAGGCGAAGAAGCGGGCCCAGGCCAGCTGGTGGTCGCTGCCGGGCGGCGCCAGCCGCAGCTCGCTCAGCGCGCCCTCGGCGAGGAGCCGTTCGGCCGCGGCGCGGTGTCCGGGGGCGGCGTAGTGGTCGACGGTGTACTGGGCCTGCTGGTGGAGGCCCTGCAGCACGCCGATGTCGGTCTCCCGGCCGGCGAAGCGCAGCACGAGGGCGAGGTAGTCGCGGGCGGGCATGAGGCCGTCGCGGGTGAGGTCCCAGGCGGCGGCCCAGGCGATGGCGCGGGCGAGGGGGTCGGTGAGGTCGCCGAGGCGTTCGCGCACGGTGTCGAGCGAGTCCTCGTCGAAGCGGGTCTTGCAGAAGGTCAGGTCGTCGTCGTTGACGAGGATCAGCGCCGGGCGCGGCTGCCCGGCCAGCTCCTCGACGACGGCGTGCCCGTCGGCGACGTCGACCTCGGCGCGCGCGTAGCGCACCAGCTCGCCGGAGGCGCCCGGCTGCGCGTACAGCCCGACGGCCACCCGGTGCGGCCGGGGCGGCGCGCCGGCCGCGGCGCCCGGGCCGCTGCCGGGGCCCTCCCGCAGGACGGCCAGCTCGGTGATCCGGTCGCCGGCGTCGTACGTCGCCTGCGGCGTGAGGGTGTCGACGCCGGCGGTCTGCAGCCAGGAGCGGGCCCACGCCGACATGTCCCGCCCCGACGTCTCCGCCAGCGCGGCCAGCAGGTCGGCGAGCCGGGTGTTGCGGAAGGCGTGCCGCTTGAAGTAGCGCCGCGCGCCCTCCATGAAGGCGTCCCGGCCGACGTATGCCACGAGCTGCTTGAGCACCGCGGCGCCCTTGGCGTACGTGATGCCGTCGAAGTTGAGCTTCGCGGCCTCCAGGTCGGGGATGTCGGCCGTGATCGGGTGCGTGGTCGGCAGCTGGTCGGCCCGGTACGCCCACGCCTTGCGGCGGTTGGCGAAGGTGATCCAGCTGCCCGTGAACCGGGTGGCCTCGGCCAGCGCCAGCGCGCCCATGTAGTCGGCGAACGACTCCTTGAGCCACAGGTCGTCCCACCACTCCATGGTCACCAGGTCGCCGAACCACATGTGCGCCATCTCGTGCAGCACGACGTTCGCCCGGCGCTCGTACGCGGCGTCGGTGACCTTGCCGCGGAAGACGAACTCCTCGCGGAAGGTGACCAGGCCGGGGTTCTCCATCGCGCCGATGTTGTACTCCGGCACGAACGCCTGGTCGTACTTGCCCCAGGGGTAGGGGTAGTCGAAGTGGTCGTGGAAGAAGTCCAGGCCCTGCTTGGTGACGGTGAAGACGTCGTCGGCGTCGAAGTGCCGGGCGAGCGACCTGCGGCACAGCGCGCCCAGCGGCACCACCAGCTCCCGCCCGTCGTCGAACGTGCGTGTGTAGCGGTCCTCGACGCGGGTGTACGGGCCGGCCACGACGGCCGTGATGTAGGTGGAGATCGGCTTGGTCGGCTCGAACCGCCAGGTCGCGGAGCCGTCCCGGTGCTCCTCGGGGCGGCCGGCGAGCGCGCCGCCGGAGAGCACGGTCCAGTGCCCGGGGGCCGTGACGGTGAAGGTGAACGGGGCCTTGAGGTCGGGCTGCTCGAAGGCGGCGAACACCCGGCGGGCGTCGGCCGGCTCGTACTGCGTGTAGAGGTAGACCTCGCCGTCCTCCGGGTCGACGAAGCGGTGCATGCCCTCCCCGGTGCGGCTGAACGCGCACCGCGCGTCGACGACGACCTCGTTCTCGGCCGCCAGGTCCGCAAGCTCGATCCGGGAGCCGTCGAAGACCGACCCGGGGTCCAGGTCCCGCCCGTTGAGGGTCACCGCGGTCACGTCCGGGGCGACGAGGTCGAGGAAGCCGGCCGCGCCCGGCTGCGCGCAGCGGAACCGCACCGTGGTCACCGACCGGAAGGGCGCCGGCTCGGCGGCCACCGCGGCGCGCAGGTCCAGCTCGACCTCGTACGCCTCGACCTCCAGCAGCCCCGCGCGCTCCCGGGCCTCCTCGCGGGTCAGGTTCTCACCGGGCACGGGGGGACTCCTTCGTCTCTCGCAGGTCCGACAGCGGAATCATGTCATGCGGGTTCTCCCGCGGCGGTGCTGACGTACCAGGCCCGCGAGGGACAGCGCCACCGTGAGCCCCGCGGTGGTGAGCAGCTGTGTCCGGGAGTCCGGCTCACGCAGCATCAGCACCAGGATCCCGGCCATGGCGGCCAGCGCCAGCCAGGTCAGGTACGGGTACGCCCACATCCGCACCGTCAGCAGCTGCGGCGCCTCGCGCTCCAGCCGGCGGCGGGTGCGCAGCTGGGCGGCGGCCGTGAACGCCCAGACCACGAGGATCGCGGCGCCGGTCATGTTCAGCAGCCACTGGAAGAGGGTGTCGGGCCAGCGGTAGCTGAGCAGCACGGCCGCGAAGCCGAAGGAGCAGGTGGCGACGACCGCGCGGCGCGGCACGCGGCGGGTCAGCCGGCCCAGGGCGCGCGGGCCCTGGCCGCGGGCGACGAGGGAGTAGGCCATGCGCGAGGCGCCGTAGATGTTGGCGTTCATCGCGGACAGCAGCGCCACCAGCACGACGACGTTCATGACCTGCCCGGCGGCCGGGATGCCGAGGTGGTCGAGGGCGGCGGCGTACGGGCCGGACTCCACCCCCGGGTCGTCCCACGGGATCAGCGCGACGACGACCAGCATGGAGCCGACGTAGAAGATCGCGATCCGGTACATCGCGGTGCGCACCGCGCGGGCGACGCCGCGCCGCGGGTTCTCGGACTCGGCGGCGGCGATGGTCACGTTCTCCAGCCCGCCGTACGCGAAGACGGAGGCGAGCAGGCCGACGAGCAGCCCCTCGGAGCCGTTCGGCAGGAAGCCGTCGCCGGCGCCGGTGAGGTTCGCGGTGCCGGGCGCGTCGGTGCCCGGCAGCAGGCCCAGCACGGCGAGCAGGCCGAGGGCGAGGAACGCGGTGATCGCCGCGACCTTCAGCCCGGCGAACCAGAACTCGGCCTCGCCGAAGTTGCCGACCGCCGCCAGGTTGGCGGCGCAGAAGACGGCCATGAACAGCAGGACCCACATCCAGGACGCGGTGCCCGGCAGCCAGCCCGTGACGATCTGCGCGGCGCCGATCGCCTCGACGGCGACGGCGACGCACAGCAGCGTCCAGAACATCCAGCCGGAGGCGAACCCCGCCCACGGCCCGAACGCCCGCTCGGCGTGCACGGAGAAGGAGCCGGAGGCCGGGTTGGCGGCCGACATCTCGCCGAGCATCCGCATCACGAGCATGACGAGCAGCCCGGAGACGGCGTACGCGAGGACGATGCCGGGGCCGGCGGCGGCGATGCCGGCGCCGGAGCCGACGAAGAGGCCGGCGCCGATGACGCCGCCGAGGGCGATCATCGTCAGGTGGCGCTGCTTGAGGCCGGTGCCCAGGGCGGACGGTACGGCGGCGGAGGGCGCCGCGGCGTCGGCGGCGGTGCTGTCGGTCTGCGGGGTTGCGCTCATGCGGAAGTCCTGTGGGGGGTGGTGCGTGGCGACGCTTCAGTGTGCGGCATCGCGCCGGGCTTCGGCCGTCGGCGCGAGGCGGCGTTGGAGGGGTCCTACAGCGGGATACGGGCCTGCGGCCGGGGATCCGGGCCGCGGCGAAACCCCACCCGGCTGTGGTGAATCTCACGTGACCTGCCCGGATGTCGAAGTCCCGGCCGCCGGGCCGGTGGCCGCGGGGCTGCGGGGGAGTGACAGGTATGTGCCCCGCGGATTGGCACCTTCCCACGGTGATCGGCCCGCGGCCGTCGGCTAGCGTACGCAGCGTCCCCGTATCCCGCGGCGCATCCCGCGGCGGGATCCGCGCACCGAGACCGGAGAACCCGATGAGCACTGCCGCCGTCTCCTCCCCGCACCCGGCACGCCCCGGCGCCGTCCTCGCCGACGTGCTGCCCGCCGCCACCGCGGCCCGCGCCCGGGCCCGCGACCTCGCCCTCGTCGTCGGCGGCGCGGCGCTCACCGGCGCCGCCGCGCAGCTGTCGCTGCCCGTGCCGGGCTCACCGGTGCCGGTCACCGGGCAGACGTTCGCGGCGCTGCTCGTCGGCGCCTCGCTGGGCACCGGGCGGGCGTTCCTGTCGCTCGCGCTGTACGCGGCCGCGGGCATGGCCGGGATGCCGTGGTTCGCGGAGGGCTCCTCGGGGTGGGGCATGCCCTCGTTCGGCTACGTCCTCGGGATGCTGCTCGCCGCCGCCGCGGTCGGCGCGCTGGCCCGCCGCGGCGGCGACCGCGACGTGTGGCGCACGGCGGGCACGATGGTCCTCGGCAGCGCCGTCATCTACGCCGTGGGCGTGCCGTACCTGGCCCTCTCCCTCGACGTCACCCTCGCCGAGGCGGTCTCCCTCGGCCTCACGCCGTACCTCCTCGGCGACGCGCTGAAGGCGGCCCTCGCGATGGGCGCGCTGCCGGCGGCCTGGCACATCGCCGGGCGCACCCGCGGCGACTGAGCGGCGGCCCGTAGACTCCGGGCCATGCGCGTGTACCTCGGCAGCGACCATGCCGGATACGAACTCAAGACCCACCTGCTCGGCTGGCTCCGCGAGCACGGGCACGAGCCCGTCGACTGCGGGCCGCTGATCTACGACGCCGACGACGACTACCCGCCGTTCTGCCTGCGCGCCGCCGAGCGCACCGCCGCCGACCCCGGCAGCCTCGGCGTCGTCATCGGCGGCTCCGGCAACGGCGAGCAGATCGCCGCCAACAAGGTGGCGGGCGTGCGGGCGGCGCTGGCGTGGAGCGAGGAGACGGCGCGGCTGGCGCGGGAGCACAACGACGCCAACGTCCTCGGCGTCGGCGCCCGGATGCACACGCGCGACGAGGCCACCAGCTTCGTCGAGGTCTTCCTCGCCACCCCGTACGCCGGCGAGGAGCGCCACCGGCGGCGCATCGACATGCTGAGCGCGTACGAGCGCAGCGGCACGCTCCCCGACGTGCCGGCACACCACCCGCAGCCGTAGCGAGGACGGGACGTATGCCTGAGGGGCACACCATCCACCGGCTCGCCGTCGAGTACGGCGTGCGCTTCGGCGGCCGGGTGGTCCGCGCGGCCAGCCCGCAGGGCAAGTTCGCCGACGGCGCCGCGCTGATCGACGGCTGCCGGCTCACCGGCACGGACGCCCACGGCAAGCACCTGTTCCTCGGCTTCGGCCCGGTCGGCCACCTCCACGTCCACCTCGGCATCTACGGCAAGGTCGGCTTCGGCGACGGGCCCGCGCCCGCGCCCGTCGGCGCCGTCCGGTTGCGGCTGGCCACCGGCGCCGGCTACGCCGACCTGCGCGGCCCGTCGGCGTGCGAGCTGGTCACCGAGGAGGAGAAGGACGCCGTGCACGCCCGGCTCGGCGACGACCCGCTGCGCGCCGGCGACGACGGCGAGGCGGCGTGGGCGCGGATATCGCGCAGCCGGGCGCCCGTCGCCACGCTGCTCATGGACCAGCGGGTGATCTCCGGCGTCGGCAACATCTACCGCACCGAGGTCCTCTTCCGGCACGGCATCGACCCGTACCGCGCGGGCCGCGACCTCGGCCGCGCCGCCTGGGAGGCGGTCTGGGCGGACCTGGCGGTGCTGATGCGCGAGGGCGTGCGCACCGGGCGCATCGACACCGTACGGCCCGAGCACCTGCCGGAGGCGATGGGCCGCCCGCCGCGTGTCGACAGGCACGGCAGCGAGGTCTACGTCTACCGCCGCGCCGGGCAGCTCTGCCACCTCTGCGGCACCGAGGTGCGCACCGCCGTGCTCGCCGCGCGCAACCTCTTCTGGTGCCCCACGTGCCAGCCCACGTGACCCTCGTCCCAACTGCGGCTATGCACGCGCACCTTCGTTCCAAACGCCGCGGATTCGCATACGATTCCGGCAGTGCCGCCCGAAGGGTGCGGTCGGCACGCCGTGAATCGACGCCCGGCGCGGCGGGTGGATAGGGTCCCGGGGCATGGCCGGAGGTGCGGGTTCCGCCTCGCAAGCGGCCCGGTGGCACAAGGCGCTGCACCGGGCCCGGGTCGGTGTGCGCAGGGCGGGCGTCGACTACTTCCGCGGCGAGGGCACCGACTGGCTCGCGCTGGGCGTCCTGCTGCTGACGATCCCGGTCCTCGCCGCCGGCACGGTCCTCGCGCCCGCCTGGATCTCGCCGGCCGCGCTGGTGCTGCCGATCTTCGTCGGCGGCCTGGTGCTGCGGCCCGCCAGCCTCCTCGCGCTGTACGCCGCGTCCGCCACCGCGCTCATCGTCGAGGCGATGCTCCTCGGCCCGTACGCCGACGGACCGGCCCGGGTGACGCCGGGCGACGTGCTCGTCATCGCCTCCGTCGGCCTGACCGGGCTGACCGTCGCGCAGTTCCGCAGCCGCGTCGGCGTGCCCTGGCGGCGCGGCGGCACGATGCTGTTCGACCTGCGCGAGCGGATCCGGGTGCAGAGCAAGCTGCCGCGGCTGCCGCGCGGCTGGCACGCCGAGATGTCGCTGCGCCCGGCGGGCGGCCAGTCCTTCTCTGGCGACTTCGTCGTCGCCACCCGCACCCACGGCGGCCACATCCTGGAGGCCGTGCTCACCGACGTCTCCGGCAAGGGCATGTCGGCCGGGTCCCGGGCGTTGCTGCTGTCCGGCGCCTTCGGCGGGCTGCTCGGCTCGCTGCCGCCGCACGACTTCCTGCCCGCCGCCAACGGCTATCTGCTGCGCCAGGAGTGGGAGGAGGGCTTCGCCACCTCCGTGCACCTGGTGCTGGACCTGGAGTCCGGGGACTACGAGCTGTTCTCGGCCGGGCACGTGCCCGGCGTGCAGCTCAGCGCCGGCACCGGGCGCTGGGAGGAGAAGGGCGCGGACGGGCCGCTGCTCGGCGTCGTGGAGGGCGCGCAGTTCGACCCGCTGAAGGGGACGCTGCGGCGCGGTGACGTGCTGATGCTGTTCTCGGACGGCCTGGTCGAGGCGCCGGACCGGGACCTGACCGAGGGCATGGACCGGCTGATAGGCGAGGCCGACCACTACGCGTCGCGTACGTTCCGGGGCGCGGCGTGGCATCTGATCGAGAAGGTCGCGAAGGACGTCAAGGACGACCGGGCGCTGCTGCTGATCTGCCGGGAGTGAGGCCGCGGGGCGGTCCGCGCCCCCGGGCGGGGTGACGCGCGGCCCGGGCCGGCCGCCTCGGTGCGGGACCGGCCCGGGCCGTACGCCGCGCCGCGCCTCAGCGGGTGGCGGTCGCCCGCGGCTGCTCCGGAGCGTGCTCCTCCGCCGCCGGCCGCCGGGACCGCGGCGAGCCGCCGCGGCGGTCGTCGGGGTCCGGCCGGAACAGCCAGTCCATCCTCGGCTCCATGGCCCACCGGAACATCCGCCGCACCGGGGGCGTGCACAGCACCGTGATCACCGCGGCGGCGACGGCCGTCACGGCGAGGGCGCCGAGCGGCGTGTGCGCGAAGTCGTTGTCGTACCAGCCCCAGAACCGCGAGCCCTTGGCGAGGAACCCGTGCAGCAGGTAGCCGTACAGGGTGCCCGCGCCCAGC
This sequence comes from Streptomyces sp. CNH099, assembly GCA_000514715.1. Classification (GTDB taxonomy): domain Bacteria; phylum Actinomycetota; class Actinomycetes; order Streptomycetales; family Streptomycetaceae; genus Streptomyces; species Streptomyces synnematoformans. Next base: position 236,092 of record AZWL01000007.1, on the reverse strand, counting down.
ACCGTGAACCACATCGTGCGCCGCGGCACCCAGGCCAGGAAGCACGCCGTGAGCACCAGCGCGCAGCCGAACATGCCGAACGTCATCGCGGGCCCGGCCCACAGGGGCGCGCCCAACTCCTGCGCGGAGTCGCGGTGGTAGAACCAGCCGGGGTTCATCCGCGGCACGGCCCAGTAGGCGACCGCCGCCGCCGTCAGCCCGGCCGGCACCGACAGCAGCCGCACCTCGCGGCGGCGCACCAGGTGGAAGTGCTCGGGCCTGAGCATCAGGCCGAGCACGAAGAAGGGCATGAACTGCAGTACCCGCTGCAGGTCGAGGTCGTTGCCGACGGTGTCGCTCATCGACGCGGCGGTGGCGATGAGCAGCGCCAGCGGGACGGGCCAGCGCACCGCCCGCCACAGCGGCATCGTCATCCGCCAGACGAACAGCGCGATGAGGAACCACGTCAGGTACCACGGGTCGAGGATGCTGATGCGGTAGTCGGGGACGTCGCCCGCCCAGCGGTAGAAGAACGTGTACGCGGTCTCGAAGATCACGTACGGCACGAGCACGCCGGTGACGACCCGCTGCACCCGCCCGGGGCGGCCGAGGTCGAACGAGCGTGACATGTAGCCGGAGATGAGGATGAACGCCGGCATGTGGAAGGAGTAGACGAGCATGTAGAGCGCGGATGCGGCGCGGCTGTCGTCGCGCAGCGGCTCCCAGGCGTGGCCGAGTCCGACCAGCACGATGGCCAGATACTTCGCGTTGTCGAAGAAGGGGTCGCGGGTCTTCGGCCCACCGGAGCCGCCGGACGGACGGGCCGCGGGCTGCGGCCGGGAGGTCACGGCACCTCCCGGAACGGGTCGGGCGGCGGAACCCGGAAGCGCGCCGGGGGGCTGGGATCGTGGGGGGATCGGTACATCGTCGGCACGATAGCGGCCGGGTGTCCGGCCCGTAAATTCGTGGTCGGCGTCGGGAATTTCATGGCCACGGGGCACCTGCGGGGTCGTCGGCGACCATCATCGTATGCCAGGTTTGTCCTGAATGTACGGGACAAAAGTGGGCGAAGCGCCGGAGTGTCGCCCGGTCTTCTTTCGGCCGGTTTCGATTCACCCGGACGAGGTTTGAAAGGGGAATCGGGAGGCGGGCCGGAACGCCGGTATGTGCGCCGCGCATTGCGGATATCCGGGTCGCCGGATCGCGGAATTCCGGAATCGGTACCGGTTTCCCGCGGCCCGCCGCCGGGGATGGACCGCATGGGCGCGTCACCGGCGCGGCGGCGGCACCGTCGTCCGCGTGCGGCGCCCCACGTGCGCTGCGGGCGCACATCGGTGTAAGGGGCGCGAGATATCAGCCAGTTGGGCATCCCACGCACCGCCGCACGTCTCTTGGTGGCACGATGGACCCACCGGGGTGTGCGGGCGGCGGGTGCCCTGGGTGGGTGAACAAGAACCTGTGGGGTGATCAGGGCGTGGCTATCTCACTGTCCATGGTGCTGCTGATGGGGATCATCCTGGTCGTGCTGATCCGCGGCGGCTCGGTCAAGATCGGTCCGGCGCTCGTCGCCGTGCTCTTCGGCTTCTTCCTGGCGTCCAGCAGCGCCGCTCCGGACATCAACGACGCACTGGACGAGATCACGGAGAGCATCAGCGAGATCGGCACCTGACCGCCGCTCGCGGCGGCGCCCCGGCCGGCGCACAGGGCGCACCCTGCCGGCACCCACGGCGAAGGCCGGGGCCCTGATCCGTGCCCGTCGCGGCCGACGCGGCGCGGGCCGGGTCCCGGCCGCCTCCTACCGAGCGGGTGACGGGAATCGAACCCGCGTAGCCAGCTTGGAAGGCTGGAGCTCTACCATTGAGCTACACCCGCAGACGCCGCTCCTGCGTGCGGCACGCCCTGCATCGTAGCCGCTGTGCCCCCGTCCCGCACGCGGCTTCCCCGGGGGCGCGCGGCGGTGCGGCCGCGCGCGCGTCACGGCCGTGCGCCCGGCGCGGGCCGGGTACCGCGCGCGTGCGGCGTCACCAGGGACGTAATCCGCGGCGGCGGGGCTGCGCAGCCATGTACCCTACTGCTCGCACCAGCGGGGTGTGGCGCAGCTTGGTAGCGCGTCCGCTTTGGGAGCGGAAGGTCGTCGGTTCGAATCCGGCCACCCCGACCGCGGCGGGGCCCTTCGGCGCGAAGGTCCCTTTATGGGGAGTGGGCCCGGCACCGGTACTATGCAAGCTGCGTTCCTGCGTGCCTGGACCCGGGCCGCTCCCCAGCTTCGGCCGAAGCCCGGACGCAGCCACAAGAAGTCCAGAAGAAGTACCGCACTTCCCAGACGCCATCCCAAGGAGACCGACCGTGAAGAGCGCCGTGGAGACCCTGAACCCGACCCGGGTTCGGCTCACTGTCGAGGTGCCCTTCGAGGAGCTCAAGCCCAGCCTCGACGCGGCGTACAAGAAGATCAACCAGCAGGTCACCGTGCCGGGCTTCCGCAAGGGCAAGATCCCGGCCCGCATCATCGACCAGCGGTTCGGTCGCGGCGCCGTCCTGGAGGAGGCCGTCAACGAGGCGCTGCCGAAGCTCTACGAGGACGCCGTCAACGAGGGCGACCTCAAGCCGCTGGGCCGGCCCGAGGTCGACATCACCGAGCTGAAGGACAACGAGACCCTGACCTTCACCGCCGAGGTGGACATCCGTCCCGAGTTCGAGATCCCGGACTACTCCGGCATCAGCGTCGAGGTCGACGCCATCGAGGTGCCCGAGGAGGACGTCGACAAGTCGGTCGAGCAGCTGCGCGAGCGCTTCGCCTCCACCACGCCGGTCGAGCGGGCCGCGGCGGAGGGCGACGTCGTCACGATCGACCTGGAGGCCAGCGTCGACGGCGAGGTGCTGGAAGACGGCGTCGCCAGCGGCGTGTCGTACACCATCGGCTCCGGCGAGCTGCTGGACGGCATCGACGAGGCCGTCACCGGCCTGGAGGCCGGCGGCTCCGCGACGTTCTCCTCCGAGCTGAAGGGCGGCTCCGCGGCCGGCCGCGAGGCGGAGGTCAAGGTCGAGGTCACGCAGGTCGCCGAGCGCGAGCTGCCCGAGCTGGACGACGACTTCGCCCAGATGGCCAGCGAGTTCGACACGCTGGAGGAGATGCGGGCGGACAGCCGGAAGCGGCTGGAGCAGATGAAGCGCTACGACCAGGCGCAGCAGGCCCAGGAGAAGGTGCTGGACGAGCTGCTCGGCCTGGTGGAGATCCCGGTGCCGGAGAAGCTGCTGGAGGAGGAGATCTCCACCCGCAAGCACAACCTGGAGAACCACCAGCTGGCCCAGATGGGGATGGACCTGGAGGGCTACCTGAAGCTGCAGGAGAAGACCGCCGAGGAGCACGACGCGGAGCTGAAGGAGCAGGCGGAGCGCGGTATCCGCACGCAGTTCGTCCTCGACGAGCTGGTCGGCAAGGAGCAGGTGAACGTCGGGCAGGAGGAGCTGACCGAGCACCTGATGCGCCGTGCACAGTCGTCGGGTATGAGCCCGGACCAGTTCGCGCAGGCCGTGGTCGAGGGCGGCCAGGTGCCGGTGCTGGTCGGCGAGGTCGCCCGCGGCAAGGCGCTGGCGGTGGTGGTCGAGGCCGCGACGATCACGGACACGAACGGCGAGGCGGTCGACCTGTCGGAGGAGGACGAGACGGCCGAGACGGTGACGCCTTCCGCGGAGACGCCTTCCGCCACGGAGACGGCGGACGGGACGGCCGGGGCGGACGGCGACGACGTGAAGCCGTCCGAGACGACCGGCGCCTGAGCCCGGGTGAGCACCCCGCCGGGCCCCGCCGCACGGCGGCGGGGCCCGGCGGCGTTCGCGGGAGGCGTGCCGCCCCGGCACCCGCCGCCTGCGTAGGGTGCCGCTCCCCGTCGCCGACCGCCCGACGGACCCGGCCGGCCCCGTACCGGTGTACCCCGCCGCGCCGCCCGCAGGGCCTGCGCTCACAGCGAACAGTTCCAGAACCGGGATGGCGCCCGCCTACCTGCGCGTTAGGGTCCATAAGCAAGTCAGGCAAGTCAGGAACGTACAGTCAGACGGCCTCTGGCGGCCGTCGCAGAGTGAGCAGGTGGACACGTGACGAACCCGATGCTTACCGGGCCGGGCGAGCCGTCCTTCGGCGGCCTTGGCGACCAGGTCTACAACCGGCTGCTCAACGAGCGCATCATCTTCCTGGGCCAGCCGGTCGACGACGACATCGCCAACAAGATCACGGCGCAGCTGCTCCTCCTCGCCGCCGACCCGGACAAGGACATCAACCTCTACGTCAACAGCCCCGGCGGCTCCGTGACCGCCGGCATGGCGATCTACGACACGATGCAGTTCATCAAGAACGACATCGTCACCATCGCCCTGGGCCTCGCGGCCTCCATGGGCCAGTTCCTGCTCAGTGCCGGCACCCCCGGCAAGCGCTTCGCGCTGCCGAACGCCGAGATCCTGATCCACCAGCCGTCCGCCGGCCTGGCCGGCTCGGCGACGGACATCAAGATCCACGCCGAGCAGCTGATCCGCACGAAGAAGAAGATGGCGGAGCTGACCGCCCTGCACACCGGCCAGAGCGTCGAGCAGGTCATCCACGACTCCGACCGCGACCGCTGGTTCTCCGCCGAGGAGGCCAAGGAGTACGGCCTGATCGACGAGGTCATGCCGTCGGCCACGGGCATCCCGGGCGGCGGCGGCACCGGCGCCTGAGGCCCCGGCCCCGGCGCCCCCGCCCCGGCTCGCCCGCAGCCACGTAGCCCGCGCAGACCTTCACAGCCGCACTGCCACCAGGACGGAACACCACGATGCAGAACTTCCCCGGAAGCGGCCTCTACGACCGCTTGGCCGACGAGGCCGCCGACGCCCGTCGTTCGCTGGGCGCCGAGTCCCGCTACGTCATCCCGCGCTTCGTCGAGCGCACCTCGCAGGGCATCCGCGAGTACGACCCGTACGCGAAGCTCTTCGAGGAGCGGGTCATCTTCCTCGGCGTGCAGATCGACGACGCCTCGGCCAACGACGTGATGGCCCAGCTGCTGTGCCTGGAGTCGATGGACCCCGACCGGGACATCTCGGTCTACATCAACAGCCCCGGCGGCTCCTTCACGGCGCTCACCGCCATCTACGACACGATGCAGTTCGTCAAGCCGGACATCCAGACCGTCTGCATGGGCCAGGCCGCCTCGGCCGCCGCCGTGCTGCTGGCCGCCGGCACCGAGGGCAAGCGCATGGCCCTGCCGAACGCCCGCATCCTGATCCACCAGCCCTACACCGAGACCGGCCGCGGTCAGGTCTCCGACCTGGAGATCGCCGCGAAGGAGATCTTCCGGATGCGTAACCAGCTGGAGGAGATGCTGGCCAAGCACTCGACGACGCCGATCGAGAAGATCAAGGACGACATCGAGCGGGACAAGATCCTCACCGCCGAGGAGTCGCTGGAGTACGGGCTGATCGACCAGATCGTCTCCACCCGCAAGATGTCCGCCGGTATCGGCGGCTGACGGCTCGCGGCCGGTTCCCGGCTCCGTTTCCGCGGCGCCGGACCATTCGTCCGGGCCCTCGTCCTCTGGACAGGGCCGCCCGTGGAGCGGTCCCCTGGGAAGCGAACCAGTGAGTTGGGCCCAAGGGGACCGCTCGGGGCTCCGGGCAAGGTACCGTCGATACGCAACCAGGTTCCGCCCCCCAAGAGCGGATCCCAGGCGAAGGGGAAGCACCTCGTGGCACGCATCGGTGACGGCGGCGATCTGCTGAAATGCTCGTTCTGCGGCAAGAGCCAGAAGCAGGTCAAGAAGCTCATCGCAGGACCCGGCGTCTACATCTGCGACGAGTGCATCGACCTCTGCAACGAGATCATCGAAGAGGAGCTGGCCGAGAGCTCCGAGGTGCGCTGGGAGGAACTGCCCAAGCCACGCGAGATCTACGAGTTCCTTGAGGGCTACGTCGTCGGCCAGGAGGCCGCCAAGAAGGCGCTGTCCGTCGCCGTCTACAACCACTACAAGCGGGTGCAGGCCGGCGAGAACGGCACCGCGGCGCAGAACCGCGAGGACGGCATCGAGCTGTCGAAGTCCAACATCCTGCTGCTCGGCCCCACCGGTTCCGGCAAGACGCTGCTGGCGCAGACCCTGGCCCGGATGCTCAACGTCCCCTTCGCCATCGCCGACGCCACCGCCCTCACCGAGGCGGGGTACGTGGGCGAGGACGTCGAGAACATCCTGCTGAAGCTGATCCAGGCCGCCGACTACGACGTCAAGAAGGCCGAGACCGGCATCATCTACATCGACGAGATCGACAAGGTCGCACGGAAGAGTGAGAACCCGTCGATCACCCGTGACGTCTCCGGCGAAGGCGTGCAGCAGGCGCTGCTGAAGATCCTGGAGGGCACGACGGCCTCCGTGCCGCCGCAGGGCGGCCGGAAGCACCCGCACCAGGAGTTCATCCAGATCGACACCACGAACGTGCTGTTCATCGTCGGCGGCGCCTTCGCCGGCCTGGAGAAGCTCATCGAGTCCCGGGCGGGCGCCAAGGGCATCGGCTTCGGCGCCACGATCCGCTCCAAGCGCGAGCTGGAGAACGAGGACCCGTTCCAGGAGGTCATGCCCGAGGACCTGGTGAAGTACGGCATGATCCCGGAGTTCATCGGCCGGCTGCCGGTCATCACCAGCGTGCACAACCTGGACCGGGCCGCCCTGCTGAAGATCCTCGTCGAGCCGAGGAACGCGCTCGTCAAGCAGTACCAGCGCCTCTTCGAACTCGACGGCGTCGAGCTGGACTTCGACCGCCCGGCGCTGGAGGCCATCGCCGACCAGGCCATCCTCCGCGGCACCGGCGCGCGCGGGCTGCGCGCCATCATGGAGGAGGTGCTGCAGTCGGTGATGTACGAGGTGCCGTCCCGCAAGGACGTGGCCCGTGTGGTCATCACGGAGGAGGCGGTGCACTCCAACGTCAACCCGACGCTGGTGCCCCGCTCCCGCGCCGCCGAGCCGGAGCAGCGGCACCAGGAGAGCGCCTGAGCCGCGGACAGCGCACGGTACGAAAAGGGGCCGCCCACCGGGCGGCCCCTTCGCGTGTGCGGTACGGCGTGCGGCTCAGCCGATCGGCACCCGCACGTCGCTGCGGACGTCCGCGGTGGTGCTCGCGGCGTCGTCGATGCTCGTCTCGCCGCCCAGGATGATCTGCGCCGGGTCCCCCACCAGGACGAAGCCGATGGTGCTGGAGTCGGCCCAGGCGCAGGTCGGGAACTTGAAGCTGTCGACCGGCGCGCTCGGGTCGTCGGTGGAGAACTCGACGTACTGGCACTTCATCGAAGCGCCCTCCTCCAGCCCGTCGGGCTCGACGTCCTCCGGGCTGCCGACCAGCCGCGCGCTGTCGCCGCCGCCGGTGGACGGGTCGGCCGCGGCCTCCTTCGCCATGTAGGTGTAGAACCCGTCCAGAGCCGCCTCGGGATCGTCGACCGTGCCGTAGACGCCCTGGAACTCCAGCACCTTGGCGGTCTGGCTCTCGCCCGCCTTGTAGCTGGCGCCCACGTCCTCGGCGTCGGTGATCCCGAACGACTCCAGCTCGTCCATGTCGCTCGACGAGAGGTCGCTGCCGGAGCTGGAGGCCGCGTCCTTCTGGTACTCGGTGGCGACCGTCTGCGGAGTGGTCAGCTTGTACTTCTCGCCGCTGTCGGCGGGCGGGTCCTCGCCGTCGTCGCCGCTGTCGCCGTCGTCGCCGCCGTCGGTGCCGCCGTCGGTCTGCGAGTTCTTCGACTCGTCCTTCTTGCCGTCATCGTCGTCGTCGCCACCGAGCAGGAAGAACCCGCCCACGGCTATCAGGGCGACCGCGACCACGGCGGCGAGGACGATGAACAGGGTCTTGTTCTTGTTGCCGCCCGGCGGCGGCGGAGGCGGGGCCTGGTTGTACCCGGGCTGCTGCCCGTACGGCCCCGCCTGCTGCTGTCCGTACCCACCGGGCTGCTGCTGACCGTACCCACCGGGCTGGCCGTACGGGCCGGGCTGCTGCTGGCCGTAACCCTGGTCGCCGCCCTGCTGCGGATAGCCGTAGCCGGGCTGGCCCGGCTGGCCCGGCTGCGCGGGCTGGGCGTAGGGCGACTGCGCCGGCTGCTGTGGGGGCTGCGGCGGCTGGCCGTAGGGACCGGGCTGCCCGTACGGGCCTGGCTGCTGCCCTCCACCCCCGTAGGGTCCGGGTGGCGGCGGCTGGTTGTGACTCATTACGGTCCCCTCCGTGAGTTAAAACTGCTCCGCCCATACTGTCGGATCGCGCCGCGTAGCGCTGCCTCGGGCCCCGATCAGCCCGGTAGGCGGTTGTCCACAAGGACGCACGTCGTCCACAAGCGGTTCGCGGCAGGGTGTGACGCGGCTCTAGACTGACCGTCGTGACCGACGCAAAGAACCCGCAGAGCAGCGCAGCAGAACTCCCCACGCAGTACACGCCCGGCGAGGTGGAGACCTCGCTGTACGAGGACTGGGTAGAGCGCGGTTACTTCACGGCGGACGCCAAGAGCGACAAGCCGCCGTACACGGTCGTCATCCCGCCGCCCAACGTCACCGGCAGCCTCCATCTCGGCCACGCCTTCGAGCACACGCTGATCGACGCCCTCACCCGCCGCAAGCGCATGCAGGGGTACGAGACGCTGTGGCAGCCCGGCATGGACCACGCCGGCATCGCCACGCAGAACGTCGTGGAGCGCGAGCTGGCCAAGGAGGGCCTGTCGCGGCACGATCTGGGCCGCGAGGCGTTCGTCGAGCGGGTGTGGAAGTGGAAGGCGGAGTCCGGCGGGCAGATCGCCGGCCAGATGCGCCGTCTCGGCGACGGCGTCGACTGGAGCCGGGACCGCTTCACCATGGACGAGGGCCTGTCGCGCGCCGTCCAGACCATCTTCAAGCGGCTGTACGACGACGAGTTGATCTACCGCGCCGAGCGCATCATCAACTGGTGCCCCCGCTGTCTCACCGCGATCTCCGACATCGAGGTGGAGTACCAGGAGGACGACGGCGAGCTGGTCTCCATCCGCTACGGCGAGGGCGAGAACACCATCGTCGTGGCCACCACGCGCGCGGAGACGATGCTCGGCGACACCGCCGTCGCGGTCCACCCGGACGACGAGCGCTACCGCCACCTCGTCGGCACGGAGATCGTGCTGCCGCTCACCGGCCGCCGCATCCCCGTCGTCGCCGACGAGCACGTGGACCCGGAGTTCGGCTCCGGCGCCGTGAAGGTGACCCCGGCGCACGACCCCAACGACTTCGAGATCGGCCGCCGGCACGACCTGCCGATGCTCACGGTCATGGACGAGCACGCCGTGATCACCGCCCACGGCCCGTTCCAGGGCCTGGACCGGCTGGAGGCCCGCTCGGCGATCGTCGCCGCGCTGCGCGCCGACGGCCGGATCGTGGCCGAGAAGCGCCCGTACGTGCACTCGGTGGGGCACTGCTCCCGCTGCAAGACCACCGTCGAGCCGCGGCTGTCCATGCAGTGGTGGGTCCGGGTCGGCCCGCTGGCGCAGGCCGCGGGCGACGCGGTGCGCGACGGCCGGGTCGCCATCCACCCCAAGGAGATGGAGTCCCGGTACTTCGGCTGGGTCGACAACCTCAACGACTGGTGCATCTCCCGCCAGCTGTGGTGGGGGCACCGCATCCCCGTCTGGCACGGCCCGGACGGCGAGCTGGTCTGCGTCGGCCCCGACGACGAACCGCCGAGCGGCGAGGGCTGGACGCAGGACACGGACGTGCTGGACACGTGGTTCTCGTCCGGCCTGTGGCCGTTCTCCACGCTGGGCTGGCCGGAGGAGACCGAGAGCCTGGCGAAGTTCTATCCGAACTCGGTCCTGGTCACGGGCTACGACATCCTCTTCTTCTGGGTCGCCCGGATGATGATGTTCGGGCTGTACGCGATGGACGGCGAGATCCCGTTCCGTACGATCGCGCTGCACGGCATGGTGCGCGACCAGTTCGGCAAGAAGATGTCGAAGTCCTTCGGGAACGCGGTGGACCCGCTGGAGTGGATGGAGAAGTACGGCTCCGACGCCGTCCGCTTCACCCTCGCCCGCGGCGCCAACCCCGGCACCGACGTGCCGATCGGCGAGGACTGGGTGCAGGGCTCGCGCAACTTCGCGAACAAGGTCTGGAACGCCACGCGCTTCGCGCTGATGAACGGCGCCACGGTCGAGGGCCCGCTGCCCGCCGCCGGGGAGCTCGCCACGACGGACCGGTGGATCCTCTCCCGGTTGAACGCGGTCGTCGCCGAGGTCGACGCGCTCTACGACGACTACCAGTTCGCGAAGCTCTCCGACGTGCTGTTCCACTTCGCCTGGGACGAGGTCTTCGACTGGTACGTGGAGCTGTCCAAGACGACGTTCGCGGCCGGCGGCCCCGCGGCCGACGCCTCGCGCCGCGTCCTCGGCGAGGTCCTGGACGTCACGCTGCGGCTGCTGCACCCGGTGGTCCCGTTCGTCACCGAGGCGCTGTGGACGACGCTGACGGGCCGCGAGTCCCTCGTGATCGCCGACTGGCCCGCCGACTCCGGCTTCCGGGACGCGACGGCGGAGGCGGAGATCGTGCAGCTGCAGGAGGTCGTCACCGAGGTCCGCCGCTTCCGCGCCGACCAGGGCCTGCAGCCGGGCCAGCGGGTGCCCGCCCGGGTGGAGCTGGCCGGCGCCGGTCTGGAGGCGCACGAGGCCGCCGTGCGGCAGCTGCTGCGCCTGCAGCCCGAGGGCGACTCGTTCGCCGCCACGGCGTCGCTGCCGGTGGCGGGGGCGACCGTCGCGCTGGACCTGTCCGGGGCCATCGACGTGGCCGCCGAGCGCAAGCGGCTGACGAAGGACCTGGCCGCGGCCGAGAAGGAGAAGGCGCAGGCGGAGGCCAAGCTCGGCAACGAGGGCTTTCTCGCCAAGGCGCCGGAGCCGGTCGTGGCGAAGATCCGTACCCGGCTGGCGAAGGCCGAGGAGGACATCGTCCGCATCGGCGCCCAGCTGGACCGGCTGCCGCAGCCCTAGCCGGTACGGCCGGGCCGGGCCCGCCGCCCGGCCCGGCCGCGGCGGTTCGCCCGCCGGCGACCCCCGCGGGCGGGGACATGTCGTTGCCGGACCCTAGACTGGCATCGTGAGTGCCCGCGAAGAACCCGCAGGTCCCGACCCGGACGAGACCGACCGCAGCCCGGACGGCCCGGAGACCCCGGACAGGCCCGTGACCCCCGAGACCCCCGAGGACGCAGCCTTCGACGAGATCGTCGGCACCGAGACCGACCGCGACCCCGACCTGGCCGTCATCGAGGCCGGCAGCCGCACGCTGCGCACCCAGGCGGGTCCGCCCGCCGGGGACGGCGTGCCCGCGCCCCCGCAGGACCCCGAGGTGGCGCGCGCGCTGCGCGAGGCCGAGGCGGAGCTGCTGGCGCGCTGGCCGGAGACGCGGATCGACCCGTCGCTTGAGCGCATCGAGGCCCTGCTCGACATCCTTGGCGAGCCGCAGCGGGCCTACCCGTCGATCCATCTGACGGGCACGAACGGGAAGTCCTCCACCGCCCGCATGATCGAGGCGCTGCTGGTGGCGTGCGAGCTGCGCACGGGCCGCTTCACCAGCCCGCACCTGCAGTCGATCACGGAGCGGATCGGCATCGACGGGGCGCCGATCGACGCCGGGAGGTTCGTCGAGACGTACCGGGAGCTGAAGCCGTACGCGGAGCTGGTCGACGCCCGGCAGGAGCACCCGCTGTCGTTCTTCGAGATGCTCACCGCGATGGCGTTCGCGGCGTTCGCCGAGGCCCCGGTGGACGTGGCGGTGGTCGAGGTCGGCCTCGGCGGCACGTGGGACAGCACGAACGTCATCGACGCCGCCGTCGCCGTCGTCACCCCCATCGCCGTGGACCACAGCCGGCTCCTCGGGGACACCCCCGGCGCCATCGCCGCGGACAAGGCGGGGATCGTGAAGAAGACCGCGACGTCCGCGGGCGGCGGCCCGGGCACCGTCGTGATCATGGCCCAGCAGCCCGTCGACGCCGCGCAGGTGCTGCTGAAGCGGGCGGTCGAGGTGGACGCGACGGTGGCCCGCGAGGGCATGGAGTTCGGCGTGCTGAGCCGGGAGGTCGCGGTCGGCGGGCAGTTGCTGACGCTGCGCGGCCTCGGCGGCGAGTACCCGGAGGTCTTCCTGCCGCTGCACGGCGAGCACATGGCGCACAACGCCGCGGTCGCGCTGGCGGCCGTCGAGGCGTTCTTCGGCGTCGGCTCCGAGCACGCCCGCAGCCTCGACGCCGACACCGTCCGGCGCGCGTTCGCCACCGTCACCTCGCCGGGCCGGCTGGAGGTCGTACGGACCTCGCCCACCGTCATCCTCGACGCCGCCCACAACCCGGCCGGCGCGCAGGCCACGGCGGCGGGCGTGCGGGAGGCGTTCGGCTTCAGCCGGCTCGTCGGCGTCGTCGGCACCAGCAAGGAGAAGGACGTGCGCGGCGTGCTGGAGGCGTTCGAGCCGATCTTCGCGGAGGTCGTCGTCACCCGGAACTCGACCACCCGCGCGATGGACCCGGACGAGCTGGCCGCCATCGCCGTCGAGGTCTTCGGCAGCGAACGGGTACAGGTCGAGCCGCGGCTCGACGACGCCCTGGAGGCGGCCATCACCCTGGCGGAGGAGGAGGACGAGTACGCGGGCGCCGGCGTGCTGGTCACGGGCTCCGTCATCACCGCCGGGGAGGCCCGGCTGCTGCTGGGCGCCCAGTAGCGGGCCGGTGCTGCTCGACGGCGCCCCCGGGGCGGCCGCTACCCTGACGGAGGAGGACGGGTACGCCGGTCCGGCGGGCGGTACCGGCCGCCGTTCCGTCACCACCGCTGGAACGAGGTAGAGGGGCGAGCATGCGCACGCTCTGTGCGAGCACGCTGATCGGCGAGATCATGGTCATCGGCCTGACGGGCCTCGTCGCGATGCGCCAGTCCGACCTGTCCGACGGCACGATCTGGGGGGTCAGCGGCGCCGCCATGGTGCTGTGCGTGCTGGTCTGCGGCATGCTCGGCCGCCCCGGCGCCGTGCACGTCGGCTGGGGGCTGCAGGTCGCGCTGATCGCGTCCGGCTTCGTGGTGCCGTCGATGTTCTTCCTGGGCGCGATCTTCGCCGGCCTGTGGTGGGCGTCGGTGCACTACGGGCGGATCGTCGACGTGGCCAAGGCCGCACGGGCCGCCGCCGAGAAAGCCGAGACCGCCGAGGAGACCGGCGGCGCCCCGGCGTAGCGCGGCGGAGACCGGGACCCGTGCGGGCGCCCGCCGGGAGCCCGGTAAGGTCGGACTCCCCCGAGTCAGCAACGCACCGCAGGAGCCGTACATGAGCCAGCGCACGCTCGTCCTCCTCAAGCCCGACGCGGTACGCCGCGGGCTGGTCGGCGAGATCATCGGCCGGATCGAGCGGAAGGCGGACTGGTCGATCGCCGCGCTCGAACTGCGCACCCTCGACCGGTCGGTCCTGGAGCAGCACTACGCCGAGCACGTCGGCCGGCCGTTCTACGAGCCCCTGGTCGAGTTCATGGCCTCCGGACCCGTCGTCGCGCTCGTGGTCGAGGGCGAGCGGGTCATCGAGGGGGTCCGTGCGCTGGCCGGGCCCACCGACCCGCTCGCCGCCGCGCCCGGCAGCATCCGCGGCGACTTCGGCACCATCGTCCGGGAGAACCTGGTGCACGCCTCCGACTCGGAGGAATCCGCCGCCCGCGAGCTGAAGCTGTTCTTCCCCGACCTGGCCTGACGTCCACGCAGGTCGGCTGCGGGCCCGGCATCCCGGAGAGGCGACCGGACCACCCGGTCGCCTCTTGGCATGTGCAAGCGAAAACGGGGAAAGCGCCACCGACACGGTGCGGTATTGACTGCGACACCCTCGCTGCCTCCACGACCTCCCGAGACTACGATGGCCCCCACGGGCTGTAGCGTGTGCCGCCCCGCCCCGACCCCCGCCCGCCGTCATCTTGGAAGGCCAGACGTATCCCATGGCGAACAACATGAGCTTCATCGGCCGTGACATGGCCGTCGACCTTGGGACCGCCAACACGCTGGTGTACGTCAGAGGCCGGGGCATCGTGCTGAACGAGCCGTCGGTCGTGGCCATCAACACCAACACCGGCGGGATTCTCGCGGTCGGCGCCGAGGCGAAGAAGATGATCGGCCGCACCCCGGGCAACATCGTCGCGGTGCGCCCGCTGAAGGACGGCGTCATCGCCGACTTCGAGATCACCGAGCGGATGCTGCGCTACTTCATCCTGAAGATCCACAAGCGCCGGTACCTCGCCCGCCCGCGCGTCGTGGTCTGCGTGCCGTCGGGCATCACCGGGGTCGAGCGCCGCGCGGTCATCGAAGCCTCGACCCAGGCGGGCGCCCGTCAGGTGCACATCATCGAGGAGCCGATGGCCGCGGCCATCGGCTCGGGGCTCCCGGTGCACGAGGCGACGGGGAACATGGTCGTGGACATCGGCGGCGGCACCACCGAGGTCGCGGTGATCTCCCTCGGCGGCATCGTCACCGCGCAGTCCATCCGGGTGGCCGGGGACGAGCTGGACAACGCGATCATCCAGCACATCAAGAAGGAGTACAGCCTCCTGCTCGGCGAGCGCACCGCCGAGATGATCAAGATCACCATCGGCTCGGCGTACGACTCCGACCGGGACGAGCACACCGAGATCCGCGGCCGTGACCTGGTCAGCGGGCTGCCCAAGACCGTCGTGATCTCCTCCGCCGAGGTGCGCAAGGCCATGGAGGAGCCGCTCAACGCGATCGTCGACGCGGTCAAGACGACGCTCGACAAGTGCCCGCCGGAGCTGTCCGGCGACATCATGGACCGCGGCATCGTGCTCACCGGGGGCGGCGCGCTGCTGGCCGGCCTCGACGAGCGGCTGCGGCACGAGACGGGGATGCCGATCCACCTCGCCGAGGAACCGCTCGACTCCGTCGCGCTCGGCTCCGGCAAGTGCGTCGAGGAGTTCGAGGCGCTGCAGCAGGTTCTGGACGCGCAGCCCCGCCGCTAGGCCCCAAGTCCGCACCCCGTCGCCGGGACACCCAGGAAGGCCGTTCGGAAGCACGTGAGGGACACACGAGAGAGCCGGGTCCTGCTCCTGCTGCTCATCACCATCTCGTTCGCGCTGATCACGGTCGACATCCGGGGCGGGGACGACTCTCCCCTGGACGCCACGAAGCGGGGGGCCGCGACGGCCCTGGGCCCCGTCGAGGACGGCGTCGCCACGGTGGTCGACCCGGTGGGCAACGCGATCGAGGCGGTGCGCGAGTCGGGGGACAGGCACGACCGGATCGCCGAACTGGAGCGGCAGAACGCCGAGCTGAAGCAGCGGCTGGGCAGCGACGACCGCAACCGCGCCCGCGCCGCGGAGCTGGACAAGATCCTCAAGACCGCCGGCGCCGGCCGGTACGGCATCAAGGGCGCCCAGGTCATCGCCATAGGAGCGGCCCAGGGCCTGTCCTGGACCGTGACCATCGACGCCGGCTCCCGCGACGGCCTGGAGCGGGACATGACCGTACTCAACGGCGACGGCCTCGTCGGCCGCGTCACCACCGTGGGCCCGTCCACCGCCACCGTGCTGCTCGCCAACGACCCGGAGTTCACCGTCGGCACCCGGCTGGAGAAGACCAGCGAGCTGGGCTTCGCCACCGGCCAGGGCGACCGGCCCATGAAGGTGGAACTGCTCAACGGCAAGCTGAAGGTGGCGAAGGGGGACCGGCTGGTGACCTTCGGCTCCAGCGGCTCCCGGCCGTTCGTGCCGGGCGTGCCGATAGGGGTCGTCTCGTCGGTCGAGCCGGTCGGCGACGTCACCCGCACCGTGTACGTCGAGCCGTTCGCCTCGTTCACCCGGCTCGACATCGTCGGCGTCGTCGTCCAGCCGCCCCGCGACGACCCGCGCGACAAGGTCCTGCCGCCCGCGCCCAAGGCGACGCCGACGCCCACCGTCACGGTCACGGTCACCCCCGGCGCGGAGGGCGACGCGGCGGGAGCGGGCGCCGGGGCGGACGCCGGTGCCGGGGACCCGGCGGTGGAGAACCCCGCGGACCCCGCCGGAGGGGACCCCGCAGCCGGAGAGGACGGGAACTGACCGCATGAGGCACGTGAACCGCGTCCTGCTCTCCACCCTGCTGGTGGTGGTCGCCCTCGTCTTCCAGGTCACCGTGCTCGCCCGGCTCCACCTGCCCGGCGCCGTGCCCGACCTGACGCTGCTCGTCGTCCTCGCCCTCGCCATGGTCTACGGCCACGTGGGCGGCGCCCTCGTCGGCTTCAGCGCCGGCCTGCTCGCCGACATCGCGCCGCCCGCCGACCACGCCGTCGGCCGCTACGCCCTCGTGCTCGCCGTCATCGGCTACCTCGCCGGGCTCATCAAGCCCGAGTCCGGCCAGGTGCGTACCGCCGCGGGGCCGATGATGGTCGTCGGCTGCGCCGCCGTCGGCTCCACGCTGCTGTACGCGGGCGTCGGCGCCCTCGTCGGCGAGGGCTCGGTGCGCGGCGTGGGCCTGGGCAACCTGGTCTTCACCGCCGCGATCTACGACCTGCTGCTCGCCCCGTTCACCGTGCCGCTGGTGATGGCGCTGGCCCGCAGGGCCGACCGCGCCACCACCGCCGAGGCCGCCGAGACCGCCACCGGCGGCTCGGCCGCGGGCGACTCCTCGTACCGCTGGCTGGCCGGCGGCACCGCCAGCCGCGCCGCCGTCAAGCGCGCCCGCTCCTACGGCCGCGGCGGCATCGGCCGGCAGCGCGGCAACCTGTTCGGCCCCAAGTCCAAATCCGCCAAGGCCACCCGCATCAAAGGGGTGAAGCGGCTGTGACCAACATCCCGGAGACCGGGAAGTCGACCCGGGTCACCGTCCGGCTCGTCGGCATCCAGGTGCTCGTGCTCTCCCTGCTGCTCACCCTCGGCGGCCGGCTGTGGTACCTGCAGATCCGCAACGGCGACCAGTACGAGGAGGAGGCCGCCGGCAACCACGTCCAGCAGGTCATCGAGCCCGCCGTACGCGGCTCCATCCTCGACTCCCGCGGCGAGCCGCTCGCCGACAACGAGACCCGCCTCGTGGTCTCCGCCAGCCGCACCGACCTGATGAAGATGGACGACGACGGCGAGGCGGTCCTCACCAAGCTCGCCGGGGTGCTCGGCATGAAGCCCCGGACCGTCATGGAGCGGGTCCGGCTCTGCGACGCCGACACCCCCAAGCCGTGCTGGAACGGCTCCCCGTACCAGCCCATCCCCATCACCGACGAGGCCACGGCCCGCCAGGCGCTGCAGATCCGCGAGCAGAAGGAGGAGTTCCCCGGCATCACCGCGGAGCCCAGCGCGGTCCGCCGCTACGGCTCGCCGAACGACGCCGCCACCGCCCAGGTCCTCGGCTACCTCTCCCCGGTCACCGACGAGGAGATCGAGCAGGCCGAGGACGGCGACAACCCGCTGCTGCGCACCGACCAGATCGGCCGCGCCGGCCTCGAACGCTCCTACGACTCCGAGCTGCGCGGCCAGGCCGGCGTGACGAGCTACCGCGTCGACAAGCTCGGCCGGGTGATAGGGGAGGCCGACAAGCAGCCGGGTGTGCCCGGCTCCAACCTGGTCACGAGCATCGACTCGCGGGTGCAGGCGCTGGCCGAGAAGGAGCTGGCCAAGGCGATGAAGGTGGCCCGCACCGAGTTCGACGACAACACCGGCACGAACTACAAGGCGGACTCCGGCGCGATGGTGGTGATGGAGGCCGACACCGGCCGCGTCGTCGCCATGGCGTCCAACCCGATGTACGACCCGAACGACTGGGTCGGCGGCATCGACGCCGCCACGTACAAGAAGCTGACCGGCAAGAAGGCCAACTATCCGCTGCTGAACCGGGCGACCCAGGGCCAGTCCGCCCCCGGCTCGATCTTCAAGCCGGTCACGACCACCGCCGCGGTCAACGCCGGCTACGACTTCGACGGCAACTACCAGTGCAGCAGCGACTACAGTATCGGCGGCCAGGTCTTCAAGAACTTCGAGTCGCAGAGCTTCGGGCTCATCGACCTCGGCCGGGCGCTGGAGGTCTCCTGCGACACGGTCTACTACCGGCTGGCGCACCAGGAGTGGCTGAACGACGGCGGCAACAAGCCGAAGAAGAAGCCCGACGACTGGTTCTACAAGACCGCCCACCAGTTCGGCCTCGGCGAGGAGACCGGCATCGACCTGCCGAACGAGGTCACCGGCCGGGTCCCCGACCGGCAGTGGAAGAAGGACTACTGGAAGGCCAACAAGGACGCCTGGTGCAAGCAGGGCAAGCAGGACGGCGACTACACCGAGCGCATCGCGTACGAGAACTGCCTGGAGGGCATGCGCATGCGCGCCGGTGACGCCGTCAACTACTCCATCGGCCAGGGCGACACGCTCGTCACCCCGATACAGATGGCCACCATGTACGGCGCCATCGCCAACGGCGGCACGCTCTACGACCCGACCATCGGCAAGGCCGTCATCAGCGCCGACGGCAAGAAGGTCGACATGATCGAGCCGAAGGCGCACGGCAAGCTGCCGTTGGACAAGGCCACGCACGCCGCCATAGACGACGCGCTCGCGGGCGTCGCCACCCGCGGCACCGCCGCCTGGCGCTTCACCGGCTGGCCGCAGGACAAGATCCCGATGCACGCCAAGACCGGCACCGCCGAGGTCTACGGCAAGCAGACGACGTCGTGGTTCGCGACGTACACCGACGAGTACACGATCGTCATGACCATCTCCCAGGGCGGCACCGGCTCCGGCGCCTCCGCGCCCGCGGTCCGCGCGGTCTACAACGCGCTGTACGGCGTCACCGAGGACGGCGGCATCGACCCGAAGAAGGCGCTGCTGCCCAAGCCGCAGAAGAAGCTGCCGAAGATCTCACCGGACGGGAGGATCGAGGCGCCATGACGGCCGGCGACGGGTACTTCGTCCGGCGCTTCACGCCCGAGCTGGGCACGTGGGGCAGGCTGACCGCGCGCGACTCGCTGGTGCGCCGGGTCGACTGGATGCTCATGATCTCCGGGCTCGCGCTGTCCGCGGTCGGCACCGCGCTGGTCTGGTCCGCGACCCGCAACCGCAGCGACCTCACCGGCGGCGACCCGTACTACTTCGTGACGCGGCACGCGATCTTCACCACCGTCGGCATCGCGCTGATGGCCGCCACCGTCTGGGTGGGCCACCGCACGCTGCGCGGCGTGGTGCCGGTGCTTTACGGCTTGTCGCTGGTGCTCGTCGCCACGGTGCTCAGCCCGCTGGGCACCACCATCAACGGCTCCCGCGCCTGGCTCGACCTCGGCGGCGGCTTCACCGTCCAGCCGGCCGAGTTCACCAAGATCACGATCATCCTGGGGATGGCGATGATCCTGGCCGCCCGGGTCGACGCGGGCGACCGCCAGTACCCCGACCACCGCACCGTCGTCCAGGCCCTCGGCATGGCCGCGGCGCCGATCCTGATCGTCGTGCTGATGCCGGACCTCGGCTCGGCGATGGTGCTGACCGCGATCGTGCTGGGCGTGCTGCTGGCCTCCGGCGCGTCCAACCGCTGGGTGCTGGGCCTGGTGCTCGCCGGCGTCAGCGGCGCGGCGCTGGTGGTCTCGCTCGGCATGCTCGACGAGTACCAGGTCAACCGCTTCGCCGCCTTCGCCAACCCGGCGCTCGACCCGGCGGGCGTCGGCTACAACACCAACCAGGCCCGGATCGCCATCGGCTCCGGCGGGGCGACCGGCAAGGGGCTGGGCGAGGGCAGCCAGACGACGGGCCAGTTCGTGCCCGAGCAGCAGACCGACTTCATCTTCACGGTGGCCGGCGAGGAGCTGGGCTTCGTCGGCGCGGGCCTCATCCTGCTGCTCATCGGCGTCATGCTGTGGCGGGCGTGCCGGATCGCGCGCGGCGCCAGCGACCTGTACGGCACGATCGTCGCGGCGGGCGTGGTGGCGTGGTTCGCGTTCCAGGCGTTCGAGAACATCGGGATGACGCTGGGCATCATGCCGGTGGCGGGGCTGCCGCTGCCGTTCGTCAGCTACGGCGGCTCGTCGATGTTCGCGGTGTGGATCGCGGTGGGCCTGCTGCAGTCCGTCAAGGCGCAGCGGCCGCTGTCGGCCTGAGGGACGCGCCCCGGCGGCGGTACGGCGGCCTGACGGCCTCCGGCGGCGGCACGGCTTCCGGTGGCGGTACGGCGCCTGGGCCCCGGCCGGCGTCACAGCCGGCGCAGGAGCAGCACCGCCGCCGCGGCGGCCGTCCCGAGCACCACCGCGGCCACCCCCGACAGGACCCGTCCCCCGCGCAGCGCCCCCAGCGCTCCGTCCACGGAGACCCGGCCCGCCCCGGTCAGCGCCAGCCCGACGCCCGCGGCGCCGAGCAGGACTTCGTACTCGACGCCCCGCGGGTCCGCCGCCGCGATCGGACCGCGCCAGTCGAAGCCCCACTTGACGGCCACGGCGTTGATCATCACGCCGATCACCGAGGCCGCCGCCAACGGGGTGAGGAAGCCGACGGCGAGCGCGACGCCGCCGACGATCTCGCTCAGCCCCAGCACCCACGTCAGCTCCCGCCCGGCGGGGTAGCCGGCCGCGGAGAGCATCGCGGCCGTCGGGTCGAACCCGGCGCCGCCGAACCAGCCGAACAGCTTCTGCGCCCCGTGCCCCGCCATGACCGCGCCGACCGCCGCCCGCAGTGCCAGCAGCCCGGCGTCGACGCCGGTCACGCCCTCCGCGACGTCCTCGGCGTAGCTGATGACGGGGATGGTGCGCGGCTGGGCCATGGGCGACCTCCTTGGGGTTCTGGGCGCGACGCTAGGGCACCCCCGGAACCCCCGCCACCCGGCACATTCCGGGGATCGGGGCCCGCGTACCCCGCTGACCAACCGCCCGCCCCCGGCTAAATTCGATTCATGGTGGACACGGTGCGCGAGATCGAGCGGAAGTACGAGGCCGAGGGGGGCGCCTCCGAACTGCCCCCGCTGCCCGACCTGACGGGCGTCGACGGCGTCACGGCGGTGATCGACCAGGGCACCGCCCGGCTCGACGCCGTCTACTACGACACCGCGGGCCGTCGGCTGGCGGCCGACGGCATCACGCTGCGCCGCCGCACGGGCGGCGACGACGCGGGCTGGCACCTGAAGCTGCCGGTGGCCCCCGGCGTACGCGACGAGGTCCGCGCCCCCCTCGGCGAGAGCGTCCCGCGCCGCCTGGCGGCGCTGGTCCGCTCCCGCGTCCGCGACGCCGAGCTGGTGCCCGTCGTCCGCATCCGCTCGCAGCGTGACGTCCACCAACTGCTCGGCGCGGACGGCGAGCCGGTCGCGGAGGTCTCCGTCGACCGGGTGACGGCCGAGCGCCCGGACACGGGGGCGACGGCGGCCTGGGCCGAGGTGGAGGTGGAGCTGGGCGCCGGGGGAGACCCGGCGGTGCTGGACGCGGTGGAGGCGGCGCTGACCGGGGGAGGGGCCGGGCTGCGGCGGTCGGCGGCGGCGTCGAAGCTGGCGCGGGCGCTGGCGGAGACGGAAGAGCCGCGGGAGACGGCGGGCGGGAAGGCCGGGGCCGGGAAGAAGGCCAAGGGGGGCAAGGCCGGCAAGGAGGGCAGGGCCGGCGGGAAGGCCAAGGCCGGCGGGAAGACCAAGGCCGGGAAGGACAGCAAGGACGGCGGAAAGGCCAAGGGCGGCGGAAAGGCCAAGGGCGGCAAGAGCGGCAAGAGCGGCAAGAGCGGCAAGAAGAAGCCCGCCGGCCAGAACCGCCCCGAGCCCGCGGACTCGCCGGAGGCCGCCGCGCCCGCCGCCCGTCCCGCCGCCGACGTCGTCCTCGACTACGTCCGCGCCCAGGTCACCGCCCTGGTCGAGCTGGACCCCGCCGTCCGCCTCGACCAGCCGGACGCCGTCCACCAGATGCGCGTCGCCAGCCGCCGCCTGCGCAGCACGTTCCGCAGCTACCGCGCCGTCCTCGACCGCACCCGCACCGACCCCGTCGCTGGCGAGCTGCGCTGGCTGGCCGCCGAACTCGGCGTCGACCGCGACCGCGAGGTGCTCACCGAACGCATCCACGCCGCCCTCGTGGAGCTGGAGCGCCCGCTCGTGCTCGGCCCCGTACGCGGCCGGCTGCGCACCTGGTCCACCGCCCGCCGCACCGGCTCCCGGCGCCGTATCGTCGCCGTGCTCGACGGCCGCCGCTACCTCGCCCTCCTCGACGCCCTCGACGGGCTGCTCGCCGACCCGCCGCTGCGCGCCGCCGCCGTCCGCCCCGCGGAGCCCGTGCTGCGCAAGGCCCTCGCCCGCGACTACCGGCGCTTCGCCGACTCCCTGCAGCAGGTCTTCGACCTCGCCCCCGGCCCGGACCGCGACACCGCCATCCACGAGACCCGCAAGTCCGCCAAGCGGGCCCGCTACGCCGCGGAGGTGGCCCGCCCCGTGCTCGGCAAGGAGGCGAAGACCGTCACCTCGCTGATGCGGGAGGTCCAGGACCTGCTCGGCGACTACCAGGACGGCGTGCTGGCCCGGGCCGCGCTGCGCGAGATCGCGCAGCAGGCGCAGGGCGCGGGCGAGCCCTCGTTCACGTACGGCGTGCTGTACGCGCGCGAGGAGGCCCGCGCGGCCGAGCTGCGCGACCGGCTGCCCTGGCTGTCGCAGAAGCACCTCTGAGCAGCGCGAAGAGGGCCCCGGGCGGGGCGCGCGCTACGCTGGATGGTCACCCGCGTACGTATCACAGGACCGCCGAGGACAGCCTTCCCGATGACTGCCGTGCCCGCATCCACCGTCGAGTCCGTCTTCCCCCGCCTGGAAGCCCTTCTGCCGCATGTCCAGAAGCCGATCCAGTACGTCGGCGGTGAGCTGAACTCCACCGTGAAGGACTGGGACGCGGTCGACGTCCACTGGGCGCTGATGTACCCGGACGCGTACGAGGTCGGCCTGCCCAACCAGGGCGTCATGATCCTCTACGAGGTGCTGAACGAGCGCGCGGACACCCTCGCCGAGCGCACGTACAGCGTGTGGCCGGACCTGGAGGAGCTGATGCGCACGCACGGCGTGCCGCAGTTCACCGTGGACAGCCACCGCCCCGTGCGCGCCTTCGACCTCCTCGGCGTCTCCTTCGCCACCGAGCTGGGCTACACCAACCTCCTCGCCGCCCTCGACCTCGCCGGCATCCCGCTGCGCGCCGCCGACCGCGGCGACGACGACCCGATCGTGGTCGCCGGCGGCCACGCCGCGTTCAACCCGGAGCCGATCGCGGACTTCGTGGACTGCGCGGTGATCGGCGACGGCGAGCAGGCCGTGCTGACGATGACCGACATCGTCAAGGCGTGGAAGGCCGAGGGCCGCCCGGGCGGGCGCGCGGAGCTGCTGCTGCGGCTGGCGAAGACCGGCGGGGTGTACGTCCCGTCGTTCTACGACGTCGAGTACCTGCCCGACGGCCGCATCGCCCGGGTCGTGCCGAACCGTTCCGGCGTGCCGTGGCGGGTCGCCAAGCACACCGTCATGGACCTCGACGAGTGGCCGTACCCGAAGCAGCCGCTGGTCCCGCTGGCGGAGACCGTGCACGAGCGGATGAGCGTGGAGATCTTCCGCGGCTGCACCCGCGGCTGCCGCTTCTGCCAGGCCGGCATGATCACCCGCCCGGTGCGGGAGCGCAGCATCACCGGCATCGGCGAGATGGTCGACAAGGGCCTGAAGGCCACCGGCTTCGAGGAGGTCGGCCTGCTGTCGCTGTCGTCGGCCGACCACAGTGAGATCGGCGACGTCGCCAAGGGCCTCGCCGACCGCTACGAGGAGGACAAGGTCGGCCTGTCGCTGCCCTCCACCCGGGTCGACGCCTTCAACATCGACCTGGCCAACGAGCTGACGCGCAACGGCCGCCGCTCCGGCCTGACCTTCGCCCCCGAGGGCGCCACGGAGCGCATCCGCAAGGTCATCAACAAGATGGTCTCGGAGGAGGACCTGATCCGCACGGTCGCCACCGCGTACGGCAACGGCTGGCGGCAGGTGAAGCTCTACTTCATGTGCGGGCTGCCGACCGAGACCGACGAGGACGTGGTGCAGATCGCGGACATGGCCGCCAAGGTCATCGCCAAGGGCCGCGAGGTCGCGCGGTCCAACGACATCCGCTGCACCGTCTCCATCGGCGGCTTCGTGCCCAAGCCGCACACGCCCTTCCAGTGGGCCCCGCAGCTCTCCGCCGAGGACACCGACGCCCGGCTGGAGCAGCTGCGCGACCGCATCCGCGCCGACAAGCGCCACGGTCGCGCCATCGGCTTCCGCTACCACGACGGCAGGCCCGGGATCGTCGAGGGCCTCCTCTCCCGCGGCGACCGCCGCGTCGGCGACGTCATCCGCGCCGTCTACGAGGACGGCGGCCGCTTCGACGGCTGGCGCGAGTTCTTCTCGTACGAGCGCTGGATGCGCGCCGCGGACAAGGCGCTCCCGGCGCACGGCGTCGACGTCGACTGGTACACGACGCGCGAGCGCTCCTACGAGGAGGTCCTGCCCTGGGACCACCTGGACTCGGGTCTGGACAAGGACTGGCTCTGGGAGGACTGGCAGGACGCCCTCGACGAGACGGAGGTCGAGGACTGCCGCTGGACGCCCTGCTTCGACTGCGGGGTGTGCCCTCAGCTCGACACCGAGATCCAGATCGGCCCGACGGGCAGGAAGCTGCTGCCGCTGAGCGTCGTCAACGGTCCCGCGGGCGGGGACGCCGCCTGACGCCCGGCCGGTCCGCGGACCGGCCGTGACCACCCGCACGGGTGGACGAGAAGTCAACGCAGCCCCGGGCCGGTACACCGGTCCGGGGCTTTGCCGTGCCCGCCGCCCGACGGCATTTCATGGCATTCCCGGGACGCCTTTCTCTATTCCGCCGACAATCGCACCATTGCTCCGTACGGGGGACTTGTACGCGATTATTCCGCGTGCCGTGTCGTCACCGCGCTGCCCTCGTTTCGAATAACGAAGGTGGGGCTTCGGGAGAACGGCCGTCGCTCTGACGGCAAGGAAACGCTCCGAAGGCTCCGTGGCGGAAAGGATGCCAAGTGAAGTACGTCAAGTCTGCCGTGGTCGTGTGCGGTGCCGCCCTGGCACTGGGCACTGCCGGCCCGGCGGGCGCCATCGATCCCGGACTCACCAGCCCGGACCTGAGTCTGGACGCCGCGGCCGCACAGGCCGTGGAGGGTCTGGTCAACCAGCCCGCGACCGAACTGGTGCAGCACAGCCTGCCGGTCAACGGGCCGGTGGTCCGCAAGCTGACCCGGCCGGTCGACGCAACGGCACACCAGGTCATCCAGGGCGCCCTGCCACCGCAGATCCTGGCGCCCGCCGGCGCGGAGCCGCGCGGCGGCTCCTGAGCGGTCGGTTTCGCTCCGGACACAATCCGATCGTCCGAACGGGCGATTCCGGATAACTCACTCAAGGGGTGCGGAGTTGTACAGCGTGCCCGCATCGTTGTTCCCTCAGGTGGAAAAGGAAAAGAGAAACATGAGGAAGTACCTGAAGACCGCGGCCGTTGCCGCCACCCTGGTGGGCGCCTCGGCGCTGGCCGCCCCGCAGGCGCTGGCCGCCGACGACAGTGGCGACGGCCCGTACGCCAACGGCAACGGCTCGGAGATCGCCTACGGCAACACCAAGACCGGCGGCTACATGAGCCCGAACATGAGCCTGGTCAACGGCTCGCTCAACGAGCCCTGCATCGCGCTGCCGCAGGTCGCGAAGAACGCGAAGCAGCTCGTTCCGATCGTCAACCTGGTCAACGTCGGCGTGGACGAGGTCCTGGCCCAGAACCAGAACCAGACCTGCGCCAAGAACTCCAGCGCGGACCAGGGCGACGCCCCGCTGTCCCACCTGCTGGAGGACTTCCCGATCCTCTCGGGCAACGGCGCGGGCAACAACGCCGGCTGAGTCCCGTACCACACGGGGAATCCCGGTACCCGGCCCGGGGCGAGTCGCATGCTCGCCCCGGGCCGGGCCCTTGCGCGTACGCGGGACCCGTACCCGGGTCCCGGCCCAGGGCGTACGAAGACGGCCCGCGGAGCGCATCCGCGGGCCGTCTTCCCGGTGCTGCCGGGAGGGCTGCGCTCAGCTGACGAGGCGGCCCACGTACGGGCCGACCGCCGGCAGCCCCGACAGCGACGCGCCCTCGGCCAGCGGGCCGGTGATCGCGGCCGTGCTCAGCGGCGTGCCGTTCTCGCCGGGGGCCGTGCTGACCGCGTTGTCCAGCGGGTCCGAGCCGGTCTTGGCCAGCGGGTTGAGCGGGATGTCGGTCAGCGGGCCGAGGGCCGTCTGCCTGGTCGTGTCCAGGCCCTGGGCGACGCCGCCCAGGGCGGCCGCGATCTGGTCGGTCTCGATCTTGTTGGCCTTGCCGACGTTCAGCTCGCCGAGCCGGTCGAGCGCGCCGACCGGGGTGTCGTCCGCGGGTGCCGCGGCCGCCCCGGCGGCTCCGCCGGCCGCGAGCGCGGAGCCGGCCGCCGCCGCGATGAGGCCGGCGCGCAGCAGGGCGCGGTGCGTACGGGTCGGGTATCGGGAGGCGTGCTGGCCCATGGTCACCACCAGTGAGAAACGACACTTTCCCGGGTATGCTTCCATAAACCCAGCGATTCCCGGAAATTCTCCCGTGTGCC
This sequence comes from Streptomyces sp. CNH099, assembly GCA_000514715.1. GTDB lineage: Bacteria > Actinomycetota > Actinomycetes > Streptomycetales > Streptomycetaceae > Streptomyces > Streptomyces synnematoformans. The sequence continues at coordinate 209,566 of AZWL01000007.1, read as the reverse complement.
TCACTCTGCGCATTCGCCCCGGCTGTTTTGTGAATACGCTGTGACCTCCGCTTATCCGGTTGCCGGGGCGCCGCACGGCCCGTAAGCATGGCCCGATGCCGCAACTGACCACCCCCCACGTTCGATTTCGCGCCTCCTTCGCCGACGCCATGAAGGAGTTCGAGGCCGAGGGAAGGGGCGCGGTCGGCGACGACACGTCCATCGGCCAGGACCTCCGGCGCTGGCGCCGGCGCTGGCACGACCCCGCGGTCTTCGCGTCGTACGTCGCGGGGCTGCGCGCCGAGGCCGACGAGACGATCCCGATGATCCGCCCGGGCCGGGTGCACTGCACCACGCTCTGGTACGTGGACGGGGACACCTATCTGGGCCGGATCGCCATCCGGCACTCGCTCACGGGTTGGCTCCGCGAGCAGGGCGGGCATATCGGTTACGACGTGCGGCCGACCGCCCGGCGGTGCGGCCACGCCACCGCCATGCTGCGCGGCGCGCTGCCCGTGGCCCGGAACCTGGGGCTGGCGGAGGTACTGGTGACCTGCGACCACGACAACGCGGGGTCGCGGAAGGTCATCGAGGCCAACGGCGGCGTCTTCGAGGACCGGCGGGGCCTGAAGTTGCGGTACTGGGTCCCCACGGGGGCGGGGCAGGCGTAGCTTCGGCGGCGCCGGGAGCCCGTCCGGGCCGGACGGGGCCGGGCCGCCGTACGGGCGAGGGGGATGAGGACCGTGGCCCAGGAGTGGGAACGGAGTCCGGAGCGGGACGGGGAGCGGGATGCGGAGCGGCGCGCGGGGCGGGACGGCGGCGGCCGGTTCACGGACCACGGGGGCCCGGCGGCGGACGGGTACGGCGGCGGCTGTCTCGCGGCGCCGGTCCGGTGGGCGGTGCTCGTCCTCGTGGTGCCGGTGCGGGCCCTGTGGGACCTGCTCGTCGCCGCCGCGAAGGGGCTCGGCGGGGTGCTGGCGTGGCTGGGGGAGCGGCTGCTGGCCGACCCCGCGCGACGGCTGTACCGGCAGGTGCTGGCGCCCGCGGGCCGGGGCGCGGTGCGGCTGCTGCGGGCCGCGGGCACGGCGCTGGCGTGGCTGCTGCGGTGGGTCGTCGTCGCGCCCGTGGTGTGGGGGTGGCGGTGGCTGGTCGCGGCCCCGGCCTCCTGGCTGTACGCGCACGTCCTGACCCCCTTCGGCCACGGCCTGCGCCGGGCGCTGCGCGTGCTGGTCGCCGCCCCCGCGGCCGCCGCCCACCGCTACGTCCTGCGCCCCGCCGGCACCGCCGTGACCCGGCTCTGCCGCACCGCGGTGCGGCTCGCCGCCGCGGGTGCGCGGGCCACCGGCGCGGGCGGCAGGTGGCTGGCGTACACGTGCGTCGTGGCGCCGCTGACGTGGACGTACCGCCGGGTGCTGACGCCCGTCGGGCACGGCGCGGTGTGGACGCTGCGCCGGGCCGGCCGCGGCGTCGCCGCCGCGGCGCGCGGCACGGCGGCGGGGGCGGCGTGGCTGTGGCGGTGGGGCGTCGCCGCGCCGGGGGCGTGGGCGTACGGGCACGTGCTGGCGCCGGCCGGCCGGGGTGCGCTGCGGCTGCTGCGGGCCCTGGGCGCGGGAGCGGCGTGGGGCTGGCGGTGGCTGGTCGCGGCGCCGGCGTCCCTGATCTACGCGTACGTCCTGAAGCCGCTCGCGCTGGGCGTCGCCTGGCTGGTCCGCGGGCTCGTGACCGTCGTGAGCCGGATGCTCTCCGCGCTCTTCGCGCCGCTCGCCCTCCTCTGGCGGCACGTCCTCGCCCCCGCCTGGACCGCCGCCGGGCGCTGCACCCGCTGGATCTGGAACGCCACCGCCCGCCCCGCGGGCCGCGCCGTCCGCGACGCCTGGCGCACCGCGCGGGACGCCGTCGCCGCCGCCCGCGCCACGGCCCGCCGCACCCGCATGGAGCTGCGCGCGGCCCTCTTCGGCGGCCGCGGCGAACCGGCCCCCGACGCGGCGCTCCGCGCCCCCGACCCGCTGGCGCAGGCGCTGTCGGTGGACGCCCCGGTGCCCATCGTGGACCTGGCCAAGCACGAGCCGCCGCCGGGCGGCCGGCACCGCTGACCGCCGCCCCCGCCCACCCGGACGGCCCACGCGGCGGCGCGCGGAAGTGCCGGGCCCGGCCCGGGAGGCCGACGGAGCGGATCCGCCGGAGAGGCGGACACGTACCCTGGTGCCAGGACAAGCTCACGAACGAAGGACTGAACGACCCTGGGCAAGCGACAGCCCGAAGGCCCGCCGCCCGCACCGCCGGTGCAGCGCATCCGACTCCGCTACACCAAGCGCGGCCGCCTCCGGTTCAACAGCCACCGCGACTTCCAGCGCGCGTTCGAGCGGGCGCTGCGCCGGGCCGAGGTGCCCATGGCGTACTCCGCCGGCTTCACCCCGCACCCCAAGGTCTCGTACGCGAACGCCGCACCTACGGGCACCGCGAGCGAGGCCGAGTACCTGGAGATCGCGCTCACCGAGGCCCGCGACCCGGAGCCGCTGCGCGCGCTGCTCGACGCGTCCCTGCCCGCCGGACTCGACGTCGTCGACGCCGTCGAGGCCCGCGCTCCCGGGCTCGCCGACCGGCTGGCGGCGTCGGTGTGGGAGCTGCGGCTCGACGGCGTGCCGCACGCCACGGCCGAGGAGGCGGTCCGCGCCTTCCTCGCCGAGGCGGAAGTCGAGGTCGAACGGCAGACGAAGAAGGGGATGAGGACCTTCGACACGCGCGGCGCGGTGGCCGCGCTCGACGTGCTCCCGAGCGGGGGCGATAGGCCGCAGGCGGGTCCTTGTGCGATACTGCGCCTGGTAGTGCGGCACCTGACACCTGCCGTACGACCCGACGACGTCCTGTCCGGCCTGCGAGTCGCGGCTGACCTGGCGCCGCCGGTCCCGGCAGCGGTGACCAGGCTGGCGCAGGGGCCGCTCGACGCGGAGACCGGCACGGTGACCGATCCGCTTGCGCCGGACCGCGACGATGCCAAGGCCCTCGCCGCCACACCGCAGGCCGCGAGCGGAACCCCGCCCACGGCAGGGGACGGCACCGGGTAGGGACGGTGTCGAAGCGCCGCCGGTGGACGAGGGAGCCACCCCGGGCCCGGCAGGCGCATGGACCAGCAGACTTTCGCCGGTCCGCCTGAGGAGGCGGGCCCGGCGAGCGAGACAAGAGCCCTCGCGCGGCGCATACGTCCCGGGCGGTGGCCCTGTGCACGGCACGGGCGCCGCCGCCGTACGGGGGGTGGCGCCCGGGGGCGTGACGGGAGAACCGCCCGCATGCTCGAACCGATTGAGCCCTCGGAAGCGCAGTCGCCTTCCGCGGGCAGCACCGGCGATGCCGTAGCCGCCACCGGCGGACCACTCGACACCCCCAGTGACCGCCTGCCCTTCCGCCGCCGGTACCCGGCGGCGGGGGAGGTACCGCAGAGAGAGACGGAGCCGATCGCCGGAGATCCGGTGTCGGCGCTCACGAACGAGTCCGCAGACGCAGACGCAGACGTAGACGCAGGCGCAGACGCAGAGGCGGCAGGGAACGCTGCCGCCGAGGCGCAGGCCGGGGGCGGCGACGGCCCGGGCGCGGCGCCGCCGAGGCGCCCGCGGCGGGTCGTGCGCGACGCCGGGACGCCGCAGCCGGCGGCCCCGGACGCCGCGCCGGCGGGCGAGCAGCCCGAGCCGGCGACCGCGGAGCAGACGACCGCCGAGCCCGCCGGGTACGTGGCCGGCGAGCCCGCCGCGCCCGACCCCGCTCCCGCCCCGGCCGCCGCGGAGGCGGCCGCCGCCGAGCCCGTACGGCAGCCCGCCGCGGCCCAGGACACCGGGCCGCCCGCCGCCACCGCAGACCACCACCACAGCACCGACGAGGGAGCCCAGACCGTGGCCGACAACGAACGAGAGGCCGACGGCGCCGACGCTTCCGCCGAGTCCGGAACCCGCCGCAGGCGTCGCCGGGTGACCCGCACGGCGGGCACCCCGGCCCCCGGCACCGAGCCGGCGTCGCCGGCCGCGGCGCCGGAGCCGACCGCCGAGCCGGCCCCGGAGCCCGTCGCACAGCCGGCCGCCGAGGCCGCGCCGGAGGCCGTGACCGGCCCCGCCGGGGAGCCCCGGCCGGAGCCGGACGCCGAGGCCGCCCCGAAGGGCCGCAGGCGCCGCCGGGTCGTACGCGGCGCGGGAACCCCGGAGACCGTGGAACCGGCCGCCGAGCCCGCCGCCCGGCCCGCCGCCGCCGAGCCCGTCGGCGAGGCGGCCCCGGCCGCCCCCGCCGAGACCCCGGCGCCCGACGAGGAGACGGCTCCGCGCACCCGGCGCGTACGGCGCCGCAAGACCACCGCCGAGGACGCGGAGGCGACGGAGGCCGCCGCCCCCGCCGCCGGTGCGGAGGCCGCCGCCGAGCCCGCCGCGGGCACCCGGCGTCGCCGGGCCCGCCGCGTCACGGCCCCCGCCGGCGAGCCCACCCACGTCGAGCCCGCCGCGGGCGCCGCCGACGAGGAGCAGCCCGCCGCCCCGGCCGCCGACACCACCGAGGCCGCCGTCGAGTCGTCCGCCGACTCCGGCGCCGGTCGCCGCCGGACCCGTCGTGCCGCCGCGGCGGCGGGCGAGCCGTCCGCCGACGCGGCGAGCGCGTCCGCCGAGCCGGCCGCCGCTGAGCCCCCCGCCGATTCCGGTACCGGTCGCCGCCGGACCCGCCGCGCCGCCGCCGCCGAACCCGGCGCCACCGGCGCCGAGGCCGCCGGCGAGCAGGCCGCCCCCGCCGACGGCGCCGCCGAGCCCGCCGCCGGTACCCGCCGCCGGGCCCGCAAGACCGCCGCCTCCGCCGCGGACACCGGACCGGCCGCCGCCGAGGAGGCGCCCGCCGCGGGCGAGTTCTCCGACGAGCGCACCGGGCAGTCCGCGCCGGGCTTCGGGGCCGCGCCGCTCGCGCTGTTCCAGGCGCCCGTGTTCACCGAGCCCGCGTTCCAGACGCCGCAGCGCGCCGCCGCCGAGGCGGCCGTGGGGCCCGACGAGGACGACGAGGCCGACGAGGTCGAGGACCTCGCCGACGAGACCGGACCCGCGCCGGAGGCCGAGGCAGAGGTCGGGGCCGAAGCCGCGGCCGAAGGCGAGACCGGCGACACCGAGGACCAGGACGACGGCGAGGACCGCAGCCGGCGCCGCCGCCGCCGCGGCGGCCGCCGCCGGCGCCGCGGCGAGGGCGCCGAGGACGGCGACCGCGACGAGTCCGCCGAGGGCGGCGCCGAAGACACCCGCGCCGCGACCGCCGACGCGGACGCCGAGGAGGCCGAAGCCGACGAGGGCGGCGACCGCGGCGACCGCGGCAAGGGCGGTGCCCCGTCCGCCGGCAGCAGCACCAGCAGCCGCCGGCGGCGCCGCCGGCGCCGCCGCACCGAGGGCGCCGACGGCTCCGAGGAGGCCGCCGACGACCCGGAGCGCACCGTCGTCAAGGTCCGCGAGCCGCGCGCCAAGGCCGAGGTCGGCGACGAGGTGCAGTCCATCAAGGGCTCCACCCGCCTGGAGGCGAAGAAGCAGCGCCGCCGCGAGGGCCGCGAGCAGGGCCGCCGACGGGTGCCGATCATCACCGAGGCCGAGTTCCTGGCCCGCCGCGAGGCGGTGGAGCGCGTCATGGTGGTGCGCCAGCAGGGCGACCGGACGCAGATCGGCGTGCTGGAGGACAACGTCCTCGTCGAGCACTACGTCAACAAGGAGCAGTCGGCGTCGTACGTCGGCAACGTCTACCTCGGCAAGGTGCAGAACGTGCTGCCCTCCATGGAGGCCGCGTTCGTCGACATCGGCAAGGGCCGCAACGCCGTCCTCTACGCCGGCGAGGTCAACTTCGAGGCCCTCGGCCTCGCCCACAGCCCCCGCCGCATCGAGCACGCGCTGAAGTCCGGCCAGTCCGTCCTCGTCCAGGTCACCAAGGACCCCATCGGCCACAAGGGCGCCCGCCTGACGAGCCAGGTCTCGCTGCCCGGCCGCTACCTCGTGTACGTGCCCGAGGGCTCGATGACCGGCATCAGCCGGAAGCTGCCCGACACCGAGCGGGCCCGGCTGAAGACGATCCTCAAGAAGATCGTCCCCGAGGACGCCGGCGTCATCGTCCGTACGGCCGCCGAGGGCGCCAGCGAGGACGAGCTGCGCCGGGACGTGGAGCGGCTGCAGAAGCAGTGGGAGGACATCCGCAAGAAGGCGAAGAACGGCAGCGCGCCCACGCTGCTGTACGGCGAGCCGGACATGACCGTCCGCGTCGTCCGCGACATCTTCAACGAGGACTTCTCGAAGGTCGTCGTCGAGGGCGCGAAGGCGTGGGACACCATCCACGGCTACGTCTCGCACGTGGCCCCGGACCTCGTCGAGCGGCTGTCCAAGTGGACGTCGGACGTGGACGTCTTCGCCACGTACCGGATCGACGAGCAGCTGATGAAGGCGCTGGACCGCAAGGTGTGGCTGCCGTCGGGCGGCTCGCTGGTGATCGACAGGACCGAGGCGATGGTCGTGGTCGACGTCAACACCGGCAAGTTCACCGGGCAGGGCGGCAACCTGGAGGAGACGGTCACCAGGAACAACCTGGAGGCGGCCGAGGAGATCGTGCGGCAGCTGCGGCTGCGGGACCTCGGCGGCATCATCGTGATCGACTTCATCGACATGGTGCTGGAGTCCAACCGGGACCTGGTGCTGCGCCGGCTGCTGGAGTGCCTGGGCCGCGACCGTACGAAGCACCAGGTGGCGGAGGTGACGTCGCTGGGCCTGGTGCAGATGACCCGCAAGCGGGTCGGGCAGGGCCTGCTGGAGTCGTTCTCCGAGCCGTGTGCGCACTGCAGCGGGCGCGGCGTGATCGTGCACATGGACCAGGCCACGGCGGCCGGGTCGGGCGGCGGCAAGCGCAAGAAGAAGGGCAAGGAAGGCAAGGAAGCGAAGGAAGCGAAGGAAGCCAAGGAAGGCAAGGAGGCCAGGGAAGCCAGGGACGTCCGGGAGGGCGGGGACGCCAAGGCCGCCGCCGTGCCGGCCGGCGGCCCCGCGGAGGAGCCGGGCGTCGAGTCCGTCGAGGCGGAGCGGCCGGAGGCCGGCGAGCCCGCGGAGACGACGCGGCCGTCCCGTGCGCGGCGGCGGGTGACCCGCAAGGCGATGTCGCCGGGCGGCTCGCCGAAGGCGGCGGAACCGGTGGACGCCGGGCCGGCCGGTACGGACGCGGGGGCGGAGACGGCGCCCGCCGTGGCCGCAGAGCCGGAGCCGGCGGTCGCACCGGCGTCGGTGGACGCCGTGGAGCCCGCCCCGGCCCCCGAGCCGGTCGCCGCGGAGGCGCTCGACGCCGGTGCCGCCGGGGCCGCTTCCGGTGCCGAAGCCGAGGCCGACGACAAGCCCCGGGCCCGTAAGAAGACCGCCGCCAAGCGCGCCTCCGCCAAGAAGGCCACGGCGAAGAAGGCCGCGGCCGAGAAGACGGCGAAGACCGCCGCCAAGAAGTCCACGGCCAAGACCGCCCCCAAGACGGCGGCCAAGTCCACGGCCGGGAAGACGGCCAAGACGGCCAAGACGGCGACCAAGACAACGGCCAAGACAACGGCCAAGAAGGCCGTCAAGAAGGCGGTCAAGAAGACCGCCGCCGCGGAGCAGGACTCCCCGCGCTCGGTCTCCGTGACCACGGAGGACTGACGCCGCCCGGGCCGTCCCGTACGCCCCTCGCCCCGCCGCCCGCGGCGCGGCGGGGGGCCGGGCAGGCCGGTTTGACCAGGCGGTCTGAGGGCCCGTAACCTTGACCGCTGGCGTGTCTGCTAGGCACGCCAGGCTCCTGAGCACATCCCTCCCGGAACCTCCTCGTGAGCGCCGGGAGAGGCCGCTCGACACCATGTGCCCCACCCGGGCGGCTGGCATCAGGGGTCCCCGTCGCGACTGAGAAAGAGAGCTGTAGCGCGTGTACGCGATCGTGCGCACCGGCGGCCGCCAGCAGAAGGTTTCTGTGGGCGACGTCATCGAGGTTGACCGGATGTCCAGCAAGAGCGTCGGCGACAGCGTCGAGCTCTCCGCTCTGCTCGTCGTCGACGGCGAGACCGTGACCAGCGACCCCTGGGTGCTGAACGGCGTGAAGGTCCAGGCCGAGGTCGTGGACCACCACAAGGGCGACAAGATCGACATCCTGAAGTACAAGAACAAGACCGGGTACCGCAAGCGGATCGGTCACCGCCAGCTGCACACCGCGCTGAAGATCACCGAGATCCCGGCGCCGGCCGCGAAGTAAGGACTGAGGAGAGATGGCACACAAGAAGGGCGCATCGTCCACTCGGAACGGTCGCGACTCCAACGCCCAGCGGCTCGGCGTCAAGCGCTTCGGCGGCCAGGCCGTCGGCGCCGGTGAGATCATCATCCGGCAGCGCGGCACCAAGTTCCACCCGGGCGCGGGCGTGGGCCGCGGCGGCGACGACACGCTGTTCGCGCTGATCCCCGGCTCGGTGCAGTTCGGCACCAGCCGCGGCCGCAAGGTCGTGAACATCGTCCCGGCCGCCGAGTAAGGGCAGGCGAAGCGCCGAGGGCGGTCCGCCGCTCCTCCGTCTGGCGAGTGCGGAGGAGCAGGGCCGCCCTCGGCGCGTTTGATTGACGTCCTCCCCCGCGCGGACGCGGAGGATTCCAACGCGCCACCGAAGAAGCGACGCGCTGCGGTTCGCAGTGCACCGGCCCGGTAACCCGAGCCCTTCCCGCGCAGCAACGACCCGCCCGGCCGCCGGAACACGCCTCACGGCAAGCTTGACTATCGCTCCCCAGCGTGATCGCCCGAACACTAACAGAGGCTTTCTGCCCTCCGTACCAAGGAGCAACCGATGACCACCTTCGTGGACCGCGTCACCCTGCACGTGGCCGCGGGCAACGGGGGACACGGCTGCGCCTCCGTGCACCGCGAGAAGTTCCGGCCCCTCGGCGGCCCCGACGGCGGCAACGGCGGTCGCGGCGGGGACGTCATCCTCACCGTCGACCAGAACGTCACCACCCTGATCGACTACCACCACACCCCCCACCGCAAGGCCACCAACGGCAGGCCGGGCGAGGGCGGCAACCGCGCGGGCGCCGACGGCAGGGACCTCGTCCTGTCGGTGCCGGACGGTACGGTCGTGCGCACCGGGGACGGCGAGGTGCTCGCCGACCTCGTCGGGCACGGCACCACCTTCGTCGCCGCCCAGGGCGGCCGCGGCGGCCTGGGCAACGCGGCGCTCGCCTCGCAGCGCCGCAAGGCGCCCGGCTTCGCGCTGCTCGGCGAGCCGGGCGCCGCGCGGGACGTCGTGCTGGAGCTGAAGACCGTCGCCGACGTGGCGCTCGTCGGCTATCCCAGCGCCGGCAAGTCGTCCCTGATCAGCGTTCTGTCCGCGGCCAAGCCCAAGATCGCCGACTATCCCTTCACCACGCTCGTGCCCAACCTCGGCGTCGTCACCGCCGGCGCCGTGACGTACACGGTCGCCGACGTCCCCGGCCTCATCCCCGGTGCCAGCGAGGGCCGCGGCCTGGGGCTGGCGTTCCTGCGGCACGTCGAGCGCTGCGCGGTGCTCGTGCACGTCCTGGACACCGCGACGCTGGAGTCCGACCGCGACCCGCTCAGCGACCTCGACGTCATCGAGGAGGAGCTGCGCGCGTACGGCGGCCTGGAGGACCGGCCGCGCGTGGTGGTCCTCAACAAGATCGACATCCCGGACGGCCGGGACCTGGCCGAGATGGTGCGCCCGGACCTGGAGGAGCGCGGCTTCACGGTGTACGAGGTCTCGGCGGTCGCGCGTACGGGCCTGAAGGAGCTGTCGTACGGGCTCGCCGGCCTCGTCGACGCGGCGCGCGCGGCCCGGCCGCGGCAGGAGTCGACCCGGATCGTCATCCGTCCGCAGGCCGTCGACGAGACCGGCTTCACCGTCGTCCGCGAGGACGGCGGCGGGGGCGGCGCGCTGTTCCGTATCACCGGCGAGAAGCCGGAGCGCTGGGTGCGCCAGACCGACTTCGGCAACGACGAGGCCGTGGGCTACCTCGGCGACCGGCTGAACCGGCTCGGCGTGGAGGACCGGCTGCGCAAGGCCGGGGCGAAGCCGGGCGACGACGTCGTCATCGGCACCGGCGAGGACGCCGTCGTCTTCGACTGGGAGCCCGCCATGGCGTCCGGCGCCGAGATGCTGGGCCGCCGCGGCGAGGACCACCGCTTCGACGCCCCGCGGCCGGCCGCGCAGCGCCGCCGGGAGCGGGAGGCGGAGCGCGCGGAGGAGGAGTACGAGGACTTCGACCCCTTCGCGTGACGCGGTCCTGATCGCGCGCCCGGTCAGACGACCCTGATCGCCCGGCCCGGATCGTCCGACCGGGCGCGACGTCGGCGGCGGCCCGCGGGATGTGCTCCCGCGGGCCGCCGCCGTTCACGTCTCCAGATCCGGGTCCGCCTCCGGGTCGAGGGCCGCCGGGTTCGCGGCCGTCTCCTCGTCCTCGGTCTCCTCCCGGTCCGGCACCTGCTCCGTTGGGGGGACGCGGCCTAGACGCCGGCCGGCTCGTCCGGCTCCAGCTCCCTGTCCTCGGCCGCGTCCCGACGCTGTGAAGGGATATCGGACTCCCCTCGCGCTTCCATACGCGCCGCGCGTGCGTCCGCCTTGGCGCACAGCGCCGCCGCGGCGTCGTTGAAGCGCACCAGCGACGGCGGGTCCGAGGGCCCGAGCAGGTGCTCCTTCAGCTCGGTGCGGGCCTGCGCCAGGGTGTCGTGCTCCGGGTCGCGGACGGCCCGGAGCAGGTCGGGGATCTCCTCCGCCTGCGGCCCGAGAACGGTGCCGGCCCTTACGGTCGGGAACTCGGCCCGGAAGGCTTCCTCGGTCAGGCCGCTGGTGTTGGCGACGGCGTACGGCTTCTCGCTGGTCAGGTAGTCCGAGATGACGCTGGAGACATCGCTGATCAGCACGTCCGCGACGTTGAAGCAGGCGTAGATGCCGGGGCGGGAGTCGGTGATGACCTGGTGCTCCCGCTCGGGCAGCGAGGCCCAGTACGCCTCCTCCCAGGCGTCGGTCGCGGCCTGCACGGCCTCCGCCCGGCCGGCCTCGGGGGCGGACTGGACGAGCATGCGCTCGACCTCGTCGGCGCTGCTGCGGAAGGACGTGATGGCCAGCGCGTCCAGCTCCGCCTGCACCCGGGCCAGCTCCGCGGCGGCCTCGGGCCCGGGCCGCCCGGCGCCCCGGCCGTCGCCCTCGCCCTCGCCCGCGCTCTCGCCGTCGCCACCGCCCTCGCCCGCCGCGGCGGCCATGGCGGCGTTCGCCTCGGCGATCATGGCCTGCATCCGCTTGTCGGCCGCGCCCGCGCGCGGGTCGACCGAGCCGGTCAGCGGGTGCGGCTTGTACAACAGCCGCACCCCGGGGTCGGCGAGCAGCCGGCGGACGATGTTCTCGCCGGCCAGCACCACGGAGGTGTTGCCCGGGTTGCCGTCCCAGCCCTCCCAGGTGGGCGCGTACAGCACGGTGGTCGGGCCGTCGGCGGGCGGCGGGCCGGAGTACGGCAGGACCGGCGCGAGCTGGGGGCGGCCGACCTCGACGACGTCGCGGTCGTCGACGCCGATGTCGGCGAGCTGGTAGCGGGCGCGGGCGGCGGGGCCGGCGACCCACACCTCGTCGTACGCCTTGGCGTACGGGTTGCAGCTCGACAGCTTGTCGCTCTCGCCGTGGTTGGTGAAGGCGTGCTTGATGGTGGGGATGCGCAGCACCTGCGAGGTCTTCCCGGAGTTCGCCGGGTGCAGCAGCATCTTCAGCGTCGAGTGCTCCAGCAGCATCAGGTCGGCGACCTTCGGCAGGCAGACGATCGGCACGTCGGTGGCGGTGATCTTCTGCACCATGAAGCGCTCGCGGAGCACGATCAGCGGCCGGCCGTCGAGGGCCGCCAGCGTGGAGACCCACATGTTGGCCTGGTACGCGGACGTGGCGCCGCCGGAGAAGTAGAGGCCGACGGTCGGGCGGTACTCCGCGAGCCAGTCCGCGAACCACTCGCGGACCCGCTGGTCGTCGGGGGTGCGCTTGCCGGGCAGCAGCCAGGTCGCCAGATACAGCGCGCCGCCGCCGCTCAGCGCCAGCGAGACGGCGAGGCCCAGCACGCCCCACACCGCGTCCGTGGTGGCGGCGGTGGTGAGCAGCCCGGCCGTCACCGGCACGGAGAGGTACAGCAGCCGGTGGCCGGAGCGGCGGGCGAGGATCCGCGGGGGCGCGGGCGTGAGGCCCAGCGCGGAGGCGTCGACGTTGCGGGTGACGATCGGCAGGGTGCGGTCCCGGCGCATCATGATCGTGACGCCCTGGATGACGAAGTGCAGCAGGTACGTCGCCAGCAGCATGACGGTCAGCGGCGACTGCTCCTTCAGCGGCTCGATGCCGTCGATCTGCAGCAGGCCGAAGAGGATGAGCATGTCGCGCAGCAGCTGGCGGACCATGACGTCGAAGCGGACCCTGCTGAGCAGGGAGAGCAGCCCGGGCTGCCGGTGCTGCAGGTAGAGGTCGAGGGTGAGGCCGCCGGCCGCCGCGGCGACGAGCAGCGGCACGTTCGGCACGAGTGCGCCGATGAGCAGTGCGCAATACGCAGTGAGCAGCGCGGCCAGCGCCATGATCTGCACGGCGCGGCGGGGGGCGATACCGGCGAAGGGCACGGTGCTGACTCCTGGCAGGAACGTCGTGGGGGGATGTTCCCGTGAACCGCGTGGTTCCGGGTTTCGTATGGAGTTGACCCCAGACCGTATGCCGCTACGCGGCAGGAGACAATTCTCCACCCGGCAGGGGCCGCTAATCGGGGTCAAATACATGGAACGGGCCTTGTCATCCTTTTCGTTTGTGGGATCGGTACAAACGGCGGCCCGACGGACCGGGCCGGCGGGCGGGGGCCGCGGGGTGTCCGTACCGTGGGACGGCGCGGCCGGTCGGCGCGCGGTGGCGTAGATTCGCAGTTCCGTACGGACGGGCCGCGGGCCGGGAAAGCACAGGGGTACAGGTGGCAGGGGCGAGTCGGGAAGCCGCGGCGGGTGCCCGCAGGGTCGTCGTGAAGGTGGGGTCGTCCTCGCTGACGACCGCGGCCGGCGGGCTGGACGCGGATCGGGTCGACGCGCTGGTGGACGCGCTCGCCAAGCACGGTGAACGGGAGATCGTGCTGGTCAGCTCCGGTGCCATCGCCGCCGGGCTGGCGCCGCTCGGCCTCGGCGGGCGGCCCCGCGACCTGGCCCGGCAGCAGGCCGCGGCCAGCGTCGGGCAGGGGCTGCTGCTGGCCCGTTACACCGCGTCGTACGCCCGCTACGGCAGGCGCGTCGGGCAGGTGCTGCTGACCACCGACGACATGAGCCGGCGCACCCACTACCGCAACGCACAGCGCACCCTGGAACAGCTGTTCGCCATGGGCGCCGTGCCCGTCGTCAACGAGAACGACACCGTGGCGACCGAGGAGATCCGCTTCGGCGACAACGACCGCCTCGCCGCCCTCGTCGCCCATCTGGCCCGCGCCGACCTGCTCGTCCTCCTCTCCGACGTGGACGGCCTCTACAACGGCCCGCCCGCCGCCCCCGGCGCGGCCCGCATCGCCGAGGTGCGCGACCGCGCCGAGCTGGCAGGCGTCCGGCTCGGCCCGGCGGGGCGGGCCGGGGTGGGCACGGGCGGCATGGTGACCAAGGTGGAGGCCGCCCGGATCGCCACCGGCGAGGGCGTGCCCGTCGTGCTGACCTCCGCCGTGCACGCGGACGCGGCGCTGGCCGGGAAGATCACCGGCACGTACTTCCACCCCACCGGCCGGCGCGCCCGCGGCCGGCTGCTGTGGCTGGCGCACGCCTCCACCCCGCAGGGGGCGCTGGTGCTGGACGACGGTGCGGTACGGGCCGTCACCGAGCGGCGCACGTCGCTGCTGCCGGCGGGGATCAGGGCGGTGGAGGGCAGGTTCACCGCGGGCGACCCGGTGGAGCTGCGGGACGGCACGGGCCGGGCGGTCGCCCGCGGGCTCGTCGCCTTCGACGCCGAGGAGCTGCCGCGGCTGCTCGGGCGCTCCACCCGCGAGCTGGCCAAGGAGCTGGGCCCGGCGTACGAGCGGGAGGTCGTGCACCGGGACGACCTCGTGGTGCTCGACACGTGAGGTGGGACGGGTGAGCCGCGGCGGCCGTGGCGCGACGGGTGGGGCGGGACGGGGGACGCCCCCCGCGTGAGACCGGCGCGCGGCGCGCGAAAAAACGGGGTTCCACCGGGGACCTTGCGCAAAAGCACCACGGGCGGGCGCGTCGGCTGGTCAACTTTGTTGTATGGGGGCTGCCGCGGCGTGCAGCCTGTTGCAGACTCGTATTCAGGAGGCCGCCCGTGACACAAGGGCGTCCAGGGGCGCTGCCCCGTGGATCGGTACAGCGGACGCTGACCAGCGTCAAGGGGACCGGAGGTGCACGGACGGGCGGCGCGGGGGAGCCGGTGCCCGCGGCGGACGACGGGGTGCCCGACGCGGACGGCGTCCACCGGCTGTGGCACGTCACGCTGAGCGTCTCCGGCCCCGAGGCCCCGCTGAAGGAGATCAGACGCGGTCTGGAGCGGCTGGCGCACGACCACCCCTTCCTGCTCACCAGCCGCTACGCCAACGACCACGCCGAGATCCGCTACTGGGAGGAAGCCCGCGACCTGCATGACGCGGCGGCCGTCGCGCTGCGGCTCTGGGGGGAGCACCGGGCGTCGGCGCAGCTGCCGCCGTGGGAGATCGTCGGCCTGGAGGTGATCGCGCGGGAGACGTACCACCAGCGCATCGCCGACGGATACGGGCCGGCTCCGGCGGTGCCGGTGGGGGTGCACCCGTTCTGAGCGGCCGAGCCGCGGCGCGGGTTCCGGGCGCCGGGTTCCGTAGTGGGAGGGCGTACCACCCGGCGCGCGCCATGCGGTCCGCGCCCCCGGGCGGCTACCGGCGCACGGGCACCGGGCGCCGCGCGGGAGCGTGCACCTGTTCATGCCGCCGTCTCGCGGAGTGATACGGACCGTCCGTGAGGCCGGCGCCGGCGACTACCCTGCTGGGCATGAGCAGCGAAACCGAGTCCCCGGTCCGCCAGGCCGCCCAGCGGGCCCGCACCGCGGCGGCGATGATCGCCCCGCTGCCGCGGGCGGCCAAGGACGCCGCCCTGCTGGCCGTCGCCGACGCGCTCCGGGCGCGCGCCGCGGAGGTCGTCGCGGCGAACGCCGAGGACGTCGCCCGGGCCCGGGCCGACGGGGTCTCCGACGCGATGGTGGACCGGCTGACGCTGACCGAGGAGCGGATCGCCGGCGTCGCCTCCGACGTCCGGGACGTCGCCGGGCTGCCTGACCCCGTCGGGGAGGTGGTCCGCGGCTCCACCCTGCCGAACGGGCTGGAGCTGCGCCAGCTGCGGGTGCCGCTGGGCGTCGTCGGCATCATCTACGAGGGCCGGCCCAACGTCACCGCCGACGCCGCCGCGCTCTGCCTGAAGTCGGGCAACGCGGTGCTGCTGCGCGGCTCCTCCTCCGCGTACGCCTCGAACTCCGCCCTCGTCGCCGTGCTCCGCGACGCCCTCGCCGCCGCCGGGCTGCCGCCGGACGCGGTGCAGCTGGTGCCCGGGCAGAGCCGCGCGTCGGTGCACGAGCTGATGCGCGCCCGCGGCCTGGTCGACGTGCTGATCCCGCGCGGCGGCGCCGGCCTCATCCGCACCGTCGTCGAGGAGTCCACGGTCCCGGTGATCGAGACCGGCACCGGCAACTGCCACGTGTACGTGGACGAGCACGCCGACCTCGACCTGGCCGAGAAGATCCTCGTCAACTCCAAGGCGCAGCGCCCCAGCGTGTGCAACGCCGCCGAGACCGTGCTCGTGCACCAGTCCGTCGCCGACGTCTTCCTGCCCCGCGCCCTCGCGGCCCTGGGGGCCGCGGGCGTCACCGTGCACGGCGACGACTCCTGGGTGAAGGCGGGCGCCGCGGCCGGCGTGGAGGTGCCGCTCGCCGACGACGCCGACTGGGCGGCGGAGTACCTGTCGTACGACATCGCCGCGGCGGTGGTCCGCTCCCTGGACGACGCGGTGGGCCACATCCGCCGCTGGTCCTCCGGGCACACCGAGGCGATCGTCACCCGCGACACCGGCGCGGCCCGCCGCTTCACCGCCCTGGTGGACTCCGCGGCGGTCATGGTCAACGCCTCCACCCGGTTCACCGACGGCGCGGAGTTCGGCTTCGGCGCCGAGATCGGCATCTCCACGCAGAAGCTGCACGCGCGCGGGCCGATGGGGCTGCCGGAGCTGACGTCCACGAAGTACGTCGTCACCGGCGACGGGCAGCTGAAGGGGCAGTAGCGCCCCGGCGGCCCCCGGCGATGGCCGGGACCGGTCGGCGGAATCACCCGCTGCCTGGCGCATCCGGACCGTCCCGGTTTACGCTGGCCGGGTGCCGGACGATGTGGGGGGCAGGCCGTTCGCCGACGGTGACGAGCCCGACAGCCACCACCACGGAGGCGCGGACGAAGAGTTCGCGGCCGTGGTCCTCGATGAGGACTTCGTCCGTTCGGCCCAGTTCCACGAGCCCAGCGCCGTGGAGCGCATGGTCGGCGCCGCGGAGGCGCGGGCCCAGGCCGAGGCCGTCCTCGACGACGCCGCGCAGGACGAGCGGGAGTACGACGACTGGGACGATCCGGACGCTCCCGACCCGTACGGCCCCTACGGCGGCGCCCTGCGCCCGTACCGCGGCCACGGGCACTGGCAGCGCCCCGTCGCCCTGCTGCTCGCCCTGCTCCTGGGCGTCGGCATAGTCGCGCTGTCCTTCGCCGCGGTCTACCGCTCCGGCCCCGACGGCCGCGAGGACGCCCCTCCCCCCGGCGGCTCCACCCCGTCCGCCACGACCGGCGCGGACGCCCGCGAGCCCTCGCTGACGCCGGGCTGACGTCGGACCGACCCCCGGCCGATCCGGGGCCGGCCGCGCGCCCGGCGCGCTCCGGCGCCGCGCAGGCAACCGCTTGCGCCCCGTTTGGCCCCCACCCTCCCCCTACGCCCTGCGGGCGCGGGCGGCACCCGATGGCGCGGCGGGAAGTTGGCGTGGGCCCTGCGGTTTACGCGGGGCGCAGCGGACCTACTCTTCTGTATATGGCCGGGCACGATGGCCCGCCTGACGGGACACCCGAGCGCGCCCCGGGAGGCGGAGACGACGAGTACCGCTCCATCGTTTTCGATGAGGCGTTCGTCAAGGCTGCCCGGCTGGAGGAGTACTCCGCCCGCGAGCGCGTCGGCGACCACACCCCCGCCGTACGCAGCCGCCGCCCCCAGCGCCCCGGCGCCTCCCGGCAGGCCCTCGTGCTCGTGCTGCTCATCGCGCTCGCCTTCGGCACCGCCATCTACATGGGCGTACGCCACCCCTACCGGCAGCCCGGCAACCCCGCCGCGGCGCCGCTGCGCAGCAGCGTCATCCCGCTGACGCCCGAGGGCCCGGTGCCCGGCGGCGACCCGGCGGAGCTGATCGCGGACAGCCCGGCGCAGGACTTCGGCACCGGCGCCGCCGGCATCGAACTGCCGGACGATCCGGAGTCGACCCGGCACTTCACCGAGGAGCAGGTCGTCCAGGCGCTCACCGTCAGCAAGGACTACCTCGTCACCTCGGCGATCGACGCCCACACGCTCACCGGCGGCAAGGTCCGCGACGTGCGCATCCGGCTCGACCCGCAGCAGCACGGGCAGTTCGACCAGAGCCTCGCCCGCCCCGCCGACGACGGCCGGCACGCCGCGACCGGCTGGATGGTCCGCTTCGACCCCGAGCACGTGCGGCTGGCCCACCGGAACGTACGGGTCGACGGCGCCGTGCGGTACGCGGAGGTCAGCGACCAGGAGCTGGAGGTCAGCGCCGACCACGTCTTCGTCTACGC
Source organism: Streptomyces sp. CNH099 (assembly GCA_000514715.1). GTDB lineage: Bacteria > Actinomycetota > Actinomycetes > Streptomycetales > Streptomycetaceae > Streptomyces > Streptomyces synnematoformans. The sequence goes on along the minus strand of AZWL01000007.1, from coordinate 191,759 downwards.
GCTGCGCCCGGCCGACGCCTCCGCGTCGGCGGCCGAGGACGCGTCGCTGTTCACCGTGCGCCGCCAGGTGCGCATCCGCTTCGACCACGACGACCTGCGCGACGGCCACCTGGAGCTGGCCGAGACCGCGCTGACCGCCGGGCCGCTGGCGTGCACCGCGGACGCCGCGGGGTATCTGCGGCCGCTGCTGGCCGGCGAGCGGGACCCGCAGAAGGCGCCGCAGGGGACGAACCCCTTCGCCACGCCGGGGCAGTTGAGCGGGTCGCTGTGCGGCGTGCTGGACACGGGGCAGGCGACGCGCCCGTCGTAGGGCGCGCGGCACCCGGACCCCGTACGTACGGCCGGAAGCGCCGCCCGCACACGGCCGGAACGCCGTCGCCGCCCCGGGACGACGGGGCGGCGACGGCGTTCTGGATTCTGCGTACGGTGGGCGCTGTGTGCTGAGCGGAGGGGGACGGTGCTCAGTTGGGCGAGGCGTCCGAGGGGCCGCCGTCCGACGGGGCGGAGCCGCCGGAGCCGCGGCTGTTGAAGCGGTCCCGCAGCTTGCCGCCTATGTCGGCGGTGCCGCCCGCGATGTCGTTCACGAGCCGCAGCAGCGGGTCCTTGCTGTTCTTGACCGTGTCCGCGTAGCTGCTGGCCGACTCGCGGATGGAGTCGCGCGCGGAGGCCTCCTTGTCCTCGTTGCGCCGCGGGTAGTGACCGTCCATGATCCGCTGGTAGTCGCGGCTCTCCGACCACCGCTTCAGCTCGGCGGCGCGGATGGTGGTGAACGGGTGGCTGCGCGGCAGCACGTTGAGGATCTTCAGGACGGAGTCGCGGACGTCGCCGCCGCGGTCGTACTCCTCGGCCTGCGCGAGGAACGCGTCGACGTTCATCTCGTGCAGGTGGTTGCCGCCGGCGAGCTTCATCAGCCCGCGCATCGACGCCTCCAGGTCCTGCCCGACGAGCAGCCCCGCGCGGTCCGCGGACAGCTCCGACTTGCGGAACCACTCCAGCAGCGCGGCGATGATGGCCCGGATCGCCAGGGCGCCCAGCGGGATCCAGGCGAGCGCGAGGGCGAGGTTGGTGAGGAAGAGCATGATCGTGCGGTACACCGAGTGGCCCGAGAGGGCGTGGCCCACCTCGTGCCCGACGACGGCCCGCATCTCCTCCTCGTCGAGCATCTCGACGAGGCCGGTGGTGACCACGATGATCGGCTCGTCCATGCCGATGCACATCGCGTTCGGCTGGGGGTCCTGCTTGACGTACATCTGCGGGACCTTCTCCAGGTCCAGGATGTAACAGGCGTCCCGCAGCATGTCGTGCAGGTGCTGGAACTGCTGGTCGCTGACCCGCACCGAGTCGGAGAGGAACAGCAGCCGCAGCGAGCGCTCCGGCAGCATGCCGGAGATCGCCTTGAAGACCTTGTCGAATCCGGTGAGCTTGCGCAGCGAGACGAGCGCGGAGCGGTCGGCCGGGTGCTCGTACGCCCGCGAGGAGATGCCCGGGAACCTCTTGCGTTCCCGGCTTGGCACGTTCTTGTTGAGTTCAGGCATGCTGTCCGTCCCCTCCCCGTACGTCTGACCCCCAAGGCTAGTGCGAGAACGGGCCGGCGCGGCGGGGAGTTCCGTAGCAGGTTCGTCACGGCACCCGTACCCGGCGGTGACCTCGCCGGCCGCCGTCGTACAGTCCCCCCGTCGCCCCCGATGGCGGAGCCGACGTGGGGCCGTGCCGCTGGCCCGCTTACGATGTCGAGGCACGCCCACCCGACGACACCGGATTGGCCACAGTGACCATGAGTGCTCTGACCGCCGCCCACGACCTCGCCGTGTCCCTCGCCTCCGCGTCCGAGAGCGGCGGGGGCGGCCACGAGAGCGAGGGCTCCACCCTCAACGCGTACTTCGTCGGCGGGAGCGCCCTGTTCATCCTGCTGCTCCTGCTGTTCATCACCACCCGCTTCAACCGGGACCGCTGACGGCGGTGAAGCGCAGGCTGGGGGTGATGGGCGGGACGTTCGACCCCGTCCACCACGGGCACCTGGTGGCCGCGAGCGAGGTCGCGGCCCGCTTCCACCTCGACGAGGTGATCTTCGTGCCCACGGGAGAGCCCTGGCAGAAGGGCGACAAGGTGGTCTCGCCGCGCGAGGACCGCTATCTGATGACCGTGATCGCGACCGCGTCGAACCCGCAGTTCTCGGTCAGCCGCATCGACATCGACCGCGACGGCCCGACGTACACGATCGACACGCTCCGGGAGCTGCACGCGCTCGAACCGGACGCCGAGCTGTTCTTCATCACGGGCGCGGACGCGCTCTCCCAGATCTTCACCTGGCGGGGCGCCGAGGAGCTGTTCGCGCTCGCCCACTTCATCGGGGTGACCAGACCCGGACACCGGTTGCACGACCCCGGGCTGCCGGAGGGCAGGGTGTCGCTGGTCGAGGTCCCGGCGCTCGCCATCTCGTCCACGGATTGCCGGGAACGGGTGGCTCGCGGCGAACCCGTCTGGTATTTGGTGCCTGACGGGGTTGTGCGCTACATCAACAAGCGAAGGCTTTACCGCGACGGGGACTGACGCGCAGGATCTACGGGGCGGCGGGGGCCGTACGGGGGGCGCAGGGTAAGCACGGGGGGACCGTGGGCGGGGATGCCCATTATGGAAGGGGCACCAGTGAACGACGGATACCGCGGCCCGCAGGGCCACGACCCGTACCGGGACCCCTACACCCACGGCTACGACCCGTACGGAGAGCAGGGCTACGACTACGACCAGCAGGGGGCCGCCCAGGACCCCGGCGGTCAGGGCTACGGGGACCCGTCCGCCGGCTACGGGTACGACTACGACCCGTACGCCCGGCCGCCCCAGCAGGCGCCGCCCCCGCAGCAGGTCCCCCCGCAGCACTACCCCGCCGAGGCCCCCCACCCGCAGGCTCCCCAGCCCCAGGCCTACCACCCCCGGGCCCAGCAGCACTACGCCCCGCACGCCCCGCCCCCGGCCGTCGGGTACGACTACGACTACGACCCCTACGGCCCGGCCGCCGCCTCCGGCGAGCAGCCCGTGACCTCCGTGCCGCCCGACGCCGACCGGGGGCGCATCCCGCACCAGCGCCCGCCGGACCCCGCCGCCGGCCCCGGGGGCGGCCCGCCGCACGAGCCGCGCGAGTACGCCACCGAGCAGTTCTCCTTCGTCGAGGACGAGACCGAGTCCTCCGAAGACGTCATCGACTGGCTGAAGTTCACCGAGAGCCGCACCGAGCGCCGCGAGGAGGCCAAGCGCCGCGGCCGCAACCGCCGGATCGCGCTGCTGCTGGCCGTGGTCCTCGCCGTGCTCGGCGGCGGCGGATACCTGTGGGCCACCGACCGCCTCCCCTTCATGTCCGGCGGCGAGTCCGGGCCCGCGGCGGCCGGCAAGGACAAGCGCGACACGCTCGTGGTGCACCTGCACGACACCGACGGCGGGGGCAGCGCCACCGCGCTGCTCGTGAACAACGCCACCACCGGCCAGGGCACCACCGTGCTGCTCCCCAACGACCTCGCCGTCTCCGGCGACGACGGCACCGCCACCACCCTCGGCCAGGCCGTCGACGAGCAGGGCGCGGGCGCCACCCGGGACGCGATCGACGCGCTGCTGGGCTCGCACATCAAGGGCAGCTGGCGGCTGGACACCCCGTACCTGGAGATCCTCGTGGAGGGCGTCGGCGGCATCACCCTCGACGCCGACGCCACCGTGCCCGGGGCGAAGAAGGGCGACGACCCGCTGGTCGAGAAGGGCCGGAAGCAGCGCCTCAACGGCGAGGCGGCCATCGCCTACGCCACCCACCTCGCGGACGGCGAGCCGCAGACGGCGCAGCTCCGGCGGTTCGGGCAGGTCATGCACGCGGTGCTGAAGAACCTGCCGAGCGCCCCGGCCGACGCCAAGAGCCTGGTCAAGTCCATGGGCATGGTGCTCGACCCGTCGCTGTCCGAAGCCGAGCTGGCCGCGTCCCTGGCGTCGCTGTCCGAGCTGGCCAAGGAGGGCGCGTACGCGACCGAGACGCTGGAGGTCGGCGACGACGGCCGGCCCAGTGAGCGGGCCACGGAGAAGGTGGTCGAGGACGTGCTCGGCGGCACCGTCAAGAACCCCGCGGGGGCCGCGGCCCCGCGGGTCAGCGTGCAGAACGGCGCCGGCGGCGCGGAGCCGGCGGAGGCGGCGAAGGTCGCGCTGGTCAACGGCGGGTTCACGGTCGTCGACGGCGGCCAGGCGGCGGAGCCGGCGGAGACCTCCGAGGTGCGCTACGCGGACGCGGCGGCGAAGGAGCAGGCCGTGCAGGTCGCGAAGACGCTGGGGCTGCCGGAGAAGGCGGTGGCCGAGGGGGAGACGCCGGCGAACGCGGACGTGACGGTCGTCCTCGGGGAGGACTACGAGGGGTGACGATGCCGGGAGCCGCGGGGCTGTCGTACGGGCGTGAGATCCTGGAATGTGTATCCGTAGTGATACCCCGAGTTCCCGACAGAAGTGGACAGCCCCGCCCGTGACCGCAACGGACCGCTCCATCGACCTGGTCAGCACCGCGGCGCAGGCCGCCGCCGACAAGCTCGCGCACGACATCGTCGCGTACGACGTCAGCGACGTCCTCGCCATCACCGACGCCTTCCTGCTCGCCTCGGCGCCCAACGACCGGCAGGTCAAGGCGATCGTGGACGGCATCGAGGAGGCGCTGCTGAAAGAGCGCGGCGCCAAGCCGGTGCGGCGCGAGGGCGAGCGGGACGGCCGCTGGGTCCTGCTGGACTTCTCCGACATCGTGGTCCACGTGCAGCACTCCGAGGAGCGGGTGTTCTACGCGCTGGAGCGGCTGTGGAAGGACTGCCCCGAGCTGGCGCTGCCGCCGGACGCGGCGGCCACCCGCGGGCGCGCCGCGGAGCACGCCGAGGCGCACGGCGAGGGGGCCCGCCGGGATGCGTGACCGCCGGATCGTGCTGTGGCGGCACGGCCAGACGGCGTGGAACCTGGAGCGCCGCTTCCAGGGCCAGACCGACATCGAGCTGACGGAGGCCGGCGTGCTGCAGGCGCGCCGCGCCGCCCGGCTGCTGGCGGCGCTGCGGCCGGACGCGATGATCTGCTCCGACCTGCTGCGCACGCGGACCACGGCCACGGAGCTGGCGTCGCTGACGGCCCTTGAGGTGACGTACGACAGCGCGCTGCGGGAGACGTACGCGGGCGTCTGGCAGGGGCTGACGCACGAGGAGATCATCGAGCGGTACGGCGACCAGTACGCGGCGTGGAAGCGCGGCGAGCCGGTGCGGCGCGGCGGCGGTGAGCTGGAGACCGAGGTCGCGGACCGGGCAGCGCCGGTGGTGCTGGCGCACGCGGACAAGCTGGCGGACGGCGGGACGCTGGTGGTGGTCAGCCACGGCGGCACGATCCGGACGACGATCGGGCGGCTGCTGGGCCTGGACCCGCGGAACTGGGAGGCGCTGGGCGGGCTGTCGAACTGCAGCTGGTCGGTGCTGGGCGAGTCGGTGTGCGGCTGGCGGCTGCTGGAGCACAACGCGGGCAGCCTGCCGGAGCCGGTGCTCGGCGACGACACGTGAGGTGCCGGAGCAGGGCAGGGAAACCGATTTTTGTTTCCGGGCGCCTTCCCGCTAAGATTTAGCTCGTTCGCCCGCCCGAAGCGGTGGGTGTCGGCGCGGGGCTATAGCTCAGTTGGTAGAGCGCTTGCATGGCATGCAAGAGGTCAGGAGTTCGATTCTCCTTAGCTCCACAAAGGCGATCGGCGACGTGTGCCCGCGGAAGACGCGGACCGGGTCGCCTTTGTCGTTTCTGCACGGACTTCGTCCGCGCCCGGCGGGGGCTTCGCCACCCGCACCCCCGCTCTGAGGCGATCGGCGACGTGTGTCCGCGGAAGACGCGGACCGGGTCGCCTTTGTCGTTTCTGCACGGACTTCGTCCGCGCCCGGCGGGGGCTTCGCCACCCGCACCCCCATCTGTCCGGGGAACTCCGAACCGCGACGGGCTCACTCCGGTTCGGGGTTGCCCAGGGCGGCCTGGCGGGCCCGTTCCGCCGACAGCGGGCGGGCGTGGTCCGGGCAGCCGATCAGGGGGTCCTCCAGGGTCCGCAGCTCGTCCATGAGCTTCCCGCTGACGTCGTCCGCGGGGGAGTAGACCACGATCCGGGTCTCCGGCATGCCGGTGACCGTCAGCGACGTCGACACGGAGCGCAGCTTGCCTATGGAGGCGTGCTGCACGACCTTGATGCGCGAGCCCGGCGGCGCCACGTCCCCGCTGCGCCACAGCTCCGCGAAGTCCTCGCTTATCTCGCACAGACCGCGGATCAGCCCTTCCCAGGACGGCTCGCCGACATGCCGCCCGTACGCCCCGCGGAACGTGGCCACCAGCACCGGCAGCTCCTCGTCCCGGTTGGTCATCACGCAGCAGCAGGAGGGGACGGAGAAGAGCTGCCACAGCACGTTCCGCTGCCGCGGCGACGCGGCGCGGAGGGCGGGGAACATCCGCTCGTACAGCTCGTTGGCGGCGAGGACGTCGTACCGCGAGTTGTAGACCGCCGCGGGCAGGTCCAGGGCGGTCAGGATCGCGAGCACCTCCGGGCCGACGGACCGGGCGGCGGCGGCCGGCTGCGGCGCGTACGGCACCTCCGCCAGGTGGTACAGGTGCTCGCGCTCCATCGCGTCCAGCCGCAGCGTGCGCGCCACCGCGTCGAGCACCTGCGGGCTGGCGTTGATGCGCCGGCCCTGCTCCAGCCACGTGTACCAGGTGACGCCCACGCCGGAGAGCTGCGCGACCTCCTCGCGGCGCAGCCCGGGTGTGCGCCGCCGCGGCCCCGGGGGCATGCCGACGTCCGCCGGGGTGATGCGCGCCCGGCGGCTGCGCAGGAAGGCGGCCAGCTCCGGCCTGCGCGGCCCGTTCGCTACCGTTGCCATGCTCATCCCCCCAGGGTCGGGCCCTCCGGCCCGGCGTGCCAGGTGCTGCCAGTACCAGCATCGGCAGGCTCTTATTACCAGTACGGCGCCGGGGAGATGCTGCCGTCATGCGTGACTCGACCACGACGGCCCCCGGCGGCGCCACCGCGTCAGGAACCGCCGACACCTCCAGTAAACCTCCCGGCGCCGACAGCGCACCCGCCGTACGCACCGGCTGGCTCCTCGGCATCGTCCTGGCCGGCCAGTTCATGGCGCTGCTCGACGTATTCATCGTCAACGTCGCCGCCCCCACCATGCGCAGGGAGCTGGGCACCTCCGGCGCCGAGCTGCAGCTGATCATCGCCGGGTACACCATCTCGTACGCCGTGCTGCTGATCACCGGCGCCCGGCTCGGCGGCCTGCTCGGCCACCGCCGCATGTACCTCGGCGGGCTGGCGCTGTTCACCGCCGCCTCGCTGGCCTGCGGGCTGGCGGCCACCTCCGGGCAGCTGATCGCGTTCCGGCTGGTGCAGGGGGTGGGCGCGGCGGCGATGATCCCGCAGGTGCTCAGCCTCATCCAGCGCCACTTCACCGGCACCGGGCGCGTCCGCGCCCTCGGCGTCTACGCGGCCGTCCTGGCCACCGGCGCCGCCGCCGGGCAGATCGTCGGCGGCCTGCTGGTCAGCGCCGACATCTTCGGCTGGACCTGGCGCCCGGTGTTCCTGGTGAACGTGGTCGTGGGCATACCCCTGCTGGCGCTCGGCGCCCGGCTGCTGCCGCGCGACGAGCCGCACCCCGCGGCGGCCGGCGGCCCGCCCGGCGGGGCGATCGACCGCGGCGGCCTGGTGCTGCTGGCCGCGGCGGTCACCCTGTTCACCGTGCCGCTGGTGCTCGGCCAGGAGCTGGACTGGCCCGCCTGGGGCTGGGCCATGCTGGGCGGCAGCGCCGTGGCGGCGGCGGCCTTCGCCGCGTACGAGCCCCGGCTGGCGCGCCGCGGGGGCGTGCCGCTGTTCCCGCCGCGCGTGGTGCGCGCGCCCGGGATGCCCGTGGCCGTCGTGCGCTCCCTGCTGGCGATGGTGCTCAACGGCGCGTTCATGTTCGTCATGGCGCTGCACCTGCAGGCCGGGCTCGGCTTCGGCGCGCTGCGCGCCGGGCTGACCTTCGTGCCGACCGCCGTCGCCTTCGGGGTCGCCGGCCTGACCTGGCAGCGGCTGCCGGAGCGGCTGCGCCCGCTGCTGGTGCCGGCCGGCTTCCTGACGACCACGGTGTCGTTCCTGGCCGTGGGGCTCGCGATGCGCGACGGCGGCGAGGGCGGCCCGGGCTTCTACGCCGGGCTGACCGGCGTCGGCGCCGGCCTGGCGCTGGCCTTCAGCCCCAACCTCACCGGCGCGCTCGCCCTCGTACGCCCCGAGGACGCGCCGCACGCCAGCGGCCTGATGACCACCACGGCACAGCTCGGCGGACTCGTCGGGGTGGCGACGATCGGCACGCTGTACCTGGAGCGCGCGGGCGCGCTGACCCTGCGGGCTTCGGCGGACGCGGTGTGGGACGCGTCCCTCGCGCTGGCCGCGGCGGGAGCGCTGGGGCTGCTCGCGGGGGTTCGGTACCGGTATCGGCGCTGACCACGACGGCGGCGCGTGGCAGAATCACAGCATCCTCACAGGGCGGAAGCCGAAGGGAGGGGCTGCGAGATGCCTTCATGCGCCACCGGGAGGCAGCCGGCGGCCGGGACCCGACGGCCGGCAGCGTACCGTGCCTCCGCCCTGCACTGCCCGGCCTGCGGTTCGTCGCACGTCGCGCAGGTCCTCGGTGACAACGGCGGAGTGTCCTATGTGTGCACGGCCTGCGGCCACAGCTGGAGCTGACTGATGGGAGCACACAGCCGGAAGTGCGACTGGTGCGGGAACGGCACCCCCATCGTGCGGGACATGGAACCCCTCAACCCCGACTACCAGTACTGGTGCGAGGAGTGCGCGCGGGCGCTGATCATAAAGGGCGACCCCATCGAGACGTACCGCGAGCTGGAGGGGGAGCCGATCTACGGCCGGCTGCTGGACGAGCACTGCACGCTCAAGCGCTTCTACTCGTTCGCGACGGCCTGACCCACCGCCGGCCGCGGCCGGCGGTGGGGTAGGGTGAGGCCCGCCCCGGGGCTATAGCTCAGTTGGTAGAGCGCTTGCATGGCATGCAAGAGGTCAGGAGTTCGATTCTCCTTAGCTCCACTCGCACCTCCCGGAAGCCGCAGCCGGCACGCCGACCGTCTGCGATACCCTGACCCCATGCGTGCCCGACGCCTTCTGCTTAGCGGGCCGCGCTGACGGCAGGAAACACTCAGCGCGGCGTCCCCTCCTGTGCGAGGGGATTTTTCGTTTCCGCACCCGACCGCAGGCAGAGACCACCAGGAGCTTTGAGGACGATGAGCAGCGAGACGACGACCGCCGCCGCCACCGAGTCAGTGCCGGCGACGGCACCGCACCGCTACACCGCGGCCCTGGCCGCCGAGATCGAGGCCCGCTGGCAGGACTTCTGGGCACGCGAGGGCACGTACGCGGTGGACACGGCCGCGCCGTCGGACCGGCCGCGGAAGTTCATCATGGACATGTTCCCGTACCCCTCGGGCGCCGGCCTGCACGTGGGCCACCCGCTGGGGTACATCGCCACCGACGTCTACGCCCGCTACGAGCGCATGACGGGCCACGACGTGCTGCACACCATGGGCTTCGACGCCTTCGGCCTGCCCGCCGAGCAGTACGCCGTACAGACCGGCACCCACCCCCGCGTCACCACCGAGGCGAACATCGTCTCCATGCGCCGCCAGCTGGGCCGGCTGGGCCTGGGCCACGACACGGACCGGTCGTTCGCCACGATCGACCCGGACTACTACAAGTGGACCCAGTGGATCTTCCTGAAGATCTTCGACTCCTGGTACGACGAGGAGGCCGACGCCGCGCGCCCGATCGCCACCCTGGTCGAGCAGTTCGAGACCGGCAAGCGCGAGACGCCCGACGGGCGCCCCTGGGCCGCGCTGTCCGCCGAGGAGCGCGCCGAGGTGCTGAGCGGCCACCGCCTGGCGTACGCCTCCGACTCGCCGGTCAACTGGTGCCCCGGCCTGGGCACCGTGCTGGCCAACGAGGAGGTCACCGCCGACGGCCGCTCCGAGCGCGGCAACTTCCCCGTCTTCAAGGCGAACCTGCGCCAGTGGATGATGCGCATCACCGCCTACGCCGACCGGCTGCTGGCCGACCTGGACGAGCTGGACTGGCCCGAGGCCATCAAGCTGCAGCAGCGCAACTGGATCGGCCGCAGCGAGGGCGCCCGCGTCGACTTCCCCGTCGGGGGTACCACCCACGCGAGCGGAGCGAGTCGTGGGGGAGTGGAGGCCGAAGAGGAGGCCGGCGCCCGGATCTCGGTCTTCACCACCCGTCCCGACACCCTGTTCGGCGCCACCTACATGGTGCTGGCGCCCGAACACCCGCTGGTCGACACCATCGTCCCGGCCGGCTGGCCGCAGGGCACGCACGCGGTGTGGACCGGCGGGCACGCCACGCCCGCCGAGGCGGTCGCCACGTACCGCGTCCAGGCCGCCGCCAAGTCCGACGTCGAGCGGCAGGCCGAAGCCAAGGAGAAGACCGGCGTGTTCACCGGCGCGTACGCCGTGAACCCCGTCAACGGCGAGCGCATCCCCGTCTTCATCGCCGACTACGTCCTGATGGGCTACGGCACCGGCGCCATCATGGCCGTACCCGGGCAGGACGCGCGCGACTGGGCGTTCTCCGAGGTCTTCGAACTGCCCATCATCCGCACCGTGCAGCCGCCGGCGGACTGGGACGGCAAGGCGTACACCGGCGACGGCCCCGCGATCAACTCCGCCGGCCCGGGCGTCGACCTGAACGGCCTGGAGGTGGCCGAGGCCAAGCGGAAGATCATCGCCTGGCTGGAGGACCAGGGCGTCGGCGAGGGCACCGTCAGCTTCCGGCTGCGCGACTGGCTGTTCAGCCGCCAGCGCTACTGGGGCGAGCCCTTCCCCATCGTCTACGACGAGAACGACGTCGCCCACGCCCTGCCCGAGTCGATGCTGCCGCTGGAACTGCCCGAGGTGAAGGGCGCCGAGGACTACGCGCCGCGCACCTTCGACCCGGACGACGCCGACAGCCGCCCCGAGACCCCGCTGTCGCGCAACGCGGACTGGGTGAACGTCACCCTGGACCTGGGCGACGGCGCCGGCCCACGGCGCTTCCGGCGCGAGACCAACACCATGCCCAACTGGGCCGGCTCCTGCTGGTACGAGCTGCGCTACCTGGACCCGCACAACGCCGGGCGGCTGGTCGACCCGGCGGTCGAGCGGGCCTGGATGGGCCCGGCCGAGGGCAAGCCGCACGGCGGCGTCGACCTGTACGTCGGCGGCGCCGAACACGCCGTGCTGCACCTGCTGTACGCCCGCTTCTGGTCCAAGGTGCTGCACGATCTGGGGTACGTCTCGTCCGCCGAGCCGTTCCACAAGCTGTTCAACCAGGGCATGATCCAGGCGTACGTCTACCGCGACGGCCGCGGCTTCCCGGTGCCCGCCGCGGAGGTCGAGGAGCGCGACGGCGGCTACTGGTACGGCGACGAGCGGGTCAGGCGCGAGCTGGGCAAGATGGGCAAGTCCCTGAAGAACGCCGTCACACCGGACGAGATCTGCGCCGAGTACGGCGCCGACACGCTGCGGCTGTACGAGATGGCGATGGGCCCGCTGGACGTCTCCCGGCCCTGGGACACCCGCGCGGTCGTCGGCCAGTACCGGCTGCTGCAGCGGCTGTGGCGCAACGTCGTCGACGAGTCGACCGGCGCCGTCACCGTCGTGGACGAGGAGCCGGACGAGGAGACGCTGCGGGCGCTGCACAAGGCCGTCGACGGGGTCACCCGGGACATGGCGGCGCTGCGCTTCAACACCGCCATCGCGAAGGTGACGGAGCTGAACAACCACGTCACCAAGCTGCGCGCGGTGCCGCGGACCGTCGCCGAGGCGCTGGTGAAGCTGGTCGCGCCGCTGGCGCCGCACGTCGCCGAGGAACTGTGGCGCCGGCTGGGGCACGCCACGACGGTGGTCTACGAGGCCTTTCCGGTCGCCGATCCGCGGTACGTGGCCGACGAGACGGTGACGTGCGTGGTGCAGGTCAAGGGCAAGGTCAAGGCCCGGCTGGAGGTGTCGCCCGACATCGCGGAGGCGGAGCTGGAGGCGGCGGCGCTGGCGGACGAGGCGGTGCGGCGCGCCCTGGGCGGGGCGCCGGTCCGGAAGGTGATCGTACGGGCGCCGAAGCTGGTGAACGTGGTCATCTGAGGGCCGCCGGAGCCGCCGGAGCCGCCGGTGGCGCGGGTGGCGCGGGTGGCGGGCAGGACGGGCGGGCCCCTGCGGCCCTCCGGGGGCAGTCCCTAAGGGACGATTCCGGGAAGGGCCGGGGACGGGCGGGGCCGCCCGGCCCTTCCGTACCCGTAGGCTGGAGTGAAGACCACTTGCCGTGGCCGCCCGGGCCCGCAGGCCGTGATGGAGGGATGCAGACCTCATGGACGTCGTCGTCGCTCTGCTGGCGCTGTTCTTCGTGCTCTGTGTCGCGGCGGGCGTGGTCGTGACCGTGAAGGCGACGCGGGCGGTGAAGCGCGGTGTCGAACGCACGGTGGCCGACACCCGCAGAACGGTCCAGGAGACCACGCTCAAGGCCCGTCGCGCGGTGCAGCCCGGCGCGGCCGGGGACATCGCCGGCCTGCGGCTGTCCCTGCGCGGCTCCATCGACGCGACCCGCCGCGAGCTGGAGCACGCCCTGCCGGGCGACCCCGGGCTGCGCGAGTCGATCGGCCTGCTGGACCGCCTGCACGAGTACGCCCGCCAGGTCGACGGCGAGCTGCGGCACCTGGAGCGGGAGCCGGACAAGTCGCGCGTCGCGGAGCGGCTGCCGGAGCTGCGGAGCCGGGCGGAGCGGATCGCGCAGTCGGCGAACTCGCTGCGCTGGGCCGCCCAGGACCGCGTGCGGCACACGGCGGGGGACGACGACGGGCTGGACGCGCTGACGACGCAGATCGACCTGGAGACGGGGGCGCTGCGGCACTGGACGCCCGCCGACGAGCGGCAGGCCGGCACCACCGCGGGCACGGCCGCCGGCGGGCCCGGAGGAGACGCGGGGCAGAAGCGGGAGGACGCGGGGGCCGCGGACGGCGCGGACCGTGCGGACGGTGCGGACCGGTCGCCGAAGCAGCAGCCGGCGCTGTCGTCCGGCGGTACGGCGGAGGGGCAGGACGCCTTCCAGGCGCTGCTGTCGAAGATCGAGAAGCTGCGGAAGCCGGAGTCGGCCTAGCCCGGTCCCGCGTCGGGACACCGCGCTCGACCTCGGGGTACCCGCTAGCCCGTACGCGCCGTGCGGGCCCTCGGATGCGGGGTGTTCGGCGCGCCCAGTAGTGTCTTGGGCATGTCCCCCGATGTCGCGATCGTCGCCGATTCCACGGCCTATCTGCCGCCCGAGGCGATGCGGCGGCACGGCATCATCTCCGTCCCGCTGACCGTCGTGCTCGGCGACCGGGCGCTGGAGGAGGGCACCGAGATCTCGGCCCGCTCGCTGGCGGAGGCGCTGCGCAAGCGGAACCCCGTGACGACGTCGCGGCCGAGCCCGGCGCGGTTCGCGGAGACGTACCGGAAGGCGGCGGAGGCGGGCGCGCGGGGCATCGTCTCGCTGCACCTGTCGGCCGAGTTCTCCGGGACGTACGACGCGGCGGTGCTGGCGGCGAAGGAGGCGCCGGTGCCGGTGCGGGTGGTGGACACCCGGATGGTGGCGATGGCCCTCGGCTTCTGCGCGATCGCCGCCGCCGAGGCCGCCGAGGCGGGCGGCACGGTGGACGACGCGGTGGCGGCGGCGGAGCGGCGGGCGGCGGGCACGTCGGCGTTCTTCTACGTCGACACCCTGGACTACCTGCGGCGGGGCGGCCGGATCGGGACCGCCCAGGCGCTGCTGGGCTCGGCGCTCGCGGTCAAGCCGCTGCTGCGGCTGGACGGCGGGCGGATCGAGCTGCTGGAGAAGGTCCGCACGGCGGGCCGGGCGATCCTGCGGCTGGAGGAGCTGGTGCTCGACCGGGCCGCGGAGGGGCCGGCGGACGTGGCGGTCCACCACCTGGCGGCGGCGGAGCGCGCCGCGGAGCTGGCGGACCGGCTGCGGGAGCGGGTGCCGGGGGCGGGGGAGCTGCACCTGAGCGAGGTCGGCGCGGTCATCGGGGCGCACACGGGGCCGGGGCTGCTGGGGGCGGTGGTGTCGCGGCGGGTCGCGTAGGCGCGCGGGGCCGCGGATGGTCCACAACCGGCGGGTTATCCACAGAAACAGGCTGTGATCGTCGGGGGTGGGGGCGGGGCTCCTACCTTCGGGTCATGAGCGCACGTACGGAGACCAGGGGACCGGGACGGCACGAGCCGGGAAGGCGGCGACCACCGCGCGGCGGCGCGGGCGGGCCGGGGCGGCCGCGGCGGCGGGCGGCGGAGGAGAGTCCGCAGGCGGCACGCACGCCGCGGGAGCGCCTGCGGGACAGAGCGACGACGATGCTCGCGCCCCCGTCCCCCTCCCCGCCCCTGCCCCCGCGATCCCGCCGCGCGCCGACCGGCCCGGCGCCGCCGCTGCGCTGGTCGAGCCAGGACCCGCCGCGGTTTCCGGCGGGGCCGGGACGTACGGCACCGGGCGGGCGCGTGGAGCGGGGCCGGAAGGGCACGGCGGCCCCGGCGCCGGAGTCCGCCGCCGTCCCCGCGCCGGACTCCTCAGCCGCCGCCGCTTCCGTCCCGGCGCCTGCTTCCTCCGGTGGACCCGCCGCCGCCCCCGCCGACTCGGCGGCCTCCGCGCCGGCTTCCGCCCGCCGGCGGGAGGCCGGCGACGGGGACGAACCGCCCGCGGGCGAGGGGGAGATGGGGCGGCGGGAGCGGTGGTGGACCGCGGTGCGGGAGCGGTTGCCGGTGTGGATCCGGCTGCGGTGCGGGCTGGAGCCCGCGACGTGCGCGGCCCTGGCGCTGGTGCTCGTCGCCGGGGTCGCCCTCGCCGCGTACCACTTCTGGTCCGGCCGGCCCCAGCCCGTGCAGGCCCCGGAGACCGGCGGTTCCGTGCCACCGACGGCCGCGGCGGCCGCGGACGCGGCGGAGGAGTCCGGCACCGGTACGGCGGCCGGGCCGAAGGTGGTCGTGGACGTGGCCGGCAAGGTGCGCGAGCCCGGTGTCCACCGGCTGCCCGCGGGGTCGCGGGTCGAGGACGCGTTACGCGCCGCCGGCGGCGTCCGCCCCGGCGCGGAGGCGGACGGCCTCAACCGGGCCCGGCCGCTGGTCGACGGCGAGCAACTCGTCGTCGGGGAGCCGCAGACGGCGGCACCGGGCGCACCGGCCGCGCCGCCGGTCAGCGGTGCGAGTCCGCCGGCGGGCGGGGGCGCGCCCGCGGCCGGACCGACGGCGGTGCTCAGCCTCAACTCGGCGACGCCGGACCAACTGGACGCGCTGCCGGGCATCGGCCCCGTGCTGGCCCGGCACATCATCGACTACCGCGACCAGAACGGCGGCTTCACCGACATCGAGCAGCTCCGCGAGGTGAACGGCATCGGCGACAGCCGCTTCGCGGACATCCGTCCCCATGTCCGGCCGTGACCCCGCCCGCAGCACGACCACCGCCGCGGCACCCGGGCGGCGTCCCGCGCCACGGGAACGTCGCGGAGCGCGGGACGGAGCGGCGGACGCACCGCGGCGGCGCGGGGCGGCGTCTCCGTCCCGCGCGGCCGGCGCGGCGGGGGAGGGGCCGACCGATCTGCGGCTGGTGCCACCGGCGTTGGCCGCCTGGGCGGCGGCGGCCCTGGCGCTGGGACGCGGCGGCGCCGCCGTGCCGGTGGCGTGCGCGCTGGCCACGGCCACCGCACTGGCGCTGCTCGCCGCAGCCCACCGCAGCGGCCGCCCCTCCCGGCGCGCGGGACGGCACCCGCGCCCGGGGCCCGGCGCCCGCCCGGGGCGACCGCGTGCCTCGGCGGGCGGTCCCACCGCGCCGGGGGCGCGGGTGCTCGTCGCTGGGGCCGCCGTGCTGCTGTGCGGTGCCGCGGCGGCCGGGAGCGCGGCGCTGCACGCCGCCGACCTCCACCGCGGTCCGCTGCCCGCCGTCGCCGAGCGCTACGGGCAGGCCACCGTCGAGGTGGAGCTGACCTCCGACCCCCGGCTCACCCGCCCGCAGGTCCGGGGCACGACCGCCGCGCCCGCGGCCGTGCTCGTCCGAGCCGAAGCCCGGCTCGTCACCACCCGCCCGCCCACCGACCACGCCCCGTCGCCCGCGTCCCCGCCCGGCACGGGCACGCCACCCCGCGCGTCCTACGCCGAGCCCTCGCCGGCCGCCCCGGCCCCGGCCGCCCCCGCGGGTCCGGCCCCGGCCGCCCCCGCCGCGTCGGCGCCGCCCGCGTCCGCGCCGGCGCCCGGCGCGGGCGGCCCGCGGACCACCCGCGTGCGGACCCCCGTGCTGGTCATCGTGCAGCCCCGCGACGCCACCGCGCGGCGGGCCTGGCTGCGCCTGCTGCCCTCGACCCGGGTGCGGGTCGAGGCGCGGGTCTCGCCGGACTCCGGCGGGGGCCGTGCCGTGGGCGCCGTGCTCCGGGCCGACGCCGACGGGCCGCCGGCCGTCGTGCACGGGCCCGGCGACCTGCAACGTGCCGCAGGCGCGCTGCGGGGCGGGCTGCGCGAGGCCACCGACGGGCTCACCGCCGACGCCCGCGCGCTGCTGCCCGGCCTCGTCGTCGGCGACACCTCCCGCATCCCCGCCGAGCTGCAGGACGCCTTCCACGCCACCGACCTCACCCATCTACTGGCCGTTTCCGGAGCCAACCTCACGGTCGTCCTCGCCCTCCTCATCGGCCCGCCCCACCTCGCCGTCCGGGCCGAGCGCCGCGGCCTCGCGCCGCGGCTCGGCATCCCGCTGCGCGCCACCGCCCTCCTCGGGGGCGTCCTCACACTCGGCTTCGTCGTCGTCTGCCGGCCCGAGCCGAGCGTCCTGCGGGCGGCGGTCTGCGGTCTGATCACCCTGCTCGCCCTCGCCACCGGCCGGCGCCGCGCGCTGCTGCCCGCACTCGCCGGCGCCGTCCTGCTGCTGGTGCTCTACGACCCGTGGCTCGCGCGCGACTTCGGCTTCCTGCTCTCCGTGCTGGCCACCGCCGCCCTGCTCACCCTGGCCCCGCGGTGGAGCGCGGCGCTCCGTGTCCGCCGCGTGCCGCCGCGGCTCGCCGAGGCGCTGGCCGCGGCGGGTGCCGCGCAGGCGGTGTGCGCGCCCGTCGTCGCCGTGCTCGCGGCCCGGGTCAGCCTGGTCGCGATCCCGTGCAACCTGCTCGCCGAGTTCGCCGTCGCGCCCGCCACCGTCCTGGGGTTCGCCGCCCTCGCCGCCGCGCTGCCGGCGCTGCCGGTCGCCGAGCTGCTGGCGACGCCCGCGGGCTGGGCGGCGGAGTGGATCGCCGGCGTCGCCAGGACCGGGGCCGCGCTGCCCGGCGCCACGTACGGGTGGCCCGGCGGGTGGTACGGCGGTCTGGCGCTGGCCGGCGTCACCCCCGTGCTGCTGCTCGGCCTGCGCCGCGTGGCGCGCCGCCGGTGGCTCGGCGCCTGCTGCGCGCTGCTGGTGCTGCTCGCGGTGCTCCGTCCCGTCCCCCTCACCCGCGTCCTCACCGGCTGGCCGCCCGCCGGCTGGCGCCTCGTGGCCTGCGACGTCGGGCAGGGTGACGCGCTCGCGCTGGCCGCCGGCGACGGCGCGGCGGTCGTCGTCGACACCGGCCCCGACCCCGCGCTGGTCGACCGCTGCCTGCGCGACCTCGGGGTCCGCCGGGTGCCGCTGCTGGTCCTCACCCACTTCCACGCCGACCACGTCGCCGGGCTGCCCGGCGTCCTCCGCGGCCGGTCCGTGGGCGCGATCCAGGTCGGCGGCCTCGACGAACCGCCGGGCCAGGCCGCCGCGGTGCGCCGTGCGGCGGAGGCGGCGGGCGTGCCGGTGATCCGGGCCCGGCCGGGGGAGCGGCGCCGGACGGGCGGCCTCTCGTGGCAGGTGGTGTGGCCCGCGCCCGGGGCCGCGCCACCCGCCACGGCGGCCGCGGAGCCGAACGACGCCAGCGTTACCCTCCTCGTCCGCGCTCGGGGCCTGACCGTTCTCCTCCCCGGCGACCTGGAACCGCCCGCCCAGCGCGCCCTGCTGGACGCGGTCCCGCACCTGCCCCGCGTCGACGCGCTGAAAGTCGCGCATCACGGCTCCGCGTACCAGGACCACGAGCTGCTGCGCCGCCTCGACCCCCGCTTCGCGATCGTCAGCGCGGGCGCCGGCAACCCGTACGGCCACCCCTCGCCCCGCACCCTCGCCGCCCTGCGCGCCCAGGGCGCCGTGGTGCTGCGCACCGACGCGCACGGCCCCGTCGCCCTCACCGCCGAAGGGGACGACGGCGAAAGGAGCACCCCCGCCGCCGTCCTCGGCGGAAAGCCGTAGGGCGGACGTACGAGCCGCCGCCCCCTCCGGGGCGTAGGTCCGCCGTCCCCGCCGCCTCCGCCCCGCGTACCTGGCGCCGCCGCCCCCGCCCGGGGGATAAAGGATCTATGGACTCCGCACAGGCAGACGCCTACCTCGCCCGCATCGGCGCCGCCCGGCCCGCCGAGCCGACCGTCGCCGCCCTGCGCGGGCTGCAGGTCGCCCACCTCCGCGCCGTGCCGTTCGAGAACCTCTCCATCGCGCTGGGAGAGGACATCGTGCTGACGGAGCAGGCGCTCTACGACAAGATCGTCGGGGCCCGGCGGGGCGGCTTCTGCTACGAGGCCAACGGCGCCTTCGCCGGACTCCTCGCCGCCCTCGGCTACGACGTCGCGCTCCTCGCCGCCCGCGTCTTCGGCGACGACCGCCTCGGCCCGCCCTACGACCACCTCGCCCTGCGCGTCCGCGCCGCCGACGACGCCGGCCCGCTGCTGGCCGACGTCGGCTTCGGACGCCACGCCCACCACCCCCTGCGCTACGACGACCGCGCCGACCAGCCCGACCCCGAGGGCGTCTTCCGCATCGCCGAGGCCCCGGCCGGCGACCTCGACGTGCTGCACGACGGCACCCCCGTCTACCGGCTGGAGCAACGCCCGCGCGAGCTGGCGGACTTCGAGGCGACCTCCTGGTTCCAGCAGACGTCGCCGCGCTCCCACTTCTCCCGCTCCCTGACCTGCTCCCGGCTGACCGGGGACGGCGGCCGCGTCACCCTCGGCGGCGACAAGCTCATCCGCACCGCCCCCGACGGCACCCGCACCGAGGAGCAGCTGCCCCGGGAGCGCATCCTGCGCGCGTACCGCGAGCACTTCGGCATCGAGCTGGACCGCGTCCCCCCGCCGCCTCCGCACGCGGAGGCCGAGCAAACGGACCGGTGAAATCCGGCACTTGACCCAACCCCGCCCCAGCCGTCGCAACCCGGCGGTGAACCCCCGGTTTGCATCGAAAGCAACACCAGTGCTCGAATGAGTGCCCGAGCCACAGAAATTCCACGGGGGTGGATGCTCCATGATCGGTCGTCTTCGACGCAGATCCCCGGCCGCGGCAGCCCGGCACGGCGCCGGCCTCGCCGGCCTGCGGGTTCCTTCGCACGCGGGGGTACTGAGCTGCCGCGTGCTCGACCCGGTCGACCAGCCGCTGCCGCAGGCGGAGGTGGTACTCACCGACGGCGCCGGGCGCAGGGTCGTCAGCGGGGAGAGCGACCCGTTCGGCACCTTCGTGGTCGCGGTCCCGGCCGGGACCTACCGGATCTCCGTCAACGCCGAGGGCTTCACCCCGTACCGCGGCCAGGCCGAGGTCGCCGAGGGCGCCCACCGCTCCCTCGGCGACCTCGCGCTCGGCCCCTCGCCGCTGCCGCAGCTCCCGCCGCCCGGCGACTGGGAGATCGACCCGGCGCACACCACCGTCGCGTTCGTGGCGCAGCACATCGGCATGGCACGGGTGCGCGGCCGGTTCAACACCTTCCAGGGCGCCCTGCGCATCGGGCAGCGCATGGAGGACTCGGCGATGCGCGTCGCCATCGAGGCGGCCAGCATCGACACCAACATCAAGATGCGCGACGACCACCTGCGCTCCCCGGACTTCCTCGACGTCGAGCGCTACCCGGCGATCGAGTTCGCCAGCGACCGCTTCGTCCACCGCGGCGGCGCCCGCTGGACCGTGGGCGGCGCGCTGTCCATCCACGGCGTGAGCCGCACCGTCTCGCTCGACACCCGCTACCTGGGCACCGGCTACGGCATGGAGGGCGAACTGCGCGCCGCCTGCCGGGCCACCGTCGAGCTGCACCGCGAGGACTTCACGCTCAACTGGCAGCACATGCTCGCCCGCGGCATCGCCGTCGTGGGCTCCAGCATCCAGATCGAGCTGGACATCCAGGTGGTCGCCGCCGGCTGACCCGCCGCCGGGCGGCTCGCGGAGGGCTACTCCGCCGGGCCGTCCGGCACGGTCGCGGAGCCCTCCAGCCAGCCGTCGTACGACTCGGCCAGCTCCTCCAGCTCCGCCGCCACCGCCTCCCGGGCGTCCTCGACCACGACGAGCCACTGCGCGTCCTCCGCGTCGTCCTCCCCGGCGAGGGCGTCGCGGATCAGCTCCGGCTCCCCGGCCAGGCCGAGGCGCTCCACGGCAAGCTCGGCCACCTCCTCCGCGGCGTCGCGGTCGGGCAGCACGAGTACGTATGTCTGGTCGCTCACGCCGCCATTGTGCCCGCGGCGGCCGGCGGGAGTGCGATGTCCTACGGGCGTGGGATGCTGTACGGCGATGGCTGCGACGACCCGGACCTCCAGGACCAGCAAGGGCGGCGGCGACCCGCTCGCCCCCGTCACGCTCGCCGTCGGCCAGGAGGACCTGCTGGTCGACCGCGCCGTGCAGGAGGTCGTGGCCGCCGCCCGCGCCGCCGACCCGGACACGGACGTGCGCGAGCTGACCCACGACGCCCTCCCTCCCGGCACGCTCGCCGAGCTGACCAGCCCGTCGCTCTTCGCCGAGCGCAAGGTCGTGGTCGTCCGGGGCGCGCAGGACCTCGCCGCCGACGCCGTCAAGGACGTCAAGGCGTACGTGGCCGCCCCCGCCGACGAGATCACGCTGGTGCTGGCGCACGCCGGCGGCGCCAAGGGCAAGGGTTTGCTGGACGCGGCGCGCAAGGCCGGCGCCCGGGAGGTCGAATGCGCCAAGATCACCCGGCCCGCGGACCGGCTGGCGTTCGTGAAGGCCGAGTTCCGGGCCGCGGGCCGCAGCGCGACGCCGTCCGCCTGCCAGGCGCTGGTCGACGCCGTCGGTTCCGACCTGCGGGAGATGGCGAGCGCCTGCGCGCAGCTCGCCGCCGACGTGGAGGGCACGATCGACGACGCCGTCGTCGCGCGGTACTACACGGGCCGGGCCGAGACCTCCGGCTTCGAGGTGGCCGACCGGGCCGTCGAGGGCCGTACGGCCGAGGCGCTGGAGGCGCTGCGCTGGGCCCTGGCCACGGGCGTGGCGCCGGTGCTGCTCACCAGCGCGCTCGCGCAGGGCGTCCGCTCCATCGGCCGCCTCGCCTCGGCCCCCCGCGGCATGCGCCCCGCCGACCTGGCCCGCGAGCTGGGCATGCCGCCGTGGAAGGTGGACCGGGTCCGCCGGCAGCTGCGCGGCTGGACCGCGGACGGCGTGGCCACGGCGCTGCGCGCGGTGGCGCAGGCGGACGCGGACGTCAAGGGCGGCTCGGACGACCCGGCGTACGCCCTGGAGAAGGCGGTGGTGGCCGTCAGCACCGCCGCCCGCCCCGCCTGACCGCCCCCGCGCGTACGCGCGCCGGCGCCCTGCCCGTACGCGCCCGTGCGAAAGGCCCCGCCCGGCCCTGGGGAGGGGCCGGCGGCGGGGCCTTTCGCCACTGCTGAGCGCCGCACCCGCGTGGCGAACGCAGGCCGCGTGCGGCGCGGAGTCCTCGGTGCTGCCCGGCCGGCGCGGAGTGAGAGGGCCCGCTTGCCGTCCGGAGGCGGTCAGGCCTGGAGGGCCTGGACGCGCTTGGCCAGCGCGGCCTTCTTGTTGGCCGCCTGGTTCTTGTGGATGACGCCCTTGCTGACGGCCTTGTCCAGCTTGCGGGCGGCGGCGCGCTGCGCCGCCACGGCCTTGTCGGCGTCCCCGGCCTCGACGGCCTCGCGGGTGCGGCGGACCGCGGTGCGCAGCTCGGACTTCACGGCCTTGTTGCGCAGCCGGGCCTTCTCGTTGGTCTTGATCCGCTTGATCTGGGACTTGATGTTCGCCACGTAGTTGCCTCTTGAAGATGTTCGGAGATCGTCCTGGGGGACCTGGACTGCCGGACCGTACCGGGTCCAGGCACAGTGGTTCAGGCTACCAGCAGCCGCGACAGCCGCCCAAACCGTCCCCGGCCGCGCGCGCATGGGACGATGGGGGCGACGAGTGCAGAACCAGCCCCTCCCTCCCGACAGGACCTCTAGGTGCCCGCGACCGAAACCACCGTGCCGCAGCCCAGCCGTACCGAGCCCGCGCTGATCCGCAACTTCTGCATCATCGCGCACATCGACCACGGCAAGTCGACGCTGGCCGACCGGATGCTCCAGATCACCGGAGTCGTCGAGCAGCGCCAGATGCGCGAGCAGTACCTCGACCGCATGGACATCGAGCGCGAGCGCGGCATCACGATCAAGTCCCAGGCCGTACGGATGCCGTGGTCGCCCCCGGAGGACGCGGGCGGCGGGGACGGCGGGCGCGGCACGGCGCACATCCTCAACATGATCGACACCCCCGGGCACGTCGACTTCACGTACGAGGTCTCCCGCTCCCTCGCCGCCTGCGAGGGCTGCATCCTGCTGGTGGACGCGGCCCAGGGCATCGAGGCGCAGACCCTCGCGAACCTCTACCTCGCGATGGAGAACGACCTCACGATCATCCCGGTGCTGAACAAGATCGACCTGCCCGCCGCACAGCCGGAGAAGTTCGCCGCCGAGCTGGCGGGGCTCATCGGCTGCGACCCCGCCGACGTGCTGCGGGTCTCGGCGAAGACCGGCCAGGGCGTCGAGGAGCTGCTCGACGAGGTGGTCCGGCAGGTGCCGGCGCCGGTCGGGGTCGCCGACGCCCCCGCCCGGGCGATGATCTTCGACTCCGTCTACGACTCGTACCGCGGCGTCGTGACGTACGTGAAGGTCGTCGACGGCATGCTCGGCAGGCGCGAGCGGATCAAGATGATGTCGACCGGCGCCCAGCACGAGCTGCTGGAGATCGGCACGAACTCGCCCGAGATGACCCCGGCCGACGGCCTGTCCGTCGGCGAGGTGGGCTATCTGATCACGGGTGTGAAGGACGTACGCCAGTCCAAGGTCGGCGACACCGTGACCCGGCTCAGCAAGGGCGCCACCGAGCCGCTCGGCGGCTACAAGGACCCCAAGCCGATGGTGTTCTCCGGACTCTACCCCGTCGACGGCTCCGACTACCCCGAGCTGCGCGACGCGCTGGACAAGCTGCAGCTCAACGACGCCGCGCTGGTCTACGAGCCGGAGACCTCCGCGGCGCTCGGCTTCGGCTTCCGCGTCGGCTTCCTCGGCCTGCTGCACCTGGAGGTGATCCGGGAGCGGCTGGAGCGGGAGTTCGGCCTCGACCTGATCGCCACCGCGCCCAACGTGATCTACCGCGTCGTGCTGGAGGACCGCACCGAGCACGTGGTCACCAACCCCAGCGAGTTCCCGGTCGGCAAGATCGAGGAGGTCTTCGAGCCGGTCGTACGGGCCACGATCCTCACCCCCAGCGAGTACATCGGCTCGGTCATGGAGCTGTGCCAGAACCGCCGCGGCACGCTGCTCGGCATGGACTACCTCTCCGAGGAGCGCGTCGAGATCCGCTACACGCTGCCGCTCGCCGAGGTCGTCTTCGACTTCTTCGACCAGCTGAAGTCCAAGACCCGCGGCTACGCCTCCCTCGACTACGAGCCCACCGGCGAGCAGAGCAGCCAGCTCGTCAAGGTCGACATCCTGCTGCACGGCGACAAGGTCGACGCCTTCTCCGCGATCACGCACAAGGACAAGGCGTACGCCTACGGCGTGCGGCTCGTCGCCAGGCTCAAGGAGCTGATCCCGCGGCAGGCGTTCGAGGTGCCCGTGCAGGCGGCCATCGGCTCCCGGGTCATCG
This sequence comes from Streptomyces sp. CNH099, assembly GCA_000514715.1. GTDB lineage: Bacteria > Actinomycetota > Actinomycetes > Streptomycetales > Streptomycetaceae > Streptomyces > Streptomyces synnematoformans. The sequence goes on along the minus strand of AZWL01000007.1, from coordinate 167,758 downwards.
CCCGCGAGACCATCCGCGCCATCCGCAAGGACGTCCTCGCCAAGTGCTACGGCGGTGACATCTCCCGTAAGCGGAAGCTGCTGGAGAGGCAGAAGGAGGGCAAGAAGCGGATGAAGATGGTCGGCAGCGTGGAGGTGCCGCAGGAGGCGTTCATCGCCGTGCTGTCCTCGGACGAGGGCGACGGCAAGGGCAAGAAGTAGCCCCGGCGGCGGCGCGCCCGGCGGCCGGGAGGCGGAACCGGCCGGACCGGTCCGCCGGGGAGCGCCCGCCGGGCCGGTACCGAGACCTATCCGAGCCCTTGCAGACCCTTACGCCTTTCGCGGTCACCCTCTAACCTGCTGGTTACTCGCCAGTTACCAGCGAAGAGCAGGGCCGGAGGATGCCGTGACCGAGACCGAAACCCAGACGAAACTGGACGGCCGCCCGCCGTCCGTCGCCACGCTCTTCCTGGACCGCGTCGAGACCACCCCGGACCTAGAGGCGTTCCAGTACCCCGCGCCCGCCGCCGGCGGGGACGGCGACGAGTGGCGGTCGCTGACCTGGGCGCAGTCCGCCGAGCGGGTCTTCGCGATCGCCGCCGGGCTGCTCGACCTCGGCCTGCAGCCCGAGGAGCGGGTGGCGGTCGCGTGCAACACCCGGCTGGAGTGGATCCTCACCGACCTCGGCATCCTCTGCGCCGGCGGCGCCAACACCACCGTCTACCCCAGCACCAACGCCGAGGAGACCGCGTTCATCCTCGCCGACTCCGGCAGCCGCGTGCTGGTCGCCGAGGACGCGACCCAGCTCGCCAAGGCCCGCGAGATGCGCGCGCAGCTGCCCGACCTGGCGCACGTCGTCGTGGTGGACGCGGAGGGAACGGGCGGGGCGCTGGCCGCCGAGGGCGACCCGGAGGGCTGGGTGCTCTCCCTCGCCGAGCTGGAGCGGCGCGGCGCCGACTACCTGGAGAAGCACCCCGACTCCGTACGCGAGCACATCCGGGCCCTGCGCCCCGACCAGTTGGCCACCCTCATCTACACCTCCGGCACCACCGGCCGCCCCAAGGGCGTACGGCTGGCGCACGACGCCTGGTCGTACATGGGCTACGCCATCGAGGGCATCGAGCTGGTCAGGCCGGACGACGTGCAGTACCTGTGGCTGCCGCTGGCGCACGTCTTCGGCAAGGTGCTGACCGCCGGGCACATCAAGGTCGGGCACGTGATGGCCGTCGACGGCCGGATCGACAAGATCATCGAGAACCTGCCGGTCGTCCGGCCCACGAAGATGTGCGGCGTCCCGCGGATCTTCGAGAAGGTCTACAACGGCGTGGCCGCCAAGGCGAAGGCCGGCGGCGGCGCCAAGTACAAGATCTTCCTGTGGGCGGCCGAGGTGGCCCGCGAGTACGCGCGCGTCACCCAGGACAACCACCGCCGCACCGGCAAGCGCACCGCGCCCGTCGGCCTGGCCGCCAAGCACGCCCTCGCCGACAAGCTGGTCTACGGCAAGTTCCGCGAGGCCTTCGGCGGCCGGATGCGGGGCATGGTCTCCGGCTCCGCGGCCCTCGCGCCCGAGATCGGCTACTTCTTCGACGGCGCCGGCGTGCCCATCCTGGAGGGCTACGGCCTCACCGAGTCCGCCGCCGCCAGCTTCTGCAACCGCGAGGACACCTACCGCACCGGCACCGTCGGCAAGCCGCTGCCCGGCTGCGAGGTGCGGATCGCCGACGACGGCGAGATCATGCTCCGCGGCCCGGGCATCATGCAGGGCTACCACGGCCTGCCGGAGAAGACCGCCGAGGTGCTGGAGGACGACGGCTGGTTCCACACCGGCGACATCGGCGAGCTGTCCGACGACGGCTACCTGCGCATCACCGACCGCAAGAAGGACCTGATCAAGACCTCCGGCGGCAAGTACATCGCGCCGAGCGAGGTCGAGGGCCAGTTCAAGGCCGTCTGCCCGTACGTCGGCTCGATCATCGTCATCGGCGCCGACCGCAACTACTGCACCGCGCTGATCTCGCTCGACGAGGTGGCGCTGAGCGGCTGGGCGAAGGAGAACGGGCTGGAGGACCGGCCGTACGCGGAGCTGGTCGCCTCAGCCGAGGCGCAGGAGCTGGTCGAGGGGTACGTCAGGCAGCTCAACGAGCGGCTGCAGCGCTGGCAGACGATCAAGAAGTTCCGGATCCTGCCGCGGGACCTCGACGTGGAGCACGGTGAGCTGACGCCGAGCCTGAAGCTGAAGCGGCCGGTGGTGGAGCAGGAGTACAAGGACCTGATCGAGGACATGTACGCGAGCTCCAGAGAGGCCTGAGCGCCGGTCCGGCGGCGGGGCGACGTCCGGTCGGCCCGCCCCGGGGCATCGGGTGCCGGTGCCCCGCCCGCGCGCCGTGCGCGGGCGGGGCGTTCAGAAGTACGGGGGCGGCGTGAATAAGGCCTGGTGCGCCCCTCGTACGGGTGGGGTCGGCGATCCGGTTGACGACGGCCGACGCCCCCGCCGAGGGGTGCCGAGAGCCTCGTCCCGACGGGTGGGAAAGTCCCTTACGCACCGCTGTCCACCGCGTTGAGCTGCGCGTTCGTCTCGTGTGCCGCATCGTCCCCGCGGCGCGCACGATCGGCGCGGCAGGCCGGGCGGGGGTGGCCGGAGGGGGTAATCCAAGTGGTCTGACGGGGGTCGGATGGGCCATATCCGGTCACCAGTTGTGTCACTTGGTGCATCTGGGCGAGCTCAGTCTGTCACCCTGGCTGGGTGGGGAACGCCCGTATGCCGGATTTTGGCCGGGAGAGGACAGTGGGGACGACCTTCGCAGCGCAGGCCGCACGTCGATCCGCCGCGGTGTCGGTGGTGCGAAGAGAGCCCGCGGCGCCGGACAGCGGGGCCGGCGGCGACGACGGAGACGGCGGCTGCGGCGGCTACGGCGGCGGCTACGGCACGGGAGGCGCCGGCGACGCGGACGGCACGGACGGCCCCGGCGCGGGGGCGGCCCGCGGCGGGCGGGCCCGCGACGGCGGCGCCCCGGGCACGTACCGCACGGTCCCGAACGAGCAGGCGGCCGGGGCGGACCCGGCGCCGGACGGCGGCGCCGGTGCGGCCGGCGCGGCCGGTGCCGCGGTCGGCGCACCGCGGGGCGTGACGGACGTCGCCCTGACCCTCGCCCCCGGCATGCCCGCCGCCGCGGCGGCCCGCCGGTTCGTACGCGAGCTGCTGGCCGGCCGCGCCGGGCCCGAGGCCGACGACGCCGAGCTGCTGACGAGCGAACTGGTCACGAACGCCGTGGTGCACGCGGGGACCGACGTGCGGGTGCGCTGCCGGCTGCTGGCCGAGGACGCCACCGCCGGCGGGCTGGCGCGGGCCGGCGCGGACGGCGGGCCGGCACCGGAGCCGACGCTGCTGGTGGAGGTCACGGACGGGCACGCGGCCCGAGTGATGCCGCTGCCGGCGCCGGAGGAGTCGTACGGCTACGGCCTGCAGCTCGTCGCGGCGCTCGCCGACGCCTGGGGCGTCGAGCACCGGCGCAGCGAGAAGACGGTCTGGTTCCGGATGGGCCCGCTGCGCGAGGTCGCGGCCGACCCGCGGGCCGCGGAGCCGGCCGGGACCGAGACCGGCGGCGAGGCCGGTGTCGAGATCGGCACCGAGGTCCGCGCCGAGACCGGCGGCGAGGCCCGGGCCGAGACCGGCGCCGCCCGGGTCGTGGCCCCGGCGGGCGGGGCCGACGAGGCGGGCGCCTACGGCGTACCCGACGACGCGACCCACGGCCGCGGCGTGCAGCACCACGCGGACGGCTCCGGCGGCGAGGCCGTGCGCGGCGCGCACGACCTCACCGACGACGACACCGCCGACACCGCCGACACCCACATCGCCCGCACCGCCGCGCTCCGGCTGCCCAGCCAGGCCACCGCGCGCACTCCGCGCAGCGCCACCGACCCCGAGCTGCGCGCCGGCGGCGCCTGGGCCGGCGTCGGCGCATTCTCGTTCCTCGCCGAGACCTCCGACATGCTCGCCGGGCAGTTCGACGAGGACATGGTCGCGTCCCTCGCCACCCAGCTCCTCGTGCCCCGGCTCGCCGACTGGAGCGCCGTCTGGCTCGAAGGCGCCGACGGCGCGGAGCCCCGCCTGGCGCAGGTCTGGCACGCCGCCGAGGAACGGATCTCCCCGCTCCGCCACGTCCTGGAGCAGAACCCGCTGCCGCCGCCCGATGCCCGCCCCGTGCCCGTGCCCTGGCCCGGGAGCACCACCCGCGGCCCGGGGGACGCCGACGGCGGCCACGGCGGCCATGGCGGCCACGGCGGCCACGGCGGCTCGGGGCGCGGCGGCTCGGCGCTCGGGGGACCCGCGCTCGCCTGCCCGCTGGTCGCCGGCGGCCGGCGCGTTGGCACGCTGCTCCTCGGCCGCGCCGGCCCCGGCCGGATCGGCGGCGACGTCGCCGCCGTCGTCACGGACTTCGCCCGCCGCGTGGCGCACGCCGTCTCCGCCGCCCGCCAGTACACCCGCCAGGTGACCATCAGCGAGGTGCTGCAGCGCGGGCTGCTGCCCAGCGGCATCGCGGAGATGCCGGCCATGGACACGGCCGTCGTGTACGAGCCTGCCGAGGGCGCCGCCGCGGGCGGCGACTTCTACGACCTGTTCCCCAGCGGCAGCGACCGCTGGTGCTTCGCGCTCGGCGACGTCTGCGGCCAGGGCCCCGAGGCCGCGGTCGTCACCGGCATGGCGCGGCCCGTGCTGCGGCTGCTGGCCCGGGAGGGCTACGGCGTCGCCGACGTGCTCGCCGGGCTCAACCGCACGCTCGTGGAGCACGCCTTCGAGGCGGTGGAGGCGGCGACGGCGTTCGGGCTGCCGCCGGAGCAGGCGCGGTTCCTGTCGCTGCTGTACGGGGAGCTGGTGCCGTACGAGCAGGACCGCGGCGGCGTCCGCTGCACCGTGGCCAGCGCCGGGCACCCGCCGCCGCTGCTGCTGCGCAGCGACGGCGGGGTGCGGACGGCGGCCGACGCGCAGCTGCTGCTCGGCGTGCTGGACAACGCGGAGTACTACAGCCAGTCGTTCGACATGGAGCCCGGCGACACGCTGCTGTGCGTGACGGACGGGGTGACGGAGCGGCGGTACGGGGACCGGCTGTTCGACGACGGCGACGGGCTGGCGGAGGCGCTGTCCCGCTGCACGGGGCTCGGCGCGGCGGCGGTGGCGGAGCGGATCAGGACGGCGGTGCACGACTTCGCGCCGGTGCCGCCGCGGGACGACCTGGCGATGATGGTGCTGCAGGCGCGGGTGAGTGACGCGGGCGGGTACTGAGTCCGCGCGCGTGGGCCGGTGGCGGTGCCGGTGCCGGTGCCGGGGACGGGCCGGTCCGGCGGCGGGGCGGGGCCGCCGGGGTTTCCGGCGGGGCGGGGGACAATGGGCCCCATGCCCTCCGTACTGCCCGACGGCGAGCCCGTGCCCGCGGCCGGGACGCTGCCCCCCGAGGCGCTGGCCGGTGCCGCCGACCGCCCCCTCGGCTTCTACGCCCACGTCCCGTACTGCGCCACCCGCTGTGGCTACTGCGACTTCAACACCTACACCGCCGCCGAGCTGCGCGGCACCTCCCGCGACGACTACGCCGCCACCTTCGCCGAGGAGGTCCGCCTCGCGCGCAAGGTCCTCGGCGACGACCCGCGCGAGGTCGAGACCGTGTTCTTCGGCGGCGGCACCCCCACGCTGCTGCCCGCCGCGGACCTGGGGCGGATGCTGGCGGCGATCCGCTCGGAGTTCGGCCTCGCGGCGGACGCGGAGGTGACCACGGAGGCCAACCCGGAGTCGGTCGGCCCGGCGTATCTGGCGGAGCTGCGGGAGGCCGGGTTCAACCGGATCTCGTTCGGCATGCAGAGCGCGCGGGACCACGTGCTGCGGGTGCTGGACCGCGCGCACACGCCGGGCCGGCCGGAGGCGTGTGTCGCGGAGGCGCGGGCGGCGGGGTTCGCACACGTCAACCTGGACCTGATCTACGGCACGCCGGGCGAGACCGACGACGACTGGCGGGCGTCGCTGGCGGCGGCGCTCGGCGCGGGGCCGGACCACGTGTCGGCGTACGCGCTGATCGTCGAGGAGGGCACGCGGCTGGCGCGGCGGATCCGGCGCGGCGAGGTGCCGCCGACGGACGACGACGTGCACGCGGACCGGTATCTGATGGCGGAGGAGGCGCTGTCGGCGGCGGGGTTGGAGTGGTACGAGGTCTCGAACTGGGCGGCGACGGACGGCGGCACGGCGGGCGGCGGCGCCGGGGCGGGCGGTGCCGGGGCGGCGCGGTGCCGGCACAACGAGCTGTACTGGACCGGCGCGGACTGGTGGGGCGCGGGCCCGGGGGCGCACAGCCACGTCGGCGGGGTGCGCTGGTGGAACGTCAAGCACCCGGCGCCGTACGCGGAGGCGCTGGCGGCGGGGCGGTCGCCGGCGGCGGGGCGCGAGGTGCTGACGGCGGAGGACCGCAGGGTGGAGCGGATCCTGCTGGAGCTGCGGCTGTCGGCGGGCGTGCCGTTGTCGCTGCTGCGGCCGGCGGGGGCGGAGGCGGCGGACCGGGCGGTAAGGGACGGGCTTTTGGAGCGCGGTCCTCACGCGGCGGGGCGGGGGGTGCTGACGTTGCGGGGGCGGTTGCTGGCGGATGCGGTGGTGCGGGACCTGGTGGACTGAGAGGGCCTGTCCCCCAACCCCGCCCCTCCCCGAACCCAGGGGCTGCGCCCCCGAGCCCCCGGAGCCCCGAGGCTCTCCGGGGCTGCGCCCCGGGACTCTGCGGGGCTCCGCCCTCGGGCTGCGCCCCGGCCGCCACGGGGCTTTGGCCGGGTCCTCTCGGCCTGGGCTCCTCTGGGGCTTCGCCCCGGCCCTCCGGGCCGGACCCCTGCGGGCTCCGGCCCGGACTCGTGGGCCGTGTCCCTGGCCCCCCTCTGGGCCGCGCCGCGCCCGGCCCCCGCGGGGCTCTCCCCCCAGCCCCCCGCAGGGGCTCAGCCTGCCGGGAGGGTGACGAAGTCGATCAGCTCTTCCACCCGGCCCAGCAGCGCCGGCTCCAGGTCCCGGTACGTCCGTACCGAGCCCAGGATCCGGCGCCAGGCGGCTCCCGTGTCCGACGGCCAGCCCAGTTCGCGGCAGACGCCCGTCTTCCAGTCCTCCCCCCGCGGGATCCGCGGCCACGCCGCGATGCCCACGGACGCGGGCTTGACCGCCTCCCACACGTCCACGTAGGGGTGCCCCACCACCAGGGCGTGGTCGCTCGTCACCGACTCCGCGATGCGCCACTCCTTCGTGCCCGGTACCAGGTGGTCCACCAGCACCCCGAGCCGCGCGTCCGGGCCGGGGGCGAAGGCGGACACCACCGCCGGCAGGTCGTCCACGCCCTCCAGGTACTCCACCACCACGCCCTCGACCCGCAGGTCGTGCCCCCACACCCGCTCCACCAGCTCCGCGTCGTGGCGGCCCTCGACGTAGATGCGGCCGGCGCGGGCCACGCGCGCGGTGTGGTCGCGGACCGCGATCGAGCCGGAGGCGGACAGCAGCGGGCCGGCCGGCGCGGGGGAGCGGCCCGGGGGGACCAGCGTGACCACCCTGCCGTCGATCATGAAGCCGCGCGGCGTCAGCGGGAACACCCGGTGCTTGCCGAAGCGGTCCTCCAGGGTCACCGTCGGACCCTCCGCGGTCTTCTCCGTACGGATGACCGCTCCGCAGAAGCCGGTGCCCACCTCCTCCACCACGAGGTCCGGCTCCGCCGGCACCTCCGGGGCGGGCTGCCGCGGCTTCTTCCAGGGGGGCGTGAGATCGGAGTCGTAGCGGCGCACGGGGCGAGACTACGACACGCCGCGCAACGGCAAGCGCGCCGCACGGCGGCGGGCACCCGCGCTACCCCACGCGCCGCGCCAGCTCGTCGCGTTGGGCCCGCACGAAGTCCGCATCGACGAGCGCCCCGTGCCCCGGCACGTACACCGCCGCCCGGCCGCCCAGCTCCAGCAGCCGGTCCAGCGCCGCCGGCCACCGTGCCGGGTCGGCGTCCGGCCCCGCCTGCGGCGGGCCGGACTCCTCGACCAGGTCGCCGCAGAAGACGACGGCCGGCCGCCCCGGGACGTACACGGCCATGTCGTGCGCCGAGTGCGCCGCGCCCAGCTCGACGAGCAGCACCTCCCGGCCGCCCCCGAGGTCCAGCGGGTACGTGCCGGAGACCGCGTGCCGCGGGGCGACCAGGACGTCGGCGGCCTCCGCGGCCGCGTCGGGGTCAAGACCGTGGCGTACGGCGTCCGCGCGCAGCTCGTCCCGGCCCGCCCCGCGCAGCCGCGCGGCGATGCCCGCCGGGCCGTGGACCTCGGCCCCGGCGAAGGCCGCGGTGCCGAGCACGTGGTCGAAGTGCGGATGCGTGAGCGCGATGTGCGTCACGGGGCGGCCGAAGCGGTCCCGTACCCGGCGGCGCAGCTCCGCGCCCTGGCGCAGCGAGGCGCCCGTGTCGATGAGCAGCACGCCCGCCGGCCCGGCCACCGCGCCCGCGGTCGCGTCCCAGCGGGGCAGCCGGCACCGTACGACGTCCGGCGCCGGCTCTTCCCATCCGCCGTCCATGCCCCGACGCTATACCGTGACGGGCCGCCTTGCCTGAGCCGCCGTACCCGGCCGTACACTGGCCCCGGACCCTGGCACTCCCCGCCGTCGAGTGCCAGCGGCGGCACGGCCGGACGGACAGGACACCGAGTGCGGAGGTGGGCAGCATGCTCAGCGAGCGTCGGCTCGAAGTGCTGCGCGCCATTGTCCAGGACTACGTGGGCACGGAGGAGCCGGTCGGCTCCAAGGCCCTCACCGAGCGGCACCACCTGGGCGTCTCCCCGGCGACGGTGCGTAACGACATGGCGGCCCTGGAGGACGACGGGTACATCGCCCAGCCGCACACCAGCGCCGGCCGTATCCCCACCGACAAGGGCTACCGGCTGTTCGTCGACAAGCTCGCCGACGTCAAGCCGCTCAGCGCGCCCGAGCGGCGGGCCATCCAGAACTTCCTGTCCGGCGCCGTCGACCTCGACGACGTCGTCGGGCGCACGGTGCGGCTGCTCGCGCAGCTGACGCGGCAGGTGGCGGTCGTGCAGTACCCGTCCCTGACGCGCTCGACGGTGCGCCACGTCGAGCTGCTGCAGCTCGCCCCCGCGCGCGTCATGCTCGTGCTCATCACCGACACCGGCCGGGTCGAGCAGCGGGTGATCGACTGCCCGGCGCCGATCAGCGAGGACTCCCTCGCCGACCTGCGGGCCCGGCTCAACAGCCGCGTCGTGGGCCGCCGCTTCGGCGACGTGCCGCGGCTGGTGGCGGACCTGGCCGAGTCCTTCCCGGCGGACGACCGCGGCACGGTGCAGACCGTGCTGTCGGTGCTGCTCGAAACGCTGGTGGAGGAGACCGAGGAACGGCTGATGATCGGCGGCACCGCCAACCTCACCCGCTTCGACCACGACTTCCCGCTCACCATCCGGCCCGTGCTGGAGGCACTGGAGGAGCAGGTGGTGCTCCTCAGGCTGCTGGGTGAGGCGAAGGAACCGGGCGTGACGGTGCGTATCGGCCACGAAAACGACCACGAGGGGCTCACCTCCACCTCGGTCGTCTCCGTCGGATACGGTTCAGGCGGCGACACCGGTGAAGCGGTCGCGAAGCTCGGCGTGGTCGGACCTACCCGCATGGACTACCCCGGAACGATGGGAGCGGTACGCGCAGTGGCACGGTACGTCGGACAGATCCTGGCGGAGTCATAAGTGGCCACGGACTACTACGCGGTCCTCGGCGTCGGACGCGACGCCTCGCAGGAGGAGATCAAGAAGGCGTTCCGCAGACTCGCGCGCGAGCTGCACCCGGACGTGAACCCGGATCCGAAGACCCAGGAGCGGTTCAAGGAGATCAACGCCGCCTACGAGGTCCTCTCCGACCCGCAGAAGAAACAGGTCTACGACCTCGGCGGCGACCCGCTGTCGCAGAACGGCGCCGCCGCCGGCGGCTTCGGCGCCGGCGGCTTCGGCAACCTCTCCGACATCATGGACGCCTTCTTCGGCACCCAGGGCCAGCGCGGGCCGCGTTCGCGCACCCGCCGCGGCCAGGACGCCATGATCCGGCTCGAAATCGAGCTGGAGGAGGCGGCGTTCGGCGGCAGCAAGGAGATCCAGGTCGACACCGCGGTCGTCTGCGGCACCTGCAGCGGCGAGGGCGCGGCGCCCGGCACGTCGGCGCAGACGTGCGACATGTGCCGGGGCCGCGGCGAGGTCTCCCAGGTCACCCGCTCGTTCCTGGGCCAGGTCATGACCTCCCGGCCCTGCCCCCAGTGCCAGGGCTTCGGCACCGTGGTGCCCACGCCGTGCCCCGAGTGCGCGGGCGACGGCCGGGTGCGCTCGCGGCGCAGCCTGACGGTCAAGATCCCCGCGGGCGTCGACACCGGCACCCGCATCCAGCACGCCGGCAAGGGCGAGGTCGGCCCGGGCGGCGGCCCGGCGGGCGACCTGTACGTGGAGATCCGCGAGCTGCCGCACCCGATCTTCCAGCGCCGCGGCGACGACCTGCACTGCACGGTGACGATCCCGATGACGGCAGCGGCGCTGGGCACGAAGGTCAACCTGGAGACCCTCGACGGGCTCGAAGAGGTCGACATCCGTCCGGGCACGCAGTCGGGGCAGGCCATTCCGCTGCACCAGCGCGGCGTCACGCACCTGCGCGGCGGCGGCCGGGGCGACCTGGTCGTCCACGTCGAGGTCGAGACGCCGCAGAAGCTGGACGTGGAGCAGGAGCGGCTCCTGACCCAACTCGCCCAGCTGCGCGGCGAGGAGCGGCCGCAGGGCCAGTTCAAGCCGGGCCAGCAGGGGCTGTTCTCGCGGCTGAAGGACGCCTGGAGCGGACGCTAGCCGCGGCGGCGGCCGGTGTCGGCCGTGCCGGCCGTGGTGGCGGGCTGGCGGGCGCCCACCGGGCCGCCGCCGGTGCGGCCGGCGGGCGCGGTGGGTGGGACGTCACCGTCCCGGGCGCGTGAAGACGTGCGGATTCCATGATCGGAGCGGGCCGTCGGTGTCCGAGCTGCATGACAGGATTGAGCCATGCCCACCGAGCTGAACGATCTCTTCACCTTCCCGATCGTGCAGGCGCCCATGGCCGGTGGCGCATCCTGCCCGCAGCTCGCCGCCGGCGTGCTGGAGGGCGGCGGCCTGGCGTTCCTCGCCGCCGGGTACAAGACGCCGGAGGCGATGTACGAGGAGATCCGCCAGCTCCGGGCCGTCACCGACCGCCCCTTCGGGGTCAACCTGTTCCTGCCCCAGCCCCCCGCCCCTCCGGACCCCGCCCAGATAGAGGCGTACGCCGAGCAACTGGCCGGCGAGGTCGAGTGGTACGGCACCGGTCTCGGCGACGCCGACGCCGGCACGGACGACGCCTTCGACGCCAAGGTGGCCATCCTCCTCGACGAGCCGGTGGCGCTGGTGTCGTTCACCTTCGGCTGCCCCCCGCCGGCCGTGCTCGACGCCTTCGCCCGCGCCGGGACGTACACCGTCGTCACCGTCACCAACGTCGTTGAGGCGCGCCGGGCGCAGGCCGCCGGGGCCGACGCCCTGTGCGTGCAGGGCGTCGAGGCCGGCGGCCACCAGGGCGGCTTCCGCAACGACCCGCGCGACGACCGGGTGGGCCGCGGGCTGCTCACGCTGCTCGCCGAGGTGCTGGAGGCGGTGGACGTGCCCGTGATCGCCGCCGGCGGGCTGATGCGCGGCGGGCAGATCGCCGCGGTGCTGTCCGCCGGCGCCGCCGCCGCGCAGCTGGGCACCGCGTTCCTGGTCTGCCCCGAGTCGGGCGCCAGCGCGCTGCACAAACGGGCCGTCAGCGGCGGGGTGTTCACGCGCACGGAGCTGACCCGCGCCTTCTCCGGCCGCCCCGCCCGCGGGCTGGTCAACCGGTTCGTCCGCGAACACGGCCCGTACGCCCCCGCCGCCTACCCCCAGGTCCACCACCTGACCTCCCCGCTGCGCGCCGCCGCCGCCCGCGTGGGCGACCCGCAGGGCATGGCGCTGTGGGCCGGCCAGGGCTACCGGCTGGCGCGTGCACTGCCCGCCGCCGAGCTGGTGGAGGTGCTGGCCCGGGAGCTGGCCGACGCCCTCAGCGGCGCCGCCAAGCCCGCCGGCGACGCCTCGGACGGCATGCTGTGACCGCCCCCGTGTTCGTCGCGGAGCCCGACCTGCTCGCCGAGGCCCGCCCCGGCGCGGTGTTGGCGCTGACCGGGCCCGAGGGGCGGCACGCGGTGTCCGTGCGGCGGCTGCGCGCCGGCGAGGACGTCGTGCTCACCGACGGCGCCGGCCGCGGCGCGTACGGCACCGTGACCGGCGTGACGGGCCCCGACCGGCTGCTGGTGACGTGCGCCGAGGTGCGCGAGGAGCCGGCGCCGCGGCCGCGGCTGACCGTCGTGCAGGCCCTGCCCAAGGGCGACCGCGGCGAGCTGGCCGTGGAGACCATGACCGAGACCGGGGTGGACGCGGTGGTGCCGTGGGCGGCCTCCCGGTGCGTGACGCAGTGGCGGGCGGAGCGCGGGCGGAAGTCCCTGGCCAAGTGGCGCGCCACCGCCCGCGAGGCGGGCAAGCAGGCCCGCCGGCTGCGCTTCCCCGAGGTCGCCGGGCTGCACTCGACGAAGGAGCTGCTGCCGCTCCTCGCGGGCGCGGCGTTCGCCGCCGTGCTGCACGAGGAGGGCGAGGAGAGCACAGCGCCGCTGGCCGGTGCGGCGCTGCCGCGGACGGGGGAGGTCGTGCTGGTGGTCGGCCCCGAGGGCGGGGTCACGCCGGCGGAGCTGGCCGCGTTCGAGGGCGCCGGCGCCGGGGCGTACCGGCTGGGGCCGACCGTGCTGCGCACCTCCACCGCCGGCACCGCGGCCGGCGCCGTGGTGCTCGCCGCCACCGGCCGGTGGTCCTGACCGCCCGCGGCGGAGGTTCCGTATGCCCGGATCCGGACGTCCCGCACGCCGCTGTCGAAGGGGTTTTCCCCGGTTGTTCGACGGTACACCCCGGTATGTTCCCATCGGGTACGGGACGAAGGTCACACCGCACCGCAAAGCGGTGGTGAGCGCCGCCTCCGCATGATGGGATGATCGACGTGACTCAGCCTGCTTACCTGCGATTCCCGCACCTGCACGGCGACTTGATCACCTTCACGGCAGAGGACGACGTCTGGGCCGCGCCCCTCGACGGCGGCCGCGCCTGGCGGGTGAGCGCCGACAACATGCCGGTCGACCACCCCCGCATAGCGCCCGACGGCACCCGCGTCGCCTGGACCTCCACCCGCGACGGCGCCCCCGAGGTCCTCACCGCGCCCCTCGACGGCGGCGCGCCCGTGCGGCTGACGTACTGGGGCAGCGGCAAGACCTCCGTACGCGGCTGGACGCCCGACGGCGACGTGCTGGCCCTCACCACCCACGGCCAGTACTCCCTGCGCCGCACCTGGGCCCGCGCCGTGCCGCCCGACGGCGGCCCCGCGCAGACGCTGCCGTTCGGGCCCGTCGGCGACGTCGCGTACGGGCCGGAGGGCCGCGTCGCGCTGCTCACGGCGACCATGGGCCGGGAGGCGGCGTACTGGAAGCGCTACCGCGGCGGCACCGCCGGCCGGCTGTGGCTCCGCACCGCCGCCGACGCGGAGTTCACCCGGCCCGCGGGCCTCGACGCCCTCCTCGGCAACGCCGAGTGCCCGGTGTGGGCCGGCGGGCGGCTCGCGTTCCTCTCCGACCACGAGGGCACCGGCGCGCTCTACTCGGTGGACCTCTCAGCCCTCGATGCGCCCGAGGCGTCCGACGCGCCCGACGCGTTCGCCGCGCCCCGCCGCCACACCCCCCTCGGCGGCTTCTACGCCCGCCACGCGGCCACCGACGGCACCCGCGTCGTCTACGCCGCCGCCGGCGAACTCTGGCTCCTCGACGACCTCGCCGAGGGCACCGAGCCGCGCCGCGTCGACATCCGCCTCGGCGGCCAGCGCACCGACCTGCGCCCCCGCCCGCTGCGCCCCCGCCGCAACCTCGGCGCCGCCCGCCCCGACCACACCGGCCGCGGCAGCGCCGTCGAGATCCGCGGCACCCTGCACTGGGTGACCCACCGGGAGGGGCCCGCCCGCGCGCTGGCCGCCGAGCCGGGCGTACGGGCCCGGCTGCCGCGGGTGTTCCGCGCCGAGGGCGCCGAGCACGTCGTGTGGGTGACCGACGCCGAGGGCGAGGACGCGCTGGAGTTCATCCCCGCCGCCGGCCGCGACGCCGGCGCCACGCCCCGCCGGGTCGCCGCCGGGCGCCTGGGCCGCGTCACCGGGCTGGCCGTCGCGCCGGACGGCAGCCGCGTCGCCGTCGCCGCGCACGACGGCCGGGTGCTGCTCGTGGAACGCGCCTCCGGCGAGGTGCGGGAGGTCGACGCCAGCGAGTACGGCGACGTCGGCGGGCTGGTGTTCTCGCCCGACTCCGCCTGGCTGGCCTGGTCCCACCCGGGGCCCGGCGAGCTGCGGCAGCTGCGGCTGGCCACCACCGACGGGCTGTCCGTCGCCGAGGCCACGCCGCTGCGCTTCCGCGACTACTCCCCGGCGTTCACCGCCGACGGCAAGCACCTGGCGTTCCTCTCCGAGCGCGCCTTCGACCCGGTCTACGACAGCCACGTCTTCGACCTGTCGTTCCCGTACGCCTGCCGGCCGCACCTGATCACGCTCGCCGCCGAGACCCCCTCGCCGTTCGGCCCGCAGCGCCACGGCCGGGCCCCGGAGCGCGGCGGCTCCGACGACGGCGACGACCCCGGCTCGCCGGACACCCCGCCGGTCACCCGCATCGACCTCGACGGCCTCGCCGACCGCATCCTGCCCTTCCCCGTCGAAGCCGCCCGCTACTCGACGCTGCGCGCGGCGGACGGCGGCCTGCTGTGGCTGGTCCACCCGCTGCGCGGCGTCCTCGGCGCCGACGCCGCCGGCCCCGACGACGACGGGCCCGGCACCCGGCTGGAGCGCTACGACCTCGGCAAGCAGCGCGTCGAGGAACTCGCCGACGACGCCGACGGCTTCACCGTCACCGGCGACGGCAAGCGGATCCTGCTGCGCACCGACGGCAAGCTCAAGGTCGTCCCCGCCGACCGCAAGCCCAGCCACGCCGACGACGGCGACGGCGACAACGTCACCGTCGACCTCAGCCGCGTACGGCAGCTGCTCGACCCGGCCGCGGAGTGGCGGCAGATGTACGACGAGGCCGGCCGGCTGATGCGCGACAACTTCTGGCGCGCCGACCTCGGCGGCGTCGACTGGGACGGCGTGCTGGCCCGCTACCGCCCGCTGCTGGAGCGCGTCGCCACCCACGACGACCTGGTCGACCTGCTGTGGGAGGTGCAGGGCGAGCTGGGCACGTCGCACGCGTACGTCGTACCCCCCGGCGGCGGCGCGGCCGCGGCCGGCACGGAGCGGCGGCAGGGTCTTCTCGGCGCCGACATCTCCCGGGCCGACGACGGCCGTTGGCGGGTCGACCGGATCCTGCCCGCCGAGACCTCCGACCCCCACGCCCGCTCCCCGCTGGCCGCGCCGGGCGCCGCCGTCCGGCCCGGCGACGCGATCGTCGCCGTCGACGGCCGGCCCGTGGACCCGCTGGCCGGGCCCGCGCCACTGCTGGTGGGCTCGGCGGGCAAGCCCGTCGAGCTGAGCGTGCTGCCCGCCGACGGCGGGGACGTGCGCCACGCCGTGGTCGTCCCCGTCGCCGACGAGGAGCCGCTGCGCTACCACGCCTGGGTCGCCGGCCGGCGCGCCTCTGTGAGAGAAGCGTCCGACGGCCGCCTCGGCTACCTCCACGTGCCCGACATGCAGGGGCCCGGCTGGGCGCAGCTCCACCGGGACCTGCGCGTCGAGGTCGCCCGCGAGGGCCTGGTGGTCGACCTCCGCGACAACCGCGGCGGGCACACCTCGCAGCTCGTCGTGGAGAAGCTGGCGCGGCGCATCGTCGGCTGGGACGCGGCCCGCGGCATGCGGCCCGTCAGCTACCCGATGGACGCCCCGCGCGGCCCGGTGGTCGCCGTGGCCAACGAGTTCTCCGGCTCCGACGGCGACATCGTCAGCGCCGCCATCAGGGCGCTGGGCATCGGCCCGATCGTCGGGCGGCGTACGTGGGGCGGGGTCGTCGGCATCGACAGCCGCTACCGGCTGGTCGACGGCACGCTCGTGACGCAGCCGAAGTACGCCATCTGGATGGAGGGCCCGGGCTGGGACGTGGAGAACCACGGCGTCGAGCCGGACGTGGACGTGCAGCTCACCCCGGAGGACTGGGCGCAGGGCCGCGACCCGCAGCTGCAGACGGCGGTGCGGCTGGCGCTGGAGGCGCTGGAGCGCAGCCCGGCGGCGGCGCCGCCGGAACTGCCGGGCCAGCGGGCGGACCGGGCGGGCCAGGCGGGCCAGGAGCAGCAGGCGGAGTAGCCGGAGCAGCGGCGGGGCACCGGGTACGGGCCGCGGGGTACCATGCGGCCCGTACCGCCCGACTCGTCCGAAGGAGGCCGGGAACATGGCCGGGGAGCCGCAGGCCGACTGCCTGTTCTGCAAGATCACCGCGGGGGAGGTGCCCGCGACCGTCGTCCGCGAGACCGCCACGACGATCGCCTTCCGCGACATCAACCCGCAGGCGCCCACCCACGTCCTCGTCATCCCCAAGGCCCACTACCCGGACGCCGGCAGCCTCGCCGCCGCCGACCCGCAGCTCATCGCCGACGTGCTGCGCGAGACCGCCGAGGTCGCCGCCGAGGACAAGGTCGTCGCCACCGGCTACCGCGTCGTGTTCAACACCGGCGCCGGCGCCGGCCAGACCGTCTTCCACGTGCACGCGCACGTGCTCGGCGGCCGCGGCCTGAACTGGCCGCCCGGGTAGCCCCGGCCTCCCCGGCGGTGTCCGCCCGCGAACTCGTCGTCCTCGGCACGGCCAGCCAGGTCCCCACCCGGCAGCGCAACCACAACGGCTACGTGCTGCGCTGGGACGGCGACGGCATCCTCTTCGACCCCGGCGAGGGCACCCAGCGCCAGATGCTGCGCGCCGGCGTGGCCGCGAACCACCTGAACCGCATCTGCGTCACCCACTTCCACGGCGACCACTGCCTCGGCCTGCCCGGCGTCGTCCAGCGCATCAACCTCGACCGCGTCCCGCACCCCGTCACCGTCCACTTCCCGGCCAGCGGACGGCACTTCTACGAGCGGCTGCGGTACGCGAGCGCGTACCGGGAGACCGCGAAGATCGAGGCGGGCCCGGTCGACGGGGACGGCGTGGCCGCCGTCACGCCCGCGTACACCCTTGAGGCGCGCCGGCTGAACCACCCCGTGGACGCGTACGGCTACCGCCTCGTCGAGCCGGACGGCCGGCGCATGCTCCCCGGCCGGCTCGCCCGGGCGGGCATCGTCGGGCCGGACATCTCCCGGCTGCAGCGCGAGGGCTCGCTGCGGGGCGTGCGGCTGGAGGAGATGTCGGAGCCGCGGCGCGGCCAGCGGGTCGCGTTCATCATGGACACCGGGCTGTGCGAGGGCGTGTACGCGCTGGCCGAGGAGGCGGACCTGCTGGTCATCGAGTCCACGTTCCTGGGCACGGAGACCGCGCTGGCCGTCGAGTACGGGCACCTGACGGCGGCCCAGGCGGCGGGCGTGGCGGTCGCGGCGGGCGTACGGCACCTGGTGCTCACGCACTTCTCGCAGCGCTACCCGGACCCGGCGGACTTCGCGCGGGAGGCGCGGGAGGCGGGCTACGCGGGGCCGCTGACGGTCGCGACGGACCTGGGGCGGGTGCCGGTGCCGCCGCGGCGGTGAGGGCGGCACGGCGGGCCGCGGGGGCACGGTGGCGCGTAGCCGCAGGCGGCGCCCCGCACAACCGGTGTTTCCGCTGCGCGCCCCCCGGCCGGTCGGCGAGTATGTTCCGGCACCCCCTGCCGACGCCCAGAAGGTCACCGCGATGAACGAGCCCCTGCAGAACGACTCCCGCGACCCCCACTCCCGGGTGGACAGCACCGTGCCGCACTCGGCGCGGGTGTGGAACTACTGGCTCGGCGGCAAGGACAACTACGCCGTCGACCGCAAGGCGGGGGACGACATGCTCGCCATGGCCCCCGCCCTGGTCAGGTCGGCGCGTGAGGACCGGCTGTTCCTCAGCCGCTCCGTCCGGCTGCTCGCCGGCGAGCTGGGGATACGGCAGTTCCTGGACATCGGCACCGGCCTGCCCACGGCCGACAACACCCACGAGGTGGCCCAGCGCGCCGCCCCCGACGCCCGGGTCGTCTACGTGGACAACGACCCCCTGGTCCTCGCGCACGCCCGCGCCCTGCTCGCGAGCACCCCGGAGGGCGCCACCGCCTATATCGAGGCGGACGTGCACGATCCGCGGGAGATCCTGCGGAGCGCGGCGCACACGCTGGACTTCACCAGGCCGGTCGCCGTCACCATGCTCGGCATCGTGAACCACATGCCCGACATCGAGGTGGCGCGGGCGGTCGTCCGCCGGCTGATGGACGCGGTGCCGCCGGGCAGCTATCTGGTGATCTCCCACCCGACGACGGAGGTCGACACGGAGGCGATGCACCAGGTGGCGGAGCACTGGAACGGGCGCGGCAGCTCCCCGCTGGTCATCCGCTCGGCCGCCGAGGTCGAAACCCTCTTCGCCGGACTGGAGCTGCTGGAGCCGGGGGTCGTCTCCTGCCCCCGCTGGCGCCCGGCCCCGGAGGAGGCTCCGCAGGTCGGCACGCGCGCCGACGTCGCACACTACTGCGGCGTCGCCCGCAAGCACTGACGCGCCCGCGGAGGGCCGTTGTCAGTGGGCTGAGGCAGACTGATTTCAGCCGGATGGACCGGACAGAGATGGTCCGGCCGGAGTCAGGAGGGAGGCCCCAGGTGACCGCGCCCACCGGCCCGCCTGCCCCGTCCCCCGCGGCCGTGGACCCGCTGAAGCACGTGCGCGACCCGGCGGATCCGGCCATCGACGTGTATCTGACGGGGACGGTCTTCCTCGACATCGTCTTCACCGGCCTGGACAGCGCGCCCGTCCGCGGCACGGAGTCCTGGGCCCGCGGCATGGGCTCCAGCCCCGGCGGGGTGGCGAACATGGCGACGGCCCTCGCCCGCCTCGGCCTGCGCACGTCGCTGTCCGCCGCCTTCGGCGACGACGTCTACGGCGACCACTGCCAGGAGGCGCTGGCCGGCGAGGGCATCGACGTGTCCCTGTCGCGCACGTGCCGCGGCTGGCACTCGCCGGTGACCGTCTCCATGGCGTACGACGGCGAGCGCACCATGGTCTCCCACGGCCACGAGGCGCCGCCCCCGGACGAGCCCCCGAGCTGCCCGCCGGCCAGCCGCGCCTGCGTCGCCTCCCTCGACCCGGGCCGCCGGCAGCCGTGGATCGCGCAGGCCGCGCGGCACGGCAGCCGCGTCTTCGCCGACGTCGGCTGGGACGGCACCGGCCGCTGGGACCTGGCGGAGATACCGGAGCTGGCCCACTGCGAGGCGTTCCTGCCGAACGCCGCCGAGGCCATGCGCTACACCGGGACGGACTCGCCGCGCGCGGCCGCCCATGCGCTCGCCGCGCACGTGCCGGTGGTGGTGGTCACGATGGGCGCCGACGGGGCGTACGCGGTCGACGGCGGCACGGGGGAGAGCGCCGAGGTGCCGGCGATATCCGTGACCGCCCTGGACACCACCGGCGCCGGGGACGTGTTCGTCGCCGGCTTCGTCACCACGTCGCTCGCCGGCTACCCGCTGGCCGACCGGCTGGCGCTGGCGGGGCTGACGGCGGCGCTGTCGGTGCAGGAGTTCGGCGGCTCGCAGTCGGCGCCGGGCTGGACGGAGGTGGCGGCCTGGTGGGAGCGGGTACGCACGGTCGAGGAACAGGACCCCCAGGCCCTCGCCCGGTACGCGTTCCTGGACGGCATCACGCCCTGCGCCCCCCGCCGCTGGCCGCTGCGGCGCGCGGTCCCGACGATCGGCTTCCGCCCGGAGCGGGCGGCCCCGTAGGGAGCGGCGGGTTTCGGCGCCCGCGCCGGGCCGGACCCCGGGGCCGGTCAGGTGCGGGTCGTGGTGTGCACCTCGCCGTCGGGACCGGCCAGCAGGACCGGGGTGCCCGGGCCGCCGAGGTCGCGGACGGCGGCCAGGTCCGCGTCCGCCGGGGCCGCGGCCTCGGTGACGACCGCCGCGGCCTCCAGCGAGGTGGCGCCGCTGGCGACGGCCATCGCCACCGCCGTCTGCAGCGCCGTCAGCGGCAGGGAGGCCAGCGTCACGGTGCCGGCGACGTACGTACGGCCGGTGCCGTCCCGCACCGCCGCGCCCTCCGGCACGGCGTTGCGCGCGCGGGTGCTGCGGGCCAGGGTGACGATCTTGCGGTCCTCGGGGTCCAGCGGGCTGCTCTCGCTCATACCGGCGAGCATACGAACCCCCGGCCGCCCCCGCCCACGGGGCCACCCCTCAGCCCGCGACGTTGCGCAGGCCCTCCCGGCGCCCCTCCGGGGACGCCAGCCACCGCAGCTTCTCCGCGGTGTCCGTGCCCTCCGCCGCGTTGTGCAGCACGATCGTCAGATCCGGGCGGGCCGGCAGCTGCAGATGCGTGCTCTCCAGGAACAGCGTGCCCGCGAGCGGGTGCTCGACCTCCTTCGCCGTCTGCCCGGCGGCGGCCACGTCCCCGCTGCTCCACAGCTCGCGGAACTCCTCGCTCCGCTCCGCCAGTTCGTCCACGACCAGCCGGAAGCCCTCGTCGTCCAGCCGCTCCGCCATCGCCGCACGGTACTCGGCGACCACGATCGGCGCCGTCTGCGCCCAGCGCGTCGAACGGGCCCGGTACACGGGGTCGGTGAAGAAGTTGACCAGGCAGTTCTCGGAGATCTCCGGCCGCATCCCGAAGATCACGGCCGCCGCGTCGTTGTACCGATCGTGTTCCAGTAGGCGTCCATGATGTGCCCCGGGAGCGGCATCCAGCTGTCGATGACCCGCTTCAGCCCGTCGCACAGATGGTCCGGGTCGTACTCCGCCGTCCGCGGCGGCGGGTTGAGCCCGGCCAGCACGTACAGGTGCCGCCGCTCGACGTCGCCCAGCCGCAGCACCCGCGCCACCGCGTCGAGCACCTGCGGCGACACCGTGATGTCCCGTCCCTGCTCCAGCCACTGGTACCAGCTGGCGCCCACGCCCGCGAGCACCGCGACCTCCTCGCGGCGCAGCCCCGGCGTGCGGCGCCGGGCGCCGCCGTCCGGCAGCCCCGCCTCGGCCGGGCTCACCCGCGCCCGCCGGGTCATCAGGAACTCGCGCAGCTCACGGTGCCGGCGGGACCTCATGCCGCCCCCGGACGGCGTGACGGTCGCTGCCATCGATCCCCCTCGTCCGTAGCTGGTGGTACGGCCACCAGGATAAGTTCCCGCTCCCCGGCCAACCGCGGGCCGCCGGATTCTGTTCCCATGCCATCCGAGACCACGACCCCGGCCGCCGGCGAGAAGACGGCCGCCTCGCCCCCGGCCGCCGCCGCTCCCCCCGACGCCCCCGTCCGCTTCACCGGGCGGGCCCGGCTGGTGCTCCTCGTCCTCTGCGCGTCCCAGTTCATGGTCGCGCTCGACTTCTCCATCCTCAACGTCGCCCTCCCCGAACTCGGCGCCGACCTCGGCCTCGGCCAGGCCAGCCTGCAGTGGGCCGTCACCGCCTTCGCCCTGCCCTCCGGCGGCTTCCTGCTGCTCTTCGGCCGCGCCGGCGACCTCTACGGCCGCCGCCGGCTCTTCCTCACCGGCCTCGTCACCTTCGCTGCGGCCTCCGTCCTCGCCACGTTCGCCTGGAACTCCGCCTCCTTCCTCACCGGCCGCGCCCTCCAGGGCCTCGGCGCCGCCGCCCTCGTTCCCACCGGCATGGCCCTGCTCACCACCGGCTTCCCCGAGGGCCCGCGGCGCTCCCGGGCGCTGAGCATCATGGGCAGCATCATGGCGCTCGGCTTCACCGCCGGCATGCTCCTCGGCGGCGTGCTCACCGAGGCGTTCGGCTGGCGCTCCACGATGGCGCTGCTCGCGATCGCCGCCCTCGCCGTGCTGGCCGTGGCGCCCGGCGCGCTCGCCGAGAGCCGCCCCGACCGCCGCCCCCGGCTCGACGTCCCCGGTGCCGTCGCCGTCACCGGCGGCCTCCTCGCGCTGATCTACGCCCTGTCCACCGCCGCCGAGCACGGCTTCGGCCGGCCCGACGTGCCCCTCACCCTCGCCGCCGGCGCCGTGCTGCTCGCCGCGTTCGTCGCCGTCGAGGCCAGGACCGCCGAGCCGCTGGTGTCGCTGCCGCTGCTGCGCCGCCCGACGGTGGCGTGGGGTGCGCTCGGCGGGCTGGCCACGTTCTCGATGATGAGTTCCGTCGTCTTCCTCTGCACGCTCTACCTGCAGGAGATCCGCGGCATCAGCGCCCTCGACACCGGGCTGGTCTTCGGCGTCATGGGCCTGGCCGCCGCCGTCGGCGGCAGCGTCGCCCCGCGGCTGGTGGCCCGCTGGGGCCCGCACCGCACGCTGCAGGCGGGGCTGCTGGCGCAGGGCGTCACCACCGCGCCGCTGGTGCTCGTCGGCGGCTCGTCGGCCGGCGTGTGGCTGGTGACCGTCTTCGGCGCGGTCGCCGCGTTCTTCCACCTCTGGGCGATCGTCGCGTACGGGCTGACGGTGACCTCGGGGGTGCCCAACGAGCGGCAGGGGCTCGCCACCGGCGTCGTCACCAGCGCCCAGCAGCTCGGTATGACCGTCGGCATCCCGCTGCTCAGCGCCCTGGCGGCGAGCCGGAGCGGGCTGCTCGACGGCCTGCGGCTGGGCCTGGCGGCCGACGCCGCGGTGCTGGTCGCGGTGGCGCTGCTGACCGCGGCGGGCCTGCGCCGCGGAGCCGCCCGCGCGGCGGCGTAGCGGGGGGCGCGGGCCCGGCGGGTGGAACGCGCCGGGCCCGCGCCCGCCCCCACGCGACGCCGTACGGGCGCGGGAGGACGCCCGCACCGTACGGAACGGCCCCGCCGCTACGCCCCTTCCCCGTCCTCCTCCGCCACCACCCGCACCGGCTCCACCAGCACCGTCACGATCCTGTTCCGCCGCCCCGCCGGCGACTCCGCCGTCAGCCGCAGCGCCCGCAGCCCCGGGTCCGACCCGTCGTGCGTCACGTCGACCTCCGCCGTCGCCCCCGCGATCGGCACCCGCCCCAGCTGCTTCGCCAGCAGCCCGCCGACGGTCTCCACGTCCTCGTCGTCCAGCTCCAGGTCGTACAGCTCGCCCAGGTCGCCGATGTCCAGCCGGGCCGTGACCCGGTAGCGCCCGCCGCCCAGCTCCGCCGCCGGCGGCAGCTCCCGGTCGTACTCGTCGGTGATCTCGCCGACGATCTCCTCCAGGATGTCCTCGATCGTCACGATGCCCGCCGTCGAGCCGTACTCGTCGATGACGACCGACACGTGGATCCGCTGCCGCTGCATCTCCCGCAGCATGTCCGCGGCCCTCTTGGTGTCCGGCACGAACGCCGCCGGCCGCATCGCCGTCGAGACCAGCTCCGCCTCGGCCTCCCGGCTGATGTGCACCTTCCGCGCCAGATCCTTCAGATACACCACCCCGACGACGTCGTCCTCGCTCTCGCCCGTCACCGGGATCCGCGAGAAGCCGGAGCGCAGCGCGAGCGTCAGCGCCTGCCGGATCGTCTTGTACCGCTCGATGGTCACCACGTCCGTCCGCGGCACCATCACCTCGCGCACCAGCGTCTCGCCGAGTTCGAAGACGGAGTGGACCATGCGCCGCTCGTCGTCCTCGATCAGCGACTCCTTCTCCGCCAGGTCCACCATCGCGCGCAGCTCCGCCTCCGAGGCGAACGGGCCCTGGCGGAAGCCCCGGCCC
This sequence comes from Streptomyces sp. CNH099, assembly GCA_000514715.1. Taxonomy (GTDB): domain Bacteria; phylum Actinomycetota; class Actinomycetes; order Streptomycetales; family Streptomycetaceae; genus Streptomyces; species Streptomyces synnematoformans. The sequence goes on along the minus strand of AZWL01000007.1, from coordinate 143,981 downwards.
GGGGTCAGCGCGTTGCCGAGCAGGATCAGCAGCCGCGGCACCGGCCCCATCACCCGCGCCAGCGGCAGCAGCACGTACGCGGCGGCCGTGGCCGTCACCGCCGCGTGCTGCCGCCCGATGGTGCGCGGCGAGACCCCGATCGCCACGTACGAGACGAAGACCATCGCGGCGATCGCGACCGTCAACGCCTCCCAGGTACGGTCGAAATAGCGCAGGCAGCCGTACGTGACGAGCGCGCCCGCCGCCATCTCGCAGCCCACCCGCACCAGCAGCGCCACGTTCAGATAGCGCACCGGGTCGGACGTCACCGCCAGCAGCTTCGCCGAACCGCGCCGCCCGGCGCGCACCGAGTCCTCGGCGGCGATCCGCGTCGTACGCGCCAGCGCGGTCTCCGCGCACGACGCCAGCCAGCCGATCCCCACGAGCACGACCGCCGCGGCGATCAGCCGGGCGGTCATCGCTCTGTCGGCGCGGGTGACGGCCCGGTCGCGCCGCGCTCGGCGCGCCAGCCGTCGACGATCGCCTTCTGCAGGCCGAACATCTCGGCCTTCTCCGCGGCGTCCTCGTGCTCGTACCCGAGGAGGTGCAGCACCCCGTGCACGGTGAGCAGCTGCAGCTCCTCGTCCATGGAGTGCCGGGTCGGCGCCGCGGCGCCCTGCCGCCGGGCGACGTCGGGGCACAGGACGATGTCGCCGAGGAGCCCCTGCACGGGCTCCTCGTCGTCTTTGGCGGGCGGACGCAGCTCGTCCATGGGGAACGACATCACGTCCGTCGGCCCCGGCTCGTCCATCCACTGCACGTGCAGCTGCTCCATCGCGGCCGGGTCGACGAGGATCACCGACAGCTCGGACAGCGGGTGGACGCGCATCCGCGCCAGCGCGTACCGGGCGACGTCGAGCACGGCCTCCTCGTCGGCCTCGGCCCCGGATTCGTTGTTGACCTCGACGGACACGGGTCTACGCCTTGCCGTTCCTGTCGTCGCCGGTGACGTCGTACTTGTCGTACGCCTCGACGATGCGGCTCACCAGCTTGTGCCGGACGACGTCGTGGCTGGTGAGTGTGGAGAAGTGCACGTCCTGCACGTCGCCCAGGATGCCCTGCACCTGGCGCAGCCCGCTGCGCGTTCCGCCGGGCAGGTCGACCTGGGTGATGTCACCGGTCACGACGATCTTGGAGTTGAACCCGAGCCGGGTGAGGAACATCTTCATCTGCTCGGGGTTCGTGTTCTGCGCCTCGTCGAGGATGATGAACGCGTCGTTCAGGCTGCGGCCGCGCATGTACGCCAGGGGGGCGACCTCGATCGTGCCCGCGGCCATCAGGCGGGGGATCGAGTCCGGGTCCAGCATGTCGTGCAGCGCGTCGTACAGCGGGCGCAGGTACGGGTCGATCTTCTCGTACAGCGTGCCGGGCAGGAAGCCGAGCCGCTCGCCGGCCTCGACCGCGGGGCGGGTCAGGATGATGCGGTTGACCTGCTTGGACTGCAGGGCCTGGACCGCCTTGGCCATGGCGAGGTAGGTCTTGCCGGTGCCGGCGGGGCCGATGCCGAAGACGATGGTGTGCTTGTCGATGGCGTCGACGTAGCGCTTCTGGTTGAGCGTCTTCGGGCGGATCGTCTTGCCGCGGTTGGACAGGATGTTCTGCGTCAGGACCTCGGAGGGTGCGTGGTGGCCGCCGGCCTCGTCGTCGCGGTCGGACTTGAGCATGGCGATCGTGCGCTCCACCGCGTCCTCCGTCATCGGGGCTCCGGTGCGCAGGACGAGCAGCATCTCGTCGAAGAGCCGCTGGACGAGGGCCACTTCCTCGGGGGCGCCGACGGCGCTGACCTCGTTTCCCCGCACGTGGATGTCGGTGCCGGGGAACGCCTTCTCGATGACCCGCAGGAGGGAGTCTCCGGAGCCCAGCACGGTCACCATGGGGTGCTTCGCCGGGACGGTGATGTGGGCGCGGGCTTGTCCCTCTTCGGGGCTGCGGCTTACGGGTGTCTGTGTCATGGGCCGGCCCTCGGGCCTGAATCTCATCCCACTTCTCGGCTCGCGTAACGGGAGAAGGGCCCGCCGGACGGAACCGCGCCCGGGGCCCCGGCGCCTGCTCCACGCGCAGGCCCTGACGCCATCGTAACGGGGCGGGGTGCGGCTGTGGCCAGTGAGTTTCGAGGACGGTACGCCAGACGTGTGGGGGCCTGCTCAGGGGCCACCGCGGTACCGGGGCAGGACCCGGTGACCGCGCGGCTACGCCGCCGGGGGCGCCTCCCGGAACGCCGCCGCGAACTCCGCGACCGCCCGCCGCCCCTCGTCCGCCCGCCACACCAGCGCCAGCTCGCACGGCGCCAGCCCCCGCACCGGCACCGACACGACGTCCGGCCGCGGGTACAGCCGCGCGTTGCCCTCCGCCAGCAGCACCACGCCCAGCCCGGCGCCCACCGCCTCGAACACCTCCTCCGGCGACGACGCCTCCAGCCCCACCACCGGCTCCCGCCCGCCCCGCTCCGCCGTGCCGAGCCAGAACTCCCGCAGCGGCCCCGCCGACCGCGGCAGCGCCACGAACGGCTCGTCGAGCAGCTCCGCGAAGTCCACCTCGGCCCGCCCCGCGAAGCGGTGGCCCGCCGGCAGCGCCACCCAGCGGTCCTCCCGTACGAGCACCTTCGCGGTCAGCTCCGCGCCCACGCCCGGCACCGGCAGCCAGCAGAACGCCGCGTCGACGCCCCCGCCGGCGAGCCCCGCGGTGGGGTCCTCCCAGTTCACCAGCCGCAGCGAGATCAGCCAGCCGCGCTCGCGGAACCGGCCCAGCACCTCGCGCTGCAGGTCCCGCCCCACCGCCGTCTGCATGCCCACCGCCAGCGACTCCGCGGGCCCGGCCGTCCGCGCGGCCCGTACCGCCTCCGTCCAGCCCGCGATCAGCTCGCGCACCGCCGGGAGCAGCGCGGCGCCCTGCGGGGTGAGCGCCACGCTGCGGGCCCGGCGCTCGAAGAGCGGGTGGCCGAGCTGCCGCTCCAGCGCCCTGACCTGCTTGGACAGGGCGGGCTGCGAGACGTGGAGGCGCTCGGCGGCGCGGGTGAAGCTCAGCTCCTCCGCGACCGCCGCGAAATAGCGGAGATCGCGTACGTGGACGTCCATAGCTATCGGTTATAGCTGTAGGTATTGGACGCCGCCACGGGATTCCGCGGAGGCTGGCGGGCATGACGACAGCTTCGAACACCCTTCCCGTCCGCACTCTCGGCTCCCTCGAAACCCCGGCGATCGGCTACGGCGCGATGGTGCTCTCGCCCGGCGTGTACGGCGAGACCGACGACGAGCGCGGCGTCGCGGCGGTCCGCGCGGCGCTCGACGCCGGCGCCACCCATGTCGACAGCTCCGACGCCTACGGCCCCGACGGCCACAACGAGCGCCTCCTCGGCCGGGCCCTGGCCGGCCGGCGCGACGAGGCGGTGGTGGCGACGAAGTTCGGGCTGAGCCTGCCCGAGGGCGCCGAGGGCCGCGCGCATCCGGTCGGCTACGCCTTCGGCAACCTCGTCGTCAACGCCGAGCCGCGGTACGTGCGCGGCTACGCCGAGAGTTCGCTGCGCAACCTGCGGACCGACCGCATCGACCTGTACTACGCGCACTTCCCCGACCCGGCGGTGCCGATCGAGGACACGACGGGCGCGATGGCGGAGCTGGTCGCCGAGGGCAAGGTCCGCCACCTGGGCCTGTCCAACGTCACCGCGGAGCAGCTGCGCCGCGCGCACGCCGTGCACCCGGTCGCGGCGGTGCAGGCGCAGTGGTCGATGTGGACGCCGGTCGACCCGGACCTGCACGCCGCCGCGCGGGAGCTGGGCGTGGGCGTGGTGGCCTGGGGGCCGCTGGGCACGGGCTTCCTCACCGGCTCCGTGACGGACGTGGCGGACGGCGACTTCCGCCGCAACATCGGCGCCTTCGACGCGGCGAACCTCAGGGCCAACCACGACCGCTTCGCGCCGCTGCGCGCGGTCGCCGCCGACGTGGGGCTCACCCCGGGGCAGCTGGCGCTGGCCTGGCTGCTGCACCAGGACGACCACGTCGTGCCGATTCCGGGCAGCCGGACGCCGGCGCACATCGAGGAGAACGTGGCGGCGGCGCGCGTCGAGCTGCACGCCGATACCCTGGCGCGGATCGGCGGGATCCTCGCCGGGCTGGCCCCGGAGGGCGGGGCGCGGCTGCTGGGCGGGTAGGACCCGGCGCCGGGCGGGTGCGGGCGGCCCCGGCCGGGTGCGGGCGGCGCGGGCGCATGGGCGCGCGGGCGGCGGGGGCCGGGCGGTCGGGGAGAATGCTCCCCATGACCACCCCTGACACCGGGCACCGCTCCGGCTTCGCCTGCTTCGTCGGCCGGCCCAACGCCGGCAAGTCGACCCTGACCAACGCGCTGGTCGGCCAGAAGGTGGCCATCACCTCCAGCCGCCCGCAGACGACCCGGCACACCGTGCGCGGCATCGTCCACCGCCCCGACGCGCAGCTGGTGCTCGTCGACACCCCCGGCTACCACAAGCCGCGCACGCTCCTCGGCCAGCGGCTCAACGACGCGGTGCGCGGCACCTGGGCCGAGGTCGACGTGATCGGCTTCTGCGTGCCGGCGGACGAGAAGGTCGGGCCGGGCGACCGGTTCATCGCGCGGGAGCTGGCCGCGCTGCGGCGTACCCCGAAGGTCGCCGTCGTCACCAAGACGGACCTGGCCGACCCCGACACGATCGCGGCGCAGCTGGTGGCCGTGGACCGGATGGCGAAGGACCTGGGCTTCGAGTGGGCCGAGCTGGTGCCGGTCTCGGCGGTCGAGGACAAGCAGGTCGACCTGCTCGCCGACCTGCTGGTGCCGCTGCTGCCGGAGGGCCCGGAGCTGTACCCGGACGGCGAGCTGACCGACGAGCCGGAGCAGGTGATGGTCGCCGAGCTGATCCGGGAGGCGGCCCTGGAGGGGGTGCGGGACGAGCTGCCGCACTCGATCGCGGTGGTGGTGGAGGAGATGGAGCCGCGCGAGGACCGCCCGGCGGACCGGCCGCTGCTGGACATCCACGCCAACCTGTTCATCGAGCGCGACAGCCAGAAGGGGATCGTGATCGGGCCGAAGGGGCGGCGGCTGAAGGAGATCGGCACGAAGGCCCGCGGGCACATCGAGGCGCTGCTGGGCACGCCGGTGTACCTCGACATCCATGTGAAGGTCGCCAAGGACTGGCAGCGGGACCCGAAGAAGCTGCGCCGGCTGGGCTTCTGAGCGGGGGGCGCGCGGAGGCGCGCCGGTCCCGTGCGCGAGCCGTACGAGCCGGGCGGCCGGCCTACGCGCCGGGCCGGGCCGCACGCGCGCGGCCGTACGGTACGCGGCCGTACGGTGCGCGCCGACCCGGCCGGCGCGTACGGCCGCTCAGGACGGCGTGCGCGCCGACGTCAGCAGCCGCTCCACGTCCGCCCCGGGCAGCTGCAGCGCGTCCCCGACCACCACCAGCGTCTCCCACTCCGGCGGCGTGTACGCCCCGTCCGCCAGCGCGATGCGCGCGCCGCCCAGCAGGATCGACTCCCGCCCCGCGGGCACCAGGTGCGGCGTCAGCGGGGCCAGCGTCTCGTGCAGCTCCGCCTCGAAGTTCCGCCGCTCCGCGGGGCTTTCCGCGCACAGGTCGGGCATCCGCCCGGAGTCGGCCTCGATGGCGGCCAGCAGCGTCAGCAGCTGCTCCTCCGTGCAGTCGCCGTACCCCGCGGTGCGGACCGCGGCGACGGCGGCGCCGCGGACGGCGGGGGAGGAGGTGCCGCCGGCGTGGAGCACGGCGAGCGCGACGGCGTGCGTGGCGTCGCGCAGCAGCAGCGCGAAGCGGGTGGAGGTGGGTTCGGCGAGGGCGGCGGGGGCGAAGTGCCCGCCGCAGTCGGCGCATTCGACGACGGGTCCGGCGTCGCCGCGCGGCAGCACGGGTAGGCCGAGGACGGTGAACCACCGTCTGCCGCTGAGCCGGCGGTAGTTGCGGTCGCCGCCGCAGCCGGGGCAGAAGAACTCACCGTCGGACTCGGTGTGCCAGGACGTCCGCACGCCGGCGAACCGGCGGAGGAAATGCGTCACGTCGACCTCCATCACGCTTCGGCAACGCTGCCGCGCTGACGTGATGCTAACCACACCGGCCGACATCGTCAGCCCTCGTACCCGTCAACCGGTGCGAACGAGCCGCGCCCCGCGCCCCCCGGCCGCGGTCGGCGGGGGGCGCGGGGCGCGGCGGTGCTCCCGGGGTGCTCCCGGCGGTGCTCGCGGCGGCCGTCAGCGCGCGGCGCGGTTGACGGCGGAGACGACCGCCTTCAGCGACGCGCGCGTGGTGTTCGCGTCGATGCCGATGCCCCACAGCACCTTGCCGTCCACGGCCACCTCGATGTACGAGGCCGCCTGCGCGCTGGCGCCCTCGCTCATCGTGTGCTCCTGGTAGTCCAGGAGCCGGGCGTCGATGCCGATGCCCTGCAGGGCGTGGAAGAACGCGGAGATCGGGCCGTTGCCGGTGCCGACCAGGGTGGTCTCGGTGCCGTCGACGTCGGCCTGCACGGTGAGGGTGTCGACGCCGTCGCGGTCGGTGGTCGTCTGCCCGCCCCGCAGCTGGATGCGCCCCCAGGGGTTGCCGGGGTTGGGCAGGTACTCGTCGCGGAAGGTGTCCCAGATCTGCGCCGGGGTGACCTCGCCGCCCTCGGCGTCGGTCTTGACCTGGATGATCTGGGAGAACTCCACCTGCATGCGCCGCGGCAGGTCGAGGTGGTGGTCGTGCTGCAGCACGTACGCCACGCCGCCCTTGCCGGACTGCGAGTTGACGCGGATGACCGCCTCGTAGGAGCGGCCCACGTCCTTGGGGTCGATGGGCAGGTACGGCACCGCCCACGCCATCTCCGCGACGGGCTTTCCGGCCTGCTCCGCCTTCGCCTCCATCGCCTCGAAGCCCTTCTTGATGGCGTCCTGGTGGGAGCCGGAGAAGGCGGTGTAGACGAGGTCGCCGACGTAGGGGTGGCGGGGGTGGACGCCCATCTGGTTGCAGTACTCGTAGGTGCGCCGGATCTCGTCGATCTCCGAGAAGTCGATCATCGGGTCGACGCCCTGCGAGAACAGGTTCATGCCCAGGGTGACCAGGTCGACGTTGCCGGTCCGCTCGCCCTGCCCGAACAGGCAGCCCTCGATGCGGTCGGCGCCCGCCATGAGCGCCAGTTCGGCGGCGGCGACGGCGGTGCCGCGGTCGTTGTGCGGGTGGACGGACAGGCAGACGTGTGCGCGGCGGGACAGGTTCCGCGACATCCACTCGAAGCGGTCGGCGTGCGTGGACGGCGTGGAGCGCTCCACGGTGGCCGGCAGGTTGAGGATGATCTCGCGGCCGTCCTCGGGCTGCCAGACGTCCATGACGCCCTCGCAGACCTCCAGCGCGAAGTCCAGCTCGGTGTCGGTGAAGATCTCCGGGCTGTACTGGTAGCCGAAGACGGTGCGGTCGTCGAGCAGCTTCTCGGCGTACTCCACGACCAGCCGGGTGCCGTCGACGGCGATCTGCTTCACCGCGTCGCGCGAGCCGCGGAAGACGACCTCGCGCCAGACGGGCGCGGTCGCGTTGTACAGGTGGACGGTCGCGCGGTGGGCGCCGTGCAGCGACGCCACGGTGCGCTCGATCAGCTCCTCGCGCGCCTGGGTCAGGACGGAGATCGTCACGTCCTCGGGGATGGCGCCGTCCTCGATGATGGAGCGTACGAAGTCGAAGTCGGTCTGCCCGGAGGAGGGGAAGCCGACCTCGATCTCCTTGTAGCCCATGCGTACCAGCAGGTCGAACATGGCGCGTTTGCGCGCCGGCGACATGGGGTCGATCAGGGCCTGGTTGCCGTCGCGCAGGTCGGTCGACAGCCACCGCGGGGCGCGGGTGATGCGGTTGCCCGGCCAGGTGCGGTCGGGGATGTCGACGGCCTCGTACGGGCGGTAGCGGTGCACCGGCATGCCGGAGGGCTGCTGCCGGACGGTGGCGGCGGTGACGGGCGTACCGCGGCCGACGGTGTTACCGGGGTGGTCCATGGTGACGTGGGCTCCTTCGCGCGAGCTGGTTCGTCGACCGACGGGTGGCAGCACCGGACTCCGCGGGGAGGGGGTCGGTCTACGACTGCAGACCCTCGCCGCGGCGGCTAAGAAGAAGCAGCCCGTAACGCACGATGGCGACCAATGTAGCCGAGCGCGCCGACGACGGCCGATCAGTATCACGATGCGAGACCCCGCGCAGAGCCCCGCCACCCGAAATCGCTAACATCCGCTGCGAGGAGTGACAACACTATTACTTAGTGCCACATTGCGAGCCATGGACGCCACATCACGCACCCCGGTCTTCTGCACCATCGTGCCGCCGCACATCCTCGACAAGCTGGCCCGCGGCGCCGACCCGGACCTGGCCGACCGCGCGCGCCGCACCCTGGAGCGCGACGCCCTGCAGCGCACCCGCCGCCGCATCACCACCGTCCGCGCCGCCGCCGCTCCGCCGGCCGCGCGCACGGCGCCGGAGGACGCGACGCCCGAGCGCACGGTCTACGACGCCCGCGGGACCCAGGACCTGCCCGGCACCGAGGTCCGCGGCGAGGGCGCGGAACCCGTTGAGGACGCCACGGTCAACCGCGCCTACGACGGCCTCGGCGCCACCTTCGACCTGTTCCTCAGCGGCTTCGCGCGCGACTCCGTCGACGGCGCCGGACTGCCGCTGAACGCCACCGTCCACTACGGCGAGGACTACGGCAACGCCTTCTGGGACGGCGAGCAGATGGTCTTCGGCGACGGCGACGGCGAGGTGTTCCTCGACTTCACCCGCTCCCTCGACGTCATCGGCCACGAGCTGACCCACGGCGTCACCCAGTACACCGCGAACCTGGAGTACTTCGGCCAGTCCGGCGCGCTCAACGAGTCGGTCTCCGACGTCTTCGGCTCCCTCGTCAAGCAGTACGTCCAGGGCCGGTCCGCCACCGACGCCGACTGGCTCATCGGCGCCGACCTGCTCGCCCCCGGCGTCTCCGGCACCGCGCTGCGCTCGATGAAGGCCCCCGGCACGGCCTACGACGACGACGTCCTCGGCCGCGACCCGCAGCCGGCGACGATGGCGGACTACGTCCACACCTCCGCCGACAACGGCGGCGTCCACATCAACTCCGGCATCCCCAACCACGCCTTCTACCTGCTGGCCACCGACCTCGGCGGCAACGCCTGGGAGCGCGCCGGCCGCATCTGGTACGACGTGCTGACCGCCGGCGGCCTCTCCACCGACGCCGACTTCGCCGCGTTCGCCGCCGCCACCGTCACCGCCGCCGAGGCCCGCTACGGCGACGGCGACGAGCGCGCCGCGGTGCTCGGGGCGTGGTCGAAGGTCGGCGTCCCCACCGACGCGGAGGCCACCGTGCCCCGCCAGACCCCGGCCCCGGAGGGTGCCCCGCCGCCGGCGGGGTAGGCGTGGGGCATGCGCATCACCGTCATCCGCACCGGGGGCTTCGCGGGGCTGACCCGCGAGGCCACCCTCGACACGGCCGGCCGCCCCGACGCGGCCGGCCTGGAGGCGCTGGCCCACCGGGCGCTCGCGCAGGGCAGCGCCGCGCCGCCGGCGGGCGTGCCCGACGGCTTCGCGTACCGCATCACGGCCGGCGGCCGCACCGCGCACTTCGCGGACCCGCGGCTCACCGAGGCCCAGCGCGCGCTTGTGACGGCTGTGCTGAAAGAGGGCGCGTAGTACTCCCGGGGGAGTAAGGGCGGGCTAAGGACACCCCGAGCAGTAGGGCGGGTTTGGCACCTGGGAGCGAAGAACCGTGCCGGACCGCCGGGAGAGGCTGAGGTCAGTTCAGCTTATTCCCGGAGGGAGAGCCCCCTATGGGCGCCGTCACCGCACCACCAGAAGGGCCGACCGGCTCGGCAACACGGCCCAGGCGCCGCTGGCTTCCCTGGGCCGTGCTCGGCCTGTGGATCGCGGTTCTCGCGATCGCCATGCCGTTCGGCAGCAAGCTCAGCGACTCGACCCGCGACCGCGCCATCGACTACCTGCCGGGGAGCGCCGACTCCACCCAGGTGGCCAAGCTCGTCGAGGAGATGCCCGGCGGCGACTCCCTCGACGGGATCCTCGTCTACCAGCGGGACGGCGGCGTCACCGCCGCCGACCGCGAACTCGCCACCGAGCACGCCGGGGACATCGCCGGCGGGTACGAGCTGGCGGGGGACCGCGCTCCTCAGGTGGTGCCCTCGGCGGACGGCAGCACGCTGATGGTGCCGTTCTCCATCGTCGGGCTGGCCGACGAGGACGCCCAGTTGGAGACGGTCGAGAAGATCCGCGACGAGACCGTCGCCGATCCCCCCGAGGGCCTGTCCGTCGAACTCGGCGGACCGGCCGGCATCCAGGCCGACTCGGACGCCGTCTACGAACAGGTCGACGGCACGCTGATGTACGCCACGGCCGGCATCGTCACCATCCTGTTGATCATCACGTACCGCAGCCCGTTCCTGTGGCTGCTGCCGCTGATCTGCGTCGGCGTGGCGTCCATGAGCGCCATGGCCGTCGTCTACGGCCTCGTCCAGGCCTTCGACCTGACGGTCAGCTCCATGAGTTCGGCGATGATGACGGTGCTCATCTTCGGCGCGGGAACGGACTACGCGCTGCTGCTCGTCGCCCGGTACCGCGAGGAACTGCGGCGCACCCCGGTGCCGCTGGAGGCGATGCTGCAGGCCGTGCGCAGGTGCGGCCCGGCGATCCTGGCCTCCTCCGGCACGGTCGCCGCCGGCCTGGTCTGCCTGGTGACCGCCGACCTCAACAGCACCGCGGGCCTGGGCCCGGTCGGCGCGGTCGGCGTGCTGTGCGCGCTCGCCGTGATGCTCACCCTGCTGCCGGCGCTCCTGGTGCTGTTCGGCCGGCGCATCTTCTGGCCGCTGATCCCCGCCTACGGCAGCGAGCCCAAGCGGCGCGGCTTCTTCGACCGGATGGGCACCTCGGTGGGCCGCCGCCCGGGCACGATCCTCGTCGGCGGCATGGTGCTGCTCGGCGCGCTGGCGCTCGGCACGTTCAACCTCCCGGGCAACCTCAAGCAGGAGGACGCCTTCATCGACAAGCCCGAGTCCATCACCGCGATGGAGAAGCTGAAGGAGGCGTACCCCGAGCAGGGCGCGCAGCCCATCGTCGTGGTCGCCGACTCGGACGGGGCCCAGGAGGCCCTGGCCACCGCGCGGAACGTCGAGGGCATCGCCTCGGCCGAGGTCTCCCGCGCCGGCAACGGGCACACCGAGATCACCGTGTTCGCCGCCGACCCGCCGCAGTCGGCGGGCGAGGACCGGGCGATCAAGGAGCTGCGCGCCGAACTGGGCGCCCTCGACGGCACCGACGCCGCGGTCGGCGGGCTGAGCGCCGAGGCCATGGACCTGGCGGAGGCAAATTCCAACGACCGTAAACTCATCATCCCGCTCACCCTGGCCGCGGTGCTGCTCATCCTCATCGTCCTGCTGCGCAGCCTCATCGCGCCGCTGGTGCTCACCGTCGCCGTGGTGGCGTCGTGGGGCGCGGCGATGGGCATCGGCGGCCTGGTCTTCGAGCCGGTCATGGGCTTCGCGGGCATCGGCGGCGAACTGGCGCTGCTCACCTTCGTCTTCGGAGTGGCGCTCGGCGTCGACTACGGCATCTTCCTGCTGCACCGGATGCGCGAGGAGGCGCTGAGCGGCGCGGACACCCGCACCGCGGCGCTGACCGCGCTGCGCCGCACCGGCGGCGTGATCGCCTCCGCGGGCGTGGTGCTGGCGGCGACGTTCGCGGCGCTGGCGACGATGCCGATGGTGATGATGTTCGAGATCGGCTTCGTCATCGCGGTCGGCGTGCTGCTCGACACCTTCCTGGTGCGGACGTACCTGGTCACCTCCGCGAGTTGGCTGCTGGGCCGGAAGGTCTGGTGGCCGGGCCCGTTGGCGAAGCGGACGGAGACCCCGCCGGCGCAGCCGGACGCGGAGCGGGAACCCGAACCCGCGGGCGCGGCGGCGCGTTAGCGCCGGAACGGCGGCCGTACTCCGGTACGGCCCACGACCCCCCGGCCGAGTGGCGGCTCCCCCCGTGGCTGCCACCCGGCCGGGGCCCGGCCGTTTCCGGCTGGTTCCGGCTGGTTCCGGTCGGGGAGCCGCGCGGGCGGCGGCGTACACACACCTGGGGGGTTCCACCGGAGGGGCCGTAGGCGAGGATGGTTCTCATGCAGTCAGCGATGACCCGGCTGAAGCGGCTGGAGCAGCCGACGCGCCGGGACGTTCTCTTCACCGCGGTGGTCGGCGTGGTCGTCGCGTGTCTGGGGCTCTTCGGCAAGGTCGAGGAATCGGCGCACCGGCCCGACGCCGCGGGCTGGTTCCTGCTGCTGCTCATGGTGGCGGTGCTCGCCTGGCGCCGGCAGTACCCGATGGGCGTCTTCGTCCTGTCCTTCGTCATCGAGGCCCCGTACCACATCCTCGACAACGCCCACACCGCGCCGACGCCCACGATCCTGGTCGCGGTCTACTCCCTCGCGGTGGCCGGACCGCGGGTGCGCACCCTGCTGATCACCTGCGGGCTCGTCATCTGCGCGGTGGTGATGCTGACGCTGCGCGACGTCGACCAGGGTACCGAGTTCCTGCGCACCTCCGGCTGGGTCATCTCCATCGCGCTGCTCGGCGAGGCGGTGCGGGTGCACCGCAACTACGTCGGCGCCATCGTCGAACGCGCCGAACGCGCCGAACGCACCCGCGAGGAGACCGCGGCCCGCCGGGTGGCCGAGGAACGGCTGCGCATCGCCCAGGACCTGCACGACCTGCTGGCGCACAGCATCACACTCATCGGCGTGCAGACGTCGGTGGCCGCGCACCTGCTGGTCGCCGACCCCGACCGGCTGGACCGCACGGCGCTCGCCGACGCGCTCGACGGCATCGCGGGCACCTGCCGCGACGCGCGCGCCGAACTGCGCACCACGCTGCAGGTGCTGCGCGCCGGCGACGCCGTGGAGGGCACCGGGCCGCCGCCCGGCCTGTCGGGTCTGGACGACCTGGTCCAGGCGGCGCGGTCCGGCGGCGCGAAGGTGCACCTGGACGTCGCCGACGCCGCCCACGACGTGCCGCCGGGGGTGGGGGCGGCGGCGTACCGCATCGTGCAGCAGTCGCTGACCAACGCGGTGCAGCACGCCGGGTCCGCGGTGCAGGTCCGCATCGCCGTCGCGTACGACGAGGGGCCCGGCGCGCTGCGTATCGCCGTCGTCGACGACGGGCCCGAGAGCGGCGCCGCGAACGGCTCCGGGACCGGCTCCGCGAACGGCTTCGGGGCCGGCTCCGGCGGCGGCGCGGGGCTGGTGAAGCCCGCCGCGGCCGCGCAGGCGGCGGCCGAACCCGCCCGCTCCGGCTACGGCATCGTCGGCATGCGCGAGCGGGCCCGCAGCGTCGGCGGCACCCTCGAAGCGGCCCGCCGCACGGACGCCGCGGGCTTCGCGGTCACCGCCGTGCTGCCGTGCGCGGCGGCCGAGCCCGGCGACGGCGCCGCCGGGGCCGCCGGCGCCGAGGGCGCCGTGGGGGTCGAGACCGTCGAAGCCGCCCCCGCCGAGGCCCCCGACGGCCGCGGCCCCGGCCGCACCGGGCCGCGTACCGCCTTCACCGACAGGAGCCGCACCGCATGACCGCGCAGCCCATCCGCGTCCTGCTCGCCGACGACCAGACCCTCGTGCGCAAGGCGTTCGCCATGCTCGTGGACTCCGCCCCCGACATGGAGGTCGTCGGCGAGGCCGGCAACGGCCGCGAGGCCGTGGCGCTGACCCGCAGCGAACGCGTCGACCTGGTGGTGATGGACCTGCGGATGCCGGAGCTGGACGGCATCGAGGCCACCCAGCTGATCGCCGCCGACGAGGACCTGGCGGGCGTGCGGGTGCTCGTGCTCACCACCTACGACACCGACGAGCACATCATGGCCGCGCTGCGCGCCGGCGCCTCCGGCTTCCTGGTCAAGGACACCCAGCCGGCCGCGCTGCTGGAGGCCATCCGCACCGTCGCCGCCGGCGACGCGCTGCTCTCGCCGGGCCCCACGGCCCGGCTCATCGAGCGCCTGGTGCGGCTGCCGGAGGCGCCGCAGCCGTCCGCGACGCAGCACGGCGGGGCGGCGCTCGGCGCGCTGTCGGAGCGCGAGCGGCAGGTGCTGATGCTCGTGGCCCGCGGGCTGAACAACACCGAGATCGCCGAGGCGCTGGCGCTGTCGCCGCTGACGGCCAAGACCCATGTGAGCCGGATCATGGGCAAGGTGGGGGCGCGCGACCGGGCGCAGCTGGTCGTCATCGGCTACGAATCCGGGCTGATCACTCCCGGATCTTCCACATCTTCCGGATGAACCTCACGTATCACACGTAGGATGTCCCTCCTTGTGCGTACGATACCGCCATGCCCCAGGAGCTGAAGCACCCCCAGCCGCGTTCGGACCGCAGGAAGCGCATGGGCGGCCAGATCCAGCGCGAGATCATGCAGCTGATCCTCGACCGGGGACTGCGCCCCGGCGCGGTGCTGCCCACCGAGACCGAGCTGATGGACGACCTGGGGGTGAGCCGCAACTCCGTACGCGAGGCGCTCAAGGCGCTGCAGGCCCTCGACATCGTCGAGATCCGCCACGGGTACGGCACGTACGTCGGCGAGGCGTCGCTCACGCCGCTCGCCGACGGGCTGACGTTCCGCACCCTGGTGCAGCTCGGCGGCGACGACGCCCACGCCCTCACCGAGATCCTCCAGGTCCGCGAAATACTCGAAGAGGGCCTGGTCAGCCGGGTGGTGGAGAGCATCCCGGAGGAGGACCTGGACGAGCTGGACGCCATCGTCGCGCGCATGATGACCCGGGCCGGGCAGGGCGAGGTCTTCCCCGAGGAGGACCGCGAGTTCCACGAGGTGCTCTACCGCTCGATAGGCAACACCCTGGTTCCGCAGCTCCTCGGGGCGTTCTGGAACGTCTTCCACCGCGTGGCCGGCGCCCGCGGCTGGGCCAAGGACCCCTCGCCGACGGGCACCGCCCGCCGGCACAAGGAGATCGTCGCCGCGCTGCGGGCGCGCGACCGCGAGCGCGTACAGGCCGCGATGACCACCCACTTCCGCGGCATCGAGGCGCGCGCCGGGAAGGCGATGCGCGGCGTCGGATGAGCGGCGCAGGCATGTGCGGCGGGTGAACCGCGGGTTGCTCCATACGAACTCTTGACCGTACGAGGGGCCGCCTCTAAGTTACGCCGATGGACATCCCACGTCCTACGTAGGACATGGGCTATCCAACTGTCTGCGTAACCGGACGAATCCCCCGACGAAAGCGAGTCGCACCCATGCAGCCACGCCTCGCGCCACCCGCCCAGGACCGGTCCCGACGAAGAAGCCCCCGCCCCCGGCGCACCGCCGTCCTCGCCGCCTGCGCCGCGGTCCTCGGCACCACACTGACCGCACTCGCCCCGCACGCCGCCGCGCAGCGGTCCCCGCAGGCCGCCGCCCCGGAGTTCCGCGAGGATGTGCTCTACCAGGGCGGCACCGGCGGCTACTCCTGCTACCGCATCCCCGCCGTCGTCGAAGCCGCCGACGGCACCCTCCTCGCCTTCGCCGAAGGCCGCGTCGACAGCTGCAGCGACAAGGGCGACATCGACATCGTGCTGCGCCGCTCCACCGACGGCGGCGACACCTGGACCGCACCGCAGGTCGTCCTCTCCGGCGACGGCGACACCCGCGGCAACCCCGCACCCGTCGTCGACCGCGAGAGCGGCCGCATCTCCCTCCTCAGCACCCACAACCCCGGCGCCGACGACACCAGGCGCACCCCCTACCTGCAGCACTCCACCGACAACGGCCGCACCTGGACCCCCGCCCGCTCCATGGCCGCCGAGCTGTCCAGGCCCGAGTGGGACCGCTGGTACGCCACCGGCCCCGGCCACGGACTCCAGCTCGCCACCGGCGAGCACGCCGGCCGCCTGCTCGTCGGCGGCAACCACCAGGGCCTCGACGGCCGCCAGGGCGCCCACCTGGTGTACAGCGACGACGGCGGCCTGAACTGGAAGCTGGGCGCCGACGACACCCGCGGCACCCAGCCGCCCGACGTCAAACCCCAGGAACTCAGCCTGTTCGAGCGCGAGGACGGCTCCGTGTACGCCGCCGCCCGCGACGAACGCGGCACCGACCCCGGCAACCGCGCCGCCGCCGTCAGCAGCGACGGCGGCGCCACCTGGGACGCGCCCTTCGAGATCACCCCCAGCCTCGTCAGCCCCGTCGTGCAGGGCGCCACCCTGCGCCACGGCGACGAGGTCCTCGCCTCGCTGCCCGCGCACCCGGCCGACCGCAAGGTCATGTCCGTACGCGCCTCCCACGACGACGGCCGCACCTGGGAGCCCTGGCAGGAGGGCCGCGTCATCCACTGGGGCCCCACCGCCTACTCCGACATGGTCGAGCTGGCCGAGGACCGCGTCGGCCTCCTCTACGAGGCCGGCGCCGCCAGCCCGTACGAGACGATCCGCTGGGCCCGCTTCAACGACGCCTTCCTCGACCAGCCGCAGGAGGACCCGCCGCCGCAGCCGGCTCCCGCCCCGGGCGCGACCACGCCCGACGTCTCGCGCAGCGACAACACCGCCTACGTCCGCGGCAGTTCCGTCCTGCGCCCCGGCAGGTTCGGCAACTCCCTCTACCTCGACAACGCCGACGACCACGTCGACGCCCGCGTCGAGGTCCCGTGGAACGACTCCCTCGACGTCGGTGACGGCGACTTCACCTGGACCGGCTGGTTCAAGTACGGCCGCACCAACGGCGCCCACGCGATCATGTGGGCCTACGGGGTCGGCGGCAACGCACCGTCCATCTGGCTGCGCGCCGAACCCGAGCGGGACCGCATCATCGCCCGCATGCAGATGGAGCAGGCCGCGGTGAGCGTCCAGACCACGGGGGCGTACAACGACAACGCCTTCCACTTCGTGACCCTGCAGCGCGCCGGCGGCAAGCTCACCCTCAGCGTCGACGGCACCGCCTTCGCCGTCGACGCCCCGCCCGGCTCGCCCACCGCCGGCAAGGAGTTCGGCATCGGCGGCATCGACATCGGCCAGCGCCTCGACGGCGCCAACCGTTTCCACGGCTACCTCGACGACATGCGCGTCTACGACCGCGCCCTGAGCCCCGGCGAGCTGCGGGGCGTCCGCAACGGGAACGCCGACGTGCCCAGGGGGCAGCGGCTCCGGCTGCCGCTCGACACCGTCGACCCGCGGTAACACCGCGGTACCGCTCCGGCGGGGCCGGCCCGGGCGACGGTGCCCGGGCCCGTCCCGCCCCGGGGCCCGTCCGGCTCCGGGCGGGCACCGGCGGGGCGGGAAGCCGGCCGCGTAGGCAAGAATGGGCGCATGACCCTGTTCCGCGACGACGGCATCGTGCTGCGCACCCAGAAGCTGGGCGAGGCGGACCGGATCATCTCGCTGCTCACCCGCGGCCACGGCCGCGTCCGCGCCGTGGCGCGCGGCGTACGGCGCACCAAGTCGAAGTTCGGGGCCCGGCTGGAGCCCTTCTGCCACGTCGACGTGCAGTTCTTCGCCCGCGGCAGCGACCTGGTCGGCCGCGGCCTGCCCATGTGCACCCAGACCGAGACCATCGCCCCCTACGGCGCCGCCATCGTCGGCGACTACGCCCGCTACACCGCCGGCACCGCCATGCTGGAGACCGCCGAACGCTTCGCCGACCAGGAAGGCGAGCCCGCGACCCAGCAGTACCTGCTGCTCGTCGGCGCCCTGCGCACCCTCGCCGGCGGCGCCCACGCCCCCGAGCTGGTCCTCGACGCCTATCTGCTGCGCTCCCTCGCCGTCAACGGCTACGCCCCCAGCTTCCGCGACTGCGCCCGCTGCGGCCTCGACGGGCCCAACCGGTTCTTCTCCGTCACGGCGGGGGGAGTGCTGTGCGGTGATTGCCGGGTCCCCGGTAGCGTCGTACCGTCGCCCGAGGTACTCGCGCTGCTCGGCGCACTCCTGACCGGCGACTGGCAGACCGCCGACCGCTGTGGCGCGCACCACGTCAGAGAAGGCAGCGGCCTCGTCGCGGCCTATCTGCACTGGCATCTGGAGCGGGGCCTGCGCTCGCTGCGCCACGTCGAGAGGTAGCCGGGGGGACTCGGCCGCCGCGCAGCGGGCAGGAGGCGGACAAGAGGCGGGCGGCCGGCGGCCGGCCGCGGAGCAGCGGGACGACGGCCACGTCGAGGAACGGGAGAGCACGGCACATGGCACGACGAGGGATGCGCGGCACTTCCCTGACGCGGCGGCGCAGCGCGTACAAGGCGCCCGAGCCGCACCCCTCCGGCGCCCAGGCGCCGAAGCTGCCGGGCGAGCTGGTGCCCGGGCACGTCGCGATCGTCATGGACGGCAACGGCCGCTGGGCCAAGGAGCGCGGCCTGCCGCGCACCGAGGGCCACAAGGTCGGCGAGTCCGTCGTCCTCGACGTCGTCAAGGGCTGCATCGAACTGGGCGTGAAGAACCTCTCCGTGTACGCCTTCTCCACCGAGAACTGGAAACGCTCACCCGACGAGGTGCGCTTCCTGATGAACTTCAACCGCGACGTCATCCACCGCCGCCGCGACGAACTCGACGCCATGGGCGTACGCATCCGCTGGGCCGGGCGCATGCCCAAGCTCTGGAAGAGCGTCGTCCAGGAACTCCAGGTCGCCGAGGAGCAGACCCGCGGCAACGACGCCATGACCCTCTACATGTGCGTCAACTACGGCGGCCGGGCCGAGATCGCCGACGCCGCCGCCGCCATCGCCCACGAGGTCGCCGCCGGCCGGCTCGACCCCAGGAAGGTCAGCGAGCGCACCTTCGCGAAGTACCTCTACCACCCGGACATGCCGGACGTGGACCTGTTCATCCGGCCCTCCGGCGAGCGGCGCACCTCCAACTACCTGATCTGGCAGAGCGTCTACGCCGAGATGGTCTTCCAGGACATCCTGTGGCCCGACTTCGACCGCCGGGACCTGTGGCGGGCCTGCGTGGAGTACGCCTCCCGCGACCGCCGCTTCGGCGGCGCCATCCCCAACGAGGTCGAGCAGGAGGCGCAGGCCCGCACGCCCTGACGCCGGCGGACGCGCGGGGCGCGCCGGGCGCGCGGACGCGCCGCGCGCCGGGCGGCGCCCGCAGGCGGCTCCGGCCACCGGCGACGGTGACGCGCAGCCTCCTACCCCGCCGGCGGAGGGGCACCCTCCGGTCCGACTGTGCCGGACGGAGCGGACGTCACTGACCGGCTGCTGTCCCGGGTCGGTCCGGGTACCGTTTTGGTTGTCGAGGTAAGAACGGAGTCCCTTGTGCCGTACCCGCTGGAAGAGCAGGAGGCGATCGGACGCCGTGTCAAGCGGCGACGTCTTCAGCTCGGAATGACGCAAGCCGATCTGGCCGCGGCGGTCGGCAAGAAACAGGCGTGGCTTTCCCGGGTCGAGAACGGCCGCCTGGAACTCGACCGCACCACGCTGATCAACCAGCTGGCCGCCGCGCTGCACTGTCACCCGAACGAGCTGATAGACCGGCCGTACGAGGTCGCCCCGGGGGAGGCCCGGTGGCAGGTGGCCGCCGCGTCGATCCTGCGGGAGCTGCGCCGTTACGACCTCCCTCCCGTGTTCACAGGCACTCCGCGCAGTTCGGATGTCCTGTGGCAGGACATGAAGCGCCTGCACCGACTGCGTGACGCCGCCGCCAACGTTGCGGTCCTGCGCACCCTGCCGGACATGTTCCGCGAGGCGCGTGCTCTGGCTGACGTCTCACACGGGCACGAGCGGGAGGAGGCATACGGCATCTACGCGATCTGCTGCAAGTTCGCCCACACGGCCGCGCATGCCCTCGGCCACCCCGAACTGGTCGCCATGGCGTGCGAGCGCGCCGCCTGGTCCGCCAGGCTGTCCGGCGACCCGCTGATGCCCGCCGTCGCGGACTGGATGCGGGTGTGGGACATGTGGGCGACGGCCGACTGGGCCGATTCCCTCGCCCTGGCCGACAGAGCGCTGCGCAACGTCCAGGACGACTACGACCGGCACGACCAGCTTGCCGTGCGCCTGTGGGGAGCGCTGCAACTGCGTGCCGCGGTCTCCGCCTCGCGAGCGAACAACGAGGCCGAGGCCGCACACCGCATCAGCCTCGCCCGCGAGGCAGGCGAGAAGGCGGACGCCTACGCGGGGCCGCCGCTCCACGATCGGGCCACGCTGACGTTCTCCACCGGCAACGTGGAGATCCACGCCATCAGCGTCCAGCTGGAGATGGGCAACCAGTCCACGGCACTGCGGCTGAACGACCGGCTGAACGGCGAAGCCCGTCGGCGGCACATCGACGCTCTGCCGAACTCTCGCCGAGGACACCACCACATGGACCTCTCCAGGGCCTTTCTCTGGGACGGCAGCCGGGACAAGGCGCTCAAGGAACTCCTGAAGGCCGAGCAACTGGCGCCGGAGCTGGTGCGCAACCACCCCATCGGCCGTGCCACCCTGCGGCAGCTCATCTACGCCGAGCGAGCCGCCACACGTGAACGGCTACGCCGCATGTCGCATCGATTTCGCCTCGATGAGCAGGGGCTATTCCGCTGATTCATAATCAGCTGTGACGGAGCCAATACCTTCCGTTGCATGACGGCAGCGAAACACTCACCGCAGGAGGAGACCCGCCGCCGGTCTCTGGCCGACGTAGCCGTCGGTTGGGCTCCCCGGCGGGGGGACATCGTCCTCGACGTCCCCCAGCAGCGTGCGGGCGTCATCGTCGCCCTCCCCGAAGACACCGGTGTGCCCGTCTATCACCTGTGCGCGCCCGGCGGCGGCAGGGAATGGACGGCGCCGCCTGGATGACCTCCACCCCCACGAGGACGATGCTCCGGACGGAACCACTTGGAACGAGTCCGTGATGCCTCCGCCCGAGGTGTTCGGCCCGCTCCCAGGCGGTGGGGCACCAAGCTGCTGCGAGACCTTGCCACGCACCGAGATGTCGGTGGCCAGGGCACGCAGGCTGGCATCCGCCTCACTGCGCGCCTGGTCGCTGGAGGCCGGAGACCAGGCGGTGAGCCTCGTCGTCAGCGAACTGGTGACGAACACGGTGCGGCACGCGCGTCTGGCAGCCGTGGTCGTCCGGGTGTCACGGGTCGGACCTCGGCGCGTCAGGGTCGCGGTCGTCGACTTCTCCCGGACCATGCCGACGCTCGTCGACGCCACCGCGGACGACGAATCCGGTCGCGGCCTGGCCACGGTCGCCGGGTTCTCCTCGGCATGGGGAGCCGACCCACTTCCGTGGGGCAAGCGCGTTTGGGCGGACCTCGACGTTCCTGTAGAGGACTCGTGAACGGGCGCTTTGCCGAGCTGATCTACGTCGGCATCCTCATCGGCGTTCTCGTCATCCTCGCCGCCGGGATCGCTTCGGTGGACTGAACCGACTTCCCGCGGCCGTACAGGTGCGCCACAGGTCGAGGGCGCGGGGGGCCGCACCGACGCCGACCCCGTCGTCCGGCCCGGGGCCAGGCCTGTGCGCGCCGCCGGCACCACCCACTCAACCACCCGCGTCCTGCCTCGTCCCCGAGACGGGCAGGACACCGCCCCTGTCCACCCGCGACGATGGAGGCAGCGATGACTGCACGTCCGATCCGCACCGCTGACCAGGCCGCCTCGTGCTACTTCCGCACGACCGTCGACCATCCCTTCCGCAAAGCTCTTATCCAGATCGCTGAGCCCTGCAACGAGAAGTGCGCGCACTGCTTCGTCTCGGCGACCCCGCGTGGCGACTACATGCCGCTGGAGCAGATCCGGAAGCGCTTGATTCCCCAACTGGCCGACGCCCGCGTGACCAAGGTGACGCTCACCGGCGGCGAGCCGTTCATGCACCGCGACCTGCTCGACATCGCCCGCGCCTTCCGCAAGGCGGGGATGGACGTCGGGGTGTGCACGAACGCCACCCTGGTCAGCGACGAGCAGATCAGCGAACTGAGTGAACTGGGCGCCCATATGAACGTGAGCCTGGACGGATTCTCGGCCGACTCGCACGGCCGCTTCCGCGGCCGGCCGGAAGGGTTCGACGAGACCGTGGAGACGGTGAAGCGGTTCGCCCGCGCCGGCATCCCTTTTCTGAACCCCCTCGCGAGGACGCAATGAACGACACCTGGGAAACGATCGAGGCGCTCTGCGAGTGGCTCGACGAGGAGAGTCCCGTCACGGGGCAGACCGCGCGGCTGCTGCGCATCCTCAAGATCGGGGAAGAGTTCGGCGAGGTCGCCGAAGCCGTGCACGGGCTGCTCGGCACGAACCCGCGAAAGGGGAGGACCCATACGGCCGACGATGTCTGCAAGGAACTGTGCGACGTGATCGCGACGAGCATGGTGGCGCTCGCCTCGGTCACCGAAGATCCCGGCGTCGTCTTCGACGCGAGGCTTCGGGAGATCGCGGATCGCGCGCACCGGGCCTCGGTGAAGCGCGGGCCCGCGTAGCGGGCGGTGCGGCCGGACGGGTCCGGGGCATCGCGGGGCGGGCCCGCGGGTGGCCCGGCGTGGTCAGACTCGACGGGTCAGCCCCGGGCCTCCGCGGCGCAGTCCGCGCACGTGCCGAAGACCTCCACCGTGTGCGCCACGTCCACGAAGCCGTGTTCCGCCGCGATCGACTCCGCCCAGCGCTCCACCGCCGGGCCGTCGACCTCCACCGCCTTGCCGCACACCCGGCACACCAGGTGGTGGTGGTGCTCACCGGTGCTGCAGCGGCGGTACACCGCCTCGCCCTCCGTGGTGCGCAGCACGTCGACGTCGCCCGCGTCCGCCAGCGACTGGAGCGTGCGGTACACGGTCGTCAGCCCCACGGACTCGCCGCGGTGCCGCAGCATGTCGTGCAGCTCCTGGGCACTCCGGAACTCGTCGACCTCCGCGAGCGCCGCGGCCACCGCCGCGCGCTGCCGCGTCGACCGGCCGCGTACCGGGGGACCTGCGGTCGTCACCCTTGCCTCCTGCTGCTCGCTCGAAGCCCTGTCCGCCCCACGAGCCGCCATTGTGCCAGCAGCACCGCCGGGAACGGGCACGGGCGCGGCAGCCGTCCTCACCGCGGCCCCCTGCCCGCGGGGGCCCGGACCGGCTCCGCCGCCGTCCTGCCGGACCCGCCGCCGGGCTCGTCCCCGGCCCGGGACCGCAGCCGCGCCAGCGGCACGGCCAACGCCGTGACCAGCAGAAACAGGCCCAGTGCAAACAGGACGATGGTCGCTCCCGGGGGCACGTCCACGTAGTACGAGAACACGGTGCCCGACAGCGTCGTCACCACGCCCATCGCCACCGCCACCGCCAGCGTCGCCGCGAACGCGCGCGTCGCCTGCTGCGCCGCCGCCACCGGGATCACCATCAGCGCGCTGACCAGCAGCAGCCCCACCACGCGCATGGCGACCGTGACGGTCACGGCCGCCGTCACCGCCAGCAGCAGGTTCAGCGCCCGCACCGGCAGCCCGGTGACCTTCGCGAACTCCTCGTCCTGGCAGATCGCGAAGAACTGCCGCCGCAGCCCCAGGGTCACCAGCAGCACGAACGCCGACAGCCACACGATCGCCACCACGTCGGAGTCCGACACCGTCGTCACCGACCCGAAGAGGTACGTGGTCAGGTTGGCCGTCGAACCGTTCGGCGCCAGGTTGATCAGCAGCACGCCCCCGGCCATGCCCCCGTAGAAGAGCATCGCCAGCGCCAGGTCGCCGCGCGTCCGGCCGTACGAGCGGATCAGCTCCATCGCCACCGCGCCGGCCGCGGCCACCAGCACCGCCGTCCACACCGGGCTGGTGTTCAGCAGGAAGCCCAGCGCGACGCCCGTCAGCGCCACGTGGCCGATGCCGTCGCCCATGATCGCCTGGCGGCGCTGCACCAGGTAGATACCCACCGCGGGCGCCGCGATCCCCACCAGCAGCGCCGCGAGCAGCGCCCGCTGCATGAAGGCCGGCTCCAGAAACTCCAGTGTCATGTCAGCAGCCCGGTCCTGTCCGTCTCGGCCGGCTCGCCCGCCGCGCCCGGGTGCGGGTGGCACGCCAGGTCGTGGACCCGGGCCGCCGCGTCGGCCTCCCCGCGCCCGTACTCCCGGGCCACCAGGCCGTCGCTGAGCACGAACGTGCGGTCGATCAGCGGCTGCAGCGGCCCCAGCTCGTGCAGCACCAGCAGCACCGACGCGCCCCCGGCCACCTGGGTGCGCAGCGCCTCGGCCAGGATCCGCTGGCTCGGCAGGTCCACCCCGCCCAGCGGCTCGTCCATGATCAGCAGCTCCGGCTCGGCCGCCAGCGCCCGCGCGATCAGCACCCGCTGGTGCTGTCCGCCGGACAGCCGGTTCACCGACTCCTTCGCCCGGTCCGCCAGCCCCACGACCTGCAGCGCACGCTCGACCGCCGCCCGGTCGGCGCGCCGCAGCGGGCGCAGCCGCGAGCGGGACAGGCGCCCCGACGACACCACCTCGCGCACCGACGCGGGCACCCCCGACGCCGCCGTCGAGCGCTGCGGTACGTATCCGATGCGCCGCCACTGCCGGAACCGCGCGATCGGCGTGCCGAACAGCTCCAGCCCGCCGGACGTCAGCGGCACCCGGCCGACCACGGCCCGTACCGTCGTCGACTTCCCCGAGCCGTTCGCCCCCAGCAGCGCCACGACCTCGCCGCGGGCGACCGTGAGGTCGATGCCGCCGAGGACCGCGCGCCCGCCCAGGGAGGCGGTCGCGCCGCTCAGGTCCACCACCGGCTCCGTCACACCCGCTCCGTCCGCAGCGACCCCGGTCATCGCGCGCCCTCGGTCATTGCGCGCCCAGCGCCTTCTGCAGCGCCGCGAGGTTCGCATCCATGATCTCGAAGTAGTCGTCACCCTTCGACTTGTCGGTCACGCCCTCGATCGGGTCGAGCACGTCCGTCTCCAGGCCGAGGTCATCCGCGAGCGTACGTGCCGTCTTGTCGCTGACCAACGTCTCGAAGAACACCGTCGTCACGCCGTCGTCCTCGGCGATGTCCTGGAGCTGCTGCATCCGGGCGGCGCTCGGCTCCGACTCCGGGCTCACCCCCTTGATCGACTCCTGGACGAGGCCGTAGCGGTCGGCGATGTACCCGAAGGCGGCGTGGGTGGTGATGAAGGTGTCCGTACGCCGGTTCTCCAGCCCGGCGGCGAACGCGGCGTCCAGCTTGTGCAGCCGGTCCGCCAGCTCGGCGGCGTTCTTCTTGTACGCGGCCGCGTGGTCCGGGTCGGCCTTCGCCATCGCCTTGCCGACGCCCTCGGCGACCTCCGCGTAGCGCACGGGGTCCAGCCAGATGTGCGGGTCGGCGCCGTCCTCGCCGCCGTGGTCGTGGCCTTCGTGACCCCCGTCGGCTTCCTCTTCGGCGTGCTCGTCCGCGTGCTCGTCTTCCGCGTGCTCGTCCGCGTGCCCGTCTTCCGCGTGCTCGTCGCCCTCGTCGCCGTGGTCGTGGCCGTCTTCCCGATCGCCGTGCTTCTCCAGCGTGGTGAACTCCGACGCCTCCACGACGTGCTCCGCGCCGGACTGCTCGATGGCCTCGTCCACGGCCGGCTGCATGTCCTTCAGGTAGACGATCAGCCCCGCGTCCGCCAGGTCGCCCGTCTGCCGCGGGCTCAGCTCCAGGTCGTGGGGCTCCGTCCCCGGCTTCGTCAGCGTGTCGACCTCAGCGTGCCGCCCGCCTATCTCCTCGGCGAGGAACTGCATGGGGTAGAACGACGTCGTCACCCGCAGCTTGCCGTCCTCCGTCGTCGTCCCCGTGTCCCCGTCGCCGCAGGCGGACAGGGTCAGGACGGCGGCGGCGGACAGCGCCGCCGCGGCGGCCGGGGTGAGGCCGGATATGGACCGGCGGCTAGCTCTCATGACACTCATTTTCAGCAAAGATGGAAACGATTGTCAAAAAATTCCGCGGCGCCCCCGATTTGAAACGGAGGGCACCGCCGCCGGTAACCTGGAGCACCGCTTCGTCGTCGTAATGAAGAGAGCACCGTGGCCGCCGACAAGATCGACACCATCGTCAGCCTGAGCAAGCGCCGTGGCTTCGTCTACCCGTGCAGCGAGATCTACGGCGGCCAGCGCGCCGCCTGGGACTACGGCCCTCTCGGCGTAGAGCTCAAGGAGAACATCAAGCGCCAGTGGTGGCGCAACATGGTCACCTCCCGCGACGACGTCGTCGGCCTCGACTCCTCCGTCATCCTCGCCCGCGAGGTCTGGGAGGCGTCCGGCCACGTCGCCACCTTCACCGACCCCCTCACCGAGTGCACGTCGTGCCACAAGCGCTTCCGCGCCGACCACCTCGAAGAGGCGTACGAGGCCAAGCACGGCCGCCCGCCCGCCGGCGGCCTCGCCGACATCAACTGCCCCCACTGCGGCAACAAGGGCGGCTTCACCGAGCCCAAGCAGTTCTCCGGCCTGCTCTCCACCCACCTCGGCCCCACCCAGGACGCGGGTTCCGAGACCTTCCTGCGCCCCGAGACCGCCCAGGGCATCTTCACGAACTTCATGCAGGTCCAGACCTCCTCGCGGAAGAAGCCGCCGTTCGGCATCGCCCAGACCGGCAAGTCCTTCCGCAACGAGATCACCCCCGGCAACTTCATCTTCCGCACCCGCGAGTTCGAGCAGATGGAGATGGAGTTCTTCGTCCGGCCCGGCGAGGACGAGAGCTGGCACGAGTACTGGATGCAGCAGCGCTGGAACTGGTACACCGGCCTCGGCCTGCAGGAGGCCAACCTCCGCTGGTTCGAGCACCCCAAGGACAAGCTCTCCCACTACGCCAAGCGCACCGTCGACATCGAGTACCGCTTCGACTTCGCCGGCTCCCAGTGGGGCGAGCTGGAGGGCATCGCCAACCGCACGGACTTCGACCTCAAGGCCCACTCCGCCGCCTCCGGCCAGGACCTCTCCTTCTTCGACCAGGAGGCCGGCGAGCGCTGGACGCCGTACGTCATCGAGCCCGCCGCAGGCGTCGGCCGCACCATGCTCGCCTTCATGCTCGACGCCTACGTCGAGGACGAGGCCCCCAACGCCAAGGGCAAGATGGAGAAGCGCACGGTCATGCGCCTCGACCCCCGCCTCGCCCCCGTCAAGGCCGCGGTCCTCCCGCTCTCCCGCAACCCCGAACTCTCCCCCAAGGCCAAGGGGCTCGCCGCCGACCTCCGCGGCCACTGGAACATCGAGTTCGACGACGCCGGCGCCATCGGCCGCCGCTACCGCCGCCAGGACGAGATCGGCACGCCCTACTGCATCACCGTCGACTTCGACACCCTCGACGACAACGCCGTCACCGTGCGCGAGCGCGACACCATGAAGCAGGAGCGCGTCTCCCTCGACCAGGTCGAGAGCTACCTCGCGGGCCGCCTCCTCGGCTGCTGACCCCGGCTAGCCGGTACGTACGACGGCGCCCCCGGCACCGCGCTCCGCGGTGCCGGGGGCGCCGTGCGTCCGGCGCGGGCATGAGGTGCGGGGGGCGGGGGATGAGAAGGGATTGACACAGCGACCGGACGATGCCTTGCTGCGGGCTACGGCGTCGCCGACGTCGAGGTCGACCAGGGGAGGCGTGGATGCACGCGATGGCGAACAGCCGGGTCACAGGCACCGATCCGGCGGGAGCGGAGCACACCGTGCGGGTCACGGGGGCGGGGGCCAGGCGGCGGCTGGAGTGCGGCAGCTGCGAGTGGAGCCGGTCCGCGCAGTTCCTGCCCTGGCTGAAGGCCGAGGAACACCTGGCGGAGGAGCACGGCGCGGCGGTCGCCGCCGACCGGCAGGGCGGGCTCGGCCCCGGCGCGGAGCCGGGTGCGGTGCCGGAGGCCGGTGCGGCGCCGGAGGGCGGTGCGGCGCCGGGGGCCGGGACGGAGCCGGAGGCCGGGGCGGCGTCGGAGGGCGGGGCGTAGACCGTTCGCCCGGGGCGTACACCGTACGGCCGGCTGAATCCGGCGCTCCGGAACATCACCGGTCCCGTCGCCGTTGACTCCACAGTCACCAGACCAAGGAGTGGCCCATGCGTCGAGTCCGCCCCGCGTCCTTCGGCGCCGAGCCGGCGGGTGCCCGGCTGGCGCGGATCCTCAGCTCGCCGAACTACGACCCGGAGGCCGGCGCGTTCCGCAACCCCGTCCCCGCCGCCATCACCCCGCGGTCCGGCGGCGGTTCCCGCGGCGAGATGATCCGCGCCCTGCTCCGCCGCGACGGCCGCACACCCGCCGGTCCCGTCCCCGTGCAGCGCCCCGACCTGTCCGCGCCGCCCGCCGACGGGCTGCGCCTGACCTGGCTCGGCCACGCCACCGTCCTCGCCGAGATCGACGGCCGCCGGGTCCTCTTCGACCCGGTCTTCGGCGAGCGCTGCTCGCCGTTCTCCTTCGCCGGCCCGCGCCGCTTCCACCCCGTGCCGCTGCCGCTGGCCGACCTCGGCCCGCTCGACGCGGTGGTGATCTCCCACGACCACTACGACCACCTCGACATGTCGACGGTCCGGGACCTGCGCAGGGCGGTCTCCGCCGACGTGCGGTTCGCCGTGCCGCTGGGCGTCGGCGCCCACCTGGAGCGCTGGGGCGTACCGCAGGACCGCATCGCCGAGCTGGACTGGCACGAGTCCGCCGAGGTCGCGGGGCTGACCCTCACCGCGACCCCCGCCCGCCACTTCTGCGGCCGCGGCATCCGCAACAAGCAGCGCACGCTGTGGGCCTCCTGGTCCGTGCGCGGCCCGGAGCACCGGGTCTTCCACAGCGGCGACACCGGCTACTTCCCCGGCTTCGCCGGCATCGGCGCCGACCACGGGCCGTTCGACGCGGCGATGGTGCAGATCGGCGCGTACAGCGACTTCTGGCCCGACATCCACATGACCCCGGAGGAGGGCGTACGGGCCCACCTCGACCTGCGCGGCGGGGTGCTGCTGCCCATCCACTGGGGAACGTTCAACCTCGCCCCGCACCGCTGGGAGGAGCCGGCGGAACGCACCGCCGCCGCGGCGTCCGCGGCCGGCGTGCGCGCGGCGATCCCCCGCCCCGGGGAGCCCTTCGAGCCGGCGGCTGAGACGCTGCCGGCGGCGCCGTGGTGGCAGGAGATCGCCGCCCCCGCGCGCACCCCGCAGCCGGGCGGAGGCGGCGGCCGGAAGGCGACGCCGAAGCCGCGCGCGGCGGAACGGTAGCGGCCGGGTGCCCGGGCTGCCGGGTGACGACGGGACCGGGTTGTGCGGCGCGGGCCGGCCGGGCGCGGTGTCGCGGGCGGCGCGGGTGCCCGCGGGGCGGTGCCCAGGCGACGCGGCCGGTACGGGGTGACCGGGCCGGGCCCGGACCTGACCTGACCTGACCGGCCTCGGCCGGTGGGCGGCGGTGCCGGGACGCGGCGCGGCTCGGCTGCGCCGGGCGGGCGGCGGGTCGCGTCCCGCGCCCGGTGTGGCCGAGGCGCTCTCCGCCGCGTGGCCTGCCCGCGCCCGGGGTGCCGTCCCCGCGCCGCGCGGGGCGCGGGGAAGCCACCACCCACCGGGCAGGACGCACTCCGCGGTCGCGCGAACCCACGCTTCGGATCCGCGACCGGCGGAGCCGTGGCCGCCGACCGGCCACACCGCCCCGCGGGACGCGAGCGGGCGGCGCACGGGGCCGGGGGAACGCGGCGCGTTACGGGGCTCCGGTTTCCGGCCGCGGCTTCGGAGGTGGCGGCGGCGTGCAGGCCGGGTGGTCGGCGGGGCGCATCCCGCGGCCCTCCTCGTACGCGGCGGTGAAGGACTCCGCGCCGAGCGCCGCCGTCGCCCGCGCCGTGATGCGGTCGACGTCCCCCCGCTCCGCCGCAGGCAGCGGCGCGCCTGCCGCCGTCCGCAGGGCGGCGGCGGTGCCGAGGAGCCGGGCGGCGGACAGGTGGCCGCCGGTCAGCGTCTCGACGCCGGCCAGGCCCTCCAGCGCCAGCGCCGTGGCCCGCGGGTCCTCCGTGGCGCGCGCGGCGGCCAGCGCTTCGCACTGCAGGGCCCGCGCCTCCGCCGCGTCCCCGCGCTGCTCGGCGACGAAGCCCAGCTCCGCCGCGGCCAGCGCCACCCCGCGCGGCGCCGCGGCGGACCCGAGCCCGCGCCACCACGTCAGCCAGGGGCGCAGATGCGCCTCGGCGGCCTCGGGCCGGCCGGCCCTCCGGGCCACCATCCCGAGACCGACCTCGGCGAACTCCTCGCCGACCGGGTCGAAGTGCGCGGTGGCCAGCGCCATGGCCTGCTCGTGCAGCCGCCGGGACTCCGCCAGGTCGCCGGTGAGCATCGTGATCCGGCCGAGGCCCGCGAGCCGGTACGACTGCTGGGCCCACAGGCCGAGTTCCGCCGCCCGACGGGCGTCGTCGCGGTGCAGCCGCGCGGCGCGCGCGTAGTCGCCGGTGATCTCGGCGTGCTCGGCCATGGCCTCGCCCGCTTCGAGCCGGCCCCACGCCTCGCCCAGCTCGTCGAAGATACGGGCGGCGGTGGCGGAGTGCCGCGCGAGCGCGGCGAGGTCGCCGCGGAAGAGCGCCGCGGTCGCCTGTACGACGAGGGCGGCGGCCTCGCCCCAGCGGTCGCCGCGGGTACGGAACTCGCCCAGCGCGCGGTCGGCGAGCGCGGCGGCGCGGGGGATGCTGCCGTAGTTGGCCTCGGCGTAGGCGAGGAACCACACCGCTCGGCTGTCGGCGGCGGCGTCGGGGACCGCGCCGGGGGCGGTCGCGGGTTGGGGGCCGTCGTCGGTGCCGCCGGGTTGCGAGGACGGACCGCCGCCGTCGTCGTCGTACATCCCGCGCGTCCCGTACGTCCGGTACGCATCGGCCTCGGCGTCCTTCGGGGCCCGGACGGCGGCGTCGAGCAGGGTGAACCCGGCGTGCCAGGCGGCGACGGAGGCGCGCGGCGCCGCGAGGCGCGCCGCCTCGCCGTCCGGGGCGGCCGCGGTTGCGGCCTCCGTCGCTGCCGCCTCCGCCTTGGGTGCTTCCACCGTCGCTGCCCCTGCCTTTGCTGCCTCCGCCGTCGCTGCCTCCGTCTTCGGCGCCTCCGCCGCCGTGCCCGTCTCCAGCGCGCGCGCCAGCGCACGCGTGCCCTCGCGGTGGCGTCCGCGCAGGTACCAGTACCACGCCAGCGCGTTCGCCAGCCGCAGCGCCAGGGCGGCGTCGCCCGTCGCGGTGGCGGTGTCGAGGGCCTTGCGCAGGTTGCCGGACTCGGCGTCGAGGCAGGTCAGCCAGCGGGTCTGGGTGCGGGTGAACAGGTGGGGCGCGGCGCGTTCTGCCAGGTCCGCGTAGTGGCTGGCGTGCCGGCGTAGCGCGCGGGGGTGCTCCCCGGCGGCCGTCAGCTCTTCGAGGCCGTACGCGGCGACCGACTCCAGCAGCCCGTAGCGGGGGCCGTCGGGGCCGGGGGTGGCGACGACCAGGGAGCGGTCGACGAGGCGGGCCAGCAGGTCGGCGACGTCGGCGGGGTCGATGTCCGGGCCGGCGCAGACGGCTTCGGCGGCGGGCAGCGTGGTGCCGGTGGCGAAGACGGACATCCGCCGCAGGACGGCCTGTTCTGCGGGGGTGAGCAGGTCCCAGCTCCACTCGATCGTCGCGCGCAGCGTGCGCTGCCGTTCGGGCGCGTCCCGGCGGGAGCTGCCGGCGGCGAGGAGGCGGAACCGGTCGTCGAGGCGTTCGGCGAGGCGGTGCACGCCGAGGGCGCGGACGCGGGTGGCGGCGAGTTCGAGCGCGAGGGGGATGCCGTCGAGGCGGCGGCAGACGGCGGCGACGGCGGCGGCGTTGTCGGGGTCGAGCCGGAAGCCGGGGGCCGCGGCGGCGGCGCGGGCGAGGAAGAGCCGTACCGCGCTGGACTCCTGCAGGCAGTCGGCGGACACGGGGGACACGGCGGACACGGCGGACGCAGCGGCTCCGGCGGACACGGCGGGGTGGTCCGCGGCGGCGGGGTGGGCGGAGGGCGGGGGCAGGGTCAGCGGCGGTACGGCGTAGAGGGTCTCGCCGGCGATGGCCAGCTGCTCCTGGCTGGTGGCCAGGATGCGCAGGCCGGGGGCGGCGCGGAGGAGGCGGGCGGCGAGCGGGGCGACGGACTCGACGAGGTGCTCGCAGTTGTCGAGGACGAGGAGGAGCCGTCTGGCGCGCAGGGCGTCGGCGAGGACGTCGTGGGTGGGGCGGCCGTCGGTGTCGTGGACGCCGAGGGCGTGGGCGACGACGTCGGCGGGGTCGTCGTAGCAACGGCGGCCGGCGAGTTCGGCGAGCCAGACGCCGTCGGGGAAGTCTCCGGGGAGGCCGGCGGGCGCGTCGGCGAGAGCCCGGGCGGCGACTTCGAGGGCGAGCCGGGTCTTGCCCACGCCGCCGGGGCCGCCGAGGGTGACGAGGCGTTCGGAGTGGAGGAGCTTGCGCACGTCGGCGACCTCGCGGTCGCGGCCGACGAGTTCGGTGACGGGGGCGGGGAGGTTGCCCGGCGGGGGAGCGGGGCCGGGCGCGGGGGCGGCGGCGGTCGCCGGGGCCGGTGCGGAGGCGGCGGGGGCCGCGCTCGCCGCGGCCGGACCCGCTGTGCCTGCGGCGGCGGTGCCCGCGGCGGCCGTGCCCGTGCCGGCCACCCCCGCGTGCCCCGTGCCCCCGCGCGGTGCACCCGCGGACGCGCCGTCCACCGCTCCCAGCGCCGGGTCCTGCGCCAGGATCGCCCGCTGCAGCGCCGCCAGCTCCGGGCCCGGTGCCAGGCCCAGCTCCCGGGCCAGGTGCCGGCGCAGTCCGCCGTACGCGGCCAGGGCCTCGCTCTGCCGCCCCGACCGGTACAGCGCCGTGATGTGCGCCGCGTGCAGCCGCTCCCGCAGCGGGTGCCGGTCCACCAGCACGCCCAGTTCCGCGGCGAGCGGCCCGTGCTCGCCGAGGGCGAGGCGCGCGTGCGCCAGCTCCTCGACCGCGGTCAGCCGGCTCTCCTCCAGGCGGGCCGCGCCGGCGCGGGCGAAGTCCTCGTCGGCGACGTCCTCGTACGCGCCGCCGCGCCACAGCGCCAGCGCCTCCCGCAGCCGCCCGGCCCGTACCTCCGGACCGTCGGCCGTACGGGCCCGGGCGACGAGGGCGGTGAAGCGGCCTGCGTCCACAGACTCGGAGGGCACGGCGAGCCGGTAGCCGCCCTGTTCCCGTACGACCAGCTCGCGGGCGGCGGGCTCCGCGGCGGCGAGGGCGCGGCGGAGCTGCCAGACGCGGGTCTGCAGCGCCCCGGCGGGGTTCCCGGGGCGGGCGTCCGGGGGCCACAGGTCCTCGACGAGCCGGCCGGCGGAGACCGTGCGGCCCTCGTGCAGCAGCAGGTCCGCGAGCAGCGCGCGCACCTTCCGCTCGGCGACCCTGACCGGCCCGCCGGCGTCCGTCCACACCGCCAGTGGACCGAGGACCCCGAATCGCATGCCTCAACGGTACGCAGCGGGTCCGACAACGGCGTCCGAGAGCGGCTCTGGAGTGGACCGAGAGCGCCGGGCCGCAGAGTCGGTCCCGTAGCCGCCGACGGGGCCGCCGACGCCCCGCCTGCCCCGAAGGGACATGCCCGTGGACACCGACCTCACCCCCGCTCCCGAAGCACCCGGCGCCCCCGATCCCGGCGGCGCGGGCGGCACCGGCGGCGCCGCCCGCACCGTCGAACGCGCCGGGCCGCGCGCGTGGGCCGGGCTCGCGGTGCTGGCCCTGCCCACCCTCCTCCTCGCCCTCGACCTCTCCGTCCTGCACCTGGCCGTGCCGCATCTCGCGGCCGATCTGCAGCCCACCAACACACAACTGCTGTGGATCATCGACATCTACGGCTTCATGATCGCCGGCTTCCTCGTGACCATGGGCACGCTCGGCGACCGCATCGGCCGCCGCCGGCTGCTCCTGACGGGCGCCGCCGCCTTCGGCGCCGCGTCCCTCGCCGCGGCGTACGCGCCGGGCCCGGAGGCGCTGATCGTCGCCCGGCTGCTGCTGGGCGTGGCCGGCGCCACGCTGATGCCGTCGACGCTCTCCCTGATCAGCAACCTGTTCCTCGACCCGCGGCAGCGCGGCCTGGCGTTCGCGATCTGGGCGGCGATGTTCTCCCTCGGCGTCGCGCTCGGCCCGGTGCTGGGCGGGGTGCTGCTGGAGCACTTCTGGTGGGGTTCGGCGTTTCTGCTGGGCCTGCCGGTGATGGTCCTGCTGCTGGTGGCCGGGCCGCTGCTGCTGCCGGAGTCGCGGGATCCGGACGCCGGCCGCGTGGATCCGGCGAGCGTGCTGCTGTCGCTGGCGGCGATGCTTCCGGTGACGTACGCGATCAAGGAGCTGGCGCACGGGGTGGCGGTCGTGCCGCTGCTGGCCGCCGCGGGGGGAGCGGGCGCGGGAGCAGTCTTTCTGCGCAGGCAGCGGCGGTTGGCCGATCCGCTGCTGGACCTGGGGCTGTTCGCGGACCGGTCGTTCCGCGGCGCGCTGCTGATCGTGCTGGTCGCCACGGTGTCGGTCAGCGGCACGTATCTGTTCGTGACGCAGTATCTGCAGCTGGTGGAGGGGCAGTCGGCGTTCCGCGCGGGGCTGTGGCTGCTGCCGCCCGCGGCGGTGCTCATCGCCGCGTCGGTGGCGGCGCCGGTGTGCGCCCGCCGGTTCCGGCCGGGGCCGGTCATGGGTGCGGGGCTGGTGTCGGCGGCGGCGGGGTATCTGCTGCTGAGCCGGGTCGAGCCGGGCGGGGCGGGGGACATCGCGGTGATCGTGGTGGCGTACGCGCTGGTGAACTCGGGCATCGGCCCGGTGCTGGCGCTCGGTACGGAACTGGTCGTCGGCGCGGTGCCGCCGGAGAAGGCGGGGGCGGCGTCGGCGATCAGCGAGACGAGTTCGGAGCTGGGCGTGGCGCTGGGGGTCGCGGTGCTGGGCAGCGTGGGCACGGCGGTGTACCGGGCCGACGTCGACGGCCGGGTGCCGGACGGCACGCCGGAGGCGGCGGCGGAAACGGCGCGCGACACCCTGGCGGGCGCGGCGGCCGTGGCGGAGGAGCTGCCGGAGCCGCTGGGCGCGGAGCTGCTGGCGGCGGCGCGGGAGGCGTTCGCGGATGGGCTGGCGACGGTGGGCGTGATCGGCGCGGTGCTGTCGCTGGCGGTGGCGGCGGTGGCGTTCACCGCGCTGCGGGGCGGGGGCGCGGAGAAGTGAGCGCGGGGCGGGGGGCGCGGGGGCGGCGGTGTACGGAGCCGGGCCGGGGGCCCGCGGGCGTACGGGACGCGGGCGTGCGGCGGGCGGTACGGCGTCGCGCGCTCCCGCGCCCCCGCCGGGTGCTCCGCGCCCCGGGCGGCACACCGGTCTCCCCTGTCACCGGGGACCGTTAGGCTGCCGGGAGGCACGAACGTTTTGCGCGCGCCGGACACGGGGCGGGCATCGAACGGCAGAGGGCAGCGTGGGGGAGAGCGAAGCGGGGGTCGGCCGGCGGCTTGCCGGGCGGTATCGCGTGGTGGGACAGCTCGGACGGGGCGGCATGGGCACGGTGTGGCGTGCCGTGGACGAGGTCCTGGGCCGGGAGGTGGCGGTCAAGGAACTGCGCGCGTTCGGGGAGGGCGCGGGACACGACGCGGCGGAGCTGCGTTTAAGGATGCAGCGGGAGGCGCGGGCAGCGGCCCGCGTCGACCATCCGGGCGTGATCGCCGTGCACGACGTCACGGAGCACGACGGCCGGCCCCTGATTGTGATGGAGCTGGTCGACGGGCCGTCGCTGGACGACGTCATACGTGAACGGGGCGTGCTGGACCCGGCGGAGGCCGCCGGGATCGGCGCGAAGGTCGTCGACGCGCTGGCCGCCGCGCACCGGGCCGGAGTCCTGCACCGCGACGTCAAGCCCGCCAACATCCTGCTCGCGCGCAGCGGCCGCGTGGTCCTCACCGACTTCGGGATCGCCGCGATGGACGACCCCGGCGACGACGGTTCGACGCGGCTGACCGCCCCGGGCGAGATGGTCGGCTCCATCGACTACCTGTCGCCCGAGCGGGCCCGCGGCGACCTGCCGGGACCGGCGTCGGACGTGTGGTCGCTGGGCGCGACTCTGTACGCGGCGGTGGAGGGCATCTCGCCGTTCCGCCGGTCGTCGACGTGGTCGACGATCAGCGCGATCGTCGTGGAGCCGCTGCCGGAGCCGCGGCGCGCGGGCGTGCTGGCGGGCGCGCTGCGGGAGCTGATGGACAAGGACCCGGCGGTGCGCGCGGACGCGCTGCGCGCGGGGCGGCTGCTCGCGGCGGTGGCGGCGGGGGAGCCGCCGCCGGACGCGGCGGAGACGATGCGGCTGGGCGGCGGCCTGGGGCTCGGTGCGGGCGCGCCGGGTGCGGTGGCTGGGGGTACCCCCACGCCCCCGGGCCCCGGCGTAGGGGGAGGTTTCGGCCCGGCGCCGGAGTCGCACACGCCGTCGATGCCGCCGGAGGCGCTGAACGCGGCGGCGGCCGGTTTCGGGGCGGCCGGCGCGGGCGGCCCGGGCGGTGCGGCCGGGCCGGGAGGGCCCGGGGCCGCGGGCCCGTACGGACAGCCGCCGACCGGGCAACCGCCGTACGGACAGCCGTCCGGCGGGCAGCCGCAGGGCGGGCCGCACGGCCACGCCACCCCGCAGGGCGGAGGGCCCACCCCGTACGGGCAGAGCCCGCCGGAGACCGCGGACGCCCCCGCCGCCCGCCCGCCGCAGCGCCGCCGCCCCCTGATGCTGGCCGGCGCCGTCGTCGCCGTGGCGGCCGTGGGGGCGCTGGCGTTCGCCGTACCGGGGTGGCTGGGCTCCGACGACGGCGACGGCGGGTCGGACGCGCGCGGCGCGGACCGGAGTTCGAGCGCCCCCGCCACGCCGGGTGACCAGCCCGGGAAGGTGAAGCCGTCGCAGAAGAAGGACGAGGACGAGGCGAAGCCGGACACGTCGCCGTCCCCGAGCCCGTCCGCCGCGGGCACCGCGCAGCCGACCGGCGATCCCGGCGAAACGGCCGAGCCCACCCGGAAGCCCACCCGCCCCGAGGCCACCACGGCGAAGCCGACCACCCCGCCCACGACGTCGGCGCCACCCGCCGACCCGTGGGACTCCTGCAACTACTACTCGGGCACGGCCCTCACCCAGCACGGCGACTCCGGCGAGCGCGTGGTGCAGGTCCAGTGCATCCTCCGCGCTCGCGGCTACGACCTCGGCGCGGGCGGCGTCGACGGCAAGTTCGGCCCGGACACGGAGGCGGCGGTCAAGCAGTTCCAGGGCGCGAAGGGCCTGTCGGTCGACGGCCAGGTGGGCCCGAACACGTGGGGCGCGCTACGGAGCTGAGCCCCCGCCGTCCCCGCCGTCTCGCGCACCGGAGGTCACCGCCGCCGTCCGGCCGCCCGGTGGGAAGGTGCGCGTCCCGGCGCAGGTGAGGGACAATAGAGGGTCCGCCCCCGTACGCATTGAGGTAGTCCGCCGCATGTCCGAGCTGCAGATCGGCCCGCACACCGTCTCTCCGCCCGTGGTGCTCGCGCCCATGGCGGGGATCACGAACGCGCCGTTCCGCACGCTGTGCCGGGAGTTCTCCGGCGGCCGCGGCCTGTTCGTCAGCGAGATGATCACGACGCGGGCGCTGGTCGAGCGGGACGCCAAGACGATGCGCCTGGTCCACTTCGACGGCACCGAGAAGCCGCGGTCCATCCAGCTGTACGGCGTGGACCCGGCGTACACCGGCCGGGCCGCCCGCATGATCGCCGACGAGGACCTCGCCGACCACATCGACCTCAACTTCGGCTGCCCCGTACCCAAGGTGACCCGCAAGGGCGGCGGCTCGGCGCTGCCGTACAAGCGGAACCTGCTGCGCGCCATCCTCCGCGAGGCCGTGCGCAACGCGGGCGGGCTGCCGGTGACGATGAAGATGCGCAAGGGCATCGACGACGATCACCTCACCTATCTGGACGCCGGCCGCATCGCGGTCGAGGAGGGCGTCACCGCTATTGCTCTGCATGGCCGTACGGCGGCGCAGCACTACGGCGGCACCGCCGACTGGGACGCCATCGCCCGGCTGAAGGAGCACGTGCCGGAGATC
Source organism: Streptomyces sp. CNH099 (assembly GCA_000514715.1). Lineage (GTDB taxonomy): Bacteria > Actinomycetota > Actinomycetes > Streptomycetales > Streptomycetaceae > Streptomyces > Streptomyces synnematoformans. The sequence continues at coordinate 106,121 of AZWL01000007.1, read as the reverse complement.
CCGGTGCTGGGCAACGGGGACATCTGGTCGGCGGACGACGCGGTGCGGATGGTGCGGGAGACGGGGTGCGACGGCGTGGTGGTCGGGCGCGGCTGCCTGGGGCGGCCGTGGCTCTTCGGCGACCTGGTGGCGGCCTTCGACGCGGCTCCGGGCCCGCCGGCGGTGGACGCGTACGCGCGGCCGGCGCTCAAGGAGGTCGCCGGGGTGATGCTGCGGCACGCGGAGCTGCTGGGGCAGTGGCTCGGCGACGAGCGGCGCGGCGTGGTCGACTTCCGCAAGCACGTGCCGTGGTACACGAAGGGCTTCTCGGTGGGTAAGGAGCTGCGCCACCGGATGGCGATGGCCGGCTCGCTGGCCGAGCTGGACGACCTGCTGGGCACGCTGGACCTGGACCAGCCGTGGCCGGTTGGCGCGGACGGCCCGCGGGGGCGCACGGCGGGGCGGAACAAGGTGGTGCTGCCGGAGGGGTGGCTCGCGGACCCGTACGAGTGCGCGCAGGTGGAGGCGGGCGCGGAGCTGGACACGTCGGGAGGCTGACGGCGGGGGCGCCCCCGCCCCTCCCCGAACCCGGGGGCCACACCCCCGGACCCCCGCGGCCCGGCCGGTGGCCCGGCCCCGGACCGCCGCAGCGCACACCGCAAGGCGGCCCGGCCGAACCCCGGGGGCTGCACCCCCGAACCCCCGCGGCCCGGCCGGGACGGCGTTGCGCCGGTCGGAGCTGCCTGGTGCGCACCGCGCGCGGCCCGGCCGAAGCCGGGGGCTGCGCCCCCGACCCCCGTCTCCGGCTCGGCCGGGTTCCGGACCCCGGGACCGGGGCGGCGTTCTGCCGGTCGGAGCTGACCGGTGCGTACCGCGGCCCGGCCCGGCCCCGCCCCCTACCTCCGCGGCCCTGCCCCGCGGGGCTAGCCTCGGGGCGGTGGACACCACGCACCGGCCCGCCGCGCGGGTCATCTGCCTCGACGCCGCCGAGCGCCTGCTCCTGCTGCGCTGGCGCGACCCCTTCGACGGCGCGCTCATCTGGGAGCCGCCCGGCGGCGGCATAGAGCCGGACGAGACCCCGCTCGCCGCCGCCCGCCGCGAACTGGCCGAGGAGACGGGCCTCGACCCCGCCGCCGTCCTGGACCGCGGCGTGCCCGTCGACCGCGACTTCCACTGGAAGGGCACGCACTTCGCCGGCGTCGAGCACTTCTTCCTCGCCCGCTACGCCGACGACCGCCCCCCGGTGCGCCGCACCGGCCTCCTCCCCGACGAGCAGACCACCCTCGCCGGCCACGTCTGGATCCCCTGGGCCGAGATCCACACCCTGCCGGATCCGCTCGAACCGCCGCACCTGCGGTCGGTCCTCGCCGACCTCGCCCCCGACGGCCCCTGGCGTACAGACCCGGACCCCGTCGGCGGCTAGCGCACGACGCGGTGGCGGAGGAAGGCGACTCCCGAGCCGAAGGTGCGGGTCTCGACCAGTTCGAGGTCCACCCGGCGCTCGTCCCGGGGGAAGAACGGCGTGCCGCCGCCGATCAGCACCGGGTACACCCTGGCCCAGTACTCGTCGATCAGGCCGTGCGCCGCCACCTCCGCGGCGAGCGTCGCGCCGCCGATCGCGATGTCGCCCTCGCCCGGCTCGGCCCGCAGCCGGGCGATCTCATCGGCCACGCTGCCGGTGGCCAGGCGGGCGTTGCCCTCGACCTGCGTGAGCGTGCGGGAGAACACGACCTTGGGCAGCGGCTTCCACAGTGCGGTCCACTCGCGCTCGTCGTCGCTGAGCGACGGGTCCTGCTCGGCTGTCTCCCAGTACAGCATCGTCTCGTACAGCCGCCGCCCCATGAGATGGACGCCGACCCTCTTGATCTCCTCGATGGAGAAGCGGAAGACGTCCTCGCCGGGTGCCGTCCAGCCGAAGCCGCCGTCCGGTCCGGTGATGTAGCCGTCGAGTGAGACGGCCATCGAGTAGGTCACGCTGCGCATCGGAGGTCCTCCTCGGTACGGGTGTCGACAGTACGACTGCCGAAGCCCTCCGGAGTCATCGCGACGCGCACACCGACCGCGCTCTCCCCCTCAGCCGCCTCCGGCCGGGTAGGCGACCGCGGGCGGGGGGAGAGGGGCGATCTCCCTGTCGAAGAAGTCATGGAAACCGTCCCCGCGTTCGTACAGCGCGTCGAACCCGGCCGAGGTCTCCTGGATCAGCGCGCGATCGGTGAAGCGACGGCACCCCATCGCGTTCCCGTCCTCGTCGTAGAGCACCTCGTACATGGCGGCGTCTCCGAGAATCACCACTTCGGGTACGGGGCGGTCCTTCTCGATGTCCGCGATCCTGCGGGCGTCCATGACCCTGATGTCGTCGCCCAGTTCCACGCGTACGCGCAGTACGTGGAATTCCCACTGCACGTACGGGGTGACCGGGAATTCCACGACGCGGAGGCGACGCTGCTGGACCCCGAGCCGTGCGGCATCGTGGAACTGTTGTGCGTAGGTATCGCGTCTTTCGTCGGCGAGGGAGAGCGCGCGGTCCCATTCACCTGCCGCGAAGGCTTCCCAACTGGCGAATCCGCGTTCTTTGAAGCTCTGTCCGCGTTCGAGCTTCTTCATATGACGGATGCCGCTCGCGAAGACCCGGTGGTAATCCGCGTGGTACGTGGGGCGGTCCAGGCGTTCTGAGACGCCGTGTGGGAAGGAATCAAACACTCGGGATGTCCTGTTTCGCGGCGATCAGCATGTTTCTGGGGAGGACGACGAGCCGTTCGTCCGCACCGACGGAGACGCCGGAGGGCAGCTTCCCGCCCAGGGATTCCGTGAGGTCGCGGCCGATGACGACGATGTCACCGTTCTCGAGTTCCCAGATGTCGGGACAATCGGGACCGTCGGTCGTATTGCCTAATTCCTGCGGCGATTTTCCCAGGCGACGCTTGAAGGTCGTCGCCGGATCGGCTTCCCACGGCCTGGCCATGACAGTCTCCATTCGCTGAGCCGGAGCCGGATGGCGGGACTCTAGCATTGGATGTCAGGGCCCAGCGAGGTCGAAATAGGACAGATAGGCGACGGCTGTTCGATCTCTTGTTGCCCCATGCGGCCTGGCGCGAGATGATGAGTGGTCGTCAAACAGCACAGTTCACGTCACAATTATCTGCTATTTGTCATACAGTCCCACGACTTGACGATTGAAGCAGGGGGAACCGTGGACCCGGAGGCCGCCTTACTCGCACAATCCGCTGGTATCACGCTGGTCACGCTGATGACGACGGATGCCTGGCAGCGCACCCGGGACGGCGTCACGCAGCTGTGGCGCCGCATGCAGCCGCACCGTGCGGAGGCCGTCGCCGCCGAGCTGGAAGCCACCCGCGACGACGTCCTCGCCGCCGAAGCGGCCGGGGACCGGGAGTCGGTCGACGAACTGCACGCCGAGTGGCAGGGGCGGCTGCGGCGCCTTCTCGTCGCCCGGCCGGACGCCGCCGCGGAACTGCGCACGCTCCTCGACGAGCTCGAACCGGAGGCCGGGACGGACCCCGCGGTCGTCCAGCACGCCCGCGCGTCCGGTCGGGCCCGTATCCAGCAGGCCGGACGCGACCAGCACATCACGGAACGATGACGGGCGGGATGGACGGCCGCGCCGAGGACCGCGGCCGGGTCTTCCAGGCATCCGGCGACCAGCACATCACCGAGCATCACCACCACGGCGACGAATCCGGCGAGTCCGGCGGGCTCGGCGGGCCCGACTCCGTCCGCCGTCCGGCGGTCGGCCGCCCTCCGGCCGTCCTGCGCGACCGCGCCGGGGTGCTCGCGCGGCTGCGGGCGAGCGTGGCGGGGAAGCGGGGCGGCGAGGTGTTCGTGCTGTACGGCATGGGCGGGTGCGGCAAGACCGCGGTTGCGTACACGCTCTTCCAGCTGGCCACCGGCGAACACGGCCGGGTCGGCCTGTGGGTCAGCGCCTCCGACCGCTCAAGCCTGCGGGCCGGAATGCTGGCCGTCGCCGCCGACCGGGGGGCCGGCGACGGTGAACTGCTGGCCGCCCGCGGCGGGCTGCGGCCCGCCGCCGACCTCGTCTGGCAGTATCTCGACCGCTCCGCGGAACCCTGGCTGCTCGTCCTCGACAACGCCGACGAGCCCGAGATCCTCGGCGACGGCAGCTGGCTGCGCACCAGCCCCCGCGGCACGGTCGTGGTGACCACGCGCCGGTCGGCCGCCCGCTGGTGGCCGGGTGCGGAGCTGCAGCACATCGGCGTACTGCCGCGTGCGGACGCCGCCAGGGTGCTGCGGGACCTCGCTCCGCACAGCGGCACCGCGCAGGAGGCGGACCGGATCGCGGAACGGCTGGGGCGGCTGCCGCTCGCCCTGACGCTGGCGGGCGGCTTCCTCTCCCAGCAGGTGCTCGACCCCTGGACGATGGAGACGTACGAGCGCCGACTCGACGAGAGAGAAGGCGTCGCGCTCATCGACCAGGGGGCCGACCCCCTGTCGCAGGAGGATCCCCGGAACCTGGTCGGTCTCACCTGGCAGCTGACGCTCGACGCCTTCGAGGCCCGCGGCCTGCCGGAGGCGACCGCGCTGCTGAGGCTCCTGGCGCGGTTCTCCTCCGAGCCGCTGCCGCTGTCGCTGCTCGACCGCGCCGAGGTCGGCGCGGTCCTTCCCCGGGCCCGCTGCGAAGCCGCGCTGAGAGCGCTGCTCGACCAGTCGCTGACCGAACTCGTCGAGATCGGGGTTCGCTGTATGCAGAGCCACGGGGTGCTGCTCGACAGCGTCGCCGCGGCGACTCCGGCGGACCGGGTGCCGGCGCTCGACACCACGGCGGTCCGGCTGCTCGACGCGGCCGTGCCCGCCGTGCCCGACTCGGGCCCGTACGAACCGCGCTACCGGCTGCTGGTGCCGCACGCCCTCGCCCTGCTCCGGCGCATCGGCGATCCGCGCACGAGCGGCGACGCGCTGGCCGCGGTGACCCGGCTGTCCGTCGCCCTGCACCGCACCGGCGACTACCAGGCGGCCTGGGAGACGGCCCGCAGCGCCGGGGACCTCGGCGAGCGGCGGCTCGGCGCGGACCACCGTCTCGTGCTGGCCGCCCGCTCACGGGCGGGCCGGGCGCTCTTCCGGCTGGGCCGGTACGCCGAGGCAGAACAGCTCCTCGGCCGTATCCGTACCGTCCAGGAGGCGGTGCTCGGAGCCGACGATCCCGACACCCTGGACAGCGGCCACGGCCTGCAACTCGTCCTCGGGAACCTCGGCAGACACGACGAGGCCGTCTCGGTCCTGCGGTCCACGGTGGCCGGCAGGCGGCGGGTCCTGGGGCCCGACCACCCGCTGACGCTGCGTTCGCGCGCAAGCCTGCTGGCCCTGCTGCCGGCAGCGGACATCGTCGCGGAGGACGACGGCGCGTTGCTGTCCCTGCCGGAGGAGTGCACACGCGTGCTCGGCCCCGACCACACCGTGACGCTGGGCGCCCGCCACAACCGCGCCTGGACGTCGTACCGACTGGGCCGCTTCGACGCGGCGCAACAGGAGACACGGCAGGTCACGGACGCCTATCTGCGGCGCTTCGGCCCGGACCACGTGGTCACGCTCTCCGCCCGCCAGCTGCTCTCCCGCACCGAGGTCGCGCGCGGCCACGTGGCTGCCGGAATCGAGATCATGACGGACGTCGTGGCCAGGCGGGAGCACAGCCTGGGAGCCGGCCACCCGTTCACCGCCGCCGGCCGGCGCCTGCTCGGCGAGTTCACGTCGGGCCGGGGGCGCGGGGACGAGGCGTGAGGTTTTCCTGCGGGGGGTCCGCGGCTGCGGCCAGAAGGGCGAGCGGGGTCGCCGCCGACCAGGACAGGGGTGCGGAGGCATGGGGGAACGGCACCGGGGCCGGCTGGGTGGTGCGGGGGTAGCCGGCGACGGCTTCCGGGAGGCGGTGCGGGGTGTGGGCCGCCAGGTCGGCGAGGGCCGACGTCACCGTGCGGGCCTGGTCGTGGAGGCCGTAGCGGGCCAGGCCGAGGGCCAGGATCGCGTTGTCGTGCGGCCAGACGCCGCCGCGGTGGTACGCCATCGGGTGGTACGCCCCCTGGCCCGCGGCCACGGTCCGTACGCCCCAGCCGGAGAAGAAGTCCGGCTCCAGCAGCCGCCGTCCCACCCGCCGGGCGCGGTCGGGGTCCAGCAGCCCGGACCACAGCAGGTGCCCGGCGTCGGAGGCCAGTGCGTCGGCGGGGCGGCCGGCGCCGTCCAGGGCCAGGGCGGGGAAGTCGGGTCCCGCCAGCCAGAAGTCGGTGTGGAAGCGGGTGCGCAGGTCGTCGGCGGCGGTGGTGAGGCGGTCGGCGAGCGCGGGGTCGGACCAGGCGGTGGCGGCGAGGCGGGCGGTGTGGACCAGGGCGGCGTAGGCGTAGCCCTGGGGCGCGGCGGCGGCGACGGCGCCGGTGGCGCGGGTGCCGTCGGCGGTGCAGAGGGCGCCGGGGGAGTCCCGCCAGCCCTGGCCGGCCGGGGCGCCGTCGTCGGCGCGGTGGCGGAGGTAGCCGGTCTCGGTGAGGCCGCCGTCGCCGAGTATCCAGTCGACGGCGGCGCGGGCCTGCGGCTCCAGCCGGCGGGCGAGCTTGTCGTCGCCGGTGTGCTCGGTGAGGGCGCCGAGGAGGACGAGGAAGAGCGGGGTGGTGTCGACGGCGCCGTAGTAGCGCCCGTACGGGACCTGGCCGAAGTGCGCCAGCTCGCCGTGGCGCACCTCGTGCACGATCTTCCCGGGCTCGCCGCCGTCCCCGCCGCGGGACTGGGTGGCGGCGAGCGCGAGGAGCGTGGCGTGGGCGAGGGCGGGGCGGTGGCGGAGCGCGAAGAGGGACGTCACGAGGGCGTGCCGGCCGACGAGGGCCAGGAGCCACGGGGCGCCCGCGGCGGGCACCTGCAGCGCCTCGCCGCCGGGGCCGGCGGCGGGGACGAGGAGGCCGTCGAGGTCGGCGAGACCCTGCTCGGCGGCACGGACGAGGTGCGGCCAGGCGTGGGCGGAGCCGGGGGCCGGGCCCGGGGCGGAGTGCTCTGCGGGCGTACGGGCCGGGGGCCGGCCGGTGCCGTCGGCGGGCGCACCTGACGCCGGGGCTCCCGGCGGCGGCGCCACGGCTCCGGAGCCGGCGGTCCCGGCTCCCTCGGCATCCTCCGCGGCTTCCGCGGCTTCCGCGGGTCCCCTCGCCGGCTCGCCGGTTCCCGACCATGCCGCGGCACGCAGTGTCACTTCCGTGGTCCCGTGCGGCTCCAGCGCCAGCCGCCACACCAGCCGCCGCGCGCCGCTGCCCGTCTCCTCCACCGCGTCCGGTGGCGGCTGGGCGGTGACGGTGGTGCGGGCGCACCACTCCCCGCGGCGGTAGCGGAACTCCACCCCGTCCGGCAGTATCTCCCGGTCCCGTACCGCGTGCGGCTTGTCGTACACGCGGTGGTCGGCCCGTAACTCGAACTGGTCCGCGAAGTCCGCGTCGACCGTCAGCGCGAGCCACGGCTTCGCGGGCTCCGCGCGGTTGCCGGTGACCCGCAGGACCTCGACGAGCGTGCCGCCCGCGACGCGCTGCTCGCGGAAGACGGTGTGCGGCGGCGGCTCGTCGCGGCCGGTCGGCGGTACGAGCACGGAGCGGGCGGCGGCCGTACCGGCGGCGGAGCCGGTGGCCGGGACGGTGCCCACGGTGCCCGCCTCCGGCACCAGCACCGTGGGCACCGTCCCGTCCACCGTCAGCTGCCAGCGGCTCAGGTGCCGGGTGTCCCCGAGGAAGTAGCCGTCCGGCCGGGTGCCCCGGGCTCCGGTGATGTCCCCGGAGGCCGCCACCGCGGCGCACCCCCCGCTGTGGAAAAGAAGCCGGTGTTCCGCGCCGCCGCCCATGCGCGCGCCTCCCTCAGCGGGGTGTCATCCCGCAGTTACGTCTGGTTGGCACGCAAAACTAGCGCGCGGCTGTCGGGCCGACAAGCAGAACCGGGGTCGCACGCAAGCATGTTGCGGGAGCACGCCCCGCTGGCTCCCCGCCGCGAGGGCTTCACCCGCCCGCCGGCCGCGCGTTGCCCCCGCGGCACGTCCGCATGCTGAGACGGAGGGCCCCCGATTGCGTGATTCTCGCCACGCTTGATAAGAGCTGCGCTCAAACGAGCGCTCAAATGTGGGCATCATCTCTCGTATGCGCGGCACTGAGTGCCACCCTTCTTGCTTCACGACTCGAAGCCACCGCTGCGTTCCGTCACGCGGATGACCCGCCCCGGCTTGCCGATGCCCGCCCGTCCGGGATCGTCGTTAAGAGAAGTGAACAAGGGGCGCGGCTCCCGGTCGCCGGCAGGATCCCAGGCGTGAGGGCCGGAACCCCTCGTGATCGTCTACGCCTCATCCCTCCGAGCCTTCGATCTGGGTATGTTCCTCGCCGTCAGGGCAGCTCCCCGCCAGGGGTCCCACACGAGGAGTCGATCCCGTGCCGGAAAACCCGGAAAAGCCGGAAGAGAAGAAACCAGCGACGAAGGCGACGGGCCCGAAGCCGACCCCGAAGCCGGCCCCGAAGGCGGCCTCGACGACGGAGTCCCCGGCGGCCGGGTCCGGATCCGGGTCCGCGCCGCAGACCGCCGCGACCGCGGCCGCGGCCGCGGCCAAGTTCGTCTACGACTTCCACGAGGGCAACAAGGACCTCAAGGACCTCCTCGGCGGCAAGGGCGCCAACCTCGCCGAGATGACCAACCTCGGGCTGCCCGTCCCGCCGGGCTTCACCATCACCACCGAGGCGTGCAAGGTCTACCTCGCCGACGGCGCCGAGCCGCCCGCGCTGCGCGACGAGGTCAGCGCCCACCTCGACGCCCTGGAGCGGCGCATGGGCAAGAGGCTCGGCCAGGCCGACGACCCGCTGCTGGTCTCGGTCCGCTCCGGCGCCAAGTTCTCCATGCCCGGCATGATGGACACCGTCCTCAACATCGGTCTGTCCGACGCCTGCCTCCCCGGCCTCGCCGCCCAGGCCGGCGACGAGCGGTTCGCCTGGGACTCGTACCGCCGCCTCATCCAGATGTTCGGCAACACCGTGCAGGGCATCGACGGCGAGCTGTTCGAGAACGCGATCGAGGCGGCCCGGCGCGCCAAGGGCGTCGCCACCGACGTCGAGCTGGACGCCGCCGACCTCGAAGCCCTCGTCGGCACGTTCAAGGACATCGTCGCCCGGGAGACCGGCCGCCCCTTCCCGCAGGACCCGCGCGAGCAGCTGGACCTGGCCGTACGGGCCGTCTTCGACAGCTGGAACGGCGAGCGCGCCAAGCTCTACCGGCGCCAGGAGCGCATCGCCGGCGACCTCGGCACCGCCGTCAACATCTGCTCCATGGTCTTCGGCAACCTCGGCCCCGACTCCGGCACCGGCGTCGCCTTCACCCGCGACCCCGCCAGCGGCCAGCAGGGCGTCTACGGCGACTACCTGCAGAACGCGCAGGGCGAGGACGTCGTCGCCGGCATCCGCAACACCGTGCCGCTCGCCAAGCTCCAGGACCTCGACCGGGCGTCGTACGACGAGCTGCTGCAGATCATGGAGACGCTGGAGACGCACTACCGCGACCTGTGCGACATCGAGTTCACCATCGAGCGCGGCAAGCTGTGGATGCTGCAGACCAGGGTCGGCAAGCGCACCGCGGCGGCGGCGTTCCGTATCGCCGTGCAGCTCGTCGACCAGGGGCTCATCACCGAGGCCGAGGCGCTGCAGCGGGTCAGCGGGGCGCAGCTGGCGCAGCTGATGTTCCCCCGCTTCGACAACGGCCACAAGGGCGACCTGCTCGCCCGCGGCATCGCCGCCTCGCCGGGCGCGGCCGTCGGCAAGGCGGTCTTCGACTCGTACACGGCCGTGAAGTGGTCGCGCTCCGGCGAGCAGGTCATCCTCATCCGCCGCGAGACGAACCCGGATGACCTCGACGGCATGATCGCCGCCGAGGGCATCCTCACCTCCCGCGGCGGCAAGACCTCGCACGCCGCCGTCGTCGCCCGCGGCATGGGCAAGACGTGCGTGTGCGGCGCCGAGGAACTGGAGGTCGACACCAAGCGGCGGCAGCTGACCGCGCCCGGCGGCGAGATCGTCGACGAGGGCGACGTCGTGTCCATCGACGGCTCCAGCGGCAAGGTCTACCGCGGCCGGGTGCCGGTCGTGCCGTCGCCGGTCGTGGAGTACTTCGAGGGCCGCATGCACGCCGGCGCCGAGGACGCCGACGAACTCGTCGTCGCCGTGCACCGCCTCATGTCGTACGCGGACCGCATCCGCCGGCTGCGGGTGCGGGCCAACGCCGACAACTTCGACGACGCCGCCCGCGCCCGCCGATTCGGCGCGCAGGGCATCGGGCTGTGCCGCACCGAGCACATGTTCCTCGGCGAGCGGCGCGAGCTGGTCGAGCGGCTGATCCTCGCCGACACCGAGGAGGAGCGGGACGCGGCGCTCACGGAGCTGCTGCCGCTGCAGCAGCGGGACTTCGTGCAGCTCTTCGAGGTGATGGACGGGCTGCCGGTGACGGTCCGGCTGCTGGACCCGCCGCTGCACGAGTTCCTGCCGGACATCACCGAGCTGTCCGTACGGGTCGCGCTCGCCGAGTCCCGCCAGGACCACAACGAGAACGACCTGCGGCTGCTGCAGGCCGTGCACCGGCTGCACGAGCAGAACCCGATGCTGGGCCTGCGCGGCGTGCGCCTCGGGCTGGTCATCCCCGGGCTGTTCACGATGCAGGTACGGGCCATCGCGGAGGCGGCGGCGCAGCGGCGCGCGGCGAAGGGCGACCCGCGGGCGGAGATCATGATCCCGCTGGTGGGCACGGTGCAGGAGCTGGAGCTGGTACGCGACGAGGCCGAGGCCGTCATCGCCGAGGTCGAGGCGGCGCGCGGCGTGGCGCTGAAGCTGACGCTGGGCACGATGATCGAGCTGCCGCGGGCGGCGCTGACGGCCGGTCAGATCGCGGAGTCGGCGGACTTCTTCTCGTTCGGCACCAACGACCTCACCCAGACCGTGTGGGGCTTCTCGCGCGACGACGTGGAGGCGAGCTTCTTCACCGCGTACCTGGAGAAGGGCATCTTCGGCGTCTCCCCGTTCGAGACGATCGACAAGGACGGCGTCGGCGCGCTCGTCCGCGACGCGGCGAAGGCGGGCCGCGCGACCCGGCCGGACCTGAAGCTCGGCGTGTGCGGCGAGCACGGCGGCGACCCGGAGTCGGTCCACTTCTTCCACGAGGTCGGCCTGGACTACGTGTCGTGCAGCCCGTTCCGTATCCCGGTGGCCCGCCTGGAGGCGGCGCGGGCGGCGGCCGCGTCACCCCCGGCCACCTGACCCCGGGCCACCCGGACCCGGCCGTCCGGATCCCGGCCCTACGAACCTCCGGCCGTCGTCGGCGTTCGCCCTGACCCTCACCCGACGGCAGACCGGATCCGAGAGGGGCGGCGCCCGTGCGGGGGCGCCGCCCCTCATCTCGGCGGCCCGCTTCTCTCCACGTCACCGCCGCAGTTTCCGGACGTACTCCGGGACCGGCAGGTCGGGACTGACACCCGCGGCCGTCAGGGCGGGCCCGTAGACGTTGCGGACGGGGACGACGCCGGCCCAGCACTTGTTGCGTTCCACGTCGTAGGTCTCGTCACCGACGTCGCCGTCCCGGACCTTGGCGGCGGCACCGGTGATCTCCACTCTGATCAGCGAGGTCCAGTCCTTTTCGCAGGTGCTGGGGCGGCGGACCGTGGTGTCCGCCCAGCGGCCGGGCACGATGTGCTCGGTGAGCAGTCCGAGGGCCTTCTCCTTGTCCGCGTCGGCGACGAACGTGGGCCTGCCGTAGACCACGGCGGAGTGGTAGTTGACGCTGTGGTGGAACAGTGAACGGCCCAGCAGCAGACCGTTCACCTGCGTGACGGTCAGGCAGATCCGGTAGTTCTGATCGCTCTTGTGCTTGTCGACCTGCTTGGCCAGCTCGGAGTACGCGGCCCCGTGGAGATACAGCTCGGTCACCGTGCCGGAGGCCGGGGACGGTGCGTACAGGGACGGCACGACGCGCGGGATGTGCAGCTCGGAGCCGTCGCCCGTGCCGGAGGCCACCGACGAGACGTAACCGACGTGGCACGTGTAGTTCGCCCGCAGGATCGCGCCGACGGTCGACTTCCGGAAGTCGAACATGTTGCCGGTGTGCGGGCTCGACGGGTTCTTGAGGTACTGCCCGTCGCGCGGGTACTCGTCGGACTTCGCGGCTCCGCCGGCGACGACCGTCAGGGACTTCGCGGCGCTGGGCGCGCCGTCCACGGTGACCTTCAGGTCGTACGTGCCGCCCGTGTCGGCGGGAAGCGGGAACCGGACCCCCGTCACCAGGCACGAGCCCGACAGGCGGAAACCGGACTCCGCCTGGACGGGGTTTCCGTTCACGGTGAGGGAGACGTCGGTGGTCTTCCCCTTCTTCGCCAGGCCGGTGCCGGAGATGGACAGGCTCTCGGTGGCGACCTGTCCGCCGGCCGACTTGCGGAGCCGTACCTCCGGCCTGCTGAGTTCGGTGATGACCGGGGCGGCGGACTCGGGCATGATCCACTCCTGCGGACACGGGGCTGACCGCGCCGGGCGGCCACGGCACTCCTCACCGTGCCCCCCGCCGCCGTGCTCCGGCACCGCCGGTCGGCTGAAACCGGCGCCGGAGCGGTCACGTGCGGAAGGGGCCGGTCACCTCGTACGTGATGCCGCCGGAGGAACTGCCCGTGGTGCCGCGCTGGCTGGAGAAGTACAGGCGGGTGCCGTCCGGGGTGAAGGCCGGGCCCGTGATCTCCGAGCGGCCCTGGCCCTCGACGCGCAGGAACGGGGCGACGACGTCGTCCGGGGTGATCAGGCAGATCTCCATGATGCCGCCGTCCTCCGCGACGTAGAGGTCGCCGGAGCGGCTGCCGGTGACGTTGTCGACGCCGGTGAGCGGGGCGGTGCCCGGGACGAGGGAGTCATCGTAGGCCAGCTCCAGGGTCTCCGCCGCCGCGTCGTACTGCCAGACCCGGCCGTCGCCCTTCGTCGTGAACCAGCAGATGCCCGCGGCGCCGGAGTAGTGGCAGCCCTCGCCGCCGTCGAAGCGCCTGGCGCCCGCCACCTGGTGCCGCGTCGCCGTCGACGCGCCGCTCGGGTCCGGCACCGGCGCCCACGTCACCGGGCCCGAGGTGCCGGGGCCCATGCGCAGCACCTCCAGGGTGCCCGCGGACAGCGAGCCCCAGGTGGCGGGCCGGAAGCGGTAGAAGCAGCCGTCGGAGACGTCCTCGGTGAGGTAGACGACCCGCCGCTGCGGGTCCGCGGCCGCCGCCTCGTGCTTGAAGCGGCCCATCGCGTCGCGCCGCACGGCGGCGTTCGCGCCCCGGGGGTCGGTCTCGTAGACGTAGCCGCGGTCGACCTCCTCGCACGACAGCCAGGTGTTCCACGGCGTCTGGCCGCCCGCGCAGTTCTGCCGCGTCCCCGACAGGATGCGGTACGCGCCCGCCACCTCGCCGGCGGCGGTGAAGCGGATCGAGCCCGCGCCGCCGGAGGGGGTGACCTCGGAGTTGGAGACGTAGATCCAGCCGTCGCCGTCGGCGAAGCAGGCGCCGCCGTCGGGCGCCGGGTGCCAGGTGTACGACGTGTCCGCCACCGGCTGCCCGGACCGCGCCACGACGCGGCTGGTGAAGCCCTCGGGCAGCCGGATCCCGTTCCCGTCGGCCGGCCCCAGCCCTCCGTACGGCCCGGTCCCCGGCTGCGCCGGGTCCGCCGCGGCCGCCCCCATCCACAGGCTGCCGCCGAACGCCGCCGCCGAACCGCCGACGACCGCTCCGCGCAGGAAAGAACGGCGCTGCACGACCATCCACTCCTTGAGGTGGGGGAGCCCGGGACAGCCGCCCGCGGGCCGCGTTTCGAACGGTAGGGCCGCGAGGTTGACAGAGAGTGAACGCCCGTTCGGCCGCGGGTTCCCTGCAGTCCAACAAGCGGGGACCGGGCCCGGCCGGGCTACCGGGAGGGTACGAGGGCCTCCGGGGCCTCGCGGAGGGTCGCCCGGCGCCTCACGGCGCCAGCGCCTCGTAGGCGACGCCCGTCAGCTTCACCGAGTGCTCCCACAGCCCCTCCGACGCCGCGTCGTCCAGCGTCCACCGCGCCCGCCAGGACCGCGCGGGCCCGCCGCGCCAGCCCTGCAGCCGGGTGCCGATGAACGCGTCGGGGCGGACCTCCGGGGCGGTGGCGGCGAAGAGCACCGGCAGCGCGCCCTGGTCGGCGGACTGGGCGAAGGCCCGGTAGCCGAGGAGGTTCAGCCGCTCGGCGAGCCGGCGGCCCTCCATGCGGGGGCCGACGAGCTGCAGGTTGGTGGCGGCGTAGCCGGGGTGGGCCGCGGCGGCGACGACGTCCGAGCCGGACGCGGCCAGCCGGCGGGCCAGCTCGTGGACGAAGAGCAGGTTCGCCGACTTGGTGCGGGCGTACGCGCGGAAGGGGCGGTAGTCGCTCCGGGAGCCGAGGTCGGCGGGGTCCACCCGGGCGGCGAGGTGCGCGATGCTGGACACGCTGACGACGCGGGCCCCGGGGGTCGCCAGGAGCTTCGGCAGCAGCAGGCCGGTGAGGGCGAAGTGGCCGAAGTGGTTCACCCCCATCTGCATCTCGAAGCCGTCGGCGGTCTCGCGGTACGGCAGCGCCATCACGCCCGCGTTGTTGACCAGCAGGTCGAGGCGGTCGGCGGCGAAGCCGTGGGCGAAGTCCCGTACGGAGGCCAGCTCGGCGAGGTCCAGCGGGCGGAACTCCACCTCGGCGGCCGGCACCTCCGCCCGCAGCCGCGCGCACGCCTCGGTGCCGCGGCGCTCGCTGCGGCAGGCGAGGACCACGTGCGCGCCGCGGCGGGCGAACTCGCGGGCGACGGGGTAGCCGACGCCGCCGTTCGACCCGGTGACCACCGCCACGCGGCCCGTCTGGTCCGGAATGTCGCTCACCGTCCACGCCGCCATCGCCGGCTGCCCTTCTCCTCGGCCCGGGCCCGTCCCCTCGGCCCGGGTGCCTGGGCCGTCAGGGTAGAGGCGGACGGCGGGGGGAGAGAACCCTGCGGCGACGTCGGCGTGGCGTGCGCTCAGGCCGCGGTGCGGACGGCCCCGCGGCGGGCGGCGAGCTGTTCGTCGTAGCGGTGGAGTACGAGCCGCGCGAGCGCCGGGTGCGCGCCCAGCGGCGCCGCGACGGGCAGGCCCAGCGCCGCGGCGTCCGCCGCGGTGCGCCGGGCGAAGAGGCCCGGCGCCGTGAAGCAGCAGGCCACGCCGATACGGCGGCGGCCGCGGGCGGCGAGGGTACGGGCCGCCTCCGCGACGGTCGGCGCGGCGGCCGACGCGTACGCCGGCAGCACCGGCACCCCGAGCCGGGCGGCCAGCAGCGCCGCGGTGGCCTCCGTGTCCGCCGCCGACCGGGCGGCGCGGGACCCGGCGGCGGCGAGCACCACCCCGTCGCCGCCGCGCCAGCCGGCCTCCGCCAGCCGCGCGGCGAGCGCGTCGGCCAGCAGCGGGTGCGGCCCCAGGGGCGCCGCGACCCGCGCGGAGAACGGCCGTACGGGCGCGTACTCGGCTGCGCCGGGCTGGCCGGCGGCGGGCCGGTCCGCGGTGGCCGGGCGGCTGCCCGCGCCGGGCGGTCCGCCTTCGGCGGGGGTGGCGCGGTCGCGCACGCGGGCCGCGTCGGGCCACTCGGCCGGGCCGGGCCGGCTGCCTGCGGCCGGCCGGCCGGCCGGACCCGGCGGGCCGGCGCCGTACCGTCTGCCGGCCGCGTCGGGCCCGGGTGCCCCCGCCTCCGCTGCCGCCAGCGTCTCCGGGATGTCCCGCGTCACGTGGTGGCCCCGCCCGAACAGCAGCGGCACCAGCACCGCCTCGCCCCCCTCCCGCGCCAGCACCTCCAGCGTGTCCGCCAGCAGCGGCTCGTTCAGCTCCACGTGCCCCAGCCGCACCGGCACCTCCGGCCGCAGCGCCCGTACCGCCGCCAGCAGCGCCCGTACGGTACGCACCGCCGCCGGATCCCGGCTCCCGTGCGCCACCGCCACCAGCGCCGGGACCCCCGGGCGGCCGCGCCCGGGGCCCGCCGCCGGCGGCCGCGCGCTCACCCCGGCGGCGGTCCTGGTCATCGGCGCTGCGGCGGTTCCCGGAGGCGGTGGTGTGGCCGTCATGGGGCGAGCCTGGCGCAGCGTCGTTGCGCCGCTGTTTCACCCCCGCGTCACCGTGTTGACGGCTGCTCACGCCCGCCCGACCCGTCCGCTGAGGGCGGCGAACCCGTCCCGTAATATCGCTGTCCACCAGGGGTGACATCCGTCCCGCACCCTCGTGTGCATGAACGTCGACACCCACTGCCCGTACTGCTCGCTCCAGTGCGGCATGACGCTGAAACCCGCCGCCGAAGAGGGCGGGCTCGACGTGCTGGAGCGCACGGGCTTCGACGTCAACCGCGGCGCCCTGTGCGGCAAGGGCCGCACCGCGCCCGCCGTCCTGGACTCCGCCGCCCGCCTGACCGGGCCGCTGGTACGCGACGACCGCGACGATCCGGCAGCCCCGCTCCGCCCGGCCTCCTGGCCGGACGCCCTCGACCGGGTCGCCGCCGGCCTCGCCCGCGCCCGGGACGCGCACGGGCCGGACGCCGTCGGCGTCTTCGGCGGCGGCGGGCTGACGAACGAGAAGGCGTACGCGCTCGGCAAGTTCGCCCGTATCGTCCTCGGCACCTCCCAGATCGACTACAACGGCCGCTTCTGCATGTCCTCCGCCGCCGCCGCGGGCACCCGCGCCTTCGGACTCGACCGCGGCCTGCCCTTCCCGCTCGCCGACATCCCCCGCACCGGCTGCGTCGTCCTCGTCGGCGCCAACCCCGCCGAGACCATGCCGCCCGCCCTGCGCTACTTCACCGAGCTGCGCGCCAACGGCGGCACCCTCGTCGTCGTCGACCCGCGCCGCACCCGCACCGCCGAGCAGGCCGACCTGCACCTCGCCCCGCGCCCCGGCACGGACCTCGCGCTCGCCCTCGGCCTGCTGCACCTCGTGATCGCCGAGGGCCGCACCGACGACGACTTCATCGCCGCCCGCACCACCGGCTGGGCGGACGCCCGCGCCACCGCCATGGCGCACTGGCCGGAGCTGGTGGAGCGGATCACCGGCGTGCCCGTGCCGCAGCTGCGCCGGGCCGTGGAGCTGTTCTGCACGCCGGAGTCCGCCATGGTCCTCACCGCCCGCGGCCCCGAGCAGCAGGCCAAGGGCACCGACACCGTCGGCGCGTGGATCGATCTGTGCCTGGCCACCGGCCGCGCCGGGCGCCCGTACTCCGGCTACGGCTGCCTCACCGGCCAGGGCAACGGGCAGGGCGGCCGCGAGCACGGCCAGAAGGCCGACCAGCTCCCCGGCTACCGGCTGCTCACCGACCCCGCCGCCCGCCGCCACGTCGCCGCCGTCTGGGGCGTGGACCCGGACACGCTGCCGGGCCCCGGGCGCAGCGCGTACGAACTGCTCGACGCGCTCGGCGCACCCGGCCCGGACGGCGTCCGGGCGCTGCTGCTCATGGGCTCCAACCCGGTGGTCTCCGCGCCGCGCGCCGCGCACGTCGAGCGGCGGATCCGGTCGCTGGACTTCCTGGCGGTCGCGGACGTGGTGCTGTCGGAGACCGCGGCGCTCGCGGACGTCGTGCTGCCCGTGACGCAGTGGGCCGAGGAGACCGGCACGCTCACGAACCTGGAGGGGCGGGTGCTGCTGCGCCGCCGCGCCGTCGACCCGCCGCCGGGCGTACGCGGCGACCTCGACGTGCTGCGCGGCCTCGCCGAGCGGCTGGCGCCGGCGCGGGCGGCGGGGTTCCCGACGGCGGCGGAGGAGGTCTTCGCGGAGCTGCGGCGGGCGTCGGCGGGCGGGAAGGCGGACTACTCGGGGATCACGTACGAGCGGATCGAGGCGGAGGACGGCGTGTTCTGGCCGTGCCCGGAGGACGGCGAGCCGACGCCGCGGATGTTCCTCGACCGGTTCGCGACGCCGGACGGGCGGGCGCGGTTCGCGGGCGTGCAGCACCGGCCGGCGGCGGAGGAGACGGACGCGGAGTACCCGGTGTGGCTGACGACGGGCCGGGTACTCGCGCACTACCAGTCGGGCGCCCAGACGCGCCGGGTGGACGAGTTGAACGCGGCCGCTCCCGGCCCGTTCGTGCAGATGCACCCGCGGCTCGCCGCCCGCGTGGGCGCCGACGAAGGCGACCCGGTCGCGGTTCTCTCCCGACGCGGCCGGGCCGTCGCCCCGGCCCGGATCAGCGCGGCGATCAGGCCGGACACGGTGTTCATGCCGTTCCACTGGCCGGGCGCGGGGCGGGCGAACACGCTGACCAACCCGGCGCTCGATCCGGTGTCGCGGATGCCGGAGTTCAAGGTGTGCGCGGTACGGGTGGAGCGGGCGGGGGAGTAGGGGGCGTACGAACGGCTTCCCGTTCCGTACGGACCCGGGGGCGGCCGTGCGCTACGCCCCCCGGGCCCGTCCCGTACGCAACCTCAGCCCGCCGCCGTCTCGTCCGCGACCCACGCCAGGTACCCGGCGCTCCCGTGCGTCACCGGCGTCGCGATGATCTCCGGCTCGTCGTAGTCGTGCGCCGCCCGCAGGTGCGCCTCCAGCTCCGCGTACCGCGCCGTCGTCGTCTTGAGCAGCACCTGCCACTCCGTCGACTCCTCGACCGCGCCCTCCCAGCGGTAGACCGACGTGACCGGGGCGCTCACCTGCGCGCACGCCGCCAGCCGCGCCTCCACCGCGCCCCGGGCCAGCGCCTCGGCCTTCTCGCGGGCGTCCGCCGTCGTGAGTACCGTCAGGAAGTCCGTCATGCCCACTGATCGTAGGCGAGCTTGGCGACCAGCCCGACGACGGTGACGACCAGCACCCCGCGCACGAAGCCGCTGCCCTTCTTCAGCGCCATGTGCGCGCCGAGCCAGCCGCCGCCGAGATTGAAGACCGCCAGCAGCGCGGCCAGCGACCACAGCACCGTGCCCTGGATCGAGAACATCACCAGCGCCCCGAAGTTGGTGCACACGTTCACGATCTTGGCGGTGGCGGACGCCTGCACGAGGTTCATGTGCAGCACGGCGGTGAGCGCGAGCACCAGGAACGTGCCCGTCCCCGGGCCGATCAGCCCGTCGTAGAAGCCGATGCCCAGCCCCGCCAGCGCCACCGCGGCGGCCACCCGCCGCGCCGTCACCGGACCGGTCGCGGGCGCGTCCGTGCCGAACGACGGGCGCAGCACGACGAACGCCAGCACCGCGAGCAGCACCCCCATGATCACCGGCCGCAGCACCTCGCTGCTCACCCCGGCGGCGAAGAACGCCCCCAGCGCCGACCCGGCGAGCGCCGCCGCCCCGATGCGCACCGCCAGCCGCACGTCGACGGGGGACCTGCGGGCGTACGTCACCGCCGCGGCGGTGGTGCCGACGATGGCCACGGCCTTGTTCGTGCCGAGCAGATACGCGGGCTGGTGGTGCGGATAGCCGAGGAGGAGCGCGGGCAGCAACAGCAGCCCGCCGCCGCCGACGACGGCGTCGATCCAACCCGCCGCGGCGGCGACGAGACACAGTGTGACCAGGGTCAACAGGGATATGTCGGGCATGATCGGGCGAGCGTAACCCGGGGTCGCTGGCCGGTCGGCCGGCGGGGTGCCGGCCTGCGTCCTCGCCCCGCTGCCCGCGGCGTGGCTGTTCGCCGCTGCTCCGGCCGCGCGTGGGGCGGCGGCGCCGGAGGGCGACGCACAGCGGGCCGGTGCCGTCGACCGTGATCTGCGCGGGCGGGATTGGGGGCACTGTCATCGCGGCAGGCTCTGGGTGACGCGCCAGAGGCGGCGGGGAAGCCCGCCCTCTTCGAAGGCGTGGACCTCGTTCAGCGTCCAGCCCTCGGCGAGGGCGTCGACCAGGGCGCGGGGGAAGAAATGCACGGCGAAGCCGCCGTGCTCGTAGAGGTCGTCGCCGTGCGCGGTGCCGGCGCCGTAGTGGGCGTCACCGCTGTGCCGCACGGTGTAGACGAAGGTCCCGCCCGGTCGCAGGACGCGGCGGACCTCGCCGACCAGGGCGTGGATCTCCTTCGTGGACAGCGCCATGCACAGCAGCATGTGAGCGAAGACGGCATCGACCGAGGCGTCTGGGAACGGCAGTGGCTCGCGCACATCGTGCACGGCGGTGGCCACCCGGTGGTCGACTTCTTGGAGGCGGGCGGCGTCGCGCAGCTGCTCCAGTCCGGTGGGGCTGAAGTCGGTGGCCTGCACGGTGAAGCCCTCGCGGGCGAAGAAGAGGGCGTCACGGCCGTGCCCGGCCCCAAGCTCCAGTACGTTGCCGGCTCCGGCTGCCCGGAACGCGCGGGCGGCGTGGGCCGCGGGGGCGGACGGTTCCTGGCCGTACATGCCCGGGTGGGTGCGATAGGTGTCCTGCCAGTGCTGACGCTGCGCATCTGCCAGGTCCTGCGGGGCGCCGTCCATATCGCTCAACCCTCCTTGTGCGTGCCGGTCTCGGGTGCCACGGCCTGCGGGGGCGGGGCCTGCGCTCGGGGCTTGGGCGCGATGGCGGCTCTGATGAGCAAATCCGCGGCGGTCTGTGTGTCCCCGGCCGTGCTCCAGCGGCCCAGGGACAGGCGCAACGCCCCCAGAGCCCGCTGCGGGCCGAGGCCCGTGGCGGTCAGGACCGGGGAGGGCGTGTGCCGGCCGCTGTGGCAGGCGGAGCCGGTCGAGGCGGCCAGCTGCGGCAGGGCCGCGAGCAACTCGTGCCCGCGGGCCCCCTCGATGCTGACGTTGAGGGTGTTCGGCAACCGCGCGCTCCCTTCGGCCGGCCCGTTCAGCCGTACCCGGCCGGGCAGCCCGTGCGCCAGGCGGTCGTGCAGGTCGTCGCGCAGCCCGGCCAGACGACTGTCCTCTCCGCGTGCCAGTGTGTCGGTGGCCAGTCGCGCGGCCGTGCCCAGCGCGACAGCCATCGCCACGCTCTCGGTGCCCGCCCGCAGGCCGCGTTCCTGTCCACCGCCGTAGACGACCGGCTCCAGTTCCACCCCGTCGCGCACGTACAGCGCGGCGGCGCCTTTGGGCGCGTACATCTTGTGGCCCACCACGGTCAGCAGGTCCACGCCGAGCGTGCCGACGTCCAGGGGGATCTTCCCGGCCGCCTGGGCCGCATCGCAGTGGAAGAGCGCACCGTGCCGGCGGGCGAGAGCGGCCAGTTCCCCGACGGGTTGCAGAGCACCGGTCTCGTTGTTGGCGGCCATCACCGACACCAGCACCGTGTCCTCGGCCAGCGCGTCGGCCAGCACCGCCGGGGTGACCAGTCCGTCCGCGTCGACCGGTAGGTACGTCACCCGCACCCCGTGCAGCCGCTCCAGAGCCCGGCACGTCTCCAGCACGGCGGGGTGCTCAGTGACCTGCGTGATCACGTGCGGGCGCCGCCGACCGCCGGCGAGGACCGCGCCGCGGACCGCAAGCTGGTCGGCCTCGGAGCCCGAACCGGTGAACACGATCTCGCCCGGGGCCGCGCCGATCAGAGCCGCGACCTGCTCCCGTGCCTCGGCCAGCGCACGGCGCGGTTCCCCGGCGTGGCCGTGGCCGCTGGAGGGGTTGCCGAACCAGCGGGAGAGGTAGGGCAGCATCGCGTCCGTCACCCGTGGGTCGACGGGGGTGGTGGCGTTGTAATCCAGGAACATCGGGCCGTCTTCCAGCCCTTTCGGCACCGCAGGCGTACTCATGCCCCCGCCTCCGCTCCGGCCGTCACCGGCAGCCCGGCCAGCCGCCACTCCAGCATCCCGTCGGTCAGCCGCACCGCATGCCGGCCCTGCCCGGCCAGCAGCCGCACCGCGTCGTAGGCGAGCGCACAGTACTCACCGCGGCAGTACACAACGACCTCCGGCCCTTCCGGCAGCTCACCGATCCGGTCCGCCAGTTCCCCGACGGGGATGGACAGCGCGCCGGGGATGTGACCCGCCCGGTACTCCTCCACCGGCCGCACGTCCAGCAGCACCGCCGTCCCGGCCCGCAACGAAGCCCGCAGCTCCGCCACGCTGAACTCGCGCCCCTCGTTTGGTCCGAGGAATGCGACGCGAGCGGGCCCCACCGCGGGCTGGTGGGCCTGCGCCACCTGTCGCAGCAGCACGAACAGCCGTGCCACGTCGTCGCTCACCAACCGGTAGAACACCTTCACGCCCGCACGGCGCGTGGCCACCAGACCGGCCTGCTTGAGCGTCTGCAGATGCGCGGACGCGGTAGTCACGTTCAGCCCCGCCGTCCGCGCCAGGTCCTCCACACTGCGCTCCCCCTGCGCGAGCAGGTCCAGCAGCTCCAGCCGCTTCCCGCTTCCCAGCGCCTTCCCGGTCGCAGCGAACGCCTCGTACAGCGCGGCTTTGGCGCCGTCCTCGGTCTCCCTCATCATTCCTCCATAGATCCATGGAAGAGTGTAGTGAGGAGACTGCGAGCCCGGCACGCCTCCTGGCTGAAAGTTCAGCGCCGCCTGTCGTCCGGTGCGAGCAGGCTGGTGACCTCGGCGATCGCCTCGGCTGAGGGCGCTGCTCCGGCCGCGCGGGGGCGGCGGCGCCGGGGGGCCTTCGCTGTGCTGTCGGTGTGCTTCAGCGGACGGGCTGGAGGGCCCGCTTCATCAGGTCGCGGTCGTCGAGGGTGAGGGTGCCGGTGTGCAGTACGTCGTGGCCGTACATCTGCTGGGCCAGTGTGATGCGGCGGTCGGGCCGGTGGTGGGTGAGCGGGAAGACGGTGACCCGGTCGGCGCCGGTCTGCTCGTGGCCCATCGCGCCCTGTTCCTGCCGGTCCGGGCCGGTCCCCGCGGCTCCGAAGCCGCGAGGGTCGGCGTTTCGGGGTATCTCAGCGGTGGCCGGGGGAGGGGTTGCCGCCTCCGCCGTCGCCGTCTTCGATGTCGGTGTTGTCGTCCTCGTCGCCCGGGCCGCCCCACGCGGCGGGGTTGAGCAGGGGAGGCAGGCAGTCGCGGGCGTAGTAGCTCTTCTCGCGCCCCCAGGTGCGCCCGCTGTCGCGGGACACGCGCAGGGTCAGCAACGGACGTTCAGGCGCCGCCGACGGCGCCTCTGAACTGCGACGCTGTGAGTGAGGGAGGGTCGACGCATGGTGTACGAACGCCTGTCGCCTCAACCAGAGTTACTACGTGTGGTCACCTTCGCCGCGATCCCGTGCTGCCACAGCGGACCCGACCCCGCGCCTACCACCGCAAGGGGTGACTCCGCGGGAACAGCTCGCGCATGTTCCCCCGCAGCGCCGCGGCCGTCGGTCGCGCCCGCAGGTTCGTGGCCGGCCACCTCGACGGATGCGCTCCGGAGCAGGCCGACGACATCCGCGTGTGCGTCTCCGAACTGGTCACGAACGCCCTGCACCACACCCCTGCTGGCCGTCGCTTCCTCGTCCGGATCATCCGCACGGACACAGCCGTACGTATCGAGGTCCACGACGCCGGCACCGCCACCCCGCACGTGTGCACGCCCGCGGACACCGACGACCGGGGCCGCGGACTGCTGCTCGTCTCCGCGGTCGCGGACGACTGGGGGGTATCCGACCGCACCGGCCCCGGCAAGGTCGTCCGGGCCGGCTGACCGCCGGACCGGCCGCCGGCCGCCCTCGGCGCCGGGCCGCCGCCGCCAGGCGCGCAGCCGTCGTGCGGTCCCGTGCCGCCCGCCGTCGCTCACAGCGTCGGGCCGGCGCCGCTGAGGGCAGTGTTGCGTGCAGGAAACAGGGGGGATGCGGCGGGGTAACGGCTGCGGCGCAGGGTGGATGCCATGAGCGCCACCGTCTCCGTACCCGCAGCTCCGGCCGCTGCCGCCGCCGTCGAGGGGCGGCGCGTCGTGGTCGTCGGCGGCGGCATGGCCGGTACGCGGCTCGCGCGGCAGCTCGCGCCCGCCGGGGCGCGGGTGACGCTCGTCGGGGAGGAGCCGCACGCCGCGTACAACCGGGTGCTGCTCGCCGAGGTCCTCGCCGGGCGCTACGAACCGGGCGTGATCCGCCTCCCCGACCTCCCGGCGGCCCCGGCCGTCCGCACCCTGCGCGGCGTGCGCGCGGTGCGCCTCGACCGCGCGGCGCGGCTGGTGCAGTGCGACGACGGGCGGGCCGTGCCGTACGACGTGCTGGTGCTGGCCACCGGCGCGGGGCCGGTGCTGCCCCCGCTGCGCGGGCTGTTCGACGACACCGGCGGTGCGGACTCCGCGCTGCCCGCCGGGGTGCACGCCTTCCGCACCATGGACGACTGCCTCGCCCTCGCCGGGGCCACGACGCCCGGCGCGGCGGCCGTCGTCGTCGGCGGCGGGCTGCTCGGCGTCTCGGCGGCGCGGGCGCTGGCGCGCCGCGGGGCGCGGGTGGTGCTGGCGCAGCAGGGGGAGCGGCTGATGGAGCGGCAGCTCGACCCGGCCGCGGCGCGGCTGCTGCGGGCGCACCTGGAGGAACTGGGGGTGGAGGTGCACACCGAGTGCCGGGTGCGGGGGGTGCGGACGGGCCCGGCGCCGTCCGGGGGCGGGGGGCGGACCGCCACCGGCGTCGAACTCGCCGACGGCTACGTCCTCGACGCCCGGCTCGTCGTCCTCGCCTGCGGCGTCCGGCCGCGCGTCGGGCTCGCCCGGGCCGCCGGGCTCGACGTCGCCAAGGGCGTCGTCGTGGACGACGAACTCCGCACCTCCGACCCCGCCGTCCACGCCATCGGCGACTGCGCCGAGCACGCCGGGGTCCTCTACGGCCTGGCCACCCCCGCGCTCGAACAGGCCGACCTCCTCGCCCGGGTCCTCACCGGCGGCGACGGGTCCGGCCGTACGCACCGCTACGCCGGCACCCGCGCGCTGACCCGCCTCACCCTCCCCGCCGCCGACGGCTCCCTCGACCTCGCCGCCTTCGGCGAGACCGAGCCGGCCCCCGGCGACGACGTCGTGCACCTCGCCGACGCCACCCGCCGCGTCTACCGCAAGGTCGTCGTCCGCGCCGACCGCCTCGTCGGCGGCATCCTCCTCGGCGACCTCGGCGCGGTCGGCTCCCTCGCCCGCGCGTGGGAGGGCGACGAGCCGCTGCCCGCCGACGCCCCGCTGCACCACCTGCTCACCGACCACCTCGGAGGCTCCTGACGATGGCGACCACCACGACCCACCCGTCCCGCACCATCGTGCTCGTCGGTCACGGCATGGTCGGGCAGCGCTTCCTCGAAGCGCTCGCCGAGCACGGCGTCACCGACAGCGACCGCGTCGTCGTCTTCTGCGAGGAGCCCCGCCCCGCCTACGACCGCATGCACCTCACCTCCTACTTCTCCGGCACCAGCCCCGACGAGCTGTCCGTCACCCCCGACGACTTCATGGCCGGGCACGGCATCGAGCTGCACGTCGGCGACCCCGCCGTCGCCGTCGACCGCGAGGCGCGCACCGTCACCTCCGCCGCCGGCCGCACCGTCGGCTACGACGTGCTGGTGCTGGCGACCGGCTCGTACCCCTTCGTCCCGCCGGTCCCCGGCAAGGACGCCCGCGGCTGCTTCGTGTACCGCACCGTCGACGACCTGCTGGCCATCGAGGCGTACGCGCAGGGCGCGGCCGCCGGCGTCGTCGTCGGCGGCGGGCTGCTCGGGCTGGAGGCGGCGGGTGCGCTGCAGGGGCTGGGGCTGCGGACGCACATCGTGGAGTTCGCGCCCCGGCTCATGCCCGTCCAGGTCGACGAGGGCGGCGGCGCCGCGCTGCGCCGCACCATCGGCGACATGGGGCTCGACGTGCACACCGGCGTCGCGGGGAAGGAGATCCGCACCGACGCGGCGGGCGCGGTCACGGCGATGGAGCTGTCCGACGGCTCGGCCGTCGACGCGGACCTCGTCGTCTTCTCCGCCGGGGTACGCCCCCGCGACCAGCTCGCCCGCGAGGCGGGCCTGGCCGTCGGCGAGCGCGGCGGCGTCACCGTGGACGAGCGGTGCCGGACCTCCGACCCCGCGGTCTTCGCGATCGGGGAGTGCGCGCAGGCCGCCGACGGCCGGGTGTACGGTCTTGTGGCGCCCGGGTACGAGATGGCGGAGACCGCCGCCGCCACGATCGCGGCCGAGCCGGCGGCGGCCGAAGCCGACGCCGAAACCGACACCAACACCGGGGCCGAAGCCGCGGCGGACCGGACCTTCACCGGCGCCGACACCTCCACCAAGCTCAAGCTCCTCGGCGTCGGCGTCGCCTCCTTCGGCGACGCCCTCGGCGCCGCCGACGGCTGCCTCGACGTCGTCTACTCCGACTCCCGTGCCGGCCTGTACAAGAAGCTCGTCGTCGACCGCGACGGCACCCTCCTCGGCGGCGTCCTCGTCGGCGACACCGACGCGTACGGCATGCTGCGCCCGCTCACCGGCAGCGTGCCGCCCGTCCCGCCCGAGCAGCTGGTGCTGCCCCCGGGCGCCGGCGCCCCCGCCGCCCTCGGGCCGTCCGCGCTCCCGGACGACGCGGTCGTCTGCAACTGCCACAACGTCACCAAGGCCGCGATCCGCGGCGCCGTCGCCGACCACGACTGCACCACCGTCCGCGAGGTCGGGAAGTGCACCCGCGCCGGCTCCGGCTGCGGCTCCTGCGAGAAGGTGCTCGCCGCCCTCGTCAACGACGAGCTGGAGGCGCGCGGCGTGGCCGTCGACAAGGGCCTGTGCGGCTGCTTCGCCCACACCCGGACCGAGCTGTACGAGATCGTCCGCGTCAAGCGCATCAGCTCCTACGTCCGCCTCCTCGACGAGCACGGCCGCGAGGAGGCCCGCAGCGGCGACGGCTGCGAGGTGTGCAAGCCGGCCGTGGCCTCGATCCTCGCCTCCCTCGCGCCGGTCATCGGCGCCGACGGCTACGTACTCGACGGCGAACAGGGCGCGCTGCAGGACACCAACGACCACTTCCTCGCCAACCTCCAGCGCAACGGCTCGTACTCCGTCGTCCCGCGCGTGCCCGGCGGCGAGATCACCCCCGAGAAGCTGATCGTGCTCGGCGAGGTGGCGCGCGAGTTCGGGCTCTACACGAAGATCACCGGCGGCCAGCGCATCGACCTCTTCGGCGCCCGCGTCGACCAGCTCCCCGCGATCTGGGCCCGCCTGGTCGACGCCGGGTTCGAGTCCGGGCACGCGTACGGCAAGGCGCTGCGCACCGTGAAGTCCTGCGTCGGGTCCACCTGGTGCCGCTACGGCGTGCAGGACAGCGTCCGCATGGCCATCGACCTGGAGCTGCGCTACCGCGGGCTGCGCTCCCCGCACAAGCTGAAGGCCGCCGTCTCCGGCTGCTCCCGCGAGTGCGCCGAGGCGCAGAGCAAGGACTTCGGCGTCATCGCCACCGCGAACGGCTGGAACCTGTACGTCTGCGGCAACGGCGGCGCCACCCCGCGCCACGCCGACCTGCTCGCCCAGGACCTCTCCGACGAGGAGCTGATCCGGCTCATCGACCGGTTCCTGATGTTCTACATCCGCACCGCCGACCGGCTGGAGCGCACCTCGGTGTGGCTGGAGCGGCTGGAGGGCGGGCTCGACCACCTGCGGGACGTCGTCGTGGCCGACTCGCTCGGCATCGGCGCCGAGCTGGAGGAGCTGATGGCCGCGCACGTCGCGCACTACCGCGACGAGTGGGCCGCCACCCTGGCCGACCCGGAGCGGCTGGCGCGCTTCGTGTCGTTCGTCAACGCGCCGGGCGTGCCCGACCCCAGCGTGCAGTTCGTCCCCGAGCGCGACCAGGTCAAACCCGATCTCACCCTGCTGTCAGGCCCCGCCATCCCGGTGCGCGGGGCGCTGGAAGGAGCCTCCGCATGACCACGACGATGACGACGGCGGACTCCCCGGCGCGGACCCTGCTGCGCGTCGAGATCCGCACCGCGGCCGGCTGGCACCCGGTGTGCGACCTCAACCTGCTCACCCACGGCCGCGGCGTCGCCGCGCTGCTCCCGGACGGCACCCAGGCCGCGGTCTTCCTCGGCCGCACCGGCGACGTCTACGCGATCGGCAACCGCGACCCGTTCACCGGGGCGTACGTGCTGTCGCGGGGGCTGCTGGGCTCGGCGCCCGCCGCCCAGGGGAGCCGGCCGTTCGTGGCGTCGCCGCTGCTGAAGCAGCGCTTCGACCTGGCGACGGGGCGCTGCCTGGACGACGAGGAGGTGGCGGTGCCCGCGTACCCCGCGCGGATCGCGGAGGTGGCGGCGTAGCGGCGGGTACGCACCGGGGGCAGGCCCGTACGGACCGCGGGCGCGGCCCGTACCGCCGCCCCGCGCCCGGACCCGCCGCGCCGTGCCCGGGCTACCGTTCGCCCCATGGGGTACACCGACGCCGACCTCGAACGCTGGGCCCCCGAGCCCGACAAGCGCCCCGGCCGCACCGCCTTCCAGCGCGACCGCGCCCGCGTGCTGCACTCCGCCGCGCTGCGCCGGCTCGCCGGCAAGACCCAGGTCGTCACGCCCGGCGCCGACGGCGAGGGCGAGGGCGGGGGAGGCCGGACCGTGACGTTCGCCGACGCCACGCCCCGCACCCGCCTCACGCACTCGCTGGAGTGCGCCCAGGTCGGCCGCGAGCTGGGCGCCGCCCTCGGCTGCGACCCCGACCTCGTCGAGACCGCGTGCCTCGCGCACGACCTCGGACACCCGCCGTTCGGCCACAACGGCGAGCAGGTCCTCGACGAGCTGGCCGCGCCCTGCGGCGGCTTCGAGGGCAACGCGCAGTCGCTGCGGCTGCTCACCCGGCTGGAGCCCAAGCGCTTCACCGCCGACGGCCGGCCCGTCGGGCTCAACCTCACCCGGGCGGCCCTGGACGCCGCGACCAAGTACCCCTGGCCGCGCGGCGGCCACCCGGCCGGACCTGCCGGTCCTGGCGCCGCCAAGTTCGGCGTCTACCCCGACGACCTGCCGGTCTTCACCTGGGTGCGGGAGGGGGTGCCCGCACCGCGCACCTGCTTCGAGGCGCAGGTCATGGACTGGTCCGACGACGTGGCCTACTCCGTGCACGACGTCGAGGACGGCCTGCACGCCGGCCACCTCGACCCCGCGATGCTGCTCGCCGGGCCGGAGCGCGCCGACGTCCTCGGCGTCGCCGCCGCCCGCTACGCCCCGGGCACGGCGGCGGCCGAACTCGCCGACGCGCTCGACCGGCTGCTGGCCCAGGAGTGGTGGCCGCACGGCTACGACGGCACCGCCGCCGCGCAGGCCCGCCTCAAGGACGCCACCAGCCAGCTCATCGGCCGCTTCTGCCTCGCCGCCGAGGGCGCCACGCGCGCCGCGTACGGCACGGGCCCGCTGTCCCGCTACGCCGCCGAGCTGATCGTGCCGCGCGCGGCGCGGCTGGAGTGCGCGGTACTCAAGGCGGTCGCGGACCGGTTCGTGATGCAGCGGCCGGACCAGGCACGGCTGCGGGCGGACCAGCGGGTCGTGCTGGCGGAGCTGGCGGCGGCGCTGACGGCGGGGGCGCCGGAGGGGCTCGACCCGCAGTTCCGCGCGCTGCACGCGGCGGCGGCGGACGACGCGGGGCGGCTGCGGGCGGTCGTGGACCAGATCGCGGCGCTGACGGACGCGGCGGCGCGGCGGCTGCACGCCCGCCTGACGGGGTGACCGGCGAGATCCGGCCACCGGCGCGCCGGTGGGCGCGGGGGCGGGCGCGGACCCGGGAGCGCCCCCGGTCGCGTACCGGGGCAGGGTTCCCCGTTCGTAACCGGTCGTCACCGTCCCCACCAGCCCGTTTCGCCCCCATCCGCCCCTGCTCCGCGGCCCGCGCCCGGACCGGCCCGCGGCCCGCCGGCCCGGTACGCGGCTCCGTCCGCCCGCGCAGCCCTGGCGCGCCAGCCCCTTCCGCCACCACGCCGCGTGCGGGAGGCTCGCGGTGGCGGCAACGCGGCCGGGGACACGGCAAAATGGATGGTCGGGGCCCGGGAGCCAGAGGAGGGCGTGAAGTGGTCGACGCACATCAGACGTTCGTCATCGTCGGAGGAGGACTGGCCGGAGCGAAAGCGGCGGAGACGCTGCGCTCGGAGGGATTCACCGGCCGGGTCATCCTCATCGGCGACGAGCACGACCACCCGTACGAGCGACCGCCGCTGTCCAAGGGCTACCTCCTCGGCAAGGAAGAGCGCGACAGCGTCTTCGCCCAGCCGCCCGGCTGGTACGCCGAGGCCGAGGTCGAGCTGCACCTCGGCCAGACCGTCACCGCGCTGGACCGCGCCGCGAAGGCCGTGACCCTCGGCGACGGCACCCGGGTGCACTACGACAAGCTGCTCCTGGCCACCGGCGCCGAGCCGCGCCGGCTGGACATCCCCGGCACCGACCTCGCCGGCGTCCACCACCTGCGCCGCCTCGGCCACGCCGAGCTGCTGCGCGGCGTCCTCGCCGCCCTCGGCCGCGACAACGGGCACCTCGTCATCGCCGGCGCCGGGTGGATCGGCCTGGAGGTCGCCGCGGCGGCGCGCACGTACGGGGCGGAGGTCACCGTCGTCGAGCCGGAGCCCACGCCGCTGCACGCGGTCGTCGGCCCGGAGATCGGCCAGGTCTTCGTCGACCTGCACCGCGAGCACGGCGTCCGGTTCCACTTCGGCACCCGGCTGACGGCCATCACCGGCAAGGACGGCATGGTGCTGGCGGCGCTCACCGACGACGGCGACGAGCACCCGGCACACGACGTGCTCGCCGCCATCGGCGCCGCCCCGCGCACCGCGCTCGCCGAGGCCGCCGGCCTCGACGTCGTACCGCGCGAGCAGGGCGGCGGCATCGCCACCGACGCCGCGCTGCGCACCTCCGACCCGGACGTCTACGCCGCCGGCGACGTCGCCGCCGTCGCTCATCCCGCCGCCTCCCACCCCGCCGCCGGCTCCTCTGCCGCCGGCGGCGCCCCCCTGCGGGTGGAGCACTGGGCGAACGCGCTCAACGGCGGCCCGGCCGCGGCCCGCGCGATGCTCGGGCGGGACGTGACGTACGACCGCGTGCCGTACTTCTTCTCCGACCAGTACGACATGGGCCTGGAGTACTCGGGGCACGCGCCGCCCGGGTCGTACGACCAGGTGGTGTGCCGCGGCGACGTCGGGCGGCGGGAGTTCGTCGCGTTCTGGCTGAAGGAGGGCCGGGTGCTGGCGGGGATGAACATGAACGTGTGGGACGTCACCGGGGGCATCCAGAACCTGATCAGGTCCGGCACGGCGGTGGACCCGGAGCGCCTGGGCGACCCGGCGGTGCCGCTGGAGGACCTCATGTAGCCGCGGGCACTGCCAAGCACCGCCGAGCGCGGCGGGCACCGCTCGGCGGACGACCTGCCATACGGAACGTGCCCGGGGAACCGGCTGGTTATTGCTATGCGTCAGGGCCGCCCGCCTCGGGCATTGCCGTGCCGGCGTACGGGTCGCGCTCGTAGGGTGATCGGCACGACTCCGTCTGCGGGGAGGACTCCACATGCCCACTCGGAGACCGCCGATGAACATCGGCGCGCTTTTCGACTGGCACGCCGGCCTGAAGCACCAGACGGCCGCCTGGCTCGACCGTCCGTTCGACATCGCCCCGGCCGGTGGCGTGCACTATGACGCGGAGGCCCTGGCCGCGCTGGTACGGGACTTCGCCGGCCGGCTGTACGCGGCCGGGGCGCGGCCGGGCGACCGGGTGGCCATCATCAAAGAGAACCACCTGGACATCACCCTCGCCGCCGCCTCCGCGGCCCGTCTCGGCGCGCTGCCCGCCACGATCGCGGGGGTCGGCGCGCCCGAGGCGCACCGGAAGATGATCGAGCGGCTCGACCCCAGCGTCGTGGTGGTCTCGCCCGCGGTGCTGGCGCGGGCCGACGCGGCCGGGGTCAAGCTGGGCGGCCCGGAGATACGGTTCCTGGTGCTCGGCGAGCCGGGCCCGGGGGCGCCCGAAGGGGCGCTCACCCTCGGCGACCTGGAGGGGGCGCCCGAGGCGCCGGTGCAGCTGCGCGGCCCGGACGAGCCCATGCTCATCATGCACACCTCCGGCACCACGGGGGTGCCGAAGCTCGTCGTGCACTCCGGCACCAGCCTGCTCGGCGGCGCGGCGAAGCTGGAGCGGATACGGTTCCCCCTGCTCGCCAGCAACCGCAGCACCGTGTACGCGTCGTCGATCTCCTTCGCCCACGGGCGCACGGTGACGTGGCTGATGGGCCAGTTCACGCTGGCCCCGGAGAAGCTGGTCGCCATCTCCCGGCACGACCCCGACAACGCCGCCCGGGTGCTCGCCGAGCACCGGCCCACCACGCTGGAGGCGTGCCCGAACATCTTCCAGCGCTGGGAGTCGCTCGCGCACCGCCGGCCCGAGCTGTTCCACCGGGTCCGGATGTACGTCGGCACGTTCGACGCGGTGCACCCGCGGACCGTACGCACCTTCCTCGGCGTCTCCCGGCGGCGCCTCCCGCTGTGGGGGCAGAGCTGGGGGCAGAGCGAGGCGGGGCCGATCTGCGCGGCCGTTTACACCCGCAGGATGCTGCGCCGTACCACCGACGCCAAGGCGGTCACCAGCCTGATCGGCCGGCCGATGCCCGGCTTCGCGAAGGTCCGGGTGGTCGACGTCGAGACCGGTGAGCCGGTGCGCCGCAGGGGCGAGCCCGGGATGATGCTCGTCGCCAGCAGCGGCCGCTGCCTCGACTACCTCGGCGAGAGCGACCGGTACCGGGAGAAGGCCACCGGCAGGTGGTGGAACACCGGGGACATCGGCGAGCGGACGAAGGGCGGGCAGTTCAAGCTCATCGACCGCGAGGTCGACGTCATCCCCGGGATGAGCGGGATCGAGCTGGAGAGCATCCTGCTGGACCGGCTGCCCGAGGTCTCCGACGTCACCGTCCTCGGCACGCCCGGCGAGAAGCCGGTGCCGGTGCTCAGCCTGGACGGCGACGAGCTCGACCCGCAGGCGTGGCAGCGGGCGACGGCCGACCTGCCCGAGCTGGGCGAGCCCCGGGTGATCCCCTGGGAGGACGTGCCGCGCACCGCGACCTGGAAGGTCCGACGGCTGGAGCTGCGCGAGAAGGTGCTGGGCAGCACGGGCACCATCGGCACCGGCCGCTGGACGTAGGGCCTGCCGCACGTCGGTCGGACGGGCCCGGGCCGGCGGTCAGCCGGCCCGGCGCCGGTGCAGGGCCAGGTGCGTGAGCACCCCGGCCAGCAGCCCCCAGAACGCCGACCCGACGCCGAGCAGTTCGACGCCGGAGGCGGTGACGAGGAACGCGATCAGCGCGCTGTCGAGCCGGCTCGCGTCCCGGGTGGCCGCGGCCAGCGCCCCGCCGGTCGCGCCCAGCAGCGCGATCCCGGCCGTCGCCGCCACCAGCGCCGCCGGCAGCGTCGCGAACAGGGCGAGGAAGGTCGAGCCGGAGATCCCGACGATCAGGTAGCCCACGCCGGCCGCCACCCCGGCCCCGTACCGCCGGCCCGGGTCCGGGTGGGCGGAGGGGCCGGTGCAGATGGCCGCGGTGATGGCGGCCAGGTTGATGGCGTGGCCGCCGAACGGGGCCAGCGCCAGCCAGGCGGCGCCGGTCGAGGTGACCAGCCGGTCGGCGTCGGGCCGGTAGCCCGCGGCGTTGAGCACGGCCAGCCCGGGGGCGTTCTGCGACGCCATGGTGACCAGGAAGAGCGGCAGCGCGAGGCCCACCGCGGCGTCCGCGGTGAACTCCGGCGCCGTGAACGCCGGGACGGCCAGGCGCACCTCGCCCGACCAACTGCCGAAGCCGGCGGTGGCGGCGGTCCAGGCGCAGCCGGCGAGCAGCGCCAGCGCGGTCGCCCAGGACGCGGCGAAGCGCCGGCCCGCGAGGTACGCGGCGAGCATGAGGACCACCAGCGCCGGGTCGCCGTCGGCGGTGCGGAACAGCCGCAGCCCGAACTCCAGCAGGATGCCCGCCAGCGTGGCCGCCGCGACCTCCGGCGGCAGCAACCGCATGAGCGTGCCGAACAGCCGGCTGAGGCCGAGCAGCACGGTGAGCACCGCGGCGATCACGTACGCGCCGACGGCCTCGGCGAAGGAGTACGTGCCCAGCGCGGTCACCAGCAGCGCCGCGCCCGGCGTCGACCACGCGGTCAGCACCGGCGCCCGGTACGCCAGGCTCAGCACCACGCATGTGACCCCGCTGCCGATGGACAGCGCCCACAGCCACGACTCCAGCCGGTCCGCGCCGATGTCCCCGGCGCGGGCGGCCTGCAGCACCACGGCCACCGGCCCGGTGTACGAGACCACGACCACGACGACGCCGGCCACCAGCGTCGAGACGGTCAGCGCCGGCCGCCGCTTCTCCGCCGGCCCCGCGCCTGGCGCCTCAGGGGTCAACGACGCGCCCCGTCAGACGTGTTCGACGAGGATGTTGAGCCCGACCAGCACCGGCACGCCCCACCGGTGCAGCTTGATGCCCAGCAGCCGGGCCCGCAGCACCTCGCCGCGCACGAGGCCGGAGCGGGCCTGCTGGAAGCGCATCGCGTACAGCGGGATCATCGGCAGGACGAACCAGAACGGCACGGCGCCGAGCGCGATCGCCGCCGCCACCGTCAGCGGCTCCAGCAGGTGCACCGCCGCCACGACGCGGCGGTAGCCGTCCGGGGTGGTGAGCGTGGCCAGGTTCCGGCGGCCGACCTGGCGGTCGCCCTCCACGTCGTTGATGTTCGAGTAGATCGACACCATCAGGCTCCAGAGCCCCACCAGCAGGGTCTCCGTCCAGATCAGCCCGCTGACGGAGCCCTCGACGAGCACGAACGGCAGCAGCACCGCGAGCCCCGGGGTGAGCAGCAGCAGCTCCTGCCCGCCGCGGTAGCTGAGCTTCAGGCCGTACGAGTACTGGAGGTTGCTGACCAGCGCGGCGAGCAGCGCGAACGCCGCCCAGAGCGGCGGGTCGGGCGCCGTGGCGTACGTCAGCGACCACAGGGCGAGGCCCCAGAGCGCGGCGACCCCGGCGAACCGCTCCGCCTCCCGCGCCGTCAGCACGCCGCTGAGCAGCGGCTTGCGCGAGCGGTCGCGCAGCGCGCCCTGCTCCGGCGCGTAGTTGCGCTCGTCGCTGCCGTCCCGGATGCCGGTGACGTCGTCCAGCGTCGCCGAGGCCGCGACCACCCCGGCGTAGCCGGCGAAGTACAGCACCAGCGTCACGTAGCTGCCCGGGTTGTCGAGCCGGGACGCGGGCAGTGCGGCGATGACGACGAAGGCGGCGAGGTAGTAGTCGTAGAAGGCGAGCTTGCCGAGGACGACGTACGCCCTCAGACGGCTCGGCGCGTCGGGCTGCGGGGAGGAGCCGGCCACGGTCACGGCTGCCCCGTCCCTCGCGGCCGGCGGCCGTAGGTGGAGATCAGGATCTGGCTCAGCCAGCGGTTCGCCGGGTCGGCCATCTCCGCCAGCGCCTCGTCGATGCGCGCGTCGTCGAGGAGCCCGGCCCCGACGATCCGCGGGCGCATGAACTCCAGCCACAGCTGGTAGTGCCGGGCCTGCGGCGAGCCGCCCTGCACCATCACCGTCCGGCCCTCCGCGGACACGTCCTCCAGGCCGCACTCCAGCGCGGCCGCAAGGTCGTAGTGGCCGCCGCGGGGCTCGTGGCCCGACTCGCGCATCAGCCCGTACCCGGCCTGCCGGACGTCCTGGAGGAAGTCCTCGGAGACCACGCTGCGGAAGAGCGGCAGCGAGTCGGTGTCCTCCAGGAACAGCAGGCCGCCGGGCTTCAGGGCGGCGACCATCTTGCGGACCGCGGCGACGCGGTCGGGCAGGTGCTGGACGAGCATGCGGGAGTGCACCAGGTCGTACTGCCCGGCCGGCAGGTGTCCGGTCGTGATGTCGACCTGGAGCACCTCGACGCCCTTCTCCTTCAGCCGCACCAGCCGGCCGGTCTCCAGGTCGGCCGCCGTGACCTGGCCGGCGGGACCCACGAGTTCGGCGAGCCGCTCCGCGGTGCCGCCGTGGCCGGCGCCGACCTCCAGCACGGACCAGCCGGCACCCACGCCGAGCCGGTCGAGCCGCTCGGCCGTGCCGGGGTCCCAGATCGCCTCGTTGGTGGCCAGCCGCTCGGTCTCCTGATCCCACAGCGGGTCGAAGACGTAACTCTTGGCTGGCCGCTCGGAGAAGGACACACGCGCCCCCAGGTCGTCCGGTCTCGGGCTGGGAGCCTAGGGAGCGCGGAAGACCGGCGGCCATGACAATTCCGTGCCACTTGCACACCCGGGGGAAGCAACTATCTGCCACCGGCCCGGCCCGGCTTCTCCGCGTAGCGTGACCTGCCTCGCTTCGTTGCCGGACGGATAAAGGAATGCGGTGTTGCGTACATTCATCGTCGGATTGGGACGCTCCGGCCGGGAGCTCCATCTGCCGGTGCTGCTCCGGCTGCGGCGACAGTTTCCCGGGCTCTTCGCCGCGGCGCCACCGCTCGGCTACGACGTACACCCGGCCGGCGGGCCGGGCGGGGGCCCGGACGGCGACGCCGACCCGGACATCCGGACGGTCGGCTCGCCGGCCGCCGCGCGGGCGGAGCTGGACCCGGAGACGACGGTGGTGCACGTGTGCACCCCGCCCGGCGAGCGCGCCGGCGTCCTGACCGAACTCGGCGAGCTGGGGTTCGGCCGCATCCTGGTGGAGAAGCCGCTCGCGGACACGGCCGGCGCGCTCGACGAACTGGAGTCGATACGCGACAAGTACGGGCTGCGCATAGCCGTGGTCGCGCCGTGGCTGCACAGCTCGCTCACCCGGCGGCTCGCGGAGATCGTCGACGGCGACCGCCTCGGCCGGCTGCACCGCATCGGCATCCGGCAGCACAAGCCCCGTATCCACCGCACCCTGAACAGCCGGAGCCACCGCACGGCCTTCGACGTCGAGCCGCCGCACGCGGTGGCCGTGGCGCTGCGGCTGGCCGGCGACGCCGAGGTGGCGCACGCCGCCCTCACCGACGTGAACGTCTGCGGCCGGCGGGTGCCGGGCATGGGCGGGGCCGAGCTGGGGCTGCGGCACCGCTCGGGGGCGGTCAGCCGGGTCGAGTGCGACCTCACCTCGCCGCGCCGCGAGCGCCGCATCGAGCTGGACTTCGAGTCCGGGCGGGCGGTGGGCCACTACCCCGTCGGCAGCGAGGACCACTACGCCCACCTGACCGTCAGCCCGGCGGGCGGCACCCCCGAGGACTCCGTGTTCCCGGACCTCGCCCTCGACGCCTGCCTGCTCGACACCTACCGGCACTTCGCCGGCGAGCTGGGCGACGCCGCCGCCCTCGACGAGGAGCTGCAGCGCCAGATGCGCCTCGTGCGGCTGCTCGACGCGGCGAAGCACCTGTCCGGTACGACCACGGAGTCACCTGATGCCGGTTGACACCCTCCCCCTCTGCGGCATCGGCGACGAGGCGGGCGCCTCGGCCGCCGTCCAGACGGGGGCCCTGAACGAGCTGGGCTGGCCGCTGATCGAGCTGCGCTCGGTGGACGGCACCGCCCTGGCGGACCTCGGCGACGCCGCCTTCGCCGACCTGGCCGGGGCGGTGCACGCCGCCGGCCTGCGCGTGCACTGCGTGGACTCCCGGATCGCGAACTGGGCCCGTCCCGTCACCGGCGACTTCGACGACGACCTGCGCGAGCTGGACGTGCTCGCCGAGCGCTGCGCCCGGCTCGGCACCCGGTACGTACGCGTCATGTCCTACCCCAACGACGGGCTGCGCCCCGGCGCCTGGCGCGCGGTCGTCCTCCGGCGCATGGCGGCCCTCGCCGCCCGGGCCGAGCGCGCCGGGCTCGTCCTGCTGCACGAGAACTGCGCCGGCTGGGCCGGCGCCAGCGCCGACCGCATGCTCCAGCTGCTGCGCTACGTCGACAGCCCGGCGCTGCGCCTGGTCTTCGACACCGGCAACGGCCCGGCGTACGGCTACCGGGCGCTCGACCTGCTGCCCGCGCTCACGCCGTGGATCGAGCACGTGCAGATCAAGGACGCCGTCGTCGAGGGCGACGAGATCCGCTACACGCTGCCCGGCCACGGCGAGTGCCGCGTCGCCGACTGCCTGCGCCACCTGCTGGACCGCGGCTACACCGGCGCGCTGTCGATCGAGCCGCACGTCAAGGTGCGCCCGCACGAGTCCGCGACCGCCGGCGACGACGAGACCCGGGCGGCCTTCGTCGCCTGCGGCCGGGCGCTGGAGGAGCTGCTGGGCCGGATCCGCAAGGCGGCCGCATGACGGCAGTGCCGGTGCGGCTGTCGCGGGCGGACCGCGACCTGCTGCTCCACCTCATCGGGTTGCCGACCGCGGGGCCGATGGAGACGGGCCCGGACGCGGAGCCGCCGCGGCTGCGCGAGGCACAGACGGCCTACGCCGAGGCCGCCGCCGAGCTGGGCTTCGAGGTGGTGCACCACGCCGCCGCGGGCCCGGAGTGGCTGACGCGCCCGGACGTGCCCGCGCAGGTGCGCGACATGGCGCGGCGGGTGGCCGGGTTCCTCGACGACCAGCCGAGCATGGTGCTGCGCCTCGGCGGCGAGCAGCCGCCGGAGCGGACCCTCATGTTCAACGTGCACCTCGACACCGTGGCCGGCGGCGAGCCGCCGCGGCTGGCGGACGACCGCTTCCACGGCCGCGGCGCCGTCGACGCCAAGGGCCCGGCGGTGGCGCTGCTCGCCGGGCTGCGGGCGGCGGCGGCCCGGGTGCCCGGGCTCGGCACCGACGTCGGCGTGCTCGTCCAGGCGGTGGCCGGTGAAGAGGGCGGCGCCATGGGCGTCTTCGGCACCCGGCCGCTGGTGGAGCAGGGCTGGACCGGGCGGATCAACGTGTTCTGCGAGCCGACCCGCGGCCTGCTCGTGCCCCGCGCCACCGCGGCGGCCACCGCCCGCATCGCCGTCGCCGGCACCGACTCCATCGACGACCACCCGGAGGCCGGCCACAACGCCACCGTGCTCCTCGGCTTCCTCGCCCAGCACCTGGCCCGCCGGCTGCCCGGCGCGGTCGACGGCGGCCGGGTCTGCGTCGCGGGGCTGCACACCGGCACCGTGCACAACAAGGTGTACGGCACCGGGGCGCTGCTGCTGAACCTGGCGTACCGTACGGCCGCCGCCGGCCGCGCGCAGGAGGAGGCGCTCGAACGCGAACTCCGCGCCGGCACCGAGGAGTTCGCCGCCGCCTTCGCCGGGCTGCCGGACTTCGCCAGGACCGCCCGGGACGCCCGCCGGATCACCGAGCTGACGTGGGTCAAGCGCGGGCTGCCCGCGCTCGACAGCCGCGACCCGTGGGCGGAGCGGCTGCTGACCCGGGCCGGGCTGACGTACGCCCCGCCGGACGCCCCCGCCTGCACCTGCGACGCCATCTGGACCCACGCCCTGCCGAACGCGCACACGGTCGTCTACGGCCCCGGAGACCTCGACGCCAACGGCGCCCACGCCGCCGGCGAGTACGTCGACACCCGGGACCTGGAGCACTACGCCGACGGCATCGCGTCCCTGGTGGCCGGCTTCGCCTCAGCTACGAACGGATCGTCATGAACCTGCTCCCCTACCACCAGCTGACCGACTTCACCACCGAGGTCTTCCAGTCCCGCGGCGTGCCCGAATCCCGGGCCCGCACCGCCGCCGACGCGCTCGTCTACGGCGACCTGGTGGGCATGCGCTCCCACGGGCTGGCCAACCTCACCCGCCTGTACCTGCCGCTGTTCGAGTCCGGCCGGGTGGCGCCCGCGGCCGAGCCGGAGGTGCTCGCCGACCGCGGCGCCGCCGTGCTGCTCGACTCCCGGAAGGGCCTGGGCCTGTGGGCCGCCGCGGAGGCCATGGACCTCGCCGTCGAGCGGGCGGGGCAGTACGGCATCGGGATGGTGTCCGTACGCGACGCGACCCACCTGGGCTGCGCCGGCTTCCACGCCGCCCGCGCGGTCGACAGCGGCATGGTCGGGCTGGTCGCCTCCAACTGCGGCCGGCAGCGCATCGCCCGCCCGCCGGGCGGCAGCGTCGCCATGCTGGGCACCAACCCGCTCGCCGCGGCCGCCCCGGCCGGGCCGGGACAGGCCCCGTTCGTGCTCGACATGAGCACCACGGTCGCCCCCACCGGCAAGGTGCGCGAGGCGGCCCGGGCCGGGAAGCCCATACCCGAGGGCTGGCTGCAGGACGCCGAGGGCCGCTGGGTGACGGACCCCCACGCCCTCGACCGCGGCGAGGCCTTCCCGCTGTTCCTCGGCGGCCACCCGGAGACCGGCGGCTACAAGGGCTACGGGCTGGCCCTGCTCGTCGAGGTGCTGGCCGCGCTGGTGCCCGGCGCCGGCCTCGGCCCCGACCCCGACGCGTACGCCGGCACCGGCGGGCCGAGCGGCCGGGACGACGACATCGGCTTCTTCGTCCTCGCCGTCGCGCCCGCCGCCCTCCGCCCCGAGCAGGACTTCACCGGCCAGGCGGCCGGGCTGTTCGCCGCCCTCACCGGCAGCCCGACGCTGCCGGGCACCGACCGGGTGGCCTACCCCGGCTGCCGGGAGGCCGACCTCAGGGCCGCGGCGCTGGCCGAGGGCGTGCCCGTGGCCGACCCGCTCCTCGACGAACTGCGCGCCGTCGCCGACGACCTGGGGCTGAAGCTCCCGGAGGGAGACCGCGATGACCGCTGACGACCCGACCCGCCCGCTGCGCGTCGGCCTGATCGGCCTGGGCGTCATCTCCCGCTTCTACGCCGCCGCCCTGGCGGAGGTGCCCGGGGTCGAGCTGGCCGCGGTGTGCGACCTGCGGGACGAGGCGCTGGCCCCGTACCGGGACCGCGTCCCCTGCCACACCGGCCACCGGGAGCTGCTGGCCGCCGGCGGGCTGGACGCGGCCGTGGTCAACGTGCCCAACGACGCCCACGCCGAGGTGTGCGGCGACCTCGTCGCGGCCGGCCTGCCGGTGTGCGTGGAGAAGCCGCTGGCCACCCGGCTGGCGGACGGCCGCGCGCTGGTACGCGCCGCCCGCGAGCGGGGCGTCGTGCTGTTCACCGCCTTCCACCGGCGCTACAACGCCAACGCGCTGGAGCTGCTGGAGTCCGTCCCGCCCGGCGTCGGCATCGAGTCGGTGGTCGTGCGCTACCTGGAGAAGATCGAGGAGCACGCCGGCGCCGACGCCTGGTACCTCGACGCCGACCGCTGCGGCGGCGGCTGCGTGGCGGACAACGGGCCCAACGCCTTCGACACCGTCCGGCAGTTCCTCGGCCCGGTCGAGCTGGCCGGGGCCGAGGTGGTGCGCGACGCGGCCGGCACCGACCGGCAGGCGACGGTGACGCTGACCGCGGCCTCCGGCGCCGGCGGCCGGGTGGAGCTGGACTGGTCGTACGAGGGCGAGTGCAAGGACGTCACGCTCCGGCTGACCGACGGCTCCGTGCACAGCGCCGACATGCTCGACGGCTACCCGGAGTTCAAGCAGTCGCTGTGGCACGAGTACCGGGGCATCGTCGCGGACTTCGCCCGGGCCGTACGCGCCGGCGAGGACCGCGCCGAGGGCGGGCTCGCGGCCCTGGAGCTGGTGGCCGAGATCTACCGCGGGGAGCGGCGCCCCGCGACCGACCCGACGACGACGGGAGCAGCGCGGTGAACCCGCAGGAAGACGGCGACAAGCTGGCGGTCTCCGGCCGGCTGGTGAAGATCCTCATCCACCGCCGCGAGGACCGCGGCATGTCCGTGGACGAGTGGGCCAGCCGCTGCGTCCGGCGCGGCGAGGTGCACGAGCTGGTCACCACCGACCAGCACGACACGACCACGGGCGCGCGGGTGGACCGGGTCGGGTTCCTCGGCTTCGTGGAGCTGGCCGGCGGCGGCGTCATCGACCGCGGCGACCCGGTGGTGATCGACGGCGAGCAGGTCGGCACCGTCCTCGGCTTCGACTCCTGCCACTTCCCCAACCACTACAACATCCTCATCGCGGTCGACGAGCCCCGCACCGGCCGGGACCTCGGGCTGCGGCCGGCCATGGAGGTGAGCTTCGGCCCCCGGCCGTGACCGGGACGGCCGGGACCGCACCGGCCGGGGGCCGCCGGGCCGTGCCCCGGGGCGCCGCGAGCGCCCCGGGGCACGGTCAGAGGTACTCCACGTTGGCCGCTTCCGGGACCCGGTGCCGGCAGTCGAAGATGTAGCCTGCCGTGTCCACGAGGTGCGCGTAGTCGACGTCGTCGTGGTCCGTGACGACCAGCACGACGTGCGCCGCCTCGACCTCCTCGTCCGACAGCGCCACCCGCTCCAGGCCCGCAAGGCCCGGGTCCTCCGACACCAGCGGGTCCGCCACCCGTATCGCGGCGCCCTCCGCGAGGAGCTGCTCCGCGACGCGGATCGCGGGCGACTCCCGTACGTCGCCGGTGTTCGGCTTGTACGCGAGCCCCAGCATCAGCACCCGGGCGCCGTGGAGC
Source organism: Streptomyces sp. CNH099 (assembly GCA_000514715.1). Taxonomy (GTDB): domain Bacteria; phylum Actinomycetota; class Actinomycetes; order Streptomycetales; family Streptomycetaceae; genus Streptomyces; species Streptomyces synnematoformans. The sequence continues at coordinate 64,004 of AZWL01000007.1, read as the reverse complement.
GTCTGCCCGCGCCTGCCGAGGCCCCGGGTGAGCCGGCGGACGACGTACTCGGGCATCTGGGTGTTCAGCTCGTCGGCGAGCGCGACCATGCGGAACGGCCTGCTCAGCGCCCGCTCCACCTTCCACGAGAGATACAGCGGGTCCACCGGCAGGCAGTGGCCGCCGACCCCGGGTCCCGGGGTGAAGCGCATGAAGCCGAACGGCTTCGTGCCGGCGATGTCCAGCGCCTGCCAGACGTCGACGCCGAGGGCCTCGGCGTGCATGGCCAGCTCGTTCACCAGGGCGATGTTGACGTGCCGGAAGGTGTTCTCCAGTACCTTCGCCATCTCGGCCACGCGCGGCGAGGGGGCGGGGACGACCTCGTCGACGAGGGAGCCGTAGAAGTCGGCGAGGCGCTCGCGGGAGCCCTCGTCCACCCCGGCCACGACCTTCGGCGTGGTGGTGAACGTCCACCGGGTGTTCCCCGGGTCGATGCGCTCGGGGCTGTAGCCGAGGTGGAAGTCGTCGCCCGCGGCCAGCCCGGAGAGCTTCTCCAGCAGCGGGGCGAGGACGTCCTCCGTGGTGCCGGGGTAGCTGGTCGACTCCAGCGACACCGCCGCCCCCGGCTGCAGCCAGCGGCCGAGGGTGCGGCCCGCGGACTCGATGTACGACAGGTCCGGCAGGCCGTCGCGCAGCGGCGTCGGCACGGTGACCACCGCGATGTCGAAGTCCGCGAGGTCTCCCGGTTCCAGCGTGGGCCGGTAGGCCCCGCTCGCCAGCAGCGCCGCGAGCCGCGCGGAGGACACGTCGCCGACGTACGACTCGCCCGCCGCGAGCTTCTTGGCCCGGGCCTCGTCGACCTCGAAGCCGACGACCTCGTACCCCCGTTCGGCGGCGGCGACGGCCAGTGGCAGACCCACGTAGCCCTGGCCCATGACGACGACCTTCGAGCCCATCCGCGTCCCCTCAGTCGAAGAACTCACACACGGAGTCCGCGATGAACTCCACCTGGGCGTCGCCGAGGTGGGGCCAGATCGGGATGGCCAGGTTGCGCGCGCTGACCTGCCGCGCCCGCGGCCAGTCCGCTCCCTCGGGGGCGTACTTCGCGAACGCCGGCTGGAGCGGCAGCGGCACCGGGTAGTAGACGTGCGAGCCGATCTGCTTCTCGGTGAGCCAGGCGCGCAGGTCCTCGCGCCGCTCCACGAGCAGCGAGTACACGTAGTAGCAGCGGCCGTTGCGGCCCGCCGGGGGCGCCACCAGGCCCCGGTCGGCGAGGGGGGCGAAGCGCTCCGTGTAGTAGTCGGCGATCCGGGCCCGGCGCTCCAGCCGGTCCGCGAAGCCGGCCGCCCGGTGCAGCTGGAAGGCGGCGAGGATCTCGTCGAAGCGGCTGTTCTGGCCGATGTCGTGGTGCAGGAACCGGTTGACGCCGTCCTGGCCGTGGTTGCGGAGCATCCGCACCCGACGGGCCAGCTCGGCGTCGTCGGTCACCACCATGCCGCCCTCGCCGGCCGTGCCGAAGGCCTTGACCTGGAAGTAGGAGAACACCCCGAGGTCGCCCCAGGCGCCGGACGGGGTGCCGTCGAGCACCGCCCCCTGGGCGACGGCGGCGTCCTCGATCACCGTCAGCCCGTGCGCCCGGCCGATCTTGTTCATGGCCGGCATGTCGGCCATGATCGAGAAGACGTGGGCGGGCATCAGGGCCCGGGTGCGCTCGGTGATCAGCTCCTCGGTGCTCGCCGGGTCCATCACCATGGTGTGCGGGTCGACGTCGGCGAAGACCGGCGTCGCGCCGCGGTTCGCCACCGAGCTGGCCACCGGCTGGCAGCAGAACGCCGGGACGATCACCTCGTCGCCGGGGCCCACGCCCACGGCCTGGACGGCGAGGTTGAGCCCGCCGGTCCCGCTGGAGCAGGCGACGGCGTGCTCCACCCGGGCCGCGGCGGCCGTCTCGCGTTCGAGCTGCGCGGTGCGCCGGCCGAGGATGAACTTCTGCTCCTCGTCCGTGCCCACCTCGTACAGCAGGTCGAGGAACGCCTGCCGGTCCGCCTCGAAGAGGTCGTCGGGGAAGAACGGGATGGTCACCGGTCGGCACCTCCGGCGTAGAAGTCGGCGATGGCCCCGCACACGACGTCCACCTGCTCCTCGGTGAGGTCCGGGTAGAAGGGCAGGCCCAGCGTGCGCTTGCAGGCCTGCTCGGCGACCGGCAGCGACCCCTCGGGGTGCTCGGGTCCGGCGTAGCACGGCTGCAGGTGGAGCGGGCGGGGGTAGTACGTCTCGGTGCCGATGCCGCGGGCCGCGAGGTGCTCGACGAGCGCGTCCCGCTCCTCGACCTCGACGAGGTAGACGTAGAAGACCGGGTCCGACCGGACCGGCCGGGGCACCAGGCGGGGCAGGGCGTGGATGCCCGGCTGCCCCCGCAGCCGCTCGTCGTACGCCTCCGCGAGCTGTCTGCGCCGCGCGATGTCGGCGTCCAGGCGGGTCAGCTTGGCCAGCAGCACGGCGGCCTGGACGTCGTCCATCTTGCTGTTGGTGCCGGAGACGCCGGAGAGGTTGGAGATGCCGGCGATGTGGTCCAGCGTCTTCCCCATCCGCCCGTGGTGGCGCAGGATCGCGGCCTGCTGGGCGATGTCGTCGTCGTCCGTCAGGATCATCCCGGCGTCGCCGAGGGCGCCGAGGGTCTTGGTGGGGAAGAAGGACAGCACCCCGCCGGCGCCGAGCAGCCCGGCGTGCACGCCGTCCCAGCGCATGCCGATGCCCTCCGCGCTGTCCTCCAGCACCGTGAGGTCGTGGCGGCGCGCCAGGTCCTGCAGCCGGTCCATGGGGGCGAGCTGGCTGAACAGGTGCACCGGCATCACGGCGCGGGTGCGCTCGGTGACGAGGTCCGCCGCGGAGTCCGGGTCCATGGCGTAGTCGCCGTCCGCCGTGATGTCGGCGAAGACGGGCCGGGCGCCGGCCATGGAGACGGCGGAGGCGGAGGCGAAGAAGGTGAACGCGGGCACGATGACCTCGTCACCCGGGCCGATGCCCGCCGCCCGGAGCAGGAGGACGAGGGCGTCGGTGCCGCTGTTCACACCGAGGGCGTGCCGGGCGCCGGTGTACTCGGCGACGGCGCGCTCCAGCTGGCCGACCTGGCGGCCGTGGGAGTACTTGCCCCGGTCGAAGACCGCGTTGACGTGCTCACTGATCTGCGGCCACAGCTCGGTGAAGCTCCGTGCCTGGGAGAAGAACGGCACAGGTGGGGCTGCCGGTGTGGGGGATTCGGAGATCACCATGCGCGTCAGAGTAGGGAGCGCCGGGGGTGGGGACTACGGCAAGAAGTTGCTGTGCGGAAGGGGAACATGCCGGGTGAGCGGGTTCCTGCCGGCCGTCCTCCGGTACGGCTCCGGCGCGGGTGCCGGCGCGGTGGTGTATAGGGGCCGTGGGCTGTCGGCGCTGTCGGCGCGCGGCCGTAGACTGCACCCGTGGCAGGCAGGATCAACGACGACGACGTGCGGGCGGTCAGGAACGCGGTTCCGATCGACGCCGTCGTCTCCGAGTACCTGCAGCTCCGCCCCGGCGGCGGCGGAAACCTCAAGGGGCTGTGCCCCTTTCATGATGAGAAGTCCCCTTCCTTCCACGTCAGCCCGGCAAAGGGGCTCTACCACTGCTTCGGGTGCCAGGAAGGCGGGGACACGGTCGACTTCGTCATGAAGGTCGAGCACCTGTCCTTCTCGGAGACCATCGAGCGCCTCGCCGCCCAGGCCGGCATCACCCTGCGGTACGAGGAGGGCGGATACACCCCCGGCCGCCAGCAGGGCGAGCGCACCCGGCTGCTGGAGGCGCACAAGGTCGCCGCCCAGTTCTACGCCGAGCAGCTGGGGTCCGCGGAGGCGGAGACCGGGCGGGCGTTCCTCGCGGAGCGGGGGTTCGACCAGGCGGCGGCCGAGCGCTTCGGCGTGGGGTACGCGCCGGCCGGCTGGGACCACCTGACGCGGTTCCTGCGCGGCCGGGGGTTCACGGACAAGGAGCTGACGCTCTCGGGGCTGGCGCAGGACGGCCGCCGCGGGCCCATCGACCGGTTCCGCGGCCGGCTGATGTGGCCGATCCGGGACATCACCGGCGAGGTCGTCGGCTTCGGCGCCCGGCGGCTGCGCGAGGACGACAACGGGCCGAAGTACCTGAACACGCCGGAGACGCCGATCTACCGCAAGTCCCAGGTGCTGTACGGGATCGACCAGGCCAAGCGGGACATCGGCAAGCAGGGCCGGGCGGTCGTCGTCGAGGGGTACACCGACGTCATGGCCTGCCACCTGGCCGGGGTGACGACGGCCATCGCGACCTGCGGCACGGCCTTCGGCGGCGAGCACGTGAAGATCCTGCGGCGGGTGCTCACGGACAACTCCCGCTCCGAGGTCGTGTTCACGTTCGACGGCGACGCGGCCGGCCAGAAGGCGGCGCTGCGCGCGTTCGAGGACGACCAGAAGTTCGCCGCCCGTACGTCCATCGCGATCAGCCCGGGCGGCATGGACCCGTGCGACCTGCGGCTGGCGAAGGGCGACGAGGCGGTGCAGCAGCTGATCGAGGACCGGTCGCCGCTGTTCGAGTTCGCCATCCGCTCGTTCGTCACGCAGCACAACCTGGACACGGCGGAGGGCCGTTCGGCGGCGCTGGAGCAGGCGGCGCCGGTGGTGGCGCGGATCAAGGACGTGTCGATCCAGCACGACTACGCGGTGCGGCTGGGCGGGATGCTGGGGATCCTCGACGAGCGGTTCGTGATCAACCGGGTGCGGCAGCTCGCGCGGTACGCGGCACCGGGCGGCCGGGGCGGCCGGCCGGGCCAGGGCCAGGGGCCGGGGCACGCGCGCGGCGGCGGGCAGGGCCCGGGCCCGGGGCGGGCCGCCGGGGCGCCCCCCGCCGGCGGCGCACCCGCCGGTCCCGCCGCCACCGGCCCGGCGCTGTACCTGCGGACGCCGGACCTGCACCGCGAGCGCGAGCTGCTGAAGCTCGCGCTGCAGCACCCCCAGCTGGTCGCCCCCGCCTTCGACGCCTACCTCGCCGACGAGTTCACCGCCGCCCCGTACGCCACGGTCCGCGCCGCCATCGACGCGGCCGGCGGCGTCACCGACGCCGGCGACGGCGCCGCCTACCTGGCCCGCGTCCGCGACGCCGCCCCCGACGACGGCGTCCGGTCGCTGATCACGGAGCTGGCCGTCGAACCGCCCCGCAGCCGCCGCGAGCCCGACGCGATCTACGCGGGCGAACAGCTCGCCGGCGTCCGCCTGGCGGCGGTCAACCGCCGCATCGAGGACGTCCGCAGCGCGGTCCACCGCCTGGGCGCGCAGGGCCCGCCGGAGCAGTTCGAGGCGGCACAGCAGGAGCTGTGGACGCTCCAGCAGTACCGCGAATCCCTCCGCGCCCGCGGCGCCGCAGCCCTCTGACGCACCCGCGGCGGCACGCCGGGACAGCCCGCCGTGCCCCGGGGCTGCCCCGAGCGTGGGCATTCGTCCGTTGCGTAACCATCCGGTCACGGCCCGGGCACAAAATATGGCCGCACAACTCTACTGCCAGGCGTGTGTCGTACCCCACACTGGGGGCGGTGCCTGAGTCCTCGGAGCGTGGCGGTGTTGCCCGGAAGGGGCGACAAGCCGCCAGGGATCCGCTATCCACGATCGGGACGGAAGGCGGCGAGTACGCCGCAGCCGTTCCGCTGCCCCACGTCCCCGAACCGGCAGTGACCACCCTGGAGGTCGCCCCCGTGCAGACCCAGACCCTCGACACTTCCGTACTGCCCGGGCGCGAGGTCGCGCCGGATGTCCTGACGCTGCCGAACGGGGCTCCGGCCGGGCTCGACGAGCCCGCGGGCGCGGGTGAGCCGGCGATGCCCGCTCCGCCGCCGGCCTCGGCCGTGCGGCCCGAGCGCGGCGGGCCCTCGTCCGACCTGTTCCGCCAGTACCTGCGGGAGATCGGCCGGATTCCGCTGCTCAGCGCCGCGGAGGAGGTGGAGCTGGCCCGGCGTGTCGAGGCCGGGCTGTTCGCCGAGGAGAAGCTCGCCGGCGAGCCGGACCTGGTCTCGCAGCTCGCGCTGGACCTGGACCGGCTCGTGGTGCTGGGCCGCATGGCCAAGCGCCGGCTGATCGAGGCGAACCTGCGCCTGGTCGTCTCCGTCGCCAAGCGGTACGTGGGCCGCGGGCTGACGATGCTCGACCTGGTCCAGGAGGGCAACCTCGGGCTGATACGCGCGGTGGAGAAGTTCGACTACGCCCGCGGCTACAAGTTCTCCACGTACGCGACCTGGTGGATCCGCCAGGCCATGTCCCGCGCCCTCGCCGACCAGGCGCGCACGATCCGGGTGCCGGTGCACGTCGTCGAGCTGATCAACCGGGTCGTACGCGTCCAGCGCCGCATGCTTCAGGAGCGCGGCTACGAGCCGACGCCGGAGGAGGTCGCCGCCCACCTCGGGCTGCCCGAGGAGCGGGTGAGCGAGGTGCTGCGGCTCGCCCAGGAGCCGGTGTCGCTGCACGCGCCGGTCGGCGAGGAGGAGGACGTCGCCCTCGGCGACCTCATCGAGGACGGCGACGCCGCGTCCCCCGTGGAGTCGGCGGCGTTCCTGCTGCTGCGCGAGCACCTGGAGGCGGTGCTGTCCACGCTGGGGGAGCGGGAGCGCAAGGTCGTGCAGCTGCGCTACGGGCTGATCGACGGCCGGCCGCGGACGCTGGAGGAGATCGGCCGCATCTTCGGCGTGACGCGCGAGCGGATCCGGCAGATCGAGTCCAAGACGCTCAACAAGCTGCGGGACCACGCCTTCGCGGACCAGCTCCGCGGCTACCTCGACTGAGTCCCGTACCCGCGGCCGCGCGGTCACCACCGCCGGGACCGCGTGGAAAGATTTTGCAAGCATCCTTCCCGGCACCCGGCCCCGGCGGGGCCGTTCACCCGGGCGCCGAGGCCGTCGACCCCCGCACCACCAGCTCCGGGTGGAACACGAACTCGCTGTGCGGCGCCGGCGTGCCGCCTATCTCCTCCAGCAGCGCCCGCACCGCCGCCTGCCCCATGGCCGTCACCGGCTGGCGCACCGTCGTCAGCGGCGGGTCGGTGAAGGGGATGAGCGGCGAGTCGTCGTAGCCCACCACCGACACCTGCCGCGGCACCGCAAGCCCCCGCTGCCGCGCCGCGCGGATCGCGCCCAGCGCCATCATGTCGCTTGCGCACACGATCGCCGTGCAGCCGCGGTCCAGCAGCGCCGCCGCGGCGGCCTGCCCGCCCTCCAGCGAGTACAGCGAGTGCTCGATGTCCGCCCGCGCGTCGTCCTCGGCCACGGACAGCAGGTCGCGCATGGAGTCGAGGAACCCCTCGACCTTCCGCTGCACCGGCACGAAGCGGCCGGGGCCGAGCGCGAGCCCGATGCGGCGGTGGCCCAGGGAGGCCAGGTGGGTCACCGACTGCCGCATCGCGTCCCGGTCGTCGGGGGAGATGAACGTGCCCTGGAACTTCTCCGAGTAGCCGCCGACCATCACGAACGGCACGCCCTGGCCGCGCAGCCGCGGGTAGCGGTCCATGTCGGCGGTGGTGTCGGCGTGCAGCCCGGAGACGAAGACGATGCCGTCCACGCCGCGCTCCACCAGCATCTCGGTCAGCTCGTCCTCCGTCGAGCCGCCGGGCGTCTGCGCGGCAAGCACCGGGGTGTAGCCCTGCCGGGTCAGGGCCTGGCCGATGACCTGGGCGAAGCCGGGGAAGATCGGGTTGTCCAGCTCGGGTATGAGCAGGCCGATCAGGCCCGCGCTGCGCCGGCGCAGCTTCACCGGCCGCTCGTAGCCGAGCACGTCGAGCGCGGCCAGCACGGCCTGCCGGGTGGTGTCGGCCACGCCCGGCTTGCCGTTCAGGACCCGGCTGACGGTGGCCTCGCTCACCCCGGCCTGGGCCGCGAGGTCGGCAAGCCGCGCCGTCGCGGCACCTGACTGTTCCTGGCGCACGTGGTGCCTCCCTGGTTCTCGGCAAGGACCGTAACGCCTTGCAGAAATTCATTGCAAGGTCTTTCGGTCGCGTTTCAATCCTGTTAGCTTCCTCGGCGTCCGGCGCCGCGCTGTGCGGTCGCGGTTCCCTGCTGAAGGAGAGTTCACTATGCGACGTGGCATAGCCGCCACCGCCCTGGCCGCATCACTTGCGCTGGTGGCGACGGCCTGCGGCGACGACGGCGACGGCGGGAGCGCCGGCGGCCCGGTGACGATCACCTGGTGGGACACCTCCAACGCCACCAACGAGGCACCCGCGTACCGGGCGTTGATCAAGGAGTTCGAGAAGGCCCACCCCGACATCGACGTCGACTACGTCAACGTCCCCTTCGACCAGGCCCAGAACAAGTTCACCACCGCCGCCGGCACCAAGGGCGCCCCGGACGTCATCCGCACCGAGGTCGGCTGGACCGCCTCCTGGGCCAAGTCGCAGTTCCTCGCCCCGCTCGACGGCACCGCGGCCCTCGCGAAGCCGGACGACTTCACGCCGTCGCTGCTCAAGCAGGCGCAGTACGAGGGCCAGACCTACGGCGCCCCGATCGTCACCGACACGCTCGCGCTGATGTGGAACAAGGACCTGCTGCAGCAGGCCGGCCACGACGCGCCGCCCGCCGACTGGGACGAGCTGATGGACGTCGCCGCCGACGTCGAGGACAAGGCCGGCGCGGACGGCTTCTGGCTCCACAAGGACCCGTACTACACGCTGCCGTTCCTCTTCGGTGAGGGCACCGACATGGTCGACGCCGGGGCCGGGAAGATCACCGTCGACTCGCCCGCGGCCGTCACCGGCGTGACGAAGGCCAAGGAGATCGTCGACGCCCCCGGCACCGCCGACCTCGACGTCACCGCCGACGCCTACGCCCACATGCAGGACGCGTTCGTCAACGGCGAGGTCGCCATGATCATCCAGGGGCCCTGGGAGCTGACGAACGTCTACGCCGGCTCCGCGTTCGAGGCCAAGTCCAACCTCGGGATCGCCCCCGTCCCGGCCGGCTCCACCGGCGCGGCCGGCGCCCCCACCGGCGGCCACAACCTCTCCGTCTACAACGGCTCCGACGAAGCCCACCGGGACGCCGCCATCGAGTTCGTCGGCTGGATGACCTCCGCGAAGACCCAGTCGGAGATCGCGCTGCGGAACGGCACCCTGCCCACCCGCACCTCCGCCTACACCGACGAGGTCAAGGCCGCCCCGGGCATCGCCGACTACCAGCGGGTGCTGGCCGACACCGCTCAGCCGCGCCCCGCGCTGCCCGAGTACAGCACGCTGCTCGGCGACGCCTTCGCGCAGAACCTCGCCGCGATCTTCCAGGGCGACACCGGCGTCGAGGACGGACTCGGCGCCACCGCCGAGGAGTTCGGCGAGCTGGTCCCCGACTTCGCGTAGAGCCGCAGCGCGCCGGAAGGGCACCGAAGTGATCAGCAGCCTCAAGAAGTCGTACAGCCGGCACTGGTACGCCTACGCCATGGTGGCGCCGGTGGCCGCCGTCCTCGCCGTGCTCGTGGCGTACCCGCTCGGCCGCGGCATCTACCTGTCGCTCACCGACGCCACCAGCGACAACGTCGGCCGCACCATCGGCGTCAACGAGATCCCGGACAGCTTCTCCTTCGTCGGCTTCGACCACTACGTCGAGATCCTCACCGGCAGCGCCGCCGACACCTTCTGGAAGCAGTTCGCCTGGACGCTGTTCTGGACCGCCGCCTGCGTCACCCTCCACTACGGCATCGGCCTGGCCCTCGCCGTCCTGCTCAACCGCAGGATGCGCGGGCGCACCCTGTACCGGCTGGCGCTGATCCTGCCCTGGGCGGTGCCGGTCTTCGTCACCGTCTTCTCCTGGCGGATGATCCTCGCCGACGGAGGCGTGCTGAACACCGCGTTCGCCTCCGTCGGCCTGCCCGAACCGGCCTGGCTCAGCGAGCCGTTCTGGCAGCGGACGGCGGCGATCGTCGTCAACACCTGGTGCGGGGTGCCGTTCATGATGGTCTCGCTGCTCGGCGGGCTGCAGGCGATCCCGAACGAGCTGTACGAGGCCGCGGAGACGGACGGCGCCACGCCCTGGCAGCGGTTCCGGTACGTGACGCTGCCCGGGCTGCGCGCGGTGAGCAGCACGGTGGTCATGCTGGGCGTCATCTGGACGTTCAACCAGTTCATCGTCATCTTCCTGCTGTTCGGCTCCACCGCGCCGGACACGGAGATCCTGGTCACCTGGGCGTACCGGCTCGGCTTCGGGCAGACGCCGCGGGACTACGCGGGCTCCGCAGCGTACGGCGTGATCATCCTGTCCATGCTCGTCGTGCTGGTGTCGGTCTACCGGCGCTGGCTGAACCGCAACGAGGAGGCGGCCCTCCGATGACCAGCCGGCCCCGTACCGCCGTCTCCCGCCCGCCCGGGACCGCCGTCTCCCGCCCGCCCGGGACCGCCGTCTCCCGCCCGCCCGGGACCGCTGGCTCCCGCCCACCCGGCCCTGCTGCCGCCCGCCCGCGCCGCCGCGGCGAGCGCAGCACCGCCGCGTCCGTCGCGCTGCACGGCACGCTGCTCCTGGCCAGCTTCGTCGCGCTCTTCCCGGTCGCCTGGCTCGCCTGGATCTCCCTCGGCCCCGACAAGACCGACTTCCTGCACGCCGACGAGATCGCCGGGAAGCTCAGCCTGTCGAACTACTCGACCGTGCTGGCCGACACCGACTTCCTCCGGTGGGTCGGCAACTCGCTGATCGTCAGCCTCGGCACCTGCCTGGTCGGCGTCTTCGTCTCCGCCAGCGCCGCGTACGCCGTCTCGCGCCTGCGCTTCCCCGGCCACCGGCAGCTGATGTGGACGTTCCTGGTCACGCAGATGTTCCCGTTCGCGATCCTGATCGTGCCGCTGTACAACATCCTGGCCGGGCTCGACCTGCTGGACACGTACTGGGCGCTGATCGCCGTCAACCTCACCCAGGCGGTGCCGTACTGCGCCTGGCTGCTCAAGGGCTACTTCGACACCATCCCGCACGAGATCGACGAGGCCGGGCGGGTCGACGGGCTCACGCCCTTCGGCACGTTCTGGCGGCTGGTGCTGCCGCTGGCCCGGCCCGGCATGGCGGTCGCCGCGTTCTACACCTTCATCACCGCGTGGTCGGAGTTCGCCTTCGCCTCGGTGTTCATGCTCAGCTCCGACAAGTACACCCTGCCGATCGGCCTGGCGACCTTCGTCAGCGAGCACGACCAGCAGTGGAACCTGATGGCCGCCACCGGCGTGCTCATCGGGATCCCCGCGGCCGCGTTCTTCTACCTCGTCCAGCGCCACCTGGTGACCGGCCTGACGGCCGGCGCCGCGAAGTCGTAGCCCGCCTCTCCCGCACGCCCCTTTCCGTACCCCTTTTCCGTTTTTCCGTACGCCCCTTCCGCAAGCCACTGGACGCGGCCCGCGCGGCCGCCCGCCCACTTCACGACCCGGGGAAGACATGACCCAGCACCTTGCCGCCCGTACGGCCGCCGACTCCGCCGACGCCCTCGACTGGTGGCGCGACGCGGTGATCTACCAGGTCTATCCGCGCAGCTTCGCCGACGGCGACGGCGACGGCACCGGCGACCTGCCCGGCATCCGCGCCCGGCTGCCGTACCTCGCCGGGCTCGGCGTCGACGCGGTGTGGCTCAGCCCGTTCTACGCCTCCCCGCAGGCCGACGGCGGCTACGACGTCGCCGACTACCGCGCCATCGACCCCGCCTACGGCACCCTCCACGACGCCGACGCCCTCATCCGCGACGCCCACGAGCTGGGCCTGCGGATCATCGTGGACGTCGTCCCCAACCACTCCTCCGACCGGCACGAGTGGTTCCGCCGCGCCCTGCGCGAAGGCCCCGGCTCCCCGCTGCGCGCCCGCTACCACTTCCGCCCGGGCAAGGGCGCGAACGGCGAACTGCCGCCCAACGACTGGGAGTCCATCTTCGGCGGCCCCGCCTGGACCCGCTGCCCCGACGGCGAGTGGTACCTGCACCTCTTCGCCCCCGAGCAGCCCGACTTCGACTGGGACCACCCGGCGGTCGCCGACGAGTTCCGCTCCATCCTGCGCTTCTGGCTCGACATGGGCGTGGACGGCTTCCGCGTCGACGTCGCCCACGGCCTGGTCAAGGCGGCCGGGCTGCCCGACATCGGCGTCGTCGACGACCAGCTGAAGCTGCTCGGCAACGCCCCCATGCCGTTCTTCGACCAGGACGGTGTGCACGACATCTACCGCAGCTGGCGCCGCGTCCTGGACGAGTACCCGGGGCGGCGCATCGCCGTCGCCGAGGCGTGGACGCCGACCGTGGAGCGCACGGCCAACTACGTACGCCCCGACGAGCTGCACCAGGCCTTCAACTTCCAGTACCTCGGCACGTACTGGGACGCCGCGGAGCTGCGGCCCGTCATCGACGCCTCCCTGGCGGCCATGCGCCCCGTCGGCGCCCCCGCCACCTGGGTGCTGTCCAACCACGACGTCACCCGGCACACCACCCGCTTCGCGAACCCGCCCGGCCTGGGCACCCAGCTGCGCTCCGCCGGCGACCCGGCGCTGGGCCTGCGCCGCGCCCGCGCCGCGACGCTGCTGATGCTCGCGCTGCCCGGCTCCGCGTACCTCTACCAGGGCGAGGAGCTGGGCCTGCCGGACGTCACCGACCTGCCCGACGAGGTGCGCCAGGACCCGGCGTTCGCCCGCGGGGCGGGGCAGGACGGGTTCCGGGACGGCTGCCGGGTGCCGATCCCGTGGACCGTGGCGGGGAGTTCGTACGGCTTCGGCGCCGGCGGTAGCTGGCTGCCGCAGCCGGCGGGCTGGGGCGAGCTGAGCGTCGAGGCGCAGAGCGGCGACCCCGGCTCCACGCTGGAGCTGTACCGGGCGGCGCTGGCGGTACGCCGCGAACACCCGGCGCTGGGCGCCGGCGACGGGGTGGAATGGCTGGCGGCGCCGGAGGGGGTGCTGCTGTTCCGGCGGGAGCCCGGGGGCGGTGGCGCGGCGTTCGTTTGCGCGGCGAACACCACGGGCGCCCCGGTGCGGATCACGGTGCCGCCGGGGCGGGTGCTGCTGGCGAGCACGGAGGCCGCGGGCGGAGCGGTGGGCGCGGTGGGCGCCGCCGCGGGCGGCGTGGTCGAGCTGCCGGGCGACACGACGGTGTGGTGGTCGGCGGAGGGCGCCTGAGCCGAACGGACCGGGTTCCCCGGTCCGCCGCACCCCGGACCCCCGGTAGCAGATAGCCTCGTTGAGCTGGACTGGGGCGAGTGCGGAGGCAGTTGATGCCGGGTCAACAGGCGCGGGCGCCGGAGGTCCGCTTCGGCCGGGGCCGACACCGCGACCTGCGCGGCCGCCCCTTCCCCGGCGCCGCGCTGGAGCCGTCGCCCGGCGGGCAGCGGGAGGTCCTGCGGGAGCTGCGGGCATGGGCCGAGCGCGAGGCCGAGGACACCATCGAGTGGTACCTGCACGACAAGCGCCTCAAGCGCCGCGGCTCCCGCGTCATCAGCGCTCTGACGATCCTGCTCGCCGTCGCCGGCACCCTCGTCCCGCTGGCGAGCGTCGTCTCCGGCGGCCCGCCGCAGGGCTGGGGGTATGTGCTGCTGGCGCTGGCGGCCGGATGCAAGGGCTTCGACCACTTCTTCGGGCTGTCGTCGGGCTGGATGCGCGACATCGCGGCGGCGCAGACGCTGCGCGCCGAGCTGAACGACTTCCGGCTGGCCTGGGCGGCGGAGCAGCTGCGGTCGCCCGGCGCCGCCGGTGAGGACGGTGCGGGCGGCGCGGGCGGTGCCGCCGCCGCGGACGGTGCCCTCGACCCGGCGGCGCTGGAGCGCCGGCTCGCGCTGCTGACATCGCTGGTGGAGGCCGTACGACGGCAGGTGGAGTCGGAGACGGCGGAGTGGCTGACCGAGTTCCGGGCCACGGCGCAGCAGCTCCAGGACCACGCGGGCCCGCCGCCCGCCGCGGGAGCGTGAGGCGCCGGTGGCCGCGGAGCGGATGCTGACGGTCGTCCTGCCGGACGGCGGCGAGCGGGACGTCGTGCTGGAGGCGCCGGACGACGCGTGGTTACCGCTGGTGTCCCGGCACCTCGCCGAGTGGTTCTGCCGGCCCCACCTCGGGGACCAGCTGTTCCTCGCCGACGGCACCGAGCTGCCGCGCGACGCCAGGCTCTCGGACGTGCCCGTACGCTCCGGCATCCGGCTCTGGCTCGGCGCACCGCCGGCCGCCGCGGGCCCGGACGGCACCACCCCCGACGCGGTCCACCGCGGACTCCTGCAGTCGGGTCTCGTCCACCAGGGCGAGGGCGGCACGCTGCTCTTCTCCCGCCCACCCGACGGGACGGAGGCCGCGGTGCCCGAGCGCGGCGGCTGGCGCCGGCTGCTGTCCGGCGCCCGGCGCCCGCCGGACACCCCGCCGGAGATCCGGCCGGACCTCCGGCCGCGGTTCGCGGACCCCGGCCGGCTGCTCGCGGACCCCCGGACGGCCGCGGACGAGCTGTGGCCGCACGCTCCCGACGGCGACCGGTTCCTCCACCTGGAGCTGGGCCACGCCCCCGACCCGTACGACCCGCCGCGGCGGCTGCCGGTCACGGTGGACCTGCCCCGCGCCGGGGTCCTCGGCGTCGCGGCGCCGCGGGCCGCGGACGGCCCCGGCCCGTGGCTCGTCGCCCAGCTCCTGGCCACGCACAGCCCGGCCCACGTCGACGTACGCGTCCTGACCGCCGGCGGCCGGGACCGCGCCGTCTGGGACTTCCTCCGCTGGCTCCCCGCCACCGCCGCCGGCCCCCGGGTCACCCCCGCCGGGGCGTCGGAACCGCACCTCGACGACCTGCTCGGCCGCACCCGCTCCGGGGCCGGGGACCGCCGGCCCACCGCCGCCGTCCTCGTCCTCGACGGCGCCGGCCAGCTGACCGCGCTGCCCGGCGTCACCGAACTGCTCAGGAACGGGCCCGCGTACGGGGTGTTCACCCTCTGCCTGGACGCCGACGCGCGGCTGCTGCCCCCGGAGTGCCGCGCGGTGGCCGAGGTCGACGGCGGTACCCGGCTGACGCTGGGGGGAGAGCACGTCCACCGGGGCTGGCACCCGCACCTGGCCGCACCCGGCACGACCGACCGCATCGGCCGCGTCCTCGCGGCCCTCCGCGACCCCGCCGCCCGCGTCGAGCCGGCGGACAGCCCCCGCCTGCTCGATCTGCTCGGCCTCCCCGGCCCCGGCCCCCACGACGTCGTCTCCCGCTGGCGCCGCCGCCGCGACGGGCGGCTTTCCGCGCCCGTCGGCGAGTCCCGGGGCGTACCGGTGTTCATCGACCTCGCCCGCGACGGCCCGCACGCCCTCGTCGCCGGCACCACCGGCTCCGGCAAGACGGAGTTCCTGCGCACCTGGATCGCCTCCATGGCCGCGGCGCACCCGCCCGACGAGGTGTCGTTCCTGCTGGTGGACTACAAGGGCGGCAGCGCGTTCGCCGACTGCGCCCGGCTGCCGCACACCGTGGACGTGCTCGCCGACCTCGACGGCTACGCCGCCGAGCGCACCCTGGCCGGCCTGGCCGCCGAGCTGCGCAGGCGCGAGTACGTCATGATGAAGGCCCGCGTACCCGACGTCGGCGCCTACGCCGAGCTGTACGCGGCCCGGGACCCGCGGGCCCCCGAGCCGCTGCCCCGGGTGGTCATCGTCGTGGACGAGATCGCCTCCCTCACCCGGGAGCTGCCCGGCTTCGTCTCCGGCCTGGTCGACCTCGCGCGGCGGAGCCGCTCCCTCGGCGTCCACCTGGTGCTCGCCACCCAGCGGCCCGGCGGCGGTGTGGCGACCGCCGAGATCAGGGCCAACACCAACCTCCGTATCGCCATGCGCCTCGCGGACCGGCAGGAGAGCGCAGACGTCATCGACGCACCGGACGCGGCCTGGCTCGGCACGTCAGAGCCCGGCGCCGCCTACGTGCGCACCGGCGCCGAGACCCTCGTCCGCCTGCGCACCGCGCGCGTGGGCGACCGCCCCCCGCCGCCCCCGGCCAGCCGCCCACCCGTGCAGATCCGCGGCGCCGACGGCAAGGACCGCGCGGACACCGCGGGTGCCCTGCGCGTCGAGCCGGAGCCGACCGGGCCGACGGACCTCGCCGTCCTGGTCGACTCCCTCCGCGACGCCACCGCCGCCCTCGACATCGCCTGGCCCACCGCACTCTTCCCGCCGCCGCTCGCCGACGAGATCCAGCTCCACGGGCCGCTGACCGAGGACAACCTGCCCGAGGGCGCCCGCGACCTCCTGCCCGTGCCCATCGGACTGGCCGACGTACCCGAGGACCGGGTCCAGGGCTTCGCCGTGCTCGACCTCGCCGACAAACTGCCCCTGCTCGTCTCCGGCGGCCCCCGCAGCGGGCGCTCGCAACTGCTGCGCACGGTCGCCGGCTCGGTCGCCCGTCAGCACAGCCTCGCCGACGTGCACCTCTACGGCATCGACTGCGGCACCGGCGGACTGCAGGCGCTCGCCGAACTGCCGCACTCCGGCGCCGTCGTCTCCCGCAACGAACGCGACCGGCTGACCCGGCTGCTGGACCGGCTCTCCACCACCGTGCGGGTACGGCAGTCGCAGCTCGCCGCCGAGGCGTTCGGCGACATCGCCGACCAGCGGCAGGCGGTGGCGGCGCACCGGCGGCTGCCGTACCTGCTGGTGCTCGTGGACGGCTGGGAGGGCTTCGTCGACGCGATGGAGGACGTCGACTACGGCAAGCCCGTGGACGACTTCATCCGGCTCTGCCGCGAGGGCCCGCGGGTCGGCGTCTGCCCCGTCGTCGTCGGCGGGCGGACCGTGCTCCACGGCCGCATCAGGGCGGCCGCGGCGGACGTGCTCGTCCTGCGGCAGGCGGACGAGCAGGGCTACCTGGACGCGGGCATCAGGCCCTGGTACGTGCCCGGCCGCATGCCGCCGGGCCGCGCCCTCTACGCCGAGGGCAGGGACCGTACCGTCGTGCAGATCGCGCTGCTGGCCGGCGACCCCACCGCCCGCGGCCAGGCCGAGGCGCTGGCCCGGATCGGCGCGGCGGCCCGGGAGCGGGACGCCGGGGTGCCGCCCACGGGGCGCCCCTTCCGGGTGGACGCGCTGGACCTCGCCGCCGACCGCTTCCACGTCGGCGGCGGCACGGGCCGCCCCGTGGGCCGCGACGCGGAGCTGGCGTGGCTGCGCGACCGGTACGCCACCGGCACCTCCGTCGCGCTGCTCGGCCCGCGCCGGGCGGGTAAGACGTGGGTGCTCGGCGAGCTGGAGCGGCGGCTCGTCGCCGACGGCGCGCGGCGGGTGCGCAAGCTCACCGTCCCGCACCGCGCCAGCCCCGTCGACAGCCCGGACGAGCTGGCCGCCCTCCTCGACCCGGCGGTGTCCGGCGCGGCGAGCCCCGCCGAGGCGCTGCTGGCCCGGGCGAACGAGCCCGCGGCGCGCGCCGACCGGGCGGCGTTCCTGCTCGACGAGGTCGGCCGGCTCGCCGAGTACCACCCCGCCGCCGTCTCCTGGCTGCGCGACCTCGGCCAGGCCGGCGCGTGGCTCGTCTACACCGGCACCGAGAAGGACTGGCAGACCGTCGTACGCTCCGCCCTCACCGCCCCCGGCTCCAGCTTCGGCAACGACGTCGACAAGCGCATCCTCGGCCCGCTCGGCGAACCGCACGCGCTGGCGTTCCTCACCGGCACCGCCGCGAACCTCGGCGTCGACATCGCCGCCGACCGCGCCGGCGCGTGGATCCTGGCGCAGGTCGGCACCTGGCCGTTCTACCTGCAGGTGATGGGGGACGCGGTGGTACGGGCCGTGCAGGCCGACGACCGCCGCCCGCTCACCAGCCCCGCGGCGCTCGCGGAGCTGCGCCGGCAGGAGCTGCTGATCGGCCGCAGCGAGCAGTTCCGGTCCCGCTGGGCGGAGATAGGCCCCGCCGGCCGCGCCGCCCTGCTGCACACCCCCGGCGAACCGCCCCCGGACCCGGCGCCGGCGCAGCGCATGGAGCTGCGGGACGTGGGGCTGCTGCGGCCGGGCGACGTGTGGCTGGCGGACCGGCCGTTCTTCGACTGGATCGCGCTGAGCCAGGTGTCGCTGCGCGACGAGTCGTTACGGGCCGGGGGACGGCGCGAGCCCCCGACGGACAAGTCGGCGGACAGCTCAGCGGACAGCTCAGCGGACAACTCGGCGGACAAGCCGCGGGCCGAAGGCGGCCCCCCAAGCGAGGAGGAGCCAGCCAGATGAGCCGCTACCGGCCGAGCCGGGCCTACCAGCAGGATCTGGACGTCCGGTTCCCCGGCGACCACGTGCCCGGCTGGGCGCGGCCCCTGGTCGAGGGGCAGCTGCCCAACTCCGCCGCGTGGCTGGTGGAGCTGCCCCGCCGGGCGGGCAAGACGTGGCTGGCGCACGCCGTCGAACGGGCCCGGGGCGCGGACCGGCCGTCGCGCCGGGTGGACCTGCGCTCGCCGGCCGAGGCGGTGCGGCGCCGCGGCCTGGGCTGCCTGCGGGGCGGCAGGCAGGCGCCGGGGGTGCCGGCGGGGTGCGTGGTGCTGGTCGACGAACCGGCGCTGGCCCGCGGCGGCGCCGACGCCGCCGCCGACGCCGGCGGGCGCACCGCCGGTACCGGGGGCACCCCCGCGTCGTCAGCCCACGGCGGCGTCGACCCCGCCGCCCTCGCCGCCGGACTGGCGCAGGTACGGGACGCCGGCGCCGTGCCCGTCGTCCTCGCCACCCCCGCCGAGCAGCTCCTCCTCGCCCCGCACCTCGGCGCCGACGCGCCCAAGGACGTGCTGCGCCCGCCGCGGCTCGGCGCCGACGAGTGCGCGCGCATGGCCGCCCGCGCGGCGGAGTGGGCGCCCGGCGTCGTAGCGCTGCTGCGCGAGGCGGAACCGGGGTGGCTGCAGACCCCGTTCCTCCTCGAACTCGCCCTGCAGACCGCCGAGGAGCACCCCGCGCTCCGCACCGACCCGGCGCGGCTGGCGACGGCCGCGTACGAGGAGGCCTGCGGCCGGCACCAGTACGTGCCGCAGTGGTTCCACGACGGCCTCGCCGCCGAGCACCGCGCCGCGCTGCGGGCCCGGCGGTGGCGCGACGCGGGCGTGGAGGTCGCCGTGCCGGCCGCGCACCCGCCGCCCGCGGACGACCCCGTGCTCGTCCGCCACCTGCCCGACGTGCTGCGCATCCACCACATCACCGACCTCCACCACGGCGGCGGGCTGCGCGCGAACGTCGACGCCAAGGACACCTCGCAGGCCGGGCAGCGCCTCGCGGAGCTGGCCGGCGCGGGCTCGCCGCTCGACGCGTACCTCGAACACGTACGCCAGCTCGCGGGCCAGGGCCGGGCCCCGCACCTGGTCATCGCCACCGGCGACCTCGTGAACCGGCCCGTCGACGCCGACGGCGAGACGGCCCTCGGCTGGCTGCGCGCGCTGGCTGGCCACCTCGCCGACCACCCCGACCTGCGCCCCGACGACCCGCGGGTGCTGCTCACGGGCGGCAACCACGACGTGTCGTGGGAGCTGTGCCTGGACGCGGACCCGCAGGCGCGGCACCGCTGGTTCGCCCGCGTCTTCGCCGACTACCCGCACCCCGACCTGCACGAGCCCGACCCCGCGGCGCGGCGGCTCTACGTCACGTACCCGGGCGCGGGGCTGCGCGTGGCGCTCCTGGGCACCGCGGAGTCCGGCGGCGAACCGGCGCACGACCGGGACCGGGAGCGGCTGGAGCGCTTCCGCGCGGAGTACGTGGCGGCGGCGGGCGCGGCGGACGACGACGCCGTACGCCGCATCGTCCTCGACTTCGAGCGCCACGACCCCGGCGTCATCGCCCGCGGCGTCCTCGACCGGCTCACGCGCGAACCCGGCTACGTCACCCTGGCGGCCCTGCACCACCCGCTGTCGCCGGTGCCCGCGGTGGAGATCGCCCCGTACTCGGGGGTGGTCAACGCCGGCCAGGCGAAGTGGACGCTGGCGGACGCCGCCACGTCCCTGGTCCTGCACGGCCACACCCACCTGGGCTTCACCGCCGCCGAACGCCTGCTGGGGACCGCCCGCCCCTGGACCACCCGCATCGCCGGCGCCCCGGCGCTGGGCAGCCGCGAGTCGGACGAGCGCAACGGCTACAACGAGGTGTTCGTCGCCCGCGAGGGCGGCGAACACGCGCTGGCGCTGCGGACGGTGCGCTTCGAGGCGGGCGCCTGGACCCCGGCGGAGCCGGTGGCCTTCCACCCCGGCGCCCCCGACGAAACCCCCCTCCGAGACCTCTGCACCCCCCACACCGACGCCTGCCGCGGGCCCGGCGGGTGAGCCGGGCGGCGCTGCCGCCGCGCCGGGTGCGCGGTGCGGGCGGGACGGTGGTCCCGGGGTTGGGGCGGCGGGTGGCGTCAGCCGGGGGCGCTGTCGTCACCGCCGCGCCACGCGGTGCGCCGGGCCTGCCCGGCCGACCGCCGCGGCGGGGTACGGGGAATGTGCGCGACCCATCCCTCCGCAGGCCCACCCTGCGGCCCGCAGGCGGCGGGCCGTGCCCGGCCTGCGGGGGCGGCCCGCCGCCCCGCGCTCAGCTCTGCGGGACTTGCTGTCCTGCCTCCTGCTCCGGCTCGCCGCCGCCTGCCAGGCCGGCCGCCGCCGCACCCGCCGTGCCCGCGGCAGGCGTCAGCGCGCCGGGGTACACCGACTCCCGTACCGACGCATACTGCTGCCGTACCGCCTGCCCCAGCGCCAGGTCCTCGTCCGGCTCGAACGTCTCGTGCGGCCCCGTCTCCCACACCGGCGGCGCCTCCGCGCTCAGCCGGCCCTCCGCGGCCCCCAGCGCCCAGGCCGCCTGCCGGGCCGCGCCGAGGGCCGCGTAGTCGGCGGACGCCGGGACCACGACCTGCGCCTGGAAGACGGCCGGGGCCAGCGCCTGGACCGCCGGCAGGCCGGCCGCGGCGCCGAGGAGGAAGACGCGGCGTACGGTGACGCCGCGGGCGCGCAGCACCTCCAGCGCGTCCGCGAGGCCGCACAGCATGCCCTCGAAGGCGGCCCGGGCCAGGTGCTCCGGGCGCATGCTCTCGCGGCGCAGGCCGTGCAGGGAGCCGGCGGTCTGGGGGAGGTTCGGGGTGCGCTCGCCGTCGAGGTACGGCAGGAGTACGAGGCCGTGGGCGCCGGGCGTGGAGGTCAGGGCCAGCTCGGAGAGCCGCTCCAGGTCGGCCGGCGCCAGGCCCTGCAGTTCGGCGGCGCCGCGCAGGGCGCGTACGGCGTTGAGGGTGTGGACGACCGGCAGGTGCATGCCGGTGGCGTCGGCGAGGGCGGTGATGGTGCCGCCGGCGTCGGGCAGCGCCGCGTCGTGGACGGCGTAGACCGCGCCGGAGGCGCCGAGGGTGACGACCGCGTCGCCGGCGCCGACGCCGAGGCCGAATGCGGCGGCCATCGTCTCGCCGGTGCCGGCGGAGATCAGCAGCCCCTCCGGCGTGCGGCCGGCGGCCTCGGCGGGGCCCAGCACGTCCGGCAGGCCCGCCTCGTGGCCGAGGGCCAGCTCGACGAGGTCGCGGCGCCACTCGCCGGCGTGCGCGGACCAGTAGCCGGTGGTGGAGGCCGAGCCGCGGTCGGTGGTGCGGCGGGGCGGCTTGCCGAGGAGCTGCCAGACGAGCCAGTCGTGCGGGGTCATCAGCTGGGTGGTGCGCTTGGCGTGGTCGGGCTCGGTGGCGGCGAGCCGGCGCAGCTTGGTGACGGGCAGCTTCGCGTCCGGCACGGCGCCGACGGCCTCGGCCCACGCGGCCCGGCCGCCCAGCTCGTCGACGAGGTCGGCGGCGGCACCCTGGGCCCGCTTGTCGTTGCCGGTGAGCGCGGGGCGTACGGGCGCGTCCGCGGCGTCCAGCGGGATGACCGCGTGCTGCTGGGCCGTGACGCCGATGGCCTGCACGCCTTCGAGCAGGCCGCCGTCGGCGGCCTCGCCGAGGGAGAGCAGCCACGTCTGCGGATCGGCCTCGTACGGCGCCGCCGCCTCGGCGGACTCGGGCACGGGGTGCGGGGCGTAGCCCTGCTTGAGTACCGCGCCGGTGTCGGCGTCGCAGACGACGATGTTGGTGCCTTCAGGCGAGCTGTCCAGACCGGCGACTATCCCCATGCCGCAGATGATGCCCTATCGGCTGGGCCGGTCGGGCACCGGAGCGGTTTCGGCCGCGGGACCGACAAGATCCGGCCCATCTGGGCGGGGCCTGCTCGAACCGGTGCTCGCCCGGCAGCTGCTCCGGGGTCAGGTGTTCGTCGTACCCCAGTCGTCGGCCTCCTCGCGCCGGCTGCCGCCGTTCGCGTGCCCGTTCCCGTGGCGGAGGTGCATGCGCGAGGCGAAGTTCTCCGGCACCACGTCCGCGAACTTCACGGAGATCGAACTCGCCGCCTTGGTCACCGCGTCCCGGCTGGTCAGCGCCGCGGCCTCGGCCGCGTTGCGCACCGCCGGGGACTCGCTGAACTGCTGCGCCGCCTTCCGCAGCTGCTCGTAGCGCTCACGTCCCGCCCGACTGCCCAGGACGTACCCGACGGCGATCCCCACGACGAAGCTCACCCGGTACCGCATGTCTCCACCTTCCCTCGGCCGACATCGACTGGGCTGTCCCGCCCTGCCGTCACCGGTACGGCTACCCGGGGAGGGGGAGGGGTGAATACCGATTTCGGAGCGGACCCAGCCATGCGCTAATGTATTGCGAGCAGCACAGGAGCGCCCCCCGGGAGCCGGAAGGGCCTCCGTGCGGAGCAGTCCTCCGTAGCTCAATCGGCAGAGCAGCCGGCTGTTAACCGGCAGGTTACTGGTTCGAGTCCAGTCGGGGGAGCAGGTACGCGAAGGCCCCGACCGGGGCCTTCGCGCCTTTCTGCCCCGCACGGCCCGCACGGCCCCGCCGCCCGTCCCGGAACCGGACGCGGTCTTCCCGCGTCCTTCCGGGCATGCGCAGCGGCCCGGGCTCCACTCCGGCAACGGGGTCTCCGGGCGACAGATCGTATGAGCGGCTATGCTGCGGCAGACGGCGCGCACATCTGTGCGTGACGCGCCGTACGGGGCGGTAGCTCAGCCGGTTAGAGCAACGGACTCATAATCCGTCGGCCGTGGGTTCGAGTCCCACCCGCCCCACCCACCCCTCTCCCCGAAGGATCGTTTCTACCGAGGGAGGCTGCGCCGCTCATGTCGAGCCATACCGCGTCCCTTGTCCGTGTCGGACGCAGCATGACGCGCCCGCACTGCTGGCAGCGTGCGACCAGGCCGGGTGCGCGCCGGGCGGCGTCCGCCCCGGGGTCGTTCGCTGCTGCGGACGTCATCTCGGTCTCCACAGGTCGGCTCGCCCGCACGGCGTACAGCAGCCGGAACGGGGTTCGGCTGCCGGCCGCCTCCCGGGCGCGGACCATGGACATGAGCGGCACGAGTCCCGATCCGCCCGCCACCAGCAGAACCGGCTCTGTCTGCTGCTGTCTCCACACGAGGTAGGGCGACACCTCCCGTCGGGTGTGCGCTGGACCGTCAGCTCCAGGGTCCGGCCGTTGGGGGCCGAGGCGATCGAGTAACTGCGCTGGGTGCTGCAGCCGTCTTCCGCGGTGAGCCCGACGTCCGCGTGCTGTCCGGCCAGGTGCCCGGGCCGGTCCGGCAGGTCCAGCGTCAGGGTGACGGCCGTCTCGGACTCCACGTGCCGGTCCGTCACCGAGGCGATCCGCTACCGGAGCCGGTCGCCTGGTCTCCCTGGTACCGCTGCTCTCGCCATGGATCTCCGTAGCACCGGGAAGCCGGTCGTCTCGTACTGCCCCGGCGGCAGGTTCGTGCTCGCCGGCGGCCTTCGGCCGTGGAACTGCGTCGCGTACGGCCTCGACCAGCTCCTGCGCCTGCCGGTGACCGGCGGGGTCGATGCCGGACCGGTCGGTAACTCATCGACCGGTAGGTCTGTGACGACGCTTGCGCAGTGCGCTCGCCGCCGCCGCCGCGGCGGCGGCGAGCGCCGCGCCCGTCAGCGCAGGGCCCGGGCGGCGCGCGAGCGAGGCTTGCCAGGAGCGGCTGTGGGAGGAGTCGTCGAAGACGCCGTGGGCGCCGTGGTCGCTGCCCGGCGGCTGGTCGACGGGCTTGAAGAGATTGTTCTCGCCGGTCGGCCGGTCATCGGTCTGCTGGGCGTCGAAGCCGGTACGGGCGAGGTAGCCGTCGAGGAGGGCGGGGGCGAGACGGTTGGCCCAGATGGTCGCCAGGGTGCTGGCGCCGATGTAGTACTGCTTGCGCCTGGGGTGGTCGGCTGCGTGGAGTATGCTCCGGGCGGCGATCTCAGGCTGGTAGATCGGTGGGACGGGGCCGGGGTGCTTGGGAAGCCGGGTTCTCACCCATGAGAACTGGGGGGTGTTGACGGCGGGTAGCTGGGCGACGGTGATGTGCACGTTGCTGCGCCGGTGCAGCAGCTCGGTGCGCACGGTGGAGGTGAAGCCGTTGATGGCGTGCTTGGCGCCGCAGTAGGCGGACTGCAGGGGGACGGCCCGTTCGCCGAGTGCGGAGCCCACTTGCACGATCGTGCCGTGGTCGCGCGGGAGCATGCGTGTCAGCGCGGTCCGGGTGCCGTTGACGAAGCCGTGGTAGGTCACGTCGGTCACCCGCTCGTACTCCTTGGGGCTGATCTCGTGAAACGGGGCGAAGACGCTGGTGAAGGCGCAGTTGATCCACACGTCGATCGGTCCGAAGGCCTCCTCCGCGGCGTCGGCCGCGGCTTCGCACTGGCGCGCGTCGGCTGTGTCGGCGACATACGTGAGTGCTCTGCCGCCGAGAGCCCCGACATCGTCGGCCGCGGCCCGGAGTCCGGCGCGGCCGCGGGCGACGAGGACGACGTTCGCGCCGCGTTCGGCGTACAGGCGCGCGGTCGCCCTGCCGACGCCTGCGCTGGCACCGGTGATCACGACGTGAACGGGCACGGTCGTCCTCCTGCTTCCGGCTCAGGGTGCCATCCGCCTCAGCTCCGTCGGTGGGCACGGTGCAGACGGCCGTCTCCAGCCGTTCCACGGTCGGGGCGGACGTCACTGATCCCCGTCGGCGTCCGGCCGGTTCTCCCGGCGTGCACCGCCCGGGAGCATTTCCTGGGCTTTGGACTTGATGCCCTGGCGGAGCATGGCGGTGCGGTCGGTGTCGCCTTTGAGGACGGAGGCCGTGGCGGCCTGGATCTGGTCGAGGGTGGCGTGGGGTGGGATGGGGGGCACGGCGGGGTCGGTGTGGAAGTCGAGGACGTAGGGCCGGTCCGCGGCCAGGGCCGTCTCCCAGGCGTGCCGCACCTGGTCGGGCCGGTCGATGCGGAGGTCGCCGAGGCCGAGGGAGCGGGCGAAGTCGGCGTAGGGGATGTCGGGCAGGGATTGCGAGGGCAGGAACTGGGGTGCGCCGTTCATGGCGCGCATCTCCCAGGTGACCTGGTTGAGGTCGTGGTTGTTGAACACGGCCACGATCAGGCGGGGGTCTTCCCAGTCCTGCCAGTACTTGCGGATCGTGATCAGTTCGGCGAGGCCGTTCATCTGCATCGCGCCGTCGCCGACCAGGGCGATCGCGGGCCGGTCGCCGTGGGCGAACTTGGCGCCGATGGCGTAGGGGACACCGGGGCCCATGGTGGCCAGGGTGCCGGACAGCGATCCGCGCATGCCGTCACGCATCCGCAGGTGGCGGGCGTACCAGTTGGCGGCGGAGCCGGAGTCCGCGGTGAGGATGACGTCCTCGGGCAGCAGGGCGTTGAGGGTGTGTGCGACGTGTTCGGGGTTGATCGGGTCGGCGTCGACCGCGGCGCGGCGCTCCATGACCTCCCACCAGCGGGCGGTGTCCTGCTCGATCTTCTTGCGCCAGTCGCCGTCCCCGGCATGCCGCAGGTGCGGGAGGAGCCTTTGGAGGGTGGTGCGGGCGTCGCCGACGAGGTTGATCTCGAAGGGGTAGCGCAGGCCGACCATGTGCGCGTCGACGTCGATCTGCACGGCGCGCGCTTGGCCGTACTCGGGGAGGAACTGGGAGTAGGGGAAGCTGGAGCCGATGACCAGCAGGGTGTCGCAGTCCTGCATCAGCTCGTACGAGGGCCGGGTGCCCAGCAGGCCGATCGCCCCGGTGACGTAGGGGAGTTCGTCGTCGAGGACGTCCTTGCCGAGGAGCGCCTTGGCCACGCCGGCACCCAGCCGGTCGGCGGTCTCCATGACCTCCCGCCGGGCGCCGCGCGCGCCCTGGCCGACGAGGATCGCGACCCTCTCACCCGCGTTGAGCAACTCCGCCGCGCGTTCGATGTCGGGGTCGGCCGGGACGGGCGCGGAGTTCGACATGTCCAGGCTGGAGGGCACCATCTTGAACGCGTGCTCGGGCGCGGAGTAGTCGAGGTCCTGTACGTCGGCCGGGATGATGAGGGCGGTGACGGTGCGGCGGGCGATGGCGGTGCGCATGGCGCGGTCGAGGACGTTGGGCAGCTGCTCCGGGACGGTGACCATCTCGCAGAAGTCGGACGCGACGTCCTTGTAGAGGCTCAGCAGGTCGACCTCCTGCTGGTAGGAGCCCCCCATGGCGCTGCGGTCGGTCTGCCCGACGATCGCGACCACGGGTACGTGGTCGAGCTTGGCGTCGTACAGGCCGTTCAGGAGATGGATGGCACCGGGTCCGGACGTGGCGGCACACACCCCCACCCGCCCGGAGAACTTGGCGTAGCCCACCGCCTGGAAAGCGGACATCTCCTCGTGCCGCGCCTGGACGAACCGGGGCTCGTTGCCCGCCCGGCCCCATGCGGCGAGAAGTTCGTTGATGCCGTCGCCGGGATAGGCGAAGACGTGCTCGACCTTCCACGCACGCAACCGCTCCAGGACGTAGTCGGAAACCTTGGTCGGCATACCGCCGCCTTTCGATGGTGGGTGAGCGCCCCGCGGATCGCGCGGGAGGGCTCAGGGGGGCGCTGGGCGAGGCGTTCGGGACGCTCGTGCGGCAGGTCTTCGTCGAGGCCGAGGGCCAGTGCCTCTGCGAGATGCAGGGCGTGGCGGCGCAGGCCGGTGTCAGGCAGACCATCCTTTCCGCCCACTCGGACGAAATCGCAGAGCGGGATCGCCGATCGGCTGTCCGGGTGGGCCGACGTCCGGCTGAGGGCTCTCAGCGCCCGAGCGTGCGCTTGAGCTGGGCCTTGTTCATGGACGAGCGGCCGTGGATGCCGCGGCGGCGGGCTTCCGCGTAGAGCTGGTCGTAGGTGGGCCCGCCGGGGCCCGAGTGGGAGCGCAGGCCGCCCCTGCGGCCGGAGGAGATGTCCTTGGTGGAGGCACGGCTGGCGGTGCGTGCCTCGCCGGTGCGGGCGCGCTCCTTGTTCACCGTGCGGGCGGCGATCTCTTTCGCCCGCCGCGTGCCGGTGCCGCGCTTCTGCGCGCCCTCCTTGATGTGCTCGTACTGACGTTCCCGCTTCTGGCTGGACCCACTCGGCATGGCGCCTCCTGTCGGCTTCGTAGGCGGATCACACCATCGTGTGCCACTCCCAATGCGACATCAAACGGGCAGAACGCTCCATAGGCGCAGCCGCCGCCAAGCGCTACGCGGCTGCGGTGCGGTCGCCCCGGACGCGTTCGCGGATGCGTGCGCAGGTCCGGCTCAGGTTCGGTCGCCCGGCTACGCGGTCGAGGGCGCCCGCCAGTGAATCGGTGCGGGCGGGGCCATCGCTTCGGCGATGGCCCCGCCCGCACCGTTGGTGAGCCGTCAGCCTGTGGTTGCGGTGTGTGCGGGCAGTACCCAGTCCGGCCGCGGGAAGTGGCAGGTGTAGCCGTTCGGGTAGGTGATCAGATAGTCCTGGTGCTCGGGCTCGGCCTCCCAGAACGGGCCGGCGGGCTCGATGGTCGTGACCGCCTTGCCCGGCCACAACCCCGACGCGTCCACGTCCGCGATCGTGTCGCGGGCGACCTTCTCCTGTTCGGGGGTGAGCGGGAAGATCGCCGACCGGTAGCTCGTGCCGACGTCGTTGCCCTGGCGGTTCAGGGTCGACGGGTCGTGGATCTGGAAGAAGAACGCCAGGATGTCACGGTAGGTCGTCCGCGCCGGGTCGAACATGATCTCGACGGCTTCGGCATGGCCCGGGTGGTTGCGGTACGTCGCGTGATCGTTCTCGCCGCCGGTGTATCCGACACGGGTGGCCAGCACCCCTGGCTGCCGGCGGATGAGATCCTCCATGCCCCAGAAGCACCCCCCGGCCAGAACGGCCGTCTCCGTGCCCGGTTCGCGGGTGATCTGTCCGGTGTCGTGTATTCCGCTGGTCATGGTGTGCGCCCCTCTCTGCTGGTGTCGTCGGTCCCGAACAGCGAGCGGTACCGGCCGTAGCCCTGCGCCTCCAGCTCGGAGAGCGGGACGAAGCGCAGCGCGGCAGAGTTCATGCAGTACCGCTGGCCCCCGGCGTCGGCGGGACCGTCGTCGAAGACATGGCCGAGGTGGCTGTCGGCCCCGGTGGACCGCACCTCCGTCCGGGTCGTCCCGAGCGACCTGTCCGTCTCCGTACGAACGGAGTCCGCCGCGATCGGCCTGGTGAAGCTCGGCCAACCGGTGCCGCTGTCGTACTTGTCGAGAGACGAGAACAACGGCTGGCCGGAGACCACGTCCACGTAGATCCCGGCCTCGTGGTTGTTCCAGTACTCGTTCCGGAACGCGGGCTCGGTCCCGTCCTTCTGCGTGACGCGGAACTGACTGTCGGTGAGGCGGCTCAGCGCCTCCGGGGTCTTGCTGTAGCCGTGTGCCACGATCCTCTCCTTTCCCGACGTCGCCGGCTACGACGCCACCGGGGACAACACTGCACGGAACGGTTTTGGTCCCGGCCCCTGAGAACTCACCGTGATCTCTATCTCAGATGCGGGGAAGAGCAGGTCTGGAATATCCGCGGCGGTGCGCCAAGTGGACTCAGCGTGACCCCTCCGCCCGGGGCGCGTCACCGGCGGGCGCTGCGCGGCTCCAGGAGGCGGGAGGCCGCCCAGGCGCCCGTGGCCGCGGCGCTGTCCGTCCACGGCAGGCCGGTGTAGTCGCCGGCGAGGAGCAGGCGGCGGTCGTGCGGCGGGGTGCGGCGGTAGGCGGCGACGGCGCGGGCGCGGCCTACGGGGGAGCGGGGCTCGGCGGCGGGCCAGCGGACGACGTGGGCCGTGGTCACGGCGTCGCCGATGCCGGGGAGGTGGCGTTCGACCTCCGGCAGGACCGCGGTCACCACGTCGGCGTCGCCGTGCGCACGCAGCCGCTCGGCGGCGTCGCCGGTGAGGAAGACCCCGAGGAGTTCGCCGCGGCCCGCCGTGCGGTCCGGGGACTTGTTGCCCTCCACGCTCAGCGCGGCGACGTCCTGGCGCTCGCGCTCGGGGAGGAGCACGCCGTAGACGTCCCGCAGCGCGTCGGGCGGCCGCCAGGTCCGTGCCGTGCCGAGCATCAGGGTGGCCGTGGCGCTGTAGGTGCAGGCGAGCAGGTCGGCCTCGGCCGGGGTCGCCTGTGTGCCGAGCAGCTCTGCGGCGGTGGGGGCGGGCGCGGCGAGGACGACGTGGTCGCCTTCGAAGTCCCCCGCCGGCGTCGTGACGTGCGC
This sequence comes from Streptomyces sp. CNH099, assembly GCA_000514715.1. GTDB lineage: Bacteria > Actinomycetota > Actinomycetes > Streptomycetales > Streptomycetaceae > Streptomyces > Streptomyces synnematoformans. The sequence goes on along the minus strand of AZWL01000007.1, from coordinate 34,587 downwards.
TCCGTCCGCCCCGAGCGCGAGGCCGGTCACCGGGTGGCCGGTGCGTACGTCGAGGGGGTCGGCCAGGGCCTCCGGGATGCGGCCGATCCCGCCCTCCACGGTCATGGTCCGCGGTCTGCGGTAGCCGAAGGCGGCCATCGCCATCGCCAGCGCGCGCGAGGTGCCGTGCAGCGGCTGGAAGTAGAAGCCCTGCAGCATCGGCTCGTAGAAGTAGTCCGCGACCGCGGGGACGGTGTCGCCGGCGAGCCACCGCGCGGCGTCGCGGTCGTCGAACGGGGCCCACGCGCCGTAGTCGGTGAGCGGCCTGCCGCGTACGTGGCGGCGGAGGGAGGCGAGGTGGCGTGCCAGGGCGAGGAGTTCCCGCGGGCGCAGCAGCCCGCCGGTGGTGACCGACAGCGGGTTGCCGTAGCGGATGCGCCGCGGCGCCCCGTCGCGGACGACCGCGGCGTACGGGCTCGTCGGCCGCCAGGCGGCGCGCAGTCCCGTCTCCCGTACGAGGCCGGGGAGTTGCTCGTACGCCCGGGAGAGGAACTGGACGCCGCGGTCGATCACGTACCCGTCGACGGTCTCGCTCGTCATCCGCCCGCCGACGCGGTCCGCGGCCTCCAGCACGGTCACGGCCGCCCCCGCGGCGGCGAGCCGGCGCGCGGCGACGAGCCCCGCGATCCCCGCCCCGACGACGACCACCCGCGGCCCGCGTCCCATTCCGCCTCCGTCTCGGGCGTGCGTCCGACTCCCGTGTCGCGGCCTCATGCTAGCCGGGCGCCGCCCTCGCCCCGCTGCCGCACCCGGCCCGTACGGGGCTGCCCGCGGCCGCTGCGCGCCGGGCGAGGCGGCGTGGTGCGCGGCGCTCCGGCCGCTGCCCGTCGGCGGCCTGCCGGGCGGGGGAACTGTTCTTCTTCTCGTTCTTTGACATGCAGAGAACCCTGGCTTTTACTCAACATACTCACCACGGACGGCACGGGCAGCGGCGGCTGCGGCAGGGGGGACGTGGGCATGGAGATCGAGGTGCTCGGCGGGCTCGAAGTCCGCAGAAACGGCAGGTCGATCGTGCCGAGCGGGTCGGAGGCGCAGCAGGTGCTGGCGCTGCTGGCGGCCCGGGCCGACCAGGTCGTGCCGATGACCTCGCTCATCTGCGAGATCTGGCAGGACACCCCGCCGCACGACGCGCGCCGCCGCGTGGAGGCGCTGGTGTGCCAGTTGCGCAAACGTCTCGCGGCGGCCCTCCAACTCGGCGGTGAGCCCGCCGCCGCAGCGTCGAGCATCCTCGTCTCCGTACCCGGGGGCGTGCTGCTGGACAGCAGGTGCAGCACGGTCGACTTCCGTGCCTTCCAGCGCAGCGTCGGCGCGGGCCTCCGGCTCCTGGAAGCCGGCCGGGTCGCCGAGGCCGCCCGGCGGCTGCGGGACGCTCTGGACCTGTGGCGGGGCCCCGTCTTCGCCGGCGTGCGGCAGGGGCCGTACCTGGAGGCCGAGGCGCGCCCGCTGGAGGATGCCCGCCTCGGCGCGCTCGATCAGTGGGCGGAGGCGGAACTGCGGCTGGGCCGGCAGGCCGAGCTGGTTCCGGAGCTGACCCTGCTCACCGGCCGCCACCGGACCGACGAGGGGCTGCACGGGAAGCTGATGACGGCCCTGCACCGCTGCGGCCGCAGTGATGAGGCGCTCGCGGTGTACAACTGGTTCCGCGCCGCGCTCGCCCGAGAGCACGGAACGGAACCGTCCGACCGGCTCGGCCGGATCCGGCACGGAATCCTGCGGGAGGTGCACGGCACGAAGCCGACGTCTCTGCTGCTCAGGGACGACTTCCTGCTGCAGGTGGCCTGACGGCCGGAGCCACCGGGGCAACGGCCGTCACCGGTGCCGTCAGCCGGCGCAACCTGCTCAAGGCGCCGCCTCCTCGGGCCGCCGGGCGGGCCGGTCGAGTGCCGCGGGGGCGAGCGCCTCGGTGAAGTCCCGGGCCCCGTGCAGCCACGCCGCCTTCCGGTACAGGCCGTCGGTGCCCAGGGAACTGAGCATCGCGTTCCGCGCCCGTGCCGCGGGGCCCGCCGGGTGGTAGAGCCGGCGTCCCATCTCCCGCGCCACCAGCTGGGCGCACGCGGTGCGTGCGCGGCGTTGGGCGTTGTACGTCGCCAGGTGCCGGGCCACCTCGCCGGTGCCGCGGCCGAGCACCCTGCCGATCACGACGGCGTCCTCCAGCGCCTGGCAGGCGCCCTGTGCGGCGTACTGGAGCATGGGGTGCGCGGCGTCGCCGAGCAGCGCCACCCGGCCGTCGACCCAGACGTCGACGGGGTCGCGGTCGCAGAGGACCCAGGTCCGCCACTCCTCGCCGAGTTCCAGCAGCGCCCGCGCGGTCTCCCCGAGGCCGGGGAACTCGCCGAGGACGTGGGCCTTCCCGGCGGGTACGCCCGTCACGGCCCGCGTTGCCCCGTCGTCGCGCGTGGGGGCCAGGTTGAGGTGTGCGCCGCCGCCGATCGGATAGTGGACGAAGTGCCATCGGGGGCCGGCCCAGAGGGTCACGGTGTTCCAGCGCAGTTCCCGGGGGACCCTGGCCATCGGGATGACGGACCGGTAGGTGGTGTGGCCGGACACGCGCGGCCCGCCGTCGCCGACGAGCTGCCGGCGTATCGCCGAGTGGATGCCGTCGGCGCCGATGAGCACGTCGGCGGTGAACGTCCGGCCGTCCCCGGTGAGCGCGGTGACCGAGGCGGGGTCCTGCGCGTAGCCGACGACCGGGTGGCCGGTGCGGAGTTCGACCGCGGGGGCGGCGCGGCAGGCGTCCAGCAGCGGCTGGTACAGGTCGCGGCGGTGGACGACGGCGTACGGGTTGCCGAACCGCTCCCGGTACGCGCCGGTGAGCGGTATGCCGGCCACCCGCTCGCCGGTCGTGCCGTCCATGAAGCGCAGTTCGTCGATGAAGACGGCCGCGTCCCGTACGGCCTGGCCGACGCCGAGCAGGTCGAGTGCGTGGAAGGCGTTGGGGCCCAGCTGGATGCCGGCGCCCAGTTCGGTGAAGGCGTCCTGGCGTTCCAGGACCGTCACCCGGTGTCCGCGGCCGGTGAGTGCCAGGGCCGTCGCGAGGCCGCCGATGCCGCCGCCGACGACGACTGTGTCCGCCATGACTGGTCGGTTCCTCTCATCCGGTGGATCGGTTGCGTGCCGCCGGGCGGTCGTGGCGGTCCGCGGGGCCGGCCGTTCGCCCGGGGTCACCGCTCCCAGACCAGGCCGCGGCGGCCGAGGGCGGCCACCTCGTAGGCGCCCTCCACGGTGGCCTCCACGTCGAACTCGGCCCTCTCGACGGGCGGGCGGCCGATGAGTTCGGCCGCGCGCTGGGGGATCGGGGCCGCCGCGGCCTCGGGCGACTCCCACAGCAGCACGGCACCCCAGCGGTTGCGGTCCGGGTCGGAGATCCACAGCTTCAGGCGCAGGCCGGGCACCGCTGCGAAGCGGTCGACCGCCTCGTCGCGCAGGAAGTCCCGCAGCGAGGCGATGGTCTGCCCGGACCCCTCCAGGTCCCACCACACGATCACCGCTCGCATGTGCGCAGCACCTCCGTCAGCAGGCCGCCGAGGATGCGCACACCGTCCCGGGTGAGGACGGACTCGGCATGGAACTGCGTCGAGGCGAAGCTGCGTCCGCGCAGCGCGTACACCTCGCCGGTACGGGGGTCCCGGCTCACCTCGACCAGGCCGCGCGCAGGGTGGTCCAGCTTGTCGTCGGTGCTGCGGGCGGCGAAGGTGTTGTAGAAGCCGACCCGTTCGCGCCTGCCGAAGAGGTCGATCTCGCGCTGAACGCCCTGGTTGGGGACCCGCCTTGGCACCAGGGGCAGGCCAAGCCGGGTGCTGAGCACCTGGTGGCTGAGGCAGACCGCCAGCAACGGCAGGCCGCGGGCGAGCGCACGGTCGGCGGCGGTGGCCAGATGGGCGATCTTCGGGTGGCCGGTCTCGCGCGGGTCGCCCGGTCCCGGGCCCAGCACGAGCAGGTCGTGGCCCTCGGTCCGGTACGGCTCGTCGAACCGCCGTACCGTCACCCGCAGGCCCAGGGCCGTCAGCTGATGGGCGATCATCGCCGTGAAGGTGTCCTCCGCGTCGATGACGAGCACGCGGCGTCCGGCCAGGTGCGGCGCGGGGCGTGTCCGCCCCGCGGGTTCCGCCAGCCAGAACCCGGCGATCCCGTCGTTGCGGCGGCCGAGCGCCGCACGCACCTCGGGACGGTCGGCGAACCGCCGCGGCGCCTCCGCGCTCAGCGCCGCCAGCAGCCCGTCGGCCTTGGCGCGGGTCTCCGCGGCCTCGCCCGCCGGGTCGGAGTGCCGTACGAGGGTGGCGCCGACGCCGATGCGCAGCCGCCCGCGGGCGTCGATGTCGGCCGTGCGGATCAGGATCGCGGAGTCCATGGTCTGGCCGTCGTGCTCGTCGCGACCGACCAGGGCGGCGACCCCGCTGTAGTAGCCGCGGCCCTCCGGCTCGTACCGGCTGATCACCCTGCAGGCGCTCTCCAGCGGCGAACCGGTCACGGTCGGCGCGAACATCGTCTCCCGCAGGATCTCGCGCACATCCCGGGAGCTGCGGCCCTCGATGACGTACTCGGTGTGCGCGAGGCGGGCCATCTCCTTCAGGTACGGGCCGACGACCCGGCCGCCGCCTTCGCAGATCCGCGCCATCATCTTCAGCTCTTCGTCGACGACCATGTACAGCTCGTCGGTCTCCTTGCGGTCGGCGAGGAACTCCAGCACGCCCGCCAGCTCCGGTCCGGCGCCGGGGTAGCGGTAGGTGCCGCTGATGGGGTTCATCACGGCGACGCCGCCGTGCAGGCTGACGTGCCGCTCCGGGCTGGCGCCCACGAGGGTGCGGTCGCCGGTGCGGATGAGGAACGTCCAGTACGCGCCGGTCTCGCGGCGCGCCAGCCGCCGGAAGAACGACAGCGCGCTGTGCGGCGTGCAGTCGGTGATGTCGGCGGTGAAGGAGCGTCTGATAACGAAGTTGGCGCCCGTGCCGGTGCCGATCTCCTTGTCGATCACGTCGCGCACGATCGCCGCGTACCGGTCGTCGTCCGGCTCGAAGCGGCCGTCGGCGAGCGCGACCGGCTCGTCGGGGAGCCGGCGCAGCGCGTCGTCGAGCGGCAGCGCGGCCTGGGCGCGGACGGTCATGGTGAGCAGGGGCTCGCCGTCGTCGTTGACGGCGTACCCGCGCTCGGCGATGTGCCGGTAGGGGATGAGGGCCAGCACGTCGTGCCGGGGGGTCGGGCGGCGACGGGTCCGCCGCGGGCAGGGGGACGGCGTCGACGGTGTCCACGGCCCGCACGTCGCCGGCGAGGACCTCCAGTGCCGCCGCGCCCGTGGCCTCCGGCCGGTGCAGCAGCGCGTACGCCGCGTGCCGGCCCGACAGCACCTCGGCGAGCAGGTCCGGGGCGCCTTCCCCGGTCACGGGCGGGCACCTTCCGCTACGAGGCCGCTGCCGAGCCCGCGCACCGCGGACGCGGTGGGGAGCACGACCGCGCACCGTTCGGCGGCGTAGGTGAGGGCCTGCCGGTGGTAGGCCGCGGAGAAGTCGGCCACGGCGTCGGCGACCAGGAACGGCTGGATGTCGTGGGTGAAGGCGTCCACGGCGCTCGTCAGCACGCCGACATGTGCGTACACACCGCAGACGATCAGCTGGTCGCGGCCGTGGTCGCGCATCCGCGCCAGCAGGTCGGAGCCGAAGAAGGCGCTGTAGCGCCGCTTGGCGAGTTCCCAGTCCCCGGGAGCGGGGGCGAGGGGCCCGACGACCTCGCGGTCCTCCGGGTCGACCCGCATGCCCGGCCCCCAGAAGTCCTTCAGCAGCCCGCGCTGTTCGTCGGTCATGCCGCCGGGCTGGACGGTGTACGCGACGGGGGCGCCGAGCCGGGCGCACGCCGCGCGCAGCCGCACCGCGTTGCGTACCAGCGTGTCGCGCGGGGCGGCCGGCAGGGGCCGCAGGAAGTAGTGCTGCATGTCGTGGACGAGCAGGACCGCCCGGTCCGGGGAGACGGCCCAGTCGGGCGTGGGGGCGGGGAGTTCGTCCGCGGTGGGCATGGCGTAGGGGGCGATGGCGGGGATGCCGGCCATGGGTCTGCCTTTCCGGGCCCTTCGGGCCGCGTCCGGGTGCGTGCGATCGCTGCCGGGGCGCCGTCAGACGCCGAGGGCCGCGCCGCCGTCGACGGTGAGGGAGTGCATGGTGATGTGCGCGGCCCGGTCGGAGAGGAGGAAGGCGACGGCGTCGGCGACGTCTGCGGGGCGGGCGAGCCTGCCCAGCGGGATGCCGACCCGGAACGCCGCGGGCACGCCGTCGACGGACGCCTGCGCGCCGTCGGCCTCCTGCCACATGGCGGTGAGCATCGGCGTGTCGGTCGAGCCGGGGGCGACGAGGTTGCAGCGGATGCCGTGCCGGGCGACTTCGAGGCCGAGGCACTTGGTGAACAGGGTCGCGGCCGCCTTCGAGGCCGCGTAGGCGGCCATGTCCTGGCGGGCGGTTCCGGCGGCGTTCGACGCGACCGTGACGAGGGCGCCGGAGGACCGCTCCACCATGCGGCGGACCACGGCGCGGGACATGTGGAACACGCCCAGGGTGTTGACCGCGAAGGTGGCGGACCAGTCCGCGTCGGTGAGGTCGACCACCTTGCCGAGCCGCAGCACACCGGCCGCGTTGACGAGGCAGTCCAGCGCGCCGAGGCCGTCCTCGGCCCGGTCCACGGTCCGCTCCACCTGCGCCGCGTCGGTGACGTCGCAGGGGAACGCCGTCACCCGGAGGCCGCCGGCGGCCAGCTTGCCGACGGTCTCCGCCAGGCGCTCGGCGTCCACGTCGACCGCGGCCACGTGCGCGCCGCGCTCTGCGAGGACCCGCGCCACCGCCGCGCCGATGCCGCCGGCCGCGCCGGTGACCAGGGCGTTCTTCTCAACCATGTCTCTCGCTCTCCGAGGTCGGCCACTCGCACGTCGGTGCGGTGGCGAACGGAAGGGGACGGAACAGGGGGACGCACGGGGGGACTCGGCCGGCCGGTGTTCACCCCCGCCAGGCCGAGGCCACCGCGACGGCCTGGCGGGGGTTCAGGCGCGGGTCGCACAGGCTCGTGTACTTGTCGCTCACCCGGTCCATCTCCGACCGGTCCGTCACGCACTCCGTCACCTCGTCCGGGGTGGTCTCCAGATGGAGCCCGCCGGCTGTGCCGCCGGACTCCGTGACGGCGGTGTGGAAGTCCTCGACCTCGCGCACGATGGACTCGACCAGCCGCGTCTTGAATCCGTCGTCGGTGGTGACGGTGTTGCCGTGCATGGGGTCGGTGAGCCAGATCACCGGGTGGCCGGCCGCGCGGACGGCCGCGACCAGCCCGGGCAGCAGCGCCGCCACGGTCTCGCCGCCCATCCGGGCGATGAGGGTGAGCCGGCCGGGGACCCGGTCGGGGTCCAGCCGCTCGCACAGGGCGAGCAGCCCGTCCGCGGTGACGGCGGGGCCGACCTTGCAGGACACCGGGTTGGCGACGGCGGCGAGCAGGGCGGCGTGGGCCCCGTCGACCTGGCGGGTGCGCTCCCCGATCCACGGCCAGTGCGTCGAGGTGAGCAGCAGCCGGCCGTCCGGCTGCCGGTGCAGCTGCGGCAGTTCGTAGTCGAGCAGCAGCGCCTCGTGGCTGGTCCACACCCGGGCGTCGAGCCCCGGGACGGCGGAGCCGTGCGGCCAGCCGAGGTGCCGCAGCACGTCGGCCGCCGCCCGGTAGCCGCGCAGGAGCCGGCGGGGATCGGGGCACCGCAGCCGGGGGTCGGGTTCGGGCGAGTTCACCATGTGGCCGCGGTAGACCGGGAGTTCGGCGCCGGAGACCACCTCGGTGGGCCGGGACCGGGGCTTGGCGAACTGCCCGGCCATGCGGCCCACCCGCAGCACGGGCCGGTGCGCGGTCATCCGCACCGAGCCGGCCAGCATGTCCAGCAGCCCCGACTTGCGGGCGACCTCCGAGGGCGTGGCCTCGTCCCAGTCCTCCGCGCAGTCCCCGGACTGGACGACCTGCACGCGCCCGGCGGCGGCCTCCGCGAGGTGGGCGCGCAGCGCGTCCGTCTCCGCGAGGGTGACCAGCGGCGGAAGTGTGCCGAGTTCTTCCCTGACCCGCTGGATTTCCGGATTCCCCGCCCAATCGGGCTGCTGCTGCGCGGGCAATGAGCGGATGAATTCGTGGACGCGGTTCACCAGACGCCTCCCAGTCGGCAGTTGCCAAGGACTCTGGCCATACCGGGGAGCGGAACACCACGGGCGCCACGGAACTATGTCAGGTCAGGGAGCGCGGCCGGAGTGACCTGACGTAGTACGTCCATCCGGTTGCCCCGCGTTCTTTCACCGGCGCAGACTCGCCTGTGCCATTCAGGTCTTGTGGGCGCTCGTTCGCCAGCGCGGAACGGAGTCGGTCTCAGTGAGCTTCGAGGATCAGCCGGTACGCCGAGTTGTCCATGTTCCACCAGGTGAAGGGCCTAGTCGCTGGGCATTCGGGGACAAGTACACGGTCAAGTCGGGTGCGCACAACACCGGCGGCCACTTCTTCATGATGGAGGCGCTTGTGCCGCCCGGCGGGGGCCCGCCCCCGCATATACACCACCACGAGGAGGAGGCATTCTACGTACTTGAGGGAAAGGTGGAACTCTTCGCCGGAACGGAGCGCGTCGGGCTGGAATCCGGATCCTACGTACATGTTCCGCGCGGCTCGGTGCACAATTTCAAGAACATGAGCGACGAGCCGTCCAGACTCCTCATCATGTTTCTGCCCGGCGGTAAGGACAGGTTCTTCCTGGAGGCCGGGATATCCGCGGACAACGGCGCACCGCCGCCGCCCCCCGGCCAGTACGAGCTGGACGTGGAGCGGGCGCTCCGCGTGGCCGCCGAGTTCGGCGACGAATACCTCTCATGACCCACCGGACCCCGACGACCCCCGGGAGCAGCCAGTGACGAACGACAGCCAGCACGTCATCCCGTCCGGTTCCACCGGCCTGGTCGACGTCCACCACCACGCCGTACCCCCGGCGTACCGGGCGGCGCTCGGCGACCGGGTGGCCATCCCCGGAGTCGACTACCCCGGCTGGAGTCCCGACGACAGCCTGGAGGTGATGGACCGCCACGGGATCGACGCGGCGGTGCTGTCCATCACCGCTCCGGGCGTCTCCTTCGTCCCGGGCGACGAGGCCGCCAAGCTCGCCCGTCAGGTCAACGAGTACTTCGCCGCCCTGATCGCGGAGCGGCCGGCCCGCTTCGGGGCGTTCGCCGTCCTGCCGCTGCCCGACGTGACCGCCGCCCGGGCGGAGCTGGCCTACGCCGTCGACGAGCTGGGGCTCGACGGCGTCGGGCTGCTGACCGGCTACGGCGACCGCTATCTCGGGGACGCGGAGTTCGAGCCGCTGCTCGCGGAGATCTCGGAGCGCGGGATCGCGGTCCACGTGCACCCCATGACCCCGCCCGTGCGGGATCTGGCGACCTTCGGACTGCCGCCGTCGCTGTACGAGTTCACCTTCGAGACCACCCGCACCGCGGTCAGCCTCCTGTACAACCGGGTCCTCGACCGGCTGCCGGACCTGAAGCTGATCCTGTCGCACGCCGGCGGCACCCTGCCGTTCCTGGCCCGCCGGCTGACCCACGGGCCCACCATCGGGGCACACCTCGCCGAGCGGGCCCCCGCGGACGTGATCGACTCGCTGGCCCGGCTCCACTACGACATCGCGATGTCCGCGAACGAGTTCGCGCTGCCGGCGCTGACGAGGCTGGCGGGCACCGGGCACATCCTGTTCGGCAGCGACTTCCCCTTCATGCCGGCCTCGCACACCACCGAGAACACCGAGGGATTCCGGACCTTCGCCGGCTGGACCGGCCACGAGCGCGCCGCGGTCGGGCGGTCCAACGCGCTGCGGCTGCTGCCGACGCTGGCCGCCCGGCTGACGTCCGCGTGACGCCGCCACACCCACCCCACCGGCCGTCGCCGGACGGCACCCCGTCGCTCCGGTACCCACCGCGCGACCGAACCACCGCTAGCAGAAGGGTTTCCGTCACCGTATGAGTACTGAGCAGCATGGGAAGCTGAGCCGCAGAACGCTGCTGGGCAGCGCCGCCGCCGTGGGCGCGGGCGCCGCGGTCGCCGCGGGCGCGGGGGACGCCGTCGCGGCCCCACCCGCTCCGGCCGCCGGCGGCGGTCCGGCCCACGGGACGGGCGCCGCGTTCCGCGCCACCACGGTCACCCCGGGGCATCCGCGCTACCCGGACCTGGTGCGCGGCATGAACCAGCGCTGGGCCGGCCGTCCGGAGTCGGTCCGCGTGGTCGACTCGCCGGCGCAGGTCCTCGCCGTGGTCCAGGAGGCGGCCAGGGCCGGGAAGAAGCTGACCGTCCGCGCCGGCGGCCACTGCTACGAGGACTTCGTCTACAACTCCGGGACCGACATCGTTCTCGACCTGTCGGAGATGACGTCGGTCTACTGGGACGACCGGCGGGGGGCGTTCGCCGTCGAGGCCGGCGCCACCCTGCTCGACGTCTACGAGCGGCTCTACAAGGTCTGGGGCGTGACCATACCCGCCGGCATGTGCTATTCGGTGGGGGCGGGCGGGCACGTCGCCGGCGGCGGCTGGGGCATGCTGGCGCGGGAGCACGGCCTCGTCGTCGACCATCTGTACGCCGTCGAGGTCGTCACCGTGAACGCGGCCGGCACCGCCCGCGTCACCGTGGCGACGCGCCGGCCCGGCGACCCGCACCGCGACCTGTGGTGGGCGCACACCGGCGGAGGCGGCGGCAACTTCGGGGTCGTCACCCGCTACTGGTTCCGCTCGCCGGACGCGACCGGCACCGCGCCCGGCGACGCGCTGGTCAAGCCGCCGGCGGAGGTGTTCCTCAGCGCGATCTCCTGGGACTGGGACCGGCTGACCGAGGCGGCGTTCACCCGGCTGACCCGCAACTACGGCGTCTGGCACGCCGCCAACGCCGAGCCCGGCGGGAAGTACGGCGGGCTGATGAGCTTCCTGATGCTCAACCACAGGTCCCACGGCCAGGTCGGCCTGCTGACGCAGATGGACGCCACGGTCCCCGGCGCCGCCGGGCTGCTGGCGGACTTCCTCGCCGCGGTCACCGACGGCGTCGACGTGCCGACCGTGCCGCTGACCAGGGCGATGGGCGAGCACGGGCCGATGCCCGAGAACTACACGCCGCGGCGGATGCCCTGGCTGCAGTCCGCCCGCTACCTGGGCACGACCAACAGCACCCTCGTCGATCCGAGCCTGCGCGGGGACTACAAGTCGTCGTTCCACAAGAAGAACCTGACGGACGCCCAGATCGCCACCCTGTGGAAGCACCTCGTGCGCACCGACCTGGACAACCCCGGTGCCATGGTGCTGCTCAGCTCCTACGGCGGCGCGGTCAACGCGGTCGGCGCCGCGGCGACGGCGTACGTGCACCGGGACTCGGCCTTCAAGCTGCTCTTCCAGAGCTACTGGCAGTCGGCCGCCGACGACGCGGTCAACATCGGCTGGCTGCGCGACATGTACGAGGAGACGTACCGGGAGACCGGCGGCGTGCCCGTCCTCGACGACGCCACCGACGGCTGCTACGTCAACTACTGCGACATCGACCTCGGCGACCCGGAGCGGAACAGGTCCGGGGTGGGCTGGCCCACGCTGTACTACGGCGCCAACTACCCGCGCCTGCAGCGGGTGAAGGCCGCGTACGACCCGGGAGACCGCTTCCGGCACGGCCAGTCGATCCGGCTGCCCTAGACAGAGTCCGGGCTCCGTGGTTCCGGCCGGCCCCGGCCGCCCCGGGGGCCGGAACCACGGAGGGGACCGGCCCGCCGGGCGGGTTCCGCCCGTGCCGGGCCGGCCGTTCCGGTGGCCGGGTCAGGCCGGCCGGGGCTCGCCGAACCACCTGCGCAGCGCCGTCGTCAGCGAGCCGGCGCTCCCGTCGGCGGCGGCCGTGCTCCACGCGGTGTAGCCGTCGGGGCGGACCAGCAGGGCGTCGGCCGGCGGCGCGTCGGCGACCGCGGGGACGGTGACCACCCGGGGCTGCCACGGCCGGGCCGCCGCCCGCAGGTCGGCCCGGTCGGCGAAGTCGAGCAGCAGCGGCTGGGCGGAGCTGAGCAGGGCGGCCACCGAGGTGTGGGCGGACGCGGTCTTCAACGGCAGGTCCGGGGCGAGCAGTCCGGCCAGCGGGTCGTCGGGCCGGCCGACGTCGTAGCCGACCGAGGTGCCGCTGATCATGCCGCTCAGGTACGCGTTGACGTCGGGGATGTGCATCAGGGCGGCGAACAGTTCCCGCAGCGCGTCGGTGCGCGCGTCGGGGTTCATGAGGGCGACCTGGGCCCGGACGTTCCACAGGACCTGGGCCGCGACCGGGTGGCGTTCGGCGTGGTACGTGTCCAGCAGCCCGCGAGGGGCCGTGCCCCGCACCACGGCGCTCAGCTTCCAGCCGAGGTTGAGCGCGTCCTGCAGGCCCAGGTTGAGCCCCTGGCCGCCGGCCGGGAAGTGCACGTGCGCGGCGTCGCCGGCCAGGAGCACCCGCCCCGTGCGGTACCGCTCGGCCTGCAGCGCGGCGTCGCTGAACCGCGTCAACCAGCGCGGGTTGGCCATCGGCACCGCGCGCCCGGCGATGCGCTCCGTCTCGCCCTGCAGCTCCGCCAGGGTCACCGGGGCGGACCGGTCCGGGGGCGGCGCCCTGAAGTCGTACGTGGAGACCCGGCTGCGGCCGACGGGGCTGAACCACACCAGGGTCCAGCCGCGTTCGTTGCGCCGCCAGCCCCGGGGCGCGGAGAACGGGTTGAGCAGCTCCACCTCGCCCATCAGCGCGCTCACGGTGGCCGGGGTGCCGGAGAAGGCGACGCCGGAGAGCTTGCGCACGGCGCTGCGGGCCCCGTCGCAGCCGACGGCCCAGCCGGCGGTCACGATCCGGGTGACGCCCGCCTCGTCGCGTACGGTGAGACGCACGTGCTCCTCGTGCTGTTCGACGCCGACGACCTCGCTGTCCCGCTCGATCCGCGCCCCGAGGTGCTCCGCCCGGTGCGCGAACACCGCCTCGGCATAGGCCTGCGGGCTGCCGACGATGGCCGGTCCCTCGTCGACCACCTCGGCGAGGTCCAGCTCGAACATCCCGCCGAAGTGGAACGGGACCGGCCCCCGGGCCCGGGGCTCCTTGTGGGCGCCGGGCTGCACGGCTTCCAGCAGCCCGCGCCGGTGCAGGCCCTGGGCGGTACGGGCGTGGAGGGTGCCGGCCTTGGACTCGCCGGTGGGTTGGGGGAGCCGCTCCAGGACGGTGGTGCGCACGCCGTGGAGCGCGAGTTCGTGCGCCAGCAGCATGCCGACGGGGCCGCCGCCGACCACGGCGACGTCGGCGTCCAGCGGCGGGGGCTTGGGGGACATGCCGGTGGGACCTCCCAGGAGATCGGGGATATCGGGGATGCGGAAACGGGGTGGAGGGCGGAGACGCGGAGCCGGGACGGTGCCCGACGGCCGCGGGCAGCGGCGGGTGCCGTTCGCGCGCCCGCCGCCGTCCGCGTGCGGGTCACGCCTCGGTGGAGGCACCGGCCTTCTCGCCGGCGGCCGTCTCCGCCGCGGCCTCCTGGTCCGCCGGCGGCGCGTGGCGCGTGGCCGCCCGCCGGGGCAGGGTCAGGGCGACGAGGGCGCCGAGCAGGATTCCGGCCGCCGCGACGAACACGGCCGTCTGTGTGCCGTCGGCCATCGCGGTCCGCAACGCGTCCCCCTCGTGGCCGTCGATGCCCGAGTTGGCGATGGCGATCAGGATGGCGAGGCCGATCGCGCCGCCGATCTGCTGGGTGGTGGACGCCATGCCGGAGGCGACGCCCTGCTCCTTCCCGGCGACGCCGGACGCGGCGGCGATCCACATGCCGGTCCACGTGATGCCCTGCCCGATGCCGGAGACGATCAGGCCGGGCACCACCGCGCCGTAGCCGCCGTCCGCGGAGACGCCGAAGGCCAGCACGACGGTGCCGAGGGAGCCGATGACCAGGCCGGTGACGAGCGTCGCGCGGGTCGCGGTGCGCGTCGCCATCCGCTCGCCGATCTGGGTGCCCGCGGCGATCGACAGCGAGGGCACGAGGAAGGCCATGCCCGTCTGCAGGGCGCTGAAGCCGTGGACGTTCTGGAAGAGCACGGTGAGGAAGTAGGGCAGGGCGCTGAAGGTGCCCATGAAGATGAACGTGATGGCCATGCCCGCGGCGAGGCTGCGGTTGCGGAACAGCCGCAGCGGCATCAGCGGGTCCCTGCTGCGTGCCTCGATCGCGGTGAACAGCGCCAGCAGCACGACCGCCACCGCGGCGCTGACGACGATGCCGGTCGAGGTCCAGCCGCTCTCCGGCCCCTGCACCAGGACGTACACGAGGAGGGTGACACCGGCGGTCGCGGTGACGGCGCCCGGGAGGTCGAAGCTGCGGCGCTCCCGAGCGCGCCGGTCGCGCGGGATGGCGGCGAGCGCGCCCACGATGACGGCACCCGCCAGCGGTACGTTCACGAAGAACACCGAGGCCCAGCCGAACCACCCGGTGAGCAGGCCGCCGAGGAGCGAGCCGAGGGTGAGGCCGCTGGCGCCGGCCCCGCCCCACACCGCGAGGGCGCGGTTGCGCTGCGGGCCCTCCGTGAAGAGCGTGTTGATCAGCGACAGGGTCGCCGGGAAGAGCAGCGCACCGCCGAGGCCCTGCACGGCGCGTACGGCGATCATGGTCTCCGAGTTCGGCGCCAGCCCGCCGACCAGCGAGGACAGCGCGTACAGGGAGAGTGCCAGGAGGAACATGTTGCGCCGGCCGAGCAGGTCGGCGGCGCGTCCGCCGAGCAGCAGGAAGCCGCCGAAGGCCACGGCGTAGGCGCTGACGACCCACTGCAGGGACTGCCCGGTGAACCCGAGTTCGGCGCCGATCTCCGGCAGCGCCACGAAAACGATGTTGAAGTCCAGCGAGATGATTAACTGCGCGAAGGCCAGCAGGGCCAGGGCCCAGCCGAGTCGGGGAGTCCCCGTGCCCGAGCGGGAGTCTGTACGGGAGGTAGTCATGGGAAGGCGATGGCCTCTCTGAGCATCGGAGTACTACCGTACGAGTAAATACGAACAGTGGGACTGTACACGGATAGTCGTACACTGGCCAGCGGGCTGTCAACGCCGGGCGGCGCGCTCCGTCAGGTGCGCCCGGGGGTCCGACCGGACCGGACGCGGATTGTCGAGGTACTTTGGGTCATGGCTGTCAACCACCCGACCAGGGAACAGATCCGGCTGGAGAACGTCTTCACGGCCCTGGGCAACCCCATGCGGCTGAGCGTGGTCCGCACCCTGGCCGCGGGTGGGGAGTACCCGTGCGGAAGCCTGCTCGACGGCATCTCCAAGTCCACGCTGACCCACCACTGGCGCGTGCTCCGCGAGGGCGGGCTCATCTGGCAGCGGCCCGCCGGCCGCGAGCTGCTGCTCTCGCTGCGGCGCGAGGACCTCGACGCCCGCTTCCCCGGCCTGCTGGACTCCGTCCTGAGCGCCATCGACAGGGCCGGGGACGACCTGCCGGACGCGGCGGACCGCCACCCCCGCACGGCCGGACAGCCCTCCGCCGGGCGGAGTTGACACCGCCCCGCCGTCCCTCCCGGACGCCGTCCGCGGGCCCCGGCCGCCCGGGCTGGTACGGGGTCCGCGGCCCTGCATACAACCGTGACAGCGCCTTGACTGGGTGAGAAGCAGATCCATAGCGTCTGCCTGGTCAATTTGTTCTTGGCGCATCTCGCTCTTAACAGCCGGGGGTCGTCGGAGTGGAGCCGGGCAGAGCAGCGGGCGACGCCGGCTTACGGCCGGCGCCGACGTCCGACTCCGGCTCGCCCGTCGCCACCCTGCTGGCGCAACTGCGCCGCATGCTCGGCTGCGACGCCGCGGCCGTCGCCCTGAAGCGGATCGACGGCGTCTCGCACGTCCCCTTCGCCGACGGCATGTCCCGCGCGGTGAGTTCGACCTTCGAGATCCCGCCCGGCACCGGCATCGCCGACGCCGCCCAGGCCGGCGGCAAGCCGGTGTGGACCTCCGACTACCTGGCCGACGACCGGTTCGTGCACAGCCCGCGGCTCGACGAGGCGGTCCGCGCCGACGGCGTACGGGCGGTCCTCGCCGCGCCGCTGCTCCGGGACGGTGCCGCCATCGGGATCCTGTACGGCGTCTGCCGCCACATCCGCCGGTTCACCCCCGGGGAGGTTGAGCTGTGCACCGCGCTCGCCCGGGTGGCCGTGGTCCTGCTGGACCACACCGTGCGTCTGGAGCGGATGCACGCCGAACGGGCCGAGCTGGAAGGGGAGAACGGCCGGCTGCACGTCACCCTGCTGAGGTCCCGCCATCTCGCCGAGGCCCACGGGCGGCTCACCGATATGGTCCTCGGCGGCAGCGACCTGAACGCGGTCGTCAACGTGGCCGCGGACGCGCTGGACGGCACCCTGCTGGTGCGGGACCCCGGGGGCACGGTCCTGGCCGCCACGGGGGCCGTCCCGGAGCTGGAGGACATATCCGCCCGCGCGAAGTGGGCCGGCCCTCATGCCGCACGGACGGCCGTCCCGCTGGCCGACGGCGTGTGGGCGGTTCCCGTGACGGCCGGCGCTGAGGAACTCGGCACGGTCGTGCTGAAGAACTCGGGGCAACTGGGCGAGGTCGACGCCCGGTTCCTGTGGGCGGTGGCCCAGTCGGTCGCGCTCATCCTGTTCCTCGAACGCGACACGGCGGTCGTGGAGCGGCCGCTGCGGGACGAGCTGTTCGAGGACCTGCTGAGCGGGTCGGTGTCCTCGCCGCGCCACCTCGCCGAGCGCGCACTCCGCATCGGCATCGACCCCGACGGCCCGCACGTCGTGCTGGTGCTCCGCCCGGAAGGAGGCGAGCAGGGCAAGGCCATCGTGTGGGCGTCCTCGTACGCGTACCGCAAGGGGGGCCTCAGGTCGCCGCGCGGCGAGTACATCTCCATGCTGCTCCCCGGCAGCGACCCCTCGGCCGTCGCCCGTGCCGTCTCCCGCGACCTCTCGTCGGTTCTGGGGCACCCGGTCTCGGTCGGCGCGGCCGGACCGGGGGCGGGGCTGGCGTCGACGGCCAGGCTGCACCGGGAGGCGCTGCGCTGTTTGAAGGCGCTGATCGCCCTGGACCGGGTGGGCAGTACGGCGTCGGCCGAGGACCTCGGCTTCGTCGGCCTGCTGCTCTCCGAGGAGCGCGACGTGGCCGCCTTCATCGACTCCGTCCTCGGCCCGGTCCTGTGCTACGACAGCGAACGGCACACCGAGCTGATCCGCACGCTCGGCGTGTACTTCGCCGCCGGCCGCAGCCCCACGCGTGCCGCCGAGGAACTGCACGTGCACGTCAACACCGTCTCGCGCCGGCTGGAGCGGATCGGCCGGCTGCTCGGCCCCACGTGGCGGGAGCCGGAGCGCACGCTGGAGATCCAGCTGGCCCTGCAGCTCCTGCGCACCCAGGACACCCTGCGGCAGGGGGACGCCGCTCCCCTCGGGCCGGGGCCGGCCCGCCGGTGAGGTGCGCGCCCGCCCGGCCCCGGCGCGGGACTACGCCGTCGGCACGCGAGCCGAGCCGCGCCCCGCCTGCCCGGCGGCCGACAGGGCGCGGATCGTGTGCGCGGCCGAGGCCAGGGTGATGTGGCGGTGCCAGCCGTGGAACGAGCGCCCCTCGAAGTCCTTGAGGCCGGCCGGCACCCCGATGGCGGACAGGTCGTGGCGTACGCGCAGGGTCAGCTTCGTCAGCTGGATCAGCGGGCCGGCGGGCACCTCGGTCATGTTGGTGATCCACAGTTCGCTCACCGGACGCCGGGACCGGTGCCATTCACCGAGCAGAGCGAACGCGCGGTTCGACCGGTCGTAGGCGTCCCGTGCGGCCGGGACCGCCTGGACGGCGGCCGTGAGCGTGGTGTGCGTCGCCCCCGGGTCCTCCGGAGGCACCCAGGTCGTGGAGCGGCGCAGGCCCTTCACCGACTCCATCAGGTCGTGCGCCGCCATGGGTCTTCGAAGCCACGCGGGCAGCGCCGGGTGGTCCGCGACGAAGCGGACGTTCCCGGCCAGCCGGGCGATCACCGGGATCCCGGCCGCGGCCAGGCGGCATGCCGCGGCGACGCCCCGCTCCGAGCAGATGTCCAGGACCACGGGACGCGACGGCACGTCCCAGGTGCCGACGTCCTCCAGGACGGCGGCGACGGCGCACCCCTCCGGCGTCCTCGGATCGAGGCCGCCCGGGGCGTCGGCACGGGCCCGCCGCGGCAGGCTCCGCGTCCAGGGGCCGGAGAGCAGCAGCCGCCAGTTGACCGGGGTGCTGACCCGGTCGGAGGCGAGCCAGACGCCGAAGGCCTGCTGGCCGCGGAAGGTTCTGCGCAGGTGCGGGTCGAAGCCGTGGTCGACGCCCACGGAGCGCTCCCCCTCCTTGGGGATCGACATGGAGCGCACGATCCACGCCTGCGGCGTGGTCGTCCGGTCCGCGTATCTCGCCAGCGCCTCGCGCACCGGTGTCCAGCTCCACGTCGAGCTGGTGATGAAGTGCTGCATCCGCTGCTCGGCGGCCGGATCCGCGAAGGCGGACGCGATGTTCCTGATCGACTTGCGCCCCACCGCGGAGAGCAGGCCGCGGAGGTACTGCTCGCCGCGTAATCGCTGGTCCTTCCGGGGTAACGAGGCGAACAGCAGCGGGCTGAACTCCGCCACGACGGCGTCGCGTATCCGCTCCTCGCCGTCGTCGTCCATCAGTTCGAGCGCCGAGCGGCACGGGACAGCAGTATTCACAGGACCAACCCCCCACGACGGAACGTGCGTGGCTCCAGCCTGCCGTGCGGCGTCCCCGCCGGAGGAGGTGCGGTGGCCACCGCATGGCACCTCATCCGTGTCGTTGCGGCACAACCGGCCGCGGCGACTCAGTCAAGTCCGAGTGGCGTGTGGGCCTCGCGGTGAGCGGGGGCGCTCAGGTGGAGGGGGCGCGCTCCTCCGCGCCCGGTCTGTGTCCGTTGGCGGTTCCCGGGGCGGGCGCGGGGACCCAGGTGCCGAGGGACATCTCGGCGGTGATGCCGGGGCCGAAGCCGGCGATGACGCCCTGGGCGGCGGTGTGCAGGGCGTTCTCGGCGAAGAGGCGGTCCAGGGCGTCGAAGACCACGGAACTCGCGACGTTGCCGCGCTCGGTGAGCGTGGCCCGGCTGTGGCGGAACGCCTCCGGGGGGACCTTCAGATGCCGGCACAGGTCGTCGAGGATGCGGGGGCCGCCCGCGTGGATGATGTAGAAGTCGAGCGCGGAGGCGTCCCAGCGGTGGCGGTCGGCCAGGGTCTGGATGGCCGGCGCGAGCATGTCCATGGTGCCGGGGACCCGTTTGTCGAGGCGGAAGTGGAAGCCGGTCTCCCGTACCGCGTACGAGATCCAGCTCTCGGTGTCCGGCACCAGGTGGCTGCTGTTGCGCTCCAGCCGCACCCCGGCGCCGCCGGCGCCGCGTACGACGACGCTGGAGACGGCGTCGCCGAACAGCCCGTTGGACAGCAGCGAGCCGACGTCGAGGTCGGTGGGCTGGTAGAGCAGCGAGCAGAACTCACAGGACACGATGAGGACGTTGGCCTGCGGGTAGGCGAGGCAGAAGTCGTGCGCGCGGCCGATCGCGGCGCCGCCTCCGGCGCAGCCGAGCTGGGCGATCGGCAGCTGCCGGGTGCCGGGGCCGAAGCCCATGGTGTTGATCAGCCAGGTGGAGAGGGCGGGCATCGTGAAGCCGGTGCAGGAGACGTAGATGATGAGGTCGATGTCCTCGGGGTCGAGGTCCGCGTGCTGCAGGGCGCGGCGGACCACCGGCGGGACGTGGACCTTGGCCTCGGCTTCGTAGACGGCGTTGCGGCGGGTGAAGCCGGGGTGGCGCAGGGTCTCGTGCAGCGGCTGGACCAGGTGGCGGATGCGGACCCCGGTGTTGCCGATGAGTCGCAGGACGAGGCCCAGCTGCGGGTGCCGGGCGTGCAGGCGGCGGGCGAGGTCGAGGGTCTCCTCCTGGGTAATGGTGTGCTCGGGGACGGCGACGGCGGGTCGGCAGAGTGTGGCCATGGTCGCGGTGCCCTGGTTCACCAGGCGACCGGGAGCGCGAGGGGGTAGCGCCAGATGGAGCTGGTGTTCCACCGGATGTCCTCGGCGGGGACACCCAGCCGCAGGCCCGGGAAGCGGGTCAGCAGCGATCCGATCGCGACCTCCAGCTCCATCATGGCCAGGTGCGAGCCAATGCAGTGGTGCTGGCCCCAGCCGAAGGTCATGTGCGGCTGGCCCTGCCGGTCCAGATCCAGCTCGTCCGGCTGCTCGTACGTGTCCGGGTCGCGGTTGGCCGCCAGGTACGACACGTGCACGACCTCGCCGGCGCGGACCAGCACCCCGCCGACCTCGACGTCCTCGGTGGCGACGCGGGGGATGCCCACGCCCTTGCGGAACGGGATGTGGCGCAGCAGTTCCTGCAGCGCGCGGGGCAGCCGCTCCGGGTCCTTGCGCAGCGCGGTCAGGTGGGCGGGGTGGGTGAGGAGGGTGTAGGTGATGTTGCTGATCTGGTTGGTGGTGGTGTCGTGGCCGGTGAGGAGGAGCACCATGGCCATGACGGCCAGCTCGTCGTCGGCCAGCTCCTCGCCGTCGACGCGGGCCCGGGCGAGTTCGCTGATCAGGTCGTTGCCGGGGGCGCGGCGCCGGCGGGCGCAGACGTCCTGGAAGTAGCCGCGCAGGGCGGACTTCGCCCGCAGCTGCGCCTCGTGGTCCGCCTTGCCGGTGACCATGAGGGCCACGGCGTTCCCGCGCAGCTCCGCGCGGTCCTCGTCGGGGATGTCCAGGAGGTCGCAGATGGTGGTCAGCGGCAGCTCGGCGGCCAGCCCCGCGACCACGTCGGCCGGCGGCCCCTGCCGTGCCATGGCCTCCAGCAGCCCGTCCACGACCCGCCGGGTCCTGGGCCGCAGCGTCTCGACGTGCTTGCCGGTGAACGCCTGGGCGACCAGGCGCCGCAGCCGGGCGTGCTCGGGCGGGTCCATCAGGTTGATCGACTCGTCCTGCACGATGGGCGCCGGGGTCATCCGGGGGAAGTCCCGGCCGACCAGGGCACCGCGGCTGAACCTGCGGTCGCTGGTGACCAGGCGGACGTCCTCGTACCGCGTCGCCAGCCACGCCTCGCCCTCGCCGTAGGCCATCCGGATCCGTGCGAGCGCGCCGCCGCCGGGCCGCTCCATCAGCTCGCGTAGCTGCGGATCGAAGGCGAGGGCCTCGACTTCGGTGAACGAACAGACGGGCGCGGACTCGGCTTGCGCCATGGTGACCTCCACATCACTCCGGGCAGGTGGGCCAAGCCATGCCCCGCCCCCTCGCCGCCCAACCCGGGCGCCGGGCACGAACTCGGCGCGGCCCGGCGGAGAAGAACCGACTTACGGGCGCGCGGGCACGCCCCTGCCGCAAGTACGGCCGCACTCGGGGGAGTTGGGGGCGCGCGGTGGTGCGGACGGCAAGAGCAATCCCTCGTCCGGGTGAGACGGGCGCGCGAGTCACAATCCGCCGCACTCCACACACCCCGCGCGGCTCCCGGACAACGGGAGGCCCACGGGTGTCAGGGAAGGTCCGCGAGCCGGTCGTGGAGGAGGCGGGAGAGCTCCACGCGGCGGGTCTTGAGGGTCGCGGTGCGCGGGAGTTCGCCGAGCGGGAGCTGGACGGGGGCGCCGAGCTGCGGGTAGCCGGCGGTGGCCGCCCGCCAGCGGGCGGGGTCCAGCGGCCTGTCGCCGCGGGTGCAGACGACGGGGACCGGCTCGGCGTCCGGGCCCTGGACGACGACGAGTTCGACGAGTTCGTCGAGGCGGTCGAGGACGGCGTCCTCGATCTCCAGGCTGGAGCCGACGCCGGGGATGGTGTCGGTCTCGCGGTCGAGCAGGTGCAGGCAGCCGGCGCGGGTGCGGTAGCCGACGTCGCCGGTGCGCCACCAGCCGCCGTTGACGTGTCCGTCGTAACGCTCCTGTTCGCCGTGGTACGTCTGGGCGAGGCCGTCCCAGCGGACCTCGATGAACCCCGGGTTGGCCGCGGAGACCGCCCTCCCGTTCCGGGGGACCACCCGCACCCGGGCGCTGCCCGGCAGCGGGAAGCCGACGCAGCGGCCGTCCATGCGGTGGGTGTCGCGGCGGAAGTAGGGGCGGCCGACGGCGGGGCCGACCTCGGACTGGCCGTAGATCTGGAAGAACCGCGGGGCGCGGCGGCGGGAGGCGTCGAGGAGGCGGCGCACGGTGCGGGGGTGGATGGCGTCGAAGGTGGAGGAGAAGTACTTCACCGACGCGAGGGGCTCGCGCGGGTCGGCGGCCAGGCCCTCCCACGCGAGGAAGGAGTTGGGCAGGGCCTCGACGAGGCCGGGGCGGTTCCGCAGGAAGAACGTCGCGACCTCCGCCGGGTCGTCGTCGGTGACCAGGATCGTCGGCATGCCCTTCAGCAGCACCAGCGCCATCGCCGCGAACAGCCGCGAGTGCACGAACGGCACGCTGACCGCGACCGTCTCGCGGCGCCGCAGCAGCGCCAGCAGGAACAGCTGCGGGCGCAACCGGGCGCGCATCGTGCGCGGGGTGTGCACCACCAGCTTCGGCACCCCCGTGGTGCCCGAGGTGTGCGTGATCATCGCCGGCTCGTCGAGGCCCTGGAACACCGGCGGTACGGGCGGCGAGCCGGCGAGCCGGGCCAGCGACGCCACCCCGCGGCCCGCGCCCGTGACGCCGATCACCGACGCGGTCAGCTCGTCGAGCGGCAGGCCGGCCAACTCGCGCAGCTGGGGCCTGTCGGTCAGCAGATGCGGGCGGCGGGGCCCGTTCCGGCGGCTCGGCCGGTGCAGCCGCCTGAGCAGCGCCGCGACCGTGGACGGGGGCAGGGCGGGGGAGAGCATGACCGGGACCGCGCCGAGGCGGGCGGTGGCGGTGCCGAGCAGCCAGACGTCGAAGTTCGCCCGCTTGCAGACCACGACGTGGTCCCCGGCCCGTACGCCCGCCGCCGCGAGCCGGTTCGCCAGGTCCGCCGCGAACGCCGCCACCTCGGCCACCGTCAGCCGGCGCCCGGCCTCCGGCAGCGCGTCGAGGTCGTGGTCGAGGGTGAGCAGCGTGGCGCCGTGCCTCCCCGCGGCCCGCGCCGGGACCGTACCGAGATAGAGGCCGCGCTTGTGCTGCGGATTCTGGCTCACGGGGACCTCCACCCGGACCGGCGTCACCATCGGTTACGAGGGCGGCGGAGCCGCCCGCGCGTCGCGCGCCGACAGTGTGGGGCGGTGGACTTGGCCGCCAGTCGGAAACGACTTGGCTCCCGGTTGACGATTCGTCACGTGAAAAGCGGCATACCAAGACACGCCGGACCTCTCAGACGTCCTTGTGTGAGCGTGAGGCTGTGTGTGATTTCCGATTCGAATCGTGGCGTCCGGCACATCCGGGCGCCGGCCGCGGCCCCCGGACCCCCGCGGGCCCGTCCGTACGTGACCCTACGTGACCGTACGTGACGGACCCGCGGGGCCGGCTCCGCGGGCCCCGCGGAGCCGGCGGCTCCGCTCAGGTGGGCAGGACGCAGCCGGTGGACGCGGTGGCGAACGGCTCGCCCGAGGCCGTGAGCGCACCGCTCTCCGCGTCCACGGTGAACACGCCGATGGTGCGGCCCCGTTCGTTGGCCGAGAACAGCAGCGCGCCGTCGGGCGACAGCGTGAGGTGCCGCGGCCAGTCGCCGCCGCACGGCACGGTGTCCAGCAGGCGCAGCGTGGCGCCGTCGTCCGCGACGGCCAGGCGGGCGACGCTGTTGTGGCCCCGGTTGGAGAGGTAGACGAACTGGCCGTCCGCCGAGATCGTGATCTCCGCGGGGTAGTTGCCGGCGGGGTCCGCGCCGTCGGGGAGGGTCGGCCACGTCTCCAGCCGGGTCAGCGTTCCGGTGGCCGCGTCGTGGGCGTACGCGGTGACGGTGCTGTCCAGCTCGTTGGCCACGTAGGCGTGCGTGCCCCGGGGGTGGAACACCAGGTGCCGGGGGCCGGCGCCCGGCACCGCCCGCACCTCCGAGACCGGCGACAGCGCGCCGCTGCCGGTGTCGAGGGCGTAGGTGTAGACGGAGTCGGTGCCCAGGTCCACGGCGTAGACGAAGCCGCCGGCCGGGTCGGTGACGATCTGGTGCGCGTGCGGGCCCGCCTGGCGGTCCGGGTCGGGCCCCGAGCCGGAGTGCTGGACGAAGCCGGTGCGCTCGCCGACGCTGCCGTCGGCCTCGATGACGTGCACGGCGACGCTGCCGCTGTTGTAGTTGGCGCTGAGCAGATGGCCGCCGCCGGGGTGCACCGACACGTGCGTGACGCCGGCGCCGCCGGTCGACCGCACGCCGCCCAGCGCGCTGAGCGCGCCGTCCGCGCCGATGGCGTACGCCCGCACCCCGCCCTCGGCGCGGCCGCCGACGGTGGAGTAGAGCACGTCGCCGGCGGGGGAGAGGGCGAGGAAGTCGGGGTTGATGACGTCGCCGAAGCCGCCGCCGGTCCGGGCGAGCGCGCCGGTGGCGGTGTCGTACGTGCAGGCGAGGACGCCCTCGCCGTAGGTGCCGAGGTACAGCGGGTTGCGGGCGAGGGCGGCGCGGCCGGGGGCGGCCCGCGGCGGGCGGGCGTGTCCGGCGTGGGCGGCGCCGACGCCGGCACCGACGCCCGCCGCGCCGAGCGCGCCGGCGCCGAGCGCGCCGAACAGCAGGGAGCGGCGGCTGGTGCCGCGGTGTACGGGGCGCCCGTGGCGTACGGGACGTGACGGCATGCGAGACCTCCGGTGGGGGGAGTGCGGAGTGGGTGGCATGTCCCGGCCATGAGCATGCCGGGCACCCCCGGGCGGGTCAACGCCGCCCCGGGACGGCCCGTCCCGTACCCCGGGCGCCGCCGCCCACCGCTCCGCGCCCGGCCCACCGCTCCGCGCCCCGGCCCACCGCTCCGCGCCCCGGCCCACCGCTCCGCGCCCCGGCTCACCACTCCCGCGCGCCGGCTCACCATTCCCGCGCGCCGCGCTCCTCCGCCGCGATCGTCGTCGACTCGCCGTGCCCGGTGCGTACGACCGTCTCCGGCGGCAGCGTCAGCAGCCGCGCGCGGATCGACGCCTCGATCGTCGGGCGGTCGGAGTACGAGCGGCCGGTGGCGCCCGGGCCGCCGTGGAACAGGGTGTCGCCGGTGAAGACGGTGCCCAGCGACGGCGCGTGGAGGCAGACCGCGCCCGGCGCGTGGCCCGGCGTGTGCAGGACCGTCAGCTCCGTGCCCGCGACCGTCAGCGTCTGCCCGTCGGCGAGGCCGGAGTCCGGGGCGCGGTCCGGGTGGGTCATGTCCCACAGCACCCGGTCGTCGGGGTGGAGCAGCACCGGGGCGCCGTACCTGGCGGCCAGCGCGGGGGCGGCGTCGATGTGGTCGTCGTGCGCGTGGGTGCACACGATCGCCGTCAGGCGGCGGTCGCCGACGGCGGCCGCGATGGCGTCGGCGTCGTGGGCCGCGTCGATGACGAGCGCCTCGGCGTCGTCGCCGACGATCCACACGTTGTTGTCGACGTCCCAGGTGCCGCCGTCGAGCGAGAACGTGCCGGAGGTGACCAGGTGGTCGATGCGCGCGGGGCTCACAGGACCACCACCGAGCGCAGCACGTCGCCCGCCTGCATCCGCGCGAAGGCCGCCTCCACGTCGTCGAGCCCGATGGTCTCGGAGACGAAGGCGTCGAGGTCGAGGCGGCCCTGCCGGTAGAGGTCGACGAGCATGGGGAAGTCGCGGGAGGGCAGGCAGTCGCCGTACCAGGAGGACTTCAGCGCGCCGCCGCGTCCGAAGACGTCGAGCAGCGGCAGCTCCAGCTTCATCTCGGGCGTCGGCACGCCGACGAGCACCACGGTGCCGGCGAGGTCCCGGGCGTAGAACGCCTGCTTGTACGTCTCCGGGCGGCCGACCGCCTCGATGACGACGTCCGCGCCGTTGCCGCCGGTGAGGTCCCGTACGGCCGCGACGGGGTCGGCGGCGCGGGCGTCGACGGTGTGGGTGGCGCCCAGGCCGGTCGCGGTGGTCAGCTTCCGCTCGTCCACGTCGACCGCGATGATCTTCGCCGCCCCCGCCAGCCGCGCCCCCATGACCGCCGCGCCGCCGACGCCGCCGCAGCCGATGACGGCGACGGAGTCGCCGCGGCCCACCGCGCCGGTGTTGATCGCCGCGCCGAGGCCGGCCATCACGCCGCAGCCGAGCAGCCCGGCCGCCGCCGGCGACGCCTCGGGGTCGACCTTCGTGCACTGCCCGGCGGCGACGAGGGTCTTCTCCGCGAACGCGCCGATGCCCAGCGCCGGCGACAGCTCGGTGCCGTCCGCGAGCCTCATCTTCTGCGTCGCGTTGTGGGTGTCGAAGCAGTACCAGGGCCGCCCGCGCGCACACGCCCGGCACCGGCCGCACACCGCACGCCAGTTGAGGATCACGAAGTCGCCCGGCGCCACCTCCGCCACCCCGTCGCCGACCGACTCGACCACGCCGGCGGCCTCGTGGCCGAGGAGGAACGGGAACTCGTCGTTGATGCCGCCCTCCCGGTAGTGCAGGTCGGTGTGGCACACACCGCACGCCTGCACCGCCACCACCGCCTCCCCCGGGCCCGGATCGGGCACGACGACGGTCTCGATCCGCACCGGCTCGTTCTTCGCACGCGCGACGACGGCTCGTACGTCCTGGGGCATGTGGGCGCTCCGTTTCCTACGCTTCCAACGCTGGCGGGCTCATACAGTACGTCCCCCGCCCCGGTCGGGCGCCCCGCCCTGCCGCGGCGGGATCAGGTGTTGTTCGACCGGCCGACGTAGAGGTTCCGGGCGCGGTAGTAGGTGTCGCCGGAGGGGCCGGGGGCGCCCGAGGAGCCTTCCATCTGCAGATTGATGATGATCCACATGGGCTCGCCGACGAAGTTCGAGCCGCGGTGCTGACCGGCCCAGGTGCCGTCGAGGTAGTAGTGGATGTCGACGTCGGTGGCGCTCACCTTGGCGATCCAGGCGCGGTAGGTGTGCCAGGCGCCGGGGTTGGAGACGCTGACGATGGTGTTGTCCCAGCCGCCGTCGTAGGTGTTGAACCAGTTGCGGGCGTCGCCCTTGTACTCCAGGATGTCGCTCTCCGGCGGCCAGCCCCGGGCCCCGGTCAGCCAGAACGCGGGCCAGGTGCCCCGGCGGACGGCGCCTGGAACTCGCCCTTGACCTCCCACTGCGGATACCGGTCGTCGACGATGACGTGGGTCTTGGCGTGCACGGCGCCGGAGTGGTAGCGGATGGGCAGGTAGGGATCGCTGCTGCTGTTGCCCTCGTCCCAGTTGATGCGCGACGCCCGGAGCACGAGCACGCCGGACTCCAGATAGACGTGGTTGTGGTCGTCGGCGCTGGCGTACATCCGCGCGGAGCCGTTGTGGTCGGAGCCCCACGGGTAGCGGTAGTTCCAGGCGGCCTGCAGTGCGCCGTAGTCGGCGAAGGTGCTCGGGCCGATGACGGTCTCCCACGCCAGCGGCGCGGCGGGCTGCGCCGCGGCGGGGCGGGCGGTGGCGAGGGCGGCGCCGGAGGCGAGGGCGGCACCGGAGGAGAGCAGGAACGTACGGCGGTCGAACGGCATGGGGGGACCTCGCTTCGCGGGTTGCGGACGGGCACCGTACGCGGACGGAGGCGAGGCCCCGGCGACAACCGCCCGCCGACTCCCACGAAAGCACAACCGCGGCCCGAGGGGGAGACCGCCACCGGCCCGCGCGGCCTCCCGGTCACTCCGCCCCCGTGCCGGCCGTCACGACGGCCCACACGTACTTCCCGACCCACGGCGCTTCTCCACGCCCCACCGGGCCGACAGGCCGGACACCAGCGTCAGCCCGTAGCCACCGGACTGGTCCGGCACGCGCGGCACCGGCGGCTCGTCGGAGGCGTCGTGCACCTCGATCCGCACCCCGTCCTCCAGCGGGACGAACCGGGTGCGGATCTCCCGCCCCGGCGGCACCCGCGCATGCACCACCGCGTTCGCGACCAGCTCGGACAGCACCGCCACCGCCGCGAACTCCACCTCGGCCATGCCCCAGTCGGCCAGCGTCTTACGCAGCTGGGCCCGTGCCGGCGCCACACACCGGCGATGCCGCCGCCAGCGCGACACCACCTCGTGACGCACCGCCGGTTCCGGCATCACTCATCGCCTCGCAGAGATCAATCCCGTCCGGCGCCGTCCGGCGGCGCCGCTCGGGATCAGCATTACCGACGAGGAAGAGCGGGCCAACGGGAAACTCGTCCGCTGTTGTCCGCACCCCGGCGGACGTGCCGTTCGCGGGCCGGATGACGGGGAGTGTGCGTGGCCGCTGTCGCACGGCCGAGTCGGGTTGACCAGCAGCAGACGTCAGGCGAGCAGATGCACGTGGATGGCGAAGACACCGAGAGCTTCTTTCTCCGGTGGATAGATGTCACGGATAACGGCCATCAACTCTTCTCGCGATTCGTCGGTTCCGGCGATCGCGGCCGGGTCTTCGGCGTCGAGCAGTGCGGAGAACGAGGGATACTCGTTGATCACCGTGATGCGGGTCAGCAGGGTGTCTGGGCCCGAGTTGAAGCGCAGCAAGTCGCCGCCGGTCATTTTGCGGACCTTGGCGTAGCCAACCCGTACTTCGACGGTCTTGTCACCAAAAGCGATCAGGTCGAAATAGGGCTTGCGCAGATAAAGGGCGTGCTCCACGGGATCAGACTTCTGTTCGCTCATGAGGCATCAGTTCTCACTTGATGGTGCTGTGCCGGAAGGGCCGGGGGCAGGACTGATCGGGCGGCCTTGGCTGCCGGGAGCCATTCGTGCAAGGATTCAACGGCGGAATCACGAGGATAGCGGCGGTTCGGTCGCCGAACGGGGAGTGCGGGTGCGGGTGGCCGTTATCGTACGGTCGAGTCGGGGCTGTTGGTGCCGGTCACGAAGGAGTGGCCGTTCTCCAAGTAGCGGGGGACCCGATCCTGGAGCGCCTCCAGCGCTTGGCTGGTGCGGCTTCGGATGCGGGACCGCAACTTACTCATCGCCTGGCACCGGGTCTGGCTCGACACCCCCGGCCGTCCGGTGCCCCCGGCCGCCGGATGGGCCCGGTGCCCGTCCTCGTCCGGCGGGTTCGGCCCCGGTGGGGCGGGGCCCGCGGCGGCGTTGCCGTAAGAGGGCGCGGGGCGGGGCGGGCGCTGGCATACTCGGGGCGCGCGCCCGGGTCCCCGAGGGAGCCGGGCGCCGTCTCCAGACCCCGACATCCGTGACGAGGGACCGAGTTGATGCGGCTCACGCGTGTACTGGCCGGTGTGCTGGCCGCCGGGATGCTCACCGCCTGCGGCGGCGATGACGGCGGCGGTGGCGGCGACGGCGGCAAGGGCGGCGGGTTCGTCGGGGGCTCGTCCGGCGGGGAGGGCGGGGGCGCGCCGGAGGCGCAGCTGAAGGTGCCCGCGCTGTACGACACGTCCCGGGGCTGGGAGTCCGACCTGCGCGCCACGCAGCACCCCCTGCCGCACTCCGACGCGGTCGGCATGTTCGTCGCGGAGCCGAGGCAGTTCACCGTCCTGGACGTGACCAGCGGCGACCCGCTGTGGACCAGCGAGGTGCTGCGGTCCCCGTCCGAGGACATGAGATACGAGTCGCTCTCGGCCACCGCGGGCGGCAAGGACTACCTCGTCGCCTGGGCCACCGGCACGACCGAGGGCGATGTGGTCAGCAAGGGGAGCGAGATCACCACGATCGACATCTTCCCGGCCGAGGGCTCCGGCGAGGGGGTGAAGCCCGCCCGGCACGTCGAACTGGAGGGTGAAGGATTCGTGTCGGACGGAGGCGGCGGGCTCATGGTCAAGCAGCAGGACGGCGACGTGTTCGTGACCGTCGACCTGGCCACCGGGGCCACGGAGGAGTACGACCTGTACGAGGTCGAGCCGCCGGAGAGCGAGTGCAACCTGTGCGGCGTCCTCTCCGAGATGCAGGGCGTCACCGCCGGCGGGCCGTTGCTGTGGAACGAGGGCCTCGGGTCCGACACCGCGCTCTGGGTACCGGACGGATGGACGGGCGCGGAGGTCGAGGCGGACGCTCGGCCCGCCCCGTCGCTGATCCTGGAGGACGTCCTGGTGGCCCAGTGGCGCGCGAAGGGGGCCACCCACATCACCTGGGGCGCGCTGGACAGCGCGACCGGTGCGGTCCGCGCGGAGGTGCAGTGCGAGCCGGAGGGCGGCCTGGGCGGCTTCCAGGCCGAGGACGACCCCGCTCTCTCCGCGAACGGGCGGTACCTGGTCCGGGGCAACGTCGTCTTCGACATGCAGCAGGGCGCGGGGCACTGCTTCGAGGAGACCGACACCGACAAGCCGGTGGTGTTCAACGGCGTGACCGACGCCGGCCTCGCCTTCGGCCAGGCGCCGGACACGAACGTGGTGGTCGACATCGCCACCGGCAAGGTGGAGGCGAGCAAGCACCGGGTGGTCCCGTTCGCCGACTACGCCGGCCACGGGCTGTTCTGGGACGAAGAGAACAGCACGATGGTCGTGTACCCGCACGCGGGCTAGCTCCGTAACTTCCGGTACGTACCAAGGCGTTGACCCCGGGCCGCATGAGGCTTACGTTGACAATGCACGGCAGGTAAGCGCTTTCTTCTCTGTCCCGGGAGACGCTGTGCCCACCCCCAACTCCTGCACCCCTCCGGGCCGCCCCGTCGCAGCCGCCGAACGCCTCGTCCGCTTCGGCGGCACCTCCACCGTTGGGAGCCTCATGAGCCGTCCGATCAGACCCCTGTCCCTCGTCGCCGCCCTCACCGTCCTGCCGGCCCTGCTGGCGGCGACGCCCTCCGCCGTGGCCGCGCCCGCGCCCGAGGCCGCCGGCGCGAGCGCGCCCAACGCGGCCGGGTTCACCCGCACCGCGCTGGTCGACTCCGACCTCGCCGACCCCTTCGAACTGGCCGTCACCCCGGACGGACGGGTGATCTGGGCGCAGCGCACCGGTGAGCTGAAGATCGTCGACCAGGAGACGCGGGAGGTCACCACCGCGTACGACTTCGACTATCCGCTGGAGTTCACCACCCAGTCCGACGGCCTGATCGGGCTCGCGCTCGACCCGGCCTTCGCGAAGAACAACCGGCTGTACGTGATGCACTCCGACCAGGCCGAGAAGAAGGTCGACATCTCCCGGTTCACCCTCAGGGGCAACCGGCTCGACCCCGGCTCGCAGAAGGTGCTGCTGTCCATCCCCACCTGGCGCGGCGAAGGCCGCGCCAACGTGCACATGGGCGGCTCCCTGGCCTTCGACAGCAAGGGCAACCTGTACGCGGCCACCGGGGACAACACCGACCCCTTCGAGTCCGACGGCTACGCGCCGATCGACGAGCGCGACGGCCGGCACGGCTGGGACGCCCAGGCCACCTCCGCCAACACCAACGACCTGCGCGGCAAGGTGCTGCGCATCAGGCCCACCAACGGCGGCGGCTACCGGATCCCCAAGGGCAACCTCTTCCACAGGGGCAAGAAGAAGACCCGCCCGGAGATCTACGCCATGGGCTTCCGCAACCCGTTCCGCATCGCCGTCGACCCCGCGACCGACGCGCTGATGGTCGGCGACTACGGGCCCGACGCCGGCCAGGCGAACCCGGACCGCGGCCCGGCGGGCATCGTCGAGTACAACCTGATCTCGAAGGCCGGCAACATGGGCTGGCCGTACTGCGTCGGCGACAACATCCCGTTCAACGACTACGACTTCGCCACCGGCACCTCCGGCGGGAAGTTCGACTGCGCCGCGCCGGTGAACGACTCGCCGAACAACACCGGCAGGACCCGGCTGCCCCCGGCCACCGCCGCGCAGGTCTGGTACTCGTACGCGGCCTCCGAGGAGTTCCCGCAGCTCGGCTCGGGCGGCGGCGGCCCGATGGGCGGCCCGGCGTACGACTTCGACCCGGACCTCGACAGCCCGACGAAGTTCCCCGAGTCGTACGACGGCGCGTGGTTCAACTACGAGCTGACGCGCAAGTGGTTCAAGACGTTCTCGTACGAGGACGGCGAGCTGCAGTCGATCGACCCGGTGTTCGAGGGCATGAGCTGGATCCAGCCCTTCGACGCCGCTTTCGGGCCCGACGGCTCGCTGTACGTCATCGACTTCGGCGAGGGCAGCGGCGTCGGCCGCGGCAGCACCAACACCGACGCCGCGATCTACCGCATCGACCACACCCCGGACGCGGAGTAGCGGGCCGGGCAGCGCACCCGCACCTCGGCGCCGCCGGGCGGTTTCTCCCGCCCGGCGGCGCCCCGGCGGGCGGCGGCGGGGCCGGTCATCAGTGCCACAGGGCGTCCGGGTAGCTGCCGTCGCCCAGGTCGGGGTCCGGCAGCACGCCCGCCGGGTCGCGGACGGCGACGCGGCGTCCGTCCAGCCGCAGCCGGCGCAGCCCTTCGAGCGCCATGCGGCGGCCGAGGTCGGAGAAGGAGTGCACCCTGGTGACGTCGAGGACCACGTCGCCCGCGCCGTCCGAGCCGGCCATCAGGTCCAGCAGTTCCGAGGCGGCGGTGAGCTGGACGTTGCCCTGGAGGGCGAAGGTGACCGTCCCGCCCGACTCGCGCACGGCGACGGCGTCGAGCCGGCCCCGGTCGGAGGAGAACAGGTGCATCCCCATGTCCCGGGAGAGCCGTTCGAAGACGAGGCGTCCGCGCCGGCTGTTGCCGTGGGAGTCCAGGCGCGGGGAGAAGGTCCCGATGCCCACCAGGTCGGGCAGGACGCCGACGATGCCCCCGGCGACGCCGCTCTTGGCGGGGATGCCCACGCGGGTGAGCCAGTCGCCGGCCGCGTCGTACATCCCGGCCGCGGCCATCACGGCCATGACGTGCCGGGCGACGGCGGGGTCCATGACCCGTTCGCCGGTGACGGGCTGGATGCCGCCGGCGGCGAGCGTCGCGGCCATCACGGAGAGGTCCCGGACGCTGACCAGGATCGCGCACTGGCGTGTGTACCCCTCGATGACGGAGGGCACGTCGTCGTCGAGGATGCCGTAGGTGCGCAGCATGTAGGCGAGGGCGAGGTTGCGGTGCGCGGAGGCGAGTTCTGAGGCGCACACCCGCTCGTCGACCCGCAGGTCCCGGCCCGCGAGGCGGGAGAAGAACGTCACGGCGCGCTCGACGCGGGCGTCCTGACCGGCCCCCGCGCCGGCCAGGAGGGCGTGCGTGGTGATGGCCCCGGCGTTGATCATGGGATTCTTGGGCCGGTGGGTCTCACCTTCGAGGGAGAGTTCGTTGAACGCCTCGCCGGACGGCTCGACTCCGACGGCCTCCAGGACGCGGTCGTGGCCGCGGTCGATGAGAGCGGCCGCGTAGGCGAACGGCTTGGAGATCGACTGGATGGTGAACTCGGTGTCGGCGTCGCCGGCGGCGTACGTGCGGCCGAGCGTCGTGGTCAGCGCCATGCCGAACCGTTCGGGATCGGCTGCGGCGAGTTCGGGGATGTAGTCGGCGTTGGCCCCGCCGGTGTCGCCGCGCAGGCTGTCGAGCACTTCGTCCAGGTAGTCGGGTACGGGTGTCTTCACGAGGCAGGTCCTTCTGTCGCAAGCGGTCGGAGGCGTCGGAGGCGGTCGCGGGCGTTCTCGGGCGGTCTCAGGCGCTCGTCCCGGCGGCGGCCGCCCGCTCGGCGTCGCGGGCGGCGACCAGCGAGGCGTGGGTGGGGGCGTCGGGTACGCCGGCCGGGCGGCCCTTCGCGAACTCCGCGCGCAGGACGGGCAGCACCTCCTCGCCGAGGATGTCGAGCTGCTCCAGCACGGTCTTCAGCGGCACGCCCACGCCGTCCACGTTGAACAATTGGCGCTGGTAGTCGCCGAAGTGCTCGCGGAAGGTCAGGGTCTTGTCGATGACCTGCTGGGGGCTGCCCACGGTCAGCGGCGTCTCGTCCATGTACTGCTCCAGCGACGGCCCGCCGCCCATGATCGGCGAGCGGTCGAAGTAGGGGCGGAATTCGCGTACGGCGTCCTGGGAGTTTTTGCGCATGTAGATGTGTCCGCCGAGGCCGACGATGGCTTGTTCGGGGGTGCCGTGGCGGTAGTGGGCGTAGCGGGTGCGGTAGAGGTCGATGAGGCGTTGGAAGTGTTCTTTGGGCCAGAAGATGTTGTTGGCGAAGAAGCCGTCGCCGTAGTAGGCGGCTTGTTCGGCGATTTCGGGGGAGCGGATGGAGCCGTGCCAGACGAAGGGGGGTACGTCGTTCAGGGGGCGGGGGGTGGAGGTGAAGCCTTGCAGGGGGGTGCGGAAGCGGCCTTCCCAGTCGATGACGTCTTCGCGCCAGAGGCGGTGGAGGAGGGCGTAGTTTTCGATGGCCAGGGGGATGCCCTGGCGGATGTCCTGGCCGAACCAGGGGTAGACGGGTCCGGTGTTGCCGCGGCCTGTCATGACGTCTACGCGGCCGTCGGCCAGGTGTTGGAGCATGGCGAAGTCTTCGGCGATCTTCACCGGGTCGTTGGTGGTGATCAGTGTGGTGGAGGTGGAGAGGATCAGCCGTGTGGTGCGGGCGGCGATCCAGCCGAGCATGGTGGTGGGGGAGGAGGGGACGAAGGGGGGGTTGTGGTGCTCGCCGGTGGCGAAGACGTCGAGGCCGACCTCCTCGGCCTTGAGCGCGATCGCGGTCATCGACTTGATCCGCTCGTGCTCGCTCGGC
>AZWL01000055.1 GCA_000514715.1 Streptomyces sp. CNH099 | reverse complement strand
CCTGACCCGCATCACCCACGGCACCGACGACCAGCCCCTTGTTCTCGAAGAACTCCGCACCGGCGCCGACCGCGCCCAACTCGCCTACCGGATCACCGCCGACAAAGCAGCAGCCACCCGCAGCAGCGGCAACGCCTGAGGACCGGGGATCGGTCGAAACTTTCTCTACTTCCTCAAGGGCGCGCCTGCGGCGCGCCGGGCGCCCGTGCCGCCCCGGCCGGGCGTGCGGCGTGCCCGCCGGTCCCGGCCGGACGGCCAGCGCCCCACCCCGCAGCGCACCGGAGGACGAGGGAATCTGACCGTCCGAGGTCTGCCGGAGTGCGCGGGGTTGAGGGTCGTCGGCTTCCGAGGCTTTAGGCAGCTCCCATGGGGCGAGCCTCGAAGAGCAGGGGGCCAATCGGGCACAACAACGGGCAGGCCAGGTACCTGCCCGATTCGCCCGGCCAGCGTAAGGCCCCCTGCTCTCTCGCCCCATGGCAGCTACAGCCCAAACCCTCTCCAGCCGACGACGCACACCCTGACCGGACACACCACCACCGAACCGCATCACGACCCACCGCCCCCCTCACCGGCCGCGTCCTCCAGGAGCACGGCGAGCTGGTCCACCGCGGCCGGCCAGCCCGCCAGCCGCACCACACCGCGCCCGTCCTGATTGGCGTCGGCCACCGCCCGCACCCGGGACAGCTCCACTCCGGCAGCCAGCAACGCCCGGTTCAGCCGGTCCGCGGCCCGGCTTGCCTCACGCCAGCCCGCCACGTAGTCGACGCTGGAGTTCCACAGCCCGGCATCGAGCGCGAAGACGTCCAACCCGTCGTTCAGCCAGTCCTCACCAGCTCCGGACACGATCCACCTCTGTCCCGATCTATGTAACGGATCGTCAACTTCCTTGGCCCAGAGCAAAAACGCAGAGCGACGGCCCCGGTACCATCTGGCACCGGGGACCGTCGCGTCCCCAGCCGGGCCACCCTTCGCTTCCTAGGGCTGTTGGGTGGCCCGGTCTCGGTCTGAAGTTGGTGGGGTGCGGCCCCATTTCCGCGTTGGGAGCCAGCGGGCGCCTGAGCGCCGCACCCCTGGCCGGAGAGGGTCAGTCCCCGGCCGGACCGGTCTGCCGTCCTCCTCCCGATCGCTGGGAAGGGCGTCCATGGACGACGGACCGGCGACTACGGCGCGTTGCTGTGGGGCTTGCCGTCGAGGTCGAACCGGCAGCACACGGTCTTACCGCCCTCAGCCTCCGGCACCCACCACAGCGCGTCCGACAACTGTTGAACGATCGACAGGCCACGGCCGTGAGTCGGCAGCAGGACCTCCACGAAGTCACCCGCCAGCTCCGGCGAGAACAGCTCCCCGCCCGGTACACACGGCGGCTCGGAGTCTTCATCTGCCACCCCGACGAGCAGCACAGAGGGCCACTTCCGCAGCGTGACGTCGATACGCCGGGAGCCGCCGGGCCGCGCGCGCCGCGCGTCGGGAACAGCGTGGTTGACGACGTTCCCGACCAGTTCCCCGATCACCAGCTCCGCGTCATCAGCAAGCCAGGACAGACCCCAGTCGTCCAGCGCCGACGTGACCAGCTTCCGCGCCGCGCGCAGGGAATCGGATGCTTCCGCGTGCAGGGTGAGCCCCCGGAACTGCTCCACCGGCGGGGCAAGGGCCGCAGCTTGCTCGACAGCCGCCGATGGAACCTCATCGATCCGACCAATCGGCCCGCACTCCATGGCGTCCTCCGGTTATCCGCGATCTTCTCGGTTCCTCGAACATCGCCCAGTGAACGGCCCCGGCCGTCAAATCGGGAGCGTTCACCGGGGGGTTCACGTGAACACCGGGACCAGAGAGGGGGTTCACCGATGAACCCCCATCGCCCTACGATCTGTGACAACATCACCACTTGCCGTCATTCTCGGGTTAGGGCAGGGGAGCATGAACCGAGAGCCGAACGCGCAGTTGATCGCCGTCATGAACGAAGCCGGCGTCTCGAACAAGGGCCTGGCCAAGCGCATGCGAGACCACGCAGCGCAGCGCGGGGACAACCTCGGCACGACGCACATCGCCGTGCAGCGGTGGCGCGATGGCGCCGGTATCCAGCCCAAGACGGCCTCCACCATGGCACACGTCCTGAGCAACAAGCTCCGACGGCGGCTCACCCCCAGGGATCTCGGTTTCCCGGACCCGTACGAAGCGGCAGCGCCGGCGACGTCGGGCTACCCGGAGACATTCGCCGACGCCCTGGCGATGCTCGAAGAGACCACCGAGGAACGGGCCGACACCCCGAGCAAGCTCATCGTGCCCGACTCCGATACCAGTGCAGCCGTC
Organism: Streptomyces sp. CNH099; assembly: GCA_000514715.1. GTDB lineage: Bacteria > Actinomycetota > Actinomycetes > Streptomycetales > Streptomycetaceae > Streptomyces > Streptomyces synnematoformans. The sequence continues at coordinate 21,460 of AZWL01000055.1, read as the reverse complement.
CTGTCGTGGATGGTCTCCCGCCCTGACGGTCTCCAGCCGGACCGCCCGGCTTCTCAGCGTGTCGGCATGCGCGACGTACGCGCCGTCCGCACGGCCGCGGACATGTTCATGCAACTGGACTTCCTCTACGGCGGCGGCCACGGCCACAAGGCGTTACGCCACTACTTCCGCCACGAAGTCCTCCCCCTGCTCAGCGCCAGCTACAGCGAGAAGGTAGGCACAGCGCTCTTCAGCGCCGCCGCGGAGATCTCCCAGCTTCTCGCCTGGACCGCCTACGACACGGGGAATCACCGCCTCTCGCATCGCTACCTGACCGGCACACTCCGCCTGACCCAGGTAACCGGCGACCGCATGTTCGGTGCCCGCATCCTGTCCAACCTCAGCCACCAGGCGAACTATCTCGGCAACCACGCCCAAGCCATCCAGTTAGGCCGCGCCGCCGTCGAGGGCGGAAGAGGCAAGTCCACACCCCGCGCCATGGCCCTCTTCGCAGCCATGGAAGCCCGCGCATGCTCCAACGCCGGAGACGCCATCGGCGCCGGCCGCGCGATGAACGAAGCGGAGCGCTACTTCGAACGAGCCGACACCGCCGAAGACCCCGAGTGGCTGGGCTACTTCGACTCCGCCGAGCTGATGGGCGAGTTCTGCCACTGCTTCCGCGATCTCAAGCAGCGCCGCGAAGCCATCGAACACGCCCAACGCGCCGTGGACGATACGGACCCCAAGTACGCCCGCACCCTCGGCTTCTGCCGCATGGTCCTGGCCAAGAGCCAATTGATCAACAACGAGCTTGAGGCCGCTATAGATACGGCCAGCCTCGCGGTGGATGCCGGAGACAGCCTGCAGTCCACCCGATTCCAGCGCTACGTCAACGACTTCCAGCGAGATGTAAACAGGTACACCGGTAATCGCGCCGTTGCCAACTTCAACGAGCAAGTGCGTGCAGCGGTAGCTCGCATGGATGAGGACTAGCATCGGCGACTAGCGACTGTGCGACTTCACCGCCGGACTTAGGGACGCGTGAACAGGTCCATGATGAAGTTTCTGCCGGGCACCGGAGCCCGATAGACGAATGCCACCACGATTGCCGCGGCGAATGCCCCTGCAGCAATCAACATGACATCTGATACACCTGCCCACACGCCGACAGCAAGCGCTCCGAGCACGAGTACCCCGGAGACAAGGAGACGAATCAGTGGATAGTCGTATTTAGGATCTCCCGATTTCAGATCTCTGCCGTCAAGGAGTTCCACGGTACGACCCTGGGCATAGCGTTCGGCAATCATAACAAGCATTCGGGTCAGGTTCTTGAGTGCTTCGCCTGGATTGCTCTCCTGCCTCGCCTCTTGGAAGCGGAGAGCTCCGATCACTTCGGCAGCGTGATCGCGGAGTTCCTTCTGACGCCACCTGGGGGGCAGGGCCGACTGGCGAGTACGCCAGGCTCGGCGCACGATCTTCTCGACGCCACGGAGGGACATGCGGGGTAGGTCCACGGGACCTTGGTCGATGTACTGCTGGTACAGCTTTCCACAGCGGGCCGCCTGCTGAAGCAGGAAGACGGCGGGCCAATACGTGGATGCATCACGGTGGGAGACTTGACGCCTGGGCGGTTTCCAGTCAGAGATGGAAGAAGATCTAATTGCAATTTCTCCTGCTATACTCGCAGCCTGCAAGAGAAGAGCGACATATGTGAGCATAAAGGCCGCCCGGGCAAATTCTGACAGAGATGGAATTCCATCTACCAGGTGATCTAGACTGTCTCTGAATGAGCGCTCTGGAGGTAGCGGAGCCGACACCGCGGATGCGCCAAGATAGAGCAACACTGCGGCCATCATTAGGTAGCCAGGGCGGGCCATGACAGAAGCCAGGTGCCATCGGCGTACGAGTATGAGAACAGGACTTTCCGACTCGGGACTGAAAGAACCAACAACAGGATTGATGGCTCGCCGGGCGGCATTGATGAACCCTTGTGCTCTTTCATCAGCACGCGTCGATAAGTAACGCCGAACGTACCAGTTCCAGACTGGCAACATAGCAAGAAGCAGGGGCGCAATCCAGCCGATTATAAGGTTTGATGCGGTCACGATCCCTCTGAGGTGCTGACGTGAGAAATTACGAGCGGCCCTCTATGTCACCTAATGAAGGGCCGTTCCGGCTCATCGATGAATCATCCTAGTCTCCCCTCAGTGTCACTCACTGCAAATTATCCGCCCATTCTGTACACAGAGGGAAGTAGAGGCTATTAACTTTTCTCGGATGCTCGTCACTTCATATGAGGCTCACCAGGGACGCCAATCGCGTGGCGCATCGTCGTGCCGTAGTGCCGTAACCCGGCGTCGGTATTCTTCTGCAATCCCATTGCTCTCGTTTACGTTCTGCATGAGCCACGTCGTCATGCCGAACTCTTGGATACCGCGCAGCGTCGAGTAGCCAGGCCACTCGTACAGGTCTCGGCCGTACGCAGATACGAAGTCCGCGTACTGGGTGTCCGTTTGCCAGCCGATGCTGTGGTGTTCTACTGCCGTGACCATGAGGTCCCACTCCGGGTGGTCGAAGCAGAAGCCCTCGAAGTCTATGAGGATCACTTCGCCCTGCTTGTTCACCATGAGGTTCTGCACATGGGCGTCCCCGTGGACCGGGCCCTTGGGCGTCTCGAAGCTCAGCTCTGCGTACTTGTCCTGTAGCTCCCGTTGCCTCTTCCGCAGGAACGCCTTGTCGTCCTCCGGGATCGGTGCGCTCTCAAGGCGCAGCTCCCACTTGTCGAAGGGCTCGAAGGGCGGCAGCTCCAGGCCGGCGGGGAGCGTCAGGGCGTGGATGCCCCGTAGGGCCGTACCCAACTCGCCGTAGGTGGCCTTGCGGTCGCCCTCCTCGATCAGGTGCCAGAAGGTGACCGGGTGGCCGTCGATCGAGAGCGGCTGGTCCAGGTCTTCGAGCACCCGAGCGGCCGGGAAGCCCTCAGCGGCCAGCCAGCGCGACACCGCTACCTCTTTGCGTGCCGTCGACAGCCACTCCGGGCCGCGGGCGATCCTGACGACGACCGGGGCGGAGGCAAGCCGGAACAAGGCGTTCTCGCCGAAGCGGATTAACTCCGCGCCCGTGTCGCTCAGGCCGGCGGTCCGGCACGCGGCGGCCATCACCCGCGCCGCCCGTGCCGACGTGAACCCCTCTTCTGATGACCGAGCAGCGTCAGACGCCATGCCGGAACCAGCTCCCCTAGTCGTGCGCGATCCACCGGCGCACGCACTACGGGTGACCAACCCGACGAACGCCGGACACGACTCAGACCGTACCCAGCCGGAGGCATCCCTGACGAGGCCGCACATACGTGGTGCCCGCACCCCCCAGCCACACGGGGAGTACGGGCACCACGTGCCGACGTACGGGCGTCAGACGGCGGCTGTGACTGGCACCTTCCGGTCATCGGAGTCGAGCGAGTCGATCGAGTCGACGTCAACGTCGTTGATGTCGAAGCTCGTTGCAGAGTTGTACTTGTCGCGGTCGAGGATTCCCTCCTGCGCGGCGACTATCAACGTGCATACTGATTGTCCAGCAACGTTCGTCGCGGTGCGGATCATGTCCAGGATCGGGTCGATCGCCAGGAGCAGGCCCACGCCCTCCAGGGGGAGGCCCAGGGTGGAGAGGGTCAGGGTGGTCATGATCGTGGCGCCCGTGAGGCCTGCGGTGGCGGCGGAGCCGATGACCGAGACGAAGGCGATCAGGATGTAGTCCTGGAGGCCCAGGGTCACGTCGAAGATCTCGGCGATGAAGATGGCCGCCAGGGCCGGGTAGATCGCGGCGCAGCCGTCCATCTTCGTCGTCGCGCCGAAGGGGACCGCGAAGGAGGTGTACTCCTGCGGGACGCCGAGGCGTTCGGTGACCTTCTTGGTGACCGGCATGGTGCCGACCGAGGAGCGGGAGACGAAGGCCAGCTGGATCGCGGGCCAGGCGCCGCGGAAGAACTGCAGCGGGTTGACCTTGGCGACGGTGGCGAGCAGCAGGGGGTAGACGCCGAAGAGGACCAGGGCGCAGCCGATGTAGACGTCGGCGGTGAAGGTCGCGTACTTGCTGATCAGGTTCCAGCCGTAGTCGGCGATCGCGAAGCCGATGAGGCCGACGGTGCCGATGGGGGCGAGGCGGATGACCCACCACAGGGCCTTCTGCAGCAGCTCCAGGATGGTCTCGCTGAGCGCGATGACGGGCTGGGCCTTCTCGCCGAGCTTCAGCGCGGCGACGCCGAGGGCGGCGGCCATGAAGACGATCTGCAGGACCTGCAGTTCGGTGAAGGGCGTAATGATGTCGGTCGGGACGATTCCGGTGAGGAAGTCGATCCACGAGCCGCTGCTCTCGGGGGCGGTGCCGTCCTTGGGGGTGAGGCCGGTGCCGGCGCCGGGGTTGGTGATCAGGCCGATGGTCAGGCCGATGGCGACCGCGATCAGCGAGGTGGCGAAGAACCACAGCAGGGTGCGGGTCGCGAGGCGGGCCGCGTTGTTGACGTTGCGGAGGTTGGTGATCGACACCAGGATGGCGAAGAACACCAGGGGCGCGACCGCCAGCTTCAGCAGCTGGACGAAGATGGTGCCGATCTGTTCCAGGGTGTCCTTCAGCCAGGCGACGTCGCCGGTGCGGGCGGCCCAGCCGAGGAGCACGCCGAGGACGAGGCCGGCGAGGATCTGGGCCCAGAAGGGCACCTTGGGTATCCGGAAGCCGCTGCGCGGCTGAGCGGTGGAGGCAGGGGTGTGTGTGGACACGGTCGTCTTTCGTGACGGGGCGCGCCGCGCCGGGCCGTGTCCGCCCGCAGGGGGCGGGACAGGGGGAAGCGGGCGCGCGGCTGCTACCGGGGAATGTGTGGGGTGACCGTCAGAGTGCGGGGACTAGCTGCTCTGACATGCCGCGGAGAGGCAGCGGCAGAGATCGACGTGCAGGCGCGCCACGAGCAGAGGGCTCGTGGGCGTGCGAAACGCAGCTGCCGTCGTCGTCATGACGGGAAGACTAACACTCCTGCTTTGACATTCCCATAGTGTGGCTTTGGGGGTGACGACCCTCACCCCTCACCCCTCAGCCCTCGCTACGAGGCCGAGCCGCGCGCCTCGTCGTCCACCTCGTCCTCGCTGCTGCGGTTCGCGGCCAGCCGCTCCTTCGACTTCTGCACCCGGCCCACGATCTGCTCCGACATCTGCGCCCGCTGGCCGCGCAGCAGCACGAAGCTCAGCGGCGCGGAGACGACGATGGCGAGCAGCATGACCCACAGGTAGTTCGAGTCCCCCAGCCCCGCCGGGAGCACGCCGATCCGGACCAGGACGGCCAGGATCACGAACGACGCGGCGAAGACACCGAGGCGCATGGCGGTGTAACGGACGGCGGGGTTCGGCTTGGGGGTCACGGCTGACAACTTCTCTCTGCTCTCTGCTCCGTCGGTCAGTGCGGTGCGTGCGGGTGCGCGTGGGTGCGCGGGCGGCGCGTGGCGCCTATCAAGTATGCAGCGCCAGCCACATCGTGATGTCGTCGCGGTAGTCGTCTTCCGCGACCCGTATCGCGTCCGGTACGCGGCCGACCTCCTTGTAGCCGCACGACGCGTAGAACCTGTCGACCCCCGTCCCGCCGCGGCACGTCAGCCGGATCCCCCGCATCCCCGGCATCCCGCGCACCGCGTCCGCCGCGGCGGACATCAGGCGGCGGCCCTCGCCGGTGCCCTGGCGGCCGGGGTGGACCATCACGGTGTAGAGCCAGCACCAGTGCCGCATCAGCCGGTGCGTGTTGAGCGTCAGGAAGGCGGTGGCGGCCGGGCGGCCCCCGGCGTCCAGCCCGGCGATCAGGCGGGTACGGCCCTCCGCCATGGCCGCGAGGTGCCCCCGCAGCTCCGGGCGGATGTCCGCGGCCGTCACCGGGGGGACGAAGCCCACGGCGCCGCCCGCGTTGCTGACGTCGGCCCAGAGCGCGCATATGCCGTCCCGCAGGGCAGGGGTGACCGCGGGGTCCAGCTCGTAGTACAGGGTCATGTCGTCCTCAGAAGCGCATGGGCTGCGGCGTCTCGCGCCGCTCCGGGTCCGGGCCCTCGTGCTCGCGTACGACCGCGTAGCGCGCGTCGCGCTCCACGGGGAGCAGCCCCGCGTCCTGGACCAGCTCCACGAGTTCGCCGGCGGGGAGCGTGCCGGGGTCGGCCGCGCCCGGTGCCGGCGCGAAGTCGTCCGCGCCGTGCTGCAGCGCGAGCTGCGCGGTCTGCGTGCCGTACGCCGGCCACGCGGCCCGTACGTGCGGGACGTTGTCCAGCAGCAGCCGCGCCACCGCGAACGTCTTCAGCACCTCCGCGCCCGTGGCCCGCCCCGCCGCCAGCGGCGCGACGGCCAGCAGCCCGGCGCCGGCGTCCTGCCGGTCGCGCACCGCCAGGAGGGCGTCGACGACCCGGCGGGCGACCCGGTCCGCCGGCTCCGCGCCCGGCTCCGCCGGCTCCGCGCCGTACGTCACGGCCACCGCCGCCACCGCGTCTCCGGCCGCCGCGTCCGCCTCCGCCGGGCCCGCCGCGCCCGCGCCCGCACCCGCGCCCGCGCCCGCGCCCGTCGGGAAATACCCGCGCTCCCCGTGCCGCCGCACCCGCGCCTCGTGCGCGAGGCCGCCGAGCCACGCGAGGTCACCGCTCCCGTACAGCGCGACGCCGTCCTCCCGGCTCAGCCGCACGCCCCCGCGCGCCTTCTCCGCCAGCTCCCGCCTGAGCCCTGCGTCCACGCGCCGCCTCCCAGCCCTGCGTCACATCTCGTACGTCACTTTCCTGCGCATCTGCGCGCATCCGAGCCTACGCGGCCTACTCCTCCGCGATCTCGCCCACCCTGCTCTCCCACATCGTGGACAGCACCACCGTCGTGTCCGTGTGCGAGATCCCCTTGATGCGCGACAGCCGCCGGACCGTCTTCCCCAGCCCGTCCACGTCCGGCGCCCGCACCTTGAGCATGAACGACGCCTCCCCGGCGATGAAGAAGCAGTCCTCGATCTCCGGCTGGTCCCGCAGCCGGTCCGCGACGTCGTCGTGGTCCACGGCCTCCGCGAGCGAGATCCCGATGAGCGCCGTGACGCCCTGGCCGAGCTGGGCGGCGTCGACCGTGGCGCGGTAGCCGGTGATGACCCCGGCGGTCTCCAGGCGGTTGATCCGGTCCGTGACACTGGGGCCCGAGAGCCCGACGAGCCGGCCCAGCTCGGCGTACGAGGCCCGGCCGTTCTCGCGCAGGGCCTGGATGAGCTGTCTGTCGACGGCGTCCATGTGTGATCTCAAGCCTTCCGTGCTGCTCGTGCCTGCTGTGTCAGCGGGAGCGCCCCAGCTCCCCTTCCCATCTGCGGTAGAGCTTGTGCGGCACGCCCGCGGAGTCGAGGGCGCGCCCGGCGACGAAGTCCACGAGGTCCTGGATGCCGGTGGCCCCGGCGTAGAAGGCGGGGGCGGCCGGGAGCACCGCGGCGCCCGCCTCGTCGAGCGCGACCATCTGCCGCAGCGTCGGCCCGGGCAGCGGCGTCTCCCGTACGACGACGACCAGCGGCCGGCCCTCCTTCAGCGTCACGCTCGCGGCGCGCTGGAGCAGGTCCTTGGAGAGCCCGAGGGCGATGCCGGCCACCGCCGCCGTCGACGCCGGTACGACGATCATGCCCTTCGCGGCGTACGAGCCGGAGGACGGCCCGCCCGCCAGGTCACCGGCCGCCCAGTACCGCACGTCGGACAGGTCCATCTCGGTAATACCGAACGCGTCGGGCCGGCCGTCCGCGCCGGCGGCGAGCCAGCGCCCCAGGTCCGCGCGCCAGTGCGCGTCGCGGAACGGGCCGCCCGTCTCGTCCAGCACCGTCAGCCGCGCCGCCCGGCTGACGACGAGGTCGACGGCCTCCCCGGCCTGCAGCAGCGCGCGCAGCACGGCGGCGGCGTACGGGGTGCCGGAGGCGCCGGAGACGCCGACGACCCAGGGCCGGCGCCGGCCGCGGGCGGGCCCGTCGGCGTACGGCGGGGCGTCGGGCCGGGCGTCCGGCCGGGTGCCCGGCCCCTCGCGCGGCCACGCGTCCGGCTCCCTGTCCGGCTCCTCGTACGGCGTCTGGTGAGGCGGCTCCACGCAGCGAGCCTATCCGGCGCCGGGAACCACGGCGCGGGCCGCCTGCGTTTCCCCTGGGAGGACACACTGGTCCGGAGGGGGCTCGGGTGATGTACGAACCTTACGAGCGCGGCACCCCCGCCGCACAGCCGGCAAGGACGCGGCCGCCGCGGGGTCGGATATACGTGATGCGCGCCGGGGTGGTGATGGTCACGTGGGTGGCGCTGCTGTGGGTGCTGGAGGCGGTCGACCAGATCAGCGACAACAGGCTGGACACGTACGCGATCACCCCGCGCGACGCCGGCGAGCTGCGGGACGTGATCCCGTCGGCGTTCATGCACTTCGGATGGGACCACCTCTCGGCGAACACGGTGCCGCTGCTGGTCCTGGGCTTCCTGGCGGCGATGCGCGGGATCAGCCGGTTCGTGGGCGTGGTCGCCGTGATCATGCTGGTGAGCGGGCTCGGGGTGTGGCTGATCGCCCCCGCGAACACGGCCACGGCGGGGGCGTCGGGCGTCGTGTTCGGGCTCTTCGGCTACGTGGCGGTGCGCGGCTTCGTCGACCGGCGGGTGTCGGACGTGCTGGTCGGCGTGGGCGTCGCCGTGGTGTACGGCTCCATGCTGTGGGGCGTGCTGCCGACGGACGAGGTGGTGGAGCAGTCGATCTCCTGGCAGGGCCACCTCTTCGGGCTGCTGGGCGGCGTGCTGGCGGCGTTCTATTTCAGCGACCGCAGGCGGGGGGCTCTGCGGGCGGGTTAGGGTCTGCAGCCGTAACGGCACGGAGGGACGACCACCCGGGGGGACGGGCGCGTGAGCGAGCAGGAGCAGGGCGACGAGCGTGCGGCCGCGCCGCCGCCGGACGGGCCGCAGCCGCAGCCCGGCCAGCCACCGTCCGGCCAAGCGCAGCCGTCCGGCCGGCCGCAGCCGCCGCCGGCCGCGCCCCCGCCCGGCCAGCCGCCCCACGCGCCGCCGCCGGGCGCCCCCGGCCCGTACGCACCGCAGGCCGGACCCGGCCCGTACGCCCCGCCCGGCGCCCCCGTGCCGTACCCGCCCCCGGCCCCCGGCGCCCCGCACCCGCCACAGCTCTACCCGCAGGGCCCGCCCGGGAAGCCGCCGCCCGACTCGGCGATGTGGGCGCACCTGTCCGCGCTGCTCATCTTCGTCGCCGGCACCGGCGCCTGCTGCGTCGGCTTCCTGCTCTCCTGGATCGGGCCGCTGAACATCCGCGGCAAGGCCACGGACCCCTTCGTCCGGCACCATGGCACCGAGGGCCTGAACTGGGGCATCACCCAGGTCGTCGCGTCCGTGGCCTTCGGCGCGCTGCTGGCCGGGAGCATCTACATGGCGGAGGAGCAGGGCTGGCCGGAGTGGGTGCCGGCGGTGCCGATGACCGCCTGGGGGCTGTATCTGGTGACGTCCCTCGCGTTCGCGATCGTCGGCTGCAGGCGGGCGAAGAACGGCGTGCTGTGGTCGTACCCCCGCCCCCTGGCACTCCCGTTCTCCAGGCCCTGAGCCGAGACACGGGAGTCATGTTCTGTACAGTTGATGCATGACCGAAACGCTGCCCATCGCGCAAGCGCGCAGCCAGTTCGGCGCGCTCGTCCGCCGTGCCGCTCTCGGCCGGGAGCGCACCGTCATCACCGACCACGGCGAACCCGCCGCCATGATCGTCGCCATAGCGGACATCGAGGACCTCGAAGACGCCCTCGCCGTCGCACAGTACGAGGCCCGCAAGGCCCGCGGCGAGGACACCTACGTGTCGCACGACGAGGCGCGCAGGCGGCTGGGATTCGACACGTGAGCCACGAGGTCGTCTGGGAGACCGACGCCCTGAACGCCGCCGCAGGCTTCCTCGACGACGACCCCGCCGGACTACGGGCACTCTTCGACGCCGTCGACGCGCTCGCCACGGAGCAGCGCCCGAAGAACTCCACGCCCTGGGGCAGCGACAAACGTCGCCTTCGGGTCGGCCGCTACCGGGCGATCTACCGGATCGACGACGGAAGAGTCACCGTGTTGGTGCTCCACCTCGGCCGTACGGCGGGGTGACCGCCGCGGCGGTCACACGGCCAGGTCCCGTACGAACAGGTCCGCCGCCGCGCAGCAGAAGAGGACGATCCCGATCACGCCGTTCAGCGTGAAGAACGCCCGGTTCAGCCGGCTCAGGTCGCCCGGGCGCACGATGCTGTGCTCGTACGCGAACACCCCCGCGACCACCGCGAGCCCGACCCAGAACAGCGCACCCGCGTCCGTCGCCAGCGCGTACCAGACGAACAGCCCCATCGTCACGACGTGCGCCGCCCGCGCCCCGTACAGCGCTCCGGCCACGCCGAAGCGGGCCGGGACCGAGCGGATGCCCTCGGCGCGGTCGCTGTCGACGTCCTGGCAGGCGTAGATCAGGTCGAAGCCGCCGATCCACACGCCCACCGCCAGCCCGAGCAGCACCGCGTCCCACGACCACTCCCCCGTGACCGCCAGCCACGCGCCGATCGGCCCGATCGCCTGGGCGAGCCCGAGGATCGCGTGCGGGTACGTCGTGAACCGCTTGCCGTACGGGTAGACCACCATCGGCACCGCCGCCACCGGCGCCAGCATCAGGCACAGCGGGTTCAGCAGGGCGGCGGCACCGAGGAAGACCGCGAGGGCGATCAGCGCGCCCCGCCACGCCGAGCGCACCGAGACCGCGCCGGTGACCAGTTCGCGGTGCGCGGTGCGGGGGTTGCGGCCGTCGATCTCGCGGTCGATGATCCGGTTGGCGGCCATCGCGAACGTGCGCAGCGCCACCATCGCGACGGTCACGAGGAGCAGCGTCCCCCACGCGATCCCGCCGTCGCCGTCGAGCAGCATGGCGGTCAGCGCGGCGATGTACGCGAACGGCAGCGCGAAGACCGAGTGCTCGATCATCACCAGCCGCAGAAACGCCCGCACCCCGCTGCCGGCCGGGGCCGGCCCCGGCCCCACGACACGGCCGGCGGCCGTCACAGGCCGTACTCCCGCCACCGCGCGTCGACCCTCGCCGCCGTGTCCGGGTCGGAGACGACCATCTCCGGCCAGCCGCGCGTGTAGCCCTCCTCGGGCAGCTTCGCGGTGGCGTCGATGCCCGCCTTGCCGCCCCAGAACTGCTGGTAGGAGGCGTGGTCGAGGTGGTCGACCGGGCCCTCGACGACGGACAGGTCGCGGGTGTAGTCGGTGTTGCCCAGCGCCCGCCAGGCGACCTCGTGCAGGTTGTGCACGTCGCAGTCGGCGTCGACCACGATGATCAGCTTGGTCAGCGACATCATGTGCGCGCCCCAGATCGCGGACATCACCTTCTGCGCGTGCTTCGGGTACTTCTTGTCGATCGAGACGATCGCGCAGTTGTGGAAGCCGCCCGCCTCGGGCAGGTGGTAGTCCACGATGTCCGGCACGATCACCTTCAGCAGCGGCAGGAAGAACCGCTCGGTGGCCCGCCCCAGCGGGCCGTCCTCGGTCGGCGGGCGGCCGACGACGATCGACTGCAGCAGGGGGCGGCGGCGCATCGTCACCGCGTCGATCGTCAGGGCCGGGAACATCTCCTGCGGGGTGTAGAAGCCGGTGTGGTCGCCGAACGGGCCCTCGGGCAGCTCCCTGCCGGGCTCCAGCCAGCCTTCGAGCACCACCTCGGCGTGCGCGGGGACCTGGAGCGGCACGGTCTTGCAGTCGACCATCTCGACGCGCTTGCCGCCGATGAAGCCGGCGAGCATGTACTCGTCCATGTCGCCGGGCAGCGGCGCGCTCGCCGCGTAGGTCACGGCCGGCGGGCAGCCGAAGGCGATGGCGACGGGCAGCTTCTCGCCGCGCCGGGCGGCGACCTGGTAGTGGTTGCGGCTGTCCTTGTGGATCTGCCAGTGCATGCCGATGGTGCGGCGGTCGTGGCGCTGCAGCCGGTAGAGGCCGAGGTTGCGGACGCCGGTCTCGGGGTCCTTGGTGTGGGTGAGGCCGAGGTTGTAGAAGGACCCGCCGTCCTGCGGCCAGGTGAAGAGCGCGGGGATCGTGTCGAGGTCGACGTCGTCGCCCTGGCGGACGACCTCCTGCACGGGCCCGTCCTTGGCCTTGCGCGGCGGCACGTGCGCCATCGAGCCGAGCTTGCCGAACGCCTCGCGTACGCCCGTGAAGCCCTGCGGCAGCTCCGGCTTGAGCAGCCCGCCGATGCGCTCGCCGATCTCGGCGTACGAGTCGAGGCCGAGGGCCTTGAGGAGCCGGCGGTCGGTGCCGTAGACGTTCATGGCGAGCGGCATCGCGGAGCCCTTGACGTTCTCGAAGAGCAGCGCGGGGCCGCCGGACTTGTTCACCCGGTCGGTGATCTCGCCGACTTCGAGGTACGGATCGACCTCGGCCTTGATGCGCTTGAGGTCGCCGTCGCGCTCCAGGGCCCGCAGCAACGAGCGGAGATCGTCGTAAGCCATGCGCCCCAGTATCCGCCAGGCGCCGTGCGCGATCCGCGAAGGGGTGCGGGACGGGGTGTGGGACCGGGTGTGGGCGGCGCGGCGGCGGTGTCGCCGCTACGGATTACCCTGGACGCACCGCGGTGTCCGTACGAGAACCGCACCGCACCCCGGCGCGGGGACGCCGCACTGCCGCACCCACCGCACGTCGAAGGGCCCCACATGCTCAGGTATCTGCCGTTTCTCCTGGTCCTGGCGGTGTGGATCTATGCGTTCATCGACTGCCTGAACACCCCGGAGAAGGAAGTACGGAACCTGCCCAAGCTGGTGTGGGTGGCGATCATCGTGCTCTTCGGCTCGGTGCTCTTCGGCCCGCTGGCGTGGCTCGTCGGCGGCCGGCCGCGCGGCCGGCCCGTGATCGCCGGCGGCGAGGCGTCGGCGGGCGGCGGCGTCGGCGGCGGTGGGCGCCGCGCGGGACGGGGCCGGTGGGTGGCGCCGGACGACAACCCGGACTTCCTCCGCTCGCTGGGGGAGGACCGGCGGAAGGACGAGCCGCCGAAGAACGAGGAGCCGGACGGGAAGCGGGACGCGAAGCCGGACGGGAAGCAGGACGCGGACCGCGAACCCGAGCGGGACGAGGAAGGGCCCGAGGGGCGCCAAGGACCCGACGAAGACCGGCGCTGAGACGCTAGCCTGACGCGGAGACGCAGTGGGGGCCGCAGCGCAGCCCCGCGACAATCAGGGGGTTCGCCGCGTGCTCCTGCTGTTCTTCCTCTTCCTCGCCGTGGTGATATACGCGCTGATCGACTGCGCCGTCACGAAGAAGGAGGACGCCAAGCACCTTCCCAAGGTCGCCTGGATCGTGCTCATCGTCCTGTTCCCGCTGCTGGGCTCCGTCGGCTGGCTGCTCGCGGGCCGGAACCGGCGCCGCCCGGGCGCCCCGGGCGGGGACGGCGGCCCCGTGCGGCGCTCGACGTGGGTGGCGCCGGACGACAACCCGGACTTTTTGAAGAAGCTGGGCGACGAGAACGCGAAGAGCGCCGGGGGCGACGGCGACGGCAGCGCGGACGGCGACGACGAGGGCAGGGGCGAGGGCGGCCCGCGCCGGTAGTCCCGGCGGACCGCAGGCCGCGGGGGCGGGGCCCGTACGCGAGCGGGTCTCCGGGCCGCTCCCCCGCCGGGTCTCCTGAGGCCCGTACGCCCGCCCGCACGCCTCCTGCGTGACGCGGCTCACGTCCCCGCCCGTCACGTACCGCCCCGGTCGTCTGTCCCATGGTCGCTCCCGCACTCCCGCGGGGCCGCAGAGCGCGCCGACCACCGGAGGCACCGAGATGACCACCACCCACCCCCGCGGCCACCGCATCGTCATCGTGGGCGCCGGCTACGCCGGCATGTTCGCCGCCGTCCGCACCGCCCGCCGCACCCGCCGCCTCGGCACCCGGATCACGCTCGTGAACCCCTCGCCGCGGTTCACCGAGCGGCTGCGCATGCACCAGGTCGCCACCGGCCAGCAGCTCGCCGACCACCGCATCGCGGACCTGCTCGCGGGCACGGGTGTCGGGTTCGTGCAGGGCCGCGCCGTCGCCATCGACACCCGGGCCCGGCGGGTGACGGTCGAGCGGACGGCACCGGGCGCGGGCGACGACGACCCGGCGGCGCAGGGGCCCGAGGCCGTTCCGTACGACACCCTCGTCTACGCCCTCGGCAGCAGCACCGACACCACCCGCGTCCCCGGCGCCGACGTGCACGCCGTCACCCTCAACGACCCGCGCACCGCCCACGAGTTCGGCACCCGCCTGCCCGCCCTGGCCGCCGCCGGTGGCCGGGTCACCGTCGTCGGCGGCGGCCTGACCGGCGTCGAGGCCGCGGCCGAACTCGCCGAGAGCCACCCCGGGCTGCGGGTCACCCTCCTCAGCCGCGGCGTGCCCGGCTCGATGATGGGCACCCGGGCGCGCGCGTACATGGACCGCACGCTGGCGCGCCTCGGCGTGACCGTACGTGCCGGGGTCGAGGTCACGAACGTGCTGCCCGACGCCGTCGAACTGGCCGGCGCCGAACCCGTTCCGTCCGACCTGACGCTGTGGACGACCGGCGTGCGGGTGTCGGATCTCGCGGCCCGCTCCGGGATCGAGACGGACGCGCGCGGGCTGGTCGTCGTGGACGACCGGCTGCGGTCGGTGTCGCACCCGGAGGTGTACGCGATCGGGGACGCGGCGGCCGTACGGCAGCCGTGGGGGCAGGTGCACGGCACGTGCCAGAGCGGGCTGCCCACGGCCCAGCACGTCGCGGACGCCCTCGCGCGGACGCTGCGCGGGCGGGCGGTGCGGCGGTTCCGGTACGGGTACTTCCACCAGCCGGTGAGCCTGGGGCGGCGGGACGCGGTGATCCAGTTCACGTACGCGGACGACGCGCCCCGGCGGACGTACCTGCGGGGGCGGTGGGCGGTGCGCTACAAGGCGCTGGTGAGCGCCAGCCCGGTGGTGATCTACCGGCTGAGCAGGCGGATGAACGTCAGCGCGGTGCTGTCGCGGGGCGGACGCGCGACGCGGTGAGGTTCTTGCCGGGGTGGCCCGGACGCGGGGAGCATGGGCGGATGGCCGACGGGGAGCGGGAGCAGGAGGAGGCGCGCGGGGCGGCGGAGACGCGCAAGGCGGAACCGGACGACGCGGGCGCCGCGTACGACGCGCCCGCGCCCGGGGAACCGCCGCCCCCGCCCGCGGAACCGCCCGCCGACGACCCCTTCGCCGCCCACCGCCGGCTCCTCTTCGGCACCGCGTACCGCCTCCTCGGCAGCGTCGCCGACACCGAGGACGTACTCCAGGACGCCTGGCTGGCCTGGCACCAGGCCGACCGCGCCGCCGTCCGCAACCCCCGCGCGTACCTCGTCCGCACCGTCACCAACCTCTCCCTCAACCGCCTCACCTCCGCCCGCGCCACCCGCGAGCGCTACGTCGGCCCCTGGCTCCCCGAGCCGCTGCTCACCTCGCCGGACGTCGCCGACGACGCCGAGCTGACGGAGACCGTCTCGACGGCCATGCTCGTGGTGCTGGAGACCCTGTCGCCCGTCGAGCGCGCGGTGTTCGTGCTCCGCGAGGCGTTCGGCTTCTCGCACGCCGAGATCGCCGGGTTCCTCGACCGCCCCGAGCCGACCGTCCGGCAGATCGCGCACCGCGCGCGCAAGCACGTCGACGCCCGCCGCCCCCGCTTCGACGCCGACGCCGACCGCCGCGCCCAGGTCACCACCCGCTTCATGGCCGCCGCCGCGGGCGGCGACCTGAACGCGGTCATGGAGCTGCTCGCCCCCGACGTCATCGCCTGGAGCGACGGCGGCGGCGTGGTCAGCGCGGCCCGCCGCCCGCTGCACGGCCCGGACCACGTGGGCCGCTGGGTGCTCGGCGTGCTGCGGAAGCCCGTCTCGGCGGGGGTACGGCTGCGCGCCGCGACGATCAACGGCGAGCCCGGCATCCTCATCGTCCAGGGCGGCACGGTCATCGGGTCGATGTCGTACGACCTGGCCGGCGGCCTCGTCCGGCACCTGCACATCCAGCTGAACCCCGCCAAGCTCCGCGGCCTGCAGTCCGCCCCTACGCCCGAAGGATGACCGGACCGCCGCGCGGGCGCCGGCGGGAGCACCGGCGGGGCGCCGGGTGTCGCCCTGTGTCGTACGGAAACGGCATCTCGCCGGCCGACGCGCGAGGGGCGGGAGTCCGCGGATCATCGAGGCATTCGACGATCCGCACGACGACCGCGAGCGAACGGGACACACCATGCCGACGACCACCGCCGTCAAGCCCGCCACCCGCCCCGCCCCGGCCGCCTCGGCCGCCCCGGCCGCCCACGGCGGCCCGCCCAAGCTGACCGCCGCCGAACTGCACGCCGCCCAGCGCGAGACGCTGGCGGCGCCGCGGCTGCGCTACGGGCTGCTGGCCCGGGCGCTGTTCAAGCAGATGGACCTCGTCTACGGACGCGAGCGCACGCTGGTGAAGTTCGCGATGCTGGAGTTCATCGCCCGCGTCCCGTACCAGGCGTGGGAGCGCATGGGCTACCACGCGCTCTCCCGCGTCCGGCACCGCTCCGCGCTCGCCAAGCGCGTGCACGAGCGGATCGAGGAGACCCGCGAGGAGCAGGACAACGAGCAGTGGCACCTGCTGATCCTGCAGGACCTGATCCAGCGGAACGGGCAGCGGCAGTCGTTCGTGCTGCACCGGCTGGCACCGTGGGTCGTGGCCTTCTTCTACTACCACGTGTCCTGGGTGCTGTTCCTGGTCAAGCCGGAGTGGAGCTACCGGCTCAACGCCGACTTCGAGGACCACGCGGAGCACGAGTACATGGCCTACGTGGCCGACCACCCGGAGCTGGCGCAGGAGCCGGACCCCGGGACGTACGCCGACGAGTACGGGCGCTACGCCTCGGTGGCGGACCTGCTCCGCCAGATCGGCCACGACGAGCGCGTCCACAAGCTGGACAGCCTCGCCCACATGCGCGCCCCGCGCTTCCAGGACGCCCCGCCGGCGGCGTAGCCGCCGCGGCGGCCCCCGCACCCGCCGCCCGGGCCGGGGGCCGCCGCCGGTACCCGGGCGCGGGTTACCGTCGAAGGTGCCCCCTGACGGGGACGCGACGACGGGAGTGAGCGCGATGAGCGATCTTGCCTGGGTACCGCAGTCCTGCACGCTGCCCACCGCGGAGCAGCCGCTGCGGGTCGCCGAGTGGGACGCGCTGTTCGCGGAGCGGGCCGCCTCGGTGACCCGGCCTGGGCCGCTCCGGCTGCGGCTCGGGCTGACGGGCGGGCCGGGGGTCGAGGAGCGGGTCCGGGAGCTGGCGGAGCTGGAGGGCGGCTGCTGCTCGTTCTTCACCTTCGCCGTCAGCGGCGAAGGTGCGGGCGACGGGCGGCGGCTCCGGCTGGACATCGACGTCGACCAGGCACACGAGGCGGTCGTCGACGCCCTGGCCGCCCGGATCGCCGCCGCGGCCCCCCGGGTGAGCGGGTGACCGCGCGGCGGGCCCCGGACCCGGACTACCCGGACTACCCGGGCTACGGGGACTGACGCGCGGCCGCGCCGTGCTCGCGCTCCATGGCCCCGTCGAGGTGGGCGATGACGGCGGGCACGTCGTCGCTCTCGGTGCCGCGGATCAGCTGCAGCGCCGGCCGGACGAGCCCGCCCGGGCGGGCGATCAGCCGGGCGAGCACCTCGGCGCGGACGTCGAGCCGTTCCAGGGTGGCCGCGCGCTCCTCCTCGTTCTGGCCGGCGAGCAGGACGGCGTTGTGCCACGCCTCCTCGCGGGACTGGCGGACGCTGAAGTCGAGGATCCGCTCGTCCGTACGGGCGCCGACCGCGTCCAGCAGCGACAGGAGCGGCGAGACGGCGCCGACCGCGTCCTCCACCTTCAGCACGACCCCCGCGAGGATGTCGTTGATCAGGAGGAAGTCGCGCCGCAGCGACCGGATGTCCGCGCCCGGCGAGGTCCGCGCGGCGGCGATCGCGAGGTCGAGGTTGATGTGCGCGTTCACCCCGAGGACCAGGTGCTGGACGATGACGGTGTCGTCGTCGTCCAGCAGCCCGAACGCCGTACGCCAGCAGCGCGGCCCGCTCCGGTCGCGGCACCAGGCGTCGTACGCCGCGAAGTAGCGGTTGCCGAAGAGCGTGTCGAAGCGGTCCATGCGGGCGCCGTCGTCGAACCGCCCCTCGTGGATGGCCGTACGGACCTCCACGGTCACCTGCCGGTACAGCGCCGCGAAGTACCCGGCCCGGTCCCCGTCGCGGACGGCCTCCCGCA
Organism: Streptomyces sp. CNH099; assembly: GCA_000514715.1. Classification (GTDB taxonomy): domain Bacteria; phylum Actinomycetota; class Actinomycetes; order Streptomycetales; family Streptomycetaceae; genus Streptomyces; species Streptomyces synnematoformans. The sequence continues at coordinate 3,226 of AZWL01000055.1, read as the reverse complement.
CGATCCCGGCCAGCCCGTCCACGACCTCGTCGATGTTCTCCGCGTTCCCCACCGCCATGCCCGCTCCCACTGCCGCTTCCGGTCCCGTCGTCCCGCCGCCCCTGTCCTACCACCGCGAACCGGGGAGGGGGCCCCGCCGCGCCTACCTTCGCCCGGGCAGGGGCCCCTTGGGCGTGGCCCGCCGGGGCTTCCCGCCGTCCTTCCGGCGGCGGGAGGGCGTGTAGTAGTGGTTGGCGAGGCGTTCTTCCCGCTGGGAGTTGAGCAGGTGGAGGATGAGCGCGCCCAGCGCGATCGCGCCGAGGATGATGAGGATGGTGACGAGGGTCTCCACGACGTTCACTCCTTCTCTGTACGGGCCCGCCGGGCGGTCGGGCCCGGCGGGTGTGTCGTGCGCGGGGACGCGGTACGTCCGCCTTCGGAGTCCCAGACCGCCTGCTGCGCCGTGTCGGCCTCGGTTGACCGCGGGCGGTCTGCGGCTTGCTGCATCAGCCGGCTCGCGGTCTGCACCCGCGCGGGATCGACGGCGGTGGCCATCAGCCAGGCGGCGGTCTCCGGTGCGGTCTCGGGCGGGATGACCAGCAGGTCCCAGCGGCCGGCGCCGTAGGAGCGCAGGAGCATGCCGTGGGGGTCCAGTTCGGCGGTGAACCAGCCCACCTTGACCACGTGTCCGCTGACCGGGACCCTGCGCGGCGTCACCGGCCAGTAAGTGGAGTTCACCGCGAGGCGGACGACCCGCCCCCACAGCGGGTCCAGGAGGGCGACCAGGGCCGGCAGCTCGGCGGTCAGGTCGCGGGAGCGGGGCCACCAGGCTCCGTCCAGCGGCGTCGGCGTGGTGCCGACGGGGGTCAGCGACAGCCGCGGAGGCAACGGGGTGCGCCGGTCTTCGGTTGCGGATGGGGAGAGAGTGGTCGTGATCATGGTGCTGCCGACCTCGCTCCGGGCGGGCTGCGCCGCGGCCCGGGCTTGTGTGCGCCGAAAACGGCGCAGGCACGGAAGTCTGCGCACGAACTGCCTTCGGTACCCCCAGTCTACTCCTCGGCCGCAGATCACCACGGGCAGCGAAGTCGACGCGACCGCTCCGCGGGGGCCGGCCCCGGGGCACCGGACGTGCCCCGCGAACTCCGCCGCGAACTCCGGCGGCAGCCGGGCTCGGCACCGCTGACGGACGTGTGTCCTACAGTTCGTCCGAGTGCGGATGTCTGGTGACGCGGCGCGGCCGGGGCGGGCCGGGCGGGTCGGGGGCGAGGGTGGTGTCCACGGTGAAGTGGAGCCGGGTGCCGCCGTGTACTTCTGCCGTGGGGTAGCTGCGCTGCTCGGTGGCGGCGAAGCGGTCGCGGAGCACCTCGGCGATCTCCCGTGCCGTCTCGGGAGACCCGGCGATGATGCGGATGTCCGCCATGCCGGGGCCGGGCTGTGAGGTGGTCTGGTGTGCGTTTGCGTCGGAGTCGTTGTCGTTCATGCGGTGCCCCTTCGTGCGGACCGGCGGTCGCCGACAGGGTCGATCAAAATCGACAAGAGGCGTACTTTCCTCATTTCATTCTATCTCGGAAGGATTCAGAGTTCGTCGGCGTGCGGGTGGCCGGTGACGAGGCGGAGACGGGACGGTCCGATCGCCTCGGGGACGTGGATGGTGTCGACCGTGAGGTGGAGCCGAGTGCCTTGGCCGTCGTCTCCTGCGGGGTAGCTGCGTTGTTCGTCGGCCGCGAAGCGCAGGCGGAGCACCTCGGCGATCTGGCGAGCCGTTTCGGCGCCGGCCGCGACGATGCGGACCTCCGCGAAGCCCGGTGCGGGCAGCGACCGCGGCCGTGCGGCCGGCGGCGCCGACGCGTGGCCGTCGCCGGTCTCCGCGGTCATCGCGTGCCCGTCCCGGGGCGCCGGGCGCATCTGCGTGCCCGGCTGTTCGGGCGCCGCCGGCCGCGACCGCCGTCCCGGTGGTCGCGCCGCACGAGGTGGTCGACGTGGTCGCCCAGCTCGGGGCGGGGGCCCGGGCCCGCCACCGCGGGCCGGCCCGGACGTCGCACCGGCTTGCGGGGGATGCCGGGCAGCCGGGCGGCGCCCGGTGCCACCGCGCCCTCTTCCGCCGGCTGGAGGCACGCGGGCATCGGCGGGGTGGGACTGGCGGCCCATGCAGGGCCGCGGACAACGGACATGGCCGTCATGAGGCAGGACCGATCTCGGGCGGCGGTCACGCCGACCCGGAGTATCCGTGCGCCGGGAACGGAGCCGACCATGAAGTCGGCACGCGAAAAGCCCTCGGTGCTCCCCACCCTACTCCGCCGCGACCCGGCGGCCCGGCCGCGACGGCACATCACGCCGCCCGGGCCGCGCCGCGTAGCGGGGCACCGGCCTCGTGCAGGCTGCGCAGCGCCTGCTTGTACGAGGTGAACAGCCCCGTCTCCGCGTAGGACACACCCAGTTCCCGGCAGTGGCGCCGGACGATGGCCTGCGCCTTCGCCAGATGCGGGCTGGGCATGCTCGGGAAGAGGTGGTGCTCGATCTGGTAGTTCAGCCCGCCCAGCGCCAGGTCGAGGAACCGGCCGCCGCGCACGTTGCGCGAGGTGAGCACCTGGCGGCGCAGGAAGTCCGGGAGATCGCGGCCGGACAGCGTCGGCATGCCCTTGTGGTTGGGGGCGAAGACGGAGCCGAGGTAGAGGCCGAACAGGCCCTGGTGGACGGCGAGGAAGGCGACCGCCATGCCGGGCGGCAGGACCAGGAACAGCACCGCCAGATACCCCGCGAGGTGCGCGAACAGCAGCGTGCCCTCCAGCGTTCGGTGTTTGACCTGGCGGCCCGCCAGCGCACGGACGCCGGCGACGTGCAGGTTGATGCCCTCAAGGGTGAGCAGCGGGAAGAACAGCGCGGCCTGCCAGCGGCCGAGCAGGCGGGGCAGTCCCCGGGCGGCCCGCGCCTGCTCGGGCGTCCAGACCAGGATGTCCGGGGAGAGGTCGGGGTCGCGCTCCTCGTGATTGGGGTTGGCGTGGTGGCGGGTGTGCTTGTCCTGCCACCATTCGTAGCCCATGCCGATGGCGGCGCCGGCGATCCGGCCGGACGTCTCGCTGGCCCGGCGCAGCCGGAACACCTGGCGGTGTGCCACGTCGTGGGCGACCAGGGCGACCTGGCCGAAGACCACGGCGAGTGCGGCGGCCACCGCCAGCGTCCACCAACTGGCGCCGACGAACCCGAAGACGGTCCAGGCGGCGGCGTAGCACGCGGCCACGGCCGTGAT
>AZWL01000054.1 GCA_000514715.1 Streptomyces sp. CNH099 | reverse complement strand
GAGAGTTTGGGGTATAACCCCAAACTCTCATTTTATTTCGATTCCCTTTTCAATTCTAGAAGTTTTCAAACTTTAATTCTCTCGTTTTTCCACCCATTCCTCGTCTCGGCTTCATTAAGTTTTCAAACTTAAAAGAACCCTTTTCGTGGGGCTCCCTCCTCTCCTCTCCTTCGATTCTTTAGGGTTGGTTAATCCGTTGCTTTTGCTCTTGAGTTTTATCTGGCTCACGTTAGAACTCACGCTTTCTCGTTTTACGGAAAACGGTTTTCTGGATTTCTGTATCGTGGGGACCCTGGCAAGATGCACTGCGTACGCCTCGACGTCCTTTCCTGGTTCCTCCGCCCGCCGATCGGTCTGCCGCCGGGCGTCCGGGAGGAGGGGGGCGGCCGGATGGTCTGACGCTGCCAGGTACGCCCGCGTACTCTGGTCGGGCACCGAACTCGGAGGTCGCCATGTCTGCTGAACCCCTCGGTCACGTCTCGGGGCCGATCGACCGGCCTCGTACCGTCGGCACGATCCGCCGCGCACTGCCGCCTGAGCTGCGCGACCGCTTCCAGGCGGCTCTGGACGACGCGGACCCCGAGGACTTGTTCAGTCTGGTCGCGCAGTGGGCTGCCGTCGCGCAGACGACCACCGATGCGGGCGCGGATGCGGCGGCCGACGCCGTCCGGTCCGGGGCTGTGCCCACGTACGAGATCGGCGACGTGTTCCCCGCGCTCGCCGGGACCCTGTGAGCGGGAGCCGTTATCGGGTGGTCTTCACAGACGGCGCCCGGGAGTCCCTGCGCGAGCTGGACGGTGCGGAGCGGCTGGCGAACATCGCCCCGGGGGCGCTGTCGCGGGAGGCCCTGAGCGCGCTGCTCGCCGGCACGACGCTGGGCACGCTGCTGGAAGACCTGGAGACGCTGGCTACCGATCCGTACGGCGGGCCGACCCTGGCGCGGACAGCCGGGGCGGAGGATGACCGTACGGGCCTGCTCGGCGCACTGGCGGTCACCTACATGGTGAGTCCCGCCACTCAACCGCCCGTGATCACGGTGACCACCATCCGGGCCCCCAAGGGCGCGTAACGCCGTCTGACGGGGCTTGGTTCCAGCACCCCCCGCCCGGGTTGCGGTTGACGCAGGAGCTCGGGCCGGTGCCGGCCCGGGTGATGGAGGCGGTCGATGTCGGGCTGCGAGCAGTCTTTGACCTGTGATGTTGCCGGTGCTCAGGCGCGGGTGGTGATGCGTTCGACGAGGGCGGCGGCTTCTGGGTTGCTGGGGAGTCCTGACAGGCGGGCGGTGATGTTGGTCAGGCCGTCGCGGATGCGGACGGACTGTACGCCGTCGGCGCAGTCGAGGAACTCGTCCCAGGTGGCCAGTGCCGTTTCGGTGTTGCCGCGCTTGAGCTGGACGTGGCCGAGGTCGGCGAGCACGATGGCCCGGGTGCGCTTGCGGTCGAGGCCGTGGATGTCGAGTGCCGACCACCAGGTCACTGCGCCTACGCCAGTGACACCCAGATGACGATGTGCAACTGACACTCCCCTGCAGGCCATCACCTGTGTCGTGCTGGCCTCGACCTGGGAGCCGCAGCAGCCCCCTCCGCCGTCGGGTCTCGCCCCCTCAACGGAGCGGGGGTTATCTCTTCTTCGGGGCGAAGAAGAACTCGCACAGGATCAGGAGAACCTGGCGGGCGTCCTCGCGGCGGCGGGCCTGCTTGGACCACAGAGCCGCTGCCGTCGCCGCGGCGACGAGAGCGAGCATGGCGAGCGCGAAGAACAGGATCATGCCGGAGGCGAGCAGAGGATCAACGAAGAACAGGAACGATCCAGTCAGCGCGAGCATGTACTTGAACAGCACGGCGAAACCCTCCAAGGGTTTCGGCGTGCCACGGCCGCGCTTCCGACTACCGTCAGTGGCTGACTTATTCAGGTTGGATGCGGATAGCGGTGCGCTGCCACTCGGGTTTCAGCACCGTGTCCGACTTTTTCGGTGACCACCATACGGTGCCGGGCTTGCCGGTGCGGTGATATTCCTCGAATCCGGGGCGCAGCACCCCCAGGTCCATGCACACGATGACGGTCCGGGTCGATCCTGAAGACTCGAACTTCTCGGCGATCTCCTTTGACTTGGGCGCGCCGGGTGCTACGTGCATGATGCCCTTGTCCTCGTCCTTGAACTCGTTGTGCCCTTTCCGTGGGCACAACGGTCCGGTCACCACTCCGGTGAAGCTGCGCTCGATCAGGATCGGCAGTTGCGCCGCCATGGTGGGCAGCAGCACCAGCGCATGTTCCGCACCAGGAAGCAGAGCCAGGGCGACGCCCCGGCTCCGTCCGCACCCCCGGTTTTGCGCGGAGCAGCGGATCGTGAATGCGGTCGGCAGATCCCCGTACAGGGCACGCACGTATGCAGCGCGCCGGTCCCCGGGCCCGAATCCTCCGGGCAGTTCCCCCATCACCGCCCCCTTCCGAGGTGATCCTCACCTGGGGGCCGCATCCCGTCAACTCGGCCACAGCTCGGGGACGCGTGACTCCACCGATGGTTCGGGCCTGGGTCGGCACTCGCCCTCGGCCGCCCCCGTGCTGAAGGCACGCCATCAGGCGGGGCTGTTCTGCTCGGGTACAGCGTCGAACCTCGCGGAGCACCACTGGGCGCAGGTTGTCCTGCTGGACGAGGGCGATCCCTCTGCCGTAGCGGGTGCGCATCGCGGTACGATCCCCGACAGGCAGTACCTGCTGCCTCCTGCCCCTGCGCTGGCCGGCCCGGACCCGGACGCGCGGTTTTCGGCGGAGAGGGGCGTCATCACCCCGCCAGGTCGGCCCCTCGCGTGAAGGGCCGTGCGCATGCCTTTTCCGCGTCTGCCGGCGCGCCGGTCCGGGGTGTCGCGCCGGGGATGGACCTGATCATGAGCAGCCAGAGCACCACCGGTGAGAACCGGGCCGCGCGCCTGCGCGCCCGCTACACCGGCGAGCCCCGCTCCGCCGCCGCGCACTTCTACCGCCAGGTCGGCCTGGGCTTCGGCCTGGTCCCTGACACCCTCGACACGCGCCAGCAGCGCCTGGAGGCGGTGTTGCTGCGCACCCTGGCCCGCCCGCACCTGGCCTTCGAGGAACTCAACGCTCCCGGCGCGGTGTGGGGACTGGTCGGCGCCAGCCCTTACCCGGACCGGCTCACGCTGTGGTCGGCGCCCGAGCAGGCGGCCGGCCTGCTGGCGCGCTGGCTGCCCACCCGCGCTCCGGAAGGGCGTCTGGGTGGCATCCCCGGCCTGCGGGCGGTGATGCTTCCGGCCCGGCGCGACACGCTCACTCTCGCCCTGGCCGGCGGCCACGCCCATGTCGAGCTGCGCGCCCGCAGCCGGCACGCACGCGTCGAACCGCCGGCCCGGGTCCTGGCCGAGGCCAGTGAACTGGTCTGCCGCGCCGGCCTGGAGGTGTTGTGGGAGACCGATGCCGCCTCCCGGTCCGAGAGCGAGGCCCTCAGCGCGCTGTGGGAGACCCTGTCCGCCCCGCAGGCTGCGGTGTGGAGCCGTGCCCTGCGGCGCTTGGGCCTGGCGGGTGACGTCCACGCCGCCTGGCGTCAGCGGGATCCGCGGGAGGAGGAACTGGAGGGCCCGAGCCCGGCGCGGATCGCCGCTCGGTCGGCCGGCCCCAGGGTCGGGCCCCGCGGCGTGCTGGCGGTCATGTCCGGTGACGGCCGCGCCGGCCGCGGCTGCACCACGGCTGGTTACGTGCTCGCCGCGGCCGCGGCCACTGGCGGCGCGCGGACCGCTTTCCTGGCCGGCGACGACCCCTCGAACCTGCTGCGGCTGCTCCACCTGGGCGAGGACGATCCCTCGGGTGATTGGCACAAGGCGGGCGAGCGCCTGAAGGTTGCGCGCCTGGAGGGGGGCAGGGACGCGGCCGCCGGTCAAATGGCCGCCGCACGCGAAGAGTCCGAGCTGGTGCTCCTCGACGTCGGCTTCCAGCGCGCGGAGCTGTCCACGACGGCCGATGCCGTCCTGGCCCTCGTCCCCGATGAGGTCGCCTGGTACGACAGGGAGGTGATCGACCAGCGCTCGCCCCGGGCGCAGATCTGGTCCTACCTGGAAGACCTCGACCAGCAAGAGGGCCTCGACCGCCGGCCCGGGCCCCAGCTGATGGTCGACCTGGATATCGCGTTCGCCCGCTACGTCGAGTGGCGCGCCGAACAAGAGGGCGTGCCACTCGACGACAAGGAGCCTGACGACTTCGATGGCCTCGGCCTGGACTACGCCGACGAGGCCGGACGACACCACGTCGGGATCGAGCCCTACGACCCCGGAGACAGCGAACTCGTCGAAGACTTCTGGGCCTTCAACCAGGTGGGAGGCAGCTTCTGGGCCAGCCTGCCGCCGGAGGAGAAGGCTCCCTACTTGGACGCCTGGCGCGCCGCCTTCCTCCAGCTGCTCACCCCCGAGGGGGAGCGGCGCCATCCCACGCAGTGGCCGCAGGTCCTGGAGGGATGGGCCGAGCGCAGCCGGGCGCGCAACCGTCGACGCGCCTCCGCTGGCGTCTTGACTCCCGAGGAAGAGGAGTCCGCGCAGCAGCGGATGATCGCCGACCACACCGAAGAGGCCCTCGCCCGCTGGGAGGAGAGGCTGTGGCGGCGCGAGAGCCAGGCATGGCGGGCGGCCGGCACCGAGGAGTGGGAGGAGGTCGTCGAGGCCGAGGCTGACCGGCTCTGGACCCTGCACCACCCGCGGTCGGCCCCTGACGTGGCAGCGGAGCTGCGCCGCCTCGCACCGCTCGCACCCCAGGACCGGCCTGTCGTCCTAGCGGTGACGCAGCCACACCGGGAGATCGACCAGCACCTGCTGGAGCGGGTCACCCTCGCCCTGCAGCAGGACCACGGCATCGCCGGCCTCACCGTCATCCCACGGCACCCCAGCCTGCAGACGTGGGTCTGGGAGGGCCACCTCGCGCCCGAGGCGCTGCGGACCGGCTGGACGCTGGCCGAGGCCACAGCCGCCGCGCTGGACCGCGCCTGACGGCCCTCGTGAGGGTGACAGTTGGGCATCATCATCGGAGTGTCACTGCCATAGGCTGGCTGACCTCGTGTTTGGTGCCGGCAGGTGTGCTCACCCGGCATGCCGTCCTCATGCAGACTGCCACTCGGCTGAACACCCCGCCCCGTGCCCCGGCTTGCCCGTCCGCCCACGACGACTGCAGTCAGTCCGGCCGGCCCCCACAGCCCCGCCCCAATCCCCATAGCCCGCACCATCCCGTCTTCCGGAAGGACCCGATGACCCCCCGCAGCGACGACTGGCGCGGCCTTCTTCGCGGCCCTGACGACCCCCACCGGCTGCGTGCTCGTCACCGACCCCCAGCACACCGCCCACTGGGGCAGCACCCCCAGTCCCGGCACCGCTCCCCGGTGACTGCGGTGAACGACCCGGCCCTGCACGACGAGGCAGCAGCCGACAAGACCGTCGCCCAGCGGTCCGGACACCCCATCGCCGGCCACCGTGCCGGCCGCGGCGCGACCGGGGAAGGCCTCATGATCCGGGCGAGGCGATGAGCCGGCCCGGCCGGTACCGCCCTCCGCACACCCGGGACTTCGCCGGGCAGCTGGACCGCATGCGCCTGCTCCTGATGCTGGGCACGTCGGCCTGGGCCGTGACCGTGCTGTGGCTGGTCCTCGGCGCTGTGGAGCGGACGGACGAGACGGCAGTGGCTCTGTCCGCGGTGACGACGGCCGCCGGCGCAGTGCTGTTCTCGCTGCTGTGGCGGCTGTGGTCGCGTCAGAGGCCGTTGGCCACCACCTGCCAGGCGCTCCGCTACGCCGCCCGGGTGATCCCGGCGGGAAGCGGCGGTGTCTGGGAGGACTGCGCAGCGGACACCGCGGTGCTCGGACTCGTGCAGCCGGACGGCACCGTCTCGTTCTCACTCGCACAGGAAGAGGACCTCCAGGTCCTGGACCGCGCCGCCGCAGGCGAGATGCTCCATCTGATCTCGACCGAGATCCAGATCCTGGGCCGGGCGCCCGTCGCCTGGCGGCTCGTGCACGCCGACCCCGCCGCCGGGAGTACCAGAGGCGACCTGCACCCCGAGCCGCCGGCCACGCGGGCCCTGACGGGGATGGCCAAGCTCGTGCTCGTACAACACCGGACCGGAGTGATGACCCCCTCGCCCGACGAGCTAAACACGCTGATCCGCCTCATCAGCGCGACCGAGCCAGTGATCATCCCCGGGGGCCGGCCGTAGACGGATCACGCCGCCACGCCTGCGGCAGGGCGCGAGAGGCGGGACGGGCGTGGCGATCGAACCGGTGACCGAACGGCGGCTCACACCAGCCCGCGCAGCTGGAGCACCTCCCAGCGCACGGAGTGGCCACGCGGCACATTGCACGGCTCGCCGACCGGAGCCCGGCAGACGGGACACGGCACCTGCTGCGCCTTCTCGACCAGCATCTGCGTGGTCACTCCGCCGCCGGTGGTGCGGCGCTGATTCTTCGCGGCCCGCGCTTGGGCGATCGGAGCGAGGCGTTCGTCGTGACCGCCGGGACGTCGCAGCGGCTCCTGACCCGGGCGAGCGTCGAAGCAGTCCTGGCCGGGAGCGGCCCGACATCGCGGGCAGCGCAGCGGGATCCATCTGCGCCGGGCCACTTGCTCCTGGAGCAAGCCGCTCTTCTCGCCACGGACACGCTCCCGGGCCCGCCGCTTCAGCTCCTGCTCGGCCGGGGTCAGCGCCGCCTCGCCGCCAAGGCTTTGGATATCCCGCAGCAACGCCCGCACGTCCCCGAACCTCTCCTGCTCCAGGGCGAGCCCGAGTTCCTTCATCACCGCCTGTCGCTTGGCAGCGGCCTTGGCCACAGCACGTTCCGACCGCTCCTTACGCCTGCGCTTATCCTGCTCGGCCGCCTTTCCGGCCAGGACAATCTTGCCTCGGCGTCCCTGGGTGATGACCTCGTTGCTGCGTTCGCGCAGCCACTCCTGCGCTGCGTCTCGCGCCTGCCGCAACACCGGTGACGGATTGCGGCGCGTCAGCGCGGCGTCGCACTCCTTGACCAGCGCCCGCATCGCGGCGATGTCGCGGCCCCGGCGTGCGGTGGCCAGCCGCAGCAGCAGGCTCTTGACCTCCTGGGGAACGCGCGGCGGCGGCTGCGGCTCCTGCACCATCCGGCGGCTGCGAGGCCGCAGCACCGGCCGATCGGGCAGCTTCTTCAGCGCGGGGGTGACGAGCCCGGCCGGGCCCAGGGAACATTCATCCGGCCGGAACCACTGGGTGCCGCCGGCGGTCTGGGTGCCGATGTGAACGCGGCGACTGGTGCCGTCACGTTCGCAGCGGATGCGGTGCACGTACGGCAGCAGTTCCAGGACCTGGCGATCCACCCTCACGCCGTCTTCAACCACGGTGCGGCCTGCCGCGTTCGGGCCGTCCCAATCCGGCACGGTCTCGCCGGACATGTGGACCGTCACAGCGGTGCCGTCGCCGAGCCGGATCCTCACGACCGACGCTGCCGGAGTCGCTCCCGGCGGCGAGCAGACCACGTCGCCCGGCACCGCCTGGGTGTGCAGGAGCTCTGCTGCCGCCGCGCGTACGTACAGGTGATCCGCGCTGGTCTCGTCGCGGGCCCGACGTGCGCAGGGAGCCCTGCTGGTGTCCGTGTCGGGGTGGTGCGCGAAGTGACACACTCGATCCACGTAGAGCTTCGTGGTCAGCTGCCGGCCGCAGCCTGCCAGCCAGGTCCCGCACCAGAACGTCTGGTGCTCATACCGGTGCCGGAACGCCTGCAGTTCGATCGCTTCCGCCGGTAGCACCAACGGTTGCTGGGAGTCCGCAGAGCCCAATACCGCGGTCTGTATCCGACGCCGGTCCTCGCCCGGCCTGACGTCGCTGCTCACCACCCCACCCCCGCACGGCACGCACGTTGGGTTTTCGCTCGATGCTGCCAGACCCTCGCACCATCCGCGACAGAGCGCATGCCGCTGAGTAAACCTGCCGTCGACGAGCGGCCGCCGGTGCGCCGACGCCAATATAGAAGCGGAGCAACCCGCCGGCGCCGCCCGGCCGATGACACGGTGCGCTGGGCACGGGCATCCTGGAGCCCACCGGGCCGGGGGCGGTGACGGACCCCGGCCCGGGCCGCGGTCGGCATCCGTCCGCACCGGCCCGCCTCCCTCAGTCCGCGTCCGGGTACAGCGGGCCTGGCACGCCGTCTTCCGGCGTCCAGTCATCCAGGGTCGGCGCGCCGCCCGGGGCGCCGGTGCCAGAGGTCTGGAGCCCGGGCAGCCGCTACGATGGCGGTGCACCATCGGGCAACCGCGCCGCGCCCGGTCCACCACCTCGACGCCCACACCGTCGCAAGGGGACCTAAGACGTCTGAGACTCGCGCGAGCCGTTTGGTCGTGCCCTCTCTTCCTGGACGGCCGGCGCGTGTGGGGCGACAGGCCGAACGAGGACGTGAGACGCCATGACCAACCCCCGCAACCGTCAGCAGGACCGCGCCGTGCGCGCGTACCAGCGGGCGCACCCCGGCATCACCCTGGAGCAGGCCCGCCAGGCCGTCGCCGCCCGCTCCGGCCGGCAGCCGGGCCTGCCGGCCCGGATCCCCGCCGCTCCCCTGCCCCGGCCCGCGGAGAGGCTGGACGGCTACGTCCAGCGCGTCGCCGCGGCGGCCGGCGTCCAGCGGCACCGGGCCATGGAACTGCTCGGCCTCCAGCCCGGCACCTCGGCCACCGAGCGCCTGGCCGAACTCACCGCCCACCTGCCCGAACCCACCGTCCGGGCCCTGTGCGCGGCCACCGACATGACCCCGGCCCAGGTCCGCGCCCTGACCGCGCCACCCGCCGCGCACCCCGATGTGGAGGCCGTACGGCCGATGTTCGCCGCCGGGTACTTCCGGCGCGGCGGTCCGGGCAAGACCTCCTGGGCTCCTGGGTGACATGGCGGCGACCCTGGGGCGGAACCCGTCGATGTCGGCCGGGTCGGTCGCAGGGGCGACGTACGGGAGAGATGAACTAGCCCGAGCGCGGGGCACGTAGTGTCCGCTTCCGGATCTCGTCGCCCTGAAGAGCGATGGCCAGCACAAGCTGCTCGTACTGCCCTGCGTGAGCCGGATCGGCAGAAGCCTGGGCGAAGACGTCCCGCGTAAGTCTTCGTCTGACGGCCGCCAGCGTGGTAAGTGCTTCCTTGAGCACCGCCAGGTGGTTGGGTACCTCGCCATCGCCCAGGATCTCGTCCAGGGCTCGGTCCGCCGCCGTGGAGCGGCGCACCTCATCAGGAACGGGGTGACTGATCGGCCAGTGCAGACCACCGCTCGGTCTGGGCAGGGACTGGGCTGGTGGCGTGTCGGCTGCCGCGGCGACGTCCCGCGTATCGGGCGCCTGCTGCTGGCGATGCGAGTTCCGCATGGCCAGCGCCGTCCCGGCCCGAAGACGCCCCTCCGACGACAAGATGCACCACACCCGAGCCGGCCGGGACGGATGTGGGCCCTCCTCCCCACGAAGCGTGAGCCAGCCCAGCCCTGCGAGTCGGGTGAGGATCTGCGACACCGTGCTCTTCCCAAGGCCGGTCACCTCGCAGATCCTCGCCCCCCACGGAGGGGCGTCCGGCGGCGCCGCCAGCAACACGCGCAGCACTTCAACCGTCGGCCGGGTCATGCGGAGGATGGGAGCCATCACACCACCCACCACAGCACCCATACCGCCGTAGATCAAGAATGAACTACAGCTCGAACACGCCCCCGGGCGTTCCATTGCGGTCGGGCGGGCCTGGTGGGCACGCTGGCGTCCATGGTCCCCGCGGTTGACACCTTCCTCCCGGATACGTTCGCTGCCCTGCGGGATGCCGCCGCCGGGTGGCTCCCGCCGGGCCGTTCGGCCGGGCAGGACGAACTCGTCGGTGCGCTGCGGGCGGCGGAGGCCGCCACCGCCGGCGTCGAGCGCGACCTGTGGGGACACGCCGCGGCGACCGCGGCCGCGGCGGCGCTGACCGATGCCGGCACCGCCCGGCCGCTGTGGGCGGCCGCGCTCGACTACGCCCGCCGCGCGTCCGACGCCGGGGTTCGCGGATGATTCCCGGACCGCACCGCAGCAAGGGCGGCGCCACCCAGCTCGGCATCCGGCCCGGCGAACCGGGCCGCGGACCCTTCGGCATCCACCACGACAGCCAAGACGACGAAGCCGGGCCCTCACGGGTCGGCGAGGCACAAGACAAGCGGGCGGCCCGGACACGGCCGGCGCGGGGCCCGGCGCGCAGCTAGGGGGTGCCGTCGTAGCTGGCGTTGCCGCCGCCCAGGTTGCCGACCTTGCGGCGGTAGCGGCCCTGGGCGGCCTGCTCGGATTCCACCGCGAGGGCGGCTGCGATCTGCTTGAAGATCAGCAGTGGCTTGCCGGTGCTGCTGCTGGTGGGGCGAGCCGCCAGCAGCAGGTTGCCCTCCATCTCCTCGGCCTCGGCGTGCAGCACTTCAGCAGCGACAGCGCGTCAGCCACATCCTCGGCGTGGTCGGCCGGACAGCGATCAGTGGGAGGCGACACAGATGGGGTACGGGACCGCACCTACTACGGTCCAAGGAATCGGTGGCAAGGGCAGGCGGCAGCCCGCCGGCTCCTGGCCGAAAAGTCCGAGGGCGGCCCACCGAGCGCAAGAGCGTTGCCGTGCTGCACGAACTCGTCCCGAAGGACGCGATTGGCTTCCGTCCTCTCGCATTCAGCGACGAATGGCGCCTCGGCCGCGCCGCCATCCTGTGCAGTGCAACGCGAGATCCCGCCACACGCCGCCGGAACCGTAGTCGACGTGGCTCTACCTTGCACCGGGGTCAGAGATAGGAGACCCGGGGCCTGGTGAGTCGGTTGCAGTATTTCTTCCCTCCTGCTATCTTTGGGGTGTTACCCCAAAGATAGCAGGAGGGAAGGCCTCCCGCATCCCGGCCCCGAGGGAGCCTCAACCATGCTGACGCCGGCCGACCGAGAACACATCGAAGATTTCGTGGAGAGAATCCGCGCCGCCGGCGGCGACAAACAGAAGGTGCGGATGATCGCCCTCTCCGAGCTGTCGAGGGTTCACCGGCGGAAAAACCCGAATACCGGTGACTTCTACCACCCGACCACGAATCGAAGTCTCATCACCGAGTACCGGAACATTATTCGGGATGAGCTCGGCGAGAATGCCCCGGTCCTTGAGACATTCCGGTACTCGACGGCCCGCGTGGCGGAATACCGCCAGCATCAGCAGGAGCAGCGTGAAGCGCAGCACCACAACCAGCGGCCCCTGAATGCGCAGGAGCACGTCGAGCGGGCCGTGACGCTGCTGAACTACACGAACACTCTCCGATGGTCCACCGCCGCGGCCATCGCCGGAGTCGTCGCCCTCACGGGCCGCCGCCCGTACGAGGTGGGCTGCGTTGGGTTCTTCAGCCCGGATCCTGCCGATCCCGCGCGGATCCTCTTCAGCGGGCAGACCAAGACGCGTGACGACGAGCGCGCCGCCGCAGTCTACTCCGTTCCCGTGCTCGCGGAGCCAAAGCTCGTCCTTAAGACCGTCGGGCGCATCCGGGAACAGGTGGACCCTGCAATGGAGAACAAGGTCTACTCGCAGCGCTTCGGGAAAGAGGTAGGGAACCAGGCGAAGCGCACCTTCCGCGATGCGAACGAGGACCCCATCATTCCGCGGGAACTGCGCGAGGCGTACGCTGCCGTCGCATACCATCAGCTCGGAAACCGGGAAATTTCGGAAGTGCAATTCTACAACGAGGTACTTGGGCACCAGGGAACGGATCTGAATACATCGCTGTTCTATTTCGCCTTCTACGTTATCAGCGGCAGCGATGTGTGATTTGAGCTGAAATGAATATGAGGCATAGCGTATGTCTGGTTTTGCATGGGAGTGCGCGGGCGGGAAGCTCAAGGGCCCTCCGGAGAGGCTCCCCTCCCCCGCCGGCGGGGTCCCGAAGGGTCTGGGAGGTGCGCGGCGGTGACGCTGACGCCGGTGACGGTACGGGTGCGGGCCGGGGTGCGCCCGGCGCTGGCCGACGTCGTCGAGGAGTTCAAGTCCTGCCGCACAGCGTGGGGGAAGCTGCCGCGTTTCAGCGTAACGCGGTTGCCGGCGGCCGAGGCGGCCGCCGTGCGGGCGCAGCGGCGCCGATTCTTCGCTGAACTGCGGCAGGGCGGGCTGCTCCTGGACAGCATCGACCAGGTGGCCGCGGCAGGGATCCGCGCCGAACTTGAGGCCCGGGGATGGTGGGACCGGTCCTGGCGGACCGTCCCGGAGACGGGAAAGCTCAAGGGACGGTGGCCGGCCACAGGCCGGGGAGATGCCTTCCCCGAGGCGGTGCCCATGCGACTGCCGTCCCCGCTGGCCCGCAAGGTGCACGCGGCGTGCTGGCACACCTCGGCGCCCGCCATCGCCCGCCTGCGCTCCTGGGAGGAGCCCGCCGAGGTGGAGCGGCGACAGCGACAGGACCTGGACGATGCGGCCGAGTACCAACGCCTGGCAGCGTC
Source organism: Streptomyces sp. CNH099 (assembly GCA_000514715.1). Taxonomy (GTDB): domain Bacteria; phylum Actinomycetota; class Actinomycetes; order Streptomycetales; family Streptomycetaceae; genus Streptomyces; species Streptomyces synnematoformans. The sequence goes on along the minus strand of AZWL01000054.1, from coordinate 12,554 downwards.
GGTCACCACCGTGGGTGACGTCTGCCGTGCCGGGCTGGACCGCGGGATCGCGCTCGGCCAGGCCCTGGCGCCGGAGGCGTGGGCCCTGGTCGCCGCAGCGCACGTGGCCGAGCGCACACCCGGCCAGCTACACACCTCCCGCACGGTCGAGAAAGTGCCACTGGACAGCCCCTGGACAAAGGCGGTCCGGCTCGCTCCCCACCTGGCCGCCTGGCGCGACGCCCATCACGCCGGCACCCTCGACCCACGACTGCACAGGCACCTCGATCGCCTCGGCATGGACTGGAACGCCGAAAAAGGGTCCCAGCCCCAGGGCGATGACGAGATCCCGCAGGAACCGGGCCAGGAGCCGAGCCCGAACGGTCAGGGCGAGGGCGATCCCGGGCCGCCGCCGGGCCAGTAGCACCGGGCCGACGCGTGGACACCTACCGGCAGCTGGTCGACGAACTCCGCGCCGAGGGTGCACTCAGCGACCGCTGGCACAGCGTCTTCGCAGCCACCGCGCGCGCCGGCTTCGTCCCCGGAACCATCTGGGCGTGGCAGCCGGACGGCTCCCTGCGCCAGGTGGACCGCCGCACCGACCCGGCAGCGTGGGAGCGGCTGGTCGCCTCCCGCGAGGTGCTGATCACTCAGGTCGACGACGGCCGGCCCGGCGGGGCGATGACGCCGACGTCGTCCTCCTCAATGCCGGCGGTCGTCGCCGCGATGCTCCAGGCCGCGGACTTCACGCCGGGGCACAGGGTGCTGGAGGCGGGCACAGGCACGCCGTACCGTCCTGGTCGGCGAGCGCGGCCAGGCCCTGAAGGGTCCACACCGCGTGGTCGTAGCCGCGGGCGCGGCCGGCGACGAGCTCATCGACGCGCCTCCAGGCGGCCTCCGGGCCGCCGAGGGCTTCCACGTGATATAGCTGCTGCTGTTCGCGGGCTTCTTCGGCGCGGCGGACCTGTTCGCGCCGTTGTCTCTCGCGCTGCGCGGCGGCGTGCGCCGGGGCCGCGGCGCGCAGCTGGGCCGCCGTGCGCTGGGAGGCGAGTGCGGCGGCCGGGGGGTGAGCGCGGCGCACGCGGCGGTGCAGCTCCGCCAGGGCGTAGGGGTCGTCGTCGCGCAGCAGGCGCAGCAGGACCTCGTCCTTGACGCTGGCCGGCACGCCGGTGAGGAAGGCGATCTGCTGCCAGGTGGGCCCGGGTTGCGGGTGGGGAGCGGGCTCGGCCGCGGCCGCGGTCAGGCCCGCATCGGCCTGAGTCGCTTCAGCCGCTGCCGCCCTCCAGCGGGGCGCCGGGTTGCCGCCTCGGGCGAATCGCACCGCCGCTCCCGAGAGCAGTCGGATACTTCGGAGACCGGCGCCAGGCCGTGCTTCGGGCTGTTCACCATCCACGGCAGCGACCGAAACGACTAACCGTTCTCCCTGTGCCACTGCAGCGCGCGGCGTGCGGCTGTGTCTTTAGAGGCTGGCGCGGGTCGTTAGGCTGCACGGCCTCGCGGCGTTGCCGTCGGTCGCCGACGCTCCGCGTGAGGTGCTGGGCGGTGGCCCTACCGCGCCTGGTTTTGCACGCGAGCTGCGACGTCGCTCACGGATATCGTTAGGTGGCCTTACCGAAATCCGGTAAGGCCACCTTACAGAATGGGTTCCGATGGCGAGGATCGCGTCCTGGGATACACCGGTGCCGCCCGTGCGCGAGCACGTAGTCAGGCGGTGGGGACAGCCCGTGGGGGTGGAGGAGGCCCGTGCGCAGCGGTGGGGGGAGCTGGTTGCCGCGGCCGAGGACGGCACGGTCACGTTGATCACGCTGGACCGCTCGGGCCCGTACTGGGCCGCGCTCGCGCCGCTGTCGGAGGTGGTCGAGCCGCTGGAGCAGCTACCGGTATGGCCGCTGTCCGAGGCCCGCGCGCAGCTGGGCGAACTGGTCCGCGCTGCCACCACCGGCGGCTCCGAGCCGCAGATCCTGACCCGGCACCGCCGTCCTGTCGTCGCGCTGGTCGCAGCCTGGGTTCTGGACTGGCGGCCGGCGGCCGGGGAGCGGCTGGACATCGCTGCTCTCCTGGCGGCGGGCGGCACGGTGACCCTGGAGCTCGAACCGGGCGATGACGGCAGATGCGACGCCGACGGCGAGTTGCTCGACCCGCCCACGTCGCCGACACTGTGGGCCATCGCCCGCGACGCCGAGGGCACCGTTGTAGGTGCGGGTCCGGGGGAATCTGTCGCCGAGGCCCTGCGGTACATCACCAAGGCGAGCGACTGGGCGCACGTCATGCCGTGGGGCGGCTGCTCCCAGGACCCCCCGTTCTGACGCGGCGACGCGGAGCTGATCGCCGCCGTCACCACCCGCCGGGCAGCCGCCCGGCTCCGGGCACGGCGCACGGATGCCGACCGTCGGCTGGATCCGCTCCCGGCAGTCGGTTCGGGGCCCGTGCGTCGGCGCCGGCCGGGCCGCGGCGATCGACGTCGTCCCCGCCCCCGGCCGTCGGCCGGAGCGAGCCGTCGCTCGCAGCAGAAGGGCCGGGGTTCTTCCGCCCGCTGCCCTGCGGTCCTCCTCCGGGCCGGCGGCGTGTCCCCGTGGCACCTCCTCGGTAACGGCTTCGAGGAGGGCAACCTGGCCGAGAACTTCGACCAGGTCGGCAGCACCCTGGACGCCGACTCCCTCGGGCCGATGTTCACCCTGTCGATCGGTGTCCCGCTCATTGCCGAAGCCCTCGGATTCGACCCCAACTCATAGCCCCGTGTGGCCGGGGAGGAGCAGCCGTGATCGCCGATGACGACAACGCCGCCCGTGGGGAACTCGACGGGTTCGGGGACTTCTTTGCCGACGACGGTCTGCTCGGGGTGCTGAAGGAGATGGCCGGTGCAAAACCGCTCTGTGAGCTATCCGCGTGCGCACGCGGACGCCGCTCATCGTGCTCACTCCTCCCCTGGCCTGCTTGTCTCACTCGTGATCGTGTTCAGATCAGCGAGTCGCCCCGCTCCAGGGCGCGTTGGCATCGCCGGCAGGTGACCGGATCGGTGCCGGGCAACCAGTGGTTGTCGGCTTCGGCGTCGATGAAGTACTCGCAAGCGGTCTCCCGGCCCCCGGAGATGGGAAGCTCACGGGCAGCGTGGGTATTGCGGCCCCCGTACACGCGAACGCGCAACGGGTACTGGACCGTGGGCATGATCACGCCTCCTCTGGATTCAGCCTGGTCGTGGATGCACAGGTGCACTGGCCCGGCGGCTTCAGCATCCTGGCAGAGCGGCGGACGAGCGCGCCGACGCTCGTGCCCGCCGGCGCCTACCGTGCACCGCGGTGTCTGTACGGAACTGCTCCACTCCCCCGTAGACCATCACGCTGGTCCCCAAGGTGCCGTGCGCGGCCTCAGTCACCGCGGCTGACCTGGATGCGGTTGTCGTGGAAGTGCTCCCAGTCCATGACCAGGCGGAAGCGGCGGTGGGCCTCCAGGCGCTCCGCGTCAGTGGGCTCCTCGCCGCGCTGGACACGGGCGTCGCCGGATTTCACGAGCTCCGCGAGAGCGATCCGGACGTCGTCGACGTCCTGCCCGGTGGCTGCCGCAAGCCGGTCCAGGGAGGTGAGGGTCTCTGCCGGTTTACCCAGATCGTCGACCAGGTGGTCGATGAGGGTGTCGAGGAGCGGGCCGGTGCGCATCGTCCAGCGGATGGCGTCAAGGCGCTTGGTGAGTTCGGGGTCCAGGGGCAGCAGGTCACCGGGCAGCGGCAGCACGGCGGGCATCGGCCACCGGGCGCCTTCCGGCGTCTCCTCGCGGCGGGCCAGGCCCCACGTCAGGTAGAGCTCAGACAGGTCACGCACGGTGGTGGGCACCGGGAAGCCGGCGGTCGTCAGCATGGCGCCGAACTGCTCCCAGCGGGCCGCCTCGCATGCCTCGCGGCCCTCCGGAGCGGCCTCGTAGTCCCATTCCTCATCCGGCCAGGAGAAGGTGAGCGCGCCGTCGAGGGTGCCGCCGATCATGTCCCAGTGCCCGTCGAAGATCTCGTGCACCAGGTCGTCCAGTGAGCCAGTGAAACCGGGCTGGCACGCCGTCCCGATCAGCATGGTCAGCGGGAAGCCCTGACGGGGCAGGACGTGCTCCCAGCCCGACACCCACCAGTCGTTGTGCATCGCCAGGTCCCGGCGCGGCCCGGGGACAGACGCCTGCTCACTCATCCGCAGCTCTTCCTCGAAGACACCTCGATGCTTGCAGCGTACGCAGCGAGCAGGCGGCAGGTTCTCACGGACGTCCCACCCACGCCTGGTGGTCGGGAGCGACGCAGTTGCTCGTGGAGGCGGGCCGCGCAGCACTCCGACGCGCGTGCGGCCCTCCAGGACCTGCAGTCCGCTGTCCGCCGGGGCCAGGAGGCGCCGGTCGATGAGGAGAGGAGTTGGAGCAGTGGGCGGTGACCGGGGCGGGGACCGTCACCCCCCCGCCCCGGGGTCGTCGGTCAGGCGGTGCTGGCGAAGAAGGCGCGGGCGACGCCAGTGTCCTGGTGGACGGCGAGCACGGCGAGCCCCGGTCCTGGCCACGCCGTAGGGCCCGGCCGCAGATCGCCGGTGGCCCGCCCGTGCGCCTCCGCGCCGGGCAGGCCACATTCGGCTACGGCTCCCACTCGTAGCCCTCGTCCTCGCCCCAGCCGGCGTCGCGCTCCTCGTCACTGACCAGGCCGCCCGCCTCGTTCTCGGTGAGTTCGTCGTCCACGCCCTTCATGATGGCACCCGCCCCGGGCCGGTTTCATCCGTTCGTCTCCTGCCAGTGCGCGGCTCCTTGGGCCGATCGGATGAACACACGGGCGGTGACAGGTGGCGCGAAAGCTGGGGCTGGATCAGGTCGTGGAGCACTTCACCCTGAGCTGGGGAACAAGTCCGGGGCGACACAGCCGGGGACGCGGTGCTGCTGAAGTCCCTGCTGTGGCTGGCGGTCTGCGTGAGACTGCCACGACCTTTCGTCACTCGTGTCAGCAACAGGTGAGCACCAGTCGCTGGACCGCGTCCTCGTCGCCGACGGCGACACCTCCCGCACCGCGGTCAGCCTCCTGGAGATCACCACCCTGCCCCGGCCGTACGGCCCCGAGTGGGGGCCGTACGGAAGCGACCGGGTACCCGGCTGGCTCACCGCGCGCACCCTGTGGCAGATGGACACCCTCGGCGTCCGCGAGGCCCACATCGCGGTCCTCGCGCAGGGCATCGAGCCGCGCGAGTACCACCTGACATGGGACAAGGCCCACGCCGAGGACCTGCGCGGCAAGGCGCGCATTCGGGGACGCCGTACGTACCGTCTCGCCCCCGACTGACAGTGACCCCACGGCCGGCGCCCGTCAGCTCGCCGGACTCCGGGTGGCTGGCCGGGGCAGCGAAAGGGCCAGGCCCGCCGTACCTTGGCAGGGACGTAGGCGGGCCTGGCATGCCGTGTGAATTGGCGCGCCCAGTCTGGCACACCTCCCGCCACACCAGCGGGTGAACCTTCATCGCTTCCGAGTCCCCAGGTACGGAGTAAGCCGTCGAGGCCGGGAGCCGGCGGCCGGATCGTGGTCTGCACGGCGATCCGCCCGCCCCCGCCCCGGCACGATCCGTGCAAGCCCTCCAGCGACGCCGACCTGGACGCCGGGTCGCCACCGGGCTAGGAGGTGGGGAGGTGTTCGTGCCACTGCCGCAGCGCGGCGGCTGTGCGCTCCAGCTCGGCGATGATCTGAGCCAGTCCGGCGCGGGTGCCTACCTCAAAGAGGTCTTCGCCGAGGTCTCCGTCGCTGTAGATCTCCCTCACCTCCATCGCCGGGACCACGTCCCGTCCTCCCCTGCCCTTCTTGTCGAACCCGTAGAGGTCGAAGGTGAGCGTGATCTGTTCACGTTCGGGATTGGGATCGGGGGGGAGTTCCCAGGTCACCGGCTCTGACGTGTGGACCACTCCGTCATCATCAGGTGCCGCCAGCCGGTGCACCCCCCGGCACCAAGGCGGGCAACTGGTTGGTGTCGGCAACGACTCTTCGCTCATGATCACCATCCTCAGCGCTGCGGGCGGCCTTCGCCAGTTCCCGCGGCGGGGCGCGACTTCTTCGACCCCGGCCAACGGCAGGCGGGGCCCTCCGTGGGCCGGCTCGATGTGCGGTCGACCCGGGCCCGCCCCCTGGTACGAGCGACCGGGCCAGGGGGCGGGGGCTTTGGTGGGGTGTCGACGGACGAGGACATACGTGTCGCTGGCACCGGACGGGTCGCCTGCCGCATGGACCGCGGTCCGGTGCTCGGCGAGCCTGGCGCACCGCCGGCCGCCCGGCGCCGAGGACGGCCGTGGGCAGGGGCCGGTCGCAGTGGCCGCCGCTCGTGCAGCGGCCCCGGGCGGACGCAGTCGTCGAGGAGCCGGTCGCGCGGCGGGGCAGCGCTCATGCTTGGTTGAACGGCTCGGGTCACGCTGCTGCCAAGACGCCCGGAAGGCGGCGCGGGTCGCTCCTTGGCGCTCACGCCGGACACACCAAAACCGTACCCCCCGGGCCCTCACGCGGGTGCCACCTCAACGACCCCGTGTCGGGGAAGATTGCGACAAGGCGGCTTGAGGGCGCCTTGCGCGCCGCGGCCGGCGGCGTGGTTCACGCACGGGCCGCCGCGGCGGCGGGGCGCCGAAGCGCGTGACCTCCGTGTCGTTCAGGGCTGCGTGCGTCGCCGCGGTGGCCAGTGTGGTGACGGGGTCGGGGTGCGGTCCGGCGGGGCGGGTGCCGGTGAGGTGCTGGACCAGCCAGTGGGGCACCGGCACGATCGGGCGTACGGAGTGGATGAGGTAGTCCCCTCCCGCCGTGGTGGAGCCGGGGCCGACGACGTACCCGCCGCTGCGCTGGCCGGCCCGCGGACGTCGATCCCCGGCCCGAGCCGCGATCGTCGCCCGGAGGTGCTGGGGATGACGACGCCGGCCGGCGCCCACTGCCAGCCGGGCTCGGGCACACGGCCGCCGGTCGGCAGCGGGAAGACGGCCACCCCACAGCCAGCGATGTCGGCCGCGGTCTCGACGGCGAGCTCGGCGGCGGTGGCCTCGATGCTCACGCAGCCACCTCCTCGTCGTCCTCGTAGCAGACGCACTCGCCGTACGGATCACCGTCGTCGCCGGCGCCGCACTCCATGTCCCCAGGGCCGCCGCGCCGCTCTTGAGCGCGCCGGCGGACGACGTCGGGCAAGGAGCGGGAGAGCGCGGCCGGATGAAGAACAGCCCCACGCATTACGCCGCAGTTCCCGGGCCCCAGTCACGACGCCGGTCCACCACATGGTGCCCACGGTCGGGGTGACGTCACCGTTTCTTTGGAGCCCGCAGCCCAGCAGGTCTGGGAGAAAATCATCGGGGACATGCAGGAGCGTGCGGAAACGTAGCTCTGCTCGCAGCGGGGGGGCACTGGACCGGTGTGCGAGCCTCCCGGGCTGCGGAATGGACCGCCGGCAGGCCGCACCCCGCGGGGCACCCGGGAGACCGTGTCCCGCTGCGGCCGACACGGGAATCCCTCACCATCCACCAGCTCACGGCGGAAACGGCGGTGTGCGCCGCGGTCAGCTCGCTCACCGCCGAGAACTCGGCTCAGTGCTTCGGATCCACACCGTGACGCATGATGTTGATCAATTGGCCGTCCTCAAGCCGCAGGTCCAGGCCATCTCCAATACCTTCATACACCTGCTCAACCGTACCGGCGGTCCCCTCGGGCAGGCCCGGATCCGTGAAGTTGATGACCACCTGATCACCACAGCGGACCTCACGAGCTGAAGAAGTATTCATGCTCAGAGTCTGCCCCACCTGCCGTCACCAGGGCGAGAGGATTGAACGACAAGCTCCGCCCCGCGGGGGGCGGGTACGGGCGATGCTCGCCAGAGTTGAGCACCCTCCCACCTCGGTGCCGTGCGTTGTGCAACTCCACCGGGACCATCAGTCACCGACGTCGGGCAAATGTGGGTCGGTTTCGGCATGTTCGCCAGGTACGACGTAGACCGCGGTGAAAATCGAGCGCTCGCCGCTGTCGTCGTCGAACTCGTAGTGCGTAATACATTCCTTCACGATGACGGCGACACCGTGAAGCACGATACGCGCGCCATCGCTCGGCACGTGCATCGCCCCGCTGGACGAGAAGTACGCAAGGACGTGGTCATCCGAATCGTACAAGAACTCCAGGTGATACTGCACGGGCGCGAGAGGGCTCGCCCCCGCAGGGCCATACCTTCGCCGTTCATCCCCCTTTCGCCGTTCAACGTCCATGATCTCTCGGATCTGCTCTGGAAGTTCTGCGCTCATGGTGGTGATCCTCTCATCAGGAAGCGGGGGTATCCCCGTAAATGCCCGCCGCGTAGGCCTGATTCAGTGGCCAAGGCGTAGGACTGGAGGTAGTAGCGCTGGGCAAGGCCCTGTTGACCGGCGTCGTAGCTCTTCCAGCCGAGAAGGTGAACGCTGCGGCTGGCGGCGGAGAGCATCTGCTGGCGGGCTTTCGTCGGTGCGGAACCGGGCCCGGCACCCGGCGGGTTGACTCTTCATCGGGTCCGACACCGGCGGCTAGCGCGCCGCGCGGGATCGGCCTTTCGTGAACGCGTCTGTGCCCCGGATGTGATGTTCCATGCCCGCGAGGAGGGATGGTCATGGACGAGCAGGATCACCGCTGATCGCCACTACCGCCTCGAACCTGCTGGCGGCGGAGTACGAGTGCGTCCCGGTCGACGTGCTGAGCGCCGGGAAGGTCAGGGCTGTCGGTGGAGACCGCATACCGGGTGCAGGCGGTGGCGGTGGCCCGGCGGATCCAGGGCGGCGCCCGGGTCGTCGGCCACAAGGCCGGGGTGACCTCGGCGGCGATGCAGGAACAGATGGGCGTCGATCTGCCGCCGGTCGAGCTGCGTGCGCTGATCCGCGGAGCCGGCGCCCGGCCGGCCCTCGCACCCGTTCCTGCACTCTGTCCTGTATGAAGGGAGCAGCCGATGGCTGCTGATGAACAGCGTCTGCGCGTCGCGGTACTCGGCGCGGGTCTGATCGGCGTCGACCTTGCCGACAAGATCCTCCGCTGCTGGTATGGCGGCCGAGCCACGCGGGAGGGTGCTGCCCCAGCCGTCACGTACGCACAGTGGGAGGTCAGCGCTGCTGCAGCAGCATTACCGCGAACACCGGCGAGTCGTCGAAGGGCTTCTCCTCGCCGACCTTCTGGTAGCCCCACGCCTCGTACAGGGCCTGCACCTTGGGGTGCTCGCGGTCCACGGTGAGCACCGCCAGCGGTTCGGGGCGGCTGTCGAGCAACGCATCGTGCAGCCGGCGGGAGACGCCGGTCTTCCGCCACCTCGGGCGCACCATCAGCTCGGAGAGGCCGAACGTCGCCGTCTGTTCCGGCTCGGGGTCGAGGCGGCCGCGCCACCATTCCCGGCTCTCTCCGAGCGGGGCGCCGTAGGCGAAGCCGACGGGTTCGGCGGCGTCTTCGGCGGCGTCGTAGCCGATCACACAGGCCCAGCGCGGATTCGACAACCAGTGGTCGATGAACCAGGCGAACCGCTCCCGGGTGTGGAAGGGATCGTCCAGCTGATCGGCGTAGCAGTCGTCGTGCACGTCGAGCAGCAGCGTGCGCAGTTGGGCGGCGTCGGCGTGGCCGTGGAAGCGCAGTGTCAGCGCGGGGGCCGTCATGCAGCCACCATCCGGTAGCGCTCGGCGAAGTCGGCGCCGCCGGCCGGGTTGCGGGTCTCCACCTCGCGGCGGAACAGGTCGAGTTGATGCACCCAGCGCTGGCTGCGCACGTCGGGCAGCAGGTTCAGTGCGCGGTGGCCGGCGGTCAGCGCCTCGTCGGCGTCCCCGGCCCGGAGGCTGCTCCGAGCCAGGTTGACATGGCTGGCGAAGGAGTTGCGGCGGCGCTCCTCCGGGGGGGTCAACTCCGCGGCGCGGCGGGCGGCCTGCTGGGCGCGCGGATGGTCGCCCAGCTCGTAGTGGCACAGCGCCACCTGGGCCGCGACCTCGTCGTGGCCGCAGAAGGCGAGCCAGGGCGGCGCCTCCGCCGGGGCGCGGTCCAGCTCCCGCTCGGCGCGATTAAGCGACTGGCCGCAGCGTCCGGACTGGCCGGCAGCGGCGTGGCCGAGGGCGACTCGGGTGTGCAGCAGGGCGGATAGCCGTGGATTCCGCGGGCGGCGGGTGGCGTCGAGTGCGGCGCGGGCGATACCCACGGCCTCGGTGCCGTGGCCGAGGTCGACGGCCTGCCGGGCCATGCCGGACCAGATGCGCGCCTCCAGCTCGGGGGTCTTGCCCAGCCGGGCGTACTGCAGCGCGGTGCGCCAGTGCCCGCGGGCCTCCTGGTGCTGCTGCGAGTCGTAGGCGAGCCAGCCCGCTTGCGCGCTCATCTCGCCAACCGCGTGGTAGAGCGCGCTCTGCACGCGGCTGCCGTAGCTGCAGTGCCGCATGGCGCGCTCGACGTGTTCGACATAGCGGCCGGCGACGGCGGCGAGACCGGCGCCGCCGCGGTCGGCGTCGAGCTTGACCAGATGGCCCTCCGCCTGGCGGACGCGGGCGACGTCGTTCATGCCGATACGGCCGGCCTCGGGCAGAACGGGAAGGGCGACGAACGCGCCGATACCAAGAGCGAAGTTACGGCGTTTCACGGGCAACTCCTGATCCTGGAGGGGAGAAGCTGGTATTCGCACGGTACGCCTGCCCGGTGTGAATTGGGGAGAGCGGAAGCCGAGTTCGGCGGCCCGCCGCCCGAGGACAGCCTCCAGCGGGAGCCGGGTGGCATCGTGCGGCCAGGCGATCTCTCCGCGCAGTAGCCGGCGGATGTAGCGGTCGTCGCAACGGCCCGGGGTTCCGTAGATCGCCTCATGTACATCGTTGACGGCTTCAGCCAGGCCGGTCTGGGTGTAGCCGGAGTCCTTGATAGCCCGACGGAGCGCACGGTTCGGGGATAACGGCATCGGCTTCGGCTTCCTCGCGGTGATGCAGACCACAGTATCGGGACAATCACGCTCCGTGGAGAGAAGTGCCCGGTTGCCGTGCAGTAAGCCACGCCGCAACTGCCCTGCTACAGCCGGTGCCGCGCCGCAACGCTGGGGGTCATCAGCTCGCATCCCCCAGCGGAGTCCCCATGACGTCCTCATCCGGCCAGATGCCCGCCGAACCCGGTCTGCTCGACGTGGCCGCCATTGCGAAGACCGTCCAGGCGATCAAGTCCCGGCGCCGTACGGGCCCGTCCAGGAGTGCCATCCGCGTCTTCGTCCGGCAGCTTCAGGAACATGCCGCCCTGCTGATGCAGCAGGACCTCGGCCCGGATGACGACGCGCTGCAGGCCCTTCGCGAGGGCGCCAAGGAGTGCTCGACTCACGTGCCGGCCCTGCTGGAGGAGGATTCTCCTGCTGAGGTGTTGCGGGAGATGCACCTGTTCGCCGTCGTCACCGAGGGGCTGCTGCGCCGCTGGTGCCAGCACGACACCGCCGGGGGCGACTACGAGATCCGGGTGGAGGAGGACGAGCGCGGCGGCTACTACGTCTGGGACACCGTCAGCGGCAGCCGCGCCTCGCTGCGGCCCATACGGGGCGACAGCCTGCCCGCCGCGCACCTGCCCCTCGACGCAGCGTGGAACCTGACCCGCCGCCTCAACCAGAAGGCGAGGTGACGACGGTGGCAGCGGCGATCAAGAACCCCGGCGTGGGACACCAGGCGCGCCCCCGGCCCGATCACCGGATATTAGACACCCCGCACGGCCTCCGCGCCGGCGCGCCGCACGCGGTCGCGCCGGATGTGGAGCGCATCGCGGAGACCGTCGCCAGCGTCATGACCGTCGACCCGGACTATCCGCCCGACGGCTATCCGGCCGACGCGGTGCCGCGCTCGCTCCTCCCCCGGCTGCGGCGGCACGCCGACACGCTGCTCGCCTTGGACCTCGGGAACGAGGACGAGGAGCTGCACGTACTGCGTACCGCGGCGGCCAGGTCGGCGGCGTTCCTCACCCAACTGCTGGCGGATGGCCCCCGGCTGTGGAAGTACGGTCACCTGACGCTGACCTGGTTGTACCTCCGCGAGCTCGCCGTCGTCACAGAGGGGCTGCTGCGCCGCTGGTGCCAGCACGACACCGCCGGCGGGCGGTACCAGATCCGTAGCGAGAAGGACGTGCACGGCGGCTACTGCGTCTGGGACACCCGGCGCGGGGCGCGGGGCGCGCAGCGGCACGACGACGGCCGCGAGCCCGTGCACCACGTGACTCTGCCCTTCGCCTGGACGCTGGCCCGCCGGCTGAACGAGGCGGCGAGGTGAGTGTCACCGACATCCGGCTGGAGCCAGTCCCCGTCGTGCCGGACGGCCCGCCGGTGGCGTGGCTGGCCCCCGATGACGGTGTGAGGTCCCACGTGATCTTGGACAGGTTGGCTCCAGGACATAGCTGATGTCCTCGGGAGATGCTGGACAGTCGCTACTGCTCGGTGCGGTTGAGTGCCCTGACTCTGGTGGTCGGCTTGTCGTCGGTGCGCGGGTGAGTGGACAGCTCGGTCTCTCCGTCGAGGACGCGGTAGCAGGTGTCCTCCAGGATGACCGTCACGATCTTCCCGACATGCGGGGTGCCAATCCGCAGCCGCTTGCCCTCGATCATGATCCGGCCGTCCGTGTTCACC
>AZWL01000053.1 GCA_000514715.1 Streptomyces sp. CNH099 | reverse complement strand
GAGGACCCGGGCGCGTGGGGCCCGCGGTTGGAGGCCGCGCACCGCGCGTTCCTCGGGGCCCTGGGGGAGTTGGAGGCCGCGCGCTTCCTCGGCCTGCGTCTGCCGAAGAACGCTGACGTGCAGATCGGGCGCGTCTACCTCGCGTGCGCCCTGGCCGGGAACGGCGCGCTGGCTGTTGCCCGGTGCTGAAGACGCAGACGGGGGCGGCGTTGCCGGTGCCGATGAGTGGGTGACGAAGCCCCGCCGGCGTGGGTGCGGGCGCCGGGTCCGCCGCCGCGCTGCGCGCTCTGGACACCGAGTGGCGCGCGCACCACTGACCCGCTGCCGGGAGACGCCCGGCCGGGATGCCACCCCTTCCGCCATCGCCGCGTGACAAGGTGTACAGTTTCTGTTGTTGTCCCGCGCGAGCGGGCGGGACAGCGCCAACGCTCCGAACCGACCGAAGGATGCCCGGATGACCGGTCTGACCTTGCGACAGGACCACCTGCTGGACGCCATCTGCGAACTCGTCAAGGCGAAGGGAACCTCCATGGTCACCTTCTCCGAGATATGGGAGATCAACCACAAGCTGGGGGCACCGAAGCAGCGCACGACCCGCGCCGACATCAAGACCCTTCGCAAGCTCAACCTGCTCACCCCGCAGGGCCCCGACCACGCGCAGCGCTACCAGCCGACGAGAAGAGCACAGCGCCGCTGACCCCGGCCGGCCCGGGGTGCGCCCGCCGCGCCCCGGGCCGTAATCCCCCGCGCACGGCCCCCGATGTCGTGCTCAGCCAGGCGCCCCGCTACCGGCTGGGGACGGGGCCGGCTCCGTACGCGCGGCCCGAGCGCGACGGCATCAACGAGCTGAACCGTGACGTGCAGCTGGATGAGCCGGCTCGGGGACTTAGCAGCCCGGTTCGAGGGATCGCCGAGCCGACGGCCGCGCGTACCGGGCGGGATGCTCACCGTGCGCTGGGCGGCCCGCGCGAATCCGGCACCGTTACCCGCTGGGCCGGCGCCCCGCGGCCGTCCTGGAGCGGGGCCCGCCACCGCGCCCCCTGGTCTTGCCGGTCAGGTGTGGGCCGGGGCCCGCCGGGACGGGGGCGCGGTCCGCGGCGGCGGCGCATCTTCGGGAAGTGGGGGGCCGGGTCCCCTGCTGAATCTGATTGGACATGGTGTACGTTTTTCTTGTTGGACCGCACGAGTGAGCGGGACAACGCCAACGCTCCGAACCGACCGGAAGGCATCACCGTGCCCGTCATCGACGCCGCTTTCTACCCGCTGATCATCACCGAACGCCCCACGGAATCCATGTGGCGTCAGCCCCCGGCCGGAACTGACATGGGCGCGGCGCGCCTGGTCCCCATCGCCGACGTGCGCCCCGGTGACTGGGTGCTCGGTGGGTTCGAGCGGCCCTTGAACCCGGGCCGGCTCGACACCCTCATGCAGTCCGTCGCCTGCTTCCCCGCGCTGCCCGCCACCCTCAACGGGTACGTCGCGCTCGACGGACAGTCGGTCGTGTGGCGCGACGGGGAAACGGTCCTGATCATCCCCCGCGAGTACATCCCTGGCGACACCTACGCCAACCGCACCGGCGGTTACCGTCCCGGTGACCGGGTAGAGCGCACGTTCATCCACGAACCGGTGCACGACAACGCCCGCGACACCGCGGGCATGCGCCGCCCGGTGATTCAGCGCGGCACCGTCGCAGACAAGGACGGGGACGTGTTCACCGTCGCATGGTCCGGCCGCTGGCCCGGCCGCGAGGACGAACAGGCGATGCGCCTGGCCGACCCGGCCGACATTGCCCGGGAGCGCGCCACGTTCGGCTTCGCCGTCGGCGACACCGTCACCACCCCCGGCGGTACCGCGACCGGCATCGTCCTGGAGCTGTACTACCACCCGTACGGAGCACCCTGCGCCCGCGTCTACTGGCCCGGAAACGACTGGGACAACCACGGCGGCAACGACACCTTCGAGGCGACGAACCGGTACGTCCACGCGCCCCTCGACAGCGAGATGCGCGCACCTACCCGCTCCACGTGCACGACGACCTACCCGGCCGCCTGACGGACCCTCTCACGCCCGGGGCGCACCCTCCCGCGCCCCGGGCACTCCCTCACGTCCGACGACCGCCAGACCAGATCCCGCTGCCCCGCCAGAAAGGCACCCTTCCACCATGCTCGGATACCTTCCCGCCACCGTCGAAACCGTCTCCGTCCCCTTGCCCGGCGTCACCGTCCGGCGCCCCCGCAAGCGCGGCGACGGCTACTGCCTGGCGCTGGGGAAGTTCATCGCCCGGGGCTCCACGCTGGCAGCCGCCCGCGCCGACCTGGCCCGACAGCTCAGTGTCACCGTCGAGTCGGTGGACACCGACCCCGCGTTCGCCCGTGACGACGACGGCACGTCCCTGATCGTCGCCATCGACCGGCCGTGGGGCGTGGACGAGTACCGCATCACCGACGCCGGCCACAAGCTCACCAGCACCTGGGCCCGCAACCAGGGCGACCCGGCCACGAACCTCGCCAAGACGCACCACTACACACTCATCCCGCCGCGCCGCTGACCCGCAGCCGGCCCGGGCGCACCCGCCGCATCCCGGGCCGCAAACCGCGAACCCGCGCACTCTGCCACCCCACCCTCCCCGCACTCCAGAAGGAACCCGCCACCATGACCACGACCGCGCCCCTGCACCCCACCCACCACGACGGCACGCCGCTGAGCATCCAGCTTTTCACCGTCGAGGGGTCCGGATACGGCCCGTACGTCGGCCTGCCCGTCTCGTCCGTCTGGACGCCGTACAGCGGGCACCTGTTCACCAGGGCGACCGCCGAACTGATCGTGGACGACATGCACCGCGACGAGTGCGGCATCCGGGGCGCGTTCGACCCGGAGACCGGCGCGCTCACGTTCACGTGGGACGAGGAGCACGACGGGACCGGCGGGACCCAGACGGTCACCCCGGACGCGTACGGCCGGTACCTGATCGGCGGTCTGTGGTCGTGGGACGAGTGGGGCGAGCACGTCCCCCACACCGCCGGGCAGGCGGCGTTCGCCCAGGGCGCGGCCGAGTACCGGCAGGCTGACGACTCCGCCTCGCTCGTTGAGCCGCTGGACGCGCTCTACCGGCGCGGCCGCCAGGAAGCACAGCTCGCCGCCCGGGAGCAGGCTGAGCACCGGGGCGTGCTCGTCGACGTCGACCCGTCCCGCACACCGCTGATCGTGCGGACCCGCCCGAAGAACATCCACTTCCGGGACCTGCCCGCCGGGGCCGACGAGTCCGCCGCCCGCGTCGTGCTCGCCAGGGACGTGCGCGCTGGTGACCTGCCGGCGAGGCGTGGCCGTACGGCTTGCTGCTGATCTGGGAATGGCACACCGGCATCGAGGCCGACCAGGGCGAGCCGGAGCGCGGTCCTGTGTGGCTGTGGGCGAAGTGCCGGTCCGGCGGCGTCAACACGGAGCCGGCTCCGCTGCCCGTCCGGGGGATCGCGAACCCCTTGCAGGTCGCATGGGCGCTCGCGGAGTTGATCAGTGCGGGCCGGGCGGGACGGCGGCGAATCGGGGAGTGGGTGTGCGCTGCCTCGCTGGCCAGGGACTGCGAGTCGTGGGCCGCCGAGGAGGCATGGTAACCCTCCCCCCCCGTCGCCCCCGGATCGAGGCCAGGATGCCCTTCTACCTGCTCATTCAGGTTGACGCACCCTCCTGAAAGTGATTGAATTAGCAGTCTAAAGAGGGGGTGGAAATTCCCTCCGGGCCGGCCCGCGCGGCACGGGTCGGCCAACGGAAAACCTCACCGGGAGGTCGCGTGAGCTACCGTCAGCAGGGCGACAACGAGACGGCCGACGGCGCAAGGCGCCCGCTGTGGGCGGTCCCCGGCGGCCCCGAGCAGCAGGCCCGCAGGGGCCAGCGCGCACGGTCGTATGCCACACTCTCCCCGCTCGAACTGACCGCCGGTAGATCGCAGGCGCAGGTTCGGATCGACTTCCACGCAGCCTCCGGCAGGGGGACCGCGCGCGCATCCGCCGCCCGGCAGTTCGCGGCGGCCTACGGCGTCGAGACCGTCGCCGTGAACCGCATCCGCCGCCACCGGCTGGTCCGCGACGATCTGGCGCTCATCGCGCGCGGCCGGGCAGACGCCGTCGCGGCGTTCGCGGCGGGACTCGGCCGCGCGCTGGAGTACGCCGAGCAACTGGCCTCCTGGGTCGCCCGGATGTACGGCCAGTGGCAGCGCAGCGACCGGCACGCCTGGTTCTTCGACACCCTCGGCGCGCGCGAACGCCGCGCCCACGCTCGCGCCTGCCGCGCCGCGGCGTTCCGCGCCGTCGCCCGTGTCCTGACCGGCGGGTGCCCCGACGACACTGCCCCCGAGGTCGACGTGGAGGTGCCGCCGTGGGAGCAGGTCGAACTCATCGCCGAGGGCATCGCCGCGTACGGCTGGATCGAGATCAGCCAGGCGTACGACCCTGCCGAGGCGCGGCAGCTGCTCGCCGCCGCCCGCGAGCGTGCCGACCAGCCCTTGTTGCGGCGCCTGTTCGCCCCGCGCCATCGGAAGATCGCCCCGCGCGGTCGGCAGCTCGCCCTGTTCTCCGAGCCTGCACAGACCAAGCCCGCCAAGCTGAACGGGACCGGCGGACCGGTGGTCATCGTTCCTTGTTCGAATCGCAAGCTGGCGCACGCCGCCCCCGCAGGGGAGGTATACACAGGACCCCTGCACAGGCTGGCGCGCGAGGCCGCCGACGTCCTCACCGCCGACGGAGGGATCATTCTAGTTTTGTCTGCCTTGCACGGTTTCCTTCCTCTTAGTCAGGAGATCGAACCGTATGACCACCAGTGGAAGGACCCCGGCAGCATCACGGTCGAGGAGCTGCGCGAGCAGGCCGCCGCCCTGGGCGTGGCAGACGCCGCCGAAGTCGTACTGCTCACCCCGAGCAAGTACACCCTGCATGCGGCAGCCATCTGGCCGCACGCCTCCACCCCTCTGGCACACCTCGGCATCGGCCGGCAGCTCGGACGCCTGGCAGCCCTGCGCGATGACCCTCTGCGGTACGGCATCACCGCGTGACAGCAGCGGCCCCGGGACCCCGGAGCCCTGTTCATGGGCCGCCCGGTGGACCGCGCCGAGCACGGCGAAGCCGCCCGGCCGGTCGGCCGCCGCGAGGCACACCCTAGGCGCGAGCGCGCCCCGCGGCCGGGCAGTGGAACGCCGAGCCGAAACCGCGGACATGGAGGCCTGCCGGTCCCGAAGGAAGGAAACGAACCACATGCGCATCGTGAAGCAGGGGGACCGGGTCTCCGGCACGGTCTGCGGCCAGAACTTCACCGGCACCGTCACGGTCGTCCACGGCCGCGGCGGACACGGCGCGGTCGACGCATCCGGCCGCAACCGGGGGGCCTGGCCGAAGCGCCCGGCCGAGCAGGTGTGCGGCCGACGGGGCGCAATGCGTGGGAATCCCGTCGGCCGCGTTGTGCCACCGAGGCCCCTCAACAGGCCGCTAGCCGGACACGCTACTCATGGTAGACGTGCCCTGCACACTCTGAGGAGCTGCACCATGAAGACCGTCGACGGCCGCGTGTACGCCGACCGGGCCGAGTTGTCTGCGCGTGTCGGGTACCGGGGGGACGCCACCTTGCGGGCTCTGTGGGCGGATCGCGATACGAACGGGCACCCGCCCGCCCTGAAGATCGGTCAGGTCCTGCACTGGGACCTGGAGGAATGGCTGAGCTGGTTCACCGAGTACCAGCGCAAGCACAACGGCGTCGACTACGGCGGCGACCCCGACGAGGAGCTTGGCCCGGCGCAGCAGGCCCGGGTCCTCGGCGTTGCCGGCAGCGCGATCAGGCGCTACCGCAAGAATCCGCCGCGGGGCTGGCCCTCTCCGGCGCGCACCGAGGAACTGGCGGGCGGCCGCATCCGCGAGTACCGCACCCGGCGCCAGCTGTGGGGCTACGCCGACTCCAGGCCCCGCGCCGGGGCGGGCGGTCGCCCGCCGGCGGAAGGGCCCGACCCCAAGGTCGTCCTGGCGGCCGAGGCCCTGGCCGCCGAGCCCGCCCGCAAGCTGGGGGACCTCGCCGCCGCCCTCGCCGCACGCCACGGCGGGGGCGTGAGCACCTGGAGACGGGCAGTCACGGCCGCCCGCAGACAGGCGGAAGGGACCGACCCGAAAGTGGCGGTGGCGGCCGAGGCCCTTGCCGCCCGGCCAGGTGCCAAGGTCTACGAGCTTGCCGAGGAGCTTGCCGCCCGGCACGGCTGGTCGGTCAAGAAGTGGAAGGAGATCCTCGCAGCGGCCCGGAAGCAGGGCTGAAGGGCTGAGCGATACGGACTACGCGACGGCCGGCGGCACGCCCCACCCGGGCGGGCCCGGCCGTTGGTGCGTTCGTGGAGAGAACCCCGGAGAACCGCCTCTGAACTGCGGATTTACCTTTACGAACCCCTCTGTATGTGATTGAATTAGCAGTGTCGGAGCGGGGCGGGAATCCCGGACCGGCACCCACCGGGAAACCTCAACGACAAGGACACGCCTCGTGGCCGAGACCGAAGCGGGGGAGCCGACCCCGCAGACCTGCCTGACCGTGGCCCGCCAGGCCGCCGAACTCGCCACCGCAGCAGCGGACAAAGCGCACGCCGCCGTGACCCGCAGCCGGAAGCAGGACACCACGCACCTGGAAGAGATCATGCATGCCGCCCATCGGGAGGCAGTCGAAGCCGAGGCAGCGTCCGACCGCGCGCAGCAGTACGCCGACGAGGGCATGCCGGACCGGGCGGTGCGGTACTGCGCCCGCAAGGCCGTCGAGCACGCCGTAGAAGCCCAGAAGGCGGCCGGCGTCGAGGAGGCTGCGGCCGGACTGCGCGCGGCGCTGGAGCGCAAGCTCACCGAGCAGGAGCGCGCCGAGCGGGACAGCGCCCGGCGCCGCGAGGAAGCCCAGAGGGAAGCCGCCGAGCAGGCCGAGACCGGCATGGACAGCGACAACCGCCTCCTGGCCGCCATGAACGTCTACCTCGCCAAGGATGCCGTGCCCGAACTCGGCTGGAGCACCGGGCACATGCGGGTGATGGAAGCGGCACAGACCGGCCGACTGTACCGGCGCGACGGCCAGCTCCGCCAGGCTGCCGCACACGGCACGTGGAACGGTGGCCGCAGGGTCAGCCGCGAGCGCACCCAGGACCTGCACGCCGCCGGGTTCCTCACCGCCGTCCCCGCGGAGGGCGGCGCCGACGTGCTCGTGCCCTCCCCGATGGGCCAGGTCGCCCTGGAACTCGCACAGCTCCACCCCGAAGCCCTGCACGGCAGCGACAAGGAGGCATACGAGGCCCGCTACGCCCGCGTCGCCCGGCAGCACAAGCGCAGCGACGACAAGAAGGACGCCGCCCGCCGCCTTCCACCCCTCCAGTACGGCGCCGTGAGCCGGTACCAGCGGCCGATGACGCTCACCGAGCAGCAGGCCCGCGCAGAGCGCGAAGCGGCCGAACAGTGGCAGGACGAGGGCGGGGCGTGCCCCGGCGTCCAACCGCCCTGCCCGGCCCCCGCCGCCACCCCGACAACCCCGGCCGCGCCCCCGGCGCCCGCTGCGGTGCCGGTACCCGACGGGCCGGTACTCCCGAACGGCATGTACTTCCTGCCGCTGCCGTCGACTCGGTACCGGGACTGGTGGGCCGTGCAGTGCGGCCGGTGCCAGCCCGGCGTCCGCACCGAGCTGCCCGGCAAGTGGGACGACAAGTACGACGCCGCCCGCGCAGCACAGGAGCACTACGACGACGCTCACCGTCCGGTCGACGACCTGCTCACCGAGCAGGAGATCGCCGAGGCGGATCGCTGGCCACTCTCGGACGCCCAGCGCACCGTGCTGCACTGGGCCAAGCACGCCGAGCTGTGCGAGTACGACGACGGTTTCTGGGCCCTGGACTGCGTCCCGGACCGCTGGGACGTCAACAAGAAAGTAGCCCGCCAGCGCGTGATCAGGATGTGGCAGGCCGGACTGCTGAACGTCTTCTCGGACCTGCCGGGCCGCCGCTACCTCAAGCCGTCACCCACGGGCCGCCGGATAGCCCGCCTGCTGTGGCGCGCCGAGCGCCAGGGCATCGCCGAGCCCGCCGCCAAGGACGCCAAGCTGCCCCCACTTCCCGAGCGCCGCAGCGGCTATCCGCTGCTGAGCGAAGGGCGCTACTTCAAGAGCGAAACGCAGCCCGAGCCGGCCAAGCAAGCCCCGGCTCCCGAGCAACCCTTGCCCAACTCGGTAGCGGCCGACCAGGACGCCGCGCCCGCCCCGACCACCGCGTCGGCGGCGCGCGCCGACCAGCCCTTGCTGCGGCGCCTGTTCGCCCCGCGCGACGCCCGAGAACAGCGCACCGTACACGACATCCGCAGGGTCATCCGGCGCCCGCAGCGCACCCTCACCCCCGAGGAGCGCGCGGCGATAAGCAGCACGGCCGCGCTCAACTTCCAGGGGGGATTGATCATGGGCATCATCGACCCGGTGCCCAACCCCTCACCGATGCCCCAGGAGACGGGCGCGTGGGTGCGTGAGCACGTGTGGCCCGAGCACTTCCAGACGATCGAGCGCAAGTATCCCCACGGCTTTCACCGGTGGAGCATGTGCGAGCGGGGCACCTGCTGGAACTGCCTCGGCGGCCGGTGCGACCTGTGCGTGCACCGGCAGAAGGGCGGCCCGGATGTCGACGACAATCGGGACTGGGTGACTAACCACCAAGGGCGAAACGTCGCCCAGCTCATCCTGCGGCCCGGCGGCGAGCCGTGCGTGTGGTGGTGCCGGTGCTCCTGCCCCAAGGACGGCCCCGCCCCGGCCCGCCCCACAGCGAAGCCGAAGCCCGCACAGGCTCCGGCGACGACGGCTCC
Source organism: Streptomyces sp. CNH099 (assembly GCA_000514715.1). Classification (GTDB taxonomy): domain Bacteria; phylum Actinomycetota; class Actinomycetes; order Streptomycetales; family Streptomycetaceae; genus Streptomyces; species Streptomyces synnematoformans. The sequence continues at coordinate 16,906 of AZWL01000053.1, read as the reverse complement.
CGTACCCGCTGCTGCACCAGCCGCGCCGCTGACGGGAGCACCCCAGAAGGACGCAGCGCAGCCGGCGCTGTGGTGAGGCGGGCAGCGCCCGACACCAAGGCGCGGCCCGCTTCCTGGGAGGGGGAGCCCGCGGCGCCCGCGGCCGATGGAGCAGCGAGCGGACGGCCCTGACCGCGGCCCGTCCGGCTACGGGCGGGCCCATGAGCCCAGCGGCCCCCCGTGCCCGGCGCACGAGACGGGCTGAACCCGCCCGTACGGAAGCTCCGGACAAGGCCCGTCTACGGAGCCCTCGCACCATACAGAGAGTGCTCTCTGACCTGCTGTTAGGCCTTGAAACACCCCAAGAATGTGATTGAATTAGCAGTGCTGGAACGGGGCGGGAATCCCGGACCGGCACCCACCGACAACCTCAAGGGCAGAACACATGAACCAAGCACACGACGACGACGCGGCAACGGACGAGAACGGATACCCGTACGCGAACGACTTCCAGCCGACGACGTACCCATGGGACGGATGGACGTGCGACAACAACTGCACCGTGTGCACCACTGGCGCAGACTGCGCTGACTGCCAGGCATGCACCGACTTCGCATCCCCCTACCCACCGCACTGGGCACGGAACTGGCACGAAGGCGAACCGGAACGCGGCGTCGAGGCGTTCGGCGGAGCGGGCGGCATGTCCACCGGACGCGCGCTGGTCGACGCCAGCGGCGACTGGGCACTCATCGAGCAGAACCGCGACGCCGCGGCGACGGCTCGGGCAGCCGGGCACTGGGTGGTGCAGGCAGACATCAGGACGCTCGACCCCCGTCACCCCGCCCTGCGCTACACCCGCCGCTTCCACGGTTCGCCGCCCTGCCAGACACTTTCCGACGCAGGCAAGCGGTCCGCCTGGAACAGCCAGGAAATCTCCGAACTCCAGTCGATCATGTGGCAGGCATCCGAGGCGTTCGGCTACCTGGAGGTCGACGACCTATGCAGCCTCCACGGCGGCCCGCACACCTACTTCGGCGACGTGATCGACGGGATGGAGGACCACCCCGACGCCCACCGCTACAGCCCGCGATGCGGCAGCGGCCTCCTACCCCCTTGCATGACCCCCGCCGCGTTCCGCGAGTGGGCCGCTTCAGTCGTCTCTGACGAGCGCACCGCGCTCGTGGCAGAGATGCTGATCTGGCCCATGTGCCTGGTGCAGATCGGCGCTCCCCTGGTCTCCATCACGATGGAGCAGTCAGCCAACCTCCTCCGCCAGACCCCGGCACTCGCGGAAGCGATCCAGTCCGAGATCACCAGCGTGGAAGGCTTCGGCTGGACGTGGTGCTCGTGGCAGATAGCCGACGCCGCCGACTACGGTGCGGCAACCCACCGCGTACGAGCCTGGATGGTCGCCACCCGCTACGAACAGCCCCGCTACGCCGACTACATCGATGGCCAATCAGCCGCTCGCGAGATGTGGGCACACGTGCTCAAGCGCACCGGCCAGCTGCCCGACTCCACACCCGAGCTGCACCACCGCATCGAGCCCTACCAGGACCGTCCCGCACTGCCGGTGGTGACTGTCGCGGACGCTCTGGACCTCCCGGCCAACTGGTGGGCCGACACCCGCGGCAAGCGAAGCGTCAACCCCGAGACCGGCAAGCCGACGGGCGGCGGCAGCTTCCCCCTCAACCGGGTCGGACCATGCGTCACCGCCCCCTGGTACGGGATCAAATTCCGCCCGGCGAACGTCCCGCAAGGCGAGGGAATCAGCAAGATCACCCTTCCGGACCTAGGCGTCCTCGTGGGCTTCCATCGCGACTACCCGTGGACCTACACCCCTGCCCGACCGGGAGCAACAGGAAAGCGGAACATCGCGCAGCTGATCGCCGACACCGTCTCGCCGTTCATGGGGGCCACCGTCTCCGCCGCAGTCCAAGGCAAGGACTGGTACGAACCGGTCACCGCCTATCACAAGGCGCTCTACCAACCGCACGTAGCAGACTCCTTCACAGCCCCACAGCAGTCCGGCGCCGAACAACTGACGCTCTTCCCCCAACCCGGAACGCAGCGCCTCCTGCGCACCCTGTTCGCCCCCCGCACACCAACCCCGGCCGCCACCTGACCGCACCGCCGATACGCTCCGCATACGGCCGCGACAGACCCACGGTGAAGAGCCCCGCCCACGGGGCCCTTCACCTCTGCCGACAGTCGAGCAAGTCAGGGCGAGACCGCGCCGCCCGGCGACGACGCCGAGGCAGCCGCTGCCCCACCCTGCACCGGGAGACCACTCACCGGCGAGCCGCTCTCCGAGGCCGCATGAGGTGACTTCGCAGCGGGCTTCTTCACGGCCTCCCGGGACCGCTTCGGGCGCCCACGCGGCCGCTTCGCCGGCTCGTCCGCGCCCAGCTCGGCCAGCTCTGCCGACGTCCACCCCGCCACTTCAGCGTCAACGTACGCCTTGCCGTACTCAGCATCGAGAGCAGCGAGCTTCTCCATCAGGTCCTTCCGCTTGGCCAAGACATCCACCAAGGGGCCCACGGCCTCTTCCCGGCGCGCTTGGAGGGCCTTCATCTTCCGCAGAATTTCATCAGCGCTTGGCATCCGGCGATCGTAGCGCCCAGCCTCTCCCTGTCGCGCCCGGAAATGCGGTCGTGATGCCGGATGCGGCTGCGGTCTGACCGTCCGTCATGCCCGCTCCGATTCTTCAGGGAGACAGTAGTTACGTACAGCGAGTTAGTGCTTATTGTTCCAATAAGCCTCGCGTGCGGCCGATCTTGGCGCTATATTGGCGTCTCGATTCGCGGTCCGGGTGCGGACCGGGCGCACGCGGCGCGGGGGTTGCGGTGACGGCTCGACGGCGGGAGCGGCAGGGCGAGGCGCCACGTTCTTACCGGGTAAACCTGGCGTACAACCTCCCCGAGGTGACCGTGCTCCGCGAGGCCGCTTCGCGTGACGCCATGGCGCCGGCTGCGTGGGCTGCCCGCGCTGCGCTCGCGGTTGCTGCCGGGAAGCTTGTGCCGGTGTCCGCGGACGCCAAGGACGTGCTCGTGGAGCTGATTCAGGCGCGTGCCGAGCTGCGGCGTATCGGCGACAACCTCAACCAGATCGCGCACCGGCTGAACGCCCAAGCAGACGTCAACGACGCACAGCTTGAGGCGGTGTGCGTTCGAGTGGATGCCGCCGTGCAGCGGGTGGACGATGCCACTGTTCAGGTGATGCGAGAGCGGCAGCCGCGATGATGCCGAAGAAGGCCCGCGACGGCATCAACACGGGTGGGCTGCTGGCGTATCTGTACGGTCCTGGCAAGCGGGATGAGCATGTGGACCCGCATATGGTCGCGGCTTGGGATCCTGGGGTGCGGGACCCGGGGCACATACCGGAGTTCTCTATCGCCGATCTTGCGCTGCTGATGGACGCTCCTGTGCGCGCACTGATGGGCAAGAAGCCGCGCAAGCACGTGTACCACGTAGCGGTGCGCAACGCACCGGAGGATCCGGCTCTCACTGACCAGCAGTGGGCGGAGGTGGCGCGGGAGATGATGGCCGCGGCAGGCATCGCGCCGCGGGGGGATGACCGTGGTTGCCGGTGGGTGGCGATCCGGCACGCGGATGACCACATTCACATCGTGGCGACCAAGGCGCGGCAGGACGGGCGGCAGCCGAACCTACGTCAGGACATCGTGAAGATGCACGCCGCCGCACGTCACTTCGAGGGGGTGTGGGGGCTGCGCAGGTTGGTAACGGGGGACAGGACCGCCACGCGGTGGCCGCGGACCGGCGAGGTAGAGAAGGCGGCTCGCCGGCGGCTGCCGGAGCCGGTCCGGAAGACACTGCAAAGAGCAGTACGGGAAGCGGCCGCGATGGCGACCTCGGATGCTGACTTCTTCGGCCGGCTCGGTGCTGCGGGCCTGCGGGTTCAGCGGCGTATCGCGCCGGACGGGGACGTCTGCGGCTACAGCGTCGCGCTGCCCGGTGATCGGGATGGGGCTTCGCGCGCGGTGTGGTTTCCGGGCTCGAAGCTGGCGTGGGATCTGTCGCTGCCCAGGGTGCGGGAGCGGTGGCTGCCGGACCCGGCTACCGCGCCCGCGATGCCGCCGGAAAGGGCGTGGCAGGAGGCGGAGCAGCGGGTGCGGCAGGCGGCTGCACTGCTCGGTGCCGGCGGCCAGGCGCGGGGGGCTGGTGACGTGGCAGCGCTGGCCGATCTGCTGACGGTGGCAGCATTGACGGCACCGGGGTTGGTGCGGGAGGAGTTGCGGGCGGCAGCTGCGGAGTTCGAACGGGCCGGCCGTGCGCCGGGGGTTCGGGAACTGGAGGGGGAGGCGCGGTGGTTGTATCGATCGTCAGCACAGGCGTTGTCGACGGCGGCATGGCAGTCCGGGCGGAATGACGTGGCGGCGATGTTGGGACTTGTGGTGGCGCTGACGGAGTCGGTGGTGGCGGCGCAGCGGTGGCATGAGGCGCAGGGTGTCCGTGCGCAGGCGGAGTCGGCGCGCCGGGCTGGCCGGCTTCTTCGGCAGGCGGTGGAGGTAACAACGGGCTCGGCGGCCGTCGGCGGGCCGCAGCGGGCACGGGTACAGCGGGGTGTGGAGCGTACGTCGAGGGCCCGGGCGGCCGCCCGGAGAGGGGCCGAAGCGGCGGGCGGCGGTGGGCCCGGCATGGCGGCGGTGGTGCGGCGGGCTGTTCCTCGGCACGCGGCGGTGGTGCTGGCGGACCCGGCGTGGCCGGCGCTGCGGGAGCAGCTGGTTGTGGTTGAGGCTGCAGGGGGAAACCCAGGCAAGGTGTTGGCTGCGGTGGCAGGTCAACGGGAGCTGGCGACTGCGGATTCGGTTGCGGAGGTGCTTTGCTGGCGTCTGGATGGCTGGAGCCGCGGGAAGGGGGGTGCGGACGCGGGCGGGGCTCGTGCAGCAGCCAGGCCGTCGCGCGCGGGCTCGTCACCGGGATCGGGCCGGAGCGCCGGGAGACCGTCGGCACCCGGCAAGAATCAGTCGAAGGGTGGCCCGCGAAGGATTCGCTGAATCGATAAGGAGAGTGCAAGATGTCGACACCTACGCCCCACCAGGGGGAGCCGTTCGCGGACGCGGCACGCGAGGCCGCGGAGAATGCTGCGATGGCCGTGCGGTTGGTGATGGCGATCGCCGACGCGGTGCGCCGCGCGAGGGAGACGAACGCAGGTAAGGAGCAGGAACTGCCGGGCCGGGATGTGGCGATGGCGGAGGCGGCTGGCGAGCTGAAAAGTAGGCTGCCGCCGGATATCGCCACAGCGTTGATGACCGGAGCGGATTGGCCGCAGATGGCGCAGCAGCTGGTGGCGCTGCGCCGGGCCGGGGTGGATCTGGAGGAGTTCTTGCCGCGGGTCGCTGGGATCGCGGTGCAGGTGCGGAATGCGGTCGAGCAGAACATGCAGCGGATCGCGTCGGAGGGCAACGACGAGTGGGCGAAGTTGCTCCGCGAGACGATGCCGGCCGGGCCAGTGCGGGAGGCGATCTTGGCCTCGCCTGCATGGCCGCAGATGGCCGGGCAGATGCAGCAGCTCGACGCGCGCGGTGTGGACGTAGGACAGATGCTGACCGCGGCTCACGAGGCTGGCCTGGGTGTGGACCAGGCGGTGGCCAGGGTGCTGGATTCTGCCTCTGCGAAGGCATCGGCGCCGGCACTGTCGCGGGATGTGCGTCGCTCCTACGGGCCGCTGACGGAAGGGCTGGACGTGCCGGGGAACGTGGACCTTTCTGATCGGAGGAAGGCGCTGGCGCAACTGGGAGTGAGCCCGAATGAAAACTTCCGGTATGTGCGTGAGGTGCGGCAGGCTCTGGAAGGCCATGACCGGGCAGCCGAGCTGCTGGAGAGCCACCCCAAGTGGCCATATCTGGCGGCGCGTATGTCGCGGATGGAAGGCGCCGGGCAGTCGGTCGCGCAGCACCTTCAGCGGCTGAAGGAGGGGCGGTGGAAGGAGGGACCGGCCGGGCAGTTGGCTACGCGCCTGCTGGTGGCCACCACCGAGGCGTTGCGTACCCCGTTGGAGAAGTCAGGCGGCCCACCGGTGTCCACGGCGGCCGCGCGGGCGGCGTCACCGGGGGGCCCTACGAGCGCGGCGAAGAGTTCGGCGTCGGCTGAGCCTGCGGCTGCCGCGCACCGGGCGCCTGCTGCTTCTTCGAAGCAGGCCCGCCGCCGGTAGCTGCGGGCCGGAGGTTGTTGCCGGTGCGGGACACGCGCGGGGACGGGTCGCCGGCGGCCCTAGGGGCGTGTGGCGCCGTGGTAGTCGGAGGCGGGCATGGCGTTGGCCATTGGTTCGATGCGGACGTTTTTTCCGGTGCGGGGGGCGTGCAGGACGTTGCCGTCGCCCGCGTAGATCGCGACGTGGTAGATGCCGCTTGCGTTGCTCCAGAACAGCAGGTCGCCTTCGCGGAGGTCGGCGCGGGCGACGGGGGTGTGGGCGGTGGCGTTGTACTGGGTGTGTGCGGTGCGCGGCAGCTTGGCGGCGGGCCAGTAGGCGTATTGGGTTAGGCCGGAGCAGTCGAAGCCGACGGTGCGGTCGGCCAGGCACTCGCCGGTGTTGCGGTCGTAGCCGTTGGTGCCATCGCAGAAGCCGGTGGAGGGTCCGCCGGCGCCGCCGCCGCCCCAGGCGTAGGGAACGCCGAGTTGTGTGGAGGCCTTGCGTAGCGCGTCGGGTCCGGGGCCATTGCCGGAGACGGTGAACGATTCGGTGGCCTGGAACTGCTTCATGGTCGCCAGGATGGTCCGTACGTAGTTCTGGGTCTCGGTGTACGGGGGGATGCCGCGGTGTTGTTCGACGGCGCCCCAGCCGGCGTTGTAGGCGGCCAGTGCGAGGGAGCGGGTATCGCCGCTGATGCCGGAGGTCTTGGCTTGGCCGATGAGCGAGCACATCATGCGCCCTTGAGCTGTGACTGCGTCGCCGCTATCGAAGGGGTCGGCGGTTCCGTTGCCGTCGGCGTCGCGTCCCCAGGTGCTCCATGTGCCGGGCATGAACTGGGCGGGCCCTTGGGCGCCGTCGGGCGAGACGGTGGTGCGTGAGGTGGAGAACCCCGACTCCTGTTGCACCTGGGCGGCTAGCAGGGCCGGGGTGAGTTCGCGGTGGCGGCATTCGTCGGAGGCTTTGAGGAGCCAGGGCCGGAAGGCTTCGGGTACGCCGCGTAGTCCGCTGCTGGGGGCGGCGTCGGATTTCCCGGCCGCGGCGGCGATGAGGCCGAAAGCGCCGGCCACCACGGCGGCGAGAACCAGCGCGATGATGCTCAACGCCTTCATCACTGCCTCCCCCGTCGTCCGGCGGGCCGAACTGAGCGATGTGTGCCGACCACGGTCGTTGTCGCACATTGCCCGTGAGATCGGTCAGAAGAATATATAAGAAGCGACGCACCCATTCGGTGCACGTGCCGGGAGCAGCGGCGACAGCGGCAGCCGCACCGTGCATGCCGAGGCCACCGTCTTGCACCAGACCGCGGGAAAGACACGCGACCTGACGCGCTGCTCACGGGTGTTCACCGCCGGTCCGGGCTGCTGTGTATGGCAGATGCGCCGCAGCGGCCACGTCCGTACCCCGATATACCAGACAGACGTGCTTGTGGAGGAACGCGGTGGAAGGCAGGGCTCCTGATCGCGGCTCACGATTCGCCCACTGCCGCCGGCCGGTTCGTGCGCGCGGGGTTGGCCTACGCCGGCGCGAACCGCATCGGCGTCGTTGCTCGCCCGGCGAGCTTCGTCTCTCCGCTGTCTACCGACGGTTCGGCTTCGTACCAGCGCCGTCACACGCCGACGTGTCGTCAGATCGCCTTCCGGCCACGTACACCCGCGCCTGGCAGGTGGCGCGGCGACGAGCGACACGGAAGGCCGAGGTCGGCTGGTGGCCACCATGAGAAGTCTTGAGCGCGGGGGAACTCCTCCCCTTCCCCTCGCCCTGCCAGGCCGCGACGCCGGCGCTGCTGGGAGAACCCATGCGAGGCTGGCACGCTCGATCCTCCGAACAAGCACGCCCTTCGGCATCCTGTACGGCTTGGCCTTGGTCACGGGAATCTCGTGCTGTGCCCGTGGTCAGCCGTCAACCTGCGCCGCTCGCCGGGGCCGGCCGGACGGAGCAGAGGTACGACGGGGCGCACCGGTCTCCGGCCTCAGGTCGCTGTCCGGAGGCCGGAGAGCGTCGAACCGCTGCGCGCTGACGAGCGATTCACCCATAATGAGGCCGTCCGTGCGCACCCTTGACCGTCCCTGGCCGCGCCCTCTGCACGGCCGTCCTATGCCTGGTGGATCAGAGATGCCCCTGAACGTACCGCTTTGCTCGACGAAAACGGTTCCGCTGGCCGTCGCGGTCATGCTCACTGCCGCAGCCTGCGGCGGGGACAGCGACGACGCAACTGCGGAGCCGCCGCCGGCGGGCAAGGGAACCGGTGCGGTCGACCTGAGCGGTGCATGTCCCGAGACAGTGGTGGTGCAGACTCAGTGGCTGCCGACGACGTCGACCGAGGGAGCCCTGTACACGCTCCTCGGCGACGACACAGACATCGACACGAACCGCAAGCGCGTCACCGCTCCGCTGATCTCCGGCGGCCAGAACACCGGCGTCAAGATCGAACTACGCGCGGGCGGGCCCGCCCTCGGCTACACACCGACCTCCGCCCAGATGTATGTGGATAAAAGCATCCATCTGGGGGTTCTTGCTGGATTTGACGAGGGAATCCAGAACTCGGCCAAGCAGCCGACGCTCGCGGTGATGTCCCTGATGGAGAAAGACCCCCAGATGATCTTCTGGGACCCCCAAACCTATCCGGACGTGCACTCCATCCGCGATCTCGGCGAAGCCGGGATCAAGGTTCTATACTTCGGTGGAGATACCTACATGGAGTACCTGACCGGGAGCGGGATCCTCGACAAGGGGCAGGTGGACGGCTCAGGAGACGGCAATCCCGCACGATTCGTCGCTGCGGGCGGCAAGATCGCCTCCTCGGGTTATGCAACGGAGGATGCGTACACCTACGAGAAGGACGTGGAGGATTGGGGTAAGCCGATCGAGTCGGAGCTGGTGTACGACACCGGATACCCGAACTACGGGCCGCCGCTGACCATTCGGCCAAACGACAAGGGAAAACTCGACAACTGCCTCAAGAAGCTCGTGCCAGTCATCCAGCAGGCCCAGGTGGATTTTCTGGACCGGCCCAAGCCCGTCATCAAACGAGTAGTTGAAATAGCCGAAAGGTACAAAGGCGGCGACCCGATCACCGAAGGAAGCGCTGCGTACGGCGCAGAACAACTGACGAAGCAGGGCCTGGTCGCCAACGATGCCGCAGGGAAAGACGAGACGCTCGGGAACTTTGACACCGAGCGGGTCCAGCGTCTGATCGGCATCACCGAACCGATTTTTAAAATGCAGAACAAGCCGATCAAGAACGGGCTTAAGGCCTCCGACATTGTCACAAACGAGTTCATTGACCCGGAAATCTCGCTGGGCCGTTGAACCGAGGCGGCGGATCGCTGGGGGACAGGATCGTATTCCTTCTCTGACCAGTCCAACACAGGATATCACGAGACTGAAGGGCTTCTCCGGAGGTTGTATGACTCACAGCGAAAAGTGGCCGAGGCTGCCCGATGCCAGGCTGCCGCATACCGCCCGGGTCTACGACTACTTTCTCGGCGGTAAAGACAACCTCGCACCTGACCGTGAGTTGGTGGAGGAGAATCTTAAAAGGATTCCGGACGCCCGGGATCGCGTGCGCGCGCAGCGGTTGTTCCTGGAGCGTGCGGTGAGGCATCTGGTGGGGGAAGTCGGCATCCGGCAGTTGCTGGACATCGGTGCGGGCATGCCGCAGGCGGTCATGCGCAACGTACACGAGATAGCCCTGCAGTTGGCCCCGGACTGCCGGATCGTATACGTCGACAGTAACCTCGTCGCCGTAGCGCACTGGAGGGGACTGTACGCCGACGGGAAGCAGATCGCTGCCGCCGGCGCGCGGGCGCAAGAGCCAGAAGAAATTCTCAAGCACCCTGAAACGCAGGCGCTACTGAATCTTGATGAGCCTGTCGGGGTTCTCCTTTCTGGCCTTTTGCACTTTATCCCCGATGAGGACGATCCCGCAGGGCTCGTAGCCCGGCTCTGTCAGGGGCTTGCGCCGGGCAGTTACTTCGCTATGACGCACCTGTCGTACGACGTCGAGCTTCTCACGTCGAACGAGTTGTTAAGGATATTTGCTTCCGCCGAAACGCCTATGTTTCCGCGTAGTCGGGCCCGGATTGAGGAAATGATTGCCGGGCTGGAGGTAGTCGAGCCAGGGCTGGTGCCTCTGGTCCGCTGGCGCCCGGACGCGCCCATCATTCACAACACCAGCACGTTAGGGGTAGTGGGCCTCAAGCGAGGATGTCAATGTGCTGGTCAGGAATCTTGACCGTCAAATTCGTCCTCGGCAGCGTCTCTGACCTGCAAGGCGTTCCGACATCAGTCCGACGATCCCGCATGCAATACCCAACTTCCTTACCCAGCCTTTCCATGGCTGGGGATCGGTATGCGGTCCCTCGGCGGGAAACGTCTCCATGACCGCATTCCCGAGCATAGCTTTTCGCCACCCTACGACATTTCCACACGTGTCTCCTCGCAGGTTTGGAAAGGATATTTTTACGCTGGAATCCGCCTGTTACGACCGGAGGCGAGGCAAGGGCAGTGACTCCTCTGATTCGGCACGCAAAGCCCGTCACCCCAGACACGCGCTTTTGAACCCGGTCCTTGTGCAGCGGTAGCAGGTGCGCGTAGCCGTGGCTAAAAACTCAATAGTACGCCACATGAAGCTTTCAAGTTGGCAAAGGATTATTCCGGTATGGAAATGAATGCGAACTTCGACGGCCTCGCTGAGCACTTCTACGCATTCGGTGAGGACACCCGTGGCCTCTACGCTCCATGGCTCGAAGAACATTCGCCTGGTGGCAGACGAGCCCTCGACCTAGGCTGTGGCTATGGGCGTTTTACCGGATTGCTGGGCGCGCGATACGAAGAGGTGCTTGCGGTTGACATCGCCGCCAGCTGGATCGAGATGGCACGAACAGAGAATCCGTACCCAAATGTGGATTACCAGCTTCGGTCACTCCTAGGTGTGAGTCCGGAGAGCGACGGTCATTTCGATCTTGTTCTGGCCGTCAACGTCCTGCACCATGCCGGACGCCCCCAGAAAATCCTACCGCACGTCAAGAGCCTCGTGAATCCCGGTGGTCATGCGCTCTTGATCGACATTGTCGACACGGCGCCATCGGGTGCACGTGCCACACGGAAGTGGCATGAAGAAGAAGCCTTCCGCGATGCCCAAGACAGTTACACTAACCCCCGTCGATCCCGCAGCCCCGACGTCGCCGCCAAGGTTCTGCGGCTTCGGTTGGATGAGCGATGGCTCGACATAGTCACCCGGCATCAGCGTATGAACCGCCGAGAATTCCATGAGACCTACGGCGCGGTCTTCCCGGGCGCTGTGTTCGACGATGAGGTCCATCGCGTCGCCTGCGCCATGCACTGGACCCGGCCCCTTCGCGAGAGGGCCCAGAAATGACGCACCATTGCTCTGCGCATGCCGGATCCGCAGGTGAACCTTCGCCGCAGAATCTGGAACGGGCTTGATTCGACGCAACTCCCTACCTTTCCAAGGTCACCAAGCCTAGACAAGCAGTACTTGGCAGGCAGCCCCGGAACATCGGAGCGTCCAGGCTCTCTGCGGTCCTCTGAGCCCCCGCCAGCGGTATCCTTGGCGTGGCCGTCCGGGCCGGACGCTCACGCGCGTTGCAGCGAGGTGTCAGCCAGGGCGAACCCAGGTGCGTGGGACGGGCGGGACTCGGGAGACACCTGGTCTGATCGGCTAATGGAGGGTCGGTGGAAGTGCCAGCGGCGGAGGAACATGAAACCTCAAGTACCGAAAGCCTCGGCCCCACGATCTGCCGCACCGTCCTCGGATTCAAGCTGCGCCAGTTGCGGGAAGCACGCGGCCACGGGCAGGAGTTCGTCGCCGGCGAACTCGGGTCATCCAGAGCGAAACTCTGCCGGTTGGAACTCGGCAAAGGAGCCTGTAAAGAGTCGGACGTCGCCGCTATCCTGACCTTCTACGACGTCGATTCGTCGGTCCGGGACGAGATTTTCGGCCTGGTGAGGGGCGCCAACGCCCCCGCCTGGTGGCAGGAGTACGCTCAGTTCCTGCCGCCAGGCGGTGAGACGTATGTAGGCATGGAACAGGCCGCTTCCTCCATTCGCAGCTACGACTCCCAGCGGATTCCTGAACTGCTTCGAACTCCCCGTTACACCCGTGCACTGGGGCAACTGAGTTATCCCCGTGAAACCCACCACGCCTCCAACGGCAAAGTGGCACTACTGGAGCGTCGGCAGATGATCCTCACCGGACCAGAGCCACCAGTGTGTCAATTCCTTATCGACGAAGCAGCCCTTGTTAGACCCGCTGGCGGCGCCGAGGTAATGCAAGAGCAGATTGAACACCTACTGCAACTCCACATGCAAGCATCGCGAATCAGCCTGCACGTGATTCCACTGCACCGTGGCGGCCCTGCCACGCCGATCGACCCGTTCACACTGATGACATTCAAGGGCGACGAACTCCGCGACCTCGTCTGTCTTGAGCAACCCGTCGGAATCCTTTTTGTCGAAGAGTCGAGAGATGTCGATATATACGGAAAGGCGCTTGACGCTCTCTCCCCTTCCGGAGTTTGTTCCCACCGTGAAACCGAACGCATTCTCACCCGCCTTCTACGGAATTTTGTAGCACAGCGAGATGATCTCTGGGAACGCGAGTGACCTACCGGGGCTGCCCGCGCGGCGAGTACGAGATGCTGCCCGCCATCGGGGATAAGGAGTGGAAAGGGCGCGGCCAGGTGTGCCGCCGCCTCGGCCGAGTCCCGGGGGCCTGCGGCCGATGGGCGGCACCTCCCGCATACCGGACGTGTACGACCGCGACCAGGACCCGTATGACGACGACCCCATGGCGCGGTGGATGCTTGGCATCGAGACCGGCCGCGAACTGTGGGCCGTCGTCCTGAATACGTCCGCCGCGCCACCCAGACAAGAGCCCACTGACCGAACGCGGTGCGTGCGCGAAGTGCGGAGCGAGAGACAAGCGCTGACGGTCGGGCCGGGTGTCGGTGCCGCCGCGTACGGTGGCTCCCCACGGCAGCCGAGGAGAGGCGTCAATGTGGCGGTACGGATGAGCCAGCAGGTGTGGGCCGTGCTCGGCCCGCAGAAGGCCCGTGAGGCGGAGAACGCCTTGTCGGACGGCGGAACCTGTATCGGCTGCGAGCAGCCGATCCTACCGACCGACGACGCCAACGTGGTGCTCGGCCGGGGACCGGAGGGGCAGGTGGGCACCGTCTGGTTCGGGCACACCGTGTGCGTGAAGTCGACCGTCCTCGACCTGCCGCAGCAGGCCGTCAACGCCATCGTCGAGCCCGACGGCGGCCACGAGATGATCATGACCCCGATGCTGCTGCCCAGCGGGCGGCCCGCGCTCATCGCTGAACTCGGCGAGCGCGTCATCAGCAGCGACCCCGACGCCCCGGGCGCCGAGATCACCAGCGTGTTCGTCTCCGGCCTGCTGAAGATGGGGTTCACTCTGGTCACCGACCCCGCGCAGCAGCTCGACGAACTCGTCCGGTGGATCGGCGTGCTCGCCCCGTACGGCACATCCCTGGCACTGGTCATCATGGACCCGCAGGGCGGGAGGTTCTTCCACGGCACCATCGCACCGCCCACCGGCTGGCAACGGGCCGTGCTCGCCGGCCGACGCTGCGCCCTGTTCGCCGGCGACCTCAGCATTACCGGGCTGGAGCACTACACCGCCCTCAGCGCCGTCGCCCGCGACGGACGGCTCGTCGGCGGCATCATCGCCATCGGCCGCCCCCGCGACTTCAACCTCAGCTGACCGGCGGCCGGGAGGATGGCGGATGAACAGGCCCCACACACGTGCATGAAGGGGCGACAGGGCGCCTTGTACGGGCAAGTGCGCTCCGACGCCGAGAGCGAAGGGACCGTATGACCGCGTCCACGCCCGGCTTTCGGTGCAGCGAGTGCGGCCGTCAGTTGCATGCAGTTCGACGACGGCAGCACCTTCGTCTGCACCGACGGCCAGTGCGCGATGGCCGGGGTGTGGATTCAGCTGTCGCAGCTGCTGGACCCGGCCGAACAGGTTGCCACCGGCTGGCCCCGCCCCGTCCTGGACGACCCCGGTGGTGGACGGCGTCCCGGCCTGGCGCCTTCTGCACCACGAGCGCATGGGCCTTGCCATGAAGAACTGGCGTGCCAGGTCTGCGGCCACTCGCTGCCCGCGACCGCCTAGGTGATGGAGAACGAGAACGGCCGGCCCTTCTCCGGCGCCGTGCACGAGCGGTGCATGGACCTGGCCGCCGCGGCGTGTCCCCATCAGGCCTCCAGCCCTTCGTACCAGTGGGCCGCGGTCACCCGGGACGCACTCACCGAAGCTCCTTCGAGGGCTGGAAGTACGTGGACGCCAGCGACGTTGCCGCACCCAGGTGAGAAGCCGTACCGTACCCGCCATGGCGGGTGGGAAGATGAGGTCATGACACATCGGGATCGCCAGGGCCGTCAGGTCGCGCTCATGAGGTGGGCAGACCTGCGTAGCGACATGGGCTACCGGGTCCTCGCGGAGGACCAGGTCGACAGCGTCGTGGTGGTGCGGACCGTGTGGGAGGGCATCGACGACGTGGCGGGAGCGATGTTCGCCACCGGGGTCTCGAAGGACGGCGGCGCGAGCTGGCGCGATGAGCAGACGGACGCTCGCACGGAGCCCGAGGCGCTGGCGCAGCACCGTCAGGTAGTCGAGCAGGTAGTCGAGAGCCTGCGCACGGGCAGGTGATCAGGCCGGAACCTAAACCGCCACTATTGAAACATAACGGGACTGAATATCGGGAGAGAATGCCCCCTGACGGCGGCCAGCTCACGCCCGCATGTGATACGACACCTTCACCCGCGGCCGGGCCCGCGGCGGCGAGCGGCGTGCAGCCCCCCGGCGGCGAAGTCTTGGCAACCTCCGCCGTCACCCGCGGCCGCGACAGGGAGCGCGGAGCTGCCGCCGATGACGGGACAGCGGCCGGCGTCGGCGTCGCCGAGGACGAACCCAGCCTCTGCCGTCGCACGACCCCGACCGGAGCCGGGCTCTCGCGGCGCTTCGCCGCCGGCGTACCCGTACGCCGCGGTCTACAGGGCGACGCCGGGCCCGGCTCAGCGACCGCGACCTCCCCGCGCACCGGTGCTGGGCGCTGCGCGCCGGCCGGCGCGACCGACCGCGGCTCGGGCGCTGGCGCAGATCCCATGACCGAGATGCACCCGGCCCCCACCGCCGCCGCGGCGGCGGGGGCCGGGTCGCGGGTCGCGGGGCGGTGGGTGGGTTCAGATGCGGCAGGCGTGGATGCGGGTGGCGAGGGTGGCGCGTGCTCCGGTGTCGTGGAGCTGGTCCATGATGCGCTGGGCGTCGCCGGCGTGGAGAGCTGGCGCACGGACAGCACGCTGCGCGAGAACTCCCTGCTGCTGACCGAGTGGCTGGCGGTCGATCTGGTGGCCTACCTCTCCCAGCAGCTCGGCGACCACGCCGGCGTGGAGCGGTGGCTGCGCGACTTCGGCGACGAGGTCTGCCAGGTCCAGCAGCACGCGCATCCGGCCGGGCCCACCGCGATCGAGATCCTGTCGGTCGTCGCCGACGACCTGACCCCCCGCCGCCAGGAACCCGCCGACGCCGGACGCCTCGCCCGGATCGGCGCGCCGTACCTGCTCTACCTCCGCAACGGTCACGAGGTCGAGGACGCGCGGGAGATGGCCCTGACGCTCGCTCTGTGGGCGGGCTCGCAACTGGCAGCGCTCATGCACGACGAGGTTGAGCGGATCACCTCCTGGCACTGGAACGGCATCAAAGGACACCAGCAGCAGGTTCGAGGACACGCCGAACGCCCCCGTCTTCAGGCCCCAGTCGGCGAGGGCGGCGCTGTGCTGCCTTCAGCGCTCTCGCATCACCGGCCGCAGGACCGCCTCGGGTCGGCACTCCTCGCATGCGGTGTTGACGCCGGCGGGATCCTCAAGGGCGATCCGGGCAGCACGCGCCTCGAACGGGATCTGGCTCTCGCCGGGCACGTCTTCGAGGATCTCGCACGTCTCGATGTGGACGATGCCGCGGCCCTCGGGGGAGCGGGGCAGGGGGATGTGCTGGATGACGTAACCAGGCTCGGGGCGAGGGCCAGCTGGCTGCCGCTTGAGGGCGGCCAACCGTTCGCGGACGGCGCGGAGTTGAAGGTCAAGGTAGATGGCGATCGCCTGGTTCTCGGCCCGCTGCCGTTCGAGGTGGACCAGGATCGCGCGCAGCCGGGCGGGGTCGGGCGGCAGAAAGTCGGGCACTCCCCGGAGGGTAACTGCGAACCGCACAGACCGCAAAAGCGTTCGAATCTCGTTTCAAGGCGGAGGTGAGGCAGGCCAGGCGACTCGGCTACCTCGGCGGAACAACCCCTCACCAGCCGTTAAGAGTCCTCCCGGCTCGGGAGCACGACGTCGGCTCCGGCTTGGCGTCGTGTAACAGACGCGACCTGACACCGGTGCGCGTGGCGAAGGTCCGGGCGCCGGGAAGCGAACGGTCGTGCCGCATCAGTGTCAACGGCCTTTTCGAACTCCCCAGCGTGTGAAGTCCCACGACATGCTGGACCGGCCGTACCGGAGTGTTCCTTGACGGTTCCACGAGATTTCTGAAGGTCCCTGCACATCCTGGACGAGGTCGTCTCGTTGATCTGGATGTGGCAGAAGCACCGGAGGCGGAGCCGGACGACCGGCGCTGGATGGCCGAGCACCGGTACCGCGCCGTGCTCCAGATGCTGGATGGAGCCCCGGTTGCCGAGGTGGCCCGCCGGTTCGGGGTGTCGCGGCAATCGATCTACACGTGGGTCGAGCGGTA
>AZWL01000052.1 GCA_000514715.1 Streptomyces sp. CNH099 | reverse complement strand
CAAGAAGTCGACCATCACGCGGCGCTGGGTGAAGAACGACCGGCTCAACCACGCCGGCTACCTCTGGGCCTTCGCCTCCATCACCGCCTCACCCGGCGCCAAGACCCATTACCGCAGGCGCCGAGACGACCACGGCGACTGGCACGCAGCCGCCCAGCGCAACCTCTTCAACCGCATGCTCGGCCAGCTCTACTACTGCCTCCAGCACCACGAGATGTTCGACGAGCAGACCGCGTTCCCCACCGAACTCGCTGCCGCCGCTTGACACGTTGAGCGCCTGAGGTGTCTATGCTGCCATGCTCGATGTCCCGCGCCACGTGGTGGAGTACACCGCCCGCTTACTGGCTGCCCACCGCCGCCGGATCGGCACCCCGAAGGGCTCGCGTGTACTGGGCCCGTCCCGCCAGGCCGTGTTCGTGCTGCGCTGGTTCCGCGAGGCGGCTTGTGTGCACTGCCTGGCCCGCGACGCGGGCATCTCCCAGGCCACCGGCTACCGCTACCTCCACGAAGCCACCGGCGTCCTGGCCGAGCGTGCCCCCAACCTGCACGACGTCCCTGCCGACTGCCGCGCACGCGGCACGAGCCATGTGATCCTGGACGGCACCCTGATCTCCAGTGACCGGGCCGCCGGCATCACCGAGAACGGCAACGACCTGTGGTACTCCGGCAAAACGAAACACTTCGCCGGGAACATCCAGTTCCTCGCCGCCCCGGACGGCACCCCGCTGCGGGTCTCCGGGGCCGAGCCCGGCTCCGTCCACGACCTGCACGCCGCGCGCCTTCATGCGCTGCCGGCGCTCTACCCGGCCGCCCGCGACCGGCCTGCCGACCCTGACCGATGTCGGCTACACCGGCGCCGGCAGCGGCGTGCACACCCCGTTCCGCCCGCACCCGGACATCCCGTCCCCGCTGGCCACCGACACCCGCACTCACAACCGACTGCTGCGCGGCATCCGAGCCCTGGGCGAACGCGCCGCCGCCGAACTCAAACAACGCTGGCATGCACTCCAGCACATCACGCTCAGCCCCAGCCGCACCGGCACCATCACCAAAGCCGCCCTCACCCTCAACAACGCACGGAAATGAAAGAGGCTGAGAACACGTCATTGGCTCACCCCCGTCTCTTGCGAGCTGTGCCGCGACGACCGCCCCAGGTCAGTCCGCCACATCCTCCGCCGACGTCGGGCCGAGTTGTTCGGCGTCAGCGTACTCCGGCATCGACATCGGCCGGTCAAACAAGAAGAACGACTGGTTGGCCCCGACCGTGAACTCCATATACGCACCTGTCAGCGCATCAAAGCCATAATACGCACCACACATCGACCCGGAATCATACGTACCATCCATTCCCGGCTGGGCCACAACCACCTTCCCGTTCGACGAGGAGTCCACCCGCTCCGTCGGCGTAAGCATCTTGCAGCGCGGAACCGGCAGGCCCTTCATAACGAAGTACCCGTACTCCCCCTTGCCGTTCTGGATGTAGACGTATGAGAGCTTGCCGCGCTTACCCCACGTCTCCACCCACTCATTGATCGCCTCACGTGTCGGCGAATACTGCATCCTGCCCGCCGGCTGCTTCGCCACCAGGTGATCGTAGTTCTTCTGCTTGGCATCGTTCTCCCTGCTCTGACTGGAATCATCCTCACAAGCAGCGAGACCGAAAACCGCGATGAGTGCCAGCACAGACGCCGTAACGACACGGGCAATCGCCTTCACCGTACTGTCCCCTTCCTCGGGATCCGAAACGACCGGCAACGTCCGAAACAGATACGGAAGGGCCGGCCATCAGCAGCATCAGAAGCCGGCGGAGCCGTCGCGGAAAACTCCACCCGACGACCTGCCGAAGCCCAGATTAGACCGCAGTGTCCGGGAGGGGTCCCGTGCGATCACAGCACGGCGCCATCTCCCGGCCCGTCCTCGTCACCGTTCTCTTCGCAACCCCGTATGCGGTGAATTCGCCGCACCGACGGCGGGGATCATCGGGAGGGAGCGTCCTCGACCTCCGCGGTTGGGCTTGGCTCAGAAGAACGAGCTGTCACCGCCGACCTGGACGGCTCCGTAGTACGCCTCGGCGGCGTTGACGCACACAAGGTGAGGCAGCGTCGAACGGTGGCGGTCATCGCAGATGCGGCGCATCTCGGTGCGGAAGCGGCCGTCGATCCAGTTCTTCGTCTCCCGGGTCGGGCTGAGCTGCAGCTCGTGGTTGGCGCCGTAGTTGCGGTAGCCGAAGTCGTGCTGGACGCATGCGGGACGGAAGGTCTCGCTGTAGGGGGCGTGGCCGGTGGGGACGGAGCAGCCGTCGGTTGTCCAGTTGAACGGTGGGACGTGGGGGGTTTCGGCGAACTCACGGTAGGTGAGGTCCATGAGGGCGTCGGCCTGCTCGCGCAGTGGCGGTGCTGCCGCTGCGGGGGCGGCGGGGCCGGGGGTCTGGTCGGCGGCGAGGGCGGTGCCGGTGAGAGGGCCGCCGAGGGCGGTGGCTGTGAGCAGGGCCGCCGTGGTCGCGGTCGACAGCTTCTTCCGCAGGGCGGTGAGGGCCGCCGGGCTGCGATTGATCTTGTTCATGCCGAGAGGCTGCGCGGTGGCGCTGTGATCATGCCTCCCGGGGTGCGGATCCGTCCTGACGTGTCAGGCGCTCCGCCGCTTGGGCGATGACCGGCGCCCGACCGGCGCGGGGGGCGTGCGCGCCCTCCGCGCCGAGCGGGCTCCCGTGGCGGTCAGGGGGTGTCGAGGGAGTCCTCGAGGCCCTTCATCTCCTCTTGGGTGACCTCCTGGACCAGTCGCTCGCCGGTCTCGTCGTCGATGCCCTCGCAGTCGCTCGGGCGGTCGTCGGAAGCCTCTTTGCCCGCCTGGACGTTCTTGAACTCCTCGGCGATGGCGGCCTTGCAGGCCGCCTCATCCGGCTCGCTGTCGCTGCCGCATCCGGCTACGGCGAAGGTCAGGGCCGCCGCGGCCGCAGCGAGAACGGAGACACGGGCAGTGCGCTTGTGCATGATTCCCCTAGCAAATACGTGTTCGGACCGGTGAATCCTGTCCGACCCCGGCCCTCGGTGTCCTGCGGTGTGACCGTTTGGTGACATGACCGGGACAGGACTACAAGGATTCGGACCGTCAGATGCCGGCCGGACGGCTCGGACCCGCGGGCAGCCGACCGCGGCTTCTCCGGCGGTGGCCTCGAACTTCTACGCCGGCACGGCGACGCTGCGATGTGGCTGTGCGACGGCGGGACCGGGCCTGGAGCGCGTTCCGGCCCGAGGGCGTCGGGCACACGGGTAACCCGGGGGCGCCGCGTACCGTGCCGTCGTCCCCGGTGGGTTCGGTCCGGCTGTCGCCGCGGTCAGCTACTGCCGTTTGCGCGAACTGCTCGCGCGAACGGGGTCAGCCCGCGGGCGGCGGGCCCCAGCCGCCGTGCGGCTGCTGCGGGGGCGGCTGCGGGGGGCCGTAGGGCTGCTGGGCGGGGTACGACGGGGGCTGTGCGGCGCGCTGGCCCGAGGCGCCGGGGCTCCGGTCCAGTACGCCGCAGGCGACCGCCCCGATCATGAGGCCGATGCCCAGGTACGAGCTGGACTCACGGATCTGCTGAAACTCGATGCTCTCCACGTCCGACCGCTCGGCGATCATCGGCATCGCGAATCCCTGCACGAGAAAGTAAAGGCCGCAGACGAAGAGCACCCATCCGAAGATTTTCATACGCGGCACACTACGTCGGCGCCCTGCCGCGCCACGGGGGATTCCGGTTGCCGAAGTCCAGGGGGTGTCAGCGGTGTTCAGGCTATGTCGCCGGTCCAGGCCCAGCGTCCGGCGGTGCCGGCGGCGGGGGCGTAGGTGGCGCGGCCGCCCGCGCCGAAGCGGCCCAGCTCCGTGGGCAGGGCCGCGCCGGCGGCGGTCTCCTGTGCGCTCCAGCCGGTGATGTCGAGCAGCAGCCCGTCCAGCGGGCCGCCGACGAGCTCGGCGTACTCCCGGCCCGGGCGCGGGCCCGGGTTCGGGTCGTCGTGATCCGTGCCGTAGACCCGGCCGCGCAGCAGCTCCTCGTCCCTGTCCATGCCCCCAGCCTCTCAGCCGCCACCGACAGTCCGGGTGGGGCGGCCGTGCGGGCCGGGAGGGCCGCCCGTAAGCTGACGGGCATGGCATGCCGCATCACTGAGCTGGTCATCGACTGCGCCGACCCCGAGCGGCTCGCCTCGTTCTGGAGCGAGGTCCTCGGCTACGTGGAGCTCGACCGGGACGAGGAGACGATCGAGATCGGGCCGCCCGGCGCCGGCTTCGGCGGGCCTCAGCCCACCCTTGTGCTCAGCCTGAGCAGTGACCCGCGGAGGGGGAAGCTTCCGCTGCACCTCGACGTCAACGCCACCGACCGCGACCAGGAGGCGGAGCTGGAGCGGCTGCTGGCGCTCGGCGCCAGGCACGTCGACGTCGGCCAGACCGGTGCGGAGAGCTGGTACCCGCTGGCCGATCCCGAGGGCAACGAGTTCTGTCTGCTGCGCACCCGGATGCAGCCCGTCGGTTGACGTCGCCGTGGGCGCCCGCGACGGCTCGGCCGGTCAGGCGTCGAAGCGGCGGCGTGCGTCTTCGATGCGGCCGAGGTACCGGTGGGTCCAGCCGCACATGGCGTCGACCGTGGCGCGCAGGGCCCGGCCGGGCTCGGTGAGGGTGTACTCGACCCGCGGCGGCACGGTGGGGTAGACCTTCCGGTCGACCAGGCCGTCGCGTTCCAGCGTGCGCAGGTTCTGGGTGAGCATCTTGTGGCTGACGCCCTCGACCTCCTTGCGCAGCTCGCTGAAGCGCAGCGTGCGTTCGCCGAGCGCCTCGATGATCAGAAGCGCCCACTTGTTGGCGACGTCCGAGAAGATCTCCCGCGCCAGGGAGTCGGCGCGCCTGAGGTCTGCGTCCTCGGGGAGGCCCTTGAGTTCCTGCTTGGTCACCATCTGGTTCCTCAGTCACCGAAAAGTGCGTTCTTCCAGGTCAACCCACACTCTCTTACAGTTTCCGAGTAACCGCAAGAGAGCAAAGGGAAGGACCCTCAGCATGGCCACCATCGACGCCTTCAACCACGGCGTGGCACCCGAGCGCGAGTTCGGCTACGCCCAGGCGATCAGGTCCGGCGCTCTGATCCACGTCTCCGGGCAGGTCGCCTTCGACGAGGCGGGCGAGTTCGCGTACGCGGACGACTGCGCCGCGCAGCTGGAGCTGACGTACGCCAACCTCGACAAGGTCCTGGACCACTACGGCGCCACCCGCAACCAGATCGTCTCGCAGACGGTCTACGCGGTGCAGCTGCAGCGCAACGCCGAGGCCGTCTCGGCGGGCAACCTGGCCTACTTCGGTGCCCACCGCCCCGTCAGCACCGTCGTCGGCGTCACCGAGCTGGCCTTCCCCGGTCAGCTCGTCGAGATCGCCGTCGTCGTGGACACCGGGCTGCCCGCCTGAGTGTCCTGCGCCGGCTCGGCGTCGGGGAGCAGGGCGCGCAGTGCCCCGAACCAGGCGTCCGGGTCCTCCGCGCGGAGCAGCCCCGTCCCGACGAGCAGGCCGCGGTAGCCGGCCGCCAGGAGGCGGGCGGCGTCCTCGGGGGTGCCGACGCCGCCGGTGCTGACGGGGAGGCCCGCGCCGGCGGCCCGGACGCGGGGCAGCAGGTCGTGGCCGCGCCCCTGGTCCGGGTCGTCGCTCCCGCGGCGGCGGGCGTCGTCGTTGTTCACCGCGACGACGCACGCCTCGGCACGGGTGAGCGCGGTCAGCTCGGCGGCGGAGGTGATCTCGACGAACGGCGTGACGCCGTTGTCCAGGCAGGCGTCGATCAGCGTCGGCATCAGCCGGTTCGGCAGGAGCGCGGGGGTGAGCAGTACGGCCGCCGCGCCGGCCTCGGCGGCCTGCCTGATCTGCTTCTCCCTGGTGAAGAAGTCCTTGACGAGGACGGGCAGCGAGGTCGCCGCGACCACGTCGTGGAGGAGGCGGGGGGTGCCGCCGAGCCAGGAGCCGGTGACCGCGGACACCGCGGGGGCGCCCAGTTCCTCGTAGCGGCGGGCCAGTTCGGCGGCGGAACGTCCCCGGAGCAGGTCTTCGCCGTCCGGCCCGGATCGCCTGATCTCCGTGACCACCGGCAGTTCCGCCACCGTCAGCGCGTCGCCGAAGCGCTGGCCGGCGGCGTTCCTGCCGGTCGTGTCAGCGGGGAGGGGCATGCTGTTCCTCCCGGGGCACGAGGTCTCGGCCGTCCCGCGCGGCGGCGTCGGCGTGCAGCGAGCCGGCGACCAGCCGGGTGCTGTCGGGGCCGGCGAAGATGCCGGGGTGCGCGCCGCGTATGCCGTCGATGACCCGCTCGTAGGGCAGGTCGTCGAACTCGCCGTGCTCGCGGACGACTTCCAGGTGTCGCGCGCCGCCGTCGTAGGGGTGGTGGACGCTGTCGGCGGTGCCGTCGAAGCCGAGGGGGCGCATGCCGTGCAGGCGGCACAGCAGCCGGTGGAAGACGGGGGCCGCGCGCACCCAGCCGCCGTCGAGGTGGACGGTGGTGAAGGCGTGGTACCGGAAGGTGTCCCCGCCGGCGAGCCGGCGCAGCGCCGGCGACGGCAGGTGGTTGCGTACGTCGGTGAGCACGAGCCGCGCGGGGACGCCGGCGGCGCGCAGGGCGGCGGCGTAGAGCACGGACTTGTGGAGGCAGGTGCCTTTGCCGGTACGGGCCGTCTGCGCGGCGGTGACGCCGGTGCGGGACAGGTCCGCGCCGTAAGCCTCGTAGTCGATGCCGTCGCGCACCGCATAGTAGAGGCGTACGGCCGTGTTCCTGCTGTCGAGGCCGTCCCGCGGCAGTGTGCGGCGCACGAAGTCGCGGACCTCGGGGGCGTCGGAGTCCAGGAACTCGGTGGGGGCCAGCGCGCTTTCCAGGTCTGTCGTCGTCATGGGTGTCTCCCCGCGTCAGGCGGCGCCTTCCGGGCCGGGCGTCGCGGCGGTCCGCGGGGTGCAGGCCGCGGGGGCGGCGGCGGTCGCTGTTCGCTGTGCCGGCGGGAGAGCCATGCGGGAGTCCTCCACGTTCGTGTTCGACGAGATGTCCGCCTGCTCTCAGGATGGGAGCAGGCGGAGGCACGTCGCATCTCGGACGAGGTCGCCCGGACCGTCCGGTGCGGCTGTCCGTCGCCGGGTCGTACCGGGGAACCGCCTGTGGTGAGCCCGCGTGAGGTCGTTGCCCGTGCTGCGGCCGGGGGTGCGCCGAACGGGTGGGGGGTCGCGGTCGCGGCGTGTGGCCGGTCAGCCTCTGCCGGGGTACGGCCACGGATTCGTCTCGCAGGTCGCCCCGCCGGAGCTGAGGGAAAGCGTCTGCTGCATCATGACGGGCGCGCGCGCCCCGTCTCGTACGCAGTGGTCGTGCAGGTGCCCCAGGCGGTGGCCCACCTCGTGGTTGATGAGCATCCGGCGGTAGCCGCGGATGTCGTCGCCGTAGGTGGTGGAGCCCTGGGCCCACCGGAAGGCGTTGATGAGCACGCGTTCAGTCATGCCCGAGTCGCACGAGACGTTGTCGATGGTGGTGTCGAAGCCCGACAGGGCGCACCAGTCCCCGGTGGTGCCGGGGCTGGCGAGGGTGACCGCGAAGTCGGCGGGACCGGTCGAGACGCGCTCGAAGGTCCGCGTCCCGTCGGCGCCCCAGCCCCGTTCGTCGTTGAGGGTGTCCTGTACGGCCCGGGCGAACATCCGGCCGTCCAGGGGCACGTCGTCCTCGACGTCGACGCGGTAGCGCACCACCCGGCCGTCGCCCGGGGCCGGGTCGCGGCCGGGCACGGTCTCGAACGTGCCGGGGCCCCGGAGGTCGGCGGCGACCGGGTACGTCGCGGCCATCCGGCGCCGGTACATCAGGTCGCCGAGGGAGGGGACGTCCGCCGAGCCGCCGGTGGCGAAGCCGGAGCTGTGCCGCAGTCCGGATGCCGGTGCGCGGTAGGGCACGCGGAACCCGGAGGTCTGCCGCTCCGCCGGGACCGGCGGGGGCCTGGCGTCGTCGGCGGTGTCCTGCGGCACGTGGTCGCGCAGGGCGTCGGGGACGAGGTTCGGGGGGAGCGCGAGGAGCCAGACGACCACCCCGGCGGCGCCGAGGAGCGCGAGCGCCACCGCGGTCGCCGCGCGGCGCGTCGACGAGCGGGTGCGACCGGTCAACCCTGACCACCCTCCCGCTACGCGAACGGCACCGACAGGCACGCCACTCGCGCGCCCGCCGTGCCGGCCGCGCCCGGGTGCGTCATCGTGGCGTGCTCGTGGACGACGACCGACCGCGCCGCGCCGGCCCGGAACCGCCAGTCCTGCCGCGCCGAGACGCGGGCGCTGCCGCGGCGGTCGGTGGTGAAGTCCAGCCACACCTCGTTCTCGGGGTTGGCATACTCCGGGTCGACGGACGGCTGCACGGGGTCGGGCCGGTTCTGGTAGTGCGGCCCCGCGGCTTCCGGATCGGGGCCGCACGGCGCGGTGTGGACGTGTGCCCCGTAGGTGCGGTCGGGCGGCAGGCCGGTGAGGCCGAGCCGGACGGTGGTCCCGCCGTGCCGGGCCACCTCCACGACGGCGATGCCCGCACCGGCGGGCACCAGCGCCGTGTCGTACGTCAGCCCGTCACCCGGCTCGGCGTCCTCCGGCGGCAGGAAGTACGCCTCGCGTGCGACGACGTCGGGGCCGTCGTCCTGTGCGGTCGCGCCCGGGGCGGGACCGGCCGCGCCGGCCGTCGCCAGCAGCGCGGCCGTCACGGGTGCGGCGGTCAGCGGCGCCCAGGCGCGGCATCGGGCCACCGCCTTCGCCCTTCTCGCCGCTCGCGCCACCGTCCGCATCGTCACCACTTCCCGCCTCCGCTCCACGCGCGGTGCACGTACGCCTCCACACTGGCCGCGAGGCCGCCGGCAGTCGCGGCGTACGCGCGTGGCGTCCGGGTGACGCGGAGGCAGCGGGCGCCGGGCAGGGCCGCGCGGGCCGCGGCTACTTGCCGCGGTGCGGGCCGGCGGGGTCGCTGCGGTTCCAGGTCTGGCAGCCGCTGTTCCGGACGTACTCGCCGTCGTGCACCGTGATGTGCGCCGGGCCGCGGCTGGAGCCGCTGATGATGGGGACCAGCTCGCCGCCGTTGTCGGCCAGGCGCGCCCACTCGCAGCCGGCGGGGTCGCCGTTCGAGCCCTGCGTCGTGTACGTGCCGGGGGCGATCGCGCCGCCGACGAAGTGCGTGCCGTCGTCGAACGACGTGCCGAGCCGGTGGTGGCCGGCGGCGGGCCGGCGCGGCGGGTGGTGCTCGCCGCCGGAGCCGGCCGGCGGCCGTCCGCCGTCCTTCGCCGACTCCTGCGCCTGCCGCTGGGCGGCGGCCTTCTTCTCCTGCGGCTGCTTCCCGGGCTGGGCGTCCTGCGCGGCCTCGTCCCGTACGGACGGCTTGGCGTCGCTGGCCGGGTCGGGTCCGCCGGTCGTGACCATGGCGGCCACCACCCCCGAGGCCACCATGACGGCGCACGCCGCTCCGATCGCCCAGCGGTTGCCCAGGAACCGCTGCACCAGCGGCAGGTCAAGGAATTTCGTGAGTTTCTTCATGGCCCCATCGCTCGCATGCGCATAGTGGTTGATTAGTTACATAACCTACTTTTCGCATGCCGCGTTCACGCTCTTTGCCCGGCCGCGCCACGGCGCGCGTCACCGCATTGGCCGAGGACTCCGTGCGGCACCCACCGGCGTCGGCGCTCTCTGCCCACGGAGGGGGGTCAAGCCCGGCGGATGCCGCACGGAGGGCTTCACCCCGGCTCGGCGGGCGCGGCCGCGACTGCGGCCGCGGTGGGTATGCAGGGCATGGGGCCTCCAGGAGCGGTGCCGGGCACGCCGTCCGGGCGTATCGGCGCGGGGCTTGCTGCTGGTTCGAGGAAAGCGGGGAATCCGGCGCGGTGCACGTCCACGCCCCGCCTCGGCCGACCGGTGGACGGCGCGTGTCGGCGCAGCTCAGAGTCGATGCGCGGGCGGCCGTACGGCTTCCGGCGGAGGTGGCCCGTACGGGTGAACCGGCTCCGCCGGACGGACGGCGGGCAGCGAGGGCCGCGGATCCCGGCGGCGGCGCAGTCAGGGGCGCGGGGGTGCCGCGGGGGCGCTTTAGCGCACACACCCTCACTTTCAGTGTTCGTTCGGATGCCAAAGGCAATCATCGGGTGGTCCAGCGGTGCGCCCATCGCCCCGATCGACACACCGTCCCCCGCACTCCGCCCGGGCTCTGTCCCTGTCCCCGGCGGGAACCTTCGGAGGTGCCCCTGGTGGAATTCACCGACACGCCCCCGCACGCGGCCGGCAGGGCCTCGGCGGAAGCGGGGGTGCGGCATGTTCGCCCATGAGCTGACCGCCGCGGGGCTGCGCGGCACGCACGCCGAGGCCGCGTACGCGGCCTGCGGGCGGTACCTGCGGCGCCACAACTCCGCGGCCTTTCCCGTGGCCCGCTTCCTCCTCCCGCCCGGCAAGCGCCCGCACTACGACGCGATGCTCGCGTTCTGCGGGTACGCGGACGACGTGCTCGGCACCACCGAGCAGAGCCTCCGCGACCGCGGGGAGCGGTTCGACGCGCTCCGGCACGAGACGCTGCGCCGCATCGACACCGGTGCCGCCACGACCGCCGGCACCGGCGCCGGGCCGGTGACCGCGGAGGCGGTGCAGATCTGCCGGGCGCTGGCCCACACGGTCCGTGCCTGGGACATGGACCCGGAGGGCATCCGGCGCTTTCTGCGCACGCTGCGCACGGACCTGGACACCTCCTCGTACCCGACGTTCGAGGACCTGGAGCTGTACATGCGCTCCGTCAGCGGGGACATGAGCATCTGGGTCAACACGCTCCTCGAGCCCGTGGACGAGGAGGCCACGGTGAAGGCGATCGCCCTGGGCTACGGCGTCCACGTGCTGGACTTCCTCCACGACATCGCGGAGGACGCGGCACTCGGCCGCGTCTACCTACCCCTCGCCGATCTCAGGCGGCACGGGCTGAGCCGCGACGACCTCGTCGCCGCGGCCGCCCGGCGGCGCATGACCGCGCCGCTGAAGAGGGTCGTCCGCTTCGAGGCCGACCGCGTCCGGCGCTTCTTCCGGCTGGCGGAAGGCTGGCACCGCCAGGTCCACCCGTCCGGCCAGGAACTGCCGCGGCAGTATCTGGAGCTGGGCCGTACGGTGCTGGCCGAGCTGACCCGCGACGACTACGACGTCTTCCGCCGGCGCCGCAGCACCCGGCTGCTGTGCAGGGCGCGCGCCGGCGGCACCACGGCCCGCTCGTACCTGCGCACGCTCCGCCACCGCCGAGCGCACCCCCGCCGTGTCCCCCGCTCTCCCGGGCAGGGCGCGGGCGGGGACGGTCCGGCCTGAGGGGCCGCCGCGCCCCACGCGAACGCCCGGCCGGTGAACCGGCCGGGCGCGGCGGCGGGGGTGGGCCGCGGCGGGGTCACCGACGGCAGAAGGGAATCTGGTCCAGGTTCACCACGTAGCGGGCGGACATGTAGCCGTGGCCGCCACCGCGCACCGGAACGCGGTACCACCGGTTGTTGCCCAGCACGTTCTGTCCGATCACCTTGCACTGGATGCGGACGATCGATCCCGATTTCACCCAGCCGAGGATGTCGCTGCGCGTCGTCGGCTCGGCCCGCTTGTAGACGCTGCTGTTGCCGAGCACCTTGCCCCGGTACGGGTAGGCGCGCTGGGCGTCGGCGACCGGCGCCGCCTCCGCCTTCCGCCCCTCGGAATCGGCGGCGGCGAGCGAGGGCGTCGCGGTGAGCGCGCCCAGGGTCAGGGCGGCGGTTGCCACCATTCCGGCAGCGGCCTTTCGGATCGACATCGGGGATCTCCTTTCGCGGTGCAGCGCACCAGAGCGGGGAGGGACGTGAGAACCGTAGGAGAAGCCGGTGGCGCCATTGCCGCATTGCGGACAGACACACCCAACTGCCCCCCGTCCAGCCCAATCCGGTGGTGCGCCCATCGCGGAGACGTGCGTCCGTGGTGGTTTCCGTGGTCGGCACGGAGGCGTTCCGCAACCCCGCGGGCGAGTCTGTGATCACGGCGACCGGGCCCGGCGGAGGACCGGGCGGTCGGACCGCGAGGGCAGGAAGGGCAGGAGTGCTCATGGGGAGCAGCGAGACCGGCGCGTACGAGGGGTTCTCGGCCGAGGAGCGGGCCGCGATGAAGGAGTACGCCCGGGAGCAGAAGAAGGCGGCGCGCCGCGGTTCGCGGGCGGACAAGGCGGCGGAGGCGCTGCGTGACGTACTCGCGAAGATCGCGGAGATGCAGGACTCGGACCGGGTCATGGCCGAGCGCGTCCACGCGGTGGTCACGGCCACGGCTCCGGAGCTGGCCCCGAAGACCTGGTACGGCATGCCCGCGTACGCCCGGGACGGCAAGGTTGTCTGCTTCTTCCAGAGCGCGGGGAAGTTCAACGCGCGCTACGCGACGCTCGGGTTCAGCGACCTGGCGAACCTGGACGAGGGCACGATGTGGCCGGCGGGGTTCGCCCTGACCGAGGTGACGGAGGAGGTGGAGGCGCGGATCGCCGCGCTGGTGAAGCAGGCGGTCAGCTGACGGGAGCGGCGGCTCGCACAGCGGGGCCGGGCGCTGCGGGGGCAACCTCCCGGGGACCGTCGCACTCGCCGCGCCCCGGCTATGCGCGCGGCGGCCGTCCGGCGGCCTCGGGCGTCAGGCCGAGGACGGTGAGCGCGGCCTCGGCCGCGGCGGTGTGCTCGCCGCCGGCGAGGAGCAGCGTACGCGCCTGCTGGTACGGGCTGCCCGCCGCGCCGAACGCGGCCGCGATGGCCGGCAGCCGCGACGGGTCGCCGTCGCACAGAGCCTCGGCGCGGTCCACCTGGGCGGCGGCGGCCGGGTTCCCGGCGACGACGGCGCGGGCGGCGGCGATCCGCTCCCGGGCGGCCGGGTGGCCGGCGAGCACCGCCACCTCCGCGCGCAGCGCGACGTACCAGTGCAGCCAGACCCAGCACACCCACTTCCACACCTCGTCCGGACCGGGCGCGACCCGCTCCAGCGCCGCCCGCGCGTCGCCGCGGTGGAGCAGGACGGTGGCGTCGAAGACCGCGCCGTAGCCGTGCCGGTGCTCGGCCGTCGTGTCCGCCCGGCCGACGACGGCGAGCCAGTCCGCCCGGGCGTCGTCGTCGCCGCGCAGCCCGTGGATCATCGCCACCGACGCGGCCGCGGCGCCGAGGGACAGCGACTGCTGCCCGCCGCTCTGCTCGAAGGAGTCGCGGAACCGCACGGCGTGGGCGAGGGTCTCGTCGGCGCGGCCGGCGAGGCCGTCCGCGACGAGCAGCCACGCGGTGGCGTGGTGGCCGGCCTCGGCGAGCAGCGGGTGGTCCGCGAGCTGCCGGCCCTGGCGGCGGGCCCGGTCCAGTTCGCCGGCGCCGACCGCCGTGCCGGCGGCCATGGCGAGGGCGTCCATCCGCTCGTGGGTGACGGCGGGGGTGGGCGGCAGGTGCGCCAGGAGTTCGGTCCTGCGACGGGTCGCGGCGGCGGCGGCGAACGCGTCGCCGGCCCAGCTGAGGGCGCCGGACAGCGCGTCGAGGGCGGCGGATTCGGTCACCGGGTCGGGTGCGCGCCGGGCCAGTTCGACGGCGCGTTCGACGCGCTCGATCGTCCTCGGCGCCTCGTTGTCCGCGTCTCCCTGCACCGCGCCGTACGCGTCGGTGACCACCGCCGCGTCGGCCAGCGCCACCGCGGCCGTGGCGCGCGGGTCGTCGCCGGCCAGTTCGCGGGCCCGGGCGAGCACGGCCGTGACCTCGGCGGCGGTGGGGAGGCGGGTGAAGGAGGTGGAGAAGCGGTACGCGACGGTGGCGGCCTCGGCGAGGTCGCGGCCGGCGCCGGCGGTGTCGCCGGCCCGGTTGGCGGCGTCGGCGGCGGCGCGGTGCAGGCGGTACATGTCGTCGCCGAGCCGCCGCAGACCGGCGACCGCCGCGGCGTGCCGCAGCGCCTCGGCGGCGGCCTCTCCCGCGTCGGCGAGGGCGGCGGCCTGCTCGTACCGCTGCTGGGCCTCGCCGAGCAGGTTGCGGGTGAGGGCCAGCCCGGCCAGCGACCGGGCGAGCCGGTGGGCTGCCGCGCGCCGCTCCGGCTGCTCGGCGGCCCAGCCGAGCGCGACGCGCATGTCCTCGGCGAGGTCGTCGAACCGGGCGCGCCAGTCAGGGCCGCCGGCGTCGGCCAGCGCGGTGCCGGCGGCCGTGCACCAGCCGAGGTGGCGGGCCCGTACGTCGGTCAGCTCACCGGCGGCGGCGAGGCGCTCCGCGCCGTACTGGCGGATGGTCTCCAGCGCCTGGTAACGGGTGCCGGTCGCGGCGGGGGTGACGGCGAGGAGGCTCTGCTCGGCGAGCCGGCCGAGGCCGTCCGCGACGGCGGTGACGTCCTCCGGGGCGAAGCCGGCGACCTCGGCGGCCGCGGCCGCGGTGAACGGCGCGACGAAGACCGACACCCGCCGCAGCAGCGCCTGGTCCCGCGGCTGCAGCAGGTCGTGGCTCCAGTCCAGCACCGCGCGCACCGAGCGGTGGCGGTCGTCGGCGCGGGCGCCGCCGCTGAGGATCCGGAGCTGGTCGCCGAGGCCGGCGGCCAGCCCGTCCAGGCCGAGCGTGGACCAGCGCGCCGCCGCCAGCTCGATCGCCAGCGCCATGCCGTCGAGCCGTTCGCAGACGGCCACGACGCCCTCGCTCGCCCCCGGTCCCGGCGGGAAGCCGACCGCCGCGGCGCGGTCCATGAACAGGGCCACGGCGTCCGACTCGTCGCCGCCGTCGCGCGACAGCGGCGGCACCGGGAAGGCGCGTTCGAAGGGCACCATGAGCCGGGCCCGGCTCGTCGCAAGCACCCGCAGCCGCGGGCAGGCCGCGAGCAGCCGCTCCAGGAACGGCGCCACTCCGTCGCGCACGTGCTCGCAGTTGTCGAGTACGAGGAGCGCGTCGTGGTCCGCGAAGGCGGCCGGCACGGCGTCGTCCACGTCGCGTCCGGGCTGCTCGCCGGCGCCCACGGCGGCGGCGACCGCGGCGCCCACCCGCGCGGGGTCGGTGACCGGGACCAGGTCGGCGAACCACACCCCGTCGGGAAACTCGCCGGCCGTGTCGCCGGCCACCGCCAGCGCGAGCCGCGTCTTGCCCACCCCGCCGGGGCCGACCGCGGTCACCTGCCGGTGGGCCCGTACCGCCGCGGCCAGCTCGGCGCGCTCGCGCGTCCGGCCGACGAACGCCGTCAGCGGCGCGGGCAGCGCCGGCGCCGGGCCGGTCGCCTGACCGGCGCGGGCGGACGCGGCGGCGTGCCGGGCGAGGGCGCGCCGGTCGGGCAGGAGCAGTTTGCGCAGCAGCGCGGAGACGTGGGATTCGACGGTGCGTACGGAGATGAAGAGGCGCCCGGCGATCTCCGCGTTGCTCAGGTGCTCGCCGAGGAGCGCGAGCACTTCGGCTTCGCGGGCGGATACGGGCGGCGCGGACACCACCCCATTATCCGCGGTGCAATCCGTGGTCGGCACGGAGGCGGCACGGGGCCGGGCGGGACGAGGCTGTGGTGCGACGGGCGGCCGGACCGGCGCGGACGCGCACGGACGCGCTGACACGGCCGACAGCGCCCTCGACGGGCCGCACGACGATTGGAGCGACCATGACCGCACTCCCGGACACCGAAGGCGGCACCCCCGCCGCGGAGCAGAGCCCCGCCGGACCCCGCCCCCGTGCCCGGCGCCGCCGGGACACCGAGCACCGGCTCGCCCACGACGTCGACGTCTGGGTGGCCAGCTCCGCGCCGGACGGCACGCCCTACCTCGTACCGCTGTCGTTCTGGTGGGACGGCACCGCGCTGTGGGTGGCCACCCCGGCGGAGAGCCCGACCGGCAGGAACCTGGCCGCCACCGGCGCCGCGCGGCTGGCGCTGGGGCGGACGCGGGACGTCACGGTGATCGACGGCGCGGTCGAGGCCTTCGAGCTGGACGCGCTGCCCGCGGAGCACGGCGACCGGTTCGCCGCGCGCTCCGGCTTCGACCCGCGCGGCCCGGCCACCCGGTACCGCTGGTTCCGTATCACCCCGCGGCGGATCCAGGCCTGGCGCGAGGTGAACGAGCTGCGCGGTCGCGACCTGATGCGTGACGGCCGCTGGCTGGAGTGACGCCACGGGCGCCGCCGCCGCGCTGTGTCGCGCTTCACACCGCCCGGCGCGGGAGCGCGGAACAACCGGAGGATCCCTCCCGTTGACAGGAGTGTGGGTACGGAGGGAACAGAGTCCCCGGGCCTCACCTCCCGCCCGTGGGGAAGATCGTTCGGCTGAAGCCCCACGGAGCCTTTCGCCGCGAGGCGACCGCCCTCCGTATCCGCCTCTGATCAGCCCCGGCCGGATCCCCCCTCCGGCCGGGGCGGCCCGCTCCACGTGCCGTTGCCCTCCTCCTCGCCGATGGCGTCGGGGAGGGCGATGTCGTCCAACTGCCGCCGCAGGGCCTCCTCCTGCGCGGTCAGCGGCGTGTCGGGGCAGAGCCGCTCGGGGTGCCCCGGCGCGGGGCCTTCGGGAGGCGGCGGCATGTCGGGGGGCGGCAGCGGGATGAACAACCACACCCGGCCGAGGGCGACGAAGGCCTCCTGCAGCGCGCGCAGCAGCCAGGCAAGGGCAGCAACCATCCCGGCAGGGTGTTGCGCGGCGCCAAAGTCCCGCCAAAATCTCGCTGCGCCGCCCCCGTCCGGCGGGACCGCGCCCCCCGAGGGGTGGCGGCGGGCGCACCGCAACGGCTCGCGCACTGTCCGGTACGCCCGCGCCTGCCCCCGCGAGCGGGAGACAGCGGTCGTAGACAGATGCGATTGTCACAGGGGATGTATACTCCGCAGCACACAACAGGGCCAGGATGAATGATGCAAAACGGACCCAGGCATTATCTCAGCACCTGAGAAAACCCGGCCTTGCACAACCAAACCCAACCTGTGAAACTACTAAACGAATATTCGGTACGGCACTTCCCCTGCGTGCCGTGCAACCTGGACTTGCTCAGGTGCATTCCTGCACACGATGAGTGGACTGCACCAACGGGAGGTGAGTAATCCGGTATGGCTTTCGTCATCCGTGCGGCCGAATTCGAGGCACTGCGGTCTGCTTTTTCTCGCTGCCTCCACGGAATGTCGCGCACAATTCTGATCGAAGGCGGCGTGGGCTGCGGCAAGAGCGCGCTCCTGCACGCCGTCACCGAGCACGCGGCCGACATGGGCGCGACGGTCCTCAGCGCCCAGGGCAGAAGCGCGGCGGCGCGCCCGCCCATCTCCCTCTTCCAGCAGCTCGTCGCGCAGGTGCCGGCCCCGCCGCCCGGCGAGGGCCCGCCCGGGGCCACGCCCGCGCTGCAGTTCAGCTCCGCGCTGCCGCACGTCGCGGAGAACGGCGCGGTGGTGATCAGCGTCGACGACGTGCAGGACATCCCCTGGTCCGAGCTGGACTTCCTGCTCCAGGCGGTCAGCTGGCACCGCAGCCGGCGCACCCTCGTCCTGCTCTCCCACTGCCCGCATCTGCACCATCGCGACCAGCCGGTGAAGACGGAGCTGCTGCGGCGGCCCAACGCCCAGCGCATCCACCTGCGCCCGCTGGACGAGCGGGGGGTGCGGGCGGCGGTCGCCACGCGCGTCAACCGCCCCCACGAGCAGTGGATCGAGCTGCTGCACCAGCTCAGCGGCGGCAGCCCGCTCCTGCTGCGCGCGCTCCTGGAGGACCTGCGCGAGGAGGATATGGAGGCGCGGCCCACCGGCACGGAGTCGTCGGCGGAGCTGGGGATGTACGGGCGTGCCGTAGTGTCCTGCCTCTACCGCAGCGGCGCCACCGCCGTGGAGCTGGGGCGGCTGATCTCCGTCCTGGGGGAATCCGCGTCGGCAGAGCTGCTGTCGGGTATGACCCGCATTTCCCCCGCCGTGCTGGACCAGCAGTTGGAGGCCCTGCGGGTCGCGGGTGTACTCGACGGTACGGCTTTCCGGCACGGGAGCGCTCCCCGGGAAATTCTTGCGGATCTCGGCACCCTGCAGCGCAACGAACTGCACCGGCGTGCGGCCGTCGTCCAGAACAATGCGGGCAGTCCCACCACGGAAGTGGCGCGCCATCTGCTCGCCGCCCGTCACGCAGCGGAACCGTGGCAGCGGTCCGCGCTGCGGGACGCCGCGGAGACGGCCATAGGGCAGGAAAACATCCGGCTGGCCGTCAGGTATCTCGAACTGGCACTGGAAAACAGCCCGACCGGCCCGGATCGCATCGAGATATACCTGCGGCTGGCACTCGTCACCCAGCGCATCAGCCCGGCCGCCACCGAAATCCGGCACCTGGCCGCGTTGCTCAGCGCGTTCCATGCGGACAAAATGCCCAGCACGGCGTACGACGGGCTCGCGGATCTACTCTTCAGCTACGGCAAGGTCCAGGAGGCGTTCGACGTTCTGCAGCGGCAGGGCACCGAGTGGAGCGCCGCCGACGTCCGTGCCGGCGACCACCCGAGCATCGCGTGGCTGTGGGCCTGGTACAGCCGTCACTCGGGCGAGCACGGGGACGACGGGCCGGCGGCGGGGCTTCCGCGCCCCGACGAGGCGGGCGCGCAGAACCCGCACGCGACGGCGACGTCCCTGTTCCAGACCTTCGAGGGGTCGTTCCTGTCCGGCGAACGGGCGGACTGGGCCGCCGCGGCCGAGAACCTGCTGGAGGTCTCGACGCTCTCCGATTCCACCGTCTGGTCGCTGACCTGCGCCATCAAGGCGCTGATCATCGCCGACCGGCTGGAGGCCGCCTGGCAGTGGTGCGAGTGGCTGGTCAAGGAGTCGGCGAGCCGCGATGCACCGGGCTGGCAGGCCATCTTCTCGCTGCAGCAGGCCATGGTCGGGCTGCGGCAGGGGAAAATCGCGGCGAGCATGGAGTGCATCCGGCTCGTGGAGAGCGTCATCACCGAGCGCAGCACGGGCTACGCGTGTGCGGCGGAGACCGTGCTCGCCGCCCTGTACATGGAGACGGGGCGTTACGACGAGGTGGCGCGGGTCTTCGCCAAGCCGATTCCGCCGGCGTGGGAGAAGAGCGTCTACTGGCTCAGCTACCTGTGTATCCGCGGCTGCTTCCACCTCGCCACGAACCGGCCGCACTCGGCGCTCTCCGATTTCCTGCGCATCGGGAAGGTCGCCGAACGCGCCCTCGTCGACCACCCCACGCTGGTGCCCTGGCGGCTCTACGTCGCCCAGGCCTGGCTGCACCTGGGTGACAAGAAAATGTCTGCCCGCACGCTCGCCGACCACATCGAGCGTGCCCCGGGCCACGGCGGCCGCGATCACGCCATGATGCTGCGCCTGCAGGCGCAGCTGGCGCCGCCGCACAAACGTCCGGGTCTGCTGTTCCGGGCCATAGACGAACTCCTCGCCACCGGCGACCGGCTGGAGCAGGCGCGTACGCTGCACGAACTCGCCGTGGTGCTGCACGGGCTCGGTCACGGGTCCTGGGCCGCACGGGCGCAGGCGGCGGCCGCGCACATCGCCCGGCACTGCCTGCCCGACCAGGCGGCGCGGGCCCCGGCGCCGGCGCCGGAGCGGACGGGGAGGTCCGCGCCGGACGCGCCGGGCGGCCAGAAGCTGCTGACCCGGGCGGAACACCGGGTCGCCGCGCTGGTGGCGAAGGGGCTGACCAACCGTCAGGTCGCCGGCAAGCTGCACATCACCGTGAGCACCGTCGAGCAGCACCTCACCCGCATCTACCAGAAGCTCGGCATCTCCCAGCGCGCCGACATAGGCAAGCGGCTGAAGAGCCTGCCGACCTGACGGGCTTCCCGTACGGGTGCGCGTCCACTCCCCCGCGCCGGCGCTCCCTTTAGCTGCTCTTTGTCGGACCTCAACCGCCCCCGGTAGCGTCGGCGATGACAAACGAGTCGGAGTGCTCAAGGTGCGCTTTCCACCGTGTGCCGCCCGCTCGCACCCGGGAGAGCGCGGGAAGGCATGGCCACGGTGCCCATACAGACCCCGTTCGACGACACGTGGCTGCGCCGCTTCGGCGCGGCCCCGCAGGCGGACGTCCGGCTTGTCTGCCTGCCCCACGCGGGCGGCGCGGCAAGCACGTTCTTCCCGATGCAGCGGGAACTGCCGCCTTCGGTCGAGTTCGTGGCCGTGCAGTACCCGGGCCGGCAGGACCGCCGCCAGGAGCAGCCGCTGCGCGACATCCACACCCTCGCGGACCGGCTGGCGTCCGTGCTGGAGCCGCTGACCGACCTGCCGCTGGTCCTCTTCGGGCACAGCATGGGCGCGGTCGTCGGCTTCGAGACCGCCGCCCGGCTGGAGCGGGGCGGCACGAACCCGCCCATCGGCCTGGTCGCCTCGGGCCGGCACTCGCCGGCGACGCCGCGCGTCGAGACCGTGCACCAGCGCGACGACGACGGGCTCATCGCCGAGATCACCGCGCTGAGCGGCACCGATCCGCAGATCCTGGCCGACCCGGACATGCGGGCGATGATCCTGCCGGCACTGCGGGCCGACTACACCGCGGTGGAGACGTACGGCTACGACCGGAGCTTCGTGCTGCGCTGCCCGGTCAGCGTCTTCACCGGCACCGCGGACCCGCGGGTGACCGAGCACGAGGCGGCGGCCTGGGAGCCGCTGACCTCCGGCGCCTTCCGTATCGAGCGGTTCCCCGGCGGCCACTTCTACCTCGAAGGTGCGGAGCGGGCCGTCGCCACCGCCCTCATGCGCGACGTCCGGGCGTTCTCGGCCACGGCCGCGACGACGCCCCGTTGACCCACCCTCCGAAAGGCAGTGACGGCTTCATGACGACCATCGACGATCTTGTGGTGCTGATCCGGGACGAACTGGGGCTGCCGGTGTCCGTCGAGGACGCCGACCGGCCTCTGGACGAGATCGCCGGCTGGGACTCGGTGCACCTGCTCTGGCTGACGGCGGCGCTGGAGCGCCGCACCGGCCGCAGCGTGTCGCTGCCCGACCTGCTGGAGGCCGGCAGCCTCAACGGCATCCACAAGGCGGCGGTCGCGGCGTGAGCGTCACCCGCTTCCCCGCCGAGCGCCGCCACACGCTCTACCACTGCGACGAGATACGGGCCGCGGCGCCGGTCTTCCTCGACACCGAGGTGGACATGAGCCGGGTGCAGGAGCACCGGGCGGAGGCCCGGCGCGAAGGCCGCCGGTACTCGGTCGTCTCGTACGTCCTCCGGGCGTCCGGCAGCGTGCTGGCCCGGCACCCCGAGGCCAACGCGGCCATCCGCGGCCGGCTTCGTCCCAAGGTCGCGCGCTACGCGACCGTCGGCGGCAAGGTGACGCTGGACAAGACTCTGGGCGGACGTCGCGTGGTGCTCTCGTCCGTCGTGCCGGGGCTGGAGCAGGCGAGCCTGGATGACGTGCAGAAGCACGTGGACCGGCTGCGCGACGGAGACCCCGCGTCGATGCCGGAGTTCGAGGCGGTCCGCAAGCTGCACCGGCTGCCCGTGCCCGTGGGCCGCGCCCTGTTCCGGCTGGCGACGCGGTCGTTCGCGAGCCGCCCGGAGCTGAGGGGCACCGTCGCCGTCACCTCGCTGGGCCACCGCGCGGTGGACGGCTTCCATTCGGTCGGCGGCACGACCGTCACCCTGGGCCTCGGGCGGATCGTGGACCGTCCGGTCGTCAGGGACGGCGCCGTCGTCGTGGCGCCGGTGATGCGCCTGTGCCTCGCCTTCGACCACCGGGTGATCGACGGGGCGGAGGCGGCCGACGTGCTGTCCGAGCTGAAGGACTTCCTGGAGGCGTACGCACCGGAAGCGGCCCCCGAGACGGCGGACGCCGGGGAGACCGGCGGGGAGACGGCCGTCGCCGACCGGTCCGCCGAGGAGCCGGTTGCGCAGGAGCAGACCGTGCACGAGGCGGTCGACGTCCGCGACCCGGCCTCGCCCGCGCCGGGCCCCTGACCCTCTCCGCGCTTCAGCCGGTCCGCCGCCCCGGCTCCCGCTCCGCCGGCCCGCGTACTCCCGTCGCGGGCCGGCGGCTGTTTGTCCGCTGCGGTCCACCGGCCCGGCCGGGCGCGGGAGTTCAGTCCCGGCCCAGCTCCCGGTCGATCATCGCGAACATCTCCTCGTCGCTCGCCACGTCCAGTGCGCCGCCGGGCTCGGCGGCCGTGGGGCCGCTCTCCTCGGCCGCCGCGGCCGGACGCACGTCCTCCAGCTGCCACAGCAGGGCCTTCAGCCGCTTGGCGAGCCTCG
This sequence comes from Streptomyces sp. CNH099, assembly GCA_000514715.1. Lineage (GTDB taxonomy): Bacteria > Actinomycetota > Actinomycetes > Streptomycetales > Streptomycetaceae > Streptomyces > Streptomyces synnematoformans. The sequence goes on along the minus strand of AZWL01000052.1, from coordinate 3,613 downwards.
CCTGCTCCTGCTCGTCGAGCGTGCCCGCGGCCAGCATGTCCTCCAGCTCGCCGAGGCTCCCCGCCCCGGCGTCCGCCTGATCCGCCGCGGCCGAGGCACCCGGCAGTTCGCCGTCGAGCAGCTCGGCGAGGGCCTCCGCGGTCGGGTTGTCGAAGACGGCGGTGGCCGGCAGCCGCAGGCCGGTCGCGGCGTTCAGCCGGTTGCGCAGTTCCACGGCGGCCAGCGAGTCGAAACCGATGGTCTTGAACGCGGCGTCGCGCGGCACGGAGGTGGCCGAGCCGTGCCCGAGTACCGCGGCGGCGTGCGTACGTACCAGCTTCACCAGCGCCTCGGGGCGCTCCGCCGCCGGCAGCTCCGTCAGCCGCGCCCCCGACCCCGACCCGCCGGCCGCGGTCGCGCCGTCCGCCGCGGCCGTGCGCCGCGCCGGCTTCACGACCCGCCGGAGCACCGCCGGCACCGGCACGCCCTCCTCGGCGCGCGTGCTCAGCCGCGCCGGCACCACGGCGGCGTCGCCCAGCGCCATGGCCTCGTCCAGCAGCGCCAGGCCCTCGGCGGTGGCCAGCGGCAGGATGCCCGTGCGGCTCAGCCGGGCCACGTCCGCGTCGCTCAGGTGGCCGGACAGCTCACTCTCCTCGGCCCAGTAGCCCCAGGCGAGCGAGACCGCCGGGTGGCCGAGCGCGAGCCGGCGCTGCGCCAGCCCGTCCAGCCAGGCGTTGGCGGCGGCGTAGTTGCCCTGGCCGGCCGTGCCGAGGGTGCCGGCGATGGACGAGAACAGCACGAAGCCGCTCAGGTCGAGGCCGCGGGTCAGCTCGTCGAGGTGCGCGACCGCGTCGACCTTGGGCGCGAGCACCCGGTCGACGGCGGCGGCGTCGAGCGTCTCGACGGTGCCGTCGGCGGTCACGCCCGCGGCGTGCACGACGGCGGTGAGCGGGTGCTCCGCCGGTACGCCGGCCAGGAGCCGTACGACGTCCTCGCGCTGTGACACGTCGCATGCGGCGATGGTCGCCTCGGCCCCGAGGCCGGCCAGCTCGGCCCGCAGCGCCGTGGCCCCGGGCGCGGCCATCCCGCGGCGGCTGGTCAGCAGCAGGTGCCGCACGCCGTGGACGGTCGCCAGATGGCGCGCGACCTGCGCGCCCAGCGCGCCCGTACCGCCGGTGACCAGCACCGTGCCGGCCGGGTCCGGCGGCGCCGGCACAGTCAGCACGATCTTGCCGACGTGCCGGGCCTGGCTCATGAAGCGGTACGCCTCCGGCGCCCGCCGCACGTCCCAGGTACGCAGCGGCAGCGGGGTCAGCACCTCCGACTCCAGCAGCGCGACGACCTCGGCGAGCATCTCGCGGATCCGGTCCGGGCCCGCCTCCATGAGGTCGAACGCCCGGTACCCGACCCCCGGGTTGCTCCGGGTGACGTCGGCAGCGTCGCGGATGTCGGTCTTCCCCATCTCCACGAACCGCCCGCCCGCGGTGAGCAGCCCCAGCGAGGCGTCCACGAACTCCCGGGCCAGCGAGTTGAGGACGACGTCCATGCCGGCGCCGCCGGACGCGCGCCGGAACCGCTCGACGAAGTCGAGGTCGCGCGAGGAGGCGATCCGCTCCGCCGGCACCCCCAGCTCGCGCAGCAGCCCCTGCTTCGGCGGGCTGGCGGTGGCGTACACCTCCGCGCCCCAGTGCCGCGCCAGTTGCACGGCCGCCATGCCGACGCCGCCGGTGGCGGCGTGCACGAGCACCGCGTCGCCCTTCCCGAGCCGGCCCAGGTCACGCAGGCCGTAGTACGCGGTGAGGAAGACGACGGGCACGGCCGCGGCCTGCGCGAACGTCCAGCCCCTGGGCATCGGGGCCAGCATGCGCCGGTCGGCGACCGCGAGCGGCCCGAAGGAGTGCGGGAGCAGGCCCAGCACGCGGTCGCCGGGCGCGAGGTCCGTTACACCGGGGCCCACCTCGGTGACGACGCCGGCGCCCTCGCTGCCCATGATCTGCTCGCCCGGATACATGCCGAGCGCCATGAGCACGTCGCGGAAGTTGAGCCCGGCGGCGCGTACGGACACGCGCACCGTGCCCGGCGCGAGCGGCTCGACCGCCTCGGTGGCCGGCCGCAGTTGCAGGGACTCAAGGGTCCCGGGCCTGGCGGTGTCCAGCCGCCAGGCACTCGCGCCGGCGGGCGGAGTCAGCGGCGGGTCGTCACGGAGGTGGGTGAGGTGGGGGGTGTGCGGGGTGCCGTGGTGGAGGGCGAGTTGGGGGGTGTCCGTCGTGAGGGTGTGGGCGAGGGCGTGCGGGAGGTGGGTGCGGGTGTCGGGGTGGTCGTCGGTGTCGACGAGGTGGATACGGCCCGGGTGCTCGGCCTGCGCGGAGCGCGCCAGGCCCCACAGCGCGGTGTGCGCTGGATCGGTCGTGGGGTCGGCGTCGGCGGGCAGGGCATGGGCGTGGCGGGTGAGGAGGACCAGGGGGACGTCGGCCAGGCGGGGTTCGGTGAGGTACTGCTGCAGGAGGGTGAGGAGGTCGTGTACGGCCCGGTGGGCGGCGGTGGGGGTGGGGTCGCCGCCGGGGGCGGGGGTGTAGACGACGGCGGCGGGCGGGTCGTCGGTGGCCAGGAGGTCCGCCAGGTCCGGGTGATGCCGGACGGCGGTGTCCGGGACGGGCGTGACGGGGCCGAGGGTGGCCCAGCCGGTGAGGTCTGCTGCGTCAGCCGGGGGGAGGTCCCCCGCGGACCAGCGCAGGGCGTAGAGGTGGTCGGGGATGCTGGTCGGCCGGTCTCCCACGGGGAGGGTGCGCAGGGTCAGCTCGCCGACCTCGGCGACGAGACCGCCCTCCGTGTCGTACAGGGTGATCTCGACGGTGTCGGGACCGAGGGAGACGGCTTTGACGCGCAGGCGGGTGGCCGCGGTGGCGTGCAGCGCAACCTTCGCCCACGAGAACGGCACGCGGATACCGGCGTCGGGGCCGTCCGGGGCTTCGAGCGTTTCGACGAGGAGGGTGTGCAGGGTGGCGTCGAGGAGGGCGGGGTGGAGACCGAAGGCATCCGGCCCGTGGTCGCCGGTGTGCTCCTCGGGCAGCACCACCTCCGCGTAACGGGTCGTCCCGTCTTGCCACAGCGCGGTCAGGCCCTGGAAGCCGGGGCCGTAGTCGTAACCGCGTTCGGCCAGCCGGTCGTAGGTGTCGGCCAGGTCCACGCCCGTGGCGTCCGCGGGCGGCCAGATGCCCTGCCACACCCCGCCGGCTGTGTCTTCGGAGGTGACGGCGGCGGTGACGCGGCCGGTGGCGTGCCGGGTGAACGCACGGTCCGGGTCGTCGTCGGGGCGGGCATGCACGCTGACGGTGCGAGCCGTTCCTTCTCCTTCCGGGGGGTCGACGGTGACCTGGACCTGCACACCCCCGCTCTCCGGCAACTCCAACGGTGCTTCGAGGGTGAGGTCGTCAAGGACGGGGCAGCCCGCCTCGTCACCGGCCCGCAGCGCCATCTCCACCAACGCCGCCCCCGGCACCANCACCCGCCCCCGGATCCGATGCCCGACCAGCCACCCATCCCCCGCACGGGACACACGACCCGTCAACACCACCGCACCCGACGACGCCACCGTCACCGCCGCACCCAGCAAACCGTGCCCGAACGCACCCAG
>AZWL01000051.1 GCA_000514715.1 Streptomyces sp. CNH099 | reverse complement strand
GCTGTCCGGGTCGTTGATCACTATTCTCAACGGGATTGTGGCGGGCTAGCTGATGGACTTCGGCAGCAGGCTCGGCAGGGCCATGGTGTGGGGCACCGGCGGGCTGGTGGCCGTCGTGTTGTCGATGGCCGGCTACACCCTCGTCGCCGGCGGCGGGGACGGCGACCGCGGGCAGCCGCGGCGCCCGGGGGCCTCGCACACCGCACCCGGCGGCGGGCAGGACACAGGGCCTCAGCCGACGTACGCGGCACCGCAGGAGTGGAGCGAACCGCAGCGCTGGGCGTCACTGCCGCGCGGTGCGCAGGTCGACCAGCACGGCAACGAGGTGACGTTCCCGCACACCGAACAAGGCGCGGTGGCGATGCTGACAGCCGTTCAGACCACCGCCGCCGAAGGCGACCACAGCCTGGCGGACGAGCAGATGAGCATCTACGCCTCCTACATGAGCCGCGCGGACCGCAGCCGGGCCAGCGAGGCCAAGGTGCGCCAGGCCGCATATCAGGCCGACGCCCGGCTGCGCCAAAGCCTCGGAGCCCCGGCCGAGGGCGCGCTGCCGCACGGGGCGTACATGCGCACCGCCGCCGTGGGCTTCCAGATCATCGAATCCTCCCCCGACGAAATCTGGGCGTACGTACTGAACCGGGTGACGACAAAGGCATCACAAACCGCCACGGAAGACAGCGCCTACAGCCGCACGCTGATGGCCGCGCGATGGGACAACGGCGACTGGAAACTGTCAGCCACGGCCACCGCCCGAGCCGCACAGCACACCCAGGAACACACCCCACCGAAGATGGCCGCCCCCGGCGACACCACATTCAACACAGCAGGATGGACAGCCATCCGGGAAGCCTCATGACCCACCACCACCGGCTTCCGCCTGGCGCACGCCCGCCGAATGGCCGTGGCTGCCCGTATACGCCGTGGCGGACCTCGTATCCGCGAGGGAACGCGCCGGCCTGCCGATGATCCGCAGACGACCGAAGGAGACACAGCCGTGAACGAGCAGACCCCAGCCCCAGAGGTCGACCAAATCTGGGCCGATAACGACCAGCGATTCGCGGGCCGACTGCTCGCCGCCTGAAGGGGAGATCACCGTGAAGTTCACCGCCACCTACCAGGGCCAGACAGCCACCCGAACCAGCAGGCGCCCCTACCGCTTCGCCGCTGTTGTCCGCTGGTCCGACGGGAGGATCACCGTCGGAGCGAAGTGGGCCACCACGGAGAAGTCCGCACGCTCCTGCCTGACGAGCCAGCAGAAGGAGAACGGCGCCACGGTCCTCGCCGTAGTCGCCGTGACCGAGGAGGAGCCCGATACGCAAGCCCTGAGCAAGTCGCTCGGCGGTCTCCTCGGCCTCCCCTGAACCACTCCCGTACCAACCGCGCCGCCGACTAAGGAGATTCCACATGTCCGTCCTGCCGTCGTACATCCCCAACGCCACCCGAGAGTCCATGGCCGCCGCCCTCACCGCCGCCGGGCTCCAGCTCGGCCCCGTCAAGCCTCGAACCCGCCTCACCCACACCGTCGACCACGACGGCACCGAGTGGAAGCTGACTTACATAGGCCCGATGGGCGACACCCCGGTGTGGTGCCTGGCGGGACCGAGCGTTGAACACGGGATTGCGGTCACGGCCGCCGAGGTGGCCGAGCACATCACTTCCGCGGCGCACTGAGCCGAAACGCCCCGTGCAGGGGCGTCGGCGGGACACGGACTCTCCCGCCCTGACGAGGCAGGCCACACGGAGGACAACATGGACTGGACGACTAGCCTGAACTCCACGGACACCACCATCGTGCTCATCTCACCCGAGGACGTCATCGCCGCCGTGGAGGACACGCAGCCGGCCCCCGCCCCGCAGCCGCGCGACTACGCGCAGATGTGGCGCATCGCACTCGTCGACGACACCGAGTAGGAGATCACCGTCCTGATGAGCGGCGTAGACCCCGAGGGCGGTGCCGTCCTGGGGGTCTACGCCACCAAGGAGACCCCGAAGGGCCCGTTCCTGGCCGCCGTCTCCTCCCGCGGCTGATGCTCACCAACGGCACCGAGCATGAGATCACCATGGACGAGGCAGAGCGGCCGAGCATGCCGGTCCTCGGCGAAGGCGGCGGAATCTGAATCCACACAGAGTCCGGTCGGCCGAGGCCGGGTGCGCCCCCACCATCCCTACAGAGAAGGGCAGACCATGCCTACATCATCCCAGAACCACAAACCGTCCCGCCGCGACGAACTGCGCGACGACCTTGCCCACTTGCTGGAGATGACTGCCGCTGACCTGCTTCGCAAGTGGGCCGACCTTATCGCCGCGCGCGACACGCGGCCTGGCGGCGCGACGCCGCGTGCCCTGCCGAACACCGGCGACGCCGAGGTGCTGGAGGAGGCGGCGAACGAGCTGCTTCGCGTGCGGCTGGCTCTGCTGGACCTGCACCCGAAGGTGGAGGATCCGAAGCACGGTTGCTGCGGTCGGCCGAAGCTGTGCGACGGCCACCCGGCGGAGTGCCGGAGCCGCGAGCACACGATCGGTGGCTATCCCGGTTGGCCGTGCGCGACGCTGCGGGCCGCCGGAATCACCAGCGACGAGGACGCCGACGCTGTGCGCCGTATGGCCGCCGCCCTGCGCGACGCGCAGCCGGGCGGTGAGCCCAACCCGGCGCCGCTGTGCCGCTGCGGGCACGGCAGGGGTGACCATGACGCGAAGTACAGCGACCCGCAGTGCCGCCGCTGCCCCGAGGACGGCGAGCGTATGTGGCGTCACGCCTACACCCCTGTGGGCGGTGCGCGATGAGCGCCCGCCGGGTCTCCGAGGTCGAGCGTGACTTCGCCCGCTGGAGTGGTGGCAGCGCTTCACCCCCTGCTGGCTCGACGTCTCACGTCTCCGAGGATGACAGCGGGCACCTCGTGCTCGCCCGAACGGCCTCCTGCCCAACGGCAGGCAGCTCGTCGTGACGGCCGAATACACCCGCCGACACCTGGCCACTGCGCGGCGGTGGCTCGACAACCTGATCTACCTGGACCTCACCGACGCCCTGGCCCCCCAGGGCGGCCACCGGGGCGCGCTCGCCGTCCGGCGGCGCATCGGCGACACGCGCGGCGTCGCGGTGTCCACCAACGCCCTCGGCCTCCTCGCGCTCCGTCGCCGCCGCTTCGGCGCAGCCGAACTCCGTTTCACCGAAGCCGCTCAAATGTTCGCCGCCCTCGGCGAACGCCGCTGGACGGCCCTCATGCGGACCAACCTCGCCGAGACCCTGTGCGAGGTCGGCCGCGCCGACGAGGCCCGCGGCCTCGTCGAGCAGGTGCTGGCCGACTTCCGCGAACTCGACGACCACTTCGGCGTGGGCAACGCGTTGTGGCTGCTGAGCCGGGCCCGGCGGGAATCGGGCGAAACCGAGGCGGCCGGGCGGGCGGTCGCCGAGGCGCTGGCCCTGGCCGTCACGGCGGACAACCAGCTCTGGCGGGGGCACTGGCTGGCGGAGGCGGCGCGCGTCGAACTCGCCGGCGGCCGCCCGGCGGATGCCCTGCGGCTGGCCCGCGAGTCGGCAGCCGTCCAGCACCGCCTCGGCGACACCGCCCGGGAAGCCGTCGCCCTGGACCTCGCCGGCGTGGCCTGCCGCGCCCTCGGCCGGCTCGACGAGGCCGCGGACCTGCTCCGCGGCGCCGTCGCGGCCAACCGCGAGACCGACGCCCGCTGGCAGCTCGCGAACGCCCTGGTGAACCTGGCCGACGTACTCGGCCGGCTGGGCGCGGGGGAGTCGGCCCGGGCCGCCCGGGAGGAGGCGGCACACGGGCTGGAGCAGTTCGACGACCCACGGGCCGTCGCCCTCGCGCAGCGCGCGGCCGCACAACTCGGAGCGCCGTGAGGAGTCCCTAGCCGCATCCGGGCGACCGCACGCACGGCGTCGGCTGCTGGCGCAGCGACACCGCCGCCCGCGCACTCGCCGCCCGTGCGCGGCAGGGACGTGCCTGACGGAGCCGTCCCGGTCGGTGAGGACAGCGTCGCGCTTCCGGTGGGCGGTATGTGGAGCACTGTCAGGGCGCCGCCGCGGTGCAGCGTCCACGTCGGCATGGGCTTGGAGCGCGCGGGCAAGTCACCGGGTCATGACAGTGGTGAACGCCCACTTCAGGGTGCCCTTCCGAACACCGGCGGTTAAACCGCACAGCAGCGGCTACTGCTGGACGGCTTCGCCGCTGGCTCGCCTGTGCTCCCCGACGCGCTGCGCAGCCGTAGCGTTGTCCGTGGCTTCCTCCTCGCGGACCAGTTCCAGGAAGCGCTTGGGGTGTTCGTCTGCCAGGCGCCTGCGGGCGCGCGACCGGGGACTCGGCTCAGGCATCAGGTGTCCCCTGCGCGCGATCATGCCCGCCAGGACACGGTGGAGGAGCTGGGCTTCGTGATCAGCGCGGGCGCGGAACTGCTTCACCCTCCGCGCGTGCGCGTTGTTGGAGGAGCCGGGAACAGCGGCGAGGAACCTGTCCGGCTCGCGCACCAGCTCGGGAACGAGTCGGCGGGCCTTGCGGACGAGCTGGGGTGAGCGGATCGCGTAGGCGGTGATCGGGTCCCGGGCCTCGTTGTCCGTGGCGATGAACGCGGCCAGCTCTCGGCCGAAGTCCGCTTTCGACAGCCCGCTCAGTTCCTCAACCCGGGTGGAGACGGCGGCGGGGTCGGGCTCGGTCCACCGGCTCTGCCGTGCACCCCTCCGATCGTGCTCATGCTGCGGTGCCGCCATCCCGGCTGGCCCTCCTGGTGCTCGTCGTCACGGGGTGCAAGACGGCCGCCGTGCGACCGGTCCCCCCGCGAGCGTGGATCATCCCGGATAGCGGCCGGTACCCAGCCCTGGGCCCCGAAAGGCGCAGTTTGCTTGGTGCTTCCCCACGGCAACGCTCCAGGTCCAACCAGTGGAAGACCTCAGAACCGTAGAGTCGCCTCCTGCGACGGTGAGACCGGCGGCACGGCGGCCACCTGAGGGGATGATACCCACACCCCCGCCCCCCGGGACAGCCGCCGCCACCGCGGCGGGTCCGCTGCACCGACGCTCCACCTACGGGCGGGCGGGAACGACGGGGCGATCAGGTCTGCCGGGGGGCGGTCAAGTCTGCCGGGAAGATTCCTACGTATGCGTCCCGGTGGGGTCAACGAGCCGACTCACGATCTTGCGGTCGCGGCCGATCGCCTCGGCAAGTTCTGTCAGGGAGCGGCCGTACGGGGCCGCGTGCAGGACGCGGACCGCCTCGTCGCGGATCTCCATGGCCGCCTTGCGCTGCGCCTGGGCCGCCTCGTACGCCGCGGCGGCCCTCGGCAGCGTCTCGGCGGCGTCCTTGACGAACTTCACCCCGGCCGCGCGGGCCGCGGCCGGCTGCTCGGCCCGCGGCGGCACGGCAGCGTCCCGGGGCAGGCCCAGGGCCCGCCGCAGCACCCGCGCCATACCCGTACGCGAGATACCCGCGGAGAGGTAGACACCGCGCGCGGTGGTGTAAAACGCCACACTGGCAACAGCGGCATCACGCCTGTCCAGCAGGGCATCTGCCACGCTCCCGGCATGGGCCACAGACTCCACAGCACGCTGGAGCTGCTCCTCCGGCGAAGCGACGAGCTTGGCGAACTGCTCCAGCACCCCGGCACGGGCCTGCCGGCGCACCGCATCGAAATCCGGGCGCTCCAAGCCCTGCACCCGGACCCGGCCGCCGGCCAGACGCACGGCTTCCTGCGCGGCCTCCAGGTGCCGCACAGCCGCATCACGACGCGCCTCCGCGAACTCGTACCGGGCAGCGACCCTCTCGGCCTCGGCCACGACATTGTCCGGATGCTCGATTCCCGCCTCGCGGGCGGCCGCGACAGGGTCCGCAGGCCAGCCGGGCGGATAGTGCCAGCTCTCCCGCCCTTCGAGGCCGTAGAGCGCATCCAGAGCCAGACGCCGCATATGCCGACGCTGGATGCCGAACCGCTCATGGAGCTGGGGCACGCTCTCATACAGGGCGGCGGCGGCGATGAGCCGCTGGCGCTTCGGCCTCAGCGCGGACAGTTCCCTATACGCCTGATCACGCAGCTCCTCAGCAGCGGCGCGCTTGGCGACAGGGTCGTCCACGCCGCCGAGCTCGGCGGCGACCCCAGCCTGAGCCCTTCGGCGAAGCTCGCCGTAGTCAGTGCTCACGGTGCTCATGGTGTGGATCCCGTTCCGGTACGCGCACCAGGCGCCGACGACGAGGGCCTGCCCTAGCCGCCTAACCTCCCCACAGACTGTACACCACGTCCCGTGGGAGGGGGCTGCCACGAGTCTCAGCCGAACACCCCCACCCCGCTCCTGTCCCGAGCCCTCCCCCGGCACGCACCCGCCAGCCGCCGGCACACACCCGCCAACGGCAGACACGACACTCAACCGCCTCGCCCAGACAGCCAGGACCGGAACCCCGCCGACCAACTGAAACAGCCGTGGCAGCGGGCCCGGCCGCGCGTGATGGCGAACGGAAGGATCAGGAGCAAACGGGGCTGACCCCGGCACCGCCGGCGCCATGGGCCCCCACCTCGGAAGACGTCGCAGCGTGCGCGCGTGCCCAAGCTCCCACGAGTCCGGAATGAGTGATCACGACAGAGCGCACCGCCGCCCCGGGAACATCAGCGCATCAGGCCGGTGAATAGCTCTTCGACGTCCACGCCCAGCGCATCAGCCAGGGTGAAGAGCTTGTCCAGCGACACGTTGTTCTTCCCGCCCTCGACGTTCACATAGAACGCCCGGTCCAGTCCGGCCGCCCTGGCGACGTCGGCCTGCGTCCGCTTGGCTGCGGTGCGCAGATCCCGAAGGCGTTGCCCGAACGCCTGGCGACGTGCCAAGACGGTCGGGTCGAGAGCGGAGTCGGCAGATGCATTCGGCATGAGAGAACCGTACCCAACCTCCAGTGATGTTGACTATATCCAACATAGGGGTGTAGAATATATGCAACATGAACGCTCGACGTGGAGGGCTCAATGACCATCTGGAACACCCGAGTGAGCGTGATCGCAAACCTCGAAGCGAACTCGTCAGACCAGGCGCTCACCAAGCTGCGCGCGGCTCTGACGCGCGCGGGTTTTGAGGTCTACGAGACCGATGGCGACGCCTTCGAGGGCGAGGAAGGGACGGCGGTCACCGAACTGCCCCTCACCGTCCGACTCAGCCCGCGCTGACTCGGACCCTCCAGCCCGCCCCGGCCGGATCACTCCGATCCCCCCGGGGCGGGGCATGCCCGACCACCGACATCGCCTGACCCCCATCTCAGCCCTCCCCGTGGGGTCGCCGGGCTAGACCCCGACGACCCCGACGGATCGCTCCACCTCACCGCGTCTACCAGCGAAAGCGAGGCTCCCCGTGAGCACTCAGACTACCGAGCCGGCCGTTCGGCCGCTCACCCCTACCGCCCAGCTCGGGCCCGCCTTGGCGCTCGTAGCCCTGCTCCAGGAGCACCCCAGGCTGCCGCCCGCGAGCTGGGACATCAACCAGCACACCGGCGACCTGCGCGGCGCGCTGGGCCGCGCCCCGTTCGACGCCCTGCACGCCTACGCCGACGTACTCGGCGGTGAGATCGGCCCCGAGGGCCGCGACTTCGAGTCGTCGGTGGACGGGGTGAGGCTGCGCACGCACCGGCTGCGCGTGGTATGGCGCGACGTCCACATCACCGTGTCGATCCACCGCCCGATCCCGGCGGCCAAGGCGGAGACGGCGGCCGAGCTGGACCGACCGCGCAGGCCCGTCGCCAAGCTGGATACCGCACGGCCGGTGCTCTACCTCGCCGAGTACGAGGGCGCCGAACCGGAGCTGTGGACCACCGTCGAGGCCGCACGGAACGCCTGCGAGGACCTGATCGGAGTGGACTTCACGCCCGGCAGCGGGCACGGCTGGGACTGGGTCGAGCAGGACGGCGGCGTCTGGCAGCAGATCTGGACGCGGTCGCTGGACGACATGCCGCTGTCGGATGCGCCGGGCCGGGTAACGCCGGTACAGGTACAGGACAGCGCCATCAACCGCACCGCCGAACCGGCCACCGGGGCGGCGACAGCATGACACGCACACCCTCACCCCACCTGCCGCCGGAACAGCGCACGGCAACGCCGCTGACCCTCGCGTCCGCCTTCGACAAGGAGGCCGACAAGTGAACTTGATCACCATCATCTTCGTGGCAGTGGCCATCGTCGGCCTGACCCTCGTCTGGTACGGAAGCCGCCACTAACGCCACCGCCTACACAGAGAAAAACTACGAAGGGATGACGCCCGTCGACTACGCGACTTGAGAGAAAGCCGCCACACACCCACCGAAGGACGGTGGAGCCGGACAACCACCCGGCGGCCGGGGCCACGGCCCCGGCCGCCAGCCCGCAACCCGTCATCCGCACAACCCCGCAGACCACCGCCGCCGCACCAGGGCACCAGAACTGACCCCAGCACGGCTCACACAACCCCGACCCGACCAGTCACCACCAACCACATCCACCACCCCTCCCCCATCGAGTGACTCGTCCTGCACAACACGCTGTGCACGGCGGACGCGCACACTCGCGCCCGGGATTCCTCTGAAGGTGGAGGTCGTGCGGACCCGTCGTGCCCGGCGGTGACGGCACAGCGCGGGGCACGACAGGCCAGCCAGGAGCGGCCGGAACTCGGCAGGACACCTTCTACCTGCCGCTGAAGGAGCGCGCCGGCTTGGCCCGTCAGCCCCGCCGTGGCTGGCGGTGTCGGTGGGCTGCTGGCGGCGGCTGACCGGGCTGGATGAGGCCAAGCGCGGCGGTTTCCAGATCAACGGCGAGTGGCTGGGGCCGGGCGACCAGGTCGAACTGCCGGACGGGGCGCTGCTGCTGAGGGTCGACCAGGCCGTCCGCGGCTGTGAGGTCCAGTACGGCACGCTGCGGAAGATCCCGCAGAAGGACGCCACGGTCACCGTCTACGTGGTCGCCGACGGCGGCCTGGTGGAGCTGTGGAGCCGGCAGTACATCCGGAGCAAGTCCGCGTTCGGCGCGTTCACGATGAAGAAGCTCCGCGCCTTCCTGGCCGCGCACCCGGTGCCGGACGAGCCGGTGGTGGTGGTGCGCGCCGCGCAGCGGCCGAACCGGCGGGCCGAGGCGTGCCGGTGGTGCCGGCAGGAGGTGCGGGCCGAGCAGGGGCACGTGACCGGGCACGGCGATAGCGCGCAGGTCGAGCACTACGAGCAGTGTCCGACGCAGTCGGTGCCGGAGACCGGGCAGGCGTGCGCCGTGTGCGGGGTGCCGGGCCTCCGGCTCCTGGTAGCCGATGTCCATGAGCTGCGCCACGGTGAACGGGTTGCCGAAGTGGCTGGTCCGGTCCACGATCATGCACCGCTCGGGCTTGCGCCAACCGCGGTCACGGCGGCGCTGGATACGGGTGCAGGTACGCATAGGATGCGGTCCTTTCTTGCTGGTCAGAGCACGGTCGGCCGTGCGTGGACCGGGGTGGGGGCGATGTGGTGCACGGCGATGAAGCCCTCCCGGAGCAGGGCGTCTGCGGTGGCCTCTTGCGTGAGGTCGTGCTGCCAGCGCAGCGTGTCGTCGGGCACGCGCCGGTTGGCCGGCCGCAGCCCGTTCCGGGTCAGGCAGGTGCCGAGGTCGGGCAGAAAGCGCAGGGCGACGACGGGTCGCCCGTGCCGGCGGGCCCGTTCCACGAGCTGCGCCCGCACGTGGGGCTCCACGTTCGTGCTGTCGAGGAAGACCGTCGCCCCGGCGCCCAGGTGCTGCTCCAGGAGTGCGTTCTGCCGCTCCACAGCGGCCGGGGTGACGGACTGGTCGCCCGCGTCCCCGCCGATCTCGCGACGCAGGGAGTCGAGGCACACCACGGCGTCGACCGCCGCGGTGTCGGCGTACGTCGACTTGCCCGAGGCCCCGGGGCCGACCGCGACCAGCAGCGTGCCCGGAGCCAGGTCGAGGGCCGGGAGGACCGGAAAGCCCGTGGCCGCCGCCATGCGGATCTGGGAGACGTAGGCCAGGCAGCGCCGACACGTCGCGGGCTGGTCGGTCGACTCGTCGCTCAGCGCGAGGGGCTTGGCGCGGTGAGGGGTCTCGCACAGAGCGCGGCCCGCCCGGTGGCGCCGACGGGCTCCGGAGACGGCTTCGCTGAGCGGTACGACGTGCCGCAGGTGCTCGCGGGCGCCGCCGCGTATCCGGCTGTGCCGGCTTTCGCGGACGACGACCTTGACCAGGCAGGTGCGGACCGCGGCGAGCCACTCGGCGGTCTCGGCGCGGTGGCGGGCGACGGCGCGTTCTGCCCGCCGGGCGCGCATCGTGGCCGCCGCATGGGCCCGCTCCTCGGCGGCGGCCTGTTCACCGGGCTGGGTGCGGGGGAGCGGCGGTTCGGGCTCGGCTTCCATCGCGATGGCCAGCAGGTACAGGGTCGGCCAGCTCTCCAGGGAGAAGTCCGGGTCGCCGACGATCGCCGCGGCCCAGTCGCGGTTGTGGAAGTACCGGCGCGCGGCGATGACCTTCGGGTCAACGAACGGCCCGGCTTCGCGGCGGGCGCGCTCGCGCAACTCGCGGACCTCCGCGTCGGTCAGCCGCGTCGGCCGGTCCTCACCCGCGGGGGCGGGGCCGCACAGCGGTGCGAGGTCGGCGTCGGACGGGAAGAGGGTCACCTTCGGTCCTTCCTTGCGGGGTTGCAGTCGGGGCAGGCCAGGCTGTCAGCCGGGTGCGGGCCCGGGCCGACGGGCACCGCACGACGGTTGCCCCGGCCCCGGCCGCGGGTCGTGTAGGTGCGCCGCGGCGTCCACTCGGCCGGGATGCGGTGCTCGGGCAGGTCCGGCGTCCGGCCGCCGCAGGCGGCGCACGCGCGGTAGACCAGCGGCCGGTTGACCAACCAGTCCTGCGGATCGCCGGGCGGCTCGGCGGCGACCAGCCGCACACCGGCCCTCTCGGGCCTGCCGGCGGGGAGGGCAAGGCCCGGGTCGAAGCAGGCGGAGACAACGCAGCCGGAGCCGAGTACACGGTCGCCCACGCGCTCCAGCCGCTCGGCGTCGAGCTGGCCGGGGTCGGGCAGGTAGTGGCGGCCGACCATCCCGGGCTGCCACACCAGGCGCATCGGCCCATCGAGGGCGATGCCGGTCTGCCCGAGGGTGACCACGTACCCGTCGATCGGGCACAGGTAGCGCCCGCGGCCCCGGCCGGCCGCCGTGCCCTCCAGCGGCACCCCGCAGATCGGGCACCGGTGGTTGCTGACCTTGTCGCCGCGGCGCACGGTGACGCGGTGGACGGTTCCGCACTGCGGGCAGCGGCCGTTCACGCCGCGCCTGCCCGGGGCGGACGCAGCTTCAGCGGCGGCGTCACCGGCTTGGTGTGTGCGCCGGGACACGGGTCGCCGTACGTCGGGTGGCGGTGCATGGGCAGCCGCCCGTCCTTCAGCGGCTTGAAGGCGGCCAGCAGGCCCGCCGTGCACTTGTCCCGGGCCGGGCAGAGCACCCGGCCGACGAATGGCTCGTAGTCGGTGAAGCCGGTCTCCGCCTCGGCGCGGATCTGCTGCCTGCGGGCGTAGCCGGGGTCCGGTCCCCGGGGCGCGGACGGGCCGCCGGGCCGCGGGGCCCGGTACGCGGCGAGCCAGGTGTTCAGCCGGTCGATCTCGGCGAGCGCGGCGTGCAGGTGCGCCGCCCAACTGCCCGGTGCCGGGTCCGGCACCCGTGCGGCGGCGGCCCGGGCCTCCTCCAGCCGGGCGGCCTGGTCCCCTCCGGTGTGGTCGTCAGCGGTCATCTCGGTCCCTTCCCAGGGGAGTCGGGCTACTGGAAGTCGAGCGGCAGGGCGGCGTCGTCGCCGGAGTCGAGTGCGTCGAGTACGGCCCGCTGGCTGGGTCACGGTCCGCGTTGCGTGTCCCGGTTCGGGTCGGCCGGCAGGGCCCACCACCGGCGCGGCCCGCTGCGTACGGCCCGGAACCGTCGGCCAGACCACCAGCGGTCCCGGGGCAGGCTCATCCAGGCGTCGCGCGCGTGAACCCACTCCTCGGTGCCGACCGTCTGTGCGATCTGCTCCAGCAGGTCACGCCGCCGGATGTGGGCGAAGACCAGCCCGTGGCCGGTCCCGGCCTTCAGGTGTTGCGCCCAGGCCGCGTACGCGCTGCCGTGCAGGTGGTCCATGTACGGCTTCGCCGACCACAGCGGGCTCCGCGACCGGTGAGCGTGGCGCACGACGAGCACCACGCCGTCGAGGTCGGCGTACTGCGTCTCCCGGTACCGCGTGCTGCGCGGGGCTTGCCCGGTCATCGGGTCGGTGTAGCTCAGGCGGATGTCGCCGGCCCTCATGCCGTGTCCTCGTTCTCGTCGTCGGCCGGCAGCGAACCGCCGTCGAGGTCAACCAGGTTGGCGCCCGGGGCGGCGAAGTTCGCGGCGCCGACCGTCTTGTCGGTGCCGCCGGGGTGCAACCCTCCCAGGGCCGCGGCGGTGCTCCTGGCGGCGGCCATGCGGCTGATGGCCTCCCGGAAGACGGGAACGTCTTCGCTGGTCATCCGGTACGCGATGGCCTTTTGCCAGGAGGGGTTGTCCGGGTCGTACTCGACGGTGATGGGCGCCGCGGTGCCGTCGGGCCACCTGCCCGCCTTCACGCCGCGGGAGACGGCCCGGGTCAGGGCGACGGCGGGGCCGTTGAGCTTGCCGAGGATGCTGCGGAGGGTCTCGGCGGCTGCGTAGCCGTCGCCGTCGACCACGATCTCGGCGAACTGGCGGGCGCCGGCGGTCAGGGAGCGGAGGTAGTTCTCCGCGCGGTCGACGGTCCAACCGGTGTCGACGGTGGTGACGGTCAGCTCGGCGCTGTGCTCGGCGGCGAGGGCGACGAGCTTGGCGGCGAACTCCTTGTCCGCCCCTTCAATGGTGATCTTCAACGGGGACCTTCCGACAGATACTTACCCGGTTCTCCGGGGTCTATATGGGAAGTGTGCCCTGCCGGACCCCGCCCCGTACAGACCCCGGAGAATCTGGCCGGTTTTCTGCACTCGTGTGGGTGAAGCGGTGGCACGGCACATATCGCCTCGGATAACGTCCTCGTCCTCATATCCCAGGTGACGAAACGGGCATGACAGCCGGTCAGCCCTCGACGCCCAACAGACGAAAGGGAGGCCACTGTGTCACCCCAACCCACGGTCCTCGATGTGGAGAACCTGCGCGCGTTCCTCCTGCCGCGGCTAGTACGGCTCAGCGACGCCCACCAGGAGGACGAGGAGGGCCTCGCCCTGCGCGCGCTGGAGGCGGTCGTGCGGAAGGTGTCCGCCGAGCTTACGTACCTCCTGCGGACCCAGCCCCGCGCCAACGGGGCGCTGTCCACGCTGGAGGCCCGGCTGTGGAACCAGCTGTGTGACATCTCCTTCGACTGGGTGACCTATGAGGGCTTCGACCACGCACGGTGGGGGCGGGTGCCGGACGACGCTGCTGGTACGGGGCAGGCATGAACGAAGGAGCGACGGGCGCTCTCGAACCGGCGAACGACCCCGGGGCTGCTGCACAGTTCGCGACCTGGACGGCCCGGCACGGTGAAGAGGCCGCCGCCCGGCTCGCCGTCGCCGAGCAACTGGCCGACGCACTCGACGAGCAACTGACCCCGCCCAACACCGACAAGACCTACCGGGCGGGCTGGAGGGTGTGGCAACGCTTCTGCGCCGACCAGAACATGCCCCTGCTGGAAGGCGGCCGCGGCGCGCTGGTCGCCTTCTGCGTCTGGATGCTGCACGAGGGCCGGCAGCGCCCGGCCCCGGACGGCACCCGCGGCTACGCCCCCACCGCCGCCGATGCCCACCTCTCCGCCGCCGTCGTCGGCCTGCGCGAGCGCGGTGTCGAGGTGTCCAAGGACGCCGCTGCCGCCGCCCGAGAGATCGTGAAGAAACTGGCCGTGCAACTAGCCAAAGACGGCGAGCGCCGCGGCCGGGGCAAGGCCGCCCCCGCCGACCCCGCCGGCCTGCACCAGATCGCCGCCTCCACTCCCGACACCCTCACCGGCCGCCGCGACCTGGCCCTGGTGCTCACCGGCTTCCATTTCGCCTCCCGCGCCTCCGAGATCAGCGGCCTCCTCATGGCCGACATCACCGAGCACCCCGAAGGACTGCGCGTCAACGTCGCCACCGGCAAGACCGTGCACTCCGTGCGCCACGTCGCCATCCCCTACGGCACCAGCCCGGCAACCTGCCCAGTACGGGCCTGGCAGCGCTGGCACAGCGACCTGACCGCCACCGACGCGGCCCTGGCCGCTCCCAGCGAACCGGCCTTCCGGCAGATCGACCGGTGGGGCCACATCGGCGGAGCCCTATCCCCGGACGCCGTCACCCGCGCCATCACCCGTACCGCACAGCGCTCCGGTGTCACGATTCGGTGGACCGGCCACTCACTGCGCCGGGGCCTGCCCACCGCGGCCCGCCGCCACGGCCGCGACGCGGTGTCCATCGCACGCCAAGGCGGCTGGGCCCCCGGCAGCAAGATGATGCTCGGCTACATGGACCAAGCCGACGACTGGACCGACAACGCATCCGCTGGGCTCGTATAGCCCGTCACGCCTCACCGAACCGGGCAGGGCCCCGCCACAGACATCCCGCCCCGCTTCCACCGCCGCCCCCACCGCTCCGAAGGAGACCGTTGACCACCGCGCCGCGAACATCCCCGCCCGCCCCGCGAGCGGCCCAACCCCCGTACACGCAGGCGCCCCCCGCCGCCCCGGCCCGGGCCGCCGCCACCACCGGGAAGGGGCAGTCCGTTGCCAGCGGAGCGACCGCCGCACCGTGACTGAAGGCTGCCCCCGTTCTGGGAGTGAAAGCAGGTTATCATTACAGTCTAAGACTGCAATAATGAGGCATGGCCAAGAACCTGATCACCGACCTCCCCGTCTTCCTCACCCCCGATGACATCACCACCGCGCCCGATGATTTCGGGTACGGACGCGGCACCGCCGTGACCTGGAGTACTGGCGAATGGGTGGGCTCGGGGAACCCCGCGCCCCTCTACCGCGGCCTGCGCTTCCGCTACCACCTGGCGGGTGAGCCCGTGATGGGCCGCGAGCACCTGGCGGGCACGACCGACGTCCACGAGCCCGACGCGCAGGCGGTTCTCGCGCAGGCGGTCCGCACCCTCATCGCCTACGACGGATCGCGCCATCTGCTCCGCCTCAAGCAGCAGATCGAGGAGCTGGGCGACCCCGAAGACCTGCTCTCCAAGAGTGAAGAACGCAGGCTGCAGTTCCGCACCCAGCTCCAGACCGGCATCGCCTCACCCGCCGTCCAGGAACGCGCCGCCCAGGTCGAAGCCCGGCGTGCGCAGATCAACGATCTGCGCACGCGGTACAACGTCGTCTTCTGGCGGCTCCTGGCTCACCTGTACCGCCACGGGATGGTGGCGAAGGACATGGCTCAGTGGCTGGGAGAGGCGCCGGTGCAGAAGGTCGAGCGCTACATCAGCAGCGTCACCACCCTGGGCGCTGCCAGCATCCTCGGCGTGGAGCGCAAGACCTGGTCCGGGTACGTCGCCCGCCGCCAAGCCCCGCCTGCAGACGACCACATCGGCAGCGAACCCGTCTGGCACCTCGACACCATCCTCACCCACCAGGACACCCGCCCCGGACGCCCCGGACGCCCGCGCACACAAAGCTGAAGGTGACGGCGGTCATCGCCGCAGCCGCCACTTCACCGGGGCCGCCGGCGATGCGGTGCTGTCGTCGTCGGCCTGCCTTGCGGATCTGCTGCGCGAGCGGCGCCACGGCCGCGCCGCCGTCAGCGGGTGGTGCCGTCGCGTAGGGCTTCGAACCGGGCGTCGGCGTGGAGGAGGATGTCGGTGCTGGAGTACCGGTCGTACAGGGCTTTGATGTCCCGTTCGGCCGCCGCCGGATCGTGGGGCACCTGGGCCTGCCTGTCGACGGCGTCGCGCAGGGCGTCGGCGAACGCCACGGGCGGGCTGACGAGCCGCAGGCCCTTGACGATGCCGGTGGCCGCGTCGATGAGGACCAGGTGCAGCGCGAAGGACGTGCCCCGCTCGCCGGGCAGCCCGACCGGGTGGCGGGCGGCCTGGCGGTGGTACTCCCACAGGGCGTCGGACCAGGGGATTCCCGGGCCCTGGGCGGCGGGGTTGCGGCTCTTTTTGGGGTTGACGAACCGGTAGGACCACACCAGGTAGCGGCCGGTGGCCGTCAGGGCGAACTCGGCGTTGCCCTTGGTGAACGCGGTGGTCTCGTGGGCTGCAGGCGCGTCGAGGAAGAGCGCGAATTCGGCGCCGTGGGGCTGGAGCCGGAGTTCGGCGGCGCCGTCCGGCCACTGGGAGACGGCGGGGTTGTACGGTTTGCCGACCGCGAGCACGTGCGGCTCGGGCGCGGGGGTGGGCTGGCCGGCGTCGAGCTCGTTGTCGGACGGATCTGTGTCCAGTCCGAGTTCGGGGTCGTAGGGAAGGTCGCAGACCACGTATCCGTCGGTGAGGGTCCATCCGGCGCGCAGCACGGCTTTGACCGGGGCCGGGAGCACGTCCCCCTCGCGGGGGCGGCGGTCGGCGCGGGGCAGGGCGATGACGATGCTGTGGCCGCCGTCGGCGGTGTAGCAGTACCAGGGCGCGAGTTCGTCGGGCAGCACCTCCGGGTACTGCCGGCCCGTCAGGGTGCCGATCACGCGGCGGCTGATGACGTCCTGCGGGTCGGGCCCGCCGCCGGGCGGGTCGGCGGACCAGGCGGCGGACTGGCCGGTGCCGCGCTGGGAGAAGTCCTCCACCCAGGCCATCGCCGCGAACGTGGGGTCTTCTCCCTGGGGGTACTGGTAGATGGTCCACAGGAAGTCCCCGGCGTACACGGTGTCGTCCTTCGCGCCGCGCCGCCAGGTCTCCGCGACGCCGGCGAACAGCTGCGGTTGAAGTGTGCTGCCGCGGTCCAGCAGGTCCTGGACCGCGGCGAGGGCCGCTTCCCGGCTCAGCCCGCCCTCGCCGATCATCGGATCGATGCGGCCGGCGTCGCGGTGCAGCTGGAGCTGCATGAAGTTCCAGGGCATCAGGGGGTTGTCTCCTTGCTGACGGGGTGGGGCTGCGTGGTGCGGTACGCCTTGAGGATCTGGCTGATCGTCTGCCGTGTGGTGTTCAGCTCACGCGCGACTGCGGCTTGCCCACCGCGGTAGTCGGGGGGAGGGCCGCCGAGTTCAGCGATCCCTTCCATGAGGGCGCGGGCGCGGTCGCGGGTTGCCTCCTGCAGGGCGCGCTGGGCGTCGTCCTGGCGGCGTTTGGCCTCGTCGTGGCAATGTCTCCATGTGGAGACCTCGCCGTGCTGCTTGGGCATCGGTCTGTCCTGCCTTCTTGGCGATCGGTTCGGCGCCGGGGGGCCACCCCTGGTCGGTGGCCCCCCGAAAGGGACGGGTCAATGGTGGAAGCGGGTAGCGTGAGCTCCCGGCTGGTCGGCGATGGCGTCGTAGCAGGTGATCCCGCAGGCGGTGCCGAGGCTGGCGGCCATGAAGCCGAGCTGGCCACCGGTGAAGTCGTTCGGCTGAGGGCTCGTGGCGCCGCAGTTGTCGCAGTGCCTCACGTCCGTGCCGGGGCATTGCCGGTCTGCCTCCTTCGCGCGGCGCGGCGGGGGCGGAGTGGCGAGGTGCACGGCGTCGTCGAAGAGGCTGTCCGCCTCCGCGGGGGTGCGCGCGATCCGCCGCGTCTCCGAGGCGTCCACGCCGGCCTGCCAGTCGACGATGCTGATCTCCCACAGCCTGCCGAGTTCGGCGCCGCCGCCGGCGTGGAAGGTGTGGCGGATGCGACGGATGGTGGTGCCCGATCGCGTGTACTCGCCGATGTCGTGCTTGGCCTCCTCGGTCTCCTCGTGCGCGGCGGCGGTCAGGAACGGCCCGGCTGCCTCGGCGAGCGCGGCCGGGTCCGTGATGGTCCTGGCGAGCAGGTCCAGGGCGAGCGCGGCAGCTTCGCTGGCGCGCGGCACGTCCGGGAAGTCGTCGTCACCGGCTTTCTGCTGGCCGCCCCATTTGTTCAGTCCGACCAGGAGATTCCCGCAGATGAGCTGGCCGTCGTCCCACAGCACCCATGAGGCGTAGGGGCCGATCAGGACCGGCCGGGGGCCGGCGGTGGCGTTCACTGCGCTCTGGCGCCACAGCTGCGGCTGCCGCGCAAGCCAGGCCACGGCCGGCTCCGGCGCGGTGGACTGGACGGTACCCAGCCAGCGCTCGCCGGTGACGATGACGCGTGTGGCGTCGAGGGGAATCTCAGGGGGCCGCGCGTTGAGCAGCTCGGCGAGGGTGCGGTAGCCGCCGGATTCCCGCAGGCTCTTCACCCTCGCCCGGGTGATTCCCGCATCAGCCAGCACGGCGGCCTCGCCTGCGGTGGGCGTGCCGCCGGGGATGTACTCCTGGCCGTAGCCGGGCCTGGGCCGCCCCCATCCGGCGTCCTGCCACTGCTGGGCGGTGCGCGCCAGCACCTCGCGGGCGTCGGCGGCCGACGTCACGCGCATGACCGCGTTCCAGCCGTCGTAGTCGTAGGCGGTCCAGCCCGCGCCGATGAGCAGGTGCGCGGCCTCCTCGGCGATGCCGAGGTCCGCCGCCCACTGCTCGGCGGTGCCGTACTCGCACCGCAGCTCCTCCAGCAGCGCCTCACGCTCGGCGGTCAGCGGCATCACCTCCAGCCCGACCCCGTACGGCAGGCGGTGGACGATCACGCCCTGGGCGCGGTCGACGCAAAAGTCCGCGTGCGGGTCACGGGCGCCGGAGTGCGGCAGCTCGATCACCAGGCGGGGCAGGTCCTCGCTGACGGTGTAGCCGGCCCGGGAGGCCGACGTGATGTCGGGGGCGCGGGTGAGCAGGGTCATGGTGCGGGCGAAGAGCCGGTCACGGCGCCGTTCGGTGTCCTCGTCACGGACGGTCATGCGAAACTCCCCTGGTTGGTGGTTGTCGTTGGCCCGACACCATCAATGTAAACCCCCGCCCTGACATTTGTCAAGGCGGGGGTTTACCAATAAGGCCGGAGACGGCGACCAAGGCACGCCGGGACAGGCGCAGTCGAACTCGCTGCAGCGCCGGGTGCCGGCGTCGCGCACATCTCCCGCGCGCACCTCGATCACCGGCGGCCCGCGCCGGTCCGGCGGCACGCTCCAGGACCTCGTTGCCGGAGCCCGCTGCCCCACCGTTCTCGACGCGGTGACAGCAACCGGACACAGCAGGCCACACCGCGGGGGCGCGTCGCCCTACACCACCCCGCGGGACGCGCCCCGCAGCACGGGCAAGACGTGACGGACGACTCCGCTCCTGCCTCGCCGGCGCAGTTTGAGCCGCACACCTGGGCCCGCCTTCCCGTTCCCACCAGGAGGCGGCCAGCGGACTCACCCACCACCACTATCGCTCACGCATTCGATTTCTGGCAGACTGCGGGCGTGCCTCCGGATCAGCTGCCGCTGCCGGATCCGCTGCCGCCCGATCCGGAGCGGCTGCGGGAGCTGGCGACGCACTTCGAGCGCCTGGCCGCGCAGCACCCGCATGCGACGGTCCGGGTGCACGCCGAGATCATGCTCCGGCACGTCGCGCGCCGGCTCGCGGCTGCCGGGCCGGCTATGGAGGAGGAGTACGGGCCTGGGTTCGTACGGGAGCGGCGCCGGACAGCGCAGACGGCGCCGGAGCAGGGTGTGGTGCACCGGGCCGGCTGCTAGGTGTGCTATCTCAGGAGGTTGGTTCCACGGCTGCTGCAGCCGGTACGCACCGATGGGGAAACTATGGCCCCCCTACCATTGACTTGCCTATGGCAAGGGTGCCATAGTCGGTAGTGCGAGAGGGCACCGAGCCCGATCCCAGCCCGAGGGGACTCATGCGACGCATCACCGGTCAGGACATCATCGACTTTTACGACGACGGCGTTGACCTGCTCGTCCTCGGCATTGACTACGAGTTCACGCCTCTGAGCGAGGACGCCGTCCAGCCCGACCCTGAGGCCCATAACAAGGACCTCGTCACCACGGACGACGGCCACCAGGTGCAGATCCTCATTCGCCGCACCGACATCATCGACGGCGACTGGTTCCCCGACGCCGTCGATGACGACGGACAACTCATCCCGTCCGTCGCCGATGAGATGGCCGACCTGGTCAACAGCGACGGCGGACTCGACCTCATCATCGCCGTCCAAGAAGCACGCGAGGCCAGCACCGAATGGGAGCAGGCTGCCGCCGAGGCCAACCGACTGGCCGGCGAACGCGCTGCGCGCGTCGCCCGCGTCGTCGACGCCTTCGGCGGCAACCAGTCTCAGGCTGGCCGGGCTCTCAAGATGGACCAGTCCACCGTAAACAAGCTGGTCAAGAAGGCCAAGGCGCTGCAGTGACATATCCGCCGGGCACACAACCAACGGACGAGCACGGCCGCCTGCTCTGCCTGGAGTGCCATCAGCCGTACCGGCTGCTCGCCCCACATCTCGCCCGCGCACATGGCATGGACACTGCCGCGTACCGCGAGACTCACCAACTGCCGCGCACGCTCAGTCTGCGCTCCGCGGACCTGTCCCAGCGCGCCCGCACGCAAGGCCGTGAGCGGTACCAGCAGCGCCCCGACATCCGCGCCACCCTGGAAGCCGGCCGCACGACCGCACCAGAGGCGGGGGCGGTCGCCAGCAGCCAGGAGACTGCGCGCCGACCGATGGTCATTGCCGTGCGACGCCGCGGTGGACAGGCAAAGGCCGCAGCGCGCGATCGCCGCATGACCAAGCAGGCACAGTCCGTGGGGTTCGCAGACATAGACGCGTATCTGGCAGCCAGGCAGGGCACGAGCGTCTCGGCGATGGCGCGGGAGCTGGGTGTGCCGCGCACCACAGTGAGGGCCTGGCGGGAACGAGCAGCGGGCACGATCGAAGAGGCTGTGGAATCAACCTCCTGAGATGGCACAGCTAGGCCGATCCCGGAGGGGTCTTCACCTGCACGGCGGTCGGCGCGGACGCGGCCCGGGGTCTGCTGAGATCGCGATGGTGGAGGCCGTGCCCGGTGTGCAGGCCGCAACAGGCCCTCGGCGGCGGGCCGGCCGGCTCGCCGTGACCAAGCTGAGCACGCGGAGGAACGGACGCGGCCCCCGCCACGTGGGCAGGGGCCGGGTCGAAGACCGGTTGGGTCCATCCCCGCACCTGCGGGGAGCACGTTCGCACAGACGGCGTCGATGAAACAGCCCCGCATGTGCGGGGAGCAGGGGGCTTCATGGCATACCCGCGCTTGCGGGGGAGGGGCTTCGCAGCCACGTCCATGAAGCGGTCTCCGCCGTAGCAGCGTCCGCTGACGCCGTGGGCGGATTCCAGCACATCGGTGGTCAAGCGGTGCGAAGCCGGTACGGGCCCCGCGTCCGGGGTGCTTGCCGTGGGCATCACGGGCGGCGGGCGATTCCGCCGTAGGCGACCCATCCGGTGGGCGGAAGGGTGGCGGTGGACGGGGGCGGGGGCGGGTACCAGGTGGTGACGTCGCCGAAGGGCCGGGTGGGCTTCAGGCCGGTGAAGAAGCCGGCGATGTGTTCGGGGGTTCGTACGCGGCCCCACCCGGTGGGGATGACCTCGTTCATCAGCGCGGTTGCCGCGCGGCGGAACTTTTGGCTGGTGCTGACGAGGCTGTAGAAGACGAGGTAGCTGCCGGAGGCGACGCGGGCGGTGATGCCGTCGACGAGCCGGGCGGCGTCCTCGTCGCCGAGTTCGTCGAGGGTGCCGCACAGCAGGACCGCGCTGGGCTGGCCGGGGCGGTACAGCGGGCTCTCTCCGCTCTCCTCGGTCTCCTCGGTCTGCTCGGCGCGGGCGAGGACGGCGCCGGCGCCGTCGCGTAGATCGGCACGGATCACCCGGGTGTGGCTGTCGGTCTCCAGCATCATGCCGGCGTGGGTGAGGACCATCGGGTCGCGGTCGACGTAGATGAAGCGCGCGTCGTGGCGCGCCCGCTGCGCTATCTCGTGCAGGTGCCTGCCGGTGTCGGGCAGTCCGCACCCGAGATCGAGGAACTGGCTGATCCGGTGGTATCGGGCCAGGGTGAAGACCGTGTGCAGGACGAACCGGCGGGCGCCGCGGATGACCTGCTCGGTGTAGGGGGCGAGTTCGCCGATCCTCCGGGCGGCCTGCCGGTCGGCTTCGTAGTTGTCCGTCCCGCCGCGGAAGAAGTCGTGGATGCGGGCAGTGCCGGCCCGGTGGACTTCGACCATGTCAGGCCCCTCGCGCGGTGGTGGTGCCGTGCCTGGCGGTGGGCGCCTGGTGGCGGCCGTCGCAGTGGATGCGGGTCAGGACGCCGGCCACGGGGGCGAGGATCACACCGTCGGGGGTGAGCTGGCCGGGCCAGGCTGGCGGGATGCCGGTGAGGGCGCGGGTGCTGAGGATGCGGTGGTACGGGGCGCCGTTGAGGTGGCCGTGGACGGGGGCGGCAGTGACGACGGTCGGGAGGTACCCGGCGGCGGCCAGGCGGCGGCGCGCGGCGATGGTGGTCTCGTTGATGGTGGTCGCCTGCTGCTCGCCGAGCCGGTGGGCGAGCAGAGCGGCGGCCTCGGCGCGGTCGCTTGCGATGCACAGGGGGGCGAACGGATGCCGGGGCACGGCGGCGAACCCCGCCCGCCAGGCCGGATCGGGCAGGTGACCCGCGGCGGTGAGCCGGGCGACCAGGCGGCGGCGCCTCACGGCGGCGGCGCCGTCGTCACGCAGCCCGGGACCGGGATGAGGATCGACGGTCGTGGTCAAGCGGTCCTCCATTGCGCGGAGGGTCTCGGGATCCTCCGGGCGGGTCATCGAATCGGTGGGCGCTGCGGGCCGTCGGCGCCGGCGCCGGGGCCGGCGGAGCAGGGTGCGCCTCCGGCGCGGAGGCAGCGCTCCGCGCTCGGATGGATGCCAGCCCGCCCGGGTCACGCAGGCTCGGCGCCCGGCTGGGCGTGGGCTGGCTCTGCCCGGGCGGCCCGGGCAGCCGGCCGCCGATGCCCGACGTCCGTCTCGCCGGGCCGCGCCTGCGCGTCCGCTGTGCGACCGGTGGACACCGCGGGCAAAGCGTCAGGTCAGGTCCTCGGCGCGTCCGGCCCGGCGCCGGGGGCGAGCCGACGCTGGTGTCCGGCAGCGCGCTGCGCATGTGGGAGGGCGCCAAGCTTGCGGTAGACCTCCTCGGCCCGGGCGTAGTGGTCTCGGGCCGAAGCCGGATCTGCGTCCTGCTCGGCGACCTCTGCGAGGATTTCGCGGATGGTGCCCTCGTCGAAGACCGTGCCGGCGTCCAGGAGCATGCCCAAGGCGGCGTCGAGGTGGGTGCGTGCCGCGGGGCGGTCGCCGATGCGTAGATACGCCTGCCCGAGCCGGCGGCGGGCCGGGACCTCGGAGCTGAGGTCCGCTGTCCCCGCGATCATGTCCATGGCCTTGGTGAGATGGCGGAGTGCGTCGTCATGGTGTCCGAGAAGGCTTTCCACCTCGCCGATGGCGGAGTGCTCCCGCGCCGTCCCGCGGGTGTCTGCCACTTCTTCCCGGATGGCCAGTGCCGTCCGGAACCACTGGCCTGCCTGGTCCAGTTCGTCTCGTTGCAGGAACAGCAGGCCCAGGTTGTGCAGGACCAGAGCCTCACCCCTGCGGTCGCCGATCTCCTGGCGGAGCACCAGGGCCCACCCGAGGGCGCCGTGGGCCTCTGCGTATCGGCCGACGTCTCGCAGCGCCACCCCGAGACCGGTACGCAGCCGTGCTTCGCCGAGGCGGTGACCGCAGGCGCGGGCGGCTGCCGCGCCACGCTCGTAGCTGGTGATCCAGTCCTCGGGGTAGCGCACGTACCTGAACAACCCCCACAGGGCGTCCGCGATCTGCCAGGCGGCCGAGTCGTGCCCGTGCGCCGAGGCGAGCCGCTGGACTGCCATGAGGGTGCCGAGTTCGTCGTCGAGCCACGCCAGTGCGGTGGCGAAGTCGGGGAAGGTGCGGGGCTCCCGCGGCGGGAGCAGGTACTCCGATTCCGGGCGCCGGCGCTGGGGGTAGACGACGCGGTCCGCGCTGTTCGCGGTGGCGAGATAGTGGTCGATGATCCGCTGTACGGTCAGCTCGCGCAGGTCAGGGTGGTCGTCAGCTTCGGCTCGGTGCCGGGCGTGCTCGTGGATCAGGTCGTGGAAGCGGTACCGGCCGGGGCGATGTGTGCCAAGGAGGCTGGCGTGCACCAGCGTCGCCAGCTGGTCGACCGGCGCGGGGATCTCGGGAGGTACGGCAGCGACCGCCTCGGGGACACCGGCGTCGAACTCGGTGCCGGGATGCAGGCTCATCCGGCGGTACAGCCGCGCGGCGGGCTCGGGCAGCGCCGTGTATACCTGGTCAAGCCTGGTCTCCATGGACGTCTCCTCATCTTCTTCTGTGAGATGCGAGCCGGCGGTGGGGCCCGGCATCGCCGTGGCGAGGCTCCAGCCGGGGCGGGTGACGAGCAGCGCCGCGCTGAGGGTGACCGCCAGCGGGAAGCGGCCGCAGGAGTTGACCAGCTCGCGGGCGGCAGCGGCGTCGGCCGCGACGCGATCGTGGCCGGCCAGGTTGCCCAGCAGCTCTACGGCCGAGTCCGTATCCAGCGGATCGAGGTGGACAAGCTCCGCCCCGTCCAGTGCCAGGGACCGCAGATGCCGGCGGCTGGTCACCACGCAGATGCTCCCCGCGGACGCCGGTATCAGGGGCCGGATCTGAGCTGCCGACAGGGCGTTGTCGCACAGCACGGCGATACGCCGGCCGGCCGTGACCGTACGGAAGTGCGCCGTCTGCCCGGCGAGGTCGGCGGGGACGTGGTCCGGATGGACCCCGAGCGCCTGGAGGAAGCGGGGGAGCACCCGGCCGGGGCTGGTCGGCTGATCGTCCCGGTGGCCCTCCAGTGCGGCATAGAGCTGGCCGTCCGCGAAGTTCTCGCTGTGTCTGTGCAGCCACCACAGCGCCAGAGAGGTCTTCCCCACCCCCGGCGGACCGCTGATCGAGACGAGCACGGAGGCGTTCTCGCTGCGTGCCCGGGCCAGCGCGCGGTCCAGGACCCTCAGCCCTGCGCTGCGGTTGGTGAAGTGCCGCGGGCACGGCAGGAGTTGCTTGGGGACCGGGGGAGACTGCCAGGCAGCAGCACCGATGTACACGTCCCCGCGGATGGTGTTCGCCTGAATGCTGGGCCCGTGGACGGTCCCGGAGAGATCGTTGCGCGTATCACTCCGTCCCCATGGCGCGTGATCGTCGGACGGTGCCATGTGCATACCTCCAGGAATCTCATGATCAAATGCGGCTTCGGGTCGGGGCCGCGGACCGTCTCGCCGTACCGATGGGGCGAGACCTGAGAGAAGGGGACGTCCCCGTCCCGCCCGGCCCGCAGGTGACGCGGGACCGCGCCTTAGGGCTGCGGGCCGTCCGCCCCCGCTGACGGGGGCGGAGAAGGGGGGTCCTGCGGCGCGGCCGGCGTCGTCCCGGGCCGCGGCTCGGCGCCGTCCGGCAGAGCGAGGTGCTCCACCGTCGCGAGCACCAGGCCGTTCATCCGCCGGTGCATCGCGGTCGCAACGGTGGCGGACAGGCGCCCGCTGGTGCATCCCACGGCCACGGTGACCGGCTCGTCGCCCGTCCCGCTGCGGAACGCCGCCACCAGGGGGACGACGCCCTCGACCAGCTCGGCGACGCCGTCCGCCTGCAGGTCCACCTGAGCGCACGGGCCACAGGCGGTCAGGCCGGTGACATCGGTGATGTCGTCGGGCTCGGCCGCCGAGGAGTAGCTGAACCGGCTGCGCAGGTCGAGCACGATGTCCGCGCCGGGGAAGGGGAACGGGCCGCGGGCGAAGCTGAAGCTCATCACGCGCACCGCGGCAACCGCAGACGGTTCCATGGCTGAGCCGTCTGCGGCTGCTTCCTCTTTCGGCCGGTCGGCGGCGGGGTCGTTGTTGGCGTCACTGTTGTCGATCATCGAATTCCCTTCGTCGTGAACAAATCGGGCCGGGCGGGCGTTCGTCGTCCGTGGCGCTCGGCGCCGGCGTCAGGTGGGCCGGCGGCGGGGGCATGCCGGAGGGGGCCGTGTGTCTGAGGCCGTGCGGGCCCGGTCCGGCCACGGAAGGGAGCGGAATCACGCGAGGGCCCGGGCCGGCGGGGGATGGTCTCCAGATAGGCCGTGGAGGTGCGTGCGGCCCGGCGCGGTGGACCCGCCGGGGTCGGTCCTCTCGGTCGAGGCCAGGGCGTATGGCTGGTAGTCCTTCTGGTCTGCCCAGCGGGCGGCATCGCGGTATCCGGCCTCGTACAAGGCGGCGTCGGGCCGGTCGTCGGGCCGCCGGACCCCGTCATGGTCGAAGTAGGTGCGCCGGGCGCGGAGGTCTCCCCCGGGGTGCTCCCGGGTCTCGCCCACCGGGTAGGACTGCCAGTCCCCGCCCACCGTGCACAGCCGCCGGCCGCCGTCCTCGCGGTCCCCGCCGTCTTCGACGTCCTCCCCCTTGGGCCAGGCCGACCACCGTGCCGCCTCCTCCAGCCGGATCGTGGGGCTGTCGACGCCGGACTGCTCGGACGCCAGGCGCCACCACCGGCGGGCCGTCCGCCCGCCCGCCCTCAGCCGGACCGTGATACCGGCGACGGGATGCCAGTCCGGGCCGCGCTGCTCGGTGCCGGGCACGACCACCAGCCGGCCGCCCTGCTCCACCGTGCGCACGAAGACCGCGGTGCGAGCAGCCGTCGGCGTAGGCGTCGCGGTGACCGTGGGGAAGCCGGCCATCCGCAGTAGGTCGGCCGCCGGGGCGATCGCCGCGGCCGGGATCTGCTGACAGAGCACGACGTCCGCGTGCTGTCCGGCCAGCCAGGCAACCGCCGCCTCAAGCGGCCGGTCGTCTCCGATGGTCCAGGTGATCAACCGCAGCCTTCGACGGTCCGCCGGGGCTGGGCAGTGTTCTTCGTTCAAGATCGCTCCGTGCATCGTGGGTCGTGTCGTGGGTCGTCGCTCGCGGGCCCCGGGGTGGCGGCTCGTCCGCGCGGGGACCGGCCGGGCTCTATCCATGCCGCCATCCGACTGTTCATGATCGAATAGAGATGCGGCGTCCAGAACTCGACGCGGACAGGCAGCGGTGTGCAGCCGGCGTCGGCGATGGAGCCGACCCGTACCTCGGAGATGGCCGGCGCCAGCTCGTCGCTGAGGTAGACGCGGTGCGTGCGGCCCGACCCGCCGCCGCCGGGGCCTAACCGCTCGGTGAATGCCTCGGCGCGTGGCTGACGGTGCGCGCGTGCCCAGCGGGCGGCGTCGCAGTATCCGGCCTGGTACAGGGTGTCGTCGGGCCGGTCGTCGGGCCGCCGCTTCCCGTCGGGGCCGGCGTAGCTGCGGCGCGTGTGGAGCACACGTGCGGTGGCCTTCGGGGTGTCGC
>AZWL01000050.1 GCA_000514715.1 Streptomyces sp. CNH099 | reverse complement strand
GCGGATAGAGCAGGCGCCTTCTAAGCGCTTGGTCGCAGGTTCGAGTCCTGCCGGGGGCGCAGGGCTGCCCTCCTCCCCCAGGGAGGGCCCAACCTGCAGGTCAGAGGGTTATCCGCCCTCCCCCGACGAGGAACTCGACGCCGATAGATGATCATGTTCTCTGTCCGGCCGACACGGACCAAAAGCGGGCTTCTACGGCTAACTGTCCCCCATGCGTCCCCCGCGGACACCTCTCCTTGACGCCGCCCTCGCCACACCACGGAGGGCATAGTGAAGCGGGCCAGGATCCTCACGCAGAACCCAGACCGCTCCATCACGCCACCGGCAGGTACCGGAGTCCTTCGATCCGCTTCAGGTAGTCGGTCAACTGTCCAGTGACACATCTGGCGTAGATCGCCAGGAGGACCGGGACACTGTTGCCCGCCCACTCCGCGACCGTCGCGGGGGGAACGCCGGCGTTCAGCCACCCGGTGAGGCAGGTATGGCGGAGGTCGTACACACGTTTGCCAGCGGGAGAAGCGTACTCGTGTTCTGCGAGGACCGCCTCCCGGGCCTTGCCCCACACGCGCCGGTAGACCGAGCCCGCCAGGGTCTCCCCTCCTTCGCCGGGAAGGAGGAGCCCATCCGGTTTGAGCTCGTACTTGGCGATGACGCGGCGGAGGAGAGCCACAAGATCGGGGTGGATCGGAACGGTGCGGGTGTCACCCTCGGCACGGCCCTTCAGGTCACGAACCTCGTGCACCTCTCCACGGTCCGTCCACCGGCCGCCTACCTCTGGATGGGCCTCGTGGACGATGATCTCGCCCCACCCTGTTTCGGGCAGGACAGCATCGGCGACACGCAGCGCGACGGCTTCCTCGGGACGCAGGCCGGCGTAGCAGATTGCGGCGAAGAACGCCTGGTACAGCAGTCCACGGCGAGGCCGCTGGCCTATCCATTCGAGCAACGCGGTGAGCTGAGCCGGATGGAGCAGGGACCGCTTGCTGATCGCCTGCCCCACCCGCACGCCGCTCTCCCGCTTGCCCAGCGCAGCCAGAGGGTTAACCCTCAGGATGTTGTGCTGGACCGCGCGGTCCAAGGCGAGACTGAGAATGCGGCGGTTTCGCATGACGGAGCTGGCTGCGGCTGCGGTGCCATCAAGCAGCGTGCTGATCGCCGCGACCACGTGCTCGACTTTGGCCGTGTCTTCCCAGGCGGACATCGGCAACGTGTTGCGCTCGACCCAGTCGAGGATCTCCCGCACCTCGCCGGGCACCGACGTACTACGCCGCTTCGTGTTGAAGGCGAACTCCCGCAGTGCCGTACGGACGTCTCGATCGTCGAACTGGCCGGGCTGCGTACGGAGCAAAGCGACTGTGGCGGCTGTCATCGCCTTCGCCGTGTTCTTGCGGCTGTTCCCGCTGGTTCGGACCCACTTCCAGTCCACGTACTCAACCGCGAATGAATACCAGCCCTTTTCCGCCGCCTTACTGGCGAAGCTGACCGGCAATCCGGTCGTCGGGCTGAAGGGTTCTCCCCTGCTCGCTGCCGTCTTCAGCTCAGCGCGACGGGCGTCTGCCTGCCCCTTCGTGGGGTATGTCTCGCTGTGCTTGCGTCTGTCGACGGTCCATACGACGCGATAGCTGTGCCCCGTCTTGCGCTTGCGGCGCTCGATGCTAAATATTCGGACGTTGAATGTTCTCGCGGTCAGGTGTGATCCTCACAATCAGTAAGCCAGTTTTCGAGATCGCCCCGTCGTATCCGCAGGGAGCCGTTGGGGAGGCGGATGCAGCGCGGACCGCGCCCTTTTTGCCGCCAATCGTAGAAGGTCGATCGAGCGATCTGCAGCTCGGCGCAGACCTCGTCGACGGTCATCTTTTGACCGCCCTTGGTTCCTACTGCCATGGGGCCCTCGCGTCTCGCCAGGGGGGCGAGTAAGAAGGTCGGTACTCAAGCCGGTATGGCGCCTTAACGCGGAGCAGCTCCGAATAGGCCAAGTGTCGGTGCATGGGCGGGTTGTCCTTGCGGGGAAATGAGGAGCGGCAGGGGCAGCGCAAATACCTCGCGCAGCGTGTGACGTATCGAAGACCTGCGGACAGTACGTGCTGTCCACAGCAGGGCACCGTGGACAGGGCAGCTCCGAGCCTCCTCACGACTGCACGGGGTTGCCCCAGCGTTCGCCCGCGGCTGCACTGTCAAGCTGGGCCGAGTGCGAACACCCCTCAATGATGGTGACGATCGCCGGTTTGGCTAACCGGCGATCGTCGTCTATGTTGCGTTGCTCAGTGGATGATCGGGATGGTCCTCGGGCAGCCGACCTCGGGAACCGGTGGAGTCAATTCCGGGGGCGGCGGGCACGTGTGGGTCCATACTGCGGGTCGTTGAGATCCGTCATGAGCTGCTCGGTGGTCCGATGGTCTCGCCGCGGGAGCCTTCCAGAACGGGTCGGTCGAGCGAACACCGGTGTAGCCGGATAGGTACGAGTTCGTAGTCGCCGCCGCTTGATCGGAACACAGGCCAGCGCCGGGCGGGTGGGGAACAAGCGAACCGAGCAGTAGCGGACGTGGGTCCAGCCCCTGCCTTGCCTACTCAGGACGGTCATATCGACCCGGCAACCCTGCAGTTGCCGCAGCCAGTAACGTGGTGTCGCCTAGACTTATACTTTGGCATGCCCACGGCTGCAATATCCAGTCTTTGTACGTTCCTCTTGTCTGCTACGCGCGAATTCCGCTCGGCTGTCCCGCAGCGTCTCGGACTGTCCCCCACTGCACGCCGACGGGGGCCTGGGGACCTCAATCGCAACATGACAGAGATCGCCACTCGAAGGGCACACTCAGCTGGGCGTCGTTGACCACTTGGCCACCGCGAACGCCCTGCTGTACACGTCCGGCCGGTCGAGGAGAAGCCCGCCGAGTGGACCGCCTGCGCCGGACAAGGGTCGCGGTCGGCACCGCAAGCCGCCTCCGTCAGAGGAAAGCGAACTCTGACCTGCCCTGCGGCATTGTGGGCACCCCGCACGGTCGGGTAGACAGAGCCCGCGTCGGGGTCGTCGAGGAGGAGGAAGGGCGCCATGTTCGACTGGCTGAGTCGGAGGAGCACCCGGCGGGAACGTGAGCTGGCCTGGCGCGCCCAACTACGGATCAGGGCCTGCGCCCCGGTGGCCACTGCTGCCAGCGCCGCCCGGCAGCTCGACCCCGACGTGGTGGTGGGCCAGGCCCTGTACGACAGTGCGCGCGTCCACGAGACGCTGATGGACCTGTGGGCCGGTCTGGACGCCCGGCGCCCCGTGAAGACCACGGCGGAGAACGCCCTGGCCGCCATGTCCACGCTCTATGTCCTGCGCCCGTCCTGGATCGCCTACTGCGACGAACGGTTCAACCTCGACCCCGACGCCACCGACGAACACAGCGAATTGTGCCGTCAGCTCGTGGCAGGCGCCATCGTGCGGGCCTGGCACCACTTCGACCAGGGCAGGGCCGCGCTCGGCTCCGCAACCGAACGGCTCCTTGAACTACAGGCGGCGTTGGCCGACTTCTGCGGCTACGACCTCGCCGCCCGGCTCAGGTCCGCGTGATGCGGTACGTCGAGGCGCCCGAGGAGTTCACCGACCCGGGGCTCAGCGTGTTCTTTACTGGAGTACGCGTGGGTTCCTGATGGGGACCGTGCGCCTACCACAACTGTCTGAGCTGGTCCGGGCTTTGCGCCCCATGTCACCCGCTCGTGGGGGATTCTGTCGCTAACTCCTGGAATCCAGGAGTTAGCGGCGTAACTTGCTTGTTCGTGGCCGATTCTCGGACTTCCGCGCTCCGCCCAGTCCCCGTGCCCGCCGCCTGCGAGCCGGGGCTCGCGGACGTGGTGACGCTGCAGCGCCGGCGCCAGGCCGAGGCGCACCTGGAAGACGAGGAGGGCTTCTTCCTTGACACGCTCGCCGAGTACCGGTGGGCGCGGGATGCGGCAGGGCTGGCCCCAAGCACCCTTGACCAGCTGATCAAGCCGGTCATCGAGCTGTGCGACTACTACTCGCTGGCGCCGTGGCGGATCACTCCGCGCCACTTGGACAGCTACTTCGCCGGCCCGGGGAAGCGAGCCCGGGATACCACACGGCAGAAGATCACGCGGATCGACGCGTACTACGCCTTCCTGGAGCAGCGGTACGCGGGCGAGGTCTCCCGCGCCTTCGGGGCGATGGTGGAGTCGCCGGTCGATCCGTTCAACCGGCCCCGGCACCGCGGCGACTTCGGGCTGCGCATCCCGCCTTCGGTACAGGCCATGACGGACTTCTTCCGGCGGTGGCGGACGTCGATGCCTGAGGCCCGGAAGTACGCGGTCGCCGCCCGCGACTACGTGATGAGCAAGATCGCCTATCTGTCAGGAGCGCGGGCGGCCGAACTGTGTCCGGTCCGGCTCAACGAGGTCTTCTGGCACCACGGTCAGTGGGGCCGGTTCCTCGTCCACGGGAAGGGCGCCCGCGGCTCGGGACCTCGGGATCGGGAGGCGTACCTCTTCGCCGAGGGCCGCGAGTTGCTGTGGTGGTACGTCGAGGAGATCCGGGGCCTGTTCCCCGACGATCCGGAACATCCGCAGGCCCCGTTGTGGCCATCGGAGCGGCTCCCAGTGGCCGCGGTGAAGTTGGGGGTGGATGCCCCGTGCAACCCGGTTACGCCGTCCACGTTCCGGGCGGTGCTGAAGATCGCGAGCGGGCTCTACCTCCGCGGCCCGGTCACACATCTGTTCCCCCACCTGGTAAGGCACGCATGCGCCACGCACAGCTACGAGCGCGGCATGACGTTGTGGGAGGTACAGCGATTGCTCGGACACGAGTGGAGCAGCACCACGGTCCGGTACATCGGCACTGCGCATTCCGATCCCGAACTCGCGGGCCCAGAGCGGATCTACACCGCGGCTGCCACCCGGGCCGCCCAGCGTTTGATCACCAGCAGCGGGAGTCTTCGATGAAATGGAATCTGCGGTGGGTTGCGGCTCAGCGGGAAATCTGGCGGCCGGTCCAGCTCCAGCGCGCCCTCGCAGAGGTCGGCTTCACGCCCTCGCTGAGCAAGGTCGCCGCGCTCTGGGGAGGCACCCCGGTCAGTGTCCGGCTCGATGATCTCGACAAGATCTGCGCCGCGCTGAACTGCACCGTTGACGAACTCCTCCAGCCGGAGCCGATCGCCGCCGCCCTGCCTGAGCAGCAAGCCCTTCGCGCGGTCGGTGACGATGCGCCGGCTGCAGAGGCGCCACGGCCCAAGCCCCGGTCCACACGCTCCGCCGGCCGACTGCTCCCGCCCAACTGACGGCCATGGGCGAGCCGAAGAGCTGCCGCGGATGCGGCACATGGTGGCGCAATACCGTCTGTACGGCATGCATCCGGTGGGAGGCCAAGTACCCCCTCGGCCTGTGCACGAAGTGCCGCCGCATCGTGCCCGTCCAGCAGGGCCTGTGCCGCTGCTGCCGTGTCCACATCCACCACTACGGAGCCGACGCACCGATTCAGCTGTGGTTCGGCGGCGTCCTCGCCCTGGGCACTGGCCGGGCTTCCGCGGCGCTCGGTTACACCCCGCAGGGACGACCGGGCCGAAAGCGCGCCCAGCAGGCCGCGCGCCCGAAGCCCCGGCCGGTCTCTGAACACCTCGCTTTCCCCGGACAGCTCCCGCTGTTCGACGTCGGACGTGACTGGAGCCGCATCTCGATCGACCGGCACGAGCTGCCCACGCTGACACCGGAGGCCGCCTGCCTCCTGGAGGAGCTGTCGCAGTACGCCAGAAGCCACTCCTGGAACGAGTCGACCCAGAAGCAAGTCGCCAGAACGCTGCGGGTGCTGGTGTCCTGGCTCGGGGCTGTGGCCCCGATCGACGAGCGCGATGTCGCTGCTCTCACCCGAGGCACGGCGTGCTCCTGCGGTTCGCGTACCGCCGCCTTCCTCGACTCGTGTGGCCTGCTCGTTCCGCTTCCTGCCCCTGTCGTTGGTCAGCACGAGGCCGCCGTCCGGCGCCTGGTCAGCGAGGCTCCCGACGGCTTCCGCAGCGACGTCGAGCGCTGGGTGGCCGTGCTCAGGAGCGAAGGCCGGCTGGAGCACCGGGCCTTGGACTGGTCCACGATCCGCAAGTACGTCGGCTACCTCGCCCCCGTGCTGACCCGGTGGACGGGCGAGCACACGAGTCTGCGCGAAGTGACGAAGGCCGCCATCACGACGGCCCTGAGGGACGTGACCGGCACCACGGCGCAAGACCGGCACGTCGCCTTGCGCAGCCTGTTCGGCGCACTGCTTCAGGAACGACTCGTCTTCCGTGATCCGACGCGCGGCATCAGCATGCCCGGACACCAGCGCCCGCCGGTCTCTCTCCCTACCGGTCTGCTGTCTCAGATCTTCGAGCGGGCCGAGGACCGCCTCACCCGCGTGATCATCGTGCTGATCGCCGTGCACGCCATGACGCCCACAGCAGTGCGGATGCTGGAGCTGAACCGCATTGACATGGCGAAGGCCCGCATGGACCGAGGCGGCTTCCCCCGCAGATACATCTACATGGACGAACTGACCCACCGCGTGCTCAGCGACTGGCTGAGCGAGCGGCACGAGCGATGGCCACGGACGCAGAATCCGTACCTCCTGGTCAGCAACCGCTCTGCCGCTGACTACCGGAGGCCACCGATCACGGAGGTGCACCTGCACCAGCTCCTTCAGCAGCTTGGCGGAGTGCACGCCACCCAGCTCCGCATCGACCGCGTCCTCGACGAAGCCCACGAGTCCGCCGACCCGGTGCGGATCATGAGACTGTTCGGCCTGTCCTCCACCACGGCCATGAACTACGTCGCCACCGCACACCCTGAGGAAGGCATCAGCATCCGGAAGTAGACGGTCGTCAGCGCTGCGTCTGCGCGGCCGGGAGCAGCCCAGTGACCGAGCCGGCCTCGGTGATGCGACCGGAACGAGCAGCGTCCAAGGCCGCGCTCAGCTTCCACCAGTGCACCGTCATGCCGGCGCCTCCGTGTCGTCCCGGTGAACCGTGCCGGACCGCAGACCGGTGGCAAGGAAGAAATGCGTCCTTGCGGCCGTCGCGGCAGGCAGCGGATCGATCACGCCCAGCGGACGTACGTCGATCGCGACGATCCAGACCCCGTCGTCGACGGTGCCGTGTGCTCGGGGGTGTCCGGGCTCACGGTTCCCCTCCACCTCCGGCCAGCGCGGTGAGGCGCAGTTCTGTCTGCAGCCACGCCGCGTTCCATCCGCGGCTGCGTCTGATCTCCTCAGCCTCGCGTACGACGGGAAGTCCCGACGGATGGACTCCGAGCACGAGGTCCAGCCAGCACAGCAGAAGGTGGTTGTCTGAGCCAGGTCGCCGTCCCCGTACCGCGGCCTGCGCCGCGGGGACGGCAGCGGCCAGCCGTGTGTCGGTGGGGAGGGCGCCAGCGGTGCGGTGGAGGAGAATGTCTGCGTAGAGGACAGTGGCGAGGGAGGAGGCGTCGGCCGGCTCTCGCGCGACTCCAGCAGGCGTCACAAGCTCATGCCAGCTGCGCCATCGTATGGTGATGTCCTCACCCGGCTCGGTGGTTGACGGTCCGGTGTCCTGGGCGTAGCCAGGAGGAGGTGCACGGATTCGGTGCAGGCCGACCGGGCTGTGACGACCGTGCCGAGCGGACGCATCCACGCGGCGGTTACTCCGGTCTCCTCCGCGAGTTCGCGGTGGGCGGCTGCCTCTGGTGTCTCGCCAGCATCGACCATCCCCCAGGGTCTTGGAGGACGGCGTCGTGCAGGTCTATGTGCTGTCGGACCAGCGGTATCCGACCGCGATGCACAGCCAGCACCCGTACGGAGTCGGGGACCTGTACGTGGGGGTAGGGCACGGTGGCGCCATCCGGGCGCACGGCCTGGTCGACGGTAAGCCGGACGCGGTCGCCAGGTCCTCCTTCATAAGGGACCTGGCGATGACCGGTGCGCTGCCAGCTGCTCGTCATGTTGACCACTGTGGCGTAGTGGGTTGCGGGTGCACCGACTGCTTGCGTGAATTGAACGCTGCCGGGACCGGAACCTGCCGTGGGGCGCTGTGGCCGCACGGTGCGTGTGGAGCCTGCTGCCGACGGCCGGGGCAAGACGGTGCTGGTGAACCTGGCCGCGCCGGCGTCGGGCCGGGGAACCGGGGCGACGCAGGCGCACCGCTGGTTTACAGGTCGTTGCCGGCGTAGGAGAGGTTGAAGCTCTTATTGGTCAGGGGGAAGTCCGGGACGATGGTGTCCGCCAGCGCCAGGGGCAGGGCGGGCCAGTTGAAGAACGACGGGTCGACAGGCTTGACCCGGGCCAGGGTGGCGTCGGCGGCGAGTTCGACGCGGGTGGTGATGGTGCCGCGCCAGCCCTCGACGATGCCTACGCCGCTGTCGCGGGCCGGCGCGCCGGGCGGCGGCAGCGGGTTGCGGGCGGTGCCCGGCTGCAGGTCTCCGGCGAACTGTGCGACGAGGTCGACCGAGGTGTCGAACTCTTCGGCGCGGACCAGGAAGCGGGCCAGGACGTCGCCGGTGGTGCGCACCGCCATGGTCGGCGGCTGGTGGGCGGTGAACGGGTGGGCGGTGCGGGCGTCGTGGGCCAGGCCGCTGGCGCGGGCGACGTAGCCGAGGCAGCCGAGGTCGCGGACGGCGTCCAGGCTCAGGGATGCGGTGCCGGTGAAGCGGTCTCGGACGGTGGAGTGGCCCAGGGCCAGGCTGACGATCTCGGAAACGTCGTCGCGCACCGCGCGCAGGTGCTCGGGGTCGGGGACGGCGCGCAGGGTTGCGCCGCCGGGGATCACGCCGCCGCGCAGCAGGCGATGGCCGGTGACGTTCTCGTTGAGGCGGAGGAGTTGTTCGCGGACGCGCAGGGCCTGGGCGTTGAGGATGCCGTGGCCGACGTCGTTGCACAGGGCGCCGAGGTCGGTGACGTGGTTGTAGAGGCGTTCGAGCTCCAGCAGCAGGGCGCGGGCCCGCTGCGCCTGCGGCGGCACCTCGATGCCGGTGGCCTCCTCCACGGCCAGGCAGTAGGCCAGGGCGTGGCCGACGGCGGTGTCGCCGCTGATCCGCTCGGCCAGCGGCAGGCCGGCGTCGATGGTGCGCTGCTGGAAGAGCTTTTCGATGCCCTTGTGGACGAACCACAGCCGGGCCTTGAGCTTGAGGATGGTCTCGCCGACGACGGAGAAGCGGAAGTGGCCGGGCTCGATGAGACCGGCGTGGACGGGACCGACGGGGATCTCGTAGACTCCCTCGCCCTCGACTTCCAGGAAGGGGTAGGGGCCTTCCTGCTCGCCGAAGGCGGGGGCGGGCCCGGCGTCGGGCCGCATCGGGTACCAGCCCTTGGGCCAGTGGAAGTGGCGCACCAAACGGCGTGGCAGCGGGTGGTCCAGGATCCGGACGCCGTGCAGGTCGTGCATCTCGCGCTCGAACCGGCCGGCTGGGAAGGACCGGTGGGCCAGGGTGGGTAGCTCCGGCAGGGCGGCATCGAGCCGGACGTGAAGTTCAATGCGGGAGTCCGGCGGGCCGGCGGTGAGGAGGTAGACCACGCGCAGCGCTCGGCCGCCGGGGGCGCTGTCGTCGTCGTGGTGGGCGGCGACCAGGGCGAGCCGGTGGCCGTCGCGCAGCAGGTCGGCGGCGATGCCGGGCAGTTCGCTGGTGTCGATCTCCATGATGGTGCGGTCGGGGTGGCGTGGCGGCATGGGTCAGCTCCCGGAGACGATCGCGGCGGCGTCGGACAGCAGGTCGGCCAGTGGCCCGGTGGTGATGCCCAGGACGGCGCAGGCCAGCAGTCCGAGGCCGAGCGGGAGACCGGCGCCGCGCGCCGTGCGGGCGGGACCGGGGTCGGCCGGGTCGGTGTCGGGGGCGGCGGATTCGTGCGGGCTGTCCGGCATCGGGGCGTCCGGTGGTCCGCCGGCCGGCCCGCCCGCCGTGGTCGCGGCGGGCACCGGGTGGGTGGGGCCGGCCGGGGCGGGTCCGAGCAGCAGCTGGCCGGTGCGGACGGCGAGGGCGGCGAAGGCGGCCAGCACCAGCAGCAAGGCCAGGCCGGTGGGCCAGCCGAGACCGGCGGCGAAGCCGGCCCGGGCGAGAGCGACTTCGGAGGCGAAGAGGCTGAACGGGGGCAGGCCCAGCAGCGCGACGACGGCCAGGCCGAAGGCGGCGCCCAGCGCCGGAGTTCGTGCCAGCACGCCCCGCACGCGGTCGATGCGGGTGCTGCGGTGCAGCTGCAGCACCTGGCCGGCGGAGCAGAAGGCGACGGTCTTGGCCAGGCCGTGCCCGGCGATGTGCAGCAGCGCCGCGGCAAGCGCCAGCTCGGTGCCGATCGCTGCACCCAGCGCGATCAAGCTCATGTGCTCCATCGACGAGTACGCCAGCATCCGCTTGTAGTCCTGCTGCCCCAGGAGCAGGCCGACCGCGACCGCGAGGGTGAGCAGCGCGATGCCGATCAGTAGGGCGCGCGTGAAGCCGACCCCCAGGGCCTGGTCGGCGATGGCCTTGCAGCGCAGCAGCGCGGTGAAGGACACCGCCAGCAGCACCCCGGACATCAGCGCGGAGACCGGGGCGGGGGCCTGGCTGTGGGCATCGGGCAGCCAGGCGTGCAGCGGCACCAGGCCGGCCTTGGCGCCAAAGCCGAGGATGACCAGGGCGATGGCCAGCCGGGTGACCGCCGGGTCCAGGCGGTCGGCGTGGGCGAGCAGGGTAGTCCAGTCAAGGGCCTGGGCCTCGGGTACGTGGGCGGCGCGGGCGGCGTAGTACAGCAACACGATGCCCAGCAGGGCCAGGGCGATGCCGGCAGAGCAGATCACGACGTACTTCCAGGCCGCCTCGATGGAGGTGCGGGTGCGCCGGTGGCCGACCAGGAAGGCGGTGACGATGGTGGTGGCTTCGATCGCCACCCACATCACGCCGATGTTGGCGGCCAGCAGCGCCGCGCACATCGCGGCGAGGAAGGCATGCACCAGCGCCTGGTAGCGGCGGACGGTACGGGAGCCGGCGCGGCCCGCGGCTTGCTCTCCGGCCAGGTAGGCCGGGTTGGCGGCGCAGGCCAGCAGGGCGACGGCGCCGACGGCCAGCAGCAGCCACACGGTCAGGGCGTCGGCGCGCAGCAGCTGACCGTACGCCCGCACCGGCCCGGCGTCTCGCACCACCGTCGCCAGGGCGATCGCGCCGGCCACGATCGCGGCCGGGGAGAGCAGTCCGGCCCACGGGGTGAGCGGCCGCCCCCGGGGGATGGCGTACACGGCGGCCACGGCCAGCGGGACGGCCACCGGGGCGGTGAGCCAGAGGGCAGAGGCTTCAACGGTCATCAGTCGGCGAGCTCCCGCAGGTCGTCGAGGTCGGTGGTGCCGAACGCGGTGCGCATGCGGGTGGTGAGGATCTGCAGCACCAGCACCGCCAGCAGCACGTCGAAGGAGACGCCGAGTTCGACGATGAGCGGCACCCCGGAGGCGGCAAGGAAGGCGGTGGCGGTGATGCCGTTGTCCAGCAGCAGGAAGCCGACCACCTGGGCCAGGGCCCGGCGCCGGGTGGCCAGTACGAAGAAGCCGATCAGCACCACCGCTAGGCCCACCGGCAGCGCCCGGGTGGCCGGGGTGGGGTCCAAGGCGACCAGCGGCTGGGCGACGGCGTAGGCCAGCAGCGTCAGCATGGCCGCGGTGAGCAGCGAGGCGGCCACGTTGACCACCGGCTGGGTCTCCCGCCTCTCGTCCGAGCCCTCCCGGTGGCGGCGCCCGCGATCCTCGGCGGGCGCTGACGCGATCAGGGCGCGGCGCATCAGATACGGCAGCAGCCCGGCGCGCAGGGCGGCGATGCCGGCCGCGACGGCGACCAGGTCGGCGCGGTGCTCATGCAGCCCCAGCAGCAGCGGGATAGCGGCGAGCGCCAGGCCCTGCAGGGCGAAGACCTGGATGATCGCGGTGAGTTCGCGTCGCCACAGCACTATCACGGCCGCGAGCAGGAAGCCGCCGCAGGCCAGGTCGAGCAGCTGGGTGAAGGTCGCCTCGCTCACAGGCCGCCTCCGGTCCCGCTCAGGAAGTACGAGGCCGTCACCGCAAGCAGCGCCAGCAGGAACGATCCGGCCAGCAGTTCGGGCACCCGGAACAGCCGCACCTTGGCCCAGAACACCTCGGCCGCCGCCAGTACCGCGCCCAGGGCGGCGACCTTCAGCGCGAACAGCACCAGGGCGATGGCCAGCGCCGTCCAGGTGGCGCTGGTGGCGATGCCCCAGGGGGCGAAGAGCGAGGTCAGCAGTCCCAGCAGCACGGTCAGCCGCATCTGGGAGCCGAGCTCGACCAGGGCCAGGTCGGGGCCGGCGTACTCCAGCACCATCGCCTCGTGGATCATCGTCAGTTCCAGGTGCGTGGCGGGGTTGTCCACCGGGATCCGCCCTGCCTCGGCGAGCACGGCGACGGCCAGCGCGGCGGTGGCCAGCAGGCCGGCCGGTGAGGCCAGGCGGGTCGGATCGTGTATGGCGCCGGAGACGATCGCCGGCAGGTTCGTGGTGC
The DNA here is from genome assembly GCA_000514715.1 of Streptomyces sp. CNH099. Taxonomy (GTDB): domain Bacteria; phylum Actinomycetota; class Actinomycetes; order Streptomycetales; family Streptomycetaceae; genus Streptomyces; species Streptomyces synnematoformans. The sequence continues at coordinate 16,958 of AZWL01000050.1, read as the reverse complement.
CGGCCGGGATGGACAGCGCGAACACCGCCAGCAGCATGGTCGGCTCGACCAGTCCGGCCACGGTCATCTCGCGGGAGGAGCCCATGCCGCCGAAGGCCGTGCCCGAATCCAGTCCGGCCAGGGCGAGGGCCACCGTGCCGAGCGCCAGCAGCGCCACCACCACGATCAGGTCCGCGTGCCGGCGCACCGGAGTCTGCGTGGAGACCAACGGGATCAACGCGGCCACCACTGCGGCGGTGGCCACCAGTAGCGCGGGAGCAGCGCGGAACGCGGGGCCGGTGCCGGTGGGGGTGATGGGCTGCTTGCGCAGCAGCTTGCGCACATCCCGCCAGGGCTGGATCAGACCCGCCCCGGCGCGGCCCTCCAGCTTCGCACGCACCTGCCGCATCAGCCCGGTCAACAGCGGCGCCCCAGCCACGACCAGGGCGACCTGGGCGACGACCGCCGTATATCCGATCACGTTCACCAGCCCACCGCCAACACCACCAGCAGAGTGACCAGGCCGAAGAAGCCGTAGCCCAGGTACAGGTGCATGCTGCCCGGCGCCAGCCGCCGGGCGCTGTTGCCGGCCGCGGCCAGCAGGTCCATCACCGGCCGGTACAGCCGGTGCTCGATCCGGTCGGGAACGCGGCGCTGGTAGCGCACCCGCTCCACCAGGTAGGCCGATTCGCGCGCGTGGGTGACATCCACGTCCTGCTCCGGGGCGAGCACGTCGTCGAAGACCCGCTGCAGCGGCTCGGCGAACGAGGTGGCCGTGTACGCCATCCGCGGCGTCGGGGCACCTCCGCCGCAATCCCACAGCCGGGCGTTCCTACGCCGCTCCCGGCGACGAGCGGCAAGGCGCGGCAGCGCGGAGGCGAACAGCACTCCGGCGGTCAACCCGGCCACCACCCACAACGGGGCCAGCCGCGAGGAGAGCGCATCCAGGCGCACGTCAAGCCCGCCTGCGCGTAGCGGCGCTTCGCCATCGACGCCGGCCGCGACCACCGCCCGATTCAGGCCACCACCCAACACCCCGGGCAGCACGGCGAGGCCGACGCAGCAGGCGGCCAGCAGACCCATGCCGGCCAGCATGCTCGCCGGGCACTCCGTGGCCTTGGCCGCCTGCTCGCTGCGCGGGCGGGCGAAGAAGCCGACCCCGAGCGCCTTGACGAAGACCGCGGCCGCAAGACCCGCGGACAGCGCGATCACGGCCACCGCCAACGGCAGCACGATCGCCGTGGCCACGCCGGGCACCTCAAGACCGTGGATGAGGGACTGCAGCAGCAGCCATTCGCTGATGAAGCCGTTGCCCGGCGGCAGCGCCACCGCGCCCAACGCGGCCAGCGCGAACAGCCCGGCGGTCATCGGCATCGTCGCGCGCAGGCCCCCCAGCCGATCCAGATCACGCAGCCCGGTGGCGTGCAGCACCGCGCCGGCCGCGCAGAACAACAGCGCCTTGAACGCGGCGTGGTTGACCACGTGCAGCAGCGCCGCCGCGAGCGCCACCCCGGCCAGCGCGGGGTGACCGGCGGCGGCGAACAGACCGGACGCCCCGATACCGATCAGCACCAGCCCCATGTTCTCGGAGGTGGAGTACGCCAGCAGCCGCTTGAGATCGGCCGACATCGCGGCCTGCAGGATCCCGTACACCGCCGACAGCGCGCCAGTCGCGATCAGCGCCAGCCACCACCAGCGCGGCCCGCCGCCCAGCAGGTCGAAGCCCACCCGCACGATGCCGTACACGCCGAGATTGACCATGGCAGCGCTCATCAGCGCCGAGACGTGACTGGGGGCCTCCGGATGCGCCCGCGGCAGCCAGGCGTGCAGCGGCACCGCCCCGGCCTTGGACGCCAGCGCCGCAGTGACGAGCACGAACACCGTTCCGCGGACCGTGGGCGACAGCTCCGGCCCGCCGGCACGCAGCTCCGCGAACGTCTCGCCGCCCACCTGGCCGGCAAACCACGCCAGCCCCGCCAGCAGCCCCACCAGACCCAGATGCGTCATCACCGCATACCAGACGCCCGCCTCGCGCACCGCAGGCCGCTGACGGTGCTCGGCGAGCACCAGCAGCAGCGAGGTGAGCGCCATCGCCTCCCACAGCAGCAGGAACGTGGAGACCGAGGCCGCGGCCGGGACCAGCACCAGCGTGGCTGCGAACAGCGGCAGCACCGCCTGCGCCCCGCGCGAGGACGCCCCGTGCACGCCGTGACCCGCATAGCCGACGGCGTAAACGGCGACCGCCGCCACCACCGCTCCGGACACCACCATGAACAGCCCCGACAGGGCATCCACCGCCAGGTGCACCCCGGCCAGCGGCAGCACCTCCGGCAGATCGGCCGACCACCGGCCGCCATCCAGGGCGGCCACCCCGGCCACCACCCCGGCCAGCCCGGCCACGGCCGTGCACGCGCCGACCAGCGCCGCGCGCAGCCGAGCCGGGGCCAACAGGCCGGCAAGGGAACCGGCGCAGGCCGCCCCCGCGGCCCCGAACAGCGCCGAACCGACCACACTCACCTGCCGGTCACCCTGCGCAGCGCCGACACGATCTCCTCCGGACGGGGCGGGCAGCCCGGCACCGCCAGATCCACGTCCACCACATCGCCCACCGCGCCCTCGACCCCGTAGGCGCCGGCGAACTCCCCGCAGTTGAGCGCGCAATCCCCGATCGCCACCACCAACCGCGGCTCGGGCATCGCCGCCACGGTGCGGCGCAACGGCTCGGCCATGTTCCGCGTCACCGGACCGGTCACCAGCGCCACATCGGCATGCCGGGGCGAGGCCACCAGCCGCGCCCCATACCGCTCCGCGTCGTACACCGGCCCGAACGCGTTCCCGATCTCGATCTCGCAACCGTTGCAGGAGCCGGCATCGATGCAACGCACCTGCGCCGACCCGCCCAGCTCCCGCGCCGCGGGCACAGGAGCGTCCTGCGGGCGCGGCGGCGCCTCCTCCGCCACCCGACCGGTCCTACGGATTTTGCGCAGCAAATTCACCAAAGACTCCCAGTGGTTCGCGGTCTCTCCAACGGCTCACGCAGGCAGACGGCAGCCGCTCCAACCCTTCACCACAGCGCAGGATCGCGTCGAGAGACGGCCGCGGATCCAGACGGCTACGACGGTGCCCGGTCCGGCGGCCGCCCCTCTGCCGCACCGGCCTGCAAGTCCGCCAGCAGCTCGGCCTGCCCGGCCAGCACACCCGTGAGGATCTCCCGGGCCACCCGCAGCAGCTCCGCCACGTGCGGGCTGGTCAGCGAGTAGATGACGGCCGAGCCCTCCTTGCGGGTGACCACCAGGTTCGCCCGCCGCAGCACCGCCAGCTGCTGCGACAGATGCGCCGCCTCCACCCCCACGTGCGGCAGCATCTCCGACACCGCATGCTCCCGCTCGCTGAGCAACTCCAGCACCCGGATGCGCACCGGATGGCCCAGCGTCTTGAAGAACTCCGCCTTGAGCTGATAAAGCGGCGCGCTCACCGGATCGGCCTCCCCCAGGCACCGGGAGCCCACGGTCGCCCAGGCCGCATCGCCGTGTACATCACGCCTCGCATCCCGTTCGTCATGTAGTCATCCTCGTGGAACTCACGCAGAGTGACGATCTCAGGAATTGCTAAGATTAGCAAATCGCGAGTTCTAGGGAGGGACAGTCGTGCGGATCACGCCGCTCCGAGGTTCGGGAGCCCTGTACAAATGCCCCACCTGCCACCTGGCATGCCGCACTGCCGCCCTTGCCCCCGGGCGCGGCTGCCCCCGATGCGGGCACATACGTATGATCCGCCTGGACCTGGTGCGCTTCCGCCACGGCAGCGAGCAGGCTTCGCGATGAGCCTCGACTGGCAATACACCACCCGATCCGGCATCACCATGGTCACCCTCACCGGGCATCTCGGTGGCGACGCAGTTGCCCGTTTCACCGGCGCCGTCGACTTCCTCCTCGCCCGCAGCCGCGGACCGATCCTTATCGACGCGACCGGCCTGATCAGCTGGAGCGAGGAGGGCCGGACCGCGATCCTCACCGCCGCCCGGCAGTTCGCCGAGCAAGGCCGAACCCTCGCCGCGTGCGCAACCGGCCCGCTCTTCACCTCGTGGCTCGCCGCCGACTCACTCGCCCCGCTGGCGACCTATCCCGATCAAGCAAGCGCCCTCCGCGCCCTCGCGGCTCCGGCCTGAACTGCCTGATGCCCACGGCCGAACCCACGAGCAGTCACTCCAGCCCGCTTCCTGTCACCGGCGACGGCCGGGAGGATGGCGGCGAGACAACCTGCTCCCGGGCGACGCAGGGGCGCGCTTCACCGTCCTCTCGCCGGAGGAATCCATCGGCGACAGCTCTCCTTCGTCGAGCACGCGCGTCGCGTGGGCCGGTCACAGCGGAAAGGTGATCCACACGCTCTTCCCGCCCTCGTCGGCGTCCGGTCGCACCACCCAGGTCCCGCCCCACTCGGCCACGACCTCGGCGACGAGGGCCAGCCCGCTGCCTGAAGGCGCACCGTGCAGCGGGTCGGGCTGGTGCGGGTGGCGGTCATGAACGGCGAAGGCGAGCACGTCACCGCCCGCCGCGTAGATGACGGTCAGCTGCGGCGAGACGGACGCGGCGTGACGGACGCTGTTGGTGACCAGCTCGCTGAGCACCAGCAACGCCGGCCCCAGCGCCGGGTGTCCGGGATTGATGCCCCAGGTGGCGTAGGTCGTCTCGGCGGTCTCGCGCACCAGCTGCACCGCTCCCGAGATCGCCGGACAGGTCAGCACGTGCCGGTGCGGGAGGGCTACGGCCCGGTTCACCGGCTCCGGCTCCTTCCCTGCGCGCCGGTGGTGGAGGGGGAGCCGGCGGCGAAGCGGAATCCGGTCACGGTCTGCGGGTGGATGCGCAGCAACGCGTCGTGCGGCCCGTGCGTCCAGCCGAACAGCGTGCGGCGGTAGTGGGCGGCTTCGTCCTCGTCGGCGACGATCTCGGCCGGCCCGATGGCGGTGACCGCCCAGCCGATGCCTGCCGCCGACTCGATCTGGTCCACATGATACGTGACCTTGCCGCGCCGCCGGAGGACGACTGTGGGCACCGGGGCACGGACGATCAGCCGCCCGTACTCCAGCACATGCGCACCAGGACGAATGACCATGCTGTCGCGCTGCTCATAGACCAGCCGCCCGAGCCGGGCACCGCCGAGAAGATACAGCGACTCCTGGGCGGAGAGGTTGATCATTCGGCCGGTAACGGCGCTCATGCGTGCGACTCCTCCAGGGCAAGTACGGGACGGGGGGCGGGGATGGGCGAAACGCTGGCTGCATGCAGGTGGCGGTGAGCGCCGCGCTTGCCCCGGGGTGGCCGGCTCGCAGCCCGAGCGGCGCGGCAGGGGAGCGCGTTGGGATCCCCGCCCGGATGACCGGGCGAGGTCATTCCGCCGCGGTCCCGGCTTCCCGCAGCTGGTCCAGCAGTTCGTGCTGCCCGGCCAGCAGCTCGGTCAGGATCCGCCGCGCGGCCAGCAGGAGCTCGGCCACGTCCCCGCCGGCCAAGGCGTACACGACGGTGGAGCCCTCCCGGCTGGAGGTGACGATGCCGGAGCGGCGCAGCACCGCCAGCTGCTGGGAGAGGCTGGACGGCTCGATGTCGATCTCGGCCAGCAGGTCCCGTACGGGCATGGGCCCGCCCTGCAACAGCTCCAGCACCCGGATCCGCACCGGATGCCCGAGCATGCGGAAGAACTCCGCCTTCGCCTTGTACAGCGGAACCTGCACGAAACCCTCGATCTCTCCGCAGCCCTCGCACGACCCACGGCGGCGGGGCTGCCTGCCATCCCACGACTCATCGCCCTCACCGGCAAGCAGAACACAGCATGTAGCAAATTGAAGACTTTCGCAATTCGCCGACAAGCGGATGATAACTGGCACGCTGGCTCCCCACATCGCGCTCTTCCCCGACAGCCGGTGGGCTAACTACCTGCACGCGCAGGTCAAAGCGGTGGAGGCAAACCTGGAGATGGCCACCACCTGGAACCGCTGACCCCCCGACCCCCGCGGCTCCAGACGCCACCGCGCAGAAAGGACCCGGGGCCCTGGCCGGCTCGCCCCACCCCCGTCCGGCCAGGGCCCCGCTCTTTCTGCCAGGCGACGACGCCGCTACCCTTCCGACACCACCGACGCCGAATGGGCCCTGCTCGAACCCCTCCTGCCGCCGGCCGCGGCCGACGCCGGCCGCGGCCGGCCGGAGAAGTGGCCGCGGCGCGACATCGTGGACGGCATCCGCTATCTGGTCGATAACGGGATCAAATGGCGCGCAATGCCCGCGGACTACCCGCCCTGGCGGACGATCTACGGCTTCGCCCGGCGCTGGGCCGCCGCCGGCGTCATCGGCGACCAGCTCCGCCGAGCCGTCCGCATCTCCAGCGGCAAAACACCCCGGGCCGCCGCGGTGATCGTGGACTCCCAGAGCGTGAAGGCATCCGAGACCGTCAGCCGGGACACCCGCGGCTACGACCCAGCGAAAAAAATCAATGGCCGCAAGCGGCACCTGGTCGTCGACACCCGCGGCCTGGTCCTGCTCGTCATGGTCACCCCGGCCGGCATCACCGACCGCGACGCCGCCCGCGAAGTCCTCTTCCGCCTCCGCCTCACCCACCCCGAGATCGCCACCGTCTGGGCCGACTCCGCCTACGCCGGGACCCTGGTGACCTGGGCGAAGACCCGGCTCGACCTGACGATCAAAACCGTCCGGCGCCCGCCGGAGGCTGCCGGCTTCGTCGTGCTACCGCGTCTTAGCTGGGTCGTGGAGAGGTCACTTTCGTGGATCATGCGGGCCCGTCGGCACTGCCGGGACCACGAAAGGCTGCCGCAGGTGTCCGAGACGCTGCTGACCTGGGCTTCCATCACCCTGATGACCCGCCGCCGGACCCGCAAACCCCTGCGCTGGACCAAGCGGCAGCCCTCCGCACAGACCGACCTCGCCGCAGCCGCCTGACCCGGGCGCCATCATCGTCAGCCCGCTGACACGGCCGACCGTCCGGCTGCCCGCTCATCGAACCGCGACACCGGCAGCGCGCGGGAGCAGCCGGCGACCTCCCCAGGTCAAAGGCTGCCCCCGCAGCCCTCAACGTCTACCCCTGACGGCCTTTGCCATGCCTTTCCCATTCCACATGGCGCATGGCCTTGCGCACCCATATCTCAAGCTCCGACGGCAGCGGCTCGCCGGCGGCAGAAGCGACCACGGCCTCGGCCACCTGCCGCAGCGGGACGTTAGCGTGCTGGGAAGCCTCCAGCAGCACCTGCCAGGCTGCATCCTCATCCCCCCGGAGCACGGCGATCAGCACCCCCCGGGCCTGATCGACCACCGGTCGGCTCTCCAACGCCTGCTTCAGCTGCTCATTCTCCTTACTTAGCTCGATCACCTGCTGCGCGATCTGCGCCAGCACATCCGGCCGCGCCTCACCACGGCCAAGAGCGGCTACAGCCTCAGAAGGCAGACCCGCCCCCACAGCCAGCTCGTCGACAACGGACTGCACATCGGAGGGATCATTCGATGACTGGGGAGGTCGCATAGCAATACTCTGCCCGGACACATTGACCGCGAACAACCGCGCGACCCGACGTCGGTCCCCACCTCCACCGATAAGTCCCGAACTTGCGGCACGGCATCGATGTCCCACCGCTGCTGCTGCAAGATCATCAGCACGGCCAGCGATGCGGTCGCCGCCCCACCAAGCGCATCGAACCAGACCCCCTTCGAGCACTGAGCCGAGCCCCCGCTCACAGACTTCGAAAACACCCACTTCATCCACTCCGAGGTCTCGGCGGCTTCTCCGGCGCAGCGTGCGGCGACCGGATCGCCGACTCCGGCAGCCGGATCCTGATCACCATGGACGGCTACTACCGCGGCGGCACCCTGGTCGACCACAAGGCCAAGGCCGACGAGGCGGTCGCTGCCGCCGCCAAGCACGGCCAGCACGTCGACAAGGTGCTCGTCTTCCGCCGCCACCCCGGCCGGTACTCCTCGGACACCCCCATGGTGGACGGCCGGGACCACTTCGTCGACGAACTGCTCGGCGACTACCGCGGCCAGACCGTCCAGCCTGTGTCGATGTCCGCCGACGCGCCGCTGTTCCTGATGTACACCTCCGGCACCACCGGCCGACCCAAGGGCTGCCAGCACTCCACCTCGAAGTACTACCAGGACATCCACCCCACCGACACCTACTGGTGCGCCGCCGACATCGGCTGGATCACCGGCCACTCCTACATCGTCTACGGCCGCTGCGCTCGGCGCCACCAGCGTCCTCTACGAGGGCGCACCCAACCACCCCGACGCCGGCCGCTGCTGGCGCATCGCCGAGCGCCTCGGCGTGAACATCTTCCACACCGTCCCGACCACCATCCGCATGCTCCGCAAGAGCGGCCCCGACGAGCCGGCAACGTACGACTACCACCTCAAGCACATGACGACGGTCGGCGAGCCGATCGAGCCGGAGGTGTGGCGCTGGTACCACGACACGGTCGGCAAGGGCGAGGCGGTCGTCGTCGACACCTGGTGGATGACCGAGACCGGCAGCTTCCTCGGCGCCACCCTGCCCGCACTGCAGCCGATGAAGCCCGGCTGCTGCGGCCCCGGCGCCCTGGGCATCTACCCGACGATCTACGACGACGGCAACCCGATCGAGGCCGGCAGCGGCACCGCCGGCAACATCTGCATCCGCAACCCCTGGCCCGGCGTGCTGCAGACCATCTGGGGCCAGCCCGAGCGCTTCGTCGACATCTACTACCGCCGCTACTGCCGCAACCCCGACAGCACCGACTGGCACGACTGGCCCTTCCTCTGCGGCGACGGCGACGTCCAGGCCGCCGACGGCTACTTCCGCATCCTCGGCCGCATCGACGACGTCATCAACGTCGCCGGCCACCGGCTCGGCACCAAGGAGCTCGAATCGGCGAGCCTGACCGTCGACGAGGTCGCCGAGGCCGCTGCCATCCCGGTCGTCGACGAACTCCGCGGCCGGGCCGTGGAGATGTACATCGCACTCAAACCCGGCCTGGCCGCAGGACCGGATATCGAGAACAAGGTGACCGCCGCCATCGAGCGCGAGATCGGCAAGATCGCCCGGCCGCGGAAGGTGTGGATCGTCCCCGACATGCCCAAGACCCGCTCCGGCAAGATCATGCGCCGGGTGATCGCCGGCATCTCCAACTTCGCCGACGTCAGCGACGTCACCACCCTGGCCAACCCGGAGATCGTCGACGACATCCGGAATCACGTCCAGAGTCAGAAGCTGGCACACGGCGAAGCCCTGCGTGAGCTCACCCCCGAGGAGGCGCAGGAGATCCGGGAATTCGGCAAGGCCGAGTAACACGACGTGTACGACCCTGGAGCGTGGCCCCCGCACAGATCTGCGGCGAATACCGGCTGCCCGCCGACTGAACCCATGTCAAGGGGTCCTCCAGCGCGTCCGATCAAGCCGTCTGTGTACAGCAACCTTGGCCTTCGGCCGCTCGGCCATCTCGTCACTCACATGCCGCCTCCCTGCACCCTGTGATCTCCACGGACTCTCTTCGAAACTTCCGGTTACTACGATGGCATGCGGAACCGGACCAGGACGACCTTGCCGTCCCTGTTGACGGTCAGCTTCGCGCCGATGCCACCCTCGTACTCGGCGGCCAGCTTGGCCACCAACTGCAGTCCTGCACCGATCCGACCGGGCCTCATAGCGGGAAGCCGGGGTTCGGCGTCCGCGACGCCGACGATGAGCTGTCCCGCCGCGACCGTGAGCTCCACGTCGGCGACCGGGCAGCGCGGCGCGTGCTGCAGCACGTTCGCGACCAGTTCGCTGACCACGAGCAGCACCGCGTCGGCGAACGCGGAACCCGCCGCGACGCCGACCTCGGCGAGGCCCTTGGCCACTGCCTCGCGGGCCCGGGTCACCACCTCCGGCGCCATCTCGACAGACACGCAGTACCGTGCCACCGACGGCGGAACGGGCCGCACGGCCTGCGCGGGTCGGCTCTTTCGGCATGGCCGGAATCGGTTGCGGCCCGTCACCGTGCCGACTCCGCCGCGCGCAACTCGTCCAGCAGGTCCTGCCTTTCCCGTAGGAGGAGGGACAGCGGAACCGGCATCCTGCTCACTCCTCGCCCCACCTCCATGCCCTGCCACCGACTGTTGCGCAGCCGCTCAGCGTCGTCCGGCTCGCCCTGCGAGCGCGAGCGAATCTGGGATCTCGCTCCCATGGCCCTCTACTCTCTGCCTATAGAATTCGGCAACTGTCTAATTGAAGAACTCTTTAAGTGTACGGATTAAGCCTCTGGCGGTGCCCGTTGGTCCGAGGTGACGCCATCGTCCACCCGGGGCGGACTGGCGTACGCGTCGCTACGGGATGATGATCACGGGGTGCCGCGGTCGCCGCGCAAGGCGGCTGCCGACGCAGCCGAAGAGCTTGGCGGTGACGCTGCGGCTTGCGCCGACGACGATGGCGTCGGCCGCGTACCCCCTGCTGATCTCCTCGAGTTCGTGGCGGACGTCGCCGCAGGCTTGGACGGCGACCCAGGGTACCTGCGTGAGTTGCCCGGTACGGGCCAGGGTGTCGGCCAGGCTCCCGCTGCTGTCATCGGGAAGGTCGAGGAGAGCCATCGGCTCGCCGCCCTCCCACCAGCCGGGGCTGGGCAGTCGGTGGGTGACGTGGACGACCACCAGACCGCTGCCGGCTCGGCGAGCCATGCCGCTGGCGTACGCCAGAGTGCGTTCGTCGGAGGGTGATCCGCTGTATCCCACGACGATGGCGTGCCGGAAGCGGGGATCGTGTTGGAGCGGGAGCTCCGGCCCAGCGGCGGGTGCCCTGCCGGGCAGCGGCGGACGGCGCTCGCCGCCGTGGCGCATGCGCGGTAGCCAGTGGCTCATCGTGGGTCATTCCTGATGTAGAAGACGGAAACTCTCGGTGGTCGGCAGAACGTCGCGATCGTGCGGACCGCACGCAATGACGAGGCTCGGCCGCCCGTCGGGACGGATGGTGGCGAATCGCCGGCCAAGACGCAGTCAGGGCTGCTCGGTCGTGCCGCCTGCCGATGCCGCGAGAACCGCCTGCAACCGTGGGGCGGTGACGATGCCCAGGGCGTAGCCGTCGTCGTCGACGACGGGCAGGGCCGCCAGCCAGCGCTTCCGCATGTCGGCGGCCACCTCGGCGGCCGGCATGCCGGGGCGCGCGAACGGGCCGCGGTCGTGCGCGATGTCACGGACGCGGGTGTTCTCGGCGTACCAGGGCTTCGCGCCGGGTGCGGCGAGCTGATCGCGGGTGACGATGCCGGCGCATCGCCCGGTGTCGTCACGGAGCAGCGCGAATTCGGTGTGCGACCCGCGGAGTACGTCGAGGGCCCTGTCGATGCTGGTGTGGTCGCTGATCTGCAGTTCCGGCGCGAGCATCGCGTCGGCGGCAGTGGGGGGCGTAGGGGAGGGCATCGTCGGCTCCTAGGACAGGAGGGCCGCAGCGTCAGGCCGGGCGAGGGGAAGGGCGGCGGCCGGCGGCGCTGCCTGGAGGTCTGCGAGGAGCTTGGCCTGGCCCGCCGAGACACCACTGAGGATGGTGCGGGCCGCGCCAGCGGGTCGCTCACCTCGGGGGTGGTGAGGCGGTAGTAGACGGTGGAGCCTTCCCTGCGCGTGGCGCGGCGCAGGATGGCCAACTGACGCGAGAGGTGGACCGCTTCGATGCCGACCTCGGGGAGCATCTCGACCACGGCGTACTCGCGCAGTGTCCCGACGGCCCAGGGAGCCGAACAGGTACAGCACCCCCACGCCGTCATGCTCCCCGCGGTCCCAGCGCATGCTCACCACCGGCCCAGTCGCTGCCAGAACGCACAGGAGCGGTCCGCGTCGGCTCGCGACGGGCGCCGGACTGAACGAGACGGGAACTCCCGCATCGCGAACACCGTCCTTGGCCGTCCGGCGCGGAGGGCCGGCACAGCAGTCCGCACGCCGAGCAGAGCAGGACGGGGGCACTCTTGCCGCGAATCGCCGTGACATGCATCGCGCCTCCTAGTCAATGCATTAATTGCCAATTTTAGCAACTAATAACGTACGTAGCTAGTAGCTGCCTTGGCCGGGTCGGCCGTCTGGCCGTGCGCGGCCGGTGCAGGCTGTGCCGCTGCAAGGTCCGTGGTGTTCGCCTCGCCCGCAAGGTTGGTACGGGCACACGGGGAGCGGAGCGTGACGACGACCCGAGTGAGCGGCATCGTCACGACTCTGAGACGGCCCTGGCCGACACCGGGAGACCGGGCTTGGGCAGCTTCACTTCTGCGGACGTCGGTTGGCACGTGGCTGGACCAGACGGGTGGCCGGGGCAACCGGGGCCGGGGCGACTGCGTGCCCGCGCTCCTACGGTGGGTATGGGTCGCCCACCTCTGCCGGTCAGCCAGTGATCTTCTTCTGGAGGTTGGTGTCGAGGGTGTCCAGAAACTGCTCCGTGGTCAGCCACGGAGCGTCCTTGGAGATCAGCAGCGCGAGATCTTTCGTCATCTGACCGCTTTCCACAGTCTCGATGCAGACCTGCTCCAGGGTCTCCGCGAACCTTACGACGTCGGGGGTGCCGTCCAGCCTGCCACGGTGAGCCAGGCCACGGGTCCAGGCGAAGATCGAGGCGATCGGGTTGGTCGAGGTCGCCTCACCCGCCTGGTGCCGACGGTAGTGACGGGTCACCGTACCGTGCGCCGCCTCGGCCTCGACGGTCCTGCCGTCGGGGGACATGAGGACGGAGGTCATGAGGCCGAGCGAGCCAAAGCCCTGCGCGATGATGTCGGACTGGACATCACCGTCGTAGTTCTTGCACGCCCAGAGGTAGCCGCCCTCCCACTTCAACGCCGCGGCGACCATGTCGTCGATCAGACGGTGCTCGTACGAGAGGCCCTTGGCGTCGAAGTCCGCCTTGAACTCGGAGTCGAACACCTCCTGGAAGATGTCCTTGAAGCGCCCGTCGTACCTCTTCAGGATCGTGTTCTTGGTGGACAGATAGACCGGGTACTCACGGTCCAGACCGTAACGGAACGACGCGCGGGCGAAGTCGCGGATCGACTCGTCGTGGTTGTACATCGACAGCGCGACACCAGCGCCCGGGAACTCATGGACTTCCAGCTCCACCGGCGCGGAACCGTTCTTGGGCGTGTAAGTCATGGTGAGGGTGCCCGGGCCCGGCACCTTCAGGTCGGTGGCACGGTACTGGTCGCCGAAGGCGTGACGGCCGATGACGATAGGCTTGGTCCAGCCCGGCACGAGCCGCGGCACATTGCTCATGATGATCGGCTCGCGGAAAATCACGCCGCCGAGGACGTTGCGCAGCGTGCCGTTGGGCGAGCGGTACATCGCGTTGAGCCCGAACTCCTCGACCCGCGCCTCGTCCGGTGTGATGGTCGCGCACTTCACGCCGACGCCGAACTCCTTGATGGCGTGGGCAGCGTCGACCGTCACCTGGTCGTTGGTGGCGTCCCGGTGCTCGATGCCCAGGTCGAAGTACCGAAGCTCGACATCGAGGTACGGCAGGATCAGCTTGTCCCTGATGAACGACCAGATGATGCGGGTCATCTCATCGCCGTCGAGCTCGACGACGGGGTTGGCTACATTGATCTTAGCCATGAAGTGGAACCCTTTCACATGCTCTCGTCGTCAGGTCGATGACCTGACCCAAAGTCTCGACATCGAGATCGACATCGAGAGTCCCGCGCTCTGCTTGTTCGATTCGCGTATCGCGGGTTGTCCGTGTCGGCGGTGGGCGCCTCACGGCACGGTTCGCTGTGCGGCCAGGCAGCCGTACACCGAGCGGTGGCCCTGCGATCACGCGCGTTCGAGCCCGCTGTTGGAGCGCCGCAGCCACGGCGGTACATACTCCGTCACGGCCCGGACCGCGCTCGACACCACAGGCGGAACCGGTTTCCCTTCCCTCACTTGGTTGGCTCCGTGGCTCGCAACTCCTCCAGCAGGTCCGTGCGGTCCGTCAAAAGAACAGCCAGGATCCGACGCGCCGCTGCCAGCAGTTCGGCCCACGTCCCCGCCCGCGAGCTCGTATACCACCGTTGAGCCGGTGCGTGTGGCGCGGACGATCCCGGAGCGGCGCAGGACCGCGAGCTGCTGCGACAGGTTCGACGGTTCGACCTCGATGGCGGCCAGCAGATCACGTACCGGCTTCGGTCCGTCCTGCAGCAACTCCAGCACCCTGATCCGCACCGGATGCCCGAGCATCCGGAAGAACTCCGCCTTCGCCTCATACAGCGGAACCGGCATCCCGATCACTCCTCACCCGACGCTTCCGACACCTTCACATCGACCCCGTTCCGCCGGGCCAACCTCACCGCGTCGTCCAACGCGTGCCCCGCCACCGCGATGGCGTACGCGTCGTCGGCCACCCGGGCGGCCGACAGATCGACCCGCGCCATCCGCACCCGAGCCAATAGAGCCTCGACGCCTTCACCCACCCCGGCCTCCGCCCTCTGGATCACCTATGGAATCCCGAAAATCAATCGAGAAACTCTTCAAGAGTGTGGGTCTGAGGGCGAACCCGGGCCGGTCATACGCCACGACGACGCCGAACGAGTCGACTCCCTTTCCCCCGGCACTGCCGACGTCCCGGACAGGGGCATGCGGCGGGCTCCCGCGGGCCACAGCACTTCGACCGGCACTCTCCGGCGATGTGCGTAGGCGACCAAACGGCCGACGCCCCCTCGGTCGTTGACACCCGAACCGTCCCACACCGCGACCAGACCCCGGCACGATTCGATGGTCCGTTCATCGACCGCGGCGCATGCCGCGGGGTCGCCAGGGTCGGACTCCACCAGCCGGGCACGCTCGGCCAACATCAGCAACTGCCCAGCGGCCGCCCGATCCGGCCCCGGCAGAGCAGCCGGCAACGCGCCCGCCGTCGGAACCACGACCACCAGCGCGCCGCCCGCTCGGTGAACCGCCCGCGCAAACACCAGCGGCAGCCCCGCGGCCGCACGCACCACGCCTGTCAGCCCATGGGGTTCCAGGCGCTCCAGCCGAGCGGGAAGCTCGCCTTCCACCAGCCCCCACGACTCCGCCGTGAGATCACCATGCCCGACCACACCGAACATCGCTCCATCGCTCACTTCTGTGCCTGCCGAAGGCGCAACGACGGCCATCCGGCCGACAGCCGCGCCCCGAAGCGATAGGTGCCGTCGCAGGAGACGGTGTTCATTCCGGCGGCCTCGGCTCGGAGAGGGGCGCGATGTGGCTCCTCGTACATGCCAGAGCTGGCGTCGCTGCCAGACACGGTCGGAGAGGGCCGTATCCGTACTCTGACGCCGGTCTGACCGGCCCAGGCGACATGTGCTCCAACCTCTGCGGCATCCGCCGTGTGCGCGACGTGGTCACCGTCGGCATGCAGGAAGGTGATCTCACACCGCATCGGCCGCCCTCTCTGAACGTACTCCTCGTCGCGACCGAGGAAGCCGGAAGCGGGCTACAACGGTCTTCCCCCGCCCGTGAGCGACCGGCTCGACGGTCACCTCGCCGTTGAAGGAGGCCGTCAACTCCACCACAGTGCGCAACCCCTCGCCTGCCGACGGTCCGGCCGGGTCCACCGGGCGCGGATCATGGTCGCCGACCGCGATGACGAGCTGTCCGGCGCCCATAGACGTCGTGACCATCGCTCTCCGCGTGCACGCAGCGTGCCGTACGGCATTGGTCATCAGCTCGCTGACCACCAGCAACGCTGCATCCATCAGCAATGATCCGGGCGCCAGGCCGAATGAGACCAGCGCCTCTGCCGTACCGATCCGCGCTGCCCGGACGGAGGCCGGCACTGTGGGCAGAAGCACGGTGCGCCGCTGGACGGGGGGATACGGCCGTCTCCACGCCCGCCGGACGTTCACACCAGTCACCACACGCCACGCCTCCACCAGATCGCCAACCAACTACCTAACAATCAAAGCAACTAACTAATTGAAGAACTCTTCAATCAATTGTAGCGCCTCACCCATGACGAGAGCTCCGGGCGGACCGCACACGTCCCGACCCCGTCTGCCGCAGTGCATCAGCCCTGCAGGACGCCTTGGCCGGTCGTGTCCCAGCGGACACCCTGGCCGACGCCGAAAAGCGCTTCACCACCTCCCTGCGCACGGCGAGGGTCGCCGGGGACAACGCGCTCGGCGCCAATGCCTTGAGCTTCTGGACCGTCAGCGCGTACAACACCGGCCGCCTGCACGACGCCGAGGACATGGCCAACACCGCCCTGGCGTCGGTCCGCGGCAAGGCCACACCACGCGTCGAGGCCCTGCTGTTGACCCGACGCGGACGCGCCCGCGCCCACCTGGGCGACGCCCGGTGCTGGGAGGACTTCGACCGCGCCGAAACGCTCCTCGCCCAGGCCGGCGGCCACGCGGATCCCGACTGGTCCTACTGGTTCGACCGGGCGGAGATCCTGGGCGCCCGCGCGTCCAGCCACCGCGACATGAACCAGCCCGGCCCTGCCGAAGCCGCCTTCGCCCAGGCCCATGCCCTGTTCGACCCCACGTCCGAGCGCACCCATGCCCTCTACCTCACCCGCCAGGCCGAAGCCCACCTCGCACTCGGCGACATCGACGCCGCCGCCGCAGTCTCCGAGCAGGCCATCGACCAGCTCGGCGGCACCAACTCCGCCCGCGGCACCACCACCCGCACCAACCTGCGCGCACAGCTCACCGCCCACCGCCAGGCCCGCCCCGTCGCCGACTTCCTCGACCTCACCGCCTAGTACTCCAGTTGTAGTTCGCTATCGATGCTGGTCAGGGCCGGGTTTCTGAGTGTACTCGGCTGACGGGCCGTCAGTGAGGGCGAGTTCGTGACCTCGGGTGCGGCGGTGGCGTTGTGCTGGTCATGCAAGATGATGTGCAGCCCGATGTCTGGTCGGTGGAACTGGAAGAGCTGCTGGTGCGGATCGGTCACCGGTTCGGGCGGGTGGACCTGCGACGACGGATGCGGGCCTACATCCACGGCTTGCTCGGCCCGGTGGGCCGGAAGAACGGCTGGCAGCTG
>AZWL01000049.1 GCA_000514715.1 Streptomyces sp. CNH099 | reverse complement strand
GGGGAGTTGGGGGTGGACCAGGCGCTGACGTTCCTGCGTGAGGTCGACTCGATCAACATGCGCCGCCGGGCGCACATGGTGGAGCTGGCGCGGGAGGCCTGCGGGGACACCTTCCTGGGCCGNCGTATCGCCGTGCTGGGCGCCGCGTTCAAGCCCGACTCCGACGACGTACGCGACTCCCCCGCCCTCAACGTCGCCGGCCAGATCCACCTCCAGGGCGGCCAGGTCACCGTCCACGACCCCAAGGGGACGGACAACGCCCGCCGCGTCTTCCCCACCCTGGCCTACGCCGGCTCGGCGGAAGACGCGCTGCGCGGCGCGGACGTCGTGCTGCACCTCACCGAGTGGCCGGAGTTCCGCGACCTCGACCCCGGGCACCTGGCGGCGGTCGTCGCCCGGCCGCACCTGATCGACGGCCGGAACACCCTCGACCCGGCGCCCTGGCGCGCCGCGGGCTGGACGTTCCGCGCCATGGGCCGCCCGGCGGCGTAGCCCGGCGCGGCGCCGCCGGCCACCCGCCCCGTACCGAGACAGGCGAAACCCCCCGTTCCGCCGGAAACGGGGGGCTGCGCCGCGCCTACGGGGGACCCTCAGACGGAGACGCCGTTGCCGCGCAGGTACGCGAGCGGGTCGATGTCCGAGCCGTAGTCCGGGCTGGTGCGCACCTCGAAGTGCAGGTGCGGGCCGGTGGAGTTGCCGGTGGAGCCGACCAGGCCGATCTGCTCGCCGGCGCCCACGGTCTGGCCCGCGCTCACCGAGGCGGACGACAGGTGGGCGTACTGGCTGTAGCGCCCGTCGTCGTGCTTGATCACGACGGCGATGCCGTACGCGGCGCCGTCGGCGCCGTTGCCGGCCTTGACGACGGTGCCGGAGGTGACGGCCTTGACCGGGGTGCCGGTGCCGACGGAGAAGTCGACACCGGTGTGGTAACCGCTGGACCACGAGCCGCCGGCGGCCCGGTACGGGGTCGACGGGGCGGCGTCGACCGGCGCGGAGAAGCCGCCCGCGGGGGCGTCCGCGGCGGGCTGCTCCTGCTGCGGCTCCTCGGCCGGCTGCTCCTCCTGCGCGGCGGAGGGCTGGGCCGGGGCGTTCTCCGGCTCCTCCAGGGTGACCTCTTCGCCGCCGTCGAAGTCGTACTGCTGGCCGGGGAAGATCAGGTCCGGGTCGCCGCCGATGACGTCCTTGTTGGCCTCGTAGATCGACTGCCAGCCGCCCGCGATGCCGTGCTTGCGGGCGATGTCCCACAGGGTGTCGCCGGAGACGACGGTGTAGGTGCCGGCCTTCTCGTACTTCTTCTCCGGCGCCTGCTCCTGCTGCGGGGCCTGCTCCTGCTGCGCGGCCTTCTGCCCGGCGGGCTGCTCCGACCCGGCCTGCGCCTCGGGCCCGCTCTCCTGCTGGGCCTCCTCGCCACCGCCGGTGGCCAGGTCGGGGGCGGGGCCGCCCTGGGTGAGCCCGGCCTGGACGGAGCAGACCGGCCAGGCGCCGGGGCCCTGCGACGCGAGCACCTTCTCGGCGATCTCGATCTGCTGCTCCTTGGTGGCCTGGTCGGCGCGCGGCGCGTACTGCGTGCCGCCGTAGCCCTCCCAGGTGCTCTGCACGAACTGCAGACCGCCGTAGAAGCCGTTGCCGGTGTTGATGCTCCAGTCGCCGCCGCTCTCGCACTGGGCGACGCGGTCCCAGGTGTCGACGGAGGCGGCCTGGGCGTGGCCGCCGGCGATGAGGGGGAGGGCGACGCCGGCGCTGCCGGCGGTGATGACGAGGGCCTTGCTGCCCCGGGCTATCCGGCCCAGGCGACGGTGACGTCCGCGTGCGGACATGGACATGCTCCTCTCCGACGCCTGCGAGGTGAGCTGTCGGGTTCGAGCTGGAGATGCCCGGCCATGCGGAGCATGGCTTCACCCCAAGCCGTCCCGCGCATACGCGCAGTCCGGCACTTACCTGGGTCCCCCGCTCCTGCCGTGAAAGCTGAAGTGCTTGCCCGTCGCCGCCGACAGGATTCGGCGTTACGGCGACGAGGTGCCCGCATCGGTGGCGCGAGCACGGCGAGCACCGTAAACACACGGCCGAAAACAGAACAAGCCGCGCGCACTCGCCACGGCCGTTCCCCGCGTCACACCGGGATCATGCAGACGATCTCCGCATCACGAGCAACGCGTCAATTGCCCCTCCGCGGCGGAGACTTGCCGAAAGCCCGAGGAGTCGGACACATTGCCTCATGACATGAGAATTCTGTGAGTGACATATGTCACTTCAGTCACTTCCGAACTTCCCCGGGCCGTCGAGCTGTTCGATCGTCGCGACCGACGGGCCGCGCCGAGCGGCCACGTCGCGGGCCACCTCCCCGGCGTCGCGCAGCACCCGCAGCGCGTTCCGCCACAACAGCCTGGCCAGGTCTTCTTCCGACCAACGGCGGTCCAGCAGCTCGGCGACGAGGTGCGGATAACCGGCCACGTCGGCGAGGTCGGCGGGGGTGAACGGGGTGCCGTCGAAGTCGCCCCCGATACCGATATGGCCGATTCCCGCCACTTCGCGCATATGGTCCAGATGGTCCGCCACGGTGGCGGCCGTCGCCTGCGGCCGCGGGTTCGCCTCCTCGAACGCACGGCGCACGCGGACCGCTTCGTCGGACGCGTCGAACGCGTCCAGGCCGCGGGCGTTCAGGTACGCGTCCGCCTCCGCCGTCCACGCCACGGCGGCCGGCAGGACGAACTTCGGCACGAACGTGGCCATCGCCACACCGCCGTTGGCGGGGAGCATTTCCAGCACATCATCAGGAATGTTGCGTGGGTGGTCACATACGGCACGAGCGGATGAATGGGAAAAAACCACCGGCGCCTCGGTGACACGCAGCGCGTCACGCATGGTCGCCGGGGCCACGTGGGAGAGGTCGACGAGCATGCCGACCCGGTTCATCTCGCGCACCACCTCCTCGCCGAAGGCGGTGAGCCCGCCGTGCCGCGGCTCGTCGGTGGCGGAGTCGGCCCAGTCGGTGTTGTCGTTGTGGGTGAGCGTCATGTAGCGCACGCCGAGCCGGTGCAGGGCGCGCAGGGTGGCGAGCGAGTTCGCGATGGAGTGCCCGCCCTCGGCCCCCATCAGCGAGGCGATCCGCCCGGCGGCCCGGGCCGCCGCCACCTCGTCGGCGGTGGTGGCCAGCCGCAGGTCCCCGGGGTAGCGGTCGACGAGCTGCCGCACCACGTCGATCTGCTCCAGACAGGCGCTGACGGCGGCGTCCCCGGCCAGCTCCGTGCTCACGTACACGGACCAGAACTGCGCCCCCACCCCGCCGGCGCGCAGCCGCGGGATGTCAGTGTGCAGCCGCGCGCTCTGGTCGACGGCGATGTCGCGGCGGTCGATGTCGTACGCCACCTGCTCGCGCAGCGCCCAGGGGAGGTCGTTGTGCCCGTCGGCGACGGGGTGCTCGGCGAGGAGCGCGCGGGCCCGGTCCAGCAGGTCGGCCATGGTCGTCTCTCCCACTCGCGGCGGTGCGGCTGTGACGCGCTCACGCTATCCGGACACCGCGGCCTCCGGGGCTCCGGGGGCGTCGTCCGGGTGGGGGGGATCCTGCCCGACGCCCGGGGGGAGCCGGGTGCGGCCCGCCCGCGGTCGGCGGCGGTTACGGCGCCTGGTCCGCCGCCTTCGTGCGCAGCCGGCGGCCCTTCTCGGTCGCGAGGTCGTTCAGCTCCTGCTGGAACGCCGCCATCCGGTCGCGCAGCTCCCCGTCGTGGGCGCCCAGGATGCGGGCCGCCAGCAGGCCCGCGTTGCGGGCGCCGGCGACCGAGACCGTGGCGACCGGGACGCCCGCGGGCATCTGGACGATGGACAGCAGGGAGTCCATGCCGTCGAGGTGCTTCAGCGGGACCGGGACGCCGATCACCGGCAGCGGGGTGACGGCGGCCAGCATGCCCGGGAGGTGGGCGGCGCCGCCGGCGCCGGCGATGAGGGTGCGCAGGCCGCGGGCGGCGGCCTGCTCGCCGTAGGCGAGCATCTCGCGCGGCATCCGGTGCGCGGAGACGACGTCGACCTCGTACGGGATCCCGAACTCGGCGAGGGCCTGCGCCGCGGCCTCCATCACCGGCCAGTCGGAGTCGGAGCCCATGACGATGCCGACCAGCGGGCCGCTCTCCGGGCCTCCCGTGCTCATGCGATGCTCATTCCGTGATCGTCCCCCGCAGGTAGTCGGCGGCGTGGCGGGCGCGTTCGCGCACGTCGGCAAGGTCGTCGCCGTAGGTGTTGACGTGGCCGACCTTGCGGCCGGGCTTCACGTCCTTGCCGTACATGTGGATCTTCAGCCCGGGATCCCGGGCCATGCAGTGCAGGTACGCCGGGTACATGTCCGGGTAGTCGCCGCCGAGGACGTTCGCCATCACCGTCCACGGCGCGCGCGGGCGCGGGTCGCCGAGCGGCAGGTCGAGCACGGCGCGCACGTGGTTGTCGAACTGCGAGGTGACGGCCCCGTCCTGGGTCCAGTGGCCGGAGTTGTGCGGGCGCATCGCCAGCTCGTTGACGAGGATCCGGGGCTCGCCCGCGTCCCCGCCGGCCTCGAACAGCTCCACCGCCAGGTGGCCCACGACGTCCAGTTCGCTCGCGATCCGCAGCGCGAGCTGCTGCGTACGCACCGCGGCCGCGGGCGGCAGCCCGGGCGCGGGGGCGATGACGGTGTCGCAGACGCCGTCGACCTGGACGGACTCCACCACCGGGTACGCCACGGCCTGGCCGCTGGGCGAGCGGACGACGTTGGCGGCCAGCTCGCGGCGGAAGTCGACCAGCTCCTCGGCCAGCACCGGCACGCCCGCGCGGAACGGCACCGCGGCGTCCTCCTCGCGGCGCACGACCCAGACGCCCTTGCCGTCGTACCCGCCGCGCACCGTCTTCAGCACGACCGGGAAGCCGTCCCCCTCGCGGGCCCCCTCGCGCGCGAAAGCGGTCACGTCCGCCGGATCGGCCACGATCCGGTGCCGCGGGCAGGGGATGCCCAGCTCCGTCAGCCGGGCCCGCATCGCGCCCTTGTCCTGCGCGTACACCAGCGCGTGCGGGCCCGGCCGGACCGCGACGCCCTCGGCCTGAAGGGCGCGCAGGTGCGCCGTCGGCACGTGCTCGTGGTCGAAGGTGATCACGTCGCAGCCGCGGGCGAAGTCACGCAGCGTGTCCAGATCGCGGTAGTCCCCGACGACCGTGTCCCCCGCCACCAGGGCCGCGGAGTCCTTGGTGGTACCGCTGAGAAGCTTGAATCTGATGCCGAGGGGGATGCCTGCCTGGTGGGTCATCCGGGCGAGCTGTCCCCCGCCGATCATGCCGACTACCGGGAATGTCACGCCCCCAGCCTATCTGCCGGGGTGTCCGGACCCGCTCCCTGAAGTCGCCGGCCCGGTTAGCATGAGGGGGCCGGCACGCCGGAGGCAGACCAGGACCAGGGGAACGCGACCGAACCGACCATCGGAGTCTGAGAATCTTTATGAGTGCACGGCACCCGGCGGTATCGCGGCTGCGACGCCTGAGTCGCGAGGTGGCCGAGTTCGCCGCGGTCGGGGGGCTCGGCGTCCTGGTCAACCTCGCGGTCTTCAACCTCGTGCGGAACACCACGGAGCTGCCGGTGGTCCGCTGCAGCATGATCGCGACGGCCGTCGCGATCGTCTTCAACTACATAGGCTTCCGCTACTTCACGTACCGCGACCGGGACAAGACCCGGCCGCCGCGCGAGTTCACGCTGTTCCTGGTCTTCAGCAGCGCGGGGCTCGTCATCGAGAACGGCGTGCTGTACGTGGCCACGTACGGGTTCGACTGGGACACCCCGCTGCAGAACAACATCTTCAAGTTCCTCGGCATCGGGGTCGCCTCGCTCTTCCGCTTCTGGTCGTACCGCAGCTGGGTGTTCCGCGTGGTGCCCGCGGCGGGGCCCGTCCCGGCGGGCGGCACGGGGGAGGCGGGTGAGCCGGGTGACATAGCCCCGGCAGGGGAGGCGCGGATCCCCGGCAGCCGGCGGGAGCCGAAGGAGCCGGGAGAGCCGGAGGAGCCCGGGGCGCAGGAAGAGGCGGTCGTAGCGCGGGGGTAGACCCGCCGTCCCGTACGAGCCCTCCCCCGCTCCCGCACGACCCCGCGCGCCTCCGTACGCCCGGTACGTCCCCCGCACGCCCCCCTCGACGGTGCGTACGCCCCTCAGTGGTGCTCGTGCTCCCGCGCGAGGAACAGCGCGAACGTCGTCGGCCGCTGCTGCACCAGCTCCAGCCGCCCCCCGTCCGCCTCCGCCAGGTCGCGGGCGACCGCGAGGCCCAGGCCCGTCGAGTTGCGCCCGCTGACCGTGCGCTCGAAGACCCGGGAGCCGAGGTCCGCCGGCACGCCGGGTCCCTCGTCCGTGACCTCCACGACCGCCTGGTTCCCGGTGACCCGGGTGCGCAGCGCGACGGTCCCGGCGCCGTGCATCAGCGCGTTCTCGATCAGCGTCGCGAGCACCTGTGCCACCGCCCCCGGCGTGCCCACCGCGCGCAGCCCCGTCCGGCCGGAGCGGACGATGGCCCGCCCCTCGCCGCGGTACGCCGGCCGCCACTCCTCGATCTGCTGCTTGACGACCTCGTCCAGGTCGAACCCCGTGCCCGTGCCGGCCTTGGGGTCCCGGGACTTGGTCAGCAGCCGCTGCACCACGTCCGTCAGCCGCTCGACCTGGGTGAGCGCGACGGCCGCCTCCTCCTTGACCGTCGTGTGGTCGTCGGTGAGCGCGATCTCCTCCAGCCGCATGGACAGCGCGGTCAGCGGCGTACGGAGCTGGTGCGAGGCGTCGGCGGCCAGCCGCCGCTCGGCGGTAAGCATGCGCGCGATGCGCTCGGCGCTGGCGTCCAGCACGTCGGCGACGCGGTCCAGCTCGGGGACGCCGTAGCGGCGGTGGCGGGTGCGCTGGTCGCCGGAGCCGAGCCGCTCGGCGGTCTCGGCGAGGTCGGTGAGTGGCGCGGTGAGCCGGTTGGCCTGGCGTACGGCGAGCAGCACGGCGGCGCCGACGGCGAGCAGCGCCACGGCCAGGATGATCAGCAGGGTCTGACCCAGCTCCTCGTTGACCCGGTCGCGGGCCTCCATGACCGTGACCCGCTCGCCCCGGCTGCCGGTCTCGGTGACCTCGATCACCGACCCGTCGGGCCGTTCCCCGATCGTGAGCGGCGGGCCGCCCGGCAGGTCCACCTCCGCGTACCGCCCGTCGGTGACCTGGCCGGCGAGCGCCCCGCGGGTCACCCGCTCGTCGTCGGCGATCTTGCCCTCGACGACGCTGAACAGGCGCACGGCCTCGGACTGCACCCGGTCGTGCGCGGCGGCCTCGATGGTGCGGGTCTCGACGATGACGAGGGAGACCCCGAAGACGGCGATGACGACGAGCACGACCGCCAGGGTGCTGTTGATGAGCCTTCTGCGCATGGCTGCCGGGGCCGGGGGCCGGCCTAGCTCTTCTCGAAGCGGAAGCCCACACCGCGGACGGTCGCGATGTAGCGGGGGTTCGCGGCGTCGTCGCCGAGCTTCTTGCGCAGCCAGGAGATGTGCATGTCGAGCGTCTTGGTGGACGACCACCAGGTGGTGTCCCACACCTCGCGCATCAGCTGCTCGCGCGTGACCACCCGGCCCGCGTCGCGCACGAGCACCCGCAGCAGGTCGAACTCCTTCGCGGTCAGCTGCAGCTCCTCGTCGCCGAGCCAGGCGCGGTGCGAGTCGGTGTCGATGCGTACGCCGTGGGTGGCCGGCTGCTGCTGCGGCTCGGGGGCGCCGCGGCGCAGCAGGGCGCGGACCCGGGCGAGCAGCTCGGCGAGGCGGAAGGGCTTGGTGACGTAGTCGTCGGCGCCGGCGTCGAGGCCGACGACGGTGTCCACCTCGTCCGCGCGGGCGGTGAGCACCAGCACGGGGAAGCCGTGCCCGTCGGCGCGCAGCCGCCGGCACACCTCGAGGCCGTCGATGCCGGGCAGGCCGAGGTCGAGCACGAGGAGGTCGACGCCGCCGCGGAGCCCGGCACCGAGCGCCGTGGGACCGTCCTCGCGGACCTCCACCTCGTAGCCCTCCCGGCGGAGCGCGCGGGCCAGCGGTTCCGAGATGGCCGCGTCGTCCTCGGCCAGCAGTACGCGGGTCATGATGCGATGGTAGACCTCCCGTCACCGAGAGTGTGCCGGTGGCGTCGGGTTCGCCCACCTGCCCGGTACGGGGTCGAACGCACCCGCGAAGAGGCGTGCGCCGGTCCCGGTGCGGCCGGTTCGCGGGGCGGGACGTCGTCGGCGACCATGAGGTCACCGGGCCGGCCGGTCCGCGGAGAGGCGGGTGCGATGGCTGCGGTGCGGGTCCGGTGGCGGCGGCTGTGCGCGGCCGCGGCGCTGGGGTCCGCGGCGGCGCTGACCGCGGTGCTGACGCCGCCGGCCGGTACGGCGCCGCGGGGCGGCGCGGCGGCGGAGGCGGCGCATGAGGCGCCGGGGGCGCGGGAGGCGGGGGCGGGGCGGTCGCTGCGGACCGGCGTCGAGTCGTACGGGAAGCACCCGCGGCAGCAGGTCACCGTCACTGGCGCCCGCGGCAGGCGCCCCGCGGCGGGCTCGTCATCCTGCACGGCGGCTACTGGTCCTACGACACCGACTGGGCCGGCTGGGCGCGGGCCTTCGCCCGCCGCGGCTACGCCGTCTTCGACGCCGACTACCGGCTGGCCCCCGGCTGGCCCTGGCCGGCCCAGCGCGACGACGTGCTGGCGGCGCTGCGCTGGGTGCGGCGCAACGCCGCCGCCTACGCCGTGGACCCGGCCCGGGTCGCGGTGCTCGGCTCGTCGGCGGGCGGGCAGCTGGCGGTGGCCGCCGCCACGCACGGCGCCGGGGCGGCGCGCACCGCGGGGGCGGTGGCGCTGTCGCCGGTGGCGTTGCCGTACCGGGCCTGGCTGGACGGCGGCGCGCCGGGGGCGACGGCGGCGGGGCGGCGGCTGCGGGCGAGCGCGGAGCGGCTGGCGGGGTGCGTGCCCGACGGCACGCCGGAGGTGTCCGCGGACCCGGCCTGCCGGCGGGCGTGGCGGTCGCTGGACCCGCGGCGCGCGGCGTCCGGCCGGGACGACGCCCCGATGCTGCTGCTGCACTCGGCCGGGGACTGGGTGCCGGCGTACCACTCGGAGGCGGTGGCGGCGGCGGAGCGGGCGCGGGGGATGCCGGCGGGGGACGTGCGGGTGCGGGTGGTGCCGGGTGCCGGGCACGGGATGCGGCTGCTGGCGGACCCGGCGGTGGTGGGGGAGATCGAGGGCTGGCTGCGAAAGCGGATCGGCTAGCGGCAGTCGGCGGGCGGGGGGGCGTACGGGGCCGGGACCGGGGCCGGGTCGTCACGACGTGCGCGCCAGCTACGTGCCAGGTGCATACGGGGTGCGCGGGGCGCTACACCGGTGCCGACAGCTCCGCCCAGACCGTCTTGCCCGCCGCGTCCGCCTCCCGCTGCACGCCCCAGTCGAGGCACAGCCGCTGCACGATGAACATCCCGTGCCCGCCCGGCCTGCTGGCCCGGTGCGGGGTGCGCGGTTCCGGCGTGCCCGTGCCGGAGTCGCTGACCTCCAGCCGCAGCACCTTCCCCGCCGTACGCAGCCGCAGCTCGTCCGGGCCGCCGCCGTGCAGGCAGGCGTTCGTCACCAGCTCCGAGACGACGAGGAGGACGTCCTCGGCCGCCGCGCGCTGCTCCCCGGTCACCGCGGGCAGCCACCCCCAGTCCTCCAGCGCCCGGCGGGCGAAGTCGCGGGCCCGGGGCACCATGCCGCTGGCGCCGACGAGACGCAGCCGGCGCACCTGCACGGCCGGGGCGGGCTCGCCGGCCGGGACGGGGGTGCCGGGAGCGGGGGTGCCCGGAGCGGAGGTGCCCGGGGCGGGGGTGGCGGCCGGGGCCGGGCCGCCGGCCGGGTGCGCGGGCGCGGTGGCGCCGCTGCCGGCCTCGCCCTCCGACGGCGGCACGCCGGGCGGCAACGACCTGAAGCTCATCGCCTCACGACACCCCCTTCGCGCAACCGCACGCCCGTTCGCGCATTCGTGGCCATCCTGCCCGTTCCAGAAGTTTTCGCCTGGGCTCCTGCCCTGCGAGATCGCGGAAACACCCCCGAGTTTCCCCAGGAGGCTGTGACGCGCATCACCTGTCGCACCGGCCCCACCGCGCGGCCGGCGGTCAGGAGGTCACTCCACGAGGGCCGACTCCACGGTGTCGTGCAGGGAGAAGACCGCCTCCGCGCCGGTGATCTCGAAGACCCGGGCGACGACCGGCCGCAGGCCGGCGAGGTGCACGCCGCCGCCGCCGGCCTCGGCCTTGAGGCGGGCGCCGAGGAGCACGTTCAGCCCGGTGGAGTCGCAGAACTCCAGGCGGGAGCAGTCGAGTACGAGCCGGCTGCGGCCGCCGGCGATGCATCGTTCCAGCGGTTCCCGCAGCACCTCGGCGGTGTGGTAATCCAACTCGCCCGACGGCGTGAGGACGGCACTCCCGCCATGGACCCGCACGTCGACGTGCAGTCGGCCGCGGCTCGGGCTTCCGGCGGTTCCGGCGTCCATGCGCGCTTGTCTCCTGACCTTCGAGCTGTCGTGCGATGCAGCACCGACCCTACGCCTTTGGTCACATGTTCGGCACCCGAACAGCTAACAAAATAGGGCAAATATGGACACACGATTCTTGCACCGGAGGGGATAAGCCGGTAGGGAGTAGGAGAACCGCAACACGTGGCTTCGGGAGGCGCCGCAGACCGTAAACAGAAAGAGATGGCATCGGCAGCCGAATGCCGAGAACGATGGAGGACAAATGTCACCCCGGCTCGACGCCGCGGCCAGCACGCCGCCGGCAAGACCCCATGCCGAGCACGGCGACGACCACACAGAGCACGACGGCGCGGACACCGCCGGGCTCCCCGTCCCCGATGACGAGGCCACCGAGTCCGCGATCGCCTTCACGGGGAGCCTCGACGAGTTGGAGGGCATCGCCTTCGACGAGATCGCCCCCGCCGACGCGCGGGCCATGTCGAAGACGCTCTTCGACCGGCTCGGCACCCTCGAAGAGGGCACCCACGAGTACTCGTACGTCCGCAACACCCTGATCGAACTCAACCTGGCGCTGGTCAAGTTCGCCGCCTCCCGGTTCCGCTCGCGCAGCGAGCCGATGGAGGACATCATCCAGGTGGGCACCATCGGGCTCATCAAGGCGATCGACCGCTTCGAACCCGCCCGCGGGGTGGAGTTCCCCACCTTCGCGATGCCGACGATCATCGGCGAGATCAAGCGCTTCTTCCGGGACACCTCCTGGTCCGTACGCGTCCCGCGGCGGCTGCAGGAGCTGCGCCTCGACCTGGCGAAGGCCGGCGACGAGCTGTCCCAGCTGCTCGACCGCGCCCCCACGGTCGACGAGCTGGCCGAGCGGCTGGACATCGACCGGGACGAGGTCGTCGAGGGCATGGCCGCCTCGAACGCCTACACCGCCAGCTCGCTGGACGCGCAGCCCGAGGAGGACGACTCCGAGAGCGCCCTCACCGACCGCATCGGCTACGAGGACCACGGCCTTGAGGGCATCGAGTACGTCGAGTCCCTCAAGCCGCTGATAGCGGAGCTGGCGCCGCGCGACCGGAAGATCCTGTCGCTGCGGTTCGTGGCCAACATGACCCAGTCGGAGATCGGCGAGGAGCTGGGCATCTCGCAGATGCACGTCTCCCGGCTGCTGTCGCGGACGCTGGTGCGGCTGCGCAAGGGGCTGATGATCGACGAGTAAGCGGGGCCCCGGCCTCCGGCGGGGCGCCGGGGGCCGTCCGGGAGCCGCCCGAGGGGCGGCCTCCCCGGGTTTCCCGGCCGTTGGTGCCATGATCGCACCATGGATCGCCCCACGGCCCCCGCCCGGCGCCGGACCGGCGGCCCGGTCCCGGCGCCCGCCCTGCTCACGGTGCTGGCGCTGGTGCTCGTGTGGACGAGCGCCTGCGGAGCACCGGGCGGCGGGGGCGAGCCCGATCCCCCGGGCACCGGCGCCGCGTCCTACGGGCCGGACCCCGGCGGCGACGAGTGGGCCCCCTGCCCGCTGACGGGCATGGAGCGGCGCGAGTGCCGCGGCGTCCCGGTCCCCGTGGGCGGCGACGGCCACGAGACCCTCCGCCTCGCCGTGAGCCGGCTGCCCGCCCGCGACCCCGGGCGGCGCATCGGCGCGCTCGTCCTCGCGCCCGGCGGCCCCGGTCTCTCCGGCCTCCAGGAGGCCGTCTCCGCCGGTGTCGACTACCCGCACGAGCTGCGCGACCGCTTCGACATCGTCGGCTACGACCGCCGCGGCACCGGCCGCAGCCACCGCGTCGACTGCGGCGAGCCCCGCGGCGCGCTGGACCGCCTCGGCCGCGCGCGCAGCCTCCGGCTGGTCCGGGACGTCACCGCCGTCGACGCCGCCGCCCGCGACTACGTCGAGACCTGCCGCATCGGCTACGGCCCGCTGCTGGGCCGCCTCGGCTCCCGCGCCGCCGCGACCGACCTGGAGCGGGTCCGGCGGGCGCTGGGCGAGGAGCGGATCAGCCTGCTGCTGCACTCGTACGCCACGGTGGCCGGCCAGGTCTACGTCACCCGCCACCCGGAGCGGGTGCGCGCGGCGGTGTTCGACGGGGTCGTCGACCCGGACCGGCCGGGCACGTCCTACGTACTGAGGACGCTGCACTCGCGCGAGGAGCTGGATACCGAGGAGGTGCCGGAGCCGGCGGGCGGGGACCTCCCGAGGGAGGTGCCGCCGGACGTGCGGGCGGCGTTCGACGAGCTGGACCCCGGGCCGCCGCCGCTGGCGCTGTTCCTGGGGGTGCACTGCACGGACTTCCGGTGGCCGGGCAACCTGCGGGCGCTGCTGCGGGAGCTGGACGACGCCGACGAGGCGCGGTGGCGCACGCGGACGGTCGCGCGCGACTACGCGCCCTGCGTCCACTGGCCGGGCCGCGGCGAGCCGCTGGGCGCGGTCCGCCCGGCGGCCGGTGACCCGGCCAACGCGGCGGACCTGCTGCTGGTCAACAGCGAGCACGACATCCGCACGCCGGCGGCGGGCGCGGAGCGGGTGGCGATGCGGTTCCGGGCGCCGCTGCTGACGGTCCCGGGGCGGCGGCACGGGCTGGTGGGCTTCGGCAACGAGTGCGCGGAGCGCGCGGCGGTGGACCATCTCACGGCGGGCCCCACGGCGGACCCGGACGTCACCGCCGGTTGCTGACCGCGCCGGGCGGTTGCCGACCCGCCCGGTCCGCCTCGGTCGTCGACCGTACGGTCCCCGCGTCGCCGACCGGCCCGGTCCACCTCAACCGCCGACCGCACGGTACCCCGGCACCCGTACGCCCCGCTGCCACACCTCCGCCACCAGCGGCACCCCCGGCCGGTACGCCAGGTGCACGTGGCTCGGGGCGTCCAGCAGCGCCGCGTCCGCCCGCGCGCCCGGCGCCAGGCGCCCCACGTCCGTGCGCCGCAGCGCCGCCGCCCCGCCCGCCGTCGCCGCCCACACGGCCTCGTCCGGCGTCATCCCCATCTCCCGTACGGCGACCGCCACGCAGAACGGCATGGAGCTGGTGAACGAGGAGCCCGGGTTGCAGTCCGTCGACAGCGCCACCGTCGCGCCCGCGTCCAGCACCCGCCGCACGTCCGGGTACACCGCCCGGGTGGAGAACTCGCAGCCCGGCAGGAACGTCGCCACCGTCACCCCCGACGCCAGCGCGTCCACGTCCGCGTCGGTCAGATGCGTCAGGTGGTCCGCCGACGCCGCCTCCAGCTCGACGGCCAGCTGCACCCCCGGCCCGTACGACAGCTGGCCCGCGTGCACCCGCGGGGTCAGGCCGCGGGCCTTGCCGGCCGCGAGGATCGCCCGCGCCTGGTCGCCGTCGAACGCGCCCTGCTCGCAGAAGACGTCGATCCAGCGCGCGTGGGGCGCGCAGGCGTCCAGCATCTCGCCGGTGACCAGGTCGACGTACCCGCCCGGATCGTCCTCGTACTCCGGCGGGACGACATGGGCACCGAGGTACGTCACCTCGTGCACCTGCCCCGCCGCCAGCCGCAGCGCCCGCGCCTCGTCCGCCGCCGTCAGGCCGTAGCCGGACTTGGTCTCCACCGTCGTCGTGCCCTGCCGGAGCATCTCCCGGACGAAGCGCGCGAGGTTCGCGGCCAGTTCCTCGTCGGTGGCGGCGCGGGTGGCGGCGACGGTGGTGCGGATGCCGCCCGCCCCACGTTTTTGATAGGACGCAGCGGGGCGGCCGGACATGCGGGCGTGGAACTCGCGGGTGCGGTCGCCGGCGAAGACGAGGTGCGAGTGCGAGTCGACGAAGCCCGGGAGCAGCGCCCGGCCCGCCGCGTCGTACGACGCGTCCGCGGCCGGCGCCGCGTCGGTCGCGCCGGCCCAGGCCACCCGGTCGCCCTCGAAGACGACGGCCGCGTTCTCCACCACGCCGAGCGGGCCCTCGCCGAGGGCGGGGTCGTTGGTGACGAGGCTGCCGATGTTGACGAGGGCGGTGGCGGTGGGGCTGGCGGTCATGTCCTGTCCTCGGTCGATGGGATACGGGGAGGGATGCCGGGGCGCGGCTGCGGGTCAGCCGCGGAGCGCCCCGATCGCCGCCGACAGCGCCCCGGGCACGTCCTCCACGAGCGCGTGCACCCCGTCCCGTACGACGTGCCGGCCCCCCACCACCGTGTGCCGCACGTCCGCCGCCGTCGCCGCGAACACCGCCGTCTCCGCGCCGAGCCGCGGCATGGCGCCCGCGGTGCGCACGCTGTCCAGCGCGACCGTGGTGAAGTCCGCGAACCCGCCCGCCTCCAGCCGGGCCGGCGCGTCCCAGCCGAGGGCGGCGTAGCCGCCTTCGGTGGCGGCGCGCAGCAGCTGGTGGGCGGTCCAGTGGCCGCGGCGGCGGGTGTGCAGCCGCTCGTTCAGCTCCATCGCCCGCGCCTCCTCGAAGAGGTCCACGACGGCGTGGCTGTCGCTGCCCAGCGACAGCGGACTGCCCGCCCGCGCCACGGCCCTGGCCGGGCCGATGCCGTCGGCGAGGTCGCGTTCCGTGGTGGGGCACATGCAGACGCCGGTGCCGGTGCGGCCGAGGATGGCGACGTCGTCGCCGGTGAGGTGGGTGGCGTGGACGGCGGTGGTGCGGCGGCCGAGGACGCCGTGGTCGTCGAGGAGGCGGGTCGGGGTGACGCCGTGGGCGGCGGAGCACGCCTCGTTCTCGGCGGGCTGCTCGGAGAGGTGGACGTGCAGGGGGGCGCGGCGGTCGGCGGCCCAGCGGGCGACGGTGGCGAGCTGGGCGGCGGGGACGGCGCGTACGGAGTGGACGGCGGCGCCGATGCGCACGGTGCCGCCGGGAGGGCCGCCGGGAGCGTCGGCGGGGTCGGGGCGGAGGGCGGCGGCGCGTTCGCCCCACGCCTCGGCGTCGCCGTCGCTGAAGCGGCGCTGCTGCCGGCCCGGCGCCCGGCCGAAGCCGGCGGCGAGGTAGGCGGTGTCGAGGAGGGTCAGCCGGATGCCGGCCGCCGCCGCGGCGGCGATCAGCGCGTGGCCCATGGCGTTGGGGTCGTCGTAGCGGGTGCCGCCCGGGGCGTGGTGGACGTAGTGGAACTCGCCGACGCAGGTGATCCCGGCGAGCGCCATCTCGGCGTAGACGGCGCGGGCGAGGTCGTAGTACGTCTCGGGGGTGAGCCGGTCGGCGACGCCGTACATCACCTCGCGCCACGTCCAGAACGTGCCGGAGCCGACCTGGACGGTGCCGCGCAGGGCGCGGTGGAAGGCGTGGCTGTGGGCGTTCGCCAGGCCGGGGAGGGTGAGGCCGCGCAGGACGGCGGCGCCGGGCGGCGGGGCCTCGGTCCCGGTCCGTACCGCGGCGAGCCGCCCGGACGCCTCGGTCTCCAGGACGACGCCGGGTTCGACGACGCCGCCGACCCACGCCTGCTCCGCCCAGTACGCCGTCACGCGGCCCCTTCCGTCCGTTCAGTCCGTTGCGCCCGTTGCGCCCGTGCGGCCTCGTCCTCGTCCTCTTCGCCCGCCAGGTCCGCCAGCACGTCCGCCAGCGCCCGTACACCCGCCGCGCAGTCGTCCTCCGCCGCCGACTCGGCCGGCGCGTGCGAGACGCCCGTCGGGTTGCGTACGTACAGCATGGCCGCCGGCACCGCGCCGGACAGGATCCCGGCGTCGTGTCCCGCCCCGGTGGGGAGCAGGGGCGCGCCGCCCAGGCGCGCGGCGAGGCGGTCGCGCAGGGTGTGGTCGAAGTCGACGACGGGCGTCAGCGACTCGCGGGTCACCTCCAGCGCGGTGCCGTCCCGGGCGGCGCGCTCCCGGGCGGCCTGCTCGACGGCGGCGACCAGGGTGTGCAGGGCCTCCTCGTCGGCGGCGCGCGAGTCGAGCCAGCCGCGGACGAGCGCGGGGATGGCGTTGACGCCGTTGGGCTCGACGGCGACCTTGCCGAAGGTCGCGCGGGCGCCGGCCTGCGCGGCCTTCTTGCGGGCGGACAGGACGGTGTGGGCGTACGTCAGCATCGGGTCGTGGCGGTCCTCCATACGGGTGGTGCCCGCGTGGTTGGCCTCGCCGCGGAAGTCGAACCGCCAGCGGCCGTGCGGCCAGATCGCGGACGCCACGCCCACGGCGTGGTCCGTACCGGCGAGCGCCACACCCTGCTCGACGTGCAGCTCGACGAAGGCGCCGATGCGCGCCAGCCGCCCGGGGTCGGGCCCGAGCGCGTCGGGGTCGTGGCCGGCGCGCTCCATCGCCTGCGGCAGGGTGACGCCGTCGGCGTCGCGCAGCTCGCGGGCGGCGTCGGTGGACAGCTGCCCGGCGGTGAGCCGCGAGCCGACGCAGGCCAGGCCGAAGCGGGCGCCCTCCTCGTCGGCGAAGTTGACGACGCCGAGGGGGCGCGCGGGACGGGCGCCGCGGGCGCGCAGCTCGTCGAGGGCGGCGAAGGCGGAGACGACGCCGAGGGGGCCGTCGAAGGCGCCGCCGTCGGGGACGGAGTCGAGGTGGGAGCCGGTGACGACGGCGCCGCTGGCTGCCGGGTCGCCGAGCCAGGCCCACTGGTTGCCGTTGCGGTCGGTCTCGTACGCGAGCCCGCGCGCCTCCGCCTGCGCGCGGAACCAGGCCCGGCAGTCGGCGTCGGCGGCCGTCCACGCGAAGCGGCGGTAGCCGCCGGTGGGCGCGTGCCGCCCGAGGGGCTTGAGGTCGCGCCACATCTCCTGGAAGGAGGACGCGCTCACGCGGGCCCGCCTTCGCGCGGGGTCGCGGCCGCCGCATCCGCGGCGTCCCCGCCCTCGCGCATCGGTACGCGCACCCCGCGCTCCGCCGCGATCTCCTCGGCCCGCTCGTAGCCCGCGTCGACGTGCCGGATGACGCCCATGCCCGGGTCGTTGGTCAGCACCCGGCGGATCTTCTCGCCCGCCGGCGCCGTGCCGTCCGCGACCGTCACCTGCCCGGCGTGCAGCGAGCGGCCCATGCCGACGCCGCCGCCGTGGTGGACCGAGACCCAGGACGCGCCGGAGGCGACGTTGACCATGGCGTTGAGCAGCGGCCAGTCCGCGATCGCGTCCGAGCCGTCGCGCATGCCCTCGGTCTCGCGGTACGGGGACGCCACCGAGCCGCAGTCGAGGTGGTCGCGGCCGAGGACGAGTGGCGCGGCAAGCTCGCCGCTCGCGACCATGTCGTTGAACCGCTCGCCGGCCCGGTCGCGCTCGCCGTAGCCGAGCCAGCAGATGCGGGCAGGCAGGCCCTGGAAGTGGACGCGCTCGCCGGCCAGCCGGATCCAGCGGGCCAGCGACTCGTTCTCGGGGAAGAGGTCGAGGATCGCGCGGTCGGTGGCGGCGATGTCCTTTGGGTCGCCGGAGAGCGCGGCCCAGCGGAAGGGGCCCTTGCCCTCGCAGAACAGGGGCCGGATGTAGGCGGGTACGAAGCCGGGGAAGTCGAAGGCGCGGGCGTAGCCGGCGAGCTTGGCCTCGCCGCGGATCGAGTTGCCGTAGTCGAAGACCTCGGCGCCGGCGTCCTGGAAGCCGACCATCGCCTCGACGTGCCGGGCCATCGACTCGCGGGCGCGGGCGGTGAAGTCGGCGGGCTTCTCGGCGGCGTACGCGGCCATGTCGGCGAAGTCGACGCCGAGGGGCAGGTACGCGAGCGGGTCGTGCGCGGAGGTCTGGTCGGTGACGATGTCGACGGGCGCGCCCTCGGCGAGCAGCCGCGGCAGCAGTTCGGCGGCGTTGCCGAGGACGCCGACGGACAGCGGGCGGCGCGCGTCGCGGGCCTCGGCGGCGAGCCGCAGGGCGTGGTCGGGGCTGTCGGCCCGCACGTCCAGGTAGCCGTGCTGCAGGCGGCGCTCGATACGCGACGGGTCGCACTCGACGCAGAGGGCGACGCCGCCGTTCATGGTGACGGCGAGCGGCTGGGCGCCGCCCATGCCGCCGAGGCCGGCGGTGAGGGTGACGGTCCCGGCGAGGGTGCCGTTGAACCGTTTCGCGGCGACGGCGGCGAAGGTCTCGTACGTGCCCTGGAGGATGCCCTGCGTGCCGATGTAGATCCACGAACCGGCCGTCATCTGGCCGTACATGGTCAGCCCCAGGGCCTCCAGCCGGCGGAACTCCTCCCAGGTGGCCCAGTCGCCGACGAGGTTGCTGTTGGCGATGAGGACGCGGGGCGCCCACTCGTGGGTCTGCATGACGCCGACGGGGCGGCCGGACTGGACGAGCATGGTCTCGTCCGGGCCGAGGGTCGTGAGCGTACGCACCATGGCGTCGAAGGAGCCCCAGTCGCGGGCGGCCCTGCCGGTGCCGCCGTAGACGACGAGCTTGTCGGGGTGCTCGGCGACCTCGGGGTCGAGGTTGTTCTGCAGCATCCGCAGGGCGGCCTCCTGCGGCCACCCGCGGGCGCTGGGCCGGGTGCCGCGCGGGGCCCGGACGGGTCGGGGTCCTGCCATGCGTGCCTCCAGACGCGCTCGACCTCTCTGAATGAATACCAACACATCGTGACGCTGCTGAATCACTTCAGTCAAGACCGCCTCGCGTCCGACGCTTGGACGCCGTACGACAGGATGTGCGGACGGATGATTGACTGCGGCCATGTCCTACGACGAGCCCGCCGCCGCGCCGCAGAACCTCCCGCTCGCCGCCCGCCGTGACCGGGCCGTACGCGCCGCGGTCGCCCGGGGCCTGGTCTCGGAGGCCGAGCCGGTGGTCGGGCTGCTGGACGTCGCGGGCATCCGGGAGTCGGCGGGCGCGCTGCGGGCCGCGTTCGACGAGGTGGTCGCGCCGGGGACGCCCGTGCTGCACTCCTTCGCGGTCAAGGCCGCCGCGCTGGTGCCGGTGCTGCGGCTGCTCGCCGACGAGGGCCTGGGCGCCGAGGTCGCCAGCCCCGGCGAGCTGGCGCTCGCCCGCGCCGCGGACGTCCCCCCGGAGCGCACCGTGCTCGACTCCCCCGCCAAGACCGCCGCCGAGCTGCGCGGCGCGCTGGCGCTGGGCATCGCGGTCAACGCCGACAACCCCGAGGAACTGGCCCGCATCGACGCCCTGGTCCGCTCCGCGCCGACCCGCTCGACGGTCGGCATACGGGTGAACCCGCAGGTCGGCGGCGGCAGCATCGGCGCGATGAGCACGGCGACCGCCACGTCGAAGTTCGGCGTGACCCTCCAGGACGAGGGCGCCCGCGACTGGCTCGTCCGCGCCTACCTCGACCGCCCCTGGCTCACCGCCCTGCACACCCACACCGGCTCGCAGGGCGTGCCGCTGCCGCTGATGGCGGCGGGGGTGCGGGCGGCGTACGAGCTGGCGGAGGAGATCAACGCCGCCGCCGGGCGGCGGCAGGTCACCACGCTGGACATCGGCGGCGGGCTGCCGGTCAACTTCGACTCCGACGAGACCACGCCGTCCTTCGCCGACTACGCGCGCCTGCTGCGTCGCGAGGTCCCGGGCCTGTTCGACGGCCGCTACGCCCTGATCACGGAGTTCGGCCGGTCGCTGCTGGCGAAGAACGGGCTGGTGCTGGCGCGCGTGGAGTACGCGAAGTCCGCCGGCGGCCGCCCCATCGC
Organism: Streptomyces sp. CNH099; assembly: GCA_000514715.1. Classification (GTDB taxonomy): domain Bacteria; phylum Actinomycetota; class Actinomycetes; order Streptomycetales; family Streptomycetaceae; genus Streptomyces; species Streptomyces synnematoformans. The sequence continues at coordinate 10,115 of AZWL01000049.1, read as the reverse complement.
GGTCACCCACGCGGGCGTCCAGGTCGCCGTACGCACCGTCTTCGCCCCCGACTCCTGGCCCCTCCGCGTCGCCGCGTACGACGCGCAGGGCCGCCCCGGCACGGGCACCCCGGTCGCCCAGGACGTGGCGGGCCCGTGCTGCTTCGCCGGCGACCTGGTGGCCCGCGCCCGCGAACTCCCCCCGCTGGCGGCGGGCGACCACGTGGCCCTCCTGGACACCGGCGCGTACTACTTCTCCAACCCGTTCTCCTACAACAGCCTCCCCCGCCCCGCGGTCCACGGCTTCACCACGACCCCCGACGAGGTCCACTTCGCCCAGGCCCGCGCCGCCCAGACCCTCCCCGAAATAGTCACCGAGTCCGGCGGCCCCCACAGCACCGCCCTGACCACCCTGGGCTGACCCCGCCGGCGGGCGGCCGGTGGCGCCGGCTGCCCGGCCCGACGGCGAGCGGCGGATGGGGGATGGGTCCGCTTGGCGGGGCGTGTGCCGGGCATTCGCAGGGGCATGCAGACTTCACACCCAGCACCGGGACCGGCCGGTCCGCCGTCCGCCGGCGGGGGCGGTACGCCGCTGAAGCGGGCCATCGGGCCCAAGCTGCTGCTGCTCTTCGTCGTCGGCGACATCCTCGGCACCGGCATCTACGCCAACACCGGGGCCGTCGCCGGGCGGATCGGCGGGGCGTTGTGGCTGCCGTTCGTGATCGGGTTCGTGGTGGCGATGCTGACGGCCGCCTCGTACGTCGAGCTGGTCGGCAAGTATCCGCGGGCCGCGGGGGCGGCGCTGTACACGCAGAAGGCGTTCCGGGTGCCGTTCCTGACGTTCATCGTCGCGTTCATGGTGATGTGCTCGGGGCTGTCGTCCGCGAGCGCCGCCGCGCGGGCGTTCAGCGGGGACTATCTGCAGGAGTTCGTCGACGTCTCGCCGACGCTGATCGCGATCCTGTTCGTCCTCGTGCTCGCCTCGGTCAACCTGCGGGGCGTCTCCGAGTCGGTGAAGACGAACGTCGTGCTGACCGTCGTCGAGGTGACCGGCCTGCTCGTCATCCTCGGCATCGGCGTCGCGGCCGTGCTGACCGGCGAGGGCGAGCCGGCGCGGCTGACGGAGTTCGACACCGGCGGGACCGGGTACGCCGTGCTCACCGGGGTGCTCGGGGCGACCGCGCTGGGGTTCTTCGCCTTCGTGGGGTTCGAGGACTCGGTGAACATGGCGGAGGAGACCAAGGACCCCGTGCGCAACTTCCCGCGGGCGATCTTCCTCGGCGTGGCCATCACCGGCACGATCTACATCCTCGTCGCCCTCGTCTCCTCGCTGATGGTCGACCACGAACGGCTGGCGGGCTCCAGCGGGCCGCTGCTGCTGGTGGTGGACGAGAGCGGGGTGGACTTCCCGGCGAAGCTGTTCGCGCTGATCGCGCTCTTCGCGGTGTCGAACTCGGCGCTGATCAACGTCATGATGGCCTCGCGGCTCTGCTACGGGCTCGCCAACGAGCGCGTGCTGCCGCGCGGGATGGCGCGGGTGCTGCCGGGGCGGCGGACGCCGGTGGTCGGGATCGTCTTCGTCACCGCGCTGGCCGTCGGGCTGGTGTCGACCGGCGAGATCGAGGGCCTGGGCGACACCACGTCGTTCCTGCTGCTGTGCGTGTTCGCGGTGGTCAACGTGGCGGTGCTGGTGCTGCGCCGGGACCCGGTCGACCACCGGCACTTCCGCGCGCCGACGTGGGTCCCGGTGCTGGGCGCCGTCACCGCCGGCGTGCTGGCCAGCCCGCTGTCGGACCGGCCCGCGGACGTCTACCTCCGGGCCGGCGTGCTGCTGGCCATCGGCATCGGGCTGTGGGTCGTCAACCAGGTGGCGGTCAAGGCCGCCGGGCGGGAGTGACGCTCACGGCCAGAGCATGTGCTTGCGCCAGCCCGGTGCCGTCCGCTCGTAGACGAGCCGGGTGTGGCGCCGCGCCTTGTCGCCCTGCCAGAACTCGACCGTCTCCGGCCGCACCGTGTACAGCGTCCAGCCCGGGGCCACCAGACCCGGGTCCGCCGCCACCCGCGCCAGCGACTCGCCGACCGCCGCGTCGCGCTCCGCCGGGTCCGCGAGCGGGCGGGACTGGCGGCCGAGGAGGGCCTCGGCGCGGGCCTCGGCGCCGCGGGCGAGGAAGTCGGCGGCGCTCAGCTCCGGGTCCGCGGTGCCGACCGGGCCCCGCACCCGCACCTGGCGGGCCAGCGGCGGCCAGTAGAAGGTCAGCGCCGCGTACGGGCGTTTAGCCAGGTCCCGGCCCTTGGGGCTGCCCGCGTCCGAGGCGAACTGCCAGCCGTCGGGGCCGACGTCCTTGAGGATCAGCACCCGCGCCGACGGGTCGCCGCCCGCGTCGGCCGTCGACAGGGTCATCGCGTGCGGCTCGCGCACCCCCGCCCGTACGGCCGCGAGCAGCCAGCTCTCGAAGAGCGCGGCCGGCTCGTCCGGGGTGTCCCGGGGGTCGAACGACGGCAGGTCGCCCGCGAAGACCTCGATCCCGCGCAGCAGCCGCCTCAGGTCGGTCATGGCGCCCGGGCCCCTTTCATGCCGGTGGCCCGGCCGGAGGGGATCCGGCCGGGCCATTCGGTCATTCGTGTCAGTCGCCACCCTGGAGGATGGCCACCAGGCGCAGCATCTCCAGGTAGATCCAGACCAGGGTCAGGGTCAGCCCGAAGGCGGCGAGCCACGCCTCGTTCTTCGGGGCGCCGTAGGCGATGCCGTCCTCGACCTGCTTGAAGTCCATGGCGAGGAAGCACGCGCCGAGCACGACGCCGATGATGCCGAACAGGATGCCGAGGCCACCGCTGCGCAGGCCCATGCCGTCGCCGCCGCCGATGAGCGCGGCGAACAGGTTGACGGCCATCAGCAGTACGAAGCCGATCGCCGCGCCGATGACGAACCGCTGGAACCGGGCCGTGACCCGGATGATCCGCAGTTTGTACGCCACAAGCACACCGAAGAACACCGCCATCGTGCCGAGCACGGCCTGCATGACCGCGCCGTTGACGTAGGTGTTGAAGTACTCGCTGATGATGCCGAGGAAGACGCCCTCAAGCACCGCGTACGACAGGATGAGCGCGGGGACGGGCTTGCGCTTGAACGCCTGCACCATCGCCAGGCCGAAGGCGCCGAGCGCGGCCAGCAGGCCGAGGCCGAGCGACTTCTCGCCGTCGAAGGTGATCCAGGAGGCGACGGCGGCGACGATCACCAGGCCGAGCGTCATGCCCGTACGGGACACGACGTCGTCCATCGTCATACGGCCGCCGGCGGGGGCCGCGTGCGGCGCCCACTCGCCCTGCTGCTGATCCGCGGGTGCGTACGGGTTCCGCGGTGCGGCACCCGGCGCCTGCGCGTACGGGTTGCCGGACTGGGCGTACGGGTTGTTGCCCTGGGCGACAGCGGGGCCCCCGGCCTGCGACGGCGCGTTGAAGCCTGCCGAACCGCCCTCGCGGCTGAACCCCCGTCGCGTGAAGACCGGGTTGCTGCTCCTCATCTCACTCCTCCGTGGCCGCACTGCGCGGCCTTGAGACAAGAGTAATGGGTAGGCAAAGACATCGCGCCAGACCTCAGGAGGATCTTTCCCAAGGCTTTTACCGCGCTTCCCCCGGGAGAGGTAAGCAAGCGCTCAGAAATTGAGGTCCGCGTCACAGTGCGAGAGCCGTGACCCTTCCACTACGTACGGGTAACTTCGCCCCCAGGACCCTGCCCCTCCGCGTCCCCTGGGAGCCCGTGATGCCCGAAGCCGTGATCGTCTCCGCCGCCCGCTCCCCGATCGGCCGCGCCGGGAAGGGCTCGCTGAAGGACGTCCGTCCGGACGACCTGACCGCGGGCATCGTCCGGGCCGCCCTCGACAAGGTGCCGGGCCTCGACCCCGGGGACGTCGACGACCTCATGCTCGGCTGCGGCCTGCCCGGCGGCGAGCAGGGGCACAACCTGGGCCGGGTGGTCGCGGTACAGCTCGGCATGGACCACCTCCCCGGCTGCACCGTCACGCGCTACTGCTCCTCGTCGCTGCAGACCACGCGGATGGCGTTCCACGCCATCAAGGCCGGCGAGGGCGACGTCTTCGTCTCGGCGGGCGTGGAGACGGTCTCGCGGTTCGTGAACGGCTCCTCCGACGGCATGCCCGGCACCCACAACCCCTTCTTCGCCGCGGCCGAGGCCCGTACCGCCGAGCGCCAGGAGAACGGCTCGGCCTTCGACGGGGGCGGCTGGCACGACCCGCGCGAGGACGGCCTCGTACCGGACGTGTACATCGCCATGGGGCAGACCGCCGAGAACCTGGCGCGGGCCAAGGGCGTCACCCGGCAGGACATGGACGAGTTCGGCGTGCGGTCGCAGAACCTCGCCGAGAAGGCCCTCGCCGAGGGCTTCTGGGCCCGCGAGATCACGCCCGTCACGACCCCGGACGGGACCGTCGTCAGCAAGGACGACGGCCCGCGGCCCGGCGTGACGAGGGAAGGGGTCGCGGGCCTGAAGCCGGTGTTCCGCCCCGACGGGCTGGTCACCGCGGGCAACTGCTGCCCGCTGAACGACGGCGCCGCCGCGGTCGTGGTGATGTCCGACACCAAGGCGCGTGAGCTGGGTCTCACGCCGCTCGCCCGGATCGTCTCGACCGGCCTGTCGGCGCTGTCGCCGGAGATCATGGGCCTGGGCCCGGTGGAGGCGAGCCGGCAGGCGCTGGCGCGGGCCGGGATGGCGATCGGCGACATCGACCTGGTGGAGATCAACGAGGCGTTCGCCGCGCAGGTCATTCCCTCGTACCGGGATCTGGGCATCGACCTGGACCGGCTGAACGTCAACGGCGGCGCCATCGCCGTCGGGCACCCCTTCGGCATGACGGGCGCGCGGATCACGACGACGCTCATCAACTCCCTGCAGTGGCACGACAAGCAGTTCGGGCTGGAGACGATGTGCGTGGGCGGGGGCCAGGGGATGGCGATGGTGCTGGAGAGGCTGAGCTAGTCCCCCGGATGTGACGGAACGGGCGCGGGGGACGCAGGGGGCGCGTGTGACGAGTCCCGCGCCCCGGCGCGCGGCAGTGGGACCAAAGGCCCGTCCTATTCATGCCATTTTCCGCTAGGGGTGGGGTTCTGCGCTCCGGCAGGCTGAGGTAGAACATGGGGGTCCTACAGCAATTGGGGAGTCCGACAGTGAGCGCCACCACCTTCGCCGTCCTGCTGGCCGCCGCAACCCTGCTCGGCGCAGCCCTGCTCGGCGCCGCCGTGCTACGCGCGGTGAGCGGGCTGCGCAGCGAGGTCGTCCGGCTGCGCGCCGAGCTGACCGCGCAGGCCGCGGCGCGGGGCGGCGGAAAGCGGGCGGCGCAGCCGGCACCGGCGGCGGCCGCGGCCGCCACGGGATCCGCAGCGGCCGTACCGGCCGCGACGGACGCCATGGACGCGACAGCCACGACGGACGCGACGGACGCCGACGCCGCCGAGCCGCGCGCGGCGGACGAGGCCGCGGCCCGGGCCGCGGCCGCCGGGGAGGGCGGCGAGGCCGTGGTGCCGGCCGCCCGGGCCGTACCGGCCGCGGAGATACGCATCGCCGTCGCCCAGGCGCTCGCCGACGAGCGGGAGCGCGAGCTGGCCGAGGCCCGGGCGTTCTGGGCCGAGCAGGAGGCCCGCGACAGCATCGACGCGAGCCCCTTCGCGGGCGACCCCGTCGACTTCGGCGGCGAGGTGTTCATACCGCGCCAGGCCGACTTCGCCGGCTTCGAGCCGCTGCTCGACCCCCTGGACCACGACCGGCTGGAACGGCTGGAGCGGCTGGACGGGCTGGCCGGCGAGGAGACCGCCGGGCCCGACGACATCGCCGCCGCCGCGGACGCGCCGCCCGCCGAGGGCGAGTCGGCCGAGCTGGCCGCCGCCCGCAGACGGCACCCCTCGCACCCCGACTTCCGCCCGCAGCCGGCCGTCGCCGACCACGAGCGCACCGTGAACCGGCTGGAGGACCTGGCCTCGGGCCGCACGCCGCTGACCGACGTCCGCCTGGGCCCGCTGGGCACGCTCGACGTGTACGTCTTCGCCGACGGCACCACCCTCTGCCTCTCCCCCGGCCACCGCGACACCGCGGAGCGGCTCGCGGAGGCGCTGGACGGCGGCGCGGAGCCGGTCCTGCTCGGCGGCTCGGCGATCAGCGGGGCGTTCGCGCTGACCTTCGACTGCGCGGGCGAGAGCGTCTACATCCTCGCGGACCGCGTCATCGCCTCCCTCTGAGCCCGCCGCCGTGCCCTACGGGCATGGCCCATACGGGCCGTACGGGCCCCTCAGCCGCCCCGCGGCGCCCCGTTCACAGCCGTACGCCCCGCACGAGCGCCAGCGCGTCCACGAGGCCCTCCGCGTCGTCCGCGGCTCGCAGCGCCTCCGCCAGGTCCCGCCCCGCGACGGCCACCTGGTCCCCCACGGCGAACTCCCCCGCCGCCGGCATCTCGCGGGGCACCCGCTCCGGTTCCTCCAGGCGCTGCGCCCGCACGGACATCTCGCGTGCCAGCGCGAGCCCCTCGGCGGCGGCGCCCGCGCGCAGCCGGCTCTGCGGCAGGGCCCGCAGACGGTCGGCGATCCGGTCAACGGCGGTCACGAAGTCGAGCACGTCGAGCACGAGCCGAGCCTAACCCGGCAGTAGCGGCCGGGGATCGCGCGTCCCCGCGCCCGGGTGGTTGTCAATCGCCGCACGCTCAGGCACGGTGCTGAGAAGGACTGCATACCGGAGGCGCCGATGTCCCAAGTCTTCTCCGCAGAAACCCACCGGAACCTGCTCTCCCGCATCCCCCACTGCACCGGCCGTGAAGTCTCCGACTGGTTGCAGACCGTCGAGGACGGTCCCTGTCTCCTCCGCTTCGAGGAGAAAGTCAGCTGGCTCCGTGGCGAGCACAACCTGGCGTACGGCCACGCCAAAGCAATCATCCACGAGTACGACCTGAGGCGGGCCGCGCGCAACATGCTCTAGGAGGGGACGAGCGCACCCCTGGCGCACCAGCCGAGCACCGGCACTGCACGGCGAAGGGCCCGCGGGGGGTCATCCCTCCGCGGGCCCTTCCGACTCGCCTACTCGCTCTTGATGGCCGCGAGCATGTTGAGCCGCGTCGCCCGCCGCGCCGGCCACAGCGCCGCCAGCATGCCCACCAGCGCCGCGCCGGCGAGGAAGTACCCCATCCGCTCCCACGGCAGCACCAGCGCGTACGTGTCCAGCGAGCTGGAGATCAGCTCGCCGGCCGCCCAGCCGAGGAACACCCCGAGGCCGATGCCGAGCACCCCGCCGAAGAGCGAGATGACCAGCGACTCCAGCCGGACCATCCGCTTCACGCCGCGCCGGTCCAGGCCGATGGCGCGCAGCATGCCGATCTCCTGGGAGCGTTCGAAGACCGACATGGCCAGGGTGTTGATCACGCCGAGGACCGCGACGAGGACGGCCATGCCGAGCATGGCGTAGAGGACGTTGAGCATCATGGTGATCAGCCCGGCGATGGCCTCGGAGACGTCCTCCTCGTTCATCACCTCGATGGCGGGGTTGTCGCCGAGGGCCGCCTCCAGCCTCTCCTTCATCGCCGCGCTCTCGCCGCCCTCGGTCTTCAGCCAGACCTCGAAGTCCGAGATCCGGTCCAGGTGCGGGTCGACGACGGAGGTGTCGAGCATGATGCCGTTGATCATCTCGTTGCCGTGGTAGATGCCGGAGACGGTCAGCTCGCCCTCGGTGCCGTCCTGGTACGTCACCGCGACGGTGTCGCCCATCCGCCAGCCCTCGTCCTCGGCGGTGTCGTCGTCGACGATCGCCTTGGCGGGGCCGCCGCCGGCCGGCACGCCCTCGGCGAGGCCGTCGAACGAGCCCTGCTCGAAGTCCAGTTCCAGCAGCTTGTCGACGTCCTTGCCGTTGACGGCGGTGAGGTCCTCCTCGTCGCCGCCGATCGCGGCGGGCACGTTGCGCAGCGGGGAGGAGGCGGTGACCTCGTCGAGGCCGGAGAGCTTCTTCTCCACCTCCGGGTTGAGCGGGGTGAAGGTCGCCATGGTGACCGAGTAGTCGGCCTTCATGGCGTCGGTGGCCATCTTGTCGATGGCGTGGGAGATGCCGCTGGCGATCACCGTCAGGCCGGTGATGAGGGTGAGCCCGATCATCAGCGCGGAGGCGGTGGCGGCGGTGCGCCGCGGGTTGCGTACGGCGTTCTGGCGGGCCAGCTTGCCGGAGACGCCGAACGTGCGCAGCAGCGGCGCGGAGAGCGCGATCAGCGGCCGGGAGAGCAGCGGGGTGAGGACGAAGATGCCGACGAGCAGCACCGCGGCGCCGCCGCCCATGAGCGCCTTGCCGTCGTCGGCGGTGGTGCCGGCGATGACCATGAGCGCGCCGCCGCCCGCGATGAGCGCGCCGATGGTGTTGCGTACGACGAGGCTGCGCGTGGACGCCTGGGCGTGCAGGCTGCTCATCGCCGCGACCGGCGGGATCTTCGCGGCCCGGCGGGCGGGCAGCCAGGCGGCGAGGACGGTGACGACGATGCCGACGAGCAGCGAGACGGCCACCGTCGTGGGCGAGACGATCAGCGGCCCGTCGGGCACGGTGCTGCCGAACTGGCCCATCAGCGAGCGGAGCCCGGCGCCGATGCCGACGCCGGTGGCGAGTCCGACCAGCGCCGCGGCCGTGCCGACGGCGATGGCCTCGAAGAGCACCGAGCGGGTGACCTGGCGGCGGCTGGCGCCGACGGCCCGCAGCAGCGCCAGCTCCTTGGTGCGCTGGGCGACGAGCATGGTGAAGGTGTTGGCGATCAGGAAGATGCCGACGAAGAGCGCGATGCCGGCGAAGGCGAGCATGCCGGTGCGGAGCCCCTCCATGCCCCGCTCGATGTCCCTGGCCTGGTCGTCGGCGAGCTTGGTGCCGGTGAGGGCCTCGGTCTCGGCGGGCAGGATCCGCTGTGCCGCGGCGCGCAGCTGCTTCTCGGAGGTGCCGGGGGCGGCGGCGAGGTCGATCTCGGTGTACTCGCCGGGCTCGGTGAAGAGGTCCTGCGCGGTCTTCGTGTCGAAGAGCACGAGGCTGCCGCCGGCGGCGACGTTGCCGTCGTCGGTGGTGAAGATGCCGGTGATCTCCGGTTCGAGGACGGGGCCGTCGACGGACATCCGCGGGGTGTCGCCGACCTCGTAGCCGGTGCGCTCGGCGGTCTTGGCGTCGATCGCGATCTCGCCGGCGTTCGCGGGGGCGCGGCCGTCGCGCATCGGGTAGCGGGGGTCGGTCCCCTCGCCGCCGTCGCCGCCGTAGTAGTTGGCGCCGTTGGTGGACCAGCCGTCGCCCACGAGGTCGCCGTCCTTGTCGGCGATCGCGGCGAAACCTGCGACGTTGCCGGTGGCGGACCGCACGCCGGGCAGCGCGGCGGCCTTGTCGAGCAGGTCCTGGGTGAGCGGGGGCGGGTCGCCGGGGCGGCCCTCGTCGGCGTCGTCGTCGGGCTGGAGGCGTACGTCGACGTGGTCGAAGCCCTTCTCCGAACTCTTGGTGTAGGCGTCGGAGATGGTGGAGGTGAAGACCAGGGTGCCGGAGACGAAGGCCACGCCGAGCATGACGGCGAGCACGGTCATGAGCAACCGGGCCTTGTGCGCGAAGACGTTGCGCAAGGCGGTGCGAAGCATATGGGGTCAGTCCTGTACGGGTGGGAAGCCGGTAGCGGGCGGCCTGCGGGGTCGGCGAGCGGGGCTCAGCTGACCCGGCCCTTCGCGTCGAAACGCTTCATGAGGTCGAGGATGTGCTCGGCGTTCGGGTCGCGCAGCTCGTCGACGATGCGGCCGTCGGCGAGGAACACGACGCGGTCCGCGTACGCCGCGGCCCCCGCGTCGTGGGTGACCATGACGACCGTCTGGCCCAGCTCGCGTACGGAGTTGCGCAGGAAGCCCAGGACCTCGGCGCCGGAGCGCGAGTCGAGGTTGCCCGTCGGCTCGTCGGCGAAGATGATCTCCGGCCGGGCGGCGAGCGCGCGGGCGACGGCGACGCGCTGCTGCTGGCCGCCGGAGAGCTGGCTCGGGCGGTGCTTGAGCCGCCCGGACAGGCCCACGGTGTCCACGACCCGCTGCAGCCACTGCTGGTCGGGCTTGCGGCCGGCGATGTCCATGGGCAGCGTGATGTTCTCCAGCGCGTT
>AZWL01000048.1 GCA_000514715.1 Streptomyces sp. CNH099 | reverse complement strand
TCGTTCCGTGTGCAGACTGTCCCGCGATGCTCCAGCAGCGGTTCTGCGGCAACCCCCTGCTAGCTCGATCACGACACCCTCTCCCATGCACTACGACAGCGAACACCCCGCGGTGATCGGTTCGGGGCTCGATGCCTTCCACCGTGCTCGCTGCGCGCCAGTGCAGAAAAGCACTTTGGGTCGAACACACCCGAACGGGCGAGCGCGCGCCGCGGCCGCGCATGCCTCCTCAATCGTGTGATCGGGCAACGTGGCGTGGCTGGTGAAACCACCCGCGCGGGATGCCGGCAGGGCGCTGGGGCGCACTGATCACGCGCCTCACTCGAACGGGCGGAGATCCCGATCCGCTGATATGAGATGTGCACAGGTCAGCGCTGAGCGGACGCCCGTGCGCTGGGTGGAAGTTGCACGCGGACCAGGCGCGGCTCGGGCATGCTGTGCTGCCAGGCGCATCCGTCTGAGCGCAATGCTGCTGTCGCGGACGGTGATGGCCACCAACCGTGCCGGACGAGACCTTCCCCTCGCCTGAGCCTCGCCGGCACGACCTCCCCTTACGCACGCTGATGAGGAAGACGAGTCACCATGCCTGAATCTGCTGCTTCCGCCACCACTACCGTGGATCAATTGCTGCGGGAATGCGTCAGCCAGCCCCGCGGACGTGTTTGCCCTGCCAAACCGTGCTCCGCGGCGAGAGCTGGCGAGCCTGAGGGCTTCCATTCCACGGTGCTGGGGCTGCACATCCCGTACGCCACGGTGATGCGTCTGGTGCATAAGTTCGGCTACCCACATTCTTGCGTTCCTGGGCACGGCCATACACAGCAGCTGGTCATCGAGGACCACCAGCCCGACCACGACCTGATCGTTCGGGCTGGTGAGTGCCGCTTTCGGCTCGGGCTGAACCAGGGCTGCACCTGGCAGCTGTGCTCCTTCCTTGCCTGCTGCGAGGAGATCTACGGGCCAATGCGGTACTGCGTCAGGCATCTTGCCGCCCAGGAGGCCGATGACATCTGGCGAACGGCAGCGTCCTGGGCATCCTCGTTGATCGAGGAACGTGAAACAACCGAGGCGATCATGTTGCGGGCGCTGCTCACCGCGGGCGTGGAACCGGAGACGATTGCGGTGGAGCTGGCTGCCGCCATGCACATCGAGCGTGACGAGCACGAGCTGCACACTGACGAGCAGCACGCGGTGTATGCCCAGCTGATCGATGCGGATCGGCGCCGGCTTCGGGCTGCGATGCGGTGGAGCGAGGTCTCCTTGTAGCGGCGCCATCCGGCTGTGGCCCTGTCAGCGGTCCTCGGCGGCTGCGCGGTGCTCTGCGCAGACCTCATCAAGCGGCGCTGCTGCTCTTGGGAGCACCGGCGTCGTGGTCACAGGTGAGCCTGAGTGCCGCAGGAGCCTCGCCGGGTGCTCATGTCTCCACCGCTTCCCCTCGGTTTGACAACCTGGTGCGGTTTACTGTGTTCCGGCGCTACAGCAGCAGGGGATCGTCGTCGAAGCGGCCGATCAGCTGGTCGTCGAGGAGTTCTTTGGTGATGGTCTCGGTGCCGGTTTCGATGGCTTCCTGGGCGGCCTGGCAGATCAGGTACGACAGCGGTTTGAGGTAGCCGCCGGTGCGGCGGTGCAGGTGCGCGGCGAGTTTCAATAGATCGCCAGGGGTGTGGTGGCGCAGTCGCAGATCTTGGTCGAATGCTTTGACGACTTGGTGGAACAGTTCGTGGTCGTCGGTGCTGTAGGGGATGGGCAGGACGGCGAGGGTGGGGATGCCGCCGGATCCGCCGCCGGGTGGCCCGGGTCGCTTGCCGCGCCGTGCTTCGTTGACGAGGTCGCGGGAGCCGGGTCCGCAGTAGACGAAGGAGACGTTGCATTCGGCAGCCAGGTAGGCGAAGTAGTCGAAGGCGGTCTTGAGCTCGGAGTTGTCGAGGCGGTCGATGCCGTCGACCAGGACCAGGCGGGTGCCGCTGGCCTTCATGACGTGGCAGACCGGTTGGGTCATGTCGATGCTGCGCTGGCCGCTTTCGGGGTCCTTGGTGTGCCGGTGGCCGAAGAACTCGGCGAACGGGATCGACATGTCCAGCTTGCTGTTCGGGGCGAGCGGGGTGTTGATGTGGGCTACGGGGATGCGTTCGGGGCTGGGCGGTAGCTGCTCGCGGATGATGCCTTCGAAGACCCGGCCGATCTGCCGCAGGACTGTGGTCATGCCGGTCTCGCCCGGTCCGTCGATGGCCACGTGCAGCGGGCCCTCACTGCGGGGGCTGCTGGCCAGCCACAGCCGCCGGCCGACTACGACGGCCTTCTTCAGAGCTGGGGTCTGCACGGTGCGCATCGTGGCGTGGTAGCGGATGCGTACATCCCCAGGGTCTGGCGGGGAGTTCGTGGGTGGGTGTGTGTCCAGATCGGGCGGGGTGATGACCCGGTCCAGCCAGGCTTGCCAGCCCGGTCGGGTGGTGGCCGGGCGGGGACTGTGGCTGGCATGGGGCGGGGCGGGGGCGGTCATGGCCGATCTCTCCTGAACGGGACCGGACGGGGGGCGGCGCGGCCGGTGACGGCGCCGCCCCCCGCTCGTCGGTAAGGGGACTGCAGCCCTGGTCGGCGGCGGGAAGTTATGTGGCTGGGCGAGTGGTGAAGGGCGCGTTCAGGCGGTCGAGGGCGACGTCCATGGTCGGTAGGTTGCTGATGCGGTGGTAGTCGGGAGCGGGGATGCCCTGGTAGGGGTCGGCGGGTGGCGGTTGCCCGACGTCCATTCCACGATCCGCAGACTCTGCCTGCGGCTTGGAGGTGCGGGTGGGGCCGCGGCCGGCGCGGGCGAGTAGTGCCCGCACGGTGCGGGCGATGGGCATCTCGTCGCCGGTACTGCCGCCGGTCTCCAGGTGGGCGGCGGTTGCCTGGTCCCACACGTGTTCACTCCACGCGTCGCCGATCAGCCGCTGGTAGACGAAGTCGGCTTCCGCCCAGGTGCCGTCGCGGTGGTCCTGGAGCCACACCTTCTCCGGCTGGTGCGGGTGGTAGCGCACCGGCCAGCGCCGTCCCTTGCCCGGCCACGGTGATGTGGCGTTGCGGTAGGGGCCCAGGGCGCGGCTGTCGTAGGTGCGGTTGTTCAGACGGAGTCCCTTGTCGGTGACCTGCACCCAGGCGGTGGGCAGTAGCCGCAGCCGGTCCTCGGCGTTGAGCCGTACCGGGACGTGGCCGCTGCTGGCGATGTGCGCGGCGAACATCTGGTTGGGGGTGCGCGGCGGCATCGACGGCAGGTACGGATTGCGTAGTTCCTCGTGCGGCCGCTGCTGCCAGCCCACTGCGATCCACTGCTGCAGGAAGTCGTTGAGCTGATCCAGCCGCCACAGCCGCTCTGTCGCGACCTTCTTCCCTCGTTGGCTGGGGTCTTTGCCGGTATAGCCGGGCATGAACTGGCTGAAGAGGGTTTTGATCGACCCGAAGGTCCGTTCGATGATCGCTTTGTGGGTGGGGGAGTTGTAGCAGGCCGGGCGTACCGAGATGCCCAGTTGGGCGCAGGCGTCCATGAACGCGCGGCCGGCGAAGACCTTGCCGTTGTCCATGACGATCATCTCCGGGGTGATCACCGGCCGTGCCGCCGCCCCGTGCATGCGCTCGTCAGCCTCGACCAACTGGGCGTAGGGCAGGCCGGATCCTTGTGCGCGGGCCTTGGCCGACCAGTGCGGGCGCATCGGCTGTGGGGTGCACATCTCGGCCAGGAGTAACAGGGCGTCCACGGCTTTGGTGGCCCGCCCGCCGCGGCGGCGGGAGCGAGGCGCGGTCTTGGTACCGCTGGATTTGGGCCGGATGACTGCGGCGAGGATCGTCCGGCTGGCCACGTCGATGGCTGCGGTCAACTCCACCGAGATGGCTCTGCCGGTTTCATCCAGGGCGAGCACGTCCAGTGCGGTGGTGTCGATCTGCACCTGCTCGCCCGGCGTCGTTGCGATGGCCAGGGTGAACGGCGGCTGGGGACGGCTGCCGGAACTTCCTCGGCGCACGTCGTCCTTGCCGCAGTCGATCCCGAGCCGAACCAGCAGCCGGTAGAACGTCGCCCTCGAGGGCATCAGCTGCTTCGCCAGCTTCTTGAACTTCCTCACACACGCTCTCCTCAACAGCTCATACAGCCGTGATCGGGTCCCGACGGACCGGCCCTTGTTCTTTTCATGCACCTTCTGCAGCAGTGCCACGACCCGTTCGTCGACGCGGCCATGGCCGCTCGGGCGGCGCATCCGCCGCTTGTCGACCAGCCCCCACACCCCCTGCTCCAGCCAGGCCAGCCGCTTGCGCTCCACAGTGGCGGCCGATACCTGATGGTGGGCCGCGCGCAGTTCGCCAGCCTTGGCCTCGTAGCGTTCCCGCAATGTGGTGAGCGCCGGGTCGTAGCAGGCACGCGGCTCGGTGTCTGGAGCGGCAAAGCCCGGCAGCCCGGTGTGTACTTCCAGCACGTGATTCAGCCAGAACTCAACGTCCTGACGCGCCCTGGGCGACAACCCGTCCAATAGCGCGGCCCCGCCCAGCCCCTGGCGCGCCGGCGGGCTATCCGAGACGGCGACGCCCGGTACCGCCTGCGGTTGGTTTACCACCTGGAAGCCGGGTGATCGGTGCAGCGCATCCAGCAGGACGACGGCGTCCTCCCCATCGGCGTGCTGGCTCAGCAGGTGCACGCTGGCACCCTGCAAGCCCGCCACCAGATAGCTCTCCCCGCGCCAGTGCACCACTTGACCGACCGCGATCGTAGGTGTCTGGGCCGGTGCCGCCACCGTCGTCATCAGCGGGCCTCTTCCGGCGCCCACACCAGGGAGCGGGAGGGCACGAACGGGCTGCCCCAGTCGATAAGCAACTTCCGGGACCAGACCAGATGCAGCGCCCGGGCCATCGTGGGCAACTCGGGCAGCCCACTGGCCGTCACCCCGTCGCGCAACGGCCGCGGGCGGGTGAACACCTGCCGCAAGACGCACGCCGTGGCGGTGTCCTCAAAACGCGCGTGCCGCCAGCGCGAGAGCCGTTGCCGATTGCCGGCAGCAACCGCATCGGCTGCTCGGTGATGGACACGCAGCTGCCAGCCAGCCTGCTCCGCAGCTGCCCGCAGTAGCTCCAGCACCGCCGGCCACGTGCCAGTGGAAGGGTCGCCGGCCCGGCACGCCACCAGCAGCCCGCGCCCGTCATCCAGCCGCGCGAAGAAATCCGGCACATAACCGGCCTCGCCACGCGTCCGCCCCAGCCGCACCGGCCAGCTGGTGAATGCCGTCACCTGCGGATCGAACTCCAGCGAAATGGCCGCATCCACAGCGCCCAGCGTTGCGCACCCGGCGTGCCGGGCCTGGTCAGACATCCGCCACCACGTCGCGATGGCGCGTCGGCCCGGATACCGCTCGGGCTCCCACACCGGGTTGCGTTCTTCCAGGCGCTCATGGCGCAGCATGCTCACCGGACGCTCCACAAGCCGCCCTGCAGGAGAGCGGATCTGACCCCACACGACATCACCCACCACAAGCACCTCATGCAAGCCGGACCTTGCCCGCCTGATCGATCCAGGGGGCATGCCGAGCACCTTGGTGGGCTCGAACACGCTCACGGAAGAACTTTGAGTCGAACGCACTCGAACGAGGGAGCGCGGGCCAAATTCACACGCCCCTCGAACGGGTGTGTGTGCCAGTGTGTTTTCGCAGCTCAGCGACGCAGAATCGTTCATCTGCACGTATGAAGGCGGGCCGCGATCGGGCATGCTGCGCTTCGATGACGCAGGGACAAGCGGATGCTTGGGCCTGCCACTGCGAAGTCAGAGGAAGAGCTGTTGCACGCCGAACAAACGCCCCCAGTGTCCTTCCACCCGGCAGTTCGCGCCTGCTCCGTCAGCAGCAGCGACTGAACCACGGTGGTACGTGACGTGCCCCTCCTGACGGCAGGAGGCGACACCGCTGGCGCCGGTAGAGCGGTACAAGATCCATGCCCCCTGGATGTGGCCGGGGCGGACGGTGCCCGGTCGGCGTCAACTTTCGGCGTGTCCATCAGGCGAATTGCCCGCGCCCTGCAGTGAGGACACGGAAGGAACAGACCGGTGAACGACCTGTCGAAGGCCGCCGAGGAGTTACTGGACCACGGCCTGCGACTACTTGAGCTTCCCCCTCCGGAGGAACGACTCCGATTGCGGAAGCTCTGGCGGGTGCCTTTGGAAAGGTTCGCCGATGCCCTCGGCGTGGACGTCGAGGTCATGGCTGCCTGGGAGGCCGGACGGTATACCGCGGCGCAGGCCGACACGGTCGCCTACGCCCGCCTACTCGATCGCATGCGGGAAAAGCTGCCTCCCGTCCATGAACCGGACTGGGCGGCTCTGCGCTGGCCGGCGGACGAAGCGAGCGTGCGGTGCGACAGTTGCGGTCAGGGACTCGGCCCGTGCGAGCGCTGCGGGTTGCCCACCACCAGCAGACCCGGCGGGAAATGGCTGCACTTCGGCACCGCCTGCAGTGCCACCGAGCCGTCCATTCCTCAGCAGTCCAGTCCTCGGCTGCGGTCGCCGCTGCGCTTGCCGCGCCGGCGGACCGGCTTCCCCGCAGGCCCGGTGGCCGTCGTCGACGACATCGACGGCACGCTGCTTGCCCACCTCAGTCGCGATCGCCTCTGCCCTTGCCCCGACACCCTTTCCGAACTGCTGGTGTGGACCCACACCGAGGGCCTGGGAGCCACGAGACTGCACGCCAAGGGCAACCACCAATCTCCCCTGGTGGTCCTGACCCGCTCCGCGACCGCTCGCCTTGGTCTTCCTGTGAGGCTGGACGACCCGGTCAGCCGACTGCTTCCTTCTGATCACCCCGTGCTGGCTGCGTTGGACGAGGCAGGTTGGCGATCACGTCGGCGTAACCGCAGCCTCGGTCCCTGGAACTGGATGCAGGCACGAACTGCTCCCCCTGTCGGCCAGATCACCGTTCACCTGGCGGTGCAGCCGTGGGGGGCACTGGGAGAGGACTACGGCTGGGGATGGGCAGACACCCTCGACGCCCCCGAACTCGCCCGGAGGCTGAACACCTTCGCGGAACTGGTCATCGTCCCGCAGGGCTCCACCGCCACCAGCGGCGAGGCTCTGATGACGGCCCTGCGTCCACCCAAGCAATGGGGCGAAGACCCCACGACCGGTGGCCGTACCAAACAGCCCGCACAGCGCGGTGCACTGATCGAACCTCACGAGCCCGCACCCCCGGAGGCCCCGCCTGCTCACCCGGTCGCGCAGGGGTGGGACCCGGAAGACGTGGTCCGTGAAGAGGCATACGACTGGTTCCGCACGCCCACCGCGGAGGAACGCAACGCCTTCGCGTATGTCGTCGGGCTCGACGTCAACATGGCCTTCACCAACGCCGCATGCCGGCTCAAGGTCGGCTACGGCCCCACCAGCAGCACCCCTGAGATCCGGCCCGACTTCGACAAAAACCTCCCCGGCTGCTGGTACGTCGACCTTTCCGGTATCCCCACCGACCCGCGGCTGCCCTCTCCCTTCACCGCCAGCGGCCTACCCCCCACCGGCCCCGCCTGGTACACAACCCCCACCGTCAACCACGCCCAGGATGTCCTCGGGGCCACCGTCCAGCCGATCAAGGCATACCTGCGGCGAGGCACCGGCGGCTGCTACCTGGAGAACTGGAACGCCCGTCTGCGCGAGGCCTACTACACGGTGCTGCGACGCCTGGGCATCGAGCCGGATCTGACCGGCCAGGAGTACTTCCTGGCGTGGGATCGCGCCCTGGCCGAGGGCAACCCTGCAGACTGGGACCTGCTGCGGGTCATCAAGGCCACCGCCAACGGCGGCATCGGGAAGATGGCCGAAGGCCCCACCGACGTCGACCGCGACCCATACGAGCGCTGGCCGGCGCTGAGCCGCGTCACCTGGCGACCGGACATCAGATCCGCGATCATCGCCACGGCACGGGTACAACTGCACCGCAAAATGCACATCCTGGCGAGATCGACAGGCCGCTATCCGCTGGCAGTGCTGTCCGACTGTGTCATCTACCCCGCAGCCCAGCCCATCCCGTTCGATCTCGTCCCCCCGCAAAGTCCGCCTGCTGGCATCCCGGCCAGCTTCACCTTCGGACCACGCTTCGGCCACGTCAAACTCGAAGGCTCGGCCGACATGGACTGGGCCGTGCACCTGACGGAGACCGGAATCAACCCGGCCAGCTGGATCAAAGACCCCGCAGCAGTCTTCCCTGACACCTCCATGGACCCTGCACCGTGCGATCACCACGACTCCCCGCCTCCGCCCCGGCCGGACGACACCTGGCAGCTGTTCTAAGCCGGGAACCCCTCGCCCGGCCAGGTCACACTCGTCATCGGCTCACCCAGCCGCCACGGCAGGCACGACACCTCCTCCCACCGTCCCCCGGACAGATGCCGGTGTGGCTCCAACGGCTGCATCTGCTGCTCCCGGTACCCTGGCGGCGGAGGCTCTCCGGCAAGGCGTGCCACCACCGGTGTGCTGTTGCGATGCGCCATCAACCACAGGTTCAGCGCCCGCTCACCCCCTGCCGCGAGTTCCTCGGACAACCTGAGACGCTCGCCCACCCACTGCGCCCAGCGCCCCGTGTGCCAGCGCGTCGTCTGCCCGTCGAACCCCCGGCCGTAACAACGCTGCCGCTCCCGGACCGCCATCGCCTCCGCCACCGTCACGACCTCCGGATACACCACGATCGGCACCGCCCACAGCCGCCGCCGTGTCAGCCCCAGCGCCGCCTCACGCCGCGCCCAACGGCCCGACGCAGCCATCTGGCCGCACTGCCACCAGTACACGGCCACTTGAAACGCATCGGCCAGCAGAGCATGCCCGTACGGCCCCACCCGGCGCTCGAAACGAAGGCGCCGTTCATGCGCATCAACTACCTCGGGAAGCTCCGCCAGGCTCAGCTGCGACCGACTGCCCGCACAACCCAACCAGCGGCCATGCCGCACACATACGTCGAACTGCTGAGCAGACACCAGCCATGCCGGCGCAGCATCGCGCCGTGCCCGGGAGCAGATGCAGCACTGCTGCAGCACACCCTGCCCCCGAGTCCACGCCACAACGCGTACCGGATGGCCGCCGGCCCGCCCCGTTGTGGGCAGCACGCGGCGCAACTGCTCCACCGACCGGCCCGCCAAGACCGCCAACGCCTCCAGAGCCGCAGCCCCGAGACGGATCTCCACCGCCTGCGGGTCGACCTCACGCCGCGCTCCGCCCACATACCCCAGCACATCCGCCGCCCGCAGGCCGTTCGCGGCCGCCAGCCGCCCGATGAACGAAGCCACCGACTCACCCGCCACCAACGGCACCTGCAAAGGCAGCGTCCCCGACGGACCCACAGCACCCTCCCCTGAACAGTCACACCAACCGGCCGAAGGGATTCATCTACCACAACACAGGCCAGAAAATAACTCATAAAACTCAAAGTATTTTTAAATAGGGTGAAGTAACCCTTATGGCCAGCAAGAACACCCACACGCAATCCGTCAGCGAAGCCCTCGACATCGCCGACCAGCGGCACTGGACCAAGCCCCCGCCACGGACATATGCCGCACGCCTGGGCTACCTCACCTCCCAACTCGGCACCGCCCAGACCGCCCAGCGGCTGCACCTCGAACCGCAGGACACGCTCACCGGCTTCACCCACGACCTGCACGCCCGCATCGACCGCGAGGTGCGCCGCATCTGGCAGTTCCAGGAGCGCCAAAACCTCCACGAGACCCTCGTAGCCAAGCGCGCCCACATCGTCGTCCGCTTCCGCGCCCGATTCGGCTTCAGCGCAGCACGCGGCTCCTCCGACGACAGCCGACTGCGCTTCCTGGCACCCCAGCTACTCCCAGAGCACGCCGCCGAACTCTTCGCCGCCCGCCACCGCGAGGCCTCCGACGACGAACTGCGCCGCATCCTCGGCGACGCGATCGGCGCCGCCTACTTCTTCCAACGACTCGGCCCCCACCAAACTCAGGCCGCCGTAGCCATCACCGAGCTCAACTCCGTCGAATTCCGCTACTGAACCACCCAAGTCACCACTGCACACGAAAGACCCGGCCATGCTGATCTACGCCTTCCGCGACGAACACGGCACCTGGCACGCAGACCCGGACGCTGCCACCCTCGACCAGCCCGGCCGCGGCACCCTCACCCTCCCGCCCACCCCTCCAGGGCGAGATCCCGGCCACTTCGACGGCCAGCAACTTGAGGTCCTGTACGCCTCATGCGACCTGGAGGCAAGCCAGACCATCTACCGACTCGACAACGGCGGCACCTTCCTGGCCACCTGGCACGTCCACGAGCTGCTGTCTGCCGCCTACCAGCCCTGCCCACACGATGCGGCTCAATCCCATGCCGACGCCCCGCCCCCCGATACCCCCACAGTCAGCATGGAGATCGGTGACGCACAGCGTCGATACCGCCTCACCGCCGACCTCATCGGGGAGGGACGCATGGACGTCACCGTCATGGTCTGCACGCCCGACGGCGTCATCCACGGCGAACTCACCGGCGAACTCGATACCAGTGATCTGACAGAGGTCAGCCGGCTTCTCGCCGCTGCGACCGCTCTCGGACGCACAGCCGTCCCCGCCGCTCCTTCCGTACCCGTCGCCGCCACCCGTCCGGGACGGGAGTGGACCCTGCAGGACTGCGACGATCTTCGCGAGCATCACCGCGCAGGCAAGAGCCCGCGAGAAATCGGCGAGAAGCTCGGCCGTACGGAGGCGTCCATCCGCTGGAAGCTCTACAGCCTCAACCTCGCCCCGAGCCCTGCTGACCTGGTGCCCGCGCCGCGCACGCCAACGCAACCCGAGCCGCCCAAGGCCTACACCTTCGAAGAGAAGCGTCTGGTCCACCGCAACTCTCACAAGCGCTGGACGCCGGAGGAGGAAGACCAGCTCGCTCTGCGCAGTGCCCAAGGTGCCGGACTGGTGACCCTGGTGGAGGAGTTCGGCCGCAATGAAAACGCCATCAACACCCGCCTGGTCAAGATCAAGGCCCAGGGGCCGGCTGCCGACCAGGCGCGAAGCACCACGTTCGGCGAAGCCCTTTGACGGACGCTGCAGATCCGCTAACCTACATGCCTGATCAGATATCTGAGTACGCTTGAGGTGGTGGCGGGTGCTGTTGACGACGGGTCAGGCGGCGGCGGAGCTGGGCTGTGCCATCACTACCTTCCGCCGGCTGGTCCACGCGGACCTGCTGCCGGGCTTGTCGCAGCGTGGTGTGCGCACGGTGGTGCCGCTGAACGTGGTCCAAGCGCTGCAGCAGCGGACCCCGGCTCCGCTGGAGCAACTCCCGGTCAAGGAGATAGCTGTCCTGCGGGTCGACGTGGCCCAGCGTGTCCGGGAGGACGACCGGGACTGGATCGGCTTCTCCCCGCACCTCTCGCCCGAGGAACTGCTGAGGGCCTTGCGGGGCTGGTGGCGTTGTGACGCGGCCAGTGTCGCTGCCGGGGGAGTGCTGCCGGTGACGCTGTCCGGCTACGTCGTGGCAGTCCTGACCGGACTCCAGACCTGGACGAAGAACGACCACGGCCGCCACGCGTTCCCCGAAGCAGCCCTGGCCGGCTATGTCACCGACCTGGCTGCTCCGGCGATCCGCATCACCGCACCGGCAGACGGTGACCGCGAGCTCGCCGACCTGCTGCTCGGCACCCGGCTGCCCTCGGCTTCCGGGGGCGCCATCGCCTACGTGACCACCCGCCGCACGACGGACGAGGATTCGTGATGGACGCGAAGACCTACACCACCAAGCTCACCGAACTCCGCGCGATGCGCGACGAGATCAAACGGGCCCGGACGGCGCTGGCGAAACTCGAGGCCGAGCGGGACAAGCAGATCACCGCGCTCGCGTCCCATCAGCAGGCCAAGGCGGAGCGGATCGCCCCCGCGGCAGGACTGAGCGTGGCCGACATCGTCACTCTGGCCCCGGCACTGGCCCCCGAGACACTGACCGCCGCCCCGGAGCCGACCACCCCCACTGCTCCAGCCGGCAACGACAGGCCGACCGGCGCCGCGGAAACCCCGGACGATGCCGAAACCATCACCGACGAACCGGCAGCACCCCGCCCTCATCCCGCGCCGCCGGAGGCCGGCCCGCCGCCCGCCGCCGCCCCGATCCGATCGGGGGAGGAGCAGCGCACCCTGCCGTCGATCCCTGAAGGCGCCGAAGGCGACCGCTGGTTCTCCCACACGGCGAACCTGGCGTCGACGCGGCCGAACTTCACCCAGCAGGCCCGCACCACCGCCTTCCTCGATACGGCCAGCGGCATCCTCGTCCACCGCGACCAGACCCACCAACTGGCCCTGACCACCGCCTCCGTCGCCGAGATCCTCACCCAGGTCTTCCACGCCGTCCCCGACGGCGTGGAGCGCATCTACATCACCGCCGGCGACCCCTGGCACACCGATGCCGAACGCCACCCCTACCTCAAAGACGCCGTCGCCGCCTGGCTGAACGCCCCCACGCCCGGCTGGATGACTGATACCGGCCGCGGCAAGGACCGCATGGCCGGACACTTCGTCCACCCCCGCAACCCCGTCGGCCGCTACCGCCGTGAAACCGGCGAGCAACACGTAGAGATCCGCTCGGTGGGGGAGTGGTTCGATGCCGCTGGCGCCGACCCCGACACCGTCCGCGACGCCTTCGTGCTGCTGTGGCAGGCGCTGCGCACCCACTGGCCCGATGCCGTGATCATGGGCTCGCCCTCGCAGACCGGCCGCGACCTGTGGTCGCGCACTATCCCCACCCGTGGGGCATACGCCGACGGCTACCCCGTTCTCACCGAGGAACTGCGCGGCCTGCTGCACGCCACCGCCGGCCAGGGCCGCACCGAACTGATCACCCCACCCCGCGTCCCCGACCAGCTGCCCGCCCTCGTCGAATACGACCGCACCTTCGCCTACGCCAAACACACCTGGAAATCCGGCGTCGGCACCCCCCGCCGCATCACCGCGGCCACCTTCGCCTCCTGGAGCGAAAAACAGCAGACCAAAGCCCTCTTCGGCTGCGGCCACTGGCACATCCGCGCCACCGTCCCCGACACCTGGAACCACGTCGGCCTCCTCCCAGCCCCAGCCGCCGGCGAACGTAACTGGCACTACCCGGCCGCTCCCGGCCAGACCTTCACCACCTGGGCCGGCGGCCCCGAAATCCACACCGCCCTGACCAACCCCCTCCAGCCCTGGAAAATCGAAATCCTCGACGGACTGCTCTTCGACGACGGCAAACCCCTCGACGACTGGGCCAAAAAACTCAAAGACTGCTGGAGCCGTCTGAGCGCTCAAGCTGACCTCCACGGTCACACCCAGCAGCGCACCGCCGCCCACCTCGCTGCCCGAGCGGTGCGCGCCATCCTCCTGTACGGCATCGGCGCCTTCGCCCAACGCCCCCGAACTGTCACCGGCACCACCCCCCGCCACCTCGAACGCGACATCCCCCCCGACGCCGAAATCATCGGCTTCGACGAGCACACCATCACCTGGCAGCGCCCCACCGGCTTCACCCGCGACCCCTACGCCCACCCCGAATGGGCCGCCGGCGTCTGGTCCGCCGCCCGCGCCGCCCTCCTCACCCAGCGCCACCGCGACGAGAACACCCACGCCGGCGCCCTGCACACCCCGCCCGGCACCGTCGTCGCCTTCCGCACGGACGCCCTCTACCTCACCCAACCCCAGAACTGGCCCCACCACGGCCAGCCCGGCGACTACCTCACCAAAGGCCACCTCAGCGGCCCCATCCCCGCACCCACCAGCGAAGACACCCTGCTCACCCTCCGCGACGCCGGCCGCACCCACCTCACCACCGCTGCACCGACCGGCGGCGCCTGATGCCGCCGCGTCACCGCCCACGCCAGCTCAACGAAGCCGCCCGTCTGACCGACCAACTCACCGCCGCCGACTACACCAAACGCGACATCGCCCGCATCCTGAACCGCGACCCCTCCCTGGTCTCCCAGTTCCACACCCGCGGCAAAGGAGCCGCCTTCGTCCCCGCCCTGCGCCACGTCCTCCACGCCGTCCAAGAAGACGGCATCACCGACATCAGCGAACTCACCGCCCTGGCCGCCGGCCACATCACCCGCCGCACCACCCGCAGCGGAGCCCGAGCTCGAGTACGCGGAAAAGCTGTCCTCATCACCCCCGCAGGCTCCGGCACCGGCCGCGCCGGCGCAGCAGCCATCGCCTCCGGCTCCGCCCCACTGCGCCCCCTGATCGCCGAAGCCGCCCGCCTCCGCCTCCGCCTGGCCTTCACCATCCGCATGCCGAAAAGCGGATACCTCCACACCTCCGGCAGCCGCGCCGACTCACCCGGGGTACGCCGCGACGTCATCCAACGCGCCGACCACAGCGAAGAACGCTCCTACGGCTCCGCAGCCACCGGCGGCTTCGACGCCATCGACATCGCCCGCCGCGTAGACGCCGCCGGCGGCGACGTCACCGCAGCCGTCCACCAATGGCTCGTCGAAACCGGCCGCATCCACCCCAGCGCCCGCATCACCCACCTGGAGATCCGCACCTGGCGACCGCGTCCCAGCTACGGCAGGTGAGTCCAGTTTGCGGAATGCCTGGGCCTGCAGTTCTGCGGTGCAGAGGTCCTCACGCGACGAAGCACAGCAAGTGGCAAAAGCCTCTTAGACCGTGTCCTATGTGGTGAGGCGGACGAGTCGTTTGTAGCAGCAGAGGGCTGCGGCGAGACCGAGGAAGGCCAGGTAGTTGCGGGGGTGGCGTTCGTAGCGGGGGCTGAATCTGCGGTAGCCGGACAGCCACGACATCGTGCGTTCGATCACCCACCTGCGGCGGCCCAATCGTTCGCTGGACTCGATGCCTTTGCGGGCGATCCGGACTCCAATGCGCTTGCCGCGTAACCATTTCCGCAGGTCGGGCCGGTCATAAGCTTTGTCCGCGTGCAGGCGCCCGGGCTTGAAGTATCGGCCGCGATCGGGGTCGTGTCTCGTGTGGTGACCTGCCACCATGGGCTTCAGCCCTTCGCTGTCGTGGGTGTTGCCAGCTGAGACGCCGACGACGAGGGGCAGTCCGTTTGTGTCCGACAGGATGTGCATCTTGGAACCCGGCTTGCCTCGGTCCACGGGGCTCGGACCTGTGTGTTCGCCCCCTTTTTAGCCCTGACGTGGGCGGTGTCGAGGACGACGCGGGTGACGTCGATGAGGCCGGCGTCGTCGAGCCGGTGCAGGACTGCTTCATGCAGACGGCCCCAGACGCCGGCTCTGGACCAGATGAGGAACCGCCGGTGGGCAGTGGACTTCGAGATGCCGAAGCAGGGCGGCAGCGCCCGCCAGGCGCAGCCGCTGACCAACACGTAGATGATGGCCGCGAACAGCGTCTCATCAGGGACGTTGGCCGTTCCGCCGCCCTGCGGCCGTGTTCGTTGCTCCGGGATCAGCGGCTTCGCGATGTCCCACAGCCCGTCCGGCACGATCCAGCTCCACGTTCCCCGCCCCATACCGGGTCAACGTCCGCCTCACCACATAGGACACGGTCTTATAGGAGATAGATTCCCTGTTGCAACCTCTACTTGCGGTAGATTCCATTAATATCTGGTATGAATAAATAAATCTCAGATTGTGCATCTATGTAAGTTGGCTGAGATTGTATTTTTGCCGGTTGTGTAGCCCCATGAGGCAATACCGCGGGTGAGGCTCAGGACGTTAAGGTCTACGCCAGTGGCCCGGGGACGCATACGGGCACGTTGTGTGTGTGGGGGGTTGAGGGGGGTCCTCGTCGGCGCGCGCCTGCGCGGGATCTTCGCGTGCTGTCTCGACCCGCAAGTGTCGATCGGCAAGAGCGCGTACCCATGCCTGGGGGGCCAGGCGGGCGCCGTAGGGCGGCGGTCGCCTGCGTCTGGATGTTGATCTCTGCCTTCCCCTGGCTGAGGCGCGTACAGATCAACAGGAGAGGTGTGCGAACCGCCATGATCAATAAGGTGAAGATCAGCCGTGCTGCGTTAGCCGGGGGCCTTGCGGCCGCTGTGGTACTGACCTCGGGTGCTTTCAGTAGCGCCGAGCCGGTGCCCGGCGTCGCTGCCCTGATGGCCGAGGGCGCGGACGCTGAGACCCGGGCCATCGCCGAGGCCGATCCGGGAGCGGTGTCTGCCATGGCCAACCTGTGTGGATCGGGCTACAGCCTGGTCTACGCCGAGCGGCTTCCTGACGAGCGCAGGTTCGGGACTCTGTTCGCGTACAACAAGCACCGCTCCAGCGGAGGCTTGAGTGGGGTCTGCGCCGTATTCGACAACAACCTCGGTACGACGAAGTACATGTCGCTGAAGGTGTGCGACAACGTCGCCGCCCCGAACAAGACCTGCGACACCGATGCGGGCAACTTCAGTCAGTACGCCGGCCCGGTGCGCATCACCGGCAGTCACACGGAACTCTTCTGCTCCAAGGCCACCGCGATCATGAAGAGCGGCGGCGTCAAGATTATCGACGCCGTCCGCGGTGCAACGCCCTGCAACTGACCGGATGATGCCAGATCACAAGTCACCAGGTGCGCGCCGCCACTCGGCGGCGCGCACCGCCGCGCGCACCGCAGCCGCCACCATGATCGGCGCCGCCGCTATGAAGTCCGCAAGAGCCAAAGTGAACCACTGCTACGGGACAACCGCAGGAGCATGCAACTGATGCACAGCCCCAACCTCACCCCCCATCGTGGAGCGCGCCGCCACTTGGCGGAGCGTTCCGCCGCGCTGACCGTTGCGGCAGCGATCGGCGCTGCCGTCGTAGTGGCCGGTTGCTCCACCGGTGACGGAGACGACGGGGAACCGGCGGCCGACAGGTCGGCTCCCACCGCGGCGTCTTCGCCGTCGGCTTCGCCGGCGCAGAGCCCGCCGACGTCGGAGCAGAGCGGTCCCGCTGCCTCCTCCCTGCCTGCCGGCGACGGTGAAAGACACGACAAAGATGCCTCCATGCCTGCCCCGGCGCAGACTACGCATACGCCGCCAGCCTCGCCGGTGCCGGGTGATCCGCCGCCGCTGGTTTCCTCCGGTGGCGTGGTGATCAAGGTACCGGTGATCATGTCGGATGGTGGGGGCATGCACGTGCCGTACGAGGTCACCAACAACGGCGATGAACCGGCGAGCTACGTAGTAGAGCTGAAGATCACCGGGCAGGGCGGTTTCAGTGAGGTGCTGCCTTTGAGGACGGGCCGCGGCCTCCCGCTGCAGCCGGGCGAGCCGGGCGCCCATGCGGCGGGCGGGGAACACGAAGACGGGCAGCAGCACGAGCGCCAGGAGGGTGATCTGCCAGGAGAGCCGCAGCATGACGGCGAGCGTGAGGAGCAGCGTCACCAGGTTGCCGACGACCCCGGACAGGGTGTTGCTGAACGCGCGCTGGGCGCCGAGCACGTCGTTGTTGAGCCGGCTGACCAGGGCGCCGGTGCGGGTGCGGGTGAAGAACGCGACCGGCATGCGCTGGACGTGGTCGTAGACGGCGGTGCGCAGCTGCAGGATGAGCCCCTCGCCGATACGCGCCGACAGCCAGCGCGCCAGCAGCCCGAACCCGGCCTCGGCCACGGCGATCCCGGCGATCAGCAGCGCCAGGGACACCACCCGGCCCTCGTCGGCGTCGCCGACGATCGTGTCCACGACCCGGCCGGCGAGCAGCGGCGTGGCCACCGCCAGCGCCGCGGTGATGACGCTGAGCAGCAGGAACCATCTCAGCAGCCGCCGGTGCGGCTGGGCGAACCGCCAGATCCGCCCGAGTCCGGCCCGCGACAGCGGGCGCTTGTCGCGCTGCGCGGTGACCGTGCTGTGGAGCGACTGCCAGGCGGTGGCCTGCATGTCCATCGGGTTCTCCCGTCTCGTGGTGCGCGGCCGGGTGCGGCGGCCCGCACCGTAGAACCTAGAACCTGAACCATGGTTCAGTGCAACCGCCGGCCGGCGGAGCCGGCGGGTAGAGTCGTCGGTGGCCCGGGGGAGGGGCCGCAACCTGCAGGGGGGACGCGCATGCGAACCGGGGCCAAAGCCGTTTTATGCCTGGCGCTCGCCGGGATGGCCGCGCTGGCCGTCTTCGGTGTCACCAACATCTACCGGGCGCTCGACACCGGGGGCGGGGGCGGGGACGAGGTGAAGACCGGCCCGCCCAGCGCGGCCGAGGTGCGCGAGACCGCCCGCGGCTTCCTCGCCGCCTGGGCCGCCGGCCGCCCGGCCGCCGCGGCCCGGCTCACGGACTACGCCGCCGAGGCGCAGCCGGTGCTCGGCGCGTACTTCAGCCGGGCGAAGGTGCGGAAGGTCGCGCTGGAGCCGGGCGCGGCGAAGGGCGCGACGGTGCCGTTCTCGGTCACGGCGCGGGTCGTGGCCGGAGGACACGCCAGGACGTGGACGTACGACTCGCGGCTGACGGTCGTCCGCGGCCGGACGACGGGCAGGCCGCTGGTCGACTGGGACCCGTCCGTCGTGCATCCGGCCCTGGCCGGCGACCGGCGGCTGGTGACGCGGGAGGGCGAGTCCCCGCGGGCGGTCGCGGTCGGCGCGGACGGCGCGACGCTGAGCGGGGAGGAGTACCCCTCGCTGGCGCCGGTCCTGGCGCAGCTGCGCGAGCGGTACGCGGGGAAGCTGGGCGGCAGGCCCGGGATCGAGGTGCTCGTCGAGGACTCCGGCGGGGGCGTCGTCAGGTCGCTGCTCGACGTCTCCCGGGGCCGGCCGGCGAAGCTGCCGACGACGCTGGACGCCGGCGTCCAGGAGGCGGCGGAACGGGCGGTGCGGGAGCACCCCCGGGCGTCGGTCGTGGCCGTGCGGCCCTCCACCGGCGAGATCCTGGCGATCGCGAACGCGCAGGACGACGGGGAGTTCAACAGCGCGCTGCAAGGCGCCACGGCGCCCGGCTCCACGTTCAAGATCATCACAGCGGCGGCGCTGCTGGCCGGGGGCGTCACCCCCGAGACGCCGGTGAGCTGTCCCCGCACCTACGCGCACGACCAGGGCATGACGTTCACCAACGCGGAGGGCGGCGCGAACGAGGACGCCACGTTCGCCGAGGACTTCGCGCAGTCCTGCAACACGGCGTTCGTCTCGCTCAGCGACGAGCTGGCCGACGACGAGCTGGCCGGCACCGCCCGCCGCTGGTTCGGCCTCGGCGAGGACGACTGGCACACCGGCGTGACCACCTTCGACGGGAGCGTGCCCGCCGGGGAGGGCGACGAGAAGTCCGCGGCGATCATCGGCCAGGGGCGGGTGCAGATGAACCCGCTGAACATGGCGTCCGTCGCCGCCACCGTCGCCAGCGGAGGCTTCCGGCAGCCGGTGCTGCTCCCGCGCTCGTTCCACGACGGCGCACTCGCCACCGCCGAGCCGCTGCCCGCCCCGGTGGCGGCGGACCTGCGCCGGATGATGGAGCTGACGGCGACCCACGGCACGGCCGCGGGCCTCGGGCTCGGGGCCGGCGCGGGGGCGAAGACCGGGTCGGCGGAGGTCGACGGGCAGGAGCTGCCGGACAGCTGGTTCACGGCGTACCGCGGCGACGTGGCCGCGGCGGCGGTGGTGCCGGCGGGCGGCCACGGCAACGAGGCGGCGGGGCCGGTGGTCAGGCAGGTGCTGGCGGCGGGGTGAGGCGGCGGCGCCGGGCCGTACGGGCCGGCCGCGCGGTGCCGTGCGGCCGGCGCGCGGCCCGGCCGCCGGTGCCGGTCCGTATCCGCGCGGCGGTCAGCGGTCCGTCAGCAGGTAGCGGGTGTGCCCGAAGCCCAGCTGGTCGCCCGGCCGGACGGGCGCCTCGCCCGTCAGCCGGCGGCCGTTGATGAACGTGCCGTTCGTCGAGCCGAGGTCCCGCAGCAGCCACACGCCGCTCGCGCAGCGCAGCTCCGCGTGCATCCGCGAGACGGTCTCCTCCACCAGCCGCAGCCCGTTGCGCGGATCCCGCCCTATGCGCAGCGGGAACGCCCCCGGCGCCGGCAGCATCAGCGGCGGCAGCCGCTCCGCCTGCCACGCCTGCTTCACCCGCACCCCGAGCGACGACGCCTTGGCGACCGTGCCGAGGATCGCCCGCGTCAACCGCCCCTCGCGCGGCGGCAGGTCCGCGGTCAGCGCCGCCAACTGCTCGTGCGAGTGGGCGGCGAGCGCCAGCTCCATGCGGGCCAGGAACGTGTCCTGCGAGAGCCGGCCCTCCGCCGCGCCGTCGCGCAGCAACTCGATGGCCCGGTCCCGTTCTTCGTCGGACACGCGCGGACCCCCCGCCGGGTACACGGGGAAGGCGGAATGCGTGGGGTGGTCGAAGCCGGACACCCTCGAATTGTCGGACGGGCTACACCGGGTGTCCAGTGCGCTTCCGTTCCCGTACGGACCCGTGACAAATGATCGACACGCCGCCGCACCGGACCCGCTCGTCTAGGGTCGGCGCATGCGTACACCCCGCCGCGCAGCCCGGCTCGCGCTCCTCGACCCCACCGGCGCGATCTTCATGTTCCGCTACGACGACGCCGAGGCCGGCATCCACTGGGCCATGCCCGGCGGCGGCCTGGACCCCGGCGAGAGCCCCCGCGCGGGCGCGGTGCGCGAGCTGCACGAGGAGACCGGCTGGACGGACGTCGAGGCCGGCGAGCTGCTGTGCACCTGGGAGCACGACTTCACCCGCCTCGGCGTGCCGGTGCGCCAGCACGAGCACATCTACCTGGCCGCCGGGGCGCGCCGCGAGCCCACCCCCGAGGCGGTCGCCCGGCACCCGGAGGACCGGATCCTCGGCTGGCGCTGGTGGCCGCCGGCGGAGCTGGCGGACCCGTACGAGCCGCTGTGGCCCCCGCCGCTGGCGACGCTCCTCGCCGGCCCGCGCGGCGGGCCCGTGGACCTCGGCTATCTGCCGGTCGCCCCCTCGCACACGCCGTAGCGCCCGCCGCCCTCAGTGCTCCATGGCCAGCCGGATCCCCAGCGCCACCAGCACCGTGCCGGACACCTGCTCCAGCCGCCGGCGCACCCCGGCCCGCGACAGCACGCCCTGCAGCCGGCCCACGAACCACACGTACACCCCGTACCACCCCACCTCGTACACCGCCCAGAGCGCGGCGAACGCCACCGTCGTCGCCAGCTGCGGCGCCGACGCCGGCACGAACTGGGGCAGGAACGAGATCGCGAAGACGCCCGCCTTCGGATTGGCCAGGTTCAGCAGCAGCCCCGAGCGGTACGCGCGCCACGACGTCACCTCCTCCGCCGCCCGGTCCGCGAACCGGGCCGCCGTACCCCGCCGCGCCGCACGCAGCGCCTGCACCCCGAACCAGACCAGCACCGCCGCGCCGACCCAGCGCATCACGTCGTACGCCAGCTGCGAGGCCGCCAGCAGCGCGGTGAGGCCGAAGGCGGCGACCGTGCCCCACAGGAACACGCCCGTCTCGTTGCCGAGGACGGTCATCATCCCGGCGCGGCGGCTGTGGATCGAGTTGCGGATGATCAGGACCGTGCTGGGGCCGGGTGTGGCGGCGATCAGCGTGCAGGCCCCGAGGAAGGCGAGGAGGGTCGCGAGCATGCGGACCATCCTGGGGCGAGCGCAAGCGGAGGCGCCATCGGTTTACCGCCGCCCCGGCGGCATGGACAGCGCGCCGCGCCACCCAGCAGGCTGTGCGTGTGAACTCCCCGGTAACGACCGTCATGATGCCCGTCGTCCTCGCCGTGATCATGTACGGCCTCGGCTTGGGCCTCGCGCTCGCCGACTTCCGGCGCGTGCGGCACCACCCCCGCGCCGTCGCCGCGGCGCTGGTCTGCCAGGTGCTGCTGCTGCCCGCGGCCTGCTTCGGGCTGGTGCTGGCCTTCGACCTGGCGCCCGCGTACGCGGTGGGCATGATGCTGCTCGCCGCCTCGCCAGGCGGGGCCATCGCCAACTACTACAGCCGGCTCTTCGGCGGCGACGTGGCCCTCAACATCACGCTCACCGCGGTCAACTCAGGGCTGTCGCTGTTCTCCCTGCCGCTGATCGTCAACTTCTCGCTGGAGTACTTCGACGTCGGCCGCGACTCCCTGGGGCTGAACTACGACAAGATCCTCCAGGTCTTCGCGATCGTGCTCATCCCCGTCGGGCTCGGCATGCTGACCCGGGCCCGCGCCCCGCGGGTCCGCGAGCGCATCGACCGGCCGGTCCGGGTGGCGTCCCTGTTCGGGCTGTTCCTGGTCATCGTCGGCGTCGCCTGGGTCGAGCGGGACCGGATCACCGACTCGTTCGTGGACCTCGCGCCGATCACGTTCCTGTTCACGCTGGTCTCGCTGGCCGTCGGCTACGGCGCCACCCGGCTGGTGCGCGCGGCGCATCCGCAGGCCGTGGCGTGCTGCTTCGAGATCGGGATGCACAACGTGGGGCTGGCCATGACCATCGCGATCAGCCCCACGCTGCTGGACAGCACCGAGATGGCCATGCCGGGCGCGGTGTACGCCGTCGTCAGCTACGTCGCCGCCACCCTCGCGGGCTACGCGCTGCGGGCGATCAACCCGGAAGGCGCCGCACGTCGTCCGGCCCCGGTCCGGCCGGCGAGCGGTGACCCGACAGTCCCAGGGTGAGGTCGAGGTCGGCGAGCAGACTGCGCAGCACGTGCGCCACGCCCTCCTCGCCGCCGTGGGCGAGCCCGTAGGCGTACGGCCTGCCGTACAGCACCGCACGGGCGCCCAGCGCGAGGGCCTTGAGCACGTCCGCCCCGGTGCGCACCCCCGAGTCGAAGAGCACCTCGACCCGGTCGCCGACCGCCTCGGCGATCTCCGGCAGCACGTCGAGCGCGGCGACCGCGCCGTCGACCTGCCGGCCGCCGTGGTTGGAGACGACGATGCCGTCCATGCCCGCGTCCGCGGCCCGGCGGGCGTCGTCCACGTGCTGGATGCCCTTGAGCAGGATCGGCCCGTCCCAGTGCGCCCGCAGGAACGGCAGCCGGTCCCACGTCCGGTCCGTGCCGGTGAACATCGGCACCCAGCGCAGCACCGCGGCCCCCAGGTCCTCCTCCGGCGGCTTCGCCAGCCCCGCCCGGAACGCCGGGTCGGAGAAGGCCACGGCGGTGCCGACGCCGCGGATGAACGGCAGGTACGCGGCGTCGAGGTCGCGCGGGCGCCAGGCCAGCGTCCAGGTGTCGAGGGTGACGACGAGGGCGGTGAAGCCCGCGGCGCGGGCGCGCGCCAGGATGCTGGCGCACACCTCGTCGTCGTTCGGCCAGTACAGCTGGTACCAGCGCGGCCCCGCGCCGCTCGCCTCCGCGACCTCCTCGATGGAGTACGAGGAGGCGGTGGACATCACCATCGGCACGCCGAGGGCGGCGGCGGCGCGGGCCGTGGCCAACTCCCCGTCGGGGTGCACGATCGACTGCACCCCGACGGGCGCCAGCAGCACGGGCGCGGGGAGCGCGGAGCCCAGCACCGTGGTGGCCAGGCTCCGCTCGGTGGCGCCGGTCAGCATGCGCGGGACGAGGCGGACCCGGTCGAACGCCTCCCGGTTGGCCCGGGCGGTGGCGCCCGAGCCGGCCGCGCCCGCGACGTACCAGAACGGACCGTCCGCCAGCCGTTCGCGCGCGGACTGCTCCAGCGCGGCGAGGTCGGTGGTGAACGGCGGCAGCCTGTCCGCCAGGCCGTTCAGGTAGATCTCGTTCTGGTAGTTGCCGAACGGCAGGTTCATCGGCGGCTCCCTTCGACCAACGGAGAGTCTGCGGGAACCGGCGGCGGAACGCTACCCGTCGGTACCGGCCGGGGCTCGTGGTGCTCCAGGTCGGGCAGCCAGCGCAGCGCCCTGGGGAAGTGCCAGTTGCGCTCGCCGAGCAGCGACATCACCGCGGGCAGCAGCACGCCGCGGATGATCGTCGCGTCGATCAGCACCGCCGTCGCCAGGCCCACGCCCATCTGCTTCATGGACTGCATCGACAGCGTTCCGAAGATCGAGAACACCGCGACCATGATGACGGCCGCGCTGGTCACCACGCCCGCGGTGGTGATCACACCGTGCGAGATGGCGTCCGCGGTGTTCCGGCCCTGCGCCCGCGCCTCCTTGATCCGGGAGACCACGAACACGTGGTAGTCCATGCTCAGCCCGAAGAGGATGACGAAGAGGAACAGCGGCAGCCAGGCGACGATCGCCCCGACGCCCTCGGCGCCGACCAGGCCCGCGCCCCAGCCGTGCTGGAAGACCATCGTCAGCACGCCGTACGCGGCGCCCACCGACAGCAGGTTGAGCAGGATCGAGGTGATCGCGATCGTCAGCGACCGGAAGGCCATCAGCATCAGCAGGAAGGCGAAGGCCACCACGAAGAGGAAGACCGGCACGACCGCGCCGACGAGCTGGTCGTTGAAGTCCTTGCTCCCCGCCACCTGGCCGCCGACCGGCGCCTCGACGCCGTCCACCGCCTCCAGCGTGGCCGGCCGGATCTCGTCGCGCAGCAGGGCGAGGCTCTTCTCCGCCCGGTCCTGGTCGGAACCGCCGACGAGGGGCACCTCGATGATGGCCACGTTGCCGTCGTCATGGACCTCGATGTCGATCGGCCCCTTCGACGCGCCCGTGGCCAGCGCCTGCTCCTCGAAGTCGGCCATGGCCCTGCGCACCTCGGGCGCGGTGATGTCGTCCGCCCTGACGACCACCTCGGCGGGGTCGGAGCCGCCGGGGAACGCCTCGTTGACCCGGTCGTAGGTCTGCACGATCGGCAGCGAGTCGCCGAACTCCTGATCCAGCGTCAGGTTCGCGGTGTTCATGCCGAGGGCCGGCACGGCGATCGCCACCAGCGCGCCGGCGGCCACCACCGCCGCGGCCTTCGGCCGGCGCAGCACCCGCGTCAGCACGGCCCGCCACACCCGGCTCTCCCCGCCGGCGTTGGACCTGCCCCGCTTCAGCCGCGCCAGGAACGGCACCCGGCCCTTCTCGACCCGCTCGCCGAGCAGCGACAGCATCGCCGGCAGCACGGTGACCGAGCCGACCATGGCCACCGCGACCACCATCAGCGACGCCACGCCCATCGCCTCGAAGTCGGCGAGGCCGGTGAAGAGCATGCCGCACATGGCGACGATGACGGTGATGCCGGAGACCAGCACCGCGCGCCCGGAGGTGGCCGCGGCGATCTCCAGCGCGGTACGCGCGTCCCGCCCCCTGGCCCGCTCCTCCCGCTCGCGGCGCAGGTAGAACAGGCAGTAGTCGACGCCGACCGCCAGCCCCACCAGCAGCATCACCGAGTCGGCGACGTCGCTCATCGGCTGCACGTGGCTGACCACGCCCATCAGGCCCATCGTCGCCACGATCGCGGTCAGCGCCAGGACCACCGGCAGCAGCGCCGCCACGAACGCGCCGAAGACGATCAGCAGGATGCCGAACGCGATCGGCACCGCCGAGTACTCCGCCTTCTTGAAGTCCTCGCCGAAGGCGTCGTCGAAGGTCTTCTCCATGCTGGCGCCGCCGATCTCCTCGATCAGCAGCCCCTGCGACCCGTGTTTCTCCTGGACCTCCGCGACCGCGTCCGTCACCGGCTCCACCCGGTCCGCCGCGGTCTCCGGGTCGCCCTTCATCCGGAACTGCACCAGCGCGGAACGCCCGTCCGCGGAGATCGTGTCGCTGTCGTACGGCGAGACGACGTCCGTCACCTCGCCGGTGCCCTCCACGGCCCGTACGACGTCCTCGACGGCCGTGCGGAACCCGGCGGCCGACGCCTTCAGCGCACCGTCCGGCGACTGGACGAGCACGCTCTCCCCGACCGGCTCGTCCACCCCCGCATCCTCAAGGATCTTCGCGGACCGCCCGGTCTCGCCCGGGACCTCCTCGCTGTCGCTGACATCCGCCCGCCCTGCCGCGGAGCCGGCGACGGTCGCCAGCACCACGAACAGCACCCAGATACCCACCGCGGCCCAGCGGTGCGTGACGCTCCAGCCGCCGACGGCCGCGGCGACGCCCTGCCGCCGCTTCGTATGCCTCGGCGCCGTTGGTGCCCCCATCGTCGCTCTCCTTCGTGCGCGGCGGCGGCACACTGCCCCCACCTGCCGATTCGACGCTAGAGAAGCGGGGGCGCGGTCCCCATCGTGCTGGCTGGTGAACCCGGTGGCACTCAGCTCCACCGAAAGTACGGGGGATAACCCCACCACGGTGGAGTCATGCCCCTTACACACAAGCCCCCGAAACCACCCCGGCCCTGCCGCACAACCCGTGACGGCCCCCGGCCCGGCCGGCCCGCGCGCCCGCGCGTCCCGTGCGGACGCCACCGCCGCCGGTGGTCTCCCAGCGCGGGCGTTCGAGGTCTCCCTCGTGGTGATGAATTCGATGTCAGCAGGTGAGAGCGTTCGCAGGCTGACTGTGTACCGCCTGCCGGGGTACCCCGCGGCTGCCGGGCGGGCGAGGGGTGAAAGGGATATGAGCGTGGCCATCGGCCACACCGGGCCCTGGACCGTGGCCGACGTCCTCGCCCTGCCCGAAGACCGCTGGAGGCCGTCAACGTCATCCTGCCCTCCGGGCTCGCGGTGCCCGACCTGCCGGCCCCCATGCTCGTCGTCTGCGAGCTGGAAGACGGCGGGTACGTGGAACGGAAGTCCGCACTCGCCGGCGCGACCACCCACCTGGAAGCGCCGCTCCCGATCGCCATCGATCCGGCCGCACTCTGCCGGCAGTAGACGGCCCCTGACGGCACCGCCGGCACGTGGCGCCGCCGCCTCCGGCCGACGCTCACCGGCCGCGCGGTCCCTGCTCGTCGGCGGGGTCCGCGGCGCCCGTACGGAGGTATTCGAGGACCGCGAGCACGCGGCGGTTGTCGCGGCCGGCGGGCGGTATGCCGAGTTTCGTGAAGATGCCGTTGATGTGCTTGGCGACCGCGCTGCGGCTGAGGACGAGCGTGTCGGCGATGCCGGTGTTGGAGCGGCCCTGGGCCATCAGGGCCAGCACCTCCCGCTCGCGCGGCGTCATCCGTTCGAGGAGGCGGTCGCGCTCCCGTCGGCCCGGCGGCGCCGGGCGGCCCGGTGGCGCGGTGTCGCGTTCCGCCAGCAGCCGGGCGAGCGCCTGCCGGAGCATCTCGGGGTCCTCGGCGATCAGCACCCGGGTCGCGCCGCCGCGCGCCGCCCCAGCCGCGTCCGTGGTGGGGTGCGGCATCGTCAGTCGTCCCCGGCAGCGAGGGCGCCGAGTTCGGTGGGTACGGCGTAGACGGCGGTGTGCACCGGATGGGCGCCGGGGCTCGGCGTGCGGCTGCGCTCGGCGTAGCGGTGGAGCACGGCGAGCAGGTCGGCGCGCAGCTCGCGCAGCTCGCCGGGGGCGAGCTTGAGCGGGGTGCTGGACATCGCGGACACGTTGCGCCAGTGCTGGGGCAGCCCGTGCCGCCGGCGGATGAAGTCCTCGACCACCCGGGCGTCCCGGGCCACCAGGGTCGCGGCGAACGCGTCCGCCGCGCGGGTGGTCGCGGGCTCCTCGTCGGGATCGCGCGTGTAGGTGAGGTCGATCTCGCGCACCCGCCAGGGACGGGCGCGGCCCTTCCCGCCGCGGGTCTCCTCGATGATGCCGTACTTCCCGAGCGTGTTCAGGTGGTACGAGCACACCTTCGCGGTGAGCCCGAGCAGCTCCGCGGCCCGGCTCGCGGTCAGCGGCCCCTCCCGCTCCAGCAGGTAGAGCAGGTCGAGCCGGACCGGGTGCGCCAGCGCCCGCAGCGTGCGCGGGTCGGAGCCGGGGGCGCCGTCGGAAGCGTCCTTCTCGGAAGACATGTTCCGATAATGTCGAGGACGCGCGTCCCGCGTCAAGACTGCACGAATCTCCACCCCGAAACGGGCACGAACGCTACCGACACGGCCCCTGCCCGGCGGCCAGACTCGACTCCCATGAGCCGGTCGTGAGGCGAACAGGCCCCGGCCCGGCCGGCGCGGCGGCCGGGAGCCTGCATGCACGCGACCGCCCCAGCGCCGCCGACACTGCCCGAACGCCGAGGAGGAGCCCGCATGCGCACACCGTCCGACCGCCACCGCCACCGTCGCCGCACCGTCGTCGGCGCCGGCCTGGCCGCACTGGCCACCGCCCCCGTGTCCGCCGCCGCGGCACAGCCCGCCACGGCTGCCTCCGGCCGGCCCGACGACGGCTCCGGCACCGGCACGCTGCAGCGCGAGGTGGAGCGGGCCCGGGCCGAGGGCAGCTTCGTCAGCGTCGTCGCCCGACTCCGCGACGGCCGGCGCCGCGCCCGCGCCCGCTCGGGCGTCGCCGACCTGGAGACCGCCGAACCGGCCCCGTACGACGGCCACCTGCGCGGCAACAGCATCACCAAGACGTTCGTCGCCGCCCTCGTCCTCGCCCTGGAGGCCGAGGGGCACCTCTCCCTCGGCGACCCCGTGTCCCGCTGGCTGCCCGGCCTC
This sequence comes from Streptomyces sp. CNH099, assembly GCA_000514715.1. Lineage (GTDB taxonomy): Bacteria > Actinomycetota > Actinomycetes > Streptomycetales > Streptomycetaceae > Streptomyces > Streptomyces synnematoformans. The sequence goes on along the minus strand of AZWL01000048.1, from coordinate 4,366 downwards.
ATCTCCGGCAACGGCTACGACGGTGACGCGATCACCCTGCGGCACCTGCTCCAGAACACCAGCGGGCTGCCCAACCACACCCAGCTCATCGACTTCGACCAGACCGGGGAGGCCTTCGAGCGCCACCGGGAACGCCACTACGAGCCCGCGGAGCTGGTGGCCATGGCGCTGGCGGAGCCGCCCCGCTTCCCCCCTGCCGACCCGGACGACCCCGAGCCCGCCTGGGAGTACTCCAACACCAACTTCGTCGTCGCCGGCATGGTCGTCGAGGCGGTCACCGGCCACGGCTGGCGCCGGGAACTGCACCACCGCGTCACCGGCCCCCTCGGCCTGCGCCACACCTACGCGCCCGCCGACGACACGGCGCTGCCGGCGCCGCACGCCCGCACGTACAAGCGCTTCCCCGAGAGCCGCGCCGCATGGACCGACACCACCGAGCGGAACATGACCTTCTACGGGGCCTCGGCCGAGATCGTCTCCACCCCCGGGGACCTGGAACGCTTCACGACCGCCCTCCTGGGCGGCGCTCTCCTGCCCCCGCCCCAGCTGCGGTCGATGCTGCGTTCCGTCCCGCTCACGGGCGACTTCGCCCGGCTCGTCCCCGGGGGGCGCTACGGCCTGGGCATCATGCGCCGCACCCTCCCGTGCGGCCGCCAGGTGTGGACACCGGCGGGCCAGGGCGCGGGCAGCGAAACGTACGTCTCGGGCACGGCGGACGGCCGCACGGCCGTCGTGGTCCACACCACGGGCACCGGCGACCCCGCCCAGATCACCCGCGGCCTCACGGCGGTCATACGCCTGATGGACAACGTGCTCTGCGACGCCCTCGGCTGACCCGGGCCGCCCGCCACCCGGCCCGGTGGCCCCGCCGCGCCCGGGGGGGGCGACGGAACCGCCGGTGCCGGGGCGGAACGCCTGGGGCCTGTCCGGCCTAACCGCGTACGAACCCGAAGTGGAGTGTGCGCCGGTAGTCGCCCGTCGCGGGGGTGGGGCCGCTCGCCGGGCCCAGCGTCGCGGGCTCGTCGAACTTCGTGCCCATCGCCGGGATCGCGTCCAGGAACGAGAGGTCGCCGCGCGGGAACGGTACCTCGGTGTGCATCGGGTCCGGCCCGACCCGGGGCGTGAACAGCCGCAGGAACATTCCCTCCTCCTCGGCGACGACCGTGAGGCGGCCCGCGGCGGTGTGCAGCGAAGCCCAGCACACGTCCGCGTGGTAGCCCTTGAACTCCGGGTACTCCCAGAGATCGGCGCCGGTGGCGGTGTCGTTGTACTCCTTGGCCCACACGTCGGGCTGCACGCCGCGCAACCGGTTCTTCCAGACGCGGTACGGGCCCCGGCCCAGCCAGGTGACGCCGGTGACGTCCGCCTCGGGGTGATCGAAGCAGACGCCGAAGAAGTCGTGCTCCCCGGTGAGGTGGTAGTGGTAGTCCAGCTGCAGCCACCCACTGGGCCGCAGCTTCCACTCTGCCGCGCGCAGCACCCCGGAGTACGCGGCGCGCACGACGTACGAGGCGCCCTCGCGACCGTGCTCAAGGTGCTCAAGGACCGCCTCGCCGGTGGTGGGCAGCGGCCCGCCGCCGAGCCGGAACTCCGCCCCGTCGCGGGCGGCGCCGACGAGCAGCCCGGTCGCGGTGTCGAACCGCACCCGGGTCCCTCCGGCGGAGAGCACCAGCTCGCCGTCGCCCTCCGTGGCCCTCGCCGCGGGCCCCGGACCCGTGCTGACCAACCGGCGGGCGTGGTCGGCCGCCGACACGACGGTCCACGTCCAGGTGTGCAGCTCGCGCCCTTCGGGGTCGGTGGCGGTGAGGGACAGCGCGTCGGCGCGCCGCCACCGCGACGGCAGCGGCAGGCGGAGCACGCCCTCGGCACCGGGGGCGATCTCCGGTGCGACGGCCTCGCCCTCGGCGCTTACGGTGTGGCCGGCGCGGCCGTCGTCGGGGGTCGCGAAGTCCAGCAGCCGCCAGCTGAAACCGCAGCTCTCGGTGCCGGTGAACTGGTAGCGGTTGGCCAGCCGGATCCGCCCGTCGAAGTCGGTCGGCAGCCCGGCGGCGAACCGGCCCGGCTCGGCGAGCTGGACCGGACTCCAGATCTCCTTGATCGTGTGGAAGCTGGCCTCCTTCTCGCGGTACGGGCCGAGTATCCCGTCCGGCGCGGCGTTGCCGGCCACGTCGATGGCGCCGTCGCGGTCGTCGCGGACGACGCCCTCGTCGAGCAGCGCCCACAGGAACCCGCCCGCGGCCAGCGGCTCGTGGCCCATCAGCCGCCAGTAGTCGTCGAGCCCGGTCCCGGCGCCGCCGTCGTACAGGCCGTGCAGGAACTCCGTCGACATGAAGATGTCCGAGCCCTCCGTCAGGATGCGGCGGGTGCTCTCGTACGACTCGTAGTGGTCGGTGTTGATGCCGCGGAAGTTGGCCCAGGGGTGGATGACCGGGCGGCCCTGCGGGTCGTAGCGGCCGAAGTGGTCGTCGAGGGCGGGGTTCCAGCCGCCCTCGTTGCCGTTGGCCCAGAACACGATGGACGGGTGGTTGACATCGCGGGTGACGGTTTCGGCCACCAGCGGCGCGCCGGCCTCCTCGTCGTAGAACGCCTGCCAGCCGGCCAGCTCGTCGATGACGTAGAGGCCCAGCTCGTCGCAGAGGTCCAGGAAGTGGGTGTCCGGCGGGTAGTGGGACATGCGGACCGCGTTCATGTTCATCTCCTTCATCAGGAGGATGTCCGTGCGGCTGACCCGCGCGCTGGTGGCCCGCCCCGAGGTGGGCCAGATCGTGTGCCGGTTGGCGCCCTTGAAGACCACCTTGACGCCGTTGACGTAGACCCCGTCCCCCGGGCGCACCTCGACGGTGCGGAAGCCGAACCTCTCGTCGACGCGGTGCACCACCTCACCGCCGGCCAGCAGCTCGACCTCCAGTCCGTACAGGTGCGGGGTCTCGGCGGTCCACGGCAGGGGCGCGGGGATGTCCGCGCGCAGGGTCACGGGCGTCGTCCCCGGGGTGAGCGGGGCATCGAACGGTTCGCCTACGGGCCGCCCCTCGTGGTCGGTGACGCGCGCCGTGAGGCGGTCGGCGGCGCCGGTGCCCGAGACGTACGCGTCGACGCGCAACGACCCGTCCGCGCGGGCGTCGACCGCGATCCGCTCGATGTGCTGGACGGGCACCGCCTCCAGGTGCACCGGGCGGTAGATGCCGCCGAAGATCCAGTAGTCGCTCATCCGCTCCGCCTCGTTGACGGAGTCGTCGGCGGAGTCCTTGCTGACCGTCACCTCCAGCAGGTTCTCCTCGCCCGGCCGGAGCATGTCCGTCACCTCGTGGCGGAACCGGTAGAACCCGCCGCGGTGCACGGGGCCCGCGGACTCGCCGTTGACCCACGCCTCGGTGTCGGTCATCGAGCCCTCGAAGACGAGGAAGACGCGCCGGCCGCGCCAGCCGGCGGGCGGGACGAAGCGGTGCCGGTAACGGCCCTTCACCTCGGGGACCAGGTTCCAGCCGTAGGTGTACGTGCCGAAGCCGTGGAACTCCCAGTGGGAGGGCACCGGGATGCTGCCCCAGACACCGCTGTTCCGTCCCGCGGTGCACAGGAAGTCCCAGTCGACGGGGTGGTCGCTGTCCACGCCCGACAGGTACATCCGCTCGGTGGAGCCCGCACCGGCGGCACCGGCGGCACCGGCCGCGCCGGTCGCGCCGGTCGCACCCGCCGGCGCGGCGTGCGCGGGGGCGAAGGGGAGCCGGCCGGCTGCGACGGCACCCGCTGCGCCGGCGACGAGGGTACGACGGCGTGGCATATGCATGGCCTCTCCTCGTTCGACAACATCGCAGTTCAGAGCCATGAGCGCGGAGCGGAAGGAGCATAGGTATCGAATGAATCGAACGCAATGGGCGGAACGCGGCGCCCCAGAGTGCCCCGCACCGCGCGCAGCGCACGCCGGTCGCGGGCGCAGGCGTAAGCGCTGACGTGGTGCGGCGGCGTCGCACGAGCGAAGGGCGGTCTCCGTGAGACCGCCCCCGCACAATCGAAGTCCCGCTACACTCCCGCCACCCGCCGAGCCGAAAAGACCACGTCAGACAGCAGAATACTGCTGGAGTACTAGTACTCCAGTTGTAGTTCGCTATCGATGCTGGTCAGGGCCGGGTTTCTGAGTGTACTCGGCTGACGGGCCGTCAGTGAGGACGAGTTCGTGACCTCGGGTGCGGCGGTGGTAGTGGCAGCGGCGGGAGACGGCTTGGTGCCGTCGTCGCCAGCGCGACCAGCTCGTGGCGTGACTGGTGGGGTGCGGGTAGGTCAGCGGGTGGCGCTCAGCTGCCAGGAGTCGCCGGATTTCTGCCACGGTGAGTGGTGCCAGGGCGGTGGAACCGTTTCTGCGTCCCCCCTT
>AZWL01000047.1 GCA_000514715.1 Streptomyces sp. CNH099 | reverse complement strand
CGGCGCCGGGGCGGGGGGCGGCGTCGCGGCGCTTCCCGTGGGGGGTGGGGGTGGCGCCGGGTGCGGGGGAGCGGTCGGAGTGCGGCGGGCGGGGCGCGGTGGGGCGGTCCGGGCGCGGGGGCTCGGGCGGTACCGGGCGGCCGGGGCGGGGGGTGCGGCCGGAGTCGGGGGGACGGGGGCGGTGCGGGGTGGAGGGCGCGGGGCGGTCGGCGCGGGGTGGCCGGGGGGCGCCGGGGGTGTCCTGTGCGCCGGGGCCGGCGTCCGGGGTGCCGGGGCGCGGCGGGGCCGGGGGTGCGGGGCGGCGGGGGCGGTCGGGGCGGGGTGGCGCGGTCGCGTCGCCGGGGGGCGGTGCGGCGTGCGGGCCGCCGGGGTGGCGGCGGCCTTCGCCGGCGGCGCTGCCGGCGAGCCCTCCGGCGCCGCGGGGGCGGTCGGGGTCACGGGGGCGGGCCGCGGCGCCGGGGCGGGTGCCCGCGATGTCGGGGCGGGCGGATGCGACACCGGGGCGGGCGGCCGCGGTGCCGGCCGTCCGGGGGGTCCCGTCGGCCAGGGTTCCGGTCCGCGCCGGGCCGCCCTGCCCGTAGGCCGGTGACCCGCGCTGCTGCCCGTACGCCGCCGACCGCCCCGCCTCGTACCCGCCCGCCGCCCCGGACGGTCCGTACGCCGCCGCCACCTGCGTCGGCGCCTGCCACACGACCACCGCCAGCGCCCCGGCCGCGAGGCGCAGGCGACGTGCGTGAGCAGCCACGGCGAAGGCCCTTCCGTGCCGGCGATGCTGACGTGACCAGAGTCACATAAATCATCAAAGCCGACATTCGGGGCTACGCCGTGCGAGGTTCCCCCACCCGGCGTACCACGCTCACGTCGTCAGCAGCAGCTTCCCCACGTGCGCGCTCGACTCCATCACCCGGTGCGCCTCCGCCGCCTGCCGCACCGGCAGCGTCCGGTCCACGATCGGCCGCACCCGGTCCGCCTCCACCAGCGGCCACACGTGCTCCCGTACCGCCGCCACGATCGCCGCCTTCTCGCCCGGCGGGCGCCCCCGCAGCGACGTCGCCGTGATCGCCCCGCGCTTCGCCAGCAGCGCGCCGAGGTTCAGCTCTCCCTTCACCCCGCCCTGCAGCCCGATCACCGCGATCCGGCCGTTGACCGCCAGCGCCTTCACGTTCTGCGCCAGGTACCGGGCCCCGACGATGTCCAGGACGACGTCCGCGCCCGCGCCCTCCGTGGCGGCCCGCACCTCCTTGACGAAGTCCTGCTCGCGGTAGTTGATGAGCACGTCGGCGCCCAGCTCGCGGCAGTACTCCAGCTTCTCCACGCTGCCCGCCGTCACCGCCACCCGGGCGCCGACCGCCTTGCCCAGCTGCACGGCCATCGTGCCGATGCCGCTGCCGCCGCCGTGCACGAGCAGCGTCTCGCCGGGGCGGAGATGGGCGATCATGAACACGTTCGACCAGACGGTGCACGCCACTTCGGGCAGCGCGGCGGCGGTCACGGCGTCGAGCCCCCGCGGTACGGGCAGCAGCTGCCCGGCGGGCACCGCGACCCGCTCCGCGTACCCGCCGCCGGCCAGCAGCGCGCACACCTCGTCGCCGACCTCCCAGCCGGCCACGCCCGCACCGAGCGCGGCGATGCGGCCCGCGCACTCCAGTCCGGGGTACGGGGACGCGCCGGCGGGCGGTTCGTAGAGCCCCTGGCGCTGCAGCACGTCCGCGCGGTTCACGCCGGCGGCAGCCACCTCGATCAGCACTTCGCCTGCCGCCGGCACCGGGTCGGGAACCTCTGCCCAGACGAGCGAATCGGGGCCGCCGGGCTCTGAGATGGTGATCGCATGCATGGGGTGGACGCTACTACTCCGCGTCGGCGTCGCCGTCCCGGTCCTCCCCCGGCCTCCGGTCGCCGTCCCGGCCCCGGTCGCGGTCCCTGTCCCGGTCGCGGTCCCTGCCGCGGTCGCGGTCCCGGTCCCTGTCGCGGGCCCGGGAGCCCGACTCCCCGTAGCCGCCGTAGCCCCGGGCGTCCCGGGCGTCCCGGGTGCCTCTGGAGTCGCCGAGGTCGTCGTAGTCCCGGCGGCCGCGGTCCCGGCGCCCGCCGAGGTCCCAGCCACCCTCGCGGGTGACTATGCGTTCCCGTTCCGGAGTCGTCGGGGGGCCGGCGGCCCGGGCGATGGTGATCAGCCGGTCCGTCATCTCCAGCCGGTCGACCTCCGGATCGTCGTACGCCATCAGCCGGTGCCCGCGCTTGACCGCCACCACCAGGTCGTCCGTCTCGCGCGGCAGCAGCCCGGCCTCCGCCTTGGTCGCCGGGCGCTCGATGAGGTCCAGTCCTGAGCCCTGCACGATCAGGTCCTCCAGCACCGTGCCGGCGCTGGGGCTCAGCACCGACAGGCCGAGCAGCCGGCCCGCCGCGCTGGAGCTGGTGATCACGGCGTCCGCGCCGGACTGGCGGAGCAGCGGCGCGTTCTCCTCCTCGCGCACCGCCGTCACGATCTTGGCCCGCGGGTTCAGCTGCCGCACCGTCAGCGTCACCAGCACCGCCGTGTCGTCGCGCTGCGGCGCGATGACGAACTGCGCCGCCCGCTGCCCCTCGGCGCGCAGCAGCACCGCGGAGCGGGTCGCGTCGCCGACGACGCCGACGTAGCCGTCGTGGTTGGCCGCCTCGACGACCTTCCCGCTCGGGTCGATCACCACGATCTGGCCCTTGTCCAGGCCCTTGGCGCGCAGCGTCTGCAGCGCGGAGCGGCCCTTCGTGCCGTAGCCGACGATGACGGTGTGGTCGCGCAACGCTGACCTCCAGCGATCGAGCCGCCACTGGTGGCGGGTGCGCTCGGTGAGCACCTCAAGGGTGGTGCCGACGAGGATGATCAGAAAGAGCACGCGCAGCGGCGTCACCACGAGGACGGTGATGAGCCGGCTGCCCGGGGTGACGGGGACGATGTCGCCGTAGCCGGTGGTGGAGAGGGAGACGGTCGCGTAGTACGCGGCGTCCAGCAGGCCCACCTTGCCGTCGGCGTTGTCGGTGTAGCCGTCGCGGCCGAGGTAGACGACGAGGATGGCGATACCGAGCACGCAGAGCGCTGTCAGGATACGGCCGCTGACCTGGCGCAGCGGCGCGCGCCGGCGGTGGGGCAGGGCGATGTTCTCCGCCAGTTGGTCGGGGTACCTCACGCCGGACCTGCCGGGGCGGTGGCGGCTGCGGAGTCCGCCGTGGCTGCGGTCCAGGGGAGGCGCAGGACGCGCACGGAGGTGCCGGCGGGGACGCCGCCGGGCGGGACGACGGCGAGGGCGTCGGCGACGGCGAGGCCGCGGAGCATGGCGGGCCCGGTGAAGTGCAGGGGGCGTGCGGTGGGGTACGGGGGCGGAGGCTGCGGCGCGGGCGCGGTCCTGCGCGCGGTGGCGGGGCGTTCTGCGCCGGAGCGTGTGGGGGCGGGGTGCGTGGGGGCGGGGTGCGCTCCGGCGGCGGGCGCCGTGGCGGTCTCCACGGCGACCGGCACCAGCCGGGTGTCGGTGGGATGCCCCTTCACGTCCGCGGTGAGCACCGCCTCCGGCGGCTCCGGCACGGGCGCGCCGCCGCGCACGCGCACCAGGGGCTCGGCGAGCGTGAGCAGCCCGGAGACCGCCGCCAGCGGGTTGCCGGGCAGCCCGACGACGTGGGCGCCGGTCGGCAGCACGGCGAGCAGCATCGGGTGGCCGGGCCGTACGGCGACGCCGTCGACGAGCAGGTCGGCCCCGAGGCGGCGCAGGGTGCCGTGGACGTGGTCGACGGGGCCGGCGGCGGTGCCGCCGGTGGTCACGACGACGTCCGCGGTGGACGTGGCGATCGCCTCGTACAGTAGCTCCGCGTCGTCGCCGAGGCGCCGGGTGACGAACGGCTCCGCGCCGCACGCCCGCAGCCACGGCTCCAGCATCGGGCCCAGCGCGTCGCGGATCCGGCCGTCCCGGGGCAGCCCGCGGTGCAGCAGCTCGGCGCCGAGCACCAGCACCTCGACGCGGGGGCGGCGGACGACGCGCAGCTCGTCGTGGCCGGCGGCGGCGGCGAGCCCGAGGACGGCGGGGGTGACGCGCGCGCCGGCGGGCAGCAGTTCGACGCCGGCGCGGCACTCCTGGCCGCGGGGGCGGATGTCCTGACCGGTACGGACGTCCTGGGCGACGGGCGCGGGGGCGGTTCCGGCGGCCGCGGTTGCCCCGGTCACGGTGGCGAGGAGGGTGCCGTCGTCGCGGAGTTCGGCGTGTTCGGAGCGGAGGACGCCGGTGGCGCCGGGCGGGACGCGGGCACCGGTGGCGATGCGTACGGCGTGGCCGTCGGGCAGCGGGGGGTGGGCGGCGTGGCCGGCGAGGACGCCCTGCCCGGCGGAGTCGAGGCGCCAGGGGCCGGGGCCGGCGACGGCGTAGCCGTCCATGGCGGCGGTGTCGAACGGCGGCAGGTCGACGAGGGCCGCGAGCGGGTCCGCGAGCACCTGCCCGTACGCGGCCGCGGCCGGAACCGCGACGGCGGGCAGCCGCCACCCGGACCGCACCGCGACGCGGCGGGCGTCGTCCCAGGTCAGCCCGCGGGGGTCGGGGTGCTCGCGGCCACGGCCACGGCCGCCGGCCGTTCCGGCGGGCGCCGTCAGCGCCAGCGCGTCGTCGCCGAACTCGTCCGCCCGCGCCGCGGCACGGCGCGCGGCGGCGCGCCGCCCGGGCTGCTCCGGGGGTTCCCGGCGCCCCCGGCCCTCCGGGCGCTCGGAGCGTTCCCGGCCCTGGCGGCGCTGCCTGTCCTCCGGCCCCTCGAAGCCCTCCCGACCCTCCGGGCGCTCGGGGCGCTGCCGGTTCTCCGGGCCCTCCAAGCCCGCCCGGCCCTCCCCGCGCTCTGAGCGCCCGCGGCGCTCCCGGCGCTCGGCGGGCTCGCGGCGCTCCGGGGGCGCGGGGGCGGCGGGCGGGGGTGGGTCGGCGAGGGTGAAGGCGTCGCCGTACTCGGCGGCCAGGTCGCCGCGTTCGTTCGCCAGCGCCAGCGCGTCCGCGAACTCGTCCCCGCGGCCCCCGGCCGCGCCGTCGCCGCCGCGCCCGGCGCCGGCCCCGGTGTCCGACCCGCGGGCGCGCCGCTCGTCCCGCCGACCAGACGTCATGTGTCCGCCCGGCCCTCCCCGGCCGCCTCCTGTGCCCACCGTTCGGTCAGCGCCGTGACCTTGCGGGCGGCCTCCGCGACCGCCTCCGGGCCGCCGCCGGCCCGCCCCGCCGCGTAGCCGACGAGGAACGTGGTCAACGGCGCCGCCGGGCGCGCCACTCCGTGCGCGGCGTCGCGCGCGAGGTCGAGCAGGACGCGGGTGTCGACCTCGGTGTCGAGGCCGAGTTCTTCCTTGACCGCTGCCAGCCATTCATCCAGCACGTGCCCATGCTCCCTGATCCGTTCCCTGGCCGTGGCCAGATCCTCCCAGGTGTCGCAGTCGAACGTCGCACCGGATGCCGAACGCGCGAGCCGCAGCTCCCCGGTGAGCAGCCGCAGCGGCAGCCCGGCGAGCGCGCCGTACTCCACGGCGAGCAGCGCTGTGCCGCGGCGCAGCGACTCGGCCCGGTAGGCCGCGACGAGCGGCTGGTCGCGGCCGGTGCCGTCCACGAACATCGCCCCGTCCACGCCGTCGCCGGCGGCCACGAGGGCGTCGAGGAGGGTGCTGACGGTGGCGTCGTCCAGGAACGGCAGGTCCGCGGAGAGCAGGACGACGGTGTCGGCCGAGGTCAGCGGCAGCGCGGCGGCCAGCGCGGCGACGGGGCCGCCGCCGGGCGGCGCCTCGCGGGCCCACGTCACGGGGCGGGCCGTGGGGCGCCGCGGGCCCACGACGACGGTCTGCCGGGCGCCGCGGCAGGCGCGCAGCACCCGGTCCAGGAGGGTCCGCCCGCCGACGCGGAGGGCGGTCTTGTCCACCCCGCCGAGCCGCCGCGAGGCGCCGCCGGCGAGCACGACGGCGGCGTACGTCCCGGTTGCGTCCGCGCCGCGGTACGTCCCGGCCGCGGCGGCGTCCGTGGCCGCCCGCGGCCGCGCACCCGCGGCCGCGTCGGCGCGCGCCGCCCCGGGCCCCGTACCGCCGGACTCCTCCATGGCACGGGACCCTACCCGCCCCGACCCGGTCCGCTACAGCGCCCGGAGCAGCACCGCCGGATGCTCGACGCAGTCGGCCACGTACCGCAGGAAACCGCCCGCCGTGCCGCCGTCGCACACCCGGTGGTCGAAGGTGAACGACAGCTGCACCACGTGCCGCACCGCCAGCTCGCCCCCGTGCACCCACGGCTTCTCCGCTATCCGCCCCACCCCGAGCATGCCCGCCTCGGGGTGGTTGAGGATCGGCGTGGAGCCGTCGACGCCGAAGACGCCGTAGTTGTTCAGCGTGAACGTGCCGCCCGTCAGCTCCGCGGGCGTGAGCGTGCCGGCCCGCGCCGCCTCGGTCAGCCGCGTCATCTCCGCGGCGAGGCGTTCGGCGCTGAGCGCGTGCGCGTCGCGTACGACCGGGACGACCAGGCCGCGGTCCGTCTGCGCGGCGAAGCCGAGGTGGACGGCGGGCAGCCGGACTATCTCGCGGTCCCGCACCGTGGAGTTCAGCTCGGGGAAGCGGGCGAGCGCGGCGGTGCAGACGCGGCCGAGCAGCGCGAGCAGCGAGACGGGCGGGCGGTCGCCCGCCGCCGCGTTCATCGACCGCCTGGCGGCCAGCAGTTCCGTCGCGTCGGCGTCCACCCAGCACGTGACGTCGGGGATCTCACGGCGGCTGCGGGACAGCTTGTCGGCGATGGCGCCCCGCACCCCGCGCAGCGGCACCCGCTCGGCCCCGTCCGGCACGAACCCGGCCGCCCCGGCGGCGCCCCGGAGTGTCTCGGCGCCCGCGGTACGTGCGCCCGTCGCCCCGGCGGTGTACCCGGCGGAATCGGCGTCCCCGGCGGGCGCGCTGGCGTCGGCGGCCGTGTCGCCGGTGGCGGTACGGCCCGCGGGCCCGACCGCGCCGTGCTCCGCGGCCCCTGCCGCACCCGTAGCCCGGCCGGCCGTGGGCGCCCCGGCCCGTACGGCGGCCTCGACGTCGGCGCGCAGGATCAGCCCGCGCGGCCCGGAGCCGGTGACGGTGCGCAGGTCGAGCCCGGCCTCCCGGGCGATCCGCCGCACCAGCGGCGAGATGACGGCCACCGGCCCGTCCGCCGCGGCCCCCGGAGCCGTCGCGCCCGGTGCCGGGGGCCCCTCCGTTCCTGGGCCGACCAGGCCGCCGACGGGCGCGGTCCGCCCGGCGCCAACGCCCGGCCGCGCCGTACCACCGGCCCCGCCCGCACCGACCGGACCGGCATCGACATCGGCACCGGCGCCGCCCGGCGGGCGGTCGCCGGCCGGGCCGTCATCGGCCCCGCCGCCTCTGCCGCCGGCCGCCCGGCCCGGGGCGCGGCCGGCTCGCGCCGAGCCCCGCCTGCGCCGCCGCGTGCCCCCGGCGCTCGTGCCGTAACCGACGAGGACGTTGCCCGAGCCGCCCGTCTCCTCACCGGCGAACCCGGCCGCGGCCCGCACACCGTCCTCAGCGGAACCGTCGACCGCACCCTCGACCACTCCGCCGGCCGCACGGTCCGCCGTGCCGCCCGCCGGACCGGCCGCGGCACCGCGGATCCTGTCCTCGATCCGGCCCCGGTATCCGCCCCCGGCTCCGTCCCGCGCTCCGCTCCCGCCGCCGGGCGCGGACCCGGCTCCGGCTCCGGCATCGACCGCCACCGTGACCAGCACCGCCCCCACGGGGACCGCCGTGCCCGGCTCGCCGTGGCGGGCGGTGACCACGCCCGCGTACGGGCACGGCACCTCGACCATCGCCTTGGCCGTCTCCACCTCCACCACCGGCTGGTCGACGGCGACGACGTCGCCGACCTCCACCAGCCAGCCGACGATCTCCGCCTCCGTCAGGCCCTCCCCGAGGTCGGGCAGCGCGAACTCGCGGACCTCCGGCATCAGCCGCCCTCCGTCCACTCGGCCTCCCACTGCAGCCGCGACACCGCGTCCAGCACGCGGTCCACGCCGGGCAGGTGGTGCCTTTCCAGCATCGGCGGCGGGTACGGGATGTCGAAGCCGGTGACGCGCAGCACGGGCGCCTCCAGGTAGTGGAAGCAGCGCTCGCCGAGGCGGGCCGCGATCTCGCCGCCGGGGCCGGCGAAGCCGGGCGCCTCGTGGACGACGACGGCGCGGCCCGTGCGCCGTACGGACGCGACGACCGTCTCCTCGTCGAACGGCACCAGGGAGCGCAGGTCGACGACTTCGAGGTCCCAGCCCTCCTCCCGGGCGGCCTCGGCGGCCTCCAGGCAGACGGGCACCGACGGGCCGTACGTGACGAGCGTGGCCGTCGTGCCCGGGCGGCGGACCACCGCCCGGCCGATGCCCGGGACCCGCTCCGGCTGCTCGGGGTCCCAGTCGGCCTTCGACCAGTAGAGCCTCTTGGGCTCCAGGAAGACCACGGGGTCGTCGGAGGCGATGGCCGCGCGCAGCAGCCCGTAGGCGTCGGCGACGGTGCCGGGCGTGAGCACGTGCAGCCCGGGGGTGGCCGTGTAGTACGCCTCGGAGGAGTCGCCGTGGTGCTCGACGCCGCCGATGCCGCCGCCGTACGGGACGCGGATGGTCAGCGGCATCGGGGTGGCGCCCCGGGTCCGGTTGCGCATCCGGGAGACGTGGCTGACGAGCTGCTCGAAGGCGGGGTAGCCGAAGGCGTCGAACTGCATCTCCACCACGGGCCGCAGCCCGTACATCGCCATCCCGACGGCGGTGCCGAGGATGCCGGCCTCGGCCAGCGGGGTGTCGGTGCAGCGGTCCTCGCCGAACTCGTCGGCCAAGCCCTGGGTGATGCGGAAGACGCCGCCGAGCTGCCCCACGTCCTCGCCCATGACGTGGACGGCGGGGTCGGCTGCCATGGCGTCGCGCATGGCGCGCGTGAGGGCCTGCGCCATGGTGGCGGGCCTGGGCCCGGCGGCGGTGCGGGCGACGGCGGTCGTCGTCATCGGTACTCTCCCCCGGTCTGCGGCTCCGCCTGCAGCTCCGCCTCCAGCTCGGCGCGCAGCAGGCTCTCCTGCGCGCGGAGCTGCTGCGTCGGCTCGGCGTACACGTGCGTGAAGAGGTCCACCGGGTCCAGCTCGGCGTCGGCGTGCAGCCGCTCGCGCATGTCCGCGGCCAGCTCCTCCGCGGCCGCGCGGGCCGCGGCCGCACCCGCCTCGTCGAGCAGGCCGCGGCCGGTCAGCTCGCGCTCCAGCAGCGCGACGGGGTCGTGGGCGCGCCAGGGTTCGACCTCGCTGTCCGTGCGGTACCGCGTGGCGTCGTCGGCGTTGGTGTGCGCGTCCATGCGGTAGGTGACGGCCTCCACGAGCGTCGGGCCGCCGCCGCCCCGGGCCCGCTCGACGGCCTCGGTGAGGACGTCGTGCAGGGCCACCACGTCGTTGCCGTCGACAAGGCGGCCCGGCATCCCGTACCCCACCGCCTTGTGGGCGAGGGAGGGGGCGGCGGTCTGCTTGGCGAGGGGGACGGAGATGGCGTAGCCGTTGTTCTGCACGAGGAAGACCACGGGCGCGCGCCAGACGGCGGCGAAGTTCAGCGCCTCGTGGAAGTCGCCCTCGCTGGTGCCGCCGTCGCCGACCATGGCGAGGGCGACGACGTCGTCGCCCTTGAGCCGGGCGGCGCGGGCGAGGCCGACGGCGTGCGGGAGCTGGGTGGCGAGCGGGGTGCACAGGGGGGCGATGCGGTGCTCGGCGGGGTCGTAGCCCGTGTGCCAGTCGCCGCGGAGGAGGGTGAGGGCCTGCACGGGGTCGACGCCGCGGGCGACGACGGCGAGCGTGTCCCGGTAGCTGGGGAAGAGCCAGTCCTGCGGGCGCAGGGCGCGGGCGGCGGCGACCTGGCAGGCCTCCTGGCCGGTGGTGGAAGGGTAGACGGCGAGGCGGCCCTGCTTGGTCAGGGTGGTCGCCTGTTCGTTGTACCGCCGGCCGGTGACCAGGGCGCCGTACAGCTCGCGGAGCAGTCCCGCCTCGGTTTTCTCCGCCGCGGCGGTGCCGAGCACGCGGTGCGGCTCGGGGTCGGGCAGCAGGGGTGCCGCGTCGGTGCGCGGCTTCCAGGCCGGCGGGGGCGCCGGGTGATAGGCGCGGCCGGGCTGCTCAAGAACCGTCATGACGTCCACCTCCTCGTGGGCGTGCTCAGGGTCGTGCTCGTGGCGTGGCTGAGCCTCGTGGACTCCCTACCGATTGTTCGGTTGCCGGCACAATTTGGCTACAGGGAACCCCAGCCTGTGGACAAACGGTTCTGCACAGCTTCCAATACCAGCAGGTCGTCCAGACACGGGAGGCGCAGCGGCATGACGGAAGAACAGTTGGCCGACGACACCCCCGACCTGCCGAGCACCGCCCCCGCGGGGCCCGCGGTGCCCGCGCCGCGCCCGCCGGCCCGCCCGCTCGACGCCGTCGACCGCGGGATCATCGGCATCCTGCGCGCCGACGGCCGGGCCTCCGTGCGCTCCGTGGCCGAGCAGGTCCACGTCTCCCGCGCGAACGCCTACGCCCGCATCAACCGCCTCATCGACGACGGCGTGATACGCGGCTTCGCCGCCCGTATCGACCAGGAGCGGGCGGGGCAGGGGACGTCCGCGTACATCACGCTGAAGATCGTCCAGAACACCTGGCGCACGGCGCGCCGGCAGCTCGAACAGCTGCCCGGCGCGGCCCACATCGCGCTGGTGGGCGGGGACTTCGACGTGCTGCTGCTGGTGCACACGGAGGACAACCGCGCGCTGCGCGACCTGGTGCTGACCCGGATCCAGGCGATTCCGGAGGTGCTGTCGACGCGCACGCTGCTGGTCTTCGAGGAGACGGACGTGCAGAACGACCTGCCGGGCTGAGTACGGCCCCCCCGGGGCTCAGGTCCGCAGGCCCGCGAAGGCCAGCGTTACCACGGCCCCCGCGACCTCGGCGTCGTCGTGGGCGTTGCCCGCGCGCGGGCGGTACCACTCCGCGATCGAGTTGATCATCCCGAAGAGCAGCCGGGTGGCCAGCCGGACGTCCACGTCCGCCCGCAGGTCGCCGTCGGCCACGGCCTCCTTCAGCAGCGCCGCCACGCGGGCGTCGAAGTCGCGCCGGCGCTCCATGGCCCAGCGCTCCGTCTCGGTGTTGCCGCGCACGCGCAGCAGCAGCGTGACGTACGGCAGCTCCGCCATCAGCACCTCGGTGGTGCCCCGGGCGACCGCCTCCAGCCGGTCGACGGCCCGGCCGGTGCGCGCGGCGGGCTCGTCGAGGACGCCGAAGAGGCCGTCGAGGGCGCGGCTGACCGCGCGGCGCAGCAGCTCCTCCTTGCCGCGCACGTGGTGGTATATGGAGGACTTGGAGATGCCCGCGGCGCGCGAGAGGTGCTCCATCGAGGTGCCGTCGTACCCCCGCTCCAGAAAGACCTCGACGGCCACGGCGAGGAGCGTCTCGGGGGTGTACGTGTCCCGCTTCGCGCCGCCCTGCGCACCCGTCCGCCTGCTCTCGGCCACTTATCCACAGCCTCTCTTGCCCCGACCGATCATTCGGTTACTCTAGCCGCGAAGCCCGATTTCCGCCCAGCTCGACGAGGAGTTGGTTCCGCATGCCCGCCACCCTGACGCCCGACGCGCTCGCCGGGAAGCACCGCCCGACCCTCGACCGGGCGCTGGACGCGATCCGCAGCCGCGCCTTCTGGTCGCCGCACCCCGAGCACCCGAAGGCGTACGGAGAGAGCGCCCCCGCCGACGGGCACGCGGCCTTCGAGGCGCTGCGCGGCACCCGCATGGACCTCGGCCAGCCCGGCACGGACGGCTGGGCCGGGGACGAGGTCTCGCCGTACGGGGTGGAGCTGGGCGTCACGTATCCGCACGCGGACCCGGACGTGCTGCTGCCCGCGATGCGCGCGGCGACGAGGGCGTGGCGCGAGGCCGGGCCCGAGCTGCGGGCGCTGGTGTGCCTGGAGATCCTGGCCCGGATCAGCGCCCGCACCCACGAGTTCGCGCACGCGGTGATGCACACGTCGGGACAGGCCTTCATGATGGCCTTCCAGGCCGGCGGGCCGCATGCGCAGGACCGCGGCATGGAGGCCGTGGCGTACGCGTACGCGGAACAGAGCCGGACGCCGCATGCCGCCGAGTGGTCCAAGCCGCAGGGCAAGCGGGACCCGCTGGAGCTGCGCAAGACGTTCACGGCCGTGCCGCGCGGCGTCGCGCTGCTCGTCGGCTGCAACACCTTCCCGACCTGGAACGGCTATCCGGGCCTCTTCGCCTCCCTGGCGACGGGCAACGCGGTGCTCGTCAAGCCGCACCCGCGGGCCGTGCTGCCGCTGGCCCTGACGGTGCAGGCCGCCCGCGAGGTGCTCGCGGAGGCCGGGTTCGACGCGAACCTGGTGTGTCTGACCGCCGAGCGGGACGGCGAGGGCGTCGCCAAGACCCTGGCACTGCGCCCGGAGATCCGGATCGTGGACTACACCGGCTCCTCCGCCTTCGGCGAGTGGCTGGAGGACAACGCCCGCCAGGCGCAGGTCTACGCGGAGAAGGCCGGCGTCAACACGGTCGTGGTCGACTCCACCGACGACTACCGCGGCATGCTCGCCAACCTCGCCTTCTCCCTCTCGCTCTACAGCGGCCAGATGTGCACCACCCCGCAGAACCTGCTGATCCCCCGGGACGGCATCGACACCGACCAGGGCCGCAAGTCGTACGACGAGGTGGTCGCCGGCCTCGCCGCCGCGGTCGACAAGCTCCTCGGCGACGACGAGCGGGCCGCCGCGCTGCTCGGCGCGATCGTCAACCCGGGCGTGAAGGAGCGGCTGGAGGCCGCGCCCGGACTGGGCGAGGTCGCCCTGGCCACGCGCGCGGTGGTCCATCCGGAGTTCCCCGGCGCCACGGTGCGCACGCCGGTGATCGTCAAGCTGGACGCCGCGAAGCCGGAGGCCGAGGCGGCGTATCTGGAGGAGTGCTTCGGGCCGGTGTCGTTCGCGGTCGCGGTCGGCTCCACGGGCGACGCGGTGGAGCTGCTGCGGCGCACGATCCGTGAGAAGGGCGCCATGACGGTCGGGGCGTACACGACCTCGCCGGAGGTGGAGCGGCTCGTCGAGGAGGCGTGCCTGGAGGAGCCGGCGCAGCTGTCCGTCAACCTCACCGGCGGGGTGTATGTGAACCAGACCGCGGCCTTCTCCGACTTCCACGGCTCCGGCGGCAACCCGGCGGCGAACGCGGCGCTGACGGACGGGGCGTTCGTCGCGAACCGCTTCCGGACCGTCGAGGTGCGGCGCCCGGCGTAGCACCGGCGGGCCCCGGGCTACCGGGGCCCGGGGCCGGCCCGGCCGGCGTCCCGGGACCAGTGGTAGAGCGCCATGGCCACGCTGGTGGCGAGGTTGTAGCTGGACACCAGCGGGCGCATCGGCAGCGACACGAGCCGGTCCGCGCGAGCGCGCAGGGCCGGGGAGATGCCGTGCCGCTCGGAGCCGAAGGCGAGCAGCGCGTCGTGCGGCAGCCGCAGGGTGCGCAGGTCCTCGCCGTCGGGGTCGAGGGCGTAGAGCGGGCCGGGCACGGCGGCGGGCAGGCCGTCGAGCGGAAGGCGGGCGACGGCGGTGGCGTAGTGCAGCCCGGCGGCGCCGCGGACCGCGCCCGGGTGCCAGGGGTCGGTGTCGCCGGTGGTCACGACGCCGGTGGCGGCCATGCCGGCGGCGAGGCGGACGACGGCGCCGACGTTGCCGAGGTTGCGGGGGTTGTCGAGGACGACGACCGGCGCCGTGCGGGGCGCCCGCAGCGCGGCGCGCACCGCCGCCGCGTCGGCCCGGTCGGCCAGGGCGGCGACGCCGGTGGGGTGCCGCCGGGGCACCAGCTCGCGCAGCTGCCGGTCGGGCAGTTCGACGAGCAGGGTGTCCAGCCGCGCGGCGAGGTCGGGCGCCAGCTCGCGGGCGAGGACGAGCGCGTCGGTGCGGGAGGCGGTGACGGCGATCCGTACGCGGGCGCCGAAGCGCAGGGCGTGCTTGAGGGCGTGGAATCCGTCGAGCAGCACGGCGCCGTCGTCCACGGCGGCCGCGCGCCACTGCCGTACGACGTCCCCGGTCATGCGGCGAGCCTACGCGCGCGGGCCCGGACGCCCGGGCGCGGGCCCGGACCCGTGCCGCCGGTCCGGCCCGCCGGCCCCGTAACCGCCGCCCCGGACCGCCGGTCCGCTCCCGGGCCCGTACCGCCCGCGTCCCTCAGCCCGGGCGGACGTCCGCGTGCGCCTCCGGGGGGCCTGCCTGGGCGGGGACCGTCGGGTCCGGCGCGTCCGCCCCGCCGCCGGCCGCCGGACGCTTCGCGGGCGGGCCGGTGTCGGGCACCCGGCCGAGGAGCAGGTTCTTCAGCCCCGTGACCCTGGCGCCCGTCCACACCAGGAAGACCGTCGGCAGGAAGACCAGGTCCGCCGAGATCATCGCGGCCGAGAAGAACGGCAGCCCCATGATCACGGCGATCGACGCGTGGTCGATGATCATGATGGTCAGCAGCACGTTCTTCAGCCGCCGGTTGAAGAGCGTGAACGGGAAGGCGACCTGCACGATGACCGTGCCGTAGGCCAGCAGCATGATCATCGTCCCGTTGCCCGCCATCATGTCCGCGAGGCCGGGCCAGGGGGTGAAGTAGTCCAGCTTCAGCGGGTAGTAGACGGCGGTGCCGTCCTGCCAGCGGGTGCCCTGGACCTTGTACCAGCCGGCGGTCGCGTAGATGAAGCAGACCTGGGCCATGATCACGAGCAGTCCGGCGTTGTGCGCGAGGTTCGCCAGCACGTCGCAGACCGTGCGCGGCTCGTCGGACGCGGCGCGGTGCGCCGCCCACCACACCGCCTGCGCGACCCACAGCCCCCAGAAGATCAGCGACCAGCCCCAGGTCAGGTGCCCCAGCACGGTCACGGTGAGCAGCACGCCGCCGAGCACCGCCCACAGCACCACGCCGGCCGTGTCCCGCGGCGGCGCCGCGCCCGGCCCCCCGCGCTCCGCGCCCGCGCGCTCCGCCTGCCGCCGCGCCCGGCGCGCGTCCAGGGACCACACCTGGCCGCAGCGCGTGACCACCAGGTACGTGGCCATGAGGTGGATGACGTTGTCGCCGCCGTCGCCCATGAAGATGCTGCGGTTCTGCAGCGACAGCACCCCGACCATGAACAGCACGGACGCCGTCCGCGTCCGCCACCCCACCAGCAGCATCGCGCTGGCGGCCACGGCGAGCAGGTAGACGATCTCGAACCAGAAGTCGCTGCGCGACCACATCAGCAGCGTGAACGCGTCGGTCTCGTCGATCAGCCGCTTGCCGAGGTCGAAGCTCCAGGGCCCGTCCGGTCCGTACAGCTCGTGCCGGTGCGGGAGTTCGCGCAGCAGGAAACAGAGCCAGGTGAACGCGAAGCCGATGCGGACGACCGCCGTCTGGTACGGGCCGAGCGTCCGGGTCGTGACGTGGCCGAGGCCGCGGGTGAGGGCGTCCTCGAAGCGCCGGCGCAGCTCGCGCGCCGACGGGACCTTCGGGGGCGGGGGCGGCGCGGGGGACGCGGAGGGCGCGCGGGGCGCGGGAGGCGCGGGCGGTCCCGGGGGCGGGTTCGCTGCCGAGGTCACTGGGCCCTCTCCTCCCACACCTCACGGTCGCTCTCCATGAGGTCCTCCGCCGTGATGATCCACCAGGGCAGTTCGCGGTAGGTCGGCGCGGTGTCCCACTGCTCGTCGCTCCACGGCGGCGGCGGTATCCGGCGGCTCGCCTGCCGGAGCTGGATCCGCGCGACCCGGCCGTCGTTCAGCACGGGCCCCAGGCGCCGCATCACGATGCGCTTGACGTAGTCCTCGGCGAGGGCGGCGCGGTCGGAGACGGCGCGGTTGTCCTCGTCGTGGGTGTCGGTCCAGTAGTCCCAGCCCCGGCGCAGCTCGTTCTGCACCGTGTGGCTGGGCGCCGGGTTGCCCTTGATGTCCTCGTGGTCCATGGCGGTGAGGTCGACCCAGCCGGTCTCCTCGGTGCCGCCGTCGGGCATCTGCAGCCGCGCCCGCACCTCGACGTGGATGTTGGTCTGCAGCGGGTTGGGCGCGAACAGCCGCCAGTTCTGCTCGAACTCGGGGAACACGATGCGGTCGATCGTCTCGTCGTGCTTCTTGCTGAGCGTGTTCGCCGGCGCGACGTGCAGAAAGCCGGCGCCCAGGTGCACCGTGACGACGCCGACCAGCGCCGCGATGGCCAGCGCGACGACGACGCGCGAGAACGGCGAGAGCCCGGCGACGCCGAGCGCCGGCCGCGGCCCCGTCTCCGGCTCCGGCTCCGCCGCCGGCCCCGCGGCGTCCCCGCCGTCGGGTATGCCGGCGCGGCTCTCGTCCGGCTGGCGCGATTCCATAACCCCCGGGCTCCCGTCTCCTCCGGTCCTTAGGACCGGCACGCTACCCACCCCGACCGCCTCCGCGCAGCGTGCGGGGGCAGAAACCGACCTTGACAGCGTAAGGCCGGTCCAGGAGCATGGAACCGAACGATCGGTCGGTAGGGAGGGTGCGGGAGCCGAGATGCCGGAGACGATCACCGAAAGAGGCAGCCGGTCCGGAGCCGAGGCGGCTTCCGGACCTCGTACGGACCCGGGGGCGGCGGGGCCCGCGCCCGCGCAGGAGGCCGCGTTCGAGGCGAAGATCGCCGCGGACGAGCGCATCGAGCCGCGCGACTGGATGCCCGACGCCTACCGCGCGACGCTCGTGCGCCAGATCGCCCAGCACGCGCACTCCGAGATCATCGGCATGCAGCCCGAGGCGAACTGGCTGACGCGCGCCCCCTCCCTCCGCCGCAAGGCGATCCTGCTCGCCAAGGTGCAGGACGAGGCCGGCCACGGCCTGTATCTGTACAGCGCCGCCGAGACCCTCGGCACCGGCCGGGACGAGCTGCTGGACAAGCTGCACGCGGGCCGCCAGAAGTACTCCTCGATCTTCAACTACCCCACGCTCACCTGGGCCGACGTCGGCGCCATCGGCTGGCTCGTGGACGGCGCCGCGATCATCAACCAGGTGCCGCTGTGCCGCTGCTCCTACGGCCCGTACGCGCGCGCGATGGTCCGCATCTGCAAGGAGGAGTCCTTCCACCAGCGCCAGGGGTACGAGCTGCTGCACACCCTCGCGCACGGCACCCCCGAGCAGCACGCGATGGCCCAGGACGCGGTGGACCGCTGGTGGTGGCCGTCGCTGATGATGTTCGGCCCGCCCGACGACGAGTCGGCGCACTCGGCGCAGTCCATGGCCTGGAAGATCAAGCGGCACTCGAACGACGAGCTGCGGCAGCGCTTCGTCGACATCTGCGTCCCGCAGGCCGAGATCCTGGGCCTGGCGCTCCCGGACCCCGACCTGAAGTGGAACGAGGAGCGGGGGCAGCACGACTTCGGGGCCATCGACTGGGCGGAGTTCAAGGAGGTGCTGCGCGGGAACGGGCCGTGCAACGACCAGCGGCTCGACCGCAGGCGCCGGGCGCACGAGGACGGCGCGTGGGTGCGCGAGGCGGCCGCGGCGTACGCCGCAAAGCGGGCGCTCGGGGCCGCGGGGCCCGGGGAGGCGGCATGAGCGCGGGCACCACGGGCACGGACTCGGGCGCGGACTCGGGCACGGCAGCGAGCCCGGGGGCGGGGGAGTGGCCGTTGTGGGAGGTGTTCGTGCGCAGCAGGCGCGGCCTGTCGCACGTGCACGCCGGCTCGCTGCACGCCCCGGACGCCGCCATGGCCCTGCGCAACGCCCGCGACCTCTACACCCGCCGCCAGGAGGGCGTCTCGGTGTGGGTCGTGCCGTCCGCCGCGGTCACCGCCTCCTCGCCCGACGAGAAGGACCCGTTCTTCGCACCCGCCGCCGACAAGCCGTACCGCCACCCCACGTTCTACGACCTGCCGGAGGGGGTGCGGAACCTGTGAGCACGGCCCCGGACCCGGCCGCCCCGGCCGCCCCCGCCGCGGCGCTGGCACTGGGCGACGACGCCCTCGTCCTCTCCCACCGGCTCACGGAGTGGACGGGCCACGCCCCGGTCCTGGAAGAGGAGGTCGCCCTCGCGAACATCGCGCTCGACCTGCTCGGCCAGGCGCGCACGCTGCTGTCCCTCGTCGGCGACGAGGACGAGCTGGCGTTCCGCCGCGAGGAGCGCGCCTTCCGCAACGTGCAGCTGGTCGAGCAGCCCAACGGCGACTTCGCCCGGACGATCGCCCGCCAGCTGTACTTCTCCGTCTACCAGGAGCTGCTCTACGGGCAGTTGGCCGCGGGCGCGGGCGGGGAGCCGGCCGGCGCGCTGGCGCCGCTCGCGGCGAAGGCCGTCAAGGAGGTCGCGTACCACCGCGACCACGCCGAGCAGTGGACGCTGCGCCTCGGCGACGGCACCGGGACCTCCCACGCCCGGATGCAGGCCGGCCTCGACGCGCTCTGGCGGTACACGGGCGAGCTGTTCCGTCCCGTCGAGGGCCTGGCGCTGGACTGGGCCGGGCTGGCGGCGGCGTGGCGGGAGACCGTCGGCGGGGTGCTGGAGCGCGCCACGCTCACGCTGCCCGAGGGGCCGCGCGGCACAGGCTGGTCGGCCGGTGCGGGACGCGAGGGCGTGCACACGGAGCCGTTCGGGCTGATGCTCGCCGAGATGCAGCATCTGCACCGCAGCCACCCGGGGGCGACATGGTGACGGGCGCGGAGCCCCGGGCGGACGGCCGGGGAGACGACAGGGCGGACACCGCGCTGGAGGAGCGGCTGCGGGAGCTGGCCGGCGGCGTGCCGGACCCGGAGCTGCCGATGCTGACGCTGGCGGAGCTGGGCGTGGTGCGCGGCGTGCGCAGGACCGGCGCGGCGGCGGTGGAGGTCGAGCTGACGCCGACGTACACGGGATGCCCCGCCGTGGAGTCGATGTCCGAGGACATCGAGCGGGTGCTGCGCGAGCGCGGCGGGATGGCGGAGGTGCGCGTACGGCGCGTGCTGGCGCCGGCGTGGACGACGGACGACATCACGGCGGAGGGCCGCCGGAAGCTGGCGGAGGCGGGCATCGCCCCACCCCGTACGACCCGCCCCGCGGGCCCGGTCCCGCTCACCCTGAGCCCCCGCCCCGCCCCGGCGGCCGGGGCCGCCGGACGCGCCGTGCACAGGGGACCGGCTGCCGCCCCGCCCGGGTCCGCTCCCCGGGACGCCTCCGGCACCCGGGCCCCGGGTTCGGCCGCCGAGGGCCCCACCCGCCCCGCTCGACCGTCCGAACCGGCCGGACCGGCCGGACCGGCCCGCCGGGCCACCGACCCCTCCGGCACCGCTCCCACGGACCCGGCCCCCGCACCCGCCGCGCGCGCCGCAGGCGAACCCGTGCGTTGTCCGCACTGCGGCTCCGCCGACACCGTCCTGCTCTCCCCGTTCTCGTCCACGGCCTGCAAGGCCCTCCGCCGCTGCACCGCGTGCCTGGAGCCCTTCGACCACTTCAAGGAGCTGACGTGACCTCCCCCGCCGCGCCCCGGGGGCACGCCGTCTTCCACGACCTCAAGGTCGCCGACGTCCGCCGCCTCACGGACGACGCCGTCGCCGTCACCTTCGCCGTCCCGCCCGAGCTGCGCACCGCCTACGGCTTCCGCGCCGGCCAGCACCTCGCCCTGCGCATCCCCACCGGCACCGACGGCGGCGCCAGCGACCGCCGCACGTACTCGATCTGCTCCCCCGAGGACCCCGAGCCCGCCGAGCTGACCGTGGGCGTCCGCGAGGTCGCGGGCGGGGCCTGCTCGCCGTACGTCAACCGGCGGCTCGCGCCGGGGGAGACCCTGCCCGTGCTCACCCCCGCCGGCCGCTTCGGGCTGCGCGGCGCCGCCGTCCCCGGCGGGCGCTACGGCGCGGTGGTCGGCGGCAGCGGCGTCACGCCCGTGCTCTCCCTCGCCGCGACCCTCCTCGGGCGCGACCCGGCCGCCCGCTTCTGCCTGGTCCGCAGCGACAGGTCCGCGGACTCCGCGATGTTCCTGGAGGAGGTCGCCGACCTCAAGGACCGCTATCCCGACCGGCTGCAGGTCGTGCAGGTGCTCAGCCGCGAGGAGCAGCAGGCGGGGCTGCCCGCCGGGCGGCTGGACGCGGAGCGGCTGACGGAGCTGCTGCCCGCGCTGCTGCCGGTGGCCGAGGTCGAGGGCTGGTTCCTGTGCGGGCCGCTCGGGCTCATCCAGCAGGCGGAGCGCGGGCTGCGCGCGCTGGGGGTGCCGCGCCGCCGGATCCACGAGGAGATATTCCACGTCGACGACGCCCCGGCGCCGTCTCCCCCGGCGGCCGGCCCCGTGCCCGAGCACAGCACGCTGACCGCCACCCTCGCCGGCCGCTCCGGCAGCTGGCCGCTGCGGCCGGGCGAGAAGCTGCTCGACGCGGTGCTGCGGGCCCGCCCGGACGCCCCGTACGCCTGCCGGGGCGGCGTCTGCGGCACGTGCCGGGCGTTCCTGGTCCGCGGCGAGGTCCGCATGGACCGCAGCTACGCGCTGGAGCCGGACGAGCTGGCCGCCGGATACGTGCTGGCCTGCCAGTCGCACCCGGTGACGGAGCAGGTGGAGCTGGACTTCGACAGGTGACCCGGGACGGGCCGCGGGCGCGTCAGAGCACGTGGCCCGGGGCGCCCTTGTCGTCCACGACCGGCCGCCCGGCGGCGGCCCACGCCTCCATGCCGCCGTCGACGTTGACGGCGTCCAGCCCCTGCTGCGCCAGATACATCGCGACCTGCGCCGAGCGCCCGCCGGAGCGGCAGATCACGTTGATCCGGCCGTCCTGCGGCGCCGCCTCGGTCACCTCGCCGTAGCGGGCGGCGAACTGGCTCATCGGGATGTGCAGGGCGCTCTCGGCGTGGCCTGCCTGCCACTCGTCGTCCTCGCGGACGTCCAGCAGGAAGTCGGCCTCCGCCAGCTCGCCGACGCCGACCGTGGGTACGTGACCAAAGCTCATGCCACGACGCTACCGGACACCGCCCGCCGGACGCGCAGGGAGCGTCCGGTCGCCCGCCGGCTCAGCCGCGGGCCAGCTCCGCCAGCTTGGCTTCCTTCTCCGCCACCCGGGTCAGCAGCTCCTCGGCGATCTCCTCCAGCAGCCGGTCCGGGTCGTCGGGCGCCAGCTTCAGCATCTGGCCGATCGCGCCCTCCTCCAGCTGCTTCGCCACCGACACCAGCAGCTCCTTGCGCTGCGCCAGCCACTCCAGCCGCGCGTACAGCTCCTCGCTGCGGCTGCGCGCGGGCTCCTCGGGCGCGGGCCCGGCCTCCCACTCGGCCTTGAGCGCGGTCAGCGCCTCCACGTCGCCGGAGGCGTACGCGGTGTTCACGCGGGCGATGAACGCGCTGCGGCGGTCCGACTCGTGCTCGTCCTGCGCGAGGTCGGGGTGCGCCATGCGGGCCAGCTCGCGGTAGAGCCGGCGGGCCGCCTCGCTGGGCCGCACCCGCGGCGGCGGCGACACCGGGCGGCCGGTCAGCATGTCGGCCGCCTCCGGCGACAGCCCGTCGGAGTCGAGCCAGCCGCCGAACAGCTCCTCGACGCCGGGCATCGGCATGACCAGCGCCCGCGCCTCGTCGGCCCGGCGCTTGTCCTCCGGGTCGCCCGTCCGCTCGGCCTGGGCCTCGGCGATGAGGGCGTCCAGCTCGTCGAGGCGGCTGTACATGGGGCCGAGGCGCTGGTGGTGCAGGCGGGAGAAGTTGTCGACCTCGATACGGAACGTCTCGACGGCCACCTCGAACTCGATGAGGGCCTGTTCCGCGGCCCGCACGGCGCGCTCCAGCCGCTCGGCGCCGCCGTCCGCGCCCTCGGTGTGCTCGCCGCCGCCGGCGGACCCGGCGGCGCGCGCGTGCTCGTCGTCGTGGGGCGTCTGCTCGGCGGGTTCCGCGGGATCGGTCACCCCGCCAGCGTACGGGGTGGCCTCCGGCGCCAGGGGGCCGGTTCCGCGCGGAGTGGCCCGTCGCATACGCACGGCGCGCCCGCCGCCCACGGACGGGCCGGGAGGCCGCCCCCGGAAACGGCGCGACCGGCGACGGCTCGGCCGCCGCCGGTCCGCTGACCGGGCAGGGCGGGGACCGCGGACACGCAGGCCCGCGGTCCACCACCGGGAGAGCCGTTACCGGCTCAGACCGTGACTCCGGCTCAGACGTTGACGCCGAAGTCCTGCGCAATGCCGCGCAGTCCGGAGGCGTACCCCTGGCCCACGGCGCGGAACTTCCACTCGGCCCCGTGGCGGTACAGCTCGCCGAAGACCATGGCGGTCTCGGTCGAGGCGTCCTCGCTGAGGTCGTAGCGGGCGATCTCGGCGTTGTCGGCCTGGTTGACGACGCGGATGAACGCGTTGCGCACCTGGCCGAAGCTCTGCTGGCGGCTCTCCGCCTCGTAGATCGACACCGGGAAGGTGATCTTGTCGATCTCGGCGGGCACACCCGCCAGGTTCACCTTCACCTGCTCGTCGTCGCCCTCACCCTCACCGGTGAGGTTGTCACCGGTGTGCTCGACGGAGCCGTCGGGGCTCTTCAGGTTGTTGAAGAAGATGAAGTGCTGGTCGGAGGAGACCTTCCCGTCCGCGCCGAGCAGCAGCGCGCTCGCGTCGAGATCGAAGTCGGCTCCGGTGGTGGAGCGCACGTCCCAGCCGAGGCCGACGACGACGGCTGTGAGCCCCGGCGCCTCCTTCGTCAGCGAGACGTTTCCACCCTTAGCGAGGCTGACACCCATGACTTACCCTGCCCCAATCCGGCGCGGGCCGCGCCGCTTGACGAACATTGCCGGGCCCGGCTGACCACGGTACCCACCGGGTCCAACGAGTACCCCGGGACCGCGGTTCCCGCCAGCGTACGGCGACGAATCGGACCTCGTGCCCTCGGGTCTACCACCTTCGCGGATCAGCCCGGAACCCCCCGGGCGGGCCGTTACGCCGTCCGGGCGTTTCACGTGAAACATCCGGCCCCGCCCGACGACCCCGGCCGCCGCCCCCGCGGCCTGCCCGTACACCTCCCTGACCTGCGCCTTCCGACCCTACGACCCGAGGTTTCCCGCCCCGTCGGCAACCACCCGGGCGAGAAGCGACTCGACCCCGGCCAGTTGCGCGGCGCCCTTGCCGGCGGCGGCGACGAACCCGTCCGGGCGCAGCAGCAGCCAGCCCGCCCTGCGCCCGGTGACGTGGACGTGGGCCAGCACGTCCGGATGACCGGCGGCCAGGGACTCGGCGGCCGGCCGCAGGGGAGAGGCGGCGGAGCCGCCGGCCGGCCCCAGGGTGAGCAGGCGGAAGCCGTCCTGCCCGGGCTCCGCCGCCGGGACCCAGGCGGGCGTACGGCTGCCGGGGGCCGGCAGCCCGCGGGGCGGCTTGGGCCCGGGGGTGCCGAAGAGCACGTCGGGGTAGCGGGTCAGCCGGCCGGCCAGCATGGGCGCGTACCAGCGCCGCAGGGTGCCCGTGGTCTGCATCAGGGCCCACACCACGTTCCGTACCCGGGAGGCGAGGGGCCCGGCGGCGGCCTGCCGGATCATGCGGCCCGTGGTCGCCACGACCTGCTCGGCGACGGCCCGCCGCTCGGTGGTGTAGCTGTCGAGCACCGCGGGCGACAGGGTGCCGTGGATCACGCCGGCCAGCTTCCAGGCCAGGTTGCGGCCGTCCTGGATGCCGAGGTTGAGGCCCTGGCCGCCGACGACGGAGTGGACGTGGGCGGCGTCGCCGGCGAGGAACGCGCGGCCGGAGCGCAGGGTCTTGGCGATGCGCTCCTGGCTGGTGAACGAGTCGATGGAGGTGGCGGAGACATAGCGCAGGCCGGCGGGGGCGCGCTCGTCGAGCATCTGCTGCACCGCCTCCCGCGTCATCGGCATGTCGGGCGGGACGGGCCCGGAGATACGGACCAGGCCGCCCGGCAGCGGCGACAGCAGCACGGCGCCCTTGTGGCCGAGGAAGTACTGCACCGCGTCCCGCCCGAAGTCGCCGGTCACCTCCCCCTCGGCCAGCACGAACGTCATCGGCACGCTGCCGCCCTCGAAGGGGATGCCGAGCTTCTGGCGCACCGTGCTGCCGACGCCGTCGGCGCCGATCAGCCAGGGGGTGGTGACGGTGTCGGTCGCGCCGTCCGGACCCTCGGTGCGCAGGGTGACGGCGTCGTCGGCGGTGCTGACGTCGGTGACGCGGACCCCGTACTCGACCCGGCCGCCGAGCTTCTCCAGCACGCCCAGCAGGAGTTGGGTGGTCTCCTGCTGCGGCAGCACCAGCGGCTCGTTCGCCTTGCCCAGCGCGACGCGGAGCGTCTTGCCGTCGGGCATGTGGTACGCGAGGGCGGCGGGTCGCACGCCGCGCGCCTGCGCGTCGTCGAGCATGCCGAGCCCGTCGAGCACGTCGAGCGTGGGCGGCCAGAGCAGGACGGCGCGGGAGCCGCGGTGCGGCTCGCTGTCGGCCTCCAGCAGCCGGGTCGGGACGCCGAGCCGCAGCAGCTCGCAGGCGATCACCAGGCCGCAGGGGCCGGCGCCGACCACGACGACGGGGTCGTCGGTGGATTCCGTGGTGCGGTCCTGGTCGTTACTCATCCTTCGTTCTCCAGACGTTGCTCAGCCACGCGCTCACGGCGGCGGCGGTCGTCGCGGCGTGGTCTTCGATGAGGGTGAAGTGATCGCCCGGTACGACGACTTCGGTGTGCGGCAGCGGCCACGGCACGGGCCGGGCCGGGATCGGCCGCTCCGCGGCGGCCAGCAGGGTGGGGACGGGGGTCGGCTCGGGGTGCAGGGTGTGCAGGAGTTCCAGGTAGCGGCCCATCGCGGTGAGGCGGGTGTCGTCGACGACGTCCATGCGGGCGGCGACGCCGTCGAGAAGTTCGGGGTGGTCCGCCGGGGCGTACGCGGTCAGCGGCCGGCTGTCGAGCAGGACGACGGCCGCGGCGCCCAGCCGCTCGGCGAGGGCGTGCGCGAGCAGCCCGCCGGAGGAGTAACCGACGAGGGCGAAGGGCTCGCCGTCCGCCGCGCGCCGGGCGGCGGCGGCCAGGGCGCCGAGCAGCGCGGGGAGGTCGGCGGGGAGGGGTTCGCCGGGGCGGAAGCCGGGGAGGGGCAGGGCCGTCACGCGGTGGCCGCCGCTGTCGCCGCTGTCGCCGCGGTCGCCGCTGTCGCCGCGGAGCGCGGCGGCGAGCCGGGCGAACTGGTGCGGCCCCGACGCCGCCAGCGCGCTGGGCAGCGCGATCAGCCGCGGCCCCGCGCCCCCGGCGGTGAGGTCGACGGGCGCGGGGAGCGCACCCGGGTCGTCCGGCCCGGTGAACGCCGTACGGAACGAAGCCGCCCGGCCCAGCAGGTCCACGAACTCCCGGGTACGCCCCTGCGCCAGCGCGCCGCGGAACATCGCGGGCAGGAAGGCGCCGCCCGCGTCGTACGGGCCGGGCGTCCCGGGCGACGGGGACGGGGACAGCTCGGCGTACAACTGCTCGGTGAGCGCGGCCGGATCGGGGTTCCGGGTGAGCACGGCCGCCGGCAGCCGGGCGCCGGTGGCGCTGTTGAGCCGGTTGCGGAGTTCGACGGTGGTGAGCGAGTCGAAGCCCAGCTCCAGCAGCCCCCGGTCGGGCAGCGCCGCGGGGTCGGCGTGCCCGAGCACGGCCGCCACCTCGGTCCTGACCAGGTCGGCCAGCAGGGCGCGCAGCTCGTCGCCGGTGGCCTCGGCCAGCCGCTGCCGCGGCCCCGGTCCCGCCCCGGCGGTGTCGCCGGCCGGGCCTTCGGGGCGTACGGGCGGGCCGGGGGCCAGCTCGGTGAGCAGCGCGGCGGGCCGTGCCGCGCCGTACGAGGCCGCGAAGCGTTCCGGGTCGAGGTCCGCCACCACCGCACCCCGCTCGTCCTCGGCCACGGCCCACCGCATCCCGTGCAGCATCTCCGCCGGCCCGAGCAGCCCGAGACCGGCGCGGGCGAACCGCTGCTCCCCCGGCCCGCCGCCCCCGCGCCACGGCCCCCAGGCAACGGACGTCGCCGCCGGGCCGGGGCCCGTCCGCAGCCCCTCGGCAAGCGCCTCCAGATGCGCGCAACCGGCCGCGTACGCCCCCTGCCCGACGCCCCCGAAGGTCGCGGCGACGGAGGAGAAGCACACCAGCGCCTCAAGCGGCCGCCCCGCCAGCTGCGCCAGCAGCGCGCCGGCCGCGTCGGACGGCGCGAGGCCGGCCGCCAGCCGGGCGGGCGTGAGCCGGTCGACGGGCACGTCCGCCGGCGCGGCGCCGGTGTGGACGACGGCGGTGAGCGGCCGGTCGGGCGGCAGGTCCGCCAGCGCCCCGTCGAGGTGCGGGCGGGGGTCGAGGGCCGTGGCCGGGACCCCCTCGGCCGTCAGCTCCGCGGCCTCCGCGTCGGTGCGGGCCCGGGTGCCGCCGGCGAGCAGCACGTGCGCGGCGCCCGCGGACGCGAGCAGGCGCGCGGCGGCGGCGCGGGGGCTGTCGTCGGCGCCGGCGACGAGCACGGTGCCGTGGGGCTGCCAGGTGGGGGCCGCGCGGCCGGCGGGGCGGGTGCGGTCGGGGCGGGAGCGGTCGGGGCGGGCGCGGTCGGGGCGGGCGCGGACGAGACGGCGGAGGAAGGCGCCTCCGGGCCGTACGGCCATCTCGTCCTCGCGGTGCTCGCCGTCACCGGCGAGGGCGACCGCCTCGGCCAGGCCGGCCCACGCGTCGTCCAACGGGCCGTCCGCGCCCGGCGGTTGCCGCCGCGGCACGTCGTCCCGGCGCGGGTCGCCCGGCAGGTCTTGCACCCGCAGCCCGTCTGCATGCGGCACGTCCGCCCGCGGCACGTCCGTCTGCAGCACGTCCGTCTGTGGCAGGTCCACGAGGCCGCCCCACCGCCCCGGGTGCTCGTGGCCGATGGCCCGGCCCAGCCCCCAGACCGCGGCCTGGTCGGGCCGCGGGGCCTCGTCCTCCGTGTCGACGGCCACGGCGCCCCTGGTCACCACCCACAGCGGTGTGTCGAACGCGGCGTCGGCCGCGGCCTGTGCCAGCGCCAGGGTGGCGGTCATGCCGTGGGTGAGGAAGGGGGCGTCCGGCGGGCCGGAGCCGTCGAGGGCCAGCAGCGAGAGCACGCCCGCCGCGCCCTCCGGGGCGGCCTCGCGCAGCCGCTCGGCCAGCGACGCGCGCGTGGCGGCGGCGGTGTCGACCCGGAGGAGGCGGCAGCGGGCACCGCGTTCGGTGAGGGCCCGTACGGCGTCGGAGCAGTCGCTGTCGGTGGGGCGGCCTACCCTTGGGTGGGAGTGCGGGGTTGATGAGCCTGATGATCCTGATGAGCCGGGGCCGTCGCTGTCGGTGGGGAGACCTACCCTGGGGCGGGAGTGCGGGGTTCCGGGGTCCGGCGGGCTTGACGGGGTTGAGGCGGGGGCGATCACCAGCCAGTCGCCCTCGATACGCGCCGTCGTCTCCCCCCGCCGCGCCGCCGCGCGCCACACCACCCGGTGCCGCAGCCGCTCCTGAGCGGCGCTCTCCCGCCCGCGCTCCCGCCACTCCGCAAGCGCGGGCAACACCGCCTCCAGCGCCCCGGGTTCCACGCCGACGGCCTCGCCCAGCGCCTTCGCGTCGCGCTCCCGCACGTAGTCCCAGAACCGGTCGTCCGGCCCCGCGTCCCCCGTGCCCCGCACCGCCGGGGCCAGCCAGAACCGTTCGCGCCGGAAGGGGTACGTGGGCAGCTCGCGGCGGCGGGCGCCGGTGCCGGCGAACAGCGCGGGCCACGCGACCGGGAGCCCCGCCGCGTACGCCTCCCCCAGCGCCGTGACGAACCGGTCCGCGCCGCCGTCGTCCCGCCGCAGCGTGCCGAGCACGGCCGAGCCCGGGCCGGCCCCCTCCGCGTCGAGGACCTCCTGCACCGCCGCGGTGAGCACCGGGTGGGCGCCCACCTCGACGAACTTCCGGTGCCCCGCCGCGGCCAGCCCCGCGACCGCCGTGCCGAAGCGGACGGTGCTCCGCGCGTTGCGGTACCAGTAGTCCGCGTCGAGGTCCGCGGTGTCGCCGGGCTCCCCGGTGACCGTCGAGACGAACCGCACGCGCCCCGGCCGCGGCCGGATGTCCCGCCAGCCGGCGAGCAGTTCGGCGCGGAGCGGTTCGATCTGCGGCGAGTGCGCGGCGAAGTCCACCCGTACCCTGCGGGCGTCGACCTCCTCGGCGGCCAGGGCCGCCAGCAGCTCGTCCAGCGCCGCGGTCTCCCCGGAGACCACGACCCCGCCGGGCCCGTTGACGGCCGCGATCGTCAGCCGGCCGGCCCAGGGCGCGAGGCGTTCGGCGGCGGCGTCCTCGGGCAGCGGTACGACGGCCATGCCGCCCTGCCCCGCGAGGGTGTGGAGTACGGCGCCGCGGTGGGCGATCACGGCGGCGCCGTCGTCGAGGGAGAGCCCGCCGGCGACGACGGCCGCGGCGATCTCGCCCTGCGAGTGGCCCACGACGGCCGCGGGGCGTACGCCGCACGCCTGCCACAGCTCGGCGAGCGCCACGGCGACGGCCCACTGCGCCGGCTGGACGACGTCGGCCCGCTCAAGACCGGCGCCTTCGGCGTCCCGGAGAACGTCGCGGAGCGACCAGCCGACGTGGGGCGCGAGCGCCTTCTCACAGGCGGCGATGGTGTCGGCGAAGACCGGTGAGGCGTCGAGGAGCGCGCGGCCCATCCCGGCCCAGTGGGAGCCGCCGCCGCCGAAGAGGAACACCGGCCCCGGGCCGGCGGCGTCCCGCCGCGCCTCGCCGCGTACGACGCCCGCCGCCGAGCGCCCGTCGGCGAGCGCCCGCAGCCCCTGCGCGAAGCCGTCCGCGTCGGCGGCGGTGAGCACGGCCCGGTGCGGGAACGGCCGCCGCCCTGCGGCGAGCGTGAAGCCGGTGTCCAACGCCGCGGCGGGACCGGCGGCGGGGTCCGCGGCAGGATCCGCGGCGGGGTCCGCGGTGAGGTGGGCGTGAAGCCGGGCGGCCTGGGCGCGCAGGTCGTCCTCGGTACGGGCCGACAGCGGCCACGGCACCGCCGGCCCGGCCGGGGCGCCGATCACCAGCGGCGCCTCCGCACCCGCGGCCGGCGCGCCGCCGCCCGCCCCACTCTCCCCGGCAGCCGGCGCCTCCTCCACGATCAGGTGCGCGTTGGTGCCGCTGACCCCGAACGCCGACACCCCCGCCCGCCGCGGCCCGTCCGCCGCCGGCCACTCCGTACGCTCCGTCAGCAGCCGTACGTCCCCCGCCGCCCAGTCGACGTGCGGCGTCGGCTCGTCCACGTGGAGGGTGGCGGGCAGCTGCCCGTGGCGGAGCGCCAGGACCATCTTGATGATCCCGGCGACCCCGGCCGCCGCCGCCGTGTGGCCGAAGTTCGACTTCAGCGAGCCGAGCCACAGCGGCCGTTCCGCCGCCCGCCCGCCCCCGTACGCGGCGAGGAGCGCCTGCGCCTCGATGGGGTCGCCGAGCCTGGTGCCCGTGCCGTGGGCCTCCACGGCGTCCACGTCCCCGGGCGTGAGGCCCGCGGCGGCCAGCGCCGCCCGGATCACACGCTGCTGGGAGGGCCCGTTGGGGGCGGAGAGGCCGTTACTGGCGCCGTCCTGGTTGACGGCCGAGCCGCGGATCACCGCCAGCACCGGGTGGCCGTGGCGCCGCGCGTCGGACAGCCGCTCCAGCAGCAGCATCCCCACGCCCTCGCCCCACGCGGTGCCGTCGGCCGCCGCCGCGAACGACTTGCAGCGCCCGTCCGGTGCCAGCCCCCGCTGCCGGCTGAACTCCACGAACCCGGCGGGCGTCGCCAGCACCGTCACCCCGCCCGCGAGCGCCAGGTCGCACTCCCCCGCGCGCAGCGACCCCGCGGCGAGGTGCGTGCTCACGAGCGACGACGAGCAGGCGGTGTCCACCGTCAGCGCCGGACCCTCCAGGCCCAGGGTGTACGAGAGCCGCCCGGACAGCACGCTCGCGGCGTTGCCCGTCATCACGTAGCCCTCGACGCGGTCTGCGGTCGTCGTCGTGAGCATCCCGTAGTCCTGGCCGCTGGTGCCGACGAAGACGCCGGTGCGGCTGCCCGCGAGCGCGGCGACGTCGATCCCCGCCCGCTCGACGGCCTCCCACGCCGTCTCCAGCGCCAGCCGCTGCTGCGGGTCCATCGCCAGCGCCTCCCGCGGCGAGATCCCGAAGAACTCGGCGTCGAAGTCGCCCGCGTCGTACAGGAACCCGCCGTGCCGGACGTAGCTGGTCCCCGGGTGGTCCGGGTCGGGGTGGTACAGCCCGTCCAGGTCCCAGCCCCGGTCCGCGGGGAACCCGCCGATCGCGTCCCGCCCCGCGGCCAGCAGCTCCCACAGCCCCTCCGGCGTCGCCACACCGCCCGGGAAGCGGCAGGCCATGCCGACGACCGCGACGGGCTCGCGGTCGCGCCGCTCCGCCCGGTCCAGCCGGCGCAGCGCCTCGTGCAGGTCGACGGTCACGCGCTCCAGGTAGCCCCGGAGGCGCGCCTCGTTCCCGGTGTCCGCCGTGCTCGCCATTGCCGTCCTCGCCGTCCTCAGTGCTCGAAGTGCTCGAAGGCGTCCAGCCGCTCGTCGATGAACGCGAACAGCTCCTCGTCGGTGAACCCGGCCACGGCCCGCTCGACCTCCGGCCGCGAGTCGTACGCGGCGTCGAAGCCGACGGCGCCGCGGCTCCCGGGGTCGTGCACGGGCTCCGGCGCTTCGGTCCCCGGCGCGCCCAGCAGTTCGCCGGCCAGGAAGTCCGCGACGGCGGCCGCCGTCGGGTGGTCGAAGACGAGGGTCGACGGCAGCCGCAGCCCGGCCGCCTCGCCGAGGCGGTTGCGGAGCGAGACGGCGGCCAGGGAGTCGAAGCCCAGGTCCTGGAAGGGGCGGTACGGGTCCACCGCCTCCGCCCCGGGGTGGCCGAGCACCTCGGCGGTGGCCGTACGCACCAGGGCGAGCAGTTCCGCCCGGCGCTCGTCGGCGCCGAGCCCGGCGAGCCGGGCGGCCAGCGGGGAGGCCGCGCCGTCGCCGGCCGGCCCGGTGCCGTCGGCGTCGGCTTCGCCGTCTCCGGCGCCCAGGGCCCCGGCCGCCTCGGGCAGGTCGGCGAGGAGCGGACTGGGGCGTACGGAGGCGAACACCGGCGCGAGGCGCGCCCAGTCGACGTCCGCGACGGCGACGAACGTCTCGTCGTGGTCGAGCGCCTGCTGCAGCGCGGCGAGCGCCGCCGCGGTCGGCAGCCCGCCCAGCCCGCGGCGCGCCAACTGCTCCTGCCGGTCGGTGTCGACGGCGCCGTCCGGCACGCCGACCGACACGTCCGCCCACGGCCCCCAGGCGATCGACGTGGCCGGGAGCCCGGCCGCGCGCCGGGCGTGCGCGAGCGCGTCGAGGTAGGCGACGCCCGCGGCGTGCGCGCCCTGGCCCGCGCTGCCCCACACACCGGCGACGGAGGAGAAGAGGACGAAGGCGTCGAGGTCCGGGGCGAGTTCGCGGGTCAGCTCGTGGAGCAGCCGGGCCCCTTCGGCGCGTACGGACAGGACGTCGGCGAGGCCGTCGGGGGTCAGGTCGGCGAGCGGGGACCAGGTGTCGGCCTCGGCGGTGTGGAGGACGGTGGCGAGCGGCCGGTCGGGCGGCACGGAGGCGAGGAGGGCGCGCACGGCGTCGCGGTCACCGAGGTCGGTGCCGGTCACGGTGACGGAGCCGGCGCCGAGTTCCGTGAGTTCGTCGGTGAGGCGGGCGGTGTCCGGCGCGGTGTCACGGTGGTGGGTGAGGAGGAGGTGGTCGGCTCCGGCGAGGGCGAGGTGGCGGGCGACGAGCAGGCCCATGCCGGTCGTGCCGCCGGTGACGAGGGAGGTGCGGCGGTAGTCGTACGTGCCGGGGGGCGGCCCGGCGTGCGGGGCGCGGGTGAGGCGGGGGACGTACGCGGCGTCGTCGCGGACGGCGAGCTGGGTCTCGGGGAGCGGGCGGGCGGTCGCGAGGTGCCGGACGAGGCGGGCGTAGTGGTCGGGCCCGGGCGCGCGGGGCAGGTCGACGAGTCCGCCGAAGCGCTCGGGGTGTTCGAGCGCGGCGACCCGGCCGAGGCCCCAGACGGCGGCGTGGCCGGGGTCGGGGGGCGGGTCGTGGGGGGCGGCGGGGACGGCGTGGGTGGTGAGGGTCCAGAGGGGGGCGGGCTGCGGGCGGTGGAGGAGACGGAGGGTGGCGGCGGGGTCGGGGTCGAGGTTGAGGACGCCGGCGAGGTCCCCGGGGTGGTCGGGGTCGGTGGTGGTCGACGCGCCGGCATTTTCGAGGGCGGCGACGAGGTCGGGGGGCGGCGGCGTGCCGGCGGGGGTGGCGAGGAGCCAGGTGCCGGTCAGGGTGGGCGAGGGGGTGCCGGGCAGGTCGTCGGGGTGCCAGGTGAGGGCGTAGCGCCAGGAGTCGAGGGCGGCGCGGGGGGTGGCGGCCTCGGGTGGGGCGAGCCAGTGGTGCCGGCGCTGGAAGGGGTAGGTGGGGAGGTCGGTGAGGGAGGCGTCGGGGAGGAGGGCGGACCAGTCGGGGGTGGTGGCGTGGTGGGTGTGGAGGGTGGCGAGGGCGGNGAGGAGGGTGTGGCGCTGGTCGCGGGAACGGCGCTGGAGCGGCACGGCGAGGTGCTCGGTGCCGTCGAGGCATTCGGTGGCGAGGGTGGTNAGGGCGGCGTCCGGGCCGGTTTCGACGTACGTCGTCACGCCCGCGGCGCGCAGGGCGTCGACGGCGTCCGAGAAGCGGACGGGCTCACGGACCTGACGGACCCAGTACTCCGGATCCACGAGACGGTCGGCGTCTACGGCCAGCGGGATGCGCGGCGGGTGGAGCGTCAGCGTGCGGACGACCTCGCGGAACGGATCCAGCATCGCGTCCATGTGCGGCGAGTGGAACGCATGACTGACGTGCAACTCACGTGAACGGAA
>AZWL01000046.1 GCA_000514715.1 Streptomyces sp. CNH099 | reverse complement strand
GGCATCGACTACTTGGCACACTGTTGAGTTCTCAAAGAACGGACACTTCCATCAAAACCCTCACCAGGCTTCTCCGGGCGTTTCCCTTCCGCTGGCCATAACCGTAGCGGACTCATCCCGCGGCGCAAAATCCGCCGCCCACCGAAAAGAAACCGGNCATGCCGATCCCACCCCGGCGA
Source organism: Streptomyces sp. CNH099 (assembly GCA_000514715.1). GTDB lineage: Bacteria > Actinomycetota > Actinomycetes > Streptomycetales > Streptomycetaceae > Streptomyces > Streptomyces synnematoformans. The sequence goes on along the minus strand of AZWL01000046.1, from coordinate 34,309 downwards.
AAGGGAGTCGATCACACAACGAAGAGATGGCAGGAGCCGCCCCTCCAGAGACGGCCACCGTCGCACTCCGGAACCTCACCGGCCCCGTGGCAACCCGAAGAACCTTACGGACCCACCGCACCCGTGTCAAGCACCGCCCGGCGGGTCTCGGCCTCGGCCGGGCAACGCGCCCCCTGCGGCCCGCGCCGAGGGTTCGAACAACTGCTCGTTCACAGCGATGGGGCGTGTTCTGGCGCACGGGAGTGGGTGCCGGGATTGCGGTCCGTTTGGGCCGCGGTGGGGAACGGGCGTTCTTGCATCGCATGCGTGACCTTTGCGGGTGGGGGTCGTTGAGTGCGAGGGCAGGGTCTTCGCGTGCAGTGTGTCGTGCAGGGGGGTGGGCGGGTGGGTGTGCTGAGGGAGGTTGCGGCGTCGTTCGTGGTGCCCGGGCCCGCCGGGGTGGCGATCCGTGACCGGCTCAAGGGGCTGACCGTCGGGGATGAGGAGGTGCTGCGGCTGGTCGGCGGTCATCTCAGCTCGCTGGCTTCCCGGGATCTTAAGGCGCGGTGTGCGGCCGGGCTGGATCACGACACCGAGCGGTGGGCGCAGCGCAAGCAGGCGCTGACCGGCCAGGCGTCGTCGCGCTGGGCGGGGTCGGTCACGAAGGCGACGCATGATCAGTGGGCGCTGGCCAGACGCGGCCAGGCCGCGCACCTTCACCGCCTTCAGGCGGGGATCGACATGGTCCGCCGCCGGCTGTCGCTGCCGGTTGGGGCCAGGGGCTCGAAGCGGTCGCCGGGCGGATACCGCAGCGAGCGGGAGTGGCACGCCAAGTCGCGTCGCCTGCGGGTGCTCCAGGACCGGCTTGAGCGGGTGCGGGCCGACCATCAGGCCGGGCGGGTGCGGGTGGTACGCGGAGGCAGGAGGATGCTCACCACCCGCCACCATCTTCCCCAGGCCCAGCTCACCGAGGCCGAGTGGCGCCGCCGGTGGGAAGCCTCGCGCCGCTTCCTCCAGGCCGACGGCGAGTCCGGCAAGCGCTACGGCAACGAAACCATCCGCGTCGGCCCCGGCGGGCAGGTGAGCATCAGGCTCCCGGCGCCGCTGGCGCACCTGGCCAACGCCGCGCACGGCCGGTACGTACTCGCCGCGCGGGTGGCCTTTGCGCACCGGGGCGAAGCGTGGCGCGACCGTGTGCAGGCCAACCGGGCGGTGGCCTACCGCATCCACGAGGACACCGACCGGGACCGCTGGTACCTGACCGCCTCGTGGACCCTCCCGCCGGTCAAGACCGTACCCCTGGCCACCGCCCGGGCGAGTGGTCTGATCGGTGTGGACACCAACGCCGATCACCTGGCCGCCTGGCGTCTCGATGAGCACGGCAACCCGGTCGGCGCCCCGCGCCGGTTCGACTACGACCTGTCCGGGTCAGCTGACCGCCGCGATGCGCAGGTCCGGCACGCCCTCATCCGCCTGCTGCACTGGGCCAAGCGGCACGGCCTGGGGATCGCGGTCGAGGACTTGGACTTTACCGCGCAGACCACCCGCGAAAGGCACGGACGGCGCAAGAGATTCCGCCAGCTCATCTCCGGCATGCCCACAGGCAGACTCCGGGCCCGGCTGGTGTCGATGGCCGCCGAACTCGGCCTGCCGGTCATCGCCGTGGATCCTGCCTACACCTCCCAGTGGGGCGCTCAGCACTGGCAGAAGCCCCTGACCAGCACCACCAGGGAGACCACCCGCCACGACGCTGCCGCCGTGGCGATCGCAAGACGCGCCCTGGGACACCCGATCCGGCGACGGACGACACCGCCCCCGCACGACCAGAGCGATCGTGCGGGGCATCGGACCGTCCAGGCCGCACCGGGCATCCCAGGACGTGAGGGACCCCGCCCCCGCATCCCCGGACCACGGACACGATCCGTGCGCGCCGGACGCGGAGCGAACGCGGGCAACCAGAACACCCAAAACCGTTTGGGGTGCTCGGCTGAGCAAGAGACCTGGCAACAGGACTCACTCCCACTCAGTCCCTAGGAACGGTAGCCCCCGGGCGTGTCTACGGGGCGGCGTCGATCTCGTCCTTGTGGGAGAGCCGGCCGTCGGTGAAGCAGAGGCGGTAGGCCGGGTCGAGGGAGAAGAGTTGGGTGCTGTAGATGCGGCAGTCGTCGGTGCCCGGTGGGTCGGCGGGGGCGCCGTGGGGGTGGGTGTTGACGTCGGCCTCGTAGGCGGGGAGGCGGCGCTCGACGGCCTCGCGGGGCTGGCCGATGCGCAGCGTGTCGTACGTGTCGGCGTCGAGGACGGAGCGGTAGGAGGTGTAGACGTCGACGCCGAAGAGCAGCGCGCCGAGGACGACGGTACCGACGACGGGGATCCAGATCGCGTCCAGGATGCCGCGGCGTACGCGGCGGCGCGCGCGGGCGTGCTCGCGCCGGGCCGCGTACTCGCGCGGCGGGGCGGGGGCGGCGCCGGGGTCGAGGGGGAGGCGGGCGGTGACGGCGAACCCGCCGTCCACAGGCTGTGCACGGAGGGTGCCGCCGGCGAGGCGGACGCGTTCGTCGAGGCCGACGAGGCCGTAGCCGCCGGTGGGTGACGCGTTCGCCGCGCCCGGCCCCGGCGGGCCGTTGACCACGCTGACCTCGACGTGGTCGGCGCCGCGGCGGAGGTGGACGGTCACGCGGGCACCGGGGGCGTGCTTGGCGGCGTTGGTGAGGGCCTCCTGGACGACGCGGTGGATCGCCCGGTCGGTCACCGCGGGCAGCGGCGGCCCCTGCTCCGGTTCTGGTTGCTCTCGTTCCGGTCCCTCTTCGGGGTCTCGTTCCCGTACCAGCTCCACCCGCATCCCCGAGGCCACCGCCCGCTGCACCAGCCCCTCGACCCGGTCGTCCGCCGGATGCACCGGCGCGCCCTCGCCGTCCTCCCGCAGCAGGCCGATGACCTCGCGCAGCCGCTCGGTGGCGGTCGCCGCCGCCGCGCGCAGCTCGGCGGCCTCCTTGCGGGCGGCGTCGTCGAGGCCCGGGGAGACCTGCAGGGCCGCGGCGCGTACGGCGATGAGGGTCAGCTCGTGGCCGAGGGAGTCGTGCATGTCGCCGGCGATACGGGAGCGTTCGCGCAGCCGGGTGCGGTCGGCGGTCAGCTCCTGCTCGTGCTCCAGCCGCTCGGCCAGCTCCCAGCCGGTGCCGACGAGGGCGGCGTGCTGACGTGCGTACCGGCCGAGCAGCCACGGCAGCACCATCGCGAAGAGCACCGTGAGCACGAGCGTCCCCCACCCGTCGAACGTCGCGTCGGGGACGGCGCGGGTGAGCACGAGGCCGGTGGCGGCGATCGCGCCGAAGAGGAGGAGGGCGCTGCGCGGGTGTTCCGTGCGGCGGCCGAGGAGGAAGGAGAGCGCGACCTGAGCGAGGACGAACTGGTTCGTGAACAGCTCGGGCGTCGCGGCCAGCGCCAGCGCCGCGGGGATCGCGGCGGCGAGCAGGGGGCGGGTGCGGCTGACGGCGACGGCGAGGGCGAGGAGCGGGACGGCGGCGGCACGTATCCAGCGCAGGTCGACGCCGGCGACCTGCTCGATGCCCGGCAGGCCCGTGACGGTGACGGCGGGCAGGGTGAGGACCAGCCAGAGGAGCAGGTCGGCGGCGCGTTCGCTGCGGAGGACGCGGCGGAGGGCGCGGGGCAGGGCCGGGCGGCGGCGCCCGGGGCGCGCGGGCCGCGGGCGGTCGCCACGGGGGCGTACGTCTGCCGTGCGTACGTCCCGGGGGCGGAGGCGGTCGGGCAGCGGGCGACGCAGGGTGCCGTGCGGCCGGTCGGTGCCGGTCATGCGGCCACGGTACGGCGGGCGGGGGCCGCGGGGCACCTGACGAAAGTCATGGGCGGGTCCTGACTTCCGTGCGCGGCGGCGTGCGCGCGGCGTTCCTAGCGTGAACTGCATGAATGACGCGATCATCCACGCCGTCGAGGGCGTGGTCAGCACCCCGTGGGTGTACCTGGCGCTCTTCGGCATCGCCGCGCTGGACGGCTTCTTCCCGGTGGTGCCGAGCGAGACGCTGGTGATCACGCTGGGCGTGTTCGCGGCGGCGGAGGGGCAGCCGGAGGCGGTGCTGGTGGCGGTGGTGGCGGCCGCGGGGGCGCTGACCGGCGACCACGTGTCGTACGCCCTCGGCCGCCGGGCCGGGCCGCGGGTCTTCGAGCGGCTGCGGGCGGGGAGCCGGGCGCAGCGGGCGTACGAGCGGGTGGGCCGGATGCTGGCGGAGCGGGGCGGGCTGGTGCTGGTCGTGGCCCGCTACATCCCGGGCGGCCGGACGGCGGCCACGCTGACGACGGGGGCGACGGGCTTTCCGCGCCGGACCTTCACGCGCTACGCGCTCCTCGCGGCCGTGACCTGGGCGGTCTACGGCACGACGCTCGGCTACGCCGGTGGCGCGGCGTTCGAGGACGAGCCGCTGCGGGGGGTGGCGCTGGGGCTGGGGCTGGCGTTCGGCATCTGGCTGCTGCACGAGGGCGTACGGGCCGTGCGCCTGCGGCGGGCGCGCCGCGCCGGCCGCGCGGACGCCGGGCGGCCGGACGACGCCGCTTACCGCGGGCCCTGCCCCGGCGCGGGCGGGCCGTCCCCTTCGGCGCCGGCCAGCCCCGCCTCGTAGGCGAGGATCGCGGCCTGGACCCGGTTCTTCAGCTCCAGGCGCGCCAGCACCTGGCTGACGTACGCCTTCACCGTGCCCTCCACGAGGTGCAGCCGCCCGGCTATCTCCGCGTTCGACAGGCCCGCGCCGACGAGGGCGAGCACCTCGCGCTCCCGCGGCGTGAGCGCCTCGGCGCGCTCGCGCGCCGCCTTCTCGCGGGTCAGCCGGCCGCCGCTGACGCGCTGGATGACGCGGCGGGCGACGTGCGGGGAGAGGTACGAGGCGCCACCGGCGGCGGCGCGGACGGCGGCCATCAGCTCGTACGGATCGCCGGACTTGAGCAGGAAGCCGGCGGCGCCGCTGTCGAGCGCGCCGGCGATGTACTCGTCCTCGGAGAAGGTCGTGAGCATCACGACCGCCGTTCCCGGTGCGGCCCGGCGCAGCTCCGCGGCGGCGCCCAGGCCGTCGAGCACGGGCATGCGGATGTCGAGCAGGGCGACGTCGGGGCGGTGCCGCCGGGCCAGCTCGACGGCCGCGCGCCCGTCGCCGGCCTCGGCGACGACCTCGATGTCGTCCGCCGCGGCGAGGATGGCCCGCACCCCGCCGCGGACCATGGCCTCGTCGTCTGCCAGCAGAACCCTGATCGTGTCGCGCCCGGGCGACTCGTGGCGCTCCCGGGACTCCCCCGGCTCCGGGGGCGGTGGCGGCGGCATCTGCGGCTGCCCTACGCGCGCTTGCCGCCGGACGCCGGGCCCGCGCCCAGCTCCCTGCTGCGGTCGCGGGCCGCCTCGATCGCCGCGATCAGGGCGGCCCGCACGCCGTGGTTCTCCAGCTCGCGGATCGCGTTGATCGTCGTACCCGCCGGGGACGTGACCGCCTCACGGAGCTTGACGGGGTGCTCGCCGCTGTCGCGCAGCATGACCGCCGCGCCGATCGCCGCCTGGACGATGAGGTCGTGCGCCTTCTCCCGCGGCAGGCCCAGGAGGATCCCGGCGTCGGTCATGGCCTCCACGAGGAAGTAGAAGTACGCCGGGCCGGAGCCGGACAGCGCCGTGGCGGCGTCCTGCTGCGCCTCGGGGACGCGGAGCGTCTGGCCGACGGGCTTGAAGATCTCCTCGGTCCGCAGCATGTGCTGCTCGACCGCGTGCTTCCCCGCGGAGATGACGCACATGCCCTCGTCCACGAGCACCGGCGTGTTCGGCATGACGCGCACCACCGGCGCGCCCTCCGGCAGCCGCTCCTCGAAGAAGCCCGTCGGGATGCCGGCGGCGGCCGAGACGACCAGCCGGTCCCCCGGCACGTGCGGCGCGAGGTCCTCCAGGAGCGTGCCCATGTCCTGCGGCTTGACGGTGAGGATGAGGGTGTCGGCGCGCTTGGCGGCGTCGCCGTTCGAGACGGGCTCGACACCGTAGCGCTTGCGCAGCTCTTCCGCGCGGTCGGGACGGCGGGCGGTCACGAGCAGGTCGTCGGGCGACCAGCCGGCGCGGATCATGCCGGAGAGCAGGGCCTCGCCGATCTTTCCGGCGCCGAGTACGGCGACTTTCTGGGTCATGCCGTCCATCCTCGCACCGCCGCCCGACAACCCGCCGAGTTATCCACAGCCCGGACACCGCCGCAGGTCAGGCCGTACGGCCCCGGAGCGTCGCCGCGGCCGGGCCGTCCGCCGCCTGCGGCGCCTCGCGCCGGAACAGCGCGCCCGGCCACCACGTCCACCGGCCCAGGTCGAGCGCCAGCGCGGGCACCATGACCGTACGGACCAGGAACGTGTCCAGCAGCACGCCCACGCCGACCAGCACGCCCAGCTGCGCCATCGTCACCAGCGGCAGCCCCGCGAACACCGAGAACGTCGCGGCGAGCACGACCCCGGCCGACGTGATCACCCCGCCGGTCGACGTCAGCCCGGCGATGACGCCCCGCGCGTGCCCCTGGACCGCGACCTCCTCCCGGACCCGGGTCACGAGGAAGATGTTGTAGTCGATGCCGAGCGCGGTCAGGAAGACGAAGCCCATCAGCGGAATGGACCAGTCGACCGCGGCGAAGTCGAAGACGTGGTCGAAGAGGAGGTACGACGCGCCCAGCGCGGCCACGTACGACAGCACGGCGGTCGCGAGCAGCACCAGCGGCGCCACCAGCGCCCGCAGCAGCCCGATCAGCACCAGGAACACCACCAGCAGCACGATCGGCACCACCGTCCGCAGGTCGCGGTCCGCGGCCCGCTCGGTGTCCAGCGCCTCCGCCGTCGTGCCGCCGACCAGCGCGTCCGCGCCGTCAACCGCGCCCACCGCGGTGCGCAGCGCGTCGACCGTGTCCTTGGCCGCGTCGCTGTCGGGCGCGTCGTCGAGGGTGACGCGCAGCGCGGCCGGCCCGCCGTCGCGGGCCGCCTCGCCGTCCGCCACCGCCGCGACGCCGTCCACCTGCGCGGCCGCGGCCCGTACGGCGTCCTTCGCGCCCGCGTTCGTCACGATGTCGGCGGGGTCGGAGGCGCCGGAGGGGTAGTGCGCGGAGATGCGCTCCTGCGCGACGACCGACTCGGGCTTGTCCTGGAACAGCTCCGACTGCTTGAGCCCGAAGTCCATGCCGACGACGCCGAGGGCGAGCGCGCCGGTCACGCCCAGCGACACCAGCCACGACCGGCGCGGCCGGCGCGCCACCGCGGCGCCGATGCGGGACCACACCGTGCGGTGCCCGTGCACGGGAGTGCCGTGGCGCGGCACGAACGGCCAGAAGACCCAGCGGCCGACGATGACCAGTAGCGCCGGCAGCACCGTCACCAGGGCGAGGAACGCGCACACCGCGCCCACCGCGCCGACCAGGCCGAGCGATCGGGAGGAGCTGATGTCGGCGAAGTACAGGCAGGACAGGCCGACGGCGATGGTGGCGGCCGAGGCGAGGACCGCGGGGAACGTGCGGCGCAGCGCGAGCTGCATGGCGGCGTGCCGGTCCTCGTGGCGGTGCAGCTCCTCGCGGTAGCGGGCGATGAGCAGCAGCGCGTAGTCCGTACCGACGCCGAAGACGAGCACCATCAGGATGCCGGCGGACTGCGGGTCGACGGGCAGGGAGGCGTGCTTGGCGAGCAGGTACGTGGCGGCCTGGGTGAGGACGGCGGCGAAGCCGACGGCCAGCACCGGGAAGAGCCACAGGACGGGGCTGCGGTACGTCATCAGGAGGAGAAGGGTGACCACGGCCAGGGTGGCGAGCATCAGCGTCACGTCGAGCGAGTCGAAGACGGCGACGGAGTCGGCGAGGGATGCCGCCGGGCCGCCCACCGCGACGTCGACGCCGGGCGGGGCGCCGTCGGCGGCCACCTCGCGTACGGCGTCGACGGTGCCGCCGAGGTCGTCCTCGTCGACGAGCGGCACGACGGTCATGAGCGCGCCGCCGTCGTCGGACGGCACCGGCGGCGTCACCCGCTCGCCCGCGGCGACGTACGGGGCGAACGCCTGCACGTCGGCCGCCGCCTTCTGCCGGCCGGCGTCCGTCATCGCGCCGTCCGGCACGCTGTAGACGGCGACGGCGGGCATGATCTCGTCGTCGCGGTCGCCGCGGAGCTTCTCCAGCTCCGTGTTCAGCTCGGCGGACTCCGCGCTGCGCGGCAGGAAGGCGTTGGGGCCGGTGTCCTCGACGTCGCCGAGCTTGCCGGCCAGCGGGCCGAGGGCGACGACGAGGAGTATCCAGGCGGCCAGTACCAGCCATTTCGTCCGGCGTCCTCCGGGGGCAGCCACGAGCTGCTTGAACCGAGCGGACATGGGATGGTCTCCTTCAAGAGAAGTGAATCGGGGCGCACGACAGCCCCGCACCGCGGCCGCTGTGGTTTGCCGACCAGGCCGTGGCGCGTGAGTGTGCCGGGGATTGCTTCGTCCTCGTACGGGCCGGAAGTTGCCGCTTCCGGCCCGTACGCATGCTGCGGTTACTCGATCTCGCGCATCATCTTCTCCATCGAGGTGATGGAGCGCCGGGCCTCGGTCAGCTCGTCGATGCTGCGGCGGTGGAGTTCGAGGTTGTCCTCCAGCAGCTGCTGGTACTTCACGGCCAGCTGCCGGTACTGCTCCTCGCGGGCGGCGATCATCTTGGCCCGCCAGGTGGCGGCGATCTGCCAGACGACCACGATCAGCAGCGCGAAGAACCCGCCGGCGCCGACCGCACCGACCAGGGCGCCGACCGTCTCACCGCTGTCGGCGAGGTGCACCGTCTGCTCGTTCATGTGGCTTCCTCTTTCACCGTCTCGGGCTTCCCGGTGCCGGTCTGGTCCTTCCCGGGCGGCGGGCTCTCGGGCTCGCCGTCACCGTCGCCGATGGTGCGGGCGGCCTCCTCGATCAGCTCGGGAGTCAGCTCGTACCGGAACGAGACCACCTCGTAGAACTTCATCGCCTTGCCGTCCTCGGACAGCTCCAGCGAGCCGGTGATCAGGCCCGCGGCCTCCAGCCGCTGCAGGTGCATGTGCAGCAGCGGGCGGCTCATGCCGATCTCGCGGGCGAGCCGGCTGACGTAGTTCCGGCCCCCGTGGAGCGCGGCGACGATCCGCAGGCGGTGCGGATTGCCGAGCGCCGCGAGGATCTTCAGCAGTTCGTCTCCGGTCGGGGCCGGAGCGGGCGTTCCAGCCATCTGCGGCCCCTTCGTGCGTCGGTGTGTAAGTCAAAGCTGACAGGTGTCCGGAGGACCTGTCAAAGGGAACTGACACATGTCCGGGACGTCTCGGGGTGCCTCCGGGCGCGGCTCAGGGTTTCCCCTGAGAGGCGCGCCGACCTGCGCCGCCGGCGGGGCGGGACGGCGCGGGGCGCGCCGGGCGGGCGGTGCGGGTCAGCGGCGCTTCTTGCGTTTGCGCTTCGCCGGGTTGCCCGTGCGGGACGAGCGCCGCCGCTCGTACTGCTGCAGCCGGTGCTCGTAGTCCGTGCGCACCATGCCCTCGCCGGGCGCCTCGACGAAGCTGCGCACCGTGTACGCCACCAGCACGCCGACGAAGCCGATGACCCGGATCGGCCGCCACGAGTTGTCCGCCGGGCCGGCGTCGTGCGGGCGGCTGAAGCCGCCCAGGGTGCGGGTGAAGGCCAGCGAGCTGCAGACCGCGAAGGCGACGATCATCAGCAGCTGCACGATGCCGCCGCTGTCGGCCAGCTGCAGTCCGTTGAACGACAGCGCCAGCAGGAGCGCGCCGCCGGCGGCCAGCACGAGGGCCCCGACGGCCAGGCCGGCGCGGCGGGCCCAGTAGCCGCCCGAGCGGTCGACCCAGGTGGTGCCGAAGAACCGCAGGGTCTCGGGCAGGGGCACGCCGTCGGGGCTCTCGGGCCGCTGGTTGTCGCTCACGCACCCGATTATCGCGGAGCCCCCGCGGCGTGTCGCGACCCCCTCCGGACCTCGCGCACGGGGCCCTCCGGCGCGGAGCGGGTCCCGGTCAGCCCGACAGCTGGGTGACGTCCCGCACCGCGCCCTTGTCGGCGCTCGTCGCCATCGCCGCGTACGCCCGCAGGGCGGTGGACACCTTGCGCTCGCGGCTCTTCGGCGCGTACCGCCCGCCGAGGGCCGCGCGGCGCTCGGCGAGCGTCTCCTCGTCGACCAGCAGCTCGATGGTGCGGTTCGGGATGTCGATGCGGATCGGGTCGCCGTCCTCGACCAGCGCGATCGCACCGCCGGCCGCCGCCTCCGGGGAGGCGTGGCCGATGGACAGCCCCGACGTGCCGCCGGAGAAGCGGCCGTCGGTGACCAGCGCGCACGCCTTGCCCAGGCCGCGGCCCTTGAGGAACGAGGTCGGGTAGAGCATCTCCTGCATGCCGGGGCCGCCCTTGGGGCCCTCGTAGCGGATGACGACGACGTCGCCCTCCTCGACCTGCTTGCCGAGGATCTTGTCGCACGCCTCCTCCTGCGACTCGCAGACGACCGCGGGGCCCTCGAAGGTGAGGATGGAGGCGTCGACGCCCGCGGTCTTCACCACGGCGCCGTCCGCGGCGATGTTGCCCTTGAGCACCGCGAGCCCGCCGTCCTTCGTGTACGCGTGCTCCAGGGAGCGGATGCAGCCGCCCTCGGCGTCGGTGTCCAGGGACTCCCAGCGCTCGGACTGCGAGAACGCCGTCGCCGACCGCACGCAGCCGGGCGCCGCGTGCCACAGCTCGACGGCCTCGGGGGACGGGGAGCCGCCGCGGACGTCCCACCGCTTGAGCCAGTCCGCGAGCGAGTCGGAGTGCACGGCGTGCACGTCCTCGTTGAGCAGGCCGGCGCGGTACAGCTCGCCGAGGATGGCGGGGATGCCGCCCGCGCGGTGCACGTCCTCCATGTAATACGTCCCGTTGGCGGTGACGTTCGGCGCGACCTTCGACAGGCACGGCACCCGGCGGGAGACGGCGTCGATGTCCGCCAGGCCGTAGTCGAGGCCGGCCTCCTGGGCGGCGGCCAGCAGGTGCAGGATCGTGTTCGTGGAGCCGCCCATGGCGATGTCGAGGGCCATGGCGTTCTCGAAGGCGCTGCGGGTCGCGACGTTGCGCGGGAGGACGGTCGCGTCGTCCTGCTCGTAATAGCGCGAGGCCAGCTCGACGACCGTGCGCCCCGCGGCCTCGTAGAGCGCCCTGCGGGCGGTGTGGGTGGCGAGCACCGAGCCGTTGCCGGGCAGGGAGAGGCCCATGGCCTCGGTCAGGCAGTTCATCGAGTTGGCCGTGAACATGCCGGAGCAGGAGCCGCAGGTGGGGCAGGCGTTCTCCTCGATGCGCAGCACGTCGGCGTCGGAGACGGCGTCGTTCGCCGCGTCCACCATGGCGTCGATCAGGTCCAGCTTGCGGACTGTGCCGTCCACGAGGGTGGCGCGGCCGGCCTCCATGGGGCCGCCGGAGACGAAGACCGTGGGGACGTTCAGCCGGAGGGCGGCCATCAGCATCCCGGGGGTGATCTTGTCGCAGTTGGAGATGCAGACGAGGGCGTCGGCGCAGTGCGCCTCGACCATGTACTCCACGGAGTCGGCGATGAGGTCGCGGGAGGGCAGGCTGTAGAGCATGCCGCCGTGGCCCATGGCGATGCCGTCGTCCACGGCGATCGTGTCGAACTCGCGCGGCACCGCGCCGGCGGCCTTGACCGCCTCGGAGACGATGCGGCCGACGGGGGCCAGGTGGGTGTGGCCGGGGACGAACTCGGTGAAGCTGTTGGCGACGGCGACGACCGGCTTGCCGATGTCCTCGTTCGCTACGCCCGAGGCCCGCATGAGGGCGCGGGCACCCGCCATGTTGCGGCCGTGGGTGACGGTACGGGACCTCAGCGCGGGCATGTTTCCCTCCCGGGGGGCGGCACATCTGAAGGTTCTGAGCCTACGCCTCCTGCTCAGGGTTCGGACCGGTTGTCCACAGTCCGGGACGGGGGTGTTGCCTCACGGGCAGGGGGGCCGGACCGGGGCGGGGCGGGGGTTGGGGGGTGGGCGGCCGTTGCTGCGCGGTGCGGCCGGGTGGGGAGGGTGTTCCCCGATCCCGCCCCTTCCCGAAACCGGGGGCTGCCGCCCCCGGCCCCCCGCCGGGGCTCCGCCCCGGACCCCGGGCGGGGCTCCGCCCCGGGCCACTCGGGGCTCCGCCCCGTGCCCGGGGCTTCGGCCCGGGCCCTGGCGGGCTGCCTTCCGGATTCCGTGGGGGTGTCAGCGGGTGGGGCTACGTTAGGCGCATGGCTTCCCGTAAGAGCGGTGGCAGGGACCGCCCCGCGTATCGCTGTGCCGAGTGCGGCTGGTCCACCGTCAAGTGGCTCGGCCGCTGCCCCGAGTGTCAGGCGTGGGGCACGATCGAGGAGGTCGGCGCGCCCGCCGTGAAGACGACGGCCGCCGGCCGGGTCACGACGTCCGCGCTGCCCATCGCACAGGTCGACGCCCGCCAGGTCGAGGCCCGCGGCACCGGCGTGCCCGAGCTGGACCGGGTGCTCGGCGGCGGGCTCGTGCCCGGCGCCGTGGTGCTGATGGCCGGCGAGCCCGGGGTGGGGAAGTCGACGCTGCTGCTCGACGTCGCGGCGAAGGCCGCGGTCGGCGGCGAGCGCACGCTGTACGTCACGGGGGAGGAGTCCGCCGGCCAGGTGCGGCTGCGCGCGGACCGCATCGGCGCGCTCAGCGACGGGCTGTATCTGGCCGCCGAGACCGACCTGGCCGCCGTCCTGGCCCACCTCGACGAGGTCAAGCCCGCGCTGCTCGTGCTGGACTCCGTGCAGACCGTCGCCTCCGGCGAGATCGACGGCGCCCCCGGCGGCATGGCCCAGGTGCGGGAGGTCGCCGGCGCGCTGATCCGCGCCTCCAAGGAGCGCGGTATGGCCACGATCCTCGTGGGGCACGTGACGAAGGACGGCGCCATCGCCGGCCCCCGCCTGCTGGAGCACCTCGTGGACGTCGTGCTGCACATCGAGGGCGACCGGCACGCGCGGCTGCGGCTGGTCCGCGGCATGAAGAACAGGTACGGCGCGACGGACGAGGTCGGCTGCTTCGAGCTGCACGACGAGGGCATCATCGGCCTCGCCGACCCCAGCGGCCTGTTCCTGACCCGGCGGGACGAGCCCGTGCCCGGCACCTGTCTGACGGTGACCCTGGAGGGCCGCCGGCCGCTGGTCGCGGAGGTGCAGGCGCTCACGGTGGACTCGCAGATCCCCTCCCCCCGGCGCACCACGTCCGGTCTGGAGACCTCCCGGGTCTCGATGATGCTGGCCGTGCTGGAGCAGCGCGGCGACATCCGCGCGCTGTCCAAGCGGGACATCTACAGCGCCACCGTCGGCGGGGTGAAGCTCTCCGAGCCCGCCGCCGACCTGGCGGTCGCGCTCGCGCTGGCCAGCGCCGCGAGCGACAGCCCGCTGCCGAAGAACCTGGTCGCGGTCGGCGAGGTCGGGCTGGCCGGCGAGGTGCGGCGGGTGACGGGGGTGGCCCGGCGGCTGGCCGAGGCGGCCCGGCTCGGGTTCACGCAGGCGCTCGTGCCCGCGGACCCCGGCAAGATCCCAGCGGGCATGAGAGTACGGGAGGTTGCGGACATAGGGGACGCGCTGCGTGCCCTGCCGACCGGCCGGCGGCGCGCGGGCGGCGGGTCCCGTGAGCCGGGCGGGGAAAGCGAGCCGAGGGAGTCCCGGCACCCGGAGGAGGTGCGCCGGTAGACTTTGCCCCGGTCTCTTCCGTGCGGGGGAGCGCAGGGGGCTCGTGCGTGCGCCTCGCCGGTGCACGGGTGGAGTGCCGAAACGACGACCGGAGGATTCCGGAGGATTCCAGTGGCAGCAGGCGACCGGGCAGGCGCCCCGGGCAGAGCCGGCGGCAGTCCCGGTTCCGACGCCGCGGTACGGGCCGCGCTGAGCGCGGTCGCGCCCGGCACGGGGCTGCGCGACGGCCTCGAACGGGTCCTGCGCGGCAACACCGGCGGGCTCATCGTGCTGGGGACGGACAAGACCATCGAGTCCATCTGCACCGGCGGCTTCGTGCTGGACGTCGAGTTCACCGCGACGCGGCTGCGGGAGCTGTGCAAGCTCGACGGCGCCGTGGTCCTCGACCGGGACATCACGCGGATCGAGCGTGCGGGCGTGCAGCTGCTGCCCGACGCCTCGATCCCCACCGAGGAGACCGGCACCCGCCACCGCACCGCGCAGCGGGTGTCCATCCAGAGCGGCTTCCCCGTCGTCTCCGTCAGCCAGTCGATGCGGCTCATCGCGCTGTACGTGGGCGGCCAGCGGCGCGTGCTGGAGGACTCCGCCGCGATCCTCTCCCGGGCGAACCAGGCGCTGGCCACCCTGGAGCGGTACAAGCTGCGGCTGGACGAGGTCGCCGGCACGCTCTCCGCGCTGGAGATCGAGGACCTGGTGACCGTGCGGGACGTCTCCGCCGTCGCGCAGCGGCTGGAGATGGTGCGCCGGATCGCCACCGAGATCGCGGAGTACGTGGTCGAGCTGGGCACCGACGGCCGGCTGCTGTCCCTCCAGCTCGACGAGCTGATCGCCGGCGTCGAGCCGGAACGCCAGCTGGTCGTCCGGGACTACGTCCCGGAGCGCACCGGCCGCCGCCCGTACACGGTGGACCGCGCGCTCACCGAGCTGGACCGGCTCTCCCACGGCGAGCTGCTCGAACTGCCCATCGTGGCCCGCTCCCTGGGCTACCCGGGCGTGCCCGAGACCCTCGACTCCGCGGTCTCGCCGCGCGGTTACCGGCTGCTGGCCAAGGTGCCGCGCATCCCCAGCGCCGTCATCGACCGGCTCGTGGAGCACTTCGGCGGCCTGCAGAAGCTGCTCGCGGCCAGCGTGGACGATCTGCAGACGGTCGACGGCGTGGGCGAGGCGCGGGCCCGTTCGGTGCGCGAGGGGCTGTCGCGGCTGGCGGAGTCGTCGATCCTGGAGCGCTACGTCTGACCCGGCGGGCGCGCGGCGCCGGGCGCGCCGTCGACTTCCCGTGCGCGGACGACGCCGCGCGGGACGTACGTCCGTCAACGCCCGTTCGCGGGCGCCGTCACGCCGGCACGCCTTACGCCGTCACGCCTTCTCCAGCACGAACGGCGCCGTGGCCGCCGCGAACCCCGCCGCGTCCAGCTCGGCCTCGTAGCTCCCCGCCCCCGCGGTGCCCGCCTCCGGCGTCGCGCAGCGCGGCTCGCTCGCCCGCCTGTCCCACTCGTACGTCCGCGAGACCTCGCCGCCCGCCGGCACCGCCAGCAGGATCGGGTCGGTCGTCCACGGGCAGTCGTCCGACGCCCACCACCGGTCCTCGCCGCCGGTCGCCGCCGAGATCGTGAGCACCGCCGAGGTCGGCGAGAAGTCCAGCTTGCAGTCCTTGGCACCGGAGTTGACGGCGGTCAGCTCGAACACCGGCCGCTCCCCCGGCGCGTACGACCGCTCCCTGCTGCGCAGCGTCAACTCCACGTCGCCCGCGGCGCAGTCGGCCATCGACGAGCCGGCCGGCACGCCGTCCGAGCCCACCCCGAAGCCGCCGCCCGCGCCGCCCGCGGAGCCGGTGCCCGCGGAGCCGCCGTTCCCGTCGCCGGAACCGGAGCCGCCGGACCCGCCGGTGTCCCCGGCGCCGTCCGAGCCACCTGAGCCCCCGGAGTCACCGGAGCCGCCGTCCCCGTCCCCGTCCCCGTCGCCGGAACCGTCGGTGCCGCCGGAGCCGCCGCCGTTCTCCTCGCGCCCGCCGGGGCGTTCGTCGATCACCGACGAGTCGTCGGTCGGTCCCGGAGTGATCGACTCCGCCGGGTTCTTGCCCTCGTTTGCGGTCTTCTCGCCGTCGCCGCCGCCGAGGTTGACGACCAGGACGGCGAAGAGCACGAGCACGGCGAGCAGGCCGAGCAGAACTGCCCGGCGTCGCCAGTAGATGGTGGACGGCAACGGACCCACAGGACGGCGGAAAGATCCCACGCGGAAACCTTACGAGACTTGGGGCGCAAGGCGGTCTCGTACCCGCCGTGCAGTCTGACTTTCGTCAGGGGAGCGTACTGACTTTCGCCGGAAGTGGTGAATCGGGCACGCTTCGTACCGTCCCGGCATGAACGACGAGCTGTACCGGTACGTCACGTCCCTCGCCCGCCGCACCCCCGACCGGCTGCACGTGCTCGCCGAGTTCGGCACGGACGCCGGGCTGGTGCTGCTGGCCGCGCTGTTCGCCGCGGCCTGGTGGGCGGCGCCGCGCCGGGCGCCGGTCGTCGCCGGGGCGGCGGGCACGGTGGCGGCGTACGGGCTGAGCGAGTTGCTGAAGGCGTGGGTGGCGCGGGAACGGCCGTGCCGGGCCGTGCGCGAGGCGGCGGAGCCGCTGGCGGAGTGTCCGCCGCCGGGCGACTGGTCGTTCCCCAGCAACCACGCGACGATCGCCGGCGCCGCGGCGGTCGCGCTGGCGCTGGCGTGGCCGCGGATCGTGGCGTGGGTGCTGCCGTTCGGCGTACTGCTGGCGGCGTCGCGGGTCTTCGTGGGCGTGCACTACCCGCTCGACGTGGCCGCCGGGTTCGCGCTCGGCGCGGCGGTCGCGGCCGTTGCCGCGGGGGGCGCGGTCGCGAGCGGGGGTATGGCTGGTGCGCGCGTCCGGATCCGCGCACGCCCCGGCCACGACGCGCACCCCGCACGCCGCGAACACTTTCGCGGCGACGACGTCCCCCATTGAGTGGGAACGTCACCCGTGGGAGTGAGAAGGTCCCAACTGCCCCGGTCCATAAGCGACCATGCGCCTACCTTCGCGGGGTGACGAGCAGCACCGACCCCGAGCCCGCCCGGCGGCCGTCGCCGGAGCAGCACCCGCCCGCGCAGTACGAGCCCTACCTGGACGGCCTTTTCACGTACTGCATGTCGGTGCTGTGCGACCACGACGACGCCGTCGCCGCCCTCGGCGACGTACTCGCCATCGCCGAACGCCAGCCGCGGCGGCGGCCGGCGACGCCCGCCGAGTGGCGGCCCTGGCTGTACTCGCTGGCCCGCTGGGCCTGTCTGCGCCGGATGGAGGAGAAGCCGGCGCAGCGGTCGGCACCCAGGCCGGCGCAGCGGCCCCACGCACCCAGGCCGGCCCGGCAGCGGCCGCCCGGGGAGAAGCGATCCTTCACCGCCGCGGGGGCCGGCGCCGGGGCGGGGCCCGAGGCAGGGGCGGTGCCCCCGGGCGGGGCGGGGTCCGAGGGCGAGACCGTACCCGGGGCCGGGACTGTGCCCGAGAGCACGCCCGGCGCCCGGGCCGTGCCCGGGGCCCCGGGCGGGGCCGGGGCCGAACCCGGGGCAGACAGCGCGCCCCGCGCCGCGCCCGGCGCCGGGTCCGCGCCCCGAGCGGGGGCTGGAACCGTGCCCGGGACCGGAGCCGGGGCCTGGGCTGTGCCCGGGGCCGGGGGCCCGCCGGGGGCCGGGGGCGAGAACGCACCAAGTGGGCCCGCGTCCGAAAGCGCGCCCGGGGCCACGCGCTCGCCCGAGAGCACACCCGGGGCCGGGGCGGGGGCGGGGGGCGGGGCCGAGAGTGCGCCCGGGGCCGAGGCCGCCCTCCTGGCCGGAGCCGGGGTCCCGCCCGTACTCGGGGCCGGGGCCCCGGCCGCGCCCGGGGCCGGGGGTGCCGACGACCCCGGGGGCGGGGGGGCGGGCGATCCTGCCGGTCCGGAGCGGCGTCGTGAGCTGGCCGCGCTCGCCTGGCCCGAGGCCGCCGGCACGACGCCCGAGCAGCGCGAGGCGCTGGAGCTGGCCGTACGGCACCGGCTGCCGGCCGACGAGGTCGCCACCGTGCTCGGCGAGGACCCGGACGCCGCCCGCGTGCTGCTGTCCACCGCCGCCGCCGAGGTCGAGCGGACCCGGGCCGCGCTCGCCGTCGTCGACCAGCACGGCTGCCCCGCCATCGCCCGGCTCGCCGGCGACAACCGGCTGTTCCTCAGCGCCGCACTCAGCCGCGAGCTGGTCCGGCACGTCGACGACTGCACCGAATGCCGCCGCGCCGCCGAGCGCGCCGGCGCCGGCTGGGCCTGGCCCGGCACGCTGCGCGCCGCGCGCCCCGAGGGCCCGCTGCCGGTGCTGCCGGCACCGCGCGCCGCCGCGCACGCGGCGATGCTGCACGCCCAGCGCACCCGCTTCGTGCACCCGCCGCGCTTCGACCGCCGCGGCTACCCCCGCGACCCCCGGCACCGGGCCGCCCGCCGCGGCCGGCTGCGCTCCCGGGCCGTGACGTCGACGGTCGTGGCCACCGTCCTCGCGGCGCCGGTGCTGGCCCTGTGGGCCGCGAACCGCGGCGCGCCGGCCGTCGGCGACGCGCAGTCCGGCTGGCCGCCGCCGAGCGCGGACGCGGACGCGCCGGAGTCGCTGGACGGCCGGCCGGTGGAGAAGGCCGGCAGCGCGCACGACGGCCCGTCGCCGGGGCCGCCCCACCCCCGCGGCCGCCGGCCGGACGTGTCGGTCGAGGTCGTCGATCACGGCGGGCGGGAACGGGTCCGGCCGGGGTTGGGCCCAGGGCGGCTGACGGTGGCGGCGTGGCCGGACGGCGAGGTCACGTACCTCCGGCTGCGCGTGTCCGGCGGCACGGCGGTCGACTGGCGGCTGGGGACGGACGCGCCGTGGCTGCGCTTCAGCGCCACGTACGGGACGCTGCGGCCCGGCGAGGAGACGACGGTCGCGGTGTCGGCGGCAGCGGCGGACGAGCCGCGGGGCGGCTGGCAGGCGCGGGTGTACGTGTCGCCGGGCGGCACGGCCGTGCTGATCAGCGGCTCGGGCAGCGGTCGTACGGGGACGGGGCCGGAGCGGCCCGGTCCGCATCCGTCGCCGTCCGACCCGGATCCGAGCCCCTCGGACCCGGACCCGTCGCCCTCGGACCCCGACCCGAGCCCCACGGACCCCGATCCGTCGCCCTCCGACCCCGATCCGAGCCCGTCCGACCCGGACCCGTCGCCGTCCGACCCCGGCCCGTCGCCCTCGGACCCCACGCCCACCGCGTCCACCCCGGCCCCGGGCACGCCGGGCTCGTCACCGCCCCCGGCGTAGGCCGACCCCGGCCCGGGGGGCCGAGGCCCGGTCGGCGCAGCCTCCGTCCGCCGCGGCGGGCGCCACCCCGGCACAGCCCGTCCCGCCGGAGGCGCGCCTCCTCAGTCCGCCGGGTGCGGCGCCGGCAGTGCCCCGTGCTCCGCCCCGCGCAGCCGCTCCTCGCACAGCTCCGCCAGCCGGTCGTACGCCTTCGGCCCCATCAGCTCGACCAGCTCCGGCCGGTACGACACGTACACCGGCCGGCCCCCGCCGTGCGCCGACGGCGCCGACGTGCACCACCAGTGCAGGTCGTGCCCGCCCGGGCCCCAGCCCCTGCGGTCGTACTCGCCGATCGAGACCACCAGCACCTTCGTGTCGTCCGGGCGCGTCACCCACTCGTACGAGCGCCGCACCGGCAGCTGCCAGCACACGTCCGGCTTGGTCTCCAGCGGCTCGCGGCCCTCCCGCAGCGCCAGCAGGTGCAGCGCGCAGCCGGTGCCGCCGGGGAAGCCGGGCCGGTTGTGGAAGACGCAGGCGCCGTCGACCCGGCGCGTCTTGCGTTCGCCGTCCTCGTCGGTCTCGATCCAGCCGCCCCGGCTGCGGCCCTCGTCGTGGTACTGCCACAGCTCGGGCGTGAGCCGGCGGACGTGCCGGGCGACCCGTTTCTCGTCGTCCTTGTCGGAGAAGTGCGCGCCGAGCGTGCAGCAGCCGTCGTCGGGCCCGGCCGCGTCGATTCCCCGGCAGCCGCTGCCGAAGATGCACGACCAGCGTGACGTCAGCCACGTCAGGTCGCAGCGGAAGACCTGCTCGTCGTCGGCGGGGTCGGGGAAGTCCACCCACGCGCGGGCGAAGTCCAGCCCGACCTCCTCCGCCCGGGCGGGCGCCGCGGCCGCGGGGGCCGCGGGCGGGGCGGCCCCGGGCGCGGAGGCCGCGGGCGGGGCGGCTTCGGGGACGGCGGGCTCGGGGGCGGCATTCTCGCGTACGGCGCCCGAGTCGGCTTGCGCTTTGCCCTGTTTCTTCCTCTTGCTCACGGGACCCAGCGTACGGCCGCGCGCCGAGGCGCTAGCGTTGCCCGTTATGCGACTCGGCGTTCTCGATGTGGGATCGAACACGGTGCACCTGCTCGTGGTGGACGCGCACCCCGGTGCCCGTCCGCTGCCCGCGTACTCGCACAAGGCGGACCTGCGTCTCGCCGAACTCCTCGACGAGGAGGGCGCGATCGGCGACGACGGGGTGGAGCGGCTGATCGGCACCGTGCACGAGGCGCTGCAGGTGTCCGAGGACAAGGGCGCGGAGGACGTGCTGCCGTTCGCCACCTCCGCGGTCCGCGAGGCGGCGAACGCCGAGTCCGTGCTCGCGCGGGTCGCGGACGAGACGGGCGTCAAGCTCACCGTGCTGACCGGCGAGGAGGAGGCCCGGCTGACGTTCCTGGCCGCGCGCCGCTGGTTCGGCTGGTCGGCGGGGAAGCTGCTGGTCCTGGACATCGGCGGCGGCTCGCTGGAGATCGCGTACGGGATCGACGAGGACCCCGACAAGGCGGTCTCGCTGCCGCTGGGCGCGGGCCGGCTGACGACCTCCTGGCTGCCGGGCGACCCGCCCGACGCCGACGACGTGCGGGCGCTGCGGCGCTACGTACGCGCGCAGATCGCCCGGGTCGTCAGCGAGTTCAGCCGGCTCGGGGAACCGGACCGGGTGGTGGCGACGTCCAAGACGTACCGGCAGCTGGCGCGGATCGCGGGCGCGGCCCGCTCCGCGGAGGGGCTGTACACGCAGCGGTCGCTGACGGCGAAGTCGCTGGAGGAGTGGGTGCCGCGGCTGGCGGCGATGCCGGTGGCGGAGCGCGTGGAGCTGCCGGGGGTGTCGGAGGGCCGGGCGCGGCAGTTGCTCGCGGGGGCGCTGGTGGCGGAGGGGTCGATGGACCTGTTCGGGGTGGACACGGTGGAGATCTGTCCGTGGGCGCTGCGCGAGGGGATCATCCTGAAGCGGCTGGACCAGATGCCGTGACGCCGCGGGCCACGCGCAAGGCCGCGTACCCTGTCTCCGTGGCAGGAGCATCCCGTTCCCGGATCGACGAACACGACGAAACCGGCGAAGCCGGTCAAACGGACGTGGGCGACGCGACCGAAACGCGAACCGGCACCGGCACCGGCGTGACCGCCGGGGGCGGCGGTGCCGGTGCCGCCGAGCCCCGCGGCGGCGCCCCCGGGGTCCGGGTGCCGGACGCCCGGGTCACCCTGTCCACGGCCTCCGTCTACCCGGAGTCGACCGCGACCGCCTTCGAGACCGCCGCCCGCCTCGGCTACGACGGCGTGGAGGTCATGGTCTGGACCGACCCCGTCAGCCAGGACATCGAGGCGCTGCGCCGGCTCTCCGACCACCACGGCGTACCGGTGCTCGCCATCCACGCGCCGTGCCTGCTGATCACGCAGCGGGTGTGGTCGCGCGACCCGTGGGAGAAGCTGCGCCGCGCGCGGTCGGCCGCCGAGCGGCTGGGCGCCGAGACCGTCGTGGTGCACCCGCCGTTCCGCTGGCAGCGCGGCTACGCGCGCGAGTTCGTCCGCGGCATCTGGCGCATGGCCGACGAGACCGCCGTGCAGTTCGCCGTGGAGAACATGTACCCCTGGCGCTACCGCGAGAAGGAGATGCTCGCGTACGCGCCCGGCTGGGACGTCACCGACGAGGACTACCGCCACCACACCCTCGACCTCTCGCACACCGCCACCGCCCGCAACGACGCGCTGGAGATGGCCGACCGCATGGGCGACCGGCTGTGCCACGTGCACCTGGCCGACGGCTCCGGCTCCGGCAAGGACGAGCACCTGGTGCCCGGCCGCGGCAACCAGCCCTGCGCCGGGATGCTGGAGCGGCTGGCGGCGCGCGGGTTCGGCGGGCAGGTCGTCGTGGAGATCAACACCCGGCGGGCGATGTCGGCGGCGGAGCGCGAGTCGGACCTCGCGGAGTCGCTGGCGTTCACCCGGCTCCACCTCGCCGCGCCGGTGCCGCGGGGCGCGTCGTCATGAGGACGGGATGAGAGCCGGGCCGGCCGGGCAAGCCGCGGGCGACCCTCCCAAACGGCGCCGGGGCCGGCCGCGGCGCGGCGCCGTCGAGGACGGGCCGGGCACCCGGGACCGGATCCTGACGACGGCCCGCAGGGAGTTCGCCGAGCGCGGCTACGACCAGACCTCCATCCGCGGCATCGCCAAGTCCGCGGGGGTCGACCCGGCGCTGGTCCACCACTACTTCGGCACCAAGGAGCAGGTCTTCGAGGCCGCGCTCGAAGTCGCCTTCGCGCCCGCCATGGCCATACCGGAACTCGTCGTCGCCGGGCCGGAGGAAGGCGCCGGCGAGCGCATGACCCGCTTCTTCTTCGGCGTCTGGGAGAACCGGCTGTCGCGGGAGCCTTTACTGGCCGTCATCCGCTCCGCCGTCAGCAACGACACGGCCGCCGCCATCTTCCGCCGCATCGTCACGCGCAACCTGCTGCACCGGGTCACGCCGTCGCTGTCGCGGCCGGACGCCGAGATGCGCGTCGAGCTGGCGGTGGCGCAGCTGGTGGGGACGGCGATGCTGCGCTACATCGTCAGGCTGGAGCCGATGGCCTCGGCGGAGCCGGAGGACCTGATCCGGCGGCTGGCACCGATCGTGGAGCACCACCTGACGGCCACCCCGCCGCCCCCGTTCCCGCCGCCCGCATCGCCCGCGTCGCCCCCGCCGCCTGCGTCGCCGCAGCAGCCCGCGCCGCCGCAGCAGCCGGGCGGCTAGCGCCGCCGCGCGGGGGACCCGGGAGCCGGGCGCTCAGGAGTCCCAGCGCTCCCCCGTCAGCCGCTCGTACACCTCCACGTACTTCGCGCGCGTACGCGCCACCACCTCCGCCGGCAGCTCCGGCGGCGGGGCCTCGCCGTGCCGGTCCCAGCCGGACTCGGCGGAGGTCAGCCAGTCGCGTACGTACTGCTTGTCGAAGGACGGCTGCGGGCGGCCCGGCAGCCAGCCGTCGAGGGCCCAGAAGCGGGAGGAGTCCGGTGTCAGCACCTCGTCGGCGAGGACCAGCTCGCCCTCGCCGACCGCGTCGCCGGTGTAGCCGAACTCGAACTTCGTGTCCGCCAGGATCAGCCCCCGCTCCCGCGCGACGTCCCGCCCGCGCCCGTACACCGCCAGCGTCACCCGCCGCAGGTCCGCCGCGACCTCCGGGCCGACGCGGCGGACCACCTCCTCGTACGTGACGTTCTCGTCGTGCTCCCCCACCTCCGCCTTCGTCGCCGGCGTGAAGACGGGCGCGGGCAGCGCCGAGGCGTCGGTGAGCCCCGGGGGCAGCTCGACGCCGCACACCGCGCCGGACTCCGCGTACTCCGCGAGCCCCGAGCCGGTCAGATAGCCGCGGGCCACGCACTCCACCGGCGTCATCCGCAGCGGCCGGCACACCAGGACGCGCCCCGCCCAGTCGGCGGGGGCGCCCTCGGGCAGCTCGGTGGAGAGCACGTGGTGCGGCACGAGGTCGGCGACGCGCTCGAACCACCACAGCGACAGCCGGGTCAGGATGCGGCCCTTGTCGGGGATCTCGGTGGGGAGCACCCAGTCGTACGCGGAGATCCGGTCGCCGGCGACCATCACGAGCCGGCCGGCGTCGTCCTCGTACAGGTCGCGGACCTTGCCGGTGTGCAGGTGCACGAGGCCGGGCACGTGTACGGGCTGGGGCTTCTCCACGAAACCGGGCACGGATCCCTCCGGGGGCTTGGCCGATGCGACTGCGACAGTCGAATTGTCGCGCATCGCCGCCGCAGCCCCCCGACCAGGCGGTCCGTCCGCCCGTCAGCCCGTCCGTCCGCCCGGCCGCGGGTCAGCCGCGGGCGGCGGCGGGAGCGGCGGCGGGAGCCGGCTGCGCGAGCACCGGGTAGTCCGTGTAGCCGCGGTGGTCGCCGCCGTAGTACGTGGCCTCGTCGGCCTCGTTGTACGGGCCGCCGGCCCGGGCGCGGGCGGGCAGGTCGGGGTTGGCCAGCCAGCGCGCGCCGAGGGCGACGACGTCCGCCGTGCCCGCCGCGACCAGCTGCTCCGCGTCCGCCACCGGGTCGCCGCCGCCGTGGTGCGCGGAGTTCAGCACCAGCGGGCCGGCCCAGTCGCGGCGTACCTGCTCGGTCACGGGGCGCAGCCCCGGGTGGGCCTCCAGGATGTGCAGGTAGGCCAGCGGATACGGGGCGAGCGCCGACAGCAGCGCCGCGTACAGCTCGGCCGTGTCGGTCTCGGCGACGCCGTTGGCGTCGTTGCCGGGCGAGATGCGCAGCGCGGTGCGGTCCGCGCCGATCGCCTCGCTGACCGCCCGGACGGCCTCGACGGCGAAGCGCGCGCGGTTCTCCGCCGGGCCGCCGTAGGCGTCGGTGCGGAGGTTGGAGTTGCCGGAGAGGAACTGGTGGATGAGGTAGCCGTTGGCGCCGTGCAGCTCGACGCCGTCGAAGCCCGCCTCGACGGCGTTGCGGGCGCCGGCCGCGAAGTCCCGGACGATCTCGCCGATGTCACCGGCGGTCAGCTCGCGCGGCACCGGATGCGGCAGCATCCCCCGGTCGACGGTGAACAGCGACTCGCCGGAGGCCACGGCCGACGGAGCCTCGGGCAGCCCGCCGTCCGGGTAGAGGTACGGGTGGCCGACGCGGCCGGTGTGCAGCAGCTGCAGGAAGATCCGGCCCCCCGCGGCGTGCACCCGGTCGGTCACCTGCCGCCAGGCCTCGACCTGCGCGGCGGTGTGGATGCCGGGGGTCTGGATGTAGCCCTGGCCGCGCACGCTGGGCTGGGTGCCCTCGGTGATAATCAGCGCGGCGCCGGCCCGCTGCTCGTAGTACTCAGCCGTCAGCGCGGACACCAGACCGCTGTCCGCGGTGGCCCGGGAGCGGGTCATCGGCGCCATCGCCAGCCGGTGCGGGAGGTCGAGGCGGCCGATGCGGACGGGTTCGAAGAGTGCGTTCGTCATGCGTCGAACGTACGAACCGGGGAATGCCCGCCGGATCCGTAGCGCTTCGGTACTCGTATACGTGAACCGTGCCGCCGACCCTCCCACGTAGGTGTGGACCGGATGAACCGGATGAACCGGATGGATCTGTACGGGCGTGAGCAGGAGCTGGCCCGGCTCGACGCGCTGATCGCCGCCGCCGCGGACGGCCGCGGCCAGAGCCTCGTGCTCCGCGGCGAAGCCGGCATCGGCAAGTCGTCGCTGCTCGGGCACGCCGAGGACGAGGCGCGGCGGCGCGACTTCACCGTGCTGCGCGCGGTCGGCTGGGAGGCCGAGCGGGGGCTCGCGTTCGCCGCGCTGCACCAGCTGCTGCGGCCCGTGCTCGACCGCGCCGGCCGGCTGCCGCGGCCGCAGGCCGACGCGCTGGACGCGGCGGTCGGCACCGGCACCGCCGCCGGGCACAACCGGTTCCTCGTCGGGCTCGCGGTGCTGTCGCTGCTCGCCGAGGCGGCCGAGGACGCGCCGGTGCTGTGCCTGGTGGACGACGCGCAGTGGATCGACGAACCGTCCGCCGACGCGCTGCTGTTCGCCGCCCGCCGGCTGGGCGTCGAGCGCGTCGTGCTGCTGTTCGCCGCCCGCGGCACCCAGCCCGACGAGGACCCCGGCTTCCCCGCCGCCGGCCTGCCGCAGCTGACGCTGCCCCGGCTCGGCCGCGACGCCGCGCTGGCCCTGCTCGCCGGCCTCGACGTGCCCGCGGCGGTACGGGACCGGGTGCTGCGCGAATCCCTCGGCAACCCGCTCGCGCTGCACGAGTTCGGCGCCTCCGGACCGGCCGCCGCCGACCGCCCGCAGGCCGCCGGGCAGCCGCTGCCCGCCGCCGACCGGGTGCTCGCCGCGTACCGCGGCCGGGTGCTGGAGCTGCCGGACCGCACCCGGCTGATGCTGCTGATCGCCGCTGCCGACTCCCGCAGCACCCTGCGGTACATGATGGCCGCCGCCGAGCGGCTGGGCGTCGGGCTCGCCGACCTGGCGGCGGCGGAGCAGCAGGGGCTGGTGGCCGTCGTCGGGGAGCACGTCGAGTTCCGCCACCCCCTGATCCGTACCGCCGCCTACACCGCCGCCCCGCTCGCCCGCCGCGTCGCCGTGCACGAGGCGCTGGCCGGCACCTCCGGCGACCCCGACTGCCGCGCCCGGCACCTGGCGTCGGCCGCGATGGGGCCCGACGAGGAGGTCGCCGCCGGGCTGGCGGGGTACGCCGGCCGCGCGCTGGCCCGCGGCGGCCCCGCCGCCGCCGCCGACGCCTACGCCGAGGCCGCCCGGCTCACCCCGGACCCGGAGGTGCGCGTGCGGCGGCTGACGGCGGGGGCGTGGGCCGCGCAGCAGGCGGGGCACGCGGAGCGGGCGGCGCAGCTGGCGGAGGAGGCGTACAAGCAGACGCAGGACGCGGACCGGCGCGCGGAGCTGGCGTACGTGCGCTCGTTCTGGCTCTTCGAGGAGGACGCCGCCGCCGAGGCCGCCGCGCTGCTCATCGACCACGCCCCCGACGCGCCCGCCCGCGGGCGGGAGATGCTGCGGACGGCGGCGACGTACGCGTGGTTCGGCGGGGACGTCGCGGCGCTGCACCGGGCGGTGGACCTGCTGGAGCTGTACGGGGAGCGGGGCGCGGGGACCGGCGGGAGCAGGGACGACGGGGACGGGGCCTGCCGGCACGGGGACGGCCGGTCCGACGAGGACGACCGTTCCGACGGGGACGACCGTTCCGACGGGGAGGGCGCAGCACTGCGGGCGGACCGCGCCGTGCGCGGGCTGGCGCACATGGCCGCGGACGACTACGCCCGCGGGCTGCCGCTCGTCGCCGAACTGCTCGACGACGCACCGGTCGGCAGCCCGACGCGGCTGCAGGCGATCTCCTCCGCCTCCCTCCTCCCCGACCGCGTGCAACTGCCCCTGATCACCGAAGAGATCGACTACGCCCGCGGCGACGGCGTCATCGGCCGGCTGCCGTACCTGCTGCACCTCCTGGCCCGCCAGCAGCTCTACGCCGGCGACCACCGCGAGGCCGAGCGGACGGTGGCCGAAGCCGCCGCCGTCGCCCGCGACACCGGGCTGACCCGGCG
This sequence comes from Streptomyces sp. CNH099, assembly GCA_000514715.1. Lineage (GTDB taxonomy): Bacteria > Actinomycetota > Actinomycetes > Streptomycetales > Streptomycetaceae > Streptomyces > Streptomyces synnematoformans. Next base: position 7,307 of record AZWL01000046.1, on the reverse strand, counting down.
CATCTGGCGGCTGCACAACCTGCTGGCGCGCGTCCCCGCGATCGCGGGCGACGAGGAGCGCGTCCGCGCCCTCGTGACCCCCGGCATGAACGCCGGCGGCAACTACGGCATCACCGCCCTGGCCCTCCTCGACCTGGGGCTCGGCCGGTACGAGGACGTGCTCACGCGGCTGGCGGAAGCCCGCGCGGGCGCCGCCCGCTACAGCGCGGCGCTGCTGTTCGCGACGGCTGACGAGGTGGAGGCGGCGGTCCGCCTCGGCGCCCCGGAGCGGGCCGAGGCGCCGGCCCGCCGCTTCGCGGCGTGGGCGGCGGCGGCCGGGCAGCCGTGGGCGCACGCGGTGGCCCTGCGCAACGAGGCGCTGCGGGCGGCGTCCCCGGCGGCCGCGGAGGCGGCGTACGCGGAGGCCGTGCGCCTGCACGCCGAGCCCGCCGGCCGCCCCTTCGAACAGGCCCGCACGGAGCTGCTGTTCGGCGAGCACCTGCGCCGCGAACGCCGCCGCACCGAGGCCCGTACGCACCTGCACACCGCGCTCCGGCTCTTCGACGCCCTCCCCGCCGCCCCCTGGGCCGACCGCGCCCGCGCGGAACTCCGCGCGGCGGGCGACGTCCAGGCCGCCGCCCGCGCCACGGCCCCGGACCCGGCGGACCGGCTGACCCCGCAGGAACTCCAGGTCGTCCGGCTGGCGGCGGAGGGCACGAGCAGCCGCGACATCGCGGCCCGGCTGTTCCTCTCGCCGCGGACGGTGGAGTATCACCTGTACAAGGCGTACCCGAAGCTGGGCGTCACGTCCCGCCGCGAACTCCCCGCGGCCCTGGGCCCGCTCGCCGCGCGGTGACCGGCGGCGGGGCCGCGGCGGGGCCGATGTCGGGGCCGTGGGGCCTCACGGGGCGGCGGGCCTGCCGAAGCCGTGCAGCAGCGTGTCGATGAGGCGGGTGGCGAGCGCGTCCACGGCCGCGTCGGTGGCCGGGGCCTCGGCCGCCGCCTCGTAGATGAGGGCGTAGTACACCCGCCGCGCCCAGTCCAGGTCGGCGTCCGGCCGGAGCAGGCCGGCGTCCCGGGCGCGGGCGAACAGCCGCTCGCACCCGGCCCGCACCTCGGCGTGCACGCGCGCGACCTCGGGGTCGTCGGTGGCGGCGGCGTCCATGGCGAAGCGCCAGCCGATCTTCACGCGCAGCACGTTCGCGGTGACCTGGTAGAGCGCGACGGCCGGCGGGGCGGTCTCCGGCCGGGCGGCCTCGACGGCCTCTTGGAACTGCCGCGTCGCCCACGCGGCCAGCGCCGTGATCAGGGCGTCCCGCGAGGCGAACCGCCGGTGGACGGTGGTCCGCGCCACCCCGGCGGCCTCGGCGATCTGCTCCATGGTCGCGGCCGGGTTCGCGGACAGCACCCGCTCGGCGGCTCCGAGGATCGTGCGTACCGTCCGCTCGGTGTCGGCGCGCAGCGGCTTCGCGGAGGCGGGCGTCGCCATGGGGTGCGGGTCCTTCCGGCCGTGGTCGTCGTCCCTCTCAGGTTATGCCCATGTGGCAACTCCTCCTCGACTTGCAACATAGATGACGCATCTTGTAGCTTTTCAGCAACGCCATTGATGCAATATCTGCGCGGAGGTTCCCATGGAACTGCAGCTGAACGGCAAGGCCGCCCTGGTCACGGGTGCCAGCCGCGGAATCGGGCTGGCCGTCGTGCGGGCCCTGGCCGCCGAGGGCGTCCGCGTCGTCGCGGCGGCCCGCAAGCCCACCGCGGAGCTGACGGCGACCGGCGCCGTCCCGGTGGCCGTCGACCTGTCCGACCCCGGCGGCGCCGAGCGCCTGGTCGACCAGGCCGTGGCCGAGCTGGGCGGCATCGACGTCCTGGTCAACAACGTCGGCGGCGGCGAGGGCGACCTGACCGGCGGCTTCCTCGACCTGACCGACGAGCAGTGGGCGGAGGTGGTCGACCTCAACTTCTTCGCCACCGTCCGCGTCACCCGCGCCGCCCTGCCGGCCCTGCTGACCGCGCGCGGCGCGATCGTCAACGTGTCCTCGACCGGCGCCCGCGTCCCGCACGACGGGCCCGTCCCGTACACGACGGCCAAGGCCGCGCTCACCGCCTTCGGCAAGGCGCTCGCCCACGAGTTCGGCCCGCGGGGGGTGCGCGTGAACACCGTCTCGCCCGGCCCGGTGCGCACGTCGCTGTGGGAGAGCCCCACCGGCTACGGCGCACAGCTGGCCGCCTCCCTGGAGATCCCCCACGCCGACCTCCTGGCCGGCCTCCCCGCGACGATGGGCATGCTCACCGGCCGGCTCGTCGAGCCCGACGAGGTCGCCGCCCTCGTCACCTACCTCGCCGCACCGCTCGCCGCCTCGACGACCGGCGCGGACCACCGCATCGACGGCGGAGCGGTCAAGACCGCCTGAGCCGGGCGGGCCGGACCGCGGCCCGTGGACCGAGGGGACCGAGTGGACCGAGGGGACCGAGTGGACCGATGAGTGCCGCCTCACAGCGGAGCTCCCGGGACGCCTGGTAAGCACGGTGCGTGGAAGAACTCGAACGACTCGGCGACATCGAGCGGGCCGCGGCCGGCGCCGCGCGGCTGCCGGTCTGGGCCGCCCAGGGGCAGGGCGGCGACCGTCTGGGCCCGGGCGTACGGGCCTGGCGCCACGGCGCCGCGCTGGCGGTGGCGAGCCCGAACCCGTGGCAGGACCGGCTCGCGGTCCACGGCCGCGGCGCCGCCGATGCCGCCGATGCCGACGCGGCCGTGCTGGTGCGGCGGGTCCTGGCCGAGGTCGGCCCGTCCTACCGGCTCCTGGGAGAGGCGCCGCTGATCGACGCACTGGTGCGGCGGCTGCCCGGGCTGGAACCCGTCCACCGCTTCTTCTGGATGGAGACCACGTCCCTCTCCGGGGCCGCCACCGCGAGCGTGCGCTGGCTGGACGCCCGGGAGGAGAAGGAGGCGGCACCGCTGTTCGACCGCTTCTTCCCCGGCTCGTACATGCAGCCCGGCCGTGCGGGCATGCGCCGCTGGGCCGGGATCACCGGCGACGTGCCCGGCGCCCCCGGCGCGCAGCCGCTGGCGGTGGCCGGGGACGGGTGGCCCGCGGCCGGGTGCGGGTTCATGGGCGGCGTGGTCACCCACCCCGCCGCCCGCGGACGCGGCCTGGCGCTGGCCGTGTGCGGCTTCGTCCTGGACGCCCTCGTCCACCGCCACGGGCGCGCCGCGCTCATGGTGCTCACCGGCAACGCGCCGGCCGTCGCCGCGTACGAACGCCTCGGCATGACCAAGCACCTGTACGGGGCGGCGCACCTGCCGGCCCGGTGAGACCGGGACACGCCACCGGCCGCGTCACCGGCGGGCGTCACCGGCGGGCGTTGCCGGAGCGGTGGGCCGCCAGGGCGGTGAGCAGCACCAGAACCGCGGCCAGCGGTGCCAGCGGGCCCGCGCCCAGACCCGCCAGCGCGACGCCGCCGAGGATCCCGGAGAGCGAGATCGCCAGGTACAGCGCCGACTGGTAGAGGGAGGTGACGACGGACCGCGCGGCCGGCGCCAGCGCGATGATCTCCTGCTGCTGCGGCGTGGTGAGGGAGAAGGACAGGAACCCGACCACGACGATCGCGGGGACCGCGGCCGCCACGCTGCCCCGCAGCAGCGGGACCGCCAGCAGCGCCGCGGCCAGCAGCGAGGTCGCGGCCACGATCACCCGGGTCGCGCCGAGCCGGTCGGCCAGCGTGCCGGCGACCAGGTTGCCCGCGGTGCCCGCGACCCCGAACACCAGCAGGAAGACCGCGAGCAGCCCGCTGTCGCCGCCGGTGGCGGGCTCGTAGACGGCGCTGAGGTAGGTGTACGGAACGTAGACCCCGGTGAAGGCGAGGAGCGTTCTGCCCAGCGCGGCGAGCACCCGCCGGTCCGTCAGCGGCGCCAGCCGGACCCGCAGCCCCGCGCCGCCGGCGCCGGGGAGCGCCGGCAGCCGGACGGCGACGACGGCGGCCGCGGCCACTCCGGCGAGCACGAGGAACCACAGCGTCGAGCGCCAGCCGAAGGCGCCGCCGATGACCGTGCCGATCGGCGTACCCAGCACGAGCGAGGACGTCAGCCCGAGCATCACCACGGCGATCGCCCTGCCGTGGTGGCGCCGGCCGGCGAGCGTGGCGGCCGTCGCGGTGGCGCTCGCCGTGTAGAGCGCGGCGCCCATGGCGGCGACGGCGCGGGCGGCGAGGACGAGGGGGTAGCTCGGCGCGACGGCGGTCAGCACGTTGCCCGCGGTCAGCACGGCCAGCGCGACGACGAGGGCCGTACGCCGGGACCAGCCGGCGGTGAGCACGCCGAGCACCGGCGCGCTCAGGGCGTACGCCAGCGAGAAGACCGTCACCAGCTGCCCGGCCGCGGCGACGCTCACCCCGAGCGAGTCCGCGATGTCCGGCAGCACGCCGGCGATGACGAAGGCGTCGGTGCCGACGGCGAACGTGCCGAAGGCGAGGACCGCGGCGTGCGAGCGCCAGTGCGGGGAGGCGCCGGGCTCGGGGGCGGCAGCGGAGGGCGTGGCCGGCGGGGTGGTGCGGGGCGGGCGGGACAAGGCTGCTCCTCGATTCGGTACCGATCGGTTCCGTTTCGTTGGGACGGTACCGACCGGTTCCGTATCGCGTCAATCCCGGGTTACCATCGCCGCATGCCCACACGAGCCCGCGAGCGCCTGATCGAGGCCGCCGGTGACCTCTTCTTCGCGGAGGGGATCCACGCCGTCGGCGTGGAGCGGCTGCTGCGCGAGTCCGGCGTCGGCAGAGCGTCGTTCTACCGCCACTTCGCGAGCAAGGACGAGCTGGTCGCGGCCATGCTGCGCAGCTACGACGAGGAACTCCGCGGCTGGCTGCGCCGGGTCGTCGCGGACGCCGGCGGCGACCCGCTGGCGATGTTCGACGGGCTCGCCGACCGGATGGCGGCGTCCGGCTTCCGCGGCTGCGCGTCGATCAACACCATGGTCGAGATCGCGGACCCGGACGACCCCGCGCGCAAGGTCGCCGTCGAGCACAAGGAGGCCATGCTCCGGGAGCTGCGCCGGCTCCTCGACGCACCGTACGACGCGGATCTGCCCGAGCAGTTGCTGCTGCTGTTCGACGGTGCGCTCGTCAGCTCCCTGCGGGAGCGCAGCCCGGCACCGGCCCGACGGGCCCGGAGGATCGCCCAGGCCCTGCTGGAACCGCCCATGCAACCCGGCCTTCCCCCCACCGAAGTGGACCCGCCCACCCCCTGAGCGCGGCGAATGCGCCCCCGACGGAGTGGTCGGAACTCAACCGAGTCGCGCCGGCCCACCCTTCGGAGGACCACCCGGCAGCGGTGTCCGGCTGACCGCGGCCCGGGCACGGCTGATGTCTCGAACCAGGCCGCGCGGATGGGCTTCCGCGGGGGCTCGTGGCAGGATCTGCCCGTATGGAGTTCTCCGAGGTGGTCCGCCGTCGGCGCATGATCCGGCACTACGCGGACAGGCCGCTGGCCCCGGAGGTGGTCGAGCGGATCCTGGCCTCCGCCCTGAGATCACCATCGGCCGGCTTCTCCCAGGGTTGGGCGTTCCTCGCCCTGACCGACCCCGCCGACCGCGCCCGCTTCTGGCCGTTCGTGCCCACCCGCGTCGAGAAGACGCCGACCATGCAGGACGCGCCGCTGGTCGTGGTGCCCATGGCCCACAAGGCGGCGTACCTCGAACGCTACGCCGAGCCCGACAAGGGCTGGGAGGACCGCGCGGAAGCCCGTTGGCCCGCGCCGTACTGGTACATCGACACGGGGATGGCCGCCCTGCTCATGCTGCTGACCGCCGTTGACGAGGGCCTCGGCGCGTGCTTCTTCGGCATCATGCCCGAGCATCTGAAGCCCTTCCGTGCGGAGTTCGGGATCCCCGACGAGTACGCCCCCATCGGCGGGATCACCGTGGGGTACCGCGCCGACGACGTGCCCCCGCAGGGCCCGCGTATCGAAGAGCGCCGACGCAGCGCGGATGAAGTCATCCACCGCGGGCACTGGGGCCGGCATTCCTGATCGTGCCCCTTGCGCACCGGCGGACGCCCAGCCAGGGGCTTGCGTGAACGCCGCGTTGACGAACTCGCGGTAACACCGCCCGCAACCCGGTCAAACCGCCCCGCCGGGCCGGCTTTTGCGCATCGCCGCGTACCCGTCCGGCCTTCAGGCCAACACGGCCTGCCGATGGCGCCTGGACACAGAAGGAAGGGCTGCAACATCGGTCCCACAGTGGACCCAGAAGCCCGAGTTTCGCCCCGCGACGCGCACCACCCCACCCGGCTCCTCGCCGGTGCCGTACTCGCAGCCCTCCGGACGACGGCCGCCGCGCAAAAGCTCAGTCGAGTGGGTGATTTACCCTGGTTTGACGGGCGCGTTACCGAGAGTTCGTCGCGGCGGTGTTCGCGAGGAGGGCTGGGGCGGCACCCGGCGCGCCCGAGGTCGGCGAGAGTGCACCTCGATGCGCAAGAGTCGGGCCGCGTGGGCGTTTTGGCCCGGTTCAAGGGGCGGGTTACCGCGAGTTCGTCTCAACGACGCCCGTCCGGGCCGCCACGACGGCATGTCCGGCTTCGGTGGTCGGCTGCCCGTCGCGGGGGGGTGTGCGGGATCGGGCTGGGCCCGGCTCAGTGAGGGCGACCCCGGCGGCGGCTGCTTCCGCGCCCGGGCGGTCCGAGTCCCGCGCCCGCGCCCCTCGCCCGGGTACGTCCGCGATCGGGGTTGGCTCGGCTCCGGCATCCGGCCCCCCGGGAGGCGGTGCCTCCGTGACCGGGTGGTCCGGGCTGCGTGTCCGGCCCTGCCGCGGTGCGTCGGCGACCGGGCCGGCGGGTCTCCGGCGGCGGGGAACGTCGGCGACGGGGCGGTCCCGGCGCCGGGGTGCGGTCCGTGCCCCGGGGCCTGTCCGGGATCGGGGCGTGCCCGGCCTCCGGCTGCGGCCCGCGTCCGCCCAGGCCCGTCCGCGACCGGGGCAGCCCCGGGCCCGGCGGCCGGCACCCGTCGCCCGGGTGCGTCGGCGGTCGGGCCGGGCCGGTGCCCGTCGCCCGGGTGCGTCGGCGATCCGGCCGGGGCGGCCCGGCTCCGCCCCGTCGCCAAGGGTCTGTCGGCGATCGGGCCTGGGCGCCCCCGGCTCCGTCCCCCGTCGCCCGGGTGTGTCGGCGATCGGGGCGGGCCCGCCCCCGGTGCTCCGCCCCCGTCGGCCGGGGTCTGCGTGCGTAGTGTCGGTTGGAGGGTGCCCGCTCCCCCCGGGCCACCTCATAGCCGCCGGTCTGTCCACGGGCCGGAGTCCGGGGTCAAGGGTGGGGCGCAGCCCCATCGCGCAGCGACGCTCCCG
>AZWL01000006.1 GCA_000514715.1 Streptomyces sp. CNH099 | reverse complement strand
TGTTGACGCCCGACGGCACCGCCTCGCCCGCCGTGGTGTGCCGCGAGGGCGCCGAACGTTGCCGATCTATGCTTGGGCCTGACAGCCGGGTGACCAAAAGGCTTCCGTTCGGCGCCCACGCAGCACGTCACGAGCACGAGTGGGCTGGTTCAGGTGGGTGCCGGGCACCGCCGCTCTAGCAAAAGGCGTTGACGCCGGGTCTAGCAAAGGCGTCCACCCAGCCACCACCACTCGAACAGTCCGCGGGCTACCCGTCCCGCCGAACGGCTCTTAACCCCGGATTAGGTCTAGCACCCCCGCTAGCACCCGAAACCGGCCGTGGCCTGCCACCTAGCACCTAGCAGGCCCGGCCCCCGGCCCCGGGAAACCCGCCCCATAAGAGGAGTTGAGACCCCCGTGATCCTCGCTAGCCTCGCCGCCGCACTCTGGCTCGTCGCCTACGCAGCGTTGTGCGCCTCGCAGCCGTTCAACGCGAGCGGCAAGCTGCGCGCCGGCCGGCGCGCATGGAACGCCTGGCACCGCAACCGGCAGCGCGGAAGCCGCTGACGCGACTCAATGCAACCTGTCGGCGGCGCCGCCCACTCGTCACCATGGACGGGCCGCCGACATAGAGGGAGAACCCATGCCGCGTGAGTCCGCCATCCCCTACGGCCACATCGCCGTGCCCACCGATGTCCTCGGCACCGCCCTGTACGGCCTCAGCGCATGGGAGGCGGCGGAGATCGAACGGCGGTCGGATGGTCTTCGCCCCACCACCAACGTGTGCAAGGCGGTTGTGTGGCTGTGGGAGAACGGCCACCACCAGTACGCAGCCAGTGTGATCGGCACGACGTGCGCCATCCTCCGCGGCCGGCGGATGCCCGGCGGCGGGGGCCGCATCACGCACCTTCAGGTCATCGACGCCTTCGGCGCGGAAGTCGTCAAGCTGGGCATGATGACGCCGGAGGACTGGGCGCCGTTCGCCGAGTACCTACGCCGCGAAGTGCCCCGCGGATTCTGAGGCACACGCCCCCTGCCTCGGCTCTGCACACCCGAACGCCCCCGCTCCCTGCCACACGGCCGGAGCGGGGGCGTTCGTCGTGCCCGGTACCTCAGTCCCGGGTCGCGCCTTCCGGCCAGAGCACGCGCACCGGGACCCCGTTGCGCCGCGCGTAGGCGACGACGTCGGCGGTGCCGCCGTAGCCGCGGGCTGGCTGCCCGTCCCACACCGCCCACATCTCGTCGGCGAGCCCCACGAGGATCTCCGACCCGGCCATGTGCGCCTCGGAGGTCGACTCCTCCAGCCCGGTCGGATGGACTTCCGTGGCGGCAGCCAAGAGCGCGTCGTAGTCGGCGTGGTGCTCGTCGGGCAGGCCATCGCGGTAGGCCGCGGCCGGGATGACGACTTCGACCCGGCCGCCGTGGTCGAGTACGAGCTGCGCGAACCAGGCGTCGGGGCCATCGGCGATACATGAGACGCCGACCAACTCCCGCGGGTCCTGCTGCTCCACCTCGGCGCGCAGTGCCGCGCGGACCTGGTTCTCGACGTCCTTCGGCAGGCCGCGGTGCCCGGTGATGCCGACTCGCATATTGCGTCCCTCCCGGCTGGTTTGGTTCACAGGTACACGCCGTGCAGGCGGTCGTCAAAGTCCCCCACGACCCTCGCCGGTGTCGTGGGGGCGTAGGTGCGGCGCAGTGCGCGGGCGCGCTCCACGATGCGCCCCGAGCGGTAGCGCAGTCCCGTTTCCAGGGCCCGGGTGGCGAGGGAGAACGCACCGTCGATACGGCCGTTCGCGAGGTGTGCCGCGGCGATGTCGAGGACCAGCAAGGCGCGTTGCTTGTCGTGCCCGGAGGACAGTTGTGCGCCCGCCTCGTCCTGCGTGCCCAGGACCCATTCGGGCCGGCCGAGCCGGGCGCCGCAGGACATCCGGCAGGCCGCCACCTTGGCCGCGGTGAAGGAGAACACCCATGGCCACGGCGGGGGCTCCTCCAACTCGATACCCGCGGTATGACGCAGGGCGTCAACCAGGGCCCGGTCAGCATGCCCGGCATCGCCTGCCGCAGCGTGCGCCAGGGCCTCGATGGTGGCGAGCCACGCCGCCGCGATGGCCGGGACCGGGTCGAGCTGCCCGCGCGCGGTACGCACCAGGCTGAGCGCCTGGGGGGCGTTCCCGGCGTGCGCCTCGAACTGGGCGAGACTGCCGATCTGGTAGGCGGTGAGGAGCCGGTCACCGCTGCGCCGTGCTGCCTTGATGGCCGTGCCGTACCAGGTGCGGGCAGATCCGTTGTCCCCCATGTCCCATGCCAGCCACCCCGCGAGGCTCGCGACTTCGCTCCCCACCGCCGCCAGGCGGGTCCGCTGCTCTGCAGCCTCGGCTTCGGCGGCCACCGTCTGCACTAACCGAAGGTGCGCGGCGACCGCCTCGGAGAGATGCCGCGAGGGAGTGCTGCCGTCCATCCTCCGGAAGGCTGAGGTGGCCACCCGAAGGGCTGCGGTCTGACCGTCCGCGGCATGGACCGCGGGGGGCGTCGGGAGGGCGGGTGCGGCGGCGACGGCCGCGGCGCCCGCAAGGAGTTTGCGCCGTTCCACGTCTGTTCCGTCCACGGCTTGCGCCGCTGTGTGCTCGGCGAGCCCCACCATCCGCGCGGGGATGTCGAGATGCGCGGCGGCTCTCGCCAGGAGGGTCATGTCGTAGGAAGCGGCCCCGCGCGCCTCCAACCGGGAGACGGCCGACTGGCTGACCCCGCACGCCTCCCCGAGTTGCTTCTGCGAGACACGGGCAGCGGTGCGCGCGAGCTTCACGACGCGCCCGAAGTCGCCGGCCCGGGAGGCATCCCGGAGGGCTTGCGTGGTCCAGGTCATCGAGTCCCCTTGGCGCTTTCGTACCTGTCTCCGAGGGCTTACCCGGCATCTGTATGCGCCGCACGGGTAGCGGTATGCGCGCTCCGGGTGACCGCTAGCCCCTACAGCTTGGCGTGCGGTGTGGTCTACGCAACAGCCTGCCGGAGATCGTCGGAGGCCCGACATGACCGAACTCGACACAGTGCAGCCCGGGGCGCGCGTCCTCAGCCGCGAGTGCATGGTCGACGCGCACGAACTGTGCACCGGCTCGGTGGAAATACGACGCGATGGCTCCGAACCCTGGGAAGACCCGCTTGCCGTCGTACCGTGCGGCTGCACCGAAGGACAACACCACCAGGCGGGCGAACGATGACCACGACTCAGGCGAGTTCCAGCACCAGCCAAGGCGAGCCGCGCCGTCGCGGGACGCGATGCGCCTGCGGCGCGACCCGCGAGCTTCGCCCGTTCGGCCCCTACGGCATGATCTGCCCGCCGTGCGACCGCAAGCGCGGGACGCACACTCAGGGGGTGCGGCCGTGAGGTATTGCACGCACTGCGGCCAGGCCGAAACCGAGGAGCACCCCGTCGAGTCCGTCGGCGAGCCCGGCGAGTCCGGCGGTGGCTCCATGGTCTACGCGCACCCCGACTGCCTGCCGGCGCCCCGCCGCACCACGCCTGGCTGACCCCAGACCCCACGCCCGGGGCGGGACGTCGCTCTGGAGCCCCGGGCGTGGGCCGCCCGCCCGACCCCCCGAGGGCGGGCGTTCCCCATCGGCCCCGGCCGTGCTGCAGCCGCTCGCACGGCCGGGGCCTCCTCGTGCCGCTACTCCCGCCGCAGCGGCTCTGTGCCGAACTCGGCGGCCACCCATGCGAACGGCGCCGGCCGCACGGGGCCCAGCAGCTCGCGGCGCTCCTCGTACCCAACGCCGTTCGCGCGGCACCACTCCCGGCGCTCCGCACACCACGCACGCCACACCGCCATGGCGATCGTGAACGTGGCCCCGGGTGGTGACCAACGCCCCCGGGAAACCTCGTCCTCGGCGATCTGCCGGTACCGCTCCGGGTCCAGCCGCCGCAGATACGGCGGCGGCTCCCCCGGCGCCTGTACGGCGCTCCTACGCCGCACGGATGCCACCCCCGGCCCGCGGCAGGCGCTCCGGGCCCGCACCGTGGAGCGCCGCCCACTCGTACCGGGCGTCCGTCCACGCGCACCACGCCCAGTACGGGGCCAGGCCGCTACTCGGGTCGTCCGCCCACTCCGGCCGCATCCACTCCTCGGCGCGGAAGCGGAACAGGCGGTCCGGAAGGTCCGCGGACCGCACCGCGCGGCGCCTCACGACGCCTCCTCCGGCCGGGGCCACATCGGACGGACCGTGCTGTCCGCGCGGGCACCGTGCCAACGGTGGATCGCCGCCTTGCGGCCCCGGTCCGACGCCGACAGCCGCCGGCCCTCTTCCTCCTCCGGCATCGCCGCAAGGAGCGTCCGCAGGATCCGCTGCAGCGCCAGCTTGTGCCCGCGGATTTCCCGGATCAGCGGGGACGCCGCCGGCTGCCCGCGCGACCCCTTCACCACCGGGCCCAGCTCGTCGAGCGCCGCCTGCATCGCGTCAATGTCGTCCACCAGCCGGCACGCCTCGTACAGCAGCACCACCTCGCCGGCCTCCAGCTCGACACCCTCGACGGTGCCCGTCCACAGCGCCAGAGCGCGCGGGCCCAGGCCCTCGGGGGGCGGAAGGTCCGCCTTCTGGTCGTCACTCACGGTGTCCTCCTTCATGGTCACCCTGGCGTTCATGCGGTGCAGGCAAGGGCAGCAGCTATACGGTTCCGGTGTGGAATAACCCCAGGTGGGGGGCATAGCCCCAGGTCAGGGGCGTGATCGTTCCCGCGCGGCGGCGCCACGACACCGGTCACCGTGTGCCACCGCGTGCGGCTGGTCGTGGTGTGCCGGGTCTGCTCCGTGCCGCGGTGCGCGGTGCCTCTGCTGCTCGTCGTCTGCTGTGCTTCGCGTTGTCGTTGATCGATTGGTCTGTTCGCTTCGCGTGAGCGAAAGTGTTGATCAACCTTGGTGTTCGTCTGGCTGCTTACTGAAGGTCTCACCTGCTCCCTGCCTCCTCTGGGGTGGACGTGGGCAGGTGGTGGGTGGCCCCGGGCGGTTGCCTGCAAGCCCGCCCGGGGCCGGTCATCAGGCGACGTCGAGGTCGCTGGCCGCCAGTGCGTTGACGCTGTAGTCGGGCATGCCGTCCAGCTCGGTCGGCTGCATCACCGAGTAGGTCATGGCCTGCTCCATGCGCCACATGCCGTCGTCGGGGTTGGGGAGCGCGTGCAGTGCCTCGGCGGTGGCAGCGGCCTCGGGGCGGCTGGACACGTAGGTGTCGAGCACGGTCCCCCACGCCTGCTCCTGTGCGTGTGCTGCTATGGCCTGCGCCATGTGGGTGTCGCCGTGCATCTCGGCCTTGCGGAGCGCGGTCTCGGCCGCGTGCGGGTCGTCCAGCTTGGATGCCCTGTCGGCTGCGTCGCGTCGTGCGATGACGGTCTGCACGTCGGCCTCACCCTCGTACCCGAACAGCTTGCGGTGCAGCTTGGTCCGCTCCCCGCGCACCTGCTCCTCGGCCTCCTGCCGCATCGCGGTGATGCTGTCGCGCGCCTCGCGGTACACCCTGGCGATGGCGATGCGCTTGGCCTCGGCGGACAGCTCCCGCCGTCCGCGGATCTGCTCGATCTGTCCGGCGAGCTGCTGCTGCGCGGCGGTCACGCCGGTGGTGGTGAGGTTGCGGCCGTTGGCCCGCCACTCGCCGGCGGCGAAGGTGGCGTGGACGGTGGGGTCCTCGGTGAAGGGGTTGGTGGTCATGGGCGTTCTCCTCGGGGTTCAGGCCGCGGGGGGCGGCTGGGGGTCGGTCTGGCGGGCGAGCTTCTGTCGGTGCCGGGCGGCGAGCCCGTACCGTCGCCGCTCGGCGAACTCGGCGCGCTGCCGCTTCCGCGCGGCCCGCTTCCGTGCTGCGGCGGCTATGCGGGCCCGCACGGCGGCCTCGGCGATGTTGAGGGGGTCGGTCATGGCTCATCTCCTGGTGCTGCCGTGGCAGCGCTTGTAGCGGCTGCCGGAGCCGCAGGGGCAGGGGTCTTTGCGGGTGACGGTCTGGATGTCGTCGGCGGCTTCTACGGCCGTGACCGCGAGGTCGTCTGCGCATGCCCGGCAGACGTGCGCGCTGACGGTGAGGGCGCCGAGGGCAGCGAGGTGGGGGGCGAGGGTTTCGCCGTGCTGACCGCAGGCGTCGCAGTGGTTGTCCCAGTGGAACGGCATCGTCTTGCCGAGTTGTTCGGCGCGCGCGATGCAGTGGGCCTGCATGCAGACCATGGCGGGCGGGTCGCAGAGCAGGAGCATCGGCCGTATCTGCCGGGTGTGGTCGCACAGGTGGGTGATGCCGGCGGAGAAGGCGGCGAGCATCATCTTCATCCGGGGCCGGATCATGCGGCGCGTCAGATCGGGGTCCGTGCTGTTGGTGCCGAGGAGCGCCCAGCCGCCGTTCGCGACGGCCCGTAGTGCGATGCCCTGTCCCATGGCCGCCGCCTCTCGGGAGGCGGCGCCGAACTGGTCGAGTATCGCCACGGGGATGCCGGACGGCCCCGGTAGGGAATCGAGGAGTTCGTCTAGCTGGGGGTCGGTGAGGAAGGTCCGGGTCGTGGTCACGGCTTCTCCATGGGCTCGCGCAGCATCGGGTGCACGTCGTAGCGAGGCGAGGGGCGTTGCCCGCGCTGGCCGGGCTTGCGGGGCGGTGCGGGGATCTCGGAGATCCATCCGAGTTCTTCCAGCTCGGCCATGGCCTCTTTGATCGCGTCGGAGTCGACTTGCCCGCCGCCGACAGCGCGGCGGCCCTTGAAGCTCTCGCGGACCTTCCGTTCGGTGACGGTGTGGTCGGCGGCGAGCAGGGTGGGCAGGCGGTCGAGGATGTCGCGCAGGAGTCTGCGCCCGCCGTCTCCGTCGCGGCTCATCACGGCGAACGCCGCGCGCGCGTGGCTGATCAGGTACGGGGTGAGCGAGATGGAGCGCACCATGGCGTCTTCGGTGACCTCGTGCGCGCCCTGGTCGTCAAAGAGGGTGAGGCAGGCGGCGAGGCGGATCACCTGACCGCAGAGCTTGCCCGCCCACTCGGCGATGTCGTGGAGTTGCCCGCCGTCGACCTTGTCCTTCTCTACCTGGTTGTAGAACTCGGCGAACCGCTTCCGGGCCTGCTCCGTCAGGCGCATCGTGCGGATCGTCTCCGAACGCCACACGCTGTCGACCAGCCTCCGAATCCCGCGGTCGTAGGCGTCCCGCACCTCCGCGGGTACCGCGGGGGTGTCGAACGAGCCGGGGGGCATGGCGTCGGGCAGGCTGTACAGGAAGCGGTTCAGGAAGCCGCTCGACTTGAACTCGGGGTTGTCCTTCTCCAGATGCTCAACCACCCCGGGTTGAATGATCAGCGTGAGCGTCAGGGCCGTGTGCGGCATCCACGTGTTGCCCCGTGAGACCCGTTCGATGTCGTGGGACGTGCCGCTGTACGCCTTCAACACCAGCGTGATGTCCGCACGGCCGTTGCCGTACAGCCCGGCGCACGCCTTGAAGAACCCGGCCTCGGACTCCAGCAGGCCCATACGCCCGCCGTTCTCCCCCATCAGCTTGCCGAGCGCTTCCAGCGTCACGTCACCGACGAGCGCTTTCGGCAGCCCCGGCTTCGCCCGGAGTTCCTGAAGCTCGCTGAGGACAGCGCGGGCATCCTCCTTGGCTGCCTTGCCCGCGGCGGCCTGCCGCTCGACGGCCGCCATCTCCTGCTCGGTGATCCGGATGAGCTGTTCGTTCTCCTCCACCGCCGGGCGCTGCTCGTCCCGCAACTCACCGATGCGCTCCCGCAGCGGCGCGGACGCCTTGTCCAGCGCGGGTGTCTTACGGGCGGAGGAGTCGGCGAGTCCGAGGAGATACAGGCAGACGTTCTCGTCTTCCCATCCGTCCTTGACGTGGACCCGGACCCGGCCGCCGAGGGCGGTGGAGATCGCGCCGAGGGCGGAGAAGCCCAGCAGGCTTTCCGAGACGTTCAGGGAGACGGACTGTGCCCGCACCCACGGGGCGAGGGAGCCGAGCAGGTCCGTGGGGAACGCCATCCGCTTGTGCTCGGGGACCGGGATCGGTGGGTCCCAACATGCACCGCCCCCCTCATTTCCCGTTCCAGCAATTCCACCGAAGCCCCCCGGCGCCCCCTGCGGCGGTTCGCTGGAATTACTGGAATCACTTTCCGGGGGGGCGGTGCGTTCCACGGGCACCAAGTCGTCGTAGCCGAGACCCGCCGCCAGATGATCCGTGACGTCCTTCCCCCGGGCGGGCTCCACCACGCGCACGGGGATCCCGGCGCGGTCGACGGACGCGGCGACAGCAGCAGCGTGCTTGCGGCCGGGGTCGTCGCGGTCAGCGATGACCACCACCTGTCCGGCGCCTCGCAGGCTCGCGGTGTACTCGTCCCGCCACTTGCCCGCACCCATCACGCTGGTGGTCGCGCAGGAACCTTGTCCGGCGAGGTTGTCCGCGTCCTTCTCTCCCTCCACGACGAGGACGGTCCCGCCAGCGCGGGCGGTGTCGATGACCTCCGGAAGCCGGTAGAGGACACGCCGGATGCCCTTGATGCCGGGGGTACCGTCCGGCCGGAACTGACGGAAGGTCTTCCGCTCACCGTCGTATCCGGGCTCGATCCGGCGCACGACGTACAGCACCTCGCCCTGCTCATCGCAGTACGGGTACTCGGCAACGGGCCGGGGGCGCTCCTGCTGCTCGGCGGGCTCGTCGAACAGGTCCGCCATGGCCAGCCCGAGGGCGGCCACCACATCCTCGGTGGCACAACCGGCGTGGCACTTGATGATCGCCCGCCGGTCGCCGTGCGCCACGGAAAGGGAAGGCGACCGGTCGTCGTGCGCGGGGCACTGCCAGTAGGCACCGCGGCCCTTGCTTCCGGCCGCGTTCAGCGCGTCGGTGACCCGGCGGTGCGCGCTCATGCGGCGCTCACCGCTTCCATACGCAGGACGACGACGTACACGGCACCGCACGGCGCGGTGCGCAGGATGGACCGCACGAGCGGGAGGGGAGCGCGGTGCAGGTGCGGGTGCCCGCAGCCGGGGCAGCGCTCGACACGGACCTGCCGGTGCCACCTCCGGGCCCGGGACCGGTAGGTGTCGAGTCGGCCGGGCACCCTCGGGGGCTCGACCCCCTGCGTGATGCCCGGGGGCTGCTGTACGGTGTCAGAAGACCCGCACCCACGCCGGTCAGCAGCATCCGAGTCCCGGGGCCCGCCAGCCCCGGGCTCTTGCGTTTCCGTGGTCACGCCGCAGCACCTCCGCTGACGGTCCGCGCGTCCAGCCACCTTTCGATGGCGCTGCGCTTGTACTTGATGCGCCCGCTTCGGCCGGGACTGGTCTTGATGTAGTCGGGGCCGGTGCCCATCCACCGCCAGCTCGCGAGAGCCTGCTCGCTGAACCCGTAGTCCTCGCGGACCTGCTTGGGGCTGAGCAGTTCGTCAGCCATTTTTCCTCCGCTTTCGTGTTCAGATTGACCACGTCTGTGGATAGAGTGGAGTCATGTCAAGAGTGAAGGTACCACCCCCGGAGCAGAAATGGACACCGATGCGGCCTAACCTGCTGCGCATGGCCACTGAGAAGCGCCGCGCGCGCCCCGCAGTCAAGTACGGACCCACCGCCGAGACGGTCGCCGCCAACGTCGCCCGCCTCCGGAAGGCGCGGGGCTGGAGTATCTACGCGCTGGCCGGCGAACTGGAGAAGCGAGAGCGCCCCATCACGGCGTCAGCCATCGCCAAGCTGGAGAAGACACAGCGGCAGGTATCAGTCGACGACCTCGTCGCGCTTGCGGCGGCGCTCCGGGTCAACCCGTCTGCGTTGCTCCTGCCACTCACCGACGACGCCACGGAGACGTGCGAGATCACGGGGGTTGGGGCGGTCGACGCCAACCGCGCCTGGGACTGGATGGACGGGGAGATGCCCATCGCAAGCATCGAGCCCGGCGACCCGACCGGCGAACTCCTGCTGTTCGAGGTGTACGCCCGCCCGCCGGGCAGGCGCATGCTGGCCCCGTCGACCGAGGAGGAATGACGTGGCTCGGGTGTGGATTGAGGACCGCGCCGGCCACGCCGACTACCAGCAGGCCATGGAGAAGTGGCAGGCCGGCAAGAAGGCAGGCAGCAAGCGGCAGCCCCCGGGCCGGTGGCGGGTGCGGTGGTACGGCCCGGACAACAAGCCGAAGGCGAAGACGTTCGGGAAGCTGCCGCAGGCCGAGGCGGAGAAGGATGCGATCACGGCCCGGCTGAGCAAGGGTTCGTACCGCGACCCGAAGTCCGGGAAGGCCCCGGTCAGGGTCGTAGCCGAGGAGTGGTTCGGGTCGAAGCGCAAGGTCGGCCGGACGACGAAACGGGACTACCGGGACCTGCTCGACAACTACGTGATCCCGAAGTGGGGGGACTGGCAGGTCGCGGCCGTCCAGTGGGAGGACGTCGACCAGTGGGTGACGGAACTGGAGACCAAGCCGGGGAAGTCTGGCCGCCCGCTCGGCGCCGCGCGCATCACGAAGGCGTACCGCGTGCTGTCCATGACCATGAAGCACGCGGTGTTCTCGAAGCGCATAGCGGCCAGCCCGTGTCACGACCACGAGCTTCCCCGGCCGGACGACGAGGACGAGCACGTCTATCTGACCTATGAGCAACTGGAGCGGCTTGCGGCGGCGGCCGGTGAGTACCGGCTGATGATCCTCACGCTCGGGTACTGCGGCATCCGGTGGGCCGAGGCGTCGGCGGTGAAGGTGGGCCGGCTGCAGGTGCCGCAGCGGCGCATCCGGATCGTGCAGAACTACACCGACGTCCGCGGGCACCTGGCCTTGGGGCCGGTGAAGAACCATGAGAAGCGGTCCGTCCCACTTCCCCGCTCGTTCGCGGACGAGCTGGGCACCCTGGCCCGCGGGAAGGGGCAGAACGATCTGCTGTTCACGGCCCCAGAAGGCGGCCCGCTGCGGTACAGCAACTTCCGGTCTCGGGTGTTCGACCCGGCGGTGAAAACTGCGGGCCTGGAAGGGCTCGGCGTCACTCCCCACAAGCTGCGGCATACGGCCGCGTCGCTCGCCATCGCCGCGGGCGCGGACGTGAAAGTGATCCAAACGATGCTGGGGCACAAGGATGCCGCGATGACCCTGAACGTCTACGGCCACCTGTTCCCGGACCGACTGGACGAGGTGGCGGACGCCCTGGACGCCGGCCGGTCGGTCGCACTCGCGATGATGGATGCGCTGCTCACGGCGTAGGCCGGAAATCTGGATCATGTACGAAATGTGTACGACCCCCCGGCAACGATCTTGTCGGGGGGTCGTCGCACTATGCGGCTGACCAGGTGCTTTCTGCGTGGAGCCCCCTGTCGGATTCGAACCGACGACCTACGCTTTACAAGAGCGTTGCTCTGACCAGCTGAGCTAAGGAGGCGCGCCCGTGCAGTGTAACCGGGGCGCCGGGCGGCGCGGTGATGCGCTTTCGGGACCTCCGGGGTGGTGACAAGCGGCCTGACCGGCAGGTACGGTCAGCGCCAAGGTCCACAGCAGTGGACTACACCACACCTTTACTCGGATCGTCCGGCACGTTCCTGCCGGTGAAGGGAAACACCATGGCAACCGTTTCGTTCGACAAGGCCACCCGGACCTACCCGGGCTCCGAGATCCCGGCCGTCAGCGAGCTGGAGATCTCCATCGAGGACGGCGAGTTCCTCGTCCTGGTCGGCCCGTCCGGCTGCGGCAAGTCGACGTCCCTGCGGATGCTCGCCGGACTGGAGGACGTCAACTCCGGCACCATCCACATCGGCGACCGCGACGTCACGCACCTGCCGCCGAAGGACCGGGACATCGCCATGGTGTTCCAGAACTACGCGCTGTACCCGCACATGACCGTCGCCGACAACATGGGCTTCGCGCTCAAGATCGCCGGCGTGCCGAAGGCCGACATCCGGCAGAAGGTCGAGGACGCCGCGAAGATCCTCGACCTCACCGAGTACCTGGGCCGCAAGCCGAAGGCGCTCTCCGGTGGTCAGCGGCAGCGTGTCGCGATGGGCCGCGCGATCGTCCGGGAGCCGCAGGTGTTCCTCATGGACGAGCCGCTGTCGAACCTCGACGCCAAGCTCCGCGTCCAGACCCGTACGCAGATCGCCGGCCTGCAGCGGCGCCTCGGCGTCACCACCGTGTACGTCACCCACGACCAGGTCGAGGCCATGACCATGGGCGACCGGGTCGCCGTCCTCAAGGACGGGCTGCTGCAGCAGGTCGCCACGCCGCGCGAGATGTACGACAGGCCGGCCAACCTCTTCGTCGCGGGCTTCATCGGCTCCCCGGCGATGAACCTGGTCGAGGTGCCGATCATCGACGGCGGCGTCAAGTTCGGCAACAGCGTCGTGCCCGTCGAGCGCGACGCCCTGGCCGCCGCGGCCGACCGCGGCGACCGCACGGTCACCGTCGGCGTCCGCCCCGAGCACTTCGACCTGGCCAACGGCGACGCCCCCGCCGGCAAGACCCTGTCGACGGAGAAGGACGACACCCCGGCCGGCCTGCCCGTCACCGTCAACGTCGTCGAGGAACTGGGCGCCGACGCCTACGTCTACGGCACCGCGAACGTCGGCGGCGACGACCAGGACCTGGTCGTCCGCGTCCCCGGCCGCGCCGTGCCGGAGAAGGGCTCGACGATGCACATCGTCCCGCGCCCCGGCGAGACGCACGTGTTCGCCACCTCCACCGGCGCACGGCTCAGCGACTGACCGACCGGGCCGCACAGCCCGGCACTGCACGCGCGACGGCGCCGCGGCCCCCGGTGGGGGCGGCGGCGCCGTCGCGCGTTTCCGGCGGTGCGGGGGCCGTGCCGCGGTCGTCCGCCGTCGTCCGCCGTCGGACGCCGTTGTCCGCGGAACGCGGCGCGTAACGGCAAGTGCGTCGGAAAGTCCGCCGGTTCGTTCGACTCGGACGTCAACGCGGAATTCGAATTCCGCGGCCGACCGCGCTCGTTAGAGTGACTCAATGTCGCCATATCACTACCGCTCGCTACGATCGCCCTCGTGAACCAGGCAGCCCGCCGTATCGGCAGAACCATCGCATTCGTCCTCCCCGTCGTACTCGTGCTGGCGGGTACGCTCGCGGTCGCCACCGTGCCCTGGGCGTCGTCCTCGGCCGACTCCCGGATGCTCAGCACCTCCGCGGAGAGTTCGGCGACCAAGGCCGGCACCCGCGCCCCGCAGGAGGTGCTGCGGGACCGTCTCCTCGCCGAGTTGCGGCAGAGCGACCCCGGCACCGCGCTCACCAAGCTCCAGCGCGAGATGCGCGCCCGGCCGTCGCTCGCCCGGCACTGCGCCGGGATCGCCCGCGCGCTCGGCGAGGCGGCGGTGGCCAAGTACGGGGTGGCGCGCGCGCAGTCGTACGCGCGACCGGTGTGCGACACCTCCTTCGCCACCGGGGTCGTCGCGGCCCAGTAGGCCCGGCGCGGGCGTCCGGACGCCCCGTACCCGCGGCCGGTTGCTACCGGCCGGTTAGGGTGCGGGGTATGACCGGAGCCGCAGCAGCACAACCGACTCAGGCCGTGGTCCTTGCCGGTGGGCAGGGGTCACGGCTTCGTCCGTACACGGACGACCGCCCCAAGCCGATGGTCGAGATCCCCGGCACCGGCGTGCCCATCATCGGGCACCAGCTGGCCTGGCTGGCGGCCGAGGGCGTCACGGACGCCGTGGTGTCCTGCGGGCACCTCGCCGAGGTGCTGCAGGAGTGGCTGGCCGCCACGGAGCTGCCGCTGCGGGTCAGCTGCGTGGTCGAGAAGGAGCCGCTGGGGCGGGGCGGCGGGCTGAAGTTCGCGGCGGCGTCGCTGCCGCGGCCCGACGAGCCGTGGTACGCGACGAACGGCGACATCTGGACGCGGTTCTCGCTGCGCACGATGGCCGCGTTCCACCAGGAGCGGGGCGCGGACGCCACGCTGGCGCTGGCGCGGCCGCACATGCCGTGGGGCGCGGTGGAGACGGACCAGTTCGGGCACGTCGTCGACTTCATCGAGGCGCCGCCGTCGCCGTATCTGATCAACGCGGGCGTCTACGTCTTCTCCGCCGCCTTCCGCGACCTGCTGCCGGAGCGCGGCGACCACGAGCGCGCCACGTTCCCGCGGCTGGCGCGGCAGCGGCGGCTGGCGGGCTTCCCGCTGCCGCAGGGGGCGTACTGGCGGGCCATCGACACGGCGAAGGACCTGACGGAGGCGGCCAAGGAGCTGTCCCGGGGGTGAGCGGGCGGGCCCGGCCGGAGCGGCGCCGGGCCGGAGCGGCGCCGGGCCGCGGCCCGAACCCGGCGTACGGACCAGGGCCCGTGTACGGACCCCCATGTACGGACCGGGTCCCGCGTACGGGCCGGGTCCCGCGTGCGGGGCGGGTCCCGCGTACGGGCCGGGGCCTCCCTTGCGCCCGCGGCGCCGGGCCCCGGCCACCGACCGCTGCCGCTACCCCAGCAGCCCGCCCACCAGGCCCGGCGGCTCCTCCTCGCCGCCCCCGTCCGTCGACCCGCTGTCCGACGAGCCGTCGCCCCCCGTGCTCCCGGAACCGCCGCCGCCCGGCTCCGGCGCGCCCGAGCCCGGGTCCGTGCCGGAGCCGGCGTCGGAGGGCGCGGGCGCCTGGTTCTCGGCGGACGGGGGCGGCGGCGCCTGGGAGGCCGGGGGCGCGGCCGGCCGCTGCTCCGGGGGGACGCTGCCCGACTCCGTCGCCGGACCGGCCTCCGCCGTGCCCGGCTCGGCGCCGGCGCCGGGGGAGGGCGGCGCGCCGCCGGGCTGGCCGGCGCCGTCCCGCGACGGGCTCGCCGAGCCCGCGTCGCCGCCCCGCGCCGTGCCGCCGGGCGGCGAGGGCAGCGGGGTGCCCGGCAGGTGGTTGACGGGCGGCTCGTCGGGGCCGGGGACCCGTACCGTGCTGGACGACCGCACCGCCGCGCCCAGCGTCGACCCCACCAGCAGCGCCAGCCCCACGATGACCGTGGCCAGCACCGTCCCGCGGCGCAGCACCCGGCGGCGCAGCTCCCACAGCTCCGAGCGCGGCCCCAGCGTCCGCCACGCCTCCCCGGCGAGCCGGGCGTCGAGGGAGTAGACGGGGGCGCCGGCGATCACGAGCGGGGACCAGGCGGCGAGGAACAGGGCGTCCGTCGCGTCGTACGCGGACGACGTCTGCCACGCCACCGTCACCAGCAGCCCGAGCGCGAGCAGCCCGCCGAGGGCCGCCGCGAGCCGCTGCCACAGCCCGCAGATCGTCAGCACGCCCACGATGATCTGCAGGAACGCCACGGTCAGCCCCGCGCCCACGGGGTGCGCGAGCGCGATGTCGTACAGCGGGCGCGCGATCAGCCAGGGGTCCATGCCCGCCAGCCAGCCGCGCATGGAGCCGCGCTCGCCGTCGAAGAACATGGGGTCGCTGAGCTTGCCCATGCCGGCGTAGAGCGAGACGAGGCCGAGGACGATGCGCAGGGGGAGCAGGACGACGCCGAGGTTCATCCGGCGCCCGGGGTAGTAGGCGTGCCGCACGGGGTCGGCGCCGTGGCGCTGGGTGCGGCCGCGGGGGCGGTCGGCGTCCGTGTCCGGGTCGGTGTCCGGGTCGGCGTCGGCGTCGGCGTCGGCGGGGTCGGCGTAGAGGTCGTACGGCCCGTCGTAGCCGTCCGGTGCGCCCTGCCCGCCGCCGTACGGGCCGGCGGGCTCCGGGATCCGCGGGAGCACCTGCGTCGCGTCCCCGGCGCCCGCGGTGCGGAGCGGGCGGCCGGAGTCGTCGAGGCGCGGCAGCAGGTGCGTGGTGTCGTCGTCGACGCGCGGCAGCAGCCGCGTCGAGGTCGCGTCGGCGCCGGGCGCGCGGCGCGGGTCGGCGGCGTCGCCCCGGGGGACGGCCTGCAGCAGCCGGCCGGCGGCGGTGTCGTCCGCGCGGCCGGTCCACACGACGGGCGCCCGGCGGCGCGCGGCCGCGGCGCCCCCGGCGCCGCCGACCACCCGGGCGCCGCCGACGGCGCCGGCGCCCGCGCCGACCAGGACCGGCGCGAGACCCGCGGCCCCCGCGCCGGCCCCGTACAGCGGCGCTCCGGGGGCGGAGAGCGCCCGGCGGGACGAGGGCCCCAGCTGCACCCGGAAGCTCGGGTTGTCGACGTTGATCCGGGTGGGGTCGCTCGGGACCCGCACCATCGTCAGCCGGCCGCCGGCGGCGTCGTCGTCTGGGTCCTGGGCGCGACCACCCGTGGGGGTGGGCGGTGTTCTGGTGTCCACACTCCACTAACCGAGTGATGCGGCGTTTGGACACTGGCTGGCACCGCCCGACAGGGCCCTTTTGTGTCGGAGGCCCGTCAAACACACCGTTCGCGGGGGCTCGTTGCGATTCGCCGCGCGCCGTCCCGCACTACGCTCACGCCCGCCTGCGCGCCGCCTCGTACAGCACCACCCCGGCCGCGACGCCCGCGTTCAGCGACTCCGCGCCGCCCGGCATGGGGATACGTACCCGTACGTCGCACGTCTCCCCCACCAGCCGCGACAGCCCCTTGCCCTCGCTGCCGACCACGACGCACACCGGCCTATCCAGCAGGTCCAGCTCCGGCAGCTCCACGTCCCCGTCGGCCGCGAGCCCGACGACCATCACGCCGGCCTTCTGGTACGCCTCCAGCGCCCGCGTCAGGTTCGTGGCCCGCGCCACCGGCGTACGCGCCGCCGTGCCCGCCGACGACTTCCACGCGCCCGCCGTCATCCCCGCCGCGCGCCGCTCCGGGATGACGACGCCGTGCCCGCCGAAGGCGGCGACGGAGCGCACCACGGCGCCCAGGTTCCGCGGGTCCGTGACCCCGTCGAGCGCGACGACCAGCGGGTCCGCGGCATCCTGGGCGGCGGCGTCGAGGAGGTCGTCGGGGTGGGCGTACTCGTACGGCGGGACCTGCAGCACCAGCCCCTGGTGGTTCAGGCCGTCCGTCATCCGGTCCAGCTCGGGGCGCGGCGCCTCCATCAGGTGCACGTCGCCGCGCTCCGCGGCGAGCTGCAGGGCGCCGCGCACCCGGTCGTCGCTGTCGAGGTACTGCTGGACGTACAGCGTCGTGGCCGGCACGCCGTCGCGCAGCGCCTCGTACACCGAGTTGCGGCCGACCACCAGCTCGCTGCTGCCCCGGCCGCCGCGGCGCGCGGCCGGCCGGGCGGCGGCGGCCTTCTTCGACCGCGCCCGGGCGGCGCGCTGCTTGGCGTGGCCGGGCCGCTGCTCGGCGGGCGGCGTGGGGCCCTTGCCCTGGAGGGAGCGGCGGCCCTTGCCGCCGCTGCCCTTGGTCGCGCCCTTCTTGCTCGCCGTTCTGCGGCCTCGGCGCTGACTGTTCCCGGCCATGGGGGCTCCACCTGCTTCTGCGATCGGTGTTTCTCTACGTCACGAGTGTGCCGCCCGGTCGCCCGGGCGGCACACGGGGCTGCTACACCCGGCTCGGCGCGGTCAGCACAGCGTCCAGCGCGGCCCGTCGGGCGTGTCCTCGATGGCGAGGCCCGACTGCTGCAGCTGGTCGCGGATGGCGTCCGCGGCGGCGTAGTCCTTGCGCGCCCGCGCCGCCTCGCGCTGCTCCAGCACCAGCCGTACGAGCGTGTCGACGGCCCCGTGCAGGTCCGCGCCGCGGTCCGCGCCACCCGCGCCCGTCCAGTGCGCGTCGAGCGGGTCGAGGCCGAGCACGCCCAGCATGGCGCGCACCTCGGCGAGGCGGGCGACGGCGGCCTCCTTGTCGTCGGCGGACAGGGCGGCGTTGCCCTGCCGGACGGTGGTGTGCACGACGGCGAGCGCCTGCGGCACCCCGAGGTCGTCGTCCATCGCCTCGGCGAAGGCGGACGGCACGTCCGCGGCCGGGGCGACCGGCTCGCCGGCCTTCCCTGCCTTTTCGACTACACGCTGCACGAAGCCCTCGATGCGCGCGAACGCGGCCTCGGCCTCGCGCAGGGCCTCCTCGCTGTACTCGATGGTGGAGCGGTAGTGCGGGGTGCCCAGGTAGTAGCGCAGGACGATGGGGCGCCAGCGCTTGACCATCTCGGAGACCAGCACCGAGTTGCCGAGGGACTTGCTCATCTTCTCGCCGCTCATGGTCACCCAGGCGTTGTGCATCCAGTAGTCCGCGAAGCCGTCGCCGAACGACTTGGACTGGGCGATCTCGTTCTCGTGGTGCGGGAAGACGAGGTCGATGCCGCCGCCGTGGATGTCGAAGCGGGAGCCCAGGTACTTGTGGGCCATCGCCGAGCACTCCAGGTGCCAGCCGGGCCGGCCGCGGCCCCAGGGGGCCTCCCAGGACGGCTCGCCGGGCTTGGCGGCCTTCCACATGGCGAAGTCCCGCTGGTCGCGCTTGCCGGTCTCGCCCTCGCCCTCGGGCTGGCGGAGGTTGTCCAGCTCCTGGTTGGACAGGGCGAGGTAGCCGGGGTACGAGCGGACGTCGAAGTAGACGTTGCCGTCGGCGGCGTAGGCGTGGCCGGAGTCGATGAGCGCGCGCATCATCTCGATCATCTCGGGCACGTGGCCGGTGGCGCGCGGCTCGTACGTCGCCGGAAGGCAGCCGAGGGCGTCGTAGCCGGCGGTGAAGGCGCGCTCGTTCTCGTACCCGATGGCCCACCAGGGACGGCCCTGGTCGGCGGACTTGGCGATGATCTTGTCGTCGATGTCGGTGACGTTGCGGACGAAGGTCACCTCGTAGCCTCGGTGGAGCAGCCAGCGGCGCAGGATGTCGAAGTTGAGGCCGGAGCGGATGTGCCCGATGTGCGGTGCGGCCTGCACGGTGGCGCCGCACAGGTAGATCGAGACACAGCCCGGGGTGATCGGGGCGAAGTCACGGATCTGCCGGGCGCTGGTGTCGTACAGGCGAATGGTCACGCCTCAAGGGTAGTAGGACCCGGCCCGCCCGCGGCCCCCGGTCCGGGACGACCGCCGTGCGGCCGCTGCCCGGCGCGTACCACGCCCGCCCCGCCGCACGGTACGCCCGGTACGCCCGGCACGTCACACGCGACCGTCCCCCGCACACCCGCCCCAGGGTAGGCCGCCCCACTGACGCCGGGGCCGCCGTCCGCCGGCCGGCGCGGCGCTCCACGGCGCCGCGCCGCTCGGCGCCGTCGCTCAGTGCAGGTCGCCCTGGCCCGACACCTTCTCCGGCGTCACGCGGACGACGATCCGGGTGCCGTCGTCGGCCCGGCCGCCGCTGAAGGTGTCGTAGTCCTTGCCGGTGTACTTCACCGACAGCTCGTCGATCAGCTCCCGGGCACCCTCGGTGGTGACGCTCGCGGTGCCGTGCACCTGGGCGTAGTTGTACGGGGCCGCCGGGTTGACCACGACGACGCTGACCCGCGGATCGCGGCTCAGGTTACGGGCCTTGACGCGCTCGGCGGTGGTGGAGAAGAGCAGGTCGTCGCCGTCGCGCTTCACCCAGACGGGCGACGCCTGCGGCGCGCCGTCCGGCTGCACGGTGGCGACGGTGATGAAGACCTGGCCGTCGAGGACCTGCTTGAGGTTGTCGGAGAGGGCGACAGACACGATGGACACTCCTCGGTTTCGCACACGTGGGCACTACCTGGGTACCCAACATCGAGCCCGCCACGGGCCTTCCGCGCGGCGGCGGAAGGTCCGCGTCACCCGGGCGGCGGCAGGACGAGCGCGGTGGCGACGGCCGCCAGGCCCTCGCCACGGCCGGTGAGGCCGAGCCCGTCCGTGGTGGTGCCGGAGACCGACACCGGCGCCCCCGCGGCGGCCGACAGCGCCTCCTGCGCCTCCGCGCGCCGCTTGCCGATCTTCGGTCGGACGCCGATCACCTGGATCGCGACATTGCCGACACGGAAGCCGGCGGCGCGTACGATACGGGCCGCCTCGCCGAGCAGCGCGACGCCGGAGGCGCCGGACCACTCCGGGCGGCCGGTGCCGAAGTGCGCGCCGAGGTCGCCGAGACCGGCGGCGGAGAAGAGCGCGTCGCAGGCGGCGTGGGCGGCGACGTCGCCGTCGGAGTGCCCGTCGAGCCCGTGGGTCTCGCCCTCCCAGAGCAGGCCGGCGCACCACAGCTCGCGCCCCTCGGCGAAGGCGTGCACGTCGGTCCCGACGCCGATGCGCGGCAGCACGGCGTACGCACCGCCCCCGCCGTCCCCGGCGCCCCCGCCGGCCGGCCCGGACGCGCCGCCCGGTGTCTGCGCGTCAGAAGCCATCGGTCGCCCTCCTGCGTGCCAGCACGGCCTCGGCCAGCACCATGTCCAGCGGCCGGGTCACCTTGAACGCCTCCTCGTGCCCGGGTACGAGCACGACCTCGACGCCCAGCCGCTCGACCATCCCGGCGTCGTCCGTGGCGCCCTCGCCGGCCGCGGGCACCTTCTCGTGGGCCTCGGTCAGCACCCGGCGGTCGAAGCCCTGCGGGGTCTGCACGGCGCGCAGCGCGGCCCGCTCGGGCGTGGCGACGACCGGCTCCGGGCGGCCCGGCTCGCCGCCGGGCTCGACCTGCTTGACGGTGTCGGTGACGGGCAGTGCCGGCACGACGGCGGGCGCCCCGGCCCGTACCGCGGCGGCGACGGCCTCCACGGTGTCCACCGGGACCAGCGGGCGGGCGGCGTCGTGCACGAGCACGACGTCGACGTCGCCGGGGAGCGCGGCGATGCCGAGGCGTACGGAGTCCTGCCGGGTGTCGCCGCCGGAGACGACGACGACCTCGGTCGAGTCGAGGTGGTCGAGGTGGTCGTCGAGCAGGGTGCGCACCTGCGCCGCCTCACCGGGCGGGCCGACGACGACCACCAGGGACACCGCGCGGGCGCGGGCGAGGGCACGTACGGCGTGCACGAGCATCGGCGTGCCGCCGAGGGCGCGCAGGGCCTTGGGCGCGCCGGGGCCGAGCCGCACTCCGCGGCCGGCGGCGGGGATCACCGCGGCGCATCGGTGCGGACCGGACGGGTCCGAGTGGCCGGGCCGGGTCTCCACGGACGCGGCGGGCGAGTCGGACGAGCCTGACGGAGACATTGCGGTGTTCAGGTTTGTGTCCTTGGACGACATGGGTATGGCCAAAAGCGTGCCGGGCACGACGCTTCGTGCCCCCACCGCGGAGCTCGCTGTCGACCCCCTTCCGTGAGGCACCTGGTCGAAAGCAGCTGCCCGGGCCCGGCACGGCGTGTCCACAGGAAAGCGGGACAGCCGTCGGCCCGGCGCGTCGCACGCGAGCATACGCACGCGCGGCGCGGGAGCCTACGGCTGCCCCCCGAAACCCGGCAGGCTTTCCTGCCGTCGGACCGGACGGGAAAGGACGAGCGGGGACAAACGGACGGACCGTGAAGCGCGGACCGTGAAGGCGTGCGGACGCGACCGGGCGGCATCCCGGGCAGCGTCCGGCCCGGCACCGACACAACCGGCAACGGCCGACGGCAGCACCGAGGCCGACGCGGACAAGCGACCCGGCACCGCACGGGCACCGCACGCTGCCGTGGCCGGGGTGGCGCCGTAGCCTACGGGCCGCAGGCACGGCACACCGCACCGCTGTCCACAGTCCGCGGGTCGCCCCCGGACACCGTTCGGCCGGGAGGCCGTGCCGCTCAGCCGGCCAGCCGCCGCTCCCGGCCCTTCAGGACGCCAGCACCTCGTCGAGCAGTGCCTCCGCCTTGTCCTCGTTCGTGCTCTCACACAGCGCAAGCTCGCTCACCAGGATCTGGCGGGCCTTGGCGAGCATCCGCTTCTCCCCTGCGGAGAGGCCGCGCTCACGCTCCCGGCGCCACAGGTCCCGGACGACCTCGGCAACCTTGATCACGTCACCGGAGGCGAGCTTCTCCAGGTTCGCCTTGTACCGCCGCGACCAGTTGGTGGGCTCTTCGGCGTACGGTGCCCGCAGCACCTCGAAGACCCTCTCCAGCCCTTCCTGGCCTACCACATCGCGTACCCCGACGAACTCGGCATTGTCCGCCGGCACGCGCACCGTCAAGTCGCCCTGCGCGACTTTCAGCACCAAGTAGGTCTTGTCCACACCTTTGATCTGGCGAGTTTCGATGGCCTCGATCAGCGCGGCCCCGTGATGGGGATAGACCACGGTGTCGCCAACCTTGAACGTCATGTGACAGGTACCCCTTCCGTGGCTATCCAGGGTAACACGGGACAGGCCGCTTCTGAATGGCGTTTTCGCAGGTCAGCGCCCGTCTCGGGGCTTGACAAGCGACCCTGGAACGTGCTGCGCTCCGCGTCGGAATCATGGTTTCCGCAGGTGGGATGGCGTCTGCCGGAAACCTGAAACGCGAAGGTTACCCGCCGCCGGAAGGATCGGCAGAGCGACGAACGTCCCGATTTGTCGGAGTCGGCCGGTGAAGTCGCGCTGCTCCGTTCGGCCGATCACGATCGAATCCGGTCGGATTCCCGGAATTGATCACACGGGCTGTGATCGATATCCCCGTTCTCCCCCGTTCTCCCCCGTTCTCCCTCCGCCGGTGTTCCCGCCGTCCCTTCCAACACCGCATGCCGCGCAGATATTGCCGGGCATTAGCACGGCCGTACGCGCGGGTGTGCGCGCAGGCGCACGCGGGCGGCGGAGGGCGGGTCGGGTCCGTACGGTCAGACGGGGGTCGGTACTGTTCCTCCAGCACGTCCGCCCACCGCCGGCAAGCCGAACCGGCCTTCACGTCCAAGGAGATGCCGCCGCCGTGAGCAGCAGCAGCATTCGACGCGGCACGCTCGCCGCGACCGCCCTCGCTCTCTCGCTCGCCGTCCTCACCGCGTGCGGGGCGGGCAACAACGCCGAGACCCTGAAGATCAACCCCGACAACGCGCGCGTCGTCGCGGGCGACATCCGGATCCAGAACGCCGTGGTGATCACGTCGCCCGAGGAGACCGGCGGACCGGCCGCGGTCTCCGCCCGCATCTTCAACAACGGCGACCGGGACCAGACGCTGGACCGGCTGACGCTCACCCGCGGCGGCCAGGAGCTGGAGCTGGCCGGCGCGGACGGCCGGGGCGGCGTGGTCGTGCCGGGGGGCGGCTCGGTGATGCTGGGCGGCGAGGGCAACGCCTCCGCGGTGCTGCCCGACGGCGACGAGGCGGTCGACGGCACGGCGCAGAAGCTCGCCTTCGAGTTCAGCGAGGAGGGCGAGGTGCGGATCTCCGCGTTCGTCGTCTCGGACGAGGGCCAGTACGCGGACTTCGCCGCCACCGAGTCCCCGAGCCCGCTGGAGACCGCGACGTCCACCCCCGACGCCGAGCCCGGCGCAGACGCGGGCACGGACGGCACGGAGGGCACAGACGGCACAGACGGCGCGGAGGGCGCGGACGGCACCGGCGGGGACGCCTCGCCGGACGCCGACGCCACCGGAGACGCCGCCGAGGGCACCCCCGGCACGGACGGGGCGGAGTCCTCGGACAGCCCCGCCACCGAGCAGTAGCCGGCGGCCGGGTACGCGCCTCGGGCCCCGGCGCGGAAGCGCGCCGGGGCGGGACGCCGCCGGGCGGCAGGCGGGACGTGTACCCGCGCCCCGGGCCGGGCTACGGCTCGAACTTGTAGCCCAGCCCCCGGACCGTCACCAGATACCGCGGCGCGCCCGGGTCCGGCTCGATCTTCGCGCGCAGCCGCTTCACGTGGACGTCGAGCGTCTTGGTGTCGCCGACGTAGTCCGCGCCCCAGACCCGGTCGATCAGCTGCATCCGGGTCAGCACCCGGCCTGCGTTGCGCAGCAGCATCTCCAGCAGGTCGAACTCCTTCAGCGGCAGGTCGACCTTGCCGCCGGCGACGGTGACCACGTGCCGGTCGACGTCCATCCGTACCGGACCGACCTCCAGGGCCGCCGGCTCCGTCTCCTCCGGTTCGCCGCGGCGGCGCAGGACCGCGCGGATCCGGGCGACCAGCTCCCGGGAGGAGAAGGGTTTGGTCACGTAGTCGTCGGCTCCTATCTCCAGCCCGACGACCTTGTCGATCTCGCTGTCCTTGGCGGTCACCATGATGACCGGAACGTTGGAGCGGCCGCGCAGCTGGCGGCACACCTCCGTGCCGGGCAGCCCCGGCAGCATGAGGTCAAGCAGCACCAGGTCGGCGCCGTTGCGGTCGAAGTCGTCGAGCGCCTCGGGGCCCGTGGTGGCCACGGCCACCTCGAAGCCCTCCTTGCGGAGCATGTACGACAGTGCGTCGCTGAACGATTCCTCGTCCTCGACGACGAGAACCCGGGTCACGCTCTGACCTCC
Organism: Streptomyces sp. CNH099; assembly: GCA_000514715.1. Taxonomy (GTDB): domain Bacteria; phylum Actinomycetota; class Actinomycetes; order Streptomycetales; family Streptomycetaceae; genus Streptomyces; species Streptomyces synnematoformans. The sequence continues at coordinate 324,681 of AZWL01000006.1, read as the reverse complement.
GAGGGGGACGGGCAGCACGGGATGGGGAGAGCCGGGCGGCGGGTGATGGAGCCGCGCCGGGCGGTGGGCACGCGGGTCACGGAATGACCTCCGGAGCTGTGTCTGACGCGTCGGTCCCGTCGAACCGGAGCCGGTCCTCGCCGTCGAGGTCCTCCGGGCCGATGAGAGCTCCGCTGCGGCCGGCGTCGGACCGGCCGCTCTTCGGACGTGCGGCCTCGGGCAGCCGCAGGGTGAAGGTGGAGCCCTGGCCCTCAGCGCTCCACACCGTGACCTCCCCGCCGTGCGAGGCGGCCACGTGCTTGACGATGGCGAGACCGAGCCCGGTCCCGCCGGTGGCCCGCGAGCGCGCCGGGTCGACCCGGTAGAAGCGCTCGAAGATCCGTTCGCGGTCTTTCTCGGAGATGCCGATCCCCTGGTCGGTGACCGTGACCTCGATGAGGTCGCCGCCCTGTGCGGGCAGCCGGCGGGCCGCGACGCCGACCCGGGTGCGGGCCGGGCTGTAGTTCACGGCGTTCTCCACCAGGTTGCCCAGCGCCGCCGCGAGCTGGCCGCGGTGGCCCCAGACGTGCAGCCCGGCCGTGCCGCCCGTGGCGATGGTTATCTGCTTGGCACCGGCCTGCTGCCGGCACCGTTCCATGGCCTCCGCGACCAGCTCGTCGACCCGCACCGGCTCGGCGTCCTCCAGCGGGTCGTCGTTCTGCACCCGGGAGAGGTCGATCAGTTCCTGTACGAGGCTGGTCAGCCGGGTCGCCTCGCCCTGCATGCGGCCGGCGAAGCGCTCCACCGCCTCGGGGTCGTCCGCGGCGTCCATGACCGCCTCCGAGAGCAGGGACAGCGCGCCGACCGGGGTCTTCAGCTCGTGGCTGACGTTCGCGACGAAGTCGCGGCGTACGGCCTCGATACGGCGGGCCTCGGTCATGTCCTCGACCAGCAGCAGCACGAGCCGGGAGCCGAGCGGCGCGACGCGGGCGGAGACCGCCAGCGCACCTCCCCCGGAGACGACGCGGCCGGTGCGCCGGGGCAGGTCCAGCTCGACCTGCCGTATCTCGCCGTCGCGCCGGGTGTCGCGGGCCATGGCGAGCATCGGCTCGACCGTCAGCCGGCCGCCGCGGACCAGCCCCAGGGCGTACGCCGCGGAGCTGGCCTTGACCACGGCGTCGTCCTCGTCGAGCACGACGGCGGAGGAGCGCAGGACGGAGAGCACGGTGTCCACGCCGGGCGGCAGGACCGCGTCCGTGTGCAGCGAGGTGCGCGTCGGCCTGGCCTGCTCGCGTTCGCTCCACCGGAACGCGAGCACGGCGATCACACCGGTGCACAGCCCGGCGAGCGCTGCCGCCGCGGCGACCGCCGCGTTCACGTCCATGACTCCAGGTTAGGCACCATGCAGACCCCTTCCACAGCCATCCGGGTGCGGTCTCGAACACTGGTCGCCAAGAGTTCACCCTGAGGTCGGTCCCGATTCACTGAGTGGCGCGGCGTCCCCTGCATGGTGGATGCTGCATTGGTCGGCAAAGTCGGCAAGGTCGGCACAGAGGATGGACGGGACTGGGATGCGGGACTCATACCACGAGGAGCTGGACTCGATCGGCGAGGGCCTGGTCGACATGGCCCGGATGGTCGGCTCCGCCATGGGCCGTGCCACCGCGGCGCTGCTCGACGCCGACCTGCAGCTCGCCGAGAGCGTGATCGCGGGCGACGAGAAGGTGGACGACCTGCAGCGCGAGCTGGAGACGCGGGCCATCCAGCTGCTCGCCCGGCAGCAGCCCGTCGCCACCGACCTGCGCATCGTGGTGACCTCGCTGCGGATGAGCGCCGACCTGGAGCGCGCCGGCGACCTGGCGAAGCACGTCGCCAAGCTGGCCCGGCTGCGCTACCCCGGCCGCTGCATCCCGGACGACCTGCACGCCACCGTCCTGGAGATGGGGCAGCTCGCGCAGCGCCTCATGGCCAAGACCGCGGAGGTCGTCACCACCAAGAACGTCGACCTGGCGCTGGAGCTGGAGCAGGACGACGACAGGATGGACTACCTGCACCGCAAGATCTTCCAGCACCTCATGGACGACCGCTGGAAGCACGGCATCGAGACCGCCGTGGACGTGACGCTGATCGGCCGCTACTACGAGCGCTTCGCCGACCACGCCGTCTCGTGCGCAGGCCGGGTGGTGTACCTGGTGACCGGCGAGCACGCCGACGAGCTGAACACGACGGCCCCGGTCGAGGGGGCGTAGCGGCCGGAGGGCGCGGGGGCGTAGCGGCCGGAGCGCGGGAGGCACGTGCCCGCGCGCGCCGGGCGCGCCCGGGGGCGGCTCACGCGCCGGGCGCGGCGCAGGGGACGTAGGACGGTCCGGCGGCCCGCGATGCTTCCGCGCGCCCGCATGTGCGCCCCGGCGCCCGGGGCAGCCTTCCGGTGGAAGGGAACATCCCTGCTAGGAGGTCCGCATGCCGGAAGAGTTCACCTCCCGCACCCGTGCCGAGCCGCGCCGCGCGGCACCGGCGCCGCGGCTGCGCCCCAAGATGACCCCGCTGCCGAAGCTCAGCTCCTGCAACTGCGGCCCCGGCTGCTCCTGCGGGTGCCAGTCCGGCAGCCCGTGCAACTGCGGCGGCAGCTGCGGCTGAGCCCGCGGCCGGCGCCGGCGACGAGACGCCCGCGGCCTCTGCCCTGACGGTGCCGGGCAGGGGCCGCGGTGTACGCGGGAGGACGCCGGCTCGCCGGCTCCCCCGCTACTTCCGCTACTTCTTGCCCTGGTTCGCCACGGCCTTGATCGCCGAGGCGGCGGCCTCCGGGTCGAGGTACGTACCGCCCCGGGCGACCGGGCGGAGGTCGCCGTCCAGCTCGTACGACAGCGGGATGCCGGTGGGGATGTTCAGCCCCGGGATCTCCTCGTCGGAGATGCCGTCGAGGTGCTTGACCAGCGCCCGCAGGCTGTTGCCGTGCGCGGCGACCAGCACCGTCCGCCCGGCCTGGAGGTCCGGGACGATGTCGTCGTACCAGTACGGCAGGGCCCGCTCCAGCACGTCCTTCAGGCACTCCGTCCGCGGCCGCAGCTCGCTGGGGATGTGCGCGTAGCGCGCGTCGTGCGCCTGCGAGAACTCGCTGTCGTCGGCGATCGGCGGCGGCGGCGTGTCGTACGAGCGGCGCCAGGTCATGAACTGCTCCTCGCCGAACTCGGCGAGCGTCTGCGCCTTGTCCTTGCCCTGCAGCGCGCCGTAGTGCCGCTCGTTGAGCCGCCAGGAGCGCGCGACCGGGATCCAGTGCCGGTCGCAGGCGGTCAGCGACAGGTTCGCGGTGCGGATGGCGCGCTTGAGCAGCGAGGTGTGGACGACGTCCGGCAGCAGCCCGGCCTCGCGCAGCAGCTCGCCGCCGCGCACCGCCTCCTTCTCGCCCTTGTCGGTGAGGTTCACGTCCACCCAGCCGGTGAACAGGTTCTTGGCGTTCCAGTCGCTCTCTCCGTGGCGGAGGAGGATCAGCTTGTACGGTGCGTCGGCCATGGCTCCGAGCCTAATCGAGCCGGCGGCACCCCACTCCCCGGGCCCGGATTGACGGCAACCGTCAATTCGGTGGCGCGTCGGTGACCCCGCTTCGTAACATCCCCTCATCATCAGCGCCACTTACACCCGGGGGTTCCGCCGTGCCTGTCACCCGCATCGGACGCGCGATACGCGAGACCGTCACCGGGCTGCCCCGCGCGTTCTGGTGGCTGTGGACGTCGACGCTCATCAACCGGCTCGGCGGCTTCGTCGCCACCTTCATGGCCCTGTACCTGACGCAGGAGCGCGGCCACTCCGCCTCGTACGCCGGACTGGTCGCCGCCCTCTACGGGCTCGGCGGCGTGATCTCCTCGCTCGGCGGCGGCGTCCTCACCGACCGCCTCGGCCGCCGCCCCACGCTGATGCTCGCCCAGTCCGCCACCGCCGTGACCGTCACCGCGCTCGGCTTCACCACCCACCCCGTGGCCATCCCCGCCGTCGCCTTCGCCGTCGGCATGGCGTCCAACGCCTCCCGGCCCGCGGTGCAGGCGATGATGGCGGACATCGTCCCGCCGGAACACCGGGTCCGGGCCTTCTCGCTCAACTACTGGGCGATCAACCTGGGCTTCGCGATCTCCTCCACCGGCGCCGGCTTCATCGCCGAGTACAGCTACCGGGCCGGCTTCCTCATCGAGGGCGCCATGACCCTCACCTGCGCGATCCTCGTCTTCATCAAGCTTCCCGAGTCCCGGCCGGCACGCCCCGCGGGCGCCGGCGGCGGCCCGGCCGACTCCGTGAGCCTGGGCACGGTGGTGCGCGACGGGCGGTTCATGGGGGTCGTGGGGCTGTCGTTCCTGATCTCGCTCATCTTCATGCAGGCGTACGTCTCGCTGCCCGTGGCGATGGGCGACCAGGGCTTCTCCAGCAAGGACTTCGGGGTCGCCATCGCCGTGAACGGCATCCTCATCGTCGTCCTGCAGATCCCCGTGACCCGGCTCATCGAGAACCGCGACCCGCGGACGCTGCTCGTCGTCTCCTCGCTGCTCGCCGGCTACGGGTTCGGGCTCCACGCCTTCGCCGGGTCGGTCGCCGTGTACGCGCTCGTCATCTGCGTCTGGACCCTCGGCGAGATCGTCAACGCACCGACGCAGACCAGCATGGTCGTCCGCCTCTCCCCCGTGCACGGCCGCGGGCGCTACCAGGGCATGTACACCACGTCCTGGGCCGTCGCCGCGCTCGCCGCCCCGCTGCTGGGCGGGTGGGTCATCGACACCGCCGGGGCGGGCTGGCTGTGGGCGGGCTGCGCGGCGCTGGGCACGGTGGCGGCGGCGGGGTACGCGCTGCTGATGCGCGGGCTGCCGACGGAGGACCCGGACCCGGCGAAGGGCGGGGAGGGGGACGGAGGACCGGCCGGGGAGCGGGGCGCGGGGGCGGCCGTGGAGCGGGGCGAGGGCGCTGTCGAGGACGCGTCCGCAGCCCCGCGGAGCGCACGCCTGCGTCACACGGACAGCGTCAGCTCCTCGTAGGTCCTGCGCAGACCTTCCGCCGGAGAGCCTATGCGCTGCACTCGCCTTACTTCCGGGGCAACCGGGCGGGATCACCACAGCGTCTCCTCCGGCTGCTGCTGGGGCCGGCCGGGTATCCCCGGTGGTACGGCGGCGGCTTGCAGCGCGGCGAAGGTGGGATATCGCTCGGCGAGGTGGAGGAGTAGTTGGGCGGTGGCGTGGGCGTCGTAGCCGGCGCGGTGCCGGGTGCCAGGGGCGTCGGACAGGTCGATGCCGGTCCGCTCGATGAGCGCGTCGAGATCGTAGCCGGGCCGACCGGGCTCGGTGTGCTTGGCCAGCCGGAGGGTGTCGAGGACGCCGGCGGGCTCCCAGCCGGGAAGGTGGCGGCCGAGGGCGTGATACTCCACGGACGCACTGTGCGCGGCGATCCACGCGCCTTCCAGGGTGCGTTTCACTTCGTCGGCGATCTCGGGCCAGGCGGGGGCGTCGGTGGTCATCTGGTTGGTGATGCCGTGGATGCGGCTGATGCGGGCCGGGATCGGCACGGGTGGGCGGATGAGCCACTGGCGTGCCTCGTCCGGTCGGGGCCGGCCGTCGGTGAGGGGGATGGCGGCGACCTCGACCAGATCCGGGGGGTTGGCGCCGTTGCCCTCGACGTCGACCACGTACAGCGGATGGGGCCAGTCGGTGAACGTCACGGGGCACCTTCCTCGTCGCGCCATCCGATGTCGGCACGGCCGTGCCTACGGGTAGTGGTGCGGGTGCTCGCGGGCGTGGACCTGGTAGCCGTAGCCGTGCTGGAGGAAGTACCGCGGCTGCTCGCTCAGGCCCTGTACCAGCACGGCCCGGTCGGTGACCTCAGTGGCCCCGGTCGCACCGAGGGCGCGGGCGTCGGCCTCGGCGGTGGCCGGGGCGGGCGCGCGGTGGGCGGTGGCTGATCTGTTTCTTCGGGCAGATGTCGCACAGTTCGCGGATGCCGTAGTGGCCGTTGTAGTCGGGCAGGCCGTGGGCGTAGGCGACTGCGCAGGACGTCTTGCGGAACAGCGGGCCGAACGGCGCGGTGGTGTCCCCGGGACGACGGAACGCGGCCAGGATACGGCTCTCCAGTTGCTCGGGCAGGATCTTGCGCCGGGCCGTCGCCGTGTAGGGCTCGGGCAGGTTGTTGTCGCGGTAGTAGGCGGCGATCTCGTCGCGGAAGAACAGGCCGGTGAACACCGTGGCGTGGGCGTTCTCGGCGAGCTGGCGGGCGGCGGCGACGTCTTCGTCGCTGTCGTTGAGGCCCGGGACGATGGGGCGCCAGTACAGCACGGTGCGGTACGTCTCGGCGTGCTCGGAGAGGGTGCGCAGGCTCCGGGCGGCGATGGCCGAGTCGACGGGTTCGATGCCCTCGTGCTGAATGCCGGAGTGGGTGACCAGGACCGTGACGCGAAGATTGCGGAAGGTGTTGAGTACCCGGCAGTCTGCGGGCTCCACGCGCCAGCGGGTGATGACCAGCACGTGGTTCGTCAGGCCCTGTTCGTCGAGCAGCCGCAGCGTGTTGAGCGTGTGCGGCTTGACCCGAGGCAGCATGGGGTCGGTGGCTTTGTTGAACACCTGTACGGGCGTGATGTGCGGCCGGAAGTAGCGGTGCCGTGTTAAGCGCTCGACGGCTTCCTGGTCGGTCATGAGGGCCCGCGGCGTCTTCATCTCGAAGTTGGCGTAGCGCTCCAGGTGGCGGATGCAGTATCCGCAGTCCAGCGGGCAGCCGATCACGTGGTTCAGGGACAGGCCGGACTTGCGGTACTCGACCACGTCTGCGAGGCCTGCCTTCAGTCCGGCGGCCTCCTTGGGTGTCAACAGCGGTAGCGTACGCATGCTTCGGCCTCCATGCTCGGCGGATGGGTTGTGGGCGCCCCGCCGGCCGGCCGGGCGGGTGGCGGCGGTCGGCGGGGCGTCCCGCTGCCCGGCCTGTCCTGGACCGGGCGCGGGAGTTCAGTGGTGGGGGTGTCTGCGGATGAGGACGGAGCAGTCGGTGGCGGCCGAGTAGTCCCCGCGGTTACGTGCGGCCCGGCGCTCCTGGTCGAGCCGGCTGCATGTCTCGCAGCCGGGGGAGGGCTGTGCTTCCTGGCTGTCGCGGACGGGGAGGAACACGGGCGGTGAGGGGTGGGTACGGCGCGTAGGGGCGGTCACCGAGTCACTCCTCGCCAGATGAGGACGCGCGTTCGGAGTGCCGCGGTCCGGCGCTCCTGGTCGGTTGCACGCCGGACGGCGGGGAGCGGCGCGATCCACGAGTTCCCGCCGCGCAGCGGCCTCAGGCGGACGTATGCGTCGAGCACGCGGGTCGCGCGGCCGGGCCGGGCGGTCCTGCGGTCGATCAGTAAGTCGCCCAGCTCCGGCGGGTTCTCAGCGTTCACGGCCTCTCCTCGGTCGGCTCGGGCGAGTAGCCGCGCCAGTCCGGCGACTCACCGAGGTCCGCAAGGGCCGGCCAGGGTTTGAACGGCTCGGGACGGCGGGGCAGCCGTCTACCGGCGGGAGCCGAGGCGGCGGGACGGGCCGCTCGGCGGCGCTCACGACTTCCCTCCGCGGCAAGGCGGGCACATGCAGGGCGGGTAGACACCGCTGAGAAGAGGCGAGTTGCAGTCGCGGGCGTAGTAGCGCTTCTCGCGGCCGAAGGTGCGCCCGCTGTCGCGGGACACACGCAGCGTCATCAGGGGGTTTTCGGACTGCGGGGTCAGCCGGGTACTGGTACGTTCTGTCACCCAGACAGAATGACGTCGAAACGTCGCCTTCCGCGGCGTCGCTACAGGCGACATTCCGACGACACGGGCGGCGTCATTTAGGTGTCGTTCCCGCACAACCATGGCTACGGTGATCGGTATGGCTACACCCAACAGCGCGCTGCAAGCCGCCCGGCTGTCGCTGCAGATGTCGCAGGACGACTTGGCTCGCGCCATACGCGCGGCCGGCGAACGCATCGGCCGGCCCAACAGCGCGAACAAACGCCTGATTCAGCGCTGGGAAGCGGGCACCGTCACCGCCCCCCACCCGGCATACGCCCGCGCTTTGGAGGCCGTCACGGGCCTGCCGCTGGCCACGCTCGGCTTCACCGTCCCCCAGGCCCGCGTTGCCGACGACGGCCACGGCGGTCACGACCTCGAAGACTCACCCACCGGCATCCCAGCCAGGGGCGGGGCCACCGCACCGCGAACGGCCCCGGCGACCAGCTACGCCGGTATCTGGCTGAGCCGGTACGAGTTCTTCTCCTCCGGCCGTGGGGAGTCGTTCACCGGCGCGCACTTCGTGGTGCTGATCCAACACGGCAACGTCCTTACCGGCCGCAGCCTGCCGAACGCCTCGCTGAACCCCGAGTCGCCGCTGACACTGGACCTTACGGTCGACGGCAGCGTCATCACCGGCACGTGGACAGAGCAGACCGCCTCGGACGGCTACTACCGAGGCGCCCGCTACCACGGCGCGCTGCAGCTCCTCGTCGAGCCCACCGGCCGCCGCATGGCTGGCAAGTGGGTCGGCTTCGGGAAGGAGATGGACGTCAACACCGGCCCGTGGGAACTGATCTTTCAGGACGCCTCGACGTCGAGGACCATAGTCGACAGCTACAGCCGGCCGCCGGAGGCGTAGGTCCGCAAGGACCCCGGACATGGCGAAGCGTCCCCTGTCCCGGCCGTGGGCAGATTCCAGCGATCATCGCTGTCGGAGGCTCCGGCGAGAGCGGAGGGGCGCCCGGAGCGGCCACCCTGCCGCCTGCGCGCTCCCTGGGGTGGCACGGAAGGGCGAGCTGGCCGTCGGGAGCCCATCATCCCGGCGGCCCGTCAGGGGGCCCACGGCGTGAGAGGCGGGCTGCGCGGCGCTGGGCACGGTGGCGGCGGCGGGGTACGCGCTGCTGATGCGCGGGCTGCCGACGGAGGACCCGGACCCGGTGAAGGGCGGGGAGGGGCCCGAGGACGCGCCCGCGGCACCGCGGGGCGCGGACCTGCCGCACGCGGACAGCGTCAGCTCCTAGCGCTCGGCTCTGCTCGGCTCCGCTCGGCTTACTTCCGGGGTAATCGCCTCTGCCCGCGCGCGTTGTGAGGATGGGTGATCTCACCCCGCGTCGGAGGACGCGGGCCAGGACGGGAGGTCAGCGATGTCCACAGCCACATCTGCGAACACGCGCACGGTGGTCGAGGAACTGCTGCGCAGGATCGGCGAAGGCGACCCCGAGCGCATCGCCGAGCTGTACGCCGAGGAAGGCGACTGGAAGCTCGACTGGCCGGAGGCCGAGCACGGCCGAACCGCCACGCCGTGGATCCGCCACCGGTCCACCCGGGCCGACGCGGCCGCCCACTACCGCGAGCTTGCCGAGCACCACGTGCCGGAACACGCGGCGACCGGGATCGAGCGCATCCTCGTCGACGGGGACGACGCGGTGGTGCTGGGCGAGATCCGCCAGACCGCCCGGCCCACGGGACGGGCGTACCGCGCGCGGTTCGCCCTGCACCTCACCGTCGAGGACGGTCTCGTCACCCGGCACCACGTCTACGAGGACAGCCTCGCCGTCGCCCGGGCGTTCGAGGCGGAGCCCCGGTGAGGCCGGCGGCGTCCCCGGCCCGCCGGCCCGGGGTCCGGGGAGCACGCGACGCCGTGCCGACCGCACGGGCTTGACTTGAACCAGCGTTGAGGTCAGAGCCTCGGTGGTGGGTCCGGCCCCGGACCCTGTCGTCGGCGCCGCCGTCGGCACAGTCGATGCTCGGCGTCGTCCGAGCGTGTGAACGGAGACCCCATGGCTGAGGCCAACACCGTCCTGGTGACCGGCGCTACGGGCAACGTCGGCAGACATGTGCTGTCCGGCCTGCTGGAGCGTGGCGTCGAGGTGCGGGCGCTGGTCCGCGACCCCGCCGCGGCACGGCTCCCGGAAGGCGTCGAGGCGGTCCGCGGCGACCTCACCCGGCCCGGGACCCTGGAGGACGCCGCCGCGGGGGTGGCGTCGGTGTTCCTGCTCTGGCCCGGTTTCGGTGCCGCCGACGCGCCCGCCGCCGTCGACGCGGTCGCCCGGCACGCCCGCAGGATCGTCTACCTCTCCGCGTCGGCGGGGCCCGAGAACCGGCGTCCGGACGGGTTCTGGGGCGAGATCGAGGAACTGGTCGAGCGGACCGGGCTGGAATGGACCTTCCTCCGGGCCGGCGGCTTCGCCGCGAACACGCTCGGCTGGGCGGACCAGATCCGCGACGGGGTGGTGCGCTGGCCGTACGGACAGGCCGGCCGGTCGCTGATCCACGAGGCCGACATCGCCGAGGTCGCCGTGCGTGCGCTGACGGAGGACGGCCACGTCGGCGCGGCGTACACGCTCACCGGTCCGGAGGTGCTGACCCAGGCGGAGCAGGTGGCCGTCATCGGCCGGGCGGTCGGCCGCGACGTGCGGTGGGAGGAGCAGCCGGTCGACGAGGCCCGGGAGCAGCTCCTGGCCGCATGGGGCGACCCGTCCTACGCCGACATGGCGCTGGCCGCCTGGGCGGCCATGGTGGACGACCCGGAACACGTGACGACCACCGTGCAGGACGTCACCGGCACGCCGGCCCGTACGTTCCACCAGTGGGCCCTCGACCATGCCGCGGACTTCGCGTAGAGCTCGGCAGCGCGGCAGAGTCGAAAATGCGGTCCGCGCGGCGGGGGCGGGGGTGGCTCGTACGCTGGGCGTATGGCGTTCCAGGAGCTGGCGGGGCGGGGCGGGCGGCCCGTGGGGGCGCCGACCCGCGGGACGACCAACCCCAACCGGCTGCGCCGCATGGACCGCTGGATCGCCGCCGCCCACGGCCCCGCCCTGCGCCGCACCGCCCGCGCCGAGGGCCGGGCCGTCGCCGTCGACCTCGGCTACGGCGCCGCCCCCTGGACCGCCGTCGAGCTGCTGGAGCGGCTCCGTACGGCCTGCCCGCGGGCGGAGGTCGCGGGCGTGGAGATCGACCCGGAGCGGGTCGCGGCGGCGCGCCCGTACGAGCGGGCGGGGCTGACGTTCCTGCGCGGCGGCTTCGAGGTCCCGCTCCCCGGCGGCGCCCGCCCCGCGCTGATCCGGGCGGCGAACGTGCTGCGGCAGTACGGCGAGGAGGAGGTCCCGGCGGCGTGGGCCCGGCTCACCGGGCGGCTCGGCGCGGACGGGCTGCTGGTGGAGGGCACCTGCGACGAGGCGGGGCGGCGGCACGTGTGGGTGGCGCTGGGCCCGGAGGGCCCGCGCACCGTCACCTTCGCCGCCCGCCTCGCGGCCCTCGACGCGCCCTCGGACCTGGCGGAGCGCCTGCCGAAGGCGCTGATCCACCGCAACGTCCCGGGGGAGGCGGTGCACGCGTTCCTCCGCGACTTCGACCGCGCGTGGGCGACGGCGGCGCCGTACGCGCCGCTGGGAGCACGGCAGCGGTGGATCCGCGCGGCGAGCACGCTGTCGGGTGACTGGCCGCTGACGGACGGCCCGGGGCGCTGGCGGCAGGGCGAGCTGACGGTGGCGTGGCGGGCGGTGGCACCGCGCGGGTGGGGCGCGTAGCGCCTGCGGCGGGTGCGGCGGGTGCGGCGGGTGCGGCGGGCACTGCGGGTGCGGCGGGCAGGCCGGTAGGCGCGGGCGCGGCGGGCTGCGGCTGCCGCCGGGAATGAACCCGGCGCTCCCGGGTGTTCACCTCAGCGCGGCGGGGATGACGGCGATTCCGAGGAGGAACAAGCGGCCGTGAGTCACCACCTGTCCCGGCTCCGCGCGCTTGCGCGCCACCGCCGGCCACGTCGTGTCGCCATGCTCTCCGTGCACACCTCGCCCCTCCACCAGCCCGGCACCGGCGACGCCGGCGGCATGAACGTCTACATCGTCGAGCTGGCGCGCCGGCTCGCCGAGATCGGCGTCGAGGTCGAGGTCTTCACCCGCGCCACCTCCGCCGCCCTCCCGCCGGCCGTCGAGCTGGCGCCCGGCGTGCTCGTCCGGCACGTGGCCGCCGGGCCGTACGAGGGGCTGGCCAAGGAGGATCTGCCCGCGCAGCTGTGCGCGTTCACGCACGGCGTCATGCAGGCCGAGGCGAGCCACCGCCCCGGCTACTACGACCTCGTCCACTCCCACTACTGGCTCTCCGGCCACGTCGGCTGGCTCGCCGCCCAGCGCTGGGGCGTGCCGCTGGTGCACGCCATGCACACCATGGCCAAGGTCAAGAACGCCGCCCTCGCCGCCGGCGACAGCGCCGAGCCGCCCGCCCGCGTCATCGGCGAGAGCCAGATCGTCCGGGCCGCGGACCGGCTCGTCGCCAACACCGACGACGAGGCCCGCGACCTGCTCCACCACTACGACGCCGACCCCGCCCGCGTCGCCGTCGTGCGCCCCGGCGTGAACCTCGACGTCTTCCGCCCCGACGGCCCCGACGGCCCCGGCGGCGGGACCCGCGCCGCGGCGCGCGCCGCGCTGGGGCTGCCGCGGGACGCCTTCGTGCCGCTGTTCGCCGGCCGCATACAGCCGCTCAAGGCCCCCGACGTGCTGCTGCGCGCCGTGGCGCTGCTCCTCGACCGGGACCCGGCGCTGCGCGAGCGGCTGGTGGTGCCGGTGGTGGGCGGGCCGAGCGGCAGCGGGCTGGCCAAGCCGGAGGCGCTGCAGAAGCTGGCGGCGCGGCTGGGGATCGGCGACGTCGTACGGTTTGCGCCGCCGGTGGCGCAGGAGTCGCTGGCGCGCTGGTTCCGGGCGGCGTCGGTGCTGGTGATGCCGTCGTACAGCGAGTCGTTCGGGCTGGTCGCGCTGGAGGCGCAGGCGTGCGGGACGCCGGTGGTGGCGGCGGCGGTCGGCGGGCTGCCGGTCGCGGTGCGCGACGGCGTCACGGGGTATCTGGTCGAGGGCCACGACCCGGCGGACTACGCGGCCGCGCTGGGGCGGCTGGCCGCCGACCCGGCGCTGAGCGCCCGGATGGGCGCGGCGGCGGCGGGGCACGCGGCGGGCTTCGGCTGGGACGCGGCGGCCCGCGCGACGGCCGACGTGTACGCCGCGGCGGTCGCCGGGTTCCGGCACGGCGTACGACCGCGGGCGGACGGCGGGCCCGGTCGCCTACGATCGCCGCATGGCTGAGGCAGCGAGCGCAGGCGCGGGCGCGGGCGGGCAGACCGCGGGCAGGGTCATCGAGGACACGCTCCGGGAGGCGGGGCTCGACTACGAGTCGCCGGCGGCGGGCACGTACGTCGTCTCCCTGCCCGGCACCCGGAAGCTGTCGACCACCTGCCAGCTGATCGTCGGCCGGCACTCCCTGTCGGTCAACGCCTTCGTGATCCGCCACCCCGACGAGAACGAGGCCGGCGTCCACCGCTGGCTGCTGGAGCGCAACACCCGGCTGTACGGGGTGGGCTTCGCCGTCGACCGGCTCGGCGACATCTACCTCGTGGGGCGGCTGCCGCTGGCCACGGTGACGCCGGAGGAGCTGGACCGGGTGCTGGGCACGGTGCTGGAGACCGCGGACGGCAGCTTCAACACGCTGCTGGAGCTGGGGTTCGCGACGGCGATCCGCAAGGAGTACGCGTGGCGTACGTCGCGCGGGGAGTCGACGCGCAACCTGGAGGCGTTCACGCACCTGACGCGCGAGCGCGAGGAGCCGTAGCGGGGGACGCGCGGAGCGAGTCCAGCATCCGCTCCAACGCCGCCCAGGTGTCGGCCAGATCGCCGCCGCCCGGGTCGCGGTCCGCCCCGGACGCCAGCCACAGCGCCGCCTCGTTCATCGCGCCCGACAGCAGGTGCGCCAGCGGCGCCACCGGCTGCCGCACCACGACGCCCGCGGCCACCAGCTCCGTCAGCGCCTCCGTCAGGTGCCGCGCCGACGCCGCCTCGTCCATCGCCCGCCACTCGCGCCAGCCCAGCACCGCCGGCCCGTCGACCAGCATGATCCGCTGCAGCGCGGGGTCGGTGCTCGCGGTCAGGAACTCGCGGCAGCCGGCGGTCAGCTGGTCCCAGGGGTCCGCGTGCCGCCCGGCGGCCTCCGCCACCCGCCGGCCGACCTCCTGCTGCACCTCCTCCAGCACGGCGCGGAAGAGGTCCGCCTTGCCGTCGAAGTGGTGGTACAGCGCGCCCTTCGTCACGCCCGACGCGCGCACGATCCCGGCCAGCCCCACGGCCCCGTAGCCGCGGCTCGCGAACAGCCGCCTGCTCTCGCGCAGCAGCGCCCGCCTCGTCTGCTCCCGCTGCTCCGCCCTGACTCCGCCGCGCGCGGTCATGCGCACCTCGCTCCCATTTGACGTACCGATGGTACGCGAACTATCTTCTTGGCATACCGATGGTATGTGAAAGGAGTCGGCCATGCAGCTGACCAGTTTCTATCCCGTGCTCGGCACGAGCCGGCTGTCCGAGTCCCGCGACTTCTACGTCCGCCTGATGGGCTTCGAGGTGACCTTCGAGGCCGACTGGTACGTGAGCCTGCGCCGCCCGGGCGACCCGCCGTACGAGCTGGCGCTGCTCGACCCCGACCACCCGACGGTCCCCGCGGGCCACCGCGCGCCCGTGCGGGGGCTGCTGCTCAACTTCGAGGTCGCGGACGTCGACGCGGAGTGGGAGCGGCTCGTCGTACGCGAGGGGCTCACGCCCGAACTGGAGCTGCGCAGCGAGGACTTCGGGCAGCGGCACTTCATCGTCGCGGACCCGAACGAGGTCCTCGTCGACGTGATCACGCCGATCCCACCCGCCGGCGAGTTCGCCGGGCAGTACGCGGCCGCGCCCTGACCGGAGCCGTCCAGGCCGTCAGGCCGTCAGGCCGGTCAGGCCGCCTCGGAGGGCAGCGCCGCCAGCAGCGCGTCGACGAGGGCCCGGTCGTGGCCGTGGGTCAGCCTGCGGCGGGCCGCGGCAGGCGGCAGCCAGTCCAGCCGGTCCACCTCGTGGTTGGGCACGAACGCGCCGGCGCCCGCCCGCGCGGCCCAGTAGCGGACCTCCTTGGGGCGGCCGTCGGCCACGCGGTAGCGGGCGGTGGGCAGCGGGGCGCCGGGCTCGCAGGCCAGGCCGGTCTCCTCGGCGACCTCGCGCAGCGCGCCGGCCAGCGGCTCCTCACCGGGCTTGAGCTTGCCCTTGGGGTGCGACCAGTCGTCGTACTTGGGGCGGTGCACGAGGGCGATCTCCAGCCCGCCGGCGGGCGCCGGCGCGGAACGCCACAGCACACAGCCCGCGGCGCGGATCAGGTCGGCCGTCGGGTGCTCCGTCATCCCTGCTCCCCTCTCGTCTGCCAGAGCCTGCCGAAGGTGAAGCGTGCGGCCTCCGCCTCGTGCCGCTGGTCGGCGTGCAGCACGCCGAGGGCGTAGGCGGTGGCGGGGGCGATGCGCGGGGTCGCGGCGGCGGAGGCGGCTGCGGCGGCGGCCTCCACGGCCTCGCGGTCGCGGTCGAGCGCGGCGCCCGCGGCGGGCAGCGGCGGGCCGGGCGGGCGTACGGGGACGGTGCCGGGCGGGCACGCCGCCAGGACCTCCGCGGCGTGCCGGGCGCGGCGGACGAGGGTGTGCGCGTGCCGCCAGGGGGCGTCCTCGCGGTCGTCGGCGGCGGGGCCGCCGGCGCCGGCGCGGCCGGGGGCGGGGGCGGGGGCGGCGAGCCCGCGGTCGAGGGCGGCGGCGTTGTACGGGCGGCCGGCGCGGGCCAGCGGCAGCGCGGCGACGGCGGCGGCCAGCACCCGGCGCAGCTCGTCGTGGTGCTCCGGCAGCGCGGCGGCGGGCCGCCGGGCGGCGCGGGTCAGCGGCGCGTCGGAGACGAGCAGGGCGACGGCGTCGGCGACCGCGTGGTACCGGGCGGACGTGAGCGCGTCCAGCGCCTCGGAGTGCGCCCGGCTCCGCGCCAGCCCGAGCCGCCGCTCCAGCAGCGCCCCGGCCCGCGCCACACCGGCCGCGGGCCCGGCTGCCGCGGGGTCCGCGGCCCCGTCCCGGTCCGGCGTGCCGCCCGCGCGGGCGCCCGCACCGCCGGCCGCGAGGTCCGCGATCCTGCCCCGGTCCGCCGCGCCGCCCGCGGGGGCGCCCGGGTCGGCCTCCCCCGACAGCCTCCGCAGCGCACCCACCAGCCGGTCCCGGCGCGCCGCGCACACGTGCTCGCGGAGCACCGTGTGGCCCAGCCAGTACAGCTCGGGCTCCAGCCGCTCCGCCCACTCCGCGTCCAGTAAGGGCCGGAAGCTCCCCAGCGTGTCCGCGATGCGGAACGCCGCGGCGTGGATCGCCCCCGCGGCCTCCGCGGCCGCCGCCTGGCCCGCCTCGCCGCCCGGGTCCTGCACCCGCAGGTCCCGCAGCCCGCGCAGCAGCTCCGTCGCCTGCGTGCTCAGATACCGCGCCAGCACCTCGCCCGCGGCGAGCGAGCCCGGGGCACCGCGGGCACCGGGGGTGCCGGGGCCGTCGCCCGGGCCCGGCGGGCCGGGCGGGGCTGCGATGGACACAGGGGGTGTCACGGATGCCTCATGCCGCGATGACACGCCGGCGCCTCCGGGCGTCGATGAGCATTTCCTGTACGTTCGCCAGCCGCCCGCCCGCGTCGTCCAGCGCGTTGCGGGTCCAGTCCCCGTTCGAGTCCAGGTGCCAGGAGTCGACCTCGCCGGACATCCCCGTCTCCAGCAGCCGGTTCAGCGCCTCCCGGTGCGCCGGGTCGGCGACCCGGACCAGCGCCTCGATGCGCCGGTCGAGGTTGCGGTGCATCATGTCCGCGCTGCCGATCCACACCTCCGGGTCGCCCCCGTTGCCGAAGGCGAAGATCCGGGAGTGCTCCAGGAACCGGCCGAGGATGCTGCGTACCCGGATGTTCTCCGACAGCCCCGCCACCCCCGGCCGCACCGCGCAGATGCCGCGCACCCAGATGTCGACCGGCACGCCCGCCATCGACGCCCGGTAGCAGGCGTCGATGACGGCCTCGTCGACGATCGAGTTGACCTTGATGCGGACGTACGCGGACTGCCCGGCCCGGTGGTGGGTGATCTCGCGGTGGATCCGGTGGACCAGGCCGTCGCGCACCGACGTCGGCGCGACCAGCAGCCGGCGGTAGTTCTCCCGCCGCGAGTAGCCGGAGAGCCGGTTGAAGAGGTCGGAGAGGTCGGCGCCGACCTTCGCGTCGGCGGTCAGCAGGCCCAGGTCCTCGTAGAGCCGGGCGGTCTTGGGGTGGTAGTTGCCGGTGCCGACGTGGCTGTAGCGGCGCAGGGTCTCGCCCTCCTGCCGGACGACCAGCGACAGCTTGCAGTGCGTCTTCAGCCCGACGAGCCCGTACACGACGTGGCAGCCCGCCTCCTCCAGCTTCCGCGCCCACTTGATGTTCGCCTGCTCGTCGAAGCGCGCCTTCAGCTCCACCAGCACCAGCACCTGCTTGCCGCTCTCCGCCGCGTCGATCAGGGCGTCGACGATCGGCGAGTCGCCGGAGGTGCGGTACAGCGTCTGCTTGATGGCGAGCACGTCCGGGTCGGCCGCGGCCTGCTCAAGGAACGCCTGGATGGAGGTGGAGAAGGAGTCGTACGGGTGGTGCAGCAGCACGTCCCGCTCGCGCAGCGCCGCGAAGATGTCGGGCGCGGACGCCGACTCGACCTCGGCGAGGTCGCGGTGCGTGCCGGCGACGAACTTCGGGTACTTCAGCTCCGGCCGGTCCTGCGTCGCGATCCCGAAGAGCCCGGTGAGGTCGAGCGGGCCGGGCAGCGGGTAGACCTCGGCCTCGGAGATCTTCAGCTCGCGGACCAGCAGGTCCAGCACGTACGGGTCGATGGACTCCTCCACCTCAAGGCGCACCGGCGGCCCGAAGCGGCGCCGCATCAACTCCTTCTCCAGGGCCTTCAGCAGGTTCTCCGCGTCGTCCTCCTCGACCTCCAGGTCCTCGTTGCGGGTGACCCGGAAGGTGTGGTGGGCGAGGACCTCCATGCCCGGGAAGAGGTCTTCGAGGTGGGCGGCGATGACGTCCTCCAGCGGTACGAACCGCTGCGCGCCGCCGACCGTGGCGGTCTCCAGGAACCGCGGCAGCAGCGGCGGCACCTTGACGCGGGCGAAGTGCCGGTGGCCGCTGACCGGGTTGCGGACGACGACCGCGAGGTTCAGGGACAGGCCCGATATGTACGGGAACGGGTGCGCCGGGTCGACGGCCAGCGGCGTGAGCACCGGGTAGATCTGCTGCCGGAAGAGGGTGAAGAGCCGGGCCTGCTCCTTCTCGCCCAAGTCGGCCCAGCGGATCAGGTGGATGCCCTCGTCGGCCAGCGCCGGCTGCACGTCCTGCTGGAAGCAGGCGGCGTGCCGCGCCATCAGCTCGCGCGAGCGGTTCCAGATCAGGTCCAGCACCTCGCGCGGCTGCAGCCCGGAGGCGGAGCGGGTGGCGACGCCGGTGGCGATGCGGCGCTTGAGGCCGGCGACGCGCACCATGAAGAACTCGTCCAGGTTGCTGGCGAAGATCGCCAGGAAGTTCGCGCGCTCCAGCAGCGGCGTGGCCGAGTCCTCCGCCAGCTCCAGCACCCGTTCGTTGAACGCCAGCCAGCTGCGCTCGCGGTCCAGGAAGCGGCCCTGGGGCAGCTCCTCGTCCGCCTCCTGCCCGTCGTAGTCGTCGGCGTCGGCGTCGATGTCCGGGTCGATCTGCTGGGCGGCGCGCTGCATGGCGGGGGCCACCGCGTGCGGGCGCCGGGCGGCGATCGAGCCCACCGACGGCTGGGCCGGCTGCGCGGGCTGGGCGGCGGTGACGAGGGGCGGGCTGTCGTCCATACCCCTATTCTCCCGCGCCCGGACCTGTCCCGGCACGGTGGAGAGGTTCGCGGCGGAGCGCTGCATGCACCGATGCTCGCAACCGAGGTTGAACCGACGGTAACGGCACCGCTAACCCTCGGTGTGCGGCGGTGGGCCCGCGCGCCTCACCCCTCCGTGCGGTACATGAGGTCCGTCTCGTGGGTCCGGAAGCCCATCCCCTCGTAGACGGCGACCGCCGGGGCGTTGTCGGCGTCCACGTAGAGCATGGCCGTCGGCATGCTCCGCTCGTACGCCAGATAGCGCAGCCCGATCGTCGTCAGCGCCTTGCCGAGCCCGCCGCCCTGCGCGTCGGGGTGCACCCCCAGCACGTACACCTCGCCCAGCTGCTCCGCGCTGTGCACCTTCGTCCAGTGGAAGCCGACGGCCTTCCCGGCGCGCTCGGCGAGGAAGAAGCCGCGCGGGTCGAACCACGGCTCCGCCTTGCGGTCGTCGAGGTCGGCCTGCGTCAGCGAGCCCTGCTCGGGGTGGTGGGCGAAGGCGGCGGCGTTGACGGCCAGCCACTCGGCGTCGTCCTCGCCGGGCCGGAACGTGCGCACCGTGACCCCCGCCGGCAGCCGCGGCTCCGGCGCCCCGGCGCCCTCCGCCGCGAACCCGGTGAGCGGCATGCGCAGCTGCCGCAACTCGCGGAAGAGCGTGAGGCCGAGGAGCTGGGCCAGGTGCCGGGCGGCGGGATGGCCGCCGTGCGCCCACAGCCGCATCCGCTGCCCGGACTCGGTGAGCAGCGCGCGGCCCAGCGCCCGGCCGTGGCCGCGGCGGCGGTACGCGGGGTGGACCACCAGCTCGGCGGCGGGCGGCTCGACGGGGTCGGTCTCCTCCAACTGGGCGTAGCCGGCGGGGTCGGTGCCGTCGGTCAGGAGCAGGTGTCTGACGCCCTCGCGGCGGCCTCTGCGCAGGGTGAGCCGGCCCTGCTCGGAGACGGCCTGGCGGCCGTCTGCCTCGGCGGCGGCGTCGATGATGCCGAGCACCGCGTGCGACTCCGACGGCGTCAGCTCGTCGAGCACGTCGATGCGCCTGCCGCGCGGCTTCCCCGTTTCGGTCGTCCCGGACTCCCTCATGGAGGAGAGCCTAAGGCCAGTAGTACGCCAGGTGGGCTTTGGGAATCGTTCAGTCTGTGTTGAAGACGGGCTACGCGCGTCGACCGTAAGCTGCCGAGCGGTGTTTCCGCGTCGCGCCGAGGGGGCGTTCATGCTGAGGTCTCGAAGAACACAGCGGGCAGGCAGGGTTCGTACGACGCGCAGGATGCGCAGGACCGCGGCGGCGGCCGCCGCGGTGGCCGTGGCGGGGAGCCTCTTCGCGGCCGCGCAGCCGGCGGGCGCGGACAGCACGGGCCGCGGCCACGGGCACGGACACGGGCACGGGCGGACCGTGGACGTGCAACTGCTGTCCTTCAACGACTTCCACGGCAACCTCGAACCCCCGCAGGGCTCCTCCGGCCGGGTCACCGAACTCCAGCCGGACGGCTCGACGGAGGAGATCGCCGCCGGCGGCGTCGAGTACCTCGCCACCTCGCTGCGCGACGCCCGCGAGGGCCACCGCTACTCCGTCACCGCCGCCGCCGGCGACCTCGTCGGCGCCAGCCCGCTCATCTCCGGCCTCTTCCACGACGAGCCCACCGTCGAGGCCATGAACGGCCTCGGCCTCGACGTCGCGGGCGTCGGCAACCACGAGTTCGACGAGGGCCGCGCCGAGCTGCAGCGCCTGGCGGACGGCGGCTGCCACCCCGAGGACGGCTGCTACACCGACGGCCGCACCTACGAGGGCGCCGCGTTCCCGTACCTCGCCGCCAACGTCACCGACGAGAAGACCGGCGAGCCGGTCCTCGACCCGGTGTACGTGTGGAAGAAGCGGGGCGTGAAGATCGGCTTCATCGGCGTGACGCTGGAGGGCACCCCCGACATCGTCTCCGCCGAGGGCGTCAGGGGGCTGGCGTTCCACGACGAGATCGAGACCCTCGACCGGTACGCGAAGCAACTGCGGCGGCAGGGCGTGGAGTCCATCGTCGCGCTCGTCCACGAGGGCGGCTCCCCGGCTGACTCGGCGGGCGGCGCGTACAACTACGACTGCGACAGCCCCGCCCCGGGCGCCGGCATCTCCGGCCCGGTCGCCGAGATCGCCCAGGGCACCACGGCGAGCGTCGACGCCTTCGTCACCGGGCACACCCACCAGCCGTACGCCTGCACCATCCCCGACCCGGAGGGCAGGCCGCGCAGCGTCACCTCCGCCTCGTCCTTCGGCCGGCTCTACACCGAGACGGTGCTGACGTACGACCGCCGCAGCGGCGACATCGTGCGCACCGCGACGCGGCTGCCGCACGCGGCCAACCACGTCGTGCACCGCGACCAGCCGAAGGCCCCGGACATGACCGCGCTGATCGAGGAGTGGAACGCGCTCGCCGAGCCGGTCGCCGCCGAGCCCATCGGCCACGTCTCCGGCGACGTGCCGCGCGGCGGCACCGAGTCGCCGCTCGGCGACCTCATCGCGGACGCGCAGCTCGCCCACGCGCGGACCCTCGACGCGGGGGCGCAGCTGGCGCTGATGAACCCCGGCGGGATCCGCGCGGACCTCACGTACGCGGCGTCCGGCGCCGAGGGCGACGGGGTCGTCACGTACGGGGAGGGCTTCACGGTCCAGCCGTTCTCGAACACCGTGAACCTGACGAGCCTCACCGGCGAGCAGCTGCTGCAGGTGCTGCGGGAGCAGGTCAGCGGCGCCAACGAGGACTCGCCGAAGATCCTGCAGCCGTCCGCCGGGCTCACCTACACCCTGGACCTGACGAAGTCCGGCGCCGACCGCGTCGTCGCCGGCTCGGTCCGGCTCGACGGACAGCCGCTGGACCCGGCGGCCACGTACCGGGTCGCCGTCAACTCGTTCCTCGCCGGCGGCGGCGACGGCTTCCCCACCCTCGCCGAGGGCACGGACCCGCTGGTCGGCGGGGACGACCTGGCGGCGCTCGCGGACCACCTGACGGCGAACTCCAGCGCGGACAGCCCGCTGGCGCCGCCGGCGGCGGACCGGATCACGGTGGTGGAGTAGGACCCGCCGGCCGGCGCGGGCCGCGGCCGGCGGGACGTGACTCAGAAGTGGAACACGTTCCCGCCGGTCGCGAGGTCCGCCAGGCACGGGTTGGGGAAGACCTCGGAGACGTAGTCCACGGGCTTGCCGCGCCAGGTGCCGGCGGCGCGCAGCTCGACCGGCTCGTACTGCATGGTGCACGCGCCCTTCTTGTCGCCCAGGTCCTCGAACCGCCCGTCGACCGCCGCGAGGTCCGTGCAGGCCGACTCCGCCGCGGGGTGCGTGCCGCCGACGGGGTCGCAGTTCAGGTAGGTCAGGCCGCCCTTGGCGCGGTCGACGGCGTTGACGTACTTCGTCGTCAGCCGCAGGTGCGTGGCGTCGAACGGCTCGGGCAGCGGGCGCGCGGCGGCGGTGCCGGCGGCCGTGCCGGCTGCAGAAGCGGCCAGCGGCAGCAGCACACCGGCGGCGGTGGCGGCCAGGAGGGCGGCGAGGGGCCGGACGGTCATGGGGGTCTCTCCTCTGTAAGCGTGGGCGCGGGGCGGGGCGCCGGGCGTCTGGAACGACAGAGATACCCCAGCCGGTCAGCACCCCGCGGCACCGTCACCCGAAGGAGGCATGTCCTTCGATTCCCGCCCCGGTACGGCCGGGCGGAGCCCGCTCACCCTTGCGGTTGCCGCGAGTGGTTTCTCCGGGTCGTCGCCGCGGTGCGGCTACGGGGTCTCCGTCCCGGCCGGCTCGTGGCCCGTGCGGGGCGGGACGAGGGCGGCGAAGGCGGTGGCCAGCCGGTCGCGGAGGGGCGCCGCGCAGGGGTGGGGGGCGCGGCGGGGCGTGATCGCGTAGATGCCGCGGGTCGGGGGGTCGACGAGGCCCACCGCGGTGACGTCCGGCCGCAGCGCGCGCGTCAGCACACCGGGTATCAGCGCGATGGCGTGGCCGGTCGCGACCAGTGCCAGCTTGCCGGGGAGGTCGGCCGCGGTGAGGTCGATGCGGGCGGTGACTCCGGCGCGGGCGGCGTGCTGGGACAGCAGTGCCGCCGAGCCGTCGTTGTCCTCCACCCAGCTCTGGGCCGCCAGCGTCCGGATGTGGACCGGGCCGTGTCCGGCCAGCGGGTGGTCGGCGGGCAGCGCGACGACCATGGCGTCCAGCCCCAGGAACCGGCGTGTGACCCCGGGGTCGTGGGGCAGCCCCGGGGGCGCGTCGGTGACGGCGGCGATGTCGAGATCGCCGGTGGCCACCCGCTGGTGGAGCTGCGTGCTCATGCCGGGGAGCAGGCTCCACCGGACGGCCGCGTCCTGCTGCACCAGGGCCCGGACGGCCTCGGGCACGATCCCCGCGGCGAGGGAGGGCGTCGCGCCGACGGTCAGCGGCCGGCTGAACGCCCCGTCGCCGGCTTCCCGGGCGGCGCGTACGGCGCGGTCGGCCTCGTGGAGCACCGCGAGGGCGTGGTGCCGGAACTCCTCGCCGGCGGGCGTCGGCCGTACGCCGCGCGGGTGCCGCTCCAGCAGGGGCACACCCAGCTCCCGCTCCAGCCCGGTGACCTGCCGGGAGACGGCCGACTGCGTGTGGTGCAGCTCGGCGGCCGCGGCCGTCAGCGAACCGAGCCGGCACACGGTCACGAAGGTTCGCCACACCGCCAGGTCCACGCTGCCACCCTACCGTCGGCTATGCGAGTTCCGCAGGGCTGACCTGCGCAGCCTGCGCTTGTCGCAGTCCTTCGGGTGCACCATTCTGGGGCGCATGACCACACCGCACACGGTCGCCGTCCTCGGTCTGGGGCGCATGGGCACGGCGATCGCGACCCGACTGGCCGCCCAGGGCCGGGACGTCGTCGGCTGGACACGTTCCGGGCGTACGCCGGACACCGTCAGGACGACCGCCGATCCGAACGACGCCGTGTCGCAGGCCGGCCTCGTACTCCTGGCGCTGTTCGACGGGCCGGCCTGCCGGCAGGTCCTCGACACGGTGCGCGCCTCGTTGCGAAGCGACACGATCGTGCTCAACACCGGCACCGTCGCCCCCGCCGAAGCGGCGGAGCTGGCCCGGCGGCTCGGTCCGTCCTACGTCCACGCGCCCGTGCTCGGCTCCGTGCCGGCCGTCGCCACCGGCGGGCTGCGGATTCTCGCCGCCGCGGAGCAGGACGCGCTCGACCGGGCGCGGCCCGTACTGGAGGCGCTGGGCACCGTGCGGCCCGTCGACGGCGCTTCCGCGGCCGCCGCGCTCAAGCTGGTCGCCAACCACAGCCTCGCCGGCGCCGTCCTCGCGCTCGGTGACTCACTGCGGCAGGCCGACGCTCTCGGCCTGCCGCGCGACGAGGTGCTGGACATCCTCGAACTCGGGCAGCTCGGCGGGCTCGTGGCCCGCAAGCGCCCCTTCCTCACCGACCCGCCGGGCACGGCCGCCGCCGAGTTCACCATCGGTGCGCTCGCCAAGGACATGGCCCTGCTCGCCGCCGCGTCCCCCGCCCCGCTGCGCAGCGCCGGCGGTCTGGACGACGATCCCGCCCGCGCCGAAGCCGACATCGCCGCCGCGGCCACGGCCCCCGGCGTGGCGGACGCCGCACTCGAACCGCTCCGCGCCTACGTCCGCGGACACGCCACCGGCGACCCCGCCCACTTCCGCGACGCCTTCCTGCCCAGCGCCCGCATCGAGGGAATCCGCGACGACGCGTTCGTCTCCTGGTCCCTCGACGAGTACTGCACCCTCTTCCCCGGCCGGCCGGCCCCGGACGAGCCGGCCCGCTCCCGCCGCGTCGACGCCGTCGACGTCCACGGCACCGTCGCGACCGCAACCATGACGCTCGCGCACGGCGCGGCCCGGTTCACCGACGTCTTCCTGCTGGTCCGCACCGACGGCCGCTGGCTCATCGCCAACAAGGCCTACCACCGGCACTCCTGAGCAGCGGCCGGGGGAGCCGGTCTCCGGTCAGTCCGGCTCCGCCGGGCGCCCCCGCCCGCGTATCGCCGATAAGGACCCCGGCGGCGGCTCCGGCGCCCCCGGCAGCCGCAGCAGCGCCTCCGTCCCGCCGCCGTCCGCCCGGCGCAGCACCACGGTGCCGCCGGCCTGCTGCACCGTACGGGCCACGATCGACAGCCCGAGCCCGCTGCCCGGCCGGCTGCGCGCCGACGGCGAGCGCCAGAACCGCTCGAACACGTGCGGCAGCTCCGCCTCCGGGATCCCCGGCCCGTGGTCGCGCACCCGCAGCAGCCCGTCGCCGCCGAGGGAGACCTCGACGCTGCCGCCGGGGGGCGAGAACTTCACCGCGTTGTCCAGCAGGTTGACCACGGCCCGCTCCAGCGCCGCGGGCTCGGCCCGTACGTACCAGGGCGCCTGCTCCACCGCGATCCGCACCTCCGGCGCCCGCAGCCGCACCCGCCGCACCGCCCGCGCCACGATGTCGTCCAGCGCCACGACCGCCAGCTGCGCCCGGTCCGGCGCCGCGTCCGGGCGGGACAGCTCCTGCAGGTCGCCGATGAGGGCGGCCAGCTCGGTCATCTGCGCGGTGACCGACTCCAGCAGCTCCCGGCGCTGGCCCGGCGGCAGCCCGCGGCCGGACTCCTCGCTGCGCGCGAGCAGCTCGATGTTCGTACGCAGCGAGGTCAGCGGCGTGCGCAGCTCGTGCCCGGCGTCGGCGATGAGCTGCTGCTGCCGGTCCTGGGAGGTGGCGAGGGCGGCGGTCATGGCGTTGAACGAGCGGGACAGCCGGGCGATCTCGTCGTCGCCCTCGACGGGGATCTCGACGGAGAGGTCCTCGGTGCGGGCGATGTGCTCGACGGTGTGCGTGAGCCGCTCCACGGGCCGCAGCCCGGCGCGGGCGAGCGCCACCCCGGCGACGCCGGAGGCCACGACGCCGCCGGCGGCGAGCAGCGTGAGGACGAGGGCGAGGGTGTCGAGGGGGTCGGTGACCTCGCTGAGGGGGCGGCCCACGGTGTACGCGACGCCCGGCAGCCGCGGCGCCGGGCGGGTGAGGACGCGGTACTCGGTGCCGTCGTCGGCGGTCGTGTTGTGCGCCGTCCAGGCCAGCTCGCCCGCGGCCACCCGGGTGTCCTGCTCCTGCACGTCGACGAGCTGCTCGCCGTCCTGGTAGCAGCGGTCGCCGTCGGCGAGCACGAGCTGCACCGTCGGCCCGGTGGCGGTGAACGGCCCGGTGTTCTCCGGCACCGACTGCGGGCACCGGATCCTGCCGTTCTCGAACTGGATCCGCGTCGCCGGCTGCGTCTTGTCCAGCTCCTCGTCGAGCGACGACAGCAGCTGCGCGCGGACCAGGAACCAGGCCGCCACGGCGCACGCCGCCACCGCCACCGCCACCGCGGCGGCGGTGAGCAGGGCCAGCCGCGAGCGCAGCGGCAGCCGGCCGAAGCGGGAGGTCACCTGCCGGCGCCCGGGCGGGCCCCGCCGCCCCCGGCGCCCCCGGCGCTCCCGGCGTCGCCCTCGGGGGCCCGCAGGACGTAGCCGACGCCGCGCACCGTGTGCACCAGCCGGGGGGCGCCGCCGGCCTCCGTCTTGCGGCGCAGGTACATGACGTACACGTCGAGGGAGTTGGAGCTGGGCTCGAAGTCGAAGCCCCAGACCGCCTTGAGGATCTGCTCCCGGGTGAGCACCTGCCGCGGGTGGCTGAGGAACAGCTCCAGCAGCGTGAACTCGGTGCGGGTCAGCTCCACCGGCCGGCCGCCGCGGGTGACCTCGTGGGCGGCGAGGTCCATCCGCAGGTCGCCGAACTCCAGCGTCGTGGCCGTGCCGGGCTGCTCGCCGCCTTCGGCTTCGGCGTAGGCGCGGCGGCGCAGCAGGGCGCGGATGCGGGCGAACAGCTCGTCCAGCTCGAACGGCTTGACGAGGTAGTCGTCGGCGCCCGCGTCGAGCCCCGTCACGCGGTCGCCGACGGTGTCGCGGGCGGTGAGCATGAGGATGGGCACCTTGTCGCCCGCCGCCCGCAGCCGGCGGGCGGCGGTCAGCCCGTCCATGCGCGGCATGAGCACGTCCAGGACGACGAGGTCGGGGCGGTACGAGGCGGCCTTGTCGAGGGCGTCGAGACCGTCGACGGCCGACTCGGTCCCGTAGCCCTCGAAGGCGAGGCTGCGCTCCAGCGCCTCGCGTACGGCCGGCTCGTCGTCGACGATCAGGATGCGCTGCTGCTGCTCGGTCACGGCCTCAATTGTTCCTGAGGTCGTGGAGGATCTGCTTCACATCGTTGACGGGTATGGCGAAACCGAGCCCGACGCTGCCGGCGGAGGAGCCGTCCTGCGGCGCGTACATCGCCGAGTTGATGCCGACGATCCGGCCCTGCATGTCGACGAGCGCGCCGCCGGAGTTGCCCGGGTTGAGGGAGGCGTCGGTCTGGATGGCCTGGTACGTGGTCGTCTGCGACCCGAGCCGCCCGTTGTACTGCCCGCCGCCGAAGCCGAACGGCCACTCCCCGCCGCCCCGCTGCTGCTCCGGCTCCTTCTCGACGGTCACGTCGCGGTCGAGCGCGGAGACGATGCCGCTGGTGACGCTGCCGCTGAGGCCCTCGGGGGAACCGATGGCGACGACCTCGTCGCCGACCCGGAGGGAGTCGGAGTCGCCGAGGACGGCGGGCTTGAGGTCGCTCTTGCCCTGCGCCTTGATCAGGGCCATGTCGAGGTCGGGGTCGGTGCCGACGACCTCGGCGGCGGCGGTGGAGCCGTCGTGGAAGGTGACCTGCACCTGCTGGGCACCGGCGACGACGTGGTTGTTGGTGAGGATCTCGCCGTCCTTGCTGACGACCACCCCGGACCCGGTCGCCTGCCCGGCGGTCCCGGCGGCCTGGATCTCCACGACGCTGGGGCTCACCGCCTCGGCGACACCGGCGACGGTGCCCTTGCTCCCGGCGGACACCTGCGTCCCGCTGGCGGCGCCGGCGACGCTGCCGCCGCCCGTACCGGACGAGTCGGTCACCCCCGCGACGAGCGCGGCACTGCCGCCCCCGACGACGGCGGCGACGACCGCCGCGGCCACGAGCAGCCCGGCGGGCCCTTTGGCCCGCCTGCGCGGCGGGGGCCCGGTGGGCGGCGCCGGCGGCGAGCCGAACCCGCCGTGCCCGCCGGCGCCGCCGGCAGCCGGGTTCTGGGGCGGATGCCCGGCACCCGCCGGGCCGGCGGGCAGGACCCCGTCGCGGCCGGCGATGAAGTCGGGCTGGGTGCTGGTGCGGTATGTGTGCTCCGTCATGCCTTCGACGATCCACCGGGATTCTGAGAGGCGTCTGAGACGGACGTAAGAAGCGAAGTAAAACCGTGTATGCCCGATATAAAGCCGCCCTCTCGACGGGGCGGCCCCGAGACGGTTGGTGGCGCGATCGATGAGTTCGCGGCTCCCGGCGGGTCAGGACTGGTGACGCCCCAGGAAAGGACACCGCCATGTCGGAGCTTCTCGTCGACTTCATCACCTCCCTCGACGGCTACGCGTCCGGAGAGGGATGGCCCGGGTTCTGGGGCCTTGAGGGCCCGGAGTACTTCGCGTGGCTCGGCGAGCAGCCCGAGTCCACCCTCCTGATGGGAGCGACCACCTACCGCAAGATGTCGGACTTCGTCACCGGCGCGGTCCCGAACGGCCAGGACGAGTTCAGGCCCGAAGAGGAGGCGTCCCTCGACGAGCTGACGCGAGCGGCCAAGGTGGTGTTCTCCTCCTCCCTTGAGGAACCGCTGAAGTGGGCCAACACCACGCTCGTCCGCGACGACGCCGTCGAGGCGGTCCGCGCCATGAAGGCGAGCGGCTCGGGACTCCTCAGCACGATCGGCAGCCTGAGCCTGTGCCGGTCCCTGCTACGGGCCGGACTCGTCGACCGCTTCCGGGTCGTGATGTTCCCGGTGATCACCGGGGCCACGGGCGCGGAACGCATCTACGACGGCTATCCGGACGTCGCCCTCGACATGACCGACCACCGCACCTTCGACGGCCGCACCCAGATGGTCGAGTACAAGCCCCGCCTGCTGGAGCACCCGCCGCTCGCCGCCCCCGCGTGACGCCGGGGCGGGGAAGTGCGTGCGGGCTCAGCCCAGACGTCCGCCGGGGCGGAGCTGACGCCCGGGGCGCCCGCTACGGGCAGCCGCAGGAGCGGCGGGTGACCAGGTGGGAGGGGAACTGCTTCAGGCGTTCGCGGCGGGTGGCCAGGGGGGTTTCGTCCAGGACCAGGTCGACCGCCGCGCGGGCCATCGCCGGGCGGTCGGAGGCGACCGTCGTCAGGGGCGGGTCCGTCAGGCCGGCCTCCTTGACGTTGTCGAAGCCCGCCACCGCCAGCTCGCCCGGGACGTCGATGCGCAGTTCGCGGGCCGCCCGGAGCAGGCCGATCGCCTGGTCGTCGGTGGCGCAGAAGAGGGCCGGCGGGCGGTCCGGGCCGGCGAGGAGCTTCAGGCCGAGCTGGTAGGCGTCGTAGCGGTTGTACGGGGACTGGAAGAGCCGGCCCTCCGTGGCGCGGCCGGCCGCGCGCATCGCGACGCGCCAGCCCTCGACGTGGTCGGTGACCGGGTCGCCGGTGGTCGGGGTGGTCTCGACGCCGCCGAGGCAGGCCACGTACGCGTGGCCGTGCTCCAGCAGGTGGCTCGTCGCCAGCCGGGCGCCGCCGACGTCGTCGGTGACGACGACCAGGTCCTCCGGCTGGTCCCGGCGCTCGTGCATGAGCACCACCCGGGCGTCCCAGGCGTCGATCTCCGCCGCCGCGGCCGGGCTCGGGCCCTGGCTGACGAGGATCAGCCCGGAGACGCGCATGCCGAGGAAGGCCCGCAGGTAGTGGACCTCGCGGTCGTCGAGGTAGTCGGAGTTGCCGACGAGGACCATCTTTCCGCGCTCGGACGCCGCCTGCTCCACCGCGTGCGCCATCTCGCCGAAGAACGGCTGCCGGGCGTCCGGCACGATCATGCCGATGAGGTCCGTACGCCGGGAGGCCATGGCCTGGGCCACGCGGTCCGGGCGGTAGCCGAGCTCCCGTATCGCCGCGAGCACCCGCTCCCGGGTGGCCGGGGCGACCGGCCGGGGTCCGTTGTTGATGACGTAGCTCACGACCGCGGTCGAGGTGCCCGCCAGTCGTGCCACGTCGTCCCGCGTCACCTTGGCCACGGCGCAAGTCTACGCGTGATGACCCGGCGCACTACCCCGCGCCGTCAAGCCCTGGCCACGGCTCGGGGCGGCTACGTACGGGAGCGGCGGGACTCCTGCGCCGCGCCCTCCGGCTCCGCCGTCCCCTGCCTCCCGGCCTGCCGCTCGGTCTGCGCCTCGGCTTTCTTCTCGGCCTTCTTCTCCGCCTTGTCCGGCACGACGAAGCGGTAGCCGACGTTGCGTACCGTACCGATCAGCGACTCGTTCTCCGGGCCCAGCTTCGCCCGCAGCCGCCGCACGTGCACGTCGACGGTGCGGGTGCCGCCGAAGTAGTCGTAGCCCCAGACCTCCTGCAGCAGCTGGGCCCGGGTGAACACCCGGCCCGGGTGCTGCGCGAGGTACTTCAGCAGCTCGAACTCCTTGAAGGTCAGGTCCAGCACCCGCCCCTTGAGCTTCGCGCTGTACGTGGCCTCGTCCACCGTCAGGTCGCCGTTGCGGATCTCGGTGGGGCTGTCGTCCGCGGGCAGCTGCTGCCGGCCCAGCGCCAGCCGCAGCCGCGCCTCGACCTCGGCCGGCCCCGCGGTGTCCAGCAGGACGTCGTCCACGCCCCACTCGGCGGTGACGGCGGCGAGCCCGCCCTCCGTGACGACGAGGATCAGCGGGCAGCCGGGGCCCGTGGAGTGCAGCAGCTGGCAGAGGCTGCGCACCTGCGGCAGGTCGCGGCGGCCGTCGACGAGGATCACGTCGGCGCCGGGGGTGTCGATCAGGGCGGGGCCCTCGGCGGGCGCCACCCGGACGTTGTGGAGCAGCAGGCCGAGGGCGGGGAGCACCTCGGCGGAGGGCTGCAGGGCGTTCGTCAGAAGCAGCAGAGAACTCACGGGCGCACCTCCCGGCGCGCGGCGGCGGCGTTGATCGCGGTCGTCGGGG
This sequence comes from Streptomyces sp. CNH099, assembly GCA_000514715.1. Lineage (GTDB taxonomy): Bacteria > Actinomycetota > Actinomycetes > Streptomycetales > Streptomycetaceae > Streptomyces > Streptomyces synnematoformans. The sequence continues at coordinate 294,040 of AZWL01000006.1, read as the reverse complement.
TCTCAGCTCTGCCTCTGCGTTCGCCCATTGCTTCGGCCTCCTCAAAGGGTGCAGATACGCACAAAAGGACCCGGGGGCAACCTTGCCCGGATCCTTCAGAGGACAGAATAGCCCACATGAGCGCCACCTCCGAGGCTTCGTCCGACCGGCGAGACCCCGCACCGCGTCCTTCCCCGGCCGTCCCGCCCCCGGCACCGCCGTCGCACACGGCGTGGCTGCGCGCCGCGGACGGGGTGCCGATCGCGGCGGCGTACGAGCCGGGGCCGGGCCCCGGCGGCCCGGCGGTCGTGGTGGCGCACGGCTTCACGGGCGCCCTGGAGCGGCCGGCGATCCGGCGGGCGGCGGCGGTGTTCGCGCAGCGTGCGGGGGTGGTGACGTTCTCGTTCCGCGGGCACGGGGGGTCCGGCGGGCGGTCGACGGTCGGGGACCGGGAGGTGCTGGACCTGGCGGCGGCCGTGGCGTGGGCGCGGTCGCTGGGGCACGGGCGGGTGGCGACGGTGGGGTTCTCGATGGGCGGGTCGGTGGTGCTGCGGCACGGCGCGTTGTACCGCGGACCGGCGCACGGGGACGGACGCGGGCGCGGGGGGCGCACGGCCCCGTACGCGGACGCCGTCGTGTCCGTCAGCTCGCCGGCCCGCTGGTACTACCGCGGCACGGCGCCCATGCGGCGGCTGCACTGGATCGTCGAGCGCCGGGCGGGCCGCGCGGTCTCCCGCCTCGCCCTGCACACCCGCGTCCACCACCGCCGCTGGAACCCCGACCCCCTCTCCCCCACCGCCGCCGTCCCCCTGATCGCCCCGGTGCCCCTGCTCGTCGTCCACGGCACCCGGGACGGCTACTTCCCCCTGGACCACCCGCGTGCGCTGGCCGCGGCGGCGGCCCCGGGCGCGGCGGAGCTGTGGCTGGAGGAGGACTTCGGCCACGCGGAGAACGCGGCGGGTGATGAGTTGCTGCGGCGGATCGCCGCGTGGGTGGCGGAGGCGGTCAGCGGACGTAGTTCTTGAGTTCCTCGGTGTCGAGTTCGATCCCTACCGGCTTCGGAAGGGTGACCCTGGCGCCGAACTCGACCGAGTGGATGTCACGGTAGCCATGTGAAGAGGGGTCGCAGTACACGGTCAGGGTGCACGCATCGCGATCGATGAGCAGGTAGACCGGAATGCCGACGACCGCGTACGCGGCAGGCTTGTCCTGACGGTCCCGCCGGTTGGTGTCCGAGTCGTACGAGGTCACCTCAACGATCATCACGAGCGGATCGGGATCGGCCCAGTCGCCCTGCCCGGCGAAACTGCCCGCCGGGGCGAACGCAAGATCCGGTCGTGCACGGCCGCTGCTGTACTCGTCGACTTCGAGACCGAGGTCGCTCGTATACGGCCGCAGGCCGTTCCCGCTCTGGATACACCGCTCCAGCAGCCAGCCGACCATCTCGTTGTGATCTCCGTCCGGCACGCCCTTGGCCCCGATCCGTCCGTTGATGAACTCGAACCTGACGGTGTCGTTCAGCTTCTCGGCAGCCTTGGCGATCTCCTCGAACTCCTCGACCGTCATCTGCGATGCGCGTGCCGTGTGCTCTGCCATAAGCGTCATGGTGCACCCCCTTCCAGGTCGCGGCCAGTCTCGCCCGCCGGCGCCGGGCAGATCATCGGTCCGGGACGGAGTCCACCCGAACGGATGACCTAGATCGTTTCTGCGACCGGCTCCGCGAACTGCGCCTGGTACAGCCGCGCGTACGCGCCCTCCGCCGCCAGCAGTTCCTCGTGCGTGCCCTGCTCCACGATGCTGCCCGCCTCCATCACCAGGATCACGTCCGCGTCGCGGATCGTGGACAGCCGGTGCGCGATCACGAAGCTCGTGCGGCCCGTGCGCAGCTCCGCCATCGCGTGCTGGATCAGCACCTCCGTGCGCGTGTCCACCGAGCTGGTCGCCTCGTCCAGCACCAGGATCGCCGGTTCCGCGAGGAACGCCCGGGCGATGGTGATCAGCTGCTTCTCGCCCGCCGAGACCCCCGCGCCCTCCCCGTCGAGCACCGTGTCGTAGCCGTCCGGGAGGGTCCGTACGAAGCGGTCGACGTGGGTGGCCTTCGCCGCGGCGACGATCCTGTCCCGCGGGGTGTCCGCCGGTGCCCCGTACGCGATGTTCTCCGCGATCGTGCCGCCGAACAGCCAGGTGTCCTGCAGCACCATCCCGATCTGCGCCCGCAGCTCCTCGCGGCTCATCTCCGCCACGTCCACGCCGTCCAGCAGGATCCGGCCGCCCGCCACCTCGTAGAACCGCATCAGCAGGTTCACCAGCGTGGTCTTCCCCGCCCCCGTCGGGCCGACTATCGCCACCGTCTGGCCCGGGCGCACCGCCAGCGACAGGTCCTCGATCAGGGGTTTCTCCGGGTCGTACGAGAACGAGACGCCCTCGAACGCCACCTCCCCCCGCACCGGTGCCGCCGGGCGGGCCGGCCGCTCGGCGTCCGGCTCCTCCTCGTCGGCGTCGAGCAGCTCGAAGACCCGCTCCGCCGACGCGACGCCCGACTGCACCAGGTTCGCCATCGACGCGATCTGCCCCAGCGGCTGGCTGAACTGCCGCGAGTACTGCACGAACGCCTGCACGTCGCCGATCGACAGCGCCCCGGAGGCGACCCGCAGACCGCCGACGACGGCGACCAGGACGTAGTTGAGGTTGCCGATGCACATCATCGCCGGCTGGATCAGGCCGGAGATGAACTGCGCCCGGTAGCCGGCGCGGAACAGCTCGTCGTTCTCCTCGCGGAAGGTCTCCGCGGCCTCGTCGCGGCGGCCGAAGACCCGGACGAGCGAGTGGCCGGTGTACATCTCCTCGATGTGCGCGTTCAGCTTGCCCGTGGCCGCCCACTGCGCCACGAACTGCGGCTGCGCCCGCTTGCCCACCCGGGTCGCGACGGTGATCGACAGCGGCACGGTCACCAGCGCGACCACCGCGAGCAGCGGCGAGATCCAGAACATCACCGCCAGCACCCCGGCGATCGTCAACAGCGACGTCACGATCTGGCCCATGGTCTGCTGCAGCGACTGCCCGACGTTGTCGATGTCGTTCGTCGTCCGGGAGAGGATCTCGCCGCGCTGGTTGCGGTCGAAGTACGACAGCGGCAGCCGCGACAGCTTGGCCTCCGCCTCCTCGCGCAGCCGGAACACCGCCCGCTGCACGATCACGGCCGTCAGCCGCGCCTGGACGAGCCCGAGTCCCCACGCGGCGACGTAGACGAGGGCCGCCCACAGCAGCGTCACGCCGACGGCGTCGAAGTCGATGCCGTCGGTGGGGCGGGCGGAGCCGGTGTCCACCCGGTCGCCGTAGACGCCCGCCACGACGAGGTCGGTGGCGTGGCCGAGGAGCTTGGGGCCGGCGACGACGAGCGCGACGCTGCCGGCGCCGAGGGCGAGGACGGCCCAGATCAGGGTGCGGTCGGGGCGCAGGGTGCGCAGCAGGCGGAGGGCGGAGCCGCGGAAGTCGATGGAGCGTTCCACGGGCGGGCCGCTGAACATGCGCATGGGCCCGCCCCCGGGGCGCGGACCGGGCCCCGGCCCGGACCCCGGCCCCGCACCCGGGCCCTTCCCCGGCGTGCTCATGCCGCGGCCTCCTTCTCGGTCAGCTGCGAGAGCACGATCTCGCGGTACGTCTCGTTCGCCGCCATCAGCTCCGCGTGCATCCCCGTCCCGGCCACCCGGCCCGCGTCCAGGACCACGATCCGGTCCGCGTCGCGGATCGTGGCGACCCGCTGGGCGACGATCACGACCGTCGCGTCCCCCAGCCGGCGCGCGAGCGCCGCGCGCAGGGCGGCGTCCGTGGCGTAGTCGAGGGCGGAGAAGGAGTCGTCGAAGAGGTAGATGTCCGGCCGGTGCACCAGCGCGCGGGCGATCGCGAGGCGCTGCCGCTGGCCGCCGGAGACGTTCGAGCCGCCCTGCGCGACGGGCGCGTCGAGGCCGCCGTCCATGGCCGCGACGAAGTCCGCGGCCTGCGCGGCGCGCAGCGCGTCCCACAGCTCGTCCTCGGTGGCGTCGGGCTTTCCGTAGCGGAGGTTGGAGGCGACGGTGCCGCTGAACAGGTACGGCTGCTGCGGTACGTAGCCGATGGCCCGCGCCAGCGCCGCCGGGTCCAGGTCCCGTACGTCCACGCCCCCGACGGCGACGCTGCCCGCCGTGGCGTCGAACAGCCGCGGCACCAGCGCCAGCAGCGTGGACTTGCCGCTGCCGGTGCTGCCGATGACCGCCGTCGTACGCCCGGGGCGGGCCGCCAGGTCGACGTCCTTCAGCACCGGCTCCTCCGCGCCCGGGTAGCGGAACCCGACGCCCCGGACGTCCAGCCGGCCGCGCTCGCGCGGCTCGGCCGCCGCGGGCACGGGGGCGGCCGGCGGGACGACGGAGGACTCGGTGTCCAGCACCTCCTGGATGCGCTCGGCGCAGACCTCCGCGCGCGGGATCATCATGAACATGAACGTGGCCATCATGACGCTCATGAGGATGTACATCAGGTAGGACAGGAACGCCGTCAGCGCGCCGACGTCCATGGCGCCGCTGTCGATCCGCCCGGCCGCGAACCAGACCACGGCGACGCTCGACAGGTTCACCCCGAGCATCGGGGTGGGGAACAGCAGCGCCATCAGCCGCCCGGCCCGTACCCCCACGTCCCGCAGGTCGGCGTTCGCCCGGCCGAAGCGCCGCCGCTCGTGCGCGTCGCGGACGAAGGCGCGGATGACGCGGATGCCGGTGATCTGCTCGCGCATGATCCGGTTCACCTCGTCGATGCGCTTCTGCATGCTGCGGAACAGCGGGCGCATGCGGCGCACGATCAGCGCCACGACGACGCCCAGCAGCGGCACCACGACCAGCAGCAGGGACGTGAGCGGCACGTCCTGGTTGAGCGCCATGACGACGCCGCCGACGCACATGATCGGCGCCGTCACCATCATCGTGAACGTCATCAGGGCGAGCATCTGGATCTGCTGCACGTCGTTGGTGGTGCGGGTGATCAGCGACGGCGCGCCGAAGCGGCCCATCTCGCGGGCGGAGAAGGACTGCACCCGGTCGAAGACGGCGGCGCGCACGTCGCGGCCGAGGGCGGTGGCCGTACGGGCGCCGAAGAACACGGCGCCGGCCGCGGCGCAGAACTGCACCGCGCTGCAGGCGAGCATCCAGCCGCCGGTGCGCAGGATGTAGCCGTTGTCGCCGGGGATGACGCCGTGGTCGATGATGTCGGCGTTGAGCGTGGGGAGGTAGAGCGTCGTCAGCGTGGCCACCAGCTGCAGCGCCACGACCCAGCCGAGGTCCCGGCGGTACGGGCGCAGATGCGCGCGGAGGATGCGGACGAGCACGCCCGCAGCGTACGTCGATGGTTGCCCGGGGCGACAACGATTTCGCCAGGGGCATGATGGGGGCGTACTCCCGGACCGGGAATCCGGACCGGGGAGCCGGACGCGAAAGGGGCGCCACGTCATGACGGCCAACGGCACCATCCGGTACTGGGCGGCGGCCAAGGCCGCGGCCGGGACGGCGGAGGAGCCCTACGCGGCGGACACGCTGGCCGAGGCGCTGGCCGCGGCCCGGGGCCGGCACGGGGAGGGGCTGGCGCAGGTGCTGGCGCGCTGCTCGTTCCTGGTGGACGGGCGGGCGGTGGGGGCGCGGGACCACGCGGGGGTGGCGCTGGCGGACGGGGGGACGGTTGAGGTCCTGCCCCCGTTCGCGGGAGGCTAGGCGCACGATGAGCGACCAGAGACACGACCCCCCGCCGTGGTCTGCGGCCCCGTCGGCCCCCACGGGCTGGGCGCCGTACGACGAGGAGCAGCGCGACGGCGCCGGCCCGGGCGGCGGTGCGGGTGCCCCGGCCGGCGGCGCCCCGAGCGGCCACACGCAGTTCCCGCCGGCGGCCGGCCAGGGCGACGACGGCTACGGCGGCCCGGAGACGCAGCTGGGGATGGCCCTCCACGAGGAGTCGGCGGCGGCCCAGCAGACGTCGTACCTGCCGCCGGTGCCGGACGCGGGGCCGTACGGAGACGCGTACGGCGGTGGTGCGGGACCGTCCGGGCACGCCCCGGGGTACGGCCAGGACGCGTACGGCGGCGGCCACGGCCCGGGATACGACGGCGGCGGTCAGGTCCCCGCGGGTGGGGGGCAGTCGGGCGGACCCGGCGGATCGTACGGCGGCGGCGCGGGCGCGGGCCGGCACGCGGCGGCGTACGGCGGCGGCCTCGACGGCGCGGGCGCGGGGCGGCACGGTGGGCACGGCCCCGGGTATGCCAACGGCTCGTACGGCGGCGCGGGCGCGGTGGCGCAGGTGCACGGCGGGCCGCCGCAGGCGGCGGGGGCGGCGGGGGCGGTCGACGAGACCGCGTACCTCCCGCCGGTGCCGGCCGACGGCGCCGGCGGATACGGCGGTCCCGGGGCAGGCGGCGGCCCCGCGCCGCACGGCGGCACCGGCGGCGGGGCGGCCGTCGAGCAGACCGCCTACCTGCCACCGATCACCGACCACGGCCCGGCGGACGGGGACAGCGCGCAGTGGCCCGACGGCTGGGAGCGCGGCGGCACCGGGGCCCAGGCCCCGGGCGCAGGCCACCCCGGCGCCGCGGACCCGCACCTCGGCGCCGCAGGCCACCCCGGCGCCCCGGCGGGCGCCCACGGCGCCGCAACCGGGGCCCACGCCGCGCCGGACAGCCACCCCGGCGCGACCGGACACCCCGGCACCACGACGGGGGCCCACGCCGCCCCGGACAGCCACCCCGGCGCGACCGGACACCCCGGCACCGCAGGCGGCCAGCCCGGCGCCGCACACGGCCACGCCTCCGCCCACCCTGACCCCGCGGACCCCCACCCCGACGTCCCCCCCGCCGGCCGCGCCCCAGCCCCCGGGGCCGCCGCAACCGGCTTCCCCGGCCCCGGCGGCCCCGAGACCGGCACCCTCTACGGCGCCCCCACCCTCCGCCGGCCGAAGCCCCCCGCCGAGGTGCTGCGCGAGGAGGGCACCTCCGTCCTCATAGCGCCCGGCCCGCAGCCCGCCGCGCTCACCGCTGTGCTCGCCGCCCTCCTCGCCGTCGCCGCCGCGCTCGACGTACGCCCCGGGCTCGCCCTCGCCGTCGCCCTGCTGCAGGGCGTCACCGCCGCCGGCTGGTTCCGGCTGAACGGCATGTGGCCCGCCCGCGAGGGCATCGCGCTGGCCGCCGCCGCCGGCCTCACCGCGACCGGCGCGGTCCTCGCCGTCGACGAGGACGACGCCACGGTCGCCGCGCTCGGCGCCCTCGGCGGCTGGTTCCTCCTCATCGCCCTCGTCCAGCTGCGCAGCACCACCGCCCCCAAGGAGCGCCTCACCGCCCTCAACGTCACGCTCACCGCCGCCGCCCTCGCCGTCCTCGCCGCCGGCTACCTCGCCGCCGAGCGGCACGCCGTGGTCGCCGGCGCCGTCGCGGTGGCCGCCGGGACGCTGGGGCGCGCGGTGCCGCTGCCGCCGAACGCCTCGCCCGTCGCGGCCGTCGCCGCGGCCGGGGCCGGCGGGCTGGCGGTGGGGCTCGGCACGGACCTGGGCGCCGCGGGCGGGCTGCTGGGGCTGGCGGCCGGGGTGTGCGTGCTCGTCGCGGTCCGGGTGGCGAGCTACGACTACCCGTCGCGGTTCGTGCACATGACGGCCGGGGTGTCGCTGCCGCTCGCGCTCTCGGTGCCGGCGGTGCACCTGCTCGGGCGGGCGCTGCTCTGATCCGTGACCGTGCCGGAGACCGGCCGCCGCTCCCGCCAACCTGCGGGTGCGGGGCCGAACACCTGTCTAAGCTCTCGGGCAGGACCGACCGGGGGGCGGAGAGCCGATGCGCGCGTTGAGGATCACAGCGGTGGTGCTGGTCGTGCTCGGCGTGCTCGCGGTGGCCGCCGACCGCATCGCGCTCCGGCTGGCGGAGTCGGACGCGGCGGACCGCATCGAGAAGGAGTACGGGCTGTCCAAGCGGCCCGAGATCGACATCAAGGGGTTCCCCTTCCTCACCCAGGTGATGTCCCGCGAGTTCGAGGCCGTGGACGTGCGGATCGACGGCATCGACGCCGTCGGCAGCGGCGGCCGGGCGCTGCGCCTGGACGGCGTGCGCGGCGAGCTGGCGGGGGTGCGGATCGAGGGCGACGACTGGGACCGCGCGACGGCGGACCGGGCCGACGGCACGGTGACGATCACGTACGCGGACGTCTCGGCGGCGCTGCCGGTGGTGGAGGTGTCGTACGGCGGGAAGGACGCGGCCGGCGACGACAAGGTGCGGGCGACGGTCGGGGCGAGCTTCCTCGGGCAGCGGCTGGAGGAGTCGCTGTTCGGCGAGGTGAGCGTGGTCGACGGCGACACGATCCGGCTGCGCGCCACCGACGTCGACAACCTCCGGGGCGTGCCGGGCCTGGAGGACTTCGTCCGCGACCGCATGGACTACAACTGGACGGTCGAGGACCTGCCGCCCGGCATACGGCTGACGGACGTCGAGGTGACGAAGGACGGGATCGTGGTCACGGGCGGCGGCGAGGACGTGGAGCTGGGCGACGAGCGCTCGGCACGCAACTGAGCGGCCCGCCCGGGCCCCCGCGTCCGTAGGCTGAGACCCCCGCGTCCATACCGCAGAAGCCCGGCCCCGGCCAGCCCTCCCGCGCCCCGGCGCGCGGCCCGGGCACACCCTCTCTCATCCCGCTATCCGGACGAAGTCGTCTCATCATCCGACACAGCGGTGACACACGCGCACGTCCCTCCGTACGATCGGGGGCATGCTGTGCTCGATGAGCGGTCCCCGTCCCAGGGGACAGGCAGATCACCTGACCAAGCGGCGCGCCGTCGACCTGTGCCGCGTGGCCGCCATGCTCTGTCGCACCGCCTGACCGGGGCCCGGGTCCGCAGCTCCCGCCCCCAGCCGGGCCGTGCCTCCCCGCACCGTTCCGCCCGGCTGTCCCACACAACGCGCCCGGCGCTCCGCCCTGCCCGCCGCGCCCCGGCGCACACCCGCCCGTACCCCCGTCTCAGCGCTCCGGAGGAGAAGCAGATGAGCCGCAGTGACGTCCTGGTGGACGCCGACTGGGTCGAGGCCAACCTCGACAACCCGAAGGTCGTCCTCGTCGAGGTCGACGAGGACACCGCCGCGTACGACAAGAACCACATCAGGAACGCCGTCCGCATCGACTGGAAGAGCGACCTCCAGGACCCGGTGCGCCGCGACTTCGTCGACCAGGCCGGCTTCGAGAAGCTGCTGTCCGAGCGCGGCATCGCGAACGACGACACCGTCGTCCTCTACGGCGGCAACAACAACTGGTTCGCCGCCTACGCGTACTGGTACTTCAAGCTCTACGGCCACGGCGACGTCAGGCTCCTCGACGGCGGCCGCAAGAAGTGGGAGCTGGACTCCCGCGACCTGGTCGCCGAGGTGCCGCAGCGCCCGGCCACGCAGTACCGGGCCAAGCCGCAGGACACCTCCATCCGCGCCTTCCGCGACGACGTCGTCGCCGCCATCGGCTCCCTCAACCTCGTCGACGTCCGCTCGCCCGACGAGTTCTCCGGCAAGCTGCTGGCCCCCGCGCACCTGCCGCAGGAGCAGTCGCAGCGGCCCGGGCACGTGCCCTCCGCGCGGAACATCCCGTGGTCGAAGTCGGCCAACGACGACGGCACCTTCAAGTCGGACGACGAGCTGAAGGAGCTGTACGAGGGCGAGGGCGTGGACCTGGCCAAGGACACCATCGCCTACTGCCGCATCGGCGAGCGCTCGGCGCACACCTGGTTCGTGCTGCACGAGCTGCTGGGCCAGCCGAACGTCAAGAACTACGACGGCTCCTGGACCGAGTACGGCTCGCTCGTCGGCGTGCCGATCGAGCTGGGCGCCAACGACTGACCGACCGCCCCACCGCCCCACCGCCCCAGCGCAGACCGACGAAAGGAACCACCTCATGTGCGGAGCCACGGCAGGCGGCCCCGACGCCGCCACCGCCAAGGCCGGCGAGACCACCATCCAGGGCTCCGTGACCCGCGACGGCGAGCCCGTCACCGGTTACGTGCGGCTGCTGGACGCCTCCGGCGAGTTCACCGCCGAGGTGCCGACCTCGGCCACCGGCCAGTTCCGGTTCTACGCGGCGGAGGGCACCTGGACCGTACGCGCCCTGGTGCCCGGCGGCACCGCCGACCGCACGGTGGTCGCCCGGCAGGGCGGCCTCTCGGAGGTCGCGATCGCGGTCTGAGCCGCGGGCCGGCCCGCGGGCCGAGTCGGGCCGTACGGGCACGCAGGCCGCGCGGAAGCCCCGCACCCCCTCCCGGGCGTACCGTGGAGGGATGCGGGGCTTCCGTCTGCACGGCTTCCGGCTGGACCCCCGGGTGCCGCGCAGTCAGCCGCGGCGCCGGAGGCGCTACTTCCTGCTGATGGGCTCCGCCGTGCTGCTGTTCGTGCTGGCCGGCGCCGTCGTCTACCCGCTCTCCGCGCCCGCGGCCGTCGCGATGTGCGTGGTCGCGGCCGTGCTGCCGCCGCTGGCGGCGATCACCGGCAACCGGCGGGAGGAGGGCGACAAGTGGTGGGACGAGTTCTGAGCCGCGCTCGGCGGCGGGTCGCGGCGCCGGCGGCTACCCCCCGGTAAGCCGGTCGTCGTCCGCGGCCAGGGGCTGCTCGCACCAGATCGTCTTGCCCGCCGTCGTGTGCCGCGTGCCCCAGCGCTCGGTGAGCTGCGCGACCAGCAGCAGGCCCCGGCCGCCCTCGTCCAGCACCCGGGCCCGCCGCAGATGCGGTGCGGTGCTGCTGGAGTCGGAGACCTCGCAGATCAGCATGCGGTCGTGGATCAGCCGCAGTTGGATCGGCGGGGCGCCGTACCGGATGGCGTTCGTGACCAGTTCGCTGACCACCAGTTCGGTGACGAACGCGGCCTCCTCCAGTCCCCACTCGGCAAGGACGCGGACGGTGTCCGAGCGCACCCGCGCCACGGCGGCGGCCGCCGCGTCCACGTCCCATACGGCGATCCTGCGCCTGTCCAGGGTCCGGGGGCGCACCAGGAGCAGGGCGGCGTCGTCGGTGGGGTGCTCGGGCAGCATCGTGCGTACGGCGTGGTCGCACAGCGCGTCCAGCGAGTCCGCCGGCGCGGCCAGTGCCTCCCGCAGAGCGTCGAGTCCCTCCTCGATGTCCCGGTGGCGGGCATGGATCAGGCCGTCGGTGTAGAGGGCGAGCAGGCTGCCCTCCGGGAGGGTGACGTCCGTCGGTTCGAACGGCAGCCCGCCCAGTCCGAGCGGCGGGCCCACGGGGACGTCCAGGAACGCGGCGGTGCCGTCCGGGCCGACGACGGCCGGCGGCAGGTGACCGGCCAGCGCCATGGAGCAGCGCCTGGAGACCGGGTCGTACACCGCGTACAGGCAGGTGGCCCCGATGTCCCCGGCGACCTGCGCCCCGGTCGGCTCCGTGTCGGCCCCGGACTCCGCCGACAGCCGGATGACGAGGTCGTCGAGGCGGGTGAGCAGTTCCTCGGGGGCGAGGTCCACGTCGGCGAGGGTGCGTACGGCGATACGCAGCCGTCCCATCGTGGCGGCCGCGAGGATGCCGTGCCCGACCACGTCGCCGACGACCAGCGCGACCCTGGCTCCGGAGAGCCCGATCACGTCGAACCAGTCGCCGCCCACGCCGGTCTGCTGTGCGGCGGGCAGGTAGCGGGAGGCGGACTCCACCGCCGACTGCTCCGGCATCCGCCGCGGCAGCAGGTTGCGCTGCAGGGAGAGAGCCGCCACGCGTTCGCGGGCGAAGCGCCGGGCGTTGTCCAGGCAGACCGCCGCCCGTGCCACCACGTCCTCGGCGAGGGAGAGGTCGTCCTCCCCGAAGCTCTCGGGGGTCTCCCGGGTGCGGGTGAACCACACCACGCCGAGCGTCGTACCCCTGGCTTTCATCGGGAGGAGCATCCACGAGTGCGTCCCGAGCCGCCGGACCTTCGCCTGCCGCTCGGGGGACTGGTCGATGTAGCTGCGGATCGGCGGTTCGTCGTTGGTCCGGTACAGCGCGGACCGGCCGGTGGCCAGGCACAGGGCGGCCGGTGAGTTCTCCAGGTAGACGTCGGCCTCGCCGACGGTGTGCTGTGTCGTGGCGACCCCCTCGGCCAGCGTCATCTCCGCGATGCGGCGCAGCCGCACGGGGCCGGCCAGCGGCCCCGGGGCGGGTTCGTCGCCTCTGAGAATGACCTCCAGCAGGTCCACGCGGGCGACGTCGGTGAGCCTGGGCACGGTCACCTCGGTGAGTTCGCGTGCGGTCTGTGCGATGTCGAGGGTGCTGCCGATGTGCAGGCTCGCGTCGTTCAGCAGGGAGAGGCGCTCGCGGGCACGACGCCTCTCGGTCACGTCGCTGACGAGGGCGCAGACGCCGATGATGCGGCCCTCGGGGTCCCGCAGCGGGGTCGCCGAGACGCTGAGGACACGCGATCGGGCTTCGGCCAGGTCGGTGCCCTTCAGCTCGCTGGCCTGCTCCTCCCCCGTGGCCATGGCCAGCCGCAGCCGCTCCTCCCACTCCACCCCGTCGGAGCCGGTGAGGACCTCCGCCGGCCGGCGTCCGGGCCGCGCCTCCTCCGCCAGGCCGCCGAGGCGCCGCATCGCGGCGCTCTGCCACACGCAGCGCAGATCCGTGTCGTACACCGTCAGGGCCAGGGGCGAGTCCCGCAGTGCCCAGCCGGACAGCGCCTGCCGCAGGCGCTCCGCCGCCGGCCCGGACGGCGTGCCGACGAGCAGGACGCTGCCGGCCCCCGCCCCGGTGTCGTCCGCCTCGGGGGCGAAGGCGTGCCGGGAGACGGCCACGCGCAGCCGGTGCCCGTCCCGGTGACGTACGTCGAGGGACGGGGGCCGCTCGCCGGGCCCGGCGGCCCCGGCGCCCCGCGCCGCCTCCCCGCCCGCCAGCGCGGGAGCGTCCAGCAGCTCCGCCGCGGACCGGCCACGGGCCTCGGCGTCGGTGTACCCGAGCAGGCGCTCCGCTCCGGGTGTCCACCCGGTGATCAGGCCCTCCCGGTCGGTCACGACCACTCCGAGCGGCGGATACGTGTCCATATCACCAAGGGTCACGCCTGACATATCCACATTCAACCGAGAGGATGTCTCCCCGCCGTACGGGCCGTGCCCCACCGCGTGGCGCAGGCGACGCACCCCGAGCGCGGCCGTCCCGAGCGCGGCCGTCCCGAGTCCGGACGCCGGCATCGCGCTGTGTGGGGCGCCGTCAGTCGAGGACGGTGACGGTGCCGGAGGTGCCGTCCACCCGGATCCGCTGGCCGGTCCTGATGCGGGTGGACGCCGAGCCCGTCCCGGTGACGGCGGGCAGGCGGTACTCGCGGCAGACGATGGCCGCGTGGGACATGACGCCCCCGATGTCGGTGACGGTCGCGCGGATCCTGCCGAAGACCGGCGCCCAACTCGGCGCGGTGACCGGCGCGACGAGGATGTCCCCCTCCGCTACGAGGTCCAGCTCGTCGGGGCTGCCGATCACCCGGGCCGTGCCCTCGACGACGCCCGGCGAGGCGGCCATGCCGGTCAGGTCGCCCCCGTGGCCCGGGGCGTCCAGCCAGGACCGGATCCGCTCGCCGGTGATGCCCCACAGCATGACGCTGAACGGCTCGGTGACGTCCGCCGGAGGCTTGTTCAGCGCCGGTTCCGGGCGCTGCCGGGCGAGGGCGGCCACGATCCGGCGGCGCCGTTCCACTTCCGCGGGCCAGCGGCCGGGGCCGGCCGGCTCGACGCCGATCGCCCACCCGGACGCGTAGTCGAACAGCGCGGCCCGGACCTCGTCGCGCGTGAGGTGGAACATGTCGTTCGCGCCGGGCCAGAACCCCGCCCGGTGCAGCAGGGCGGACAGCTCCCTGGACTTGCGCCAGAAGACGCCCATCGCCCAGTGCTCGATGTGGAAGTTGTGGTTCTCCACGTACGGGTAGACCTGGCGGGCGAGGTCCAGTTTCGCCGCGAAGTCGGCGCGTTCCGGGGGGTCGAGCAGTGCGGTGTACTCGCCGGTGATCCGCTCGCGCTCGGCGAGGAGTTCGGCGAGGGGGCGGTCGATGTTCTCGCCCCGCCGCAGGCGCAGGATGTAGTCGCGGATGTACCCCAGCGGAAGCGAGGGGGTGTCCCGCCAGTACCGGTCGCCGCTGTAGAGGCCGTTGCCCGACGTGAAGTTGAACCAGGGGTCGCGGGCGTCGTCCCAGGCGTCGAGCCAGTCGCGGCCGCGCGGCTCGCGACCGACGGCGGTCAGGGTGTGCTCCCCGGGGTCGGGCGCGGTCAGCGCCCTGTCGGCGCCCAGCGCGACGGCGAGCTTGGCCAGCTTCCTCAGCTCGTCGTCCGGGCGGAACAGCTCCATCTCCGCGCCCGTCACCATCGCCGCGACGCCCTGGTCCGGGATGCCCGGGAACCGTTGCTTGCAGAAGTGGAAGAAGTCCAGGTAGGCCGCGTAACCGAGGTTCAGGAACTCGAAGTGGTACTGCCAGGCGCGGTGGCACAGGGCGAGGAGCCGGTCGTATCCGCCGAGCAGGGCGTCGGCGGCGTCCAGGCCGACGCCCGCCTCGATCTCCTCGTACGGCTGGACCTCCGGCGGCTCGGTGAAGCTGATCGACTCCAGTTCCCCGATGACGCCGCGGACCTTGCCCTTCCAGTTCTCCAGCAGCCTGTCCCAGTTCGCGTAGTAGTACCCGGCGCGCTGAAGGAACTGCGGCACGCGGGCGGGAACCCGGCTCTGCGGCACCTCCACCGGGCTGAGATAGACGTAGCCCTGGTGGATGCGGGCCGCGATGCCGTACGCGGACGGAACGACGAAGTGCCGGGTGTTGAACTGGCCCAGGGACTTGAAGACGAGCTCGACGACGGCCGCCTCGAACGGCTTCACCACGGTGGGCCAGTGCTGGCTGTCGCAGAACCAGAACCGCTCCTCGTCGGCCGCGCGCCGCCAGGGCTGGAAGAGCAGGTGGTACGGGTACAGCTCCTCCCAGCCCGCCGCGCCGGAAGGGGCGGGCTGCTCGTAAGGGCTCGGGAACGCCGTGCGCGGCGCCGCCGTCATGACGTGATCCCTTCAGCGCCGGGGCCGAGCAGGGTGTCGGCGATGCTGGCGGCGCCCGCGCCGTGGCCGGTCCGTGCTGGCGGCCTCGGCCGGCGGCTCCAGACCGTCTCCGGCCGCGACTGGAGCAGCACCGGGGTGGCGGCCGAACCCGCGGCGGCGCCGCGCTGGCGGTCGACGGCCCACTCGATGTCCTGCGGGAAGCCGAAGTGCCGTTCGGCGGTCTTGGCCAGCCGGGCGATCTCGACGACCTCCCGCGGAGCCAGGCAGGAGGTCCGCCGGCGGCTCTCCTCGACCGGGCGCTGTACGAGCCCCTGACCGTCGGAGGCGGGGACCAGTTCCCGGTGCTTCGTCGACACCGTCGTCCGGACCGTGGTGAGCAGGACCTTGTCCACCAGATAGGTGTCCGGGGTGACCTGGCCGGACACCATGAGCTGCCCCAGTCCCCAGACCGCCTCCACCATGACCTTCGACGGGTCGCCGTCCGCCGGGTTGACGGTCGCGGCGGCGCCGGAGGTACGGGCATCGACCATCTGCTGCACTCCGACCGCCATGCGCAGCCCCCGCCCCGGCAGCCCACGGGCCGCGCGGTACGCGATCGCGCGGTCGGTCCACAGGCTCGCCCAGCAGCGCCGTACGGCGTCGAGGACGGCATCGGCGCCCCGGATCCACAGGAACGTGTCGTACTGCCCGGCGAAGCTCGCCTCGGGCAGGTCCTCCAGCTCGGCGCTCGACCGGACGGCCACCGGGGTGTCGGGGCTGCCGCCGGCGGCCCGGCAGAGCTTCCCGTACGCGGCCGTCACCGCCGACGCGACCGACGGGTGCACGGGCCGGCCGCCCACCAGGCCGCGGATCTCGGCGCCGCGCGCCGCCGCGGCGCCCGGCTCTGCGGTGAGCCCGGCGAGGGCGCCGTCGACGGCCCGGCGCAACCCTCCGCGGTCAAGCTGTGCGGCAAAGGCATCCGTGGTCACCGCGAACCCGGGCGGCACCCGAACGCCGGCCCGGGTCATGGCGGCCAGCGCCGCGCACTTGCCGCCGAGCAGGCTCGTTCCGGGGTCGGCAAAGCCGTCGAACGCCACGGTGTACGGAGAGTTCATGCCACTCACCAGCTGCGTGGGGACTCAGCCCCGCGCATACCAGCCTATTGCCCGTGGCGCCGAGCCGCACATCGCCGGAATCGGCGCCGGCTCAGTAGACGAGGGCCTGGGCGCCGTCGGCCATCGCCTCGCTGACGAAGACCTGCGCCCCGGCGATCCGTACGCCCTCCAGCACGTCCTTCTCCTCGATCCCGCGCCGCGCGGCGCACTGCGTGCACAGCGTCACCCGGCCGCCCGCCAGCACCCCGTCGATCAGCTCCGGCAGCGGCGCGGCGTGTGGCAGCTCGAACTCCGCGGCCCGGCCCGGCAGCGCGAACCACGCCGACTCCCCGGTCAGCCAGAGCGACACCTCGACGCCGCTGGCGGCGGCGACCGCCGCCACCGTGAACGCCTGGGAGCAGCGCTCCGGCGCGTCCGACCCCGCGGTCACCTTGATCACAAGATTCTTCGCCATGCGCCCACTGTAGGACCGGGGGAAGGGTGACATTCTCGCGCCACCGCGCGCTGTACAGATATGGATGTGAGCAGGGGGCGCATGTGACCTTCCCCGACGGAACGGGAGGCGGCCCGCCGCCGGCCGACGACCCGCCGACGACCCGGCTGAAGCCGATCGGACCCGACACCCGGCCGCCCGGGGAGCCGGCGTACGGGACGTACGGCGGCCCGGCACCCGGCGCGTACGGGACAGCCGGCGGAACGGCCGACGGAACCGGGACCGGGACGGACACCGGCACGGGCACGGGCACCGGCTTCGGACCGCCGCCGGCCGGCGGCGCCCGGCCCCGCCGCCGCGGGTTGCGCACCGCCCTGCTGCTGGCCGCCGCCGTGCTCGCCGGCGCCCTCGGCGGCGTCACGTACGGCTACCACGAGCAGGCCGGCGAACCCCCGACCCCGCTCCCCCCGCTCAACCAGCCCGGCCTCGCGCACCCCAGGAAGCCGCTGCCCGCCGACGAGGTCCCCGAGCCGCTGTCCGCCGCGCAGGACCGCCGGGTGAAGACGGACGGCGACCTGCGCGAGCTGCTCGTCTCCCGGCCGGACGGCACCACCGACGCCGAGCTGGGCTACGGCGGGGAGGGCTGGCTCGCGCCGTACGAGGTGGCGGCCGACTCGGGTGCGGCCGACGGGCTTCTCGGCTTCATGCTGGAGCACGGGCTGCGGCGGACGGCGTTCACCTCGTGGCAGGAGGAGGGAGCCACCACCACGTCCGTGGTCATGGTCCACCTCTTCCAGTTCCGGAACGACGCCACGGCGGGATCCGTGGACTACCTCGAAGCCCAGCAGACCTACTCCTCCATCGGTGTGGACGGGCGGGTGCGCAGCGTGCCGCTGGAGGGGTCCGCGAACGGCAGGGCGTACTTCCCCGACACGCCGTTCGAGGAGGCGGGGCTGCCGCCGCTGTACCAGGCCATCGCCCTCGCGCGCCGCGGCGACATCGTGGTGGAGATCTACTGGATCGACGGCGCCCCGGTCGAGGAGAAGGACCTGACGAGGCTCGCCGAACGCCAGCTGGAGCGCCTGTGACCGGCCACTACCCCGCACCCGCCCCGCACCCGGCCGCCCCCGCGCAGCCCCCGCCCCCGCCGCCCCCGGCGCCCCGTACCGGGCGGCGGCGGCTCGTGCTCGTCGTGCTGGCCGCGGTGCTCGCCGTCGGGGCCGCGGCCACCGGGGTCGTCACCACCGCGCTGAAGGTGCGGGACGCCGACCGCGGCGCCGGCGACACCGACGTCTGGCAGCAGCCCGGGGACCGCAAGCCCCGCGGCGACGCCGCCAAGCAGCCGGGCGTCGCCGCACCCGCCGGCGGCCCGCTCGGCGGCGCTCTGCTGCCCATGCCGCGCGGCTACCACCCGGGGCCCGACATCGACGGGTTCGGCAACGAGACCGTCCTGTCGGCCCGGCAGGCGGAGGCCGTCTTCCAGCAGACCGCGCGCGGACTGCCGCCCGACCAGCGGCGGTTGCAGCTCGACGCGCTCAAGGACCTGGAGCTGAACGGGATGGCCATGCGGTCCTACGCGGCCGACGAGTACGACCTCGTCGTCGAGGTGGAGCTGGCCCAGGTCGGCGGCGAGGGCACGGCGTCCGGGCTCGCGGCCGTACAGGAGGAGCTGAGGCGCAGCCTGGGCGAGTTCGAGGAGGGCCCGGAGGTCGAGGGGCACGACAACGCCGCGTGCTTCCTGCTACCCGACGACGCGGTCAGCGCCGAAGGGGACGCGGTGGCGATGACGACCTGCTCGGCGGCCAAGGGCGACCTGCTGGTCACGCTCACCGCGTACGGGCCGGCGGCCCACGGCGAGCGCGCCGTGCGGCTCCTCGAAGACCAGCTCGGCCACATCGACGCCCCGGGGAAGTCCATATGAGCGGCATGAGCGGCCACGAGACGAGCGGCCACGGGCCGGCTCCGCACCGCCCGGACGCCACGGCGCCCGCGCCCCCGCCGGCGTACGCGCCGCAGCAGCAGCCGCAGGCCCACCAGCAGCCCGTGCCCGCGTACGCACCGGAGCCCGCCCCCGCGTACGCGGCCCAGCCCTCACCCGCGTACCCGCACCAGCAGCCGCAGCCCGGCCACGCCCCGTACGGGACGCCGCCGCCCCCGCCGCCCCCCGCGCGCCCGCCCCGCAGGTGGCTCCGCCCCGCGCTGCGCTGGGGCGCCGCCGTACTGCTCCTCGCCGGCGCCGCGTTCGGCTCCGCGTACGCCGTCACCGGCGCCGAGCGCGACGACCTGCCGGGCCTGGCCACCGAGGGCGACGGCCGCTGGGACTATCCCGAGCTGGAGCTGCCCGCGCTGCCCGCCGGCAAGCCGCCGCCGTTCGCCCCCGCCAACGCCGGCCGGATCCACCACGCCGACCTCCGCGACCTGCTGCTGCCGGCCCCCGCGGGGGCCGAGGACGACGAGCGGCTGAAGGCGGAGGACGGCTGGCTGGCGCCCGCCGACTTCACCTCGATCTACGTCGAGGAGGAGCGCGCGGAGCTGCGCCAGGCGCTCACCGACGACGCCGTGCGCCACATCGCCGCCACCGGCTGGACCATGCCCGACGACACCCGGGTGCGGATCTACCTGCTGCAGTTCAACACCGGCTCCCTCGCCGCGCACTTCTACGACCAGCAGCTGGCCGGCGGCATCTCCACCGCCCGCGACCTGACCGGCGCCCCCGAGGTGTCCGTCGAGGAGGAGTGGTCGGACGAGAACCAGCTGCCGGCGGTGGAGATGTACGTGTACGACGAGGCGAAGCCGCGCGGAAAGGAGCACGTCCGGCAGGCGTACGTCATCGCCGGCGACACCGTGGGCCTGGTCACCGTCGAGGCGCCGGAGCAGGCCCCGCTGGTGCCGTTCCAGCAGACCCTCGTCCTGCAGCAGCAGCTCCTCGGCTGACGCCCGCCGGGCCGGTGTCCGAGCGGGCCGGACGACGGGGGATCGGACTCACTCGTCTAGACTCGGCGGCGGTACGTCCCTCATCGTTACGGAGCGCACTCGTGCTGGTCCTCACCTTCGACATCCTGCTCGTGCTGGTCTGCGTGGGCACACTGGCCTTCGCCGGCCTGGTCGTGAAGAAGCTGTACCAGGGCCAGCGCTGACGATGCCGATCGAGATCCCCTCCGACCTGCACAAGGACCTGGTCCCGCTGGCGTTCCTCCTGGGCGACTGGCAGGGTGCGGGCGTCTTCGACTTCCCCGGCAGCGAGAAGTGCAACTTCGGCCAGGAGGTGCGCTTCGGCCACGACGGCCGGGACTTCCTGGCGTACTCGTCGTACACCTGGGTGCTCGACGAGCAGGGTGAGAAGGTGCGCCCGCTGGAGAGCGAGAGCGGCTACTGGCGCATGCGCCCCGGCCGGCGGCTGGAGGCCGTCATGGTGCGCGACCAGGGGGTCGCCGAGGTCTGGTACGGCGAGCTGGCCGAGGGCAAGCCCCAGCTGGACCTGGCCACGGACGCGGTCGCGCGGAGCGCGGCCTCCCCGCCGTACACCGGCGGCAAGCGGCTCTACGGGTACGTCAACGGCGACCTGATGTGGGTCGGCGAGAAGGCCACGCCCGAGGTGGAGCTGCGGCCGTACATGTCGGCGCAGCTGAAGAAGGTCGTGGACCCGCGCGAGTGGGCGAAGGACCTGAAGGACCTCCCGGACGACGGCATCGCGTTCTTCCGCTGACACCGCGCGCCGGCCCCCGGGCCGGCGCCCCGCGGCGTGCGCGTTCGGGCGACCGGCGGGGGTTCCCCCGCGGCACTCATACACTTGAGCCGTGGAGACCACCGACTGGAAGCGCGACCTGCGCGAGCGCGGCTACCGCCTGACGCCGCAGCGCCAGCTCGTGCTGGAGGCCGTCGACTCCCTGGAGCACGCGACGCCCGACGGCATCCTCTGCGAGGTGCGCAAGACCGCCGCGAGCGTCAACATCTCC
The DNA here is from genome assembly GCA_000514715.1 of Streptomyces sp. CNH099. Lineage (GTDB taxonomy): Bacteria > Actinomycetota > Actinomycetes > Streptomycetales > Streptomycetaceae > Streptomyces > Streptomyces synnematoformans. The sequence continues at coordinate 273,568 of AZWL01000006.1, read as the reverse complement.
ACGGTCTACCGCACGCTGGAGCTGCTGGAGGAGCTGGGCCTCGTCAGCCACGCGCACCTCAACCACGGCCCGCCGACGTACCACATCGCCGACCGCCACCACCACCTGCACCTGGTGTGCCGCGTCTGCGACCGGGTGATCGAGGCGGAGAACGCGGTGGCGGAGCCGTTCGCGGAGACGCTGCGGCAGCGGTTCGGCTTCGAGAGCGACGTACAGCACTTCGCGATCCTCGGCCGCTGCGCGGCGTGCACCGAGTCCGGCGCATCCGGCCCGTGACGCCGGGTGCCCGCCCGGACGTACTCTGGAGGAATGAACGCGCCTTCTCCCCTCCTCTCCCTGCCCGGGGCGGTCGCCGCCGAGGCTCCCGACGAGGGCGTCGCCGCGCACTACGGCGATCTCTTCCGGGAGCAGCGCGCGCTGGACGCCGGCGAGGGCTTCGTCGACCTCTCCCACCGCGGTGTCGTCTCGGTCACCGGCCAGGACCGGCTGAGCTGGCTGCACCTGCTGCTGACGCAGCACGTGGAAGCGCTCGCGCCGGGGCACGCCACCGAAGCGCTGGTGCTGTCCGCCCACGGGCACATCGAGCACGCGCTGTACCTCGTCGACGACGGCGAGACGACGTGGGCGCACGTGGAGCCGGGCACGCAGAAGGACCTCGTCGCGTACCTGGAGAGCATGAAGTTCTTCTACCGGGTGGACATCGCGGACCGCACGGACGACCGCGCCGTCGTCCACCTGCCGGCCGGCTCGATCACGGAGGCGCCGGCGGGCGTGCCGGTCCGTGAGACGGCGTACGGCCGCGACCTGTTCCTGCCGCGCGCGGCGCTCGCGGACTTCGCCGCCGCCGCGGGCCCGCCGGCCGGGGTGCTGGCGTACGAGGCCCTGCGGGTGGCGGCGCACCGGCCGCGGCTGGGCCTGGAGACCGACCACCGCACGATCCCGCACGAGGTGGGCTGGATAGGCACCGCGGTGCACCTGGAGAAGGGGTGCTACCGGGGGCAGGAGACGGTCGCGCGGGTGCAGAACCTGGGCCGGCCGCCGCGCCGGCTGGTGTTCCTGCACCTGGACGGCAGCGAGGTGAAGCTGCCGCCGCACGGGGCGGCGGTCCGGCTGGCGACCGAGGACGAGGGGCGCAAGCTGGGCTTCGTCACGACGTCGGTACGCCACCACGAGCTGGGGCCGATCGCGCTGGCGCTGGTGAAGCGGAACGTTCCGGCGGACGCGGCGCTGCTCGCGGACGAGACGGCGGCGGCGCAGGAGACGGTGGTCGAGCCCTGAGGCGGGCGGGGCGCCGGACGGCGGCCCGGGGCCGGCGGCAGGAAGCCGGCGGTACGAGCGGTACGGGCGCGGCGGCTGAGGCCCGGCGGCCGGGGCGTCCCGGCGGCTGCGGCGGGCGCCGCCTTCTGCGCGGGCGTGCTCCCGTGCGCCCCTCGGACGTCCCGTACGCCCCCGTGCCCGCGTGCCCGTACGGCTCAGACCTCGACCAGCACCGTGAACGGCCCGTCGTTCGTCAGCGCCACCCGCATCCGCGCGCCGAAGACCCCCGTCGCGACCTGCGCGCCCAGCGCCCGCAGCTGCGCCACGACCTCCTCGACCAGCGGCTCGGCGACCTCCCCGGGCGCCGCCGCCTGCCACGTCGGCCGGCGCCCCTTGCGGGCGTCGCCGTAGAGGGTGAACTGGCTGATCACGAGCAGCGGCGCCGACACGTCCGAGCAGGACTTCTCGTCGTCCAGCACCCGCAGCGTCCACAGCTTGCGGGCCAGCCGCGCGGCCTTCGCGGGGGTGTCGTCGTGGGTGACGCCCACGAGCACGCACAGCCCCTCGCCGGTCACCTCGCCGACCGTCTCGCCGCCGACCTCGACCCTCGCCCCGTCCACCCGCTGCACCACCGCTCGCATGCGTCGCATTATCCCGTCGGCGCCACGTGCGCCGCCGTGCCCCCGGGCGCCGCGGTGTGCGCGGGGCCGAACGGGCGCAGTCTTCCTGCACCGCCGCCCCGTGCAGTGGCACGATTGCCTCGGTGTCCGGCAGGCCGCCACGCCGACGCGGCATCTTCGGACGAAGGGGACTGACACTCGCATGAGCTCTTCCGGAGCCGGGCGGCCCGTGCCGCCCGTGCCGCCCGCGCGCAGCAGCCCGCCCGCCGACCGCCGCCCGCACCCCCGGCCGGGGCCGCGCGCCCCGGACGGCGGGGCGGCCCCGCCGGCGCAGGGCGCGAAGGCGGGGGCGCACTCCGCCGGGTCCGCGCCGGCGGGCACGGCCACCGTGGCCCCTCTGGCCCCCCTTGCCGCTCTGCCGGCCCCGCCCTCCCTGGCCTCGCTCGTGGCGGCCCCCGGGCCGGTGGCGCCGCCCCCGCGGCTCGACGTGCTGGACCTGCCCGAGCTGCGCCGGCTGCGCCGCGCCGCGCAGCAGGAGGAGGCCGACCTCAGCTACGTGCGCCGGCTGCTGCACGGCCGGATCGACATCCTCCGCGCCGAGCTGGGCCGCCGCGCCAGCCCGCACTCGCCGGTGCTGGACCGGCTGCCCGAGATCCTCACCGACGGCCCCTCGCCGCGGCCCGCCTCGGCCCGGCACGTCACGCTGGGCCCGCCGCTGCGCGAGGAGTACCGGGAGCTGGCGGAGCAGATGCTCGCGGAGGTCGCGCTGTCGGACCTGTCGGCCCGTACGGACGAGGAGCTGCACCAGGGGCTCGCCCGGCTGGCCGGCCACGAGGCGCGGATCTCCGGCCGCCGGCAGCGGCTGCAGCGGACGGCGGACGAGTGCAGCGCGGAGATCGCGCGCCGTTATCGTGAAGGGGAGGCGCAGGTAGACGACCTGCTGCCGTGAGTTCTGACCGAGCGGCGGACCGGAGAGACCCTTCAGGCCGCGCCCCGGCACGGAAGGCCCCGCCCCGATGCACGACGACACCCGGATATCCCCGCCGCCGTCCCCCGCTGCCGCGCCGGCCGGCGAGGGCGCGTACGCACCACCGCCGCCGCCCGTGCTGGCGGAGGTGGTGCGCTCCGGCTTCGTCGAGGGGCACCACCGCGGGTCGCTGGTGCTGCTGGGGGCGGACGGCGCGGTGGAGCGGGCGTGGGGGGACGTGGACTCGCAGGTCTTCCCGCGGTCGGCGAACAAGCCGTTCCAGGCGGCGGCGGTGCTGCGGGCGGGGGCGCGGGCCGCCGGGGAGCCGCTGGCGGGCGAGCGGCTGGCGCTCGCCGCGGCCAGCCATTCGGGCGAGGCGTTCCACCGCGACCTCGTACGCAGGCTGCTCGCCGAGTCCGGGCTGTCCGAGGACGCGCTGCGGAACCCGCCCGACCTGCCGCTGGACGCCGAGGAGCGGGAGGCGTACCTGGCCGCGGGGCTGACCCGGGACCGGGTGGCCATGAACTGCTCCGGCAAGCACGCCGCGATGCTCGCGGCCTGCGTCGCGAACGGCTGGCCCCGGGAGTCGTACCTGGCCGCCGACCACCCGCTGCAGCGGCTGGTGCGGCGGACGGTGGCGGAGACGGCGGGCGAGGAGGTCCGGCACGTCGGCGTCGACGGCTGCGGCGCCCCGCTGCTGTCGCTGTCGCTGACGGCGCTCGCCCGCGGCTTCCGGCGGCTGGTGCGGGCCGCGGAGGGCACGCCGGAGCGGCGGGTGGCGGACGCGATGCGGGCGCACCCGGAGTACGTCGCGGGCAGCCGGCGGTGGGACACCTGGCTGATGCGGGGCGTGCCGGGGGCGCTGGCGAAGGTCGGCGCGGAGGGCGTGCAGGCGGTGGCGCTGGCGGACGGGCGGGCGCTGGCGTTCAAGGTCGACGACGGGGCGCTGCGGGCCGTCGGCCCGGTGCTGGCGCGGGGGCTGGCGCTGCTGGGCGTACGGTCGCCGGCGACGGCCCGGATCGGGGCGGCGCCGCTGCTGGGCGGCGGGGAGCGGGTCGGGGAAATTCGCGCGACGTTCTGACGCACGGCCCTTAGCGTGGGCGGATGATCCGTGACCCCGGTGGTGCCGGCGACGGCATCGAGATCCGTACGCTCGCCGAAGACGACGTGGCCGGCTGGCTGGCGGCCCTGCAGACCGGCTTCCTGCGGCCGCCCACGGTGACGGCGGAGGACGTCGCGACGTTCACCGGGTCGCGGGACCTCGCGCGGGTGCGGGGCGCGTACGACGGCGGGCGCTGGGTGGGCACGTACCGCAGCTTCGACCAGGAGCTGACGGTCCCCGGCGGCGCCGCGGTGCCCGCGTGCGCGGTGTCCTCCGTCACGGTCTCGCCGACGCACCGCAGACGGGGCCTGCTGACCCGGATGCTGACGGCGGACCTGGCGGCGGCGAAGGAGCGCGGCGACGTGGTCGCCAGCCTGATCGCCGCGGAGTACCCGATCTACGGCCGCTACGGCTTCGGCCCCGCCACCTGGATCACCGACTACGAGGTGAGCACCCGGCGCGCCCAGCTCGACCCGCGCTACGCGGGCCCGGACGACGGCGGCTCCGTCGAACTCCTCGACACCGCCGGGCTGCTGGCGATCGGCCCGCCGCTGCACGACCGGTTCCGCCGGCTGGTGCCGGGCGCGGTGGACCGCGGCGCGCACCGGTGGCAGGTGCACACGGGCGCGGCGCGCTTCAGCGTCGACGAGCCGTGGGTGGAGCCGTTCTACGCGGTGTACCGCTCGGCGGCGGGCGAGCCGGAGGGCATCGTCACGTACCGCGCGAAGTGGGGCGAGTGGCCCGGCAAGCTCCCCGACGACCGGCTGACGGTGACCGACCTGATAGCCGTCACGCCGGCGGCGGAGCGGGCGCTCTGGCGCTACCTGGTCTCCATCGACTGGGCCACGACCCTCCATACGGGCCACCGGGCGCCCGACGATCTCCTCCCCCTCTGCCTGGGTGATCCTCGGGCGGCCCGGGTGACCGCGCACGCGGACTTCCTGTGGCTGCGGCCACTGGACGTCCCGCGTCTTCTGGAGGCCCGCGACTACGCGGCCTCCGGCTCCCTGGTGCTCGACGTGCACGACCCGGCCGGCCTCGCCGGCGGCCGCTTCCTGCTGGACGCCGGCGGCCCGGGCGGCACCGGCTGCTCTGCCACGGACCGGCCCGCCGACCTCGCCCTGAGCACGGCGGAGCTGGGCCGGCTCTGCCTGGGCGACGAGTCCGCGGTGCGGCTCGCCGCCCTGGGCCTGGTCGACGAGGAGCGCCCGGGCGCCGCCGCGCGGGCGGACGCCCTGCTGCGCACCTCGCGCCGGCCGTGGTGTCCCGACATCTTCTAGGTCTCCCCCGGGTTCTCCCTCACTGCCCGGCCGCGGGGCGGCCGGGCTCGGCGGACTGGAGCAGCAGTACGGCGAGTGCGAGCCCGCCGACGGTCATGCACGTGACGTTCTGCGCCTTGAGCCCCACGAGCAAGGTGGTGAGCCCGATCGCTCCCACCGTGCCGAAGCGCCATTCGACGAAACGCTCGAAACCGACGAGCAGCGCGGACATGGCCAGGGTGATTCCGACCGGCATGGTGGGTCCCTCCCTTCTGCGAACACGGCGGTCCCCCTCCCCCCATGCGCCGTTGGACAGCGGGAGAGCGCGAGCCCTCGGCGACGACCATTACCGCCAACTTCCTCCAGTTGTCGCCAGGATCGCAGAGTTGGTTGCCAACTCTGCTTAACTTGTGCCCTGTTGGCAACCAACTCAAAACATTCCTCAGACAACCCACGCCGGTTGGCCGGAAGTTGTAATGTTGGCCGGGTGAGCAAGGACCAGCATGCGGCAGCCGGCGGCCGGATCGCGCGCGACCACGTCGCCGACGCGCTGCGCGCCCGCATCGACTCCGGCGAACTGCAGCCGGGGGACAGCCTGCCGACGCAGAAGGCGCTGATGGCGGAGTTCGGCGTCGAGCGCGGCGTCGTACGGAAAGCGCTTGAGCTGCTCAAACGCGAGCGCCTCCTCGCCGACGTCGGCCGGGGCTCGCCGCCGACGGTCGCCGGCCCGCGCGCCGCGGACGCGGACGCGCCGCGGGCGGCCGGAGTGGAGCTGGCCGACCGGATCGAGCTGGCATTTCAGGCCACCCACGTGACCCTCGACGCCCTCAACCTGACGACGGAGACGCTCACCCACGCGCTGGCGCACACGGTCATGGGCATCGCGACCGGCGAACGACGCGCGCCGGAGTCGATCACCGCCCGCATCCTGGTGCCCAGCCCGGACGCCCACCTCGCCATCCCCCAGCTGATCAGCGACACGTCGGATCCCCGCCCGCTGCAGCGCCTGCGCGACCTGGTCGACCTGCACGCCCGCAGCCTGGACCACACCCTGCGGAACCTGCGCGAACGCGGGCTCGTGCCCGAGGTCTCCGTCGAGATCCGGGGCATGCCCCTCACCCCGACCAGCAAGCTGTACGTCCTCAACGGCACCGAGGCGCTGATGGGCTACTACCGGGTGCTGCCGCGGGAGGTGGAGTACAGGAACGAGCTGATGGCGATCCACGACGTCCTCGGCCTCAACGCCCCGCTCTTCCACTACTCCGCGGGCCCCGACAGCCGTGACCACCACGACGCGGCCTACGTCGAGCACTCGCTGATGTGGTTCGAGTCGCTCTGGTCCAGCATCGCCGTGCCGTACCCCCTCGGGTACTGAACCCGCGCCCCTCGGTTGTGCGCGGGCGTGTCCGGGACGCGGCACGGGCCGCACCGCCGACTGCCCGAAACCGGACGGCCGTTGTACGGTGCACACCGGACACTGATCCACCGGCGTTCGGCGAGGCGGCGCGGACTCGGCGAAACGTCACGGCACCATCCACGACACGTACGGGACGGAGACCCCCTTGCGGCATGTCCACCGGCTGGTGTACGGCGGCGGCGCACGCCACGCGAACCCCGCCGACGGGAACCGCGGCCGGCCGGGGACCCGCCCGGAAGCCGCCCCCGTACGGTGGATCGGATGGAGATGACTCCCCTCGCGGCGGCGCTCGACTCCGCGAAGTGCGTGTTCTTCGACTTCGACGGACCGATCTGCCGGCTGTTCGCCGGCCACCCCGCCGACCGGGTCGCCGCGCGGCTCCTGGAGCTGCTGAACGGCCGGGCGCCCCGCCTCCTGGCAGACGCGGCGTACCGGCCCCACGACCCGCTCGACGTCCTGTCGGCCGCCCTCCGGGCCGCGCCGGCCCACGAGTTGATACGTACCGCGGAGGACCGGCTCAGCCGGGAGGAGCAGACGGCGGCGCGGTCGGCCACCCCGACGCCGGGCGCCGACGCGCTGATCGAGGAGCTGCGCAGGCAGGGCCGCACCCTCGCCGTCACGTCGAACAACTCGGCCGCCGCCATCCGCGTCTACCTGCGCCGGCACGGGCTCACCGACCACTTCTCCGCCGCCCACATCCACGGCCGCCAGGCGCACCCCATCCGGCTCAAACCGGACCCGGACTGCCTGTGGCGGGCGCTGGAGTCGACCGGGGCCATGCCCGGCGAGTGCCTGATGATCGGGGACGCCCCCTCGGACTGCGCGGCCGCCGACGAACTCGGCGTCGCCTTCGTCGGCTACGCCCGTACGCCGGACAAGGCGGCGGCGCTGGCGGGAGCGGGGGCGCGGCTGATCGTCGGCTCGATGCACGAGATGCTCGACGCGGTACGCGGCGGCACGGCCGGTCCCCCCGCCCGGACACCGGACAATTAACTGGTGTCCCGGCGGCGTCGAGGGGACGCGCGGGCCGTAGCCGAGTAACCTGCCCTGATCACGTGCCACCCATCCGCCCGCCACGCCACAGCCGAGGACACCCGACCGATGCCGGCCTCCCAAGCATCCCCTCTTCAGGCCCTCTTCGCCGCGGCGGAGCAGGTCGTGGGGCCGCTGCCCGGATACCACCACGAGACGTACGCGGTACGGCTGCCCGCGCCCGGGCTGTTCGGGCAGCCGGCCGGCTGGGTCAAGCTGCGCGACCCCCGCCCCGGCCCGCTGTGGTTCGACCGCAGGTGCTTCGCCTCCGAGGACGCGCTGCTCACCGAGCTGGCCGGCCGCGTCACCCGGGTCCCGGCGGTCGGGCGCATCGACTCCCTCACCGTCCAGGGCTTCATCGAGGGGTGCACGCTGGCGGAGGTCGCCGCGCCAGGAGAGGAGGTGCCCGCCGCGTTCGCCGACCAGATCGTCCGGCTCTTCCGGGAGCTGCTGGCCGTCGACCCCCGCGATCCCGCGCTGCGCGCGCTCCACTCCCCCGTACCGGCGGACGGCGACAGCGCGGCCTTCGCCCGCGACCTCGTCCGGTTCACCTTCACCGACGTGGTCGAGCGCTCACTGCCGCACTTCGACACGCTCTTCCACCGCCTGGGCATCCACCCGCGGTCCGCCCGCTCCGCCGCCCGCTCGCTCGAAGCCCGGCTGGCGGGGATGACCCCGCGCCCCTTCGCGCTGCTGCACGGCGACATCCACCGCGCGAACCTCATCGTCGACAGGGAGGGCGCGCTGTGGACCATCGACTGGGAGCTGGCCCTGATCGGTGACCCGCTCTACGACCTGGCCACCCACCTGCATCTGATGCGCTATCCGGCCGGGCAGGAGAGCGAGGTCGTCGCCCGCTGGGCCGAGGCGGCGGAGCAGCACCGGCCGGGCGCGGCCGCCGGTGTCGAGGCGGATCTGCCGCGGTACCTCGCGTTCAAGCAGATCCAGTCGGTCTACACGGACGTGATCCGCCAGGCGTACTCGACGGAGCGGGGCGAGACGTCGACGGCCGAGGCCGCGAAGGCGGTCAGCGCCGCGCTCGACCGGGCGGCGCATGCGCTGCCCTCGCCCACGGCGGTCGGCACCGGGGAGATCGAGCAGGAGTTGCAGACGTGGCTCGCCGCTCCGCGGGAGCCGCGCGCGGCCAATACCGGGGGATCGCCCTCCGCGTCGTAGGGTGACGGCATGAGTGCAGCCGACGAGCCCGCACACGACCCGGCCGTGTTCGAGCTGGCCACCAAGGCATTCGAGCTGGCACGGCAGGGGCAGACCGACACGCTGTCCGCGTACGTGGACGCCGGGGTGCCGGCCGGGTTGCGCGACGACGACGGGGACACCCTCGTCATGCTCGCCGCGGTGCACGGGCACGCGGACACCGTCGGCGCGCTGCTGCGGCGCGGCGCCGACGCGGACGAGGTCGGGGCGCTGGGCGCGACGCCGCTGGCGGCGGCGGTGCGGTCGGGCGCGGACGAGGTCGTACGGGTGCTGCTGCGGCACGGGGCGGACCCGCAGGCCGGGTCGCCGTCGGCGGTCGCGGCGGCCCGGGCGGCCGGCCGGACGGAGCTGCTGGAGCTGTTCGGCAGGGTGTGAGGGACGGCGGGGACGGCGGGGGCGGCGGGGGCGCGGGGCGGCGGGACGCCGGACCGCGGGGCCGGTGCCGTTCGTACCGCCCGCCCTCACGCCCCGTCGTGTACTCCCTCGGGCCCCGCCCGCCCCCTCACGACGTCCGCCTCCTGAACAGCGCCGCCGCTGCCGCCACCGACACCGCCGTCAGCCCCGCGCACCACGCCAGCGCCTCCCACGGGCTGCCGCCCACCGGGCGCCCCAGCAGCAGCCCGCGCAGCGACTCGATCACCGGGGTCAGCGGCTGGTGCTCGGCGAAGCCGTGCAGCCAGCCCGGCATCGAGTCGACGGGGACGAAGGCGCTGGACGGATACGGCAGGAAGGCCAGGAAGAAGGTGAAGCCGCCCGCCGCCTCCGGGGAGTCGGCCAGCAGGCCGAAGGCCGCCGCGACCCACGATATGGCCGTGATCACCGCGAGCAGGAGCCCCGCCGACGCGAGCCAGCCGCCCACCCCCGCCTCCGGGCGGAAGCCGACGGCGAAGGCGACCCCGAAGACCAGCACCGTGGCGGCCAGGTTCCGCACGACGCTGGCGGCGACGTGGCCGGCGAGGACGGCGGTGCCGCCGACGTCGAGGGAGCGGAAGCGGTCGATGACGGCGCCCTTCATGTCGTCCGCGACGCTCATCGCCGTCGTGCCGGCGCCGAAGCCGGCGCACAGCACGAGGACGCCGGGGGCGACGTAGTCGACGTAGCGCCCGTAGCCTCCGCCGGTGTCGATCGCGCCGCCGAAGAGGTAGACGAAGACGAGCATCAGTAGCACGGGCAGCGCGAGCGCCGTGATCACCGCGTCGGGGTTGCGGGAGCTGAGCCGCACGGAGCGGCCGACCATCGTCGCCGCGTGGGTCAGGGCGTCAGCCATCGCGGGTCACCTTCAGGAAGACGTCGTCGAGCGTCGCGGAGTGCAGGGCGAAGCGCTCGATCAGGGTGCGGTCGGGGTCGACGGCGTCGAGCAGGTCGCGTATGTGCGCGGCGCGGCCGTCGGTGGTGACGCCGAGGGTGCGGGTGGCGGGGTCGCGGCGCACGGTGAGGTGGCCCAGGGCATGGGCCACCTCCTCGTACGCCTCCGGCGAGACCAGGGTGAGGTCGAGCCGTTCGGCGGAGACCTGCTGCTTCAGCTCCGCCGCCGTGCCCTCGGCGACGAGCTTTCCGCCGTCGAGGAGCGCGATGCGGTCGGCGAGGCGGTCGGCCTCCTCCAGATACTGCGTGGTGAGGAAGACCGTCACGCCGGCGTCGGCGAGGCGGCGCACCTCGTCCCAGACGGCCTGCCGGCTGCGCGGGTCGAGGCCGGTGGTGGGCTCGTCGAGGAAGATCACGGAGGGGTCGCCGACCAGGCCGGCGGCGAGGTCGAGCCGGCGGCGCATGCCCCCGGAGTACGTGCCGACGCGGCGGTCCGCGGCGTCGCCGGCGAGGGCGAACCGCTCCAGCAGCTCGGCCGCGCGGCGGCGGGCGGCGGGGCGCGACAGGCCGGAGAGGCGGGCGACCATGCGGAGGTTCTCCGCGCCGGTCTGCTGCTCGTCGAGCGCGGCGTACTGACCGGTGAGGCTGATGGCCCGGCGGACCCGCGAGCGCTCCGCGGCCACGTCGAACCCGGCGACGCGGGCGCCGCCCGCGTCGGCCCGCAGCAGCGTGGCGAGGATCCGGACGGTGGTGGTCTTGCCGGCGCCGTTGGGGCCGAGGAGGGCGAAGACGGTGCCGGGCGCGACGCTCAGGCCGACGCCGTCGAGCACGGTCGTGCGGCCGTACGCCTTGGTCAGGCCGGCGGCCTCGACGGCGGGGCGGGCGGGCTGGGGCACGGCGCCCCCTTTCTCCTGGAAGTTTCTGCCGGGTGTTTCTGCTGGAGATTTCTGCTGGAGATTTCTGCGTATGCCGTACACGCTACTGCGTAGAGCCTACACGGAACTGCGTATGACGTAAACTGAGCGCATGGACGCCACGGACGCCAGCGAGGACAAGGGCGCTGCCGGAGCAGTGCCCGCCAGCGTCGAGGCCGCCTGGGGCCTGCGGCCGCGGCCGCAGAAGGGGCCGCGGCGCGGGCTGACGCTGGACGGGATCGTGGCGGCGGCCGTCGCGGTCGCGGACGCCGAGGGCCTGGAGGCCGCGTCGATGGGGCGGGTGGCCAAGGAGCTGGGCGTCTCGACGATGGCGCTGTACCGGTACGTGGCCACGAAGGACGAGCTGGTCACGCTGATGGTCGACGGGGCCTTCGGCCCGCCGCCGCCGCTGCCGGAGGGCGCCGCGGACGACTGGCGGGCCGGGCTGCGGCACTGGTACCAGGCCATCGGCACCGCGATGTTCGCGCACCCGTGGGCCGTGGCACACGTCCCGAGCGGCGGCCCGCCGGTCACCCCGAACCAGCTCGCGGCCCTCGACCAGGCCCTCTACATCCTCCGCGACACCCCGCTGACGGAGTTCGAGAAGGTGGCCACGGCGCTGCTCGTCAGCAACCAGGTGCGGGCGGAGGTGACGATCGCCCTGACGATGGGCGGCAACCCGGACATGGAGCAGCTGATGAACGAGTACAGCCACTTCCTGCTCCGGGTCTCCGACGCCGGGCGGCTGCCGCACCTGCGCACGGCCGTGGAGGGCGGTGCCTTCGACGAACCGGACGTGCAGCCGCCGCAGAACCCGTCGGACTACGACGAGTTCGCGTTCGGCCTGGAGCGGGTGCTCGACGGCATCGAGGCGCTGATCGACTCCCGCCGCGCGGGCTGAGCACCCGGGCTGAGCACCGGGGCTGATCAAGGGCTTCCGCCCCCGGGATGCCCCCCGGGCTTCCGCACGGCGGGACGGCGGGGGATCATGGAGCATGCGCCCGGACGGCTGGCACCTCACCGAAGACGTCGACGAGTTCCTGGCCGGGGCGGGGGAGTTCCTGCGCGCGCGGCCCGTACCGCACCTCATGGCCCTGACCTGGACGGCCCGCCTGCAAGCCCGCGGCACGGGCCCGTACGGCGGCGGGGCTCCGCTGCTGGGCCGGCTGACGCGGGCGGGGTCGGTCCTCGGCGTCTGCCACCAGCTGCCGGGCCGCAGCCTCGGCCTCACCCCGCTCACCGCCGAGCAGGCCGACTCCCTCGCCGCCCGCCTGGCCGCCCTCGGGCACCCCCTCCCCGCCGTCGGCGGCGACCGCGACACCACCGCCGCCTTCGCGGCGGCCTGGCAGCGCCGTACGGGCGCGACGCCGACCCCCGCCGTACGGCTCCGCCTGCGCCGCCTCGGTACGCTCACGCCGCCGGAGCCCGCGCCCGCGGGCCGCGCGCGGCCGGTGGCGGACGAGGAGGACCGCGCGCGGCTGATCGCCTTCATCCGCGGCTTCGCGGAGGACGTCGGCGAGGACGTCACCGTCGACGCCGCCACCTGGCCCACGACCCGCTTCGCCGACAAGCACTACACGTTCTGGGAGGCCCCGGACGGCACGCCGGTCTCCGTGGCCGGCGTCAACCCGCCGGTCGCCGGACTCGCCCAGGTCGACCCGGTCTACACCCCGCCCGCCCACCGCGGCCACGGCTACGCGGCCGCGGCCACGGCGGCGGTCACCCGCGCGGCGCTGGCCGCGGGCGCCACGGAGGCGGCCCTCTTCACCGACGCGGCCAACCCCACCAGCAACGCACTCTACGAGCGCCTCGGCTACGCCGTGCACGCCGACTGGACGACCTACCGGTTCGCGTAGCCGCCGCGGTCAGCTGGTCGCCGCCGGCGTCTTCCTGGCGGGGGCCGGAATCGTCGCCCTGGCCTGGGTGAGTTCGGCGCGGCCGAAGAGGATCGCGTAGCCGGGCGGGAGGGCGGCCAGGATGCGGTCCAGGAGGTCCGGTCCGGCGAGGGCGGCGAGGGCGCCGAGGACCGTGCCGACGTTCCAGCGCGTGGTGGCGAGGGTGCCGCCGGTCTGCCCGGCCAGGCGCTTGACGAACGCCGGGCCGGTGAGCGGCTCGCGGTCGGGGATCTGGCCGGCCAGGATCTGCGCTGCTTCGCGGGGCAGCCGGGCGGCGAGGTCGACCCGCTCGTCGCCGGTGAGCTGCCGGCCCAGAGCGGCCAGGACGGTCGAGGTGACCTCGCCGGCCTGTTCGCGGTCCGGGTAGATGCCGTCGTAGCGCACGCGCTCCAGCAGGTCTTCGTACGTCCTGGCCGACCAGGTGGTGTGCGGGGTGGGGACTGCTGCCGGATGCATCGGTGTCGTATGCCCTTCTCGGTAGGGGTGGTCGGACGGGTGTACGGCGGTCGTGGCGGCCGTCACCGGTCATGCGGGCCGTCCTCGTCGGCGCTGTCCTGGGGGTGCCCGAACAGCAGGTCGTACCCGGGCGGCAGCTGCAGCAGGATGTCGCGGGTCAGCTCCGCGCCCGCCGTGTCGGCGGCGACGCTGAGGACGGCGCTGACGTCCCAGGCCGCGGTGCGTTCTGTGGCGCCCTCGATCCAGGCCGCGGTGGCCCGTACGAACCGCTCCGGACTCAGGGGCTCCGCGGCCTGCAGGGGGTTGAGCAGGATCAGGCCGAACTCCTCCGGGAGGCGGGCGGCGAGGTCGGCCCGCACCTCGCCGACCAGGTGCGCGCCCAGCAGCGCCAGGACCGTGCGCGCCGCCCGGTCCGCCTCGCTGCTGCTGTCGTACCTGCCGCGGTCCTGCACCAGCTCCAGAAAGACTTCCCGTCGCATGACCATCGCTGCCACCTCATCCGCACGTCCGGCGCCTTGTGCCGCCCACGGGGCGGCGGAAGCGGGTACCCGGAGGGAGACCGGTCTACTTCCGCCGCCCGCGGCCGTGCCCTCAGTTGCTGATCTGCCTGCGGTCGGAGCCGCCGCCGATGCTGATCTTGCGGGGCTTGGCCCGTTCCGCGATCGGGATCCGCACGGTGAGGACACCGGCGTCGTAGGACGCGTCGATGCGCTCGGTGTCGAGGGTGTCGGCGAGCATCACCTGGCGGGAGAAGACGCCCAGCGGTCGCTCGGACAGCTCGACCTGGACCTCGTCGCTCTTGGCGAGGGGGCGTCGCTCGGCCTTGATGGTCAGCATGTTCCGCTCGACGTCGATGTCGATCGCGTCGCGGTCGACGCCGGGCAGGTCGACGGCGATGACGTACGCGTCGCCGTCGCGGTAGGCGTCCATCGGCATCGCCGAGGGCCTCGACCACGTGCCGGCAGAGTCGCCGAAGAACTGCTGGGTGAGCCGGTCCAGCTCACGGAAGGGATCGGTGCGCATCAGCATTGGGAATACACCTCCAGGTCGGTCAGGCAGTTCATGCCATGCGCTGCTACCTGCTTCTGGTTTACCATGTCATCGGAGTGATGACAAACTCTGGCGTCAGCCAAGAGACGACGTAAGCCAGGGAGTCCCCATGACGACCGACGACCACGCCCCACCCGCACTGCCCGCCTCCTTCCTGGCCGCCAGCGAGGCGCTCAGGTCCATCCAGCAGAGCCTCCACACCGCGCACGAGGCCGGGCCGGACGCGCGGCCCGACGCCGATCCGGGGCACGCCCTGGCCGCCCTGCTGCTGCTGCGCCAGCTGCGTGACCAGCTCGCCAGCTGGGAACCGGGCCTGATCGAGACGGCCCGCAACGCGGGCGCCAGCTGGGCCGAGCTGGCCGGTCCACTCGGCGTGGCCAGCAGGCAGGCGGCCGAGCGCCGCTACCTGCGGGTGCGCCCCGGCGCCCTCGGCACCACCGGCGAACAGCGCGTCCAGGCCACCCGCGACCGGCGCGCCGCCGACCGCCTGCAGGCCGCCTGGGCCCGCAGCAACGCCGCCGACCTGCGGCAACTCGCCGGCCAGATCACCGCACTCACGGACCTCCCCGCCGCCGACCGCACCCGCCTCACCGAAGCCCTCGGCCAGAACGACGCCAGCGCCCTCCTGACACCCCTGGCCGCCGTCCAACCGCACCTCGCCACCCGCCACACCCGGCTCGCCGAGCAGGTGACCACGCTCCTCGACGACAGCCACCGTGTCCGGTCTCAGTGAAGCTGCATCACGGCGGGGCCGTGACCGTTGTCTGTCAGAGGTGCCTGGCAGTGCCGTTGTGGACGTCGATTCCTTCTGGGACCTCGTCGAGGAGTGCCGGCGGCAGGCGCAGGAGCCGGACGAACGGCTCGCATGCTCCAGTCCAGGTGCGCTTGGACGAGGTGACGCAGGCATGGCAGTTGCGTCACAGCCAGCCGACCTTCCTGATCACATCGGCTGCGACCTCGCCGACCGAGCGCGTGGTGGCGTCAACGCTGAAGTCATCGACTGCCGCTTGGTCGAGGATCCCACCCAGCTCGCCGGCCCTGGCCAGGTGCCATCGCAACGCTTCGGGCTCGTTCTCGTGGCGCCGCACGAGCCGCCGGTGGTTGACAGACATATCAACCTGGAGTCGGCACACCGAAAGCTCAGTGCCGACCGCATCGCCGCACAGCCTTCGCTCATCCACGTTCTCGATCACACCGGCGAGGACCAGCCGAGCCGCCCCGGCAGCGCGGAAGTTGTCGGCCATGCCGCGCAGGTTCCGCAACATCACGCCGAAGTTGAAGCGGTCTCCCGGAGGCGCCGGCCAAGACCGGCACAGCCAGTCGAGGTCGATGACGGCATTGGGTATCCCCGCATCGGCGAGAAGGGCGCCCACGCTCTCAGCCACCGACGTCTTACCGACGCCGACAGTGCCGTTGATCAGGAGAGAACGGGGTTCCAGAGAACGATCTGCTTGCATGCACGAGACCCTACGACCCGGCGCGGTGCAGGCCCGTCGGTCTTCCAGCCAAGCCAGCAGCCTCCTTGGAGGCGGTCGCGGTGTGCTGGCCAGCATGGTCCGGGGAGCCGACTCGGCTCTCCTGGCTTGTTGGGCGAGCCGGTGTTCGTCGGCTTCACGGATGAGTTCCCGAAAGCGGATCCGGTGCAACCCGACGTGCATGCCGCTCGCTCCTACCGCTGGAGTTCCAGGACGTCGGCGACCACGCAGCTGACGTTGTCGGGGCCGCCGGAGCCGTTGGCGAGGGCGATGAGTTCGCGGACGGCCGGCTCGGGATCACTGATCCCGGAGAGCACCCGGAGGACCTCTTCGGTCGACACGACGGCGGACAGACCGTCGGAGCAGAGCAGGTAGCGATCCCCCTGCTGAGCGTCGTGCAGACGCATGTCGTGCGTGGCGTCGGCCCCTTGGCCCAGGGCACGTATCAACAGGGACCGCCGGGGGTGGGAGGCGGCTTCTGCCGGGCTGAGGCGTCCTTCGTCGACCATCGACTGCACCATGGTGTGGTCGTGGGTGATCTGGTCGTGGCGATGTCGTGCACGGCCTGTTTGGCTTGTTCCATCCTGGTTGCTCTCACGGACAAGGCCGGTGTCGTGTCGGTTTCGACCTGGACCCAGAACGCGCGGATCTCCTGAGCCGCCGATGCCGCATCCAGCTTGCAGACGTGCTGGATGCGGCTGAGGGGCATCCCCAGGCGCCGAAGCCAGGCAACCAGCCGGGCCTGTTCCAGTTGCTCCGGTGCGTAGAGGCGGTAGCCGGTCACCGGGTCGACGCGAGCGGGGGCCAGGAGGCCCAGCTCGTCGTAAAGACGCAGTGCCTTCTGCGACAGCCGGGACGCCTTCGCGAACGCCCCGATGGTCAGCAACCCCATGCTCGTTCCTCCTCATGCCGAGCACGTCACCCGGCTCAACCGATGCTGCGGCCTCCCCCAAGGTGAGGGTCAACCAAGGCTTTGCCCGGCTCCGCCCGATGGTCTCTCCCCAACCAGGTGCTGCGTGATCAGCGGAGGCTGCTGGTCTCGGCTTCCCTCGGTGGAGACGGCACGGTGGCTACGCGGCGGTGAGCGGGAACGGGCCGGTGCGGACCAGGACGCTGCGGCCCGCAAGCTGGCTGCCACGGATTCCGGGCGGGGGGACAGGGCAACGCGATAGTATCGCGATATGTGGTGTGTGACACACTTGCAAGCGGGTGCTTGCAATAGTTAGCGGCGCTGCGGCAGCATCGGAGTATGGCCTCGATACACGTCGGCAACCTCGGTGAGTTCCTGCGGGAGCAGCGGCGCAGTGCGCGGCTCAGCCTGCGGCAGCTGGCCGATGCCGCCGGGGTGTCGAATCCGTACCTCAGCCAGATCGAGCGCGGGCTGCGCAAGCCCAGCGCTGAGATTCTGCAGCAGCTCGCGAAGGCGCTGCGGATCTCCGCCGAGACGTTGTACGTGCAGGCGGGGATCCTCGACGAGCGGCGGGTCGACGGGGCGGACGGGATGGCGGTGCACACCGCGATACTCACCGATCCGGCGATCAGCGAGCGGCAGAAGCAGGTGCTGCTGCAGATCTACGACTCCTTCCGCAAGGAGAACGCGCGCGACGACGCGGGCGGGCGCACGGCAGAGGACCAGACGAACGGGGTAGCCCCGCGGCCGGATGCCGGGCGGGGTGAGGGCGAAGGGAAGCCCGCCAGCGACCGGAGGAGAACGCCATGACCATCACGGACGACGTACGCAAGACGCTCAGCGACCCCACGCCCCTCTACGCCGCCGCCGGCACCGCCGACCTGGCGCTGGAGAAGCTGCGTGAGGTGCCCGCGCTGGTGGAGCGGCTGCGGGCCGAGGCGCCGGAGCGGCTGTCCGCGGTGCGGGAGACCGATCCGCGGGACGTGCAGGAGCGGGTGTCGAAGCAGGCCAAGGAGGCGCAGGCGAAGGTCGCCGAGCGGCTCGGCGACCTGGACACCGACATCAGGAAGCTGCGCGAGACCGCGCAGGACCTCGCGCTGCAGAGCGTGGGCCGGGCCGCCGAGTACGCGGTGAAGGCCCGGGAGACCTACGACGAGCTGGCCGAGCGCGGGCGCGGTGCGGTCGCGGAGTGGCGCGGCGACACCGCCGACGCGGTGCAGGTGACCACCGAGATCATCCGGCCCGGCGCGGAGAAGGCGGAGCAGACGGAGCAGGCGGAGAAGAAGGACGCCGGCGACGAGGCCGCCGCCACCGGGGGCAAGGCCACCGGCGACGCCGCGGCGTCCGCGGCCAAGCCCGCCGCCAAGAAGGCCGCCCCGCGCCGGACCGCCGCCCGCGGCGGCACCGGCCGGACCGGCGCCAACGGCACGGCGAAGAAGTCCGCCGCGAAGAAGACCCCCAAGACGGACTCCTGAGCACCCGGCCCCGGGCACACTTCGCGTGCCCGGGGCGTTATACGGGTACGGTGTCTGCGCCGGATCCCTGTACCACTGAGTCGGACTAATAGGCGGTGGACCGCGTGCTCATCTCTGGCTTCAACTCGTTGCTGGCCCTGCTCAGCCTGGCCCTGACGGTGTTCGCCGGCGCTGCCCTGTTCTTCGCGGCCACGGCCCGCGAAGACGCTTACCGCGCCGCCGACAAGAAAACCAAGCAGTTCTGGCTGATCATTCTCGGCGTCGGCTTCGCCGTGATGCTCATCTTCCCGCTGCTCTCGTTCCTGCCGATCATCGCGCTGATCGCGGTCATCGTCTTCATGGTGGACGTCCGGCCCGCGCTCAAGCAGGTCGGCGGCGGCCGGCGCAGCGGCGGCGGCAGCAGCTCCGACGGGCCCTACGGGCCGTTCAACGGGCGCTGACCGGCGCCCGCGTCACGACCTCCGGTCCCCGGGTCCGCACGGGCCCGGGGGCCGATCCAGCAGCAGCGCCGCCACGTCGTCGGTCAGGTCGCCGCCGTTGAGCGCGCGGGCCTCGGTGACCGCGCCGTGCAGCAGGTCCTCGCCGCCGAGGCCCCGGTTCAGCAGACCGCCGACCAGCGAGAGCATGCCCTCCTGGCCGAGCCGCTCGCGCCCCGGGCCCGTCCGGCCCTCGATGAGGCCGTCCGTGTAGAGCATGAGGCTCCACGCACCGCCCAGCTCCACCTGCTGGCGCGGCCAGCGGGCGCGCGGCAGCAGGCCGAGCGCCGGGCCGCCCAGCTCCTGCGGAAGCAGCCGCGGCCGGCCGCCCGGGACGGCGACCAGCGGCGCGGGGTGGCCGGCCAGGTAAAGCCCGGCGCGGCGGGCGTCGGGGGAGATGTCCACGGTGCACATCGTGGCGAATATCTCGTCGTCGACCCGCTCGTTCTCCAGCACCTGCTGCAGCGTGGCCAGCAGTTCGTCGCCGACCAGCCCCGCGAGCGTCAGCGCCCGCCAGGCGATGCGCAGTTCCACGCCGAGCGCGGCCTCGTCCGGGCCGTGGCCGCAGACGTCGCCGATCATCGCGTGCACCGCGCCGTCAGGGGTGCGGACGACGTCGTAGAAGTCGCCGCCGAGCAGCGCCCGGGTGGCGGTGCCGCCCGCGGAGGGCAGCGGCAGGCCGGGGCGGTAGCAGGCGGCGAAGCTGAGGCCGGAGCCGGCGAGCAGCGGCGTGGGCAGCAGCCCGCGCTCCAGCCGGGCGTTCTCCTGCGCCCGCAGCCGGGAGGCCGTCAGCCGGCTCTGCGCCAGGTCGGCCCGCTTGCGCTCGACCGCGTACCGGATGGCGCGGCCGAGCACCCGGCCGTCCAGCTCGTCGCGGAAGAGGTAGTCCTGCGCGCCGACGCGCACGGCCTCGGCGGACAGCTCCACGTCGTCCTCGTCGGTGAGCGTGAGCACGGCGTGCGCCGGCGCCATGGCCAGCACCGCGTGCAGCGCCGCCAGCTCGTCGCCCGCTTCGCCGGGGCCGGCCCCCTCCTCGGGGGCCGCGCCGGCCGCCTCGCCGGGCACGCTCAGGTCCAGCAGGATGCAGTGCACGTCGGGGCCGAGCAGCCGCTCCGCCTCGGTGAGGTTCCGCGCCGTACGCACCCGGATCCGCTCGCCGTGGCGGCCGGCGCCGGCCTGCGCCAGCATCCGCGCGATGCCGGGCCCGCTGCCGGGCTCGGCCTCTATCAGCAGCAGCGTCAGCGGCTCCGGCACCACCCGCGGGCGCGCGTGCGGCTGCGGCTGACCGGAGGCCGCCGGCGGGTGCCCCGACCGCTGCGCCGGCAACGGCGCGTGCGGCTGCGGCGACGGCGCGTGCCCGGCCGGCGGCAGCGGGTGCCGCCGACGCGGCGCGGTCTGCGCGTCGGTCACCCCGGCACCGGCGGCGGACTGGTCAGGTCCGCCGGACGGTCCGAAGGCCGGGGAACGCCCGGTTGCGGGCATCGCTCTTCCTTCCCTCCCCCCGAGGGTGACGGCCGGGCGCAGACGCGCCCGCGGCCGTGTGCGGCGGCTCCCGCCGTCTCCGGCAGAACCGCCAAGGAGGGACCCTAGCGTGATCACCGGCCGGTACGGAACGGGCGACGCGGCCCGGAACGCGACCGTGCTCCCTGCCCTTTGCCCTGCTGGGAGCGGTCGCGCCGGGCCGAACGCCGCCGTGTCCGGCGGGTGCCGCGCATGACGCATATCACGCGTCGGGACGCACCACGGCCTTGATCGGCATGCTCCCCGCGCCGGCCACGGTCACCTGCCGGCCGGGCCGCGGCGCGTGCACGATCGTGCCGTCGCCGACGTATATGCCGACGTGGCTGGCGTCGGAGTGATAAATGATCAGGTCGCCCGGGCGCATCCCGCGCACGCCGACCCGCGGCAGCCCCGCCAGCTGGGCCTGCGAGGTCCGCGGAATCCGCACCCCAGCCGCCTCCCACGCCCGCATCGTCAGCCCCGAGCAGTCGAACGTGTCGGGCCCCTCGGCGCCCCACACGTAGTCCTTGCCGAGCTGGTCCGCGGCGTACGCGACGGCCTTCTCGCCGGCGGGCGTCGCCGCCGCGCCGGCTCCGTCCAGGACCCCGGAGTCCAGCCAGCGCGCCTGCGCCTCGCGGGCCCGCTCGCGCTCCAGCCGGCGCAGCCGCGCCCGCTCCTCGGCCCTGAGCCTCCTCTCCAGCTCCTTCGCCGCGGCGAGCCGCTCCGTTATCTCCTTCTTCGCCTCGGCCCTGGCCGCGCGGGTGCGCTCCAGCCGCTCGTACGTCCCGGCGGCGGCCCGCGCATACCGCTCCAGCCGCCGCTGCGTGCCGGTCACCTCGGTGATCAGGCGCCGCTGCGCGTGCTGCCCCTTGCGGGCCAGCCGCAGGTCCCCGACGAACTCCTCCGGGTCGTCGCTGAGCAGCAGCTGCGCCTCCACCGGCACCCCGCCGCCCCGGTACTGCGCGCGGGCCAGCGCGCCCGCCTCGTCCTTCAGCCCGGCCAGCCGCCGGCTCGCGGCGCCCGCCGCCCGGTCGAGCCGCTCGGCCTTCTCGCGCTGCTTCCCCGCCTTCGCCTCCGCGTCGTTGTACGCGTCCGTGGCCGCCTCCGCCTCGCGGTACAGCCGCTGCACGCGGGCGTGCACCTCCTCGACCGTCGGCTTCGGCTCCGCCCCGGCGGACGGCCCGGTCAGCGGCACGAGCAGCGCCAGCAGCCCGGCCACGGCCACGGCCGCGGCCCCCGCCCGACGCCGGCGCGCTCCCGCCACCCGCGCTCCGCCCGGCGGCACTCCCGCCGCCCGCGCTCCCCCGTTTTCGCGCATGGGTCTCCCCCGTTCCCCCTCGCGTGCCCCCGGCTTCCCGGGGCTCTGGCCGGCCCCGGGTGCTCACACGTCCCGGATGCTGCCACAGCCGCCGCCACCCCCGCAGCCCTCCTCCACAGGGCTGTGGATAACCGGGCGAGGAGTTGCAACACGCTCGCGACATACGGCGGTTCGGGTGTGTCTCCGCGGCTTCGCACCGGAAGGCGCCGGGCCGCGGGAGAGTGGCGACGGAGGGGTTTTCAACGTTGTAACAACCGTCTACGGTGTCCGCCATGCCTCGTCGAATCCCCCACACGATCGCCCTGATCCTCGGTCTCGCCGCCACGCTGCTCATCGCGCAGTACGCGGCCCCCGGTCAGGCCGGCGCCGCCGACGGCACCAAGCTCCGCGACGGCACCGGCCTCTACCCGCGCGCCCTCCGCCTGGAGCACAGCGGCGCCGCCAACGGCCGCGTCCTCGCCTCGGTCGTCACCTTCGAGGGCAACAACGGCCTCGGTGCGATCTACGAATCCACCGACGACGGCGGCAGCTTCACCCAGGTCGGCACGGTCGCCGACCCGGACGCGGCGGGCGGCCGGGGCCTGTGCTGCGCCACGCTCTACGAGCTGCCGCGGCAGGTGGGCGGCCTGCGGGCCGGCACGCTGCTGTGGGCGGCCTCGGTCGGCCAGGACGAGGCCGACCGCCGCATGGCGCTGCGGGTCTTCACGAGCACGGACACCGGCCGCTCGTGGTCGTACCTCTCGACGATCGCGACGGCTCCGAACGACAAGGGCCTGTGGGAGCCGGAGTTCTCGATCGACGCCTCGGGCGCCCTGGTCGCCCACTACTCGGACGAAACCGACCCGGCCCACAGCCAGAAGCTGGTGGCGGCCCGCACGACGGACGGGGTCGACTGGACCGGCCACCACGACACCGTCGCCTCCACCCTCGCCTCCGACCGCCCCGGCATGGCGGTGGTGCGGAAGCTCCCGAACGGCACCTTCTTCATGTCGTACGAGATCTGCGCCGCGGCCGGCCAGTACGTCTGCGTCGTCCACTACCGTACGTCCGCCGACGGCTGGAACTGGGGCGACCCCGCGCACCTGGGCTTCCGGCCGGAGACGGCCGACGGCAAGTACTTCAAGCACGCGCCCAACCTGGCCTGGGGTCCGGAGCCGGGGAATCCGGACGGGCGGCTGTACCTCGTCGGCCAGGTCCTGCACAACGCCGACGACTCCCGTGCGGCGGGCAGCGGCCGCACCGTATGGACGAACTCGGACAACGGCAACGGCGTCTGGCAGGAGATCGCCGCTCCGGTGGCGGTCGAGTCGCAGACGGTCGACTACTGCCCCAACTACAGCTCGGCGCTGCTGCCGTCCGCAGACGGCGGCCGTCTGCTCGAAATCGCCACGGACTACGAAGGCCCGGTGTGCAAGCCGTACTACGCGACGGGGGCCACCGCACAGTAGCCCTCCAGGTCTCCAGGTCTCCGGGGCTCCGGGGCTCCGGCTCCGGACCGTCCACCGGGCACGGGGGTCCCGCCGACGTGACTCCCGCGGCGCGGCGGCCGGCGCGATTCGCCGGCCGCCGCGTGCTTCGTCGCGGGCGTCTTTGCGGGCGTCTTTGCGGGCGTCGCCTAGCCGGCGGCGCTCTCGCGGACGCCGGCGGTGAGGGCGTTCTGGTGCCTCCACGACGTGAGGTGCTCGAAGACCACCTCGCCGAAGGCCGGCGCGGTCCGGTCGTTGGTCCAGCCGCCGAGCAGTTCGGAGCCGACGGCCAGCCAGTTCACCGGGACGGCCCCGGCCTGCACCAGTCGCATCACCGCGGCGTCGTGGGTCTCCTTGGTGGTGGCGGCCGAGGCGTCGACGACCACGGAGACCTCGTAGCCGCGGTCGAGGGCGGTCAGGGCGGTCAGGGCGACGCAGACGTCGGTCTGGATGCCCGCGACGACGAGCCGCCGGCGCCCGGTCGCCTCGACGGCCGCCGTGAAGTCCTCGTCGTCGAACGCGTCGAACACCGGATCGCGCCTGATGACGGGGTGGTCGCCGAGAGCGGCGAGGAGTTCCGGGTACAGCCGGCCGGCAGGGCCGTCGTCGGGCCCGTTCGTGACGACCAGCGGCACGTCGAAGACCTTCGCGATCTCGGCCAGCGCGATGGCGCCGTTGAGGGTCTCCTCGATCGGGTGGGACCTGGTGAGGTTGGAGAAGCCGACCGCGTGGTCGACCAGGACTATCGCGCTGTTGTCGGCGGAGAGCGGTGCGCGTGCCATGTGCGTGTCCCTTCGTCGGGCCGCCGCCGGTGCGGCGGACTTCCGAAGTAACATGTCTGCGCAGACAGATATTCCAGGGTGGATCGAGCCCGACGCGACACACCCCGGCACCCGGCACCCGGCCGTAGCGCACCCACCCCGCCCTCAGCGGCAGCCGCAGCCCGCCACCGCCGCCGCCATCCGGTCCAGCGCCTGGCCCGCGCCCGCGCGGTCCGTCGCGCCCATCGTGAAGAACGCGAAGGCCAGCAGCCGCCCGTCCGCGTCCACGACCGTCCCCGCCAGCGAGTTGACCCCGGTCAGCGTCCCCGTCTTCGCCCGCACCACGCCCCGCGCCGCCCCGGCGCCGCCGGCCTCGTCCCCGTAGCGGTCCCGCAGCGTGCCGCTGAACCCCGCCACCGGCAGCCCCGTCAGCAGCGGCCGCAGCTCCGGGTGGCCCGGGTCCGCGGCCGTCACCAGCAGCCGGGCGAGCAGGTCCGCCGAGACCCGGTTGCCGCGGCTGAGTCCGCTCCCGTCGGTGAACTCCGCCCCGCGCACCGGCAGCCCCAGCTTCCTCAGCTGCCCCGCGACCGCCTTGCCCGCCCCCGCGAAGCTCGCGTCCCGGCCCGTCGCTATGGCCGTCTGCCGGGCCAGCGCCTCGCCGAGGTCGTTGTCGCTGTACGTCAGCATCCGCTCGGTCAGCGCCGCCAGCGGCGCGGAGTACGTCGTCGCCAGCTCGTCCGCCTGCTCCGGCACCCGGGCGGCGCGCGGTTCGCCCGCGACGCGCACGCCCGCCTTGCGCAGCGCCCCGGCGAAGGCGTCCGCCGCGTCCCGCGCCGGCTCGGCGGCGCGCGGCGCCGGGCCGTGCCGGGAGCCGTCGAGGCGGGCCTCGTTCACCATCAGCGGGGTGACGGGCGCGATGTTCTCGTTCGGCCCGATCTCGTGCAGCACGTCGCCGGCGTACGCGGTGGCGTCGTACCGTACGGCCACCTTCCGCACGCCGTCCGCCTTCACCTCGCGCGCCGTGGCGCGCGCCAGCCGCGCCAGCCGCTGCGCGGACAGCGTGGGGTCGCCGCCGCCGACGAGGAAGACCTTCCCGCCGTCGGCGAGGGACGCGGTGGGGATGCGGTGGTCGCGGCCGAGGGCGGCGAGCGCGGCGGCGCCGGTGGCCAGCTTGACGGTGGAGGCGGGGACGACGCCGGCGGTCTCGCGCGCGCCGTACAGCTCGCGCCCCGTGGTCACGTCCCACACGGCGGCGGTGCTCGGGGAGCCCAGCGCGGGGTCCTGCAGCAGCGGCGCCAACTTCTCGGCGAGCCCGGCGCCGGTCGGCGGCGTGCCGACGGGGCGGGTGCCGGCCTGGGGGCCGAGCGGGGTCAGCACCCGGGGGGCGCCCACGGCGGTGCCCTGCGGGCCGTCGCCGGGGGCGCCGCCCGCCGGTACGCCGTCGGAGGAGTCGTGATCCGCGTCACCTGTGCGGCCTTCGGCGGCGTCCGCACGCGCGGCGGTCTGCCGCTCCGCCGTACGCTGACCCGAGTCCCAGGGGCCCGCCGCGGTGATCACGCCGGCGGCGAGGACGCCGCCCAGCGCGCCGGACGCGGCCACCAGCCGCACCGTGCGACGGGTGTGCAGGGGCTGCGCTTCCCACCGCCGGGTCCAGTGCCGTGCCCGGCGGGCGGCCGCCCGCCCTGCTTCCCCGACCCCGACCCTCACCAGGGACCAGCCCCTTTCGCCACCACCCAGCTGCGTGGGGGACACTTAATCATCTGAACCATGTGCTGATCTTGAAGGAGAGCCACCCGTGGAGTTCGACGTCACCATCGAGATCCCGAAGGGTTCGCGGAACAAGTACGAAGTGGATCACGAGACGGGCCGGATCCGCCTGGACCGGCGGCTCTTCACCTCGACCAGCTACCCCGCAGACTACGGCTTCATCGAAGGCACGCTCGGGGAGGACGGCGACCCGCTCGACGCGCTGGTCCTTCTGGACGAGCCGACGTTCCCCGGATGCCTCATCGCGTGCCGCACGATCGGCATGTTCCGGATGACGGACGAGGCCGGCGGCGACGACAAGGTGCTGTGCGTCCCGGCGCACGACCCGCGGGTGGAGCACCTGCGGGACATCCACCACGTGTCGGAGTTCGACCGGCTGGAGATCCAGCACTTCTTCGAGGTCTACAAGGACCTGGAGCCCGGCAAGTCCGTCGAGGGCGCCAGCTGGGTGGGCCGGCAGGACGCGGAGGCCGAGATCGAGGCGTCCAAGAAGCGCCTGGAGGCGGCCGGCGGCCACCACTGAACGCGTAGGAGCGGCGCGGCGGACGGCCCCTAGAACCCGCGGGTGCGCTTCGCGCCCCGCCGGGCGGGGGCCGTCTCGCCCGGCCGCTTCATGAAGAGGCGGGCCATCTCGTTGCCGAGGTTCACCCCGATCGCGATCGCCAGCGCCAGCGCGGCGGCGGTCAGCAGCGAGCGCCCGCCCTGGTTCAGGTCGTCCTGGGCGAAGCCCAGCAGGCCGAAGTACGTGGCGCTGCCCGGCAGCAGCGGGCCGATGGCGGCCGTGATGTACGGCAGCGCGGAGACGAACCGGTAGCGCGAGAAGAGCTGGCCGAAGAGCCCGACGAGGCCGGCGGCCAGCGCGGTCGCCATGACCGGCGACTTGTCCGCCTGGTCGGCGACGACCGCGTAGATCAGCCAGGCGACGCCGCCGTTGAGGGTCACGGCGATCACGGTGGAACGCTCCTGCTGCAGCAGCACCGCGAACGCCAGCGTCAGCAGCATCGCGGCGAACAGCGAGATCACCGGCCGCTCCTGCCGGTGCAGCGCGGCGTCCGGGCTCAGCTCGGCGCCGAGCTGCACGCCCATGTAGAGCGCGATCAGCACGCCGACGACGATGCCGACGACGAGATAGAGCACTTCCAGCAGGCGGGCGGAGGCGGTGATGTAGTAGCCGGTCAGCCCGTCCTGGACGGCGGCGACCAGGGCGCGCCCGGGGATCAGCGCGAAGAGCCCGCCGGTGATGACGGCGGAGGACTGGACCTCGACGTGCGCGAGGTTGAGCGCGACGCCGACCGCCGCCGGCGCCATCGCGGCGGCCACGAACTGGTAGAACTCCGGCAGCCCGCGCCCCGCCGCCAGCCACGCCAGCCGGTCGCCGAGCATCGCGCCGAGCGCCGCCGCGCAGAACACCAGCGGCCCGCCGCCCACCAGGGTGGACGCCGCGCCGGACAGGCCGCCGCTGGCGACGGTGAGGGCCCACTTGGAGTACGGGTGCCGGTTGCGGCGGATGTCGGCGAGGCCGCGGTACGCCTCCTCCAGGCTGACGGCGGCGTCCTCGTCCACGATGGCGTCGACGAGGCGGTAGACGGCGGCGAGGCGGTTGTAGTCGGTGCCGCGGCGGCGCACGGTGCGGCTGAGCGTGACGGGGTCGTCGACCAGGGACGGCTGGTAGGTGACCGTCAGCAGGGTGAAGGTGACGGTCGGCTCGCAGCGGTCCAGGCCGAAGGCGTGGGCGATGGCGAACATCGCGGCCTCGACGTCCTCCGCGCCCTCGCCGCCCGCGAGCAGCAGCTCGCCGATGCGCAGGGTCAGGTCGAGCACGCGCGGCACCGGCAGCGCGGTCTCTTCGGTGGGCGACAGCAGCCGCTCGGGGGTGGGGCGTTCGGCCATGGGCGTACGGAGCATGACACGCATCCGGTCCTGCCACGGCGTGGACCGGGACAGCGGGCCGGTGACGGGCGCCGGGGCCGGCGGCGGAGCGGCGGTCCCGGCGGCGGCCGCGGGGCCGCCGCGCGGAGGCGTGAAGCCCGAGCTGTCGTGCTCCTCCGCGGGGCGCTCGTCGACGCCCGCGGGGCGGGCGAACTCGGAGGTCGTCTGCCCGTCCTCGGGCACCGGGGGCAGGGGCACGCCGAACGGCGGTGTGAACGCGCTGTGCGCCTCGTCAGACTGCTTGTCTGCGCCGTTACCCGGTTCGGGCTCCTGACCCACTGGACCATCACCCCCCGCGGACGTGCCGAAAGGTTTACGCCCGTGAGCATAAGTCGGGCGGATGAAGAACGCCCCCGGGGGGTCGGAAGGGGACGGCAGCACGGCGGCACATCGGATCAAGTCGTACAAACGGGGCGCCGCTGGCGCGCAGCGGGGGCGCCTCCCGGGTCGGGGGCGCCGCCCGCCCGCGCCCGCGGGCGCCACCGCCGACCTGCCCGTACGCGTCCGCCCGGGCGCGCGGGGCACGGCAACTAGCGCCCCAGGCGCCGGTACCGGCGCACCGCGAGCGGGCAGAACACCGCGAGCAGCACCAGCGGCCACGCCACCGCCAGCGCCACCGGGTGCCGCGCCGCCCACGAGTCGCCGGCCCAGCCGGGGTTGCCGAACAGCTCGCGGATCGCGCCCGCCGTCGCCGACATCGGGTTCCACTCCGCGACGGCGCCCAGCCAGCCCGGCATCGTCTCCGGCGAGGTGAAGGCGCTGGACAGGAACGCCACCGGCCACACCAGTATCTGCACCGCCTGCACCATCTCCGGCTTGCGCGCCACCAGCCCCAGGAAGATCCCGGCCCACAGCATCGCGAACCGCAGGAGCAGCAGCAGCCCGAACGCCGCCAGCGCCGCCGCCCACGTGCCGTGCCAGCGCCAGCCGACCGCGTACCCCGCGACGGCCATCGCGGCCAGCCCGAACACCGACTCGGCCATGTCGGTGAGCGCACGGCCGACGAGCACCGCGGACGGGGCCATCGGCATGGCGCGGAAGCGGTCCACGACGCCCTTGCCGAGGTCGGCGGTGAGGGAGACCATCGTGGCCTCAAGCCCGAAGGACATCGCGAGCGCGAGCATGCCGGGCACCAGGTACTCGCGGTAGCTGCCGCCGCCGCTCACGGCCATCCCGCCGCCGAGCAGATACGTGAACACCACCAGCATCATCACCGGGAAGACCAGGCTCACCACGGCCCGTCCGGGCTGCCGGGCCCAGTGCGCGAAGCCGCGTTCTGTCATCGTCAGCCCGTCGGCGACCGCCCACTTCAGCCGGGCGCCGGCGGTGCGGGCGGGCGGCGGGACGGCGGGGGCGGGGGTGGTGGCGGTCATACGGCGCTCCCTTCCGCCGCGGCGCGCGCGGCACCGGCGGCGGCGTCGGCTTCCGGCCCCTGCTTCCGGCCGGTCACGTGGATGAACACCTCGTCCAGCGTCGGCCGGCGCAGCGACACGTCCTCCGCCGCCACCCCCGCCGCGGCCAGCCCCCGCACGGTCTCTGCCAGCGCCGCCATGCGGTCGGCGACCGGGGCGCTGACCCGCCGGGCGTCCGCGTCGACCTCGATGGCGTCCTCCTCGGCGCGGGCGGCCATGCCGATGACGGCCGCGGCCGCGCGCAGCCGGTCCGCGTCCCGTACGACGACGTCGATGCGGTCGCCGCCGAGCCGGGCCTTGAGCTGGTCGGCGGTGCCCTCGGCGACGACGCGGCCGTGGTCGACGACCGAGACCCGGTCCGCGAGCTGGTCGGCCTCCTCCAGGTACTGGGTGGTCAGCAGCACGGTGGTGCCGTCGCCGACGAGCGAGCGGACCGCCTGCCACACCTCCGTGCGGCCGCGGGGGTCGAGGCCGGTCGTCGGCTCGTCGAGGAAGAGCACCCGCGGCCGCATGAGGAGGCTCGCGGCCAGGTCGAGCCGGCGCCGCATGCCGCCGCTGTACCGGCCTACGGGCTTGTCGCCGGTGGCGTCGAGGCCGAACTGCTCCAGCAGCGCGGTCGCCCGCCGCCGGGCGCCGGCCCTGCCGAGGTGGTAGAGCCGGCCGAACAGCTCCAGGTTCTGCCGGCCGCCGAGCACCTCGTCGAGTGCGGCGTGCTGGCCGAGCAGCCCGATGCGGTAGCGCACCTCGTCCGGCTCCCGTACGACGTCGTGGCCCGCGACGCGCGCGGTGCCGGCATCCGGACGCAGCAGGGTTGCCAGGATCCGTACGGCCGTGGTCTTGCCCGCGCCGTTGGGGCCGAGCACGGCGTGCACGGTGCCCGCGGGGACCGCGAGGTCCAGGCCCGCGAGCGCCGCCTTCGCCGCGCTCCCCCTCCCGTAGGTCTTGCGCAGTCCTTCGGCGAGGATCGCCGTCATACGCCTCCTCCGCTCCTCAGGTAGTCAAGTTTGACCACCGGGCGAAGGTAACCCCGGCTCCGGGATTAGTCAAACTTGATTACCGGGGGTCCGGGGATGCGGGGGTCTCCGGGCTGGTCGCCATCCCGGCCCACGGGTCGCCCTCGTCGGCCATCACGTACGCGCCGCCCTCCAGCCGCCCGATCAGCGCCCGGGTCCACTCGGCGCCCGCCTCGGCGGTGTGCAGCCAGAGCCGCATGATCTCGCCGATGTGCCCGAAGTCCTCACCGTCCTGCGGCGAGTAGTGCCGCAGGACCTCGGCGCGCCACTCCTCCATCGCCTCCAGCCGCTCCTTCAGCAGCGCCACGGCCTCGGCACGGGGCAGGTCGACGAGGAAGCCGACGCCCGCGGTGAGGAGGTCGATCTTCTCGTCGTGGCGGCGCAGCGCGCCGCGCAGCAGCCGGAAGTACTCGGCGTCGCCCGCGTCCGTCATCTCGTACTCGGTGCGCGGCGGGCCGCCGGCCGTGCTGGGCGCCACCTCGTGGGCGACCAGCAGGCCCTGCTTGGCCATCTGCTTGAGCGCGTGGTAGATCGAGCCGGGTTTGACGTTGGACCACTCGTGGGCGCCCCAGTACTCCAGGTCGGCCCGGACCTGGTAGCCGTGCGTCCGGCCGTGCCGGCGGACCGCGCCCAGGACCAGGAGGCGAGTCGAGGACAAGGGACCTCCTTCTTTCCCGTTCCCTCCCGCGGGAAGATATGGACCACAGCCTAGTCAACCTTGACTAGCACGAGGGACGGGGGCACGTCCGTGGCGGCACCGGTGCCCCCACGGCGGAGGGCCGGGCCCCGCGCGGGAGCCCGGCCCACCGCCGTCCGGTACGGCGGCACGGGTCGCGGTACGCGGTGTGAGATACGCGGTACGGACGTCAGTGGTGGCCGCCCGCGTACACGCTGCGGCAGAACTCCGCCATCTGCTCGTCCGTCAGCCCCCTGGTCAGGTCGGCCTCACTGATCATGCCGACGAGCCGGTGGTCCTCGATCACCGGGACACGGCGCACCTGGTGCTGCTCCATCGTGCGCAGGACGTCCTCGACCGGGGCGCCGGCGTCGACGTACACCGGGCGCCCGGTCGCCAGCTCGCCGGTCAGGCAGGTCGTCAGGTCCCGGCCCTGGGCGACGCACTCCACGACGATGTCGCGGTCGGTGATCATGCCGGCGATCTTGCCGTCCTGGCCGCACACGGGCAGAATGCCGACGTCCATGGAGCGCATTTTCGCGGCGGCGGTGGCCACCGACTCGGTCGAGTCGATGCACTCGCAGCCTTCGTGCATGAGATCACGGGCATTCCTGGCGGTGGTGGGAGCGGTCATCACGGGTCTCCTATCGAGAGGGGTACGGGAGAGGGATCCGTCACCGTCATGCTCCGGGTGCCCGTGGGGGCGGGCGACACACCCGCCGCCGAACGGGTGAACCGGCCGGGGGCGGCGCGTACGGCCGCTCAGAAGGGGAAGCGCGTCCGCCCGTGCTGGACGGAGATCCACTTCAGCGTCGTGAAGGCGTCGACCGTGGCCTCGCCGTTCAGCCGCCCCACCCCCGAGCACTTCTCGCCGCCGAACGGCACCAGCGGCTCGTCGTGGATCGTGCCGTCGTTGACGTGCACCATCCCCGAGTCGATCCGCCGCGCCAGCCTTACGCCCCGCTCCAGGTCCCGGGTGTGCACGGCGCCGCTCAGCCCGAACGGGGTGTCGTTGACGATCCGTACGGCCTCGTCCTCGCCCGTGAACGGCAGCACGAACGCCACCGGCCCGTAGAACTCCCGCCGCAGCACCTCGCTGTCCGCCGGCAGCCCGGTCAGCACGCTCGGCGCGACCAGCGTGCCGTCGGTGCGCCCGTGCAGCAGCGCGGTGGCGCCAGCGGCGAGTGCGGCGTCGACCTGGCCGGCGAGGTCGGCCGCCTCGCGGGCGCCGATGAGCGGGCCGAGCTGGGTGGCGGGGTCGGCCGGGTCGCCGACGGTGAGCGCGGCGGCCTTGGCGACGAACTTCTCCGTGAACTCCGCCAGCACCGCCCGGTCCACCAGCACCCGGCCCGCGGCCATGCACACCTGCCCCTGGTGGGCGAAGCGGCTGAAGACGGCGGCGTCCACGGCGTAGTCGACGTCGGCGTCGGCGAGCACGACGAGCGCCGAGTTGCCGCTCATCTCCAGCACGGTCCGCTTGAAGTGCCGGGCGGCGACGCCCGCGACGTGCCGGCCGGCCTCGGTGGAGCCGGTGAAGGACAGCACGCGCGGCACGGGGTGCTCGATGAAGGCGTCGCCGATCTCGGCGGTGTCGGTGACGACGACGTTCAGCAGCCCGGGCGGCAGCCCGGCGTCCTGCAGCAGCCACGCGAGCAGCGTGCCGCCGACGACGGGCGCGTACCGGTGCGGCTTGAGGACCGCGCCGTTGCCGAGGGCGAGCGCGGGCGCGACGGACTTGGCCGCCAGGAAGAGCGGGAAGGTGTACGAGCTGATGACGCCGACGACGCCCACGGGCAGCCGGTAGACGCGGTTCTCCTTGCCGGGCGTCGGGGACGGCAGGACCCGGCCCTCGGCGCGCAGCGCGTACGACACGGACTCGCGCAGCACGTCCTTGGTGAGCGCGATCTCGAACGCGGCCTTCAGCCGCGTGCCGCCCAGCTCCGCCACGATCGCGCGGGTGATCTCCTCCTCGCGCTCCTCCACCAGCCGCAGGGCGCGTTCGAAGACCAGCCGGCGCTCGTACGGCGAGTGCTCCGCCCAGAGCCGCTGCGCCCGCTCCGCCGCGCGGTACGCGGCGTCCACCTCGGCGGCGGTCGCGACGGTGACGGCCGCGAGCCGCTCACCGGTGTACGGGTCGAGGTCGATGAGGTCCCACGAGCCGGCGCCGGGGCACCACTTGCCGTCGATGTACTGCAGGGCCAGGTCGGAGAAGAGAGACATGAGCGAGGCTGCACCCCTGCGCACGGCGGACGAGCGGGCACGGGTGTGACCGCTGACATGCCATCGTACTGGTGCGCGAGTGCGCCTCCCTACACCTCCCGGATGATCCCGTGCAGCAACTCCCGTGATTCGGCCTCGTCCTGGGCGGCGACGCGGAGCAGGTCCATGGCCTTCGCGTACGTGCCGACGTCCTCCGGCTTGTCCAGGTAGAGCGCGCTGGTCAGATGCTCCACGTAGACGACGTCGGAGAGGTCCTCCTCCGGGAAGCGCAGGATGGTGAAGGCGCCGGAGTCGGGGGTGTGGCCGTGCTGGGCCAGCGGGATGACCCGCAGCGACACGTTCGCCATCTCGGAGGCGTCGAGCAGGTGCTGCAGCTGCTTGCGCATCACCTGCCGGCCGCCGTACGGGCGGCGCACCGCGGCCTCGTCGAGCACCGCCTTGAGCTGGGCGGGATGTTCGGCGTAGAGCCGCTTCTGCCGCTCCAGCCGGGCGCCGACGCGCTTGTCCGCCTCGGCGGGCGAGGTGGGCAGGCCCGCGGTGACGACGGCGTGCGCGTACTCCTCGGTCTGCAGCAGGCCGTGCACGAACTGCACCTCGTACACGTCGATCCCGGAGGCGGCCGACTCCAGCCCCACGTAGGTGGGGAACCAGCCGGGCAGCACGTCGCTGTAGCTGTGCCACCACCCCGCGGTGTTGGCCTCGCTGACGAGGCCGACCAGTGCGTCGCGCTCGGTCTGATCGGTCACGCCGTACAGCGTGAGCAGGTCCTCGACGTCTCGGCTCTTGAAACTCACCCGGCCCAGCTCCATCCGGCTGATCTTGGATTCCGAGGCCCTGATCGCGTATCCGGCGGCGTCGCGCGAGATCCCCTGTTCCTCCCGCAGCCGTCTGAGCTGCGAGCCCAGCAGGATACGGCGCACGACCGATCCGCTTGATCCGTCCACGGCCATCGGAGCCCTCCACCCACCTCGGCGACATGGCACTTACAAGGACATGGCACTACAAGCGCGCCCCCGGCGCCACCGGCCCATACTGCCATCACTCCGTACCATTGCGTGCCCGAACGGTTACTCAATCGAGAAAATCTTGCCGGGCAATGCTCGCGAAACAGTAAGTTGCTACACAATCCTCGCTCGTGCACGTGCATCTGCCCTTGCATCTGCCAAAGGCATTCGGAACGATAGGCATCCGCACGGTGACGACAGACACGCACGCGACTGGGGAGTGCCGCGCATGGGGACCGAAGCAGCAGCCGTGCTCGCGCCCTTATGGCGAGGGCTGCCCCCGCTGGACTCCGGAGCCGTCGACGGTGCCGCGTCCTGTGCGATATCCGGCAGCCATGAATCCGTCAGCGGCGCGCGCGCTTTCACGCACACCACGCTCCGGCACTGGGAGCTGACCGACCTGAGCGACGACGTCGCGCTGGTCGTCTCCGAGCTGGTCACCAACGCGCTGCGGCACGCCCTGGCCGGGTGCAACGGCCAGGACGCCGCGGTGCGGCTGCACCTGATGCGCTGGACGTCGCGACTGGTGTGCGCCGTACGCGACCCGAGTACCGCGAGCCCGGTGGCCGGGGTGGCCGACGTGGGGGCCGAGTCGGGGCGCGGCCTGTACCTGGTCGACTCCTTCAGCGACAGCTGGGGCTGGCACCCGCTGGACGGCCCGATGCACGGCAAGGTGGTGTGGGCGGTGTTCCACCTGCCGGCGCCGGCGGTGCAGGCCGACTGACGGCCGCACGCCGGCGCCGCCGTACGTCCGGCCGCATGACTGCATGACAGTACGGCCGTCCGGTGACCGGGCGGCCGTTCTCTTCTCTCTGTACGCCCTGCACGGCGTCCTGCGCGGCGGACCGTCCGGCGCCGCCCGCCGTCCGCGCGCCCGCCCGCGGTACGGGAATAGGACCGCTGCGCAGCGACGATGACGCGTCGCGGTGTCCCGGATACGGGCCGATTCACGCTCCGAAACCGTTCGCGGACGGAAAGGGAGCGATCGCATTCCGTGCGGATCCGGGGCCGTCGGCGAGCGGCGCCGGTAACGGCGAAATCCCGGCCCGGGATCCGTGGGCGGCCGGCTGCCTTCCGGTTCCGAAGGGACGGCGGAAGCGTGCGGGGCAGCCGGGAAATGGGGGGTGGTCGGTCAGTGTCAGTCAGTTACGAGATGGTCGAACTCTCCATCCTTGACGCCCAGCAGCATCGCCTCCACCTCGGCACGGGTGTAGACGAGCGCGGGTCCTTCGGGAAATCGGGAATTGCGAACGGCTATCTCGCCGCCGGGGAGTCTGGCGAACTCGACGCAGGAACCCTGCGAGTTGCTGTGCCGGCTCTTCTGCCAGACGGCGCCGTGAAGATCTCTGGCCGCAATGCCGTTGTATGCGTGGGCCACAGCGCTTCTCCAAGGTGGTTGCCAATGTCAACTGTCGGGGATCATAGCTGTGTTGGCGGCTACGTGCACGCGCAAATGCACGTGCACCCAGCGTGCGCGCTTGATTCCGATCAGGCGTCCACCAAGGTCATCCCCGGGCGTTCAACGCGCCGGGCCGTCCGTGAGTTTCGAGCGCGGCCATATAGTTACGGCCGGATGCTGCTCACCACGTTCGCCGTGGCCTCCAGACCGGACTGGATCGTCGGGGCGACGGTGGTGCCGGACAGGTAGAAGCCGAGCAGCACGCAGACCACCGCGTGCGAGGTTTTGAGCGAGCCGCTGCGCAGGAACACCACCGCCAGCACGAGGAGCAGCAGCACGACCGACACCGACACGGCCATGTGATCACCGGTCCCCGGGTTCGCCGTCCACATACGAGGCAGTCTGTCCCACCCGTACCCTTCGTCCCGTGCGGGCCGTGCCCGCCATTCGGGTGGTAGGAGGTCCGTCCGGGGCGGGCGGGGGCGCGGCGCGCGGCGCCCGGTGGTGGGCGGCCCTCCGGGCCGTAAGACTGGGCCGTACCGCTGCACACCGCCCCCTCGCCGACGGGACGACGATGAAGAAGCAGGAGCAGGCCGACCTCGACGCCCACTGGCGCGCCCTCAACTACCTGGCCGCGGGCCAGATCTACCTCACCCGCAACCCGCTGCTCACCGAGCCGCTGACGCCCGGCGACATCAAGCCGCGGCTGCTCGGCCACTGGGGCACCTGCCCCGGCCTCAACCTCGTCTACACCCACCTCAACCGCGTCATCGGCGCCCGCGACCTCGACGCCGTCTGCGTCTGGGGCCCCGGCCACGGCGGCCCCGCCGTCTACGCCGGCGCCTGGCTCGACGGCTCGTACGGGGAGGTGCACCCCGACGTGTCGCGCGACGCCGCCGGCATGGCGCGGCTGTTCCGGCAGTTCTCCTTCCCCGGCGGGACGCCGAGCCACGTCGCGCCGGTGGTGCCCGGGTCGTTCCACGAGGGCGGCGAGCTGGGCTACTCGCTCGCGCACGCCTACGGCGCGGCCTTCGACAACCCCGGGCTCGTCGCGGTCTGCGTCATCGGCGACGGCGAGGCGGAGACCGGGCCGCTGGCCGGGTCGTGGCACGCGAACAAGTTCCTCGACCCGGTGCACGACGGCGCCGTGCTGCCCGTCCTGCACCTCAACGGCTACAAGATCGCCGGCCCCACCGTGCTCTCCCGCATCCCGGAGAGCGAGCTGGACGAGCTGCTGCGCGGCTACGGCCACGAGCCGCTGCACGTCAGCGCGGGCTCGGCTCCCGGGGACACCGCCCGCGCGCACCGGGACATGGCCGCGGCCACGGACGCCGCGCTGGACCGGATCGCCGAGATCCAGCAGGCCGCGCGCGCGAAGGGCGGGCGCGGCCGGACGGCGGCCCGCCCCCGCTGGCCGGCGATCGTGCTGCGCACCCCCAAGGGCTGGACCGGGCCGGAGTACGTCGACGGCACGCCGGTCGAGGGCACGTGGCGCTCCCACCAGGTGCCGCTGCCCGGGGTGCGGGAGAACCCCGAGCACCTGGCGGAGCTGGAGCGGTGGCTGCGCTCGTACGAGCCGCGGACGCTCTTCGACGCCGACGGCCGGCCGCGCCCGCAGGTGCTCGCCTGCGTGCCGCACGGCGACCGCCGCCTCGGCGCCAACCCGCACGCCAACGGCGGCCGGCTGCTGCGCAGCCTGCCGCTGCCGGGGCCCGACCGGTACGCCGTCGCCGTCGACCGGCCCGGCGTGCGGCGCCACGAGCCGACCCGGGTGCTCGGCGGCATGCTGCGGCAGGTGATGGCCGACACCGCGGAGCGCCGCGACTTCCGCGTCTTCGGCCCGGACGAGACCGCGTCGAACCGGCTGCAGGAGCTGTTCGAGGTCACGGACCGGGCGTGGCAGGCGGAGACGGAGGAGACGGACGAGCACCACGGGCCGCACGGCCGGGTCATGGAGGTGCTCTCCGAGCACCTGTGCCAGGGCTGGCTGGAGGGGTACGTCCTCACCGGCCGGCACGGGCTGTTCTCGTCGTACGAGGCGTTCGCGCACATCGTCGCGAGCATGGCCGCACAGCACGTCAAGTGGATCCGGACCGCGGGCGAGGAGCCCTGGCGGGCCCCGGTCGCGGGGCTCAACTACCTGCTGACCTCGCACGTCTGGCGGCAGGACCACAACGGCTTCAGCCACCAGGACCCCGGCTTCGTCGACCACATCCTCAACAAGAGCCCCGGCTCCGTCCGGGTCTACCTGCCGCCGGACACCAACACCCTGCTGTGCGTGGCCGACCACGTGCTGCGCACCCGCGACGTCGTCAACGTCGTCGTCGCCGGCAAGCAGCCGTCGTTCGACTGGCTCACGCCGGAGGAGGCCCGCGCGCACTGCCTGCGCGGCGTCGGCATCTGGGAGTGGGCCGGCACCGAGCGCCCGGGCGAGGCGCCCGACGCGGTGCTGGCCTGCGCCGGGGACGTGCCCACGCAGGAGGTGCTGGCCGCGGCGGCGCTGCTGCGCCAGCACCTGCCGGAGCTGGCGGTACGGGTCGTCAACGTCGTCGACATCGCCCGGCTGATGCCGCACGAGGACCATCCGCACGGCATGACCGCGCGGGAGTTCCACTCCGTCTTCACCCACGAGAAGCCGGTCGTCTTCGCCTACCACGGCTATCCGTGGCTGATCCACCGGCTCGCCTACCGGCACGCCGGCCACGACCAGCTGCACGTGCGCGGATACAAGGAGATGGGCACCACGACCACGCCGTTCGACATGGTCGTACGCAACGACCTCGACCGCTACCGACTGGTCATGGACGTCATCGACCGCGTCCCCGGGCTGGCCGTGCGGGCGGCGGCGCTGCGGCAGCGGATGGCGGACGTACGGGGCAGGCACCACGCCTGGGTCCGCGCGCACGGGACCGACCTGCCGGAGGTCGCGGACTGGACGTGGCCGGGCCCGCGGGAGTGACGGCCGGCCGGGCGGAACCCGGCCGGCGCGTCCGCGGCCCGCGGCCCCCGCCCGTCAGCCGGCGCCGATCTGCACGTCCTCCAGGATGCCGAGCGCGTCGGGGACGAGCACGGCGGCGGAGAAGTAGGTGCTCACCAGGTACGAGATGATCGCCTTGTCGCTGATCCCCATGAACCGGACGTTCATGCCCGGCCGGATCTCGTCCGGCAGCCCCGTCTGGTGCAGCCCGACCACGCCCTGGTCCGCCTCGCCGAGCCGCATCGCGATGACCGAGCTGGTCGCCTCCGGGGTGATCGGGATCTTGTTGCACGGCAGCAGCGGGATGCCGCGCCAGTTGTTGACCTCGCTGCCCAGGTACTCCGTGCGCGGCGGGTAGATGCCGCGCTTGTTCCACTCCCGGCCGATGGCCGCGATCGCGCGCGGGTGGGCCAGCAGCACGTGCGTCTGGCGGCGGCGGGAGATCAGCTCGTCGAGGTCGTCGGGTGTCGGCGGGCCCGAGCGGGTGTGGATGCGCTGCTTGAGGTCGGCGTTGTGCAGCAGGCCGAACGAGTGGTTGTTGACCAGCTCGTGCTCCTGGCGCTCGCGCAGCGCCTCGACGGTCAGCCGCAGCTGCTGCTCGACCTGGTTCATCGGCTCGTTGTAGAGGTCGGCGACGCGGCTGTGCACGCGCAGGACGGTCTGGGCGACCTCCAGCTCGTACTCCCGGGGCGTCAGCTCGTAGTCCACGAAGGTGCCGGGGAGGTCCTGCTCGCCGCGGTGGCCGGAGGCCAGCTCGATCTCCGCCTCGCCCTTGCTGTTCTGCCGCTGCCGCGGAATCGCGCGGAGCGCCGCCAGGTGCTCCCGCAGCCCCGCCGCCTGCTCCAGCAGCTCGTCGAGCGCGGAGCGCGCGAGCACCAGCACCGTCCCGCGGGTCGTGGCCCGTACGGTGAACGGCCACGTGCCGTCGTCGGCGAGCAGCACGTCCTCGCCGACGTGGTCGCCGTCGGCGAGGACGCCGAGAACCGTCTCGTCCCCGTACTTCCCGGCGCCGACCCGCTCCAGCCGCCCGTGCGCGACCAGCACGACCGTGTCCGCCGCCGCGCCCGCGGACACCACCGCGTCCCCCGGCGCGACCTCCCGCTGCTCGAACCGCCCGGCCAGCGCGGTCAGCACCTCCTCGTCCCCGAACGCGCGCAGCGGCGGCAGCTCCCGCAGCTCCTGCGGGATGACGCGCACCTGGTCGCCGACGGACGTGAACTCGACACGGCCGTCGCCGAGCGTGTGGGTGAGGCGCCGGTTCACCCGGAACGCACCGCCCTTGACCTCCGTCCACGGCAGCACCTTGAGCAGCCAGCGGGACGAGATCCCCTGCATCTGCGGGGGCGTCTTGGTGGTCGTCGTGAGGTTCCGCGCGGCGGCGGTGTCGAGGCTGAGACGGTCGGGGGGTTCGACGGACGCGGACGTGTCTTCTGGCGAGGTCGTCATGGCACCGAAGCTAGGCTTCGGGCATAGCGGCAGCAATCGCTCGAAGGAGTAAGAATATCTTCTGGATTGCTGGATAGGACCGCGTTCTACCCGCCCGCCCGCCGGGGTCTTACCGGAGTGTGACGTCGGGCGCGGCAGCGGCCTTCCGCCGCGGCCGGCGGCCCTAGGCTCGCCGGCATGCGCGTACTCGTCACCGGCGGCGCCGGGTTCATCGGATCGCACGTGGTCTCCGCCCTCGCGGAGCGGGGGCACGAGGCGGTGGTGCTGGACGTACGGGACCCGGCCGCCGCCGGGCCGGGGTGCGCCGCGTACGTGCGCGGCGACGTCCGGGACCGCGAGGCCGTCGCGGCGGCGCTCGCCGGCGCCGACGCCGTCTGCCACCAGGCCGCGATGGTCGGCCTCACCGAGGACTTCGCCGACGCGCCCGCGTACGTCGGCGTCAACGACCTCGGCACCGCCGTGCTCCTCGCCGCGATGGCGGACGCCGGCGTGCGGCGGCTGGTGCTGGCGGGGTCGATGGTCGTGTACGGGGAGGGGCGCTACGACTGCCCCGCGCACGGCGCCGTACGGCCGCTGCCGCGGGCGGAGGCCGACCTCGCCGACGGGTGCTTCGAGCCGCGGTGCCCGCGCTGCGGTGCGGAGTTGCGGCCCGGGCTGGTGGCGGAGGACGCGCCGGCGGACCCGCGGAGCGTGTACGCGGCGACCAAGCTGGCGCAGGAGCACGTGGCCGGGGTGTGGGCGCGCGTCACCGGCGCCCGCGCGGTGTCGCTGCGCTACCACAACGTCTACGGCCCCGGGATGCCGCGCGACACCCCGTACGCCGGAGTCGCCTCCTTCTTCCGCTCGGCGCTGGAGCGGGGCGAGGCGCCGCGGGTGTACGAGGACGGGGCGCAGCGGCGGGACTTCGTCCACGTCCGGGACGTCGCGGAGGCCAACGTCCGCGCACTGGAGGCGGTGCACGGAGCCGGAGCCGGAGCCGAAGCGGGGGCGGGGGCGGGGGCGCTCACGGCGTACAACGCGGGCAGCGGCGACGTCCACACCGTCGGCGAGCTGGCGGACGCGCTGGCCGCGGCGTACGGCGGGCCGGCGCCGGTGGTCACGGGGGAGTACCGGCTCGGCGACGTACGGCACATCACCGCGGACTCGGCGCGGCTGCGGGCGGAGCTGGGCTGGCGGCCGGCGGTGGGGTTCGAGGAGGGCGTGACGGAGTTCGCGAAATCGCCGCTGGGGGCGGCGCCGCGGTAGCCCGCGAGCGGTGCGGCCTCACCGGGGTGGCGCCGGCACCGGGGTGGGCCGGGACGGGACGGCTCCGTGCGGGGCGGCCGTCGGTGCGGCGGATCAACCAGGCGCCGCCGCAGGCCGGCTCGTGGCCGCGGGGAGGGTGACCTCGAAGCGGCAGCCGCCCGGCACGTTGCGCACCTCCGTACGCCCCCGGTGCGCCTCGACGATCCCCCGGACGATCGCCAGCCCCAGCCCCGCCCCCGCGGGCGGCACCGGCGTACGGGCGTGGTTGCCGCGCCAGCCCGTGTCGAAGACCCGCGCCAGGTCCTCCTCCGGGATGCCGCCGCACTGGTCGGTGACCGAGACGACCACCGCCGCGCCCTCCCGCTCCCGGACGGTGACGGCCACCGTGCCGTCGGCGGGGGTCCGGCGGATGGCGTTGACGAGGAGGTTGCCCAGCACCCGGGTCATCTCCTTGCCGTCCACCTCCACCGGCACCGCCGCGGCCGGCCCCGGCTCCGGCGGCTCGCCGACGAGCCGTACCCCGTGCTCGCGCGCCAGCGGATCCGCGCCCGCCAGCGCGTCGCCGACGAGGTCGTACACCGACATCCGGGTGGGCACGAGCGACAGCGCGCCCGCGTGGATGCGGGAGAGTTCGAAGAGGTCGCCGACCATGGCGTCGAGGCGCTCGGTCTCGGCCCGGATCTGCCGGTGGTAGCGGCCGGGGTCTGCGGCCATGCCGTCCTCCAGCGCCTCCGCCATGGCGCGCAGCCCGGCCAGCGGCGTACGCAGGTCGTGCGATATCCAGGCGACCAGCTCGCGCCGGGAGGCGTCCAGCGCCCGCTCCCGCTGCCGGGACTCCGCCAGCCGCTCGGCGGTCGCCGCCAGCTCCCGGCTCAGCGCCGCCAGCTCGGCGGTCGCGTCGCCGGCGGGGGGTGCGAAGGAGCCGCCCTTGTCGAAGTCGTGGCCGAACGAGCGGGCGGCCTCCGCCAGCGCGTTGCTGCGGGCGACGACCCAGCGGCCGAGGAGGACGGCGGTGGCGAGGGAGACGACCGCGGCCATGAGGATGACGATGCTGACGACGGTGAGGTCGTGGCCGGAGAGGAACATCTCGCGGGCCACCGAGAGGGTGCCGAGCAGCATCGCGGTGACGGCGGTCGCGGCGACGACGGAGACGGAGACGACGAGGGAGCGGTTGCGCAGCAGGCGCAGGGCCACGGCGCCGAGGACGCCGGCGACGGCGGCGCCGAGGAAGGCGAAGACCGCCATGAGGAGGATGTCGTTCACGGGGCATCGCCTCGGGCGGGGGGTGCGCCGGCGTCGTGGACGGCGGAGGCGCCGGACACGTCGAAGCGGTAGCCGACGCCCCACACCGTGGTGATCAGCCGCGGCCGGGCCGGGTCGTCCTCGACCTTGCCGCGCAGCCGCCGTACGTGCACGGTCACCGTCGACAGGTCGC
Organism: Streptomyces sp. CNH099; assembly: GCA_000514715.1. GTDB lineage: Bacteria > Actinomycetota > Actinomycetes > Streptomycetales > Streptomycetaceae > Streptomyces > Streptomyces synnematoformans. Next base: position 231,175 of record AZWL01000006.1, on the reverse strand, counting down.
CGAACTCCCAGCCCCACACCTCCCGCATCAGCTCCTCCCGCCCGAACACCCGCCCCGGGTGCCGCAGGAAGTGCGCCAGCAGGTCGAACTCCCGCAGGGTCAGCGCCAGCTCGGCCCCGTGCTTGGCGGCCCGGCGCGCCTCCGGGTCCAGGGTGAGCCCGGCGCCGCGCAGCTCGCCCCCGCCGGGCGCCGCGGCGCGGCTGCGGCGCAGCACCGACTCGACGCGCAGGACCAGCTCGCGGGGGCTGAAGGGCTTGGTCACGTAGTCGTCGGCGCCCAGTTCGAGGCCGAGGATGCGGTCGTCCTCGTCGCCGCGGGCGGTGAGCATGATCACCGGTACGGGGCGGGTGGCGCGCAGCTTCGCGCAGACCTCCAGGCCGTCCATGCCGGGCAGCATCAGGTCGAGCACGACGAGGTCCGGCCGGGCGGTGGCGGCGGCGGTCAGCGCCTGCGGGCCGTCGGCGGCGCGGTCGACGGTGTAGCCGGCCCGGTCGAGGTAGCCGGCGACGACCTCGGCGACGGTGGGGTCGTCGTCGACGACGAGCACGCGGGCCGGGCTGCCGGGTGGCCGGGACCGGCCGGAGGGGACGGAGTCCATGGCGCCAGCGTGGCACGGGTGGGGCCGGTGGGCAGAGGCCGAACGGATGGCGGTCGGCGACGTCCGTGATTCGTAAGAACCTTGCGTCCGTTATGCCACTTTTATGCTCGTAGGGTGGTGGCCATGACCGACGTCGTACTCCCCTGTCTGGACGAGGCCGCCGCACTGCCCTGGGTCCTGTCCCGCATCCCCGCCGGCTGGCGCGCGATCGTGGTCGACAACGGCTCCACGGACGGCTCCGGCGACCTCGCCCGCGAACTCGGCGCCACCGTCGTACCCGAGCCGCAGCGCGGCTTCGGCGCCGCCTGCGCGGCGGGCCTGCGGGCGGCCACGGCCGAGCTGGTCTGCTTCTGCGACTGCGACGGCTCCCTCGACCCCGGCCTGCTGCCCCGGCTCACCGAGCGGGTCACCGCGGGCACCGCCGACCTCGTCCTCGGCCGCCGCCGCCCCACCGCCCGCGGCGCGTGGCCGCTCCACGCCCGGGCGGGCAACGTGGCGCTGGCCCGCATGCTGCACCGCCGCACGGGGGTGCGGCTGCACGACCTGGGCCCGATGCGGGCCGCCCGGCGGGCGGGCCTGCTGGAACTGGCGGTCGCGGACCGGCGCAGCGGGTATCCGCTGGAGACGGTGGTACGCGCCGCCGACGCGGGCTGGCGGATCGCGGAGCTGGACGTGCCGTACGCGCCCCGGACGGGGCGGTCGAAGGTGACGGGGACGTGGCGGGGGACGTGGCACGCGGTCCACGACATGCGGGGTGTCCTGCGGACCGCGCCGGCGGACGCGGAGTCGCCCGCCGGCGCGGGGGCCGCCGAGGGGCGGGGTACGGGGGCGGCGCGGTGAGCGGCGGTGCCGGCGTCACCCTCCTCGTCATCGCCAAGGAGCCCCGCCCCGGCCGGGTCAAGACCCGGCTCTCCCCCGCGTACGCCCCCGGCGAAGCCGCGCAGCTCGCCGAGGCGGCGCTCGCCGACACCCTCGCCGTCGTCCGCGACCTGCCCGCCCGGCGCCGCGTGCTGGCCCTCGACGGCAGCCCCGGCGACTGGCTGCCGCCCGGCTTCGACGTCGTACCGCAGGCCGCCGGCGGGCTCGACGAGCGGCTCGCCGCCGCGTTCGGCGGCTGTACGGGGCCGACGCTGCTCGTCGGCATGGACACCCCGCAGCTCACCGCCGAACTGCTCGCGCCCGCCCTCGCCGACGACGCCTGGTCGGCCTGCGACGCCTACCTCGGGCCGGCGCTCGACGGCGGCTTCTGGGCGCTGGGCCTCTCCCGGCCGGACCCGGAGCTGCTGCGCGGCGTGCCGATGTCGACGGACCGGACCGGTGCCGCGCAGCGCCGCCGGCTGCTGGGGGCGGGCCTGCGCGTACGGGAGTTGCCGCCGCTGCGCGACGTGGACACCCCGGCGGACGTCCCGCTGGTCGCCGAGGCCGCCCCGCGCGGCCGCTTCGCCGCGACGGCCCGCCGCCTCGCGGCCGGCGACCGCCCCGCACCCGGCCGAGCCGCCCGATGATCGTGCCCCCACCCCGCGGCCCGGCCGGGCCCGCCACCCACACCGCGGACACCGACACCTACACCGCGGACACCGACACCGACACCGACACCGACACCGCGACCGGGCCCGCGGCCGACTCCGCCGCCTGGGACGGCGCCGACCCCTACGCGCACGCCCTGCGCAGCGGCGGCGGTCCGCTCTTCCTCCGACGGCACGACGGATGGCTGCTGCCGCTCGAAGTGGAGCGCTGGTGCGGCGTGCCGGACGGCGCCGACGTGACCGTGCTGCGCCGCTGCACCGGGCCCGTGCTGGACATCGGCTGCGGCCCGGGCCGGCTCGTCGCCGCCCTCGCCGAGCTGGGCCGCCCCGCGCTCGGCATCGACGTCAGCACCGAGGCCGTCGAGCACGCCCGCTCGCGCGGCGCCGCCGCGCTGCGCCGGTCGGTGTTCGAACCGCTGCCCGGCGAGGGCCGCTGGGGCACCGCCCTCCTCATCGACGGCAACGTCGGCATCGGCGGCGACCCCGCCGCCCTCCTCGACCGCGCCGCCGCGCTGCTGCGCCCCCTGGGCCGGCTGGTCGTGGAGGCCGCCGCGGACGACGACGTGGACGAGCGGCTGCAGGTGCACGTCACGGACGGGGCGCGCGGCCATCGGGGGGCCCTGCTCCCGGACCGCGCCCGGCACGGCCCGCCCTTCCCCTGGGCCCGGGTCGGGCTGCCCGCCCTGCTGCGGTACGCGGCCGCCGGCCGCTGGCGCGAGGAGGACCGCTGGACCGCGGGCGGGCGACGGTTCGCCGCACTGCGAGCACCAGCGCGGACGCCGCGAACAGCGCCGCGGTGAGCAGCAGCCAGCGCTGGAGGTAGACGTCGGCGGGCAGCGCGGTCTTGCGCTCGTAGCCGCCGACCTGGCGGGTGATGAGCGGGAAGTAGACGAGCAGCAGCAGCCCGGAGACGACCGCGGGGAAGCGGACGTAGTTGATCAGCCGCGGGCCCAGTACGCGCTGGGCGCCGCGGTCGGCGAGCGAGTACGCGGGCACCAGCGCCAGGTCGTGCAGCACGGCCGCACCGGCCAGCCAGAGCGCGACCCCGAAGGGGTCCCTGTCGAAGAGGCGGACACCGGCGTAGCCGGTGAGCGCGAAGGAGGCCAGGAGGAGGACGAGGGTGGGCAGCGGACCGGGCGCGAGCAGGCGCCGTAGAGCCGCGGGCCCGAGGGCCCGGGTGGCGCCGGTGGCGTGCGCGGCGCGGGCCCGGCCGGTGGTCGCGGTGCCGCCTGTCGTACGGGACCCGCCACCCGGCTCGACCGCGGCCGGACCGGTCTCTTCCAGCGCGGGCGCGCCGGATTCCGGCTTGTCCGCGGCCGGACCGGCCCCTCCCGGCCCGGGCCGGCCGCCGGGGCCGCCCGCGTCTCCCGGCTCCCGCGCGTCGTCCCGCTCCTGCGCGCCGCCGTTCGCCTCGTGCCTGCCGCGCGGCCCCTGCTCACCGTGCGCCCCGCCCGGAGGGCGACCCGTACTCACGGCAGCTCCCCGAACGTCAGCCTCGTCACCCACTTCGTGTTGTGCACCCCCGGGTTGGCCGGGACTATGACCCGCGCCGGATACCCGTGGTCCCGCGACAGCACCGCGCCGTTGACGTGCAGCGCCAGCAACGACCGCGGGTCCCGCACCTGGTTGGCCCGCAGCGACGCCGCCCGGAACGCGCCCCTCGGCTGCGCCGACTCCGCGAACACCCCGTCCCCCTCCCCCGCCTCCACCAGCGCGGCCAGGTCCGCGAGGCGCACCCCGCGCCACAGCTGGTCGTCCGTCGACCAGCCCTCGACGCACGCGATCGGCAGCGAGGCCGTGTGCTGCGGCAGTGCCAGCAGCTCCGCCCGGCTGAACACCGCGCGGCGGCCGTTCCCGGCGCGTACGACCAGGCGCCAGCGGTCGCCGAGGTCGGCCGGTTCGATGCCGACGGCCGCGGCGGTCTTGTTCACCTGGAAGCCGTTCGGTCCGTCCCCCGGGTTGCCGCCGCCGTGCGGCGCGAGGAGCGCGGTGCGGCGCAGCGGGCCGCCGATGCTCTGCCCGGCGGTGACCGCGGCCAGCCCCAGCGAACCGGCGCCGACCAGCGCGGCGGCGCCGCGCCGGGTGATCGTCGGCGGCGCGGGGTCGGTGGCGCGCAGGTCGTCCATGCCGCGGTCGCGCAGCCCGCGGCGCAGCTTGCCGACGCGGGTGGCGAGATGGACGACGAGGGCGGCGAGGAACACCCACGCACCGTAGAAGTGGAGGGTGTAGAAGGAGCCCGGGAAGACGTAGAAGAGCTGCATGTTGAGGATGCCGGTGGCGAACTCGAAGAGCCCGCTGCCGACGAGCAGCAGCGTCGAGCCGCGCTCCAGCGCGTGCCGGGCCGAGTGCAGCGGCGGCCAGACGAAGAGGCGGGGGAGCACCGACCAGAGCTTGGCCAGCAGGACGGGGACGAGGGCGACGCCGAGGGTGACGTGGACGCCCTGGTTGAGGCGGTAGAGCCAGTGCGGGTCGGTCGGCCAGGAGAAGAGGTAGAAGCCGAGGAGGCCCTTGGTGGCGGTGCGGTCGTTGCCGGGGAGGTCGGGGTTGTAGGCGGCGTACGACAGCAGGCCGGTCAGGAGCAGCAGGGGGAGGCCGACGAGCAGGACGGTGCCCAGGAGTGCGGTGAACCACGGGCCGCGCAGCGGGCTGCGCCAGAAGGCGGGGCGGAACGGGCCGGGCGGTGGGGGCAGGACGGGACCGGGGCCGGGACCGGGGTCGGCGTCGGGGCCGGGGTCCGAGCGGGGGGCCGGCGGGCGTACGGCGGACATGTGTCGACCGTATGCCGACGCAAGGCCCGTACCACCGCACCGACTCCTGACGAAAGCATGACGTCACCGCGCGCTCCCGCCGCGAGCGCGCCGACACTGCCTAGCGTGGCGACGTGACCGCCTCACCCACCCGGCCGCCGGGCGCCGGAACGAAGACAGAGACAGACACCGGTACCGGGCCCGTGCCCGGCGCCGACCCCGAAGCCGCGGGCGCCCCGCCGCCGTCGGCGGAGAGGCCGGCCGGCCGCCGGTGGGACCTGGTCGCCGCCGGCTGCGCCGCCCTGCTCGTCGCGGCGACCGCCGTCGTCGGGCGGGCCATCAACGACGACGGCATCCTGCACGTGCGCTGGCCGCCGCTGATCGCCACCTGGGAGCCGCACTACGGGCCCGGCACCCCCGCGGCGTTCGCCGTCGCCGCCGCCGTCGTCGCGTACGGGCCCCCGCTCGCCGACCGGCTGCCGTGGCGCCGGCTGCTGCCGGCGGCGTGGCTGACGGGGATGGCGTGGATCTGGTCCCTGGCGCTGATCGACGGCTGGCGGGACGGGGCCGCGGGGCGGCTGCTGAAGAAGAACGAGTACGCCGTGCCGGAGACCGTCGACCGCTTCGACGACCTGGGGCACGCCGTACGCACGTTCACGGACCACATCCTCATGGAGGCCCCGGACAACTGGCCCGCGCACATCGCCGGGCATCCGCCCGGCGCGATCCTCACGTTCGTCGGCCTGGACCGGGTGGGGCTCGGCGGCGGGGCGTGGGGCGCGGTCTTCTGCATCACCGTGGGCGCGTCCGCGGCGGTCGCGGCGCTGGTCGCGCTGCGGGCGCTGGGCGGCGAGGAGCGCGCGCGGCGGGCGGCGCCGTTCCTGGTGCTGGCGCCGTGGGCGATCTGGGCGGGGGTGTCCGCGGACGCCTACTTCGCCGCCGTGGCCGCCTGGGGCCTGGCGCTGCTGGCGCTGGCGGTGACCCGGACGGCCCGCCGCCCGGCGGTGGCGGCCGCGGGGGCGGGGCTGGTGCTGGTGTGGGCGCTGTACCTCTCGTACGGGCTGGCGCTGCTGGTGCTGCCGGTCGCCGCGGTGCTGTGGTGCGCCGCCCGGCGCGGGCCCGCGGGGCGGAGCGCGGTGCTGCGCGCGGTGCCGTGGGCGGTGCTGGGTGCGCTGCCGGTCGCGGTGGCCTTCACGGCGGCCGGGTTCTGGTGGTACGAGGGCTACGACCTGCTGCACGAGCGCTACTACCAGGGCTGGGGCGGGGAGCGGCCGTACGCGTACTGGATCTGGGGGAACCTGGCCCTGGCGGCGGTCAGCGCGGGCCCCGCGGCGGTGGCGGGGGTCCGCCGCGCGCTGCGCACGGCCTGGTCCGAGCGTCGGAGGGCCGTCTCCACGTACGCCGTGGCGGCGATGGCGGTCGCCGGTCTTGCGTGCATCGTGGCGGCCGACCTCTCCGGGCTCAGCAAGGCGGAGACGGAGCGGATCTGGCTCCCGTTCACGCTCTGGCTGCTCCCGGCCGCCGCCCTCCTCCCGGACCGCGACCACCGCGCCTGGCTCACCGCGCAGGCTGCGGTGGCGCTCACCGTCAACCACCTCCTGCTCACCAGCTGGTGATCCCGCCCCCGCCGCGCTGCCGGCCGCGGCTGTCAGAGCGGCGGCGTACCGTCGTACATATGTGCCGAAGCATCAAGACCCTGCGCCCCCCGTACGCCGACACCGTCACCGAGGACGACATGCGGGCGGCGGCCCTGCAGTACGTACGGAAGGTCTCCGGCTTCCGCCACCCCGCGCCGCACAACGCCGAGGCGTTCGACAAGGCGGTGGCGGAGGTCGCCGCGGTGACACAGGAGCTGCTGGACTCCCTGGTGGTCCGCGGCGGGACCAAGGGCGCGGCGTAGCGCCGCCGGCGCGGCGCCGCCCGGGCGCCGACCCGGCGGTACGGGCCGGGGGCGGCGGGCCCGGACGTCCGCCGGACGTCCGCCGTGCGCCCGCGGAGCGGGCACGCCCGCTCACGCCCGGGGCCCGCTACTCCAGGACCAGCACCACGTGCTCGTCGTCCCCGTTCCAGTCGCTGTCCCCCGTCCGCCGGAAGCCGAGCTTCTCCAGCAGCCGCACCGAGCCCGTGTTGCCCACGTACGGGTCCGCGTACAGCGGGCGGTGGCGCTCCAGCTCCAGGAACCGGCCCACCGCCCGCGTGCCTATCCCCCGGCCCCAGAACTCCCGGCCGAAGACATAGCCCAGGAACCGCCGGTCGCCGTCCCACCAGGCGACCACGTTCCCCGCGAGCCGCCCGTCGACCTCCACCGCCTGCACCAGCCCCGTCGGGTCCCCCATGACGCTCTCCCGCCAGTGCGTCAGCAGACGCTCCCGCTCGCGCGGCGGGAAGTGCGACCGCCGCACGTTCTCCGGGTCGTGCTCGTGCGCGAGGAAGACCTCCAGGTCCTCCTCGACCACGTCCCTCAGCCTCAGCTCCTCCGTCATGCCGACGAGTCTGGCACCCGCCACCGACATCGCCCCGGCCCCCTTGCTGAAGCTGTGAATCACTGCTTCAATCCTTCCCATGCCCTACCGGCGCACCCCCGCCGTCCAGGCGCGGCTGGACGACCGGCGGCGCGACCTCCTCGACGCCGCCCGCGCGCTCCTCGCCGACGAGGGCTACGCCGGCTGCACGGTCGCCGCCGTCGCCGCCCGGGCCCGTATCGCCACCGGCAGCGTCTACCGCCACTTCCCGAGCAAGTCCGTGCTCGCCGTCGAGCTGTTCCGCAGCGTCGTCACCGCCGAGGTCGCGGCCGTGTCCGCCGCCGCCCACCGGCCCGCGGACCCCGCCGAGGGGGTCGCCGCCGCCGCGGAGACGTTCGCACGCCGGGCGCTGCGCCGCCCGCGGCTGGCGTACGCGCTGCTCGCCGAGCCCGTGGACCCCGCGGTCGAGACCGAGCGCCTGGTCTTCCGGCGGGCGTTCCGCGACGTGTTCGCCGCCCGCATCGCCGAGGGCACCGCCTCGGGGCGGCTGCCCCCGCAGGATCCGCCGCTGACCGCGGCCGCCCTCGTCGGGGCCTGCGCCGAGGCGCTGATCGGACCGCTGTCCGGCGCGGCCGCGGGCGCCCCCGGCCCGCACGCCCCCGGCCCCGGCCCGCACGCCCCCGGCCCCGGTCCGGACGGCCCCGGCCCCGGCACCCCCGCGCGCCTCGCCGCCTTCACCCGCAGAGCCCTGGGAGTCCCGCATGCCGACCACCCATGACGTCACCAACCAGCCCCCGCCCCTCACCTCCTACGACGTCGCCGCCTACCCCGCCCTCCTGGAGTCCCTCCGCACCCACGGCGCCGGCTGGGCCGAGGACGGCGTACGCGCGCTGGGACTGCTCGCCGGGGGCGCGGAGGCGCAGGAGTGGGCCCGGCACGTCGAGGAGCACCCGCCCGTCCTGCGCACCCACGACCGCTACGGCCACCGCGTCGACGAGGTCGAGTTCCACCCGGACTGGCACGAGCTGATGCGCACCGCCGTCGCCCACGGCCTGCACGCCGCACCCTGGCGGTCGGGCACCCCCGGCGCGCACGTCGCGCGCGCCGCGAAGCTCTTCGTCTGGGGCCAGACCGACGCCGGCCACCTGTGCCCCGTATCCATGACGTACGCGGCCGTCCCCGCGCTGCGCGCCGCGCCGGACCTCGCCGCCGCCTACGAACCCCTGCTGGCCTCCGCCGACTACGACTTCGGGCTGCGCCCGCCGACCGCCAAGGCCGGCCTGGTCGCCGGCATGTCGATGACGGAGAAGCAGGGCGGCTCCGACGTACGCGCCAACACCACCCGCGCCGTACCGGGCGGCGACGGCGACGGCCTGTACGCGCTCACCGGCCACAAGTGGTTCACCTCGGCGCCCATGTCCGACGTCTTCCTCACCCTCGCGCAGGCGCCCGGCGGCCTTTCCTGCTTCCTCGTCCCGCGCGTGCTGCCCGACGGCACCCGCAACGCGATCCGGCTCATGCGCCTGAAGGACAAGCTCGGCAACCGCTCCAACGCCTCCGCCGAGATCGAGTACGAGGGCGCAGTCGGCCGGCTCGTCGGCGCGGAGGGCGCGGGCGTGAAGACCATCATCAAGATGGTCAACATGACGCGGCTGGACTGCGCGCTCGCCACCGCCGGCGGCATGCGCCTCGGCGTCGCGCAGGCCCTCCACCACGCCCGGCACCGGCGGGCGTTCGGCAGGCGGCTCGCCGATCAGCCGCTGATGGCGAACGTGCTCGCGGACCTCGCCGTCGAGGCCGAGGCGGCGACGGTGGCGAGCATGCGGCTGGCCGGCGCCGTCGACCGCGGTGAGACGGGCACCGCCGACGAGCAGGAGACGCTGTTCCGGCGGATCGGCCTCGCGGTGACCAAGTACTGGGTGTGCAAGCGCGGTCCCGCGCACGCCGCCGAGGCGCTGGAGTGCCTCGGCGGCAACGGCTACGTCGAGGAGTCCGGCATGCCGCGGCTGTACCGGGAGGCGCCGCTGCCGTCGATCTGGGAGGGCTCCGGCAACGTCGCCGCGCTCGACGCGCTGCGCGCGATGGCCCGGCGGCCGGAGACGGTGACGGCGTTCTTCGCCGAGGTCGACGCCGCCGCGGGCGCCGACGCGCGGCTCGACGCGGCCGTGGTCCGGCTGCGCAAGGACCTGGCGGACGTGGCGGCGGCGGAGTACCGGGCGCGGCACGTGGTCGAGTCGATGGCGCTGGTGCTGCAGGGCGCGCTGCTGCACCGGCACGGCGACGCGGCGGTCGCGGACGCCTTCTGCGCCGCCCGCCTCGGCGGCGACGGGGGGCTGGCGTTCGGCACGCTGCCGCCGGGGGCGGACACGGCGGCGATCCTGGCGCGGGCCCGCCCGGCGGGGGGCGCGTACGGCGACGCCTGACGGCGGGCCGCGGCGCGGCGTGGCCCTGCGGTACGGACCGCCCCGCCGCCCGTACCGTAAGGGCCCGGACCGCCCGTCGCGGGTCAACTCCCGTTCACCGCGGGCACCCTGTGCAAGTCGCCCCGCGGCGTCAATACTTCGGTCCATCCTGCACGCCGTACCAGGGGAGGGACCGTGTCCGCCTACTCCAGACGCCGCGCCGTCGCCACGCTGTCCACCGCCGTCGCCGGCGGCGCGCTCGCCGGGGGGCTCCCCGCGTACGCACAGGCCGCCGACCGGCACCGCCCCGAGCGGGGCCGCGGGCCCGCGCCGCTGCGGCGGGCCCACGCGCACAACGACTACCTGCACGAGCGCCCCCTCCTCGACGCGCTGGACCACGGCTTCGCCAGCGTCGAGTCGGACATCTGGCTGGTCGACGGCCGGCTCCTCGTCGCCCACGACGCGTCCCAGCTCGACCCCGCCCGCACCCTCCAGCGGCTCTACCTGGACCCGCTGGCCCGCCGCGTACGGGCCAACGGGGGCCGCGTCTACCGGGGGCACCGGCTCTCCCTCCAGCTGCTCATCGACCTCAAGACCGCCGGCGGCCCGACGTACCGCGCGCTGTCCGAGGTGCTGCGCGGCTACGGCTCGATCTTCAGCTCCGCCGCCGGCGGCCGGGTCCGCCGCCGCGCGGTGACCGCCGTCATCTCCGGGGACCGCGGCGCCCGCGCGCCGATGGAGGCCGAGAAGCTGCGCTACGCCTTCTACGACGGCCGCCACGACGACATCAACTCCGGTGTCCCCGCGTCGTTCATCCCGCTCATCAGCGGCAACTGGAACGCCAGCTTCAGCTGGCAGGGCACCGGCACGATGCCGGCCGCCGAGCGCAACTGGCTGAACCTCATCGTCCACACCGCCCACCGGCAGGGCCAGACGGTCCGCTTCTGGGCCACCCCGGACGCCCCGGGCCCGGCCCGCGACAACCTGTGGCGCACGCTCCTCGACGCGGACGTGGACTGGATCAACACCGACGACCTGGCCGGCCTGAAGGCGTTCCTCCGCCAGCACGGCTCCTGAGAGCGCGGCCGCCTCCCGGCGGCGGCCCCGCGCCCGCGTCACACCACGTACGCGCCCGCCCGCGCCGCCGCCACCGCCGCCGCCGCGGCGCGGTCGGCGGCGGCGTCGTCGAGGGGGTCGCCGCTGGCGAGCAGACGGTAGTACAGGGGGGCGGAGACGGCGCGGACGACCTCGTGCGGGTCGGTGCCGGCGGGGACTTCGCCGCGGGCCGCCGCCTGCTCGACGCAGGGGGCCCACTCGGCGATGCGGATCGCGTAGAAGCGGTGCAGGGCCGCCGCCGCGCGCTCGTCGCACGTGGCCGCCGCGATCACCGCGCGGAACAGCGCGCCCTGCCGGGGGTCGGCGAGGGTGCGCCGGACGAGGCGGGCGTTGGCGCGCAGGTCGCCGGCCAGCGAGCCGGTCTCGGTCCGCGGCACTGACTGCTCCGCCATGTCCGCGAGCAGGTCGGCGACGAGCCCGGTGGCCGTGCCCCAGCGGCGGTAGACGGTGGTCTTGCCGACCTCGGCGCGGCGGGCGACGTCGGCGAGGTCGAGGTGGGCGAAGCCGTGTTCGGCCAGCGCGTCGCCGGCGGCCCGGAGCACCGCGGCCCGCACCCGCGCGGTACGGCCGCCGGGCCGGAGCGTGCCGGGATCGGATTCGAGGCTCACTAACGGGTCTCCAGTTTCATTAGTTCGGAATCCTCTGCTACCTTCGACTCCAGCTTAACGGAACACGGGTCCCGTTAGCCCGCACGAAGGGAACCTCCATGTCCGTGCTGGACCAGACCGCCGCAACGGCGCCCCGCGTGTCCGCCGGGCTCACCGCGGGCGCCGTGCTCGGCGGGCTCCTCACGGACCTGCTCTCCTCGCGGCGCTCGGCGCGGGCGCCGCGCTACTCGTCGCGTTCTGGTTCGTCGAGCGGCGCGCGGACAAGCCGCTGGTGCCCGTACGCATCCTCCGGCGGCCCACCGTGGTCTGGGGCAATGCCGCCGGGCTCGTCGCCTTCCTCACCGAGACCTCCCTCGTCTTCCTGCTCACCCTCTACCTCCAGGAGGTCCTGGGCTACACCCCGCTCGCCACCGGCCTCGCCTTCGGCGTCCTGGGCCTGGGCACCGTCCTCGGCGGCACCCTCGGCGGGCGCGTCACCGGCCGCATCGGCAGCCGCGCGACCATCGTCTACGGCGGCGTGGCGCAGGCCGTCGCCACCGCCCGCATCACCGCCGTGGGCGGGGAGGGCCCCGGGGCCGTGCTCTCCGGGGTCAGGACCGCGGTCGGGGTCAACGCCGCGCTCGTGCTCGCGGGCGCGCTGGCCGCGGGCGCGCTGCTCGGGCGGCGGGAGCCGACGGGACCTGCGGGGCCGGGCCGGTGAGGCACCCGCACCGGTGATCCCGGCGCGCCGCCGCCGGAACGGGGCACCTGCTCACCTAGCGTGACGTCGTGCCAACGAGACGTCACCTCCTCCCCCGCAGGCGGCGCACCGCCGTCGCCGTCGCCCTCGCCGCCGTGCTCGCGGCCCTCGCCACAGCGAGCACGGCCGGCGCCGCCCAGGCGGCCCCCTCCCCGGGTGCCCCCGTCGCGGCCGAGCCGCCGTCGCCGCGGCCCGCGTCCGGCGGCCTGCACGCCCGGCCCGCCGCCGCCCGCCCCGCGCCCGCGGCACCGGCACCCGCGCCGCGCACGTACCGGGTACGCCCCGGCGACACCCTCAGCGGGATCGCCGCCCGGCTGGGGGTGCCGTGGCGGCTGCTGTACCAGAACAACCGGTCGGTGATCGGCCCGGACCCGAACCTGCTGCACCCCGGCCAGGTCCTCCTGGCCCCCGCCCCCGGCTGGGCCGCCCCGGTCACCGTGGACTACACGATCTCCGCGCGCTACGGGCTCCCCGGCGACGGCTGGATCGCCGGCTACCACACCGGCGTCGACCTCGCCGTGCCCACCGGCACCCCGGTGTACTCCGTCGGCCCCGGCGAGGTGCACAGCACCTCCACCGAGGGCGCGTACGGCAACCACATCCTCGTCCGGATGGCCGACGGCCGCTACGTCCTCTACGCCCACCTCGACCGCATGTCCGTCGCCCCGGGCGACCGCGTCCGCGGCGGCACCCGCATCGGCGACTCCGGCAACACCGGCAACTCCACCGGGCCGCACCTGCACCTGGAGGTGCGCAAGGGCACCGACTACGGCACGGACATCGACCCGGTCGCGTACCTCGCCGAGTACGGCGTCCGCATCTGACCGGCGCCGCGGCGGGCGGCGGGCACAGCGGCGCCCCGGGCCTCACCGCCCGGGGCGCCGCCGTCAGGTCACCTCCCGACCGCTAGCCGAACGTCACCGAGTCGACGTCGAACGAGTTGTTCTGCGGCGACGTGAACCGCAGATACAGCGTGTGCGACCCCGCCAGCTCCTCGACCGGCACCGCCTCCGTGGCCTGGTAGTTGTCCCAGTCCCCGGTGTTCGGCACCGGCGTCGTCGCCAGCAGCTGCCCGTCCGGGGCGTCGGCGCGCAGTTCGATCGCGCCCACGCCGTACGGCGACGACAGCTTGTAGGAGACCTGGCTCATGCCCTCGACGGACATCGGGTCGAAGGCGATCCAGTCGCCGTCGGAGATGTCGCCGATGCGCTTGCCGTTCTCGGCCCCGGCCTGGCTGATGATCCGGGTGCCGGACTGGTCGTCGTGGTACTCGGCCTGCTTGTGCTTCGGCTGCAGGACCGTCTTCGCGTACCCGGTCAGCGCGCCGGCGCCGTCGCCGCCGCCGTCCTCGTAGTGCGCGTTGAGGACGTACGTCAGGTCCGCGCCCTCCGGGTGGCCGCCGAGGTCGCCGGTGTCGACGGTGCCCTCGCAGCCCGGCAGGTCGGTCGTCGAGTGCTCGTGGTCGTCGTGCCCGAGGGCCGGGTTGACGAAGACCCGCGAGCAGTCGATCTCGCCGTCCTCCGGGTCGGTGACGGTGACCTTGTACGGGACCTGGTCGCCGAACTCGATCAGCTTGCCGTCGACCGGCGTCTCGATCGTCACCTGCGGCGCGGTGTTGCCGGCGGTGATGGGGATGTTGGCGTAGCCGGTCTTGCCGGTGGAGTCGGTGACCTTCAGCTGCGCGGTGAAGTCGCCCGCCGTGTCGTAGGTGTGGCTGGGGGCGGCCTCGGTGGAGTCGAAGGTGCCGTCGCCCTCGAAGTCCCACTCGAAGGTGAGCGCGTCGCCGTCGGCGTCGTCCGAACCCTCGCTGGAGAAGTCGACCGTCAGCGGCACCGGTCCGTTGGTCACCGAGGCGGTGGCCTTGGCGACCGGGGAGCGCTTGCCCTGGCTGTAGTCGATGCGGTACAGCCCCGAGTCGTTGTTGCCGCCGCCGAACTCGCTGCCCCACTCCAGGACGTAGAGCGAGCCGTCCGCGCCGAAGGTCATGTCCATCGGCTTGATGAACTTCGCCGTGGACAGGAAGTCGTTGATCTTCAGCAGCTCCTCGTCCTCGTCGAAGCGGATCTCCTTGACGTAGTTGCGGGACCACTCGTAGAGGAAGCTCGCGCCGTCGAAGTACTCGGGGAACTTCGTCTCCGAGGGGTTGTCCTCGTCGTACCGGTAGACCGGGCCGCTCATCGGCGCGGAGCCGCCCTCGCCCATCTCCGGGAACGCCTCGGAGACGCCGTAGCCGTACCAGATCTCCGGCAGCTGGATGTCGGGCAGCTCGGTCAGGCCGGTGTTGTTCGGCGACGGGTTGACCGGGTTGGCGCAGTCGAACTTCTCGCCGACCTCGCCGGTGTCCGGGTTGTACGGGGCGTAGGGCTGGTTGTCGCCGTGGCAGAACGGCCAGCCGAAGTTCCCGGGCTTCTTGATGACGTTGTACTCGACCAGGCCCTCCGGCCCGCGTTCGGTCGTCGGCAGCCCGCGGTCGGGGCCGTAGTCGGCGACGTGGACGTAGCCGGTCTCCTGGTCGACGGTGAAGCGGAACGGGTTGCGGAAGCCCATCGCGTAGACCTCGGGACGGGTCTTCTTCTGCTTCTTCCCGAAGAGGTTGCCCTTCGGGATGGTGTAGGAGCCGTTCTTCGTGGGCTTGATCCGCAGGATCTTGCCGCGCAGGTCGTTGGTGTTGCCCGCGGTCCGCGCGGAGTCCAGCATCTCCTGGCCCTCGCGCCAGTCGATCGGCGCGTAGCCCTGCCAGTCGGGGCTGAGGTTCGGCGGCACGTCGTCGCCGGTGCCCAGGTACAGCGTGCCGTCGGGGCCGAACTCGACCGCGCCGCCGGTGTGCCCGGGCTCGGGGTAGGTGCGGTCCCGGTAGGCGGGCACGTCGAGCAGCTGCTTCTCGCTGGCGGGGTCGAGCGTGCCGTTCTTCAGCGTGAAGCGGGACAGCCGGTTCACGTCCTCGGCGCTGCCGGCCGGGGCGTAGTAGAGGTAGATCCAGCCGTTCTTCTCGAACTTCGGGTCCAGCTCCATGCCGACCAGGCCGTCCTCGCCGCCGGTGTAGACGTCGAGCTTGCCGGCGGTGGTGGTCTGGTGGGTCGCCGGGTCGAAGACCTGCACCTGGCCGGCCCGCTGGATGTAGTACACGCGGCCGTCGTCGGCCACGTCCAGCTCCATCGGGTCCACGGTGTCGTCGTCGAGGGCGACCTTCTCGTAGCCGTCCCAGACCGTGCCGCCGCAGTCGCCGGGCTCGGCGCCGGCGGCCCACTGCACGCCGCCGACGACGTGGTCGCGGAACTCGGGCTCGCTGTAGGCGGAGGACTCGTGGCCCATGGCGGTGGCCCAGACCCTGCCGCCCTCGGCGTTGCGGCACCAGGAGATCGGGTGGTCGGCGCCCATGGCGTCGCCGCCCGGGTTGTACGTCGTCTCGTCGGCGGTGACGAGGACGTGGACGTCGCCGCGCGGGTTGACGTCGAAGTTGTACCACTCCTCGGGGCGCTCCCAGCGCTGCGGCAGGCCCTTGGTCGAGGGGTGCACCGTGTCGGCGACCTTCGCGGTGCCCTGGAGCGTGCCGGGCGAGTGGCTCGGCATGTGGGCGCCGCCGTTGATCAGCTCGTCCCACCAGGGGAACTCGTTCTCGATCCCCATGTCGAGGGTGTTGTGGATGGCCGCGATGCCGCCGCCGTTGTTGACGTAGGTCTGCACGGCGGCGCGCTGCTCGTCCGTGTCCCAGATCATGCCGGAGTTCTGCAGCATGATGATCACGTCGTACTCGGCGAGCGCGGCGTCGTTGAAGACGGTGGAGTCGTCGGTCTGGTCGACCTCGAAGTTGTTCTCCTCGGCCTCCTCCTGGACCATCTGGATGCCCGCGGGGATGGAGCCGTGGACGTAGCCGACGGCCTTGGTGAACAGCAGGGCCTTGAAGGCCGGCGCCTTGTCCGCGGCTGCCGACGGCAGCGCGGTGAGCGCGAGCAGGACGGCGGCCAGCACGGTGACCAACGGCCTGCCGATGTCACGAGCATGACATCTCATAGGTCGGTTCTCTCCTTCGGTGTGCGGGTGCGGGTGCGTAGGGAGTTGCGCAGGGATGGTCCGCCGGGCCCGGATCGGGGTCGCGGTCTCCGGGCCCGGCGGCGGGTGCGGGCGTACGCGGTCAGGGCGCGCACGCGGTGTGCGGACATGGTCGTGCGGACGTGGTCGTGCGGTACGTGGTCGTGCGGACGTGGTCGTGCGGACGTGGTCGTGCGGATGCGGACGTCAGCCGGGTGGGCCGGCGCCTGACACGCGGCGCAGGAAGGCGAGGCCGTCGACCGCGATGGCGTCCTGGCTCGGCGCCAGCGCCCGCCACACCGACGCGGCCACCGCGATGGTCGCGTTGTGCGCGGTGAACGACTCGATGCACAGCGGGCCGCGGTAGCCCGCCTCGTCCAGCGCGTCGAGGAAGCCCGGCCAGTCCAGGTGGTCCGTGCCGGGGGCGCCCCGGTCGTTGGCGCACACCTGGACGTGCACGATCCGCCCCGCCGCCGCCCGCACCGCGCCGGGCAGCGAGTGCTCCTCGATGTTCTGGTGGTACGTGTCGAGGGCGACGCCGATCGTCTCGCCGGGCAGCCCGTCCAGCGCCGCCACGGTCTGCGCCACGGTGTTGAACAGGCTCGTCTCGTACCGGTTGAGCGGCTCGACGGCCAGCAGCACCCCGGCCGCGGCGGCGTGCGCGACGACCGGCGCGATGTTGTCCCGCCACTCGGCGTACGCCGCCGCGCGCTCGTCCGCGTCCATCCGCCACGTGCGGCCCACCGCCGCGTACATCGGCCCGGCGACGACCGGCGCGCCGATCTTCCGCGCCGCGTCGACGCACCGGCGCAGGTAGTCCTGCGTCGCACGGACCGCCGGCGGCTCGGTGCGCACCAGCCCGCGCTCCGGCGGCAGCACGGCGACCACCGCGGCCGGCGCCAGCCCGCTGTCGTCCAGCAGCTTCGCGGCGGCGGCCGGCTGCCAGTCGCCGGGCTGCTCCAGCGGCAGCTCAGCGCAGTCGAACCCCCAGCCCGCCAGCCGCGGCAGCACCGCCTCCAGCGCCCGGTCGGTCACCGGCGAGTGCCAGATCCACGGGTTGGCGCCGATCCGCCGCCGTCCGGCCGGCATCACTCACCGCCCCAGTCGCCCGGGTAGCCGGGCAGGTCCTCGCAGCCGCAGGCGCCGTAGTGCAGCGGGGGCATGCCCTCCTTGTAGTACTCGTCGAAGTTCTCCTCGGTGACGACCGGCTGCGGCAGCGTCCACTCCTTGGGGACCTCCTCGCCGTTCAGGATCTTCAGCGCGGCGATCACGGGCGTGCGCCACTGGAACGTCGGGTACGTCGGCGCGATCGCGGTCAGGTCCTTGTCCTGCCACGCGGCCAGGAAGTCCTGCTGGTCCTCGCCGGTGATCGGCGGGATGTCCTCGCCGGCGTCCTCGAACGCCTCGACCGCCGCCACCGACGTGGCGCCGGAGTCCATCCACACGCCGTCGATCCGGCCGTGGCGGGCGAGCGCGTCGGAGACGATCGACTTGGTCTTCGACGGGTCGCCGTCGGTGAACTTCACCTCGACGACGTCGAGCCCGGCCTTCTCGAACGCCATCTCGGCGGCCGACCAGCGGGTCTCCAGCACGTCCACGCCGGGCGAGATGCGCAGCGCCACGATCTTGCCGCCCTTGTCCACCTCGTCCACCAGGAAGTCCGCGGCGGCGGCACCGTAGGCGTAGCCGCCGACGGGGCTGATGAACGTGACGGCGCAGTCGGTCTCCACGCCGCGGTCGAAGACGATCACCGGGATCTTGCCGCACGCCTCCTCGACCGCGGGGGTGAGGGTGGCGGTGGTGTTCGGCGAGACGATCAGCGCGTCGCAGTCCTTGCCGGACAGCTCCTGGATGTCGGAGATCTGCTTGTCGTCCTTGCCCTGGGCGTCCAGGACGGTGAAGTCGCTGATCTCGTCGTGCAGTGCGACCTCCGCCTTCATCGTCTTCAGCCCCACCTGCCGCCAGGGGTTGAACACGCCGGCGTTGGAGAAGCACAGCTTGGCCCCGTCGACGCCGCCCTCCATCGCGTACTCGGACGTGTCGGCCATCCCCGCCGACTGCGGGTCGAGCATCTGCTCCCAGGGCTTGTCCGCCGGCCCCTCCGGAGGAGTCTCGGCGAGCTTCAGCTGCCGCTCGTAGTCGGCCTGGTCGAAGAACTCCGACTGCTCGTCGCCGTTCTCCGCGTCCTGCGAGGCGGCGGGGTCGTCGGCCAGGTCGTCCTCCGGCGCGTCCGAAGAACAGGAGGCGAGCAGCGCGGCCGCCAGCAGGGCGGCCGCCGGGGCGGCCAGGCGGCGGCTGCCGCCGGGGCGGGTCGTGCGGCGCGTACGGCTCATGAGGAGGACTTCCCTTCCGAGGATGGTGAACGGCGGCGGCGCAGCCGGGAGAACCCCGAGGAACCCGTCGCGCCCAGGCCGACGGCGACGATGACGATGATTCCCTGGACCGTGGACTCCAGGGCGCCCGAGACGCCCTGGAGGTTGAGCAGCGTGAACAGCGCCTGGAGCGAGAACGCCCCGGCCATGGCGGCGACGACCGAGCCGCGGCCGCCGCCGAGGATCACCCCGCCGAGCACGACGGCGGTGATGGCCTCGAACTCCAGCCCCCGGCCGGCCTGCGCCGAAACTCCGGAGAAGCCGGCGATCAGCACGGCGGCGAGCGCCGCGGCGGCGCCGGAGAGCACGAACGCCAGGGTGCGCACCCGGGGTACGCGCACGCCCGCGAGCGCGGCGGCGCGGTCGTTGTCGCCGGTGGCCAGGAGCGTACGGCCGAAGTCCGCGCGCATCAGCCACACCGCGAGCGCCCCGACCGCGAGGCAGGCGAGCACCGCCCACGGCAGCCGGCCGCCGGCCTCGCCGCGGCCGAACTCGCGGAAGGACTCCGGCAGCACGCCCTGCGGGGAGCCGCCGGTCCAGTAGAAGACGGCGCCTTCGAGGATCAGCATCATGCCGAGGGTGGTGATGAACGACGGCACCAGCAGCACGGTGGTGATGAGCCCGTTGACCAGCCCGACGATCGCCCCGGCCAGCAGCAGCCCGGCGGTGACCAGCAGCCAGGGGGCGTCCGGGTACGAGCCGTAGAACTCGGCGCCGGCGACGACGCCCGCGGTGACCACCGCGCCGACGGACAGGTCGAAGCCGCCGGAGACGATGACCATGTACTGGCCGGCGGCGAGGATCACCAGGGGGGCGGCGCGCTTGACGAAGGCGAGGAAGCTGTCCGGCTCGTAGAAGCCGGGATCGGTGATCGCCAGCGCGGCGAGCAGCACGGCGAGGAGCACGTAGACGGGGGCACCGGTGCCCAGCCGGCGGCCGGCGCCGACGAAGGCCGCCGCGGGCCCGGTACCGGCGGGGGGCGTGGACGGGGGCGTGGTCGTCGTCATGCGAGCGCTCCCTTCTCCGCTTCCTCCGCGGCCCGCGCCTCGTCGCGGGCCTTCGCCCGGCGGCGGAACGGGCGGGCGTAGAGGGCGACGGCGGCGATGATGACGACGCCGCGGACGACGTTCTTGAAGAACGGGTCGACGGACAGCTGGTTGAAGATGCTGTCCAGCACGGAGAGCAGCAGCACCCCGCCGAGCGTCCCCGCCACCCCGCCGCGCCCGCCGGCCAGCGCGGTGCCGCCGAGCACGACGGCGGCGATGGAGTCCAGGTCGTAGCGCGCCTCGGTGCCCGCCCAGGGGGCGCCGGCGCCCAGCCGGGAGGCGAGGAAGAGCGCGGCGGCGCCGACGCACAGGGAGCACAGCACGTGCGCGTAGATCACGGTGCGCCTGGTGCGCACGCCGGACAGCCGGGCGGCGTGCTCGTCGCCGCCGGTGGCGTACATGTGGTGGCCCAGCCGGGTGCGTTTGGTGATCAGCCACAGCACGACGGCCACGGCGATCAGCAGGAAGACCGAGACCGGGACGAAGCCGACGCGGTCGTAGCCCAGGCGCTGGAAGGACGCGGGGACGTCGCCGGACGGGCCGGTGTAGTTGTCCTCGATGTAGCCGCGGAGGATGAAGGCCATGCCGAGGGTGGCGATGAAGGCGTTGACCTTCAGCCCGGTGACGATGAGGCCGTTGGCCAGCCCCACGGCGGCGGAGAGCGCGAGCACGGCGAGCACCGCGGTGACGACGCTGCCGCCCTCCATCGTCTCGGCGGCGACCAGCGTGCCGAGGCTGATGAGGTACGCCACGGACAGGTCGAGCGAGCCGGTGAGGATCACCGCGGACTGGCCGACGGCGACCAGGCCGAGGGCGACGGAGTTCTGCAGGATGCCGGTGGCGTTGGCCTGGGTCATGAACTGGCCGCCGTCGGCGGCGACGACGATCCAGCCGATGAGCGTCACCGCGGCGGCGGCCAGCCAGACGCCGACGACGGGGTCGGTGATCTTCAGCCGGCCGGCCGCGGGCAGCCGCCGGCGCGGGCCAGCGGGCGGGGCGGGGGCGTCGGTGCGTACGGCGGTCATGCGGCGCTCCCCTCGGGGGCGGCGCCCGCCCCGTCCCGGGTGGCCAGCCGCATGATGTCCTCCTCGCTCGCCCCGGCGGGCAGTTCGCCGGCCGGGGCGCCGTCGGCCATGACGAGGATCCGGTCGCTCATGCCGATCAGCTCGGGGAGTTCGGAGGAGACGATCAGCACCGCCATGCCGTCGCGGGCGAGTTCGCGCACGAGGGTGTGGATGGCGGCCTTCGCGCCGACGTCGACGCCGCGGGTCGGCTCGTCGAAGAGCAGCACGCGAGGGCGGGNGGCGAGCCACTTGGCGATGACGACCTTCTGCTGGTTGCCGCCGGAGAGGTACTGGACCTCCTGGTCGTGGCCGCGGGCGCGGAGGTTGACGCGGTCCAGCAGCCCGGGGAGGTCGCCGGCCGGCGCCCCGCCGCCGTGCACGGCGCGGGTGACGAGCAGGGCGTTGTCCCGTACCGACTGGCGCAGGGCCAGGCCCTCGCCCTTGCGGTCCTCGGTGACCAGGGCGACGCCGCCGCGGATGGCCTGGCGCGGGCTGGCCGGGCGCAGCGGGCGGCCGGCGACGGTCATGCGGCCGCGGGTGAAGGGCGCGGCGCCGAACAGGGCCCGTACCAGGGAGGTACGGCCCGAGCCCTGCAGCCCGGCGACGCCGGTGACCTCGCCGGCGCGCAGGGTCAGGTCGATGCCGGCGAGGCGCTCGTTGCCGGCGCCCGCGGTGGTCAGCAGCGGTTCGCCGATCTCCGCGGGCGCCGCGCGGGGCGGGTAGTAGGAGCCGAGTTCGCGGCCGACCATGGCGCGGACCACGTCGTCGGGGGTGGTCTCGGCGGTGGTGAGGGTGGTGACCCGGCGGCCGTCCTTGAGGACGGTGATGCGCCGGGAGAGGTCGAAGACCTCGCGGAGGCGGTGGCTGATGTAGAGGATGCCGATGCCGCGGTCGGCGAGGCGGCGGATGAGCGCGAAGAGGAGCTCGACCTCGTGGTCGGCCAGCGGCGCGGTCGGCTCGTCCATGACGAGCACCCGGACGTCGGACGCCGCCAGCGCCTTGACGATCTCCACCGTCTGCTGGCGGGCCACGGACAGGTCCCTGACCTGGGTGTGCGGGGCGATTCCGGTCTCGTCCAGCTCGGCGAGGAGCGCGGCGGTTCTCTCCTCCATCGCGCGCCGGTCGACGAGCCCGCGGCGCACCGGCTCGCGGCCGAGGAACACGTTCTCGGCGACGGTCCGGTGGGGCAGCAGCGCGAACTCCTGGTGGATGAGACCGATCCCGGCAGCCTGGGCCTGTACGGGGTGCGTGAAGGCGTGCACCGTGCCGTCGAGCGTGATGGTGCCTTCGTCGGGCGCGTACTCCCCAGCGAGCACCTTCATCAGCGTCGACTTGCCCGCGCCGTTCTCCCCCACCAGGGCGTGCACTTCCCCCGGTTCGAGGTCGAGCGACACCCCGTGCAGCACCCGCACCCCGAGAAAGCTCTTGGACACGTCCTGCATCGTCAGCATGAAAGGCAATGTCCCCAGGGTTCTTTGGACTGTCAAGAGCTTAAGCAAGGCCTTTCTATGACGAGTTGGCGATGACTTTGGCCGAATATCGA
Organism: Streptomyces sp. CNH099; assembly: GCA_000514715.1. GTDB lineage: Bacteria > Actinomycetota > Actinomycetes > Streptomycetales > Streptomycetaceae > Streptomyces > Streptomyces synnematoformans. The sequence continues at coordinate 208,923 of AZWL01000006.1, read as the reverse complement.
ACAAAGAAGGCCTTGTTGGTGGTCCTGGCGGTGTCTATGGTGGGCGCCGTGACAGCCCCTTCCTCGCCGATGCCGCCACCGCCGCCGCCATCGGCCACCGGCACGCCGTCCCCCAGCCCGCCGTCGGGCCAGTCCCCCGGGGAAGTCCTCGCCCTGATCAGCTCGGGCTCCGCCGCCACCCGCGCCGAGATAGCCCGGCTCACGGGTCTCGCCCGCTCCACCGTCTCGCAGCGCGTCGACGCGCTGATCGCGCACGGTTTCGTCGACGAGGACGCAGAAGCCGGCTCCACCGGCGGCCGTCCCCCGCGCCGCCTCTCGCTCCGCACCCGCGAGCACGCCGTCGCCGGCGTCGACCTGGGCGCCTCGCACTGCCGGGTCGCGCTGATGGACATCGGCGGCACGCTCCTCGCCGTCCGCGAGGACCTGCTGAAGATCGCAGACGGCCCCGCGGCGGTTCTCGGCCACGTGGAACGGACGCTGCACACCCTGCTGGAGGAGTCCGGCCGCGACCCCGGGACGCTCCGCTCGATCGGCGTGGGCGTGCCGGGCCCGGTGGAGTTCTCCACCGGCCGCCCGGTGGACCCGCCGATCATGCCGGGCTGGCACCAGTTCCCCATCCCGGAGTTCTTCGACGAGCGCTTCGGCGTCCGCGCCCTCGTGGACAACGACGTCAACGTCATGGCCCTGGCGGAACAGCGCCAGGCCTTCCCCGACACGTCGTACCTGCTCTACCTGAAGGTCGGCACGGGCATCGGCTGCGGCATCGTCGCGGACGGCCGGCTGCACCGGGGCGCCCAGGGCTCGGCCGGCGACATCGGCCACATCCGCGTCGGCGAGCGCGAGGACCTGTGCCGCTGCGGCAACTCCGGCTGCCTGGAGGCCATCGCCGGCGGCGCGGCGCTGGCGGTCCGCCTCCGCGAGCTGGGACTGGAGGCGTCGTCGGGCCTGGACGTCGTCCGGCTGGTGAAGCAGGGCAACCGCGAGGCGGTCCGCATGGTCCGGGAGGCGGGCCGGGCGGTGGGCGAGGTGCTGGCGGGGCTGGTCAACTTCTTCAACCCGGAGACGGTGGTGGTCGGCGGCGCGCTGGCGGCGGTCCACGACCAGCTGCTGGCGGGCGTACGCGAGGCGGTGTACCGCAGGTCGCACCCGCTGGCGACGCACGTGCTGCGGATCGAGCCGAGCCGGACGGGCGAGAACGCGGCGGCGATCGGCGCGGGAATCCTGGCGATCGAGCACGCCCTGTCCCCGATGCAGGTGGACAGGGCCCTGGCGGGGACGGGCTAGGGAGGCGGACCGGCGCCGGCGGACCGGCCCCGGCGCGCCGCGCCCGTACGGCGGGTCGTACGCTCGCCGTACGGAACCCACCGCAGCGGCAGGACGGGGGCGGGGCCGGTGAAGATCGTGCTGCCCGGCGGGACCGGCCAGGTCGGCGGCGTACTGCGGCGGGCGCTGACCGCCGCGGGCCACGAGGTCGTGGTCCTGACCAGACGCCCGGGGCGCGACGGCGAGGTCCCGTGGGACGGCCGGACGCTCGGCCCCTGGGCGGAGGCGGTCGACGGCAGCGACGTCGTGATCAATCTCGCCGGCCGCAGCGTCAGCTGCCGCTACACCGACGAGAACCTCCGCGCCATGATGGACTCGCGCGTGGACTCCGCCCGCGTCGTGGGCGAGGCGATCGCCGCCGCCCGGAGGCCGCCCCGGAGCTGGCTCCAGATGAGCACCGCCACCGTCTACGCCCACCGCTTCGACGCGCCGAACGACGAGGCCGCCGGCGCGATCGGCGGAGCCGAGCCCGGAGTCCCCGGCTACTGGGCCTACAGCGTCGAGATCGCGCGGAACTGGGAGCGGGAGCAGGAGCGGGCCGCGACGCCGCAGACGCGCAAGGTGGCCCTGCGGTCGGCGATGGTGATGAGCCCCGACCGCGGCGGCGTCTTCGACTACCTGCTGTGGCTGGCGCGGCTCGGCCTCGGCGGGCCGGTCGCGGGCGGCGCCCAGTACGTGTCCTGGATCCACGACCGCGACTTCGTCCGCGCCGTGGAGTTCCTGATCGCCCGGGACGACCTCACCGGGGCGGTCAACCTCGCGGCTCCCGGCCCGCTGCCGCAGCGGGAGTTCATGCGCACGCTGCGCCGCGCCTGGGGCATGCCCCTCGGGCTGCCCGCGACGCGGTGGATGGCCGAAGTCGGCGCCTTTGTGCTCCACTCCGACACCGAACTCCTCCTGAAGAGCCGGCGGGTGGTGCCCGGGCGACTGCGGGACGCCGGGTTCGCCTTCGACCACGGTGCCTGGCCGCAGGCCGCGGCCGACCTCGTACGGCGGACGCGACGCGAGCGGTCCCGCGCCCGGCGTACGGCACGTTCCTGACCGCCCCCGGACCGGGGCCACACCCCGGCCGCCCCCGAGATCGCCTCGAAGATGTCCGCATCCGTCTCCTGCTGCCTGCTCCCGCGTCAACCGCCCCGCTTGCCCGCTCGCGCGCCCTCGGCCTGCGGCCGGCTCAGGGGTCTGACCATGACCGCGAAGACCGGGGAGTCGGCGAACGGCTTCTGTTCGCCGGTCTTCTCGTAGCCCCAGGACTCGTACAGGGCCTGCACCCTGCGGTGCGTGACGTCGACCAGCAGCGTCGCCCGGGGCTCGGTTCGGCGGCCGAGGAGCGCGTCGTGCAGACGGGCGGCGACACCGGTCTTGCGCCAACCCGGCAGCACCATCAGTTCGGACAGCGCGAAGCTCGGGCCCGTGCAGCCGACGGGGAGATCGCTGCCCTTCCACCAGCGGCCGGCGGCGAAGGGTGCGCCGTACGCGAAACCGACCGGCTCCTGCTCCTCGTAGCCGACAACGCAGGCGAAACCCTCTTTTCCTGACCAACTGTCGACGAACTGGGCGAACCGGTCGCGGGAGTCGAAGGGGTCGTCGCTCCCGGCGTACGCACCGTCGTGGACGTCGAGCAGCAGCTCCCGGATGCCCGCGGCTTCTACCTGCCCGTAGTACTCCACTTCCATGAGCGCGTCCTCTCCAACCAGTCGGTGGTCTCCGGGCTACGGGAACCCGCGGCGCCGACAGCTCCACGCACCTCGGCCAGGTTCTTCCAGGTGCGCCGGGAGCCTCGGGCGCCTACCGCCAGCGTGCAGGCACGGTCCGCGGTGTCCATTGCCGCTTCCAACTCACCCTGACGAGCCTGGGCGAGGGCCGCGTAGGCGGTGTAGTAAGCCCGGTTGCGCACATACCCGGGGCGCAGGTGGGCCATGGTCCTGTGAAAGTGGTACTCAGCGCGCTGCGGCCGGCCCAGGTGCATGTACGTGATGCCGGACAGACCTTCGAGTTCGGCGATGTCGTAGAAGTCAGCCCACGCCGGTGTGTCGTCGTGTTCGGCACGCTCGAACGAACTGGCAGCACCGGACAGCAGCCTCTCGGCCTTGCGGGAGTCGTACAGATATGCGCTTGAGATGGCCATTTGCATCGAGGCCAGAGAAGAGAAGAGAGGGTTGGCCCGGCCGACGGAGGTGGAGCGTGCAGCCTGCGCAGCGGCGGCAGACTCGGTGTAGTTCTTGCGCTGCCGGGCGATCATCGCCATGTAGTTCCAGACCTGGAACAAGGTGGCGCCGTCGTTGCTCAACCCGGCTAGCGTGGCCGCCCGGTCCGCCAGGGCCCGGCCATACTCGGGGTTGCGAGCGTCGACGGCAGCGAATGCTGCGTTCGACGTGGCATCCGAGGCCAGCGCGTACAGGCGTTGCCCCACCCGTCCCGACATCGACCTGTCGGCGATGAGGCGCTGGATTTCTTCCGCGAGGCGCTCAGATGCCTTGATCACATCGGTCGTGCCACCGATGCGGTCGTCTTCGCGGATGATGCGTACGTACCGGGCACGCAGCCGTTCGATGTCGCTCAGCCCAAAGCTGGGGCGAGTTGCCACAGCCCCTGGCGCGCTCAAGGCGGTAGCAGCGATCGTCGTACCGGTGCTGGCGGTGAGGAATGTTCGGCGGCGCACATGAGCCTCCGTCGATTCTGTGGCGGACCTCCTCCGCGGTACGAAGCCGAGATCCACGGCCGGTCTGTCGAAGACTCTTTCCAGGCTGATCCGTTGCTTGGCATGGGGCCACTTGACCGCCCCTGATAACCAGCGCCTGACCATTCGATCGTCGATCACTCCGGGCCTGACGGTCAGCAGTTCGATCTCCCGATTCACCCGACCGGCCAGTTCAGGTGCCGTCAACTCCAGTTCCGCCATCGCGGCGGCGAGTGCCGTGTTCCTGGTCACGGCGCCACCGTAGCTCCGGCTGGTCGATAGGTAACAAGCCCACCGGTAAAAATGCCCGGGGAAACGCACAGGCAATCAGGCGGACCGCCCTGGGGGTCTCCCCCGCTGCCCGGTTGGCTGGAAGCGTGCAGAAGCCGAATCAGAAACGGTTCACCCGTCACGCCGCATCCGTGGCCAAGGCCCGGGCCTTCGTGGTCGAGGTGCTGGGCGACCGTCCCATACACGGGCGACTGGACGACGTGCGGGTGTGGGGCGTGCCCGTCGTGCGGCCGGCTCGGGCTCTGGACGACGCGGGGCGCGGGATGGTGCTCGTGGACGGGCTCTCCGACGCTTGGGGGGTCGAGGCACGGCGCGGGCCTGGGAAAGCCGTTTGGGTCGAGTTCCGTATCGGACGTCAGTGAGAGGTGGCCGAGGTGGTCTCCGCCGCGGCCTTCTGGATCGCCTCCAGCAGCGCCGTCGTCGCCGGCGGGTCCGGCGGGTCGCCGTACGTCGCCGCGTAGATACGCCGCGCCGCCCCCGGGATCTCCGTGGTGTGGACCGCCGGGTTGCGGTGGGCGCGTAGCGCCAGGCCGGGGAGCGTCGTGACGCCGACGTCTGCGGCGACGAGGGCTTGGACGACGACCATGTCGTCGCAGAACGAGTCGATCCGGGGGGTGAACCCGTGCCGGGCGCAGACCGCCGCCAGTTCGCTCCGGCAGCGTTCGCAGCCGCCGATCCACGCGGAGCGGCGATGGCCGGCCACACTGTCGTCCGGGTGACGGCTGACCAGGTGGATGGGGTCGTCCGCCACGTGGATGAGGCGGAACCCGTCGTCCTCCAACGGGGCGTGCGCGTAGCGGAAGACGAGCGCCGCGTCGACGTCCCCCCGGCGCAGCATCTGCAGCGCCTCGACCGGGTGCCCGTCGACGACGCTGAGCGCCAGGCCGGGGTGCGTCGCGGTCAGCAGCGCCGCCGCCTTCGGGACGACGGTGCTCAGTACGGAGGCGTTGGCGGCCAGTCGTACCCGGCCGGTACGCAGGCCGACCTGGGCGGCGAGTTCGCTGGTCGCCGCGTCGACCCGGCCGACGATCTCGGTGGCGCGGCGGGCGAGGAGTTCGCCCTCGGGGGTGAGGCGGATGCCGCGGTGCACGCGCTGGACGAGCTTGGCGCCCGTGGCGGCCTCCAGCCGGGACAGGTGGTGGCTCACGGACGGCTGGGAGTAGTGCAGTTCCCGCGCGGCCTCGGTCACGGACCCGTGGCGTGCCACCGCGGCGAGCACCTTCAGATGGACGAGGTTCAGCACATATCAAGGATATTGATGCGATCTTCGTTGTATTGGCATTGGACGACATCAGCCCGCCCGACCATGCTCTGCGTACAACAGCTACTGCCCGCTTCCCGAGGAGCAAGATGAGCAAGCTTCGGTGTCACATCTCGATCTCACTCGACGGCTACGTCGCCGGCCCCCGTCAGAGCCGGGAGCACCCGCTCGGCGAGGGCGGCGAGGGGCTCCACGAGTGGGTGGTGCCGCTCGCCGCCTGGCGCGCGATGCACGGTATGGAGGGCGGCGCCGTCACCGCCAGCACCCCCGTGTTCGAGGAGTCGACCGCGAACATCGGCGCCGCCGTGATGGGCCGGGGCATGTTCGGGCCCCCCGGCCGCGGGCCCTGGGCCGGCGACGAGCCGTGGAACGGCTGGTGGGGCGACGAGCCGCCGTACCACTACCCCGTGTTCGTCCTCACGCACCACCCGCGCGAGTCCGTCGAGATGGCCGGCGGGACCACCTTCCACTTCGTCACCGAGGGCATCGAGTCCGCGCTCGCCCGTGCGAAGGAGGCCGCGGGCGGCAAGGACGTGATGCTGTACGGCGGCGGCGAGACCGTGCGGCAGTACCTGGCCGCCGGGCTGCTCGACGTGCTCGAACTGCACGTCGTCCCCGTGCTGCTCGGCGGCGGCTCCCGCCCCCTCGACGGCCTCGGGGACACGGACGTACGGCTGGAGCAGGTCCGGGCGGTCGCGGGCGACGGGGTCGCCCATCTCACGTACCTGGTGCACTCCGGGCGCTGATGAACCGGTTCAATCCGGACATCGAAGGCCCGTTTTCGGCCCCTGCGGCGGCGCGTGGCCTCAGACGCCCAGCGCCACCCGTCACGACCGCGTCCGCGGTCAGCGTCTCCCGCCACACGTCGACGTCGCCGGCGCAGCGCCCCACGCGGTCCGCGAACGACAGCCGGGCGGCGGACAACGGCGACGGCGAGCGGGCCGGCCGGCGGGCTCGGGTACCGGGCGCGACCGCGCGGCCCGTCAGCCCGCCGTCGCGCCGCGGCCGGCCGGAAAGCGGGCCACGTACCGCCGCTGCCAGGGGGTCTCCACCGCGCGGCGGTGGTAGTGCTCCCGCACGTACGACACCGCACGCGCCGCCGGCACCCCGTCCAGCACCGCCAGGCACGCCAGCGCCGTCCCCGTACGGCCGACGCCGCCGCCGCAGGCGACCTCCACCCGCTCCGACGCCGCCCGCTCCCACGCCTCGCGCAGCGCCGCCTCCGCCGCCGGCCGGTCGGCCGGCAGCCGGAAGTCGGGCCACCGCACCCACCGGCTCTCCCACGCCGTCTCCGGCGGCGCGCCGCCGAGGAGGTACACCCCCAGTTCCGGGTCCGGCCCGGCGGACGGCGCCGGCCCGCGCAGCCCGCGCCCGCGCACGTACCGCCCGGAGGGCAGCCGCAGCACCCCGGCGGCGGCGGGCTCCCACGGCTCCCACGGCTCCCGCGTCTCGCTCATGCCGGCGAGCGTAGCCGCGGGAGCCGTGCGCCGGGGGCGTACGCCCTACTCCCGGACCTCGATCCGCGCCGGCGACGGCGGCGCCAGCGGGGACTGCGGCGAGCTGGCGCTCTGCAGGTACGAGACGAGGGCCGCGGTGTCCGTCATGTCACCGCCCCGGCGGTCCGTACCGTCCTTGAACTCCGTGAACCCGTTGCCGCCCTCGGCGAGGAACTCGTTGACGGTGACCCGGTACTCACGGTCGGCCACCACCGGCTGCCCCGCGACCCGCACGCTCGACGCGTCGAGCCGGGCCCCGCCGCTCAGCCGCAGGTCCACCGCGTACGACAAGGCCGCCGAGGGCTGCATGAACCGCGCCCGGTCCTCGTTGGCGCCGGAGAAGCCCTGCCGCAGCACCTCGACGAGCTGGTCACCGGTCAGCGTCATCGTCACCAGCCCGGTCTCGAACGGCGAGACGCGGAACGCCTCCGCGTACGTCACCACGCCGTCGCCCTCGTCGCCGGACGACGTGTACGTGAGGTCGGCCCGGATTCCGCCCGGCTGGATCATGGCGATCTCCGCACCGTTGCCGCGGGTGGCCTCGACCTGCCCGTCCGCGATGACACCGCCGAGCGGGCGCTCGGGCGCGGTCGAGCCGCGGCCGGGCAGGTCGTCGGTGATGTAGCCGACCGGCTTCTTCTCCAGCTCGGCGGAGCGCTCGCGCCAGGTGCCGATGAGCTTCGCCATCGCCGGGTCCTGGGGGGTGGCGGTGAGGACGGGGTGGTTGGCGGCCTCCACCGTGCCGCGGAGCACGTCGCCGGTGCCGGGGTCGAGGGCGAAGCGCAGGTCGGTGTAGGTGCGGCCGAAGGACGCGGCCTGCGTGACGACGCGCGGGTCGCCGGCGGGGTCGGGGACGGTGCACACGTACGGCTCGTGCGAGTGCCCGCTGACGATCACGTCGACGTCCGGCGGGAAGGACTCGGCGAGGGTACGGATCGGCTGGCCCAGCTTCGCGCCCGGGCCGCCGTCGTCGCAGTCCTCGTTGTACGGGACGCTGTCGCCGTGGGCGCCGCCCTCGTGGATGAGCACGGTCTGCGCCGCGACGCCCATCTCGGTCAGCTCGCGCGAGTAGCGTTCGACGGTCTCCACCTCGTCGTGGAACTCCACGTCGCGGATGCGGGCGGCGGAGATCACGTCGGGCGCGTGCCTGGTGATCAGCCCGATGAAGCCGATGCGCTCCCCGCCGGGCAGCGTCTTGATCCAGTACGGCGGCAGCAGCGGCTCGGCGCTGCCCTTGCGGGTGACGTTGGCGGCGAGGTAGGGGAAGTCGGCGCCGTCGTACGGCTCGTCGGGCACGGCGCAGCCGTCGGCGGGGTGGCAGCCGCCGTGGGCGATGCGGAGCAGTTCGTCGGGGCCCTCGTCGAACTCGTGGTTGCCGACGGACGCGACGTCGAGGCCGAGTTCTTCGAGCGCGTCGATGGTCGGCTCGTCGTGGAAGTTGGCGGAGAGCAGCGGGCTGCCGCCGATGAGGTCGCCGGCGCCGACGGTGAGGGTGTTCTGCTGCCCCTCGCGGGCGTCCTTGAGCAGCGTCGCCAGCCCGGCGACGCCGCCGGCCTGGGAGCGGACCACGTCACCGGACTCGGTGATGCGGGAGACGGAGCCGGCGGGGCCGTCGACGGGGTCGAGGTTGCCGTGCAGGTCGTTGAGGGCGAGGAGTTGCACGGGTACGGGGCCGGGCTGCGCGGCCGACGGCGTGACCGCGGCGACGCCGGCCCAGGGGAGGAGGGACAACCCCAGGACGGCGGCGGCGCCGGCGGCGAACGAGCGGCGGCGGCGCGGTGCCGCCGGCCGGGCTTTCAAGATCAACATGGCGCCTCACCGTAGGGCGCTGCCGGTGCCCGGGCGGCCCGCTTCGCGGGGTGCCACCCCTGGGAGTTGCGAGCTTCACCCGATGGGAGGGCGGGTGTTGCGGGGCGGAATCGGCGGCGCGCCCCGTACGTACGCGCGGGGCGCCCGGCGCGTCCGCACGCACCCGCGGGCCCCGGGCAGCGGACCCGGACCGGTCAGTACTCCCCGGGCACCGCCGGCTCCACGACGGCCAGCTCCACCGCCCGCAGCCGCTCCGTGTCCGCGATCACGTCGATCTCCGTGATGAGCCCGTCCACCTCGGTGAAGGCCAGCACCAGCCGCAGCCGCCCCAGCGGCGCCATCACGAGGCCCACCCGGCCGTCGACCAGCGCCGGCCCGGTGAACCGGGCCCGGCCGGCGGCGGCCATCGCGCCCTCCGCCACCGGCGCCGCGCCGCGGACCTCGACCGGCTCCGGCGTGGGGATCGCCGCGCGGTCCGCCCGCAGGACGACGTCGGGGTGGAGGAGGGCGACCAGCGCCTCGAAGTCGCCGCCGCGCGTCGCGGCGAGGAAGGCGGCCACGATCCGCCGCCTGCGCCGCAGGTCCTCCCCCGGCGCGGCGGCGGCCGCCGGCGCGCCGCCCCGCACGCGGCGGCGGGCACGGCTGGCGAGCTGCCGGGCGGCGGCCGGGGTCCGCTCCACCAGGGGCCCGATCTCGTCGAAGGGCACGGCGAACATGTCGTGCAGGACGAACGCCAGCCGCTCGGCCGGCGCCAGCCTGTCCAGCACGACGAGCAGCGCCACGCCCACGGAGTCGGCGAGGAGCGCCTCCTCCTCGGGGTCCGCGCCGCCGCCCGCGGCTCCGGCGCCGGTGCCCCCGTCCCCGTACGCGGGCGTGCGCGCCTCCAGCGGCTCCTCCCGCCGGTGCGCGCGCGACCGCAGCATGTTCAGGCAGATCCGCGAGACCACGGTGACGAGCCACGCCGTCAGGTCCCCGATCGCGTCGGTGTCGGAGCGGCTCAGCCGCAGCCAGGTCTCCTGCACGGCGTCGTCGGCCTCGGCGGCCGAGCCCAGCATCCGGTACGCGACCGCCCGCAGCCGGCCCCGTTCGGCCTCGAACCGCTCCGCCAGCAGATTCTGCCCGTCCATCCGTCACATCCCTCACGCGCGCGGGGTCCCTGCAGTACACCCCATCCGACCTGCGGGTGAGGAGCCGGGGCACGCTGCACGACCGAGAAACACCTGGAGTGACCATGACATCGACCGTTCTGCTCACCGGCGGCACCGGGACGCTGGGCCGGCTCGTCGCACCGCTGCTGCGGGCCGCGGGCGCCGACCTCAGGGTGCTGAGCCGGCAGGCCCACGAGTCCGCCGACGGCGTCGCGTACGTCACCGGCGACCTCGCCACCGGGGCGGGCACCGCGGCGGCCGTGGCCGGCGCGGACGTCATCGTCCACTGCGCGGGCAGCGCCAAGGGCGACGACGTGAAGACCCGGCACCTCGTCGACGCCGCCACCGCCGCCGGGCGACCGCACCTCGTCTGCATCTCCGTCGTCGGCGCCGACCGCACCCCGGTCGTCAGCGGGCTCGACCGCGCCATGTTCGGCTACGTCGCCGCCAAGCGCGCCGCCGAGCGCATCATCGCCGAGTCCGGCCTGCCGTGGACGACGCTGCGCGCCACCCAGTTCCACGAGCTGACGCTGACGACGGCGCGGGCCATGGCCCGCCTGCCGGTGCTGCCGGCGCCGGCGGGCTTCCGCATCCAGCCGGTCGCCGCCGCGGAGGTGGCCGGCCGGCTGGCGGAGCTGGCGTTGGCCGGGCCGGCGGGGCTCGCGGCGGAGATGGGCGGCCCGCGCACGTACGAGATGCGGGACGTCCTGCGCGGCTACCTGGAGGCGACGGGCCGCCGCCGCCCGGTCGTGCCGGTGCGGCTGCCCGGCAGGGCCGCCGCGGCGTTCCGCGCGGGGGCCAACCTGGCGTCGGAGCACGCGGTGGGGCGGCAGACGTGGGAGGACTTCCTCGCCGGGCAGGCGGCGCTGGTCTGACGGGCGTGGCTACGGGCGCGGGCGGCGGGGACTGGGCGGCCGGGACTGGGCTGCCGGGGCGGGGCTGCCGGGGCGGGGCGGTTTCCGGTCACCACCGCGGGGGCGCCGCCGCGGGCAGTTCCACCGTGATGCGGAGCCCGCCGGCGGCGCGCGGGGTGAGGGTCAGCGTGCCGCGGTGGGCGTCGGTGATGGTCTTGACGATCGCCAGGCCGAGGCCGACGCCCGCATGGTCGGTGCGGACCCGCTCGGTGCCGCGCTGGAACGGCTCGGTGAGGGTCGCGACCCGCTCCGGGGCGACCGGCTCGCCGGTGTTCTCGACGGTGAGCACGGCGGTCCCGGCGCGGAGGGCGGTGTCGACCCGCACGGCGCCCGTGCCGGGCAGGTTGTGGACGATCGCGTTGTGCACGAGGTTCGTCGTCAGCTGCAGCAGGAGCGCCGGGGAGCCGACCGCGGGGGTGACGTCGCCGCCGGTCTCCAGGGTGACGCCGTGCTTCTCGGCGAGGGGCAGAAGCGTTTCGGCGGCTTCCTCCGCCAGCAGGGACAGGTCGACGTGCTCCCCGGTGAACGACTGCCGGTCGGCGCGGCTGAGCAGGAGCAGCGCCTCGGTGAGGTCGATGGCCCGGGTGTTGACGGCGCGCAGCCGGTCGACGAGTTCGCCGGGGTCGTGCGTGGGGTCGCTGTGGGCCACGTCGAGCAGCGACTTCGAGATCGCCAGCGGGGTGCGCAGCTCGTGCGAGGCGTTCGCGGCGAATCTCCGCTGCTCGGCGACGCGCGCTTCGAGCCGGGCGAGCATGGTGTCGAAGGCGTCGGCGAGTTCGCGGAACTCGTCCTGGCGGCCCGGCAGCCGGATCCGGTGGGAGAGCGACCCGTTCGCGGCCGTGCGGGTGGCGTCGGTGATGCGGTTCACCGGTGCGAGCATCCGGCCGGCCAGGAACCACCCGCCGACCAGGCCGAACACCAGCAGGAACAGCATGACCGCGGCGGCCGTCGGGGCGAACCCGAGCACGAAGCTGGTGCCCGGAGTCGCCCGCCACGCCCCCTCCGAGTTGGTCTGCAGCCACCCCTGCCGCAGGAGGAAGTAACCCACGGCGGCGAGCACCAGGGCGCCGGCGAGCAGGAGGAACCCGGTGTAGCTGAGGGTGAGCTTGAGCCGGACGCTCAGCCCCGGCCGCCTACGCACGGCCCGCTCCCGGCGGCCCGGCGCCGGGCGGGATGTCGATGCGGTAGCCGACGCCGAGCACGGTGGCGATGATCCAGGGTTCGCCGAGGCGTTTGCGCAGGGCGGAGACGGTGATCCGGACGGCGTTGGTGAACGGGTCGGCGTTGGCGTCCCACGCCCGCTCCAGGAGTTCCTCGGCGCTGACGACGCCGCCTTCCGCGGCGACGAGGACTTCGAGCACCGCGAACTGCTTGCGGGTGAGCGCCACGTAGCGGCCGTCCCGGTAGACCTCGCGGCGGAACGGGTCCAGGCGCAGGCCCGCGATCTCGCGCACCGGCGGCCTGGTGTGGCCCCGCCTGCGGTCGAGCGCCCGCAGCCGGAGGACGAGTTCCTGCAGCTCGAAGGGCTTGGTGAGGTAGTCGTCGGCGCCGAGCTCGAAGCCGGACGCCTTGTCGTCGAGCCGGTCGGCCGCGGTGAGCATGAGGATCGGCATGCCACTGCCGGAGGCGACGATGCGGGTGGCGATCTCGTCGCCGGAGGGCCCGGGGATATCGCGGTCGAGGACGGCGATGTCGTACGTGTTGACGCTCAGCATTTCCAGCGCGGTGGCGCCGTCGCCCGCGATATCGGCCGCGACCGCTTCCAGGCGGAGGCCGTCGCGAATGGCCTCCGCCATATACGGCTCGTCCTCGACGATCAACACGCGCATGCCGTTAATGCTACGAGTCGGCGGATATCGTCGGCGTATCGAAATCCGCATACGCGCCGGCAACACCGCCCTGCCTTGACTGGCGGCATGTCCTCCAGCGAAGCAGCCCGGGAACGCCGACTCAACGACGGCGGACCGGTGAGCGGAATCACGCACCTCCCGGTGGCCGGGCCCCCGGGCCGGAACCTGACCGTCGAGCCGATCAGCGCCGCCGCGCACCTGGCGTTCGTCCGGGCGCAGCCGTCGGTCAGCTTCCTGCAGACCCCGGCGTGGGGCGGTGTCAAGACCGAGTGGCGCGGTGAGTCCCTCGGCTGGTACGACGGCCGGGAGCTGGTCGGCGCCGGGCTCGTCCTGCACCGGCCGGTGCCGCGGCTCAAGCGCTTCACGCTGGCCTATCTGCCCGAGGGCCCGGTCATCGACTGGACCGGCGAGATCGACGCGTGGCTCGACCCGCTGGCCGCCCATCTCAGGGCACGCGGCGCGTTCGCGATCCGGCTGGGCCCGCCGGTGTGCACGCACACCTGGAGCGCCGCCCAGGTCAAGCAGGGCATCGCCGACCCCGGCGCGCGACGGCTCACCGAGGTGCCCGGCCCGTGGACCGACCCGGTCGGCGCCCGCGTGACCGGCCGGCTCAGGCACGCCGGCTGGCTGCCGCAGAGCCCGGAGAACGGCTTCGGGGTCGGGCACCCTCAGTTCAAGTACGAGCTTCCGCTGGCCGGCAGGACCGAGGACGACCTGCTCAGGGGCATGAACCAGCAGTGGCGCCGCAACATCAGGAAGGCGGCCGGGGAGGGCGTCGAGGTCGCGGTCGGTGCGGACGTCGCGGACCTGGAGGCGTTCCACGACCTGTACGTCCACACCGCCGAGCGCGACCGCTTCACGCCCCGGCCGCTGCGCTACTTCGAGACCATGGTCGCCGCGCTCAACGCGGAGGACCCCGAGCGGGTCAGGCTCTACCTGGCCCGCCACCGCGGCGACCTGGTCGCCGCCGCCCTGCTGGTCCGCGTCGGCACCCACGCGGTGTACGCCTACGGCGCCTCCTCGACCCGCAAGCGCGAGGTGCGCGGCTCCCACGCCTGCCAGTGGGCGATGATCCGGGACGCGCTGGCGGCCGGCTGCGACCGCTACGACCTGCGCGGCATCACCCCCACCCTCGACGCCGACGACCCGCACGTCGGACTGGTCCGGTTCAAGGCCGGCACCGGCGGCCGGGCGGTGCGGTACGCCGGCGAATGGGACCTGCCGCTGCGGCCGGTGGTCTACCGGACCTTCGACCTCTACATGAAGCGGCGTGCGCGATGAGCCGGGCGACGGGCATCACCGCCTACGGATGCGGGCGGGAGGAGGCCGCCCTGTTCCGGGAGCTGGCACCCCGCTTCGGCATCACCCCCACCCTCACGGATGCGGCACTGTCCGAGGCGAACGCGGAACTGGCCTCCGGAAACCGGTGCGTCAGCGTCGACCACAAGACCCGGATAACCGGTCCCGCACTTCTCGCCCTCAGCCGGGCCGGCGTCACGTACCTCTCCACCCGGAGCATCGGCTGCAACCACATCGACGTGGAATACGCGGAAAGCGTCGGCATCTCCGTCGAGAACGTCGCCTACTCGCCCGACAGCGTGGCCGACTACACGCTCATGCTGATGCTGATGGCGGTACGGAACGCGAAAGCCACCGTCCGCCGCTCGGACCGCCACGACTACCGCCTGAACGAGGTGCGCGGGAGGGAACTGCGCGACCTGACCACCGGCGTCGTCGGGACAGGGCGCATCGGCACGGCGGTCGTGGAAAGGCTGCGGGGTTTCGGCGGCCGCACACTCGCCTGCGACCGCCGCCCCGGGACGGCCGCCGACTACGTCTCCCTCGACGAACTGCTGCGGCGGAGCGACATCGTGACGCTGCACGCACCGCTGACCGCGGACACGCATCATCTCATCGACTCGCGGCGGATCGAGCAGATGAAGCACGGCGCTTTCCTCGTCAACACCGGGCGGGGTTCCCTGATCGACACCGAGGCCCTCGTTTCCGCGCTGGAAAGCGGCCGGCTGGGCGGTGCGGCGCTGGATGTCCTCGAAGGGGAGGAAGGAATCTTCTACACCGACTGCCGCAACACGCGCATCGGGAGCAAAGCGCTGCTGCGACTGCAGGAGATGCCGAACGTGCTCATCACCCCGCACACCGCGTACCACACGGACCACGCCCTGAGCGACATGGTCGAGAACTCCGTCCGCAACTGCATGGAACACGAGAAAAGGACTCTGCATGGCTAAGGTGAAGATCGGCATCATATTCGGCGGCTCCTCCGAGGAACACCCCGTCTCCGTCAAGTCCGCACGGGAGGTCGCGCGGAATCTCGACGCCGAGAAGTACGAGCCGTGCTACGTCGGGATCACCCGGAGCGGCGACTGGAGGCTCTGCGACGGGCCCGACGCGGACTGGGAGGGGAGCGACGGCCGGCCGGCCGTGCTGTCGCCGGACCGGAGCGCCCGCGGCCTGCTCGTCCTGGACCGGGGGCGGTACGAGACGATCGCCCTGGACGTCGTCCTGCCGGTGCTGCACGGCCGGCTCGGCGAGGACGGCGCGATACAGGGCCTCCTCGAACTCTCCGGCATCCCGTACGTCGGCTGCGGCATCCAGAGTTCCGCGCTGTGCATGGACAAGTCCCTCGCCTATCTCGTCGCCCGCGGCGCGGGAGTCGCCACGCCGGAATTCTGGACCGTCACGGCGGACGAGGACATCGATCCCGACCGCATCGCCTATCCCGCCTTCGTGAAACCGGCCCGTTCGGGATCGTCCTTCGGCGTCAGCCGGGTGTCCCGGAAGGAGGAACTGCCGGGCGCGGTGGCAACCGCGCGGCAGTACGACGCGAAGGTGCTGATCGAAGAGGCCGTCGCCGGCCGCGAGATCGGCTGCGCCCTCCTCGGGGACGAGCTGGATCTGATCGCGGGTGAGGTGGACCACATCGCGCTCTCCCACGGCTTCTTCAGGATCCACCAGGAGGACCGCCCCGAAACCGGCTCCGACAACTCCGTGGCCGTCGTCCCCGCCGACATTCCGGAAGCGTCGCGGGCGCTCGTCCAGGAGAAGGCGAAGGCCGTCTACCGCGCCCTGGGCTGCCGGGGTCTTTCGCGGGTGGACATGTTCCTCAAGGAGGACGGCGACGTCGTACTCAACGAGGTCAACACCTTTCCCGGCATGACCTCGTACAGCCGTTATCCGCGCATGATGGCGGCCGCGGACCTGCCGCTCGGCGAGGTGCTCGACCGGCTGGTGTCGCTGGCCCTGACGGGAAAGCTGCGGTGAACGCGGACTTCGCCTTCGTAGACGAACTGGTCCCCGGAATCCGCTGGGACGCCAAGTACGCCACCTGGGACAACTTCACCGGCAAACCGGTGGACGGCTACCTGGCGAACCGCATCGTCGGCACGAGGGCCCTGTGCGCGGCGCTGGACGAGGTACGGCAGAAGGCCGGCTCCCGCGGCTTCGGCCTGGTCCTCTGGGACGGCTACCGCCCGCAGCGCGCCGTGGACTGCTTCGTACGCTGGTCGCAACAGCCCGAGGACGGCCGGACGAAGCCGCGGCACTATCCGAACATCGACAGGTCCGCCATGTTCGAGCTGGGGTACGTGGCCGCCAGGTCGGGCCACAGCCGGGGCAGCACCGTGGACCTGACGCTGTACCGCCTGGACACCGGCGAACTCGCCGCCATGGGCGGCGGTCACGACCTGATGGACTCCCTCTCCCACCACGGCGCGACGGGGATCGGGCACGCCGAGGCAGGCAACCGTGAGTTCCTGCGCTCCCTCATGGAGGACTGCGGCTTCAGCCCGTACGAAAGCGAGTGGTGGCACTACACGCTGAGGGACGAGCCGTACCCGGACACCTACTTCGACTTCCCCGTCGGGTAGCGCGCCCGCGAGCGGCTTTCGCGCCGGGCGCGACCACCGTTCCCGAGGTGTCACAGCGCTGTTATATTAGCGCTGTGACATCTACGGACCCCACCAAGCTGCCCGACCCCTGGCAGGACCTGCACGCGCTGCTGGCCTCCCTCGACGCCGAGATCGAGCGGGTCTACGCCGACCGCGGCATCGAGGGCGTACGCCCCCGCTTCGCGTACCCGCTGATCCGCCTCGCCCACACCGGCCCGCTGACCATCCGCGAGCTGGCGGAGTCCCTGCACCGCTCGCACTCCGCGATCAGCCAGACCGTCGCCGCGATGCGCAGGGAGGACCTGGTCACCTCCGAGCCGGGCCCCGACGCCCGCACCCGCCGGATCGACCTGACCGCGCGCGCCCGGGCGCTGGTGCCGTTCCTGGAGGCGGAGTGGCGCGCCACCCACGAGGCCGTCGCCGAGCTGGACGGCGAGCTGCCGTACGCGATGACCGCGGTGGTCGAGGACGTACGCCGCGCCCTGGAGGGCCGGTCGATGCGCCGGCGCATCGAGGACAACCTCGCCGAGCCGCCCTGATGAAGCGGCACGTCCGCTTCATCGACACCCGCCCGCTGCGCAGCAGCCCGCCGTTCCGCGCCCTGTGGATCGGCACGTCGACATCCCTGGCCGGCGCCCAGATAGCGAACGTCGCCGTACTCGCCCAGGTCTGGGACCTCACGGGCAGCCCCGTCGGCACCGGCGCCATCGGGCTGGCCACCGGTCTGCCGATGGTCGTGTTCGGCCTGCTCGGCGGCGCCCTGGCCGACACCGTGGACCGCCGCGCCCTGGTACGGGCCACCACCGCCGGCCAGCTCCTGGCCGCGGCGGCGCTGTGCGCCCAGGCGCTCGCGGGCAACCGGAACGTACTCCTCCTGCTGGGCCTGGTCGCCGTCGCCACCGCCTGCGCCGCCCTCGGCGCCCCCGCCCGCCGCACCTTCCCCGTCCGCCTGCTGCCGCCCGACCAGGTCGCCGCCGGCCTCGCGCTGAACAACGTCTCCTTCCAGGCGGCCATGCTCGCCGGGCCCGCGGCCGCCGGGCTGATCATCGCCCGCTGGTCCTACCCAGCCGCGTACGCCACCCAGGCCGCGGCCATCGCCGTCGCCCTGGCGGCGGTCCTCCGCCTCCCCGCGATGCGCCCCGAAGGCTCCCGCGCCCCGGGCGGCGGGCGCCGCCGGGCGGAACGCGGCGGCTGGCGCATCGTGCTGCACCGCAAGACGCTGTGGGGCTCGCTGGCCACCGACCTGTCCGCGACCCTCCTCGCGATGCCGGTCGCGCTCTTCCCCCTGGTCAACGAGGTCCGCTTCGACGGCAACCCGCGGACCCTCGGCCTGTTCCTCTCGGCCGTCGCGGCCGGCGGCATCGCGGCCGGCCTGCTCTCCGGCACGGTCACCCGCATCCGCCGCGGCGGCCTGGTCCAGCTGACCGCGGCCGCCGTCTGGGGCGTGGCCCTCGCCTGCTTCGGCCTGGCGGGCCCCCTCTGGCTGGCCCTCGCCTGCCTCGCCGCCGCGGGCGCCGCCGACACCGTCTCCGTCGTCACCCGCAGCGCCCTGGTCCAGCTGGAGACCCCGGACGCCTACCGGGGCCGGGTCTCCTCGGTGGAACACGTCATCGGGGTGGCGGGCCCGGAGCTGGGCAACCTCCGCGGCGGCCTCGTGGCCTCCGCCACCTCGGCCACCTTCTCCCTGGTCACCGGCGGCCTCACCGCCCTGGCGGCGATAGCCGCCGTAGCCGCCGCCAACGCCCCCCTCCGCACCTACCGCACCCCCGCCCCGAAAACCCCGGCCCCGGACACCCCCGAGCCCAGCACCTAGTCGATCTCCCCCATCCAGATGCGCCGCCCCAGTTCATCGAGTTCGGCACGACGCGACTCGTACTCGGGCAGGGCCGAGGCCAGCAGCCGCCAGTAGTCCGCCCCGTGCCCGGGGACCCGCACATGTGCCAGCTCATGAGCCACCACGTAGTCCACCAGGTGCATGGGGAGCTGGAAGAGCGGCCACCCCAGGGTCATCCGGCCGGGGGCACGGCCTCCCCCACCGGGTTGATACGCCCCCCAGCGCCGACCGAGATCACGTACACGCAGCGTCGGTTCCCGTACCGCCATACGCGCCGCCCACGGCTGCAGACGTCCCCGCGACCAGGCGTGCCCGGCCCGGCAGTACCACTCGACAAGACCGGCCCTGCCGAGATCCGGGTCGGCGGCCTGCTCACGGCCCATCACCAGGCGTCCAGCGACCAGCCTGACCGTCCCATCCGGCGGGGTGTCGTCTGTGATCGTCAAGCGGTAAATGCGCCCCAGGTAGCGGAAGACCTCGCCTTCGATCAGACGCTTCGCGGGATTCACCGGGAGGATCCGCTCACGCGCGTCGACCTTGGCGTGCACCCATCGGCGATGCTTGCGTACGAAACCCTCCGCCTCCGCCGCGGACCGCCCCTCGGGCACGTGCAGCAGCACGCCCGCGTCCGCCTCCACCGTCAGCGCGAACCGTTTGCGACGTGCGCTGACCCGGACGGACACCTGCAGGCCGTCGAAGGTGACACGGGCCCCGTCGGCGAGGGCCGGGAGTGTGCGGTCGTCGGCATCGGGGATCACACCGCCTATTCTCCCCGGAACCTGTCCAGGAACTGCCGTCGGTTGCCCGCCGCGAACGCCGCGAGATCTTCGGCGATCGCCCTCAGCGGCGCCCACTCCGTCGTGACCGGCTGCAGCCCGGCCCAGACCAACTGCGTCTGAATGCTGCTCGCCAGGTCCGAAACGTCCTGGGACTGCCCCTGGTAGGAGGTCTTGCCCATGATCCTCGCGGCGGCATCGCAGACCGCACCGGCGATCTCCCCGGGGTCCAGGTCCACCCGCCTGACTCCCGGGCTGTCCCGCAACAACTGATCCAGCCGCCGGTAGACCCGCTGCTCCAGCGGGGTGAGCCCGGCGAGCACCGGGTCTTCTTCCGCCGCCGTCTCCTGCTGGGCCTTCTCGATCAGCTCACCGAGCTGATCGACCTGCTCCTCGAAGCGCCCGGGCAGGTCACGCAGGATCTCCTCCAGCCGCTTCGAGAGCCGGTCGTACTTCTCCGGGTCCTCGGTCCTGACCCGCTCCTCCAGGTGGAACCGGAGCGCGTGCCCCATCTCGGCCGCAGCCTCGCGTGTCGGCAGCGCACGCACCTTGTCGTGGAAGGCTGCCGCGGTGAGGGAAACGGGCGGGATGACCTCGTCGATCTCCGGTCCTTCCAGATGACCGGCAATCATCGCCCGGACCTTGCGTCCGACCTGGCGCAGGCTGAACGTGCCGCCCGGACCGTCGCGGAAGCGCCGCCGGACACGCATCTGCAGCAGACTCCAGCGGCGGGCATCGGCCACGTAGTCCAGGCCGGCCTCGTGCGGCAGCACGCGCTCCCACACGCTGAGGAACTCGGCCAGCACGTCGTCGAAACCGAACCTGGCCTGCTCGTCTTCCAGTGCTTGGGCCGCCGTGCCCGCGTTCACCACACCGTCGATGTCCGCATCCGTGATGCCGTACCCGTGCAGGTAGTCGCGCACCTTCTCGGCAGCGGGCCCGAGCGACTCGATCTCGTCGGACAGGGAGCGCATGGTGTCGTCGACGTCGTCGTCCCGATAGCTGGCCAGCGCGCCCGGCAGATGCTCGAACACGCCGTAGTAGTCGACGACGTAGCCGACCTCCTTGCCCGGCATCGGCCGGTTGACCCGCGCGACAGCCTGCAGCAGCTCAGCGTCCCGGATCGGCCGGTCCAGGTAGAGCACCTGCTCACGCGGGGCGTCGAACCCGGTGAGCAGCATGGACTTCACGATGAGGAAGGCGATGGGGCTCTCCGGGTGCACGGGATCCGCCACCGGGGATTCGGCCGTGGTGTCCGCCGCCGTCCCGGTCGGCCCCTGCGACCACGGATGGTCGCCCGCGTCGCCCGTGCCCGCCTGCTCCTGCGGCGCAGGGTGGAAGGGAGTCGTTGCGACCCACTCCTCCTCCGGCGGCAGCTGCGGGAACGCCTTGTGGAAACGTTCGATGTACGCCTCCTGCCGGTCCCCGTTCGTCCAGTGCAGCCACCGGCGGTGCTTACGTTCCTTGCCCGGAGAGATGACCGGCACGAAATCGACGCGCCGGAGCAGCGAACGGAACTGGTAAGCCTGGTGGAGGTAGCGCTGCCTCCGGGGGAGATCCTTCACCGGCGTGCCGGCGACCGACTCCGGGTCGAAGTCGGCCAGTTCCGCCAGCAGCGCGTCGCGGGCCGCGCGCAGGGCGTGGTGGTACTCGACCGCGGCCCTCCGGCTGACCGCGGCGACCTGGGCCTTGAAATCCCCTCCCGGCAGCACCCAGGTCACCCAGTGCTCCAGCATGTCCTCGGCCTTGGCCCGGATCATCGGGCGGGACTCGGCGACGTCGCGCTCGGTGGGCCAGCGCCGCAGCAACGCCTGGCGCTCCTCGTCCGTACGGTCCCGGACCAGGTCCTCGAACCGCCGGTCCAGCCCGTCCTTGTCGACGACCTGACCCTCGCCCGTGCGGCCCTCGTAGCGGATGCGGACGACGACCCCGTCACGCTCGGCGTCCGGCATCCGGTACTCGTCCAGGAACTTCCCCTCCGGCCCGGGGAAGATCCGGCGGGTGTCGTCGTCCTGGTCCGTCATGATCGGCGTCCCGGTGAAACCGATCTTCGCCGCGTTGGGGATCGCCTTGCGCAGGGCCGCGTGGAGGGTCTTGGTGTGCGAGCGGTGCGCCTCGTCGACCAGGACGAGGATCCGGTGGGACGTGTTGCACACCGGGAAGTCCGGGACCTCCGGCGCTGTGGCGGCCCGGCGCCGCTTGCGCGCCCGCTCGGCCTCGGCGTACTCCTCCGGCAGGTCCCGGTCGTCGCCGTCGCCCCCGGCCTCCGCCGCGAAGGCCACCCCGGTCCCGTACTTCTGGATCATCGCGAAGACGACCCGCTGCCCGCCGTCGCGCAGCAGGCCCTCCATCTGTGTGCGGGTCTCGGCCGTGACCACGTCCGACTCGCTCAGCTTCAGGGTGCCGGTGAGCTGAGTCTGAAGCTGCGTCCGGTCCGTGACGACCACGACGGTGAACTCGCTGAGCCGATGGTGCAGATGGACCCGGCGGACGAGGAACGTCATCGTCAGGCTCTTGCCCGAGCCCTGGGTGTGCCAGATGATCCCGCCGCGGCCGTCCTCGTCGAGGATCCCGCCGCGCGTCTGCCCGGTGAGCAACCTGCGTACGGCCTTCTCCGCCGCCCGGTACTGCTGGTGCCGCGCGGCGGCCTTCACGGTCACGATGCCGCCGGACTCGGTCTCGACGGGGAGGGGGACGAGGTAGTGGCGCACGAAGTTGATCAGCGCGGCGGGGCGCAGGACAACCCCGGTGAGCTTGTGCCGTTCGTTGATCTCGGAGACGCCGTCGGGCAGCTCACTCCGCAGCGTCGCCTCGCTCTCCGGCTCCACGCTGCGCCAGGGATGGTAGTGGTCAGGGCCCGAGGTGAGAGTGCCGAGGTATGCGGTCTCTTCGGTGGCGGCGACGAGCAGCTGCACGGTACGGAAGAGTTCGGGGACGCCGGCGGGCCGCATCGGGCCGGGGGTGTCCTCCTCGTCGTCCAGCGGGTCGTCGGCGTAGAACCGCAGATCGCGCACGGCGTCGTAGAGAGGGTCCGAGAGCCCGGGGCTCTTGCACTCGACGGCGACGAGCGGAATGCCGTTGACGAACAGGACGATGTCGAGGACGGAGACGAGACCGGACCGGTTCTTGATACGGAGCTGGTCGACGACGGTGAAGCGGTTGGCGGCGCTCCGCTCCTCGTGCCAGTCGACGTACTGGACGGTGGCCGACGGCCCGCCGTGCGCGGCGGACGGGCCGGTGAGGACCACCCCGCTGAGCAGCAGCGCGGTCGCGTCGAAGTTCGCCCGTACGACGCCGCCGCCGAGGGGGACGGAACACAGCTCGGCGACCGCGCGCCGGACGTCGTCGTCTTCCATCCACGGCTTGCCGTCCGCGGCGCGGACGTTGATGCGCCGCAGGGTGGCGGTCAGCTCGTCGAGGAGCACGGGCGTGTCGGCGTCGAGCGTGCCGACCTCCGGCCCGGGCACGTGCGTCCAGCCCATGGCCCGGAGCTGCGCGACGATGGGCCGCTCTACCTCGTCCCGCTCTGTCTGCGCTGCCGCCATATCGCGCGTCCTCCGGGCGCCGCCGACCGTTGAACGGCCTATTCTGCGCCGCGGACGGTGGCGGGGGAAGCAATACGAGCCGCCGGTTGCCGTACCGGAGTGGGGGTACGGTACGGCAACGGACGGTCGGCGGATGGGCGGAGGGACGGCGGTGGCTGCGTCGTCCGGTGTGCCCTACTGATCGTCTCGGTTGTCGTCTTCCTCCTCTTCCTCCTCTTCCTCCTCGTCGTCGTCTGGGGCTGGGATCCGGGCGCCGCGGCTCTCGGCCACGCGGTGGATGTCGCTGAGCGATTCGGCCATGCGCGACACGAGGTAGCGGAATTCGGGGAGGGTCGTCGCGTCGTCATCGAGCATGCCGGTGGCGTGCCCGACCAGTTCGACCGCCATCTTGAGCTGTACCCGCTCGATCTCGTCGGCGGCCCGGGAGACGCGACCCGATCCGCCCCCGAGGAGGTAGCAGGGCTTGCCCTCGGGGGAGGTCCAGGGCAGCAGCCGCACGGACACGTCCGCCTGGCCGGTCACGCGGCCACCTCCACCCCGTGAATCCACCGCGGCCCGACGTCCACGCCGTGCAGGGCGAGCCAGAGTTCGAGGCGGCGGGCCCGCTGCCGCCGCGACTCGTCGCGTCGTTCGTGCGCGAGGACGTAGGGGCGGACGCAGGGGGTGGCGGGCTGGTCGGGGGCGTCGCGGCGCGGGGCGGGCGCGGGGTGTGCCGAGGGCGTCGGCACGGGGTGCGGAAGGAGGACGGGGGCGGCGGCCCGCAGCGCCGGGAGGTAGCGGCGGCGGCCGGTGGCGGGCCAGAGGAGCCGCAGCAGCGGCTCCAGGAGGGAGGCGGTACGGTCGAGCATGTCGTCAACTCCTGTGAAGTTGGTGGCCATGCCCCCGGGCCGGTGATGCGGTCGCGGGGGTCTTCTTGTGCGGGCGGCTTTCGGCCGAATCCTTGCGGGTGTGCCTGCGGCAGAGGGCCGCATGGGCATCGCTGTGTAGCGACCCACTTACACAGTGAGACGGGAGGGGTTACGCTCGCCAGGGGTGACGGTGTGACAAGGGTTCCGTCACACGGGGAGGTGCCGAGTGACGAACACCTATGGGGATTGGCTCAAGTCACAGCGCGAGGCGAGGGGCCTCACGCAGCAGGAGCTGGCGGACATAGCGCTGATGACCCGCTCGCACATCGCCCACATCGAAGCCGGCCGCCGCACGCCGTCCAAGACCGACGCACGCCGCCTAGACAGGGCGCTGGGCACGGGAGATGTGCTGACCAGCTTCCTGCCGGACGACGACGCGGCTGTCGCCGACCACTTCGCGACAGCGCGAGAACTTGAGCGGCAAGCCACGATCATTCGTGAGTTCGCGTTGTCCTTCGTGCCCGGGATCCTGCAGACGGAAAGGTACGCACGTGCGGTCCTGAGCGCCGCCTACCCTCCTCGGAGTGATGAGGAGTGTGACAGGACGGTCGTCACACGCCTTGAACGAGCGAAGATCCTCAACAACTCTGTTGAGCCCGTAGTGTGGGCGCTGCTGGACGAGATGGTGCTACGTCGCCCAATCGGCGGCGGCGACGTCATGTCAGAGCAGATCAGGCACATCATCCGCTTGGTCGAGACTCGGCGTGTACGCGTGCACGTGCTGCCTGTTGGGCTGGGATTCCACCCACTCCTGCAGAACATGCTGTCGCTGATGTGGTTTGAGGACCAGCCACCGGTGGCGTACACCGAGGGTCTCCACATGGGTAGGGTGCACGACGCCCCAGCCATGGTTGAGCAGCTCCAGGGCACTTACGCTCTCGCCCTGGGCGACGCCATGTCGCTGGCGGACTCCCTCACCCTGATGAGGTCAATCGCGGAGGAACACGGACATCATGGCCGAAAGCATAATCCCTGACGCTTCCTCGCTGACCGGCTGGCGCAAGTCGTCATACAGCGGCCCCGACGCGGGAAGTTGCCTTGAGGTGGTCGACGCTCACCCCTCGGGCGTCCCCGTCCGCGACTCCAAGGACCCCGAAGGCCCAGCCTTGGTCTTCCGGGCAGATGCTTGGTCGTCGTTCATAACCGGCATCAAGAAGGGGGATTTCTCTGGATAGCCCCACGCGCCGACTGATTCAGTTTGATACCAACGCGCCATCACCTCCGCGGACCTGGCTATCAATCAGCCCCAACTTAAGACTCTGAAGCTTCGTAAGCTCCCGTCCCTCCGCAGCGATGGCAGCATCATGCACACTCAGCACGTCAACCATCCGCTTCTGTTCCGTCACATGCGGACACGGGACGGGCATTACCTTGACTTGTGACGAACTCACCGAGGCAAGATTCGTCGTCCGCTTTGCCACCCGCAAGAAATAAGACTTTCCCCCTCGGGAAGACAAATACAGTGCCAGAAACTCAGGGAGCAATACATTTCTCTCACATCGGACGCGGAAGATATGATTCTGATGCAAACAAGGGTCGATGCGCCCATCCCAGACCCCGCCGCGTCCAAGCTTATCGAAGTCACCGCCCTCAGTAATCAGAACGTCCCCTGCCTGGAGGCGGTACCTGATTACCTCCGAGGGCGTCACCCGCACTGTCTTGATCTCGCCCGTGGAAATATACCCATCACGCACATTCGCAACGCGAAGGTACGGAACTTCCGCCACCCGACCACCCGCGGTCACGCCCCCGAGGGTTAGCCCGCCTCTAACTTCCGCCACATTGCCAAGGCAGCGCACCGGCCAGACTGCCTCACCAGCCTTAGCCGGGGATAGCATTGAGTCCAATACTCCTTTCCGCAATTGGTCAAGCTTGGCGACTGACGCTTCGATAACGCGCTGCTGCGAGGATACGTTATGGATTGCCGCGACAACTTCCTCCTGCTCTCGAAGCGGGGGAAGCATCAACCTTTGTTCCAGATAGTCGCTGAACC
The DNA here is from genome assembly GCA_000514715.1 of Streptomyces sp. CNH099. GTDB lineage: Bacteria > Actinomycetota > Actinomycetes > Streptomycetales > Streptomycetaceae > Streptomyces > Streptomyces synnematoformans. The sequence continues at coordinate 183,187 of AZWL01000006.1, read as the reverse complement.
TGAGGTTTACGATGCCAGTAGTCTGCTGTTGAAAGCGCCAGATTGACGTTGATCGGTAGATCTTATCCAGAAGGAACGCCAAATATTCAGGAAAAACTCGATCAAGATTTGGCCGGAGAACACGAAAGAAATTGGAACAAGCATATGGAAGCTTTCCAGGACCGCCCACAAATAGAGCCACCCGACCCACCGGCGTACCGGGCCCCCCGCCTGAAGCTTCGAGAATCAGATCGCCGGCTTTCAACCGCTTGCACCCCAATTCCTTTCTTGAGAAAACGCGCGGCGCCGACCTAGCAAAGTTAATAAGCCCTTCACTGTCGATGTTTGTAGCGCGAATTACATAAACATTCTCACTCATGCCGTCAGAAGGATTTTCACCCCAAGCACCGGCAAAAGTTTGCGCAACCACGTCAGAAAGACGCATCTCCGATAGCCCATCAAACAGCATAACCAGCCTCCCGCAGGAACGCGTCAAGTTTCGCAACACTTTCCTCACGCGCCTTGCGAATGGCACCAAGGGAGACGGCATACTTGCCCACCCACATACGGAAAATCGTGATCAGCTCTTGCCGTTTATGCAGTACGTGCCCGTTCAGTTTCCCTGCCAAGTCATCCCGCAGCAGCTTCAGCACCACCCGGCGCTCCCCCTCCGCATCCAGCGCCTTCCGCGCCCGCACGAGCCTCGGCGGCTCCTCGTCCAACTTCGGCGTCCCACTGCTGGGTGGCCATGGGAACCAGAATTCTGCCTCCAAGCGCTTGATCCGCGCCCCCGTCTTCGCCCGCTCCTTCTTCACCCGGACCAGTTCCGCCTGTTGCTCAGCGCTCAGGACTACCTCGCCCTGGTTCTCCTCGTCCGCACCGCCGTCCTCGGCCCCCGCCCCGTCACCCTCGCCGTCCCTCGACGGCTCCGCGTTGAGTTCCTTCCAGCGGGCGTCCAGCTCCGCCTTCTCCTCCTCCGCCGCCGCCAACTCCTCCAGGAAATCCGGCGCGATCGCCGCGACCACCTTGTGGTCGTACGCCTGGCGTCGCTCCGCGGCCGTCCGCTTCCGGAGCTTGTGCGTCTTCGGGTCCTTTTCCGGCGCCAGCAGCGTGTCGACGTTCTCGACCCAACCGTCCAGCACACCCGCGAACCCGTTCTCCGACAGCGCCAGCAGGTCGTACTTCGCCTCGTGCCACCAGCCGGCCACCGCACCCGCGAGCGCGTATTCGTCGAGCAGCCCGACGCCGCCCAACTGCTCCACAAACGACTCGATCAGCGCACCCCGCACATCCATCAGCGCGGCCTTACGCTCCGCGGCACTCAGATCTGCCAGGCGCTCCGGAGTCGCCGCCACCCGCTCCAGGTGTCCGGCCTCAGCCTTCCACCACTCGTCGAACTCGCCCCACAGCACCTCCTCGCGAGGCCGTGCCAACTCCGCCAGCCGACCCGCGTCCGGGCGGGCCTCCTCGGGCGGGAAGTCCACGTACTCCGGGTCCACCGGGTCCCGCTCCACGAAGAGATCCCCGAGCGACAAACCGTACGAGTCCAGCAGCTCCTTCTTGGCCTCGATCTCCACGCGCGGCACTCCGCCCACCAAATGAGCCCGTACGTCCTGCGGCTCCGGCGGCGGTGCGTTGTCGACGTAGCGGCGGATGTTGAGGTTGTAGTCGTTCTCCCGCAGTTCCTCGCGGCTCACCGCGCGGGAGAAGCCCGGCACGTCCTTGTACCGGTGGAAGGTGGAGACGATCTTTTCGGCGTGCTCAGGCAACAACACGTTCTGCGCCCGTTCCGCGTGGAATTCGCGGTCGGCATTGATGAAAAGCACCCGCCCCTCCCGCCGCGCATCGTGCGCGGCCTTCTTGCCCGGCGGGCGCAGTACAAGGATGCAGGCGGGGATGCCAGTTCCGTAGAACAGGTTCGGGGCGAGGCCGATGACCGCCTCGATCGCGTCCCGCTCGATCAGTTCGGCGCGGATGTCCCGCTCGCCGCCACCGCGGAACAGCACCCCGTGCGGCATGACCGTGATGACGACCCCGCCCGGCCCCTCCTGCTTGGTCTCCCAGAGCATGTGCTGGAGGAACATCAGGTCCGCTTTGCCGCGCTCACTCGTCGCCCCGTAGGCCGCCCTCCCTGCCCGGTGGGGGAAGTCTTCGAGCGAGTAGTCGATGGAGAACGGCGGATTGCTCAGCACGCCGTCGTAGCGGTCCGCCTCGGACTTCGGCACGTGTGCCGGTTCGGCCAGGGTGTCACCGGTGCTCAGGTCAAAGCGGTGTACGCCGTGGAGCACCATGTTCATCGTGGACATGATCCACGAACCGCTGTTGGAGTCCTGGCCCGCGAAGAACATGTCGGATGTGTCGCCGCCGCGCTCCTCCACGTACTCCTTAGCGTGGATCAGCATGCCGCCCGAGCCGACGCACGGGTCGTAGATCCGCGTCCCCTGTTTCGGGCCGAGCAGTTCGACCATCATCCGCACCACCGCACGCGGGGTATAGAACTCACCGCCCTTGCGGCCGGCGGAGTCGGCGAACTCCTTGATCAGATACTCGTACGCGGCGCCGATCAGGTCGGGGAACTCGAAGTCCTCGGTGCGCAATCGGACTCGGCCGAAGTGGTCGATGAGCAACTTCAGCCGTTGGTCGGCCAGCTTCGCCGCACTGGACGCGGCGCCGGAGCCGCCGATGCGGTTGAAGTCGAGGTGGTCGAAGAGGCCCTTGAGCTTGCTGTTCTGGCCTTCGAGGGCCTGCAGGGCCGGGCGCAGCCGAGCCTCGTTGATGTTGTGGCCGGGGCCCGAGGCGACCCACGTCCAGCGCGCCTCCTTCGGTACGAACAGCACACCCCGCTCGCGGTACGGGGCCTCCTGCTCCAGGTAGCCGTCCAGCATCTCGCCGGCCAGGCCCAGTTCCTTGGCCGCCTGTTCCTTGATCTGGTCACGGGCGGCTTCGAACTCGTCGTTCGCCCGCTTCAGAAAGAGCAGGCCGAAGATGTAGTCCTTGTACTCGGAGGCATCCATCGTGCCGCGGAGGATGTCCGCTGCGGCGAACAGGTGCCGCTCCAACTGCGCGAGCGTGAGTTTGGCCACGTACGACTCCCTACGACCTGTGGTGACGTAGGCACCTTATGGCGCTCCGCCCCCTCGCCGGAAACCGTTCGCCCGACTCGGCCAGCAGATGTCCGTACGAGTGTCAGTACGAGACGATGCCGAGCCCGTCCTCGACGAAGGTGAAGACATCGGTGTACGGGTCGCGGCTGGACAGCGGGACGTGGTCGCCGTGGGCGGCGTTCATCTGCCTGGCGCGCCTCTTCGCCTGCTCGAAGCTGCCGCGCTCGATCTGCTCGGGGAGTACGATCTTGATGTTCTCGGCGCTCGCGGCGTAGGGCAGCCGCGCCGTCACCTGGTCGCAAACCCCGTTGAACATGCCGGCCACCGGCTTGTGGTGGAGCACCCGCCAGACCTCGAAGCACGGATGCGAGAAGGCGACGCGGACATCGGCCTCACGGGCCTCCTTCAGCGCGGTCTCGATGTGCTCGTGCTGATCGCGGTCGAAGAGGCACCAGACCTGTGGCCAGAACTCCTTCTTCAGTTTTCCGTGCTCCGCCGCCCTCTTCTCCTCCCGCATGAGCCGTGCCGCCGCCTCGACCAGCTTGAGGGGCTTGCGCTGGGAGCCGGGCGCTTTCAGGTTCGCGATCTTCACCTCGACGGCCGGGGCCGAATCGGCGTACGTGCCCCGCTCTTTGATGATCTCGATGTACGAAGGCTCGGTGACCTTGCCCTCCGTGAAGACATGGACGATTCTGCGGCGCCGCCCCCGCTGCGTCGCCGGGCCCAGAGAGTCCCGCCCCCTGCTACGTGCCATCAGCCTCGCTCCGCCCCGTACTCGCGCTCCTGCTCCGTGGTGGTGGCCAGCAGGCGCCGGGCGATCTGGCCCTCCAGCAGCGAGGGGACCGCGCCGAAGGCGCCGGCCAGGTAGGACTTCGTCAGATCTTCGTGCTCGCCCGGGGCAACGGCGGCGGCCAGCGAGTACACCTCGGTGGCGCCGTCCTTGTCCTTCTCCGTAAGCCATACCTGGCCGGGCTCCAGGAGGCGTCCGCCGCTCGACGTGGTGAGCACCGACGGGTCGTGGGTAGTGAAGACGAGCTGTGCGCCCCGGGGGTTGGACAGCGGGTCGTGGTAGAGACGGATGACCTCGGCGGCGAACCGCGGGTGCAGGCTGGCGTCCAGTTCGTCGATGAGCAGCACGGCGCCCTCGTCCAGAGCCAGGAGCAGCGGGCCGAGGAGGGCGAACCAGGAGCGGGTGCCGAGGGACTCGTTCTTCCAGTCGAGATTCACCTCGCCGGCGGCCGACCGGTGCGTGAGCGTCACCGTGGGACCGCCGGCACTCTCCGGTACGTACGCCGCGCCCGTGATGCCCAGGTCGGCGACGCGCAACAGCTCCCTGATGCGCCGGCCGCGGTCGCCGGTGAGTTCGCCCATCGTGTACCGCTCGCGTTCTGCTCGTTCGTCCTCGGGGTTGACGAGCCACAGGTTGCTGCGGAACCAGTGGAAGAGAGGGGAGAGCTGCGGGTGGTTGTCCGTGCCGGCGGTGGAGAGGAGCAGGGCGTTGGGGCGGGTACGGCGGACGAGTTGGTTCCGGTCCTTCACCCGGCTGCCCGGCCACTCGAACGCCTGCGCTCGTGACGCGTCCCGATCAAGCCACACCTGACGGTGGCCGCGGGGGTAGCTGTGGATCCATTCGGCCTCGACACGCTTCGGGCCCAGCTCAAAACCGTACGTCCAGCGCACCTCGTCGATCACGAGGTCGACTTCGAAGAAACTCGGCTCGTCCGCGCTCTTGGCGTCGAGTTCGAAGGGTTTGCGCGAGACGCCCTCGTACGAAGCCCAGCGCCCGTAGGAGTCCAGGACGGCTCTGCGCATGTCGGCGAGCGCCCGCAGCACGTTCGACTTGCCTGACGCGTTCGCACCGAAGATGCCCAGGAGAGGGAAGACGGCCGCGGACCGGTCGCCGCCGAGACGCACGTCCCGCACGGAGCCGCTCAGGTCCTCGTCTGAGGGGGCGACGAAGGACAGCTCTTGCTCGTCACGGAGTGAACGGACATTCGCGACACGGGCGCGAAGCAGCACGCTGGCCTCCTCTCTCGCCGCTGCGATCAGCGTATCGGCTGGTCTCTGGAGCGCACGGTGATCGCCTGACTCGGAACCCTACCGGCGGTCGCCGACACGGACGAGGCGTCGGGCACGACCTGCCACGCGCAGGACCGAAGGCGCCGGCGGAGCCGGCTGAGCGGTGCCCCGGCTACCCCGACGGTGGGGACGAGGTCATGTCCTGGGTGCCGATGACCGACAGCAGGCGCAGTTGTTCCGCGGCCTCCGTGTCGGGCGGGGCGTCGAACCACAGCAGGCGCTGGCGGCCGTCCTCGCTGAACAGGCTGTGGCAGTCCAGTTCGATGACGCCCAGCGCCGGGTGGGCGATGCGCTTGTGGTCGGTGCGGCGCAGGGCGACGTCGTGGGTGTCCCACAGGGCGGCGAACTCCGGGCTGAGCCGGCGCAGGGCGGTGACCATCGCGGTGACCTCGGGGTCGCCGCCGCGCTTCGCGGCGACCGCCTGCAGGTCGGCCACGAGGACCCGGGAGTGGTGCGCGTGGTCCTCGGGCGGGTACAGGGTGCGGGAGGCGGGGTCGGTGAACCAGCGGTAGGCGAGGCTCGCGCGGGGGCCGCGCTGTGCCGGGGGGCGGCCGACGAGGGCGACGGCCAGGGAGTTCTGGACGAGGACCTCGTGCAGGTCGGTGATGACCTGGGCGGGGGTGGCGGTGAGCTGGTCCAGCAGGCCGAGGAGGCCGGGCTGGACGTGTGCGGTGGGGCCGTGCGCGGCCGGGGGGAGGGGGCGGTCGGCGAGGTGGAACAGGTGGTCGCGTTCGTCGCCGGTCAGCCGCAGCGCCCGGGCCAGCGCCGCCAGGACCTGGGCGGAGGGCTGGGCGCCGCGGCTGCCCTCCAGCTCGGTGTAGTAGTCCGCGGACAGCCCGGCCAGCTGGGCGACCTCCTCGCGGCGCAGCCCGGGCACCCGGCGGCGGGGGCCGGTGGGCAGGCCGACGTCGGCGGGGCGGATGCGGTCGCGCCGGGACCTGAGGAACGCGGCGAGTGCGGAGTGGTTCACGTACCCCATGGTCGCGCGCCGCGGGGAAAGCGAGCCAGGGGTCGGCGACCCCAGGGTGAAGAACGCACTGGCTGCGGCGGTCGTACCGGCGCATGCTGAGTCCACGGCGCCCGGTCCGCTCCCGCGGCCGGCGACCGGTTCACCACCCACGACCAGGAGAGCAGGGCAACGCATGCCTTCCCACGCACCACCCCCGGCGGCCCCCGGCGGCCGCCCCCGCGTCGCCGTCGTCACGGGCGGCTCCCGCGGCATCGGCCGCGAGACCGTACGCCGCCTCGCCGCCGACGGCTACGCCGTCGTGGTCGGCTACGCCGGCAACCGCGAACTGGCCGAGGCCGCCGTCAAGGACGCCGTCGCCGCCGGCGGCACGGCGGTCCCCGTGCGGGCCGACGTCGCCGAGGAGGAGCAGGTCGCGGCGCTGTTCGACACCGCGGAGACCGAGTTCGGCGGCGTCGACGCCGTCGTCCACGCGGCCGGCCGGCTGGCGCTGGCGCCGGTCGCCGAGCTGGACCTGGCGGAGCTGGACGCGCTGCACCGGACGAACATCCGCGGCACCTTCGTCGTCGCCCAGCAGGCCGCGCGGCGCGTCCGCGGCGGCGGCGCGCTCGTCACCTTCTCCACGTCCGTCGTCGGCATGGCGCTGCCCGGCTACGGCGCGTACAGCGCGAGCAAGGGCGCGGTCGAGTCCCTGACGATGATCCTCGCCCGGGAGCTGCGCGGCCGGGACGTCACCGTCAACGCCGTGGCCCCCGGCCCCACCGCCACCGACCTGTTCTTCGAGGGCAAGGACGAGGAGACCGTCGCCCGGCTGGCCGCCCAGCCGCCGCTGGAGCGGCTCGGCACGCCGGCCGACGTCGCCGAGGTCGTCGCCTTCCTGGTCTCCCCGGCGGGGCACTGGGTCAACGGCCAGGTCCTCCGCGCCAACGGCGGCATCGTCTGACAAGCCCAACAACCCACCGAAGGAGCACCACCATGCCGTTCGCGAACTTCAAGATCCCTGCCGGAACTCTGGACGCGCAGCAGAAGGAGACGCTCGTCGCCCGCACCACCGACCTGTACGCCGAGCTGTACGGCGAACGCGCCCGCGCCACCACCGTCGTCCTGGTCGAGGAGGTCGCCGACGGCGGCTGGGGCGTCGCCGGCACCGTCCTGACCGCGGCCATGCTTCGGCAGTCCGCCGACACGACTCAGCCGTCGGCTCCCGCGTAGAAGGCGCGGGCCGCCGAGGTGATCCACTCGGGCCGCTCCCAGTCGGGCCAGCGGGTGCGCGCGGAGCGGTCGATCGCGGCGGCCGCGTCGTCGGCGGAGACTCCGGCGGCCCTGAGGCGGTCCGCCTCGGTACGGACGTACGTCAGGTAGTCCCGGACATCGTGGATCAGGCCGGCGTCGGCGACCTCGCCGTGGCCGGGGACGACGATCTCGGGGGCGAGCGCGGCGAGCCCGTCGAGGACGTCGATCCAGCGGCGGGGGTCGACGTCGGTGTCGTGCGGGGGGAAGTAGGGCGTGATCGGGAAGATCCGGGTTTCGAGGAGGTCGCCGCCGAAGAGCACCCGGTCGTCGACGAGCACGACCTGGTCGCCGAGGGTGTGCGCCGGGCCGACGGGGCGGAGGGCCGCGGTGCGGCCGCCGAGGTCGATCTCGGCCCGGCCGTCGTAGACCAGGTCGGGGGCGACGAGTTCGACGCCGCGGAGTTCGGCGTCGACGGCCGGGCCGAGGCCCCGGAACATGTCGAGGTACGCGGTGCCCTTGCGCCGCAGCTCGTCGCGCTGCGCCCGGTTGTAGACGATCGTCGCGACGCCCTCGAAGGGCTGGGCGCCGTAGCCGTGCTCGGGGTGGAAGTGGGTGACGGTCAGGTACAGGCGCCGGCCGACGGCGAGGCGGCGGGCCTGTTCGAGGACGTACGCGCCGTTGCGCGGCCCCATGCCGGTGTCGACGACCAGCGCGGCCTGGTCGCCGACGACGATGCCGACGTTCGGCACCAGCTCCACGCGCCCGTCCGGGATCACGTGGACGCCCTCGGCGACTTCGACCGGCTCGCCGCGTACGACGGGCGGCTGTGCGCTGCTGGGGTCCATGCCCGCACTCCAATCTGAACAGCGTTGAGATCCTGCGTCGACCGTACCACGCATCTGAACACTGTTAAGATGGGTCCCCATGGGCAAGAGGCGCTACCACCACGGGGACCTGCGCGGTGCGCTGCTGGACGCCGCCGAGGAGCTGGTCCGCGAGCGCGGCCCCGCGGGCTGGTCGCTGCGGGAGGCGTCGGCGCGCGTCGGCGTCAGCCCGAGCGCGGCCTACCACCACTTCTCCTCCCGCGACGCGCTGGTGCGCGCCCTGTCCGTACGCGTCCTCGCCCGGCTCGGCGAACGCATGGCCGAGGCGGCGGCCGCACCCGGGCGGGACGACGACGCCCGCCGGAGCCTCGTCGCGGCCTGCCGCGCGTACGTCCGCTGGGCCCTGGACGACCCGGCGGTCGCCCGCCTCGCCTTCGGCGCCGCCGCCCGCGACCCCGGCACCGCGGTCCACCCGCATCCGCACGACGTCATCGACGCCGAACTCGACCGGCTCGCCGAGGCGGGCGAGCTGAGCGCCGCGGCCCGCCCGGCGGCGGAGTTCGCCGTCTGGGCGGCGGTCCACGGGGTGGCCACGCTGCTCGCCGACGGCCTGATGACCCTCGACCCCCCGCAGGCCGCCGACCTGCAGACCGAGCGCGTCGTGCAGGCCGTGCTCACCGGCCTCACCCGGGAGACCGCACCCCCCGGCACCTGGCCCGCCGCCCGCTCCACCCACACCGAGCGCCGCGCCGCCCGTGCGCGGGAGCGCGGGCGCGGCGAGGCGTGAGGCGCGAGGCGAGGGCGGGGGGGGGCGGCTCAGGCCCGGCGGGCTGCGGCGGCCTCGACCAGCTCGTCGAGCCGGGCCAGCGCGGCCGTGTACCCGTCGATCTGCTTCCTGATGCGCTCCCGCTCGGCGTCGAGCATCGCCCGCTGCTCGACGGTCGTCGTCCCCGTGTCGATGCACGGGAGCAGCTCGGCGATACGGCGGCTGGGCAGGCCCGCCGCGTAGAGCTGCTGGAAGAAGCGGACCCGGTCGACGGCGTCCTCGGGGTACTCGCGCTGGCCGCCGGGGCTGCGGCCGGGGGTGAGGAGCCCCTGCTCCTCGTAGTAGCGCAGCGCGCGGACGCTCACCCCGGAGCGCCGGGCGACCTCTCCGATGCGCATGGACGCGCCTCCTTCCGCCGTATCCGGACGCCGGACGCCGGACTTGACCCTGACGTCAACGGTAGGTCTTACGTTACCCGCATGAGCACACCGAACACCGAACCGACCACCGCCCACCCGACCCCCGGCCTCCGCATCGACGGCGCGGTCGCGCTCGTGACCGGCGCCAACCGGGGGCTCGGCCGCCTCTTCGCCCGCCAGCTCCTCGACCGCGGCGCGGCCCGCGTCTACGCGGCCGCCCGCCGGCCGGAGTCGGTCGACCTGCCCGGCGCCGTACCGCTGCGGCTGGACGTCACGGACGCCGACGAGGTGCGGGCCGCGGCCGAGGCGGCGGGCGACGTGACACTCGTGGTGAACAACGCGGGCGTCAGCCACTGGACCGACCTCGTCACCGGTGACCTGTCCGCCGTGCGCGCGGAGATGGAGACCAACTTCTGGGGCACGCTGAACGTCGTACGGGCCTTCGCCCCGGCGCTCGCCGCGCACGGGGGCGGCGCGCTCCTCAACGTGCTGTCCGCGCAGTCCTGGTTCGCGTACCCGGGCACGAACGGCTACCACGCGTCCAAGGCGGCCCAGTGGGCGCTGACCAACGGCGTGCGCATGGAACTCGCCGCGCAGGGCACCCTCGTGACCGGCCTCCACCTCGGCGCCGTCGACACCGACTTCAGCGCCGCCTACGACGGCCCCAAGGGCGACCCGGCCGCCGTGGCCCGCGCCGGCCTGGACGGGGTCGAGGCGGGCGCGGCCGAGGTGATCGCCGACGACTGGAGCGCGCACGTCAAGAAGTCGCTGGCCGACGACCCCGCGCGGCTGTACGACGAGATCCGCGCCGGCATCGTCTGACCGGCCGGCCCGCCCGGAGCGGCCGGGGCCGCCGGCCGCATGGTGGCCGGCGGTCCCGCGGCTCTATCTTGGGCACGTCGAGATGCCCGATGCGCGCCGGGCGACAGCCGGCGGAAGGGGACGCCCGTGACAGACCAGCCCTCCTTAGGCGGGCAGCCGCCGCAGTCCTCCGTCGACCCGCAGGTGCCGCACCCCGCGCGGATCTACGACTACCTCCTGGGCGGCAAGGACCACTACACCGCCGACCGCGCCGCCGCCGAGGAGACCATCCGGCGCGCACCCCAGGTCAGGGAGTCCGCCCGCGCGAACCGCGCCTGGATGCGCCGCGCGGTTCGCTATCTCGCCGGCCGCGGCGTACGCCAGTTCCTGGACATCGGCACCGGCATCCCCACCTCGCCCAACCTCCACGAGGTCGCCCAGGAGGCCAGCCCCGACTGCCGGGTCGTCTACGCCGACAACGACCCCGTCGTCCTCGCCCACGCCCGCGCCCTGCTGAGCAGCACCCCCCAGGGCCGCACCGCGTACGTCCAGGCCGACGTGCGCCGGCCGGACGAGATCCTCACGGCCCCCGAGCTGTGGAGCACCCTGGACCGGGACCGGCCCGTGGCCCTGATGCTCTCCGCGATCCTGCACTTCGTACGCGACGAGGAGGACCCCGGCGGCATCGTCGCCGCCCTCCGCGACGCCCTCCCGCCGGGCAGCTACCTGGCCCTGTCCCACACCACCAACGACATCCAGCCCGAGAGGGCCGCGAACGCCGCCGCCGTGTACGGCGAGCGGCGCGCCGCGGCGCTGATGGTGCCGCGCCCCCTGGACCGGGTGACGGCGTTCTTCGACGGCTTCGACGTCGTCGAGCCGGGCGTCGTCCAGCTGCCCCGCTGGCATCCGGACGGGCCCGTCCCGCCGCGGCTGCTCGACGAGGTGTGGCTGTACGGCGGCGTGGGCCGCCTCCGCGACGGCTGAGCCGGGCCCCGGAGCCCCCGCCGGCGCCGTCCGGTCCCGCTTAGGCTGTGCCCATGACGTCAGTGGAGCAGGAGCGCCCGCGCGCGCTGCTCGCGGGGGCTTCGCGCCGGTGGGTACGGCTGCTGCCGTGGGGCCTGGCGTTCGTCCTGTGCGTCGCCCTCCTGCCCACCACCATCCAGGTGCTCACCGTCGACTACGGCCTGCACGGCGGCGTCGCGAGCGTGCTGGCCGTCGCGCAGTCCGCACCGCTGCTGCTCGCCGTCACCCGGCCGCTGCAGGCCTGGTACGTGATCTTCGCCGCGGACGTCGCCGGGGCGCTCGCGCTGCTCACCACCGACTACGAGCAGCGGCACGAGTGGCCGTTCCCGCCGATGGAGATAGTGGGGTACATCGGCCTCTGCCTCGCCCTCGGCCTGCGCGAGTCGCGCCGGACGCTGCTGCTGGTCTGGCTGGCGACCGCGGCGGCGAACGCCGGGCTCCTGTTCGTCGCGCCCGACCGGGGGAACGACCGAAGCGCCCTGCTGATGATCCTCAGCGGGGTCACCCTGCTGCTCACCGGGGTGCTGCGGGAGCGGTCCGAGGTACAGCGCCGGCTGGCCGAGCAGGAGACGATCAGCGAGGCCGAACGCGGCCGGCGGACGCTGCTGGAGGAACGCGCCCGTATCGCACGAGAGCTGCACGACGTGGTGGCGCACCACATGTCCGTCATCACGGTGCAGGCGGACACCGCCGAGTACCGCCTCGACGGGCTGCCGCCGGACGTGCGGGGGGAGTTCACGTCCATCGCGGCGACCGCACGCGAGTCGCTCGGCGAGATGCGGCGGCTCCTCGGCGTGCTGCGCAACGAGGAGACGCACGGCGAGTTCGCCCCCCAGCCGGGCCTGACGCAGATCGGGCAGCTGGTGGAGGCGACGGCGCGGGCCGGCGGCCCGGTGGAGTTCACCCCGTGCGACGCCGACGTGCCGGAGGCGGTGGGGCTGTCCGCGTACCGCATCGTCCAGGAGGCCCTCGCGAACGTCGTACGGCACGCGCCGGGCGCGACGACGCGGGTGTCGCTGTCGGTGCCGGAGGGCGGGAACCGGCTCGCCGTCCTCGTCGTCAACGGGCCGCCCCCGGAGCTGCCCGCCGCGCCGCTGGAGCAGAGCGGCAACACCGGGCACGGCCTCGTCGGCATGCGCGAGCGGGTACGGCTCGTCGGCGGCACGTTCGACGCGGGGCCGCTGCCGGACGGCGGCTTCCGGGTGGCCGCCCACCTACCCCTGGGAGAGAAGGACCTCACGTGACCACGCGCGTCATCATCGTCGACGACCAGGCCATGGTGCGGGCCGGCTTCGCCGCGCTGCTGGCCGCCCAGAGCGACATCGACGTGGTGGGCGAGGCCCCCGACGGTGCGCAGGGCGTCGAGCTGAGCCGGCGCACCCACCCCGACATCGTGCTCATGGACGTCCGCATGCCGGAGATGGACGGCCTGGAGGCCGCGCGCCGCATCCTCTCGCGGCCGGCGGGGGAGCACCGGCCGCGGGTCCTGATGCTCACCACGTTCGACGTCGACGACTACGTCTACGAGGCGCTGCGGGCGGGCGCGAGCGGCTTCCTGCTGAAGGACGCGCCGCCGGCCGACCTGATCGCGGCGGTACGGGTCGTGGCCTCGGGCGACGCGCTGCTCGCCCCCTCCGTGACCCGGCGCCTCATCGCGGACTTCGCCCGGCAGCGCCCCGCCGGCCGCGGCAGGCCGGCGCAGCGGCTCAAGGCCCTGACGGAGCGCGAAACCGAGGTCCTCACCCTGGTGGCCCGCGGCCGGTCCAACGCGGAGATCGCGGAGACGCTGGTGCTGGCGGAGCAGACGGTGAAGACGCACGTCAGCCGCGTCCTGACCAAGCTGGACCTGCGCGACCGCGCCCAGGCGGTCGTGATCGCGTACGAGTCGGGGCTGGTCGCCCCGGGCGAGTAGCCCCGCCGGGGTCCAGCCCCCCGCCGCCGGGTGGGGCCTGCCCCTCCACCACCCCCTACCGCGGTAGCACCTCGCAGTCGGCTCCCGGGTATGACGCCCGGCGGGCAGCCGTCCGCGCACTCTTCACCCGTCAGCACGAAGAGATGACGAAAGGGCGGATCATGAGGCTACGTGGCGGCAAGAGGCGCAAGGCGGACCACCGGCCGGCGGCCGGCGGCGGACCGGAGGCCCCGGCAGCCACCCCCGGTCTCGCCGTGGAGTTGCGCGGCGTCCGGCGGCGGTACGGCCGCGGCAGCGGCGCCGTACACGCCCTCGCGGGCGTCGACCTGGCGCTGCCGCGCGGTACGTTCACCGCGGTCATGGGCCCGTCGGGGTCCGGCAAGTCCACCTTCCTGCAGTGCGCCGCCGGCCTCGACCGGCCGTCGGCCGGATCCGTGCGCCTCGGCGGTACGGAGATCACCGGGATGGGCGAGAACCAGCTCACCGAGCTGCGCCGCAGCCGCCTGGGCTTCGTCTTCCAGGCGTTCAACCTGTTGCCGTCGCTGACGGTGGAGCAGAACGTGCTGCTGCCCATGCGCCTGGCCGGGCGGCACCGGCGGCGCGGCGCGGCGGACGCGGTGCTCGCGCAGGTCGGGCTCGCCGACAAGGCGCGGCGCCGGCCGGGCGAGCTGTCCGGCGGGCAGCAGCAGCGCGTGGCCATCGCCCGCGCGCTGGTCACCAGCCCTGACGTGATCTTCGCTGACGAGCCCACCGGCGCCCTCGACACCGGCACCGCCGCCGAGGTCCTCGGCCTGCTGCGGCACGCCGTGGACACCCTCGGCTCCACCGTCGTCATGGTCACGCACGACCCGGCCGCCGCCGCCTGGGCGGACCAGGTGCTGTTCCTCGCGGACGGCGTCTTCGCCGACCGGCTGGCGGGCGGCTCCGCGGAGCAGATCGCGGCGCGGATGGCGGGGCTCACGTCCCGTACCGCCCGCACCGCCCCTACGGCCCGGTCCGCCCGCGACGAGGAGCTGACGGGGGTGCCGGCATGAGGCGCCCCAACGGCCTCGCCCGCGCGGCGGTGCGCTTCAAGCCCGCGTCGTTCGCGGGGACCTTCGTCGTGCTGATGATGTCGGCGCTGATCGTCGCGGCCTGCGGCATCCTGCTGGAGACCGGGCTGCGCGCGTCGGTGCCGGCGGAGCGGTACGCGAAGGCGCCGGTCGTCGCGGCGGCCGACCAGTACGAGTACGTGGTCACGGGCAGCGGCGAGGACCGCGAGAAGGAGCCGGTCCCGCTGCCGGACACGGCCCGCGTGGACGCCGGGCTGGCGGCGAAGGCCGCCGCGGCGCCGGGCGCGGCGGCGGCGGTGGCGGACTTCACCTTCCCGGTACGGGCCGGGGACGCCCCCCTCACCGCGCACGGCTGGGGCTCGCACGCCTTCACCGGCACCGAGCTGACGTCCGGGAACGCGCCCCGCACCGGCGAGGTCGTGCTCGACGCGGGCGCGGCCCGCGCCGCGGAGGCCGGCGTCGGCGACACCGTCGCGGTGCAGACCGCCGCCGGGCAGCAGGACTTCCGCGTCGCCGGCATCGCCGAGGCGGGAGCGGCAGACACCGCCCGCGCCGCCGGCGGGGACGGGGGCGGCGGGGACGGCGGGGACTCCGGCGGGGCCGGCTCCCTCGCCTGGTTCGCCGACTCCCAGGCCCCCGCGCTCGCCGGGCACCCCGGCAAGGCGGACGCCGTCGCCGTGCTGGCGAAGCCCGGCACCGACGCCGGCGCCCTCGCCGACTCCGTGCAGAAGGCCCTGGCCGGCTCGGACGTCCAGGTGCACACCGGCGACGACCGCGGCGCCGTCGAGGACCCGGGGCTCGCCTACGGCAAGGACATCCTCTTCGGCATCGGCGGCCCCTTCGGCGGCGTCGCCGCCATCGTCGCGGTCTTCACCGCGGCCGGGACCGTGGCCCTGTCCGTCTCCCAGCGGGCCCGCGAGTTCGCGCTCCTGCGCGCCGTCGGCGCCGCCCCGCGGCAGATCCGCCGCGCGGTCGCCTCCGAGGCGCTGGTCGTCGCGCCGCTCGCCGGGATACTCGGCACCCTGCCCGGCATCGGGCTCGCGCACTGGTGGTTCGGGCAGTTGCAGGACCGCGGCGCGGTCCCGGAGGCGGTCGACCTGCACGTCTCGGGGCTCCCGCTGCTCGCCGCCGTGGGGGTCGGGCTGCTCAGCGCGCTCGGCGCCGGCTGGGCGGCCGGGCGGCGGCCCGCGAAGATCAAGCCGGGGCAGGCGCTCACCGAGGCGTCGATGGAGCGGACGCGGCCCGGCGTGGTCCGTACGGTCCTGGGCCTCGCGGCCGTCGCCGGCGGCGCGACCCTCACCGGGGTCGCCGCCAGCTCCACGGGGGACGACGCGGCCGGTGCCGCCCTCGGCGTCGTCATGAGCTTCATGCTCGCCGTCGGGCTGCTCGGCCCGCTGCTGGCGCGGCTGTTCGCACGCCTCTTCGGGCTCCCGCTGCGCGGCGCGGGCCCGGCCGCCGGGCTGGCCGCCGCCAACTCCCGTACCAACGCCCGCCGTCTCGCATCCGCGATCACCCCGATCGCGCTCGCCATGGCGTTCGCCTCGACGCTCGTCTTCATGAACACGAGCGAGAACCACGCCGCCGACGAGCAGCTGCGGGCGGGCGTCACCGCGGACCACGTGGTCACGGACCCGGACGGGCTCCCGCTGGACGCGCGGGCCGAGGCCGGGGGCGCGCCGGGCGTGGACACCGCCGTCGGGGTGCTGAACACCCGGGTGCTGGTGCCGGTCGGCTCCGGCGAGTTCAAGTCACTGCTGGGCGCGGCCACCCAGGGGGTCACGGGCTCCGCCGACGAGTTGGCGCGGGTGCAGGACCTGGACGTGCGCGAGGGCAGCCTCGACCGGCTCGGCGCGGGCCGGATCGCCGTCGACAAGACCCTGGCGTCCTCGGCGGACGTCGGCGTCGGCGACCGGCTGCCGCTGTACCTGCCCGACGGCACGAAGGCCGGCCCCGAGGTCGTCGCGGTCTACGGCAACGGCCTCGGCCTGGGCACGGTGACCATGGACCGGGAGTCCCTGGACGGGCACGTGACCTCGGGCTTCGACAGCACGCTGCTGGTGCGGGGCGGGGACGCGGCGTCCCTCGCCGGCCTGGGCGAGGTCACCGACGCCGCCGGCTACGCCACCGAGAAGAGCCTCGACGCGAAGCTGGGCGCCTGGTCCAACAACACCATGGCCGCGGTACTCGGCGGCTTCGCCGCCGTCGCCGCCGTCAACACCCTGGTGATGACGGTCCTCGACCGCCGCCGCGAGCTGGGCACGCTGCGCCTCGTCGGCTCCACCCGGCGGCAGGTCATGGCGATGCTCCGCTGGGAGGGCGCGCTGGTCTCCGCGGTGGGCGTGGTCCTCGGCTCCGCGATCGCCGCGGTCACGCTGATCCCGATGATGAACGGCCTCACCGGCCAGGGGCCGTACGTGCCGCCGCTGGTGTACGGGTCCTTCGTGGCCGCCGCGGGCGGGCTGGTCCTGCTCGCGGTCACCCTCCCGGCGCGGGCGGCGCTGCGCCGGTGGTCGTAGGGCGGGGACGCCGCGGGGAGGGGCGGTGGCCGGCGGCGGGCCGCCACCGCCCCCCGGCGGCCCGGCCGCTCGGACCGTTGTCTCCGGCCGCCCGAGCGGCTATGGTCCCCCTAACTGAGATTAGCGTCTTATTTAAGAGCGGAGACCCATTGTGTTCATTGCTGCGGCGGCGGACAGCGTGTCCGTCGCTCCGGGCTGGGAACGCGCCCGGGCGGCGGAGACCAGCCGCCTGGGCGAGGTGCCGGCCGCCAACGTCGGCGACGCGCTGCAGCGCATGACCGTCATGGACGGCGGCATCCGGCTGGTCACCGAGCGCGCCGCGCTCCTGGGCAACGCGCTCACGGTCGACGTGCGCTCCGGTGACAACCTCGCCGTCCACCGGGCGCTCGACGAGGCCCGGCCGGGCGACGTCCTGGTCGTCAACGGGCACGGGGACACCACCCGCGCGCTGGTCGGCGACCTCATCGGCGAGATCATGGTGAACGCCGGGCTCACCGGCGCGGTGGTCGACGGCGCGGTGCGCGACGTCCGGGCGCTGTCCGCGATGGGCCTGACCGTCTATGCACGCGCCGTCACCCCCGCCGGCCCGTTCAAGGACGGGCCCGGCGCCGTCGGCGCCCCGGTGGCGGTCGGCGGCGTGGTCGTGGCGGCGGGCGACGTGCTCGTCGGCGACGCCGACGGCGTAGTCGTCGTACCGCGGCGCCGCGCGCACGAGGTCGCGGGAGCCGTCGACGGGATCGCCGAGCGGGAGGAGGCGCTCCGCCGGCGCATCCTCGCCGCCCGCCCCGACCGTGCGGCGGCGGCCCGGTGACCGCCGTGCCGCCCGCGCCCGCCTTCCGGACGGCGGAGCTGCGCCGCCGCTCGCGGCGCCCGGCGCTCGCGCCCGCCCCGCCGGGAACCGTCTCCCTCGCCATGGGCGAGCCGGACTTCCCGACCCCGCCGCCGGTGGTCGCCGCCGCCGTGGCCGCGCTGCGCGGCGGCGGCACCCACTACGCCGACCAGAACGGCCTCCGGGAGCTGCGCGCCGCGCTCGCGGCCCGGCTGCCGGCGCCCCCCGGCCGGCCCCGGACCGCCGACGACGTCCTCGTCACCCACGGCGCCACCGGCGCGCTGACGGCGGCGGTGCTCGCGATGATCGGCCCCGGCGACCGCGTGGTCATCCCGGAGCCCGCGTACTCGCTCTACGCCGACCTGGTCGTCCTCGCCGGCGGCACCGTGGACTTCGTACCGCTCGCCCCGGACCTGCACTGGGACCTCGACGCGCTGGCCGCCGCGCTCCCCGGGGCGGCGATGATGATCTTCTCGAACCCGTCGAACCCGACCGGCGTCGTGCACCGCGGCCGGGAGCTGGCGGCGCTGGGGGAACTGCTCCGCGGCTCCGGCACCCTGGTCGTCAGCGACGAGGCCTACCACCGGCTGGTCTACCCGGGGCACGCGATGACGTCGGCGCTGGAGGTCGAGTCGCTGCGCGACCGCACGGTGTACGTGCAGACCTTCTCCAAGACGTACGCGATGACCGGCTGGCGCGTCGGCTACCTGACCGGGCCGCGCGCGGTGGTGGACGCGGCGGCCCAGGTGCACCGGAGCCTGAACGGCTCGCTGAACACGGCGGCCCAGCACGCGGCCCTCGCGGCCCTCGACCTGCCGGACGGCGTCGTGGCCGCCATGGCCGACGGCTACCGGCGGCGGCGCGACCTGGCGGTCGCGCGCCTGGCCGGCGTGCCCGGCCTGCACCTGGTGCCGCCGGAGGGCGCGTTCTACGGGTTCCTCCGCTACGACACCGGCGTGCCCTCCGGCCAGGTCGCCCGCGAGCTGGCCGGGCGGCAGGTGCTGGTCCGGGCCGGCGCCGAGTACGGGCCCTCGGGCGAGGGGCACGTCCGGATCTCGTTCGCGGCCGCCGAGGACGACCTGTGGACCGGGCTGGAGCGCGTCGTCCGCTACTTCGCCCCCGAGAGCACGTGAGGAGCGCCGGATGTGCACACCGCGTACCGCGCACGTCCGGGCGGCCGGCCCCCGCCCGGAGGCGCTACCCTTTGCCTGCACGTCGATGAGGCGGAGGAGCCCTGTGGCCGACCGGCAGGCCGCCCCGGGCGGGGGGCGCAGACTGCGCAGCGACACCCGCCGCAACCGCCGGCGGCTCCTGGAGGCCGTGGGCGAGCTCGCCCGGGAGGCGCCCGACCGGCTCACGATGCAGGCGGTCGCGGCGCGCGCGGAGATCGGACCGGCCACCGCCTACCGCTACTTCTCCTCGATGGACGACGTGCTCGCGGCCTACGTGCTCAGCGTCGTCGAGGAGCTGCGCGACTTCAGCGTGACGTCGGCGGCGCAGGGCCGGCCGCTGTTCGACGCCGTCGTGGACAAGTGGGTGGACCTGCTCGCCGAGCACGGCCCGGCGCTGGTGCAGCTGCGGTCCCGGCGGGGCTACCTGGAGCGGCTGCACAGCGGGAACGAGATCATCGTCGCCCTGCGGGACGCCTGGAGCGGTCCCGTGCGGGGGCTGCTCGACGACATCGGCGTCCCGGACGACATGCTCGAACACGCCCTGTTCCTCAGCAACATGATCTTCGATCCCCGGGAGGTCCAGGACCTGCTGCGGGAGACGGACCTGTCCCGCCGGGAGGTCATCGCCCGGCTCACCGAGGCGTACCGCGGCGCGCTGCGCGGGTGGGCGCGGGCCGGCTGACCGCCCCGTCTCCCCTCTCCCCACCACTCCCTCCGCCGCCCCCTACCGGGGTGGCACCTCCCACTCACCTCCCGGGTACGACGCCCGGCGCCCGGTCGCCGCCGCACACTCCACCGCATGAGCCGGGGCTCCCACGGCTCCACAAAACGATAATTTCATCTCAAATCGTAGTTACGTCTATCTCTGCTTCGACCGTATCGACAAGGAGGACACCGGTGGCAGCACCACAGTCAGAGCAGGAACCCGCCGAACCGGCCGGCGCGACCGTACGGGCGGGCGGCCTTGACGTCGGATACCTCGACGGCGGCGACGGCGTGCCGCTCGTACTCGTCCACGGGGGCGAGAGCGACCGCACCCAGTTCACGGCGCTCCGCGGACTGCTCGGCGCCGGCATCCGGGCCGTCTCCTACGACCAGCGCGACTCGGGGATCACCGTGAACCCGCCGGTCCCGTACACGCTGCCGGACCTCGCCGACGACCTCGCCGCCCTGCTGGACGCGCTCGGGCTGCCGCGCGCGCACCTGCTGGGCACCTCCTTCGGCGGCGCGGTCGCGCAGCACGCCGCGCTCCGGCACCCCGGACGGGTCGCGTCCCTGGTCCTGGTGGCCACCACGCCGAGCTACGCGATGGGCGCGGAGGCGATCGACGAGCTGCTGGGGATGGACCACGAGCAGCGGCAGCGGGCCGCCGCGGACTTCTTCTTCACCCCCGAGGGCCCGGCCGGGCTGCGGGCCGCCCCCGGCCGGACGCTGACGGCCCGCACCCCCGAGCAGAGCGCCCGCCGCCACGCGGTCGCACGGCAGCACGAGATCCGGGACCGCCTCGGGGAGATCACCGCACCGACACTGATCGTGCACGGCACCGCGGACCGGCTGGCGCCCTACGCCGGCGCCGTCCTGATGGCGCGGCGGATGCCGAACGCCGAACTGCACGCGATCGAGGGCGGCCGGCACGGCATCGCGGTGGAGTTCGCGGACACGGTCGCCCGCCGGGTGCGCGGCTTCCTCGGGGTGACCGCGCACGAGCCGCCCGGCGCCCGGCCGGACTCGGCACCGGTGACCGAGCCGTCCGGCCCCGACGCTCCACCGGCCGCCGCGGCCCCCGGCGACACGGCCCCTCGGCCATGACGGACGACGGCGCCCGCGAGGTCGCGAACCGGATGGCCGCGGCGGGCCTCGCGTGGCTGGACTCCCTCGACCCGGACCAGCGCCCGGCGGCGACCGGGCCGCCGCCGGGCACCGGCGGCGCGGCCGAGGCCGAACGCACCCGCTGGTACTACACCCCCACCGACCACGGCGGCCTCACCTTCCACCGGCAGCGCCCCGCGCAGCACCGGCTGGTGATGCGGCTGGTCGCCAGCGGGCTGTCCGAAGCCGGGTACACCACCGTCGCCACCGTGCTCGGCCTGGAGAACGTGCTCGACCGCACCGAGGGCTTCTCGGTGAACTGGGGGCGGGAGCGCACCCGCGACCCCGGCATGTACTACCTGCGGGTCTTCGGCGAGCCCGGCGGGGCGCAGCCGTGGGGCTGGCGGTTCGGCGGCCACCACGTCTCGCTCAACAACCTCGTGGTGGACGGGCGCGTCGCCGCCGCCACCCCGTGCTTCCTGGGCGCCGACCCGGCCGCGTCCCCGCTGCTGGGCGGGGCGGCGCTGCGCCCGCTGGGGACGGCCGAGGACCTGGCCCGCGAGCTGGTCCGCTCCCTCGCCCCCGGGGCCGCCGCCCGCGCCGTACTGCTGCCCCGCGCCCCGAACGACGTCGTGGCGGGCAACAGCGCCCGCGTCGGCGACCGCGTGGTGCGGCGCAGCGAACTCTGGCGCCCCGGCCCGCACGTCCCGGACCGGGCCGGGCACCCGGTCACCGGCCTGCACGGTGCGGACCAGCGGGCGCTGGCGCTCACCCCCGAGCCCCGGGGCGTGCCGGGCGCCGAACTCGACGCCGCGCAGCGGGAGCTGCTGCGCGCCCTGCTCGGCACGTACCTCGACCGCGTCCCCGCCGGGGTGTCCCCGCTGCCCCGCTACACCGACCCGGCGGCGCTGGACGCCGTCCACCTCGCCTGGGCCGGCTCCACCGCGGCGGGCGAACCGCACTACTACCGCCTCCAGGGCCCCCGGCTGCTCGTCGAGTGGACCAACGTCCACCGCGGCGCCAACCACGCCCACGCCGTGTGGCGGGACCCGGAGACCGACTTCGGCGGCGACGTCCTCGCCGCCCACCACGCCGCCCACCACCCGGCATAAGCAGCCCACGTGCCAGACGAACGAACGGAATGTGACAGCCATGGCCGGTCAGCAACCGTCACCCACCGACGCACCCCCGCACACGACGCGCCCCACGCTGCGCGGCTCCTTCGGCATGTGCGCCTCGACGCACTGGCTGGCCTCCGCGACGGCCCAGTCCGTGCTGGAGCGCGGCGGCAACGCCTTCGACGCGGCCACGGCCGGCGCCTTCGTCCTGCACGTCGCGGAACCCCACCTCAACGGGCCCGGCGGCGACCTCGTCGCCGTCCTCGCCACCGCGGCCGACCCGGCGCCGCGGGTGCTGGCGGGGCAGGGCCACGCCCCGCGGGGCGCCACCATCGAGCACTTCCGGGCCGAAGGTCTTGACCACGTGCCGGGCGCGGGCGCGCTCGCCGCCGCCGTCCCGGGCGCCGTCGACTCCTGGCTGTGGCTGCTCGCCGAGTCCGGCACCTGGGAGCTGCCCGACGTGCTGGCCTACGCGATCGACTACGCGGAGCGCGGAGTCCCGGTCGTACCGCAGCTCGCGGGCGTCCTGGCGAGGGTCGAGGACCTCTTCCGCAGCCACTGGCCGACGTCGTACGCGCAGTGGCTGCCGGAGGGACGCGTCCCCGCGCCGTACACCACCCTCGTCAACCCCGCCTACGCCCGCACCCTGCGCCGGCTGGCCGCCGAAGGCGCCGGCGCGACGAGGACCGCGCGCATCGACGCCGCGCGGCGCGCCTGGCGGACCGGGTTCGTGGCGGCCGCCCTCGCCGACTTCGCGGCCGTACCGCACCGGCACTCCTCCGGCCGCGACCACGCCGGGGTGCTCACCGCCGCCGACCTCGCCGACTTCCGGCCGTCCCTCGAACCCGCCGTCACCGCCGAGTTCCGCGGGACCACCGTCGCGAAGGCCGGCCTGTGGTCCCAGGGGCCCGTGCTGCTGCAGGCCCTCACCATGCTCGACGGCCTCGACGACGAACAGCTCGACCCGTCGACCGCCGCCGGCGTCCACACCCTCGCCGAGGCGCTGAAGCTCGCCCTGGCCGACCGGGAGGCGTACTACGGGCACCTCGACCCGGCGGACGCGGAGGCCGTCGTCCGCCGGCTGCTGTCCCCCCGGTACGCCCGGGAGCGCGCCGGGCTGATCGGCGCGTCCGCCGCCGACTCGTTCCGGCCCGGCGCCATCGGCGTCGCCGCGCCGTACACGCCGCCGCTCGTCACGGACCGGCACGCCGTACGGGCCGACGGCGTGGGCGAGCCCACCGTGCAGCAGACCGGGGACACCCGGGGCGACACCTGCCACATCGACGTCGTCGACCGCTGGGGGAACCTCATCTCCGCCACCCCGTCGGGAGGGTGGCTCCAGTCCTCGCCCACCGTGCCGGAACTCGGCTTCGGGCTCGGCACCCGGCTGCAGATGACCTGGCTGGACCCGGCCGCCCCGGCCCGCCTCGCCCCGGGGCGGCGGCCCCGCACCACCCTGAGCCCGACCCTGCTGCTGCGGGACGGCCGCCCCGTGGCCGCGCTGGGCACGCCCGGAGGCGACCAGCAGGACCAGTGGCAACTGCTCTATCTGGTACGGACGCTGGCCCTCGGGCTGGCGCCGCAGGAGGCGATCGACGCGCCCGCGTTCCACACCACCTCGGTACCGGGTTCGTTCTGGCCGCGGACCTGGACGCCGGGGGGACTGGTGGTCGAGGAGCGCGCGGGCGCGGCGGTCCTCGACGAACTGCGCGCACGCGGCCACGCCGTGACCGTCTCGGGGCCGTGGAGCCAGGGCCGGCTCTCCGTCGTCACGCGCGACCCGGACAGCGGCACCCTGACGGCGGCGGCGAACCCGCGCGGCGCCCAGGGCTACGCGACGGGTCGATGAACGGCGCCGCGGCCGGTGCCGCAGCCGGCACCGCGGACGGCGCCCCCATACGCACCCGCCCCCGCGGGCTGGCGGTGCGGCGCGTCACCCCGCCGGTGCCGATGCTCGCCCTCACCTTCGCGACCGGCGCGGTCGACGCCGTCGGATACCTGCGCCTTGACCAGGTGTTCGCGGGCAACATGACCGGCAACGTCGCCATCCTCGGGATGGCGGCCACCGGCGGGACGGGGCTGCCGGTGCTCGGCCCGGCCCTGGCGCTGGCGTTCTTCCTCGTCGGCGCGGCCGTCGCCGGACGGCTGCTGCGCGCCGCCGCCCCGGGCTGGAGCCGCCGGTGCACGGCCCTGCTGGGCGGCGTCGGACTGGCCCTGGCCGCCACGGCCCCCGCCCTGGCCGCCTTCGGCACGGGCGCGCCCGGCGCCCGCGCGGCGACGGCGTCGTCCCTCGCCCTGGCCATGGGGATGCAGGCGGCGACCGCCCGCCACCTGGCGGTGAAGGACGTCACCACCGTGGTCGTCACCTCCACGCTCACCGGCCTCGCGGCCGACTCCCGGCTCGGCGCGGCCCGCGGTCAGGGTGCGCCGCGGCGCGCCGCCGCCGTCGCGCTCCTGGCCGCCGGCGCGGTCGCCGGCGCGGCGCTGTGCCGGGTGCACGCGGGCCTCGCGACGGCCGCGGCGGCGTTCGTCGTGCTGGCCGTGAGCGCCCTCGGCCACGCCGCCTCACGCACCGCGCCGGCACCCCCGACCGGACCGGCCGCCTCCGCCCCCGACCGGCACCGACGAAAAGGACGCTCATGACCACAACCCAGGCTCCCGCGGTCCCCATCGGAAAGGCCGCGGTCGGGGCCCTCGGCCTGCTGGCACTCGCCACCGGCGCCCTGGAGTCGGTGGTGACGCCGACGCTCCCGCTCCTGCAACGCGAGCTGGACATGACCCCCGCCGAAGGGGCGCTGCTCAGCATCGCGCTCGCCGTCACCGGCGCGCTCACCACCCCGATCGCCGGCAAGTTCGGCGACCGCTACGGCGGGAAACGGATCCTGATCCGGTTGATGCTGGTGGTGTCGGTGGGCGGCCTGGTGTCCGCCCTGGCGCCGAACCTGCCGGTGCTGCTGCTCGGTCAGGTGCTGCAGGGGGCGATGGTGGGCGCGCTGCCCCTGTCGTTCATCGTGGTGCGTACACACCTCCCCGCGGGGCAGTCGAAGGTGGCCATCGGGACGGTCAGCGGGTTGTTCGTCGGGGGCGCGATGGCGGGGACGCTGTCCGCCGGGCCCGTGGCGGAGACGCTGTCCCGGCACTGGATGTTCGGGCTGCCGACCCTCGCGGTCTTCGGTTCCACCCTGCTGGTGAACAGAATGATGCCGCAGGACGATCCGCGGAGCCGGTCCGGCGACGGCGGGATCGACTGGCCCGGCCTTCTGCTCCTGAGCGGAATGCTGTCCATTCTCATGATCATGCTCGTCAAGGCGACCGACCTCGACACGCGGCCGTTCGTCCTCGCCGCCCTCCTCGCGGGCCTGGCCGGCTGCACGATCGGATGGGTGGCCGTCGAGCGCCGCGTGCCCGCTCCGATGATCGATCTGCGCATGCTGGCACGCCCCGCGATATGGCGGGCGTGTGTGCTGACGTTCCTGATCTGCGTCGGCACCTCGGTGGCGGTCTTCCTCGTACCGCAGTTGCTCGCGCTGCCCTCCGAGGCGTACGGGTTCGGGGCCACGGCCACCGCGATCGGCTTCTTCCTGCTGCCCGGCTCCCTCACCGCGGCCGCGGCGGGGCCGCTCGGCGGGATCGGGACACGGCGTTTCGGCCCGCGTGCCGTGGTCGCCACCGGGGGCGTGCTGATGTCCGTCTCCCTGTTCGCCATGGCGGCCGTGCACAGCGAGGTCTGGCACGTCGTCGTCGGCAAGGCGCTGATCGCGCTCGCCAACGGCCTGTGTGTCACGGCGCTGATGACGAGCACCGCCACGTCCGTCGACCAGCGCGACACCGGCATCGCCAGCAGCCTGGTCCTGGTGAGCCGCGTGGTCGGCTACGCCGTGGGCGCGCAGATCGGCGGTGTGCTCCTCACCTCCGGGACCCCCGCCGGATCGGGAATCCCCGCCGAGTCCTCCTTCGTCACCGGCTTCGTCATCGCCGCCGCCGTCACGGCGCTGGCCCTCCTCGTCACCCGCACCATGAGCAAAGGAGCCACCGAATGACCCCCGCGCCCACCGCCCTGATCTCCGGAGCCAGCATCGCGGGCCCCGCCCTCGCCTACTGGCTGAACCGCCGCGGATACGCCGTCACCGTGGTGGAGAAGGCGGGCGGCCTCCGGGCCGGCGGCTACCCCGTCGACATCCGCGGCACCGCACTGGAGGTCGTCCGCAGGATGGGCATCCTGCCGCCGCTGCGGGACGCCCACATCGACCTGCGCCGGCTGACCTTCCTCGACGGGGACGGCGGCGAGGTGGCCGCGGTCCACCCGCACTCCGTCACCGGCGGCGTCACCGGACACGACCTGGAGGTGCGGCGCGGGGACCTGACCGACGCCCTCTACGCGGCGGTCCGGGACGACGTGGAGTTCCTGTTCCACGACTCCGTCGACACCCTCGGCCGGTCCGGCCACGGGGTCGACGTCACGTTCCGCGGCGGCGGGAGCCGCACGTTCGACCTGGTGTTCGGCGCGGACGGCATGCACTCGCACACCCGCGAGCTGCTCTTCGGCCCCGAAGAGCGGTTCCACCGGTACCTCGGCTACTGCTTCGCCGTCTTCACCATGCGCAACACCCTCGGGCTCTCCCACGAGACCGTCATGTGGAACACCCCCGGCAGGGCCGCGGCGCTCTACGCCGTCGGGGACGGCGACGACGACGTGCACGCGTTCTTGAACTTCGCCCGCCCGGTACCGCCGTTCGACGCCTTCCCGGACCCGGCGGCCCAGCGGAACCTGGTCGCGGCGGTCTTCGCCGACGCCGGCTGGGAGGTCCCGGGCATGCTGGCCGCCCTGCGCGACGCGGACGACGTGTTCTTCGACGCGGTCGGCCAGATCCGCATGCCCCGCTGGTCCAGCGGCCGGGTCGCGCTGCTCGGCGACGCCGCGTACGCGCCCTCCTTCCTCACCGGCCAGGGCACCAGCCTCGCGCTCACCGGCGCGTACATGCTCGCCGCCGCCCTCGACGGCCGGGACCACGCCGCTGGCCTGGCCGCGTACGAACGCGACACCCGCGAGTTCGTGACCCTGAACCAGGACCTGGTCGGCACCGGCGGCGCCACGCTCTTCCCCACCACCGCCGAGGCCCTGGCCGAGCGCAACGCCCGGCTCCGCAACCTCACCGCCGTCCCGCCCACCCCGCGCCGCCGCGCCCACACGGCCCTCACCCTCCCGGCGGCCCCCTGACCCGCTCGGTTCCACGCGCCGTTGCCCGAGCGGAAGAAGCCCCGGCCGCCCCCCATCAGGGCGGCCGGGGCCGGGGCCGTGCGGGCGGGGTCAGCAGCTTCGGGCGGTGGTGCCGACCTGGAGGAGCCCGGGTGCGGGGGCGCAGCAGCCGCCGGTGTCGGCGCTCTGCCCGGGTCCGGTGCCGGTGCCGGATTCGGTTCCGCCAGTTCCGCCGGTTCCACCGGTGAGGCCGGTGCCACCGCAGACGCCGGTCTCCGGGAGCGTCAGCTCGACGCGGGCGGCGGCCTCGTGGTCGCCGGCGAGGGCCGCGGCGATGGAGCGGACCTGCTCGAAGCCGGTCATCGCGAGGAACGTGGGGGCGCGGCCGTAGGACTTCATGCCGGCGAGGTAGACGCCGGTCTCGGGGTGGGACAGTTCGGCGGCGCCGTGGGGGTAGACGGTGCCGCAGGAGTGGACGTTGGGGTCGATCAGCGGGGCGAGCGCGACGGGGGCCTGGAGGCGCTCGTCGAGGCCGAGGCGCAGTTCGTCGAGGAAGGACAGGTCGGGGCGGAGTCCGGTCAGCGCGACGACCTCGTCCACGGGCTCGCTGCGGCGGCCGTCCTCGGCGACGAGCACGAGCCGCGCGGGGCTGTCGGGGCTGTCGCCGTCGCGCTCGACGGCGGCGGTGCGGAACCCGGTCAGCGCGGTGGCGTGGCCGTCCTCGACGGCCGCCTTCGCGGCGAGGCCGAGGGCGCCGCGCGCGGGGAGCTGGTCGGCCTCCCCGCCGCCGTAGGTGTGCGCGCCGATGCCGCGGCGCAGGATCCACAGCGCACGGGTGCCGGGGGCCTCGCGGGCGAGGTCGGCGAGGGCGGCCAGCGCGGTGAAGGCGGAGGCGCCCGAGCCGACGACGGCGGTGGTCCGGCCCGCGTGGCGGGCGCGTACGGCCGGGTCGGCGAGGTCGGGGATGCGGTAGGCGACGCGGTCGGCGGCGGCGCGCTCGCCGAGCGCGGGCAGGCCGCCCGCGCCCAGCGGACCGGGAGTCGACCAGGTGCCGGAGGCGTCGATGACGGCGCGTACGAGGAGGCGCTCCTCGGTGCCGTCGGCCCGTACGGCGTGGACGGCGAAGGGCTGGGCGTCGCGGTCGGTGTCCACGATGCGGTCGCGGCCGGCGCGGGCGACGCCGGTGACCGTCGCGCCGTAGCGGACGTGGTCGCCGAGGGCGTCGGCGAGCGGCTGCAGATAGCGGTCGGCCCACTCGCGGCCGGTCGGGTACGTGCTTTCGTCGGGCCTGGTCCAGCCGGTGGGGGCGAGGAGCTTCTCGGCGGCCGGGTCGGTCAGCTCGGCCCAGGTGGAGAAGAGCCGCACGTGCCCCCAGGCGCGCACCGCGGAGCCGGCGCGCGGCCCGGCCTCCAGCACCAGCGGGGTCAGGCCGCGCTCCAGCAGGCGGGCGGCGGCCGCCAGGCCGACGGGGCCGGCGCCGACGACGGCGACGGGCAGATCGGGGGCGTGCTCCATGACGGTGGCTCCTCTGCTTCGACAGCCTTCGATGCTTGTGCGGACAGCATGGCATCTGATTCGATAAGCGTCAACATAGACGCTTCTCGAATCAAGGAGGATCCATGGAACAGCTCGACGTGGCGGTGGTCGGCGGTGGACAGTCGGGGCTGGCCGCGGCGTACGCGCTGCGCCGGCACGGCCTGGCGCCCGTGGTGCTGGAAGCCTCCGACCGGCCGGCCGGATCCTGGCCGCGCTACTACGACAGCCTCACCCTCTTCTCCCCCGCCCGGTACAGCGCGCTGCCGGGGCTGGACTTCCCCGGCGACCCGGACCGCCACCCGCACCGCGACGAGGTCGCCGCCTACCTGGAACGCTACGCCGCCGGCCTGGACGCCGAGGTGCGCACCGGCAGCCGGGTACGGGAGGTCAGCGCCGCCGGCACGGGGTTCCGCGTCGCCCTCGACGACGGCCGGGAACTCGCCGCGCGGGCGGTGGTCGGCGCGTCCGGCAGCTTCGGACGCCCGTTCCGGCCCGCGCTGCCGGGCCTGGAGTCCTTCACCGGCACCGTGCTGCACGCCGGCGACTACCGCCGGCCCGAGCTGTACGCGGGCGGGCGCGTGGTGGTCGTCGGCGCCGGCAACTCCGCCGTGCAGATCGGCGCCGAACTGGCCCGGCACGCGACCGTGACGCTGGCCTCCCGCCGCCCCGTGCGCTACGCGCGCCAGCGCATCCTCGGCCGCGACCTGCACTTCTGGCTCGGCGTCACCGGCCTCGACACGGCGCCGCTCGGCCGCTTCGTCACCGTCCCGCCCACCCAGATGGTCATCGACGACGGCCGCTACCGCGCCGCCGTCGCCACCGGCGCCCCCGACCGCCGCCCCCTCTTCACCGGCCTCGACGGGGACAAGGTCATCTGGGCGGACGGTACGGCCGAGTCCGTGGACACGCTCGTGCTGGCCACCGGCTACCGGCCCGACCTGGGCTATCTGGCCCCCCTGGGCGTCCTCGGCCCGGCCGGCGGGCCGCGGCACCGCGGCGGCGTCGCCCCGGCCCGTCCCGGCCTGGGATTCGTCGGACTGGAGTGGCAGCGCAGCCTGTCCTCCAACTCGCTGCGCGGCGTCGGCCGGGACGCCGACCGCGTCGCCGGCCGGCTGGCCCGCCAGCTAGGCCGGTCCGACTGATTCGACCTGTGTGAAACTAGACGTATGGCGAACGCGAAGCTGCTCCCCGTGCTTGAGCCGGAAACCGTCGCGCCCTGCTGCCCGCCGCTGACCGAGCGGACCCTGACGGCCGAGGAGGCGGTGACCACCGCCGCCATGTTCAAGGCGCTGTCCGACCCGGTGCGGCTGCGGCTGTTCTCCGCGGTCGCCTCGCACGAGGGCGGCGAGGCGTGCGTGTGCGACATCTCCGACGTCGGCGTCTCCCAGCCCACCGTGAGCCACCACCTGAAGAAGCTCAAGGAGGCCGGCCTGCTCACCTCCGAGCGCCGCGGCACCTGGGTCTTCTACCGCGTCGAGCCCTCGGTGCTCGCCGCCATGGGCCAGGCGCTGCACCACTACGGCGGCTGAGCGGCGCCCGCCGCCGCGGTCCGCGCCCGCGGGCCCGGGGCCGGGCGTGCGGCGGTCACGGCGGTGCATCGTCGGTTCTTTCCGCGGTGGCAGGTTCGGCGACGGTCTTCCGGCGGCGGTCGCCGTCAGCGGATGTCGTGGTCGGGGTGGGCCCGGTCGTAGGCGTGCCGCGCCTCGGCGATGACGGCACGGTGCGTACGGGACCAGTCCGCGAGCGCCTTGACGAGGTGGGTCAGGCCGGTCCCGGTCTCGGTCAGACGGTAGTCGACCCGGGCGGGGACGGTCGGGTACACGGTGCGCAGCACCAGGCCGTCGCGTTCCAGCCGGCGCACGGTGAGGGTGAGCATGCGCTGGGAGATGCCGTCGATGGCGCGCTGCAGCTCGCGGAACCGGCGCGGCCCGCCGGCGAGTTCGACGATCACGAGCACCGACCACTTGTCCCCGATGCGGTCCAGGACGTCGCGGATGCCGCAGTCGGGGTGGTCCTCGCGCCCGCAGGGGGCCAGGTCGGCGGGGGCGGTGGTTACCCCGGTGTGCGTGAGTGACATCAGACTGCCTTCTTGTGGCCTGCGAACGGGCGGTCGAGGATCAAGCGTAGTTACCGATGAGAACCACGACGGAGGACGGCGACTCACATGATCCTGGTGACCGGAGCGAACGGGAACCTCGGCGCGGCCACCCTCGCGGCGCTGCACGCCCGGGGCACCGCGGCGACGGGCGGCAGCCGGACCCCCGGCGAGGGGGTGCGCCGTCTCGACTTCGACGACCCCGCGAGCCTCGACCTCGCCGGTGTGTCGACCCTGGTGCTGGTCTCCGCCGGCTACGCCGAGGACGACCAGGTCGTCGGACGGCACGAGGCGGTCCTGGACGCCGCCGTCCGGGACGGCGTCCGCCACGTCGTCTACACGAGCCTGACCGGCGCCGGCGACCATCTCGGCTTCGCGCTCGCGCACCGCGCGACCGAACGCCTGGTGCGGGCGAGCGGGCTGCCGTGGACGATCCTGCGCAACGGCCTCTACGCCGAACTCTTCGGCGGTCTGCTGAGGTGGTCCGGCGACGGCGTGGAGTCCGCGTTCGGCGACGGCGCCCTGGCCGCGGTCGCACGCGACGACCTCGCCGAGGCCGCGGCGACCGTCGCGGCGGACCCGGCACCGCACGACGGGCGCGTCCACGACCTCGTCGGCACGCCGATCACGGCGGGGCAGGTGGCTGACCGGCTGGGCGTCCCGCACCGCACCCTCAGCCTGGGCGAGTACCGGCGCAGGCTCCTCGACGAGACACCGGGACTGCTGCCCTTCCAGCCGCCCATGCTCGCCTCGATCGCCACCGGCGTCCGCCACGGCTTCCTGGACGCCACCGCCCCCGACCTGGCGGCCCTCCTCGGCCGCCCGGCCCGCGACCCGCTGGACGCAGCCGTCGCCACCGCCGCCGCCACCCGCCCGGAAGCGACCGCGTAGCGCCGGGGCCCCGGGGCATGCGGAAAAGGCCGGGTCACGGAAGGGCCTCGGGTCGAGATGGCGGATCGTCGCGGGAGAGGCCACGGCCTGCTGGCCACCCTCGACCCGGACGTGGTGATGAACTCCGAGCGCGAATGGGGCTTCTACCCCACCGTCCCGGGGCTTGCCGCCACCCCCTGGTGCGCCGCGACGGCGTCGGCGCCGTCCACGTGACCACCTGGGAATGGGACGGCCACGACCCCGTACGCGTCGAACGCCGCGCCCGCCGGCCCGCCTGCCCACCCCGCGCGAGCCGGGCCCGGGCGCGGCCGACGGCGGACTGTCCTGACCGGCCGGCGCGATGAGCCCCGACGTCGATCTGCCGCGGCTGCGCCGCACCTTGGGCGATCCGGCCCTCGCCCGGCTCGTCGCCGCGCTCGCCCGTCGCGTCGAACTGGGCCGGCCGCTGACCGGCACGCTCGTGCCGCGGCATCCCGCAGGCGACGAACTCCACGCGATCCGCGCCCTGCTGGGCTCCGGCCGGGCCGGGGGCGGCGGCCACTCCTCCGGCCCGGTCACCATCCCGCCGCGGAAACTCGCCGCCACCCTGGCCGACGCCGCCGTCGCCCCGACCTGCACACCGCGGTGCAGGCACTGACCGGCCGCATCACCCCGCGCACCGAACGTATCTCAGCCGAGGAGGCGGCCCGCGACACCGCAACGGCCGTGCTGGCGGCGGGACGGCACGCCGGGTGCGCCTGGTACGACGCATGGGCCGCGGGGCTGCGCGCCGACGGCACGCTCACCCGGCTGATCCGGCGCGGCGAGACCGGCCAGGTCACCGCGGCCGTCGCGGCCCTGGACCTGCCCCCCGCCCCCGGCCTCCCGCTGCCGGTCCTCGCCGAACGCGCCACCGGCGACACCAAGGCACCGGGCGCCACTCCCCTCGCCGGGCTGATCCTGCGCGCCCTCGCCCTCCGCTCCCACACCGCCCCACCCCGCGGCGGGGAAGCCGAACGCACCCTGTGGGAATCAGCCGGTGTCCTCACCGACGGCCTCTCCAGCCACGTCCTCGTCCTCGGCCTGCCGGTCACGCGGCACCACCTCGTCACCATGCCGGTCACCCCGGCTGCGGGGGTGGTCCACGTCTGCGAGAACCCCTCCGTCCTGCGGGCCGCCGTCGCCGCCCCCGCCACAGGCCCGCTGATCCGCACCGGGGGCAACCCGTCCGCGGCCTGCCACCGGCTGCTCACCACCCTGCACCGGGCGGGGCGTCACCATCCGCTGGCGCGGCGACTTCGACTGGACCGGCCTACGCACCACCGCCTCGGCCGCCACCCGCTACACCGCGCAGCCCTGGCGCATGTCCGCCGCCGACCACGAAAGCGCCCTGGCGGCGGGAGACTCCGAGCCCCTGCGCGGCTCCCCCGCCCCCAGCCCCTGGGACCCCGCCCTCGCCCGGCGCATGCGCGAAACCGGCCGCGCCGTCATGGAAGAGCGCATGCTGCCCCTGCTGCTCGCCGACCTGGCCACGCAGAAGTAACCCCAAACGCGAGCCAGCGGGAAGTACGGCCCGGCCCGGGTCGCGGCCGCTGCCGTCGCAGTCCACCGTCGACATGGGCGATCCCAGCGGCCAGGTCGCGGCCAAGGTCCTGTTCGTGTACGGCGACCAGGACCCCACCTGCCCCTACGCCGAAGGCCGCCGGGCCTACGAGGAACTGCCCGCGCCCAAGGCGTTCCTCACCTTCCTCGGCGCAGACCACTCCAGCCACTGGCACGATGACCGCATCCCCCTCACCTGCGTGGACTGGATGCGCTGGAGCCTGTACGGCGACGTCGCCGCACGCGACCGCCTTCCCGAGGACGCCGCCGGCGACGACACCTCCTGGGAGTTCGTCCAGGAATAAGCCCGCCGCGCGGAAGCGGTGTCAGAGCAGGTCTCTGCGCCGCCTTCGCGCCGCTCCGAGCGAAAGGAGGGATAAGGATGGATCACGACACGTACATTCCCCGAAGCTCACAGGCGTCGGCGGCTGTTCGTCGCCGCATCGGTGTTCGCGTTGACAGGCGCACTGCTCTCGGCAACCCGTCTCGTTGCTGCAACGGAGAACGGAGCCGGCGGCGAGACCGAGGCAAGCGGCCCTCTCGTCGCGTTGTCCGAGCAGGGCCGTGGAGGTGGGGCCGCCACTCCGACGGCCGTGAGGGCAACGCCATGTTCCAGCTCGACGGCACCTACTGCACGGCGGCCTCGGACCCGCACGGCTGGAACACCTCTCCGAGGCGCGCGGGTGGAACAACACCGGCGGCAGTGTGACCAATGTCGAGGGCGGCGCGCACTCAAGTCGGTTCGCGTTGCAGGTGAGCGGCGGAGGCACCCGGCAGGAGATCGAGGTGCCCGAAGGGTCCTACCGGCTGGCCCTGTTCGCCAGCGGCGACGGGGGCCAGGTGGTGGAGACCGCCCCGCTGCGCACGCGGGCGACTGCCCACCCCGGTGACCACGTGATGGCCCACGGTCCCGTGGTGTCACTGCCGAGCGCCTCCGCGGCCATGGCGCGCTCCACGGCGGGGTCCCCGCCGGGCGGCGCGATGTGGTAGACGGTGTCATCGGGCCGGCCCCGGTCCGACATGACGTCGGCGGCGATCCGGTCGCAAGCAGCGCAGAGGAGCTTCGGTGGGTCTGGGGATGCGGAACTGGGCCGGCAACGTGGCGTTTCGGGCGAGACGTGCACGCACTCCGTCCTCGGTGGCGGAGCTGCAGGAACTGGTCGCCGCCAGCGGGGAAGTACGGGCCCTGGGCACCGGCCACTCCTTCAGCACGCTGGCCGACACCGGGGGCGACCTCGTCTCCGTGGCCGGGCTGCCCCGGCTGGTGGAGGTGGACGAGCAGGCCGGCACGGTCGGCGTCAGCGCGGGCATGCGCTTCGGGGAGTTCACCGGCGCCCTGCACGAGGCCGGGTTCGCGCTGCACAACCTCGGTTCGCTCCCGCACATCTCGGTCGCCGGCGCGTGCGCCACCGGGACCCACGGCTCGGGCCACCGCCTCGGCAGCCTCGCCACGGCGGTGCGCGCGCTCGAACTGGTCACGGCGGGCGGCGAGTTGCTGGCGTGGGAACGCGGCGACCAGGAGTTCGCCGGCGCGGTGGTCTCGCTGGGCGCTCTCGGCATCGTCACGCGTGTCACCCTCGACCTCGTACCCGCCTACGACGTACAGCAGTGGGTCTACGAGGGGCTGCCGCTCCGGCAGCTGTACGAGCGGTTCGACGAGGTGATGTCGGCGGCCCACAGCGTCAGCCTGTTCACCACGTGGCGAACCGACCGCATCGACCAGGTGTGGCTCAAGCGGCGCGTCGGCGCCGAGGGCCCGCAACCGGCCGCCCCGCGGTGGCTGGACGCCACCCTCGCGGACGGGCCCCGGCACCCCGTGCCCGGCCAGCCGGCCACCTTCTGCACCCGGCAGGACGGCGTGCCGGGACCCTGGCATGCGCGGCTTCCGCACTTCCGGCTTGAGTTCACGCCGAGCAGCGGCGAGGAACTGCAGTCGGAGTACTTCGTCGCACGCTCCGACGCGGTCGCGGCCTTCCAGGCGCTGCACCGGATCAGGGCCCGCATGGCCCCCGTGCTGCAGGTGGGCGAGGTACGCACGGTCGCGGCCGACGACCTCTGGCTGAGCCCGGGCCACCAGCGGGACACGGTGGCGTTCCACTTCACCTGGATTCCCGACACCGCGGCTGTGACCCCCGTTCTGGAGGCCGTCGAACGGGCACTCTCCCCCTTCGGCGCCAGGCCGCACTGGGGGAAGCTGTTCACGATGCGTCCGCAGGATGTCGGCGGACTGTACGAGCGTTACGAGGATGCCCAGCGGCTGATGGCGCGGCTCGACCCGGCGGGAAAGTTCCGCAACGAGTTCGTCGAGAGGTACTTCCCGCGATGAACCGACGCCGTACGGACCGGAGAGTGTCTGACGGGTCACTGTCGTGACCACATGCCGGACCGCAACGGGAGCAGGAGTCTGACAGCGGCACGGCGATCACCACCGCGCACTCTCCCGCCTGCGGCCCGGTCAGTCCACGGCCCAGCTGACGCTCTGGCCGTACAGATAATTCCCCTCGACCAGGCCCGGATGCTGGCTCAGCCAGACCTGACCGGCCACATCCGGCTCCCCGGCGTAATAGATCCGGAGGCGTCCGACCCGGTGACCCGTGAGGTAGACCAGGGCGAACTGGTGGCGCCGGGGAGGCATCAGGTGCGGCGGGATCTCCACGGGCAGGCGCGTGTCCTGGTCGGCCGGGATCTCCCTGACGGCACATCTCATGCCGGACAGGCGCAGGTGCGCGGTCCCGGCACGGTGGACGATGAACGAGCTGTAGTCCCGTTCCCACTCCATTTCCCCGCCCCCCTCCTCCCCGGCGTCGGGGAGGTCGATCAGCTCCTCCGTTTCGTACGTGTGGAGAGTGCGCCACCGGGAACCGTCCCAGCCGAGCCAGCGGGGCGTACCGGGCTCGAACTGGATCTCGCCCAGCGCCGGATGGGTCAGGGCGGGTTCGCCGTTCAGCGAGCGCGCCGGGCGGACGCGCGAGCCGACGTACTCCTCCGCGGGCGTGACCTGCACCGAGGTGGCCCCGGCCGGCACGGTCACCGTCGCCAGGCGCATCTCCCACACGCCGGTGTCGCCCGGGTCGCGGACCAGGGCCGGGGCGCCGGCACCGG
Organism: Streptomyces sp. CNH099; assembly: GCA_000514715.1. Lineage (GTDB taxonomy): Bacteria > Actinomycetota > Actinomycetes > Streptomycetales > Streptomycetaceae > Streptomyces > Streptomyces synnematoformans. The sequence continues at coordinate 147,182 of AZWL01000006.1, read as the reverse complement.
GTGTGCCCTTCTTCACGACGGCACGGACAGTCCACCGGGAGCGGTCCAGCCGCAGCACCACCAGGTCCGTGCGGGGTTCCCCGGCGTCGTTGGGATCGATCGGGACGACGTCGTCGGTGTCCCCCGCGTACCAGGCGTGTCCCCGCAGGGACGCGCGCTTGCCGGCCCGCACGGAGATCCGCAGGCCGCCCGGGGTGTCCACCACGGAGTCGTCATCCGGGCCGCCCAGCACGCCGTCGTCGCTGAAACGTGCCGCGATGGCCTCGTACTCCGCGTCGGTGACGACCCGGTCGTTGTGCTCGGGTGAGGGCCAGGAGACCTGGGCCATGTGGTGCTACCTCGCTTCCAGTCGGCCGAGCCGTCTGCCCAGCTCACGAATCAGGTGAACACTCCGGGTGTCGGTGGTCGACTCCGGGCTGCCGACGAGCGAGGTGACCCGCTCCCCCTCGTCCGGCGTGGCCCGCAGATGGATGGCCCGCACCACGTCGGTGACCTCCAGTCCCTCGGGCAGCGCCACGGTCACCCGGTCGCCGAGGCTGTAGTCCCGGCCCGCTCGCAGGTCCTCGGTGTCAACCGTCGTCGTGACCAGCCGCACCGGCTGCGCGCCCTCCGCCAGCGCCGCCTTACCGGCGCGCGTCAGCTCCCCCTGGGAATCGTCCTCGGCGCCCCGGCTGTCCAGGAACTGCTCCACCCGGTACCACTCGTTCTCGGCGGCGACGTCCTCGGCCTCGGCGATGATCCGGTCCGCGCCCTCCCCGCCGCCGCCCACGATGGCGTGCGTGAGGAGCGGGGCCGAGCGCCGGAAGTGCAAGGAGCGGAGATTGCCCAGAGCCCTGGAGAAGCGAGCGGTGGCCGTGCGGTCCTCCGGCTCGTACACGTCGAAGAACAGCCCCCGCCCCTCCTGCCGAACGCGGAAGCCGAGACCGTCCATGGCCGCGACCTCCCGCAGCGCCTCGGCAAGCGGCTGAAAGCGCGTCCGCCAGGTGACCACGCTGGGGGCCCTGGCCCCGGCCGCGGAACCGGGGCGGGTGCCGAGGTCCAGCCCCGGGATCCGCCGTTCCGCCAACGCGGTCGGGCCGCAGTTCGTGCTGACGAGATCGCGCAGGATGGCCGCGGTGTCCCTGTCCGGGTAGGCACGGTACGCGGGCTGACCAGGGTCGCCTGCGGGCAGGGCGGGATCGGGATAGGTGACTCGCCCGGCGATCAGCGCCAGGTCGCCGGCGAAGTGGACCGACACCGTGCCGGGACCGGGTGCCGAGTCGAGATCCCACGTGTAGTCCTGCGGCGCCTCCAGTGGCCCCGCCGCCCAGATCGCCCCGTTCCTGATCACAACCAGGCGGTTGCCGGGCCGCAGTTGCGCCATCACCTCGGGCCGTGCGGGCATCCGGACGCTGCCCGGTCCCGGCTCGTTGAAGCGCAGTTCGACGTCCAGAGCGGTCCAGCCGTCCACGGGGTCGCCTTGGACGACCATGTTCCGGTCCGTGATGAGCAGCTGAATCATCGGTGAGCCACCGCCGTCCCTCCTGCCCGCCCAGCCTTGTTCCGCAGGTTCTGTCTGCTGTTCACGCGGTCTCGTACCGGGCGTGGAACGACATGTCGACCTGTGAGGACGGCCCCGAGCCCGCGAGCTGGAAGCTGACGGCGTTGCGGCCCGCCTCCAGCGGCCACAGTTCCGCGTCCGGCCAGTTCAGGGCACCCACCCAGTTGTGGGATCCGCCTGCCGCGGTGGTCCTCACGCTGACCGTTCCGCCCGTGAGACCGGTGGGCTCCACCCTCACCTCCGGCACGTTGGTGCCCAGATACCGGCCGGTCCAGGTCAGGGTGACGACGGCCGGCAGCGGCCCGCCCGACACCGTGACGTCCCCGTCGGCGACGGAGGGCAGGGCCTGAAGCGCGGCCTGGACAGCGTCGGCGTCGGCGTCGTGGGCGATGGCCGGGGTGCGCTCCTCCCCGTCGGCGTCCACGGCCCCGGCCCCCTCGAAGACGATGACGATCGTCCCCTCCGTCGCCTCGCCGAGGTCCACCGTCTGCACGGTGGCCGTGTACGCGCGGACGCGGGGCGGGTCCGTGGTGACGACGACCCGGTCGTGAGGGGCCAGGGTTCCGCCGGCCGCGGCAGGGTCGAGCGCGAAGTGCCCGCCGGTGTCCTCGTGCTCGAAGGTCACCAGGCTGGCGGGGCCGGTGATGCCCCACTCCGGCCAGGCCACCACGTCGCCGGGGTTGTGCACCGTGGTGGAGCCCAGCACCAGCGAGCTGGACACGGACGGGTAAGGCGCCAGGAAGTCCCTGCCCACGGCGGGCACACGGCTCTCCTGCACCGGCTCCGGGTCGTACCAGTACGGGTCCTCGCACAGGAGGGTGAGCACCGCCGAGTCGGCGACCAGCCCGGTGGTCGCCAGCCCCAGACCATCGAAGCCATCCTGATAGCGGACGCGGATCTGTCGACGGCCGCCGTCGGGACGCGCCAGCTCCAGCACTCCCGGCCCCTCCCGCAGCGTGCGGGTGAAGGCCGTGGCCAGTTGCCGCCACCGGTTGACGAACTGCTGGTGATCGGCGCCCCACACCCGCAGCGGCCACACGATCGACCGGGCGGTGGGACGCACATGGCGCAGCCGCACCCCGCCCCGCGGGTGCGGATCGGTGGCCAGGGCCACCGGGGCGGCCCCGAGGCCGCTGACGCCCTCGGCGAGCGTCCAGTAGCCCTGGTGCGCGGAGGTCAGCGGCAGCCGGGAGCCGTCCGGGCCGATGTAGGTGGCGGACAGCCGCCCCGTGCCGGGCGCCCGCGTCGCGGCTGCTCCGTAGGCGTCCGCCGGCCGCATACCCGGCATCATCGGGGCCTCCCCACACGCGCACGCGCCTCCTGTTCACGCTGGAGCACATCGAGCTCCTGGACGCCGAAGTTGGCGGTACGTGGATAGATGTTGTAAGTGACGGCGCCGCCTGCATCGGCCCCCCGGTGCGCCGACGCCGTGCCCCCGAGCGCGAACATCGCGGGAACGTCCCTGGTGAGGGCCTGCAGTTGGCGGCGCAGGGCCGGCGTCTGGTCCTCGATACCGGTCATGAAACCGTCCAGGACCCACTGGCCGGAGGGCCGCAGGAGGCGCCTGTCCTTCTCCGGCGGACCCTTCCACGACGTCAGTGAGCCCGTCAGACCGCCGAGCATGTCCTTGACACCGGGGATCATGTTCTGGATGCCGTCGATCAGCCCCTGAACGATGTCCTCTCCCGCGCCGAGCAGGACGCCGCTGAGATCGCCGAGGGCGTCGAGGGCCTCATCGGGGAGGTCTCCGATCGCCTGCACCACCTCGTCGACGCCTTCCCTCGCGGCCCCGAGCATCTCCCCCCCGGCTTCGGACATCCGTTCCCGCAGCGTCTCACCCAGGTCTCCGAGAGCGGCCCAGACGAGTCGCGGGAACCGGGTGGTCTCAAGCACGAGCGCCCCAAGGACACCGAGGACCAGTTCCTTCGCCGCCGACCAGGCCCCGGAGAAGTCGCCCGCCAGCAAAGCGGTGACCAGTTCCAGGGCGGGCACCACGACGGACTCCAGCACCCAGGCCAGATCGTCCGCGAAAACCCCTGCCAGCCTGCCGATGAGTTCGATCAATGGTTCCAGCAGCGGCGTCAGAGCTTCGAGGAACACGCCGACCAGCTCGGTCAGTACGTCGAGCAGCGGGCCGAGCGCCTCCATCACCCCGGCGAACGCCTCGCCGAAGGTCACCAGCGCCGGCGCCAGGGCCTCCACCAGCTCCGCGAGCAGGGGGAGGTGGTACATCGTGAGCCCCGTCATCAGGCCCAGGAAGGGCTCGACGACGTCCGGTAACTGCTCCAGTACCGGTTGCAGGGCATCGCCCAGGGCAGTGACCAACTCCAGTACCACCGGGGCGAGCTGTTCGAAAAGCCCCGCCATGGTGTCGAAGACCGGGATCAGGACCGGAAGGAGCGTCCCGGCCAGCTCACCGACCACCGGCAGCAGCGGCGCAAGGGCCTCCACCAGGGCTCCGACGGCGCCCGCCCCGGCGAGAAGCACCGGCCCCAGCGCGTCGAGGACCGGCCCCAGGCCCGCACCCAGGTTCTCGATCAGCGTCTGCACCGGCGGAGCAAGCTCCGCCAACGCCGGGCCGATGACGCGAAGGGCGTCCACCACCAGGGGCGCCGCCTCCGTCGCCAGCGTGGCCAGAGTGCTGCTCAGCGCCTCGATGCCGGCCATGCCCTCCGGCGTCGCGAGGCCCTCGGCGATGGCCTCGCCGATCTCCTCCCGGGCCTTCCCGATCGCCGCCGTCAACTCGTCGCTCTGCTCCAGCACCAGCTCCGCCCCCCCGGACAGGGCGGCCAGCAACAGATCCTGGACCGTGATCGCCATGGACGTCAGCCTTCCTTCCTGCGCGTACGGACCGTGCTGACGGCGCCCGTACTCGTGGGCCGGTGTCCGCGATCAGCCCTCAAGCACCGACCGGATCCGGTCGGGGTCGTCGACGATGCGCAGTTCGTCGCCGGCCACGCGCCGGAACACGGCGTGGGGAGAGAGGCCGGTGAGCAGATTCCAGAAGCGGCGCCGCGTCATGGCCGCGATGTCGCCCGGGCCCAGCCCGTACTCCCGGGCGAAGTCGGCCTCTACCGCCCACCAGTAGGCTTTGACGGCCCGCCGGACGCGGTCTTCTTCCTGGAAGCCGTCTTCTTGCCGGCCGCCGGGCCTTTTCCCGGTTGCCCGCCGTCCCCGGCCTTGGCGAGCATCTTCGTGACCTGCTGGTACGCGTCCTTGTAGCCGATACGTCGGCCATTGGCCGCCGACATGCCCCACAGCAGCACACTCAGCAGCTCCACACGGCCCATGCCGGCCTCGTACCACTGCCGGAACACGCCCTCGCCGAAGAGGATACGGACCAACTGCTCGAAGTCCTCCAGGGTGGAGGAGCCCAGCAGGGCGCGGAGCCGGTCCTCGAAGTTGAGCGGGGCGTCGGTCGGCACGGGCACCTCGACACCGCGAATGGTCTCCGTCTGAGCGGACTGCACCTCACGCCAGAAGGCGTCCCAGGATTCGTACTCTGCGGCCTCGGAGACTGCTTGGGCGGTCATCACCCCTCGCCCCCGTTCGCGCCGTCACCGTTGTCTCCGCCGGGGGAACGGGGCTGGTAGGTGCCCGCGCCGCTGCGTGTGAACGTAGCCGACCAATTGATCTTCTCGTTCACGCCGCCGCCGAACTCCTCGATGATGGCGTGTGCCCGCCACACCGACCACCGGTCGGACTCGACATGGGCGAACCGCAGCCGCCCCAGGGAGGCGTGTCCGACGCGGTCGGCCAGCACCTGGACCGCGGCCTGCCCCCTGTCGGTGGCCAGTGCCCCCGGTGCCGTGCCGCCCCGGGCCTGCAGGGCGAGGGTCTTGGAGATCTGCATCTTCTCCGACTCCGCCTGGCCCTGGGAGCCGAACGCGGTGGTCTCGGCGACCTCCGCCTCGGTGGTCATGGTGAAGGTGTGGATGCCCCCGATCGGCACCCATTCGTCGGGGGAGTCGGGGTTCTCGATCTCGAACTCGACGTCACGGGCGTTGTAGTAGACGACTGGAGTACTCATGGCCTGCCTCCGGGCATGGCGAACGGCCCGCGCGGACAGCGGCGGCGGGCGGAGACGGTCAGGGACAGGAAGCGAACGAGCTACGTGCGAGGGGCGCTCGGCGTATGTGACTCGTCGTAGTGCATCAGGAAATCGCAGACGTGCTGGTGACGACCGGATTCATCCTCGCCCATCGGGTCCGGGGCGGCCCGCAGCGCGTTACAGAGAGTCAAGAGAACCCCGTCGTACAGCTCGATGGGGCCGAGCCCGTCCAGCACCTCGCGGAGCACCGTGCAACGGGCCCGGCTGGCTCGCGGACCACTCCCGTCCCGCACGCGCACCCGAAGACGCGGCCCGTCGGCCGGGAGTCCGCTGTCGGAGCCGGCGGTGCCGGGAATATCACCGCCGTACAGCCACAGCGTCACCACCGCATCGGGAGCGTCAGGCTCCCTTTCGAGGAAACAGTCGCCACCGCCGGCCTGGCTCGGGTCGTAGCCGACCAGGTCGCGACTGTCCAGATACCGGGCGATCGCGTCCAGGATGTCAGCCACGGGGCCACCATCCCCGCGGCACCGCGACTGCGGGTGTCATGCGCCCTCCTGATGAACCGTCGGGGATTTCCGGGCGCCCGAGGCGTCGTCGGCAGCCTCCGTCAACGGACGTGCTGCCGTGCCACGTTGGCGCGCACCTTGCGCTCGGCTTCCGCGAGCTGCTGCTGGGTGTAGATCTTTCGGCCGTACTCGTCACGGCAAGGGCCGGTGAGATGACCGCGCCGCTCCCAGCCGTAAATGGTCTGGACATCCCTGCCCAGCCAGGCGGCGGCCTGCCGGATGGTCATCCAGACGGTGCCGTCGGGGGTGTTGCGGAAGGCTTCCACGTCACCTCCCCCAGAGCTCCGAGGAACCGCAGAACGGGCAAAGCCCCTCCTGCGGGAGGGGCTTCGGAATACGTGGACACACCTGTGGCGCTGCGACAGATTATTCACTCCCGCGAGCTGCTGTGTCAACACGGGCCGCCGACCTCGCGGATCGGGGCGCCCCTGCGCCGTCGGTTCCCTCGGCGGTGTTACGGGCGAGCCAGGCCGCAGCCCCGAGCCGCAGTTCCTCCCGCGAGTAGCGGGTCCCGCAGGCTGTGCACTCCCGGAACGTCTGCCAGTCCTCCTCCACCAGGCCCAGCACGGCGCACCGGGGGCAGGGCTGGGCGATGGGGCGTCGCCGGGGGGTCAGCCGTGTGATGCCGCGAATGGTCCGCATCATCGAGTCGAGATCGGCGTACAGCTCGGTGATCCACTCGTGTTCCGCGCACCATGCCACCTGCTCGGCCAGCCAGGCGGCCAGCTCCTCCTCCCGCTGCGTTGCCGGACCCGTCAGGTCGCGTGACGCCCGGACGCGCCGCACCCACCGGTACAGCGTCCCTCGAAGGGGCAGCGGCCCCGCCTGGTCGCCGTCCGGGTCCGGTATGCGGTCCATCGGCGCGAAGGGACCCAGCAAAGACAGGACATCCTCCCGGCCGGGGATGTGCGCGGCGGGAGACGTGCTGACCCTCGGCCCGCCACCGGTGCTGTCCCGGACAACGCTGCGGCGTAACGCGTCGAGTTGCTCCGGCAACTCGGCCAGCAGCCAGTCGCGGAGGCGTCGAAGGCATGCCTCGCAGGCGTGCCGACCGGTCTCCTGAGGGCGGCGCAGACCCGCCTTGCAGGTGGGGCAACGGTGGACGGTGTCGCCGGACGCGAGGGTGGTGCGCATCGGTGCCTCCGAGTGAACTTGATGGACGGCGTCATGGAGTTGCGTGGCGGCGGGCACCTCATCTCGTTTCCTCGTCCACAGCCCGACCGCTGCACAGCGGATCGAGGCTCAGGGGCGCACCGCATCAGCTCGGTTGTCGAACGAGCCCAAGTCGCCCTTCTTCACGCCACCCGAGCATCCGTGATTCATCGCATCAGATTCCCTTTCCGCCTCCGCTGGCTGCGCCTCACACGTTCGCAGCACGGGACGGAGCTCCTCCACGATTTTCGAACTGTGTCGAAGTTCCCTGACCGGCGCCCGGAAGCCAGGGTTCCACCTGGGCCGGCACCGCCGGACGGCAGAGCGCACGGTGGCCTGGCCGGCCGGTGCGCCACCCGGCCTTCAGGGGAGCCGCCCAAGGAAATCGAACTCTTGACCTACGCAGGACGAGGCCGGTAGCGATCGTGCCGCCGGGTGCCGCCGATCGCCATCCCGTGCCGTCGTTGCAGGTCAGCTCAGCATTCCCCGAACGGATGCGAACCGCTAGATCGTGGTACTGATCGCCGCGTCGGCGCCCCGCCGCGTCGCACATCGGTTACGTCGGTGCCGTGCGTGGCACTCGGGCAGTCACCGACCGCCTCGGAGGCCCGCATGTCCGCGCCCATCGAGGACTACGCCCTGCTCGGCGACCTGCAGGCCGCCGCGCTGGTCGCCCGCGACGGCTCCATCGACTGGCTGTGCCTGCCCCGCTTCGACTCCCCCGCCTGCTTCGCCGCCCTGCTGCACGACGCGGAGGCCGGCCGGTGGCTGCTGGCCCCGACGGCAGGCGGACCCGCCACCAGCCGCCGCTACCGCGGGAACTCCCTGGTCCTTGAGAGCCACTGGCGCACCCCCGACGGCGAGGTACGGGTGGTGGACTACATGCCGCTGCGCGGCGAGGCGGCGGACGTCGTACGGGTCGTCGAGGGCATCTCGGGCCGGGTGCCGATGCGGATGGAGCTGCGGCTGCGACACGACTACGGCTCGCTGGTGCCCTGGGTGCGGCGCGAGGGCCCGGACCTGGCCGCGGTCGCCGGTCCGGACGCCTTCTGGCTGCACACCCCCGTGGAGCTGCGCGGCCGGGGCCTGGCCACCGTCGCGGAGTTCACGGTGAGTGCCGGGCAGCGGATCCCGTTCGTCCTCACCCACCGCCCCTCCCACCTGCCGCGCCCGGAGCCTGTGGACATCGACAAAGCGCTGGCCGAGACCGCGGAGTTCTGGGAATCCTGGCTGTCCCGCTGCCGCTACGAGGGCCGCTGGCCGCAGGAGGTGCGGCGCTCGCTGCTGCTGCTGAAGGCGCTCACCTACGAGCCCACGGGCGGTATCCTGGCCGCGGCCACCACCTCGCTGCCCGAGCGGCTCGGCGGCGTACGCAACTGGGACTACCGCTACTGCTGGCTCCGCGACGCCGCCTTCACCCTGCAGGCGCTGCTCGGCACCGGCTACGTCGAGGAGGCCGCGGCCTGGCGCGAGTGGCTGCTGCGCGCCGTCGCGGGAGACCCGTCGAAGCTCCGCATCATGTACGGCCTCGACGGCACCCGGCGGCTGCCCGAGCAGACCCTCGACTGGCTCTCCGGCTACGCGGGCTCCGCCCCCGTACGCATCGGCAACGCCGCCGCCGGGCAACTCCAGCTGGACGTCTGGGGCGAGGTCCTCGACACCCTCCACCTGGCCCGGGACTCCGGCCTCGCCCCGTACGACTCCGCCTGGGACCTGCAGCGCGCCCTGCTGGACCACCTGGAGGGCCGCTGGCGGGATCCGGACAACGGACTGTGGGAGGTACGCGGCCCGCGCCGGCACTTCGTCCACTCCAAGGTCATGGCCTGGGCCGCCGCCGACCGGGCCGTGCACACCGTCCGCCGGCACGGCCTGCCCGGACCGGTGGAGCGCTGGCGGACCCTGCGCGAGACCATCCACGCCGAGGTGTGCGCCCGCGGCTACGACGCCGGCCGCAACACCTTCACCCAGTTCTACGGCTCCCGCGGGCTGGACGCCGCGCTGCTGCTCCTGCCCCGGGTCGGCTTCCTGCCGTGGCACGACCCCCGGATCCGGGGCACGGTCGAGGCCGTGCGGCGGGAGCTGTCCGAGGACGGGCTGCTGCGCCGCTACGACCCCGGGTCCGACGGCGGCGTCGACGCCCTGCCGGGCGGCGAGGGCACCTTCCTCGCCTGCACCTTCTGGCTGGCCGACGCCCTGCACGGCATCGGCCGCGCCGAGGAGGCCGAGGTGCTCTTCGAGCGGCTGCTGGCGCTGCGCAACGACGTGGGACTGCTCAGCGAGCAGTACGACCCGCGCGTCGGTCGGCAGCTGGGCAACACCCCGCAGGCGTTCAGCCTGGTCGGCCTGGTCAACACGGCCCGCTTCCTCAGCGGCGGCCACATCGGCACCGGCACCGCCCCGCGGCCGTCCGCGAAGGAGTGAGGCATGTCCCACGACATCGCGTCGTCCGGCCGGCTGGTGGCCCTCGCCGGCGCCGTGCAGGCGCTGGCGCTGGTCGTTCATCCGGGCCGTGGCCGCTGGGCGTCCGGTTCGCCGGGCCGCCCACGGGCGTGCGGCGCTACCGGATCGAGACCGGGGAGCAGGCCTGCTGATCGTGGCGCAGGACGACGGAACGGCCGACACGACGGCGACGGCCGACGAGACGGTACGGGGGAGATCTTCACGGGCGCGTGAGCGCCGGGCACGTGTCACCCCCCACCGGACAGGGAACGCGGCAGTTGTCCTGCCCGACCGACACACTGTGGAAGGACACCTCATGCGGTGCTCCAGCCACCGCCGGCGGCCCTCCCGCTTCGGGCGGCAGCCGCTGGCCGGCACCGTCCTCGCCACCTTCGCCGCTGTCGCGGCCTGCGGCAACGACGGCGGCGGGGACCGGGGCGGGGACGTCTCCCCGCCCCGTACGGCCACCTCCACGCCGGAGGGGACGAAGTCCCCGCGGCCCACGGACTCCAAGTCCGCCGAACCCTCGGATTCGGCCACGCACGACGACTCCGCGAAGCCGCCCACGGTATCTCCCGGCCCGCCCCGCTGCACCCGCGACCGCCTGGAGCTGTCCCTCGGCCGCGTCTCGCCGGGCGCCGGCAACCTGTACGTGCCGCTGGTGTTCACCAACACCGGTGCTCAGGACTGCCTGCTCGACGGCTACCCGGGCGTCACGCTGCTGGACGCCTCCGGCGAGCGCATCGGCGAACCGGCCAAACGCTCCGGACCCGAGCGCCCCGCGGTCGAACTCACGCCCGGCAAGAGCGCCTACGCGACCCTGCACACCGTCAACAAGGGCGTCTCCGACAAGCCCTGCCTCCGGCCCGCCGACCGGGTGCAGGCATACCCGCCGGGTTCCACCTGGGCGATGTGCACCGACGCGGACTCCTTCCGGGTGTGCGGCGGCGTCTTCGAGGTGTCCGCGGTCAAGGCGGGCCGGCACCCCTGACCACCGCCCGCACGGCCGCCGTGCGGGCGGGCCGTCGCCCACGCGAGGGTGAGCGCGGGCGCGACCGTCCCCGGCCCACTCGCGGTGTCCGAGCCGGAGGCCGGACAGCCGGGCGGACAGGGGTGCGGCGAAGACGAGTTCCGCGACGATCAACGGCTGCACCGGTCACCGGCCGGCGGGCCGGTCGGCCCGGCAGCCGCGGGGAGAGCGCCTCGTCGTCCGGGCGGTCGCCGGCGGCCCGCTGCTGCGTCAACGCACTGCGGCGAAGCAGGCGCCGACGGCGACATGTCCGCCTCAGGGTCTGAGTACGGGCACGGGGCGGCCGGTCACGAAGGTTCGTCCCGGCCGGCGTCGCCGCCGCCGCGCGGGTCGGCCTCCGGGTCCTCCTCGGGCGGGATACGGACCGGCCGCAGCCGTGTCCACAACAGGAACGCCGCGGCGACGGCGAGCATGCCGACGCCGGACCACAGATTGAGGTGCAGGCCGGCGGCCCGCTCGGTGTCCTCGGAGGGGTCGGTCAGCCCCAGCACGGTGAGGACGGCGCCGTATACGGCCAGCAGTGACGCGATGACCACCCTGATGTCGAAGGCGCGGGCGGCGCGGCGCTCGCGCCGGTTCCGCTCCGCGGGTACGGGCGTGGGCATGGGTACGAGCCTCCGTTTCAACCGAAGACGATGTTGAGAGCGACGATGAGGACCAGGGCGATCGACGCCAGCAGCCCCGGCCGCCGGTACCAGCCGGCGTCCGCACCGGTGGTGGCGGCGCGCAGGTTCTCCCGCGGGGTCAGGGAGTAGACCAGGCCGGTCAGCTCCTCCTCCGCCTTGGGCCGGGTCTTCCGACTGACCAGGACGCTGACCACCACGTCCACCACGAACGCCGCCCCGGCGCCGACGAAGCTGGCGCCCTGCCCGGAGAGACTGATGACGCCGTTCTCATTGAGGAAGAAGACGGTCACCGCCGTCGCGGTGCCGAGGACCAGGCCCAGCCAGCCCGCGGTGGGCGTCATCCGCTTCCAGAACATGCCGAGGATGAACGTGGCGAACAGCGGGGCGTTGAAGAACGAGAACAGCTGCTGCAGGTAGTCCATCAGGTTCTCGTAGCCGGCGGCGATGAACGCCGTGCCGACCGCGCCCGCGGTGGCGCCGGCGGTCACCCAGGAGCCCATCCGCAGGTAGTAGTCGTCCGGCCGGTCCCGGACCACGTACGACTGCCAGATGTCGTACGTGAAGACGGTGTTGAAGGAGCTGAGGTTGGCCGCCATGCCGGCCATGAAGGAGGCCAGCAGCCCGGCCAGCGCTACGCCGAGGATGCCGTTGGGCAGCAGGTCGCGCATCAGCAGCAGGAGGGCGTCGTTGTAGTCGACGTCCCCCTCGCCGGTCCGCTTGAAGGCGGACAGCTCCGAGGTCGCCACCCCGGCGATCATCCCGGGCACGACGACGATGAACGGGATGAACATCTTCGGGAACGCGCCGATGATCGACGTCCGCTGCGCCGCCGACATGCTCCGCGACGCCATCGCCCGCTGCACCTCGACGAAGTTCGTCGTCCAGTAGCCGAAGGACAGCACGAAGCCGAGGCCGAAGACGATGCCCACCACGCCCAGCACGCTGCTGGAGAAGCCGGTGAGCTCGGTGCCCGGCCACGCCGACGTCTGCTCGGCGCCGCCAGGGCTGCCAGCGATCCTGTCGGTCAGCCCGTCCCAGCCGCCGACCTTGTTCAACCCCGCGACGGTCAGCGGCAGCAGGCCGGCGACGATGACGAAGAACTGCAGCACCTCGTTGTAGATGGCCGCGGACAGGCCGCCGAGCGCGGTGTAGCTCAGCACGATGGCCGCGGCGGCGCACACCGACACCCACAGCGGCCAGCCCAGGAGCGCGTTGACGACGGTGCCGAGCAGGAACAGGTTGATGCCGGCGATGAGGATCTGGGCGACCGCGAAGCTGACCCCGTTGACCAGGTGTGCGCCCGGGCCGAAGCGGCGCAGCATGAACTCCGGCACGCTGCGCACCTTCGAGCCGTAGTAGAAGGGCATCATCACGACGCCGAGGAACAGCATCGCCGGGACCGCGCCGATCCAGAAGTAGTGCATGGTCGGCATGCCGTACTGGGCGCCGTTGGCCGACATGCCGATGATCTCGATCGCGCCGAGGTTGGCGGCGATGAACGCCAGGCCCGTCACCCAGGCCGGCAGGGATCTGCCGGAGAGGAAGAAGTCCAGGCTGCTGGAGATCGACCGCCTGGCCATGAAGCCGATGCCCAGCACGAACACGAAGTACAGCCCCAGCAGCACGTAGTCGACGACCTCGGCGTCGAGCCGCAGTCTCTCCGGGGCCGCCACGAACTGCGCCGGTGCCCACTGCCCGATGACCTCCATCGCCCATTCCTTCTCCATCGCTGCCTCAGGCCCCTGCCGGAGTGCCCGGTTGCGGGGGGATCAGTCATCCCGAGCGGGCGCCGGTGGCGGCCGGCGCCTATGGGTACCCGCGGAGCATGAGCGTGGGGCACGGTTCGCCCGGAGCGCGGGCGTGTCCTCTTCCACCACGAGAGCTCCACCACGACAGGGGTGAGCATGCGGTACGCCACGTCGCGGGTCCGGCGCGGCCGGTCGCGGCCTCCGGATAGCTGCTGCCGGCCTCGCGGCGGTGCTGCTGGCGGCCTGCGTGGACGTCCGCAGCACCGACGACGCCTCCGACGACCCGCGGACCTCGGCGTCGCCGGCCGGAGCCCGGGAGGTCCCACTGGAGGTGGTCGAGCGGCACAAGCAGACGATGGCGCTGGTGCCGATCCGCATCCCGGGGGGGAGGGCCCCTTCCTGTTCGCCCTCGACACCGGAGCCTCGTCCAGCACCATCGATGACGATCTGGCCGATCGGCTCGGCCTGCCTCGGACGGGAGAGCGGCAGCCCGTCAGCGTCATCATCGGCCAGGACCGGGGTGCCGGTGGTGAAGGTGACCGAGTGGCGTGTCGAGGACGTCGGCTTGTCCGGCACCGAGGCGACGGTCATCGACCTCGGATCGCGCGGCGTCGACCGAGTCCTGCAAGGGCTGCCGGGCTCGGACGTGCTCAGCGAGTTCGGTCAGGTCACCATCGCCGCGGAGTGCCGGTCGGTTTCTCCGCCAGCCTGTCCTTCCTCGGGCTCGGGGTACCACCCGGCACCCGGCGTGGGGAGTCGCCCCGCAACAGGCCATCGACTACTACACGGTCGCGCCGTGGCTGTTCGCGTTCCCCGGCGGCGCGCCGCTGCTGACACCCTGTCGTTCAACATCCTCGGCGACGGGATCCGGGACGCCATCGGCCCCAAGACGGTGCACGCGGTCCGCGCCGCCTAGCGGAGGGACGCCGGCATGCTGCGCTTCCTCGTCGGGGCTCTTCAGGGCCGATGGGGCGGGAACGGCGGGTACACATAGCCCGGGCCCCAGAACGGCGGGTAGCCGTAGTGGCTGTAGACGCGCTCGTAGTACTCACCCCAGTCCACGAGTTCCGGATCGTACCGCGGCGCGTCGGCCACCTGCTCCCCGGTGCGGTCGATGTGCACCCGGTTCTCGGTGACATCGGCGACGGCCTCGACCGGGACGTAGCTCTTCCGCTCGCCGATACCGAGGAACCCGCCGTGCTCCAGGAGGAGGAAGCGGACCCGGTGCTCGCCTTCGTCCACCAGCAGATCGCGGACCTTGCCGATTTCGTTCCCCGTCCGGTCGATGACCTTCCGGCCCCGGACGTCGTCGGCGGCGGCCGTGAGTACCTGCTGCGAGTCGGAAATCCTCTTCAGGACGGGAATCCGGCCGGAGCTCATATGTCCTCCTTCGTGCACCGTGGCAGGGCCGCATACGCGGCGGCCTGCCGCTTCTTGTCACCGTTCCCGGGTACCCGAAATCGGACGTCAGCACATGCCCGTACCTCGACATCCATGGGCAAGCGGCCCGGAACACACGGATCACTCCATCAGAAGCGAATGACAAAACCCCAGGTCAGAGCACATCTGACCTGGGGTTCAGTGGAGCCGCCTAAGGGAATCGAACCCTTGACCTACGCATTACGAGTGCGTCGCTCTGGCCGACTGAGCTAAGGCGGCGGGGTTGCGGGCCGGGGCCCGGGCAACGACGACAAGTTTACACAGATCCCGGGGGTCCTCTGTACTCGGTTCCGGGTGTGGGCCGGGGGCGGGGCGGCGGGGTTACTTGCAGCGTTTGCCGTCCTCGGGCGGGGTGCCGGCCAGGAGGAAGGTGTCGACCGCGTCGTCGATGCAGGCGTTGCCCCGGGCGTACGCCGTGTGGCCGTCGCCCTCGTACGTCAGGAGCACGCCCTCCTCCAGCTGCGCCGCCAGGCTCTCCGCCCACACGTACGGCGTCGCCGGGTCCCGGGTCGTGCCGACGACCAGGATCGGCGGGGTGCCCGCCGCCTCGATGCGGTTGGCCTCGCCGGTGGCGGCGACCGGCCAGTCGGCGCAGTTCAGGGCCGCCCAGGCGAAGTCGCGGCCGAAGACCGGGGAGGCCGCCTCGAAGTCCGGGACCAGCTCCTCGACGTCGGCCGGGCTGTCGAACGGGGCCGGCTGGTCGATGCAGTTCACGGCGGCGAAGCCGTACATCATGCTGCCGTACGAGCCGTCCGGCTCCCGCTCGTAGTACATGTCCGCCAGCGCCAGCAGCCCGCTGCCGTCCTTGCGCTCCATCGCGTCCGTCAGCGCGCCGCGCAGCTGCGGCCAGAAGTCCTCCTGGTACATCGCCATCAGCACGCCCATCGTCGCCAGCGACTCGCCCAGCCGCCGCTGCTCGCCGGTCGGGACCGGCTCGGCGTCGAGGCGGTCGAGGAACGCGCGGAGCTGCTTGCCCGCGTCCTCGGCGCTGTCGGTGCCGAGGGGGCAGTCCGCGCGCTGGACGCAGTCCTCGGCGAAGGCGTCGAAGGCGGTGGTGAAGCCGGCGTTCTGGTCGAGGTTCAGCTGCCGGGAGGTGAGGGAGGGGTCCATGGCGCCGTCGAGGACCAGGCGGCCGGCGCGGTGCGGGAAGAGGCCCGCGTAGGTGGCGCCGAGCATGGTGCCGTACGAGGCGCCGACGTACGTCAGCTTCCTGTCGCCGAGGACGGCGCGGAGCACGTCCATGTCCCGGGCCGCCTCCGCCGTCGAGACGTGGCCGAGCAGCTTGCCCGCGCGCTTCTCGCAGCCCTCCGCGAAGTGCTCGAAGGCGGCGGTCAGCGCCTCGACCTCGCGCTCGTCGTCGGGTGTCGCGTCGACCTGGGTGTGCTTCTCGAACTCCGCGTCCGTCAGGCACTCCACCGGCTCGCTCCGGCCCACGCCGCGGGGGTCGGCGGCCACGATGTCGTAGCGCGCGCGGACCTCCTCGGGGTAGCCGACGCCGGCGAAGTTCTGCAGGAACTCGATCGCCGAGGCACCCGGGCCGCCCGGGTTGACGTGCAGCGAGCCGAGGCTCTCGGCGGAGTTCTCGGCCGGCTTGCGGGCCACCGCCAGCTCCACGTCCTCGCGGTCGCCGGGGCTGGCGTAGTCCAGCGGTACGCGCAGGGTGGCGCACTCGAAGCCGGGGGCGTCGGTGCAGTCGGTCCAGCGCAGCTGCTGTTCGTAGTACGGCCGGAGGTCCGCGGGGATCTGCTCCGGGAGCGGTTCGAGCACGCGGCTGACGCTGCCGGCGCGGGCGGCGTCGGCACCGCCGCCCTGGCCGCCGCTGCCGGCGTCGTCGGATCCGGCGGAGTCGCACCCGGCGGCGGCGATCAGCACCACCAGCGCGGTGCCGGGCACGGCCCTGCGGAACAGGCTGCGGAAGTCCATGCGCTGAGCGTATCCGCCGGGGTACGGCGGGCGCCGGGTCGCCCTCGCCCCGTACGGGTGACGTGCGTACGGCCGCGGTCGCGGCTGCGGCTCTACGGCTTGCGCAGCGTCACCGTCATCGCCTCCAGCGCCAGCAGCGGCGCCACGTTCCGCTCCAGCGCCTCCCGGCACTCCATGATCGCGTCCAGCCGCCGCAGCGTCAGCTCCGGCGTGCTGCCCTCCGCCGTCCGCCGCAGCCCGTCCCCCACGTCCGCGCACGGCAGCAGCGACGGGTCCGCCACCGCGCCCAGCTGGAGCGCGAGCACGTCGCGGTAGAAGCCGGCGAGGTCCGTGAGGGCCAGGTCGAGGCTGTCGCGCTGGCTGCGCGTCGCCCGCCGCTTCTGCCGCTCCTGCAGGTCCTTCATCACGCCCGCCGTGCCGCGCGGCATGCGGCCGCCGGGCTGCGCCCCCAGCGCCGTGCGCATCTCCTCCGTCTCCTGCTCGTCCGTCTCCTCGGCCTGCTCCTTGGCCGCGTCCGCCGCGACGTCCACCAGCTCCTGCGCGGAGCGCAGGCAGCCGCCGATGTCCTCGACGCGCAGCGGGATCCGCAGCACCGCCGCGCGCCGCTCGCGGGCGCGCTCGTCGGTGGCCAGGCGGCGGGCGCGGCCGATGTGGCCCTGGGCGGCCCGGGCCGCGGACTCGGCGACCGCGGGGGTGATCCCGTCGCGCTGTACGAGGACGGCCGCGACCGCCGCGACGGCGGGGGTGCCGAGGGAGAGGTGGCGGCAGCGGGAGCGGATCGTGGGCAGCACGTCCTCCAGCGACGGCGCGCACAGCAGCCACACCGTGCGGGGCGCGGGCTCCTCGATGGCCTTCAGCAGCACGTTGCCGGCGCCTTCGGTGAGGCGGTCGGCGTCCTCGACGACGATGACCTGCCAGCGCCCGCCGGAGGGGGCGAGCTGGGCGCGGCGGACCAGCTCGCGGGTCTCCTTGACGCCGATGGTGAGGAGGTCGGTGGCGATGACGCTGACGTCGGCGTGGGTGCCGACGAGGGCGGTGTGGCAGCCGTCGCAGAAGCCGCACCCGGGCCCGCCGGCGGCCGTCGCACGGTCCGGGCCGACGCACTGGAGGGCGGCGGCGAACGCGCGCGCCGCCGTCGCCCGGCCGGCGCCCGGCGGGCCGGTGAACAGCCAGGCGTGCGTCATCGCGGAGCCGGCGGGCAGGTCGGCGACCTCGGCGGGGTGGACGTCGGCGGCGTGTCCGGCTGCGGCGTGTCCGGCTGCGGCGCGGGTGCCGCCGGGGGCCGTCCCCTCGGCGGTGACCCGGGCGTCGGCGGCCCGGGCGGCGGCGGCCAGCTGCTCGCCGACCCGCTCCTGCCCGACCAGCTCGTCCCACACCGTCATGGCACCGCCCTTTCGTCGTCCGCGGACCATTGTGCTGCACACCGCCGACACGGGGTGGGCGGGCGCCCGCGCGCGGGGAGCGCGTACGGCCGGGGCACGGGCCCGCGGCCCGTCAGTGCGCGTGCCCGTGCCCGTGGCCGTGCCCGTGGCCGTGGTGGTGGCCGTGGCCGTGGTGGTGGCCGTGGCCCCGGCGGCGCCAGCTGACCGCGTCCGGGTCGCGCGGCGCCCGGTCCACCACCAGCGCACCCGCGGTCAGCATCAGCCCCGCCACCGAGGCGGCGTTCTCCAGCGCGGTACGGGGCACGCGCACCGGGTCCAGCACGCCGGCCGCCGGCAGGTCGCCGTACGTGCCGGTGTCCGCGTTCCAGCCGTGGCCCGGCGGCAGCCCCTCCGTCCCGGCCACGACGTACGCCCCGTCCGCGCCGGCGTTGTCGGCGAGCTGGCGCAGCGGCGCCGCGAGCGCGGCCCGTACGGCGAGCGCGCCCGCCCGCTCGTCGGCGGACAACCCGGCGGAAGCCGACCCCGCGGAACCAGACCCGACGGCGGCGGACCCCGCGTACGCGGGCGGGGTCTCCCGCGCCGTCCCGCCGCCCAGCAACTCGTCCACCGCGCTCCGCGCCGCCGCCAGCGCCGTGCCGCCGCCCGGCGCGACGCCCTCCGCGAGCGCCGCCCGTACCGCCGCCACCGCACCGGCGACGCGCTCCCGGCGCTCCGCGCGCTCCGGGTCCGTGGCGCCGCCGACCCGCAGCACCGCCACGCCGCCCGTCAGCCGGGCCAGCCGCAGCTCCAGCACCTCCCGGTCGAAGTCGGACTCCGCCCCGGCCAGGGCGTGCTCCAGGTGCGCCACCCGCCGCGCGACCGCCGCGGCGACGCCCGCCCCGGCCTCCGGCGCCCGCGTCACCGTCGTCGTACGCCGGGTCACGACCACCCGCTCGGCCCGCCCCAGCGACGGCAGCTCCGTGCGGCTCAGCAGCATGCCCTTCTCCGGCAGCACCACCTCCGCCCCCGTCAGCGCCGCCAGGTCCTCCAGGTGCGCCAGCCGCCGCGCGCCGAGCGCGGGCGCGGGGACGGCCGCGGCGAGCAGGGTGCCGCGCAGCCGGTTGGCGACCAGCGCGGCGAGCGCGTCCTGCTGCACGGAGTCGGCGACGACCAGCAGCGGGCGGCCGGTGGCCGCGACCCGCTCCATGACCGGCAGCAGGTCGCCGGGCCCGGCGATCCGCCCGTGGTGCAGCAGGACGTACGGGTCCTCCAGCACCGCCGTGCCCTGCTCGGGGTGGGTCATCATCAGCGGGCTGAGGAAGCCGCGGTCCAGCCGCAGCCCGTCCGCGAACTCCAGCTCCACGCCCGCCACATGCGCCTCCTGCACGGAGACCGCCGCGTTCCGGCCGGCCTTGGCGAAGGCGCGGGCGACCAGCTCGCCCACCTCGGGGTCGCGGGCCGCCGCGGCGGCCACCTTCGCGGTGTCCCGCTCGCCGTCGGCGGAGCCGCCGGCCAGGGGGCGGGCGGTGCCGGTCAGGTGCGCGGCGGCCGCCGCCGCGGCGGCGTCGAGGCCGCGCCGTACGGCCACCGGGTCGGCGCCGGCGGTCACGGCGCGCAGCCCGGCCGCGAACAGCGCCTGGGTGAGGACGACGGTGGTCGTCGTGCCGTCGCCGGCGGCGCGGCGGGTGCGGTCGGCGGCCTGGCGGGCGAGGGCGGCGCCGAGGTGCGCGTACGGGTCGGAGAGCCGGACGGCGTCGGCCGCGGCGGCCGCCACGGTGGCCCCGTCGCGGGTGGCGACGGGGCCGGCGGCGGCGCCGGCCCGGAAGCCGGCGGCGGCACCGGCCCCCGCGCCGGCCCCGGTGCCGGACCCCGTGGCGGTCCCGGCGCCGGACCCGGAGCGGTCGGGGCCGGCGCCGGGACCCGGACGGCCGGTACGGGACCCGGCCCGACCCGGGACCGTACCGCCGCCCAGCACCACCAGCCGGCCGCGCGGGCCCAGCGTGACCCGGGCCGCGTCCGCGACCGCGTCCACGCCGCGGCGCAGCGCCGCCCGCGCGGCGTCCTCGAAGAGCAGTGCGCTCACCGCTCGTCGTCGCCGCGCCCGAACCGGCCGCGTTCCATGATCAGGGCGGCCTGCATCATCGCCCGGGCGTAGCCGGTGTCGTACAGCTCCATGCCGTGGCCGCCGCCGCCCACGTCCGCGTACTGGTTGCTCTGGTCGGAGCCGTTCTCGCGGTCGAAGTCGTTGGCCCGCGGGTGTTCGGCGAGGATGCCGCGCGGGTAGCCGGCGCGGACGAGCTGGCGCATGAAGCCGAACATGTCGGTCTCGCCGGTGTCGGGGAAGACCTCCGCGTACTTCACCCGCGGCTTGTCGACCCGCACGTTGCGGTAGTGGATGTGGTTGACCCGGTCCTTGCGGCTCATCCAGCGCAGGAAGTCGACGGAGTCGAAGCCGACCTCCGCTGTGACGCCCGCGTGCACGGTCATGCCGTTCGACGGGCTGTCGACGGTCTCGACCATCCGCCGCCAGTCCGCGACCGAGGCCATGATCTGCGGGTTGCCGCGGCTGATCGCGGCGGGCGGGTCGTTGGGGTGCACGGCCATGCGCACCCCGGACTCCTCGGCGACCGGCATGACCTCGCGCAGGAAGTGCTCGTAGTGCTCCCACAGTTCCTCGCGGGTGAAGGCGGGCACGCCGTCGGGGCGGGGGAGGTCGCGGACCTTGACGCCGTCCACCTCGTGGTCGAGGTCGAAGGCGGTGTAGCCGGCGCCGATGCGGTCGGTCTCGTCGATCTCCTCGTAGTAGCCCTCCTTCAGCCGGTGGACGTACCAGTTGTATTCGACGACGCCTATGCCGGCCTCGCCCGCCGCACGCAGCGAGGTCTTGATGTCCTCGATGGCCTGGTCCCGGCCGTCCTCGCCGCGCACCACCGCGTCGGGCGCGCTGATGAGGTACGCGGTCACGTGCATGCCCATGTCCTCGACGCGCTCGCGGTCCGCGCGCAGTTCGGCGGCGTCCCAGGGCACGTCGGGCACGTCGGTGACGAGCGCGCCGGTGATGCCGGCCTGCCGCCAGCGGCGGACGGTGGCCTCGTCGGGGTTGCGGGACATCCACTGGCAGAGCTTGGGGGTGTCGGGGCCTTCGCGGACGTCGTCGGGCCAGTTCAGCTGCGGGAACGGGGTGCCGGGGCCACCGGGGCCGCCCGGGCCGCCGGGGCCGCCGGGGCCCGGAGCGGCGAACGCCGTGCCCGCGGCGCCGGCCGAGGCGCCGATCGCCGCGGCCGCGGCGGCCGTCGAGCCGCGTTTGAGGAACGAGCGGCGCGAACTGCCGTCGTGCGCGGGGGATTCCATACGTCACCTTCGCTTTCCGTGCTCTGCCGGCTGCCTGATGGTGCGGTGGCGCGTGCCGCGCGCCGTGTCGTACGCGGCACGTACAGCTGGTACGCCGGGCGTGGTGCGCCGAAGTCAGGGGGTTGCGCGCAGCGTACGTAGGCGGCTGCCCCGCCGTTAAGGGCGACTTGCGGATACCCCCATTCGCGAAGCGAATCCAGGGGTCTTTCCTGCACCCATTCGCTTTCCTGATGAATGCATACGGAACCTACGCTGCGGGACCGCTCCCACCCCCGCACACCCGCCTCTAGGGTGATCCCGCAGAATTTCCGGAATCCTTATGGAGGACGCACAGATGCAGGAATCCGAGAACAGCCCCGCCAAGCGTTCCAGGCGTCACGTACTGGGACTCGGGGCGGCCACCGCCGCAGGCGGTCTCGGGCTCGGCGCACTCGCATTCCGACCGGCCGAAGAACAGGTCGAGTTCCTCACCCAGAAAGTCAGCAGGGCCTCGAAGCCGAGCAAGCTGAAGATCACGGACCTGCGGGTGGCGGTGCTGGAGGGCGTGCCGTTCACCAGCCCCATCGTCCGCATCGACACCAACCAGGGCATCTCCGGCTGGGGTGAGGTACGCGACGACGCCGACAAACGCTACGCGCTGGAGCTGAAGAGCAGACTGCTCGGCGAGAATCCGTGCAACGTCGAGATGCTCTTCAAACGCCTCAAGCAGTTCGGCAACCACGGCCGCCGCGGCGGCGGCGTCTCGGGTGTCGAGATGGCGCTGTGGGACCTCGCGGGCAAGGCGTACGGCGTGCCGGTGTTCCAGATGCTCGGCGGCGCGTACCGGAAAAAGATACGCCTCTACACCGACACCACCGAGTCCGAGGACCCGGGCGAGTACGCGCAGCGCATGAAGGAGCGCGTGGAGATGGGGTTCACGTTCCTCAAGATGGACCTCGGTCTGGAAATCGTGCAGGACGTGGAGGGCGCGGTCGTCGGCAAGGGCCTGTGGAACGACAACCTGCAGCAGTACGACGGCACTCCCGGCGGCTACGGCATGACCGAGCACGGGCTCACCATGGTGCAGGTCACCGACAAGGGCCTCGACGCCATGGCGGAGTACGTGGAGGCGGTGCGCGACGCCGTCGGGTACGACATCCCGATGGGTATGGACCACTTCGGCCACTTCGACGTCAACACCGCGATCCGGTTGGCGAACCGCTTCGAGCGCTACAACCTCGCCTGGCTGGAGGACCTGGTGCCGTGGTTCCGCACCGACGACTGGAAGGAGATCACGAAGGCCGTCAACGTGCCCACGATGACCGGCGAGGACATGTACGGTCTTGAGGCGTTCCGTACGCTCGTCGACGAGGGCGCCGTCGACCTGGTCCAGCCGGACCCGGCGACCGCCGGCGGCATCCTGGAGACCAAGCGCATCGGCGACTACGCGCGCGAGAAGGGCATGGCGATGCCGCTGCACTACGCGGGCTCCCCGATCGGCGCGATGGCCAGCGCGCACATCGCCGCCGCCACCGAGAACTTCGTCTGCCTGGAGTACCACGCCAGCGACGTGAAGTTCTGGAACGACCTGATGGCGGGCGGCGAGCCGCTGCTGAAGGACGGCTTCTACCACGTGACCGACGCGCCCGGCCTGGGCGTGGAGCTGGACGAGAAGGAGATGGCCAAGCACCTCGCGAAGGGCGAGAAGCTGTTCGCGCCGACCAAGGAGTGGAACGACAACCCCGCCTGGGACCGCACCTGGAGCTGAGCCGGACGTGAGCTGAACGGACGTTCCGCGCAGAGGGAGCCCGTACGCACCCGACCAGGAGGGTGCGTACGGGCTCCGGCTTTCGGCGCGTGCCGCCTACCTCTCGTCCTCCGGCGGCAGGATGCGCTCGATCCAGTACTCCCGCGCCAGCGCGTCCACCCCGGCGGGCGCCACGCCGCGCAGGTGCACGACGTTGCCGTCCGTTCCGGCGATGCGGCCGTGCTTCTGCATCTGCAGAATGTGGTAGCGCTCCGGCGGGAAGCCCAGCTCGACGTCGGCGGAGAAGCGTCCGCGCATGTCGCGCTCGTCGCCCACCGCCGGGTCGACCTTGCCGCCCGCCTGGACGGTCAGCCACACCTGGTACGCGACGATGAGCAGGACCAGGATGAGCAGCCGGCGGACCGTGGGGCTGCGCAGCGTCCTAAACGCCAGCGACTGCCGCTCCGTCGCCATCGTTCCCACCTCCAGAACCGTCGTCGGTACCGTCGTCCTGCGCGGCCTCGTCGTCCACGAGCAGCTCGTTGACCCGGTTCGCGATCGCCCGGAACTCCGGCAGCTCCACCGCCGTACGCCACTCCCGCGGCCGCGGCAGGTCGACCGTGACGATCTCCCGCACCCGGCTCGGGCGCTGGGACAGCACCACGACCCGGTCGGAGAGGAACACCGCCTCGTCGACGTCGTGGGTGACGAAGAAGACCGTCGGGTGCCGCTTCTCGAAGATGCGGGTCAGGTCCTCCTGCAGCTTGCGCCGCGTCTGCGCGTCGATGCTGGCGAACGGCTCGTCCATCAGCATCACGGCCGGCTCGTTGGCCAGCACGCGCGCGACGCCGAGGCGCTGCTGCATGCCGCCGGACAGTTCGTGCGGGTACTTGTGCTCGAAGCCGCCGAGCCCGACCAGCTCCAGGAACTCCTTGCCCTTCGCGTCCCGTTCGGCGCGCGGCACGCCCTTCATCCGCAGCCCGAAGACCACGTTGCCGAGCACCGTCTTCCACGGGAAGAGCGCGTGGCTCTGGAACACCACCCCGCGGTCCGGGCCGGGCCCGCCGACCTCCCGGCCGTCCACGACGACCGATCCCTCCGTGAGGTTCACGAACCCCGCGACGATGTTCAGCACCGTCGTCTTGCCGCAGCCGCTCGGGCCGAGCACGGAGACGAACTCGCCCTCGTCGACGCTGAACGAGACGTCGCCGATGGCGGTGACCTCCTCGCCGCTGTACGAGTCGACGTAGTTCTTGTGCAGTCCGGTGATCTCCAGCGCCGTCATCCGTCGGCCTCCAAACTCCGTACCATGCCCCACCGCTCGACGGTGGCCCGCTCGAACGGCGCCAGGACCATGGCGTCGAGCGCGTACCACAGGACTCCCAGCACTGCCATGCCCAGGAACACCTGGCTGATGTCGCCCACCCGGCGGGCGTCGAACATCATGAAGCCGACGCCGCTGGTGCCGACGATGATCTCGGCGGCGACCAGGGCCCGCCAGCCGTAGCCGAGACCGGTGCGGACGCCGCCCGCCACGGACGGCAGCGCGCCCGGGAGGATGACCTCGAAGAACACCCGCAGCCGGCTCGCGCCGAGGCTGCGCGCCGCGCGCAGCAGTTCGCGCGGCACCTGCTCCACGCCCGCGACGACGCTCAGCATCAGCGGGAAGACGATCGTGTAGACGATCACGAAGGTGACCGCGGTGAGGCTGAAGCCGAACCACACGATCACGATCGGCAGCCAGGCGATGTCGGCCACCGCCTGGAAGAACAGCAGGATCGGCCAGAAGAACCGGCGCACCTTCGCGAACATCGCGATCACGAAGCCCATCGGCAGACCGATGGCCAGGCCGAAGCCGACGCCGTACGCCAGCCTGGTCAGCGAGTCCGTGAGGTAGCCGGGCAGGATGCCCTTCTCCATCAGCTCGCCGAACTCCTCGACCACCCGCGGCGGGCCGACGAAGAACGCCTCGTCGAAGACGCCCATCTCCGCCACCAGCCACCACAGCGCGACGACCGGCACGAACGGGCCGAGGGTGCGGAACGAGGGGCGGCGGGTGAGCCAGAGCCAGACCTTCCGGGCGCGGACCACGCCGGGGCGGGCGCCGCTCCTGCGCGGCGTACGCCCCGCGGGCCCGCCCCGGGCGGACTTCACCGTGTCAGCCGTGTCAGCCGTGTTGGAGGACATCAGCTCCCCGCCTTCGTCATGCCCCAGCGCTCCACCGTGCGCTTCTCCAGCGGGGCCAGCATCAGCCGGTCCATCAGCAGCCAGAGCACGCCGATGATGACCATCGAGGCGATGATCACGTCGGTCTGGAAGTACTTCTGCGCCTGGAACAGGGCGTAGCCGAGGCCGGCGTTGCTCGCGATGATCTCGGCGGCGACCAGCCCCCGCCAGCCGTAGCCGAGGCCGACCCGCAGCCCGGTGACGACGCTGGGCAGCGCGCCGGGCAGCAGCACCTCCCAGAACATCCGCAGCCGCGTCGTGCCCATGCTGCGCGCGGCGCGCAGCAGCTGGATCGGTATCTGCCGGACGCCGAGCATCGCGTTGTACGTGATCGCGAAGAACATCGCGTTCCACACGATGAAGATCACGGCCCGGTCGCCGTAGCCGAACCACAGGGTGGCGACGGGTATCCAGGCGATGCCCGCGAGCGCCACGGAGAACCGCAGCAGCGGGGAGAAGAACGCGGACAGCGCGGCGCTGGAGCCGAGCGCGATGCCGAAGGGCAGGGCGGTGGCGATGGCGATCACGGCGCCGATGGCCATGCGGCGCAGGCTCGCGCCGAGGTGGTCGAAGAGGTCGCCGCTGGACCACATGTCGCCCAGCGCCGCGAGCACGTCGCCGACCTGGGGGAAGACCCGTAGCGGGGGGTCCACGACCGCGACGACCGCCAGCCACACCACGACGAGCAGCGCGAGCGGGGTGAGGAACCACAGGGCGGAGACCGCGCGGGCGGCCGGGGTGTTGGCCCCGCCGCGCCGGCGGGGGCGCTGCCGCCCCGGCGGTCGCCCGCCCGGCCACGGCCGCCCCTTGGCGGGGGCGGCCGTGGCCGTGGCCTGCTTCTCAGTAGGAGGCGTGGTCACGACGGACATGCCTCGGCGGCCGCGTCGCGCTCGAAGACGTACCCGCCGTCGATCGCCGCGGCGTCCGGGACGGGCGGCAGGTCGGCGAAGAGGTCGGGGTTGTCCTTCATCACCTTGAGGATCGGCTTGGGCTGGAAGTACTGGTTGACGTCGAAGCCCTCCTCGACGTTGCCCTGCTCGGCCAGCAGGCCGGCGAGGGTGTCGAGCGCCAGGTAGTTGCAGGCGGAGAAGCGCGGGTCGAGCTGCTTGACGTTGTGCTTCATCGCCTCCTGCGCGACGTTCTGCTCGGTGCCCGGCAGCCAGCGCGTCGCCGAGTCGGCGGCGTCGTCGGGGTTCTCGCGCATCCACTGGTCGGTCTGCGCGCGGGCGGTGAGGTAGCGCTCGACGACGTCCGGGTTCTTCTCGGCGTACGCGCGCGTGGTGACGGAGTAGCCGACGAACGGGATGTAGCCGCCGCCCCGCAGCACCTCCTTCGCGCCGTCGACCTGTTCGGTCATGGTGATCGGCCACGGGTCCCAGACGATGCCGGCGTCGATGCCGCCGGTCTCCAGCGCGACCGCCATGTCCGGCGGCGCGGTGTTGACGATCTCGACGTCGCCGGCCTTCAGCCCGGCCTCCTCCAGCAGGCCCAGCAGGTACAGGTGGTTGATGGAGCCCTCGGAGACGCCGATGCGCTTGCCGCGCAGCGACGTCAGGTCCTCGCCGTCGACGCCGGAGTCGCCGCCGGTGACCACGGCCATCGTCTCGTCGATGCTGCGCTGCGAGGACGAGCCGGTGTAGTTGCCGACGAGCACGAGGTCGATGCCCTTCTGGGCGGCGGCGATGGCCGGGGTGCCGACCTGCACGACGTCGACCTCGCCGGCCTGCAGCGCGTTGAGCGCGTCCACGCCGGTGGGATAGGGCTCCTTGAGCGTCACGTTGAGGTTCTGCTCGTCGAAGTACCCCGCCTCGACGCCGGCCGGCAGGCCGATCTGGTCGATGGCGGAGACGTACCCGGCGGAGAGCCTGGTCGGCTCGGGACCGCCGCCGCCGGCACCGTCGACGGCGTCGTCCACGGTCGAGTCGCCGCCGCAGGCGGCGAGCAGCAGGGCTCCCGAACAAGCCGCCGCCACGGCTGTGTGACGTGTTGCGCGAAACATGAGTCTCTCCTGATCCGTACGGCTACGGGGCTGGTGTGGGAGCGCCGGGGAGCAGCGCGTCCACCGCGGTCGAGTGCGGAATCGGCAGGACCGCTCCCGGTCCGGTGGTGGTGAGCGCGGCGGCGACGGCCGCGTAGCGGGCCGCCGCCGGCGGCCCGGCTCCCTCCAGGAGCCGGGCCGCGAACGCGCCGTCGAAGGTGTCGCCGGCCCCGGAGGGGTCGACGGCCCGCACCGGGTGCGGCGGAATGCGGGTCACGGTGCCCTCGTGGGCCAGCAGGGCGCCCTGGTCGCCCATCTTGAGCACGACGATGCCGGGCCCGCGGCGCACGAAGGCGTCGAGGACCTCCCCGGGTTCGTGCAGGCCGGTGAGCAGCCTGCCCTCCTCCAGGTTCGGCAGGGCCACATCGGACAGCTCGACGCTGTGCATGACCACCGCGCGGGCCCGTTCGACGGGCCAGAGCGCGGGGCGGTAGTTGGGGTCGTAGCTGATCAGCGTGCCGCTGCCGCGGGCCAGTTCCATGGCGTGGAAGGCCGCGTCGCAGGCGGACGGGCTGATCGCCTGGGTGATCCCGGTGACGTGCAGCATCCGCGCCCGCGCGACCGCCTCGGCCGGCACGTCGGCCGGGGCGAGCCGGCTGGCCGGCGAGTCCGCGCGGTAGTACGTGAACCTGCTGGCCGCGGGCGTGCGGGAGATGAAGTAGATCCCGGTGCGCCCGCCGGCCTCACGGACGACGTGCTCGGTGCCGACGCCCTCGCGCCGCCACAGCCGCAGCAGGGCGTCGCCGAAGTCGTCGTCGCCGATGCGGGTGACGTAGCCGGTGCGGGCGCCGGAGCGCCGCGCGGCCACCGCGAAGTTCGACGAGTCGCCGCCGTAGCCGACGGCGTAACCGTCGTCCGGCCCGACCGGCTCCCGGCCCTCGGCGCGGGCGTTGAACTCCAGCAGCGGTTCGCCGATCGCGAGGATGTCGTTGTCGATGTCGTCCATGCCGTCTATGCCGTTCCTGTCGTCCCTGTCGTCCTCCCCCGGGAATCGCCGTCAGATTCGCTGGTACTTCTCCAGCCCGCCCTGCAGCGACCCGGACTCGCGGATCAGCCGGGTCTGCTCCCGCTCGCGCTCCTCGATGTCCGTGGCCAGCGCCAGCACCTCGGCGACCAGCTCCAGCGGCACGCAGACGACGCCGTCGCTGTCGGCGACGATCAGGTCGCCGGGGCGTACGGACACGTCGCCGACCTCGACCGGCTCGTTGAGCGAGACGGTCCGATAGCGGCCTACGGTGGTGGCCGGCACCGCACCGCGGGCGTAGACGGGGAGTTCGGGGTAGTCGCGGCGGATCTCCTCGACATCCCGTACGCCCGCGTCGAGGACGGCGCCGGCGATCCGGTTGGCGACGGCGCCGGCGGCCATCAGCCCGCCCCACACCGCGACGTCGGCGCCGCCCGCGGCGATGCAGATGACGCTGCCCGGCGCCGACTCGTCGATCGCGCGCAGCGCGTGCGTCGGCGGCTCCGACACGTGGGAGGGCACCTCCTGCACCGTCACCGCGGGGCCCACCAGCTTGCCCGGCAGCACCGCTCTGATGCCGCCGGTGAGGTAGCCCCGTACGCCCTTCTGCTCCACGGCGTCGGCCACCGAGGCGGTGGCGATGCCGCGGAAGGCCGCGATGGTCTCCGGCGGGATGGTCGTCGTCATCTCGTGTTGGCTCCGATCTGGTACGTGCGTGGTGTGCCGCGGGCGGGTGGTCAGCGCGACAGCCAGCCGCCGTCCACGGCGAGCACGTGGCCGTGGACGTAGTCGGCGGCGGGGGACGCGAGGAACACCACGGGTCCGGCGACGTCGGCGGGACGGCCCCACCGGCCGGCCGGGATACGGGCGAGGATCTCGCTGCTGCGGATGCCGTCGGCGCGCAGCTCCGAGGTCACGGCGGTGTCGATGTAGCCGGGCGCCACGGCGTTGACGTTGACGCCGCGGCCGGCCCACTCGTTGGCCAGCGCGCGGGTCAGCCCGACCAGGGCGTGCTTGCTGGACGTGTACGACGGGACGTACATCCCGCCCTGGAAGCTGAGCACCGACGCGATGTTGATGATCTTGCCGTGGCCACGCTCCAGCATGCCCGCGCCGACGGCCCGGGTCAGCTCGAATGCGGCGTGCAGGTTCAACTCCACGACGTCATACCAGTCGGCGTCCTGGAATTCCGCTGCCGGGGCCCGGCGAATGAGCCCCGAATTGTTGACCAGAATGTCCAGGTCGAATCTCTCGACGAGGCGGCGTATCTCACCTCTGCGGGCGTCCGCATCGGTCAGGTCGACGTGCACGCGGGTGACGGAAACCCCCCGTTCGGCGGCCTCTTCGGCCACCGGAGCGAGATTGTCGCGCTCCGAGAGCAATACCAAGTCGGCGCCGACGGCGGCGAGTCCGAGCGCAACCGCGCGCCCGATTCCGCTGCCCGCTCCCGTAATGAGCGCACGACGGCCGCGCAGATCCCCGGTCCGGGAATCAGACTCCTCCGCCAACGCCCCTCTCCCTTCATTCGGTCCAGCCGTGCCTGGTTCCGGCTACGGAAACATTAGAAGCGGACTGCCGGGGCGTTAAGACTGAATTGCGAATGACAGTATTCGCAAAGCTGATGTGCCGGGCCGCACCGGACGCGCACGTATGCACGCCCGCTCACACCGCGGTGGACACCGCGTGGGTGCCGGCGGGGATACGGGCCCGGACGATCGCGCGGAGCAGCGTACGGGCCGACGGCGTCAGCGGCCGCGAGGAGTCCCAGCAGACCGCCACGCGCCGCTCCGGCGCCCCCTTCAGCCGCCGTACGCGGACGCCGTCGACCTCCGCGACCTGCGCGGCCAGCGAGTTGGTCACGCCGACGCCGATGCCCTGGCGGACCATCGACACCAGCGTCTGCGGCTGGTTGGTGGCCTGCACGGGCTCGATCTCGTGCCCGCAGTCGCGGAAGGTCCGGTACGTCTCGAAGTCCGGGGTCTCCGGGGCGTCGAGCCGGCCGATCGAGACGATCGGATGCTCGGCGACGGCGTCGACGGGCAGCGGGTCGGGCACGTCGGACAGCGGGTGACCGCTGGGGTGGATCGCCACCAGCGACTCGCCCCACAGCAGCCGGCTGCGCACGGACGCCGAGGACGGCGGCGGCGACATCGGGCGCAGGTAGACGTCCACGGCACCGGAGGTCAGCGCGTCGTCCAGCTCCAGTGTCGACCGCTCCACCAGCACCACCCGCACCTCGGGGCTCCTCCGCGCCAGGTCCTGCAGCAGGGCGGGGACGAACGCGGCGCTGGCGCTCGGATACGACCCGAGCGTCACCACCCCGCGGGCGCCGCTGCGCCACGGGGCCATCGCGGCCTCGGCGGACTCCAGGGCGCGCAGGATCTCGTGGGCGTGGTCGGCGAGGACGACGCCGGCCTCGGTCAGCTCCACGGGCCGCTTCCGGCGGTCGAAGAGGGGCAGGCCGATCTCGCGCTCCAGCGCGGCGACGTGCATGCTGACGCGGGGCTGCGACCGCTTGGTGGACTCGGCGGCGGCGACGAAGCTCCCCGTTTCGATGACCGCGAGGAACGAGACAAACCATTCCAGCCTGACATCCGGGTTCAACATCTTGCCCTCACCCCGCACCGAGCAGCGCGTCTTCCCGCCCAAACACCAGTGATCAACAGCCGTCCTCAGGCTAAGTTGCGGACTACCCGGGGGCAACAGTCGTGCAGGGTGTAATGCTCGTGACAGTTGTATCCGCCATGCGAATGCCGCTATTCGAAAGTCGGCCCTTGACCAGCATTCGGACAGAGTGGCTTCGTTGGAGGATGGCCAATGAAGTAGCCCCCGCCGTCGTCGCGGCGACCACGTCGCTGCCGCCCGAACTCGCCGTCGCCGCCGTCCCGGAGGACGACCGCGTATGGGTGCCGCAGGCGCCCCATGTGTGGTTCCGGCCGCTGCTCTTCAACACCGTGACGGGACAGTGGTGCAACCTGTTGAAGGTCACCGCCGCCGGGGTCGTCTCCCGGCACCGGCACCCGGGCGCGGTCTTCGGGTACGTCATCAAGGGCAGGTGGCACTACTACGAGCACCCGTGGGTGGCCGAGGAGGGCCACTTCGTCTACGAGCCGCCGGGCGAGATCCACACGCTGGCGGTGCCGGAGGACTGCGCGGAGATGGTGACGTTCTTCAACATCAGCGGGGCGATGGTCTACCTCGACGAGGAGAACCGGAACACGGGCTACGAGGACGTGTTCACGAAGATCGACATGGCCCGCGCGCACTATGCGGCCTCCGGCCTGGGCGAGGGGTACGTGGAGCAGTTCATCCGGTGATGCGGGGCGCCCTGCGGGCAGCGCGTGCGGACGGGCCGCCCGGCACCGCGAGCGCGGTGGCGGGAGGGCGCGCCGTCGCGGGGCACGAACGCGGAGGCGCGTACGCCACGGTGGCGCATACGCCGTCGCCGCGCGCAACACCGTCGCCGCGGCCGCGTCGTCACGGCACGTCTGGCGCCGGGGAGACTCCGGCGTAGCGGCACGTACGCCGCAGACGCGAGCCCGGTCGGCAGACCGCACGCCGGCCGCGGCCACCGCGGCACCGGCCCGCGGGGCCGCGCCCCGCGCCGCCGTGCAGGACGACCCGCATCCACTCCAGACGCGCCCCACGCCGAGCACGACGGCGAAGCAACCCGCCCCCCAGGCAGGACGCAATCGCCCGCGGCGCCAGCCGCACCAACCCGCGGCGCCAGCCGCACCAACCCGCGGCGTCGCGGCGCGAGCGCCGCGTACGCCCGCGGGGCTGCCCGCAGGGCTTCAGCGGTCGTCGCGGTCCTCCTGGCCGCGGGGGCCCAGCAGCTCGTCGGCCAGCGTCGGCAGGTCGTCCAGCGGGGTCTCCTCCGCCCACTCCGGGCGGGGGCGGCGGTCGTGTTCCTCCGGGGCCGGGACCTGGGGCACCTGGAGCGTCTCCTCCGCGTCCGGGTCCGGCACCTGCGGCAGCACCCGGGTCTCCGCCGCGTCCGAGCTACCGTCCTCGCGGACGGGCGGCAACTGGGACGTCTCCTGCATGTCCGGGTCGCCGGAGCCGGCGACGGGCAGCGGCTGCGTGGTGTCGTTCGGCGCGTCGGACCCCGTGCCGCCGGCCCCGCCCGTGGGCCCCGCGGCGCGCGCCGCCGCCGCGGCCTCCGCCTCCGCCGCGAGCCGCTCCTGCTCCGCGCGCAGCAGCGCCTCCTCGGCCTTGCGCTGCTTCTCCTTGCGGCGCTCCTCGGCCTCCCGGCGCAGCCGCGCCTCCTCTTCGGCCTGCCGGCGGACCCGCTCCTCCTCGGCGCGGCGGGCGGCCTCTTCCGCCTCCCGGCGCCTGCGTTCCTCCTCCGCCTGCCGGCGGGCCTCCTCGGCACGCTGCCGGGCAAGCTCGGCCTCGCGCTCGGCCTCCCGCCGCCTGGCCTCCTCGATCTCGCGCCGCTTGCGCTCCTCCTCCTCGCGGCGCAGCCGCTCCAGCTGCTCCTGGCGCTCCCGCTCCTGCCGCTCCTCCTCGGCCCTGCGCGCGGCCTCCTCGGCCTCCCGGCGCTTGCGCTCCTCCTCCGCCTTGCGGCGGGCCTCCTCCTGCGCGCGCACCTCCTGCTCGGACAGCGGCAGGATCTGGTCCAGCCGGTGCCGCACGGCGGCGGTGACGACGCCGGCGTCCTGGGCCGCGTCCACCACCAGGTAGCGCCCCGGGTCCGCGGCGGCCAGCGCCAGGAACCCGGCGCGGACCCGCTCGTGGAACTCCGGCGGCTCCGACTCCAGCCGGTCCGGGGCCTCGGTGAACCGCTCCCGCGCCGTCTCCGGTGCGATGTCGAGCAGCACCGTCAGGTGCGGCACGAGCCCGCCGGTGGCCCAGCGGTTGATGCGCGCCACCTCGGTGGGCGACAGCTCGCGCCCGCCGCCCTGGTACGCGACGGAGGAGTCGGTGTACCGGTCGGTGATGACGACCGCGCCGCGCTCCAGCGCGGGCATGACGAGGCCGTCCACGTGCTCGGCGCGGTCCGCGGCGTACAGCAGGGCCTCCGCGCGGTGCGAGATCCCGGCAGTGGAGACGTCGAGCAGGATGGAGCGCAACCGCTGCCCGATGGAGGTGGCGCCGGGCTCGCGGGTGACGACGACCTCGTGCCCCTTGTCCCTGATCCACTGCGCCAGCGCCTCGACCTGCGTGGACTTCCCGGCGCCGTCGCCGCCCTCGACGGCGATGAAGAACCCGGTCGGCGACAGCCCCTCCGCCGGGTCCGCGCCGCGCAGCGCCTGCCGCAGGTCGGCCCGGAGCGGCACGCCCTGCCGGTCGTCGGTGCGCACCAGCACCAGCACCGCCACCGGCAGCAGCAGCGCGCCGACCAGCATGTACGTGAACGCGGCGCCGCCGTGCGCGAAGACCAGGTCGCCCGCCTCCAGGCGGTGCCGCCCGATGGCGGCGGCGAGCAGCGGCGCGCCGACGAGCGCGAGCGCGACGGCCACGCGGGAGACGGCGTGCAGGTGGTCGACGAGGCGGGGCCTGCGGGCCTCCTCGGTCTCCTGCTCCAGCAGCACGTGCCCGGTCGCGGCGGCGACGCCCGCGGCCGTCCCGGTCAGCAGCAGGCACAGCACCCCGGTCGCCGCGTCGGCCACCAGGCCGACGAGCAGCAGGCCGACCCCGGCGACGCCGACGGCCAGCGCCAGCAGCCGGCGCCGCGACAGCGCGGGCAGCACCCGCGGCGCGGCCCGCACCCCGAACACCGGCCCGGCGGCGACGGCGAGCACCAGCAGCGCGTACGCGATGGTGCCGTCGATGTCGTACGCCTCCTGCGCCTGCAGGACGGTGAGCGCCACCGCGGCGGCGACGGCGGCCGCCCCCGCCGCGCAGGCGCCGACGAGCAGCGTGATCGCGCCCGTACGCCCCCGGTCCGGGCCGCCGTCCGCGTCGCGCGGGCGGCGCAGGCCCTCCAGCGGGGAGCGGGCCCGCGCCCCGCCGTCCGGCAGCTCCATGAAGAACAGCACCGAGACCGACGCCGCGAAGAGCCCGGCGGCCAGATACGAGCCGACCGCGCCCGGGTGCCCGTCGAACCAGTCGAACCCGGAGGCCAGCAGCCGGCCGATCCACGCGGTGACCAGCAGCGCGGCGGCACCGAGCGGCAGCGCCGCGTACCCCGTGCGCAGCGCCAGCCGGCGCAGCGCGGCGCCGTGGTCGGGCAGCGGCCTTATCGCCGCGCCCTCGGGCGGCGGCGCGGGCAGCAGCGCGGGGGCGACGCTGTCCTTGGCGACGGTCCACACCCGCTCGGCCGCGCCGGCGACGAAGACGGTGACGAGGATCCAGGTGAGCGCCGAGTCCGGCGTCCAGTCGATCCACAGCGGGGCGACGATGAGCAGCCCCGCGCGCACCACGTCCGCGCCGACCATCGTCCAGCGCCGGTCCAGCGCCCCGGACCCGGAGAGCAGCGACCCGAGCGGGCCGAGCAGCACGGCGCCGAAGACGACCGTCGACAGCAGCCGGACCGCGAAGACCACGCTGACCGTGACCGCCGCGCCGCGGTAGCCCCCGCCGAACGACTCGGCCGCGAGCCCCGCCTGCAGCGCGAGCAGCACGAGCACGAGCAGTGCCAGCGCGTCCGCGGTGGCACTGGTGAGATGGGCACCCCACATCCGCCTCAATGACGGCACGCGGAGCAGCGCCCGCACGGCGCGCTCGCGCGAGTCCGCGACAAGGCTCTCGGTGGGGCCCGGCGCTGTCGTGAACTGGTCGGCTCGCATGTCGCCAGCCTAGCGGGACGGACCGGGCCGATGAGCTTCGCACGAACACTTGCCCGGTTCTGTGGATTACCGGCCGGTTGTGGACACTCCGCGGCCTCCCCGGGGGCTCCGCCCCCAGACCCCCGACGGCGCCCCGTCCGCCCTACGCCCCGTCGTCCGGCACGTCCGTCTTCGCCGACACCGTCTTCTTCGTCGTCGCCTTCTTCGCCGCCGCCGTCTTCGTCGCGGTCGTCTTCTTCGCGGCGGTCTTCGCGGTCGTCTTCTTCGCCGCGGTCTTCTTCGCGGCCGCCTTCTTGGCCGGGGCCTTCTTCGCCGGCGCCTTCTTCGCCGCCTTCTTCGCGGTCTTCTTGGCCGGCCCCTTCGCCCGCTTCTCCGCCAGCAGCTCGAACCCGCGCTCCGCCGTGATCGACTCCGGGTCGTCCCCGCGCCGCAGCGTCGCGTTCGTCTCGCCGTCGGTCACGTACGGCCCGAAGCGCCCGTCCTTCACCACCACAGGCTTGCCGCTCGCCGGGTCCTCGCCCAGCTCCTTCAGCGGCGGCTTCGCCGCGGCCCGCCCGCGCTGCTTGGGCTGGGCGTAGAGCGCGAGCGCCTCCTCCAGCGTCACCGTGAACAGCTGCTCCTCGCTCTGCAGCGAGCGCGAGTCCGTGCCCTTCTTCAGATACGGGCCGAAGCGCCCGTTCTGCGCGGTGATCTCCGTGCCGCTCTCCGGGTCGGTGCCGACGACCCGGGGCAGCGACAGCAGCTTCAGCGCGTCCGCCAGCGTCACCGTGTCCAGGGACATCGACCGGAACAGCGACGCCGTCCGCGGCTTCACGGCGTTCTTGCCGGTCTTCGGCGTGCCCTCGGGCAGCACCTCGGTGACGTACGGCCCGTAGCGCCCGTCCTTGGCGACGATCTCGTGGCCGCTGTCCGGGTCGGTGCCCAGCTCGTACGCCCCGCTGGGCTTGGCGAGCAGCTCCTCGGCCAGCTCGACGGTCAGCTCGTCCGGCGGCAGCTCGTCCGGCACGTCCGCGCGCCGGTGCTCCTCGGTGTCGCGCTCGCCGCGCTCCACGTACGGCCCGTAGCGCCCGACCCGCAGGACGATCCCCTCGCCCAGCGGGAACGTGGACACCTCCCGGGCGTCGATCGCGCCCAGGTCGGTGACCAGCTCCTTCAGCCCCGCCAGATGGTCGGCGACGGCACGCTCCCCGGCGGGGGCGGTCACGTCGTCCGTACCGAAGTAGA
Organism: Streptomyces sp. CNH099; assembly: GCA_000514715.1. Taxonomy (GTDB): domain Bacteria; phylum Actinomycetota; class Actinomycetes; order Streptomycetales; family Streptomycetaceae; genus Streptomyces; species Streptomyces synnematoformans. Next base: position 111,040 of record AZWL01000006.1, on the reverse strand, counting down.
AGCGCCGCAGCCACGGCACCGCCTCGGCCTCGCCGCGCGCGATGCGGTCGAGGTCGTCCTCCATCTTGGCGGTGAAGTCGTAGTCGATGTAGCGGCCGAAATGCTTCTCCATCAGGCCGACGACGGCGAAGGAGAGGAAGGACGGCACCAGGGCCGTGCCCTTCTTGAAGACATAGCCACGGTCCAGGATCGTGCCGATGATCGAGGCGTACGTCGACGGGCGGCCGATCTCCCGCTCCTCCAGCTCCTTGACCAGCGTCGCCTCGGTGTAGCGGGCGGGCGGCTTGGTGGCGTGCCCGTCCGCCGTGATCTCCTCGGCGGTCAGCCGGTCGCCCTCGGCGAGCTGCGGCAGCGGCCGGTCGCGGTTGTCGAGGTCGGCGGAGGGGTCGTCGGAGCCCTCGACGTACGCCTTCATGAAGCCGTGGAAGGTGATGACCCGGCCCGACGCCGAGAACTCGGCGTCCCGGCCGTCGGCCGCCGTGCCGCCCAGCTTCACCGTCACGGACTGGCCGGTGGCGTCCTTCATCTGGGACGCGACCGTACGCATCCAGATCAGCTCGTACAGCCGGAACTCGGTGCCGGACAACCCCGTGTCCGCCGGGGTGCGGAAGCTGTCGCCGGAGGGGCGGATCGCCTCGTGCGCCTCCTGCGCGTTCTTGACCTTGCCCGCGTAGTTGCGCGGCCGGTCCGGCAGATAATCGCGCCCGTACAGCTGCGTGACCTGCGACCGCGCGGCGGCGACCGCGGTGTCCGACAGCGTCGTGGAGTCGGTGCGCATATAGGTGATGAAGCCGTTCTCGTACAGCCGCTGGGCCACCTGCATGGTGGCCTTGGCGCCGAGCCCCAGCTTGCGCGACGCCTCCTGCTGCATCGTGGTCGTACGGAACGGGGCCGAGGGCGAGCGCCGGTACGGCTTCGACTCGACGCTGCGCACCGTGAAGGCCGTGTCCGCGAGCGCGGCGGTCAGCGCCCGGGCGTTCTCCTCGTTCAGGTGCAGCACGTCGGCCGACCCGCTCTTGAGCTGCCCGTCCGGCCCGAAGTCGCGGCCCTGGGCGATGCGCCGGCCGTCGACGGCGGAGAGCTTGGCGCCGAAGGAACGGGGGTCGGTGGCGTCGCCCGCGCGGCCGGTGGCAAAGACGCCGGCCAGGTCCCAGTACTCGGCGGAGCGGAACGCGATGCGCTCGCGCTCCCGCTCGACGACGAGGCGGGTGGCGACGGACTGGACCCGGCCGGCGGACAGCCGGGGCATGACCTTCTTCCACAACACCGGGGAGACCTCGTACCCGTACAGCCGGTCGAGGATGCGGCGGGTCTCCTGGGCGTCGACGAGCTTCTGGTTCAGCTGCCGCGGGTTGGCGACGGCCTGGCGGATCGCGTCCTTGGTGATCTCGTGGAAGACCATCCGGTGCACCGGGACCTTGGGCTTCAGCACCTCCAGCAGGTGCCAGGCGATGGCCTCGCCCTCGCGGTCCTCATCCGTCGCCAGATACAGCTCGTCCGACTCGGCCAGCAGCTTCTTCAACTTGCTGACCTGTTGCTTCTTGTCGCTGTTCACCACATACAGCGGCTCGAAGTCATGATCGACGTTCACCCCGAGCCGCGCCCAGGACTCCCCCTTGTACTTCGCCGGCACCTCGGCGGCGCCGTTGGGGAGATCGCGGATGTGCCCGACGCTCGACTCGACCTCGTAGCCGGGGCCCAGATAGCCCTTGATCGTCTTCGCCTTGGCAGGCGACTCCACGATGACGAGTCGGCGGGTCTTGCTGGTGGCGGACAACTTCGGCTCTCTCTTCTCCGGTCGGAAGCTGGCAGCGATCTGGTGGGGGGATTCGCGGCGATCTTGCCGGTGGTCGATATCGGTGGCCTTGTGGGCACTCTTGTGGGTGTCCGTGCGGTCGTATGTCGCTGTGCTGGGCGTTGCTGCGGAGTGTGACGGTACAACCCGCCCCCGTGTCAAGCGGCTAAAACCCGGGGCGCCACTCGAACGGTAACCCGACAAGCCGCCCAGCTCCGCACAGGGCACATTCCGGTCGCCGCGGTCTCTATCGCACCAGCCCCTTGACAACGGCTAGTACTACAGATGGGAGTATGGGCGTCCGACCGTGCCACGAGGCCGGTTCGGAGCCCACCACTTCACACATCCGACCGGGGGGACGTTCCAGTGTCCGATCCGAATCAGAATCCTTACGGCCAGCAGCCGGGTCAGCCCGGCCAGCCGGGTCAGCCGGGTCAGCCGGGATACGGCTATCCGCAGTACGGCCAGCAGGACCCGAACCAGAACCCGTACGCGCAGCAGCAGGGCCAGCAGCAGGGTTACGGCTACCCGGGCGGCCAGCCCGGCGGCCTCCCGCAGGCCCCGGCCGCGGCGGCGCAGGGCTACGACCCGAACGCCCCGTACGGCTACGACCCGCACGGCCGGCCGTACTCGGACAAGTCCAAGATCGTCGCCGGCGTGCTGCAGCTCTTCATAGGCACGCTGGGCATCGGCCGCTTCTACACCGGGCACACCGGTATGGCCCTCGCCCAGCTCTTCACCTGCGGCGGCATCGGCATCTGGGCACTGATCGACGGCATCATGATCCTCGTCAGCGACGACAAGACCGATGCCAAGGGCCGCATCCTCCGCTCCTGACGCCGTCGGCCCTCCGACGCCCACGGGGCATCCGGACCCGCCGCCTCCCGTTTCCCCGCAACCGGAGGCGGCGGAGGCCGTGCGCCCGTCGGCGGCGGAGGCCGGACGGCGCGGAAGCGTGCAGCGCATACGGCGGCTGCTGCGCCGGCCCGCCGCCGCCCCCGTCGCGCTGGCCGCGGCGGGGGCCGCGGGCGCGGCGTACCTCTACGGCACGAACCCCCACGACCCGGGGCACTGGCTGCCCCGCTGCCCGTTCAACTGGGCCACCGGCCTGGACTGTCCCGCCTGCGGCGCTACCCGCATGGCGTACGACCTGCTCCACGGCGACCTCGGCGCGGCCTTCCACGACAACGCCCTGATGCTGACGCTCGGCCTGCCGTTCGCGGCGGTGCTCTACGGCCGCTGGCTCTCCGAGGGCCTGCGCGGGCGCCGCTGGACGCCGTCCTTCGGGCGGCGCGGCACGGCGGCGGTGCTGGGCGTGGCCGTGGCGTGGGCGGTGGTACGGAACGTGGCGGGCTGAGCCGCCCGGCGGCGCGGACCGCCGGGCGGGCGGGCGGCCCGGCGGCTCACGCGCTCCGTACGGCTCAACCCGCCCCGTGCCCTTCAGCCCGCCCCGCCCGGCGGGGCGGGCGCCAGGAAGCCCTGCTCCACCAGCAGCCGGACCACCCCCGGCGTGCGCTCCCGCAGCACCGCCGGGTCCTCCCCCAGCACCTGCGCGACGGCGTCCAGGATGACGCCCGCCGGCAGCGTGCCGTCGCACGCCCCGGCGAATCCCGCCGCGACCGTGTCCGCGCGCGTCGCCCGCCGCATCCCCCGCTGCCGGCGCAGCACCACGTGCTCCGGGTCCTCCTCGCCGGGCCGCCCCACCTGCTCCTGCACCACGTCGTCCGCGAGCCGGAAGGTCGTCGCCAGCAGCGCCGCGTCGTCCGTACGGCGCAGGAAGTCCTGCCGCGCGAAGTGCTCGGCGACCGCATCGCCGAGCGGCTGCTCGACGGGGTGCGGCCAGTCCTCGACGGTGACGGCGGGCTCGGCGGCACCGGTCCGGCGCAGGGTGATCCAGCCGAAGCCGACGGCCGTGGTGCGGGTGGCGGCGAAGGCGTCGAGCCACGCGTCGTAGCGGGCGGCGTAATCCCCCATAGCGCGCTGAGCGCGCATGGGGGTGCCCCCTGCCTCCTCGGCGTGGTCGCCCGCGTCGCGCAGCCACAGCTCCGCGTACTGCGTGACGTCCTGCACCTCCCGCTGCACGATCCAGGCGTCGCAGCCGGGCGGCACCCAGTCCGCGACGCGCTCGCGCCAGTCCTCGTCCTCGACGTGCTGCCAGTTGGCGAGGAGCTGGCAGTAGCCGCCGTCGGCGAGGTGGTCGGCGGCCCCGCGGACGAGGGTGCGGCACAGCTCGTCGCCGGCCATGCCGCCGTCGCGGTACGTCAGCCGGGCGCCGGGGGAGATGACGAAGGGCGGGTTGGAGACGATCAGGTCGTACCGCTCGCCGGCCACCGGCTCGTAGAGCGACCCGGCGCGCAGGTCGGCGGCAGGCGCGCCGGAGAGGGCGAGGGTGAGGCGGGCGCAGGCGAGGGCGCGCGGGTTGACGTCGGTGGCCGTGACGGAGTCGGCGCGGGCGCCGGCGTGCAGCGCCTGGATGCCGGAGCCGGTGCCCAGGTCGAGGACGCGCCCGCCGTCGAGGGGCACGGTGAGCCCGGCGAGCGTGGTGGAGGCGCCGCCGACACCGAGCACGAGATCCGCACCGGCCGCGTCGGCCGCACCGGCCGCGTCGGCCGTTCCCGCCGCGGCCGCCGCCCGCCGGGCGCCCGCCGCACCGCCCACCGCACAGCCCAGGTCGGAGACGATCCACCAGTCCTGGCCCGCCGGCCCGCCGTACGGCCGGACGTCGACCACGGCCCGTACCGCGTCGCCGTCCTGACGCAGCCAGCCGTCCGCGAGGCACGCCGCCAGCGGCAGCACCGCCTCGGCGTGCGCGCGCGGAACGGCGTGCTGGAGGAGGAAGAGCCGGGTCAGGGTGGCGAGGGCGGGCGGTGCCCCGCCCGGCGGCCACCGGGTCGCCCGCTCCGCGGGCACGGTCTCGCTGCGGGCCAGCGCCGCGTACGCGGGGGCGCCCAGGAGGTCCAGCAGGCCGTCGGCGGTGAAGTCCGCCGCCAGCAGCGCCGCGCGCAGCTCGGCGGCGCGGTCAGGGCGGGGGAGATCGGCGGGGGAAAGGTCGTCGGTCGCGCTCACGGGCACCATTGTGCTGCCGCGGCACGGGCCCCGCCGACCAGCCCGCCGCCGGCCCCTACGCCTTCTGCGAGGGCTTCGCCTTCGACTTCTGGCAGCCCTGCTGCTCGGCCAGCGCCTCGCCGACCTCGCCCGCCTGCAGCTTGTTCAGCGCCTCGTCGCCGCTCTTGCTGATCTTCTCCGCCTCGCCCGCCAGCTCCCGCAGGCCCTCCGCGAACGCCGCCTGGTCCTTGACGTCCAGGTCCTCCACCTGCTTCTGCAGGTCCGCGTACGCCGCCGCCACCTGCTGCAGCTCGGTCACGGCCCCGCCGTGGGTGTTCTTGGAGTCGTCGACGGGCGGCGCGCCCACCTTGTTCACGGCCTTGCTCATGGCCGTGTACGCCTCGGAGATCTCGCCGAACGCCCTGGCGTCCGCCTCCCGCACCTTCCGCGGGTCCTTCTCGCTCGTCGCCTCGCTGATCGCGAGGTTGGCCTGATCCCGCTTCTTCAGCTCGGGCTGGATGCGGTCGCAGAGCGAGCCCGCCCACTCCCGGACCTCGGCGTCGTTGTCCTCGCTGCAGCCGGTCGCCACGAGCAGCGTGACGGCGGCACCGGCCAGGGCGGCGGCAAGCGTCTTGTTCACCGGATCATCCCTTCGAGACTGAGACACCCGGAACATACACCGGCGGCCCGCCGGTACGACGAATCGCCGGGGCCGCACGCCGCGTGGTGCACCATTTGCCACGAGAGTCACAGCAATCACAGCAGTCGCAGCAGACACGGCGGCCACGGCGGTGGCGGCAGCGACGACGACACCCCGCCGGCCGGGAGCGGGACCGCTCCCGGCCGGCGGGGTGTGGCGCTTCCGTCCCCGGTCTCAGGTGTTGACCACCGCCGGGTCCGTGGACGACTTCGGCGCCGTGCCCGCGGACGCCGTGGTCTCCGAGTCCTCGTCGTCGACCGCGATGCCGCGGCGCTTGGAGATGTACACGGCGCCGGCGATGACCGTGATGGCCACCACCGAGATGACGATCCGTACGCCGACGTTCGAGTCGTCTCCGTAGGAGAACTTCACCACCGCCGGAGCGATCAGCAGCGCCACCAGGTTCATGACCTTCAGCAGCGGGTTGATCGCCGGGCCCGCGGTGTCCTTGAACGGGTCGCCGACCGTGTCGCCGATCACCGTGGCGGCGTGGGCCTCGCTGCCCTTGCCGCCGTGGTGGCCGTCCTCGACGAGCTTCTTGGCGTTGTCCCAGGCGCCGCCCGAGTTGGCCAGGAAGACCGCCATCAGCACGCCCGCGCCGATGGCGCCGGCGAGGAACGAGGCCAGCGCGCCGACGCCGAGGGTGAAGCCGACCGCGATCGGCGCCATGACGGCGAGCAGACCGGGCGTACGCAGCTCGCGCAGCGCGTCCCGGGTGCAGATGTCGACGACCTTGCCGTACTCCGGCTCCTCCGAGTAGTCCATGATCCCCGGGTGCTCGCGGAACTGCCGGCGCACCTCGAAGACCACCGCGCCCGCGGAGCGCGACACGGCGTTGATCGCCAGCCCGGAGAAGAGAAAGACGACCGCGGCGCCGAGGATGAGGCCGACGAGGTTGTTCGGCTGGCCGATGTCCAGGCTGAGGCCGAGCGGACTGCCGACGTTGTTCGCGTCGGCCACCGCCTCGTTGACCGCGTCGCGGTACGAGCCGAAGAGCGCCGCCGCCGCGAGGACCGCGGTGGCGATGGCGATGCCCTTGGTGATGGCCTTGGTGGTGTTGCCGACCGCGTCCAGGTTGGTGAGGACCTGGGCGCCGTCGCCCTCGACGTCGCCGGACATCTCGGCGATGCCCTGGGCGTTGTCGGAGACCGGGCCGAAGGTGTCCATGGCGACGATGACGCCGACGGTCGTCAGCAGGCCGGTGCCGGCCAGGGCGACCGCGAAGAGCGCCAGCATGACGGACGTGCCGCCGAGCAGGAACGCGCCGTAGACGCTGAGGCCGATGAGGACCGCGGTGTAGACGGCGGACTCCAGGCCGATGGAGATGCCGGAGAGCACCACCGTGGCCGGGCCGGTCAGGGACGTCTTGCCGATGTCCCGGACGGGGCGGCGGTTGGTCTCGGTGAAGTAGCCGGTGAGTTGCTGGATGACCGCCGCGAGGACGATGCCGATGGCGACCGCGACGAGCGCGAGCACCTGCGGGTTGCCGTCGTGCTCGGCGATGCCCGCGCCGACGCCGTCGAGGTCCGCGTACGACGAGGGGAGGTACGCGAAGACGGCGATGGCGACCATCACCAGGGAGATCACCGCGGAGATGAAGAACCCGCGGTTGATGGCGGTCATGCCGCTGCGGTCGCTGGCCCGCGGCGCGACGACGAACACGCCGATCATGGCGGTGACGACGCCGATCGCGGGGACGATCAGCGGGAAGGCGAGACCGGCGTCGCCCAGGGCGACCTTGCCCAGGATGAGCGCGGCGACCAGGGTGACGGCGTACGACTCGAAGAGGTCCGCCGCCATGCCGGCGCAGTCGCCGACGTTGTCCCCGACGTTGTCGGCGATGGTGGCGGCGTTGCGCGGGTCGTCCTCGGGGATGCCCTGCTCGACCTTGCCGACGAGGTCGGCGCCGACGTCGGCGGCCTTGGTGAAGATGCCGCCGCCGACACGCATGAACATCGCGATGAGCGCGGCGCCGAGGCCGAAGCCCTCCAGCACCTTGGGCGCGTCGGCCGCGTAGACGAGCACGACGCAGCAGGCGCCGAGCAGGCCGAGGCCGACGGTGAACATGCCGACCACGCCGCCGGTGCGGAACGCGAGCTTGGTCGCCTCGTGGCTCACCGCGGTGAGGTCCTTGGCGGGCTCGCCCTCGCGGGGGGTGGCGGCACGGGCGGCGGCGGCCACGCGCACGTTGCTGCGGACCGCGAGCCACATGCCGATGTACCCGGTCGCCGCCGAGAACGCGGCGCCCACCAGGAAGAAGATCGAGCGACCGGCCCGTTCCGACCAGTCGTCGGCGGGCAACAGCATGAGCAGGAAGAACACCACCACGGCGAACACGCCGATGGTGCGCAACTGGCGGGCCAGATAGGCGTTTGCGCCTTCCTGGATCGCCGCCGCGATCTTCTTCATATTGTCCGTGCCCTCGCCGGCGGCGAGTACCTGACGGAGCAGCACCACGGCGACCGCGAGAGCGGCGACCGCGACCACGGCGATGATCGCCACGATGGCCCGGTTGCCGCTGGTGAGTTCCACGGCCAGTAGGTGGTCCTGCTGTAGTGGGGTGAAATGCCCCGCCATTCGTCCTCCTTGACGTACGGCACATGGGCGCGCGGCAGCCCCGACTGCAGGTACGGGCGGTCGGGGTTTGGGCGGCCGCAGCGCTCAGGCGTCCTGAGCTGCAAGTTGTGGACGGATTGTAGGGAGCGGAACTAGATCAAAACAGAGCGTCCCCCGGGGAATTCGGCTCCGACGACGATCAACGCCGCTTACGGCGCCTGTCAATTCGCTCGAAAGAGGGATGCGGGAACGCCGCGGCAATCGCGGGAAAATGATCTCTACGCCTGAAGAAAGTGCTGATCAGAAGGTAATTGATCTTGAAATGCGCGGGTCAAGGGAGGGGCCGGGCAGGGGTACGGCGAGGGCCGGGCCGGGCGCGGGAGGGCGCGGCGGCGGCCGGATCGGCGGATCGGGAGTTGGCCGGAGTCGGCCGGGTCGGCGGGGGGCGCGGGTGCTCAGAAGCCGCCCGCGGGGCGGTGGCGGCCGGGCGTACGGATGCTCGGGAACCGGCCGCGCGGCGGTGGCGGCCGGAGGCGCGGATGCCCGCGGACGCTCAGACGCTCAGGAGCCGGGCGCGGCCGTGGCGGCCGGCCAGCTCATCCGGATCGTGCCGCCGGACTCGCTCGCGGTCACCTCGACGTCGTCGACCAGGCCGCTGATGACCGCGAGGCCCATCTCGTCGTCGACGTCGGCGTCGTCGCCGCCCGGTCCGCTCGCGTTCCCGTCGCCGTCCGGGTCCGGGTGGGTCTCCGCGGTGCTGCGGGCGGCGGGCACGTGACCGGGGGCCGTCGGCGCGTCGTCGCCGACCTCGATGGAGAACTTCTTCTCCTCCTCGGTCAGCACCACCCGCACCGGCCCCGACAGCCCGTTGTGCTGGTGCAGCCCGACGGCCCGCAGACAGGCTTCGCCGACGGCGAGACGCACCTCGTCGAGCACCGCCTCGTCCACACCCGCCCGGCGCGCGACCGCGGCCGCCACCAGACGGGCCGTGCGGACGTGCTCGGGGAGAGCACTGAAGCGCAATTCAACGGTGGGCATGCCAACCCCTTCAGTCATCCCACGTCATCCCGTGTCACCACGGGAAGCATCCGTACCGGAGCGAACCACGGAGGGACCCGGCGCACGGCCCGGTCCCTCCGGCTAGCCGGCGCCTGGTCAGTCCTTCGCGGCGACGGCTTCGTCGACCGAGGTGTGGATGGGGAACACCTTGGTCAGGCCCGTGATACGGAAGATCTTCAGAATGCGCTCCTGGTTGCAGACGAGCCGCAGCGAGCCCTCGTGGGCCCGGACGCGCTTCAGCCCGCCGACGAGGACGCCCAGACCGGTGGAGTCGAGGAAGTCGACCCGCTCCATGTCGACGACCAGGTGGTAGCTGCCGTCGTTGACCAGCTCGACCAGCTGCTCGCGCAGCTTGGGGGCGGTATACACATCAATCTCGCCACCGACTTCGACGACCGTGCGGTCGCCCACGGTACGGGTCGACAGGGACAGGTCCACGGATCCTCCAGCACCTTTCAGCGAGCGGCTGCCCCGGGCGTCCCCCGCCGTCCGGCCGGAGACGGATCGGCATCCGCCATGGCATTCAATCACTTACCCCCGGGCGTGCACGACGCCTTGGGGGCATTGTCCGTCGCATCGGTGACACACTCGTGCCGATGGACGCGAACGAGTGGGGGGACGCGAACGACCGGGGGGCGGCCCCCGCGGCCGGCGGCACCCGGCCCGGGCTGCGGCCCGGCGCGCCGCACGTCACACCGGCCGGGCCGCCGGACGGCGCGGGGCGGCACACGGCGGCCGACGGCGCTCGGAACGGCGCGCCGCACGTCACGCCGCGCACCGCGCTGCGCCGGCTCGCCGCCCGGGAGGACCGCGCCGCTCGCATCACTCATACGGAGCACCTGCCCCCGCGCGGCGGCCGCCATGCCGACTGGCCTGCGGGCATCCGGCCGGAGGTGGTGGCCGCGGTCGAGGCCGCCGGGATCCGGCGGCCGTGGGCCCACCAGGCCGAGATGGCGGCGCACGCGCTCGCGGGCGACTCGGTGATCGCGGCCACGGGCACGGCGTCGGGCAAGTCGCTGGCGTATCTGGCGCCCGTGCTCAGCGCGGCGCTCGACGGCTCCGAGGCCGCCAACGGGCGGGGCGCGACGGCCCTGTACGTGGCGCCGACGAAGGCGCTGGCCGCCGACCAGCTGCGCGCCGTCAAGGCCCTGGCCGCCCCGCTCGGCAAGGCCGTGCGCCCGGCCGTCTACGACGGCGACACGGCCACCGAGGAGCGCGAGTGGGTGCGCCTCTACGCCAACCTCGTCCTCACCAACCCCGACATGCTGCACCGCGGCATACTCCCCGGCCACTCCCGGTGGTCGTCCTTCCTGCGCGCCCTGCGGTACGTGGTGATCGACGAGTGCCACACCTACCGCGGCGTGTTCGGCTCCCACGTCGCCCAGGTCGTACGGCGGCTGCGCCGGCTCTGCGCCCGCTACGGCGCGGACCCGGTGTTCCTGCTCGCCTCCGCCACCGCGGCCGAGCCGGGCCGGTCGGCGGAGCGGCTGACCGGGCGGGCCGTGACGGAGGTCACGGACGACGCGTCGCCGCGCGGGGAGGTCGCGTTCGCCCTGTGGGAGCCGCCGCTGACGGAGCTGCACGGCGAGCGGGGCGCGCCGGTGCGGCGCACGGCCACGGCGGAGTGCGCGGAGCTGCTGACGGACCTGGCGGCGGGGGGCGTACGGACCGTCGCCTTCGTCCGCTCCCGGCGGGGCGCGGAGCTGGTCGCGATGATCGCCCAGGACCGGCTGGCGGCCGTGGACCGGACGCTGGCGGACCGGGTCGCCGCCTACCGCGGCGGCTATCTGGCGGACGAGCGGCGGGCCCTGGAGGCCGCGCTGCAGTCCGGCGAGCTGCTGGGGCTGGCCGCGACGTCCGCGCTGGAGCTGGGCGTGGACGTGTCGGGGCTGGACGCGGTGCTGCTCGCCGGCTACCCCGGCACCCGGGCCTCGCTCTGGCAGCAGGCCGGGCGCGCGGGGCGGTCCGGGCAGGGCGCGCTGGCGGTGCTGGTCGCGCGGGACGACCCGCTGGACACGTACCTGGTGCACCACCCGGAGGCGCTCTTCCGCCGGCCGGTGGAGTCCACGGTGCTGGACCCGGACAACCCGTACGTGCTCGCCCCCCACCTGTGCGCCGCCGCCGCCGAACTGCCGCTGACCGAGGCGGACTTCACCGGCGACGCCGCGTGCTTCGGCGCCGGGGCCGCGGAGCTGCTGCCGCAGCTCGCCGAGCGCGGGCTGCTGCGCCGCCGCGGCGGCACCGGGCCGGGGGCCGCCTGGCACTGGACCCGGCGGGAACGCGCCTGCGACCTCACCGACATCCGCGGCGGGGGCGGCCGGCCCGTCGACGTCGTCGAGGACGGCACCGGCCGGCTGCTCGGCACCGTCGACGCCGCGGCGTCCCACACCACCGTCCACGAGGGCGCCGTCCACCTCCACCAGGGCCGGACCTACGTGGTCCGCACCCTGGACCTGGAGGACAACGTGGCGCTCGTGGAGCGCGCCGACCCGCCTTTCACCACCGTCGCCCGCGACACCACCGCCGTCTCCGTGCTGGAGACCGAGCGCGAGGTCCCGTGGGGGGACGCCCGGCTGTGCTTCGGGTCGGTCGAGGTCACCAACCACGTGGTCTCCTTCCTGCGCCGCCGGCTGATCACCGGCGAGATCATGGGCGAGACGAAGCTCGACCTGCCGCCGCGGACGCTGCGCACCCGCGCCGTGTGGTGGACCGTCACCGACGACCAGCTGGACGCGGCGGGCGTCGCCCGGGAGCAGCTGGGCGGCGCCCTGCACGCGGCGGAGCACGCCTCCATCGGCATGCTGCCGCTCTTCGCCACGTGCGACCGCTGGGACATCGGCGGCGTCTCGGTGCCGCTGCACGGCGACACCCTGCTGCCGACGGTCTTCGTCTACGACGGCCACCCCGGCGGCGCGGGCTTCGCCGAACGGGCCTTCGGCGTCGCCCGCGACTGGCTCGCCGCGACCCGCTCGGCGATCGCCGCCTGCGAGTGCGACACCGGCTGCCCGTCGTGCGTCCAGTCCCCGAAGTGCGGCAACGGGAACGACCCGCTGGACAAGGCGGCGGCGCTGCGGCTGCTCACGACCCTGCTGACGGGGGCGGAACAGGGCGCGCCCCGGGACCCCGGACAGGGTGCGGAGCCGGGACCGGAGCCGGGACCGGGGTCGGAGCCGGAGCCCGGGCCGGCACCGGGGCCGGGGCCGGGGCCGGCTGCGGCAGACGCGGGCTGACCGGTCGGGTACGCCCCCGCCGGCGTACGGGCCGCTCAGCCGGCGGCGTCGAGCCGCGCCCGCTGGTCCGCCGTCAGCTCCAGGTCCACCGCGGCCAGGCTCTCGTCCAGCTGCGCCACCGACGAGGCGCCGACCAGCGGGACGACCGGCACCTCCCCGCCTATCAGCCAGGCCAGCACCACCTGGTTCACCGTCGCCCCGGTCGCCTGCGCCACCTCCCGCAGCGCCGCCAGCCGCGCGGGCGTGCCCGGGTGGTCCAGCTCGGACCCCAGCGGCTTGTCCGCGCGGACGTAGCCGCCGGCCAGCAGTGGCGAGTACGCCACGAGCGTGAGCCCGGGGTGGTGGCGTACGTAGCTGAGCAGCGCCCCGTCGGCGCCGCCCGGCGAGCCGTCCGGGTCCAGCTCGCTGGGGCGGTCGGTGCGCCGGCGCAGGTAGGTGTGGTGGTACTGCAGCAGCTCGTACCCGGCGAGGCCGGAGGCCGCGGCCAGGGCACGGGCCCGCTCCACCCGCCAGACCCACTGGTTGCTCACCCCGAGCAGGCCCACGGAGCCCTCCGCCACGAGCGCGCCGAACGCCTCGACGGTCTCCTCCTGCGGCACGCTCATGTCGTCGATGTGCGCGTACAGGACGTCCAGCTTCTCCACCCCGAGCCGCTCCCGGCTCTCCGCCGCGGACTGCCGGATCACCTTCGCCGACAGGCCCTCGGGGTTGTCGACGTACGAGGTGCCGGGCGCGAGCGGCCGTGCGCCGAGCTTGGTCGCGATGACCACCTCGTCCCCGATGCCCCGGCTGCGCCGCCACCGCCCGAGCAGGCTCTCGCTCTCGCCGCCCTGGAGTCCGTTCACCCAGAACGCGTAGTTGTCGGAGGTGTCGACGAACGTGCCGCCGGCCTCGACGTAGCGGTCGAGGATCGCGAACGACGTCTCCTCGTCGGTCGCGGTGCCGAACAGCATCGCGCCGAGGCTGAGCACGCTGACCTCGCGGCGGCGCTGCGGGTCGGTGCCGATCGTGCGGTACTTCATGCGGGTTCCCTCTCTGCGTCTGCGTCTGTGTGCGCGCCCGCCGGAGTCTGGCGGCTGGAGCGCGCTCTACCGCAACCCCGGGCGGGTCGGCCGTCCGGGACGGCGGGCCGGCGCGGGAGCGGACCTCGGCGGTGAAGCGGCCGGTACGGGCCGCCGCCACGACGTCCGCGACCTCCCCGGCCACGGCGCACCGCAGCAGCCGGGCGCCCTGCGCCGCCGCGACCCGGCGGGCCGCCGTGCAGGCCGCCGCCTCGCCGAGCAGTGCCCGGTCCGCCGCGGCCAGCGCGGCCAGGTCGGCCGCCCCGCCGGCGCGGTGGCGGGCGTGCACGGCCTGCCCCAGCCCCAGCGCCGCGGCGAACACCGCGCACAGCGCGAAGCACGCCAGCGCCGACCACACCGTCGCCCCGCCCCGGTCATCGAACGGTCTCTTCCGCAAGGGCGACCGCCTCCCCTCCGAGGTCGAGCGACAGCGGCCCGGGTCCCGGCGCGGCCGCCCGCACCCGTACGCGCACCAGGTCGCCGTCCCGGGCCACCGTCACCGCCGCGCCGCGGGGAGCCGCCGCCAGGGCGGCCCCCCGGACGCCGGCGGCGGGTTCGCCCCGGGCCGCGGCCCGGGCCCCCGCGCGGGCGGCGTCCACGCACTGGATCTGCGCCGCGGCGGCCATCAGCGCCCAGACCAGCCCCAGGGCGAGGAACACCAGCGCCGGAATCGCCGCCGCCGCCTCCGCGGTCACGACCCCGGCGTCCCGCGCGTGCGGCGGGTCAGAACGGGACGTCGAGCGCGCGCTCCACCACCGCCTGCAGGGCCCCGCTGACCGCATCACTCGTCACCACCTTGTAAAGGATCGCCGCGAACGCGACCGCCGCGATCGTGCCCACGGCGTACTCGGACGTCGTCATCCCCGCGTCCCCGCCGAGCCTCCGGGCACGCTCCCGAACCCTCCGGACGAACCTGCCGGCCATCTCCAACCCCCGTGTCTCCGTCATCGTGTCCGTCATCCATGTCCGTCATCCGCTGCCACCCAGCAGCTGTGCCGCCAGGCCCATCACCACCGGAGCCACCCCGACCGCCAGGAACGCGGGCAGGAAGCAGAGCCCCAGCGGGCCCGCCACCAGCACCCCCGCCCGGCGGGCGCGGGCCGCCGCCGCCCGGGTCTCCTCCGCCCGGCACTCGGCTGCCAGCCGGGAGACCGCGTCGACCACCGGCACGCCCGTGCGGCCCGCCTCCTCCAGCCATCCGGCCAGCCGCCCGGCGCCCGGCAGCTCCGCCAGGGGCGCCCACGCCGCGCGGGGGTCGCCGCCGAGGCGCAGCTCCGCCGCACCCTGCGCGAGCCGGTCCCCGACCGGGCCGCCCAGCGAGCGGCCCACCTCGGCGGCGGCGTCCCGCGGCCCGGCGCCGGCCGCGAGGCAGGCGGCGACGAGGTCGGCGGCCAGGGCGAGGTCGGCCCCGGTCCGTATGCCCGCGTCCCGCCGCGCGGCGGCGGTCGCCCGGCGCTGCCAGCGCCGTATGCCGTACGCGGCGGCGAGTCCCGCCACGACGCCGACCGCTCCGCCGACGAAGATGAGCACCGCGGCCCCCGCAAGCAGCCCCGGCCCCCACCGCACCACCGCCGCCCGCAGCCGTCCCACGACCGGCTCCCGCCCGGAGCCGGGCCGGCCGGTCCCCTCGGGCCGCACGGGCCGTTCGGGCGGGCCCGGCACGGCGGGCCACCGGCGACGGGAGGCGCGTGCGCGCCAGGACGCGCGGGCGGCGTCCGCCGTGCAGTACGCGGCCAGGACGGAAAGTGCCGTCCACAGGCTGTGGATGAACTCAGCGCGCATACGCACCCCGCACGATCCGGCCCGTCCAGGCCAGCCCCGCCCACTCCAGCAGGCAGCCCGCCGCCAGGCAGAGCAGTCCCGCGGGCGTGTGCAGCAGCACCCGCAGCGGCGCGGCGCCGAGCGCCGTGCCCATCAGCAGCCCGAAGCCGGGCAGCAGGGCGAGCAGCAGCGCCGTCGCCCGCGGGCCGGCCAACTGGGCCCGCAGCTCGTCCCGTTCGTCCCGCTCCGCACGCAGCGCCGCCGCCACCCGGTCCAGCCCGTCCGCCAGCCCGGCGCCGCCGCCCGCGGCCACCTGCCAGCAGGCGGCGACCCCGGCCAGCCCCTGCGCCCCGGGGGCGCCGGCCGCACCCCGCAGCGCGCCGGGCACGTCACCGCCGAACCGCGCGGCGGCCAGCACCTCAGGACCGCCCGCCGGGCCGCCCGGCGCCGCGGCGAACAGCGCCGCCGCCGGCTGCCGGCCGGCCCGCAGCCCGCCGGCCACCGCGGCGCACAACTCGATCACGGCCGCCGCCCGGCGCGCCTCCGCGTCCCGCCGCTCCCGGCCACGCAGCCGCCGCCGCACCAGCGGCACCGCCGCCGCCCCCGCGAGCAGCGGCAGCCAGGACGCGCCCAACAGCGCCACCGCACCCGCGGCCGGCAGGCACCACCACTCCCGTCGCGCGCCCCGCGTCCGTACGACCAGGGCCACCCGCCGCAGCGGCCCCGCCCGCGACACGCTCCCCCGCGGCCCGGACAACACCGCGGCCCGCCGCGCCGCGGGCCGCCGCCCGCCGGCCAGCACCACGGCCGCCCCCGCGCACAACGCCGCCCCGCACACCGGCGCCCCCGCCGTCACCGCCGCCGTCGCCGCCCCGCTCACGCCGCTCCCCCGCCCCGCTCCAGCAGCCGCTCCAGCCGCGGCCACCCGTCCCGCCGCGCGAACCCCCCGGCCGTCCACACCGCCGCGGGCACCGCCGTCACCAGGCCGGCCCCGTCGCGTTCCAGCACGTGCACCTCCGCGATGCGCCGCCGCCCCCGCCGGTCGCGGACCAGGTGCAGCAGCACCGACACCGCCGCCGCCAGCTGGCTGTGCAGGGCGGGCCGGTCGAGGCCCGCGACCGCGCCCAGCGCCTCCAGGCGCGCGGGCACGTCGCCCGCCGCGTTGGCGTGGACGGTCCCGGAGCCGCCTTCGTGCCCCGTGTTCAGGGCGGCCAGCAGATCGACGACCTCGCGGCCCCGGACCTCGCCCACGACCAGCCGGTCGGGGCGCATCCGCAGCGCCTGCCGCACGAGGTCCTGCAACGTCACCTCGCCGACGCCCTCCTGGTTCGCGGGGCGGGCTTCGAGCCGTACGACATGGGGGTGGTCCGGCCGCAGCTCGGCCGACTCCTCCGCCAGCACGATCCGCTCGTCCCGCCGCACCAGCGACAGCAACGCGCTCAGCAACGTCGTCTTTCCGCTGCCCGTACCGCCGCTGACGAGGAACGACAGCCGCGCGTCGAGGAGTCCGCGCAGCAGCCGCTCGCCGCCCGGCGGCACCGTGCCGGCGGCGGCCAGCTCCGGAAGGCTGAACGCGCGCCGCCGCACCACCCGCAGTGACAGGCAGGCCGAGCCCACGGCCACCGGCGGCAGGACGGCGTGCAGCCGCGTGCCGTCGGGCAGCCGGGCGTCGACCCACGGGCGGGCGTCGTCGAGGCGCCGCCCGGCGACGGCGGCGAGCCGCTGCGCGAGGCGCCGCACCTCACCGGCGTCCGCGAACCGCACGCCGACCCGCTCCAGCCCGCGCCCGGTGTCCACCCAGACCTCGTCCGGCGCGGTGACGAGCACGTCGGTGACGTCCGGCCGGGCCAGCAGCGGCTCCAGCGGCCCGCTGCCGACCATCTCCGAGCGCAGCGCGCCCACGACGGCCAGCACCTCGGTGTCGCCGAGGAGCCGCCCCTCCTGCCGCAGCGCGGCGGCCACCCCGGCGGGCGTCGGCTCCCCGCCGCTCTCCGCCAGCCGCCGCCGCACGGCCCCCACCAACCGCCCGGACACGGCGCAGCGTTCCGTGCGGGCAGCGGCGGTCGCGGCGGGCCGCGGCCGGCCCCCGCGGCCCCGGGCGGGCACCGGCGAGGCCGCCCCCGGCTCCCGCCCCGGCTCCATCCCCGGACCCGCCCCCGGCTCCGGCTCCGTGACCCGGCTGCCGGCAGCGCGTTCCGTACGCATCCCCCCGCCGCTCATACGGACACGCCCTCCGCGCTCGCGCCCGGCAGCACCCGGGCCCAGAACTCCGTACAGAAGCGGGACAGCGGGGCGCGGGGGCGGCTGCCCGGGGAAGAGGTGCCGCTCTCGGCGGCCTGCGGCAGGCCCGGCTCCGCGGGGAGTTCACCGGCGAGCGGCAGGCCCAGGAGACCGGCGACGTCCTCGGCCGCGAGGCCGCCCCGCGCCGGGCCGCGGACCACCACCCGCAGGTCGCCGAGCACCGTCCGCACCTCCTCCGCCACCCGGTGCGCCGCCGCCACCGCGCGCAGTTCGGCAGGCACCACCAGCAGCCCCACGTCCAACTGGGCCAGCGCCTCCGCCACCGGCCCGTCCACCCGCCGCGGCAGGTCCACCACGACCACGCCGCTGCGCCGGCGGGCCGCCGCCAGCACCGACCGCATCGCCGCAGGCGCCACCGGCACCGCCCCCGCGTCGCCGCCCCGGTCCCAGCTCAGCAGCCGCAGGCCGTGCAGCCGCGGCAGCGACTCCTCCAGCGCTGCTCCGCCGATCCGGCCCCGCGACGACGCGAAGGCCGGCCAGCGCAGCCCCTCCGCGTCCTCCCCGCCGAGCAGCACGTCGAGCCCGCCGCCCAGCGGATCCGCGTCGACCAGCACCGTCCGCTGCCCGGCCCGCGCCGCCGTCACCCCGAGCGCGCAGGCCAGCGTGGAGGCCCCGGCGCCGCCCCGGCCGCCGACGACGCCGACCGTGCGGGCCTGCCCGCCGGTCCCCTCCGCGGCGTCGGCGAGCCGGTCCACCAGCGCCGTCTCCTCGTCCGGCAGCACGAGCACCTGCTCCGCCCCGACCGCGATCGCCCGCTGCCACACCCCCGGATCGTCCTGATCCCGGCCCACGAGCAGCACCCCCTCCCGCCGGGGCGGCCCCGCCGCCGTCAGCCGCCCGGCGCTGTCGTCCCCGACCAGCACCAGCGGCGCCGCGGCCCAGTCCTGCCGCCCCGGCGCGTGCGAGACCTCCGCCTGCGTCCCCGCCGCGGCGCACAGCCGCAGCAGGTCGTCCAGCAGTTCCTCGTCCTCCGTGACGACCAGCGGCCGGCCGCCGCCCCCGCCGACCCCGCCGTCCACGCCGCCGCTCCGCATCCGGCCCATCAGCCGCCTCCCCGTCTCACCGCGCGCGCCCTCCCGGCACGCCGTCCACCCCGGTCCGCGCCGCCGCCCTCCGCGACGGCGCCGGACCCGCTGCCGACTCCCACGGTGTCCCGGCCGCCCCGCCCCACGGGGATCTTGGTCAGGATCTGGGGACAACCCGCCAGTTGTGGACAACTCCGTCACCCGTTCGGGGGAGCGTTCAGATCGAGGGCAACGGTTACCCACGGTGATGCGTCTAGTTCCACGACAGCGATGAAGACGGCCTGAAGGACGGCCTGAAGCAAGGAGCGGCCGGGAAGAGCGGAAGAAGATCCGACGCGGCCGAAGAAAAACGAGAATGCCGAAGTCCGGACATGCGACGACCCCCGCCGGGGGGGAGAGCGGGGGTCGTCCCCACGGCCGACTCGGGGGGGGAGGAGCCGGTCCGGGTTAGCACGGTCGCGAACGATCCGTGACTTCCATGGTGTACCCGAGAGGCTTCTCAGGCAAACCCACGCGCCACAGCTTACGCCGAATGGTGGGCGCCTATGCTCGCACTCGTGGAAAACCACTCGTTGCCCAGGACGGCCGCCTTCTTCGATCTGGACAAGACGGTCATTGCGAAGTCGAGCACGCTGACCTTCAGCCGGTCGTTCTACCACGGCGGGCTGATCAACCGGAGGGCAGTGCTCCGATCCGCCTACTCACAGTTCATCTATCTCCTGGGCGGCGCCGACCACGAGCAGACGGAACGCATGCGCGCCTACCTCTCCGACCTCTGCCGCGGCTGGAACGTGGCCCAGGTGAGCGAGATCGTGGCCGAGACCCTCCACGACCTCATCGACCCGATCATCTACGACGAGGCCGCCGCCCTCATCGAGGACCACCACCTCGCCGGCCGCGACGTCGTCATCGTCAGCAGCTCGGGCGCCGAGGTCGTCGAGCCCATCGGCGAGCTGCTCGGCGCGGACCGCACGATCGCCACCCGCATGGTCGTCGAGGGCGGCCGCTACACCGGCGACATCGAGTACTACGCCTACGGACCCGCCAAGGCGGAGGCGGTGGCGGAGCTGGCCGCCGCCGAGGGGTACGACCTGGCCCGCTCGTACGCGTACAGCGACTCGATCACGGACGTCCCCCTCCTGGAGGCCGTCGGCCACCCGTACGCCGTCAACCCCGACCGGGCGCTGCGCCGCGAGGCGGCCGAGCGGGACTGGCCGGTGCTGTCGTTCGCCCGCCCCGTACGGCTGAAGCAGCGGCTGCCGCAGTTCACGCTGCCCTCCCGGCCGGCCCTGGCCGCGGCCGCCGCGGGGCTGGCGGCGGTGACCGCGGCCGGGGTGGTCTGGTACACGTACCGGCGCCGCAGCCAGGCGGCCTGAGGCCCCGCCCACCACCCTGACCTGCATGGCTTCCGCTTTGCCCGATGAGTAACCTTCGCAATCATTTGCAGGTGAAAGTAAATATCCCAGCGCCGGACTTCCCTCTCACCGCGGACAGGAGTACAAAGGGATTACGGCCCGCGAGAGCCAGGGCATCCGCGAAGGATCCCCCAGCAACCACGGCCCCACGGACCGCACATGGAAGTCGGGAACCCACGCGACGCCGATCCCTCGAATAGGGACCGCCACACCAGGAACCGGCGAAGTTCCGGGCCTGATGGGCAAAAAAGTGCACGCACTGGTACCCCGGCGGACATGAGACAGCGGCGGTGCCCCAGGGTGCCGCCGCAACTCTGCGCCCCCGCCCCCGCGACGGCCCCCGCACCGGCCGGGCACGCCGGTCGCGGCGCGCCCCTACGCGGCCCCCCGCTGCAGCGCCTCGCACACCGCCGTGCTCTCCCGCGCCCCCAGCTCGACGGCCCGGCCGCAGTGCGCGATCCACTCCCCGACGCCCGCCGGCGTCCCGCCCGCGTAGCCCGCGAGCGCCGCCTCGTACGCCGCGCGCCCCTGCTCCGTGTGCCCCACCTCGGCCGGGCAGACCGCCTTCGGGTCCAGCCCGCTGCCCGCCAGGACGATCCGCTCGGCGGCCCGCGCGACGAGGCCGTTGCCGGTACGGAACGGGCGCAGCGTCAGCAGTTCGCCGTGCACCACCGCCGCCATGACCAGCGCCGGAGCGGACGAGCCGGCGACCACCAGGGCCGCCAGCGCGTCCAGCCGGGCCGCCGTCTCGTCGGCGTCCGGCGGCGGCGACGGCAGGGCCACGTCCGGCTCCGCGACGCTCTCACCGGCCAGCCGGGGCCGCCCGACCGCCGCACCGTCGCCCGCCGCGGCATCCATCCCGGCACCGCCCGCCGACCCTCCGGAGTCCGCAGACCCGCCGGAGGAGGCCCCGGTCCCGCCCGACGCCACCACGTGCAGCCGGGCCAGCACCCGCATCGGCGACTGCCGCCACGTGCTCAGCAGTTGCCCCGCCTCCGCGCTCACCCGCAGCGCCCCGCCCACCGTCCGCGGCTCCCCCGGCGCGGAGAAGTCGCTGCGTCTGCGCACCTCCTCCAGCACCCAGTCCGCCCCCGACAGCGCCGCCGAGGCCCGCGCGCCGCGCAGCGCCGCCTCCGCCGACACCTCGCTGCTGCGCCGCCGCATGACCCGGTGCCCGTAGACGCGATCGACCGACCTCCGTACAGAGGACACGGCCTCCTCGACTCCCGGAAGGGTGCTCAGGGCCGCCAGCGGGTCGGTCGCGCTCGTCATGCGTACGAGCCTACGCAACCCGATGGGGTGGACTTGTGCAGCCCTTTGCCTGACCGCGGGCCAAGATCCGGCTACCGTTTCTGAACATGAAGATCGCTTTCGTGGGTAAGGGCGGCAGCGGCAAGACCACCCTGTCGTCCCTCTTCGTCCGGCAGCTCGCCGGCACCGGCCGTCCCGTGCTCGCCGTCGACGCGGACATCAACCAGCACCTGGGGGCCGCCCTCGGGCTTGACGAGGAGGAGGCCGCCCGGCTGCCCGCGCTCGGCGCGCACCTCCCGCTCATCAAGGAACACCTGCGGGGCGCCAACCCGCGTATCCCGGACGCCGCCGGAATGATCAAGACGACGCCTCCCGGTACGGGCTCACGTCTGCTCTCGGTCACCGGGGACAACCCCGTGTACGACGCGTGCGCCCGTCCCGTGCGGTTGGACAACGGCTCCGTACGCCTCATGGTCACCGGCCCGTTCACCGAGGCCGATCTCGGTGTCGCCTGCTACCACTCCAAGACCGGCGCGGTGGAGCTGTGCCTCAACCACCTGGTCGACGGGCGCGAGGAGTACGTCGTCGTCGACATGACGGCGGGCAGCGACTCCTTCGCCTCGGGGATGTTCACGCGTTTCGACATGACGTTCCTCGTCGCCGAGCCCACCCGCAAGGGTGTGTCCGTCTACCGGCAGTACAAGGAGTACGCGCGCGACTTCGACGTCGCGCTGCGCGTCGTCGGCAACAAGGTGCAGGGCCCGGACGACCTGGAGTTCCTGCGCGCGGAGGTGGGCGCCGACCTGCTGGCCGCGTTCCCGCACTCCGACTGGGTGCGGGCGATGGAGAAGGGCCGTCCGCCGGAGTTCGCGGCGCTGGAGGAGCCGGCCGCGCAGGTGCTGCGGGAGATGTACGGGGCCGTGGACGCGTCGTACGAACGGCGTGACTGGGCCCGCTACACCGCCCAGATGGTGCACTTCCACCGCAGGAACGCCGAGAGCTGGGGCAACGCGAGGACCGGGGCGGACCTGACGGCCCAGATCGACCCCGGCTTCGTGCTGGGCGAGACCGCGCCCGCCCGGGCGCTGCCGGACGCGGCCGTGCCCGGCGCCGCGGTACCGGGCACGGCCGCCGCCCCTCAGCCCGCCTGACCCTGCCCGGCGTCCGCGGTGCCGGCGGGGTCCTTCTGCGCGGACCCCGCCGGCTCCCCGGCGCGCTTCGCGCTCCCCTGCTTCGCGGAGGCCGCCGGCTCCGCCAGGAACTTCTCCCAGCCCTTCGCCGGCCGCTCGCCCACGTCCAGCGTGCGCAGCTTCGCCAGCGTGCCCGGGTCCTGGGCGTCCAGCCAGTCGACCAGCTGCCGGAACGAGACGCAGTGCACGTCCTTCTTGGGACAGACGGTCTTGATGGTGTCCTCGACGGCGCGCATGTACGCGCCGCCGTTCCAGCTCTCGAAGTGGTTTCCGATGATGAGGGGTGCGCGGTTGCCGGTGTAGGCGCGCTCGAAACCGGCCAGTAGCCCCTCGCGCATCTGCCGTTCGAAGGCCGCGTGCTGGGCGGGCGGCGCATAGGCGGTGCCCGACTGGTTGGCCATGAAGTTGTAGTCCATGCTCACGACTTCGAAGGCGCGGCCGGGGAACGGGACCTCCTGCAGCGACAGGTCCCAGACGCCCTCCTTCTTCTTAGGCCACACCTGACTGCTGACACCGCTGGTGTCATAGCGGAAACCCATCTCCCCGGCGGCCTTGATGAGGTTCTTCTGGCCCTCCAGGCAGGGTGCGCGGCCGCCGATCAGCTCCCTGTCGTAGTCGAAGGGAAGCGGATCCGCCTTCTTCCGGCCGGTGTTCGTCTTCCACTGCTGCACGAACTGCTTGGCCTGCGCGATCTCGCTCTTCCAGTCCTCCTTCGACCAGCTCGCGACGCCCGTACGGCCGCAGAAGTGGCCGTTGAAGTGGGTGCCGATCTCGCTGCCCTCCAGCCAGGCGCCGCGGACCTGCTCCAGGGTGGCGCTGATCTCCTCCTCGTCCAGGTAGCCGATGTCGGAGGCGCCGCGGGGGTGGCCCGGGGGCTCGTACTCCATGCGCTTGTCCCGGGGGAGGACGTAGACGCCGCTGAGGAAGTACGTCATGGCCGCGTCGTTCTCCCGCGCCACCTTGCGGAAGTGGGAGAAGAGGCGCTGGCCGTCCTCGCCGGCGCCGTCCCAGGAGAAGACGACGAACTGCGGCGGCCGGGCGCCCGCCGTCATCCGGCTGACCGTGGGCTGGTTGGGCTGCGCGCCGGTGTAGGCGGTGGAGCCGTCGCCGATGAGCTTCAGCGGCCGGCCCTTTCCGGGTGCCGCGTCGTCCGCCGTGCCGTCGCTCCCCGAGCGCTGCGTATCGCCGTCCGGTCCCGTACCGGGAGAACAGCTCGCGACCGCCACACCCCCCAGTGCGAGGACGCCGCAGATTCCCACGGTCGCCCGCCATGTTCCGAACAAAGCTTCCACCTCTTCCCGACGCCGCCAGGGACGTGCTGACTCGAATAGCCGAATACACGCGCGATTTCTCGCCGCACGCTCGGAAAGAGGGATAACCAGAAATTCAGATTATCTCTCTGCATTCACTCGATGGATGGGAGAAGTGGGCCGGCCGGAGCAAAGCCCTTCGCAAACTCTTTACGTGGCATTACGATTCATTTACTTACCCTTGAGGGTCACCGTACCGTCACTCAGAGTGACGTCAAGCCGTGTGCCCGTGCTGCTCGACGCCCCCTCCCCAACGAGGAGACGCCACATGCCCGCAGGACGCCCGACCCCCCCGGGAAGCACCTCCGCCGAGCGCGCGAAGGAGCCGGATCCGCGCGACCGCGCCGGCGGCCGGCGTCCCCTCGCCGCCGACCTCTCCGCCTCCGTCACCGTCTTCCTCATCGCCCTGCCGCTCTCGCTGGGCATCGCGCTCGCGACCGGCGCCCCGCTGCAGGCCGGGCTGCTGTCCGCGGCCGTGGGCGGCATCGTCGTCGGCCTGCTCTGCGGGGCGCCGTTGCAGGTCAGCGGGCCCGCCGCCGGGCTGACCGTGGTCACGGCCGACCTCATCCAGCAGTACGGCTGGCGCGCCACCTGCGCCATCACCGCCCTCGCGGGGCTCACGCAGCTCGCGCTCGGCTCGCTCAGGGTAGCCCGGTCCGCGCTGGCGGTCAGCCCGGCCATCGTGCACGGCATGCTCGCCGGCATCGGCGTGACCATCGCGCTGGCCCAGCTGCACATCGTCCTCGGCGGCAGCCCGCAGAGCTCGCCCGTCGACAACACGTTGGCGCTGCCCGGCCAGCTCGCCGACCTGCACACCGGCGCGGTGTCGGTGAGCGCCGTCGTCATCGTCGTGCTGCTCGGCTGGCCGTGGCTGTGCGGGCGGGGCACGGGGCCGCTGCGGTACCTGCCGGGGGCGCTGGCCGCCATCGTGGTCGCCACCGGCTTCGCCTCCCTCACCGGGATGCGGCTGCCGCGCGTGGACCTGCCCGCGTGGAGCAGCCACGCGCTCGCGGGGGCGCCGGACGGGCCCGTACTGGGCCTGGTGGCCGCGGTGCTGACGATCACGGTCGTGGCCAGCGTGGAGTCGCTGCTGTCCGCGGTGGCGGTCGACAAGCTCGCGATGGCGCGCGGCGACGCGCACCCCGTGCCGCGCGCCGACCTCGACCGGGAGCTGCGCGCCCAGGGGGCCGGCAACTTCGTCGCGGGGCTGTGCGGCGGGCTGCCCGTCACCGGGGTCGCCGTGCGCAGCTCGGCGAACGTCGCGGCGGGGGCGGTCAGCCGCAGGTCCGCCGTGCTGCACGGGGTGTGGGTGGTGCTGGCGTCGCTGCTGCTGGTGGGGATGCTGGAGCTGATCCCGCTGGCGGCGCTGGGGGCGCTGGTGATGGTGGTCGGCATCCAGATGGTGAAGATCAGCCACATGCGGTCGGTGCGGCGGCACCGGGAGATCCCCGTGTACGCGGCGACCGTCGCCGGGGTCGTGCTGCTGGGGGTGCTGGAGGGCGTCGCCGTGGGGATCGCGGTGGCGGTGGCGGTGGCGCTGCACCGGCTGTCCCGTACGCGGGTGACGCTGGAGCGGCGCCCCGGAGGACCGGGGCCGGGCGCGGAGGGCGGCGCCGGGCGGGACGAACGGAAGGACACGTACCGCGTCCAGGTGCACGGACAGCTCACCTTCCTCGCCGTGCCGCGGCTGAGCAGGGTGCTCACGCAGGTGCCGCGGGGCGCGGCGGCGGAGGTGGAGCTGACCGGCTCGTTCATGGACCACGCCGCGTACGAGACGCTGCAGGAGTGGCGCCGGGCGCACGTCGCACACGGGGGTGCCGCGGAGCTGACCACCGCCACGGGCCGGCGCATCGCCGAGCCGGGCACGGCGCACCACTGCCACCCCTGGACGCCGTGGCGCAACCACTGCTGCGTGACGACGCCTGAGGCGCCCGCGCCGGCGCACCGGCTGCTCAGCGGCATCAGCACCTTCCAGCGCAACACCGCGCCGCGGCTGCGCGAGGAGCTGGCGCGGCTGGCCCGCGAGGGGCAGCGGCCCACGCAGCTCTTTCTCACCTGCTCGGACTCCCGGGTGGTCCCCAGCATGATCACGTCGAGCGGGCCGGGCGACCTCTTCACGGTACGGAACGTGGGGAACCTGGTGCCGCCGCCGGACGGGACCGGACAGCGGGCGGGCGCGGACGCCGGTACCGGGCCGCGCGACGACTCCGTCGCGGCGGCGGTCGAGTTCGCGGTCGAGGTGCTGCGGGTCGAGTCGATCACGGTGTGCGGGCACTCGGGCTGCGGCGCGATGGGGGCGCTGGTCGACGGGGAGGCCGCACGCGGGGCGGACGCCGGATCCGCCGCCGGTGACGTGCCCCCGACGCCGCTGCGGCGCTGGCTGCACCACGGGCTGCCGAGCCTGGTGCGGGCCCGCGCCGGCGGCCCCCGGATCACCGGCCGGCCGTACGCGGACGAGTCCGAGCGGGTGAGCCTGGCCAACGTCGCGCAGCAGCTGGACCACCTGCGCCGGCACCCGTGTGTGCGCCGCCGGCTGGCCGACGGCTCGCTGAGCCTGCACGGGATGTACTTCCACGTCGGCGAGGCGCAGACGTATGTGCTGGGAGCCGAGGGGGACTTCACGGCGGTACGTCCCGGTCCCGCCGCCGGGCAGCCGCAGCCCGCTCCGGCGTGATGTCCGGCCGCGCACCGCACCGTCGGTTGCGCACAGGTCTAAACCAATTTATCCCCAGGCTCTTGTCACGCCCTCCCCGCGCCTGATGAGCTAGGCCCTGGACTGAGGCGGACATCCTGGAAAGGGAGATGTCGTGAGCAACGAAAGCCTGGCCAACCTGCTCAAGGAGGAACGCCGGTTCGAGCCGCCCGCCGAGCTGGCCGCACACGCGAACGTCACGGCGGAGGCGTACGAGCAGGCCCGTGCGGACCGGCTGGGCTTCTGGGCGGAGCAGGCCCGGAGGCTCAGCTGGGCCACCGAGCCCACCAAGACGCTCGACTGGTCGAACCCGCCGTTCGCGAAGTGGTTCGAGGACGGCGCGCTCAACGTCGCGTACAACTGCGTGGACCGGCACGTCGAGGCCGGCCTCGGCGACCGCGTCGCGATCCACTTCGAGGGCGAGCCGGGCGACTCGCGCTCGATCACCTACGCCGAGCTGCAGCGGGACGTCGCCAAGGCGGCGAACGCGCTGGTGGAGCTGGGCGTGCAGACCGGCGACCGGGTCGCGGTCTACATGCCGATGATCCCCGAGACCGTCGTCGCGATGCTGGCCTGCGCCCGCATCGGCGCACCCCACTCGGTGGTCTTCGGCGGCTTCTCCGCCGACGCGCTGGCGACCCGGATCGCGGACGCGGACGCGCGCGTGGTCATCACCGCCGACGGCGGGTACCGGCGCGGCAAGCCGTCCGCCCTGAAGCCCGCGGTGGACGAGGCGGTGGAGCGCTCCGAGCACGTGCGCAACGTGCTGGTGGTGCGCCGGACGGGCCAGGAGGTGGCCTGGACCGAGGGCCGCGACGTGTGGTGGCACGACGTCGTCGACCGGCAGGAGGAGACGCACACCCCCGAGGCGTTCCCCGCCGAGCACCCGCTCTTCATCCTCTACACCTCGGGCACGACGGGTAAGCCCAAGGGGATCCTGCACACCACCGGGGGCTATCTCACCCAGGTCTCCTACACCCACCACGCCGTCTTCGACCTCAAGCCCGAGTCCGACGTGTACTGGTGCACGGCCGACGTCGGCTGGGTCACCGGCCACTCGTACATCGTGTACGGCCCGCTCTCCAACGGGGCCACCCAGGTGCTCTACGAGGGCACGCCCGACACCCCGCACCAGGGCCGCTGGTGGGAGATCGTCCAGAAGTACCGGGTCTCGATCTTCTACACCGCCCCCACCGCGATCCGCGCGTGCATGAAGTGGGGCGACGCCGTCCCGGCCAAGTTCGACCTGAGCAGTCTGCGGGTGCTCGGCTCGGTCGGCGAGCCGATCAACCCCGAGGCGTGGATCTGGTACCGGGAGCACATCGGCGGCGGCCGCACGCCCGTGGTCGACACGTGGTGGCAGACGGAGACGGGCGGCATCATGATCAGCCCGCTGCCCGGCGTGACGAGCACGAAGCCCGGCTCCGCGCAGGTGCCGCTGCCCGGCATCGCGGCCACCGTCGTGGACGACGAGGCGCGCGAGGTCCCGGACGGCTCCGGCGGCTACCTGGTGCTCACGGAGCCGTGGCCGTCCATACTGCGCACGATCTGGGGCGACGACCAGCGCTACAAGGACACGTACTGGTCCCGCTTCGAAGGCCGGTACTTCGCGGGTGACGGCGCGAAGAAGGACGACGACGGCGACATCTGGCTGCTGGGCCGCGTCGACGACGTCATGCTCGTCTCCGGGCACAACATCTCCACCACCGAGGTGGAGTCCGCCCTCGTCTCGCACCCCAAGGTCGCCGAGGCCGCGGTCGTCGGCGCCACCGACCCGCAGACCACGCAGGCCATCGTCGCCTTCGTGATCCTGCGCGGGGGCGCCGAAGAGGCGGACGGGC
Source organism: Streptomyces sp. CNH099 (assembly GCA_000514715.1). Lineage (GTDB taxonomy): Bacteria > Actinomycetota > Actinomycetes > Streptomycetales > Streptomycetaceae > Streptomyces > Streptomyces synnematoformans. The sequence goes on along the minus strand of AZWL01000006.1, from coordinate 82,808 downwards.
TGGTGGAGGAGCTGCGGGCGCACGTGGCGAAGGCCCTGGGCCCGATCGCCAAGCCCCAGCGGATCCTGCCGGTCGCGGAGCTGCCCAAGACCCGCTCCGGCAAGATCATGCGCCGGCTGCTGCGGGACGTCGCCGAGAACCGCCAGATGGGCGACGTCACGACGCTGACGGACACCACGGTCATGGACCTCATCCAGGCCAAGCTGCCGAGCGCGGCCTCGGAGGACTGAGACCGCGAGGACAGCACCCGCGGCACGGCCCGGGACGACCGCGGCGGAACCGCGCGGCGACCCCGGCACGGCCGGGGCACAGCCGGGACAGTGAGCCGCGCCGGCGGCGGGGAACCACCCCGCCGCCGGCGGGCCCGGCGCTGCCCGGCCGGGCCCGCACACCGTGCCCTGACCGCTCTCCCTCCCCGCCCCATGACCGAGCCGTATATCCCTTTTGCCCCGTAAACTGACTCCAGATGGATCGGCGGCGCCGCCCTGTAGGGTGAGAGAGACAGAAAAATAAAGCGACAAAAGTCTGAGGCGCGCCGGGAAGTCTGGTCGGCACACAGCACCCGTGTATCTGCCGTCGACCGCCCGGGAGGCCCCGTCGTGACCGCGCCCCAGCGCCAGCAGCCGTCCGAGTTCCTCCGCCAGCCGTCCCTCAAAGAGAAGAAGTTCCTCGCCGAGGCCCTGCGCACGGAGACCGTCGGCGGACTCATCCTGCTGGCCGCGGCCGTCATCGCCCTCATCTTCGCGAACAGCGCCCTCAGCGGCACCTACGAGGACATCAGGCACTTCACCTTCGGCCCCTCCGCGCTCGACCTCCACCTCGACCTCACCCACTGGGCCCAGGACGGGCTGCTGACGGTCTTCTTCTTCGTCGTCGGCGTCGAGCTGAAGCGCGAACTCGTCGACGGCGAGCTGCGCGACCCACGGGCCGCCGCCCTGCCGATAGTCGCCGCCGTCTGCGGCATGGCCACCCCCGCGCTCGTCTACGTCGCCGTCAACGTCGGCGGCGGTGGCGACCTCGGCGGCTGGGCCATCCCCACCGCCACCGACATCGCCTTCGCCCTCGCCGTGCTCGCGGTCATCGGCAGCAACCTCCCCTCCGCGCTGCGCGCCTTCCTGCTGACGCTGGCCGTCGTGGACGACCTCTTCGCGATCCTGATCATCGCGATCTTCTTCACCTCCGGGCTCAACTTCGCCGCCCTCGGCCTCGCCCTCGCCGGCCTGGCCCTCTTCTGGTTCCTGCAGCGCCGCGAGGTGCGCGGCTGGTACGTGTACCTGCCGCTGGCCCTCGTCAACTGGGCGCTCATGCACGCCAGCGGCGTGCACGCCACCATCGCGGGCGTCGCCATGGGCCTGATGCTGCGCGTCACCACCCGACCGGGCGAAGAGTGCTCGCCCGGCGAGCGCATCGAGCACCAGGTCCGCCCGCTCTCCGCCGGCCTGGCCGTGCCCGTCTTCGCGTTCTTCGCGGCGGGCGTGTCCGTGAACGCCGATGCGCTGGCCGGGGTGTTCACCGACCCCGAGCCGCTGGGGGTCGTGCTCGGCCTGGTCGTCGGCAAGATCGTCGGCATCACGCTCGGCTCCCGGCTCGCCGTCCGCTTCACCCGGGCGGAGCTGAACCCGGCGCTCTCCTGGCCCGACGTGTTCGCCGTCGCCACGCTCGCCGGCATCGGATTCACCGTCTCGCTGCTCATCAGCGAACTGGCCTTCGCCGACGACGTCGCCCTGGCCGAAGAGACCAAGGCGGCGGTGCTGACGGGCTCGGTCATCGCCGCGATCCTGGCGTGCATCCTGCTCAAGTTCCGGGACAATCGCTACAAGGCGATAGCCGAGGAGGACGAGCGCGACGACGACGGCGACGGCATACCCGACCTGTACCAGCAGGACGACCCGGACTACCACCGGCGGATGGCCGTCATCCACGAGGAAAAGGCCGCCGAGCACCGCAAGCGTGCCGAATTGCGGCACCCGACCGGCGATCCGGGGGACGGTCGGGCATGATGTGACTCCAGGCGGCGAAGGGACGGACGATGAGCGCAGCCGGCAACGGTGCGGTAGGTGACCGGACGGCCGCGGACGGGATCAGCACCACGAAAAGCAACGGGTCGGCCGCGGCCGGCACCGACGAGCACCTCGACACACAGCAGAGCCTCGGGCAGCTCGTCTCGACCGCCACCACCGGTCTGAGCGCCCTCGTCCACGACGAGATCGCCCTGCTCAAGGCCGAGACCCGGGAGGACATCAAGCGGGCCGGAGCCGGCGGCGCCGCCCTCGGCATCGCCGCCGTGCTGGTCCTCTTCGGCATCCCGGTGCTCAGCTTCGCCGCCGCCTACGGGGTGCACGCCCTGGGCCTCGCCCTCGGCTGGTCGTTCCTCATCGTCTTCGGCGCCCACCTGGCCCTCGGCGCGGCCGTCGCCTTCTGGGGCATCGCCAAGGTGCGCAAGATGCGCAAGCCCGAGCGCGCGATGAACTCCGCCAAGGAGACCGCCGGCGTCCTCTCCGACTCCCTGCGCGGCCGAAGTCATCCGGCGGACCGACGCAAGCCGGCCGCGGACGTGGCACGCTCGGAGTCATGACGGCACCGTCGCCAGTCGAACCGGCAGTCCACCTAGAAGGCCCCTGGACCCACAGGGACGTCGCCGCGAACGGCGCCCGCTTCCACATCGTGGAGATGGGCGAAGGGCCACTGGTCCTGCTGCTGCACGGCTTCCCGCAGTTCTGGTGGACCTGGCGGCACCAGCTGCCGGCCCTCGCCGAGGCCGGGTACCGCGCGGTGGCCATGGACCTGCGGGGCGTCGGCGGCAGCGACCGCACGCCCCGCGGCTACGACCCGGCGAACCTCGCCCTCGACGTCACCGGCGTGATCCGCTCCCTCGGCGAGCCGGACGCCGCGCTCGTCGGCCACGACCTCGGCGGCTACCTGGCCTGGACGGCCGCCGTCATGCGCCCCAAGCTCGTCCGCCGGCTGACCGTCTCCGCGATGCCGCACCCGCGCCGCTGGCGCTCCGCGATGCTCACCGATCCGCGGCAGAGCGCCGCGGGCTCCTTCGTCTGGAGCGCCCAGCCCCCCTGGCTGCCCGAGCGGCAACTCGTCGCCGACGACGCCGCGTTGGTCGGCCGGCTCATCCGCGCCTGGTCGGGGCCGCGGCAGCCGGACGACAAGACGCTGGAGGTCTACCGGCGGGCGATGACCGTGCCCTCCACGGCGCACTGCTCGGTGGAGCCGTACCGGTGGCTCGTACGGTCGCTGGGGCGCCCCGACGGCGTGCAGTTCTACCGCCGGATGAAGCTGCCGGTGCGGGTGCCGGTGCTGCACCTGCACGGTTCCCTCGATCCGGTGATGCGCACGCGCAGCGCGGCGGGGTCGGTGGCGTATGTGGAAGCGCCGTACCGGTGGCGGCTTTTCGACGGTCTCGGGCACTTCCCGCACGAGGAGGACCCGGTCGGGTTCACCGCCGAACTCGTCAACTGGCTCCGGGATCCCGAGCCCGACCGCTGAACCACCCCAGGTGGGCGGCGGGTCCACCGTCCGTACGGCGTCGGCGGACGGGGCGGTGGCTGAATCTGCACACGTCAATTGCACCCTGCATAGGCCGATTGGCACGAGAAAGGGCGATTACCGGCCGCCTGCCGAGGGGAGGATCCGGGTATGGGTTGGACGCATGACTACAACGACGTAGGAACCCACCGCGCCCCCGCCCCGGACGCCAGATCGCTCCCGGGCGCAGCGGCGCACCGTGAAGTGGACCTGCGTCTGGGGATCCCGCACATCCTCCGCCGCCGGGCCCGCTGGATGAGCGCCCGGTTGCGGCGCGTGCACTGAGCGGCTCCGCCGGGGCCGGGCCCTGCGAAGGCCCCCCGGGGGTCGTGCCCCCAGCCCCAGATCCGGGCCCAGCCCCCGCCCGTCTCACATGGCACAGCTGTCGCTGTCCACCTGCCGCGACGCCGTGCGCCCGCGCTCGATGTCCTCGCGGACCTCGTCGACGGTCAGCGCGTAGCCGGTGTCCTGGTCGTCCATGGACCGGGCGAAGATGACGCCCACGACGGCGCCCTCGGGGTTGAGCAGCGGACCGCCGGAGTTGCCCTGGCGGACGAGGGTGAAGAGCGAGTAGACGTCGCGGTTGACCGTGCCGCGGCGGTAGATGTCCGGGCCGTTGGCCGTTATGCGGTCGCGCACGCGCGCCGCCCGTACGTCGAAGCCGCCGTTCTCCGGGAAGCCGGCGACGATGGCGTCGTCGCCGCGCCCGGCGTCGTCCTGGTCGAACGGCAGGGCGGGGGCGTCCAGCTCGGGGACCTCCAGCACGGCGATGTCCCGCTGCCAGTCGTAGAGCACGACCTCGCCGTCGTACTCCTCGCCCTCGCCGCCGACCTGCACGGTGGGATCGTCGACGCCGCCGACGACGTGGGCGTTGGTCATCACGCGCTGCGGTGCGAAGACGAAGCCGGTGCCCTCCAGTATCTTGCCGCAGGACTGGGCGGTGCCGACGACCTTGACGATGCTCTCCCGGGCCCGCTCCACCACCGGGCTACCCGTCAGCGCGGGGTCGGGCGCCGGCACGTTCGTGATCTGCTCGCTCTGGAACGGCGCGAAGACCTGCGGGAACCTGTTCTCCGACAGCACCGAGCTGAACTCGCCGAACCAGGTGTCGGCGCTCTTCGGCATCACCTCGGCGACGCCGTTCAGCACCTGCGACTGCCGCACCTCGCGGGCGACGGTCGGCAGCGTCGTCGACGCCAGCGCCGTGCCGAGCAGCCAGGCGACGAGCAGCAGCGCCACGACGTTGACCAGCGCGCCGCCGGTGGCGTCGAGGGAGCGGGCGGGGGACCAGGTGATGTACTGCCGCAGCTGGTTGCCGAGGTGGGTGGTGAGCCCCTGCCCCACCGAGGCCGCTATGAGGACGAGGACGATGGCGCCGAACGCGGCCGTCGGGCCGAGGGCGGCGCCGTCGGTCAGCAAGTCCCAGACGACCGGCAGCAGATAGATGGCCAGCAGCCCGCCGCCGACGAAGCCGCAGACGGACAGCACGCCGACCACGAAACCCTGGCGATACCCGACCACGGCGAACCACACGGCCGCCGCCACCAGCAGGATGTCCAGCACGTTCACCCGGTCACCGTCTCATGCGTGCCAGTCCAGCGGCACCCGGCGTTCGCGATCCCACGGGCGCTCCCACCCGGCCAGGTGCAGAATGCGGTCGATCACGCCGGCGGTGAAACCCCAGACCAGCGCGGAGCCGACGAGGAACGCGGGGCCGAGGTGGCCGCGCGGGTGCACGGCCATCGCGCGGTTCGCCGGGTCGGTGAGATCCGCCACCGTGACGCTGAACACCCGGGCCGTCTCGGCCGGATCGACGACGCCGACGGGGCTGGGCTCGCGCCACCAGCCGAGCACGGGCGAGACGACGAAGCCGCTGACGGGGATGTACAGCCGGGGGAGCACGGCGAACACCTGCACGCCCGCGGGGTCGAGCCCGGTCTCCTCCTGCGCCTCGCGCAGCGCGGCGCGCGGCGGGCCGTCGCCCTCCGGGTCGCCGTCCTCGGGGTCGAGGGAGCCGCCGGGGAAGGAGGGCTGGCCGGCGTGCGAGCGCAGCGAGCTGGCGCGCTCGGTGAGCAGCAGCTCGGGGCCGTCGTCGCCGTCGCCGAAGAGGACGAGCACGGCGGCGGGCCGGCCGTCGTCGCCGTCGGACGGGAGGAAGCGGCTCAGCTGCTCGGGCCGTACGGTACGGGCGGCTTCGGCGACGGGCTGCAGCCAGCCGGGCAGGCCGGCGTCGCTGACGGCCACGGGCGCGGGAGCCGAATCCGCCGGCGCACGGCCGGAGTCCGCGCCCTCCGTACCGTTCCGCGTGCCCCCGTCCGCTTCACTGCGCGCCGCCTCCGCCGCCGCGCCGGTGCCCGGTCCGCCGGGCATCTCACGTGCGCGCGTCATGCGGCTCCCAGCGGGGGCGCGGGCCGACCGGGGTAGTCCGGCGGCGGCTTGAGGCGCTGCCCCGGCATGCCGCCCTTCTCGTACTTCAGCAGCTTCTCCGCCTTGTCCGGATCCGTCTCCCCCTCGCCGTAGGCCGGGCAGAGCGGAGCGATGGGGCAGGCGCCGCAGGCGGGCTTGCGGGCGTGGCAGATGCGCCGGCCGTGGAAGATCACGTAGTGCGAGAGCATCGTCCAGTCCTTCTTCGGGAAGAGGGACCCGACCTCCTGCTCGATCCTGTCCGGGTCGGTCTGCTCGGTCCACTTCCAGCGCCGCACGAGCCGGGCGAAGTGCGTGTCGACGGTGATGCCGGGGACCCCGAAGGCGTTGCCGAGGACGACGAACGCGGTCTTCCGGCCCACTCCCGGCAGCTTGACCAGGTCCTTCAGGTTCCCCGGGACTTCGCCCCCGAAGTCGTCCCGCAGCGCCTGCGAAAGGCCCATGATCGACTTGGTCTTGGCGCGGAAGAAGCCGGTGGGCCGGATCAGCTCCTCGACCTCCTCCGGACTGGCCGCCGCCAGGTCCTCGGGCGTCGGGTACCGGGCGAAGAGCGCGGGCGTGGTCTGGTTCACCCGCAGGTCGGTGGTCTGGGCGGAGAGCACCGTGGCGATGAGCAGCTGGTACGGGTTCTCGAAGTCCAGTTCCGGGTGGGCGTACGGATACACCTCGGCCAGCTCGCGGTAGATCCGCCGCGCCTGCCGCACCAGCCCCGTCCGCGTCGGCGCCGGTTTCGCCCTGCGCACCACCGCGCGGCCCCCGGCCGCGGGTGCCGCCTTGCCACTCTTCGCCATGGGGCAAGCCTACGGTCCCCCGCCGACACCCAGGGAGCAAAACAGCCCGGGCCCCCTCCCCGGCGGGCGAAACCAAGATTGAGCGACCGCCGTCGTGAGTAGGGTACGGATGAACGTCGCGAGCAGGGTGATGGAGGGGATTCCATCGATGGTGCCTGACGACGCCGTGATCGGCTGTCTCGGCGTTCTCGTCATCCCCACGCGCGGGTCCGCCGGCCCCGGCGAGGTCCTGGTGCGGGTGCGGGGCGGCACCGAGACCTTTCTCGCCTGGTCCGCCGAGCCGCTGCCGGAAGGGGCGGACGTACTGGTCACCGAGTACTGCGGCGGTCGCCAGGTCACCGTGATCGCGTGGATCGATCCGTTGGACGAGCTGACCGGCGGTAGCGGTCCCGTCGATTGAGGAGGTAGGCATGTTCGGCTATCGCGTTCCGGCCCCCGACCAGGCCATGCTGGTGTCGGGCGGGAGGCGCCGGCGGGACGGTGCGCCGTTCCGCGTCGTCGTCGGGCACGGCAGGTTCGTATTACCGATCTTCCGCAAGACCCGCTTCCTGTCGCTGGCGATGCACGAGTCCGAGGTCGCCGAGCACTGCGTGACCAGGCAGGGCATCCCGCTGACCGTACGGGCCGTGATCGCCTTCAAGGTCGGCAACGACATCGAGAGCATCGTCAACGCCGGCCAGCGCTTCCTCTCCGAGCAGAAGGAGATGTCGGTGCTGACCGGGCGGATCTTCGCCGGCCACCTCCGCGCCATCATCGGCTCGATGACGGTCGAGGAGATCGTCACGGAGCGGCAGAAGCTCGCCTCCGAGGTGGTGGAGACCTCCAAGAGCGAGATGGGCCGGATCGGTCTGATCGTCGACTCGTTCCAGATCCAGTCGATCGACGACGGCGACACCGGCTACATCAGGGCGATGTCGGCGCCGCACCAGGCGGCCATCCAGCGGGAAGCGAAGATCGCCGAGGCGCAGGCGGCGCAGCGGGCGTCCGAGGCGGAGCAGGAGTCCGCGCGGAAGCAGGCCGAGTACGCCCGGGAGACCGCCATGGTGCGGGCGCAGTACCAGGCCGAGGTCAGCCGGGTCGAGGCGGAGGCGGCGCAGTCCGGGCCGCTGGCGCAGGCGCACGCCCAGCAGGACGTGCTCGCCGCGCAGACCGAGCTGGCCGAGCGCGCGGCCCGGCTCCGCCAGCAGGAGCTGCAGGCCGAGGTGGTCAAGCCCGCCGAGGCGGAGGCCGAACGGGTCCGGGTGCTGGCGCTCGCCGAGGCGGAACGGACGAAGATCCAGGCCGAGGCTGCGTCCTCGAACGACCGGGTCGCGCTGGACCAGCAGCTGATCGACCAGCTCCCGAAGATCGTGGAGCGGGCGGCGGCCGGTCTGCAGGGCGCCAACATCAACGTGCTGAACGGGGCCGACGGCCTGGGCCAGCTCACGGCGGGGCTGGTCGGCCAGGGACTGACCATCCTGGACTCCGTACGGAACACCATGGGCCAGCCGCAGTCCCCGTCCCCGTTCCAGCCCCAGCCCTCCTCCCAGGCGCGGTCCAGGCCCCGGTCCCAGACCCGGACCGAGGCGCAGGCCCAGGCCCAGGCGCAGCCGCAGCCGCAGCCGCAGCCGCCGACGCAGCCCCGGCCGCCGGAGGTCGAACGGCCGGCCCGGCAGGGCTCGTCGACCGGGGTGTGACGCCCCGCTCCCCCGGCCGTCGTCGCGTACGGCCGGGGGAGGCCGGCGGCGCGCGCAGGCGCACGTTGACCTGAACCTCTGTTCAACTCCTACGTTGGGACGCATCGAGTCGATCAAGACGGGAGCGTGGTCGCGGTGCGTGCGATCGAGGTACGGGAATTCGGCGGACCCGAGGTGCTGGTGCCGGCGGAGGTGCCCGAGCCGACGGCGGGGGCGGGGCAGGTCGTCGTGGGTCTCGCGGTGGCCGACGTCATCTACCTGGACACCCTGCTGCGCAGCGGCTGGGGCGGCGAGCACTTCCCGGTGAAGCCGCCGTACGTGCCGGGCAACGGCGGCGCCGGGACGGTGCTGGCCGTCGGGGAGGGCGTCGACGCGGCGTGGGTCGGGCGGCGCGTCGTCGCCCCGGCGTCCGGCGCGTACGCGGAGCAGGTCGTCGCCGACGCGGCGGAGATCGTCGAGATCCCCGACGGGCTCGGCTTCGCCGAGGCGGCGGCCATGCTGCACGACGGTGCCACCGCGATCCTCCTCGCCCGCGCGGGGCAGCTCCGCGAGGGTGAGACGGTGCTGGTCGCGGCGGCGGCCGGCGGGGCGGGGTCGCTGGTGGTGCAGCTGGCGCGCGACGCGGGGGCGCGCGTCGTCGCGGCGGCGCGCGGGGAGCGCAAGCTCGCCCTCGCCCGCGAGCTGGGCGCGGAGCACGCCGTCGACTACTCCGCGGACGGCTGGCAGCACCGGGCCCGGGAGGTGGCCGGCGGGGCCGGCGGGGCCGGCGTGGATCTAGCCTTCGACGGCGCCGGGGGCGCGCTGGGCAAGAGGGTGTTCGAGACGGTGGCGCCCGGCGGCAGGTTCGTGACGTACGGGACGTCCGAAGGCGGCTTCGCCGACATCGACCCGCGCACGGCGGAGGAGCGGAACGTGCAGGTCACCAACCTGCTGGCGGGCGGGCCTCCCGCCCAGTCCGTCCGGCAGGCCGCGCTCGTCGAGGCCCTGGACCTCGCCGCCGCGGGCCGCATCAGGCCCTCGATCGGTGCCACCCACCCGCTGGCGCGCGCGGAGGACGCGCACGCCTCGCTCGCCCGGCGCGCGACGGTGGGCAAGTCGCTGCTCGTCGTCTGAGCGTGGTGGGCACGTGCGTCGCCCCGGACCGGGCGCGGGCGGGGCTCACATGTGCACCGTGGGCGCCCCGCCCGACAGCTCCTTGGGCGCGCCCGGCCGGTACAGGAACACGGTCACCACCGCGCCGACCGCGAAGATCACCGCCGACCACCGGAACGCGGTGTGGTAGCTCTCCAGCGCCGCCTGCGCCCGCACGGCCGGGTTCCTGGGATCGTGCCCGGACAGGTAGTCGTTGGCGGCGCTGGCGGACAGGGTGTTGAGCAGGGCGATGCCGATGGAGCCGCCGACCTGCTGCATGGCGTTGACGGTCGCCGAGGCCACGCCCGCGTCGTGCACGGAGACGCCGAGCGTGCCCAGGCTCATCGCCGACGCCACGACCAGCCCGAGGCCGAAGCCGGCCACGACGATCATCGGCAGGATGTGTCCCGCGTACGAGCTGTTCAGGTCCAGCGTCGTCATCCACAGCAGGCCGGCGGTCGCGACGGCCATGCCCAACGGCACCACCGGCCGCGGCCCGAGGCGCGGCACGGCGACGTTGGTGGCGAGCATCGCGGCGATCACCAGGCCGCCGACCATCGGCAGAAAGGCGAGCCCGGACTCGATCGGGGTGTAGTCGAGGCCGGTCTGCAGGTAGTACGTGAGGAAGAGGAAGACGCCGAACATCCCGGCCGCGGCGACCAGCATGCCGAGGAAGGACGCGCCGCGGTTGCGGTCGGCGACGATGCGCATCGGCAGCAGCGGGTGCGGGCTGCGGGTCTGCCACCAGGCGAACGCGGTGAGCAGCACGGCGCCGACGATCAGCAGCCCCCAGGTGGCGGGCGCGCCCCAGTCCTGGTGCTCGGCGTTGGAGAAGCCGTAGACGACGGCGAACAGGCCGGCGGTGACCAGCGCCGTGCCGGGCACGTCGAGCGTGACGCCGCGGTCGCGCGCGGTACGGGCCAGCAGCGCGACGGCGCCGGCGAAGGCCAGGACGGCGAAGGCCAGGTTGACGTACAGCGTCCAGCGCCAGTCCAGGTACTCGGTGAGCACGCCGCCCAGCAGCAGGCCGATGGCGCCGCCCGCGCCGGACACGGCGCCGTAGACGCTGAAGGCCTTCGCCCGCTCGCCCGGGTCGGTGAACGTCGTCGTCAGCAGCGACAGCGCGGACGGGGCGAGGAGCGCGCCGAAGGTGCCCTGGAGGGCGCGGGCGATGATGAGCATCTCGAAGTTCACGGCGGCGCCGGCCACGGCGGAGGCGGCGGCGAAGCCGACGAGGCCGGCCAGGAAGGTGACCTTGCGGCCGAAGAGGTCGGCGATGCGGCCGCCGAGCAGCAGGAGGCTGCCGAAGGCCAGCGAGTACGCGGTGACGACCCACTGCCGGTCGCCGTTGGAGAAGCCGAGGTCGGCCTGGGCGGACGGCAGGGCGATGTTCACGATGGTCACGTCGAGGACGACCATCAGCTGGGCGAGGCCGAGGACGCCGAGGATCAGCCAGCGGTGGCGGTGCGCGCGCTCGGCCTGGGAGAGGCCGGCGGGGTCGTCGGCGGGGCCGCCGCCGGCTTCGGCACGGGTACGGGACATGGCGGGCTCCGTGGGGGGAGTGGTCGGAGGGCCGGTCGTGGCGTGCGGGTCCGTGGGCGGTGGGCGGTGAACGGCGCGGCGGGGCGGCGGTTCGTACGGGTCAGGAGTGCCGCAGCGCCGGCAGCACCACCAGGTCGACGAACCGGGCGAGGTAGGCGGAGTCGGCGAACGACCCCTCGGTCAGCGGGCGCGTGACGACCGCGCCGAACAGCAGCTGCGGCAGGAACTCGGCCGCGCCGGGCAGCCCTTGCAGCTCGCCGCGCTCCACCGCGCGGTCGAGCAGCACGGACAGGTGGGTGAACTCGTACTCCGCGAGCGAGGTGTGCAGGGTCGCGGCCAGGTCCTCGTCGGTGAGCGCGGCGTGATGTATCGCCGCGATCAGCGCGGTGTCCTTCTCCGCCGTGGCGGACAGCGCCTCGACGAGGGCGAGCAGGTCGCCGCGGAGGGAGCCGGTGTCGACGGCCTCGGGGTCCACGGGACGGTTCGCGATCATCGCGGCGGCGACCATCTCCGCCTTGCTGTGCCACTGCCGGTAGAGGGTCGCCTTGCTGCACCGGGCACGGGTCGCCACGAGATCCATCGACAGCGCCCCGTACCCGGCCTCGCGCAGCACGCCCAGCACGGCTTCGAGCAGCTCACGCTCGCGCTCGGGGGTCATGCGGGGACGGCGGATGCGGACGTCGGAGGTCTGGCCGGGGAACCGGTCGACGGGCCTGCCGGGCATGGCGGGGATCCTTATCGTACGGAACGGTTTCGTACCATCACGCTATGCCGTGCCCGGGAGAAACGCAACCGTTCCACCCGGAGGGGTTTCACGAAGAGCCCTCCACCCTGCCAATCCCCCTTTTATGCCTACTCTTTCGAGCGATTGCCGCACTCCGCGCAGATGCCTAGCGTCGAAGTATGACGATCTCTTCGCCGGCTTCCGCGGAGGCCGGTGTGCCGCGCACGACCGAAGCAGCACTCCGCGCCCTCCTGCCCCCCGGTCCCACGGGCCTCGGCACCGCCGCCGCGCGCCCGCTGCCGGCGTACGCGCCCCAGGCCGCGCCGCCGCCCGGGGCGGAGCCCTCCGCCCGTACCGGAACGGGAGCCGGGCCCGCGGCCGAAGCCGGGCCCGGCTCCCCCGCGGCCGCGCCCGACGGGCACACCGAGCGCGGCGGCGTGCGCATCCCGCCGCTGCACTGCCCCGACGCCCTCCGCGACGACCCCGCTCTCGGCGAGGAGGTCAACGAGCGCCTGGTCGCATGGGCCGAGGAGGTCGGCATCTTCACCGGCCGCATCGACCGCCTCCGCTCCCACCAGTTCGGCCGCCTCTTCATGCTCGCCCACCCCGACTGCGACGACCCCGACCGGCTGCTGGCCGCCGCCAAGTGCGGCCTGTCGGAGTGGTCCGTCGACGACCACTGGGTGGACGAGGGGGACGACCCGGACCCCGCCCTGCTCGGCCCGCGGCTGGCGCTGGCGCACGCCGTCGTCGACCCCGTGCGCCTCCCCGCGCGCTACCTGCCGCGGTTCGAGGAGACCGTCCAGCGCGAGCCGGTGCTGCGCGCCTTCCGCTCCGCCCTCGCGCACCTCTCGCGGTACGCGGGCCCCACCCAGGTCGCCCGGCTGCGGCACGAGCTGGCCGTCATGTTCGTCGCGTACGGCCAGGAGGCCGAGTGGCGCGCGTCGGAGCGCACCCCCGCCGTCTGGGAGTACCTGCTGCACCGCTACGAGAACGCGTTCTTCCCGTGCATGGTCCTGGTCGACCCCGTCGGCGGGTACGAGCTGCCGCCCGACGAGTTCGCCGACGCCCGGGTCCGCCGCACCTACCTCTACGCCGGCACCGCCAGCGTGCTCCTCAACGACCTGTACTCGATGGCGAAGGAAGACCCCACGGACACCAACCTGCCCAACCTGATCGTCGCCGAGGAGGGCTGCACCCTCCAGGAGGCGGTGGACCGCACGGCTCTGATCCACGACGAGCTGATGCACACCTACGAGGCGGAGGCCGCGGCCCTGGCGGCGGCCGGCTCGCCGCAGCTCGGCCGCTTCCTGGCCGGGGTGTGGGCCTGGATGGGCGGCTGCAAGGAGTGGCACGCCACCAGCGCGCGCTACCAGCCCGCCTGACGAGCCCGCCCGTCTGCCCGTCTGCCTGTCTGCCCGTCCCGCGCGTCCCACGTGTCCCGGGCCGGCACGCGCTCGACCGCACCTCAGCAGCCCAGCACGCTCAGCACGCCCTCCTAAGGAGAACGCCCATGGCGGCAGCCGCCGACACGAACGTCCTCACCAGTCCCTACCAGCACTCCATCGCCGACTACTGGAACCGCGAGAAGGACCCGGTCAACCTGCGGCTCGGCGACGTCAGCGGGACGTACCACCACCACTACGGCATCGGCGAGGTCGACCGGTCCGTGCTGGAGGGCCCGGAGGAGACCAGGGAGGCCCGGATCATCGCGGAGATGCACCGCCTGGAGACCGCGCAGGCCACCCTCCTGCTGGACCACCTCGGCGCGCCCGACCCCGCCGCCCGGCTGCTCGACGCCGGCTCCGGCCGCGGCGGCACCAGCTTCATGGCACACGAGCGGTTCGGCTGCCGCGTCGACGGCATCTCGATCTCGCAGTCCCAGGTCGCCTTCGCCAACGACCAGGTGCAGCGCCGCGGCATCGGGAACGCGGTGCGCTTCCATCTGAAGAACATGCTCGACACGGGCTTCGAGAAGGGCGCGTTCCGCGGGATCTGGAACAACGAGAGCACGATGTACGTGGAGTTGGCGCAGCTCTTCGAGGAGCACGCGCGGCTGCTCGCGCGCGGCGGCCGGTACGTGACCATCACCGGCTGCTACAACGACGCGTACGGGCTGCCGTCCCGCGCGGTCAGCCAGATCAACGCGCACTACATCTGCCACGTCCACCCGCGGTCGACGTACTTCAAGGAGATGGCGGCGCACCGGCTGGTGCCCGCGGAGGTCATCGACCTGACCGAGGCGACGATCCCGTACTGGGAGCTGCGCGCGCAGTCCCCGGTCGCCACGGGGATCGAGGAGGCGTTCCTCACGGCGTACCGCAGCGGGAGCTTCCAGTACCTGCTGATCGCCGCGGATCGGGTCTGACCGGGGCCCGGTCGGATCCGATCCCGGCCCGCCCGGTGGGCGCCCGCGGCCGACGGGCCCACCGGGACGGCGCCGGCGCCGGTGTCCGCGTCCGCACCGGCGCCGGTGTCCGGGGGCCGGGGGGCCGAGGGCCAGGAAGCCGGGGGGCCGGGCCCGGCGCGGTTCAGGTGCGGGCAAAGGAGATCGGCCGCTCGCGGGGTGCGTGAGAGGCTGGCATGCGTGCGCATCGGAGTGCTGGGTCCGCTTGAGGTGGCGGTCGGCGGGGCGCCGGTGGAGATCGCCGGCGGGCGGCTGCGCGCCCTGCTCGTCCGGCTCGCCCTCGACCCCGGCCGGTACGTCGGCACGGTGCTGCTCGCCGAGGACCTGTGGGGCGACGCCGCCCCCGCCGACCCCGGCAACGCGCTGCAGTCCCTCGTCTCCCGCCTCCGCCGGACGCTCGGCCGGGCCGACGCCCTCGTGTACGGGCCCGCCGGCTACCGCCTCGCGCTGCCGCCGGAGGCGGTGGACGCCGTACGTTTCGAGCGGCTGGCGCACGCCGGGCGCGAGGCGCTGGCGGCGGGCGACCCCGCGGGCGCGCGGCGGCGGCTGGCCGAGGCGCTGGCGCTGTGGCGGGGGCCCGCGCTGGCGGACGTGGCGGACACGCCGTTCGCGGCGGCGCCCGCGTACCGGCTGGAGGAGCTGCGGCTGGCGGCCACCGAGGACCACATCGAGGCCGGCCTCGCCGGGGACGTCCCCGGTCGCGGCCCCGCAGAGGGCCCTGGCGAGGGTTCCGCCGGAGGTCCGGCGGACGGCGGGCACACCGCCGGACGCCCCGGAGCCGCGGTCCCCGAGCTGGAGGCGCTGACGACGGCGCACCCCCTGCGCGAGCGCCCGCGCGCACTGCTGATCCGCGCGCTGTGCGCGGCGGGGCGCCAGCCGGAGGCGCTGGCGGCGTACGAGGAGTACCGCGCGCTCCTGGCGGAGGAGCTGGGCGCGGATCCGTCGGAGCGGCTGCGGGAACTGCACACGGCGGTGCTGCGGGGCGACGTCGCGGGGTGGGGCGGCGCCGGGGGTCCCGGCGACGCGGGCGGTCCGTACCGTACCCGGCGGGACGGCGGCGCCCCCTCCGCCCCGGGCACCGGCGCCGCCCCGCGCGCCCCCGGCGAACCCGCGCCGCCGGCCCGTACCAACCTGCGCGCCGCCCTCACCAGCTTCGTCGGCCGCGACGACGAGCTGCGCCGGGTGCGCGCGCTGCTCGGCGGCTCGCGGCTCGTCACCCTCACCGGCCCCGGCGGCGCCGGCAAGACCCGGCTGGCCACGACCGCCGCCGCCGGGCTGCTGGACGACTCCCCCGGCGGCGTCTGGCTCGTCGAACTCGCGCCGGTGACCGGCGGCGACGACGTTCCGTTCGCCGTGCTCGGCGCCCTCGGCCAGCGCGAGACCGCCGTACTCGACAACCGCCACCTCCCCCCGCGCGACGTGCTGACCCGGCTCACCGACACCCTCGCCGCCGCGCCCACCACCCTCCTGCTCGACAACTGCGAGCACGTCGTCTCCGCCGCCGCCCACCTCGCCGACCACCTCCTGCGCCGCTGCCCCGAGCTGCGCGTCCTCGCCACCAGCCGCGAGCCGCTGGGCATCGACGGCGAGGCCCTGTGCCCCGTCCCGCCCCTGGGCCTGCCGGCGCCGGAGGCCCCGCGCCGGCCGGACACGCCGGACACGCCGGCCGCCCGCGCCCCCGCTCCCGCCGCCGCCCCCGCCGTGCGGCTCTTCGCCGACCGCGCCCGCGCCGCCCGCCCCGACTTCGCCGTCGGCCCCGGCAACGCCGCCGCCGTCGCCGAGATCTGCCGCCGCCTCGACGGCCTGCCGCTGGCCATCGAGCTGGCCGCGGCCCGGCTGCGTTCGCTGCCCGTCGAGCAGGTCGCCGCCCGTCTGGACAACCGGTTCCGGCTGCTGACCACCGGCAGCCGGACCGCGCTGCCCCGGCACCGTACGCTCCAGGCCGTCGTCGCCTGGAGCTGGGAACTGCTCGACGACGAGGAGCGGCGGCTCGCGGAGTGGCTGTCGGTCTTCCCCGGCGGGGCGACGCCCGAGTCCGTCGCGGGGGTGTGCGGCATGGACGTCGTCACCGCGCTCGACCTGCTCGCCGCGCTCGCCGACAAGTCCCTGCTGCAGATCGCGGAAGCATCGCAGGGCACGCGGGGCACGCACGGCGCGCACGGCGCGCAGGCTGAGCCGGGCGCCGGTCCGCGCTACCGCATGCTGGAGACCATCCGCGAGTTCGGCCGCGACCGCCTCGCCGAGGCCGGCGACCTCGACCGCGTACGGGCCGCCCACGCCGCGTACTTCCTCCGGCTGGCGGAGACCGCGGACCCGCAGATCCGCGGCCGCGACCAGCTCGGCTGGATCGCCCTGCTCGACGCCGAGCACGACAACCTCCTCGCGGCCCTGCGCCACGCCATCGACGCCGAGGACGCCGGGACCGCCGTACGCCTGGTGGCCGCCCTCGGCATCTACTGGACGATCCTCGGCAACCACACCGAGGCCGCCGACTGGCTGCGCCTCGCCCTCGACGTCCCCGGCGACCCTCCCCTCGAACCGCACGCCGTCGCCCTGGGCTTCTACCTGATCAACTCGGCCACCGCCGGCCAGACCCGGCCCAGCGCGGAGACCATCGAGCAGCTGACGGCGCTGGTGGCGCGCGTCGACCCGGAGGCGGGGCACCCGATGCTGGCGGTGCTGGAGCCGGGCATCGCGGTGTTCACGGACGACGAGGAGCGCGGGCTCGCGGCGATCGACGCGCGGCTCGGGCACCCGGACCCGTGGGCGCGGGCGCTGCTGCGGATGATCCGGGCCGCGTTCCGGGAGAACCGGGGGTACGCGCCCGGGGTGGCGGAGGACCTGGTGGCGGCGGCGGACGGGTTCCGCGAGGCCGGCGACCGGTGGGGCCTGGCGATGGCGCTGCACCAGCTCAGCGAGTTCCGGGCGCTGCTGGGGGACACGGAGCGGGCGCGGTCGGGGTACGAGGAGGCGCTGCGGCTGATGCGCGAGGTGCGCGCCGAGGACGACGTGGGGCAGCTGCGCGTCCGGCTCGCCCAGCTCGACGCGGCGCAGGGGCGCACGGAGGCGGCGCGCGCGGAGCTGCACCGCGTGTTGCGTACGGCGGCGCGCGACGGGCGCTCGCACGTCGCGGCGCTGTGCCGCTACGCCCTCGGCGACTTCGCGCGGTGCGCGGGGGAGTGGGCCGAGGCGGCGCGGTGGTACGAGGAGTCGCTGGCGATGCTGCGGCGGGGGACGGTGGCGGTGCCGCAGATCGAGGCGATCGTACGGACGGGCAGGGGGCTGCTGGCCTGCGTACGGGGGGACCTGGCCGGTGCGCGTACGGAGCTGGCGACGGCGCTCGACGTCGCCGTCGGGGTGAAGGACATGCCGGTGGTGGCGATCGCCGGGGTCGGCGCGGCGACGCTGGCGGCGGCGGGTCCGGCGCCGGGTCCGCCGGCGGCCGCCCGCGCCGCCGAACTCCTCGGCGCGGCCGACGCCGTCCGCGGAGTCGGCGACGTCGCGCTGCCGGACGCCGCCCTGCTCGCCGGCCGGCTGCGCCGCGAACTCGGCGCGGGCTTCGAGCCGGCCCGGGCCCGCGGCGCCGCGCTCAAGCAGGGCGACGCGATCGAGCTGCTGCGCGCGTACGTGACCGCGGCCGCGGACGCGGACGCCGCAGACACGGACACGGACGCGGACGCGGACGCCGCGGGGGCCTCCGGCACCGCGGCGGGCGAGGGCGCCGTCCCGCACGGTCCCTAGGTGCGCCGCCGGTAGGCCCGTACCGCCAGCGGGAAGAACACCGCGAGCACCGCCGCGCTCCACAGCACCGTCTCCAGCACCGGTCCCGCGACCGCGCCCCCGACCATCAGCCCGCGCGCGGTCTCCATCACCGCCGTCACCGGGTTGGCGTCGACCCACGCCTGCAGCCAGCCGGGCAGGGTGTCGGTGGGGACCAGTACGTTGGTCCCGAAGGTCAGCGGGAACATCGCCATGAAGCCGATGCCCTGCACCGCCCCCGGCTCCCGCGCCAGCATCCCGATCAGCACGAACACCCACGTCAGACAGAACGCGAAGAACATCACCAGCAGGCAGGCCGCCAGCGCCGACAGCGGACCGGTCTCGATCCGGAAGCCCACCGCGTAACCGAAGCCGAGCTGCACCACTATCAGGATCACGAACCGGATCAGGTCCCCGAGCACCGAGCCGATCAGCGGCGCGGAGCGGGCGATGGGCATGCTCCGGAAGCGGTCGAAGATGCCCTTCTTGATGTCGTCGTTGAGGTTGATGCCGGTCTGGACGGAGGCGAAGACGGTGCTCATCACCATGAGCGCCGGCAGCAGCGTCTGCAGGTACTCCTGCGTCGAGCCGGCGACCGCCCCGCCGAGCAGGTACAGGAACATGATGACGAACAGGATCGGCTGCAGCGTCACGTCGATCAGCTGCTCGGGCGTGCGCGCGGTCTTGACCAGGCTGCGGCCGGCGAGCGCGACGCTGTGGCGGACGAGGGCGAAGGGGCGCGCGGCGCCCTCCCGGCGGGACGGCGCGGCAGTCCGCTCGGGTGCGGTGAGCGTGGTCATCGGACGGGCTCCTCGATCTGGGTCGTGCCGCCGGCGTCGGCGGTCCCGGGCCCGGAACCGGGAGCGGGCCCAGCGGCGGTCCCGGCCGGGGCGGCCGTGCCGCGGCCGGTGAGCGTGAAGAACACGTCGTCCAGGTCGGGCAGCCGCAGCGACAGCTCGGCCACCGCGATCCCGGCCTCGTCGAGGCGGCGTACGGCCGCGGTGAGCATCCCGTCGCCCTCGACGGGAACGGTCAGCATGCCGCGCGTCGGCGACTCCGGGTGGGCCCCGGCCACCGCCGCCAGGATCCCGGCCGACTCCAGCAGCCGCGCCGGGTCCAGCGGGCGCACGTCGAGGTGGCGGCCGCCGACGCGCTGCTTCAGCTCCGCCGGGGTGCCGTGGGCGATGACCCGGCCGTGGTCGATGACGGAGATCTCGTCGGCGAGCGCGTCGGCCTCCTCCAGGTACTGGGTGGTGAGCAGCACGGTCACCCCGTCCCCGACGAGGGAGCGCACGATGCCCCAGACGTCCTCGCGGCGCACCGGGTCCAGGCCCGTCGTCGGCTCGTCGAGGTAGATGACGTCGGGCCGGCCGACGAGGGAGGCGGCGAGGTCGAGGCGGCGGCGCATGCCGCCGGAGTACGTCTTCACCGGGCGGCCGGCGGCCTCGGCCAGCTCGAAGTACGCGAGCAGCTCGCGGGCGCGCGCCCGCGCGTCGGCGGTGCGCATGTCGAGGAGCCGGCCGATGAGCACGAGGTTCTCGGTGCCGGTCAGGTCCTCGTCCACCGAGGCGTACTGGCCGGTGAGCCCGATGAGCCGGCGCACCTCGCCGGCGTCGCGTACGACGTCGAGGCCGCCGACGGTCGCGACGCCCTCGTCGGGGCGGAGGAGGGTGGCGAGGATGCGTACGGCCGTGGTCTTGCCGGCACCGTTGGGGCCGAGGACGCCGAGGACGGTGCCCTGCCGGGCCGCGAGGTCGATGCCGGCCAGCGCGGTCGTCGCGCCGAACCGTTTGACCAGGCCCTCGGCCCGGAATGCGTGGGTCATAGGGGTGTCTCCTTCTCGGTCTGCGGGAAGGAGCGTGCCGAGGGCCGCTGGCACGGCGCGCACAGGGCGCTGACACCGCGGCACGATGTCCGTATTGTCGGATTCCGGGAGGTGCGTTCGCTGAGAGCGGAATGGGGCCGTACGGGTCAACCCGCGCACCCCGCGCGAGGGCGCCCCGACCGGCTTGTTGAGCGCCCGCCCGGGCCTCCGCGCCCCTCCGCGCGCCCCCGCGCAACCCGCCGGGCACCCGCCGAAGGCCACCGGAAAAGTGCCGCCAATCGGACCCCTGGCGTACGGTTCACGCTGCGGTACGTCAAACTTGTGACTGATCGCACTGTTTTACTTGTCCGGCATCATGGAAAACGACGGGCCGACCGAGCCACGGCCCGCGGTCGCCCGGGCACCCCGACAAGGAGAGAACTCGTGGACGACGTTCTGCGGCGCGCGCCCCTCTTCGCCGCGCTCGACGACGAGCAGGCTGCGGAGCTGCGTGCCTCCATGACCGAGGCGACGCTGTCGCGCGGTGAAGCGCTCTTCCACGAGGGCGAGCCCGGCGACCGGCTGTACGTCGTCACCGACGGCAAGGTCAAGCTCCACCGCACCTCCCCCGACGGCCGCGAGAACATGCTGGCCGTGCTCGGCCCGGGCGAGCTGATCGGCGAGCTGTCCCTGTTCGACCCGGGCCCGCGCACGGCGACCGCCTCGGCGCTGACCGAGGTCAAGCTGCTGGGCCTCGGCCACGGCGACCTCCAGCCCTGGCTGAACGCCCGCCCCGAGGTCGCCTCCGCGCTGCTGCGGGCGGTCGCCCGCCGGCTGCGGCGCACCAACGACCAGATGTCCGACCTGGTCTTCTCCGACGTCCCGGGCCGCGTCGCCCGCGCCCTGCTGGACCTCTCGCGGCGCTTCGGCGTGCAGGCGGACGAGGGCATCCACGTCGTGCACGACCTGACGCAGGAGGAGCTGGCCCAGCTGGTCGGCGCCTCCCGGGAGACGGTCAACAAGGCGCTGGCGGACTTCGCCAGCCGCGGCTGGCTGCGCCTGGAGGCGCGGGCCGTGATCCTGCTGGACGTGGAGCGGCTGGCCAAGAGGAGCCGCTGACCCCGACCCCGCGCCGGTGCCGCGGAGAGACGGGAGGAAGGCCGGGACCGGGTACGGCCTGTGCCCCCGGCTATGTGATCAGGCCGTGCTCCTCCAGGTACTCCAGCTGGGCCCGCACAGACAGCTCCGCCGCCGGCCACAGCGTGCGGTCCACGTCCGCGTACACGTGCGCCACCACGTCCGACGGCGTGCGGTGGCCGTTCTCGACCGCCGTCTCGACCTGGGCCAGCCGCGTCGCGCGGTGCGCCAGGTAGTACTCCACCGCGCCCTGCGCGTCCTCCAGCACCGGCCCGTGGCCCGGCAGCACCGTGGCGACCCCGTCGTCCACCGTCAGCGACTGCAGCCGGCGCAGCGAGTCGAGATAGTCGCCGAGCCGGCCGTCCGGGTGGGCCACCACCGTCGTGCCGCGGCCGAGGACCGTGTCGCCGGTGAGCACGGCGGCGTCCGCCGGCAGGTGGAAGCAGAGCGAGTCCGCCGTGTGCCCCGGCGTGGGCACGACCCGCAGCTCCAGCCCGCCGACGGTGATCACGTCCCCCGCGGCCAGCCCCTCGTCGCCGAGGCGCAGCGCCGGGTCAAGCGCCCGCACGTCCGTCCCGGTCAGCTCCGCGAAGCGGGCCGCGCCCGCCGCGTGGTCCGGGTGCCCGTGGGTGAGCAGCGTGAGCGCCACCCGCAGCCCCGCGCGCTCCGCGGTGGCCACGACCGCCGCCAGATGGCCCTCGTCGAGCGGCCCCGGGTCGATCACCACGGCCCGCGGTGAGTCCGGCTCGGCGACGATCCACGTGTTCGTGCCGTCGAGCGTCATGGGCGAGGCGTTGGGCGCCAGCACGCACGTCGCCCGGGCGGTGGCCGGGCCGCCCGGCACGCCGCCGCGCGGCTGCCCGGGCAACGCCGCCGCGTCCGTCACACGACCCCCCATGTCGGCCCAGCCGCCCTCACGACGGCATCCTCAGCGTGAACTCCTCGTGCCCCGGCCAGCTCAGCACGACCTCGTCCCCCGCCACCCTGGCCTTCGCCAGCACCGCCGTCAGGTCCTGCTCCCCGGCGGCGCCCAGCGCCTCGGCCGCCGACCCGTACTCCCGGAGCCGGCGCAGCGTCGCGATCGTCGGCGGCATCATCGCCAGCTCGCCCCGGTCGTAGCCCGCGGCCGCCTCGGCGGGTCTGACCCACTCCGCGCGGTCCGCCTCCGTCGAGGCGTTCCGCGTGCGCTGGCCCTCGGGGAGGGCGGCGACGAAGAACCACGTGTCGTACCGCCGGTCCTCGAACTCCGGGGTTATCCAGCGCGCCCAGGCGCCGAGCAGGTCGGACCGTACGACCAGGCCGCGGCGCGCGAGGAAGTCGGCGAAGGCCAGCTCGCGGGCGACGAGCGCGGCGCGGTCGGCCTCCCAGCCCGCCCCCGTGGCGTCCGCGACGACCTCCGTCGCCGAGGCCCCGGCCAGCAGCACCCCGGCCTCCTCGAACGTCTCCCGCACGGCCGCGCAGACCACCGCCTGGGCCACCGGCTCGGCCGTCCCCAGCCGCGCCGCCCACTCCGCCGGAGACGGCCCGGCCCAGGCCGCCGGGTCCATCGGGCGCTCGTCGCGCGGGTCGACGCCGCCGCCCGGATAGGCGTACGCACCGGCGGCGAAGGCCATGGAGGTGCGCCGCCGCAGCATGTACACCCAGGGGCCGTCCGGCGCCGCGCCGCGCAGCAGCAGCACCGTCGCCGCGCGGCGCGGCGTGACGGGCGTCAGCTCGCCGCGCGCGAGCGCGCGGACGCGCTCGGCGGGCGGCGTCCACCGCCCGTTCGCGCCGGCCGCGGCGCTTCGGGCGGCAGCGTCGGCGCTCCCGCCCGCGGCGCTCGCGGCGTTCGTTTCGGACATGACCGGGAGCCTACGTGCTGCCGCCGCCATGTTCGAGTGGGCGGCCACGGCCTGTGGACAACCCCCGCCATGTGGACAACTCCGGCTCCGCCGACGGCCGACGGCAGGCGGCAGGCGGCCCGCCCGCTACGCGCCGCCCAGCTCCGCCTGGAACTCGATCTCCACCGGCGCGTCCAGCGGCAGCACCGCCACCCCCACCGCGCTGCGCGCATGCACGCCCGCCTCGCCCAGCACCTCGCCGAGCAGCTCGCTGGCCCCGTTGACCACACCCGGCTGCGCCGTGAAGCCCGGCGCCGACGCGACGAAGCCGACGACCTTCACCATCCGCACGACCCGGTCCAGGTCCCCGGCGACCGACTTGATCGCCGCCAGCCCGTTCAGCGCACACCGCGCCGCCAGTTCCCCGGCCGCCTCCGGCGTGACCTCCGCGCCGACCTTCCCGGTGACCGGCAGCGCCCCGTCGACCACCGGGAGCTGCCCGGCGGTGTACACGTACCGCCCGCTGAGCACGGCGGGCACGTACGACGCCAGCGGCCGCGCGACCTCGGGGAGGGTCAGCCCCAGCTCCGCGAGCCTGGCCTCGACCCGCCCCGCCATCAGCTCTTTTCCCGCTTCAGGTAGGCCACCAGCTGCTCGGTGTTCGGCCCCGGCACGACCTGCACCAGCTCCCAGCCGTCCTCGCCCCACTGGTCCAGGATCTGCTTGGTGGCGTGTACGAGCAGCGGCACGGTCGCGTATTCCCACTTCGTCATGGGCCAGACTGTAGCCCGCCGCGGCTGGCCCCCGCTTGGGGCGGTCGGCGGAGGCGGTCTGCTGAGTCGCGCGCCGAGGAATTAGGCTCGCGGGCATGAGCGGGCTCCAAAGGCTGCACGTGGTGACGGGCAAGGGCGGGACCGGCAAGACGACCGTCGCCGCCGCCCTGGCGCTGGCCCTGGCCGCCGACGGCCGGCGCACGCTGCTCGTCGAGGTGGAGGGGCGGCAGGGCATCGCCCAGCTCTTCGAGACCGAGCCGCTGCCGTACGGCGAGCGGCGGATCGCCTCGGCGCCGGGCGGCGGCGACGTGTACGCGCTCGCCATCGACGCCGAACAGGCCCTCCTGGACTACCTCCAGATGTTCTACCGGATGGGCAGCGCCGGCCGCGCCCTCCGCCGCCTCGGCGCCATCGACTTCGTCACCACCATCGCCCCCGGCCTGCGCGACGTGCTGCTCACCGGCAAGGCGTGCGAGGCGGCCCGCCGGCAGGACAAGCACGGGCGGCACGCGTACGACGCGGTCGTCATGGACGCCCCGCCGACCGGCCGCATCACCCGCTTCCTGGGCGTCAACGCCGAGGTCGCCGGGCTGGCCAAGGCGGGGCCCATCCACAACCACGCCCGGTCGGTGATGCGGGTGCTGACCTCGGCCCGTACCGCCGTGCACCTCGTCACCGTCCTTGAGGACATGCCCGTGCAGGAGACCGTCGACGGCGTCGCCGAGTTGCGCGAGGCCGGGCTGCAGGTCGGCGCCGCCGTGGTCAACATGGTGCGGCCGGCCCTCATGGACGACGCCGAGCTGGCACGCGCCGAAGCCGACCCCGCCGCCCTCGCCGCCGCGCTGTCCGCCGCCGGGCTGGGCGGCGCGAGCCGGGGCGCGCGGGCGGAGCGGCTGGTCGCGCCGCTGCTGCGGCAGGCGCACGAGCACACGGAGCGGCTGGCGCTGGAACGTATGCAGCGGGCGGCGCTGGCGCGGCTGGAGCTGCCGCAGTACGAGTTGCCGCTGCTCACCGACGGAGTGGATCTGGCCGGCCTCTACCGGCTGTCCGGCGAGCTGGGAAAGCAGTGGCCCCTATGAGCCTCGACACCGCGCCCCGGCTCGACGCCGACGCGCTCCTCAACGACCCGCAGACGCGCATCGTGGTCTGCTGCGGCGCCGGCGGCGTCGGCAAGACGACGACGGCCGCGGCCCTCGGCGTACGGGCCGCGGAGCGCGGCCGCCGCGTCGTCGTGCTCACCATCGACCCGGCGAAGCGGCTGGCGCAGTCCATGGGCATCGACGCCCTGGACAACAGCCCGCGCCGGGTCGCGGGCATCGACGGGTCCGGCGAGCTGTACGCGATGATGCTCGACATGAAGCGCACCTTCGACGAGATCGTCGAAGCGCACGCGGACGCCGACCGGGCCCGCGCGATCCTGGAGAACCCGTTCTACCAGTCGCTGTCGGCCGGCTTCGCCGGCACGCAGGAGTACATGGCGATGGAGAAGCTGGGCCAGCTGCGCGCCCGGGACTCCTGGGACCTGATCGTCGTGGACACTCCGCCGAGCCGGTCCGCGCTGGACTTCCTGGACGCGCCGAAGCGGCTGGGGTCGTTCCTCGACGGGCGCTTCATCCGGATGCTGACCGCGCCGGCGAAGGCGGGCGGCCGGGCGGGGATGAAGTTCCTCAACGTCGGGATGTCGATGATGACCGGCACGCTCGGCAAGCTGCTGGGCTCGTCCCTGCTGCGCGACGTGCAGACGTTCGTCGCGGCGATGGACACGCTCTTCGGCGGCTTCCGCACGCGCGCGGAGGCGACGTACCGGCTGCTGCAGGCGCCGGGCACGGCCTTCCTGGTGGTGGCGACGCCGGAGCGGGACGCGCTGCGGGAAGCGGCCTACTTCGTCGAACGGCTGGAAGCGGACCGGATGCCCCTGGCCGGGCTGGTGCTCAACCGGGTGCACGAGAGCGACGCGGCGCAGCTGAGCGCGGAGCGCGCGCTGGCGGCGGCGGAGGCGCTGGACGAGCGGGGCGTGGACGACGCGGGCGCCGGCGCCGGGGACGCGGCGGCACTGCTGCGGCTGCACGCGGAGCGGATGCAGGTCCTCGCGCACGAGCGCCGCACCCGGGACCGCTTCGCGGCCCTGCACCCGGAGGTGCCCGTGGCACAGGTCACGGCGCTGCCGGGGGATGTGCACGACCTCGCGGGGCTGCGGGACGTGGCCGAGCTGCTGGCGTCGCAGGAGGCTCCGGGCGCGTAGGGGGCCCGTACGCACACGGCGGGGGCAGAGCCGTGGCGCGCAGCGCGCGGGGGCGTTCGGCCCGCGGCGGCGGGCACAGGACGGGCACAGGACGGGCTCGGGGCAGGCTCACGGCAGGCGGCAGGGCGGGCTCACGGCGGGGCACGGGCGCCCCGGAGCCGCCGGGTCAGCCTGCGGCGACCGGCAGTTCCTCCGCCGCGCGCAGGGCGTCCTCGTGCAGGGCGCCCTCGTGCAGCGGCGTCCCCGCGCGTTCGTACTCCTCGCGCGCCGTCTCCAGCAGTCTGCGCCACGACGTGACCGTCGGCCGGCGGCGCAGCAGGGCCCGCCGCTCGCGCTCCGTCATGCCACCCCATACGCCGAACTCGACGCGGTTGTCGAGCGCGTCGGCGAGGCACTCGGTGCGCACCGGGCATCCGGTGCAGACCGCCTTTGCTCTGTTCTGCGCCGCGCCCTGCACGAACAGCTCGTCCGGATCGGCAGTGCGGCAGGCTGCCTGTGCGCTCCAGTCGGTAACCCAGCTCATGCTGGTGCCGTCCTCTCCCGAATTGAGGCTCCCCCACGGCGGCAAAGGGCATATGCACCGTTGCCAGTTGAGGACGTTACGGAAGGAGTGCGGCAACGCAACACCCCCGTCAGGCCCAAAGTTGAATGGCCCGAACGGACTATGCGTGCGCGGCAGGTCACCCACCGGAGTGAGCGCCCCCAGCCAAGGACAATCCCGCCAAAACGGGCAAGACGCCGACCTGCACACGGGCCTCGACCGTCACATGTCGTCAATTCGGTCAAGCCTCATCACCCACAGGAGTGAACCAGCGAGCGAGATGACCCGTGGCCTGTCGTGATGGCCGAAAACAGAGTAAGCGAACAGACGGGCGGCTGTCCGGGGAATCAGAAGTTAGGGTGGGCCCCATGGCCTACAAGCGCCCGGGCGGCGGCCTCACCGCCACGCAGCAAGCCGCGAAGTTCCTCGGCGTCAGCGTCCTCGCCGGCACCGTCCTCGCGGGCCTCGCGCTGCCCGCCACCGGCCTGCTGGGCCTGACGGCCAAGGGCACGGTCTCCGAGTTCGACGACATCCCCGCGGACCTCAAGACCCCGCCGCTCAGCCAGAAGACCACCATCCTCGACCGCGAGGGCGGCCACCTCGCCGACGTCTACTCGCGCAACCGCACGGTCGTCGAGTTCGACGACATCGCACCGGTGATGCGGCAGGCGATCGTCGCGATCGAGGACGAGCGGTTCTACGAGCACGGGGCCGTCGACCTCCAGGGCATCCTGCGCGCGCTCAGCAGCAACGCGCAGTCCGGCACGGTCTCCGAGGGCGCCTCCACCCTCACCCAGCAGTATGTGAAGAACGTCTTCGTCGAGGAGGCCGGCAACGACGCCGAGAAGGTCGCCGCGGCCACCCGGCAGACGGTCGGACGCAAGATCCAGGAGCTGAAGTACGCGATACAGGTCGAGAAGGAGCTGACCAAGGACGAGATCCTGGAGAACTACCTGAACATCGCCTTCTTCGGCCAGCAGGCGTACGGCATCGAGGCCGCCGCCGAGCGCTACTTCAGCAAGTCCGCCGACAAGCTGGACCTCGCCGAGTCCGCGATGCTCGCCGGCCTCGTGCAGCTCCCGAGCCGGTACGACCCGATCACCGACCCGGAGGCCGCCAAGAAGCGCCGCAACACGGTCCTGCGGCGCATGGTCAGCAACGACTACGTCACCCGCGCCGAGGCCGCCAAGGCAATGGACCAGCCGCTGGGCCTCAAGGTCAGCCAGCCGCGCAGCGGCTGCATCACCGCCGTCAGCGGCGCCGGGTTCTTCTGCGACTACGTACGCGAAGTGCTGCTCAAGGACAAGGGCTTCGGCGAGACGCGGAAGCAGCGCGTCAAGCGCTGGAACCGCGGCGGCCTGACCATCCGCACCACGCTCGACCCGACGGCGCAGGAGTCCGCCAACGAGTCGATCAAGAGCCACGTCTACCAGGACGACACCGTCGCCACCGCCGTGACCGTCGTGGAGCCCGGCAGCGGCAAGATCCGCGCGATGGGGCAGTCCCGGCCGTACGGCTCGGGCAAGAACGAGACGATGATCAACCTGTCCGTGGAGAAGTCCATGAACGGGTCCAACTACGGCTTCCAGGTCGGCTCCACCTTCAAGCCGCTCACGGCCGCGGCGGCGCTGGAGAAGGGCGTGCCGAACACGAAGGTGTACCCGTCGCCGAACGAGATGCCGTACCCCAGCCCGGTGGAGACGTGCGAGGACGGCAAGAACTGGGTGAACACCGAGGGCTCCGACGTCGAGAACGAGACGGAGGAGGAGGTCGGCCCGTACAGCATGCGCGAGGCGACCGCCAAGTCCATCAACACCTACTTCGTCTCCCTCATCTCCGACATCGGCATCTGCCCGGTCAAGGAGCTGGCGCAGAGCATGGGCGTCCACCGCGGCGACGGCGGGGAGCTGGAGGAGTCCCCCTCGCTCACCCTCGGCGGCCAGACCATCGCACCGCTGGCGATGGCCAACGCCTACGCGACCTTCGCCAACCGCGGCGAGTACTGCAGCCCGATCGCCATCGAGTCCATGAAGGACGCCAAGGGCCGGAAGCTCCCGGTGCCGAAGTCGCAGTGCAAGCGCGTCATGTCCCAGAAGACGGCCGGCACGATCAACACCCTGCTGTCGGGCGTCGTCGAGGACGGCACCGGCCAGCAGGCGGGCCTGACGGGGCGGGACAACGCGGGCAAGACCGGTACGACGGACGAGCGGAAGGCCGCCTGGTTCGTGGGCTACACCTCGGACCTCGCCGGCGCCGTGTGGGTCGGCGGGCCCACGGACGACGTCTCCATGGAGAACATCCAGATCGGCCCCACGTACCACGCCCGCGTCTTCGGCGGCGCGGTCCCCGGCCCGATCTGGCGCGACGCGATGGACGGCGCCCTGGCGGGCAAGACGTCCCCGGCGCTGTTCAAGGTCCCGGTGGCGGCTGACCGCTCGAAGAAGGACGACGACGAGGACGAGGACGACGACGAGGACGACAAGCCGAGCAACCCGCTGGGCGGCCTCCTCGGCGGCGGCGGCAACGGCGGTGGCGGCGGGAACGGCGGCGGCGGCGGGAACGGCGGCGGCACGCTGGACGGCGGCACGGCGGACGGCGGCCTGGACGGCGGCTGGACGGACGGCGGGAACGGCAACAGCGGCCCGGGAGGCTGGCCGGACGCCGGGTGAGGCGGAGGCCCGGGGCCAGCCGGCTACGGGCCCAGGGACCGTAGGCGTCCGCCGCCGGGGGCCGCGGCCCGTACGCGAGACACCGGCACCCACCCGGGAAGCCGCCCGGCACAGCCGCGGGCGGGCCGCAACGCTCCGGACCGGCCGAGGCCGTAGCCGTTGTCCCCTCGCGCCCCGGGGTCAGCCCTCCGCGAGGGCCCGCTTGACGGCGGCGGCCACGCGCCCGCCCTCGGCCCGCCCGGCGACCCGGGGGTTCACGATCTTCATCACCGCGCCCATGGCCCGCGGCCCCTCGGCCCCGCCCGCCTTCGCCTCGGCGACGGCCTCGGCGACCAGCGCGGCCAGCTCCTCGTCGCCGAGCTGCTGCGGCAGGTAGTCCGCGAGCACCTCGCCCTCGGCCCGCTCCCGCTCCGCCGACTCCGCCCGCCCGGCCTGCTCGAAGGCGTCCGCGGCCTCGCGCCGCTTCTTGGCCTCGCGGGTGATCACCTTCTGCACCTCGTCGTCGGAGAGCTCACGGGCCTCTGCGCCCGCGACCTCCTCCTTCGTGATCGCGGTGAGCGTCATACGGAGGGTGGCGGCGCGCAGCTCGTCGCGGCCCTTGATGGCCGCCGTGAGGTCGTCCTGCAGCTTCGACTTGAGCGTGGTCATGGTCGGAGTCTCCCACGCCGCACCGACCGCCGGCCGACAGCGCGGGAGGCGGCCCCGGAAGACGCCGGCCCCGCGCCGCTCTGCGACGATAGAGGGATGCGCGCGCGATACGGAGTGCCCCTCGGTCTGGCCGCCCTCTCGGCCGGCGGCGTCGCCTACGCGGCGGCGATCGAACCCCGCGCCTTCCGGGTCCGCCGTATCACCGTCCCCGTACTGCCGGAGGGCATGCACCCGCTGCGGGTCCTGCAGATCTCGGACATCCACATGGTCTCGGGCCAGGGGGCGAAGCGGCGCTGGCTGCAGTCGCTCGCGGGACTGCGGCCGGACCTGGTGGTGAACACGGGGGACAACCTCTCGGACCCCGACGCGGTGCCGGAGCTGCTCGACGCGCTGGGCCCGCTGATGGAGTTCCCGGGGACGTACGTCTTCGGCTCGAACGACTACTATGCCCCGACGTTCCGAAACCCCGGCCGCTACCTCATCGAGAAGGCCCGCGGCATCCACGGCCTCAACGGCCGCGACCGCCTCCGCCACAACGTGCCCCGCAACCCGTGGGAGAGCATCCGCGACGCCTTCGACGCGGCGGGCTGGGTGGGCCTGGACAACAGCCGCGGCCGGCTCAAGCTGGACAGCGGCGCGGTGCTGGGCCTGACCGGCCTGGACGACCCGCACATCAAGCACGACCGCTACACCGCGGTCGCCGGCGGCCCCGACCCGGACGCGGACTTCTCCCTCGCCCTGGTCCACGCCCCCTACCTCCGCGTCCTGGACGCCTTCACGGCCGACGGCTACCCCCTGATCCTCGCCGGCCACACCCACGGCGGCCAGCTCTGCGTCCCCTTCTACGGCGCCCTGGTGACCAACTGCGACCTGGACACCGACCGCGTCCGCGGCCTCTCCACCCACACCGCCGGCCCCCACCGCGCCGCCCTCCACGTCTCCGCCGGCTGCGGCGCCAACCGCTACACCCCCTTCCGCTTCGCCTGCCCCCCGGAAGCCACGCTTCTCACCCTGACCCCCACCCCCGGAAACGAATTTCACCCGACCCGCCCGGGTGGGCTACAGTAGTGCTCGCAGTCACGGGGTGTGGCGCAGCTTGGCAGCGCGCTTCGTTCGGGACGAAGAGGTCGTGGGTTCAAATCCCGCCACCCCGACAGCACAGCACCAGGTCAGGGGCTTGATCCGCTTGATGGATCGGGCCCCTGAGTGGTTCCTGGAAGCGTGCGCGGATTACTACTCGGGCCCGTCGACAACCATCCCGGCCTGGTGAGGACCGGGGTCAGTACCTGAGAAGCCGCTGCTACGCCGGTGCGCGGTTCGCGAGGATCTCCTGTAGTTCCGTCAGCGCCTTGCGCACGAGCTGGGGCAGCTGCTGCTCGCCTGTCCTGTCCGTCTTGCCCGGCTCGGCGGCGACCCAGTGGGCGTAGGCGACCTTGAAGGCCGCGATACCTGCCTCGGCAGCCAGGCCGGCGGCCGGCTCCGGCGTGCCGCGTTCGCGCAACGCGTCGGCCATCGCCGAGGCGAAGGCGTCCAGCTTGACCAGTTCGCGTTCGCGCAGTTCGGTACTGGCGGAGACGATCGCGTCCCGCCGCCGGACGCGCTCCGGGTCCTCCTGGAAGAAGGCCCCGAAGGACTCCAGCGCCGCCCCCACCGCGTCCATCGGGGACGCCGAGGCCGGGGCCTCCGCAATGGTGTGGGTGAGCATGGTCAGCGCCATCTCGGTTCCGTAGAACAGCACCTCGCGTTTGTCGGCGAAGTGCCGGAAGAAGGTCCGTTCGGTCAGCCCCGCCGCCTCGGCGATCTCGGTGACCGTGGTCCTGTCGAAACCCTGCTCCGCGTAGAGCTTCAGGGCCGCCTCTGCCAGCCGTCCTCGTGCGTTCGGCTCCCACCTACCCATGGGGTTGATCCTACGTGATGACAGTCCCTGCCATCGTCCTGCTACACTGATGACAGTCACTGACATCACGGAGGTTTCCATGAGGGTATTCGTCACCGGCGCGTCCGGCTGGGTCGGCTCAGCCGTCGTTCCTGAACTCCTGGGCGCCGGGCACCAGGTCCTCGGGCTCGCCCGATCGGACTCCTCGGCCGAGGCCGTCGCCGCCCGGGGGGCGGAGGTCCTCCGGGGCGGACTCGACGACCTGGACACCCTGCGCACCGGCGCGGCCGAGTGCGACGGGGTCGTCCACCTGGCATTCGGCCACGACTTCTCCCGGTTCGACGCCTCGGTGCAGACCGATGCGCGCGCCATCGGGGCCTTCGGTGCGGCGCTGGAGGGCTCCGGCAAGCCACTGGTCATCGCCGCTGGTACGCCCGTGATCCCGGGTGAGGTGGCGACCGAGCACGACAGTCCCGAGTTCCCGCCCGGCTCCCCCGTGGCTGGCCGGGCCGCGAACGCCCGGGCGGCTCTCGACCTGGCGTCGCGTGGCGTCCGCTCGTCCGTCGTGGGACTGCCCCGGACCGTGCACGGCGAAGGAGACCGGGGCTTCGTCTCCTGGCTGGTCGCCCACGCCCGGGAGTACGGGGCGGCAGGCTATGTCGGCGACGGCTCCAACCGCTGGCCCGCCGTGCATGTGGCGGACGCCGGCCGGCTGTTCCGGCTCGCCGTGGAGCAGGCACCGGCAGGGTCGATGTTGCACGCGGTCGGCGACGAGGGGGTGCCGATCCGCGACATCGCCGAGGTCATCGGTCGTCACCTCGGCCTGCCCACGGCCTCCCGCCCGGCCGAGGACTTCGGCTTCCTGGGCACGGTCCTCTCCGCCGACCAGCCGGCCTCCGGTGCGCTGACCCGCGAACTGCTCGGCTGGCACCCCGCCGGCCCCAGCCTCCTGGAAGACCTGGACACGGGCCACTACTTCACCCCCGGCTCCCGGACCTACCCACCGAGTACCGCGCTCTCCGGCGGAGCGTCGAGGAACGGCTCAAGCGGCTGACCGATCTGCTGCCCCCTGCCGCGGGGGTGGGTGGACCGGCCGGTGGCGCGCCCCCGGCGCGGTCGTCGTGGTGTCGCGGGTCGTACGGGTTCCGGCCGTATGCTGGGCGTACGGAGCGATGGCGCGTCTCGGCGAAGGGGAACCGCGTGGCGGACGTCTTCATCTCCTACGCGGCGGAGGACCGCGCGTGGACCGGGGAACTCGCGGCGGGGCTCCGGCGCAGCGGGGTGCGGGTCTTCTTCGACGAATGCAGCCTGCTGCCCGGCGACGTCGTCGTCCATCAGCTGGAAGCCGCCATCCGCCGCTCCACGCACGGAATCCAGGTGCTCAGCCCGGTGTCCGTGCGCAAGCCCTGGGTGCTGCAGGAGTACGCGGCGCTGCTGGACGCCTCGACGCGGCGCGGCCTGCGGCTCATCCCCGTACTCCACAGCGCCGTCGACATACGCGAACTGCCGTTCGCGGCCACCCGCTTATGGGTCGACTTCCGGGACGTCACCGGGGCGGCCTTCCACGACAAGGTGGGCGAGCTGGCCCGGGTGATCCTCGGCGAAGAGGCCACCGGGAACGGCGAGGCGGAGGCGCTGGATCTCCGCGACCTGCCCGCCCGTTCGCCCGACCCGCCGGCGGAGCCCTCCTTCGTCGTCTGCTACGCGCGTCAGGAAAGGGACTACGCGCGCCGGCTGCTGAGCACGCTGTCCCGGGCGGGCCTTCCCGTATGGTCCATCGGCCATCTGGCGTGGGGCGACGACGTGCTGAGGACGATTCGCACGCAGATCCGGCACGCGCTGGGCATCATCGTCCTGATGTCCCCGGAGGCGGAGAGTTCCGAGGACGTCACCCGGGAAATCCTGGAGGGGCAGCGGCACAGCCGCCCCTTCTTTCCCATTCTGGTGCGGGGCGACCGGCACTTTCTGCTGGGGAGTACGTGGCATTTCGACGCCCGTACGGGCTCGCTGCCCGGGCACGTCGAACTCGATCTGCTACGCCGCCTCCTGGACGCCGGCGCGCCGTCCGCCGCGACTGACCGGCCGGCGGCGGGGCGGACCGGCGTGTCTGCTGCTGTGCCTCCCGTGCCGGCTGCCGTTCGGTCCGCCCCGCCGGCTCCGGCGGCCGGCCTCCCACCCGGCGCCCCCGCGGGGGTGCGGCTCGGTGCGCTGCTCGCCGAGGAGGAGTGGGAGCACGCGGACGTGCTGACCACCGCCCTGCTGCTGCGGGCCGTCGACCGGCTGGAGAGCGGCTGGCTGCGGCGTGGCGACGGGCGCCGGCTGCCAGCCGGGCTGCTGCGCGAGGTGGACGCCGCCTGGGCGGAGTCGTCGGGCGGCAGGTACGGGTTTCGGGCGCAGCGGGAAAGGGCACGTCCCGCGAGTGCGCGGCACCGCGATTTCCTGGCACTCTCGTTGGCGTACGGCTGGCGTGGTTCGGTGGAGGACGCCGTCTCGGAATACCGTGCGTTCACCGGTACGGACCGGCCTCCCGGGTTCTTTCCCACGCTTCGTAACCCGCAGAACGAGCGCTACCCGGACTGGTACGACCAGTGGACCGAAACCGTGCTTGCCGTGCACCTACGTTTGGGAACGGAGGGTGGAGTCGCATGGTGAGCGTATTACTTGTGGGAATTCTCATCGTGATCTTGCTGTTCCTCGGCCTGGTCGGTCTGGAACGGCTTGAGCGGCGAGCCGACTCCGTCCCCAAGCCCCGGTCGGACGTCCCGTCGCCGTCCCGGCCCCCGCGCACCGGAGGCCCGGGAATCAGCTTCGGCGTGCATGTGGTGCCCGCCGGCAAGGTGGGCATCGTCACGCGCCGCTTCGGCCGCGGCGACCCGGAGCGGCGGTTCAAGAACGTCACGCCGCACCGGGACGGCCGCGGCGTACAGGCGCGCGTGCTGGTCCCGGGACGTGCCTACTGGCTTCCTCCCCTGCTGTACCGGGTGAGGCTGGTGCCGCGGACGTACGTGCCGGCGGACAGGGTCGGGCTCGTGACGGCGCGCGAGGGCGCCAGGCGGCCCGCGGGGCGGACGCTGGGCCGGCGGGTGGAGTGCGACTGCTTCCAGGACGGCGAGACCTTCCTCCGCGAGGGCGGCGAACAGGGCAGGCAGATCGCCGTTCTCCCCGGTGACTCCGCGTACTACATCAACACGGAGCTTTTCGACGTCGAGTTGGCGCCCCGCACCTATGTGGAGCCGGGGACCGTCGCTCTCGTCATCGCGAAGGACGGGAGGGTACGGCCGCCGGACCGGCCGTTCGGCCGGCACGTGGAGTGCGACAACTTCCAGGACGGCGAGGCCTTTCTCCGCGGCGGCGGCGAACAGGGCAGGCAACTGGCCATCCTCACCGGCGGGTCGTACTACAACATCAACCCGGACCTCTTCGAGGTGATCAGCACCACCACCGTGGGGAAAGCGCGGGAGGACGGGCTCACCGCGGACCATCTGAAGGAGATCGCCATCCGGATCGGCGAGACCGGCGTGGTGGTCACCCTGGACGGGGCGGAGGCCAGGAAGGACGAGCGGCCCATCGGGCCGGTCATCCCGGGCCACAGCAGTTTCCGGCTGCCCTGGGAGTTCCTCGCGAGAGGCGGACAGCGGGGCGTACAGGAGGAGACCCTGGGCGAGGGTTCCGTCTACGCCCTGAACCCCTGGTTCGTGCGCGTCGTGCTCATTCCCACGCGCACGCTCGTGATCGAGTGGACGAAGAAGGAGCGCTCGTCGAGCAACTACGACGCCGCCCTGAAGCCCATCATGGTGAACGTCCAGGGGCACCGGCTGCAGGTCGACATCTCGCAGACCCTGGAGATCCCGGAGCCGGCCGCTCCCGCGCTGGTCAGCCGGTTCGGCGGCGCCCACACCTCCCGCCTGGGCGGCCTGGTGGACGACCCTCTTCCGGTGCAGCGGTTCGTGGAACGGGTGCTGGGAGGGCTGGTCGAGACGTATTTCAACGCCATCGCCTCGGCCTCCACGGTGGAGGAGTTCCTCAGCATGTACGCGAGTACGCGGACGGATGTCTCCTCCCAGGTACGCAACGCGCTCGCCGCCTGGGGAATCGAGGCGCGGGGAACGACGCTGGGTGAGTTCGAGTCCTCCGACCCCGAACTCGACAAGGCCCGGCGGCGGCTCGCCGACAAGCAGATGGTCACCCGCGAACTGGAGGCGGAGGAGGAGAACTCGGTCATCCGGGAACGCATCCGCGACCGCGAACGGCGCGGCGAGCGGGCGGATCTGGAGCTGGAGACGGTGGTGCTGGAGCGGAAGATCGAGGTGCTCGGTCGGGACACCATCGCCATGGAGATCTTCCTGCGTCAGCTCAAGGAGATGGGCGTGCCGGAATTCGTGAGCGGAAACGCGGACGAAGTACTGCGCCATCTTCCGCTGCAACGCGCCCTCGCACTGGTCGAGAGCGCCCAGCGGCACGCCGGAAAGGGGAAGCTGGCGAAGGGCGCCGAGCCCGCGAAAGGCATCGGGGCCGGCGTCGAATCCCTGGGGGTCGCGGACGAGTGGGACGTCGGTGACGCCGAGGGGGACGGCGGGTCAGGCGTTTCGTAACGCCCGGACAGTCTGCTCCAGTCTGCGCCCGTAGGTGTCGTCGTCCACGTCGCGGAAATCCGCGCTGAACCGCGTGCGCGCGAATTCGGGCAGGACCACGTCACCGACCAGAACGGGGATGAACAACCTGCCGGATTCGATCGAGCGTTCCATCAGGGCGGCGTACTCCTGGAGCACCCACCCGTCGTCCGTCGAGTGCGGGCTGAAGACCAGCAGCCCGTGGGCGGAGTCGCGGATGGCCTGCTCGACGGCGTGCACCCGTACTCCGCCGGGCGCGCACACCACCTCGTCGTCGGCCACGCGCAGCCCGCTCGCGCGCAGCCGGCCGGCGAAGGTGCGCGCCCAGTCGGCGTCGGCGGGGCCGTGGGACACGTAGACGTCGTACGCCGCGGAGCCGCCCGCGGGGGCCGGCTCCCGGTCGTGGGCGCCGGCTCGGGCGGGGGGCGGCGGGCGGCGGCGGGCGGAGCGGCCGCGTACGGAGACGTAGGCGAAGTACGTGCCGACGACACCGGCCAGGGTGCCCACCGCGGTGAGGACGAACTCCGCCATGCCCATCCCAGCAGGCTAGCCGCCGTCTGCCGGTGCCGCACGGCACCGTTTAGGGTGGCGGGTCACGTCGGGGGACGGAGCGCGGGGCTGCGGGGGTTGGATGGCGGAGGCGCGGCAGGAGTGGCTACGGGTTCCGGTGGGGGACGGGGCCCGGCGGTGGGCCTCCCGGGGGCGGTGCCGGCGCGTGCTGTTCGTCGTGCACAACGTCACGTCCGCCACCCGGCTGCTGGACGTGAAGCCGCTGTTCGACGACGACCTGCGGGTGCAGATGCTCGCGACGTGCACGGGGTCCTCGCCGTTCCAGGGCGGGGTCGGCGAGCTGCTGGGGGCGGTGGGGGTGCCGGTGCTGCCCTGGGAGCAGGCGGTTCGTACGCCCGCGGACCTGGCCGTCTCCGCAAGCCTGGGTGGTCATATGAGCGCCTTGCGGGGCAGATTGGCCGTTTTGTCCCATGGGGTGGGATATACTAAGAGGCTCAGGTCGCCGGTCGCCGGTCGCCGGTCGCCGGTCGCCGGACGCCGGACGCCGGGCACCCGTCTTCGGGCTGACCCCGGAGTGGCTGCTCGACGAGGACGGGCGGCCCGTGGCCGACGCGTTGGTGCTGTCCCACCCCGAGCAGGTGGAACGCCTGCGGGAGTCGTGCCCCGAGGCGGCGGGGACCGCCGTGCTCGCCGGGGATCCGTGTTTCGACCGGATGCTGGCCGCCCGCGGGCACCGGGACCGGTTCCGGCGGGCGCTGGGGGTGCGCCGCGGGCAGCGGCTCGTCGTGGTGTCCGCCACGTGGAACCCGGAGGGCCTGTTCGGCGACGGCGGGGCGGGCGACGTGCTGACGGCGCTGCTGCCGCGGCTGACGGGCGAGTTGCCGGCCGACGAGTACCGGGTGGCGGCCGTCCTGCACCCCAACATCTGGCAGGGGCACGGCCCCGGGCAGGTGCGCGCGTGGCTCGACGGGGCGCGGCGCGGCGGGCTGGCGCTCGTCGACCCGCTGGGCGCGTGGCGGCAGGCGCTCGTCGCGGCGGACGCGGTCATCGGCGACCACGGGGCCGTCACGTACTACGCCGCGGCCCTCGGCGTGCCGGTGGCGCTGGCGGCGGCACCGGTCGAACACGTCGACCCGCGGGCCCCGCTGGCCGGCTTCCTCGCCGAGTCGCCCCGGCTGGACCCGTTCGCGCCGCTGCCCGCGCAGCTCGACACGCTGCTGGCCGGTCACCGCCCGCGGCCCGGCCCTGCACGGTTCACCACGTCACTGCCGGGCGAGTCGGCGGGGCGGCTGCGCACGCTGTTCTACGAGTTGATGGGGCTGCCCGAGCCGGACCGGCCGGCGCTGCTCGAACCGCTGCCGCTGCCCGCGTACGAACCGGTCGCCCGCAGCGCGCCGATGCGGGTGCTCACCCGGCTGCGCGGCGGGGCCGTCGTGCTGCGGCGCTGGGCCGACCCCGCGTACGAGCCCGCCGGCGACGGCGCCGTGCACACCGCCGTACCCGAGGACACCCGCGACCCCGGCCGCCTCGACCTCGCCGACGTGATCCTCCGCCACGGCGCACCCGACGACCCCCGCTTCGGCTCACCCGCCGCCTGGTGCGCGGAGACCCTGCGGCGGTACGCGCACTGCGCCCTCGCCGCGTACGTCACCGGCCCCGGCGACTGCACCGTCCGCACCCGCGGCGGCGACGCGCTCGCGCTCACCGCCGCCCCGGGGGCCGCCGACGCCGACCCCGCGGCGTACGCCTCCGCCGTGCACGCCTGGCTGGCGGCGGGGCGGACCGCGGACGCCCTCGCCGGGGACGGCCTGAGGGTCCGTACGGGCACGAGCGAGCACCGCGTGGCCGTCACCCGGCTCACGGGGTGACGCAGCGCGCCCGTACGGAGCGGGCGTAGGCCAGCGGGTACGCGGCCGTCTGCGCCTCCAGCAGCGCTATCGCCTCGTCGATCAGCGGCAGGGCTGCGGCGGGCGCGCCGGCCAGCTCGTGGGCTTCGGCGAGGTCGGTCAGGGCGCGGGCGCGGTTGTAGTCGTCCCCGATGTCCTGGAACGCCGCCACGGCGGTGTCCAGCAGGGCGATCGCCTCCTCGAACCGGCCCTCGACGCGCAGCGCACGGCCCCGGTGGCGCACGACCAGCGGCCGGGCACGGGGCAGATCGGCGTGCCCGTCGTCGCCGGGGGCGATGGTCCCGTACAGCGCGTCCGCCTCGTCGAAGAAGGCGAGCGCCTCCCGTCCCGCCCACTGCCGCAGCCGCAGCAGGCCCAGCGCCTCGACCACCGAGGCGTGTCCGCGTATGTGGCCTGCCGTCCGCTCGTCCTCGGCCGCGGCCCGGAAGCCGGTTTCGGCCTCCTCGTGTTCGCCCAGCTCCGTCAGGCTCATGGCCAGCTGGAAGCGCAGCGCCGCGCGGTCGCGGAGGGCGGGGGCGGGGGCGGCGCCCGGGTCGTGGGCCGTCGCGGTGAGGCGGAGGGCCGCGCGGAGCGCGGGGACGGCCTCGGCGTGCCGGCCGGCCTTGAGCTGCAGCGGCCAGAGGGAGCGCGCCAGGCGTACGGCCGCGGCACGGTCCCCGGCGTCCACAGCGGCCTGCACGGCCTCGGCGAGGTTCGCCGCTTCCCGCACCAGGGTGCCGAGGGCCTCGGCGGGGGCCGCGTACGGGCCGGGCGCGGCCGGCGCCGGTACGCGCCAACTCTGCGGCAGTGCCCGGTGCGCGGCGCGTTCCGCGAGGTCCGCGTAGCCCCGTACGACCCGGGCGACCGACTCCGCGCACGCCTGCGGGCCGTCCTCCTGCCGGGCCAGCAGCTCGGCGTGGCGGCGCACCGCGGGGCGGAACCGGTAGCGGTCGAAGCGGTCGGGGCCGGCCGGCTCCAGCAGGCCGCGGTCGGCCAGCATGCCGAGCAGCGCCGCGGCGGGCGCCCGATCCGCGTCCGGGCTCTGGTCCGGCCGCGTCGCCCAGGCGGCGGTCCCGGCGTCGACGTGGGGCCAGTCCCGTAGGGCCAGCAGCCGGTACAGCCGGGCGGCGTCCGCGTCGAGCGCGCGGTAGGCGGACTCGGTCAGGGCGGTGACGGGCTCGGCGCCCGGGGCGCCGGGTCCGGGGGCGGCGCGCGCGGACAGCAGCGGCGCGGCCGTACGCAGCGCGTACGGCGAGCCGGCGCAGCGCACCAGCAGGTCCTTCGCCGCCTCCGGCGCCGCGGCCACGGCCTCGGGGCCCGCGAAGTGCATGAGCAGCCGCCGCGCGTCCCGCGACGCCAGCGGCCCCAGCGCCACGGGCACGGCGTCCAGTCCCGGCAGCGGATGACGGGCCGTGACGAGCGTGAGCACCCCGGGCGCGGAGGTCAGCAGCGGCCGTACCTGAGCGGCGGAGTAGGCGTGGTCGAGGACGACCAGCAGCCGCAGGTCGGCGACGAGCCGCCGCCACCGGGCCGTACGGTCGTCCGCCGCGTGCGGGATGTCCCCTTCCGGCAGGCCCAGTTCGCGCAGGAGGCAGCCGGACAGCGCGGCGGGGGTGAGGGCGCTCTGCGACGACCAGCCGTGCAGGTCGACGTGCACCTGCCCGTCGGGGAAGTCCTCGGCGCGTCTGCCGCCGAAGTACAGGGCGGTGGCCGACGTGCCGATACCCTCCGGCCCGTGGAGCAGCGCCACCCGCGGACGGCCGTCGAACCTGCGGTCCGCCTCGCGGTCCAGCAGCCGTAACGCCGCACGGCGGTCGGTGAAGTGCCGCGAGGCGGCGGGCAGCCGCGGCGTCCCGGCGGGGCGGGCGCCGGCCGGGAGCATCGCGGCGAACCGCTCCCACATGCGGGCGAGTTCGGGATCGCGCTCGGCGCCCTCCCGCAGCAGCGCGGCCACGTGCTCCAGCTCGGCGGCCCGCCGCGGGGCCGGCACCGCGCGCCCGGTGATCCGGCGAACCAGCGCACCCGCCGTCTCCCACGCCGACCGGCCCGCCTCGTTGGCCATCCCCATGCCGACCGCGCCGAGCGCCGCCCCGGAGATCGCGGCGAACGACACCGGATCCGTCATCACACACCCCTCCCCTGCCCCTGCCCCTACCCCTGCACCGTAGCGAGTTGGCACGACTCCGAAGAGTAACGCGGGGGAACGACATCGGCGGCTGAGGCCGCGGTGTCAGCGAGCGAGCCACCTCTCCGGGCCCATCGCCACCACCGGCTTCTCCCGCGGCTCCAGCGTCCGCAGCAGCGTGCGCATGTGGCGTTTCGCCACCGATACGCAGCCGCTGGTCGGCCCGTCGTGGTCGACGTGGAGCCAGATGCCGCCGCCGCGCTCGTCGCCCATGGGGCGGGTCCAGTCCAGCGGAGTGGTGCCCGGCTTGCGGTTGTAGTTGATCGCGATGAC
Source organism: Streptomyces sp. CNH099 (assembly GCA_000514715.1). Taxonomy (GTDB): domain Bacteria; phylum Actinomycetota; class Actinomycetes; order Streptomycetales; family Streptomycetaceae; genus Streptomyces; species Streptomyces synnematoformans. Next base: position 41,843 of record AZWL01000006.1, on the reverse strand, counting down.
GTAGTCGAAGGAGCCGGCGAGGGGTTCGCCCTCGAAGCCGCGGCCGTCGACGGTGAAGGCGGGCCCGTGGTCGTACGGGAGCTTCGTGCCCGGGTCGGGGTCGAGGCCGCCGGCGTCGGTGAGGCCGTAGACCCCGGCCGGGGTGCGCAGGTCGCCCTGCATGTGGCGGCGGGTCCAGCCGCGGAGGGCGTTGTGGGCGGGCCAGGCGGGGCCGCCGCGCCAGCCGTCGGGGCCGCGTTCGTAGAGCACGGCGGTGGCGGTGGACGAGCGGCGGGAGGGGCCGGTGACGACGAGGACCTGGCGGGTGCCGGCGGGGATGCGGGCGCGGGTGCGCGGGCCCAGCCCCGGTACGTCCTGCGGCAGCCGCGCGGGGGCCGCGGCGACGCGCGAGCGGGCCGGGGCCGGGGTCCGGGTCCGGGCCGGCGGCGGAGCATTCTCCGCGCGTGGCGCGGCCGCTTCCGTGCAGGCGGCCGCCGTGAGCAGCGGGAGCCCGGCGGCCCCGGCGAGCAGCCGGCGGCGGGGGAGCGTCATCGGCTACCCCATCCCGGCCCGCTGACCTGCACGTTCTGCTCGATGTCGGACAGCACTTCCGGCGGGCTGCCGGACGGCACTTCCGGTCGGCTGCCCGACGGCACGTCCGGCCGGCTGCCGGGCCGCGTGCCGGACTCGAAGCGCATCGAGCCCAGCACGGTACGGACCTCGGCGACGTCCCTGTTCGCCGGCGTGGCCAGGCACACCGTCGCCAGCACCTGCACCCCTTCCGCCGCGCCCGCCGGGCGCCGAACGGCCCACAACTCCTCCGTGCCGCCCGCGACGACGCACGGCTTGCCCACGTCGCGCGCCTGCAGCCCCGGATCCGTCCTCTCCGGCCCGTAGCGCTTCTCCGAGCCGTAGAGCAGCCGCAGGGTGATCAGCGTGCCGCGCCGGGGCAGTTCCCGCGGCGGCGTGGTGCAGGTGCCGTCCGCGCCGGTGGGGCAGGGCTCGGGGGAGGGCTTGAGCGCCAGGCTCGCGACGTATCCGACGTACGAGCCCTCCGGCGAGTCCGTACGGACCGTGCGGGTGCTCCATCCCTCCGGCACCCGCAGGGTGAGGTCGGACAGCTCCGGCAACCGGGCCTCGTCCTCCCCCGGTTGCGGCGTCCCGGCGCCGGCGGCGGGGGGTGCGTAGCGGGGCGGCGGGTCGTCGGCGGGGAGCACCTGCGGCAGCAGTACGCCGACGGCCGCGGCCGTCGCGGTCGCCCCCCACACCGCGCGCCGCCGGCGGCGGCGCCGCAGTACCCGGCCCCGTATGCGCTCCATCCGCTCGGCGGGCGCCACCGGCCGCGGCACGGCGCGCTCGAGCAGCGCACGCAGCGCGCGCTCCTCCTCGGCCGGCTCCGCGGGCTCGGTCCACTCGGCCCGCCCGGCCCATTCCTCCGGCTGCCCCGGCTCCGCCGGCTCCGGCGGCCCGGGCTCCCGGGCCCACTCGGGCGAACCGCCCGGCTCAGCGCTGTTCCCGGCCACCGGACTCACCGCCCTCCACCAACTCGGCGGCGGGCAGCAGCCCGCGCAGCGTACGCAGCGCCTTGGCGGCCTGGCTCTTGACCGTGCCCGTCGCGCAGCCGAGCGTCGCCGCGGTGTCCTGCACGCTCAGGTCCTCGAAGTAGCGCAGGACGACCACCGCGCGCTGCCGCGGCGGCAGGCTCCGTATGGCGTCGGCGAGCGACTGCTCCAGGTCCACCTGGCCGAACGGGTCCGCGGAGCCGGCCGTGTCGGGCAGCTCCGCGTGCGGCACCTCGCCCCACCAGCGGCGGCGCCACCAGGAGATGTGGGTGTGCACCATGGCGGTACGGACATACGCCTCGGGGCTGCCCTCCGCTATGTGCTCCCACTTCGGCCACACCTTGGCCAGCACGGTCTGCAGCAGGTCCTCGGCGAGTTGGGCGTCGCCGGTCAGCAGCCAGGCCACGCGGAGCAGCCGCGGCCCCCGGGCCGCCACGAACTCCTCGAACCCCGGCGGCTGCGCCGCGCCCCGCCTCAGCATCCTGCGCCTGCCATCCGGTCCCCACTTCACGTCGCACACTTGTGGTACGCGATGAGGGCTCCGCCGGGTTGCCTCGCCCGGCCGCGCCGCGTCGTGGCGCCGCCGGTTCAGCCGCGTCCGGCCGGCGCCCCGGCCGTCACTGGCCCACCCGGCCGTCGACGCACTCACGCAGCAGGTCCGCGTGGCCGCAGTGCCGGGCGTACTCCTCCACCCGGTGTACCCACATCTCGCGCACTGACGTGTCGTCCTTGGCCAGCCGGGCGCCCAGGTCGGTGTACTCGGCGAGCACCGCGTCGCACGCCGCCTGCTCACGGGCGAGGTCGGCGAAGGCGGCGTCGACGAGCGCCTGGTCGGCGGCGGCGCCCGCGAAGTCGGCGTCGCGCTCGCCGTAGATCCTGGGGGCGGGGTCCTCGGGCACGACCCAGTTGCGCCAGTCCCGCTCCACCTCGGCGAGGTGGCGTACGAGCCCGAGCAGCGACATGGTCGACGGCGGGACGGAACGGCGCGCGAGCTGTTCCGCGTTCAGCCCCTCGCACTTCATCCGCAGCGTCAGCCGGTAGCCGGAGAGGAAGTCCTGCAGCGTCGCCAACTCACCGTCGGGGCTGGAGTCGTTGTTGCGAGGGTCCTGGTCGGGGTCCGCCCACATGTCGGGGTAGACGCTGGCCGCGGCCCATCGCCGGGGTGCTTCTTCGTCACTCACCGTACACACGATGCGGCCCGATGCCCGCACGCGCAAGCGAATTAACCGCGCACGCGCCGGATCCGGCCGGAACTTACGGCACGCTCGGTGACGACGCGCGTCGGGCGGGCGCGTCGTAGACGAGGCTGTAGCGCCAGAACAGCCGTCTGCGTATCCGCGCGCCCGGCAGCTCCACCGCCGCCGCGGCCCGGATCTCGGCCAGCGTCTCCCGGGGTTCGGCGGTGGGCGCGGCCATGTGCACCGGCACGGCGTCCGCGCGAGCGGGGTGCTTCGCCAGCCCGACGAGGGGGTTCGCGACCGCGGCCGGCAGGGACGCGACGACGTCGGCGGCCCCGGCCTCGCGGTGGCACCCGACGACGACCAGCCGCCCGCCCGGCGCCAGGCAGTCGTCGCGCAGCGCGCGCAGCGTGGGCCGCAGCGGCAGGTGGTGCAGTACGGCGACGAGCGTGACGGCGTCCCAGCGCCGCCCCCGTTCCCGGCCGGCGAAGTCGGTACGTACGACGGTGACCGCGGGATCGCCGTCGAACCGCCCCGCGGCGACGGCGGCGGCCGCGGCGTCGGGTTCGAGCCCGGTCACGGCCCCGGCCCGCCGCCGCAGCAGCGCGAGCAGGTTCCCCGCCCCGCATCCGACGTCCAGCACGTCCCGCGCTCCCGACGCGGCGACGCGGCGGGCGATCCACGGCCCGTAGTGGTCGTTGTGGCTCCAGGGATGCCGCCGGTTGAAACGCTGCAGCACGTCCGTAACCGCCATGCCGCACACGCTAACCGGGCACACCGACGGACGTCGGCGCGCGGTGCGCCCACCGGCGACGGCGTGGCCGTTCCGGTTACGCGCGGGTGTCCGCTGCCGGCTCCGGACGTGGTGCGCGCAGGCGGCCGCTGCGGTCCAGGGTCGCCAGCGCGCCCGCGCAGGCGGCGCCCGTGGCGGTCAGCGCCAGCCACGGCAGCCGCGGGTACCGCTCGGCGGCGTCCCACAGCGCGCCCGTCGCCAGGTTGCCCAGCGTGATGCCGAGGCCGGAGACCGTGTGGTAGAGGCCGTAGTGGGTGGCGACGAGGCGGCCGCCGGACAGGGACACCACCGTGTCCATCTCGTACGGGTACGCCAGCGCCGTGCCCAGCGCCAGCAGCGCCGCGGCGAGCAGCAGCGGGGCCAGCGCCGCCGCCCGCGCCGCCGTCCCGTCGCCGCCCGGCGGGGCGCCGGCCAGCAGCAGCGGCAGAAAGGCAACGCCCATCAGCGCGATTCCATACACCAGGGCGCGCTGCGCCGGCCAGTGTTTCTTCGCCCAGCCCGTGACGCGCAGCTGGCCCGCCGCCGCCACGCCCGCCGAGACGGCGAAGAGCGCGGTGGTCACGCCGTCGCCGCTGCCCGGGAAGGCGCGGTGGGCCTGGAGCGGCAGCGCCAGGTACACCTGGAAGGACAGGACGTACGAGCCGATCATCGCGGCGGAGAAGAGCATGAAGGGGCGGTTGGAGACGACCGTGCGCCAGTCGGCCAGCACCCCGCGCGCGCCCGCGCGTTCGGCCCGTACCGTGTCCCGCTCGGGCAGCGCCAGCACCTGCACCACCGTCAGCCCCAGGAACAGCAGCGCCGCGACCGTGCACACCAGCCGGAAGTCGACCGCCAGCAGCGCCAGCCCGACCAGCGGGCCCACGCACATCCCCGTCTGGTAGAAGACGTTGAACAGCGCGAACGCCCCCACGCGCCGCTCCTCCCCGACGGCCTGCGCGAGATACGTCCGCACCGCCGGGTTGAACAGCGCCCCCGCGAAGCCCGTCATCGCCGACGCCGCGACCAGCGCCGGCAACGACTGCACGACGCCCAGCAGCCCGAACCCCGCCGTCCGCAGCACGCAGCCCGCGACGATCATGCGCTTGCAGCCCAGCCGGTCGGCCAGCGTGCCGCCGAGCAGGAACATGCCCTGCTGGGAGAAGTTGCGTACGCCCAGGACCAGGCCGACGGCCCACGCCGCCATCCCCAGCCCGTCCGCGAGATGCGCGGCCAGGTACGGCATCAGCATGTAGAACGCGGTGTTGATGGTGAACTGCTGCACCATCAGCAGCCGCACCCCGCCGCCGTACGAGCGGAACTCCCGCACCGGGCCGCTCACCGGTCCCCCGCCCCCGCCCGCGGCGCGGTGACGTGGGCGCAGCGCGTCCAGCGCTCCACGGTCCGCTCCGCCGGATGTGCGATCTCGTCCGGATCCGCGGCCGGCGGGCGGTCCAGCAGGTCGTGCGCGCGGCAGTGGTCGTCGCTGAAGACGGTGTTCCAGTAGCGCTGCACGCCGTCGGGGAAGACGGCGGCGATACGGACCGAAGGCCCGTGCGTACGCGCCAGCCACCCGGCGACCAGCGCCACCGCGCCGACGCTCCACCCGCCCCCCGCGTAGTGGTGCCGCACCAGCCGCCGGGCCGCCCACACCGCCTCGTGCGCCGCGACCCAGTGGCACTCGTCGAACGCCGCGTGGTCGACGTTGCGCGGGTGGATGCTGCTGCCGAGCCCGCGCATCAGCCGCTCGCCCGCCGGCTGCCCGAAGACCGTGGAACGCACCGAGTCCACCCCCACCAGCCGCATCCCCGGCGAGAACGCGCGCAGCGCGCGGGCGGCGCCGGCGGAGTGGCCGCCGGTGCCGACGGCGGCGACGAGGACGTCGACGCGGCCGAGCTGGACGGCGAGTTCGAGGGCGAGGGCGTCGTACGCGGCGGGGTTGTCGGGGTTGTGGTACTGGTCGGGGCACCAGGCGCCGGGCTGCGCGGCCAGCAGCTCCGCGACCCGGTCGCGGCGGGCGCGCTGCCAGCCGCCGGCGGGGTGCGGCGCGCGCACGACCTCGACGCGCGCCCCGTACGCGGCCAGCTGGTGCCGCATCAGCGGTTCGAGCCCCGGGTCGGTCACGAGGGTCACCGGGTGGCCGAAGGTGATCCCGGCGAGCGCGAGGCCGAGGCCGAGGGTGCCGCTGGTCGACTCGACGACGGGAGCGCCCGGCGCCAGCTCGCCGCGGCGGCGCGCGGCGGCGACCATGTGCAGCGCGGAGCGGTCCTTGAGGCCGCCGGGGTTGGCGCCCTCCAGCTTGGCCCAGAAGCCGTGGCCGGGCGGGCTGAACGGCTCGCCGACCCACAGGACGGGCGTGTTGCCGACGAGCCCGGCGGGTGTGCTGCGGGCGCCGCCGGCGGGGTCGGGGAGGTGGTGCGCGGCGGCGAAGCCGCGGAGGTCGCCGGGGGCGACGGTGCGCAGGGCGGGGTGCATGGGCGGTCCTTCCGCGGCCGCGCGGGTGCGGGGCCGGGTGTGCGCGTACGTGCGTGGGGGGGCGGCGGGCGCGCGGCGCGGGTGGGGCGGCGGCGCGCGCGGGGGCCGTCACGTACGGCTGACGCAGACCAGGCGGAGGAGGGCGGGGCCGGGGACCGCCGGGCGGGGGCCGGCGGACGGGAGCGCGGGGCGGCCGGCGGCGGCCCCCGGCGCGGGGTGGGCGGCGGCGGGGGCCGCGGGGCCGGGGTGGGCGGCGAAGGCGGGGGAGTCGTCGCGTACGACGGCGTCGGGGAGGGCGGTGGCGGGTTCGCAGCAGGGCTCGCGGCAGTCGGTGTGGCCGCGGTGGCCGTCGAGATGGCCGTCAAGGTGGTCCGCGACGTGGTCCGCGAGGTGGGCGAGGTCGTCGCCGACGGGCCGGGCGGCGGCCAGAGGGCCGGGGTCGTCCGCGGCACCACCGGCGCGTTCCCCGGCGGCACCGGCGACCGCGCCGCCCCGCTGCACCCCCGCGTACGCCCCCGGCGCCGACACCACCGCCGACGCGCTCCCCCGCGGGCTCTCCCCGCCCTCGTGGTGCGCCGTACCGGCACCCGCGCACGCGAACACCGGCGCCAGCACGACGATCGCCAGCCCCGCGAGAAGAGCGGTCACGGCACGGCAGAGCCGCGGCAGTGAGGCAACGTGGGTACCCGGCACGCGACAGAGCGTAGCCACTTCTACGCCCTCCGCACTTTATTCGCCCCTTCCGGGTGAATTTCGGCGGTGCCGCTTCCCCTCCGGCTCACGGCCGCCGCCCGGGCCGGGAACGGCCGGATCTCCCCGCCCGGACCTCCCCGCCCCCGGGGTCAGTTCAGCGGGCGGTGGTGCGTCCAGAGGGCCAGCGGCGGGGTCGGGGGGATCGGGTGGAGGTTGCCGGTTCTGGTCCAGCCCCACGTGCGGTAGGCCGCGCCCGCCGCCGCGTTGTCCTGGGGGAACAGCGCCACCGCCGGGGACGGGGTCCAGCGGGCCAGCAGGTGCTGCTGCAGGCGGGTGGCGATGTGCCGGCGGCGCTGGTCGGGGACCACCATCAGCTCCGCCACCACGAACGCCCGCGGGGACGCGGTGACCTCCGTCAGCGCCAGCGGCGGGCCCTCCGGGAAGTCCGGCCACCACACGCCGGAGCGGTCGGCCCGGAACCCGTACGCGCAGCCCACCGGGCGGTCGCCGCCGGCCAGCACCATCTCGAAGCCCGGCCGCTGCACGTGGTCTTCGAGCCGCCGCAGGAAGCGCTCCCGCTCCGGTGCCGCGCCGCCCGCCGGGCCGTTGTACGACGCGACGTAGACGTCCGCCACGGCCTCGCGCTGCGCTTCCGCCTGCCACCGGCTCAGGCCGCGTAAGAACAACTCAGCCACTCGTCCTCCCCGGTCGGGCCGGGCGCCCCCTGCACGAGCCCCTGTCATCCCAGGGTAGACCCGACCACCTCCGCGCACATGCCCCCGAACCGGACGAGGTACCCCGGCCGACCGCCCGGGCGGGCCCTAACGCTCCAGGGTGACCGTCAGGCTCCTGCCGTACGCGTGGTGCGTGTCCACCACGAGCCGCGTCCCCCCGGGCACCCGGCTCACCCGGACCCCGTCGTCGCCCGCGGCCTTCCGCAGCGGCCGCCCGCGCAGCACCACGGTGACGGTGTCGCGGTCCGTCGTCGGGTCCGCGACGGCCACGCCCACGCGCCCGTCGTCCCCGGTCCGTACGAGCACCGAGGCCGGGCCGTCGATGCTCAGGCCCGCGGTGTCGTGGCGGCCGGGGGTGAAGGCGTGGGCGGCGGTCAGGCGGAGGCCGGAGTGGCGGACGGCCTGCAGCCGCGGGGAGTTGGCGGTCACGGTGAGCGGGCCGCGGCGGCGGTACGCGTCCAGCCGCCCGGCGGAGGCGTGCGGCACCAGCGCGTACGCGAGGCGCGCGGGCCCGCGCCGGGGCTCGTGGTCGACGGTGGCGCTGAACACCGTGCGGGTCACCGCCGTGTCCGGGTTCCGGGTCCGTACGACGCGGCGGCTGCGCGTGACGTCCTCCAGGCCGACCCGGACGCGCGGGGCGTCGAGGAAGACGTACCCGACGGCGGTGCCCTCCGCCGCGTCCGCGTAACGCAGCCAGCGCAGGTCGGCCGTGCCCGGGCCCTCCCAGGCGCGGCCGTCGCGGCGCGCGCCGGTGACGGTGACGGCGGCGGCCGGGTCCGCGGTACGGGCGTCGACGGTAGTAGTCACTGTGCGTCCGGCCCGGTCGCCGACGCCGGCGGCGAGGACGACGATCTCGTCGTCGAGCATGAACCACGACTTGGTGGCGGTCGCGTTGCGGTAGACGACGAAGTCGTCCGGGAGGATGCCGCGTTCGGCATAGGCGACGTCGTCGGACTGCACCATCGAGGCCGTGCCGTACGCGCCGAGGACGGCGCCGCCGGAGTGGCGGTTGGTGCCGCGCGGGAAGTAGACGTACGTGTTCTGCGACTCGGAGGACGAGGTGAAGTTCAGCGGGTGGCCGGGGTTCTCGTACCAGAGACTGCCGCCGTACAGCTCCGGGACGGTGCCGCGCCGTTCGACGGGCGCGGTGGCACCGGCGAGGCCGTAGGGGGAGACGACGGTGTAGTAGTCGACGCCGTACGCGCGCGACTGGTCCTGGCCGGCGAGGTACAGGTAGTACGCGCCGTCGCCCTGGAACCAGGGCATCAGGTTCTCGCCGCTCATGTACTCGTACTTGCTGATGCGGTCCGAGCTGCGGGCGAGCGCGAAGGCGAAGCCGGGGCGGCGGTGGACGTGCCGGTCCATGGCGTTGAACGCGACGCTGCGCGCGGCGGGGTTGAGGTCGGCGGGCGGGACGGCGTCGTCGGCGACGATGTCGGCGTAGCGCACCACGCTGACGGGGGAGACGAACCGGGCGGGGTCGAGCGCGGCGCGCGAGGTGGCGCGGATGTGCTTGACGTAGCTCTTGAGCGCGGCGGCGTCCGCGCCGGTGGCGTAGTCGGCGAGGTCGACGACGGCCTCGACGACGACGGCGACGTCGGTGTAGCCGGAGGTCGTGCGGGAGACGGCGCGGCCCTTGACGACCTCCATCATCCAGCCCTCGAAGATGAGCGGCGCGAAGCCGTCGCGCACCCAGCGCTGCACGACGGGCACGAGCGCGTCGGTGTTCGCGAAGCCGGTGCCGTCGAGGATCTTGAGCGTCTGGACGACGCGCGTGAGCAGCGCCTTGCCGTACGAGCCGGTGTACGCGACCGAGTGGTGCTGGATGAACGAGCCGTCGGCGTAGTAGCCGTCGGTGTTGCCGTGCCGGATGTCGTACGGGTCGATGGTCGCGAAGACGGTCAGCTGGTCCTGGAGGGCCTTGTCGATGCGGGCCTGGCCGTCGCCCTCCGCGGAGGCCGTGAGCAGGGCGCCCTGGATGATGCGGTTGGTGGTGATGTCGGCGAGGTTGGCGCCGGTGTGGAAGCGGGAGTCGAGGTCGACGTCGCCGTCCTTGCCGTTGCGGAGGTACGCGTCCATGGCCGCGACGTACGTCGTGACCAGGCCGGCGGGGACGGCGCCGGGGACGTCGGCGAGGAGCGCGAGGGTCTTGCCGACGTGGGTGGAGATGCCGATCTCCCAGTTGTGCCAGTTGCCGTAGTAGCCCTGGGACTGGTCGCCGTAGTAGCGCTCGTGCAGCCACACCAGGCCGTCGACGACGCGGCGCTGGGCGTCGGCGTCGCCGTGGAGGTCGCCGCCGGGGGCGCGGGTGGCGAGGGCGATCTCGTAGAGCTTGCGGTACGAGGTGGCGAGGTTGACGTCGCTGGTGCCGAGGGGGACACCGGCGAACAACTCGCCGGTGGCGCCGCCGGTGTCGGCCATCGCGGCGAGGTTGGCGCGGCCGGTCTCGTGGAGGTCGGCGACCTTGGCGGCGGTCTCGGGGCGGGCGTTGGCCTCGGGGGTGCCGGCGAAGACGGCGCGGGTGTGGGCGAGGAGGAGGGCGGCGCCTTCGGCGGCCGCGGCCCGGGTGTCCGCCGACGCGGCGGCGGGGCGGGTCGGGAGGACCGCCAGCAGGCCGGCGGCGGGCAGGGTGGACAGCAGGCGTCTGCGGGTGAACTCCATGGGGTCCTCCCCCGGTGCGTTGGGGCACTGGCAGCCGGAGTCAAGCAGATGGGGGATGCCCCGGCAAGCGCTTGTGAGCCCGTACGGGCAGAACCGTTTCCCCCGCGCCGGCGGACGGCGGCCGGCGAGGACGTGAGGGGGCGGGGCCCGGCGCACAGGTAGCCGGAGCGCACCGGCGGAAGACGATCGCCTACCGCCGGGCCCCGCCCGACACAACCAGCTTGATGCACACATGAAGTTGTTGCAAGTATCTCGCAATAAGCGCGTAGGCTGATCCGGGACGGACGTCCTACGAAAGGAGCAGCGCCTCATGAGCACGTACGCGCTACCGGATCTGCCCTACGACTACGCCGCGCTGGAGCCCGCCATCACCGGGCAGATCCTCGAACTGCACCACGCCAAGCACCACGCCGCCTACGTCAAGGGCGCCAACGACACGCTGGAGCAGCTCGCCGAGGCGCGCGACAAGGAGCAGTTCGGCAACCTGGTCGGGCTGGAGAAGACCTACGCCTTCAACCTCTCCGGGCACGTCCTGCACACGATCTTCTGGGAGAACCTCTCCCCGGACGGCGGCGACCGCCCCGACGGCGCCCTCGCCGACGCGATCGACGAGCACCTGGGCGGCTTCGAGGCGTTCCGGAAGCAGCTGAGCGCGGCGACCGCCTCGGTGCAGGGGTCGGGCTGGGGCGTGCTCGCGTGGGAGCCCCTGGGCAAGCGGCTGATCGTCGAACAGGTCTACGACCACCACGGCAACGTCGGTCAGGGCAGCACGCCGCTGCTGGTCTTCGACGCCTGGGAGCACGCGTACTACCTGCAGTACAAGAACGTCCGCCCCGACTACGTCCAGAAGCTCTGGGACCTGGTGAACTGGGACGACGTCTCGGCGCGGTACGCGGAGGCGACGGCACGCGGCTGACCTCCGAAAGCGCGGCGGAGGTTGCACGGGAAACCCCGTCAGAAGACGACCGGCCGTCCTCTCGCGTACGGCGAGGGGGCGGCCGCCGCGTACCCGTGCGCACGGGTCGTACGGTGAGGCGCCCTTCGTTCCGTACGGCGGGACTTGCCCGTTCCCGCCGGACAGCCGGTCGGCGCACACTACGATCCACGCTACCCACCCACCCTTCACCGGCGGGAGCGAGAGCATGCGGTCGGACACACGTCAGAACGCGCACCTCACCTACCGCGCCAACGCCGGCGCCGGCCGCCACGGCTGGCTCCGGCTGACCCCCGCCTACTCCGTGAGCCTGGTGCGCCGCTACGCCGCCGAGATGCCGCCCGGGTCCGTCGTCACCGACCCGTTCTCCGGCACCGGCACCACCCCGCTCGCCGCCGCCGAGCACGGGCTGACGGGGCAGTCGCTGGACGTGAACCCGTTCCTGATCTGGCTGGGGAAGACGAAGACGGCCGCGTACGCGCCGGAGCACCTGCACGAGACCCGGCGGGCGCTCGCGCCGCTGCTGCACCGCGCCGGGGAGCTGCTGCCGGAGGCCGGCGCGCTGTGGCAGCCCGAGCTGCACAACATCGGCCGGTGGTGGGCGCGGAGCGCGCTGGACGCGCTGAAGGCGGTGCGCCGGGCGCTGGACGTCACGGCCGGCGGGCTGCCGCCGGGCGGGCGGGACCTGCTGGACGTGGCGTTCTGCCGGACGCTGATCGCGTCGAGCAACGCGGCGTTCAACCACCAGAGCATGTCCTTCAAGGAGGAGCCGGAGGCGGGCACGGAAGCCACGGCGGGCGGGACGGGCGGGGCCGCGCAGCCGCTCGACCCCGACGCCGCCCGCGCCGTGCTGGAGGCCTTCCGGCGCGAGGCCGGCACCACGCTCGCGAGCGCCGCGACCCCGCTGCCCGGCACGGCCCGCGTGCTGTACGGCGACTCGCGCGACATGCTGCCCGCCGCCGGCCGGCTCACCCCCTGCGACCTGCTGCTGACCTCGCCGCCGTACGTGAACCGCATGTCGTACATCCGCGAGCTGCGCCCGTACATGTACTGGATGCGGCACCTGCGGCGGGCGGAGGACGCGGGCCGGCTGGACTGGCAGGCGATCGGCGGCACCTGGGGCGCGGCCACGTCGCGCGTGCGGGCCTGGCGCCCGCCGGGCCCGGCGGCCGCGGGGGTGCCGGAGCCGGTCGCGGGCGAGCTGGCGCGGGCCCAGGCGGCGATCCGCGCGGACGGCGGGCGGAACGGGCCGCTGCTGGCCAACTACGTGGGCAAGTACGTGCACGACATGTGGATGCACTTCCGGGCCGCGTACAAGAACGTGCGCGGCGGCGGCCGGGCGGTCTACGTGATCGGCAACTCCACCTTCTACGGGAACCAGGTACCGGCGCAGGAGTGGTACGCGGCGTTACTCCGCGAGGCGGGCTTCGCGGGGGTCGAGGTGGAGGTCATCCGGAAGCGGAACAGCAACAAGGCCCTCTTCGAGTACGCGGTGTCGGGCGTGCGGCCGTAGGCCGGGCGGTGGGGCGCCGTTCGGGGTTTTATCCACAACTGTGCAGTTATCCACAGATTGGCGCTGCGGACTCCGCCCGGCTCCGGCGAGGCCGCAGAATGTCGGCATGAGCGAGATCGACGGGGGCAAGGCGGGACGGACCGGCGGCGGCGCGAGCGGCGGCGCCGGTCACGGAGACGGCGTGGACCACGGAGGCGACGGGGAAGACAGCGGGGGTTACGGGGACGGCGGTGACCGCGCCCCGGCGGGCGCGGCGCCGGTGTGGGAGCAGCGGTTCCGGGCGCCGCGGATCGGCCTGCCCGGGTGGGCGGAGGACGCGCCGGACCGCGCGCTGTACGTGTCGAACGTGACGGGCACGTTCGAGCTGTACGCCTGGGACCGCCGCACGGGCGGCGTCCGCCAGATCACCGACCGGCCGAACGGCACGACGGACGGCGCGCTGACACCCGACGGCGCGTGGGTGTGGTGGTTCTGCGACACGGACGGGGACGAGTTCGGGGTGTGGCGGCGGCAGCCGTTCGCCGGCGCCGCCCCCGGGCAGGACCGGGCCGCGACGCCCGGCCTCCCCCCGGCGTACTCGGCGGGCCTCGCGCTCGGCCGGGACGGCACGGCGGTGGTCGGCCGGTCCACGGAGGAGACGGGCACGACGATCCACCTCGTCCGGCCCGGCGGCGAGTCCAGCGAGATCTACCGGCACCGGGAGTCCGCCGCCGTCGGCGGCCTCTCGCACGACGGCGCGCTGCTCGCCGTCGAGCACACCGAGCACGGCGACGCGATGCACGCCGCCCTGCGCGTGCTGCGGGTCGGCGGCGCCCCCGCCGGGGAGGCGGTGGTCGCCGAGCTGGACGACACGAAGGGCGGCCGGAAGGAGCTGGGTCTGGAGGTGCTGGGCTTCGCGCCGGTGGCCGGCGACACGCGGCTGCTCGTCGGGCACCAGCGGCGCGGCCGGTGGGAGCCGATGATCTGGGACCCGGTCACCGGACAGACCCGGGAGCCGGAGCTGGACCTGCCGGGGGACGTCTCGGCGGAGTGGTATCCGGACGGCAGCGCGCTGCTCGTGCTGCACACGTACCAGGCGCGCAGCGAGCTGTGGCGGTACGGGCTGGAGGGTGCCGGCTCCGGCACGCTGACCCGGGTGGAGACCCCGCCGGGGACGATCTCGGGGGCGACGGCGCGGCCGGACGGCACGGTGGAGTTCCACTGGTCGTCGGGCGCGGAGCCGCCGCAGGTGCGGTCCGCCGGCGGGGCCGTGGTGCTGCAGCCGCCGGGGCCCGCGGCACCGCGCTCGGTCCCCGTGACGGACGCCTGGGTCGACGGGCCCGGCGGGCGGATCCACGCGCTGGTGCAGCAGCCGGCGGGCGAGGGCCCGTTCCCCTGCCTGTTCGACGTGCACGGCGGGCCGACGTGGCAGGACAGCGACGCCTTCGCGGCCGGCCCGGCGGCCTGGGTCGACCACGGCTTCGCCGTCGTCCGGGTCAACTACCGCGGCTCCACCGGCTACGGCCGGGAGTGGACCGACGCGCTCAAGCACCGGGTCGGGCTCATCGAGCTGGAGGACATCGCGGCGGTGCGCGAGTGGGCCGTCACCTCCGGGCTCGCGGACCCGGAGCGGCTGGTGATCGGCGGCGGCTCCTGGGGCGGGTATCTGACGCTCCTCGCCCTCGGCACGCAGCCGGACAGCTGGGCGCTGGGCCTGGCCGCGGTGCCCCTCGCGGACTACGTCGCGGCGTACGAGGACGAGATGGAGGCCCTGAAGGCGATGGACCGCACGCTGATGGGCGGCTCGCCGGACGACGTCCCGGAGCGCTACGCCGCGTCGTCCCCGCTGACGTACGTGGACGAGGTGCGGGCACCCGTGTTCGTCTCCGCGGGGGTCAACGACCCGCGGTGCCCGATCCGGCAGGTGGAGAACTACATCGCGCGGCTGACGGAGCGCGGCCATCCGCACGAGGTCTACCGCTACGACGCGGGGCACGGCTCGCTGGTCGTGGAGGAACGGATCAGGCAGTTGAGGCTGGAGCTGGACTTCGTCCGCCGTCATCTGCTTCCTGAGCCGGCGGCTCCGCGTCCGGACCCGGACCCGGCTCCGCGGCCGGATCCGGACGATCGGGGCGCTCCGCGGGAGCGGGGGAGGTGAGGCCCAGGGCCGCGTCGCGCGCGACCTCCGCCTCGCGGCGGAAGAGCCGGTACCACATGAAGATCACGAAGCCGGCGAAGACGAACCACTGTGCCGTGTAGCCGAGGTTCTGGAACGCCTTGAGGTCGAGCCCGCTGCCCTCCGGCACCTCGGCGGGGACGGGCCGCATCCCGGCGTCGGCCGTGAGGAGGGTGAGCCAGGCCGGGGAGACCTGGTCGTCGACGACGTTGACCAGCGTCGCGGCGCTGATCATGCCGACCTGGCCGCGCGGCAGCCCGCCCCCGGTGTGCACGCCGGGGGAGGCCCGGTGCTCGGACGCCTGCAGCGCGCCGGTGACGGTGACCTCGCCGGCGGGCGGCTCGGGGGCCTTCGCCGGGTCGGCCTCGCCGGGCAGCCAGCCGCGCAGCACGGGAACGGAGGTACGGGCTCCGGCGGCGCCGTCGACCCCCACCGGGTCGTCGGTACGCAGGAGGGTCAGCACGTAGAAGCCGGTCTCGCCGTCGAGGTCGCGGTCGGGGACGAGCAGTTGGGGGCCGTAGCGCCCGGTGACCGTCGCCGGGTCGCCGGTCGTTTCCTGGGTCACCGGCAGCAGCTCGCCCATGGGGCGGCCGGCGGCGGCGTCGCCGGCCCGGTCCTGCCCGTCCTGCTTCTCCTGCTGCTCCTGGTGGGTGTCCACCCGCGTCTCGAAACGGCTCAGCTGCCAGCTGCCCATCACGAGGCAGACCACGATGGCGAGTGCGGCGAGGACGTTGACGACCCACCACCGGGGCGTCAGCAGGAACCGGTACACGCCTCCACGGTACGGCCTCCCCCGCCGGCCTCCCGCCGAGGGGCGGGTCGGCGCGCGGTCCCCCGCGCCGGGGCGGCCGGTCAGGCGCCCGGGAGCGGTTCCGTGTAGTAGACGGTGCCCGCGCAGGCGTTCTTCACCGTGACTTCGGCCACGGCGGAGGAGTCGGCCTCCGGCGCGTGGGTCAGGGTCACGGAGCCGTCGGTCGAGCCGTCGCCGTCGCCCGGTTCGCCGGTGCCGTCGGTGCCGCCGGCGTCGCCGCCACCGCCGCCGTCGGTCTCCTGGTCGGGTGCGGTCTGCGTCTCGTTCTGCGGCGTCGACTGCGTGTCGCCGCTGGGGTCGGGGCTCGGCGAGGTCGTGGAGGTGGTGCAGCCGCCGTCGCCGCCGGTCTCCGGCACCCAGGCGAACTCCACCACGTACGACTCGCTGGGCGCCAGCACCAGCGCCTCGGCCGCCGGCTCCGGCGGCGGCAGCAGGTCCGTCGCGGCGTCGCCCACGGTGTGCGTGCGGATCTGGACCTCGCTCGCGCTCGCCGCGCCGAACGTACCGCCCACCCGTACGCCGCCGGACGACTCGACCACGCAGGAGGAGGTGGAGACGTTGGTGACGGTGAAGGAACCGGTGACCCGGCCGGCCTCGTCGGGCGAACCGCTCGCCGCGACCGGCTGGCTGATCTGCGCCGACGCACACGGTTCCGCCTCGTCCGCGGCATCGGAGCCGCCGGTCGGGGCGACGCTCTTGCCGCCGTGGCCCGGGCTCTGGGTCCGCTCCTCCTTGGCGGTCGGTGCCTGGCTGCCCGCGGTGGCGTCGGAGTCGTTGCCCTCCACTTCGCCGCCGCCGCCCTGGCCGCCGCCGGGCAACCGGCTGTTGGCGATGTCCCGGCGCGGGCTCTTCTCCCCCGCCGAGCCGGTGGCGGTCATCAGCGCCGGCACCGAG
Organism: Streptomyces sp. CNH099; assembly: GCA_000514715.1. GTDB lineage: Bacteria > Actinomycetota > Actinomycetes > Streptomycetales > Streptomycetaceae > Streptomyces > Streptomyces synnematoformans. The sequence goes on along the minus strand of AZWL01000006.1, from coordinate 25,485 downwards.
ACCGCGAGCGCGACCACCGCGGCCGCCGCGACCGCCACCAGCTGGCGGCGGCGGGCACGTCGCGCGGGCACGGCCCGCTGCAGGTACTCCAGCGTGCCGGGGGCCGGCTCCAGGCCGGCGACCGCGGAGTGCAGCAGCAGGCGCAGCTCGTCCTCGCCGTCCGCGTCGTCACCGCCGTCGCCGTCGCCACCGGGCCGGCGCGGGACGCCGTCCCCGCCGGAGCCACCCGCACCGCCGGAACCGGCCGAGCCGCCCGCACCGTCCGCCGGCTCGGCGGAACCGTCCGGGCCGTCAGCACCGGGCGCGCCCTCAGAACCATCCGCGCCGGCAGCAGCGTCCGCACCCGCGGCAGCATCCGGCGCCGGCTCGCCGGAGCCCGGGCCGGAACCCGCCCCCGAGTCCATCCCTGAGTCCATCCCCGAGTCCGCCCCGGAGCCCGTACCCGAGGAGGCCCCCGGCCCCTCGGAACCCGCCGCCGCCTCGACGGCCTCGGCCGCCGTCACCTCGTCGGTGCCCGCCGTCACCTCGTCGGTGCCCGCCGGCAACTCGGCGGTGTCCGCCACGTCCACCGCACCGCGCGCCGCGGACCCCGACCCGCCGGACCCCTCGGAGTCCCGCTCCCACGGGGGCCCCGAGCCGTAGAAACGCTCGCTCATGCCCGCGCTCCCATGGCTGTTCGCAGTGCGGCGATGCCCCGGGAGCCGTACGCCTTGACGGAGCCGAGCGAGATACCGAGCGCCTCGGCCACCTGGGCCTCGGTCATGTCCGCGAAGTAGCGCAGCACGAGGACCTCGCGCTGCCGGCGCTGCAGCCCGCGCATCGCCTTGATCAATTGGTCGCGCTCCAGCTGTTCGTACGCACCCTCTTCCGCGCTCGCCATGTCGGGCATGGGCTTGGAGAGCAGCTTCAGCCCGGTGATGCGCCGGCGGAGCGCGGAACGTGACAGATTGACGACCGTCTGCCGCAGGTAGGCGAGGGTCTTGTCCGGATCTTTGACCCGCTTGCGGGCCGAGTGCACGCGAATGAAGGCTTCCTGCACCACATCTTCACAGGAGGCGAGGTCGTCGAGCAGCAGCGCGGCGAGCCCGAGCAGCGACCGGTAGTGGGTCTGGTACGTCTCGGTCAGGTGGTCGACGCTGGTGCCCTCCGTCATGGCGCCGTCAGCGTCCGCCGCGGGGTTCGTCGCGGCAGGCCGCGCGGACCACGGCGCGATCACCGGCAGGCCCCTGGGCGCCGCGGACGTGCCGGGGCGCAGCGCGGGGCCGGCCGGGAGGGTCGCAATGCTGAGTGCCTCTGCCACGCCTGTTTGACACACCGGCCCCCGTCAGGGTTGTACGCGCGCGGCTGCGGCACCGGTCGTGTCGCCGCACGCACTGCCATGCCCACTCCCTCGCTACCCGACCAGCCGGCCATCGCGGGCAGGGGCAGAGACGTTTCGCGGCGTCGCCGCGGTTGCAGACGACGCGAACCGAAATCGTCGGATGGCAGAGGCGTGCTACGCAAGCGGTACGGACCAACGGATCGGTCACAACTGGGCAGTACGGCGGATCAGCGGCCCGTACCGCCGTAGACGACCGCCTCGTCGCTGTCGCTGTCGAGACCGAACGCCGTGTGCACGGCGCGTACCGCGTCCTTGACGACGTCCTCGCGGGTGACGACCGAGATGCGGATCTCGGAGGTGGAGATCAGCTCGATGTTGACGCCGGAGTCGGACAGCGCCTCGAAGAACGTGGCCGTGACGCCCGGGTGCGAGCGCATGCCGGCGCCGACGAGGGAGATCTTGCCGACCTGGTCGTCGTAGCGCAGCGACTCGAAGCCGATCGACGGCTGCGCCTTGGTCAGCAGCTCCATCGCGCGGTGGCCGTCGGTCTTGGGGAGGGTGAAGGAGATGTCGGTCAGACCGGTGGCGGCGGCCGAGACGTTCTGCACCACCATGTCGATGTTGATCTCGGCGTCCGCAATCGCCCGGAAGATGGCGGCGGCCTCGCCCGGCTTGTCCGGGACGCCGACCACCGTGATCTTCGCCTCGGAGACGTCGTGCGCGACTCCGGAGATGATCGCGTGCTCCATGCCTTCTGCTCCCTCGGAGATATTGCCTACCCAGGTGCCCGAATGCCCCGAGAACGAGGAGCGGACGTGAATGGGCATGTTGTACCGGCGGGCGTATTCGACGCAGCGGTGCAGGAGGACCTTCGAACCGCTGGTGGCCAGTTCGAGCATGTCCTCGTACGGGATCCGGTCGATCTTACGGGCCTTCTTCACCACCCGCGGGTCGGCGGTGAACACGCCGTCCACGTCGGTGTAGATCTCGCAGACCTCCGCCTCCAGCGCCACCGCCAGCGCCACCGCCGTGGTGTCCGAGCCGCCGCGGCCGAGCGTTGTGATGTCCTTGCTGTCCTGCGAGACACCCTGGAAGCCGGCGACGATCGCGATGGCGCCCTTGTCCACCGCCTCCTGGATCCGGCCGGGGGTGACGTCGATGATCCGCGCCTTGTTGTGCACGGCGTCGGTGATCACCCCCGCCTGGCTGCCGGTGAACGACAGCGCCTCGTGCCCCAGCTTCTTGATCGCCATCGCCAGCAGCGCCATGGAGATCCGCTCGCCCGAGGTGAGCAGCATGTCCAGTTCGCGGCCGGTCGGGATCGGAGAGACCTGCTCGGCGAGATCGATCAGCTCGTCCGTCGTGTCGCCCATCGCGGACACCACGACGACGACCTGGTGGCCGGCCTTCTTGGTCTCGACGATCCGCTTGGCGACGCGCTTGATGCCTTCGGCGTCGGCGACGGAAGAGCCGCCGTACTTCTGCACGACAAGGCCCACGTGCGCTCCTCGCAATGGTGTTTCGGTCGGCTCAGTCTACCGAGCCGGCGATTCCGCTTGTGCGCGCCGGCTCGGTGTCGAACCTGCCCGGGACCGCGGGAGGCACACGGAAACGTAAGGCAGCTCACATCCGCCGGGCAGGAAGTCCGGCCGTACGGTACGGGCCGCGGAACCGCGGACGTACGCGCGGTGTACGTCCCGCACACCCGTACGCACCGCGCTCGCGGTGCCGGGCGGCGGCCCCTCGCCCCGCCCGGGGTCAGCTGCGCCGCAGCCCCAGCGGCTCCGCGATCTCCGCCGCCATCACGCGGCCCGCCTCCTCCTCCAGCCGGCCGTCGTCCAGCGCCGCGTCGCTGTCGGTGTCGAGCCCGTCCAGCTCCCCCAGGGGCGTGTCCAGCCGCACGTGCGCCACCAGCGACTGCAGGGCGCGCAGGCAGGCGCTCGCGGTCGGCCCCCAGTTGGACAGGTACGAGAACTGCCACCACCACAGCGCCTCGTTGACCCGCCCCGCGGCGTAGTGCGCCAGGCCGTGCCGCAGGTCGGTGATCACGTCGGCCAGGTCGTCGGAGATCCGGCTGGCGACGGGCGTGCTGCGCGGCACGTACGGGTCGAAGACCTCGGAGTACACGTCGACCGGGTCCAGCAGCTCGGCGAACCGTTCGCGCAGCTCGTCGACGTCCGGCTCGGGGCCGGTGTCCGGCTCGTACCGCTCGTCCGGCACGAAGTCCTCGTGCGCGCCGAGGCGGCCGCCGGCCAGCAGCAGTTGCGACAGCTCCAGCAGCAGGAAGGGCACGGCGCTGTTCGGCTCGTCGCCCTTCGCGACCTCGGTGACCGCGACGATGAAGCTCTCGATCGAGTCGGCGATCTGGACCGCGAAGCTGTCCGGGTCCGAAGTGGTCTGGTGCAGGGTGGCGTCAGACATCGAGCAGACCTCCTGTGTCGGCGCCCCGCGCACCGTCCGGCCGCGGGCGGCGGCCTGCCGGGCTGCTGGGCGCTGCGCCGGGATCCAGCCGGCGGGCACGTGGTTCCGTTTCAGACATCGAGCAGTCGCCGCCCCTCGAAAGCGCGCCCGAGTGTGACCTCGTCCGCGTACTCGAGATCCCCTCCGACCGGCAGGCCGCTGGCCAGCCGGGTCACCTTCAGCCCCATGGCCTTGACCATGCGGGCCAGGTACGTGGCCGTGGCCTCGCCCTCCAGGTTGGGGTCGGTGGCGAGGATCAGCTCCGTGACGGTGCCGTCCGCGAGCCGGGCGAGCAGCTCCCGTATCCGCAGGTCGTCGGGGCCGACGCCCTCGATGGGGCTGATCGCGCCGCCGAGCACGTGGTACCGCCCGCGGAACTCACGGGTCCGCTCGATGGCCACGACGTCCTTGGGCTCCTCGACGACGCACAGGACGGCGGGGTCCCGGCGCGGGTCGGCGCAGATGCGGCACTGCTCCTCCTGCGCGACGTTCCCGCAGACCGCGCAGAAGCGGACCTTCTCCTTCACCTCGGTCAGCGCGTGCGCCAGCCGGCGGACGTCGGCGGGCTCGGCCTGCAGGATGTGGAAGGCGATGCGCTGCGCGCTCTTGGGACCGACGCCGGGCAGCCTGCCCAATTCGTCGATCAGCTCCTGGACCACGCCTTCGTACACGCAAAGCCTCTCTCGTGTCCGCTCTCCTGCACCAAGCTAGCCGCTACCGCCGGGTTCGACCCGCTTCGGGGGCGGCGTTCGGTTCCGGAACCCGGCAGTTCCGGACGGCCGGAAACGGCCCCGGCGGCGGCCGCGTCCGCACAGCCCTCCGGCCCTTTCCGGCCCCGCGGGTCAGAAGGGGAGCCCCGGCATCCCGCCGAGGCCCTGCGCGAGCGGGCCGAGCCGCTCCTGCTGCAGCTGCTGCGCGGCGCTGTTCGCGTCCCGCACGGCGGCCACGATGAGGTCGGCCAGCGTCTCGGTGTCCTCGGGATCCGCGGCCCGCGGATCGATCACCAGACCGGTCAGCTCGCCGGAGCCGGTCACCGTGACCTTCACGAGCCCGCCGCCCGCGCTCCCCTCGACCGGGGTCTCGGCCAGCTCCTGCTGGACGGAGGCGAGCTCCTGCTGCATCTTCTGGGCCTGCTGCAGCAACTGCTGCATGTCGGGCTGGCCACCACCAGGCATCACGTCGCTCGCTCCTTGTCGCGCTACTGCAGTTCTCGGTCGCTACGTCGTACGGGTCGCCGGTCGTCGCTTGCCGGGCGTCGCTTGCCGGTCGCCGGCTGTCGGTCGTTGCCGGTACAGGCGAGCCTATGTTCTCAGCCGCCGCGCTGCCGTCCATCGCAGGGAGGACGCGCACCGGTGTGGTTGCCCCGGGGGGAGTCGCCGCTCCTCCCGCCGTCGTCATCCTTCCGCAGTAGGCGGCCCGCTCTAGTCGTGGGGGATCTCCTCTATGACGGTGGCGCCCAGCTCACGGACGATGAGGTCGTGGCCGGACAGGGCGGTGTCGTCGAGGTCGGGGTCGTCCTCGTCGGGGATGTCCTCCTCCAGCGGCGGCGGAGGCGGGCCGGGGTCGGGGGGCGGCCCGGGGTCGGGCGGGGGCGGCCCGCCGGCCGCGCCGCCGGGGCCGGGGCCGGGGCCGGGGCCGGGGTCCGGAGGCTGGGGCTGCCGGTGGGGAGCGGGCGCCGGTACGGAGGGCGCGGGCGCTGTCTGTACGGACTGCCGCAGCCCGGCGCCGCCACCCCCGAACCCGGGACCGCCCCCGGAGCCGCCCGGCCCACCGCCGGGTCCGGGCCCCCCGGAACCACCGCCGGGACCGCCACCCGGCCCGCCGGGACCGCCGGGGCCGGGCCCGGCCGCGGGGCCGCCGCCCGCGCCGCCGGTCGGGTCCACGATGGCCTCGACCTTCCACTGCACGTCGAACCGCTCCGCCAGCGCCTCACGCAGCACCTCGTCGCTGCCGCCGTTGACGAAGCTGTCCCGCGCGCCGACGTTGGCGAAGCCGAGCTGGAGGGTCCCGCCGTCGAACCCGGTGACCTGCGCGTTCTGGCTCAGCAGAATCCAGGTGAAGCGCCGCCGGTGCTTGACGGCCTCAAGGATGTCGGGCCACATCTGCCGTACGGAAGCGGCCCCCGCAACGCCGCCTCCCTGCTGCGCGGGCACCCCCCCGGCGGACGCCGCGGCAACACCCCCGCCGCCGGACTCCGCCGCCGGTGCAGACGCCGCGGGTGCGGGCGCTGCCGGTGCAGACCCCTGCCCCCCGCCGCCTCCGGACCGCGGAGCACCGCCCACGGGGGCGCCCCCGCTCCCGGGCCAGGCCCCGGGCCGACGCCCCTGCCCCCCGGCCGCCGCGTCCCCGCCCGCAGCGGCGACAGCACCACCGCCGGAACCCGAGTCGTCCCGGCCGTCCGTCCGACCAACGCCCCCACCCCCGGAAGGACCGCCACCGGAAGGACCGCTGCCGGCAGCCCCATCCCCGGAAGACGGGGCAGGCCCGCCCCCGGAAACCCCGGGCCCACCGGAACCGGCACCGGCAGCGGAAGCACCGCCCTCCCCACCGGGGGTGACCGGCCCACCGCGCTCCGCAATACCCGCCCGCGCGGCCTCCGCACCACCACCGCCACCGCCACCGCCCGGCGGCCGGTGGGCCTCCGGCCCCGGTACGTACCCCATGGCGGGCGGGCCCGTCGCGGCGTTGCGCTCCAGGCGGTCCAGCCGGGCCATCACCGAGCGCTCGTCCCCGTACGCGCCGGGGAGCAGCACGCGCGCGCAGATCAGCTCCAGCTGCAGCCGCGGCGCGGTGGCGCCGCGCATCTCGGTGAGTCCCTCGTTCACGAGGTCGGCCGCGCGGCTCAGCTCGGCCGCGCCGAAGGTGTCGGCCTGGCGCCGCATCCGCTCCAGCACGTCCGCCGGAACGTCGATCAGCCCCTTGTCGCCGGCGTCCGGGACCGCGGCCAGGATCACGAGGTCCCGCAGCCGCTCCAGCAGGTCCGTGACGAACCGCCGCGGATCGTGCCCGCCCTCGATGACCTGCTCCACGACCGCGAACGCCCCCGAGCCGTCCCCCGCCGCGAAGGCGTCGACGACGGAGTCGAGCAGAGCCCCGTCCGTGTATCCGAGGAGGGCGGTGGCCATGTCGTACGTCACACCCTGCGCCCCGGCACCGGCGAGGAGTTGGTCCATGACCGACATCGAGTCCCGCACGGAGCCCGCCCCGGCCCGTACGACCAGGGGCAGGACCGCGTCCTCGACCGGGATCGACTCGACGCGGCAGACGTCCGCGAGGTAGTCGCGCAGGGTGCCGGGCGGGACGAGGCGGAAGGGGTAGTGGTGCGTGCGGGACCGGATCGTCCCGATGACCTTCTCCGGCTCGGTCGTGGCGAAGATGAACTTCAGGTGCTCGGGCGGCTCCTCGACCACCTTCAGCAGGGCGTTGAACCCCGCGGAGGTGACCATGTGGGCCTCGTCGACGATGTAGATCTTGTAGCGACTGGCGGCCGGCCCGAAGAACGCCTTCTCCCGCAGCTCACGGGCATCGTCCACGCCGCCGTGCGACGCGGCGTCGATCTCGATGACGTCGATCGACCCCGGCCCGTTCCGCGCCAGGTCCCGGCACGACCGGCACTCCCCGCACGGCTCCGGCGTCGGCCCCCGCTCGCAGTTGAGACAGCGGGCGAGGATGCGCGCGCTCGTCGTCTTCCCGCAGCCGCGTGGCCCGCTGAACAGATACGCGTGGTTGACCCGCCCGTTCCGCAGCGCCTGCTGCAGCGGGCCGGTCACGTGGTCCTGCCCGATGACCTCGCCGAAGGTCTCGGGCCGGTAGCGGCGGTAGAGAGCGAGCTGCGACACGACTACGACGATATCGGTGACAGCCGACAACGGCGCCCACCCGCAGGAACCCCGCCCGGCGACCGGCGCCCGCCCGGACAGCGAGGCGCCCCCCACGCACCCGCCAGAGCCCGCCTACCCTTGCTGCCTTCCGGCCCTGGGGGAGTTCAGCGAGTTAGCGCCGCGTGAGGGGCGCCTCCACCATAACCGATGCCACCCCTCGCGAACGAGTTCGCTCCCACCCCGCCCCGTCTTGTAATGTGGCCCGCGGAGGATTCGCCTAGAGGCCTAGGGCGCACGCTTGGAAAGCGTGTTGGGTTCACACCCTCACGAGTTCGAATCTCGTATCCTCCGCACCCGCCTGACCAGGCAAAACGATGGCCCCGACCGGCTTGCCGGTCGGGGCCATCGTCTGTGTCTTGGTCTCCATGCTCACCGGCGGACCGGGTTCTCGCCCGGGCGGATGTCACTTCGGGCGGCCCGCCCTGCGGATACCGAGGGGGAAGACTTCCACTCCGGGCCGCTGCCGGTGAACTCCGGCCGGCCGGCGCACAACCGGGCGGCCGTCAGTGGTTGGCTGCGTGCGCGAAGCGCCGGGCGACGGTGTGGAACGCCTCCTTCGGCTCCCAGTGCCAGGCGGACGCCGGGTCCTCCGGTTCGTCCCGGATCGTCTTCACGATCCCGTACCCGGCCTTGTCCTCGTCGCGGGCCGGGTCGGCCCGGTGCGGGGCGTCCGGGGTGATGAACTGGTGCACCATCGCGGCGTAGAGGTTCAGGGACGTGAAGACGTCGATCATGTTCCCGAGGTGCTCGGCCTGGACCCGCTCGCTGCGCTCCAGCTTCCCGAGATCCTCGAACCGCCAGCCCAGGCCGCCCGCCTGCGGTGCTCCTACATAGGTGCAGCTTCCGAACTCGGTGATGGCCAGCGGCTTGCCCCAGCGGGTGTATTCAGCCAGCTCCCGGGCGTGGTGCGCCGCCGTGGGCAGGAAGGCGTAGTAGTCCAGGCTGACGATGTCGAACAGGTTCCAGTCCACGCGGTCCACGACGGGATCGTGCGCCGCGCCGTAGGTGAGCTTCCCGCGGAAGACCGACCGCCCGACCGCGGCGGCCCGCGCCGTGAACTCCGCCAGCAGCCGCTGCATCCGGGCCCGGTCGTAGTTCCCCGCGAGCATGTTCTCGGCCCGCTCGACAGGGTGGGCGCCGGGCACGATGCCCGGCACGAACAGCCAGAACTCGCAGCCCACGCTGAGATGTACCCGGGCTCCCTGGCGCCGCAGGCGTTCGGCGGAGCGACCCGTCTCCGCCAGGTGGTCGAGGATGTCCACCTCCGCGACGTCACCGAGGCGCGGCTGGAGCCACACGTGCAGCCCGCGCTCCGCCGCCTCCGCGGCGGTGGCCCCGAGCCGGTCGACGCCGGTGCCGTAGACCATCACCGAGTTGGCGTGCAGTCGCTCGTCGATCGCCCGGAGGTCGGCGCGCATGCGCTCGGCCCGCCATCCCGTCGCAGGCGACTCGCCGTCGGCGACCTCGTAGTCCACCCCCCGATAGCGCAGCCCGGACCGGGCGGTCGCCGGTTTGCCGCCCTCCGCCGCCACCGCGTCCCCCGCCACGGCACGGCCCGCCAGGAACGCGCCCGCGAGCCCTGCGGCCCCGGCCAGAAACCCCGCCCGCGTGATGTCATCGCCTCGCACCGCTTCTTCTCCCTCCGTGGTACGCCACCCGCACAACGGTGCGCGACCCCGGATTCCCCGTCGTCAGCCTGCGGGCCGGTCGTCACCTCGACCCGAGCATGAACGCCGCCGCCACAGGCTCGACTTTCGTCGCATCGCCTGGGGCATAATCCGCGGGTGCCCCCCGCCCTCAGCAGCCGCGTACGCCAGGCCGCCCGGTCGGCGCCGCCGCTGCTGATCGGGCTCTACCTCATGATGCTCGTGCCGGCCGAGGCGGGCGGCGGGACGCCCGTGGCCCTGGTCGCCCTCGGTGTGCTGGCAGGCGCCGTGCAGGGCGCCGCGCTGTGGTGGCGGCGCTCCGACCCGGTGCCGGTGACGGCCGTCTGCCTGGCGGGCGGCCTGGTGACCCAGCTCCTCGCTCCGGACGGGATCTTCCCCTGGGCCGGGCTGGTGGTGCTCGGCTCGCTGACCGTGTCCCGCCCTCCCCGGGTCTCGCTGCCCGCGCTCGGTGGGCTGCTCGCACTCACCTCGCTCAACTTCCGCACCGCGCCGCCGGACGAGGCGCAGTTCGCGATGGCCGTCCCGGTGGTGGTGTGGGCACTCGCCGAGGCGGTACGCAACCGCCGTGCGGCCATCGAGCAGGCGGCCCGGCGGGCAGTCAGCGAGGAGCAGACACGCATCGCCCGCGAGCTGCACGACGTGATCGCGCACAGTGTCTCGGTCATCGTGGTCCAGGCCGCAGCCGCCGACGACGTCTTCGACCAACGCCCCGACCAGGCTCGGGCGTCGCTGCGCTCGATCGAGTCCGCAGGGCGGGCGGCCCTGGCGGAGCTGCGCCGACTGCTGACCGCCGTACGCCCGACCGAGGGCGGTGGCCCGGGGGACCGGCATCCGCAGCCACGGCTGGACGGGCTGGAAGAGTTGGCCGAGCCGCTACGCGCCGCCGGGCTGCCGGTCACCCTCTCCGTCCACGTGCCCGGCCCGTTGCCGGCCGGCATCGAAGTCTCCGCGTACCGCATCGTCCAGGAGGCCCTGACCAACGTGCTGCGCCACGCCCGTGCCCACGGGGTCTCGGTGAGCGTGCGGGCCGCCTCCGGCATGCTGGAACTGGACGTGCTGGACGACGGCGCAGGCCCCGGCAAGCGCGCGGGCAGCGGCGGTAGCGAGGGTGGCTTCGGAATCACCGGCATGCGGGAGCGGGCCGCGGCGCTCGGCGGCACCCTGGAGGCGACGTCCGGCCCGGACGGCCGCGGGTTCCGCGTACGGGCCCGGCTGCCGCTGCCGACGGACGCCCTGGAACCGGAGAGGAAGCGCACACGATGACCATCCGCGTGCTGGTGGCCGACGACCAGGACCTGGTCCGCGTCGGCTTCCGCATGATCATCGACGCCAGGGCGGAGCTGGAGGTGGTCGGCGAGGCCGCCGACGGCGAGGAGGCGGTCGACCGGGCCGCGTCCCTACGGCCCGACGTGGTGCTGATGGACGTACGGATGCCGCGGCTCGACGGCATCCAGGCCATCGAGCAGATCGTGGCCGCGGGCAACCCCGCCCGGATCATCGTGCTCACCACCTACGACGTCGACGAGGCCGTGCATGCCGCGCTACGTGCCGGTGCGTGCGGGTTCCTGCTGAAGGACGTGCGCCCCACCGAGCTGGTCGAGGCCATCCAGGTGGTGGCGGGCGGTGACGCGCTGCTCGCGCCGTCCGTCACCCGCCGCCTGCTGGAGCGGTTCGCCAGCGCGCTGCCGGCCCCCGGCGAGGAGCCCGTCGCCACCCGCGCGGCGCTGGCCGCGCTGAGCAGCCGCGAGCAGGAAGTGCTGCGGCTGGTCGCGCTCGCACTGTCCAATGCCGAGATCGCCGAGCGGCTCGGCGTCACCGAGGCGACGGTCAAAGCCCATGTCTCGGGCGTCCTGCGCAAGCTGAACCTGCGCGATCGCGTGCAGGCCGTCGTCCTCGCCTACGACCTCCGGCTGGTCCACCCCCGGCCGGCCTGAGTCGGCGGCGGCCGTACGCCCCGGGTGGGATACGGACCCCCCGGGCTTCGCCGAAAGTCGAAGCGCGGCGTGCCCCGTGCGCACGATGTGGCGGCCCGTCTCCGGACCGTAGCGTCGCTCGCAGGAAACGGCCGACAGATGCTCGACCTGCGAGAACGGACCAGCCCATGCCGCCACGCCTGCGCACCGCGTGCGCCGCTCTGTTTGCCCTGCTGCTGTCGGCCGCCCCGGCGGCAGCCGCCCACCAGCCGGCCGACCGGGGCGGCCGGCCGACGGAGCTGTACGTCGCTCCCTGGGGCGACGACACCTGGCCGGGCACCGCGGACCGGCCGTTCGCCACGCCCTCCCGCGCGCAGCGGGAGGTGCGCACGATGACCGACGACATGGCCACGGACATCGTGGTCAACCTGCGCGGCGGCGCCTACGCGCTCGCCGAACCGCTGGCCCTGTCCGCCGGAGCCGGCGACTCCGGCACCGGCGGGCACCGCGTCGCCTACCAGGCGTACGGGTACGGCACCGGGCACCAGGAACGCGTCACCCTCAGCGGCGGCCGGAAGGTCACCGGCTGGTCCCCGGCCGGAGACGGCATCTGGCGGGCGGACGTCGGCGACCTGGAGACCCGCCAGCTCTTCGTCGACGGCCGACGGGCCAACCGGGCCCGGCTCGCGGACGCCCCGCCGGACATGTTCCCGACTGAGACGGGGTTCATCACTGAGAGCACCGCGCCGCAGTCGTGGGAGCGGCACGAGGACATGGAGTTCGTGTTCACCTTCGCGGACTCCTACTCGGAGGGCCGCTGCGGGGTGGCGGGCGGGCGCGGGGACGCCACGGGCACCGAGATCACCATGGACCAGCCCTGCTTCCGCCGCGCCACCGGGATCTACCGGGAGCTGTACGGCGAGGAGGCCGGCCGCCCGATCCCGACCGCGGTGGAGAACAGCCCCTCCTTCCTGCGCGAACGACCCGGCAGCTGGTATCTGGACCGCTCCCGCCCCGGCCACCACGTGCTGTACCACCACGGCAAGCCGCGCGACGTCGTCGCCCCCGTGCTGGAACAGCTCGTCACCGGCGAGGGCGAGGCCGGCTCCCCGCTGCGGGACGTCGCGCTGCGCGGCCTGACGTTCTCCCACACCACCTGGCTGGGCCCGACCGACCCGGGCGGCTTCCCGCACATCATCGGCACCTGGTACTACACCGGCGACGACCCCGCGGCCCAGGAGGCCGCCGCCATCCCGTCCGCCGTCTCGTTCCGCGGCGCCACCCGGATCGCCTTCGAGGGCAACCGCTTCACCCGCCTGGGCACCACCGCCCTGGAACTGGGCGAGCACAGCCGCGACATCACCGTCGCCGGCAACACCGTCGACGACGTCTCCGGCGGCGGCATCCATGTACAGAGCGGGATCGAAGACGATCCCGCCGCCGCACCGCGGCGCATCCTGGTCGAGGACAACTGGATCCACCACGTCGGCCTCGACTACCGGGGCTCCTGGGGCGTCCTGCTCAACCAGACCTTCGACTCCACGGTGACGCACAACCAGGTCGATCACATCCCCTACTCGGGCATCGCCTACCTGAACGTCGCCGGCGACGGCACCACCGCCGGCGGCACCCGCATCACCGACAACCTCGTCCACCACACCAACCACGCGCTGATCGACGGCGGCGGCATCTACGGCAACGGCCCGCAGGGCCCGTCGTTCGAGGAGGGGGCACTGGTCGAGGGCAACGTCGTCCACCATGCCGACGGCCCGGCGGCCACGGAGGCGGAGTACCCGCCGTACGCCGTCTACCCGGACGACGGCAGCGACCGGATCACCATGCGCGGCAACGTGCTGTTCGGCAACCAGAACAACCTGGGCGGCGTCGCGCCCCGCCATCTGCGCTTCACCGGCAACTTCTGGGACGACACCGACGCCTACTGGTGGGACGGCACCGGCGAGCAGGTCGAGATCACCGGCAACACCGAACTCTCCCCGCACGCCCCCGTACCGTCCTGCCGGCGCTACGCGCCCTGCGCCACCACCCTGGCCGACGCCGGCCTGCTCACCCCCCGCTGACACCGCACCAGGCCGCCAGGAATCGAGGAGGACCGATGGAGACCGACCACCTGCAGCAGGTGCAACAGCTGTCCGTCCGGCAGCGCGTCCGACTCAGCGTGAACCAGTACGAGGTGATCGCGGAGGACCCGGACGGCCGCGGCGGCGGCGAGGTGATCGCTTTCGCACAGCAGAAGCGCGTCGCCCTCAACAGCCGGGTGACGTTCTACACCGACGCCTCGAAGGAGACGCCGTTCGGCGGATTCGCGGAGCGGGACATCGTCACCGCCAGCAACGTGTACGACGTCACGGACGCGGACGGCAAACCGGTGGGGAGTTTCCGTAAGAACTTCAAGAAGTCGCTGTTCCGCTCCACCTGGCATCTGGAGCAGCCCGGGATCGGCGAGCTGACCGGAACCGAACGCAGCGGGCGGGTCGCGGTGATCCGCCGGATCTGGCAGTTCCTCCCGGTGGTCGACGAGCTGCCCCTGTGGACCTACCACTTCGACTTCCGGCTGGACGGGCAGCCCGCCTTCTCCGTCACCCGGCAGCGCACCCTGCGGGACCGCTACCTGGTGGACATCCACGACCCCCGCCTGGACCGGCGCCTGGTCATCGCCCAGGCGGTGGCCCTCGACGCAATGCAGGCCCGCTGACCGCGCCCCGCCCTGCGTCGCCGCCGCCCTCGAACATGCCCCGAGGATCTTCAAGCAGCCCGAAACCAGAGACCCACGTGGGCAGGACGCGCCAGCGCCGTGTCGCCCCTGGTCCCAGTTCTGGTCTCATTCACCGTTGTCCGGCACTGTCCGCCGACTGCTCGGCACGCCGCTGCGGGGCCTCGCCGTGGCCGTAGAGGTCGCCGGTTGCAGTTTTGCAGCCGCCCCTCAGGTGGCGCCGTGAGCGCCCTGGGCAGGCGCTCGCTCGGTGTCCCCGATCGCGGCACTGTCCGGCTTCGTCCACAGCAGTCCGCCGAGTCCGGCTTCGGCGTCCGCAGCCCTGCGCGCCCCCTTCTCCGTAGTCGCGGCCCTGAGGTTTACGTCCGCCATGCCCAGCGGTGATGAGCCCTTCTCACGTTGCCGGTTTCCGCCGGGGCGGCTACGGCGTTGACTGGTGGCGATCGACCGGGCCATGCCCGGTGACTCCGACTCATTGGCGACTTGTCATGGCCTTCGGGCAACGCATCTTTCAGATGGCAGCCGCGGTGAGCCCGAATGGCTCGGCGCCGCGGTGCTATCACCTCGACGGGCTCTCGCCGGTCCCACCGCGGTCGGACGGCTGTCGCGGCTGTCAGGAGCTCGGAGCGTGCTGGGTGGCTCTGCTGGTCTGTGTGTCATGCGGCTGGGTGGCCTGCTCCGACGACTCACCGAACCAGCACGCCAAGGCGCACTACGAAGAGACCGACCACCCCATTGCCCGCGCCCTCGAAGAGGGAACCAGACCGCGCTGGTGCTACGTCCACCGGCGTCCGGTCTGATCGGCCGCCAGTACCCGAGCCGGCACCGTCCACGGCGTTCAGAAAGGGAGTACCCCGGATGGCCGAGACACGTCTGGTCCCCGTACCGCGCGGTGCGCCGGCCAAGGGGGACGAGGAGCGGCAGCGGCGGAGCGTCGCGTTCCCCCTCGCGGACCTGCCGGAGGCGGGTATGCCGCAACTGAACCTCATCCGGCGCGATCTGGCGGACCGGACGATCATCTCCCTCGCGGGTGAGATCGATCTGGAATCGGTGCCGCTCCTACGTGAGTTGTTTGCGCAGTGTATGCACGAGGGTGTCCGAGCCGTCGACATCGACTTGACCGCCGTCACCTTCTGCGATTGCAGCGGTCTGCGCGCCTTCCTGGAGATGTCGCACCGGGTCTCCGAGGCCGGGGGCACGCTGCGTCTCCACGACCCGCCCACGGTGCTGGTCCGCATCCTCAACCTGACCGGCACCGCTTCTCTCCTGCTCGGCCAGCCGGCCGTGCCGTCGCACGAAGCCCCGCTCCGGCCGGCGGCCGGTCCGCTCCTGCGCTGTTCCCCGGCCGCCCATGACGTTGCGACGCAGGCCATCGCGCTGCCTGCGGTGCCCCGGAGTGCGCGGTGACACCCCGGCTCGGGGCCCACGACAGCGGCCGTGCTCGCGCCACCTGCCGGTCTCGCACGCAGCGGACAACAGGCGGTCACTGTGTACATGTTGCTCATCCCGGTCCTGACGCCCTTCTTCTTGCTCGGCATGGTCATCGGACTGTCCTGGCTGGAGGACCGCCTTCTGCCTCCCCCGGTCGTGGCTCGTGCTCAGGGCCGGCCGGCCCGGTCGTCCCATGCTGAGCCGGCCGCACCCCGCCCCGACGATGAGGCCCGGCGTGCGGCGTGAACCGCGCGAGCGGCGAGGCTGCCGGGACTGCATGACCGCGCTGCGCCGGACCGCGGTATCCCTGTGGAACCAGAACGCCGACGAACGGGCCGCGGCGCTCACCTACTACGCGATACTCGCGCTGGTCCCCGGCGTGCTTGTCACGGTCTCGCTGATCGGGATCGCCGGCCCCGCAGCCACCCAGGACCTCATCAGCCAGGTCACGTCCATGGTCCCGGCAGACGTCCAGGCAGTGGTGGAGCGCACTCTCCGGGACATGGCCGACCAGCGTGCCGGTGCCTGGCTGCTGGCCATCACGGGCACGGCGGGTGCCCTGTGGTCCGCCTCCGGCTATCTCGCCGTCTTCCGCCGCTCCCTGCACACCATGCACGGGGTACGGGACCACCGGCCCTTCTGGCGGACGGCACCGCGGACCGTGCTGACGGCTGCGGCGCTGCTGACCCTGCTGGTGGCCAGCACGATCCTGATCATGCTCACCGGCGAGGCGGCCCGCACTCTCGGCTCCGCCCTGGGCATGGACCACACCGCCCTGACCGCCTGGAACGCGCTGAGGTGGCCGCTGCTGCTGTGCGTGGCGGTGGTGCTGGTGCTGCTGCTGTTCCACAGCGGCCCACCCCCGACCCGCCGGGTGCGGCGCATCGCGCCGGGCGGGTTGTTCGCTCTCGTCCTGTGGCTCGCGGCCTCCGCGGGCTTCGCCCTCTACGTCACCTGGGCCGGCGCCTACAACCGACTCTACGGCTCACTCGCCGGGAGCATCGTCTTCCTCGTCTGGCTCTGGGTGTCCAACCTCACCCTCCTCGCCGGCGCCCAGTTCAACGCCGAACTCGCCAGGCTCCACCCGCGACGTGCCCGGGAGCAGATCGCTGACCCGACCACGGCTGATCCGGATCCGGCCCGATGAGCGACCCCCTACCGAAGGAACGTTCCGCATGCTGGACGTACGCACTAAGAGCACCCGGCGCAAGCACCCCCACGACGACGCCCCGGACACCGCTGCCCTCTTCCGCCGCATCGCCGCCTTGCCGGACGGCCCGGAGAAGACCGCGCTGCGGCAGGACGCGGTGTGTGCCTGGATGCCCATGGCCACCCGGCTCGCCGGCCGGTTCCGCAACCGCGGCGAGTCCTTCGCAGACCTCGAACAGGTCGCCCGGCTCGGCCTGGTCAGGGCAGTCTCGCGCTATGACCCGGAGGTCGGCACCGCGTTCGCGAGCTACGCGGTGCCCACCATCGTCGGCGAGGTGAAGCGGCACTTCCGCGACCACATGTGGGCCGTCCACGTGCCCAGGCGCGCCAAAGAGCTGCGCCAGCAAGTCCACACCGCCAACCGCGAACTCGCCGACTCCCCCACCAGCGAAGGCCCCGCCGTGGCGGAGATCGCCGCGCACACCGGACTGAGCGAGCAGGACGTGCGACAGGGGCAGGGCGCGCTGGAGTGCTTCACCGCCCAGTCGCTGGACGCCACCCTCGACCGCTTCGCGGACGACTACCCGCTGGCCGCGACGCTGGGCCGGGACGATCCCGGCTTCGACCGGGCCATCGACCGAGCGGCGCTGCGCCCGCTGGTGCAGGCACTGCCCGAGCAGGAGCGGCGCATCCTGTACCTGCGGTTCTTTTGCGACATGACACAACGCCGGATCGGCGACGAACTCGGGTTCTCCCAGATGCACATCTCCCGGCTGATCAGCGCCACCTGCGCACGCCTGCGTGATCAAGTGCTGGCCGACGCCGACGCCGACGCCGACGCACCGCACCGCGTCGTGGATCAGCGCAGGAGGCGTCCACATGGCGATCGGTGAGCGAGATGAGCCCATCCCCGATCGCCTGTTTCCGACAGCCCTCGGCTCGGCTTGGCTCACGGTGACCGAGTGTCTCCCTCGCGCCGGCGCCCGTGGACCACGCGGGTACCCGGCCCTGCTGCATCGACCGGTCCGGGATGACCGCCCCCTCGCACAGTTCCCCCCGCTCTCGCTCAGGAGTCAGCCATGGGCATCATCGCCTGGATCATCCTCGGTCTGCTGGCCGGGATGATCGCCAAACTACTGATCCCCGGCAGGGACGGGCACGGACTGATCCTCACCACCCTGACCGGAATCGCCGGCGCCCTGCTGGGCGGCTTCCTCGCCGCCGTGTTGTTCGACGTCGACGGCAACCAGGGGTTCTTCGATCTCACCACCTGGATCACCGCCGTCGCCGGCGCGGGCGTCCTGCTGCTCTTCTTCAGCATGGTCCAAGGGCGCGGCGTCGGGAGCCGACGTGCCGGAAGGCGCTCCGGCCGGCGCTCCGCCCACCGCTGAGCCGAGCCCTCATGAACGCCACCATCCGGTCCCGGCGGGCCGCGCCTGCGCGCACCGCGGACAGCGGTTCGCCGTGCGGCTCGCCGTGACGGGGCCGGCTGGTGGTCCGGGCGCCGCGGCAACACGTTCTGCCCCGCTCTGGCGGCCACCTCGCGGGGCAGAACAGCCGCGGCGCCCGACTCCCCGAGCGTCAGCCCGCAGTCTGATCGCTACGGGCCAGCCAACCCAGCCGGGCGGACATGGCACGTGCGCAGGCGACGATGGCTCGGACATGGTCGGAGTCATCACTCGCGCGCCACAGCACCGACCACGGGTAGTACGACGTGGGTTCGGTGAGCGGACGCCAGAGGGTCCCGGGAAAGCCGGAGATGCAGGAAGCCGGCACGCAGTACAGGCAGCGGCCCTGGGCGACCAGGTCGGCCGCCGCCCGGACGCTCTCGACCGTGCCCTCGTACACGGTCGGCGTGAAACCGGCTTCCCGGCACATCTCGACCGTGAACTGATTGAACTCCGGGGCCTGGGCTTCTTCGGCAAGCAGCAGCGGCTCCTGGGCCAGCACCGCGGCCGGTACGTCGGCCATCGAGGCAAACCGGTGGCCAGCGGGGATCATGACCCCCAGCGGGTCGTGGCGGAACAGCTGAGAGGCCACCTCGGGCGGGGCGAGCGCCGCCCGCCCGATACCCACATCCAGCCGTCCGTCGACGAGCAGTTGGTACTGCTCGGGCACTCCCGCCTCGACCTGGTGAATCACCAGTTCCGGGAACCGGGCCTGCACCTCGTACAAGATCTGCGCCATCGAGTCGTAGCCGGCATCGATGATCCCCACCCGCAGCGCGGGAGACGCGCTTCCCGCGCCGCGTGCGACCGCGGCGGCCCGCTCCACATGAGCCAGGATCTGCCGCGCTTCGACCAGGAACGCCGCGCCGGCGGCGGTCAGCGCGACGTGGTGCGTGCTCCGTTCCACCAGCCGCACTCCCACGGCGCGCTCCAGACGCTGCACCTGCTGGCTCAGCGCCGACTGCACGATGTGCTCGCGGGCCGCGGCCCGGCCGAAGTGCAACTCCTCGGACAGCGTGACGAAATAGCGCAGCTGGCGTAGATCCACAGCCTGCCACCCCTCTATCCTCCCCCTGAGCTTAGTTGCAGGCTCTCTACTACGGAATACACGAGCAGTTCGCCGCGGCGGAGGGCGGAGGGCAGCCGCTTCACGGACCAGTGCGGTAGCAGAGGTAGCGGCATATTCGATGCGTCCGCCCGCACGGTGAGACCGGCCACCGGCCGCTGATCCGTTTGCGCGTTCGGCAGGCACCGCCTGCCGCTACCGCCATGTCCCCGCCCCGTCCGGGAGTACTGTTGTGGTACCGAGTGCGTCTCAGACGCAGCCATCCCCTTCAGCGTCGCCCTCGGCGAACGACGAGGCCGTCGGCGCACCTTCCGTCAGAGCCTGGGACCGATCAAGAGGACGGATGTGCGGCGCATGTACTCACAGGACGCGATCTCCGGCCGTCGTAGCGGCCGTTCAGCACCCACCGACGAGATGATCTGGGGACTGGCCTGTGTGATCTGCGGCACCGACTACCGTCACGCCCCGGCTGCGAACGCGCGTGTGGTCTCCCACCGCGACGACAAGCAGCTGCTGGCCTGCCAGGGTGTGTGCGCACGAATGGCAAGCGGGTCCGTCACAGGTGTGGACGAGACGCCCGTCCCGCTGACCGAGCGCATGCACAGGTACGGGACCGACCGTTCCTGATCGGCATGCGGCGGGCATCGGACACCCGTCAAGCAGCCGCGCAGACAACCCTCCACTCCCCTACCTGGACAGTGTTTGGCAGGGCACGGCTGCGTACGTGAGAACGGTGGCGAGGTGGAGTCCGGCCCGGCAGGTCAGGGCGCCTGTGGGCGAGTGTCTGGCTCGGCACGGCGGCTTCGGCGTTCCATACGGCTGATGGCCGGTGCCGCCATGACGCCGTGCAGTGCCACCGAGCCCACCACGGTGAAGGCCACCACGGCCCACAGTTCGCGCTCCAGCCCGCTGAAGGGATTCTGACCTAGCGCATAGGACAGGTAGAACAGCGAGCCGATCCCGCGGATACCGAACAACGCTACGACAACACGCTCCGGTCGCCCCGTTGTGCTCTTCACCTGAGCCAGCCACCCGGTGAGAGGCCGGACGACCAGCAGCACCAGGACACCGACGGCCGCCCCCCTCATGCTCAGGGCGGACAAGGCGCCGGTGGCGAGGTAGCCGCCGAGCAGAAACAGCAGAAGCGCGGTGAGCAACCGCTCGATCTGCTCAGTGAACTCATGCAGAACCTTGTGGTAGCCGTGGCTGCGCTCTGCGGCACGGACAACGCACGCGGTGACGAACACGGACAGGAAGCCATAGCCGTGGAGCACCTCGGCGATCCCGTAGGACAAGAAGGTGGCCCCCAGCGCCACGAAACCCTCCATGTGCTCGGACAGCCGCAGCACCGGCGTCTTCGCACGGAAGAACATCCACCCCAGCAACCAGCCGACGGCCGCACCCACGACCAGCCCGACGGCACACCTGCCCAGCACGTCCGTCAGAGCCCAACGTCCGATCCACTCCGTCGACCAACCGGCGCCCGCCGCCGCAGCGAGAGCAATGGCCGCATAGACGAACGGAAAGGCGAGGCCGTCGTTCAGCCCCGCCTCACTGGTGAGAGCGATGCGCATCATCCTCCTCATGCTCGGTGCCGAGCGGCTCCCCCACCCGCACCTCCCCGGCCAGCACCGGATCGGTGGGCGCGAGCACAGCACCCAGGAGCAGGGCGACGGCGGGCGGCCAGTCCAGCAGACCCCAGGCCAGCGCAGCGACGGCCACCACAGTCAGCGGCATCGTGACGCCCAGCAACCGCCAGGTACTGGACCACCTCCGAAGGCCGAAGGGCCGGTCAATGGCGAGCCCCGCGCCCATCAGCGACACGATCACACACACCTCGGTGGTGTGCTCGACCCACAGACGGTCCTGTACGGGATCCACCGCCGGCACGGGCAACGGCAGCAACTGGATGAGCACGCCTGCGACCAGGAAGATCATCGGCAGGGAGAACGGCCGCTTGGAAACAACCCGAGGCAGCACTGCCGCCGCGAGCGCCCCGATGCCCAGGCAGAGATAGACCACATCCGAAAACGTCACCGCATACTCCTGCCACCGCGCGCATTGAGTCTCACCAGCCACGCGGGTACCCACCGGCGCTCCCGCCTGTCCCTGGACGCTCCTCCGCCACCGCACTGGCCGCGGTAGAGACCAAGGAGGCCCAACGCGGTTTGAAGGTCACCATCGTCGGCCTCGACAAGCCCACCACCGCCGGTAACGCGCGTGGTCGAACGGGGTGGGGTCGCAACGTGCAGCAGTCGCCGTGGACGACCGGGCCCGGGTATCCACCGGCAGCCGAACCCCGCAACTGGTCACTCAGCGTGTTCGGGCATGTGGGATAGGGTACTGGCAATGCGGGGGGGGGCACAGGGTGTGCCGGGAGGTCTGGTCGGCGGTCCGAGGACCTTTGCGCCCGTGATCGGCTCCCTGAAGGTTACGCTGCTGTGGCCGACGCGCCGCGTTCCCGTTCTTCCCCGTTCTTCGTTCCTCGGTGTGCTGCCGTGGCCCGAGCGGCAGGCGGTCGCCCGGGCGCTTCGTACGGAGACGCTCGGTGGCCTGGTGCTGCTGGTCGCCGCGCTGGTGGCACTGGTGTGGACCAACAGCCCGCTCAGCCACGTTTACGAAGAGGTCCGCGGCTTCCACTTCGGCGTCTCCGAGCTGGGGCTGGACCTGTCGGTGCAGCACTGGACCGCGGACGGGCTGCTCGCGGTGTTCTTCCTCGTCGCCGGCATCGAGCTGAAGCGGGAGCCGGTCGTCGGGGAACTGCGCACGCCCGCGACGGCGGCGCTGCCGGTCGTGGCGGCGCTGTGCGGCATGGCCGTGCCGGCCGCCGTCTACGTCACCGCAGCGGCCTTCCGGGGCGGCGACCTCGTCGGGTGGGCGGTGCCGATGGCCACCGACATCGCGATGGCGCTGCTCTTGCGCGCCTCACGCGACGAAGGGGAGAAGTCCTCGCCCGGCGAGCGCACCGAACACCTGCTGCATCCCTTCTCCGCCACCGTCGCCGTGCCTCTTCGCCCTCTTCGCCGCCGGGGTCGGCGTACACCGTCTGGCTGCTCATCGGCGATCTCGCCTTCGCCGGCTCCGCGCTGGGCGAAGAGGTCAAAGCGGCCGTCCTCGTGGGGTCCGTCCTCGCCGCGCTGCTCGCCGCGGTGCTGTTGCGCCGGCGCAACCGTGTCTACCGCCGCCTGTACGAGGAGGAGAGCACCGATGCCGACCACGACGGCATCCCGGACATCTACCAGCGCAACACCATCGACGACGGGGTCCCATAGCCGAGGAGAGAACTGCGCGGGGCAGGGTGCGGATGGGTGTTTTACAGCTCGTCAGCGTGTGGATGATGAGTGACGCGGCGCGGCCGGGCCGGGCCGGGCGGGTCGGGTGTGAGGGCGGTGTCCACCGTGAGGTGGAGGCGGGTGCCGCCGTCTGCTTCGCCGGTGGGGTAGCTGCGTTGCTCGGTGGCGGCGAAGCGGTTGCGGAGTACGTCGGCGATCTTCCGTGCCGTCTCGGGGGAACCGGCGATGATGCGGATGTCCGCCATGCCGGGGCGGCCCGGCTGTGACGGGGCCGGGGATGTGTTCGCTGCAGAACCGTTGTCGTTCATGTCGTGCTCCTTCCCTGGCTGTGACGACGGCGCCGTATGGGGCCGCCGCGTGGTAGGGCAGCGTCAGTGGCGGGGTGCCGTCCGGCCCGGCGGGACCAGCGCACGCCGGCGTAGGCCAGAGCGGCCACGAGGAGGGCGATGCCGATGAACAGCAGGCAGCCCGGTCCTTCTGCTGCCGCACCGATGACGCCGAGCACGGCGGCCAGGAGAACGAGGAACAAGAGGCACGAACGCCAGACGGTGGCGGGTGGGCAGCCCATACGGACCGTGGCCATGGCCGGTTCGTCGGTGCTGGTCTCCACGTAGATCGCTTCGAGCACGCCGATCTTGTGATCTTTCGGATCGATGACGCTGCGGTTGAACGGCCCCACGTCCGGCGTCCTCCGCACGGACCTCTGATAGCGGTCTCCGGTGCGGTTTGAGGAGCCCTGGTCACGGACAGTTCCAGGGCGCTGTCCATCCGCTGCGACAACCGCGTACGGAGCCGCCGCGCGGACTCCCACCAGGCAGGGGCTGTACCGGGGCTGTCGGCCCGACCTCCAGGCCCCTCGGGCACGTCCCGCGAGTGCCCCGTGCCGGTCGCATCAAACGCGGCCCGTCCGACAGATCGCTGTCGGCAGTGGAGCGACGCGATGGTTGGGCGGCCGGCTGTGCCTGGTCTCGCGCCGCACCTGCTGTTGTTCGGGGTACTGGCCGCGCACCTTCACCAATCTGGGGCAACCGTGGCTGGACGGTGGCGCTACCGCTCGGGGCGTCGGGGGGAGGCTTGCTGGAGGTCTGCGCCGGAGCCGACGTGCCGCTTCGTCTCCTGGGAGCCGTGCCAGTCCAGGCACATCACGGTGGCGTCGTCCGCCAACCGCCCGCCAGCCGCGTTCAGGACCGCGGTGCTCAGCGTCAGTGCGGTCTCCCGGGGGTGCAGGTGCCGGGTGTCCTTCACGAGGGCGGGCAGGTCCATCTTCTCCGCGCCGCGTTCGAGCATGCCGTCGGTGAGCATGATCAACCGGTCGCCGGGACGCAGGTCGAGTTCTTGGACCCGGTACGGGTGCCGGAGGGCCACAGGCAGTCCGAAGGGGTGGTCCGCCTCCAGGGTGATCTCCTCCACCTCTCCGTCGCGCATGCGGAGCGGCAGGGGGTGGCCTGCGTTGATCAGCTCAGCCTGCCCGGTGCGGAGGTCGACGCGCACCAGTTGCCCGGTAGCGTGACCGTGTGGAGTGTGGTCGGTCAGGGCCTGGTCGGCTCGCCGGGCCTGCTCGCTGAGGTCGGCCCCTTGGCGGCGGGCGCCGCGTAGGGCACCCACCAGCACCGTCGCCGACAGCGCGGCCTGAAGGTTGTGTCCCATGGTGTCGGTCAGGGACAGGTGGAGGGTGTCGCTGTCGAGGATGTAGTCGAAGGTGTCGCCGCTGACGTCTTCGGAAGGTTCCAGATTCCCGCTCAGTGCGAACTGCGCCGCCTCGCAGGTGAGCGACAGGGGCAGTAGCTGGTATTGGATCTCTGCGGCCAGGGTGAGGGGCCTGCTGCGCTTTCCCCAGGTGTAGAGGTCGGTGAAGCGCTGGTTGGCGATCACGATGTACGCAAGGATGTGCGCGGCCTCACCCACCGCGTCGAGCACCTCCCGGCCGGGGTCGGCCGGCAGCAGGAGCTCCAGCAGCCCGATGGCATCGCCGCGGTTGGTGACCGGAAAGATCACCCGCTCCCCCTGGTCTGTCGTCTCGCGGTACGGCCGCTGAGTGCGGATCGCATGCTCGTAGACACTGCCGAACAGGCGGATTCTGTCTGGCTGGCGCCCGCGCCCGGCCTTCGCCCGCGACGCGGTGGTCAGCGGGACCACCGCTTTCCCGGTCAGGTCCACGATGAGGAAGGAGACCCGGGTGGCGCCGAAACGCCGCAGCAGATCCTCGGCGACCACGTCGACGGCCTCCACCGGCGCCGCCGTCTCTGCTGCCGTCAGCAGCCGGGGAAGCTCATCCTGCGCATCCAACACGCACACTCCCTTGGCGGGACTCCTAATGCCAGGGTGAGGAACTGCACAGCGAGCGTCAAACGGGCACCGCTCACGTCCCGGGGCACCTCACTCATTGTCACCGTTCCGGCCTCCCTCAGCGGTCCACCACCCGCTCCTTCAGATCACGCGGGAGTCGAAGACGCCGCTGACCAGCGCAGAGCAGTACGTGATTCCTGCTGGCCAGCAGCGTTCTGGCGATAAAACCGCAGGTCAAGGCCGCGTGGGCCGCGCTTGATCCCTCGCCCGTGACGGCTCGCCCCGCGACCACTCGACCGCTCGTCGGAATACGCGGCTCGATCGCAGTGCGGGACGACGGGGACGAGCCGTCACCGTGTCGCATCAGTCTCCTGCGCTGCGACAGAGACCACACGACTGGCGCAGTGAGACCAGGCCGCGGGTGGGAACCCAACAGTGAAAAGGGCCCGATCCGCACCGGCTCCGGCGATCAAGCGGCTTCATCGAGTGCCACTCAGCCGCGGCCGATCGTGACGGCTCGGACACGTCCCTCCCGTAGGACGTCAACGGCCCCGCTCCAAGGGAAAGGCTTCTTCACCACCATGACTGCATCCGCCTCCGTCACTGCCCCGCCTCCGAACGCACCGGGCAGTGACTTCGCCCGGCTGGCGAAACAGATTTCCGACGCCGGGCTGATGAACCGCCGCCCCGGCTACTACACCGTCCGCATCTCCGTCGTGGCCGTCTGCTACGTCGCCGGCTGGGCCGCCTTCGCCCTCGTCGGAGCCAGTTGGTGGACCCTGGCCATCGCCGCGGCCCTCGCCGTGGTCTTCGGCCAGGTCGCCCTGGTCGCCCACGAC
>AZWL01000045.1 GCA_000514715.1 Streptomyces sp. CNH099 | reverse complement strand
TTTGGATCTTGCTGGATCAGGGAGCGGCGTCTGGTGCTGTGCATCGCAAGGCGGAGGAGGGAGGCGACGCGGAGCGTCGTCGACCGACGACAACGCCGCGAGGTGCAGTGCCAGGCGTCGCGAGCCCAGCGAAGATCCAAACGACAGGCCCTAGCACGGGCACGCTCAGTCGCGCTTGCAGATCTGGTCCAGCAGGTTCGCCGTCGCCCGCTGGATCACCGGGTTCACATGGTCCGGCCGGTCCAGCGCCGGGGACCACGCGAACGTGCCCGCCGCGAACACCAGCCCGCCCGCCGGTGTCCCGTACAGCGACGTCTCCTGGTACCGCCGCATCCCGCGGCCGTCCGTGTACGGCGAGTGGGCCAGCAGTCGGCGCTCCGTGTGCTTCGGGAGCGGCGCGCGCGGGAAGTAGCGGTCCGCCTCGCCCGCGACCAGGCCCGGCAGCTCGTCGCCCTCGCGGGCGCCCGTGGCCTCCCACAGCCAGTGGTCGGCGTTCCGTACGACCAGCGGCCGCGGCTCCGGCACCCGGCCCACGTACTGCACGCCCAGCAGCTCCTGCTCCGGCGCGCCCTGTTCGCGCCAGAGCGCGGGGCGGCCGGGGCCCTGGCGCTTGGCGCAGTGCAGCAGCCGGTCGGGCTCGCCGGCCGCGGAGGGGGCGAGGCCGATCTGCCAGTACATGGTGTTGGCGGAGAGGAACACCAGCGACGTGCCCGCGTCCCGGGCCCGCTCGGCGGACCGGCGCATCGGCACCGACCAGTACTCGTCGTGGCCGGGGAAGACGATGCCGCGGTAGCGCGTGGGGTCGACCCGGCCGGCGTGCAGGTCGCGGGCGTCCGCGTACGCCAGGTCGTAGCCGTAGCGCTCGGCCCAGCGGATGAAGTCGTAGGCGTGGCCGGCGTGCAGCGGCAGGCCGGCGCCCGCGTAGGGGCGGTCGAAGGAGACGGTCGTGGCGGCCTCCGGCTCGCCGAGGAGGCGGCCGTCGTCGTCCCAGGCGTGGTAGAGGCTGGCGCCGGTGCGGCCGTCCTCGGGGTAGAGGTTGTACGCCTGCCAGGTGACGTCCGGGAGCAGCAGGAGCAGGTCGGCGGGCTCGGTGGAGCGGACGGTGAACGGCGCGTGGGAGCGGTGGCCGTCGGCGGTGGTGAGCACCGCGACGTACGCACCCGGGGAGAAGTACGACGGGATCTGCAGCCGCCACGACAGCCACCAGTGGTGGCAGGAGACGGTGCGCCCGGCGGCGAGCGGCACCGGCTGCACGATGCCGGCGAGCCGCGGGCTGCCGGTCACCTTCGCGGCGCCGTCGCCGGCGTAGTGGCCGATGCGGTAGACGTCGACGCCGAACTCCTGCGGCGGGTCGACGGACACGCGGAGGTCGACGGAATTGCCCGGCGCGACGCACGAGGGCGCGGCGAAGCCCTTGATCTGCTGGAGTACGTCGTTGGCGAGGTGGACCCCGCCGTCGCCGGTGGTGGCGGCGTCCACGTACCAGGGGACGAGGCGGCCGTCCTCGAAGGACTCCTCCCCGGCGTGCAGCCACGGCAGCGGGCCCGCCGCGAACGGGTCGGAGACGGCGTGCGCGAGCGCACCGGACTCCCAGCGGCGGATGCTGTCGTGGACCACGGGCCTCCCTCCCTCGCGCCCGCGCGGGTCGGCGCGTTCCAGGACATCACACAACGCAATCGGTCCTTCACGGAACACCGACGTTCGTTCGACAAGACGCCCGTACGAGGCGATCGGTTCCGGTTCCGGGGAGGTCCGGGGAGGTCCCGGGGGCGTCCGGGGCGTCCGCGGGGTCCGGGCGTCCGCGGGGTCCGGGCGTCCAGGAGGGCCGGGCGTCCGAGGGCCGGGGCCCGGGGGCGTCAGACCAGCAGCACCGGCTTCTCCGGGCGTACCCCCGCGGCCGTCAGCCAGGAGCGCAGCGGGGTGTCGTCGCGGGTCTCGACCAGGGTGCGGACCGCCGCCGCGGGGCTGCCGCCGCGCCGGGTGCGCAGCACGGGGCCGTCCAGCCAGTCGAGTCCGGGGGCGGCGCCGGCGGTGTCGACGGCGGCGCAGCAGACCATCGCCAGGACGTGGTCCACGAGCAGCTCGCGGCCCGTACGCGGCGGGTGCAGCGGCGCCCCGGCCCCCGCCGCCCCGGCGTCCCCGGCGGCCGGGTGCGGAGACGGCGGCGGGTGCAGGTGCGGGTACTGCTGCCGGTGCTGCTCGTGCTGCTGCTGTTGCGCGCGGGCGAGGGCGGCGCCGATCCGGTCGACCTCGTCGGGGCCCGCGGTGAGCCGGTCCACGACGCGGGCGAGCGTGCCGCGGTCGGGGCGGCCGGCGGGCTCGGGGGAGTCTTCGAGGCGGTCGAGCACAGCGTGCAGCCGGGCGGCCTCCAGCCGCCACTTGCGGTCCACGACCTCGTCCGGGTACTGCTCCCAGCTCACCCCCGCGAACCCGGCCGCCGGCTCCCCGCCGACCACGGCGCCGACCGCCGCGCCGCCCGGGCCGCTGAACAGCTCCGCGGCGAGCAGCGAGGCCGCCTCGTCGACCATGCCGGGCTCCTCCAGCAGGTCGCAGGCGGGGCGCTCGCCGAGCCGGGAGGCGAAGCCCTCGGCCAGGCGGTCGCGCCGGGACAGCTCGGTGAGGGCGGCGACGACGCCGGCGTTGAGCCGGGCGGGCCAGCGGCCCATGCGCCAGGCGGGCAGCGCGACGCGGGTCAGCAGCCGGTCCCAGCCGGCGTACGCGAGCCCCACCTGCTCCTGCGCGACGATCCGCAGGCCGTAGTCCACGGCCTGGGCGCGCTCGGCCGCCGCGGCGGCGACGGCGCGCTCCATCTCGACCGGGTGCTCGCCGCAGGCACGCAGCAGCAGCCGCGCGACGCCGCCGGTGAACCGGCGCCAGAGCCGGGCCCCGCGCGCGGGGCCGCGCGGGGGGCGGGGGTCCGCGTCGTACGGGCCGGGGACGCCGAGCGGCGCGCCGGGGCCCGGCTCGTACGGACCCGCCGGGCCCGTCCCGTACGGGTCCGCCGCGCCGGCCTCGTACGTGCCCGCCGCCCGCGACGGCAGCGCCGCGGCCGCGTCCAGGGCCCGGACGAAGCGCCGCGCCGCGGCGATGTCGGGCTGGGCGGAGGCCGCCGTGCCGGCGACGACCGGGGCGAGGACCGCGCGCAGCTCGCCGACGCGCATCCACCACAGGAACGGCGAGCCGATGACGAGCACCGGCCCGTCCGGGGCGGCGGTCGCGCCCTCGACGACCTCGCGCCAGTGCGGGGCGCGGGCGTGCGGGGTGTTCTGCGTAGTCGGGGTGTTCGGGGTGTTCGGGGTGTTCGGGGCGTACGACGCCTCGGCGGCCGCCTGCCGCCGCGCCGCCGCGGCGGCGGCGTGGCTCTCCGCGGCGGGCCCCGCGGCGGGCCCCGCGGCGGGCCGGGCCCCCGCGCCGTGCCCGTCGCCGGCGCCGGACGCACCGGAGGCACCGGACGCACCCGGGCCCGTACCCGGGGCCGCGAAGGTGTCAGCGCCGCCCTTCTCCCGGGGCCGCAGCGCCCGGCGCACCGCCCGGGCGGCCCGCGCCGCGAGCCGGCGCAGCCGGCTCCGCAGCCCCGTGGGCTCCGGTGCGCCGTCCTCCAGCCAGCTGTCGCAGTCCGGGGTGAGCGCCACCGCCGCCGGCGCCGGGACGCCGAGCCGCTCGGCGAGGTCGCCGACGAGGCGGTACAGGTCGGGGGCGGCGCGGCGGGGGACGGGGACGGTCAGCGTGGCCGCCGGCTCGGCGCGGGAGAGGGACCGCGCGACGGCCGCGGCCAGCGCGGGCACCAGGACGGCGAGGGCGACGGCGGGCCAGCGCAGCGCCGCGAGCGCCCCGCCGACCTGCCCCGTGGCCGTGCCGGCCACCAGCACGACGGCCGCCGCCGCGGGCAGCAGGACGACGGCGAGGGCCGCGCCCCGCACGCGCAGGACGGCCAGGGCGCGGGCGCGGGCCGCCTGCGCGCCCGCCTCCGTGCCGGTCGTTGTGGACACGTCCGTACCTCACCCCCTTCGGCCGCCGACGGGTAGGGCAACGGCCGTCACGAGGTGAAACGGCCGTACCCCACCACTGTCGCACCGGCCGCGGCCGGCGCAATGCCGGTGGGCCAGTTGGCCTGCCCAGGCCCCCACTGCCCGGACGCCGCCGACCGGACGGCCGGTACGCCGGGCAGGTGCACCCTAGTTGGGGGGCACGCCCCCGTCAGCCGGTCGGCCGCCCGGTCACCCGATGGAATGGCCTTGGGCAAAGGTCAGGACGCCGTGGAATTTCAGTCGGCGGCGGCCTCCGCGGCGCGCGCGGCGATGTCGCCGCGGTGGTGCCCGCCGTCCAGCCCGATGCGCCGAATCGCCTCGTAGGCGCGGTCGCGGGCGGCGGCGAGGTCCGGGCCGACGGCGGTGACGCACAGCACCCGGCCGCCGGCGCTGACGACGCGGCCGGCGTCGTCCAGCTCGGTACCGGCGTGCAGTACGTAGGCGTCCGGGGCGTCCTCGGCCGCGACGTCGTCCAGGCCGGTGATGACGTCGCCCGTGCGCGGCTTCGCCGGGTAGTCCCGGGCGGCGAGGACGACGGTGACGGCCGACTCGTCGCTCCACACCAGCGGCGGGAACGAGGCGAGCCGGCCCTGCGCGGCGGCCCGCAGCAGCCCGCCGAGCGGGGTGCGCAGCCGGGCGAGCACGACCTGGGTCTCGGGGTCGCCGAAGCGGGCGTTGAACTCCACCACCCGGACGCCGCGCGAGGTCAGCGCCAGGCCCGCGTACAGCAGCCCGGTGAAGGGCGTGCCGCGGCGGCGCATCTCGTCGACGGTCGGCTGCAGCACGGTGTCGACGACCTCGTCGACCAGCTTCGGGTCGGCCCAGGGCAGCGGCGAGTACGCGCCCATGCCGCCGGTGTTCGGGCCGGCGTCGTCGTCGTACGCGCGTTTGAAGTCCTGGGCGGGCGACAGCGGTACGACGGTCTCGCCGTCGGTGACCGCGAAGAGTGACACCTCGGGCCCGTCGAGGAACTCCTCGATCACCACCTGGCCGGCGGCGGTGCACGCGCACGCGTGCGCGCGTGCCGCTTCGAGGTCCTCGGTGACGACGACGCCCTTGCCGGCCGCGAGCCCGTCGTCCTTGACGACGTACGGCGGCCCGAAGGCGTCGAGCGCGGTGTCGGTCTGCTCGGGGGTGGTGCAGACGTAGGACCGGGCGGTGGGCACGTCGGCCTCGGCCATCACGTCCTTCGCGAACGCCTTCGACCCCTCCAGCCGGGCCGCCGCGGCGCCGGGCCCGAAGCAGTCGATGCCGCGTGCCCGTACGGCGTCGGCGGCGCCGCCGACGAGCGGTGCCTCCGGGCCGACGACGACGAGGTCCGCGCCGAGGCGGGCGGCGAGGTCGGCGATGGCGTCGCCGTCGAGCACGTCGACGGCGTGCAGCCGGGCGACGTCGGCGATGCCGGCGTTGCCGGGCGCGCAGTGCAGCTCGCGGACGTCGGGGTCGCGGGAGAGGGCGCGGCACAGGGCGTGTTCGCGGGCGCCGCCGCCGATGACGAGGACCTTCACGGGGCCAGCCTATCGGTCGGCCCGGAGGCCACCGGTCCGGGTGACGGCCGGTTCATCCCCATACCCGATCAACCACTCCTTACGAGGGTAAATAAGGCCATTCTCGGCTCGTGTCCCCTCGTTCGGCGGTAGGAAGGCCGCCGCGGGCGCACCATCCGATTGCCCAGTCATCACATGTCACACGCGCCACACAGAACGCACAGAACGCACAGCGCACAGAACGCACAGCGCACAGAGCACAGAGCACAGAGAACGCAGTCAGCAGCAGCGAGTTCGAGCGAGGAGCCCCACGTGAACCACTCGGAGGAGACCCGGACGACCGGCCCCGTCACCGGCGTCGACCGCGCCGGCGGCAACGGCGGCCCGGACGGCCCCGGCAGGCCCGGCGGGCCGGACGGCCCCGGGGGCCCCGGGGAGCGGCCCGGGGACCTGCTCGCCCGGCCCTTCCCGCTCGGCGACTGGGGCGACCCGGCCAAGCGGCTGGACGAGCTGTACCTGTGGGCCGAGGAGGGCGCGCTGCGCACCGCGAGGTCGTACCTCGCCGCCCGCCGCACCAAGCGCCGCGCGGCGCGGACGCTGCGCACCGCGGCGGCGCTCTGCGCGGCGGCGGGCACGGCGCTGCCGGTGCTCGACCTGACGGACGCCGCGCCGGACGTCGCCGGCTGGGCGTTCGTGGCGCTGCTGGCCGCGCTCGCGTGCCTGGCGGTGGACCGGGTCTTCGGGCTGACGTCGGGCTGGATGCGCGACGTGGCCACGGCGCAGGCGGTGCAGCGGCGGCTGGAGGCGCTGCAGTTCGACTGGGCGGCGGAGTCGGTACGGGAGGTGCTGGGCCCGGCGGAGGGCACGGCGAGCGAGGCGGCGGAGCGGTGCCTGGCGGTGCTGCGGCGCTTCACGGAGGACGTGACCGAGCTGGTACGGGCCGAGACCGCGGACTGGATGGTGGCGTTCGGCGGCGGGCGCGCGGCGCTGGCGACGCAGTCGCTGGCGTGGGCCCGCTCCGCCGAGACCCAGCCCCAGGCCCGCGCCCCCCTCCCCCCGGCGGGCCTGCGCCCCACGATGCCGCGCCAACGCCCCCCGGAACCCCCGGGACGTTAGCCGCGTGCGGGTCCGCGGGACCGGGACCAGGCGGCCGCGCCCGCGGCGCGCGGGGCGCGGGGCGCTGGTGTAGGGGACGCGGGACCCGGTGGGCGCGCCGGCACCGCGCGCGGCGCGGCGGCGGCCATGCGCAGCCCACGGCGTGTCGGCACGCACCCGCGGCCCTCGGGACGCGGAACCCGGCGGGCGCGCCGGCACCGCGCGCGGCACGGCGGCGGCCATGCGCAGCGCAAGCTCCGCGCCGGCACGCACCCGCCGCCCGCGGGGCGCGGCGGGCGTCCCGCGGCCACGCGCGGCGTGGCTGCGCGCGGCCGACGCCGCCAGCGGCGTCGGCCCGTCGTCCGCTGGCGCACTCACGTTCGGCGGTCGCCCTGGCCGTCCCCCGCCGCCCGCGGTGCCGTGGGGAGCCAGACGCGCATCGCGCTCGGGCCGCGCTCCGCCCAGCGGTGGTACGGGACCAGCGTCAGCTCCGCGGCCGTACGCCCCGGCGGACCCGGCGGCGGGCCGGGGTCCGGGGCGTACGGCCAGCCGGTCGGACCCCCCGGCGGGCCGTCCGGCGGGTCCGCCGGGCGGTGCAGGGCGCGGACGCGGACCGTGCCGTCCCGGTCCTCCGGGGCGGCCGCGGTGTCGACCCGTACGTCGTCCAGGGTGAGCCCGGGCGGCAGGTCGATCGACTCGGCGCAGTACACCAGCGGGCCGCGCTCGACCGCGACGCAGCCGCGCAGCGCGTCGACGCGGGGGTCCGGCCAGGTGAAGCGGGGGGTCACGGGCAGGTGCAGGCGGATCTCCTCGCCCGGCACCAGCGCGCGGTCCACCACCGCCGCGCCCGGTGCCACCGGGCGGCGCGTCCCGCCCTCGTGGAGCACCGCGCCGCGGGCCCACGCGGGCACGCGCAGCCGCAGCGCCACCGCGTCGGCGGGCGCGTCCAGCACCCGGATCACCACCGGTCCGGCCGCCGGGTACGCCGTCTCCACCGCCACGGCGACGGTCCGGCCGTCGCCCAGCTCCGCGGTGATCCGGCCGCTCGCGTACTGCAGCACCGTCAGGTCCCGCGGGCCCGCCGTGGCCAGGTACGTGTGCCAGGCGGCCAGGGTGCGGGCGACGTTGGTGGGGCAGCAGGAGACGTCGAACCAGGCCGCCCGGGTGCCGCCCGCGGCGCGCGGGCTGACGTCGCCGTCGGCGGCGGCCTCGCGGGGCTCGCCCGCGGTGCGCTGCTGGAGGGGGTTGGCGTAGAAGAAGGCGCGGCCGTCGGCGCGCGGGGAGGTGGCGACGACGTTGAAGAACGTGCGCTCCATCAGGTCGGCGTAGCGCATGTCGCCGGTGGCCAGGTGCAGCCGCCAGGACACCTGCACGGACGCCACGCCCGCGCAGGTCTCGCAGTAGGCGCGGTCCGGCGGCAGCTCCCAGTCCTCGCCGAAGCCCTCGTCCTGGTGCCGCGAGCCCATGCCGCCGGTCAGGTGGGTGCGCCGGGCCACGGCACGGGTCCACTGCCGCTCGACGGCGGCGAGGAGTTCGCGGTCGTCGCGTTCGACGGCCACGTCCACGGCGCCGGCCGCCAGGTACAGCTGCCGCACGGCGTGGCCGCGCCAGGTGTCGGCCTTGCGGACGGGCACGTCGTCCTGGAAGTAGCCGGCGCTGCCGATGCCGAAGGGCACCTTCAGGGTGCGGTGGCCGCGGCGGTCGAGGAACAGCCGCGCCTGGTCGACGTAGGCGGGTTCGCCGAGGGCGCGGCCCAGTTCGGCGAGGCCGGTCTCGATCTCGGGGTGGCCGCAGACGGCGCCGCGGCCCGCGGGTCCGAAGACGGCGCAGACGTGGTCGGCGGCGCGGCGGGCGACGGCGACGAGGTCGTCGGCGCCGGCCGTGCGCAGCCGGGCGACGGCGGCCTGCAGCAGGTGCCCGGTGCAGTACAGCTCGTGGCCGAACTCCAGGTCGCTGTAGCGCGGCGGGCGGCCGGGGTGGCCGTAGCAGGTGTTGAGGTAGCCGTCCGGGTCCTGGGCGGCGGCGATGCGCGCGGTGAGCCGTCGTACGGCGGCGTCGCAGCCGGGGTCGCCGGTGCGGCCGTACTCCCACGCCAGCGCCTCGACGAGCTTGTAGACCTCGGAGTCGGCGAAGGACCAGCCGGTCCGGTCCGCGCCCGGCCCGCCGGCGGCGACGCGGTCGAAGTTCGCCAGCCAGCCGAGCCGCTCCAGCCACTCCTCGCAGTGCGGCAGCGTGGCGGCCGCGTTGGTCTCCTGCAGCCCCGCCCAGAACCCGCCGGGCGTGAGCGCCACCTCCGCGAGCCCCAGCGGGCGCCGGGCGCCGCGGGTGGGGACGGCCGGCCGGCCGCCCTTCGGGTCGGTGCCGCCGGCCGGCTCCGCCGCCTGTGCGTTCTCCGTCACGAGGCCGCCGCCCCCACCCCGGCGCCGGCGCCGCCCGCGCCCGTACCCGCGCCCAGCGGCACGTCGGCGCCTTCACGGGTGAAGACGGGGATCCGGTCGAGGGGGGCGGCGGCGATGACCGTGCCGCCGCCGTCGTACGTCTCGCCGGTGGCGGCGCAGACCCAGCGGGTACCCGCCGGCAGGTACACCTCCCGGTCGCGCCGCCCCGCCTCGGCGACCGGCGCGACGAGCACGTCCGGGCCGAAGAGGAAGGCGTCGTCGACCTGCCACGCGCGCGGGTCGCCGGGGTAGTCGACGAAGAGCGGCCGCATCGGGGGCAGTCCGGTGCGGGCGGCGGCGGCCATCTGCTCGTGCAGGTACGGGCGCAGCCGCTCGCGCAGGTGCAGCAGCCCGGCGATGATCCCGTACGCCTCCTCGCCGTACGACCAGACCTCGTTGGGGCCGCCGGTCTGCGCGTACGAGGTGGGGGTGCGCGGCTCGCGGTCGCCGTGCAGCCGGAACAGCGGGCAGAAGACGCCGAACTGGAACCAGCGGACCATGAGCTCCCGGTACGCCGGGTCGCGGGCGTCGCCGCCGTGGAAGCCGCCGATGTCGGTGGTCCACCAGGGGATGCCGGAGAGCGCGACGGCGAGGCCGGCGCGTATCTGCTGCCGCAGCGAGGCCCAGGTGGCGGGGATGTCGCCGGACCAGAGCGCGGCGCCGTACTTCTGCGCGCCCGCCCACGCGGAGCGGCACAGCAGCACGGTCGGCCCGGCGGAGTCGGCGGCCATGCCCTCGGCGAAGAGGCGGGCGTTGTCGCGCGGGTAGACGCCGGCGGTCTCCGCGCCGGGGCCGGCGTAGAGGGCGAGGTTCTCCGGCTGGGCGGGGCTCAGCTCGGGCTCGCAGGCGTCCAGCCAGAAGACCCGGATGCCGAGGTCGCGGTAGCCGCGCCGGATCCGCTCCCACACGAACTCCCGGGTCTCCGGGTTCGTCGGGTCGTAGAAGGCGACGGGCATCGGCGCGGCCATGCCCTTGTCCTGGATGGTCTGGTGGCACTCCACGCCCTGCGCGGTGCCCGCGAGGAGGCCGCGGTCGCGGTAGTCGGGGTAGGAGCCGGCGAGCGGCGAGACGGTGGGCCAGACCGAGACCATCAGCTCCACGCCCTGCTCGGCGAGTTCTTCGACCATCGCCCCGGGATCGGGCCACTCGGCCGGGTCGAAGCGGTAGTCGCCCATCGCGGTCCAGTGGAAGTAGTCGGCGACGATGACGGACAGCGGCAGGCCGCGGCGGCGGTGCTCGCGGGCGACGGCGAGCAGCTCGTCCTGGTCGCGGTAGCGCAGCTTGGACTGCCAGAACCCGGACGCCCAGCGCGGCAGTTCCGGCGGGTGGCCGGTGGCGTCGGCGTAGCGGGCGAGGATCCCGGCGGGGGTCGGCGCGGCGGTGAGCCAGTAGTCGATCTCCCGGGCGCGGCCGGCCTGCCAGCGGGTGGCGTTCTCGGCGAACTCGACGCGGCCCACCGCGGGCAGGTTCCACAGCAGCCCGTAGCCGCGGCTGGAGAGCACGAACGGGATGGACACCTCGCCGTTGCGGTGCACGAGGTCGAGGGCCAGGCCCTTGAGGTCGAGCCGGCCGTGGGTCCGCTGGCCCATGCCGTGGAGCCGCTCGCCGTCGTACGCGGCGAACTGCTGGTGGATCTCGTACGCGCCCCCGCCACCACCGCTGCCGTCGCCGCGGAAGACGCGGGCGCCGGGCAGCCAGAAGTGCTCGCGGCTCTCGGCGAGCAGCTCGGCGCCGGTGCTCGTGCGGGTGAAGGTGAGCAGCGGCTCGGGGTGGGCGGCGCGGCGGTCGAACGCGGCCGTGACGGTCAGCTCGCCGTGGACGAGGACTGCACGGTCGACGTCGGCGTCGCCGTCGGCGTCGACGTCGACCCGCGGCGGCGGGGACGGCGGCGGTTGGTCGAGCGCGCCGTGGCTCTCCGCCGGGAGCCGGAACGGCGCCGCCCGTACGCGGACGCTGTCGGCGCCCCACGCCCGGACGGTCAGCACTTCGTGCCGGTGGCGGATCTCCATGCCGGTCGGGGTGGGTCGGAAGCTCACCATGGACGCGGGCTCCTCACAGCCGGGTTCCTCTCGGTCGGTCCTTGACGGCTCGGTCGGTCCTTCACGGCTCGGTCAGTTCTTGGACGGCTCGGTCAGTCCTTGACGGCGCCCGCGGTGACCCCGCCGGCGACGAAGCGCTGGGCGACGACGAGCAGCACGGCCGCGGGCACGGACGCGACGACGGCGGTCGCCATGATCGAGTTCCACTGGGTGGTGTTGTTGCCGATGTAGGAGTAGATGCCGAGGGTGATGGGGATCGCGTCGGCGTTGCGGCTGAGGGTGGAGGCGAAGATGAAGTCCGACCACGCCCACAGGAACGCGAACAGCGACACGGTCAGCGCGGCGTTGCGGCTCAGCGGCAGGACCACGGAGACGAAGGTGCGCCAGGCGCCGGCCCCGTCGATCTTCGCGGCGTGCATCAGCTCCTGCGGGATGCCGGCCATGAAGGCGGTCAGCACCATGACGCCGAAGGGCACGGCGATGGTGGAGTCGGCGAGGATCAGCCCCCAGACGGAGTTGAGCCAGCCGAGCCGCACGTAGACGGCGTAGAAGCCGATCGCCATGACGACGCTGGGGATCATCTGCGCGGCCAGCAGCACGAAGGACAGGCCGGTCGCGCCGCGCGGGCGGAGCTTGGCCAGCGAGTACGCGGCGGGTGCGGCGACGGCGAGGGTGAGCGCCACGCAGCCCAGGCCGATGGCGAGGCTGGTCGTCAGCGCCGGCAGCTGGTCGCGCAGCACGTCGGCGTAGCCGGCGAACGTCGGGTCGCGGGGGAACCAGTGCGGCGGGTCGGCCCGCATGTTGCCGGTCTTGGTCAGGGAGACGTTGACCATCCAGTAGACGGGGAAGAGCAGCACCGCGGTGAAGAGGATCCCGAGCGCCGTCTGCCACCGGGCGCGGCGGCGCGCCCGTGTCCGGTACGCCGTCATGACCACTCCTGTCGGCGCTGGAGGCGG
This sequence comes from Streptomyces sp. CNH099, assembly GCA_000514715.1. Lineage (GTDB taxonomy): Bacteria > Actinomycetota > Actinomycetes > Streptomycetales > Streptomycetaceae > Streptomyces > Streptomyces synnematoformans. The sequence continues at coordinate 23,046 of AZWL01000045.1, read as the reverse complement.
AGGTAGAGGAGGCCGAAGGCCAGGGCCATGAGGATGAGCAGGTTGCCGAGGGTGGCCGCGGGCGAGAAGTCCGGCAGGCCGGTGCCGAACGCCTCGCGGTAGGACCAGACGGCGAGGGTGGTGGAGGAGGTGCCGGGGCCGCCGGTCGTCATGATCCAGATGATGTCGACGACCTTGAGCGTGTAGACGAGGCCGAGCAGCAGGGTGATCGCGGAGACCGGGCGCAGCATCGGCAGGGTGATCCGCCAGAACTGCTGCCAGGCGTTCGCGCCGTCCAGCGCGGCGGCCTCGTACAGCTCGTCCGGGATGTTCTGCAGCCCGGAGTAGAGGATGACGAGGTTGAACGGGATGCCGAGCCAGATGTTCGCGACGATCACGGAGGTCAGCGCCCAGCCGGGGTCGGTCAGCCAGTTGACCTGCCCGATGCCGAACGCCTCCAGGGCGGCGTTGACGATCCCGTTGTCGCTGTTCAGCATCCACGCCCAGGTGGAGCCCGAGACGATCAGCGGCAGCAGCCACGGGATCAGGAACATGCCGCGCAGCAGCCCGGACAGCGGGAAGTTCGCGCGGAAGAAGACCGCGAGCGCCAGCCCGATGGCGTACTGCGCGGCGATCGAGACGAAGGTGAAGACGAGCGTGTTGCGCAGCGCGGTGCCGAAGGCGTTGGCGCCCACCACGTCGCGGTAGTTGGCGAGGCCGGTGAACTCGGCGCCGCCCTGCACGAAGGAGCGGACGGTGTACTCGTGCAGGCTGAGGTCGACGTTCCGGTAGAGCGGATAGGCGTAGAAGGCCAGCAGGTACGCGACGAGCGGCAGGAGGAACGCGAACGCGGCCCACTGCGTCGAGCGCCCGCGGACCCGCGGGCGCCGGGCGGCGGCCGGCTTCGCCGGTCCGCCCGGCGCCGCGCCGCCCGGGTGCGCGGCCGGCGGCGCGGCCGGGGTGGTGGTCTCCATGGGTGCGACTCCCCGGGCGGCGGTCAGCCGGCCTCGTCCTCGGCGGCGGCCTGGGCCTCGCGCAGCGCGTCGGCGGGGCTCGCGGAGCCGCTGAGCGCCTTCTGCACGGCGGTCCACAGCGGCTCGGAGATCTTCGGGTAGTCGGTGCCGAGGTTGTCGCCGGTACGGCCGCGGGCGGTGCGTACGGCCTCGACCCACGGTTCGAGTTCGGCGTTCTTCTGGAGCAGCTGCCCCTGCCCCGCCTTCGTCGGCGGGATGTAGTACGCGAAGGTCGTGGCCGTCTCCACCATGCCCTCGGGCGTGGTCATGCACTCGACGATCTGCTGGGTGACGTCGTACCGGGAGCCGTCGTCCTGTACGGGGGCGGTGATGAACTCGCCGCCCGTGGGGGTCGGCGCCACGCCGCCGTCCCGGCCGGGGATCTGCACGACGCCGGTGCGGAAGTCCGCCTCCGCGGCGCTGTTGACCTGCCAGGTGCCGTTCACGCCGAACCCGAAGTCGCCGGTGAGGAACTCCTCCCAGGTGGTGTTCTGGGAGTTGTTGATCACCGAGTTGGGCGCGTAGCCCTGCTCCAGCCAGCCGGTCCACAGCTCCAGCGCCGTCGCGGCCTCCGCCGAGTCGAGGTCGCGCAGGTCGGCGCCCGCGCCCCAGAACCAGGGCAGGAACTGGAAGGAGCCCTCCTCGGTGTTGGTGCCGGCGAAGGTGATGCCCTTGTGCCCGGCGTCGGTGACCTTCTTCAGCGCGGCGGTGAGCGTGTCCCAGTCCTTGATCGCGGCGGGGTCGACGCCGGCGTCGTCGAGGACGTCGGCGTTGTAGTAGAGGCCGAGGGTGTTGGCGCCGATGGGGATGCCGTACGCCTTGCCGTCGACGACGCCCGCCGCGAGGAGGTTCTCGTCCACGCCCGCGGTGTCGAGGCCGAACTCGTCCATCGTGGTGAGCATCCCGGTGTCGGCGAGCGTGGAGACGGCCGGGTTGTCGATCAGGATGACGTCCGGCGCCGTGCCCTCCTGGGCGGCGAGCAGCGCCTGGTTCGTCAGGGCGGTGGTGTCGTACGCGGTGCGTTCGATGGTCACGCCGGCCTCGTCGCCGCACGCGGCCACCCGCTTCGCCCAGTCGGAGCCCTTGGCGTGCTGCGGGTAGGGGTCCCACCACGTGTAGGTGCCGTCCGACTGGTCGCCGCCGGAGCCGCCGGTGTTGGACGAGCAGGCGGTCGGTGCCGTCATGACGAGGAGCGCGGCGCCCAGGACGCCGGCTGCGCGGACCGGGGTGGACAGGGATATCACGGTCTTCCTCCTTGGCCGTGCGGATCTGGTGGTGTGCCGGGGCCTGCCGTGCGGGCGGTGGGGGGCGCGCCGGTGCTGCCCCGGTCGACGAGTTCGGGCGGGACGAGCCGAAGCACGTGCGGCTCGTCCCGGGCCAGCGGGTCGGTGATCCGGCGGACGAGGTGGCGTACGGCCATCTCGCCCAGCAGGTCGGGGGCGGACTCGACGGACGAGAACGGCAGCGAGAAGGTGCGGGCGAACTCGTCGGAGTAGCGGCCGATGACCGACAGGTCCCGCGGGGCCCGCAGGCCGCGGGCGTGCAGCACGGACGGCAGGGCCGCGGCGGCGGCCTCGTTGTTGAGCAGCAGCCCGGTCGCGGCCGGGTGGGCGTCGAGCAGCGCGTGCAGGTCCCGGCCGACGTCGGGCTGGCGGGACGGGCCGAAGGCCGCGTGCAGCCCGATGCCGCGGGCCGCGGCCTGCTGCACCACCGCGTCCTGCAGCCGCCACACGTACGCGCCGCCCCGCTCGACGACGTGCTCCGGCTGCGAGACGAGGATCAGCTCGCGGTGGCGCAGCCGGTGCATGTGGTCGACCATCGCCCGCCCGGCCGCGGCGAAGTCGAGGTCGAAGACGTCGACGCCGGACGGGTCGCCGGGCAGCCCGACGAGCGCCCCGGGCTGGGGTGCGGCGCGCAGCAGCGGCAGCCGGGCGTCGTCCTGCGCGACGTTGAGCAGGACGACGCCGTCGACCATGCGGGAGTCCGTGATCCGGCGCAGCGCCCGGGCCCCGTCCGCCTCGGTGACGAGCAGGGTGTCGTAGCCCAGCTCGCGGGCGGTGTCGGAGACGCCCAGCATGTACTGGAGCATGGCCGGGGCGAACTCGTCCGCGTGGAACTGGGCGAGCAGCCCGACGACCCGGGTCTCCGCGGTGGCCAGCGCCCGGGCGCCGGCGTTGGGCGTGTAGCCCAGCTCCCGCGCCGCGTCGGCCACCCGCTGCCGGACCTGCGCGGAGATGGACCGCTTGCCGGACAGCGCGTACGAGGCGGTGCTGCGGGATACGCCGGCGGCGCGGGCGATGTCGCCGATCGTGACCATCGGACTCCTTGGTGCGTGCGGTGCGTGCGGTGCGTGCGGTGCGGGTTACGGCCGTTCGGCCGCGAACGGCGCGAGCGTGATCCTGTCGAGCACGGGCGCGTACGGCGAGCGCAGCAGGATCCCGGGCCAGGTGTCGGAGGCGTACGACTCGCCGTCGAAGTTCGGCAGTTCCTCGGAGCGGAACGCGATCGTGTTCTCGCCCGGGTCCAGCCGCACCGGCACGGTCAGCTCCCAGAAGTTGTTCTCGTGGAACGAGTGCGGGAACGTCACGCGCCGCGCCTCGCCGCCGTTGACGGACACGTCGGCGTGGCGGACGAGCGGGTCGGGGTTGTAGTGCGTGGCCTCGGACTGCTCGGGGTTGGCGTACCGGACGCGCATGGCGTACAGGCCGGCCGCGTCGGCGGTGACGTGGAAGACGGCGGTGTTGCCGTTGCCCGGCTCGCCGCCGACGCCCCGCACCGCCCTGCCGCCGTCGGCGAGGGAGAAGCCGGCCGCCGCGGCGGTGCCGGTCAGCTCGGCGTCCTCCGCCTGGTACTCCCGCGCCGGCAGCGCGCCGGTGCCGGGGGTGACGGCGAGGTGGTCGACGAGCGTGGTGCCGGCGGTGCCGGTGACGGTGACCTTGTTGACGCCGCCGGAGAGGGAGACGGCCGCCGCGCCCGACGCCGCCGTCACGTCCCGCACGTCCCGACCGTTGACGGCGAGCCGGGCCCGCCCGTCGCCGAGGGCGGCGACGTCAAGGGCGGCCTCGGCGTCGGCCTCCGCGTAGACCCAGAACGTCGCGGTGTCGCCCGCGGCGAGCCGCGCGGCGCCGGAGCCGGTCACGGCGGCGCCCGGCGGCAGGTCGTAGCCGGGGCCGCCGCCGTCGAAGGCGGCCAGCTCGCCCTCGTAGACCGCCCGGTCGGCGCCGGGGGCGGGCCGGGAGAGGGTGATGCGGTCGATGATCGCGTCGCCCCTGGTGGCGCCGGTGCCGTCGAGGCTCTGCGCGGCGAGGGAGACGGTGTGCTCGCCCGCCGTCAGCTCGACGGTGGTGTCGGCGTGGTCCCAGACCACCCACTTGTACCCGAGCGGCAGGTGCAGCTCCTGCTCGGCCGCGCCGTCGACGCGGAGGAACACGTTCGTCGGCCCCTGTTCCTGTACGAGGCCGTAGGTGTTGAGGGAGTTGGCGAAGACGCTGAGGTCGTACGTGCCGTCCTCGGGCACGTCGACGGTGAAGTCGAGCCGCCCGTCGGAGCCGGTCCTGAGGCCGCCGACGTTGTAGCCGCCGGAGGTGTAGAACTTCGACACGTCCTCCGGCGAGCCCTCGGGCCCGTTCCTGCTGTAGCCCGAGCCGGTGTACGCGGCGTCCTCGGCCTCGTAGCTGCCCTGCCAGCGGGTGCGCGGGGTCTGGCCGGGCGGCCCGCCGCCGCTGCCGGCCGGGGTGAGGACGATCTCGTACGCGGACGACTCCTCCAGCGCCGGCAGGTCGCCGCCGAAGTCGAACGCGACCGAGCCGTCCCGTACGGCGACGTCGGCCTCGGCGACGACGTCCGGCCGGTCGGAGTCGCCGATCTGGCCGGTCCACGGGATCTCCCGGACCCAGGCGTGCACGGTGTCGCCGAAGACGTCGGCGGGCACGTTGTCGAAGCGGATGAGGCCCGTGCCGTCCGAGCCGCCGAACAGGGTCCGGGCCTGGCGCTTCTCCCGGTCGAGGGCGGCGACGCCCTGCATCGTGTAGTTCTGGCCGGGCGAGGGCGGGGTGACCTCGACGGTGTGCCCGGACATGGCGCCGTAGGCGTTGAAGAGCCACCACTGGCCGTTGCCGCGGTTCGACTGGACGGCCGAGTCGGAGAGGTTGCCGTCGATGTTCCAGTACGCCATGTCGGCGTCGACCTTCGACTCCTCGATCGCGGAGATCCACTGGATCATCTGGCCCGGGACGGAGGTGTGGTAGTTGAAGGCGTACTCGTTGACGTTGACCGGCAACGGCGTCCTGTCCTCGTACGGGGTGCCGGCGAAGATCTCCCGCTCCCAGTCGCGGTAGCGCGCGACGCTCGTGCGCACCTGCTCGGGGTGGCTCAGCTCGTGCCAGGTGACGACGTCCGGGACGGTGCCGGCCTCGATGGTGTGCCGCAGGAAGCCCCGGACCTGGTCGTACAGGATGCTGGTGTTCGGCCCGGCGATACGGGCCTCCGGTATCTTGCCCTTGATCAGCCGGTAGAAGTCGTCCCAGGTGGCGAAGTAGTCCGCCGGGTCGTCGAGCCAGCTGGTGCCGTCGTAGCTCCACTCGCCGGTGCCGAACATGTTGCCCTCGGGCTCGTTGAACGGCACGAAGACGATGTTGTCCCGGTACTCCGCGGGCAGTTCGAGGACCTGGTCGACCTGCTTGGCGATCTTCTCCCGGTAGATCCGCACCTTCTCCCGCGGGGTGTCGCCCTCCCACTGGTACGGGAAGCCGCGGTGGATGTCGGTCATGTAGACGTACACGTCGCCGTCGGTGGAGTCCGCGAGCGGCCTGACGACTTCGAGCGCGTCCGCGCCCGGGTGCTGCGGTCCGTCCTGCGCCTTGGTGGAGACGGTCCGCAGGTTCATGCCCTCGATGAGGTTGTTCGTCGGCACGTCCTGCCCGTAGAGGCCGTAGAGGGTGCCGGCGGCGCCGCCGTGGAACGGACCGGTGTCCGTCGCCAGGTCGACGGTCAGCTCGCCTTCGGCGGCGGGCGCGGCGGACGCGCCGGACGCGCCGGGCGTTCCGAGGCCCGCGGTCAGCAGGGCCGCGCCCACGGCGGCGGTCAGCGCCGCGCGCAGCGCGGGACGGGCCCGTGTTGCTCTCGTACTCACCATCGTCACTGCTCCCTGTGCGTCGTCATGGGGGGCGAACCGGTTCGACAGCGCCAGGCACGAGCACTGTCGAACCGGTTCGACGGTGGAGCCCCGCCACCCTCCCCGTCCCGGGGAAACGCGGGCGGCCCGCTCCTGACGTTCGAGATTTCAGACGCAATACGAGATTTCGTCTCGGCGAGAATGGCCCCTGCCCGTCCCGGCGTCAACACCCGTGACACGGCCGGGTTCCCCCGGATGACGCCGGGGGGTCCCCGGGGGTGACGGCCGGGGGGCGGCACGGCGGCCCGCGGCGGACCGGCCCGCCACCCGTCAGCTGAAGACGATCATCGAGCCCTGCGCCAGGCTCCGCGTCGCCGCCGCGTGCAGCCCCAGCCACACGTGCCGCTCCTGCGCGAACTCCCCGCCCCCCGTCGGCGCCGTCGCCGCCGGCTCCGACAGCTCCGTCGGCCCCGGCGGCGGCGCCGGGGGCGGCGGGGGGTTGTCCGGGTCGATGCCGATCGCCGGGGCGACGGCGACGAGTTCGCGCACGAGCCCCTGCGCCGAGCCCAGCGGCCCGCCGCCCGCGAGCAGCTCCTCCGTGACGAGCGGGTGCGGGAAGTCGACGGGCACGTACGCGCCGGCGTGGTCGTAGTGCCAGACCAGGTGCGACTGCTGCGCCGTGGCCTCGAACATCTCCAGCAGCTGCTCGTAGTCCCCGCCCAGCTCGCCGACCGGCGTGACCTCCAGGCCGCACAGCTGCAGCAGGTACGCGCGGCGCAGGAAGTGGAGCGCGTCGTAGTCGAAGCCGGCGACCGGGGCGACGTCCCCGGACAGCCCCGGCATGTAGCTCTGCACGGGCACCGGCGGCAGCCCCGCCTGCGCCAGCGCGTCGTCGTAGGCGGCGATCTCCTCGGCGAAGGGGTTGTCGGGGCTGTGGCACAGCACGTCGACAAGGGGCACCAGCCACAGGTCGCAGGCCAAGCGGAACGCTCCTTAACTGCGCGGTCGGGCTCAGGGTAGCCGCTGCCGGCGGCCCGGCAGCACCCCCCGGCCGGGTACCGCGCCCGCCCCCGCCGGGTCTCGGCCAACGCGCCGGGCACGCTCAGGGCGGCGGCCGGGTGCGGCCGGGCCGCCGGAGGCCCGCGCTCAGGGCGCCGACCGGGCACGAACGGCCGGTCAGCCGCCTGCGAGCCGCTCGATCAGCTCCAGCGAGTGCCGGTTGTACGTGCGTACGACCTCCTCGGCGGCGGCGACGTCGCGGCGCTCTATGGCCTCGACGAGCCGCATGTGCCCCTGCCAGAACGTGCCGGGCACGCAGTCCTCGCTCGCCCCCCGGAGGTACGGCACCGCGAACACCCAGCAGTGCACCCGCACCCGCTCCAGGAACTCGGAGATGTAGTCGTTGCCGATCAGCCCGGTGATCTCGCGCCAGAAGCGCAGGTCGTAGTGGACGAGCACGTCGAGGTCGCCGGCCTTGGCCGCCCGCTCGGCCTCCTCGCCGCGGCGCCGCATCGCGGTCAGCGCGGTGGGCGCGGGGTCGACGACGTGCGGCGGTTCGCCGCGGAAGACGCCCAGCTGGACGACGGTGCGGGCGTCGGTCATGGCGCGGTAGTCGTCGAGGGTGAAGGCGTGCACGCGGTAGCCGCGGTGCTGCTCGACGTCGAGGAGCCCCTGGGCGGAGAGGTCGACCAGGGCCTCGCGTACGGGGGTTGCGGAGACCCCGTACTGCTCGGCTATCTCGCCGACCGTGATGTGCTGCCCGGCCGCGAGCCGGCCGGCCAGGATCTCGTCGCGCAGGGCGTCGGCGATCTGTGCACGCAGCGTCTCGCGCCGGACCACGGCGCCTGCGGGGGTCATGCGGTGGCCCTTCCTGACGGGGATGCACCCACACGATAAGGGCAGCGGTCGAAACGGATTGACAGCATGCTGTCGATTCGACAGCATGCTGTCAATTACCGAAGGAGACACCGTGGCCCGCAGAATCGTTCACCTTGCCGTCTACGACACGCTCGCCGACTGGGAGACCGGACACGCCGTCGCGCACATCCGGGAGACGTCGCTGCACCGCCCGCCGCGCGACACGTACGAGGTCGTCACCGTCGGCCCCGAGGCCGGCCGCCCGGTGACCACGATGGGCGGCGTGCGCATCCTGCCCGACCTGGCGCTGGACGACCTGCGCCCCGAGGACAGCACGCTCCTGATCATGCCGGGCGCCACCCTCTGGGACACCGGCGGCGAGCTGGCGCCGTACGCCCGCAGGGCCCGCGCGTTCCTGGCCGCGGGCCTGCCGGTGGCGGCGATCTGCGGCGCGGTCGCCGGCCTCGCCCGGGAAGGGCTGCTGGACGACCGTACACACACGGGAGCGGCGGCGGAGTACGTCGGCGGCCAGCCCGGGTACGGCGGGCACGCGCGCTACGTCGAGGCGGACGCGGTCACCGACGGCGGGCTGCTGGTCACGGCGGGGCCGACGGAGCCGGTCGCGTTCGCGCGCGAGGTGTTCCGGGTGCTCGACCTGCACGAGCCCGAGGTGCTCGACGCCTGGGTGCGGCTGTTCGGCTCGTCCGACCCGAGCGCGTTCCCGGTACTGATGGAGGCGGGGTCGCGGTGACGGGGCGGCCGGGGCGGGAGGCGCGGGGCGCCGCCGGGGGCGGGGCGCGTAACCGGCCGAAAAGCGACGCAGCGGGAGGCCGCACGGAGAGCGGCGGCGCGGGGAACGGCCGCATAGCGGACGGCGTGGCGGACGAGGAGGACCTGGCGGCCTTCGGCGCCCCCGGCCTCCTCGACGGCGTCGCCACCGCCTCGTTCCGCCTCAACGGCCAGTTCCTCGCCCGCGGCGACCGGCTGGCCGCCCCCGCCGGGCTGACCGCCTCCCGCTGGCAGGTGCTGTACGCCGTGTACGACGAGCCGCTGCCCGTCGCCGGCGTCGCGCGCGCCATGGGCGTCGCCCGGCAGAGCGTGCAGCGCATCGCCGACGTGCTGGTGGAGCAGGGGCTCGCGGCGTACGAGCCGAACCCCGCCCACCGCCGCGCGAAGCTGCTCCGCCCCACCCCCGCGGGACGCCGGGCGCTGGCGCGACTGGGGCCGGGGCACGCCGAGTTCGCCGCCCGGCTCGCGCACCGGCTCGGCGGCGCGGAGGGGTTCCGCGCGACGCTGGCGGCGCTGCGGCGGCTGTCGGCGGCGATGGAGGCGCTGCAGGCGGAGGACGCGGAGGACGCGGAGGCGGCGGAGGAGGGGGAGGGGGAGGGGTCGTAGGAGGCGGCGGCTGACCAGGGCGCCGCCGCGACGGCGCCGCACCCCGCAGACCGCGCGGCGGACGCGCGGCCCGTGTCACCGCCCCACGACGATGGTGTGACAGCACCGCAACGTAAGGCGCGGCCCCCCTGATCCCCACCCCCCGCCACCACCTACGCTCTCCGGGTAGACCACGGGGTGCGGGATCGGGACGGGGCGCGCGTACCGGCTGCTCCAGACCGGACAGGCTCGCCCGACGAGGGGGGAAGGGGGCGGCATGGACAGCCTCGGACCGGACGATCCGCGCCGTGTCGGCTCGTACCAACTGCTCGGACGGCTCGGCGAGGGCGGCATGGGCCGCGTCTACCTCGCCCGCTCGGACCGCGGCCGGACCGCCGCCGTGAAGCTCGTGAAGGCCGAGCTGGCCCGCCAGCCGGAGTTCCGGCGCCGGTTCACGCAGGAGATCACCGCCGCGCGGCGGGTCGGCGGCGAGTGGACGGCGCCCGTGCTCGACGCCGACACGCAGGCGGCGACGCCGTGGGTGGCCACCGGGTACGTCGCCGGCCCCTCCCTGCACGAGGTCATCGCCCGGGACCACGGCCCGCTGCCCGACACCTCCGTGCGGGCGCTCGCCGGCGGGCTGGCCCGGGCGCTGCAGGCGATCCACGCCGCCGGTCTTGTCCACCGGGACCTCAAGCCGTCCAACATCCTCATCACCATCGACGGGCCGCGCGTCATCGACTTCGGCATCGCCCGCGCGCTGGACTCGGTCACGGCCGCCGGCGACGGGCTCACCCGCACCGGCGCCGTCATCGGCTCCCCCGGCTTCATGTCGCCGGAGCAGGTGCGCGGCGAGCGGGTCACGGCGGCCAGCGACGTGTTCTGCCTGGGTACGGTGCTGGCGTTCGCGGCGACCGGGCGGATGCCGTTCGGCACGGAGGACAGCGGCGCGCACGCGCTGATGTTCCGCATCGCCGCCGAGGAGCCGGAACTGTCGGGCATCGAGGGCGAGTCGCGCGCGCTGATCGAGCGCTGCCTCGCCAAGGAGCCGGGCGCCCGGCCGCAGGTGGCGGAGCTGGTGGCGCTGACCGAGGAGGCGGCGCAGCTGAAGCCGTGGCTGCCCGGGGCGCTGCTGGAGCTGCTGGCCCGGCGGGCGGTGGAGCTGCTCGACGCGGAGACGCCGTACGCCGCCGGCGGGGGCGTCGGCGGCGGGGGTGACGCCGGCGGCGCGCCCGGCCAGGCGCCCGGCCAGGCGTACGGCGAGGCGTACGGCCCGCCGCCGGCCGGGGCCGGCCCGGCCCCGGGCCCGTACGGGCAGACGGGTCCGCGGGCCCAGGCCCCGCGGCAGCCGTTCGGCACCCCGCCGCAGCAGCGCCCGGCGTACGGCGCCCCGGGCACCCCGCCGCACGCCCACCAGCAGCCCACCGCCCCCCAGCAGCCCGCGGCGCACCAGCAGCCCACCGCCTACCAGCCGCCGCCCTACGGCACCCCGCCGCCTTACGGCCAGACCGGGTGGCAGGCCGCGCGCCCGGGGTCGGGCACGCCGCGCGCGGTGCGGCCCGTCGCCACGGCGCTGCAGGTGCTGCTGGGCGTCTACGCGGCGTACGTCTGCCTCCAGGCCGTCCAGGAGATCAGCCTCCTCGGCACGCTGAGCGACGCCGGGAGCACGTGGGGCATGGCCGCGGACCTCGACCGGATGGAGAACCTCACCGCCGGCAACTTCCTGCTCTTCGCGGTGGTCGCCGTGCTGTGGTCGGTCTGGTTCCACCGGCTGCGCGCGAACGCCGAGGCGTTCGCCCCCGGCCAGGTGCGCTACTCCCCCGGGCTGGCCATCGGCTGCTGGTACATACCGGTCGCCCAGCTGTGGTTCCCCCTGCAGATCGTCAACGACATCTTCCGGGTCAGCAGCCCGTTCCCGCACCAGACCCGGCCGCCCGTCGGCTACGGCCCGCGGCCCGTGACGTACGGCAAGGGGGTGGTGTACGCCTGGTGGACGGTCTGGATCGCCTCGATGGCGCTCGCCGTGGGCACCGCGGAGAACTGGGAGGTCGGCAGCTCGATCGACTCGGCGTCCCAGATCGTGCTGCTCGACCTGCTGTTCTCGGTGGTGCTGATCGTGACGAGCGTGCTGGCGCTGCTGGTCGTGCAGCAGCTGACGACGCTGCAGGACCAGCGGCTGAAGGGACGTGTCTGACGTCGAGGACGTCTTACAGGAACGAGTTGATCTGGATCGTCTCGTTCCGGCCGGGGCCCACGCCGATCGCCGAGACCGGGGCGCCCGACATCTCCTCCAGCGCCTTGACGTACGCCTGCGCGTTCTTCGGCAGCTCCTCGAAGGACGTCGCCTTCGAGATGTCCTCGGACCAGCCCGGCAGCATCTCGTACACCGGCGTGGCGTGGTGGAAGTCGGTCTGGCTGTACGGCAGTTCGGTGACGCGGCGGCCGTCGATGTCGTACGCGACGCAGACCGGGATCCGCTCCCAGCCCGTGAGCACGTCCAGCTTGGTGAGGAAGAAGTCCGTCAGGCCGTTGACGCGGGTGGCGTAGCGGGCGATCACCGCGTCGAACCAGCCGCAGCGCCGGTCCCGGCCGGTGGTCACGCCGCGCTCGCCGCCGACGGTGCGCAGCCGGTCGCCGTCCTCGTCGAACAGCTCCGTCGGGAACGGTCCGGCACCCACGCGCGTTGTGTACGCCTTGAGGATGCCGATGACCCGGCTGATCCGGGTGGGGCCGACGCCGGTCCCCGTGCAGGCGCCCCCCGCGGTCGGATTGGACGAGGTGACGAAGGGGTACGTGCCGTGGTCGACGTCGAGGAGCGTGCCCTGCCCGCCCTCGAAGAGGACGACCTTCCCGCCGTCGAGGGCCTCGTTGAGGACGAGGGTGGTGTCGGCGACGTACGGGCGCAGCTGCTCCGCGTAGCCGAGGAGCTGCTCGACGACGGCGTCCGGGCGGATGGCGCGGCGGTTGTAGAGCTTGGCGAGCACCTGGTTCTTCTGGTCCAGCGCCGCGTCGACCTTCTGCCGCAGGATCGACTCGTCGAAGAGGTCCTGCACCCGGATCCCGACGCGGTTGATCTTGTCGGCGTAGGCCGGGCCGATGCCGCGCCCCGTGGTGCCGATCTTCCGCTTGCCGAGGAAGCGCTCCGACACCTTGTCGAGGTCGGTGTGGTACGCCGTGATGAGGTGCGCATTGCCGCTGACCAGCAGCTTGGACGTGTCCACGCCGCGGTCCTGCAGCGCGCTCAGCTCGCCGAGCAGCACCTCGGGGTCGACGACGACGCCGTTGCCGATCACCGGCGTGCAGCCCGGCGACAGGATGCCCGACGGCAGCAGGTGCAGCGCGTACGTCTGGTCGCCGACCACCACCGTGTGCCCGGCGTTGTTCCCGCCCTGGAAACGCACCACGTAGTCCACCGAGCCGCCGAGCAGATCGGTGGCCTTCCCCTTGCCTTCGTCACCCCACTGAGCACCGAGCAGCACAAGTGCGGGCACAGGCGTACACCCCTTCCGGGCGGGGCATGTCCAACGTGCGGTGCGCCGTGCACCGGGGATCGGACCGGGCCCCGGATAGACGAAGCCCCTGGCACAAGTGCGACAGGGGCTCTTGCACCGAGAGATTACCTGAGGAAGGACCGTGGTGTCGGCTCCAGACCCCACCGGGCGCTCACTGCTCGTGCTCATCGACCCCGCTGCACGGCGGGCGGACGGGGAAGCGGTACGGATCGCGAGGGACGTGCTCTCCGCGGCGGCGGCCACGAAGATCTGCCTGCCGGAGAGCGCGGCGGAGCTGACCCGCGCGCTGTCCCGCCCGGGCGGGAGGCGGCCGGTCGTCATCGGTGACGACCGGGCGTTCCTGCGGGTGGTGAGCGAGCTGCGCCGGCAGGAGACGCTGGCGGACGCGCCGCTGTCGCTGGTGCCGGTGGGCACGGCGCGGACGCTGGCGGCGACGCTGGGGGTGCCCACGGGCACGGTGGCGGCGGCGCGGACGGTGCTGGACGGCGAGGAGCGGCGGCTGGGGCTGCTGGTGGACGACGGCGGCGGGGTGGTGCTGGACGCGCTGCGCCTGCCGGCGGGGGGCGGTGCGGCGGCGGAGCCGGGCGCGCCGGGGGCCGGCGACGGGCGGGGGGAGCAGGGCGGCGGTGCGGGTGCGGCGGAGGGTGCGCGGGGCGGTACGTCCGGTGGCACGCGGGGAAGCCCGCTGAACGGTCCGGGTGGTGCGGTCGGCCCCGCGGGGGGTGCGCCGGCAGGCGCGCAGGGCGGCGCGGCAAGCGGTCGGAGCGGACCGAACGGACCGAGCGGAGGCGCGAGCGGAGGACCGAGCGGAGGCGCGAGCGGACCGCTGGGAGGTTCACGGGGAGGTCCGCGGGGAGGCCCCCTGGCAGGGCTGGCGCAGCGGGCCGGCGCCGCCGCGGGCGGCCCCGGACGGCGGTGGACCCCGGCGGCGGGCCTGCGGGCGCTGGCCGCGCGGGCGGTGGGCCAGCGGAACGGGACCGGGCGCGAGCCGGGCCCGCCGCCGGCGGCGGTGGCGGAGTGGGGTGCGGAGGAGACCACGGAGGGCTGGGAGTCGGGCGCCGCGGGCACGGCAGGCGCGGGGCGGCCGGCGGCGGCCGGCCCCGGCGCGGCGGAGGCGGACGACGCGGGGTGGCCGCCGGCGGCCGAACGCGGCACGGAGGAGTGGGACGGTGCGGGGTGGCCGCCGGCGGCCTCGTACGACGTGGCGGGCCTGGACGCCACGGAGTACGACGCCCACGTGGCCCCGGAGGGCGGCTTCCGGCTGCGCGTCGAGGCGGACGGTGTGCTGCTGGCGGAGCTGGACGGCCCGGTGGCGCAGGTCACGGTCGTCACCGACCCGGCGAGCGGGCTGGCCCAGGTCGAGATCCACCCCCGCGGGGGCGACCCGCTGCACACCCAGGCCCGCAGCGTACGGGTCTGGGGCACCGACTTCCGCTACCGCGCGGACGCCCTCCTGAGCCCCCCTATCCGCCAGCGCACCTGGACCGCCACCCCCAACGCCCTCCGCCTCATCACCGCCCCCACCCGCTGACTGCCGGAGGAGCAGCCTCCATGCCCCGAACCGAGACCGAGACCGAGAGCAACGCCGCCGCCGACGGCCGGAGACGTGCCGCGGCGATCGAGCGCATGCGGCAGATGGTCGCCGAGGGCAGGGTCAATCTCGACTTGATCGATGAGAACACCTCCGACGCGAAACCAACCGGCGTGGAGCCGACCGACTGACGACCCACATCGCCGACCCCCGCTTCCCACGGAGGACGGCGATGCCAGGCGCGCATGCGCACCGACCGGTGCGCCGGTCAGCCGTCGAACCGGCCGTCCCGCACGTCGGCGACGAACGCCGCGAACGCCTCCGCCGTAAACAGCAACGCCGGGCCGCCGGGGTCCTTGGAGTCCCGCACGGCAACGCCGCGGTAGTCGGTCCGGGTCAGGTCGGCGGCCTCGACGCAGGCCGTACCGTTGTCGCTGTACGAGGACTTGAACCAGTCAGCGCCGAGTTCGCGGGCTGACAGGGTGCGAGTGTAGATGGTCATCCTTCGATCTCCTGGGATAGTCGGTGCAGGAACGCCGGGGTGTCTTCCGGTGGCAACGCGGACCTCGACAGCGCCTCGAACCTCCGCGAAAACCTCCCGACCTCTTTGGGCTTGTCGGCGATCGATGCCGTGCCGAACGCGGTGTCCACCTGGACGGTCCGCGGCATCCGGTCACCGAGGTTGAGAATCATGAAGTCGTGGGGGCACAGGTACACCCGGGTGGCCTGGGGAAGGATCTGCACGGTCACGTTGTCCAGCGAAGCCAACCTGGTGATCTCCTCATACTGTTCACGCATCAGGTCGCCATCACCCACCACGTGGCGCAGCGCGGGCTCGTTGAGGACAACCCACAACCTCAGCGGGTCCTCGTCCCGTGTCAGAGCTTCCTTGCGCTTCATCCGCATCCGCACGTTGTGATCGACGAACTCTGTGGTCGTCTCGTCGATCGGCTTGCCCATCTCGTGCCGAGTCCGCGCATAGGTGTCGGTCTGCAACAGGCCGAAGACCAGCAGCGGGTGATAGGCGCGGATCTCCTGCGCTGCTGCCTCGATCCCCAGGAACCGGGGCATCCCCGATGACAGGTAGCCGTTGTGATCCGTCCACCACTCCTGACTGGCAGCCCCCCGCTGGGTCGCGACCAGTCGGTCGACCTCCTCTTCGTCGGTGACGCCGTAGCGGTCGAGGAGCTTGCGCAAGTCGCCCGCGCTCCGTAGGTCCTGAAGTCCGGTCTCGACCCGCTGCAGTTTCGTGTCGCTGAACGACATCCCCTGCACGGCCTCTTCGATGCTGAGTCCAGCCGCTTTCCGTAGCTCGCGCAGTTCATGGCCGAGCGCGATCCGGCGTGCTGTTGGTCTGTGGGAGGCTGCCATGTGCCTGCCTTTCTGGCGCAACTGCCCGCGTTTCACCGCGATTTACGTAACGTAGCAGCGCAACTACCCACCGCACCAGCGGATGAATCTGCTTTGGCATGTGCCACTTTCCAAACGGAGGGTGATTCTGCACTGATTCCCTTGCCCGTTCGATTAATCCGGCGACACGGTGATGGCGAGCCTGAGACCGGAGGCGTTGACGATGACCACGTCCACGACGAGTCCCGCCCGATACCCGAGATACACCCGGACGCTGCCCCGGGCCGCCGAAAGCGCGAAGGCGGCCCGGGACCTGGTCTGTGCGACCCTGACCGCATGGGCCATAGGCGATCTCGCGGAGGACGCGGCGCTGGTCGTCTCCGAGCTGGTCGGCAACGCCGTGGAGCACACCACCTGCCACCTGATCAAGGTCACGGTCACCCGCACCGGCCCGGAAACCGTGCGCGTGGCCGTGGTGGACAAGTCCCGAACGACACCGGTCCGCCAGGCACCACCCGACGACGAGGTGGGCGGACGCGGGCTGCTCGTCCTGGACGCGCTGACCACACGCTGGGGAACGGATCCGCTGAGCTTCGGCAAACGGGTATGGGGCGACCTCACCCGGGAACCCGCACGACAACCGGCCCCCACCGGACGCCTGCACCAACTCCCCCGGGCAGACCCGACAGGGACCGAGCCGCCACCGCCCAGCGGCACGCCCGGCCATCCGTGAAATTCCACGTGCCTCAAGAGGCAATAGCGGGCTGAAAAACGCCGGTGGTGAGGCACCGCACACAGCCGGTAGCGTCAGATCACCAACATCCTCCCTTCACCACCGGAGTTGACTGTGACTGGCCGCCCCTTCTCCGCTGCCGCCGCCCCGGCGACCGTTGCCGGCACCGAGCCCGTCCCCGGCTGCAGCAGACGAGCGCGGTCCGGGGCCGTGCCCCGTAGCAAGGCGTCCACCGGCGTACTCGTCATCGCGGCGCTGCTGCTGCTCACCGCCTGCGGCGGAAGCGACGACGACGGCAGCGACGACAAGATCACCGGGTCGAAGCCGTCGTCCACGCCCTCCGAGTCTCCGAAGCCGGAGGCGAGCGCTTCAGGCCGACCGGAGATCAAGCTGCCTGACGACGCGCAGAACGTCTTCGAGGATTGGGAGACGGGAGATCCGAAGAAGGATGCGGCGCTCGCAGACAGCGCCGAATCCATCAACTCTGTTGATGATGCCATTCTCCGGGGCAAAACAGAGACAGAAGCCTTGTCCTTCTACAACAGCGGCACAGCGCTTCAGGACTCGGTTGATTACATCAAGCGGTGGGTCGGCGACGGCGACACATGGGTGGGCACTGCGCGCTATTTCGGCCACAAGGTCAGCTTTCTTGACGACGGGTCCGCGGTAGTCATCTACTGCATTGACCAAAGCAAGGCTTTCATCAAGGACGGGAAGACCGGAGAGGTCGACAGATCGCCGGCATCGAGCGATTCGTATGCCCTGACCAGCACACGGCTCGTCGAGAACAAGAAGAAGAATGTATGGCGGACCGTCGAAGTAGAGGCAAAGAGGGGGGCGTCGGAGTGTCAGCCGTAATCCGAGGTGCACGCGGCTTAGCGGTGGTTCTTGCGTTAGGGACTGCTTTGCTTCCCGCCACTGCCTACGCCGAGGATTGGGGCGACAAGGGGGCACGCGGCGACTCCAGGGAACAAGGTGACGTCATGGACGACACGGTCTCTGCAAGCGTCGACGTGAAGGTCAGCACCACCGATGGCGGTGACGACGGTGGCTCCGGCCGATTAACTCCCATCGGGGATTGGTCGCCTCCGGCATGCTGGTACGCGCCGAAGTGGACCGCGCAGGAGGCCGCACAGAGCCGGTTGGACGGGTTGGTCGACCTGAGCCCGCAGCACGACGCGGGCAACGCCGAGTCGATGAAGGACAAGTACATCAACGGCGAGCACGGCGCCTTCAACGTCGACAAGAACGACGAAGGCTACTGGTGGGGCGCGTACAAAGACCCTGACCGCTTAGGCGATTCCGCGGCAATGCAGTGCAACGAAATGCCGTTCTGGGTCGACACCGGTGACGAGCCGCCGACTGACATCGAAAACACCATCACGCCCGAGATCCTCGCCCAACTCGCCTACAAGGAGATCCGCATCCCCGAGGGCACCGCCACCCTCCAGCCCGCCGACGACAGACAGGTCGTGAACCTGCCCACCTGGGTCTCGCTGGACCAAGCGACGTTCCACCCGGTGTCGGCAACGGCCTCCGTCGAGGTACTCGGCATCACCGCCACCACCACCGCCCGGCCCACCGGAATCCACATCGATCCCGGAACCGACGACGCGCTCACCTACCCCGAATCGGGCGAGTGCCCCCTCGGTGACGACGGCACGATCGGCCAGAAGCGCCCCACTGGAGCCGAGGGCCCGCCGCCGTGCGGCGTGCAGTACCTGCGCTCCTCCGAGGCCACCGGACCGTACCCCTTCCAGGCCACGGTCACCTGGCAGGTCAGCTGGACCGGCACCAACAACCCCCAGCCCGCAGACCTCCCTCCGGGGACGTTCGGCACACCGCAGGAGGTCACCGTCAACGAGATCCAGTCCGTCGTCCGCTGACCACCCCGGCCACGGGCACGGTTCCGGCCGAAACCACACGCCACAGCGGCCGGCCCAGGCCGCAGGAAGGGAATCCATGGGTGACTTATACGTCGATGGCGAGATGCTCGACCGTATCCGGCGCGACTTGATCCATATCGTGAAGGTGCTGAAGAAGCCCGGCGAGGAGATGGAACAGCTCGACGGAACGGACATGGGCGTGGGGAGGCTTGCCTCCCGTATGGACGAGTTCGGCGACGAGTGGTCCTACGGCATCAAGCAGCTCGCCAAGTTCTCCGACAGAGCGGCCGACGCGCTCCTGGAGATCAAGAAGTCCTTCGCCGGCCTCGACGACGACCTCGCCAGGGCCCTGCGGGAAGCCGGCACGACCGGGGGCGAGAAGTCCGCATGACCACATGGAGTGAGTTCGGCCCCGGCCACACCGAGGAGGCCAAGGCCCGCTTCCCCGGCCTCGGGTTCGACCCGTGCCCCGGCGACCAGCGCGCCGCCGAGTACGTCGCGGGCGTCGTCCGCCGCGCGGCCCGCTCGTTGGACGAGATCTCCCAGGTGCTCAACGGCCGCGGCAACGGCGAGTGGCGGGGCAAGGCCGCCGAGGAGTTCCGCCGCCAGTTCAACGACGACTTCAGACCGAAGATCGACAAAGCCCGCGACTCGTTCGCCCGGTCCGCCAAGGCGCTGGAGGACTGGGCCGGATACATGCCCCCCAAGCAGGCACAAGCACGCGAGTACGAAGAACAAGCGCGAGCCGCCAAGGAACGGGCCGAAGAGGCGAAGAACAACCTGGCAGGCCTGCCCCCGGAGTCCTCATGGCTCACCCTCCCCAAGGACGACCGGGAAGAGCGCGAGGCCAAGGAACAGGAAAAAGCCCGTTCGGAGGCGGAGAAGGCCGTCACCAAAGCCGACAGCGCCCTCGATGCAATCCGGGACGACGCCGAAATACTGGCCAAAGAATACCGCACTGAGGGCGAGGCCATCGCCGACCGCCTGAAACGCGCCATGGACGTCGCCCCCAACGAACCCGGCCTCTTCGGCAAGATCGGGGAAGCTATCGGTGCGGCCGTCGGCGCACTCGGCGACCTCGTGGACGACGTCCTTGACGATATAACCGCGATGCTGGAAGAAATCGCGCCGCTATTATCGTTCATCTCTACAATTGCCGGAATCACAGGCACGATTCTCGGATTGGTCTCACTACTCCCAGGACTGCAGTTTCTCGCCGCACCTGCTCTCATACTCGGCGGCATCGCGTTGATGAGTTCGTACCTTGCGGCCGTAGGGAACACGGGTAGCTTTCTCCAGGCGCTCAAAGACCCTACTGTGATCGTGAACGCCGTTACGCTGGCACTAGGTCTCGGCGCACTCGGTGCTGGCCTGAAGGTGAGCAGACTTGCAACCAGCGGCCAATCCTTTAAGGAACTCGCCTCGAACGCTTTCAGGATGAACCCCGCGTCACGTGTTGTCCCGGAATTCTTCAAGTCAGCGCTTACGCGAGTGAATGCGATGCCCCTCACCGAGTTCGGCTGGCGAGCCACGCACTTCACCACCACGTGGGGAAGTAACGGTATGGGGATATTCCCCGGAGGAACGTTCAAGGCTGCCAATAACACCCGGGAGTGGCTTTTCGAAGACGGAGAGCGCCCGAGTGAATTCTTCCCCGACAAGGACGTAGAACAGGCCGCAGCTGCATTTTCAGAAGGTATTGGCGAGACGGCCGGAGATGTTGCGGATACGCTCAAGCCGATAACGCATCCTCTGCAAAGGCCACCCATCAGGATGGAGGAGTGACAAGCAGATGTCGAATTACAGTCGATACGAGGAATTGGCTGATGGGTCGGAGATTGGTCGCGTCGCACTGTACACACCTGAAGACTGGTTTGACCTACTCGCAGACGGGGAGGACACTGCAGCCATCCACCGGCGCTTCCAGGAATTGATTGATCACAGCTACCCTCATGAGAGTAGTCATGTGCGTAGAAATTTCACCGATGCGCTGCTGTATTGGCGCACATCGATGCTTCGCCAAGGGATCATCGCTCAGGGAGTCGTCGCTGTTCCGGAAGACAATGAGAATGGGCCTGCCACATGGCAGATCAACGTCGGCGTTGTCGACGTGCCATCCACCTCCGACGACTTGAACATCACCGCGGTGATGGAACGGCAGTTGGCCAGCGAACTCCAGGACCGAGACGTCTACCTGGAGTCTTTTCCAACTGAGATAGGGCTGGGATTCGGCGTCATCTCACAGCCCAGATTCTCGCCTGATAGCACATTCGACGCGTTCCCTCCCTTGCGAGATCCATCCACCTCCGCCTTGCAGTCACCCGAACGACTTCGTATCGGCCAGGCAGTCGTTCTGGCAACCCCTCCGGGGGGCGGTCTTGGACTCTTGGTGATCGGACACTGCTTGGATCCGGAGCAGGTTCTTCCACTGGCAGCGGTTGTCGCGATCATCGGCGGCAAGTCACACTTCATAGATGGACTCGATCTTGATAAGGAATGAGGCGACCTTGTGCCCTCGGAAACTCATTCTCCGGAACCCAGTTCGCCCTACCGCATCGATCAATTCGAGCAGACTGCGCCCAAGAAATATATAATGTGGGCAGCAGTAGCCCTCGGGGCGCTTATCTGCGGCCTCTTCGCACTGCTTGTCTTTGGTGGAATCACCAGAGAGGAATGGCGGGCATACGCAATCGGAGGCCCCCTGCTTGCGCTTCTGTACTTCACAGTAAAGTGCCATAAGCACTTTGTTCGAAGCCCCTTACTCATTCTGCTTCTCGTCATCCCCTCCGCTGCCATGGTGTTGTTCTTCTTCGGCGCCAGTGACGAGATCGTCCTGAACAAGAGGGGGTACATGACAGACGCGGTTGTGACTGAAGTGGAGAAACACGCGCGAGGCTTTCCTACCTGTAGGCTGGAGGAGCCTGACGGTGATCCTATCCACGGCTCCGTCGCCTGTGGTGACCGCAAAGTGGGCGACCGTGTCACCGTCACCGCCGATCCCCTCGGAAAAGTCGACCCCGCGGAGGGGTCCGTGAACTTGACGCGGGTGGTCGTGGCCTTTGCAATCTGTTCTTACCTCATCATGCTCTCCACCGTGCTCGGCGCCGCAGTGGGCATCCACAGGCGTGGAACCATTCCCCCTGGGTGGCCTCTCGGAAAACCTCCGCCTCGCAACTACAGATATCCCTCATCTCCATCCTCGCCACCTCCTATCGCGCCGCCGGGGGGACGGGAGGGGGCGGCGGGCTCGATTCACGAGTGAGGCAAGGGAAATTCGCCGCTTTGACCTAAAATAACATTTTTGCGGCAACTGGTGGAGATCCGGTAGCGCTAACAAGCAGTGAGGGCCTCCGAAGATTATCGGAATCGAAGGGGGATCTACCGCCTTCCTTGACTCCGAAAAGGCTAAGGAGGCGACTCATGTCGACAAATGAGAACGTTCCGTTCAAGGCCTACGACCAGATGAAGATCTCCCGTGAATCAATCATTCGTCGTCCGGCGAGGGATTGGCCGCATGGATATGAAGAGAAACTGGCCAAGATGGCTTATTCGACTTTCCCGACGGACTACGGTCAGTCGATTCAGCATATTGATCAGAAACTGATGGGGTTCTCGTCCAGGACGTAGCGGACGTGTGGGCCACCGAAGTAGCCGCGGACGATGTGCGGCTGACGCTGCCGTCGGCGGAAGAAGCGGCGGGTCCCGGCGGCGAGTTCGGCCTTATCGCGGGCCCGGTGCTGCTTGGGCAGGCTGTGCTTGAGGTCGGCGTTGACCACCTCGTCGGGGTTCAGCTCGGGCGAGTACGGCGGCAGGAAGTGCAGCTCGACAGCGTCGGGATGGGCAGCGAGCCAGTTGCGGACCTTCCTGGAACGGTGGGCGGAGTGCCCGTCGACCACGAGATGGACCTTGCGGTCGAAGTGGCCGGCGAGCCGCTCCAGGAAACGCACCATGACCTCGGCGGTGAAGCTCTCGGTGAAGACCATGAAGTGCATCCGGCCCTTGGTACTGATCGCCGACATCGCGTTCACCGAGAACCGGTTCCCGCTCCGCCGCACCACGGGCGTCCTGCCCTTCTCACCCCAGGTGCGGCCGGTGACCTGGTCGGAGCGGATGCCGACCTGGTCGGCGAAGAGGATCTCACCGCCTTCGGCCTGCGCCTTCGCGCGGATCTTCGGCCAGGTCTGTTCATGCCAGCGCGCCACGGCCTCGGGGTCCTGCTCGACGGCACGCTTGTCCGGGCGCTGGAAGGACAGGCCCCACCGCTTGAGGTACTTGCCCACTCCCGGTTCGGTCAGCCGCACCCGATACAGCTTCGCGATCAGGTCACCGATCAGCCGCCGCGTCCACAACTGCCCGGAAAGCCCCACGTCACAGGGGCGGTGGTCGAGGACCGCCTGCCGCACCGCTGCCTGCTCGGCCTCCCCGAGCACCTGGTGCACCCCGACCGGCTTGCCCCGCGGCTGCATGACCAGCGCCTCCCGCCCTCCGGCCTGCCACTTCGCCCACCAGATGCCGACCGCCTTCAGCGACACCCCGAAGACAGCCGCTACGTCCTCACGGTCCCGGCCCTCCACCAACGCGGCCACCGCCCGCAACCGCAGGGCCTCCTGCGCCGACGGCGACAGATGCCGCGCGTCCCCCACCAGATCACTCACACCCACCCAACGACCCAGCAACCGAACCGTTTCGGATCAATAG
>AZWL01000044.1 GCA_000514715.1 Streptomyces sp. CNH099 | reverse complement strand
CGGTGGTGGTGGGTCATGAGGCTTCCCGGATGGCTGTCCATCCTGCTGTGTTGAATGTGGTGTCGCCGGGGGCGGCCATCTTCGGTGGGGTGTGTTCCTGGGTGTGCTGTGCGGCTCGGGCGGTGGCCGTGGCTGACAGTTTCCAGTCGCCGTTGTCCCATCGCGCGGCCATCAGCGTGCGGCTGTAGGCGCTGTCTTCCGTGGCGGTTTGTGATGCCTTTGTCGTCACCCGGTTCAGTACGTACGCCCAGATTTCGTCGGGGGAGGATTCGATGATCTGGAAGCCCACGGCGGCGGTGCGCATGTACGCCCCGTGCGGCAGCGCGCCCTCGGCCGGGGCTCCGAGGCTTTGGCGCAGCCGGGCGTCGGCCTGATATGCGGCCTGGCGCACCTTGGCCTCGCTGGCCCGGCTGCGGTCCGCGCGGCTCATGTAGGAGGCGTAGATGCTCATCTGCTCGTCCGCCAGGCTGTGGTCGCCTTCGGCGGCGGTGGTCTGAACGGCTGTCAGCATCGCCACCGCGCCTTGTTCGGTGTGCGGGAACGTCACCTCGTTGCCGTGCTGGTCGACCTGCGCACCGCGCGGCAGTGACGCCCAGCGCTGCGGTTCGCTCCACTCCTGCGGTGCCGCGTACGTCGGCTGAGGCCCTGTGTCCTGCCCGCCGCCGGGTGCGGTGTGCGAGGCCCCCGGGCGCCGCGGCTGCCCGCGGTCGCCGTCCCCGCCGCCGGCGACGAGGGTGTAGCCGGCCATCGACAACACGACGGCCACCAGCCCGCCGGTGCCCCACACCATGGCCCTGCCGAGCCTGCTGCCGAAGTCCATCAGCTAGCCCGCCACAATCCCGTTGAGAATAGTGATCAACGACCCGGACAGCATCACAGTCCCGATACCGCCGGCCATCCACTTGAACGGCTCCGACCCTCCGCCGCCGCCGCGGGACTTATCCGAAACCGCCAACTTGAAGGCTCCGATTCCGACGCCCACTACCCCGGACAAGAGCAGAATCCACAATCCGTATCCGAAGAGCTTGCTGACCGTTCCCCCCGCCCCCGGGATTCTCGTCGGTTCGGCGGTGGGGATGATCTGGGCCAGCGTCACCATCACATCCATTGCGCGCTCACGTTCCTCCCATGCGGCTGCGCAGTTTCGCAGCCGCGTGGCCAACAGCCTTGGTCTCCATCGCGGCAGCGGCATTCTCAGCGGTGCGCAAGATCGGCAGATACGGCATCTGAGCAATGCCCGCCAGTCGGCCATTTAGCGCCCGAATCCGGTAACGCGCCGCTACCGGCAGCGGCGCAGGCACATCGGCGAGCAACACCAACCAGGGCCGCGGCAAGCGCGCGTCCCACCCGCGTAGCTGGCGCTCAACGCACACCGCGCCATACACCGTGGAAGAGGTCACCAGCACCGGCCGCGCCGGGAAGGGGAACAGCTCCCCTTGCGTCAGCGCGCGGGCCGCTCCCTGCCCCTGCGGGTCCAGCATTCGCACCACAGTCGCCACCGTGATGTCATGCGGCGCCGCCGTCAGCGCAATCAGCGCCCACCGCGGCCCGACCTCGACGCTCGGGGGCGGCACGGCACCGGACAGGCGCGGATCCGTCATCACGATGAGACCCCCCTTTCCTGCAGCGACAGGACTCGGTTACAGAAATGCCCTAGAGGATCGAGGGAGGGCAGAATGCTCCTCGGATAAAGTCATTTGAGATTCATTGAGGTTATGAGGCTGCCTGTCGACCAGGGGTCAGCGATCCAGCAGTTGCCATATTCAAATGGTTTTTGGATTACTTCGGGCATCCAAAGAGGCGACTCAGATAGCGTGCTGTCCATTGTGTTAGCCGTAGGGGCGATGGGCGTTTCTTCAAACCTCGCCGGTCCTCCCACGGTGGTGAAACTGAGCCGGAGCGTCATGGTGGTCCGGTGTGGCGGCGGTCATGGAGCTTCTTCTCCTCGGCCATCGAGGCAGGACGGGGCAGCGTCGGGCCAGGCGGTGGGATCCTCAGCCAGGGCAGTGGGCCGGTGGCCGGCGCCGCCCGTGTCCTGCGCGGCGTCGGCCACCCGGCGGGCCTCGCGGGGATCGGTCCCCGGCGGGTTAGGGCGGTATGGCGCGCTCCAGCTCGTCGATACGGCTGACGGCGTCGGCGAGTTGCTGCTGCAGCGTGATGATGTGGTTGTGATCGGTACGCTGGTCTGCCCCGATGACCTTGATACACAGCAGGACCAGGCCCAGGACGTCCACTGTGGCCAGCTGGTGACCGTTCCCGATGCCGAACTTCTCGTACATGGCATCGGCCATCGGGCCCAGGTGCCGGAGGCTTGGGTCGCGGGTGTAGCTCCAGTCGTAGATCGTGAGGTGATGCACGACCTGGTCGACGATGTCGCGGCCGTCCAGCGGGTCCAGCGGCGGACCGGTGGCAGCCGCGGGCGTGGGGTGAGTGGTCATCGGCGCGGCCCGACCGTCACCGCCCGGATGTTCTGCTTGATCGCCGGGTCGCTGTCGGGATGGCTGTTGATGCCCTGCGGTGTGTCCAGCTCGGCGACGAGGCTGGGCGGCTGGGCCACCGGCCCGGGCCGGTGGTCGCCGTTGGTGGTGTCTGTCGACATGGCCGCGGTGGCGGCGACGGCCAGGCTCGCTGCAGCGACTGTCGTGGCTGCTCGCACGATCTTCTTCGGCGCGGGGTTGGTGCTCATCTGGACAACTCCCTTGGTCAAAGCAGTGGGGTACGGGGTGTGAACGGGTTGGCTGCTGTGGCGAAGGCCCCAGCTGGCCGGCGCGGAATCGCCCCCTGGGGAGGGCTCCCGGCCGGCCGCCGCCGGGCGGCTGCGGGTGGCGGGGCGGTGCGGGTCTGCAGGGCACGGCGGATGCGGTGGCCTGCGTGTGCGGGAGCGCTGCGGTTGCTGGGGCTGAAGGCCGGTCATGGCTGTGCTCCGTGCCGCTGGCCGGGCCGGTGCAGTTGGTGGGCGTCGAGTACGACGTCGGCTATCCGTACGTGACGTCCCTCGTAGAGGGCGTGCGGGCCGAGATCACGTGCGTGCAGATCGGGCCGCCCCGGGTGGCCGGCGGTGAGCACCCACGGGTAGGGGTAGAGCGCGGCCTGCGCCGGATCCGTCGGCCCGATTCCCAGGGCTTCGGCGAGACGGTCGGCGCCGACCAGAGTCTTTCGCTCACGGTGGTTTTCCACCTGTATGCAGTGTCGGCCCTGCAGCCGGGGGCGCACGAACGCCGTGGCCCACACGGTGCGCACCAGACTCGTGTAGTCCCACCCGCCGGGGCAGTTGCGGGCCACACGCCGCCACAGCGGGTCGGTCGCGGCCAGGTCGGCCACCACCTCGTCCGCGGCGGGGACGTCTCCGCGCGCCACGCGGGCGCGCACCGGCTCCTCCAAGAAGGCCAGGGCGTCGGGGTCGCGGCCGGCCACCGCGGTGGCATGCCGGCGCAACAGCCGCCTAACTCGCACCGCGCGCTCGTTGATCGCCTCGCAGGCTTCCTCGAATAGGGCCGGGTCCATCAATCCCGCCTGCACCCAGGGCAGGAGCAGCAGCTGGTCATCCACCCGTGGCACCTGTGTCGTCCACCCCACCGGACGGCGCGTCTGGGCCGCGACCGCCTGGGCCAGCCGGCCCAGGCGGTACGCGGACTCCTCCTCGTACACGGTGTGCTCCTCGGCTAGGTCCAGCGTCACCACCGGTGTCCGCGGCAGCACCGGTTCGGGCTGCAGCAGGGGCTGGCGGGTGCCGTTCTCGCTGATTCCTACTGCGCCGGTGCGGCTCCACAGGCACACCCCGGTGACCAGCTCTAACGGCGCGGCGTCAGCACGGATGCGGGCGAGGTCTTTCAGGCGCGACGGTTGTATTGCCATCTCGTCGCCTGCAGGGCTGCGAACGTACGCGAAAGGGCTGTAGGTACGGTGCTGCTCGGCCCGGACGGGGCCGTGCATTTCGCAGATCGAGCTGCCGTCACCGTCAAAGTGCCAAGCCGCAAGTTCCCGCGCGGCGCGGTCGATTCCGAGTCGGCGGCGGTTTGTCGGCGCCCTCCCGCTCGGGGGGACGACATACACATCGCTCGTTCCGGGTACAGGGCCGGTGATGCCGCGGTGCAGCAGCAGCCTCGGCATCACCGGCCCCGGCCGCACTGTGAAAACCCCCGCCTCCCCCGAGGCCGCGGGGGGCTTCACATTGCGCCGAACCGGGTTGTGCGGCTGGGTCTTCGCAGCATCCCGGCCTGCCGCCCCGGCGCCAGCGAGCACAGCAGTGCCGACAGGGCGGTTCATCGGCCACTCTCCCGCGCATCGGGCCCTGGCTGGGACACGCGACCCGGATGGGCACCACGCCGGCCGGGCGGACCGTGGCCGGTCTGCGCGGCCGGTGTGATGTCCAGGAGCCCGGACGACCGAGCCAGTGACACCGCGGCGATGGTCAGGGCACAGGTGATCGCACCGCTGTGGATGAGGATCTCTGCCGTGCCCGCCGAGACACTTAGCACTCTCCGGATGTCCGCACCCGGTGACGTGCCGCGGTAGGCATCGACGCGCACCGCGAACACGTCCACGCCGTAGCCGGTCAGCTCGCTGTCCGGGTGCAGCCGCCCCAGTGGGAGAATCTCCTGGACGCGACCACCGAGCTCTTCGGCGGCCTGCTGGGCCGCGGTGGGCGCCGCGGTTCCCGGCGCGGACAGGGGGCGGGGAGCCTCGATCTGCCAACGCCGGATGGCGTGCCGGTAGCGCTCCACGAGCACCAGACGCATGCCGCAGTGCACCAGCGCGATGACCCGGGCTATCCCGGCCGCCGGAGACAGCCTCAGGCACGGCGCCGCGCCCGCGGCATCCGGCAGTCGCAACACGTCGCGCCGCAGGGTTACAGCCGCGTCGCGGTGGAGCACGCCGATCGGCAGACCGTGCAGTGCGGTGATGCCGTGGACGCCGGCTTCCGGCTGCGACGGTAGTGGATCAGGTAGCGGGTGGCGGGCGGGCGGCCGGTCGCCGGTGCTGTGGGTGTCAACGACGTCAACGGCGGTGCTGTAGGTACTGGTTTCCATATCGGCCCTTGGTGCGTGGTGCTCCGGGCCGACGGCGGGGAGCGGCCAGCCGGTCGGCAGCAACACGTGTCGGCCCGCGTAGCCACGCGCGGCCGCGTGAACCGGCGCCCGGCCAGCGCGGGCGGGTGGCAGTGAGGGCTGGGGCGCGGTCATGGGCGGCCGGTCCAGGTGCTCATCGCGCTGTAGAGGGGGGTGAACTCGCTCGGGGTGTGCGAGCTGCTGCAGCGGCGGGTGCCGGGACTGCTGGCCGGGACCGGGCTGCGGTGCGGCGCTTGCCGTAGATGACGGTGGGCGTGAGGGCCCGCGTCCTGGCTCCAGGGCGAGAAGGGGAACCGAGATGCACCCTGAGCTGTACCGTGGGAGTCCAGCGTCGATGCCAGGGTGGTGAATTCCTGGCCGCACAGAAGACGTCGGGTCTTGCCGGAGGGGACCGCGGACGGGCCAGTTGCTACGGGACGGCAGGGCAAGAAGCTGGGCGCGAGCACGGGCAATGTCCCTTCTTCAGGTCAGGTCGGGGGTAGCGGCAGGAGGAGCCCAGGGTGAACTGGTCGTCCACGGTCAGTAATGTGGGTCGGCACTGCCTTGCGCGGGACATCGGCAACGGCCTGTGTCCGTTGGTCCACTGCAGACCGCTGAAGGTCGGGCTGTCGGCGACCCCTTGACGGCCGCATCGCCGCCTCGCGCGCTTGAGGTAGCCGCCGGGACAGGTGACCTCCGGTTGTCTGTGAAGGCGATGTCGTAGACGAGCAGCTCACCGTCCGTGGTCTTCAGTGCATACCGATAGCTCGACTGTCTTCGTGGCGCCGGACCCATGTGGATCGCACTCCCTTGTGCTTGTCCACCGCGTGACTCGGCTTGCTGTCCGACGGCGGTGCCCGGAATGACATCGGATGTCGGATGCGTCCGACGTCAGAATCGAGTGCTGGCCCGGGATGGCCTGCACTGTGGTTCCGCAGGCGACCGTAAGGACTCTGTGAATCGAACTCGCTCCCCCGCGTCGAATCTTTCCGCGAGTGCCAAACTCATCAGGGAGATTTCCCGGCCGGGGCAACCTGCTGGGAGTTGGCAGAACACCGGCCCGTCGGCTCTGGGCTGCGGATGTGTGCGCCCGCGGGTCCCGAGACCCCGCGACCTCGCTGCGACGTACACGCGCATGGGAACGCGCTACCAGCTACCAGCGCGCGGTGACCGCCGGATGACCGGTCAGCCACCAACCAGTTGAGCCGGCATGCTTGGGCTTGCCGTCGCTCGCCGCCAGCGGAGGGATACTCAGCCACGCTGCCGCTGGGGGCGCAGACGCTGGCTCGGCGGCATCCGTGTCGCCGCAGGTGCAACCGCATTTGTGCTGGCGTCGGCAGTTCGCGAGTCCCGGCGCTCGTCGGTGTGCCACATCCACATGTTCTTGTCCGTATTCGATCCATGAATCATCCCCGACGTGGGTAGCTTCCGGTTACGCCGAAGGGAGTGACGCTGGGTGATCAGACAGAGGTCGACAGTCGTGGGTCGGGCCACGCCTACCGTGGACAGCCGTGGCGCTGCCCTGATCCGCCGGGCGTCGGGGCAGGTCGCCTACGGCGTGCCGATCGGTCTCGTGAGGCTCGTTGTCGACCTGCCGTTACTCCCCGACCGTCGACGGACGGCTGTCTTGGCCGCCCCCAGTCGGCCCGTTGGAACCTGCCACCGAGCGGTGCCCCGAGGAGACGCAGATGGCTCACCCAGCCGGGTACGTGCACCTCAACGAACTGCAGATACCGCCGTTCTTCTGCCCCGACCGGCCGACACGTCACCCTGACGCGAAGGTGCTGGAGGAGCGGGGATTAGCTTGGCTTTCCAAGGCTGACTTGTGCTCGAATCCGCGTGAAATATCGCGGCTGGCCGATGCCGGCATCGGCGAACTCGTCGCCTGGACGGTTCCGCACGGAAGGGCGGAGCAGACTCAGGTGGTAACAGATCTCAACTTTTGGTACCACGCCTTCGACGACACGTACGGCGATGGTGCACGCGAAGATCCCCCAGCTCGCGACACCGTATTCCCCACCCTGGTGCGCTGCCTCACCGCGCCTGATTCTACGGTAGCCGGGCCAGGCAGATTCGGAGCGGCGCTGCGCGACCTACGCCGTCGGATAGGGCGGCTCGCTCCCCGGGTCCACCTGCTGCAGTGGAGCAATGCGGTCATCACCTACTTGTTGCACGAGAAATGGGAAGCGGATGCGCGCCGCCGACGACAGCTTCCTGATCTGAACTCCTACGCAGTCCACTGCGCCGATGGCCGCGCTTCGGCTGCCAGTATGGCAATGCTCCCGATCGCGGGCGACTACCGTCCACCGGATCACGAGATGGAGCGACCAATCATCCGAGCCCTCACCGACATGGCCTCCGTGATAGCTTGCTGGGACAACGACCTCTACAGCTTCGCCAAAGAACGCCATGTCGGTGGATTTCAGATAAGTCTGCTGCCAGTGGTAGCGGCGGAACTTGGCTACTGGCCTGAGGAGGTTATCTTGGAGGCAGTGGCACTTCGTGACCAGGTGATGGTCCAGTTCGACAGGCTGCGCCGTTCGGTGAAGAACTTCCGAGGACCGGGCCGGGTCAGTAGCGCGACATGTCAGTATGCCGACGACCTGTCGTTGTGGATCTCAGGGCAATTGCAGTGGGGCCTGCACTCACCGCGATTCGCAGCGCCCGAGTTCCGCGTACGGATGCCCACCGCATGGGCAGACAGGCCGCTCAGCACCGACAGCCCGCGAATCGACCTGCGCCAACTGCCGTCCGTGTCCTGGTGGTGGGACCTCACCGGGTGAACCTGCAGCCATACTGACGGCACCTGAGGGCAGGGAGCGGAAACCGCGGCTCACACCGAAATCTCAGCAGACCCTCCGGTGCCTCACCCAAAAAGGTCGAAGGGTTCAGGGACCTCGAACGGATCGGCAACGAGGATCTGAAACCACTCCGTGTACAGTTCGGGCACCTGGTGCATCCACACATCCACGCCCTGAGCCTGCCAACCGTCAAGCTCCACACTCACGAACTTGTCGACGTGGTGGTGGGCCATCGGCTCCAAGTTTCCTTCCACACCCTCGTAAACGGCCGCCAGGTCCGGGCGGCGCATGACGTCGTCGTGCGTGCGCTTCAGAACCGGGTCGTCGGGGTTCGCCTCATACGCACCCTTGAGGAACGCCATGAACGCGGGCTGCCACTGACCGGCCCAGTCCGTGAACGTAGACGGTGCATCCGGGTGCAGTCCAAGTCCGAAGCGCATTGGATTCTCTGCCGGATGGTCGAGCTCGTGCCCCTCAGTCCTGCGGATGGACTCAGCTACCATCCGGTAAGGGTCATTGACCAGTCCCGGAACGACTTCCCAGGCGCCCGAGCAGACGTAGGCCGGCTGCGCGTGTTTGTTGATGTACCGCTTGAGCTTCCTGTAAACGCGGTCCAGGCCCGGAGGATTGCCGAGCGCCTCGATCGAGCAGGGCCGGCGGATGGGAGTCTGCCCGGTGAGCTGGTACAGCTGACTCCGCTGCTGCAGCGTCGCACCCATCGACTGGTAGAAGATCTCAATAAGCGGGCCCGGTATGGGATACACCCCCTGCTCATAGTTGCGGTAGGTGCTAGGGCCGATCTTCAGGTCGGAGAACGCGACCCAATCTTGACTGTAGACGCGGCTGCGGGGAGGGGGCGCCTTGTCCTCGCGAATCTCTCTGAGGAGGTTGCCTGCAGCGATGTAGCGACGTTCCCCTTTGGCTGTCATGTCCGCCTCCCTCGGGCGCACTGTAGTACCGCGCCAGCCAACTGGCGTGGCCTGGGTGCAGATTGGCCTTACTGGGGGTTATGACACGTCAGCCACCCTTGCATGTGCCACATGCGTACCTAGGTACTGACATAGCTAACGGGTTAAGCGCTGGCTAGATCAGCGCTAGCCCCCTCCCCTGGCGCCACGTGCCGATCTGGCGCACCATGAGGGGCGTTGTACTTTCAGTTCGCTGGTCAGCGGGGGTGCATCCGGCGCGGAGGGAAGGAGAGCTGTGGCAGATCCGGCTGACACCCGCACCGCACACAGCAGCGGCACCTCATGGGGTGCCGCCTTGCCAACTGCGGGCCGGCGGCGCGATGCCGCCCGCAACGCCCGCAACACCGGGACGGGGGACCACCGCCACGAGTACCTCCATCACCCCCTCTCGGGTGCCGCCAGGACCCGGCGGCGTACGCCAGCCCCGCAGGTTCAGCATCAGGACCGAGCCCCACAGGCCGACGTGTCGGGCGAGTCGCCGATGCGAGGGTCATTGACCACGGTTGCCAGCGTCGGGATTGTCGCCGGCGCGGTGGACGGTGCAAGCGAGTACTGTCACGCGGGCCTTTATGTCTCGGTGCAACGTGATGGGCGCGCAGCTAGCACCGGGGCGGAAGGCGGTGGCAGATGGCCCGATGCCACCACGCACCGACGAGCTTGCCGCAGCACGCGCGTGAGCCGGTCACGAGAGGTTACCAGTAATGGTCGCTGAGTTTCTGGGCGGTGCGGAGACGTACCAGGCGGCCCTCGACACTTGCGACGCGGACCGCGGGAACCCTGAGCACGAAGGCATCCGGCACGACCATCCATTGGGTATGCCGTGCCCGCTAGCACAGCAGGTGTACCGCCGCGCTATCGAGCAAGGTGCAGTCCCCCGAGCTGACGCAGCACGTGTCCCGTGTCTTCTCCGCACGGGACTGTTGATCCCGGCCGAGGATGGACGCACCTACCGTCCCGGGCATGCTAGGAGGGTGTTGCAAAATCACCTGCTTCCCATCGAATTGATGAGGAGCAGGCTGGAGGGGTACGAGCGGTCCATGGCTGCCGCATATGAACCCTACCTGCGCCAGGCCGAAGCTTCCGATTTCGGCGGAGTCGTCGACATCATCGAAGGACCTAAAGTCATTCAGATCCTTGTGCAGCGAGCCTTGGCGGAGAGTAAGTACGAAGTCCTGACGATGCAGCCGGAGGCTCAGCGGAGCAAGGAGATGGTTCATGAGGCATGGCGCAGGACACTCCCACATCTGGAGCGGGGGGTAAAGTTCCGCGCTATCTACGCCGACCCGGTCCGCTACAACTTCCACATCACCGGAATTTCCCCGCGCGTACTGAATCGGCAGGTGCAGCTCCGGACACTCCCGGAGGTTCTCGACCGCATGTTCATCATGGACAGCCACACTGCCTTCATCTCGGCGGCTGCCGACCGAAACAGTGCGCTATTGATACGTTCAGCCCCGCTGATCGAGTTTCTGAGGAAGGTCTTCAACCACGCATGGCGCCAGGGCACGCCGTTCGGCGAAGAACTTGCATACGCTGCGATCGGGAACCAGATATCGGCGAAAGAGAAGCATATCGCGCATTTGCTGGCTGAGGGCTGCACAGACGCGCAGATCGCTAAACTCACCGGACTGAGCATGCGCACTGTTCGTGAGCATATCACCCGCTTGCGGAAGAAACTCGGCAGTGTCCACCGAACCCAGTTGGGCGTTCAACTGGTTCGCTCAGGAATCATCGATCAAGCGTCAGGCAGCGTGCGACTGCCCGCCAAGTGATCTTCGAGCAGCTTCGTTGCGTCGCAGCCGAGGCGACTCACAGGCGTAGTGCGGCAGGGGCCAGCAGGCGCCAGGGAACTGACGGCTGGGTCAGCATCGCGGTGCACCGCGGCGGGTGAACACAGGGGGGCGCCACGTCCTGTTGTGCCCTGGCATCGCCAGCCACGGCATACCGCCTTATCAAGGGTGAGTTCTTGTTCCAGTACGGGGCTCTGAGCAGGGTCGGGGACTGGCACGGTGGCTGATGTCCCGATTCCAGTCCCCGACCTACTGAGGTGCCCGCGGTTCCGTACGACAAGGATTTTATTGGCTCCCTGTCAGGAAACCTCACGGCACCTCAGTTGTTTATCACACCGCGCAGGCGGTCCAGTCCATGGACCCCTCGGAGAACAGATATCCGAAGCCGTCCCAGCCTGCCAGATGATCGGGGTCAGGCGGTCAGCGGCGTCATGTCCCGCAGGCTGCAACGGTTCGTCAGGTTTCCAGTTGGCGGGCTTGCCGTACGACTTGGTCGGCGGTGGACCTCAGTTTGTGCAGAGCCTCCTCTTCACCGGCAAGTTGTGCCGCCGGTCGGCCGAACATGGTCACCGCCCCCCATACCCGCTCATCCAGGATCAGAGGGATCGCAAGACTTCGCCAAGGGCGTCCGTCGAGCTGCGGGTGAGGCTGGGCGGCGAATCGTTGGGCGCGGATGCTCATTACGTCCGTTGGGTCGAGTCGTTCGCGGGCTGGCAGACGCTGCGCAAGCCGTGGCTTCAGATGGGCGAGCATCACACGTCCTGCGGCTGTCTGGACGGGGTTGGCAGGTGCGGTGAATTCCAGCACGATGTCCAAGTCGTGATTGCCCACGGCGTGGTCGGCAACCGTGCAAAGCATGCCGCCTCCAAGGGTGTGGGTGCGGTAGTGCAGCACCACGGCCTGATCGATTGACTTGCAGAGGCTGGCCAGGAACGCATGGAACGGACCAGGTTCGGGCAAGGGCACGCCTGGGCGTCCGCCCAGGCTGCGCCGCCCCTTCCCCGTGAGTTCGTAGTAGCCGTGGCGAGGACGGGACACGAACTGCCATGGCCGGTCACGAGCCTCGTCGAGGATCTTGCAGGTATTGGAGGGGTCCAGCTGTGCCGCCTCGGCGATATGCCGCAGGGGATGCGGGCCAGGGGTCTGGCGCTCCAGTTCGGACAGCACCCAGAGCACCAGAAAGCCGTTGTGACGTCCTCGTGATGTCTTGTGCGGGCTCGGCGCGCTCATGTGCTTCCCCTGTGCGCCTTCCGTACCGGTGGGCCTACTGAGACCATCGGTCGTGCTCCCCCGTCGGGTTTGCCGACCCCGCCGCGGTGGTGCTGGTCGCAGCACGCGACTTCCCGTAAGTATCCGCGGGGGTAGCCAGGAAGGACGAGATCATGCTTACTGTGCCAGGCAACGTCCGCTTCGGTCCGCCCGATGCGCGGGCTGCGGCCGGCCAGCTGCAGGCGCTGGGATGGCCGGTGTCCATCGAGAGTGACACGCTGGGAGCTCCGAGTCTGTGGCTGCGTACGGGCTCCCACGAGCGACTGTCCCCGACGATGGCGGCGCTGCGGTTGCCTGAGGAGTTGCTGGACACTGTGCGGCGGCATCTGGTCGCCTTCTCGCTGCGCACCAGCATTGCTGTCGGCGATGGACAGGCCTGGATCTACGTCAGCCTGCAACACACGTCCATGGGCGGTGACATCGTTGATGGGCAATTGGCCGAGTGCGACGGCCCCCCGGAGGCCCCGCGGGTGACGGTCCACACCAGCGGCCGCGTCCCGTTGCCCATCCCACCGTCGCGTGCCTTTGCCTGGCTGACGCCAATCTGGCACGCAGCGGACCTGGCGGATGTCGGCGTTACGACAGATGTGGTCCGAGACGCACCAGTATCGGAGGCGGTGTGGGAGCCCGTCGGATGAGGTGGTCCTCCATGTACTGCGAACTGGTCGGGCTTTTCCACGACTGTCGCAGCACTTATGTGCGCTGACCGTCACGAGGCCGGAAATGTCAGGACCTCGTCGCTCTTGCATGT
The DNA here is from genome assembly GCA_000514715.1 of Streptomyces sp. CNH099. Taxonomy (GTDB): domain Bacteria; phylum Actinomycetota; class Actinomycetes; order Streptomycetales; family Streptomycetaceae; genus Streptomyces; species Streptomyces synnematoformans. Next base: position 24,114 of record AZWL01000044.1, on the reverse strand, counting down.
TGACTGCCCACGCGCGATCACAACGTCGCGAGCATCCCACTCCAGAACCGGACTTCCAGCTGCCAGCATGCAGCCACCAGGACCCATCAGTCGCTCCTCCCCCGGCCTGATCCCCAGCTTCAGACGTCGCGTCGCTTGACCGTGCCGGCTAGCGGACGTTGACGGCGGAAATGCGCTACGCGCATAGGTGTGCGCCAACGTCAGTTCTGGCTTCGAGTCACAGATCTTCCACCAGAAGCACCCCGGTCCAACAGCCTCAGCTTCTTCCTCCTGTCACAAGTCACGGGGGGGCAATCGGGACTGCTGCAGGGTTGGGTGACACCGGATGCAGGGCACGTCAGTCGCGAGATGAAGTCGACGGGACCGTCCACGGTCCCGCCATCCAGCCCCAGGCCGTCCACTGCAACGTCCACTTCCACACCGGTCCCCCGGCTTGGGTGGTGCCGTGGCAGCTCACGCCCGCCGCGCGGATCATCGACCGCAGCGCGGAGGTGACCCGGACTGAGGATTGACGGCGCTGGGACTCATTATCCCCCCTGCGCGGTGCTCGTCACCGACACGAACTTGGCCAGCCCGACCGACGCCAATGACGCCGACCACTACGCCGCGGTCACCGCCGCGGCCCGTGACGACCGCCTCGTCGACGGCCTCATCACCATCGGCAGCCGATCCGAGGTCGTCGGGTACGGGCAATACCACTCCCTGGCCGTGTCGGTGCGCTGCGGTAGTATCCGGAGTGAGCATGCGGCATACCGCGCGGCTTCGGCGCGGTCAAAAGCTCGGCCCGGCGGCTGAGGTGAGGATCCAAATCCGAGAGAACGTACCCCGGTGCCCAGCAACCGGGCGGGGCGCCGGTCTTCGTATCGATGAGATCAGGAGATCCCGTGCCGCTCGATAACAGCCGCAACACCCCGGGATACGTATGCGGACGTATCATCGCCGCGTATGAACTCATCGCCGCCCGTGTCGGCGAGGAGCTGCCGCTGAACGACCTCAATCTGTCGGCCACGCACCCGGTGTACACGATCCCGCGCCTGCGGGCCGGGCAGGTCCGCAAGGCGCTCGCCCGGATGCGCCGGCGGAGTCCGGCCCGCGTCGCCCGCGTCGAGGCGTACATCGCCGACCTGGTCGCGAGACTCGATCACTTCCCAGAACATCTCGACCCGGAGCAGCGGGCCGAGTACGTCCTTGGAGAAGCGCATCAGAAAGTGGTCGGCCTGCCCTTCTGAACGGGCCTGGCGTTCCGCGGCGGTGGGCTGCTCGGCGATGGTGCGAGGGTGTCATGGGCGGATGGTGGCCTGCCGGCCGCTGCGCGCGAGGTGCACGGTGCCGTCCGGTCTCGTGAACATCGCCGCTGCCGGCCGCAGGGCGCCTCCCCGAGTCGTGAATAAGCGCTGTCGGAGGACGTGAACAAAGCCACGACCTGGGCGCCGGGGACGGGCAGGTCTCCGTCGACGACCAGCCAGGTGCCGATGCGGTCGAGTTCATCCCACAGGCGCCGGGGGCCGCCGTGGTGGACTTCCGGCAGTGCACGGCGGCCGGCGGCTGCGGCGCGGGCCCAGGAGCCGTCCGGATGCAGCATGTAGGCGGTGCGGGCGCCGTAGTCGCTCACGGTCATGCGGTGCTCGATGCCGGGCACGGTGAGTTCGAGGGTGGAGCGCACCTCCCAGGTACTGGTCACCCGCATCACCGGATAGCGGCCCGTGGTGACTCTCTCGCCCTCGGCATGCTGCGCGTTCTCCCACAGCCGTCCGACGTCCGGCGGGACCGCAGCGTAGTCGTCGCCGTGGCGGGTGCGCATGAACGCCGCGGATTCGGCGGCGACCTTGCCGACGGCGCCGCCGTCGTCGGTCTTGTCCGCCACCACGAGCAGCCCCGTTCCGGCCAGCGTGGTCACCGGCCTGCCGCCGGGGGCGTGCACCTTAAGCCAGGAGGCCGGGACGGTCTTGACCGAGACGGTGGAGATGATGCGGTCGTAGCGGTCGGGAAGGTCTCCGGTCAGGTCGACGGCTCGCCGCCGGTGAGCGTCACCCGGGTCACGCGGGCCGCGGCGAGCTGGGGAATCAGCCGCTGCGGATGTCCTCCAGCGGCATGTAGTCCCCTCGCTTCGTCGCCGAGACGAAGCAGTGCGCGCACCTTTCGTTGCAGGGCTCGCAGATTTGGATGAGGGCCTTGCGGTTCGGGAGAACGACAGTCGTGCGAAAGTAGCACGACGCGGCCTGGCAGGTATCGCCGATCGGACGCGCAGTCATCACTGCTATACTCTCCTGTTCAGGTTCTCCCAGCGGTGCGGGAGTGGCGGGCGGGCCATTGTGGCCGCGCAGCTCCGATGGCGACGTGGGGACACTTCTCGGAGCGGCGCGGCGGACCGTCACGCGGGCCATACCCCCCGGTGGGGGAGGCTGGGGCTTGAGATGAGTGCGATGCCGCTCTCGTCGGACTTCGCGGTGGAGTGATGCTTGTGTTGGGCCCGAAGGGCGATCGGCCAGCCGGGGTCGGCCGAGCTGGTCCTGGTCCGGAAGAAGCGGGGATTGGCGGTGGATCGGTGGGGCATGTTGTCGCCTGGTACGTGGCAGGCTGCGTTCATTCGGGCTCCTTTGAATCGTCTGTTCTGTGGAGTAGGGGTGGGACGCTTAGCTCTATTTCTCGGATCTGCTGACAGGGTCGTGGGGGGCTGGTCCAGGCTGGACGAGGGTCCTTGACGAACGCGCTGCTCCTGCCTGGTGGCGGGACCCGTGGTGATCGGTGGATTGATCACCACAACGTGATCGACGAGGTCCTGTTCCGTGTCCGGACGGGAGTTCAGTGGCGCGATGTGCCCGAACGCTCCAGGCCATGGGCAGGCGGTGCGGTCGGCGGATGGCACCTGGGAGCATCTGCTGGCGCGGGTCCAGGCGGAGCGGGACGCTCTGCTCGCGGGCACGCTGGTGGCCCGGATGACCGAGGCGTGGGACCGCCTCGGGGTTGGCCACGCCGATCTCGCTGGGGCAACCAGGGCCATGGAGCCCAGGCCAGCGGTTTGCAGCGTTGCGACCCTGAAACGCTCCGGCCCGGAGATGTTGGTGGCGAGCACGACTGAGAGTCCCTCAGCATGTAGGGGGCGCGTCGCGCCGGCTGCCGTGGGGTCGATCAGGTGGTCGCCGCAGGATGTCCCAGATCCGCTCTCGCAGCGGGCCCATCGGGGGCAACTCGACGTGCTTGTGCGTGGCGACGGCAGCAAGCAGCCTTGCCAGCGAATCCGGGAGAGACTCCCCATACCAAGCTCTCCGCGACCGATCGAAGCAGCCGGGCACCATGACACCCGAACTGGGCCAGGACCTGCGTGACCAGCGCGCCGGTCGGGCAGGCCCGTGCGGGGGGCGCAGGCCCATTCCCACACCAGCGTCAACCACAGCCCGCATGGCAGGTACTGCAGGCAGCTCCCGGCCGGCCAGGTTCGGCGTCCGGTGAGCACCTGCGTGGGGAAGCCGCAGTCCTTCATGGCGGCGTTCCTGGGGCTTGCCCTTGCCTTTGCAGCAGTCTTCACCGGCGCGGTGTAGGCGGAGGCAGGTTCGGTAGGCGCCGAGGCAGAAGTCCAGGAATTAGGCATCGGTAAACCGCTGGGCGGGTGCGTCAGCCTGCGCGGTAAGGCTGGTGAGTACGGACTTTATAGGGCCACGACTGGCTTGATGGAATGCTTCTACGGATTTCGGGGAAGCGCCGAAGCCTGCGCAACCGTCACCGGATTCGATCAGTCCTTTAAGTGCCGTGGCACACTCGTCGATCGACGGGAGGGCCGGCATAGCTCCGATTCGGGCGCCGACAAGGCCATAGCAACGTAGCCCGTGGGTAGTGCGGTAAAGAAATCCGTGGCGGTGGAGCAGTTGGAGATGGTAACCCACCGAGGAGGACGAGGTGAGGCCAACGGCTGCACCGACCTCACGGCGAGTGGGCCAGTTTCCGTACTTGCGCTGGTGTGTGCGGAAGTAGCCAAGAATTTTCTGCTGCTTGGCGGTGAGTTCATGGCCAGAGGGATTGCCGTGGCAGTCAGCTGGGTGTTTCATCGGGATGGCACCTTTCGTTCGAGGGCGAAGAGGATGAAGCGGGGATAGGGTAGAAATGTGAGCAGGTTGTAAGTCAGGTGGCCCGGAAGCCGCGTGGCCGGTGAGTTCCGCACGACCCCAGTCGAGCTACCCGGGTGAGAAGCGCGGCCCGCGCTGCCACGGGACGTCGACAGAGCCCGTTGTGCAGACCCGTGGCAGTGATCAGCCCGTCCTGCTCGCTGGTGGTCGCGTCGCCGGTGCTTTCGTGGTGGGTATGGGCCGGCGCCGGGGTGGGGACGTCGGCTGCAGCCGGCCGCCGGATGCGCTGACCAGTTTCCGGTCGAATTCGGTGTCGTTGCGACGCGCGGTGTTGATGGCACAGTGGCGGAGGCCGAGTGCTTTGATCGCTTGCCGCAACGAGGTGCCGGCCGCGACCTTTTCAACCAGGGCACGCTTATCATGGTCACTTAACGCCGTGGATTGTGCTCGCAGCGCGGCAGCAGCGTGCTTCTCGAATTGAGGGTCCTCGCCGCGTGCGTTTATGATGGCTGTGGGGCGAAGGCCGAGTTCTTTTGTCGATTGCCTCAATGATGTTCCTGCTTCGAGTCTCTTGAGAAGGTCCTGCTTCTGCTGTTCATTGAGCGTGAGGATCTGCGCCTTCCGGGCGGCGGCGAGGCGATCCCTGAAGTCCAAATCTCTGTTCCGCGCGGCGTCGACTGCTGGCTTGCTCAGGCCAAGCTCTGCGCATGCATCCTTTAATAGCGCGCCGGCGGCCACCTTCTTGACCAACTGTGTTTTTACCCTCTCGTCCAGACGCACTCGCGGGTCAAAGTTCATGCCCCGTTTCTCCAGTTCGGCGCGCAAGCCGGGATCCAGGGTCCGCGGTTTTCCCGAGGCATTTCTGCTTGTTCCTTGAGCGCGACTGCGCACCTCGGAGAGGGCCGGGCCGAGCCGGTACTCCTCGGGGTCTTTGTATTTCCCCGGCACGTCGAGGTTGCCGAATCGCTTGAGGTAGCGGTCGCAGGCATCCAGTAGCTTCTTCCGCTTGTCCTCCAAGGGGTCCCAGCGCATTCCCATCGTGTCCAGCTCATCGACCACGAACTGGGGTGCCTGGCCGCGGCGGTAGGCCGCCCGCAGTGCCTTGAACTGGCTGCCCACCAGCCGCCCCTCGATGCCATAGTCAGGGGGGATGTCGAGATTGCCGTGGGCTTCGTAGTAGGCGCGGGCATCGCGCAGCATCTGTTCCCGCTGCGCCCGCAGCGGATCCCACACCATGGCGATGGCGTCCAAGGCGTTGGTCTGGTCGGAGGTCAGCCTGCCCTTGCGCTGCAGGGAGCGGCACATGTGCAGCCACTCATCCAGACGTCGGCCGCTGGCTCCGATGTGGCCGTCGGGCACCTTCAGGTGGCCGTGGCTGCGGTAGAAGGCGGCGGCGTCGGCATACCGTTCCCACCAGGAAGAGGACGTTTGCTGCACTGTCAGCAGGCGCAGCTGATGCAGGATCTGCTCGGAGGTGCCCGGGGGCAACTGCACTGTGATCCGCTCCGGCAGCCGGACCGGTTCTGCCCGCTCGTCCCCGTCGGTCCGTGTTGCGGCGCGCAGCGGCCGATTCCGGCGCTCTTGGTCCAGCTCGGCGGCAAATGCCTCATCGTGTGCCCGCAGGGCGCGCACCACCTCGAACAGGACCGTGTAGTCGCCGGGATCGAGGTCCTCGACGGCCTCTGAGGCGCCGTCCGCGTCGTCGGGCACGGTGATCGGCACGATGATGGTGGCGGTGTCGGCGGTGCCGGGGCTGCGCCGCAGGGCTCGCCCTACCGCCTGGGCCACCTTGGTGACGGAGCGGGAGGGGTGGGTGAAGACGATGGTGTCCACCGCTGGCACGTCGACACCCTCGGTTAGGCATTGTGCGTTGGAGACCACGCTCCACCCGCCCGCGGGCGGGTCGGCCAGGCCGTCCAGGACGGTATCGCGCTCGCGGGCGTTCATCTCGCCGCTGATGTAAGTGGCCTGCAGCGGGCCGGCGGGCTGCTTGGCCGCGGGCAGACGGGCCAGGGTGGCGGGCAGCGTGCGCGCGAAGTCCCTGGCATCGTGCACATAGGGATGGAAGGTGATGGCCCGCTTGGTGCCGTGGGCCAGGCGCGCATGCGCCAGGGCCGCCTGTGCGACCACCGAGCGCACGGTCAGGCCGCCGTCGACGTAGTCGGCGGCGGTATCGGCCAGCAGGGCACGGGCTTCGGCATCACTCACGCCCAGCACCAGCACCCGGTAGTCCTTCAGATAACCCTCGGCGATGCCGCGGGCAAACGGGTACCGGTACAGCACCGGCCCGAACACCTTCTCATCCCGCCAGCTCAGCACCTCCCCGATGCGTGCACCGCTGATGTCGGGAGTGGCCGTCATCACCAGCCTGCGGTGGTGCGGGACGAAGCCTGGATCGGTCACGATCCGGCGGCGGACGGCGTCCCGCTTGCCGAACAGGTGATGCCCCTCATCGCACAGCAGGATGTCAGCCGCCAGGCCCGCCCAGCGCAGGCCGTCACCGATCCGTTCGGCCGAGTGGTACGTGCCGACGACGACCCGGCGCCCGGCACCGGCGAGAAAGGCTGCGATCACCTGCGGATCGGTGCTGACCGGCACCGGAAGATTCGAGGCGCGCACGAGGGCATCGGCTACCTTCTCGTCCGAGCAGACCGCCATGGCCCCAAAACCCCCGCCGGCCAGCGCCTGCCACTCCCGCAGGATCTGCGCGACCAGCGCCACCGAGGGAGCCAGGACCACGACCACCCCGGCCTGGGTGGCGAGTTCGTCAACGACCTCCCACCCGATGAGGGTCTTGCCCGACCCACACGCTGCGTGCAGCTGTCCCCGGCTCCCCACAGCAGTCAGCCCTGTGGTGATCGCCTCGATTGCCTCAACCTGATACGGACGCATCGCCCGAGTACTCACTGGCCAGCCCCCCGTGGCGCAATTCCCCATCGCCGCAAGCCCTCAGCACCACGGGCACCACACCTGCCCTGCACCACTGGCGTGGCCTCTCTCCCCCCACACAACCCCGATCGGCGGCTACGCAGCCGCGATACGGGGCAACGCATACGCCTACTGGCCGGCGCGCGGTCTGTCCCCTTTGCGTTCACCAAGCGCGGCAGGTGACTGACACAGACAGCGTGTGCGGCGGGCCTCGCTGGCTTTCTGCCATGCGCCCCAGGACTTACATGAACACCAGCAAACAAGAAAGAGACTCCTCGGGTCAGGAAAGGGGATTCGACATCTGTGCCGGCATACCGGCATCTCGTGGCGCCCCACCGATCGCGGTCATCCGTCGGCGACTCGCGTGGTGTACGGAAAAGAACATGTCCGTTGAGTGAAGTCGCGGGGCAGTTGACCCGGTCGGCCAGGCCCCGCGGCGGGGCCGGCCGACGCCAGGGCGGAGCCGTGGCGTGGCGGGGCCCGCGGGCGGCTGACCTGCACTTCCTTGATTCCTCCGTTCGACTCAGGCGTGAGCTGGGGTCAGATATCGGTCAGGACCTGGCAGGCCCCCGGCGACTCCCATCGAGTGCCGTGCCGGGGGCTGCTGATCAGCCGGTGGATGGCCGGGGATTCACACCTCGGTATCGCTTGTGCCGGGGCAATTGAGGTCGCCCAGGAGCAGGGCCCGGACGGGGATGCCGGGGAAGTCGCCGGCGGGGTTCGGTCAGCCAACTGCGGGTATCCGCGTGCCGCTTGTCGCCGTCGGTGTCGGTCAGGTGGGTGGGGTAGACGGATAAGTCCCTGCTGTCGTCGGACAGATCGGCGTCGCGTGGCCGCAGGTGCGCGCGGATGAGCGCGTGGTGGAAGGCACCCTCCCCAACGACGCGCCGGCGGATCAGCCGTACGCGCTCGGGCCGGTAGAGCAGTGCGGTGGCGTTGCGGCCGTCGCCGTACTGAGAGCGGGCCAGCTTGACCTCCGCCATACCGAGGCGGTCCATCGTCTCCAGCAGCCGCCGCTCACCATCCTCCAGCCAGCCGGTCGCTTCCAGCAGCGCCAGCACGTCCAGCCGGAGGTCGGCGCGGAGGTCGAGTTGCCGCTGAAGCCGGTCCTCACTTCCGTCGGTGTCGACCCCGCCGTTGTAGAGGTTCCACACTCCTGCGCGCAACTTCATGCGGCCCCCTGGTAGGTGGTGGGGTCGGCGAAGTGGCCGGGCAACTCGGGGCGGTCACGCAGGAGCTCGGCTGCCTTACGGCGTGCGAGGGTCACCATCACGGCGTGGTGATCGCTGATGCCCGTGGTGTCGATGACTTCGACGCCGAGCACCGCCTGGACCAGCCAGCCGTCGAGATAGATCCGGTCGATCCGCCGGCCTCCGCCCTGGCCGGTGGCGGCGTGCCCCGCGGTGGGCGCCAGCGGGTCGCTCGACGTCTGGTGACGCACGTGGGCGGCGTACCGCGCCGGGTCGTGCATGCCACAGCCCAGCAGCGTCTGGTCCACATAGGTACAGGACTGCCAGGTGCCGTCCGGCTGCCGGCGGGCCCGGTGGTGGCGGTGCACCTTGTCGGTGATCTCCGGGTTCGCCCAGTCGACCGGCGGCACCGTCTCCCCGGCGGGAACAGGGTATTCGTTCCCGTCGCAGCCGCCCATGAAGCCCATGCCCTGCTTGACCTTGTCCACCAGGGCGGAGACCTCGTCGCCCTCCGCTTCCCTGGTGTTCGGAGAGTTGAATGCGCCGTGCCAGGAAACCAGCACGATGGGCCGCTCGGGCACCTCCGCTAGGTGCGCGGACACGTTGGTCGGCAGGGTGCGCCATATAGCGGTGTGCTCATGCCTTTCCAGGAAGGTGAACTTCGAGACGTTCAGGAAAAGCCCGGTGGGGTTTTTACCTTTCCCGGAGGGGGTGACCCAGCCGTGCACGTCCCGGGCTTCACCGCTCAGGAGGCGCATCGCGGACTTGAGGCGGGAGTAGTCATTCTGCTCGCTGTAGGTCATCTCCTGTCGGAAGAGGATATCCGGCTTCTTTGATGCGAGCATCTCGTGTGCGTCAAACCATTTCCGTGGCGGAGTGCCGGGGCGGACGTCGGGGCCGCCGTCGTGCTCCAGGTTGCAGGTCAGCACCTTGATTTCGTCTTCATCATTACTCTTCATCTACACAGCCTCCGATGGGTGCCATTTCTGGGTTCGGCGATCATTGGGGCAGCGTTCCTGTCCGGTGTTGCGGCAGTTCCAATGACACGCGGGCGGCCGGTGGCTGTTCCGGCGGCGATCGCCACGCCATTCGGGTTCCGGAACTCGACGCCCCTGAGCGGCGATGGCATGTCGAAGTTCCGGAGGCCGGAGAGCTTCGCTTGCAAGGATGCGTTCATACCCGTCTGACGCTGTGTTTGCGCACGGCCACTGTTGGCCATTCCCGACGATTCTTGCGACAGGCTGAGCGGCCTCATACTGGAAGAGGTCCCGGCGCCTCCAAGGCAGTCGGCGATCTTCTTGAATACGGGGATCTCGATCTGCGCAATACCCTCAGTGCGTCTTTTCATAGCGGCGCGTTGCATCAGCCGGACGACTGATCGGCCGAACGAGCCGCCCGTTTGTTTTCCGGTCCTGTGCGGTCGATGAACTCCATCCCCAGCACGAGAAGCAGAGCCACCGCAAGTTTCGCTGACAGTGGTATCGATTGTGCGGCAGCGCCGGCCAGGTCGAAAGCTGCGTGGCCGGCGATCAGTGGAGTCAGCCGGCCCGTTTGCCGGTAGATGTGAAGGCGCCACCAAGCGTAGGGCAGAGCGGCCAGGGCGGGAAGACCGAAATAGGCGTGGCCGGCGACCGCCATCACGCCGGCTAGGGCATAACTGATCCAGGCAGGGCTGCGTGCCGCGGCAAGGAGTGTCACCACCGCCGCAATGACGATCACATCCTCCATCACCAGGGTGGAAAGAACGTTCAGCGGGACTTCCCACCACAGGTCCAGTCCCAGTGCCTGGTGCTGGCTCGTGCGCATCACTGGCAAACTCGGCCACATCCGCAGGAGGGCTGCGAGCACCCCTTGTAAAAGTGCGGCAACTGTGCAGATGAAAGCCACTGTCATCGCGACGTGACGTGCTTGGCGCCGACCGGAAGGGGTGCGCGCCTGGGCCGGTGCGATGCCAAGCTGTTCCCGATTGATGCCGTGGCGGCGGCACACTTCAAATGTCAGCCAGGTCAGGGAAATACACAGGGCCAGGCTTCCCAGGAACGGCGGTAGCGCTATCTGCCCACCCCGCGGTGCGTGTGTAGCGACCGTGGCTCCGCCGGCTGCTACGGCCGACATACGCACCGGCCACTGTGCGCCCCGGCCGAATACCAGGATTCCCAGCCACAACATGATCGCAATATTCGCGGTGACGACAGCCGCTAGCAGAAAATCTCCTGCAGCAGGGCCGAATGTCACCCCGCACAGGGCAGCGAATGTCATCACCGCGCCGGCCGGCGCGAGCGCGGTAACGATCAACAGCAGGCCGCATAGGTCCAGCATGGCCCACCGCGCGCCCACCGGCGACGCGGCCCACGCAGGGCGGCGGAGTCCGTCGGCGTCCAGCTGCGGACCGCGCCACGCGCGCTCCAACCAGCGCCGCAAGCCACCGGGCTTGGACCAGAGCGTCCAGCGGACCTCGGTTGCAGGCGCTGGCGCCGCGCGCGAGGACACTTCGCGCTCACGCCCAGCAGGCAATGTCGTCATCACCATGTTCCTCTCAGGCCCCAAAGGGCGAACGTGCGGGGGGAGGGAGCAGCAGGGGCACAGTCCTCTCCGTTCTGGTGCAGGGCCGTCGGCCGTGCCCGCGAAGCTGTAGGTGTGCTCCGCGGGCACGGCGCGGTTTGCGCCGTGCCCCCGCCCGAGCGGAGGGCGTTGGCGCAGTGGGACGCACGAGCACTCCCCAGCGGGTGCGTCCCGGCGGGCCCGCGGCGCCGGCCGGTCGGCCGGCATCCGGCGGAGGTACGGGGGGAACCTCGATGCCGGACGCGGCGCGCGGTCGGCGACCGCGGGCCCAGGGGCGGAGCATCGCCGTCTGGTGCTCCGCCCGGTCCCCTCTCGGCGGCCCAGTGCACGGGAGGGGAGCTTGCCGACCGTCAGGTCTGCAGGGCCATGTCGGCGTCAGCGGGTCTCTCCTGCATCGTGCGGATGATCTCCTCGGCGATCTCTTCGGGTGTCTGGCCGTCAGCGTCGAGCACCACGCTGTCCTGGTCGGCGGCGGCTAGGACGGCGAGGTGGTCTTGGACCTGTTCGAGCCGGCCGTGGACGTGGAGCAGGCCCTGCGAGAAGGGCGTGAGATCGGTCTTGGCCTCAAGCCGCCGACGCAGCGTCTGGGCGGAGGTCATGAGGTAGATCGTGCGTGTCGGTATCGCCAGGTACCCCCGGACGGGGGCTAGTACCGCTTGCGCCTGCGAGATCGTCGCGCCGCTGGCAGCTGCGTGGCACACCAGGAGAGACGAGAGGTGCCTGTTGGCGATCACGGGGCCGGCTTGGAGGTGGCGTCGGATGGTGTCGGAGGCGTCGAGCAGCCCGGCGGCGTGGCGGGCCAGCTGCGGTAAGGGCCTCCGGGTGCCGGTGGTGGCCATCGCGGGCCAGGTGCGGACGAAGTCCGGCACGAGGTGGACCACCGTGGGCACGGCCGTCCCGCCGCGCAGATCGGCCAGCTGGCGGGCAAGCTGGCAGGCCAGGGTGGTCGCTCTGGCGCCGGGTACGGCTTCCAGTGCCAGCAGAGGCGCTGCCGGCTGAGGGGGCGGCAGATACGGGCCGGTCAGCGGCATCACCGTGACCGTGTCGCAGGTTCCGGGCGGGTCAGGAGAGTCGGGGTGGTCGTGGTTGAGGGGCATGGGTGTCTCGTCAGCTCGTTGCGGATGGTGTGGTTGGGCGCAGTGCGGGGGCGGCTTTCGATGTCGTCGGCTGCGGAGGGGCGTGACGCTGGGACCATTGGCCGCGGGTGCGGCCGAGGGCCTTCTCGCCGAGGCGGTGGAGCTGGATGTCGTCGGTGCCGGCTGGTGGCTCGACGTGCTGCGCGTCGCGGAAGAACCGCTCCATCGGCTGGTCCGGGTACAGCCCGGCTGCGCCGTGCAGCCGCATTCCGTCCTGTGCGGTGGCCAGTAGGGCCTCGACGCCGGTGTGCTTGGCGTTGATCAGCTCGTCGTCGCACGGCAGGCCGAGGTCGAGCTTGTGTACGGCGTCGTACAGCACAGTGCGAGCGGTCGTCAGCCTCGACTGCATCCGCCCGAGCCGCTGCTGGATCGTGGGCAGCTCGGCCAGCGGCTGGCCGTGGCGGATGCGTCTCTCGGCGACGGCGACGGATTGCTCGATGATGGCCTGGTGGATACCCAGCGCGACGGCGGCGAGGTTCGGCCTGCCGTACAGCACGCTGGAGGAGTAAGCGACGTCCAGGCCCTCGCCTTCCGCGCCGATCATGTTGCTAGCCGGCACCCGGCAGCCGTCGAGGAATAGCTCGCCGAAGGAGAAGCCGTGCAGGCCCATCGCCGGCCGGTGCGGGCCCAGGGACAGCCCCGGCCGGTCGGCCTCGACCAGGAACGCGGACAGCCCGCGCGAGCCGGGCCCGGTACGGACCACGACGCCGTGAAGGTCACCGATGTGGCTGTTGCCGATGTAGACCTTCCGGCCCGACAGGATGTAGTCGTCGCCGTCGCGGCGGGCGGTGGCCTGCATGCCCAGGACGTGGCTGCCGGAGTCGGCCTCGGTGACGGCGATCGTGGGCAGGCAGGTGCCGGCGGCTATGCGCGGCAGCCAGGTCTTGCGCTGCTCGTCACAGCCGTAGTAAATGATCTTGGCGGTGCCGAGCTGGGACGCCTGGACCATCGCGCCCATCGCGCCGCTGACCCGCGAGATCTCCTCGATGATGAGGGTCTTCGCCAGGTGCCCGGCGCCCATGCCGCCGTAAGCGGGGTCGATGGTGGCGCCGATCCAGCCCTGCCGGGCGATCCGTGCGGACAGGTCCTGGTCCACGTGACGGTGGGCTTCCATCTCCGCCACGCGGGGGGCGATCTCGGTTTCGGCGTAGGTGCGGATCTTGGTGCGCAGGGCCTCGTGCTCGTCGGTCAGGAACAAGGCGGTCGTCGAGGTCATCGGTACCCCTTTCCTTCTCGGCTTGCTCGGGTCGCTGGTCTCGGCTGTCGGCGCAGGTGTGCCGTGGCGGGTGCAGTTCTACTGCGGTACTGCGTCCGGGCTTGTGGCTGCGTCGGCCGTGCCCGGCGGGGTGGTGGTGAGGTGGGCGGCACGGGTGTAGATCAGCTCCATCGCTGTGTCGCGGTGGGCTTTGATCAGGTCGAGGTGAGCGTCGGCGGTGGAGAAGTCGCGTTCTGAGGTGCCGACCCAGCACACGGTGCCCAGCACGAGTCCGGTCTTTTCGTCTCGGAGGGGGGCTCCGGCGTAGGAGCGGATGCCGATCATGTCGACCACCGGGTTGCCTGCGAATCGCGGGGAGGCGAACACGTTGGGGAGCACCAAGGGCTTGCCTCGGTGCATGACCACCGGGCAGTAGCCGTGCTGGTGTTCCATCGTTCGGCCTACCCGCGGCAGGCCGCCGAGGAGGTCGTCGGCGGGCGGGTTGTGCAGGCCGACGAAGCTCTGCCCTGCGGGCGTACGGATGTTGACCATGGCGTACGGGGCGTCGGCGGCCTCAGCCAGGCGGGCTGCGAGGGTGTCGAAGACCTCGTCGGGCCCGTCGAGGCCGAGGTCGTGCAGCCGTTGTAAGCGGCGCTGGGCGTCGGCGTCTGGGGCCGGGCGGTGCAGGCCGTTGTCGGCATCGAAGGTGATCATGTGCGGGCTCCCAGGGCGGTGGTGGCGGTCAGGGATCGGCGGTGGGTGCGGCCTTCGGCCACGGCAAGGGCGTGCATCAGGAGGTGTTCCAGCACTCCGGCCGCGGAGTGTCGGTCGCGGGCGTCGCATGCCCGCACCGGCACATCGGGAGGTATCTCCAACGCGGTGCGGACCTCTTCGGGGTGGTAGCGGTAGAGGGCGCCTTCGAACTCGTTGACCGCGACGACGAACGGCATTCGGTGTTCGAAGAACTCGACGGGGACGAAGGCGTCCGCCAAGCGTCGGGTGTCGACCAGTACCACGGCGCCGATGGCGCCGTAGGACAGGTCGTCCCAGGTGAACAGGAACCGCTCCTGGCCGGGGGTCCCGTACAGATACAGCACCATCTGCCGCCGCGGGGTGGTCAGGGTGATGCGGCCGAAGTCCATGGCCACGGTGGTGGCGGTCTTGGCCTCGATGCCTGCCAGGTCATCGACTTCGGTGCCGGCGCTGGTCAGGGTCTCTTCGGTGGTCAGCGGGGTGATCTCGCTGACCGACTTGACCAGGGTGGTCTTTCCGACGCCGAAGCCGCCCGCGATCACGATCTTCGCGTCGACCGTCGGCGCCGGCTCAGGTGCCTGCCCGGTCGGGGAGTCGTCGTAAACCGGCAAGGATCTCTCCAAGGAAGTTCGGGTCGGTCGGGTCGGCGCCGTCTTCGGCGGGCTGGATCATCAGGACGTTGCTGTCGATTAGGTCGGATAAGAGGATCTTGGTGACGTGCACCGGGCGGCCCAAGGTGGCGGCGATCTCCGCGACCGCGCAGCCGTGGCCGCGGCACAACTGCACGACGCGCCTGGCCTCGGGCGTGACCACCTGGCGCGCGGCAGGGCTGGGGAGGGTCAGAAGCCTTGAATGCATCCGCATCGCGTGGGCCGGGCGAGTCCTGCCGCGGGTGAGCGCGTACGGGCGCACCACGGGGCCGGGGTCGGTGGACCACGCGGGGCCTTCGCCAGCCACTTCACGCCCCTGCCCCGTCGTCGGCCGCTGGGGCGTGACGCGGCGGGGTGCCCAGTTCCTCGGCGACAGACTGGACGAGCTGGAGCGTCTCGTGCCCGATCATGCCCGCGTCCGTGCCGGGTTCGGCCAGCACGCCCAGGAGGCTTCCCGCGCCGGCGCTGACCGCAAAGAAGATCAGGGCGTCGTGCTCGACTGCCACGTTCCGCAACTCGCCGTCCGAGTTCTTCAGCGACCCCAGGCCGAGGCCGAGTGAGTGCATGCCTGCGACGATCGCGCAGAGCCGGTCGACCTTGCCGTCCTCCAGTCCTGCGTCGGCCTTCTTGATCCCGTCCCGGGACACCAGCACCGCGGCGGTCGTGCCCGGCACCGTGCGCAAGAACCGCTCCAGCAGCCAGCTCAGGTCCTTTCCCGTGCCGGCCGGTCCGGCCAGGTTGATAAGGGTGGGGGCCCCAAGGGGCGCGCTGGCCGTGGTCTCGCCTTCCATCTGATGCTCCGATGCGTTGGTGTCCGGCAGGGGGCCGGGCAAATCGATGGGGGTCTTGGCAGGAGGGGGTGTCAGGGGGTGGGATCGGCCAAGCCCGGGGGCGCGGGGTCAGGGCCACTGGGCCCTGTCCCTGCGGTGAACTGCGCGAGCAACCGCGGG
This sequence comes from Streptomyces sp. CNH099, assembly GCA_000514715.1. Lineage (GTDB taxonomy): Bacteria > Actinomycetota > Actinomycetes > Streptomycetales > Streptomycetaceae > Streptomyces > Streptomyces synnematoformans. The sequence goes on along the minus strand of AZWL01000044.1, from coordinate 8,689 downwards.
TTGCCCGGGTTGGCGGGCCGGGCGTGCCCTCGGGCACGGCTCGCCGGTGCGTCCGGCGCGCGTTGCGGCGGCTGAGCCTCGCTGCGCCTGGGCAACTCCGGTCTGCCCGAAGCCTCCGCCGACCCCACGCCCACGGCGCCCTCCGCGTACGGGTGCGCGCCGACGCCCGGCGCGGCGACCTGAGCGGGCTGCGGCTCGCCCTGGGGCGGCAAGCGGCTGCCGCCGCAGGCCGCGATGGCCGCAGCCTGCGGCGGCCCCGCGGGCGTTGCGGGCAGGTGAGGCGGGGCGGTGTCGAGGGTGGTGAGCAGGCGGTGGGGCAGCAGGACCAGGGCCTGTGTGCCGCCCAGAACGCTGTCCCGCAGCTCGACGTGGATGCCGTACCGCTGCGCGAGGAGGGCGGCGACCGGCAGCCCTATGCGCCCCTGGCGCAACTGCTCGTCCTTGTCGATCTCACTCGGGGCAGCCAGCAGGGAGTTCATGTGAGCGAGCTTGTCCGGCTTCATGCGCAGACCCCGGTCTTCGACCGTGACGGCCACACCGGTGGTGACCAGCTCGACGCGCACCTCCACCTGAGTGCCGTGAGGAGAGAACTTCGTCGCGTTCTCCACCAGCTCGGCGAGCAAGTGGATCACCCCCGGCACCGCGAAGCCAGGCAAGGCGACGTCGAGCTGCGTATGCACCACGCGCACCCGGCGGAACTCAGCAATCTCAGCGGCCACCTGCTGCAACACGCCGGCCAGCAGCAGCGGGTCCTTCGCACGGCGCGGCTCGGCGCCGCCGAGGACCGCGATGCTCTCCACCTGCCGCCTGGCCAACACCACCAAGTGATCGAGTTCGTACAGTCCGTGGAGGAGGACAGGGTCCTCCACGTCGTCCTCCAGGTCATCCAGCTTCGTCAACTGCCGGGTCGCCAGCGTCTGCAGCCGCCGCGCGATGTGCACAAACGCCGCCGCCTGCTGAGCCTGACCTGCCGGCCGGGTCGCCGCCTGCACCACCGCGTCCAGCGCCTGGGCCCGGAATACGCACAGGTCATACTCGAACGCCAGGATCGGCTCATCAGGCCGCGGCCCGGACGGGTGGACAACAGCGGCAGGCTGCTCACCACGCCGCAGGTGCTCCACCGCCACCACGACGGCCTTGCCGCCCTCCTCAATCATCAACGCCCAGCGGCTCAGCCACTGACCGAACTCCCGCCGCTCGCTCTCCACCTCCCGGTGTTCCTGCTCCACCTGCTGGCGGTCCTGCGCTACTGCCTGTTGGCGGACGTGCTCCACCACGGCCTGCGTTTCCTTGTCGATCTGCCGTGCCTCGCGGTCCCCGAGCCAGACCACCACCGCGCCCAGACCCGCCGCGGCGGCCACCGCCCACGGCGCGGCCAGAAGGCGGTGCGCGTGGACGGACCAGGCCATGGCCACCTGCGCGCCCGCGGCCAACGCAGCAGCCAACGCCAACAACCGCACCCGGCGCCGCACACCCAGGACACCGACAGGGCCCGGCCCCGGCTCGCCGGGCACCGCTCCAGCCTCCTGCGCTGGTGCTGGAGGGGCCGCCGAGGACCGGCCACGCCTGCGGGTACCGGTCACGACACACCCCGCCCCGGCTTGACGCCCACCCCGCCGAAGCAGCAGACCTGCGCATCGCTCAACCCGCCCGCGTGGCCCTCGTCGGGCCAGCGGTGGACCGGCACCAGCCCGGGGGACACCACAGTCAGCCCGTCGAAGAAGGCCAAGACCTCCTCGCGGGAACGGGCCTGGGCCTCGATGCCCAGCTCCCGGTACAACTCCACCACCGCGTCCATGTCTGCAGCCGAGTCCTCCGGCAGCAGCTCAGCGGTGACATACGTGAGGATCACGCAGCTGCCCGCCGGTAACGCGTCGATCAGCGTACGCATCACCTGATACGGCCGCGACTTATCCTGCAAGTAGTGCAGCACCGCGACCACACTCAGCGCGATCGGCCGATCGTGATCCAGCGCACGAAACTCCGGCGAGTCCAAGACACCCCGCGGCTGCCGAAGATCCGCCAGCACATACCCCACTCGTCCAGCAGCCCCCGTGCTGCGCATCAGCGCCTGCGCGTAGGCGTAGACGTTCGGATCGTTGTCCACGTACACCACCCGCGACGCGGGCCGCACCTCCTGCACAGCTTCATGGAGGTGGCAAGACCCCCGCGTCGACGTCGGCAAACCCGCGCCAATATCAACGAACTGATCCACACCCCGGTCGGCCACATACCGCACCGCCCGGGCCATGAACCGCCTGTTCTCCACCGCAGCGGTCCGCACATGCGGAAACAGCTTCTCCACCCGCTCAAGGACCGCCCGGTCGGACGGGTAATTGTCCCTCCCGCCCAGCATCGCGTCATAGATCCGAGCCGCATTCGGTGGCGTCACCGCAGCCCCGTCATCCTCGGCGGACATGAAACACGATCCGCCCGGAACAGCATGAAAAACATCAGTGATCAAAGGCTCGCAGAACACCGACCCGCCGCAGCGCGCAGCGGGCAGCTCCCCCACGGTCCGGCACCGAAAACCGTGCGCCTCTGCGCTCACGCTCCCGTCCCCCCGTCTATCTCACCCACGCCGCCGTAGATCCACGCCGACTCCGCAGATCCGACCGCAGCAGGAATGTACGGCCGCCATTCGTTCACCGGCACCACGCCGGGCTCCACCAGCGCACACCCGTCGAAGAGGGACAGCACCTCCGCGTGCGTACGCGGTGTCATCGACGCCGTTGCCCGTAACTGCCCGTACACAGCCGCCGCCGCGCCGGCCGTCGCCGGATCGAAGTCGGCCGTGGCGTGCGAGAGCGCCAGGCAGCTTCCCGGTGCCAGCGGCTTCGACAGCGTCGTCACGATCTCGCGGAGCCTGGCCAAGTCGTCCACGAAATGCCCCACCGCGGACATCACCAGCGCGATCGGGCGGGAGAAGTCCAGTGCGACCTGCAGCTCCGAGCGAGCCAGGATGTCCTCCGGCTCACGCAGGTCGGCATCGATGTACTCAGTGCGCCCCTCGTCCGTGCTGGCCATCAACGCCCGGGCATGCGCCAGCACGACCGGGTCGTTATCCACGTACACCACCCGACACTCCGCCGCGACCTCCTGCGCCGCCTGATGCAGATTCGGCTCAGTGGGGATTCCGGTCCCGATGTCCAGGAACTGACGGATGCCCTCCTCGCGGACCAGGTAGCGAACCACCCGGAGCATCCAGGCGCGGTTCTCCCGAGCCGACGGCGCGGCCTGCGGCGCCCGCCGCATCACTTCCTCCGCGGCCTCGCGGCCCGCGGCATAGTTGTCCTTGCCACGGAGGTAGTAGTCGTACATCCGCGCCGGATGCGGCCGAGTCACATCGAAGCCGCCGGGCTGCTCATCCTGCGGAAGTCGTGTCTCCCTCATGCGAATCGCCTCATCGAAACTGCAGGCCGAAGGTCGAACCGGCCGCGGCACTGCAGCACGCCGCCGCATGATCCGGCTCGCGCCCCGACGCCGGGCTGACTGTGCGGCCGAGCGTGTGTGAGATCGTTCAGGTCCACGACGTGAGCGTCTCGAACCCGCCGACGCCGCGGCATATGACAACCTGTGACACGAAGTTGATCACGACGTTGATGTTGAACCAGGCAGTGACGATCACCGGCACGCGCACAACGGGACATCGCCCCCACGGGGACTACACCCGGCTCTTCTCCACCTACCTCGCGCCCTTCGCCACCGACGACGCGACCGTCGTCTACCTCGGCGGAGCCAAGGGCATCGACTCCCTGGCCCTCGCGTGGCTGGCTGAGGCCACCCCGGCGCAGCTCGTCGTGGTCGTGCCCGGCACGCTCGCCCAGCAACCCGACGCGGCGCGCTCCGCGGTCGACCGCCATCGGGCGCGGATCATGCAGATCATCGAGCTGCGAGCCGCGGCGCTGAACACCGAGGCATACCACGCGCGCAACCGGTACATGGTCGACCGCAGCAGGATGGCGATCGGCTTTCCGCACACCGGCGGCGCCGGCTCGGGTACGTGGCAGACCCTGAACTACACGGCCGAGCTGGGCAAACCCCGCCTGATCGTGCCCGTGTAAGGGCAGGATAGGACCATGGACGACAAGGCCCGCGGTGCGGCGATGCTCAAGAATCTGCGGCGCCGACGCGGACTGTCCCTGGCCGGCACCGCCAGAGCGCTGCGCGACCTTGCCGAACAGCACGGCCGGCCGGGCATGTCGCTGCCGTCGATCGCCGGCGTGCAGCGGTCGGTGGCCCGCTGGGAGAGCACCCGCCCCACCCGCCCCGACGATCGCTATCAGTTGCTGCTGGCCCACTTGTACGCCCGCACGCCCACCGGCGGCCTGGCGCTGGGGCCGGGCTCGGACTTTGCCGAACTCCTCGACGCCCTCGCCCACCTCGGCGAAGGCACCCAAGCACTGGCCGAACTGCGCCAGCTGCTCGTGCGCTCGGCCACCGACTCCGGCGCCGGCATGCTCGCGCTGCTCTCCCCCGCTCTCGAAGACGGCCTCACCGCCGCCCTGGCCGATCCCGCCCTGGCCGACGACGACCTCCTCGTCGGCTTGCGCGCCGCCGTCAGTGACATCAACGCCCACATCGGCGGCCTGCCCTTCGCGCGGCTGCAGCTGCTGCTCGCGCCCACCGTCGACGCCTGCCGGCGACTGCTCAGCGCCGGCGTTCCCGATCCGTTGCTGCCCGCCCTGCGTGACATCGCCGTCTCCGCCCACACCATGGCCGGCCGGCTCGCCTTCGAAGTCCGCGACGACATCGCGGCCCGCGCCCAGTACACCCGCGCCACCGAAGAAGCCGCGCACCTGCCCCGATGGCGACGCGCCACCGTCCACATGAGCCACGCCCTCACGACGCTGTACTCCACCCCTGGCCTGCACACCACCCAACGCCTGGTCGACGCGGCCGTACGCGACGCCAGCAACGGCGCCAGCACCAAGGTCCGCGCACGTACCCACGCCCTGCAGGCCGAACTCGCCGCCCGCGCCGGCCACCAACGCCCCGCCCAAGGAGCGCTCCAGCTCGCCCACCACGACCTCGACACGAGCGACGCGGACGATCCGGCAGCGACGAGCTTCACCGCCTCCCACCTGCGTGGCTTCGAAGGGCTGTGCGAGCTGTATGCCGGGAACCCGGCCACTGCCCACGACCAGTTCGCCCAGGCAGTAGGCAGGCTGAGCGCGGCGCGCGAACGGGTCCAGCGCACGATCATCAGCACCGACCAAGCCCTGGCCCGGGTAACAATGGGCGAACCCCGCGCAGCCGTCGAACTGCTTCACGACTGCGTAACCGCAGCAGCCACCACTGGTGGCCGAGTCCCCACCCTCCGCCTGCACCACGCACGCCGACATCTGCGGCCCTGGCGCGGCGAAGACTTCGTCGCCGACCTCGACGACCACATCATCGAAGCCTTCGGACGATGACCGACCGCCCCTTCCTGCCCCAGGGGCACTACGTCGGACCGCTTGACTCCGGCTAAACCGCCGACACCGGTTGAACAGGAACCGTTCAGTAATGCTCTCCAGGCGGCGTGTGCGCCTCCAGGCGCGGTTCGCCAGCGACGGCCTGGCCCGCGGCGCCAGCCGCATCACGGCCTCCGCAGCCACGCGGTCGACTTCGTAGTGGTCCTTGCCACCGAGGTAGAAGTCGTATATCCGCGCCGGATGCGGCCGACTGACGTCGATGACAGGCGCCGTCAGCTCCGCCGATGCCCAGTCCTTCTCTCTCATGCGAATCGCCTCATCGAAACTACGGGCCGAAGCACGAGCCGGCGGCGCGGCAGTATGCCGCCGCCCCGCGACCAGGCTCGCGCCCCGACGCCGGACTGACTGTGCGGCCGAGCGGGTGTGAGATCGTTCAGGTCCACATCGTGAGCGTCTCGAATCTGCCGACGCAGCGGCCCATGACAACCTGTGACACGAAGTTGATGTTGAACCAGGCAGTGACGATCACCGGCACATGCTCGACCGGACACCGTCCCCACGGCGACTACACCCGGCTCTTCGCGGTCTACCTCGCTCCCTTCGCCACCGACGACGAGACCGTCGTCTACCTCGGCGGAGCCCAGGGCATCGACACCCTCGCCCTCACATGGCTGGCCAAGGTCACGGCGGCGCAGCTCGTCGTGGTCGTGCCGGACGCTCTCGCCCAGCAACGGTCGAGGCCCGCTCCGCTGTCAACTGCCATCAAGAGCGGCTAACGGCGGCTTTGGCTGCATGGTGGTCCCTCGTCTCCATCTCGGTGAACGGCACCACCATGTCGGGGACTTCGACTATGCACGAGGACTTTCAGGGGCCATATAGGCGACCGGAAGGGGACTTTCCTTCACCAATTCGAGGGTGAGCTAGCCATACGGGGGGCGTGCTGCGACACTTCTTGGACCGCATGTTTCGGAGGTACTGATGGCTCGACCGTCCGGCAATACGCGTCTCAAGTCCGCGCGCCTTGCAGCCGGTTACAGCTCCCAGCAGGCGCTCGCGGACGAACTCCGTGTCGGGGTCCGGCAGGTGAAGCGGTGGGAGTCCGCCAACCCTCCGTGGCCCCACCCTGATCTGCAGCGGGCCCTTACCCGCGCGCTAGGAGTCGGTCTTGAGGCGCTCGGCTTCACGCCACCCGCCGGTCACGACACCAGTCACCACGGACGACGCGACCACTTGACGGGCGTACCCAGCCTAGCTGCAGTGCCGAAGGCGGCATCGCAGACGCTTCAGCCTGCATCCGTCGCCGCGGACTTCAGCGCAGTTACTCGGTCACACCGGCACCTGTACTGGAGCGTGGCGCCCGCCACTCTCCACCCCGCCGTCGCTGCTCACGCTTCGCTCGGCTGTGCCCTGCTGGAAGAAACCGCTGGCGCGACGCGCAAGGCCGTCGCGGCGGCGCTCTCCGAGACATGGCTGCTGGCTGGCCGGATCGAGTTCTTTGACCTGCAAGAACCAGGGCGCGCTGACGCCACCCTGCTGCGCGCCCTGCAGGCCGCCGGGGAGGCGGACGACTCGCTGCTCGGCGCTGCCGTACTGGCGCACATGGCGTTCGTTCCGGGCTGGTCGGGTGAGCGCGACAAGGCCGTGGAACGCATGACGGCCGCGCGTACCTACACCCGCCGCGCCGATGCCGCTGCCGAGTTCTGGGCGTGGCTGGATGCCGTGGAGGCGGAATGCGAGACCCGGTGCGGGGACCCGCGGACCGCGCTCCGCCTCATCTCTCACGCCGAGGACGTGCTTCGCGAGCCGACCGGGGTGTGCCCGGAGTGGATGGACTGGTTCGGCAGCGTGCGGCTGGCCGCGTTCAAGGGCAATACGCAGCTGGCGGCCGGTCACCTCCCCCAGGCTCGCTCCACGCTCCTCGCAGTCCTGGACGACCTGTCATCGGATGCGGACAAGCAACGCACGGTCGTGCTCGCCGACCTGGCCGCCGTCGAGGCAGTAGCCGACAAGCCGGAAGCGGCTTGCCGGTATGCGACGCAGGCCCTGGATCAGCTGCAGGTGACGTGGTACGCGGTTGGCATGGAACGGATCCGTGAGGTGCGGCGGCAACTCGTACCGCATCAGCACGAGCGGTGCGTACGGGAGCTGGACGACCGCCTCTACGACTGGGCAACCACGGTTAGTGCCCTTGCTCGTTGAACCGGCGGATCAGCCCGGACAGTTCCAGCAGAGACTCGACGCGGAAGGTCGGCGAGTTCAGAGCTTCCGTCGTGCTCCACTGAATGGTGGCCCACGGGCCACGGTGCACGAGAGCAGTCTGCATGCCGACGGCTACGGCAGGGCGTAGGTCGTTATCGACGCGATCGCCGACGTACAGGATCTCGGCGGGCTCAACCGGAGCGGCGTCCGCGACGCGGTCGAAGAATGCACGATCGGGCTTGCTGGCGCCCCAGTCGTCGGACGTCCCGATCAGATCTACGTCTGCCGCGAAGAGTTCCCGCAGAATCTGGCCAGCACGTACTGTCTGGTTCCCGGCGATGCCGAGCCACAGACCGTCCGCACGCAGGGCCGCGAACGTGTCCCGCACGTCCGGATACAGGTCCTCTTCGCCGAAGATCTCCGGGTGGCCCGCGGCGGCCCGCTTCTCACGCTCCTCGTAGAGGTCGAAGCCGGGCCGAAATTCCTCGAAGGTCTCGCGATAGTCACGCCCCTGCGCGATGACGGCACCGAACATCGAGGCGAACGTGTGCCGGGGAATACCAAGCCAATCAGCCCAGATCCCGTACTCTCTCGTCTCATCAACCAGGCATTCGCCGACATCGAAGACAGCTGCGCGAATCATGACACGGATCCTAGCGGGGAGCGTTCACGGCGGTTACGCCGGCGCAGGAACCCACCACGAGCCGCACACGATCAGACACCGGCTCATAGGGGACTACCTGCTGCACGCCGCCCCCTACAGCAGCCAGCCCTCGAACGGGTCCTGCCCAATGCCCCCGGGCCTGATGTGACGGTGTGAGGTCCCACGTGATCTTGGACAGGTTGGCTCCAGGACATAGCTGATGTCCTCGGGAGATGCTGGACAGTCGCTACTGCTCGGTGCGGTTGAGTGCCCTGACTCTGGTGGTCGGCTTGTCGTCGGTGCGCGGGTGAGTGGACAGCTCGGTCTCTCCGTCGAGGACGCGGTAGCAGGTGTCCTCCAGGATGACCGTCACGATCTTCCCGACATGCGGGGTGCCAATCCGCAGCCGCTTGCCCTCGATCATGATCCG
>AZWL01000043.1 GCA_000514715.1 Streptomyces sp. CNH099 | reverse complement strand
TTCCAGGGCTTGTCCCAGAGTGCAGGGCAGATTGCCCACGTGTTACTCACCCGTTCGCCACTAATCCCCGGCCGAAACCGGTTCATCGTTCGACTTGCATGTGTTAAGCACGCCGCCAGCGTTCGTCCTGAGCCAGGATCAAACTCTCCGTAAATGCTTCAACCAGAATCAAAGCACCACAGAACGAGTCTGCCTCGCTACTGCTGTAATGCTGTGTTTCACAAACACTTGGCATCGACTACTTGGCACACTGTTGAGTTCTCAAAGAACGGACACTTCCATCAAAACCCTCACCGGGCTTCTCCGGGCGTTTCCCTTCGGTGTTCTGAACCTTACCAGACCTTTTTCGGTGCGAATTCCCGCTCCCGCTCCGGTAGTTCAGAGGGTGCTCTGCTTCGGAGGTGTCTCGCCCTCCGGCTGGAGCGACGTGAACAGTACCAGGTCAACCGCGCGCGATGCGAATCGCCCTCAGGCGTCCAGCGAGTTGGGCGGTGTGTCGAGTTCTTCCAGCTCGACGCCGGGGGCGGCCAGGACCACGTCGCCGGCGATGTGGACCGGGTGTTGCTCGCCCGTCTCCAGGTCGCTGACCTGGTAGTTCGTGACGCGGAGCACGCCTGTGTCGGCCTCGTGGGCGTCCTCGCCCGTGCGTGTCCACGCCTGGTCCAGGGTGCGCGGGGCGAGCACGGGGTGGGTGAGGGCGACGAGGCGGAGGCGTTGGGGGGAGGGGGCGGGGGGTGGGGTGAGGAGTCGGGTGGTGGCGACGAGGAACGCCGGGGAGGTGCCCGTGAAGCCCTGGGCGCGGGCGTTGCCTTCGCGGGCCGTCGTGCCCTCGGGGTCTGAGCGGACCCAGGTGACGCCGTCCAGGGCCGCGCCGCGGACCTGCCAGCCGGCGGCGTGGAGTTCGAGGCGGACGGGGCGGCCGAGGTGGTCGATGGTGAGGTCGACGGAGCCGGTGGGCGTGCCGTCGGGCGCGGTGGTCCGGGCGGTGTAGCGCCAGCCGGAGGCGCCGGGGGCGCACTGGAAGTGCTCGTCGCCCAGCGGGGTGCCGTCGTACGGGTCGTGGAGTGAGTAGCGTCCGCGCGGCATGTCCGGCACCCTACGCGGGCGTCGGGCGCGGACGCGTCGCCGCCCGCCCGGGGCGTTCCGGGCGGGCGGCGGGAGGGTCAGTACCGGTAGTGGTCCGGCTTGTACGGGCCCTCGACCTTCACGCCGATGTACGACGCCTGCTCCGGCCGGAGTTCGGTGAGCCGGACGCCGAGGGCGTCGAGGTGGAGGCGGGCGACCTTCTCGTCGAGGTGCTTGGGCAGCACGTAGACGCCGGTCGGGTACTCGGAGGTCTTCGTGAACAGCTCGATCTGGGCGATCGTCTGGTTCGCGAAGGAGTTGGACATGACGAACGACGGGTGGCCCGTCGCGTTGCCGAGGTTCAGCAGGCGGCCCTCGGAGAGGACGATGAGGACCCTGCCGTCGGGGAAGGTCCAGGTGTGCACCTGCGGCTTGACCTCGTCCTTGACCACGCCGGGCAGCTTGGCGAGGCCGGCCATGTCGATCTCGTTGTCGAAGTGGCCGATGTTGCCGACGATCGCCTGGTGCTTCATGCGCTGCATGTGCTCGGCGAGGATGATGTCCTTGTTGCCGGTGGCGGTGACGAAGATGTCGGCGGTCTCGACGACGTCCTCCAGCCGTGCGACCTGGTAGCCGTCCATGGCGGCCTGCAGGGCGCAGATCGGGTCGATCTCGGTGACGATGACCCGGGCGCCCTGGCCCCGCAGGGACTCGGCGCAGCCCTTGCCGACGTCGCCGTAGCCGCAGATGACGGCGGTCTTGCCGCCGATGAGGACGTCGGTGGCGCGGTTGATGCCGTCCACGAGGGAGTGGCGGCAGCCGTACTTGTTGTCGAACTTCGACTTGGTCACCGAGTCGTTGACGTTGATGGCCGGGAAGAGCAGCGTGCCGGCCTGGTGCATCTCGTAGAGCCGGTGGACGCCGGTGGTGGTCTCCTCGGTGACGCCGCGGATCTCGGAGGAGAGCCGGGTCCACTTCTGCGGGGTCTCGGCGACGGTGCGGGTGAGCAGCTGCAGGATGACGCGCTCTTCGTCGCTCTCGGCGGTGTCGGGCGAGGGGACCTTGCCGTCCTTCTCGAACTCGACGCCCTTGTGGACGAGGAGGGTGGCGTCGCCGCCGTCGTCGAGGATCATGTTCGGGCCGCCGGTGTCGGCGCCGGGCCAGGTCAGGGCCTGCTCCGTGCACCACCAGTACTCCTCCAGCGTCTCGCCCTTCCAGGCGAAGACGGGGACGCCGCCGGGGGCGTCGGGGGTGCCCTCGGGGCCGACGGCAACGGCCGCGGCGGCGTGGTCCTGGGTGGAGAAGATGTTGCAGGAGGCCCAGCGGACCTCGGCGCCGAGGGCGGTCAGGGTCTCGATGAGCACCGCGGTCTGCACGGTCATGTGCAGCGAGCCGGTGATGCGGGCGCCGGCGAGGGGGCGGGCCTCGGCGTACTCCCTGCGGATGGCCATGAGGCCGGGCATCTCATGCTCGGCGAGCTGGATCTCCTTGCGGCCGTAGGCGGCCAGGGACAGGTCCGCGACCTTGAAGTCCGGGCTCGTGGCGGTGGTCGTGGAAGTCACGTCGTCACTCCTTGAGGGTGGTCGGATTCCCTGAGCGCAGGCGGGATGCGCGTGGCGCGTGCGCCTACGCGTACGGACATACCTGTCCCGCTGCGCCCAGTCCGCCGGAGGCCCTCTCTCCCCCTCGGCCGGCCCGCTGGCGGGCCACCCGATCGCCATCAGCAGCGACGTCTGGTTCTGCACCCCGAATCTACCGCAGGCGACCCTCGCCGCGGGGGCGGGTTGGCGACGGGAACCGGCCATCCCGCGGACCGGACACCCGCTGAGACGGCGGTCCGGGGCGGAGGCGGCGGGAGGGCCGGCGGGTTTCCGCCGGTCGGCCGGCGTGCGGGCATCCGTCCGGGCGTGCGGGCGGCTCCTGGGCGGCTGTCGCTTACGTCTCCGTCTTCACGTGTCCGTCTTCGCCCGCGCGATGTCCGGCTCCAGGTAGATCATCCTGGCGACCGGCACGGCCTCGCGCACCCGGGCCTCCGCGGCGTCGATGGCCCGGGCCACCTCGCCCGCGGTGTCGTCGTGCTGGACCGCGATCTTGGCGGCGACCAGCAGCTCGTCCGGGCCCAGGTAGAGGGTCTTGAGGTGGATGACGCGGGTGACGGCGTCGCCGTCGACGAGCGCGGCGCCGATGGCCGCCACGTCGGCGTCGCTGGCGCCCTCGCCCAGGAGCAGACTCTTGGTCTCCACGGCGAGTATGACGGCGATGATGAGCAGCAGGACGCCGATGCACACCGTGCCGACGCCGTCCCAGACGCCGTCGCCGGTGGCGAGGGCGATGCTGACGCCGAACAGGGCCAGGATGAGGCCGACGAGCGCGCCGAGGTCCTCCAGCAGCACCACGGGCAGCTCGGGCGCCTTGGCGCGGCGGATGAACTGCCACCAGCTCTGGCCGCCCCGTACCTCGTTGGACTCCTTGATGGCGGTGCGGAAGGAGAAGGTCTCGGCGATGATCGCGAAGACGAGGACGCCGACCGGCCAGTACCAGTGGTCGATCTCGTGCGGGTCTTCGATCTTGTGGTAGCCCTCGTAGACCGCGAAGAGGCCGCCGACGGTGAAGAGCACGATGGAGACGAGGAACGCGTAGACGTAGCGCTCGCGCCCGTACCCGAAGGGGTGCTCCTTGGTGGCCGCCCGTTTGGCGCGCTTGCCGCCGAGGAGGAGCAGCGCCTGGTTCCCGGAGTCGGCGAGGGAGTGCACGGCCTCGGCGAGCATGGAGGACGAGCCGCTGAAGGCCCATGCCACGAACTTCGCAGCCGCGATCGACAGGTTGGCGCAGAGCGCCGCGAGGATCGCCTTCGTACCGCCGCCTGCAGCCATGTGCCGCCGGCTCCTTCCGTTCCTCCGCGGGGCGCCGCTGGGCCGCGCCCCGTCACGGCGGCACATTCTGTCAGCACCGCGGCAGGAGGGCGCAAGCCTCGCCGGGTGCGGCTGTGGACAACCCGGGGCCGGCCCGGCGGTCCGCCGGGCCGGCGGTCAGGCAGCCCGGCGGTCAGGCGGCGGTCGTGGCGCGGAAGAGCGTGCCGGAGCCGGTGGCGTGGAGCGTGCCGTCGGCGGCCGGGACGAAGGCCGACTCGCCGCGGTGCAGGGCCAGGTGCTCCCCCGCCGCGTTGGTCAGCTCGGCGCTGCCGTCGGTGCACAGCAGGATCTGCGGGCCCGCGCCCGCCGCCGGGGTCTCCACGGTGACGGGGCCTTCGTCGAGGTCGTGGCGGTAGAGGCGGAAGTCGTCGACGGGCACGGCGTACCCGCCGTCGGGTCCGGCCCGCAGCACCTCGGGGGCCGCGGGGGTGAACGACACGATCCGCAGCAGCTCGGGCACGTCCACGTGCTTGGGCGTGAGGCCGCAGCGCAGCACGTTGTCGGAGTTGGCCATGATCTCGACGCCGACGCCGTCAAGGTAGGCGTGCGGGACGCCGGCGCCGAGGAAGAGCGCCTCGCCGGGCTGCAGGCGGACGACGTTGAGCAGGAAGGCGGCGATGACCCCGGGGTCGCCGGGCCAGGTGCGGGCCAGGGCGCCGTAGGCGGCGTAGTCGCCGGCGTGCGGGGAGCCGGTGGTGCCCAGCCTCTCCGCCGCCCGGCCCGCGGCGTCGACGGTGGGCGCCAGCTCGGCGCGGTCGGCGCGCAGCACGCCGGCGAACACCTCGCGCAGCGCGTCCTCCTCGGGCTGGGCGCGCAGGGCGTCCGCGTACGGCTTGAGGCCGTCGACGCCGAGGCCGTCGAGCAGGTCGGCGGCGGCAGCGGCCGGGCGGAAGCCGCACAGGCCCTCGAAGAGGGTGAGGGCGCAGATCAGCTCGGGCTTGTGGTTGGCGTCCTTGTAGTTGCGTTCGGGCGCGTCGGCGGGGACGCCGCGCTCCTCCTCCCCGCGGTGGCCGGCGCGGGCCTGCGCGAGGTCGGGGTGGACCTGGAGGGACAGCGGGGCGGCGGCGGCCAGCACCTTCAGCAGGAACGGCAGCCGGGGCCCGAAGCGCGCCACCGTCGGCGCGCCCAGCTCGGCCCCGGGGTCGCCGTCGATCACCCCGTCCAGCGGTACGGGCCCGGCGCCGCGGTCGACGCGCGAGGGGGCGCCGGGGTGGGCGCCCATCCACAGCTCGGCCTGCGGTTCGCCGGTCGGGTCGGTGCCGAGCAGCTCGGGGATGGCGGTGGTGGAGCCCCAGGCGTACGGGCGGACGGTGTTGTTCAGGCGGTCCATGGGGCCATCTTCGTACGGTTCAGGCGGAACCTGCAGCCAGGGCGAGGTAAACGGCGGTGAAGTCGGCGGTCGCGAGCAGTTCGCCGGCGGCCTCCAGGGGGGCGCCGTCGGAGGGCTCCAGCTCGCTGACGGGGGTGCCCTGGGCGGCGGCCAGCTCCCGGGCGGCCGGTGCGGCCTCCCGGGGGGTGCGGGAGCCGTCGGCGGAGTCCTCGTGGAGCAGGACGACGCGGGCGCGGAGCGCGGCGGGCTCGTCGACGCGGTCGCGGAAGATGTCGTCGGGGTCGGCGCCGGAGGTGAACGACTCGGACAGCAGCATGCCGTGCGCGGCGAGCGCGTCGGGCAGCGCCGCGGGCAGCGCGGGGCGGCCGGCGACGGCGGCCAGCCGGTGGGCGAAGTACTGCGCGGCGACGCCCGCGAGCGGGCCTTCGCTCCACAGCAGCGGCAGCGACTCGGCCAGCTCGGCCGCGAGGGTCTTGGCGGGGTTCGCGTACGTCTCGGTGGCCGGCCCGCAGCGCTCGGCAACGATGTCGAGGCGGTCGGCGACGCGGGCGAGGACGTCGTCGGGGGCGGTGAGCAGCCCGATGCGGTCGGCGAGCGCGAGGAGCGGCGTGAGCAGCGGCCAGAGGCCGCCGGTCTCGATCTGCTCGCCGGGGGCGCGCAGCAGCGGCAGCGCGAGGCCGCGGGAGGTGACGATCTCGGTGACCGCGGAGGTGCGGGGGGCGACGGCGGCGACGGTGCAGCCGCGCCGGTACGCCTGCTCGACGAGAGCGGTGAGGCCGGGCTCGCGGCCGTAGTCGGTGGCGATGAGCAGCAGGTCGTACGGGCCGGCCCAGCCGGGCAGCGTCCAGGTCAGGGCGCTGGGCTCCGGGCGGGCGCCGGTGGGGCGCAGGGCGGCGACGGGGCAGGCGCCGCCGGTCAGCGCGCGCAGCAGGTCGGCGGTGGTGTCCGCGACACATCCCGGGGCGGCGACGAGCAGCGCCCGGGGGCGGCCGTCGGGGCGGACCCGGGCGAGGTCCGACTCGGCGGCCTGGCGGGCGGCGACCCGGACCTGGGCGCCGGCCTGGGCGACGCCGCGCAGCAGGCCGCGGGCGTCGGCGCGGCCGAGTTCCTCGGGGTTGTCGAGCAGCGTCTCGTCGAGCATGGCGGCGGGCCTAGGCGGGGCGGCGGGCTTCGTCCACGAGCAGGACGGGGATCTCGTCGCGCACGGGGTAGACGAGGCCGCAGGTGTCGGAGGTGCACCGCAGCTCGGGCTCGCCGGGGGCGTCGGAGGCGCCGTCGCCGGCCGCGCCGTCCTTGCTCTCGCGCAGCGGGGCGTGGCACGCCGGGCAGGCGAGGATCTCCAGGAGGCTGGCGTCGACCGGCATGTACGTCCCCTTCGGCTGGCTGCGGCGGTGCGGGCCGCCCGGCCGCACCGGCCGTTCCCGGCTGTGCGTGCGGGCGGCAGCCGCCAGCCTACCGCCGGGGGTGCGGGCGTGCCCCCGCGCGGGCCGGTGGCGCCGGGCGGGGGCGTGCGGGCGGGGGCGTGCGGGCGGGGGCGTGCGGGCGGGGTAAGACCCGTTCTCCAGGTATCGCGCCCCTGACGGACCGGCCCGCCGGGCTGCGGCGGGCCGCGCCCCGGCCCCGCGCGGCGGACCCGGCCGGCTCAGCCCCGTACCAGCGCCAGCGCCTCGTCCCGCACGCGCGCCATCGTCTCCGTGTCGCCCGCCTCCACGTTCAGCCGCAGCAGCGGCTCCGTGTTGGACGCCCGCAGGTTGAACCACCAGCCGTCGCCGGTGACCGTCAGCCCGTCCAGCTCGTCGATCGTGACGCCCTCGCGCCCCGCGTACGCGGCCCGGACCGCCGCGAGCCGGCCGGCCTGGTCCGCGACGGTGCTGTTGATCTCGCCGGAGGCCGCGTAGCGGTCGTAGGCGGCGACGAGCTGCGACAGCGGCCCGTCCTGGCCGCCGAGCGCGGCGAGGACGTGCAGCGCGGCGAGCATGCCGGTGTCGGCGTTCCAGAAGTCGCGGAAGTAGTAGTGCGCGGAGTGCTCGCCGCCGAAGATGGCGCCCGTCCTGGCCATCTCCTCCTTGATGAAGGAGTGGCCGACGCGGGTGCGTACGGGGGTGCCGCCGTTCTCCCTGACGACCTCGGGCACGGACCAGGAGGTGATGAGGTTGTGGATGACCGTGCCACCGCCGGTGCGCGCCAGCTCGCGCGCGGCGACCAGCGCGGTGATCGCGGACGGCGGGACCGGGTCGCCCTTCTCGTCCACCACGAAGCAGCGGTCGGCGTCGCCGTCGAAGGCGAGGCCGGCGTCGGCGCCCGTCTTGCGGACCTCGGCCTGCAGGTCGGTGATGTTCTTCGGATCGAGCGGGTTGGCCTCGTGGTTGGGGAAGGTGCCGTCCAGCTCGAAGTACAGGGGGACGACGTCGACGGGCAGGCCCTCGAAGACGCTGGGCACGGTGTGGCCCGCCATGCCGTTGCCGGCGTCGACGACGACCTTCAGCGGCCGTACGGCGCCGAGGTCGACCAGGGAGCGCAGGTGGGCGGCGTAGGCGTCGAGGAGGTCGGTCTCGGTGACGGTGCCGGGCCCGGCGACCGGCGCGGGCGGGCCTTCGGCCTGCCACCGCTCGACCCTGGCGCGGATCTCGGCGAGTCCGGTGTCCTGGCCGACGGGGGCGGCGCCGGCGCGGCACATCTTGATGCCGTTGTACCGGGCGGGGTTGTGGCTGGCGGTGAACATGGCGCCGGGCAGGCCCAGATGGCCGCTGGCGAAGTACAGCTGGTCGGTGGAGCACAGGCCGATGAGGACGGCGTCCGCGCCGCGGGCGACGGCGCCGCGCGCGAAGGCGGCGGCCAGCGCGGGCGACGAGGGGCGCATGTCGTGGCCGACGACGATCCTGCCGGCGCCGGTGGTCTCGGTGAAGGCGGCGCCGAAGAGCTCGACGAGCGGCTCGTCGAGCTGCTCGGGGAAGACGCCGCGTACGTCGTACGCCTTCACGATCGTCGAGAGATCGGTCACGGTTTACCGCCCTTCGCACGCTGCTGAGGCTTGCACAGTACGCGATGGGGTGGGCACGCGCCGTCCCGGGCCGCCGGGGGCGCCGCGGCGGTCAGCCCTCCGGGGAGCGGAGGACCCGCAGGTGGGCGCGGCGGGCGACCTCCATGGGATCCGCGTCCCGGCCGCCGGGGGCGGCGGCGCGCGGGGCGGCGCCGGCCATGCCGTCGCCGTCGGCGGCGGGGCGGGGCGGGCGGGCGGCCTCGCGTACGGCGTTGGCCAGGGCCTCCAGGTCGTCGCCGCTGGGCCGCGCGGGGCCGGAGGGGACCGCGAGCCGGACGACCTCCCAGCCGCGCGGGGCGGTGAGCCGCTCGGAGTGCTCC
Organism: Streptomyces sp. CNH099; assembly: GCA_000514715.1. GTDB lineage: Bacteria > Actinomycetota > Actinomycetes > Streptomycetales > Streptomycetaceae > Streptomyces > Streptomyces synnematoformans. The sequence goes on along the minus strand of AZWL01000043.1, from coordinate 28,372 downwards.
GTGCACAGGTCGTAGCAGTGCGGTTCCGCGTACGTCGCGAGGGGGCCGAGGACGGCCGTGGAGTCGGCGTAGACGTAGGTGAGCGTCGCCACGGCGGCACGGCCGCAGGCGGTGCGCGAACAGCGACGTACAGGGCTCACGACGTTGGACGGTACCGCACTCCTGAGCGGGCCGCGACGACTCGCCATCGCGTCACCCACCCGTGTCGCCCGCCGTCCGGTGCGAAGCCGGTCGCGTGTGGCCGAGTTGACCTGCGACGTCGGTCACATCGCGGGCCCGCACGACGTTGCAAGTGATCAGCCCTCGCTGCAAATCGTGCCAATCCCACCGGTTTCGGCGGACGTCGGCCCGCTCATCCCCGGGCCGATTCCACCGCCGACCGCTCACTTCACGACATTCCCGGGGTTGCCCGCGGATGGTCTGCGGCGGGCCCGGCGAGAGCTACGCTCGTCGGTGATGGAGCACACAGAACGACCGGCACCGCCCCCCGGGCCCCCGCCGCGGCCGCGCGGGCGCACCCGTGACCGCCACGGTCGCGGCATGCGCGGCCCCGTGGCGCCGCCCCAGGTGCCGCTGGCGGTGAGCCGCTCGGACGCCTTCGTCGACCTGGTGCACGAGTCCGCCACCCGCCTGGAGCGCCGCTGGCCGCAGCTCTCCGGCGTCGAGTTCGCCGTCCTCGACGTCCCGGGCGGCGGCAGCGCTCCCGCCGGCTGGGAGGACGACGGCGGGGTGCCCCTCGGCAGGCTCGTCACGGGCGGCGGGCGGCCGGACCGCATCGTCGTCTACCGCCGCCCGGTCGAGATCCGTACGAAGAACCGCGACGAGCGGGCGCTGCTGGTCCACGAGGTGATCGTCGAACAGGTCGCCGAACTCCTCGGCGTCGCCCCGGAGTCGGTCGATCCGCACTACGGCCAGGACTGACTGCGGCCCGCGCGCCGGCCGGCTCAGTCCACCAGCACGTCCAGGTCCTGCTCGGCGTCCGGGACTTCGACCATGCCCTTGTCGTCCGGGAGGGTCTGGATCGTGAACATCGGGATGCCGCCCTCCTCCTGCCGCAGCGTGCGCGAGGCGTAGAGCGGGCCGCCGGAGAGGCGTTCCACGGTGAGGGCGAAAGTGCCCTTCGTGCCGGACGTCTTCGGGGGCTTGACCGTGAGCGTGGTGCCGGGCTTGACCGTGTGCGTCTCCTCCGCCGGCTCGCCGTCCTCGCTGCCCGGCGACGCGGTCACCCTGACCTCGACGGCCTTGCCGGGGGCGGCGAGGGACAGGCGCGCGTCCTTCGGCCGGTTGCCGGAGGCCGTGGTGCGCTCCTCGACCGGGGCCGCGGCGGGGACGAACGCCATCTCCTGCTCGCCGCCCTCGCCGCGGGTCACGCGCAGGGCGGCGACGACCGGGGCCGTGCTGCCGTCCTCCGGCTCCAGGATCAGCGAACCCGTCTCGCCCTTGGTGAGCTTCTGCATGTCGATCGACGTCGTCATGCCGCTCTTGGCGTGCACCGACTCGTAGCCGGCGGGGGTGATCGAGCCGTTGGGGCCGGCGAGCCGCACGGCCAGGTCGGCGTCGTCCTCGCCCGGGACGTGGACGACCAGCTGCACGGAGGTGGCGTCGCCCGGGATGCCGGGGAGGACCGCGCTCGGGGCGGGCTCGGAGACGGGCTGGAGCCAGTCGCCGCCGAGCTGCTCGTCGGCGGCGTGCACGGCGGCGCCGACCCGGCCGGAGCGGGCGGCGACGTGCAGCGCGAGGTTGATCGACGGCTCCTCGGAGATCGTCGACAGCAGCACCGAGACGCTGGAGCGGGCCGGAACCTGGATGCCGTCGCCGGTCTCGCTGTCGACCGGGCCGTCCTTGTCGAACAGCTCCAGGTCGACGACGGCGGCCTTGTCGTCGGGGTTGGTCAGCTGGACGTAGTCGCGGCGCTCGTCGATCGTGCTGGCGCCGGCGAACCAGAACTCGCTGTCCGGCGCCGTGCACCGCGCGCCGGCCAGGCCGCGGCCGTCGCCGGCGGTGACGAGGGTCGTCTGCTGCACGCTCCAGCCGGGGGCGAAGGCGCCCTCGGCGGTGCCGACGAGCGCGGGGGCGCCGGCCTCGTCGGTGGTGGCGGCGACGGGCGTGCCGGCGCGCTTCAGCGGGGCGACGGGGTCGGGGGCGTCACCCTTCTTGTCCTTCTTGTCCTTCTTGTCGTCCTGCTGCTCGCCCTCGTCGGCCGCCTCGGACTCCGTGGCGGCGGGGAGCAGTTCGGCGGTGCCCTCGCCGTCCTCGCCCGCGGGCGTGAACGAGGTGTACGTCGTCTCGCCGAGCTCCGTGTCGGCCGGCCGCGGGCACAGCAGCGTGGTGCGCTCGACGGCGATACGGTCCGCGGCGGTCGCGGGCCCGGCGCCGTCCGCCGCGTCGTCGGGGACGGTGAGCGTGGCGACGCCGGCGGTGACGGCGAGCGCGGCCGCGGCGGCGATCAGGGAGAGGGGGCCGGTCTTCACGCGTTGTCGCTCCCGTCCCGCTCGGCGCCCGCGCCGTAGGTCTGCTGGTCGTAGTACGGGTCGGCGTACTGGCCTGTGCCGTACGGGTCCTGCTCGCCGGTGCCGTAGCCCGGCCCGGGCCGCTGCTGTTCGTTCGCGTACGCGCCGGCGTCGTACTGCGGCTCGTAGGGCGCCTCGTACGGCGTGCCGCCGTACTGCTGCCCGTAGCCGGCGCCGTGCCACTCGTAGCCCTGCGGCGGGGCCGCGTACGGGTCGGCGACGGCCGGGTCCCCGTACCCCTGCTCGCCCTGCCCGGCGCCCGGCACCGGCGCCGCGGCCCAGGCCGGCTGCTCCTCGGGGACGCCCGGCGCGGCGTCCGGCGGCCCCGGCGGCATCGCGGGCGGCTCGGGCACGGCGCCCGGCGGGGGCGGCTCCGCGCCCTCGGGCGCCCCGGTCCTGCCGCCCTCGGCCTCCGCCGCGGCGGCCGCCGCCCGCAGCCGCCGCGCACGGCGCCCGTCGCCCGCCAGCGCCTGCGCCGGCACCGCGGGCGCCGCGGCGTCCGGCAGGTCGTCGTCGACGTCGCGCCGCCGCCCGGGCAGCGCCAGCACCAGCACGACGAGCAGCGCCGCGCCGCGCGCCCAGGTCCACGCCGTGTGCGTCACGGCGGTGTCGTACGTGACGTCCAGCCGGCCGCCGGCGGCGGGCAGCTCGAAGCCCTGCGCCCAGCCGTCGACCGTCGTCGCCTCCAGCGGCTCGCCGTCGAGGGTGGCCTGCCACCCGGCGCTCGCCGCGTCCGCGAGCCGCAGCACCCGGCCCTCGGGGCCCTCCTTGAGTTCCGTGTGCACCTCGACGGGCCCGGCGGCCACGGGCACCGGCTCCGCGGCGGCACCGTCCTGCCCGTCCTCGGACCCGGCGGCGACCACGGTGGCCCGGGAGACCCGGGCGTCGACGCGCCAGAGCGCGCCGCCGTCCTGCTGGCTGAGCCGGGTCAGGCCGGGGGTGGCGTCGAGCACGCGGCGGAACGCGCGCGGGGCGTCGTTGCGTACGAGCACGTAGCGCACGGCGTACTCGCCCAGCTCCGTCGACTGGTCGGCGCCGGAGCCGGCGACGAGCCCGGCGACGATGCCGGAGAGCCGGGCGTTGCCGCCGCCGGCCGCGGCCAGTTCGGCGTCGCCGAGGCGGGCGCCGGCGCCGCGGACGAGCATGTACTCGACCTTGCCGGCCGTCCCGCCGACGACCAGGGTGCGGGGCTGGTCGGGCGTGCGGCTCTCCTCGGCGACGAACGCCGGCACCTGGTCGGCGCCGCCGCGCCGCAGCGGTCCTTCGGCGCCGTCCCACATCCACCCGGCGGCCAGCACCAGCGGCCCGATGGCGCAGGCGGCGGCGACGAGCACCGCGGCCGGCTGCCGCCAGCCGAAGGACTGCTCGGCGACGCGCTGGCGGGCGCCGTCGGCGCCGATGGCGGCGGCGGTCAGCAGCGCGAGCCCGTAGACGAGGGTCTGCGGGCCGGTCCAGCCGTCGCCCGCGCCGGCCGCGGCGAACAGCCCGGCGACGGCGGCGACGGCCCAGGCCGCCCGGACCGGCAGCGCGCGGCCGGAGCGCAGCAGGGCGGCCAGCGCGGCGAGCACGACGCCGGCGAGCAGCACGCCGCCGCCGGCGTTGGGGCCGCCGGGCGAGGCGAGCAGCAGGCCGAGCGGCGTCGCGTCGGTGGCGGCGGTCTCCAGCCCGGCCTCGGTGAAGAAGCGGGAGGGTGCCGTGAGCAGCTCCAGCGACCAGGGCGCGAGCAGCACCACGGGGGTCACCAGGACGGCCAGGTGGCGGACGGCCAGGCCGGCGGGGCGCTCGCCGCGCACGACGGTCCAGGCGAACAGCGCGGCGGCCAGGCAGCCGGCCAGCGGCCACACGACGGGCGTGAAGGCGGTGGTGACGGTCAGCAGCAGCGCGTACGCCCAGGCGCCGCGCCAGCTCGCCCGGCCGCGCAGCCCGCTCGCGGCGACGGCGGCGCGGGCGAGGAGCGGCAGCAGCACGGCGAGCACCGCGGTGCCGATGCGGCCGGCGGCGAGCGCGCCGGTGGCGGCGGGCAGGAACGCGTACGCGACGCTGCCCCAGGCGCGCAGCAGCCGGGAGCCGACGAGCGGCCGGGAGGCGAAGTACGCGGTGAAGCCGGCCAGCGGCACCGAGCAGACGAGCAGCAGGGTCAGCGCGGCGTTGGTGCTGCCGAAGAGGACCGTGCCGAGGGCGGCGAGGAACGCCAGGTAGGGCGGCGCGTCCTGGGTGCCGCCGGTGCCGACGGGGTGCCAGGAGTCGGCGTACGACGACCAGAGGTCGCCGGCGCCGGCGGGGGCGGGCAGCAGCGCGCCGCCGATGAGGGAGCCGCCGCCGATCAACTCGCGGCAGGCGATGAGCGAGACGAGCAGCAGGACGCCGAAGAGCACCGGTCCCGGCTTGCGCGCCACCCGCTTCAGCCGGGCGAACTGCTCGACTTCGAGGAAGTCGGCGTCCTCGTCGCCGGGGCCGGTCTCGACGGCGCTGCCGTGCCGGCCGCCGCCGGACAGCTCGGGTTCTGAGCGGCCGCTGAAGTTGTTGAGCACCTGCTCGACGGTGGCGCGTACGGTCGCGCCGCGGCCGGGGAAGAGGGGTTTGAGGTCGCGGGGCGGGACCGCTGCCTTTCCGGAGAGGTTGCCGCGCCGGCGGCGGGCGGCGGCGACGCGGTGCGGGCGCAGCAGCACGGCGCCGAGGCCGGCGACCTCGTCGAGGGCCTGGCGCGGGACCTTGCCGACGAGGTAGGCCAGCGTGCGCAGCAGGGTGCCGAGGACGAGCCGGAAGGCGACGTACGGCAGGGCCGCCGTGCTGCAGTTGACGAGGAGGGTGTAGGCGGCGCCGGCCTTGTCGACGCGGTGCGGGCTCGCGCCCTTCGCGGTCTGCCCGGACCTGCCGATGCAGTCGATGGAGCGCCGCTCGCGGGCGGCGGCCTCGGCGTGGCGCATGACGGCGTCGGGCTGGACGACGACGCGGTGGCCGGCCTTGTGGGCGCGCCAGCACAGGTCGACGTCGTCGCGCATGAGGGGCAGCCGGGCGTCGAAGCCGCCGAGTTGCTCGAAGACGTCGCGGCGGACGAGCATGCCGGCGGTGGAGACGGACAGCACGTCGCGGCTGCCGTCGTGCTGGCCCTGGTCCTGCTCGCGGCGGTCGATGCCGGTCCAGCGGCGGCCGCTGTGGGCGATGGAGACGCCGGCCTCCAGCAGCTGCCTGCGGTCGTACCAGCCGCGCAGCTTGGGGCCGATGATGGCGGCGGAGGGCATGTCGTCGGCGAGGCGGAGCATGGCGGCGAGCGCGTCGGGCTCGGCGGCGCAGTCGTCGTGCAGCAGCCACAGCCACTGCACGGGCTCGCCGTGCGGGAACTCCGGCATGTCGTACGCGTCGTCGCGCCAGCTGCGGCTGACGGGGTCCCAGCCGCTGGGGCGGCGCAGGTACGGCAGTTGGTCGGTGGTGGGCACGCCCGCGGTGCGCGCGGCCTCGGCGGCCGCGGTGCCGAAGCCGGTGCGGCGGGCGAGGTGGAGCACGCGCTCGGCGCCGAGGGCTTCGGTGAGGATGCGGGCGGAGCCGTCGGCGCTGCCGGTGTCGGCGGCGATGACGTTCTGCACGGGGCGTTCCTGCGCCGTGAGCGCGGCGAGCGCGTCGGGCAGCCACCGCTCGCCGTCGTGCGAGACGAGCACGGCGGTGACGACGTGCCGCGGGTAGGCGGGGGCACCGCCGGGGCCGGCGGCGCCCTCGGAGGCGGCCCCGGGCCGGGCTGCTGCGTCGGCTGCGGCGGCCGGGTGGCCGGCCGCGTAGTCAGCGTGGCTGTGCTCGGACATCGAGGTGCGGGCCCCTGGCGGGGTCCGGGTCACCTCCCGGGAATGTGGCGGCTGTCAGGACGGCCCCCACACTAGACGAGTGAGTCCGGTCCCACGTCGTTCGCCCGAAGGGCGGGCGGCGCGGCGTCTGGTGCGTGCGATCGCAAGGCGGAGGGTCGACCGCATAGTGGGCCTATTCGGTCGATCCCGACAACGCAGCGAGCGTGCGTGCCAGGCGTCGCGCCGCAGGCGTGGGATCGGACTCACTCGTCTGGAGGGTCCCTCTGTCAGGCGGCGACGTGCGGGACGCTCCGCAGGCGGCCGCGGGGTTCCGCCGAGGCCGGGTACGCGGCGGCGTACGCCTGCGGGCGCCCGGCGCACGCTCCGCGCGCACGCGCCGCCTTCTGCCGCGGCTTCTGCTGCGGCCTGTTCCGCCGCTACAGCGCCGCCTTCTTCAGCCGCCGCCGCTCGCGCTCGGACAGGCCGCCCCAGATCCCGAAGCGCTCGTCGTTGGCGAGGGCGTACTCCAGGCACTCGGACCGGACTTCACAGGCGAGGCAGACCTTCTTGGCCTCGCGTGTGGATCCGCCCTTCTCCGGGAAGAAGGACTCGGGATCGGTCTGGGCGCACAAGGCGCGCTCCTGCCACCCGAGCTCCTCGTCCGCCTCCTCGACCAGCGCCTGCTGGAACAGCTCGGTCATGTGCGCGCCCCTCGTCTTTGCTTCCCCGTGATGTTGCCGTTACCGAATCGCCCGAACGACACGTGTGAAATTACAGGTACGCCGCTCTGGCACAGTCAAGCCGGGATCTGCTATTGGACCTCTTATTCACCCTGCGGCACCAAGCCCTCGTAAAAAGTGTTCATATCGGCCAAGACCATGACAGTGCGATAGACCGCGATCCCGGCAGGCACCCTCACCCAGGGAGACGATCGGGGCTACGGCGCCGTTGCGGCCCGCCCGGCAAAGCGAAGAAGATCACAGTCGCGTCACGGATGCACAACGGCACCCCGGCCCCGATGCCCGCCCTGCGGTTGGTCGCCGTCCTCTCCGTACAACGCGGTGAATAAACCTTTCGCCACGCCCGGGTACCGGAAGGTGTGAATCCTGGCGGGCAACCCGGGCATCCGGTTGACAACCGCCGTCCGGATCGGCTCTGCTGATGCGCATGTCGGGCCCGTGGCCGTCCTGGCCGAGCGAGGAGTGTCCGAGCTGTTGTAGCCGCTGAGGCTCCAGCTCCGCCCTCCGCTGCCTGCCGCCCGCCGCGGCCCGCGCGGTCCCGTGACCGCCCCCTCTCCCCGCGCTCCCCGCGCACCACACACGCCAAGGACCCCCGAGCCCGATGCTCAGCGACATCCAGATCGGCGGCGACCCGCTCGCCTTCCCGCACCTGCTCCCGCCCGCGCCCGCCCACCCCGTCACCGTCGCCGACTTCGCCGGCCTCGCCCGCGCGCTGGCCGCCGACCGGGACGCCTGGGCGCCGCTCGTCGACTACGACCCCGTCACCCGCTGGTACCACCGGCTGCGCACCGGCCCCGGCTACGAGGTGTGGCTGCTCAGCTGGCTGCCCGGACAGGGCAGCGGGGCGCACGGCCACGGCCCGTCCTCCGGCGTACTCACCGTGCTGGCAGGGGAGTTGACCGAGCGCACGGACCACGCCCCGCGCATCCTCGCGCCGGGCGCGCAGCACTTCTTCGCGCCGGGGTACGTCCACGAGGTCGTCAACGACGCGCTGACCCCGGCCGTCAGCCTGCACGTCTACTTCCCCGCCCTCACCGAGATGCCGATGCACGAGGACCACGCCGGGGCCGCCCGCTGCGCCGCCGCCGGCGGCGCAGCGGGCGGCGGCGGCGCAGCCGGTCGGCCGGCCCGCCGCTGAGCCCGGCCTGCCAGACTGGGCGCCATGCGCATCGTTGTACTGGCCGGCGGGATCGGCGGCGCCCGGTTCCTCCGCGGCCTGAAGCAGGCAGAGCCGGACGCGGACATCACCGTCGTCGGCAACACCGCCGACGACATCCACCTGTTCGGCCTCAAGGTCTGCCCCGACCTCGACACCGTGATGTACACGCTCGGCGGCGGCATCCACGAGGCACAGGGCTGGGGGCGCGCCGACGAGACGTTCACCGTCAAGGAGGAGCTGGCGGCGTACGGCGTCGGGCCCGGCTGGTTCGGCCTCGGCGACCGCGACTTCGCCACGCACATCGTGCGCACCCAGATGCTCGGCGCCGGCTACCCCCTCAGCGCCGTCACCGAGGCGCTGTGCGACCGCTGGCGGCCGGGCGTACGGCTGGTCCCGATGACCGACGACCGGGTCGAGACGCACGTCGCCGTCGAGCTGGACGGCGAGCGCAGGGCCGTCCACTTCCAGGAGTACTGGGTGCGGCTGCGCGCCTCCGTGCCCGCGCTCGCCGTGGTGCCGGTCGGTGCCGAGCAGGCCAAGCCCGCGCCCGGCGTGCTGGAGGCCATCGCCGAGGCCGACGTGGTTCTCTTCCCGCCGTCCAACCCCGTCGTCAGCATCGGCGCGATCCTCGCCGTGCCCGGCATCCGCGAGGCCATCGCCGACGCCGACGTGCCCGTCGTGGGCCTGTCCCCCATCGTCGGCGGCGCCCCGGTGCGCGGCATGGCGGACAAGGTGCTGGCCGCGGTCGGCGTCGAGTCCACCGCCGAGGCGGTCGCGCTGCACTACGGCTCCGGGCTCATCGACGGCTGGCTGGTCGACGAGGTGGACGAGGCGGCGGTGCCGGCGGTGACGGACGCCGGGATCCGCTGCCGGGCGGTGCCGCTGATGATGCGGGACACGGACGCGACGGCGCGGATGGCCGCGGCGGCGCTGGAGCTGGCTCAGGAGGTACGGGCATGACGGCGGACGCGGGCACGGGCACGGAGGAGGCGGCGGACACGGACGCGGCCACGGAGACGGGCCCGGCGGACCCCGGCACTGCGCCGGCCCCCGAGTTCCGCGTACGGGCCCTGCCCGGCATCCCCGAGGTGCGCCCCGGCGACGACCTCGCCAAGCTCGTCGCCGCCGCGGCCACGTCCGCAACCGGCCCCACCGGCCGCGCCGGGCCGGCGCTCGCCGACGGCGACATCCTGCTCGTCACCTCCAAGGTGGTCAGCAAGGCGGAGGGCCGGGTGCGGCACACCGCCGTGCCCGGCGACCGCGAGGCCGCCATCGACGAGGAGGCCGTACGCCTCGTCGCCCGCCGCGGCCCGCTGCGTATCGTCGAGACCCGGCACGGCCTGGTGATGGCCGCCGCCGGCGTGGACGCCTCCAACACCCCCGCCGGCACCGTCCTGCTGCTCCCCGAGGACCCCGACGCCTCCGCCCGCGCGCTGCGCGCCGGCCTGCGCGAGGTCCTCGGCGTCAACGTCGGCGTCCTGGTCACCGACACCTTCGGCCGCCCCTGGCGCAACGGCGTCACCGACGTGGCCGTCGGCGCCGCCGGCGTCCGCGTGCTGGACGACCTGCGCGGCGCCCGGGACACGTACGGCAACGCCCTGGAGGGCACGGTCGTCGCCGCCGCGGACGAACTGGCCGCCGCCGGCGAGCTGGTCAAGGGCAAGGCCGCCGGACTGCCGGTGGCGGTGCTCAGCGGGCTGCCGCAGCTCGTCGCCCCGGCCGGCGAGGAGGCCGGGCCGGGCGCGCGGGAGCTGGTGCGGGAGCCGGCCGAGGACATGTTCCGCCTCGGCACCTCGGAGGCGGTCCGCGAGGCCGTGACGCAGCGGCGCACCGTGCGCGAGTTCACCGGCGCGCCGGTGGACCCGGCGGCGGTGCGGCGGGCCGTGGCCGCCGCCGTGACGGCGCCGGCGCCGCACCACACGACGCCGTGGCGGTTCGTGCTGCTGGAGTCGCAGGCGGCGCGGACGGAGCTGGTGGACGCCATGCGCGAGGCGTGGATCAGGGACCTGCGGGAGCTAGGGGGTACCGCCCAGGCCGGAGGCTCTGGGGGACACTTCACGGAGGAGTCGATCGCCAAGCGGATCCGCCGCGGCGACGTGCTGCGCAACGCCCCGTACCTGGTGGTGCCCTGCCTGGTCATGGACGGCTCGCACACCTACCCCGACGACCGGCGCAACGCCGCCGAGCGGGAGATGTTCGTCGTCGCCACCGGGGCCGGGGTGCAGAACTTCCTCGTCGCGCTGGCCGGCGAGGGGCTGGGCTCGGCGTGGGTGTCGTCCACGATGTTCTGCCGGGACGTGGTCCGCGAGGTGCTGGACCTGCCGGCGGACTGGGACCCGATGGGCGCGGTGGCCGTGGGCCACGCGGCGGCCCCGCCGCGGCAGCGCCCGCCGCGGGCTGCGGAGTCGTTCACGGTGGTGCGCTGAGCGCGCGGGCGCGCGCTCCGAGGAGTACGGGAACGGGACCCCGCCCGCCGCGCGGGCCGGGGTCCCGTACGGAGGGCCGCCCGGTCAGTTCCCCGACACGGTGACCTTCTCGTCGTTCTTCAGCTGCTCGAAGAGCTTCTTGGCCTTCGGCTCGTCCCACACCTGCACGGAGCCGAGCCGCGGGTCGTTGCCGCCGGAGACCACCGGCAGGTTCATCTGCTTGCCGTCGCCGCCCGAGACGCCCTTCATCGCCCAGAACATCTGCAGCACGTTGAACAGGCTCATGTCCTTGTCGACGATCAGCGAGTCCAGGCCGGCGCCCATGGTCGGGTAGAGCTTGAACGGGTTGAGGACCGTCGACATCTTCGCCGACTCGTCGGCCAGCTTGGACAGCAGCTTCTGCTGGTTCTTCGTCCGGTCCAGGTCACCGCCCGGCAGCGCGTACCGGTTGCGGACGAAGGCCAGCGCCTCGGCGCCGTCGAGATCCTGGCAGCCCTTCTCGAAGTCGGCGCCGGAGTTCTTGTCCTTCACCGCCTCGTCGAAGCACATCTCGACGCCGCCGAGTTCGTCGACGATGTTGGCGAAGCCGCCGAAGCCGATCTCGGCGTAGTGGTCGATGTGCAGGCCGGTGTTGTACTCGACGGTGCGGACGAGGAGTTCGGGGCCCTCGATGGAGTAGGCGGCGTTGATCTTCTGGGTCTGCTCCGGGATGCGGTTGCCGGTCTCCGAGCCGGTGAAGGCCGGGATGGTGACCTTCCAGTCGCGCGGGAGGCTGACCATCGTGTTCCCGTTGTCGCCCTTGTGCAGGATCATCATCGAGTCGGTGCGCTTGCCCCCCACCGAGCCGGTGTGCAGCTCGTCCTGCCGCTCCTTGGACAGGCCCTCCCGGCTGTCGGAGCCGACGATGAGGAAGTTGGTGCCGTCCTGGTCGCCGGGCCGGTCCTCGACCTTGCTGAGATCCACCTCGCGGCGCAGCTTGGAGTCGGCCCAGAAGTACGTGGCGACGGGCACGACGATCACGATGACGAGCGCCACGACGAGGCCTATCTTGACCCGCTTGCGCCAGTCCGGGGGGGGCTTGCCGTAGCCGGGGCCGCCGCGGCCGTCGCCGCCGCCTCCGTACGGGTCGGAGGGCCCGCCGCCGCTGCGGTAGACCTGCCCCTCGTTGTAACCGTCGCCGTACGGACCGTGGTCGTCCTCGTAGCCCCGGGAGCGCTGCGGCGGCACCCCGCCGCCCACCACGGGCATGACGCGGTGGGGCTCCGGATCCGACGCGCGGCTGCCGCGCCCGTACCGGTCCCGGCTGTCTGCGGTCCACCCCTCGGGCCAGTCGCTCATGCCGGAAGTCTGCCCTGCCCGGCCGCGGGACCTGAAGGGGGGTTCTGAATCGGACCGGGGTTGTAGCGGTTCTGATGCAAAGCGGCAGGCCGCATACAGTGACACACATGAACGATCAGGCACCCCCGGCGGCGGGCGAGGCGAAGCCGACCTCGGCGTCCCGCACCACGTTGTCGCACATCATGACGGCGAACGACGCGAACCTGCTCGGCACCGTGCACGGCGGCGTGATCATGAAGCTGGTGGACGACGTGGCGGGGGCGGTCGCGGGACGGCACTCCGGGGGGCCGGCGGTGACGGCGTCGATGGACGAGATGGTGTTCCTGGAGCCGGTGCGGATCGGGGATCTGGTGCACGTCCTGGCGCAGGTCAACTGGACGGGGCGGACCTCGATGGAGGTCGGGGTGCGGGTGATGGCGGAGCGGTGGAACGAGTCGACGCCGGCGAAGCAGGTGGCCAGCGCGTACCTGGTGTTCGCGGCGGTCGACGACCTGGGCCGGCCGCGCCCGGTCCCGCAGGTCGTCCCGGAGACGGAGCGCGACGAGCGGCGCAGCCAGGAGGCCCGGATCCGGCGCACGCACCGGCTGGCCCGCCGCCGCGCGATCAAGGACCTGCGCGAGCGCGGAGACGGCTGACCCGGGGGTTCGGACGGGGCGCCCGCCGCCCCCGCGGGCGGCGCTACGTGCAGAGCACCTCGTCGCCCGTCACCGCCGACCAGACGTCCGCGCCGTCCAGGATCGGGTCCGCGGGCCGTACGCGGCGGACCTTCTCGTGGTCCGCGCCCAGCGTGACCGTCAGCACCGCGCCGTGGTCCGGGACCGGGCGCAGCTTCGCGTGCGGCAGGGCGGCGGCCAGGGAGCGGGCGGAGCGGTCCCACTCCGGGTCGTACGTGAGGACCGTACGGTCCGTCGGCTCCGCCGTCGTGGGCGCGCCGGTCGTGGCGAAGCCGGTGCGGGCCAGCGACCGGTCCACGCGCCCGCCGAGGCCGTTCTCCGCCGTGCCGTTCTCCACCTGCACCCGGATCCGCTCCGGCGGCACCTCCACCGGCGCCGCCTTCCGCTGCCCGCCGGAGCCGGAGCCGGAACCCGAGCCCGCGCCGCCGCGCCCGCGCCGCGGCTTGAGCGGCCGGTCCTCGCGCAGCCGGTCGAAGAGCCGCCGGGCCCGCTCCTCGTCCCACCTGACCGTCGCGCCGAGCCCCGGCACCTCGTAGTCCATGTCGGCCACCGGCACCGTCGCGAACTCCGACGACTCCGGCGAGAATCCGTGCAGCGCCTTGCCCAGCGCGAACACCGCGCCGGTGTCCAGCCCCGCGTCCGTGCGCACCGAGCCGAGGAGCGTCGCGCCGACCTCGCGGAAGCGCAGCGGGTTCAGCAGGCCGCTGCTGCCGGTGAGCTTGTCGATGACGGCGGCCAGGAAGCGCTGCTGGCGCTTCATCCGGCCCATGTCGGACGCGCCGTCCAGGTGCCGGGCGCGGACGTACGCCAGCGCCTCCCCGCCGTCGAGCCTGCTGGTGCCCGCGGGCAGGTCGAGCCCGGAGTACTTGTCCCGCAGCGGGCGCTGGGTGCACACCTGCACGCCGCCGACGACGTCCACGGTCTTCATGAACGCCCGGAAGTCGATCTCCACGTAGTGGTCGATGTGCACCCCGGACAGCTTCTCCACCGCGCGTACGGTCAGCGGCGGGCCGCCGTGCGTGTACGCCGCGTTGACCTTCGCCGGGTGCGCGGTGCGCCGTTCGCCGAGGGCGCGGTTGGTGTGCGGCGGCAGCTCGACGTAGCTGTCGCGGGGGATGCTGACCACGCTCGCCCGCTCGCGGTCCCGCGACAGGTGGACGAGCATCAGCGCGTCCGTGCAGTTGCACGGCTGGCCGCCGAGGCGGTGCTCGCGCCGCTCCGCGGCGCTGACGCTGTCGCGCCGGTCGATGCCGGCGACGAGGAAGTTGAGCCCGTGGCCCGCCCGGGGGCGGTCCTGGAGCCCGCCGAAGGCGTCGACCCGGTGGATGCCGGAGCTGAGGGAGCTGAGCATGAAGTACCCGGCCCCGCCGGTGGCCAGCAGCAGGAGGGACAGCGCGGTGGCGATCCGCAGGACCCAGCGCGGGCGCTGCGCGGACGGGGCTGGCACGGTTGCGGGACCTCCGCGGGCTGGGTCGGGCGGGTCGGGGGTGCGGTGCGGCGGGTGCAGAGGCGGGGTACGGACCGACCACGGTAAGGACGTCGGCGCCGTCCTGCCCCGCACACGCCGTCCGTACGCTTAACGCCACCCTGCGGGCGCGCTCCGATCCCCCGTTCGCGGTAACCTGAGCGGCGCTATGAACGACTCTGCGCCGCCGCCCCCCGCGGTCTCCGTGATCATGCCGGTGCTCAACGAGGAGCGGCACCTCCGCGAGGCGGTGCGGCACATCCTGGAGCAGGACTACGACGGCGAGCTGGAGGTCGTCATCGCCCTCGGCCCGTCCACGGACGGCACCGACGCGATCGCCGCCGAGTTGGTGCGCGAGACCGCGGACAGCCCCCGCCGCCGGGTGCACACGGTGCCGAACCCCACGGGCCGTACCCCCGCCGGGCTCAACGCGGCCATCAAGGCGTCCCGGCACCCGGTCGTGGTCCGCGTCGACGGCCACGGCATGCTCTCCCCCGGCTACCTCGCCACCGCCGTGCGGCTGCTGGACGAGACGGGCGCGCAGAACGTCGGCGGCATCATGCACGCCGAGGGCGAGACGAGCTGGGAGCAGGCCGTCGCCGCGGCGATGACCGCGCGCATCGGGGTGGGCAACGCCGCGTTCCACACCGGCGGCGAGGCGGGGCCCGCGGACACCGTGTACCTCGGCGTCTTCCGCCGGGAGGCGCTGGAGCGGCAGGGCGGCTACAACGAGGAGTTCGTCCGCGCGCAGGACTGGGAGCTGAACTTCCGTATCCGCTCGGCGGGCGGGGCGGTCTGGTTCTCGCCCGAGCTGCAAGTCTCGTACCGGCCGCGGCCGAACCTGCGGGCGCTGGCCAGGCAGTACAAGGACTACGGCCGCTGGCGCCGCGTCGTCGCCCGCTACCACAAGGGCTCGATCAACCCGCGCTACCTCGCGCCGCCCGCCGCCCTCGCGGGGATCGCGGCGGGGGTGCTGGTGACCCCGCTGACGCCGCTCGGTCTGGTCGTCCCGCTCGCGTACGCCGTGGGGATCGCGGCCGGCTCCGTGCCCGCGGGGCGCGGGCTGCCGGCGCGCGCGCGGCTGCAGATCCCGGTGGCGCTGGCCACGATGCACATGTCCTGGGGCTGGGGGTTCCTCACCAGCCCGCGGTCGCTGGCGCGGAAGGTGATCGCCAGCCGCCGCCCGGCGGTCCCGGCCCGCTGAGCGGCTCCCCCGGGGCCGCGGGCCGGGCCGTGCGGCCGGTCCCCCCCGCGGGGCCGCGGCGTCACCACGTGTAGGCGGGATTGACGTCCATGCACGCCTTCTTGTTGCTGCCCGCCAGCGGGTTGGCGCTCTCCGGGGCCTTCTCCGGCTCCCCCTTCCCGCCCTTCCCGCCGTCGTCGCCGCCCGCGGTCTCGGGGTAGGCGTCGCCCTCCCGCCAGTCGGCGCCGATGACCAGCGTGACCCGGTCGACGCCGGCGGACTGCTTGACCGCCCGGTCGGGCAGCCCGATCGCCTGCGCCACCGCCAGGGCGTTCGCGTGCTGCTCCGGCGTCGCGTACGTGACCGTGGTGTCGGCCTGCGCCTTGGGGGTGGCGTCGGTGGCGGCCTGGGTGAAGCCCTCGCCGACGAGCATCTGGGCGATGGCGCCCGCCCGGCCGGTGACCGGCGCGTACGTCGCGGTGCCGGTGCCGTTCTGCACGACGACGGGGATGTCCGCCTTCGGCTCGGCCTCGGCGACGAGGTCCTCGGCCGGCTTCTTCTTCCCGGGCTTGTCCTTGCCGTCGAAGGCGACGTCGTTGCGGAGCATGGACCAGATCTGCGCCGCGTCCTGCTCGTTGGGTATGACGTGCGCGCTGTTCTGCGGGTCCTGCGCCCACGGCATGGTGGTCATGGTGATGCGTTCCGCGGGCACCCGCTTGATCTCGTTGGCGAGGTCGTACAGCTCCTTCACCGACCCCAGTTCCTCGTCGACGGTCAGCGCGTTGGTGGCCGCCACGGCCAGGGCGCGCAGCTTGCCGGGGTCGGTGAGCTTGGTGCCCTCCTTGAGCTGGCGGGCCATCGAGTTCATGTACTGGTGCTGGGCGTGGGTGCGGCCGATGTCGCTGCCGTCCTCGAAGCCGTGCCGGGTACGCAGCCACTGGAGCGCCTGCTCGCCCTTGACGGTGGTCTCGCCCTTCTCCAGCCGCAGGCCGGAGTCCGGGTCGTCGACGTTGTCCCGGACGCAGACGGGGACGCCGCCGACCGCGTCGGCCATGCTCACCACGCCGGCGAAGTCGATCATCATGAAGTGGTCGATGGAGACGCCGGTCAGGGTCTCCCAGGCGGCCACGGTGCAGCCCGGACCGCCGTGCTGGAGGCTGGTGTTGATGGTCTCGGTGGTGGTCTCGGGGTAGACCTCGCCGTCGTCGGGGTCGGTGCACTCGGGGATCGTCACCCGGGTGTCGCGCGGGACGCTGACCACGGACATGTTGCTGCGGTCCGCCGAGACGTGGAGCAGCATCTGCACGTCGGCCAGCGGCTTGCGGCCGACGTCGTCGTGGGAGCCGCCGAGCCTGACGTTCTCCTCGGAGTTCCGGCTGTCGGACCCGAGGAGCAGGATGTCCAGGGGGGTCTGGCCGTCGGCGTTGGGCTGCTTCTCGTCGAGCTTGTTCTTGCCGAGGTTGAGCGGGTCCTTCTCCAGGTTGTTGTTCAGGTCGCGGTAGAAGAGGTAGCCGGCGGCGGCGGCGCCGAGTATGAGAAAGGCGACGACGCCGAAGAACCAGCGGGCGACGCGCAGCGCGCGGCCGGGCCTGCGCCGGGGCGGGCGTCCGTCGTCGTAGCCGTACGCGGCGCCTTCGGGGCCGTCGGAGCGGTGGCGGTCGTAGCCGTCGTGGCCGTCGTGGTAGCGGGGGTCGTGGTCGTCGGCGTGACGCGCGTAGCCGCGCTGCCGCGGCATGTCCGGCGGGCCCGCGTCTTCGTACAGTGTGTCGTCCCAGCCCAGCTCGCGGGCTCTGTCGGGACGGCCGTCCGCTCCGCTACCGCGGACACCGCTGCGGCGCATGGGGCCTCCTGGTCGATCGCGGACGTGCGGTGTCCAGTCCGCACGTACGCCTCACTTCGCACAGACGTTCTTGTCGTCGGCCTTGACGTTCTGCACCCCGTCGGGTGCCTTGTCCGGCGCCTCGACAGGCGTGCCCGGCTGGGTGAAGTCCTCGCCGAGTGTGAGCGTCATCGTCCCCTCGGCCCCTGCGTTGCCCCCCGTCTTCTTCATGGCCTTCTTCGGCAGCCCCATCAGGTCGGCGACCCTGGCGGCCTGACCGGCCTGGTCGGGGCCGTACTCAAGCCGGGTCTCGGCCAGGTTCTCCGGGGCGTTGCCCGCCTCGGCGGCGTAGCCCACCCCCTCGTCGAGAAGCCACCCGGCGGTGGCCGACGCCATGCCGGACTGCCCGCCGCCGTTGACGACCTCGACCCTCACCTCCCCGGGCTCCGCCTTCTTCACCGGCTTGTCCTTCTTGCCCTTCTTCTCCCCGTCGAACGGCTTGTCCGCCTTGAGGAGCTTGAACAGCGGCTTGGCCTTGGCCTCATTCATAAGGACCGTTGCGTCGTCGTCAGGGTTGTCCACCACCGGCAAAGTCGCGAAAGTAATCTCGTCCTGGGGCACCTTCTTGAGGTCGTTGGCCAGTTCCATGAGCTTCTTCACGCTGCCGATGCCGGGGTCCACCGTGAGCGCCCTGGTGGCGGCGTCGGCCAGGTCGTAGAGCTTCTTCGGGTTGGTGAGGGTGCCGCCCGACTTCATCTTGCGGATGAGCGAGCCGAGGAACTGCTGCTGCAGCTCGATCCGGCTCAGGTCGCTGCCGAACCCGACGGAGTAGCGGGTGCGGACGAAGGCGAGCGCCTGCTCACCCTCGATCGTGTGCCGGCCCGCGGGCAGGTTGAGGTGCGACTTGGGGTCGTCGATGTCCTTCTCCAGGCACACCTCGACGCCGCCGACCGCGGACGACAGGTCCTTGACGGCGTTGAAGTCCGCGAGGATGAAGTGGTTGACGTCGAGGCCGGTCATCTTCTCGACGGTCTTCCAGGTGCAGCCGGGGTCCCGGCCGAACTGCCCGAGGCTCTCGTTGAACTTCGTCCCGTACGTGCCGGGGATGGTCTTCCAGCTGCCGTTCTCCTGCTTGGTCTCGCAGTCCGGGATGTCGGTGATCATGTCGCGCGGGATGCTCAGCACGGTGGCGTTGCTGCGGTCCTCGGCGACGTGGAACAGCAGGGTGGTGTCGGCGTGGCCGGGGCTGTTCGTGTCTCCGTAGCTGGTGTTCCCCTTGCCGGTGCGCTTGTCCGTGCCCATCACGAGTATGTTGACGGGCCCGTCGATGACCGCCGCGTGGTCCTCGCCGGCGACCTCGATCTTGTCCAGGTTGCCGTTGAGCTTGCGGTAGATGAGGAACGCGGCGGTGCCGACGGCGAAGAGCACCACCGCCAGGCTGCCGGCGGTCCAGATCAGCGCCTTCTTCTTGCGGCTCTTGGGGGGCTTGGCACGGCGGCGGCTGCGCGGGCCGTCAGGGCCGGAGCCCGGCCCCTTGCCGGAGCCGCCGGCACCGCCCGAGCCACCCGAGCCGCCCGACGCGCCGCGGCGGCGCTGGGACGGCAGGCGGGGCTCCTGGGGGTGCCCGGTGTCCCCCCCGGGCTGCGCGTCCCCGGGGTGCATGTCCCCGGGCTGCGGGCCGGGAGGCTGCCGGCCGGGCTGGGAGGACGCGTGCGGCGGCCGGCCGTGCTGCTGCGGGACGTACTGCTGCGGCGCCTGCTGCCGGGGGCCGTATCCCTGCGGGGCGTGACCGTGCGTACCCTGTACGTGTCGGCCGTGGGGCGGCGGGCCCTGGCCGCCCGGGATCTGCGGGTCGAGACGCAGCTCGTAGCTGCCGGTCTCGGGATTGAACACCCACTGATCGGCGGGGTCGACCTCGCCGGCGTGTCCACGGCCTCGCCCATCCACGGTCGCTCGGGTCCTCACATCGGTTGGTCAGCGCCTCCCCCGCGGGCGCCCGGTCTTCCTACGCATGCTCGACGGCCGCCTGTCAGGCGGCCGGTCGGCTCACACTAGCCGCCCCGTTCAACGGCTGGCGACGCCCGTGACAAATTCCACGCACTCGTAACAGGACATCCCGCGCATCCACTCCAAACACCGTGCCCCGCTTGTGCGCGTTGATCCGCACTATCGGCAGATGTCATCCTCGGGGGTCGTCCCCTTGAAAACGGGCGGGGCGCCGGCTTCCCGTTTCCGCTCGGCCTTCTCGCCCCTGGCGACGAAACGCACGACGCTGTCGGTGCGCAGCGCCTCGAACAGCCTGCCCGCCGCGGGCTGCACCAGCTCGTCGCGGTTGGCGTCGTGGCGGTACGGCCGGCGCGGCACGGTCAGGAAGTGCACGCGCCCGCTGGGCACCGACCGCACGACGCGTACCAGGTCGTACAGCTCGGCGAGCGACGACAACTCCTCGTTGGCGGTGAGCGCGGACGTCACCGCGTCCAGCAGCGGGGCCAGGCGCAGCGGGTTGAACAGGACGCCGTTGCTCTGCACCTTGTTGACGAGCGAGGCCATGAACTCCTGCTGGCGGACCATGCGCTGGGTGTCGCTGCCGCCGTCGAGGGACTTGCGCGCCCGTACGTACCCGAGCGCCTGCTCCCCGTCGAGCACCTGGCGCCCCGCGGGCAGCCGCAGTTTGGCCGACTTGTCGCGCATCGGCTCGGGCAGGCACACCTCCACGCCGTCGACGGCGTCCACGACCTTCTTGAAGCCCTGGAAGTCGACGATGACATGGTGGTCGACGCGCGCCCCCACGAGCTTCTCCACCACCCGGATCGTGCAGGCGGCGCCGCCGAAGGCGAAGCTGAAGTTGAACTGGTTGACCTGCTTGCCGCTCGTCCCGCCGCCGGGGCGGCGGCAGTCGGGGATGCGGACCATGAGGTCGCGCGGGATGCTCAGCGCGGTGACGCTGTCCCGGTCGCCGGCGAGGTGCAGAAGCACGGCGCTGTCGGAGCGTTCGACGCCGGTGTCGCGGCCGTGGCGGTCGGTGCCGGCGCGCGAGTCGGAGCCGATGAGCAGGATGTTCGTGGCCCCGCTGGCGGCGGGCTCGGGGCGCTCCTCTTCGTAGCGCTGCAGCTCGCGGGCGGTGGCGGAGTCGACGGTGATGTTGCTGTCGAAGCGCTGGTAGAAGTACCAGCCGACGCCGGCGAGGGCGAGGACGAACAGCGCGAGGCCGGCGCCGACGCGGCGGGCGAGGACGCGCCGGCGGCTGCGCGGGCGGCGGGACGGGCGGCGGGACGGCCTCCCGGGGCCGCGGCCGGCGCCGGCGTCCCGGAGGCGGCGGGGATCGCCGGAGCCCGCGGAGTCGCCCTCCGGCGGGCCGGTCATGTCTGCGCCCATCCCTCACACTCACTCGGCCGGTGTCCACTCGTGCGGACGGCCGGGCACCCCCGAGGTCGTACGGCCCGCCGCATGCGCTCCATGGCATCACGAATGAGGCGCTACGCCCGACAACTTCCCCCGCGCGTCGCCCCGGCGGGCGGCGCGGGGGCTCTCTTCAGACGCGTCTGCTCAGGAGAAGCCGCTACGCGACGCGCTCGTCGGCCCGGCGCTTGTCCTGCTCCCCAGCCGAGAGCCGGTCCAGGTACGGGCAGAGCACCACCGAGCCACCGGCGGCCAGCGGCGCGTACAGACCGGCGGAGAGCCCTTCCCACGTGTCGTACCCGAGCGTCGACAGCGTGCGGGAGCCCGGCGCCAGCGCGCGCGACTCCGCGTCCGCGCGGGCGCGGGCGACCAGCTCGGCGGCGGTGAACTCGGCGCCCGCCACGGCGAGCGCCGGCGCGTCCGGGTCGGCGGGGGCGTACGGCTGGAAGCGGTCGCCCTGGCCCGGCACCTCCACGGCGTAGTCGAAGAAGCCGTCCGGCGGCTGGGGGAAGCGGGCGCCGAGCGGGCGCAGGCTGAGCGCGATCCGCTCGCCGGTGCAGGCGCGGGCCTGCGCCAGCGTCTCGGGGCCGCTGACGACGAGGTCCGCGGCGGCTGCGATGTTGGGAGAGGCAGGGTCGGCGGGCACCGCGGTGACGCCGGCCGCGCTGCACGCCAGCAGCCAGACGGCGGTCTGCCAGTGGGCGGGCAGGAGCAGCGCGAGCCGGTCGCCGGGCTCGGCGGCGAGGTCGCCCTGGAGGAGGTTCGCGGTCTTCGCGACCCAGTTGGCGAAGGTGGCGACGGACAGTTCGACGCGCTCGCCGGTGGTGTCGTCGTAGTACGTGACCAGCGGGCGGGCCGGGTCGGCGGCGAGGGCGGCGTCGAGCAGGGCGGCGGGGGTGGCGGCGGTGGGGTTCATCGCGGCCAGGTTACGCCGTCGGGTGGGGCGGTCCGGCGGGGGCGAGGGGGCGGCCGCGGGGAGCGGTCGGGCCGAAGGAGCCGTACGGGTTCCGCCGCCTCCCGCCGCCGTCCCGGCGCCGTGTCCGCGGCCGTGCGCGATCGGCGGGCAACTACCGGCCCCGGCACCGCCGCCGTGGCTGACGGTGCCGGACGCTAGAGTCGGGCGTCATGCCCGCCGCCGCCCCCGACCACCGCGCCCGCACCCGGACCTGGGTGCCCCCCGGCCCGTACGACCTGGGACGCACCCTCGGCGTGCTGCGGCGCGGCCCCCGCGACCCGGCGTACCGCGTCGCGGGCGGCGCGGTCTGGCGGGCCAGCCGCACCCCGGCGGGCCCCGGCGCGCTGCGCGTCGCCCCCGCGGGCGGCGCCGTCGCCGCCGAGGCGTGGGGCCCGGGCGCGGAGTGGCTGCTCGACGGGCTGCCGGCGCTGCTGGGCGCGGCGGACGACCCCGAGCCGTTCACACCGCGCCACCGCGTCGTCCACGAGGCCCGCCGCCGCCACCCGGGCCTGCGGCTGATCCGCACCGGGCTGGTGCTGGAGTCGCTGATCCCGTCGGTGCTGGAGCAGAAGGTCACCACGGACGAGGCGTACCGCTCCTGGCGGCTGCTGCTGCACCGCTACGGGACCCCGGCCCCCGGCCCGGCGGGGACGGAGCTGCGGATGCGGGTGATGCCGGACGCCCGCGGCTGGGCGATGATCCCGTCCTGGGAGTGGCACCGCGCGGGCGTCGACGGCAAGCGCGCGGCGGCGGTCGTACGCGCCGTCCGCCGCGCCCGCGCGCTGCAGGCGGCGGCGGAGATGGACCACGGTGCCGCCGTCGCCCGCCTCACCGCCATCCCCGGCATCGGCCCCTGGACGGCCGCCGAGACCCTGCAGCGCGTGCTCGGCGCCCCGGACGCGGTCACGGTCGGCGACCTGCACCTGCCCCGCATCGTGGGCTACACCCTGGCCGGCGAGCGCGACGCGGACGACGACCGCATGCTGGAGCTGCTCGCCCCGTACGAGGCCGCGGGCCAGCGCCACCGCGCCACGCGCTACATCGGCCTCCTGGGCCGCATGCCCCCACGCCGCAAGCCCAAGGCCGCGATCCCCGACATAGCCCGCCTGTGACGCCCGCGCCGGCTTTGGGCGTCAGGGCAGCTCAGCGGGCGAGCCGGCGTGCCTGCTCCATCAGTTCGCTGTCGTTCAGGGTGAAGGTGCCGGTGTGGAGTGCGTCGTGGCCGTACATCTGCTCGGCGAGCGGGATGCGGCGGTCGGTGCGCAGGCGCCAGCCGGCGTGGTGGATGTCGAGGCGGGGGCCGGAGCCGCCGATGCGGGCGGACCAGCCGATGCAGATGATCCAGGCGGCGCAGGCGTTCCGGTGTCCGCCGCGGGTTCCGTACAGGCCCTGAGGGTGGTGATCGGCGGCCACCGCGAGCAGGTCGGGGTGGTCCATGTCCGGTACGGGCAGGACGCCGGCCACCGCGGTGGTGCCGAAGTGTCCGGTGGTGGTGTAGGCGAGCAGGCAGCGGCGGTCGGGCCAGTGGTGGGGTGAGCCGGAAGACGGTGACGCGGCCGGTGCCGGTCTGCTCGCTGCCCATGGTGTGCTCCGTGGTTCCGGGGGACGGCCCCGCGGCACCGCAGCCGCGGGGGCCGATGAACTCAGCGGTGGCCGGGGGACGGGTTGCCGCCACGGCCGTCCGGCTCCGTGATGTCGCGCTGCACTACGCCACGCCGTACCAGGAGTTCGCCAGGCAGCTCGCCGACCAGGAGGCGTAGACAAGGTGGGTGCCGGTGAGCACGGATTACCAACAGGCGCGCGAAGCGCTCGGCGCCCGGCTCCGGGAGCTGCGCTATTCGGCGCCCGACGGCCGGCTCACCGGTACCGCCCTGGCCCGCGCGCTCGGCTGGCCCAACTCGAAGATCTCGAAGCTGGAGCTGGGCAAGCAGACCGCCACTCCTGAGGACCTCCGCGCATGGGCGGACGCGTGCGGCCGGCCGGAGAGCTACCAGGAGTTGCGGGCCCGGCTCGCCGGGTTCGAGTCGCACATCCGGTCCTGGCGCCGCCAGCTCGTCGGCGGCCACGCGCCTGTGCAGAACACGCACAACGAGGCCCAGGCACGAGCCTCCGTGCTTCGCGCGTGGGAGTCGTCGTGGATCGTCGGCGTCATCGGCCTGGACACCGTCGAGATAGGCATCGTGCCGTTCACCGCCCCCCTCAAGCAGCCGCCCGGCGTGGGCTTCTGGATCTACGACGACCAGCAGGTGATCGTGGAAACATGGCACGCGGAGCTGTGGCTCGACGATGCCGACACCGTGGCCACGCACGTGCGGGTGTGGGAGGCACTGCGGGCCTCCGCGGTGTACGGGGCTGAGGCGCACCGGGTTATCGCCCGCGCGCGGCAGGCGATCGGCTGAGGGGGAGCCTGGGGCTTAAGCGGGGTTGCGGCCGCTCCTCAGCCCCGGTCCCAGACAAGGACCTTCAACTGGCCATCCACGGTCACGTCCTCGCCGCGGTGCTGGATCACCTGCAGCACGGTGTGCCGTCCCTTCTTGCAGCGGCCCGTGATCGGGAAGGCGAAGAACTCTCTGCCGATCGTCGGGCCGTGCTCGCCCGGGGAGTAGGTGTGGACCGCCTTGCCGGTGCCGGCGTCGGTCTCGACGAGCCGGGCCTGCACCTGACCGTCGTCCGGCAAGCCCCGGAAGTCGAGGTAGGCGGTGCCCTGGTAGAGCGCGGCGCCCTTGACGAACGCACGGCCACCGGAGCCGTGCATGCCCGGCTCGTCGGAGTACTCCGCATCCCACGTCAGCGACGTCCAGACACCGTCCGTGAGCTTCTGGCGCTCCTTCTTCCCCAGCCCGACGTACTCCGGCATGTCGTCCTCCTCAGGGGGCGTACTGGCGCCGGCCGCCCAAGCGCGCATCGCCTTGCGGCTCGGGAAGTCGGCCAGGTTGGTGTCGATAGGGCTGCTCGTGTACTGGTGGATGAGCCACGGCGCCCGGATGTCCGGGTTGCCCGGGTCTCCGTTGTACTGGGCGATCCACAGCCCGTCGCCGGCGTAGCTGGTGGTGTCGCGGTTCAGCCAGAAGTCGCGATTGCAGTAGAGCAGCACCCGGTGGCCCGGCCTCAGCCGCTTCACCTCGCGGATGAACGCGTCCTTCTCCCCGTTGCTCGCCGCGGTGCCCGAGCCGGTGTGCTCCCAGTCGCACGCGAGCACATCGCCCGGCCGGCTCGCGCACTTCTCCACAAAGTACGCCGCCTGCGCCTTGATGTTCCCAGGCCACAGGAAGTGGTAGAAACCCAGCACCAGGCCCGCCCCGCGGCCGTGCGCGGCCTGGGCGCTCTGCTTCGGGTTGAGGTAGCTACGGCCTTCGGTCGCCTTGACGATCACGAAGTCGTAGCCGCGGGTCGGGTAGTCGCTCGCCTGGTAGGAGGAGACGTCGATGCCCCTGATCATGTCGCCTCCTCAGGCAGTCCCTCGCGCCGCCGCCTCGGCAGCGCCAGGACTCGACATGCGCCGTGCCGTCGTCTCCACGTCAACCGCCCCTTTCAGAGGTGATCAGCCACGCACGGACGTGGGTCCGGACAGGGGAGTTCGTCGCCTCCGCCACCACCCGGCCGGCCCGCGGTCACGTCCCCACTGATGGTGTGGAAGCCACCCGGCGGAATCGTCTCCACCCCGGGCGTCATGGTGCGTGAGGTCTGGGTGCGCTCGCTAGTAATGGTCTGCCCACCGTGTTCGGAAAGAAGCCCACGGTGTCGCCGCCATCCCCGCCGCGGGCGACTCCTGAAACGATCTCCCCGTATGCTCCCATCGGGCTCCGACGATCTCCCCCGGGCAGCCGAAGGCCCCGCCAGGCGTTGCCGGCGGGGCCTGGACACACCCCGGTTGACCTGGGGATTCTGCCGGGTCAGGGCAGGTTGCGGGCCATGACGATGCGCTGGACCTGGTTCGTGCCCTCGTAGATCTGGGTGATCTTGGCGTCGCGCATCATGCGCTCCACCGGATAGTCGCGCGTGTAGCCGTAGCCGCCGAGGAGCTGCACCGCGTCGGTGGTCGCCTCCATCGCCACGTCGGAGGCGAAGCACTTGGCCGCCGCGCCCTGGAAGGTGAGGTCCGCGTCCGCGCCGCCGGCGGCGACGCGCTCGGACTTCGCGGCGGCGGCGTACGTCAGCTGGCGGGCGGCCTCGATCTTCATGGCCATGTCGGCGAGCATGAACTGCACGCCCTGGAAGTCCGCCACCGGCTTGCCGAACTGCTTGCGCTCGCGGACGTAGCCCTTCGCGTAGTCGAGCGCGCCCTGCGCGATGCCCAGGGCCTGGGCGGCGATGGTGATGCGGGTGTGGTCGAGGGTCTTCATCGCGGTGGCGAAGCCCGTGCCCTCGGCGCCGATCATGCGGTCGGCGGGCACGCGGACGTTGTCGAGGTAGACCTCGCGGGTCGGGGAGCCCTTGATGCCGAGCTTCTTCTCCGGGGCGCCGAAGGAGACGCCCTCGTCGGACTTCTCGACGACGAAGGCGGAGATGCCCTTGGAGCGCTTCTCCGGGTCGGTGACGGCCATCACGGTGTAGTACTCGGAGACGCCCGCGTTGGTGATCCAGCGCTTCACGCCGTTGAGGACGTAGGAGTCGCCGTCCCGTACGGCACGGGTCTTCATGCCGGCGGCGTCGGAGCCGGCCTCGGGCTCGGAGAGGCAGTACGAGAACATCGCCTCGCCGCGCGCCAGCGGCGTCAGGTACTTCGCCTTCAGCTCCTCCGAGGCGGAGAGCACCAGGGGCAGCGACCCGAGCTTGTTGACGGCCGGGATGAGGGAGGAGGAGGCGCAGACGCGGGCGATCTCCTCGATGACGATGACCGTCGCGAGCGCGTCCGCGCCCGCGCCGCCGTACGCCTCGGGGACGTGGACGGCGTGCAGGTCGCTCGCGACCAGCGCGTCCAGCGCCTCCTGCGGGAAGCGCGCCTCCTCGTCCACCGCGGCCGCGAAGGGCTCGATCTTCGCCTCGGCGAGCGACCGGACGGTGTCGCGGAGCATGTCGTGCTCCTCGGCCGGGCGGTACAGGTCGAATTCGGGCGCTCCTGCCAAGGCTCTCTCCATTCCCGCGCATGCTAATTACCGTTAAGTAGTACCGATGGTATGCCGTACGCGGCGAGCGGGCCCAGTGACGTCGGCGACAGTCCCCGCGAGGGCTCAGGGCGCGGTGCCGCCCAGGCGGTCGGTCGGGTACTTCTCGACGTACCGGTCCATCGTGTCGTTGCGCATGGCCTCCCACAGCGGGTCGCCGGCCTTGTCGTCCAGCAGCACCACCGACTGGCCGTCGATCATGTCGAGACCGGCCACCGGCGCGTTCATGAACACCAGGTCGTCGGAGCGGACCCCCTTCATATCCCACATCAGGTCGCGCATGGCGCCGTCCGAGAACCTGTCGTCGACGCTGACCGTGGCGGTGACCGCGTCCAGCAGGCGCTTGACCTTGAGCGGGTTGGAGAAGTTGTCCGCGGCCATGGTCTCGGTGACGACGGCGCGCAGGAAGTTCTGCTGCCGCTGGGTGCGGTCGAGGTCGCCGCGGGGCAGGCCGTGGCGCTCGCGGACGTAGTCCAGGGCGGTCTCGCCGTCCATGTGGTGGGTGCCGGCGGTCCACTCGCCGCCGCCGTTGCGGCGCGGGGTGGTCTCGTCGATGGTGATGTCCACGCCGCCCACGGCGTCGGTGAGCCGCTTGAAGCCGCTCCAGTCGATCACCGCGAGGTGGTCGATCCGGACCTTCGTCATCCGCTGCACGGTGTCGATGAGCAGCGGGGGGCCTCCGTAGGAGAAGGCCGCGTTGAGCTTGGCCTCGCCCCGGCCGGGGATCGTCACCCAGGAGTCGCGGGGCAGGGAGACGACGTAGCCGCCGTCGCGGCCCTCGGGGAGGTGGACGAGCATCATCGTGTCGCTGCGCTGGGCGCCCGGCTCCCAGGTGTGCTCGCCGGCCTCGGCACCGGTGAGCGGGAGGTCGGAGCGGGCGTCGACGCCGATGAGAAGGTACGTTTCGCCGCCCTCGGACTGCGCCGGCTGGTGCTTCTCGGGGACGTTGGTCGGGAAGGCGTTCGGAATGCGGTCGACGCGGCCGGTGTAGTGCTCGTACGCCCACCACAGGCCGCCGGCGGCCAGGAGCACGCCGGCGAAGAGCATGATCACGGCGCCGAGGAGCACCTTGCGGCCGCGGCTCATGCGGCGGCGGGGCGCCGCGGGCGGGGGCGCGGTGGGCGAAGGGGCGGCCTCGGGGTCGGCGGGGTCGGCGGGGTCGGCGGGGTCGGCCGGGGTGTCCTCGGGGACCTCCTTGCCGCCGGCGGGGGCGTCGAGGGCCTCCGGGGCGTACGCCGCGTCGACGTACGCCGCGTGCGCGGCTGTCGCCGGGGCCGCGGCGTACGGCGCCTCCGGCTCACGGGCGCGCGGCGTACCGGGCTCGTCGGCTCCGCCGCCCGCTCCGTCCAGATGCTGCCTCGCCACGATCCCCACCCCTTTTCAGTGCACGTTCATGAGTCAGACTCCGTACCCGGACGCATGGTTGCCCAGGTGGACGTGTCGTGGGCCGCGGCTATGCTCGGGACCATGACCTTGAAGATCACCGTGATCGGTACGGGCTACCTCGGTGCCACGCACGCCGCCGCGATGGCGGAGCTGGGCTTCGAGGTGCTGGGCCTGGACGTGGTCAAGGAGAAGGTCGAGCTGCTGTCGGCGGGCCGGGTGCCGATGTACGAGCCGGGTCTGGAGGAGCTGCTGCGCACGCACGTCGCCGGTATCGAGGGCTCGACCGGCCGGCTGCGCTTCACCACNNNNTNNGNNGAGNNNGCGGCNTTCGGCGATGTGCATTTCGTGTGTGTGAACACGCCGCAGAAGCACGGTGAGTACGGCTGTGACATGACGTATGTGGATGCCGCGGTGGACTCGCTTGCGCCGCGGTTGGA
>AZWL01000042.1 GCA_000514715.1 Streptomyces sp. CNH099 | reverse complement strand
GGGGGCGGAGCGGCATTCGCCGCTAAAAGGAATTCCTTACGGAATTCCCGCCCCGGTTGAATTCCCCTTCGGGGAATTCTCTGTGGTTTTGTTCGCACCCCTTCGGGGTGCTTTGCTGGCGGGTGTGAATTCCCCCGTTGGGGGAATTCTGGTTGGTTTGGTGGTTGGTTTTACAGCCCTTCGGGCTGTGTTTTCCCCTTCGGGTAAATGGGGTTTTCGGTGGGTTGTGTTTTTGTTTTTGATGGGGGGTTCCGGCCTTCGGCCGGTGGTCTGATGGGTGGTCAGTTTGCTTGTTTTGGCTGGTAGTTGGGGTTGTGGCGTGGTTTGTGGGTGGTGTCGGGGGCTGGTTTTCTGGGTGGGTCGGGGTGTCGAGCCTCGGCTCTCCGTGCATCTCTCCCGTGTTTATCAGGCTGTGCTGAGGGGGCGGGTCTGGGGTTTATCTGGTCCTGTCCGGGTGGCCGGTGGTCGAGGTTCTGACGTGGTTTCAGACGGCCTTTCTCTGCCACTCCGAGTGGCACCTACCCCGACTTTTCATACCCCTCTAGAATTCACGCGGTGGCGCCCCTGGCGCACCCCTCAGGACTAACCGAATCTGACGCCATTTCAGGATCTGGTTTATGAGAATCCATAACCGAGAAACGAGAATGTCCCCCAGGGTCGACTACCGACCCTGGGGGACACCCTTAACTGTGCCGTCTCATGACATTGGTGTCACGGCCGGTCAGCCGTGACTGTCAGGGATCAACGGTGAAGTCGTCGGGTTCGAGTTCGAACGGGGCGATGGGGCCAAGGTCGTCCATCTCCTCGACGTGCGGAGGCCAGATGCGTCCGTCCGCGGTGTCCAGTACGTCGGGAAGGGCCTCTTGCCCGTAGATGGTGCTGGCGAGCACCTCGGCCAGCCGGCGGTCCGCTCCGGTGCCCACGTACTTCCAGCAGGCGTAGTTGAAGGCGAGGTCCGGATTCACTGGTGATCCTCCGTTCTTGCCCGGTGGTGCAGGGCGACGCCCGGCGTGATCAGGCACGTTCCCGGGTGTCTGGGCGTCGGCGAACCGTAGCGGCATAGGCGGGGATGCGGACAGGGCCGACTGCGGATCCCGAACGTCCGTCGTCCGCGTACCAGCGGGCGCCCGTCAGCGGCAACAGGAATCCGCCATTCTGCATGCCCGGTACGGACGCCAGATAGGAGTTGGGCAGCACTGCCTGGGCGGTGCCTTCCTGATAGGGGACGTGGTGGGAGGGGGCGGTGCCGCGGCCCCGCACCGTCACCGGGGTCTGGACGGGTGGGCCGTCGATGTCGATGCCGTCGAACAGGCCGGGGAAGAGGCCGGCCGACCGGGATGAGACGGTCAGCCGGATGGTGATCTCATCGCCCGGCTTGATGTCCGGTGGGGTGACCTCGTCGGTGTAGCCGTCGGCGGCGTCCCGGGCGCGCTGGGCTGCGGCGGTCGCCTGGCGGGCGGCCAGGTCGGTGGCCATCGTCCCGTAGAGGCCGTCGTGGTCCAGGCCGGGGTCGCCAGCGCGCAACCCCATGACGGCGACGGCCAGATCTTCCCCCGCGGGTGAGCGCCAGGCCGCAGCGCGGGGCCCGATGTCATCGACGTCCCAGGGCAGGTCGATAGCGGCTTCGACCGCCGCAGCCAAGGCGAGGGCCTGCTTCCTGGTGCGGCACTGGGCGAAGGAGCCGAGCTGCAGGCCGGCCCCGGGAATGATGATCCACCAGCTTTCGAACTCGGGGTGACGCAGCACCGCAAGGCGCCGGCTGTGGGTCTGGGTCAGCGTGCGGTTGTCAGCCCAGTCCTCCGCTCCGACCGCCTTGAGGTGGTGGCGGAGCGCGGTGAGCGTAGCGAAGCGTGGGCAGACGGGGCTGGGAGAGGCAGATGGCGGGCGCTCCCGGGCGTGCGCGAGCTGCTGGACGGTGGTGGGAAGTTCGCCGGTGAGGGGCATGAGGGTGCTCCGATGCAGGGCCGGGATACAGGCGAGGGGCCCGCGCATGGCGCGGGCCCCTCGGGGGTTGGGTTGTCAGGTTGCGGTGGTGCGGGTCAGGTCGGTGAGGGTGTTCGTCTGCGTCTGGGTGGGCCGCAGGCTGTTGAGGGGGATCTGCCGTTCACGCCGGCCGCTGATGGTCAGGGTGATGTGGCCGTCGGTGCCGGTGGTCCAGTCGGTGACGGCGCCGGCGTCGTACAGGTGGTGCCGGGTTCGGCACGGGCCTGCCGCGTGGGCCGGCTGGTCGCACGGATAGCGGTAGGCGACGGTGACGCCCGAGGCCACCAGGGCTTCGGCGAGCTGTTGCAGGGCGGCACTCATGGGGTGCAGCTCCCTTCATCTGTGGCGGACGCCGTGTGACCGCCGGACACATACGCCGGTGGGCCCTCCCGCTTGCCTCGGGAGGGCCCACCAGCTTGTGTCACTGCCTGCTCGCCTGGGCTTCGGCTTCGATCTCCTCAATGCTCAGTCCGGTGACTCCGAGATCCTTCATCAGTGTGGGAAGGACCTGCCGGATTCCGACTTCCTGCACCCATTCGTGACGACGGCCGTCTCGCATCTCGGTCCGTACCTGCTCGGCCCGAACGGCGCGGGGGTCGTTGAACCGGGCCAGTGCCTTCGCGATACGGAAGTGGTCGCCGTAGGTCTGGGCGGCTGCGGTTTCCTTCGCTTCCAGCTTCTGCCGGGTGCGCCGCTGTGCGGCCTCCCGGCGCTTGGCGCCCCGCTCGGCGGCCTGCTGGCCACGGAGCGCCTCGGCTTCGGGGATTCTGCCTGCGCCCTCACAGCGGAAGCAGACCCCGCCGGCGATGCCCGCGTAGGCGTCGATCTTGCCGTTGCCCTGACACTTCGGGCACTCAGCGGTAGCGGTCATGGCGTTCGCCTGCTCTCTGTTGAGTTCTCAAGGTGTTCGTGCTGTCTTGCGATACTTCGAAATTAGTGGGTCCCATCAATCTTGTCAAGTGGGTCCCACTTGATTCTTTTGATGGGCCCCACTATGCTCACCACATGACCGAAACGCCCGAACCCCTCAAGCAGGTAGCAGCCCTGCTCGAAGGCCCCGAAACCCTCGAACAGGCCGCCGAACTCAGCGCAGTCCTCCGCGCCCTGCCGGACATCCAGAAGCAGCTACGCGCCCGCCGCCAGCACGTCGTGCGCACCCTCCATGAACGCGACGGCACCAGCTACACCGACATGGCGCCCCAACTCGGCGTCAAACCCGAGCGCGTATCCGGCATCGCCCGCGGCCACAGCCGCTCACCCCGCAGTACGAAGCGGACTGCGGCATCTGCGGAGTCCGACGTGTCGTAGCAGGTCACACACAGCAGGGCGGACGCCGGCACCCGGACTGTCAGTGCCTGCCGTCATCATGAGCTGAAGCGGCCAGAGCCGCTGTTCGACGCCACACGCCGCCACGGGGAAGGGGGGACGCACGGTGCAGTACCTCGGCCGCGCGGGACTCCCCCTCCTCGCTGTGCCGACGGCTGCCGCCTGTGCGGGCAGAAATGGCCGGGCACCGCAACGCGCCACTGACCCCCGAAGGGCGGCGGCGATTATGCCTGCGTGTGGCCGCCGGGCGTCCGATCGCGCACGTCGCCGCTGAGGCCGGGATATCCCGCCGCTGCCTGGCCAAGTGGTACGCCCGCTGGCAAGCCCACGGCGAGAACGGCCTCGTGGACCGCCCCTCCCGCCCCGCCTCCAGCCCGCAGCGCACCCCGGATAAGATCGCCGACCTGATCGAGGCGCTGCGGCAGCAGACCAAGCACGGGCCTGCCCGGCTCGCCGCCGACCTCAAGCGCCTACACGGCATCACCCTGGCGCCGGCCACCGTGCACCGCGTCCTCGTCCGCCGCGGACTGAACCGCCTGCGGGACCTGGACCCGCCGACCGGCGAGCAACTACGCGAGGTCATCCGATACGAGCACGAACGCCCCGGCGACCTAGTCCACGTCGACGTCAAGAAGCTCGGACGCATCCCGGCCGGCGGCGGCTGGCGGATGCACGGCATTGGCACCGAGGCCGCACGAGCCTCGAAGCGGACCGGGCCAGGAACCGGTCGGGTCGGCTACACCTATCTGCATTCCGCGCTGGACGATCACTCCCGGCTCGCGTACACCGAGACCCTGGAGGACGAACGCGCGCTCACCGCAGCCGCCTTCTGGCGCCGGGCCGCGGCATTCTTCGCCACCCACGACATCGCCCCCATCCACCGTGTCCTCACCGACAACGGCGCCTGCTATCGGTCCCGGGCCTGGGCGGATGCGCTGGCCACGACCGGTACGAAGCACAAGCGGACCCGGCCCTACACGCCGCGCACGAACGGAAAGGTCGAGCGCTTCAACGGCACCCTCGCCCGGGAATGGGCCTACGTCCGCGCCTACACCTCCGAGCAGGACCGACGCGCCGCGCTCGCCGACTTCCTCAACTACTACAACCACGACCGGCCGCACGCCGCCCTCGGCGGCCGGCCACCGATCAGCCGGACCGCCGGCAGCGACTACCGCGTCACCTTCGAGCAGCCGCCGGAACCACTCGACACCTTCCCTCAGCAGCTCACCATCGAGGACTTCGAGGCACCAACGTCCTGAGACACCACACTTAACCGTCACGGCATGCCGACCACCGCCCTATCCACACAGCCGGGGACCGGCCGGAGCCTCCGCCGTTCCCTGGTCGTCTCCGCCCCGCCGTCAAGCGGCGCAGCCTCCGACCGGCGCCACGACTTCCACGCCCACCCGTGCGGGTCTACCGGCCCGCTGCGGGTGCCACGGGGGCGCCTCGGAGGGTTCTTCCGGGGCGCCCCTGCGATGCGGTCACGTGGTCAGCAGGTACCGTTGCGCGAGTCGACGGGGAGCGCCTCGCCCACAAGCGCGGCCCGCATCTGCTCGGCCGACATGCGCCCGCTCACCTCGTTGTACGGGAGCGTGTACGTACTGCCCTTGTGCCGGGTCTCGGCGGTCGCCGCACGGGTGACCACGCAGCAGCCGCTGACGGTGCCGACGGTGCCGCCATCAAAAGCGGCGTGGATGTGCGGCACGGTCACCGTCTTGGCGTTGACCCGGGTCACCTCGTACCAGGACCCCCGCCACCGCACGAAATCGCCCTTCACGAAGTCGGCCCGACCCCACACCTTGAAGCCGCGCCGCTCCGCCTCCTTGATGGTCTCCGCCCAGTACGTCAGCTCCTCGTCATACTCGGCGAGACAGCGCGTCAGTTCCTCCCGGCGCGCCTCGGACGGCTCGCGCCGCCACACATCAGCCTTACGGCCCCTGTCGTCGACGCCGTCCCGCTCCCGCAGAACGCTCCGTCGCTCCGCCTCCAGCTTCTCGATACGGCGCAGCGTGCGCCCCGGGTCCTTCCGGTACCGCTCGTAGGCGTCCGCTGCAGCCGCACGAGATGCCCAGTAACCGGCCCGCTCGCCCTCTGCGATGCTCTTGCGCATCTGGTTGTGCATGCGCTCCTGGTCCCTGCGGGCGCGCCTCTCCGAATGGTGGCCCACAAGGATCGGCTGACCCATCCAGAACCGTTCGCCGATCTGGTCCGAGGCATTCCGCGCCGACTGCGACGCCGCCGCGGCACGTCCGGCCCGGTCCTCGAACCGCTCCGCCCGCTCCTCAGCCGCGCCCACGCGGGCGGCCTCCCGCTCCGCAAACGACATGCCCTCATCGATCACCACAGCGCACGACAGACCGAGTGCGCGCACCGCGTCCGCAGCCCGGTTGATCCGCCACCGGTCGGCGCCCTTGTAACGGCTGCCACGAATGAAAATCCCCGGCGTACGGCGGTAGGCCCAGCCAAGCGGGCGCAACGCTTCCCACACCCCGTCTCCCTTGGAAGAGCCCTCCACGATGGTGCCGTCCCCGTGGGTGTGTCGGATGACGATGTCCGCCGCCTCGGCCCGCTCCTCCGCCTCCACGGAGTTACCTGGTAGGGCGAGCTCTCCGCGCTCGCCCTCATCGTGGGCTGCCTTGGCCGGTCGGTCACTGTTGTGCTGCATGATGTGTCCCTTTCTGTGGACGGGTTCTTTGAGGTCCGGTGCTGCGGGTCTGCCAGCCCGCGGGGGGCCACGGGGGGCGCCCCGGAAGAACCGGGGGCGCCCCCCGTGGTGCGGTCAGGAGGTCAGCGCGAAGGCGCGAAAGGCGTCGTGCTTCTGCGTCACGAGGGTGCTGCTGGTGACGGTGCGCAGTGCGCGGGCGTTGGCGGCGTAGGTCTCGCCGTACTTCTTGCCGCCCTTGACCGGGGCGACGTGGTCGAGGTACTCCGTCACCGCCTGGTATCCGGCCCACCGGGTTCCGTGAAGTCCCTGAAGCGTCGGGGAGCTGGCGAAGAGGTCACCGAGCGCCGAGAGCTTGCGGGAGTGCGTCCGCTTCATCTGCTCGGTCACCTTGGGCCCCTTGGGCTCCGGGTACAGGCGACCGATGATGTTGTTGAACTCCTCCCGGTCCAGCTCCGCTTCGATCATCGCGGCGGCTTCCGCTTCGAAAGCGTCGGCGTACTGCCAGGTGAGGTTCAGTGCCTCCCGCGCGGCCAGGATGCGGCCCTGTGCGCCGGACGTGTGCCGGATGGCGAAGCTCGCCCGTGCCCTGCTCAGCGCGGCGGCTTGGGTGTTGGCGCACACGATGCGCACGGGCGTGACGATCAGCCGGAACGCCGAGCTGCCGTCGTGGCTGTTGAGCGCGGCGACGTACAGGTCGAGGTGGTCCCGTCCCTGGAACTTCATGGTCCGCGGCAGCTTGAGGGTAACGAAGACCTGTCGGCCACCGTTCAGGCTGCCGGCGGTCTCGAAGTGGGCGCCGGACTCGCCGACCACGGCGTCCAGCAGATCGCAGTGTTCCTCGTTCTGCACCGGCATGTACCCGGGCCCGACGACGCCCAGGGGCTCCGGTACGCCCGTCTCCGGGTGGGTCCGGACGGTGGCGTACGAGCCGAGCACGGGCACCGTGACGGGCCCGTTGGGGCTGTCGGTGGTGGTGCTCAGGGACGTGGTGCGGACGTTCCAGCCGCCGAGACGCGCCTTGTCCATCGCTTCGGCGGCGGTGAACGTGTCGGTGGTGACGGTGCCGAGTCGGTGCCAAGCGTCCTTCCGCGCGGAAATGAACGCTGCGCTTCCGTCGGTGAACCTTTCGATGTTGTGCGCCATGGTGTTGTCCCTCTCTTGTGGATGGGTTCTGTCACCGCATCTGCGGGTCTGCCGTCCCGTGCAGTTCGCGGTTTGCCGGGTGGGGTCTGCCTCCCTGTTCCGACACTGGATAATTTACACCAAGAGCCCAGGCAAGTCAACTCATCTGTGCAGGTCAGAGGGCATTTTCTGTGATCGAACCTGAGTGGGCGCGCGCTCCCTGGCCCCCGGGGCCGGTTCTGAGCCGGCCGCGGACTTGCCTGGTGATTCGGATAAAAGAAGAGAGGTGGGACTTCCGCAACGGAAGCCGTGGGACTGGCTGCTCCCCAGCGGCGCCCCCGGAAGGAGAGTAACCGCTGCTGACACACAGACAGAGGTGTCAGAGGGCGCGGAAGGCTTGACCATTGTGCGTCACCTGCGGAAACGGTAGCCAGCGCCGCATGTGCACGAAACCCACGGGGAAAGCGGCCGGGAAACTCATGGGGAAACGCATCACGAAACCCGTGGGGAAACTATTAGGGAAACTCCAGAAGGCGGGTGGCTTCGCAGGCTGGGCATCTCGCGGCTCACCCCAGCAAGCAACGTCTGTGCATGGACAGTCGAGACGGCGTCGTCGTCTGCCGGATACCCAGCAACCCGCGCGATGGATGGGCTCAGTCGAACTCAGCGGAACTCTCGCCGCGCCGCAACCGCTGCTCCACCCAGCGCGGCCCCGCCTCCGGCCGGTCTCTCTGGCCGGAGAGCGGCAGGCGGCGGTCATAGTGCGGCTCGGCCGTCGATGCTGTCAACGGCGTCGAGGAGGCGGTGCGGAGCGGTCGGCGTACCGGGTAGGGCTCGGCGGTCAGCTCGTCCTTGATCCTCGCCCACAGGAGAGCCCACCTCGGCCGTCGGCTTGCCGTGCCCAGGTGAGCATCTGCGCGACGACCGGGTGCCGTCCGGCAGTTCCGGCCATGCATCGCGGCGGGGTGACGTGCGGTGGGGTTGGCCGGACTTCCCCGCCCACCCTCCTGGTATAGATTATTACCTGTCGACAGGGTTGGTTCCGGTCTCCTGTCGGGAGGTGAACTCCGTATGGGGTGTACGGCCGGCGGCAACGGGCGCTGGGCGCCCGGGCAGATGCCGCCGGCCGTAGGGGCGAGGCCAGAACCCTGGGCGAAAGGGACGCCCGAAGAACCTCGCGCGTTCGAGTGTAGTGACCTGGACCTGGTGAGGATGTGCTTCATGGATACCCGAGAGCTGCTGCAGGAGCGGCTGCGCGCGCTGCCGGCGCGCGTCACGGTGGCGCAGGTGGCCGGAGCGACCGGTCGTACGGTGGCGTACGTCCGCAAGTTCTGGGTGGCGCGGCCGGATTTCCCGCCCACAGTGGGTACCGGTACGCGCGGCGCGAAGGAGTTCGATCGGGACCCGGTGGCCGACTGGTGCCGAACGCATGAGGTCGGGGTGCAGCTCCGCGCTTCCGAGCTCAGCGATGAGCGGCGGGACCGGGTGTCGACCGACGAGATCGCCGAGCGGCTCGGGCTACGCAACCGTTCCGCGGTACACCACCACATCCGCAAGCACCCGCCCGGCAGCGAGGCCCCTTATCCCCCGGCGGGGGAGGACGGCCTGCGGGACTGGCCAGAGGTTCTGGCCTGGCACCGCAGGCACGAGGAGGCCTCGCGGGCCAAGCCCGGGCCCTCCCCCACCGTCGGCCTGACCGCCCGGCAGCAACAGGTTGCGGCGCTGCGGGACGCGGCGCGCACCCAGGGCCGCGAGTTGTCCGTCGCCGAGCTCGCCGGTGAGCTCGGCGTCCACCCCGACAGCGCGCGCCGGCTCCTGCGGCAGCTGGAGGGGAAGTCCTGACCGAACGATCTGCCCAGGGAGGGCAGCCGTCCTGCGGGCGTTGGACGGCGCGTTCAGCGGTCGGCCCTTTTCGGAGGGCCGGCCGCTGCTTTGTGATCCCGGGGTGCTCAGGGGCCGTCTGCCCCCCGGAGGGCTTGACCGCCGGTTGTCCGCCGCCTCGGGGGACCGCTGGGCATCCGGCTGAGCTGCGCATTCGGGTCATTGGGCGAGCGTTCGGGCAAGGGGCGCTGAGGAGGCTCCACGGTACGCGATCTGACCGTGAGGAGCCTTGCTGTGACGCCCGTCAGCACCATCGAGACCGCCTTCACCCTGCTGAACGCCGACTGGGCGCGCTGGTGCGCCGACCCGCGGTCGGCGCGGCGGGTGTCCGACTGGCTGTGCGAGGAGGGTGTGCTCGCCGAGCGGGACCGTGGCCTCGGTCTGAGCGAGGTGCTGCAGGTCCTTGAGCGTGTGGACCGCGCTGCCGGGCGCGCGGACCGCTCGCACAGTGACCGGTGGTTGGGGGCGTTGCTGCGCCGTACGGGCGGTGACGGTCTCGACGCGCAGCTCGCGACGCGGATG
This sequence comes from Streptomyces sp. CNH099, assembly GCA_000514715.1. Classification (GTDB taxonomy): domain Bacteria; phylum Actinomycetota; class Actinomycetes; order Streptomycetales; family Streptomycetaceae; genus Streptomyces; species Streptomyces synnematoformans. Next base: position 29,590 of record AZWL01000042.1, on the reverse strand, counting down.
GTGGTCCAGGCGATGCTACCCGCGGCGGTGCGGGCCACCGTCCGGCTGGAGCGGGTGGCCGGCGCCGGGGACTTCGCCGAGACCTCCCAGCTCGTGGTGGCCTGCCTGTTTCAGGTCGTGCGCCGGTATCCGCTGGCGCGTCGGCCGGCGCGGATCGCGGCGAACATCGCGCTGGACGTCTTTCAGCGGGCCAGCGCGGATCTGCAGCGGGAGAGCATCAAGCCTGGGGAGACCGCGGCCCTGCCGCCGGGCGAGACCGACGACCGCTCCGCGGACCGAGGGCCGGGGCACGCTTCGCCGGTCGACCCGGCGGAGTGTGCGTGGCTGGCGCTCGTCGCTGACGCGGCCGCCCGCGTCGGCCTGCACGGTGGCGAGGACCGGCGTGTCGTGTCGGGCGTCCGCGGTGAGGTGCTGGAGCTGCTGCTGTGGGCTCTGGCGGAGCGGGTGCTGGGTGAGGACGAGGCGCGCGCGGTGGCCGCGTACTACCGCGCCGGGGCGCCGACCGATCGCGTGGCCGCCGCCGGGGCCGGGAGGACGCCGTCCGCGTTGCGGAAGCGGCGCAGCCGGGCGGTGTGCCGGTTGCGGGATGCCGCCCCGCGGTACCTGGCCGCCGCATGAGGCCGCGGTCTCCCGATGTTTTCTCGCTCTCCGCGGTCACATCTCGGCTCGCTGCGGCGCCTGGTGGGGGTGACGGCGGGAGGAGACCGCCAACGGGATGTCGAGGGGAGCAGGTTGAGGTGATGACGGAGGAAGAGGGCACCGCCGCTGGGCGGGCGAACGCCGACGAGGCACTGCTGGTGGCTTGGCGCCGTCAGGCGACGTATCTGGCGACGTTGCTGGTGACGCATCCGTTCGCGGCGTCGACTCGCACCGAGCTGAAGACCTTTCTGGCGGAGCACGGCGAGGCAGAGCAGGCCGCGGCGCGGGTGCTGGGGCAGCCGGAGCCGGTGCTGCGCGCGCGCATCGCCGAACTGGCTGTGGAGCCCGCTGCGTCCGATGAGGCCTGCGCGGGTGACGAGCCGCGGGAGCTGCCATGAGATGGCGCAAGCACGGGTCCGCTGATGATCTGGCGTACGACCCGGACTGGTCGGTCGCACAGGAGTGGGAGGCGCAGGAGGCGGGTGGGTGGTCGACCGGCGCTCGCGGCAGCCTGACCACGGTCTTGCGGTGGGGAGCCTGGGCGCTGTTGGTGTGCTCGCCGGTGCTCGCGGTGGGGGCGTGGATGCGGGATTCTGCGCCCGCGTCCGCGCGCCAGCTCGGCGGGCCGCGGCCGGTGCACGCCCAGCATGATGAGGCGGGTCCGGCGGGGTTCGCCGAGCTGTACGTGTCCGCCTACCTCAGCGAGGGGGAGGTGGCGGCGTTCTGGCCGCCAGCGGCGGATCTGGTGTTCACCGGCGGCGGCCAGGTGGCGGTCGAGCGGCTGGCGGCTGTGGAGGTTGAGCCGGCCGGGGAGCGGTACTGGTCGGTGACCGTCGCTGTCCGTATGGCCGGCACCGAGGAGGCCGAAGCCGACGAGGAGGGGACCGCGGGGGATGGGCTTCGGTTCTTCACGGTCGCGGTGCGGGCCGCCGACGGCGGCCGCGGCGGCTACGTGGCGACGTCGCTTCCTGCCGAGACCGCCGCGCCGCCCGCGCCCGGTGGCGGGGAGGTGGGGCTGGATTACGGCTCGCCGCTGGCGCCGAGCGCGGGCGATCCGGTCGCCGACACCCTGACCGCGTTCTTCACGGCGCTGCTGGCCGGCGGCGGGGAGGTGGACCGCTACCTCTCCCCTGGGGCAGCCATCCCGGCGGTGACGCCGGCGCCGTACGGGCAGGTGCGGCTCACCCAGCTCGCCCAGCACGGCCAGGAGGCCGAGGGGGGTGACGGGCAGTGGCCCGCGGCGGCCGACGGGGCACGGCTGCGGCTGCTGGTGGATCTGGAGGCCGAGGCGGCGCCGGCCGGCTCGCAGGCATGGAGGCCGATGACCTACGCGGTGACGGTACGCGCCCGTGACGGGCGCTGGGAGGTGGCGTCCATCGCCGACGCTCCCGCCCTGCCACGCACCGCCGATGACGGGACTACGCAAGGAGAAGAGCCATGACCGACCCGGTCGTGATGGCCATCACCATCTCCGATCTCAAGGCACTGTCGCTGAATCTGCAGGAGGTGATGAAGATCTACGTCCTCCCGGTGATGGTGATCTTCTTCATCATCCTGACCTGGTCGAAGACGAAGTCGGCGATGGCCGCGTTCGTCGCTGGCTGCGCCGGAGTGTTGATCTGGTGGTTCGTTCTCGATATCGAAGACCTACGCAACGACGTTGACGAGGAGCTGTCCGACCCGAAGGCGGCCGCGGTCGCACCCCGTGTCCCCGGCGGTGACCTGTGAGCGCCGTCGACGCCGCGGCGGCGGTCGACGGCGGCGAGCTCATCGGGCGGTGCTACACGCGGGCGCGGACGTTCCCGGTGGTGATCGGGAAACTCCCCGGCGGGGGCCGGTTGTGGGGCGGCCCGTACACCCGGGTGCAGCTGGGGGTGTTCATCGGCGGCTTTGTGCTGCTGCTCCTCACCCGCGGCACTTGGGGCCGCTTCGGGCTGATCAACTATGTGGTCCTGTTGGGTCTTCCGCTGGTGGCTGCGCTGGTGGTGCAGCGCATCCACGTCGACGGCCGCTCGCCGCTGGCGGTGGCCGGCAGTCTGCTCGGGCTGGCCTTCTCTCCGCGCAACGGGCGGCTGGGTGGCCGCCCGTTGAGATCCCTGGGCCGGCCGCGGCCGTTGGCCGGGTCCTGCACGCTGCACCAGCGGCCGCTCGACGACGGCGTCCCGCCGGCCACGGACGCGGCAGGAGGTGCGGCGGCGGCGCGGCTGGGGCGCCCTCACGTGACCCCACGGGCCGCGGTCGGCCCGCGGGGTCAGGCGGTGCCGGCCGTGCCCCCGCCGGCTGCGGCGGGTGGGCCGCGGGTGCTGTCCGGTGCCGAGTTGCTGCTCGCCCGCGGCCGGTCGGGGAGGGAGGGGTAGAAGATGCGGATCCCGATCCGGCACCTGGCCGGCAACGTCATCTTCACCACGCAGGGCAGCGTGTGGGCGCTGTGGCGGGTCGAGGGCAGCGGGCAGGCGCACATGTCGCGCACCGCGAAGCTGAGTCGGCTGGCTGCGCTGGAGGGGTTGGTCAAGCAGCTGCGTGGGGAGGCGATGCTGCTCAGCTTGTGCCCGCAGGTCGACCCGGTCACCGTGGCCGAGCAGATGACCGCCGGCATCGACGTGGACGCGAGCCCGCGCTACGCGGCGATGGTCGAGCGGGTGCTGGACCAGCTCGACGCCCTGCAGAGCACGTCGCTGCCGCTGTCCGGCCGTACCGACTGGCTGGCCGTGCCGCTGCCGGTCTCCCGCAAGGAAGCGATCAGGGACGCGGCCGCGGCGGCCCGCGCGGAGGTTGCCCTGGCGCTGGGGCTGCTGCCTGGGCCGGTCTCCGCCCGCGAGGAGCTGCGGCGCCTGGAGCAGGCGGAGCGGATCGCGGCGGCCTGGCCGTCCGGGGTGGGGCTGCGGCCCGCGTTCGAGGCGGAGATCCTGTGGATCTACGGGCATGCGGCGCGCCGCGGGGTGGCTGATCCGTTCCTGCCCGACGCCCCGCAGCGCCGGCGCGGCCGGGGCCGGGGCGCGGCCGCGTTCGGTCAGGTGGTCCTCGCCGAGGGCGGCCTGCCGGCCGCCGGGGAGTCCGACGACGGGCAGGAGGAGCGGGCGGGCGGGTGGGGGCCGTTCGACCGCCGGTGGCTGCAGTCGGTCACCGAGCACGGTGCTTCTTATCAGGCGCTGCTGGCCCTGGCGGAGATGCCGGAGTCCTTCCGGTTCCCGGGATCCGAGTACCTGGCGTCGCTGGACGCCTTCGACTTCCCCGTCGACTGGGTGGCCCGGCTGCAGGTCGTCGACGGCTCCGTGGCCGAGGCGAAGTCCAGGCGGCAGGCGCGGGAGCTGGCCAACCAGTACTCCGAATACGAGGGCGAGCCCGCGGGGCCGCCGGCCGCGCTGGAGCAGGCCACCACGGCGCTGGACGACTACCGGGCGCAGCTGTCGACGTCGGCCACCGAGGTGGAGGTGCGCGCCATGGTCGCCTTGTGCACCTGGGGTGCCACCCCGGTCGAGGCCGAGGAGCGCGCCCAGGTCCTGGCGGGTGAGTTCGCCAAGGGCGAGTACCAGCTGATCCGGCCGCGCGGCGAGCAGGAGGCGCTGTGGTACGGGATGCTGCCCGGCGCCCGTACGCCGCGGGTGATGGCGTCCTTCGCGCAGTACCTGACTGCGCGGGACTTCGCCATGGCCGGGCCGTTCGCCGACACCCGGCTCGGTGATGCCACCGGGCCGCTGTATGGTCTGCAGGCCACCACCGGCGGGGTGCGGCCGGTGCTGGTGGACTGGGCCAAGGGCCCGCGGGACAAGGCCGCCTCCGCGGTGGCGGCGTTCATCGGCGAGCTCGGCGCCGGCAAGACCGTCGCGATGAAGTCCGCGACGTGGGACGTGCTGGCGGGCGGCCGCCTGCTGGGGGTGCCGGGCTCCCGCGGCCGCGCGGTGATCGTGGACCGCACCCCGCGGCAGGAGTGGGCCGACTTCACCCGCGCCTGCCCCGGCACCACCCAGGTCATCACCATCGACAAGACCGCGAAGCTCTCCCTGGATCCGCTGCGGACGTTCACCGGCGCCGACGGGCGGCCGGATCGCGAAGAGGCCAAGTTGCGCACGCGCAGCTTTCTGACGCTGCTGCTGGGCATCTCCTCCCGCTCGGAGGAGGCCGACGCGCTCGCCGAGGCCATCGACACCGTCCTCGCCGGCCCGGGGCCGTCGCTGCCGAAGCTCCTGGCGGAGCTGAAGCGGCGAGCCGATGCCGATCCGTGTGCCCGCCGCGTAGCGCGCCGCCTGACGTCGATCAAGGGCACGACCCTGGCGGCCGGGCTGTTCGACGAGTCCCTCCCGGTGCTCGACATCCCGCGGGCGGACACGGTGGTGTTCGGCGTCGCCGAGCTGGCCCTGCCCACCCGCGAGGAACTCGCCGCCGGGCTGGACAACCTGGAGGACGAGAAACTGTTCGGCCGTGCGGCCATGTATCTGATCGCCGCGATCTGCCGGCGGATCTGCTTCCACAACCGCAATGAGTTCTGCGTGGCGGTGTGGGACGAGTGCTGGTGGCTGACCGCGTCCCCGGAGGGCCTGGCGCTCGTACTGGAGTTCATCCGTGACGGCCGCAAGCACGGCGCCGGCGCGTTCCTCGGCTCCCACGACGGCGATGACATCGGGCCGGAGCAGATGGCCGGCGGCCGCACCGTACGCGGGCTGGTCGCCCGCAAGTTCCTCTTCCGCCACACCGACCGGGAGCTGGCCCGCCGCGGCCTGGCCTTCCTCGACCTCGACCCGGACGACGAGGACCTCCTCGCGCGGGTCACTTCGGGGCTGTCGCCGCTGAATCTTCCGGACGACCAGGCCGCCGCGCGTGCGGGCGAGTGCCTGCACCGCGACCTCGAAGGCCGCATCGGGGCGATGAAGGTGCTCATCCCGCTCGACGAGCACATCGAGCCGCACATGTACTCCGACCCGATCGCCAAACGCCGCCGGGCGAAGGCCGGCTGATGACCGCCCGGAGGTGGCGGTGCATGCGTACGCCGGAGGCCCGTGCCGCCTTGGCGGTGATGCCGGCGTGGCTTCGGCCGCTGCGTGCCCTGACCACCGGGCTGGTGCTGCTGGTGGTGTCGGTCACGGTGCTCGTCCTCGGTGGCGCGGCGGTGGCCTGGGCCCAGGATGCGCCGAACCCGTGCAGCGACCGGCAGCTGGGCGGCAACCAGTGCCTGGGCGACAACCCGAACACCCCCACCGAGCGGGAATTCGAAGAGCAGGAGGAGAAGGAGCAGCGGGCCGAGGAGCGGCGCAAGGCCAGGGCGGAGTTCGACGCCCTGGTCGAGAAGCGCAAGAACGAGCTGGCGGCGTCGAAGGGTGTGCTCGGGGCGTTCAACGTGCGCGACCGGGACGGCAACCCGATCGCGATCTACCAGGTCACCGCCGATACCGGCGACTGGAAGGCGTGGGACAAGAAGGCGCAGCACTTCGTGGTGCAGATCCTCTTCCAGTTCATCCTGTGGTCGATCGCGTTCGAGTGCTGGCTGATCGCCTGGGCGCTGGCGTTCTCCCTGGCCGTGTTGCTGTTCGCGCCGGCGGTGCGGGTGGCCAACACCTGGAACGCCAACGTGGTGACGGAGCTGGGTCTGCCGGCGCTGATGCTCACGTTCGCCGCGGTGGTCGCCGGCTGGCACTGGATGTTCGGCACCCGGGCGCGAGGCTGGGGGGAAGCGGTCGCGGCGCTGGTCATCTCCGCGGTGTCGATCGGCGCGCTAGCCTCCCCGGTGCCGCTGCTGCTGGATGAGGACCGAGGTGCGGTCGGCACCGCCCGCGCGATGGCCGCCGAGGTCGCCGGCCTGACGTTGGAGCAGCGCCCGCCCGGCAGGGGCGACGAGGAGACGAAGGCAGGGGTGGACGGGATCGGCGATGCCGCCTCGCGTGAGATCTCCCGCCCGATCACCGACGCGATCGTCGACGCCTTCGTCGTGAAGACCTCGCAGCTGCTGACGTACGGGCGCACGTTCTCCGGCAGGTGCGATGAGGACTTCCGCGACATGCGGGTGCGCCAGGCGGTGTATGAGGAGGTCCTCGAAGAGGAGCGCGACAAGGCCAGCGGCCCGCTCAGCACGTGGATCAACAACAAGATCGAGAAGATTCCCGGTGTCGGGGGGTGGCTCGCCGACAAGCGCCGCGAGAAGGAGGAAGCCGACCGCGACTTCGTGATGGGCCCCTGGGCCGACGACGAGGACGCCTGGGACGAGATCCTGGCCACCGGGCCGGTCGAGGACTTCGAGGACACCTGCGTCGGCGGCTCGGCCGCGGCCGCGAAGGCCGCCTCGGCCGAGAAGGTCGGCGGCGTCCTGTTCGCCCTGCTGGCCGCCCTCTTGGTGGCGCTGTTCATCGTCGTGACCGTCTTCACCTTCCTGACCGCCCAGTTCGCCCTCGTCATCGAGGCCATGCTCGCGAAGTTCGCGCTCGTCATCGGCGTCGCCCCCGGGCCCGGACGGGCCTGGCTGTGGGCCCGGGCCACGTCGATCGGCCGGTACCTGACCTTGATGGTGCTGTCCATCACCGCGCTGGCGGTCTTCGTCGTGTTCATCGACGCCCTGCTGAGCGAGCCGGCCGGACCCCCCACGGGACCCGGCGCCAGGCCCGAGCCCTTCCCCGACGATGAGGCGGACCCCATCCCCGGCGGGATCATCGGCCGGTTCGTCATCATCGACGTCGTCTGCGTCGCCGCGTTCGTCTACCGCAGGCGCCTGATGCGCACCGCCGGCAGCCTCGCGGCCCGTGCCCGCACCCGGATGGGCAACTCCAGTTTCGGCGGCCAGTCGACGACCTCCCCGACGGATTCCACCGGCTCCCGCAGCAACATCGGCCGCACCCTGGCGTATGCGGCGTTCATGGCCGCCGCCGGCGGCGGGCCGACGGCGGCCCGCCTCGTCACCGGCCGCTCCCTGGGCGCCCGCCGCGGCGGCCTCGGCGCGGTGCGCGCCGGCGGGGGCGCCCTGCGCGGCACCGCGCGGGCGGCCGGCGCCGCCGCCCGCGGCACGTCGACAGCCGCGAGGGCCTCCATGCGCGGCGGGGCCCTCGCCGCGCGCGCCGCGTTCTCCCCCGCTGGGGAGAGGGTGCTGCGCGACCGCCTGGCCGCCGCCGGTGCAGGAGTCGGCCTGCCCGCTCACGTGCCGGCCGACCGCAGCGGGCTGCGAGCGCGCATCGCGCGCTTGCGCGGCGCGTCCACCGGTCCCACCCCGGCCGGTAGCGGCCGGCCGGCACCGGCGGGGCACCGCCGAGGGCCGGCGGCACGCCCCGCCCCGGCCGGCGCAGGGACCGGCCGCCGGCCGCGGCGCGCCCCGATCGCACCCCCGCCGGTCCGGCCGGCGCCGGCCACCGGACGGCACGCGGTCCTTCGCGAGCGTGCCGCCCGGCTGCGCGAGCGCCATGAGGCCCGGCCCGCCGAGCGCCGCCGCCGGCGGCGGCTGCCGCCGAGGATCCACCCCGCGCCGATCCGGCGCCGCTTCCCCGGCTGGAGGCGGGGCCGGTGAGCCGCGAGGCCAAGCTGCTGGGACGGCTGGCTGCGGGCTCGGTCATCGCGTTCGCAGCGCTGCTCGGGCTGGCGCTGCTGACCACGGGCGCATGGCTGCCGACGGCCCGCTCCCACGACGGCGAAGGTACGGGCGGGGCGGCACCGGGGATCGCCGCCGGGCTCGCTCCCGGCATGGTGCCGGCCGCGTACGAGGAGCTGATCGTCCGGGCCGGCAACGCGTGTCCCACGCTCAGTCCGCCGTTGCTGGCCGCGGTCATCCAGACCGAGTCCGGCTTCAACCCGAACGCGCGGTCCTCTGCCGGCGCCCAGGGCATCGCCCAGTTCATGCCCGGCACCTGGGCCACCCACGGCAAAGACGCCAACCGCGACGGCCGCGCCGACGTGTGGGACCCGGCCGACGCCATCCCGTCCGCGGCCGGCTACCTGTGCACCCTCGCAGGCGACCTTGAGGAGATCCCCGGTGATCCGGTCAACGTCATGCTGGCCGGGTACAACGCCGGCCCGGGCGCGGTGCTGCAGGCCGGCGGCGTCCCCGACTTCACCGAGACCCGCACCTACGTACGCCGCATACGCGAGCTGGAGAAGCACTTCGCCGCCGGCCACGCCGTGCCCGGCCGGACCGGCTACACCCGGCCGGTCGACGCCGCCGTCTCGACCGGATACCGGGCGGCCGGCGGCCAGTGGGCCAGCGGTTTCCACACCGGCATCGACTTCGCCGCCCCGCAGGGCACCCGCGTGGTCGCGGCCGGCGGCGGGACGGTGGTGATGGCCGGCTACGGCGTCGACGGCGACCCGTACGGCAACACCGTCGTCATCCGGCATCCGGACGGCTACTACACCCAGTACGCCCACCTGTCCGCGATCACCGTCCGGCACGGGCAGCAGGTCGCCGCCGGGGCGCCTATCGGCGCTGTCGGCACCAGCGGCACCCGCTCTTCGGGCCCGCACCTGCACTTCGAGGTCCGCACCGAGCCCGGCTACGGCAGCGATGTCGATCCCGTCGCGTTCCTCCGCAGCCGCGGAGTCATCCTTTAGGCGCCTCAAGTTCAGGAGAACGGTGCTGTCGTGCGAGCCGACGGTCTCGAAGACGAGCCCTCCGCGCTCGGTCGGCCAGCCGTAGGAGCGGCCAGAACACCTCTCGCGTCTTCTGGCCGCGTTGCTCGGCGATGGCTTGTGAGAGATACCAGAGGGTCTCGGAGGTGGGGATGTATTTGCCGGCCAGGTAGCCCTCAATGCGTCCAGCGAGCGCGATGATGATCCAGGTCGACTCCTCGTCCAGTTCCGAGTCCTCCGCCGGTAGGTTCTGCAGAACGTCCCGTAGGGCAACGATGAACTCCTGCTGCTCCTGCGGTATCGGGATGGACACCGGGTCTGCGGCGGGGTGCTGGGCACGAGCATCCGAGACCTCTCGCACCAGGCGGTCATATCGTCGCATCCACGCACGGGCTTCCCGCTTACGCTCGTGACCTGCCGGAAGCCGGTCCACCCATGCCCATGCGTACCGTTTCTCTACCTGTTCGGACGCCTCGATCGACGGTTCGCCTACCCACCAACGCAGCAGTGCCGAGACCGTGTTGCTCGACGGAAGGCGGGTGCCTGACAGCGCCGCGTACAGAGCCGCGCGTGAGACCGGCTCATGGGACGCGATGTGCGAGATGGGCGCCCTGCCCAGGCCTGCCTCGCGTAGGTCGTAGGCGAAGGCTTCGACTGCGCCCTTCGTAGGATCCGGGGTCTTCGGTCGAGCTGGCACAGGACCTTCCCTCCTCTTCGCCATCATTGATGTCTCGCGACGTCTTTTGCCCCAACTTATTGTCGGGACTCGTCGCTAGGCTTCTGTCCGGACGGCAACGACCGGCTTCGAGAGGTCGAGTTCAACGGGCTCTGCACCGGTACCCGCGCCAACGGGTTCGCCGTCCCACACGTAGTCCGACAGCTCTAGCCCGGGAGGTGAAAGGAAGCGACCCCCCGCGCCAACAGGGGGCCGCTCACGTAGTCCGACAGCTCCTCACCCAGTTCAGAACGCAAAGTTCCTCACGAACAGGAGAAGTACCATCAGTTCTGCACCAGAGAATAAGGGGCGCCGCAGGTCGGCGTCGACTTGGTACCTCCGTGGGAGGTCCATGAGCGCACGGTCGGCCGCTGGGCGCCGCCCCTGGCCAGGGGCGGGCGGGAACCAGGGCCTGCGGGCCCTGGGGCGCAGCGCCGGCCACGGGTTCGTCCGGGGAGCCTCCGGCACGCTCGGCACCTTCGTCGTAACCGCGATCATCTGGTGGGTACAGCAGCGGTGAGCCACGCGGTCCTGGCGCCTTCAAGGTCACCAATGTGATGCTCAGCCCTCTCCGGGTCGCCGTTCGTGCAGTGGGCCAACGGCCTCCGCACGAACGGAACGGCTTGGCAGCGTGTGATCACATCCGATCAGGCGTTCTCCCTGACGCTACGTGTCCGCAATCGAAGATCTTCGACCCGTGCTGTCACATCCTCCACTGCACGACTGCTTGCTGCGGGAAAGGGCCCATCGCCGGGGCGGCCCACCTTCATCGAGGAGGAGATCAGGATGTCGCTACCCGCCGTTTCAACTGCGGAGTTCATGGTGTGGAGGTCCTCGCCGCCGCCGTCGGATCGCGACAGCGGTGAGGCACTGGTCCCGACGGGACAAGATGTGATGGAGCGGCTGACCGGGTGGTGGTGGGCGGCGGTGAACGCCCTGATGCCGATGCGCTGGGTGCTTGCCGGTGCGGCTCTGGTCCTCGTCGCGGGGATCGGGTTCCTGGCGGCTTGGTGGCGGCGGCGCGCGGTGGCCGAGCTGCGGCAGCGGGTGCAGCTGGAGCTGGTGCCCGCTCAGACATTCGAACCGTCGCCGGAGGTGGTCACCCGGTTCGCGCGGCAGCTGGATCGGGTGCCGGCCACCGCGCGGATGCGGCCGCGGCGTGCCGGCGCGGTGCGCGTCCGGCTGCGCTGCCATGACCAGCGGCTGCACTACTTCGTCGAAGGCCCTGCTCGGGCGCGCAGTCTGCTGCGGCCGACGCCCTTCGCTCAGGTGGAGGTGCGGGACGGCGATGGTGGGTCGGCCCCGGGTGTCCGGTTCGCCGGAGCGCGGCCGGTTCACGGCGACTGGAGCCGCTCATGAGCGTCGGCTGGGACGCCGGTCTCGGCGCTGCGGTGAATCTCGACAAGCCCGGGCGGAGCGGCAGCCGGCCGCCGCAGTACGTGGCGCGGGCGGAGCTGGTGCTGGCGCAGCCGGATCAGCGGCCGCTCGGGGCGGTGGGGCTGGAGCCCGATCCGCTGGGACAGCTCGCCGAGTGCTGCGCCCGGGTGCAGTCGGCGGCCGGGGAGCAGGCGGAACTCGTCTTGGACATGGTGCCGGTCGCGGACAGGGCGGTGGAGCGGCGGCGGCAGCGGTTGCTGCGCCGCGCGCAGCGCCGCGGCCCTGCGGCGTGGGGCGAGCGTCTCACCTCCTCCGGTGGCGGCCGGCCCTCCGGCATGCGGGGGGCGGTGGTGGACGGGGTCACCGGCGGTACCGGCACCGGCAGCGGGGGCCGTCGGCCTGTGGTGCTGCCGCGGACGCAGGACCTGGCCTGGGAGGTCGGCAAGTTCACCCCGGGCGCGCAGGTGGTCCAGGTGCAGCTGCTGGTGCGCTGCTCCGCGGCCCACCCGGCGCAGGCCCGCGCGCGGCTTCATGAGGTACTCGGGATGCTGGCGCTGTTCTCCGGCGAGAACTGGTGGCGCCCCTTGGGGCCGGCGCGGTTCGGGCCGCGCTGGCAGCTGTACAGCAACGCCTGGTGGCGGCGGCGGTCGTTCGACCGGCGGTGGTCGCGCGGCGACTTCGCGCCGCCGCGCCGGCAGTGGGTGACGGTTTCGGAGATACTGCCGCTGCTCAAGCCGCCGACCGCGGCGTGCGAGGCGTTGAACGTGGCGCGCACCGGTGGGGTGGTGCCGGCGGCGCCGGCGGCGCTGCCCACCTTCGCCGGTCAGCCCGATGTGGTGCCGCTGGGTCGGGTGACCGGCCCGGACGGCACGCGGCGGCTGGCTGGCGTGCACGTCCAGGATGTGAAGTTTGCGGCGCTGTTCGGCAAGTCCGGGTTCGGTAAGACGGAGCTTGCGCTGGTGCAGGCGCTGGCGCGGGCGTACGCCGGCGACGGGGTGTGGTTCCTCGACCCGCACGAACTCGGGCTGAAGCGGGCGCTGCCGTATCTCGCGCACCCGGCGGTGGCCGGCCGGGTGTGGACGGTCACGCTGCGGCGGCCGGAGCTGACCGATCGCGTCGCTTGCTGGAACCCGCTGTCGATGGAGGGCCGGCGGGTCGAGGAAGTGCAGGACGTCGTCGGCTCCGTCGTCGGGGCGATCGCCGCGATCCAGGGCTGGGACGCCGGTACCGCGCCGCGGGCGCGGACCATCCTGTCCAACGCCGTGCACACCCTGGCGCACCTGGCTCACGCGATGTGCGACGACGGCCGCCCGGATCTCCAGCCGACGCTGCTGCAGATCAAGGCGTTGCTGCAGGACGCGGCGTGGCGCCAGGAGGTGCTGCCGTACCTGGCCGGCCGGAGCGCGGCTTCGCTCGACGACACCTTGCGGTTCTGGCGCACGTCGTTCCCGACGTATGAGCCGGCGGCGATCTCGGTGGTCACCAATGCGATCGACAGGATCGCGGCGTCGATGAGTCTGCGGGCGTTCCTGGGCCACCCCCGGGGCGGGTACGACGCGCGGCGCGCCATGGACGAAAACAAGATCGTGTTTCTGTGTCCGAACGCCTCCGGGGACGACGAACTCGTCTCCGCATTGTTGATCTTCGATCTGCTGCGGGCCGGGCTCAGCCGCGCCGACGTGGCGGACCCGGATGTGCTGGCCACCTTGTGGGCGTACGTCGACGAGCTGGTGGCCGTCGACAGCGCCGGGCACGGCAGCATCGCGAAGATTTTGGAGCAGCTGCGCAAGTACGAGGTGCGGCTGACGGCGATGACGCAGATGGCGATGCGGCTGAACGAGACGACGCGGATCGCGCTGCTGCAGAACCGCTCGGTGCTGGCCACGACCGCGGCCGACTACGACGAGGCCGCCTATGTGGCCAAGCGGATGCCCGGCGTCGACGCGAACACCATCCAGGGGCTGGATCAGTATCAGTACGTCATGTCGGTGATGCACCGCGGGCGGCCTACCGCGCCGTTCCGGGTGTCCGGTGTCCCGCTGCACGGGGTGTACGCCGACTACTACAACCCGGACGGCGTGCCCGCTCTGCAGCGGCAGATCGACCGCAATCTGCAGCGCCGCACGGTCGCCGACGTCCTGGCCGTGCAGGCCTCGCTGGAGGACGACATCGTCGACCATCTCGCCGGCCGCAGTCCGGCCGGCCAGAGCGCCGAGGCCAGCGGAGTGGTCCACGAACTCACGCCCGTGGGGGCCGCCCGGCGCCCGGGCCGCCCGGCCGGAACTGGAAGGGGGACGCGCTGATGCCGTACGCCAACCAGACCCCGCCCGACGGCGGCCTGTCGCGGCTCGCCGAGCAGCTGCTGCCGGTGCTGTACGTCCACCGGCTGATGTCCGTGCGGCAGTTGCGGATGCTGCTGCAGCCGCACACCACCCACCCGGTGTACCTGCGCGCCCAGCTGCGGCTGCTCCACCGGCGCGGACTCGCCGAGGCGACGGTGCGGCGCAGCCGCGGAACCGGCGAGCGGCTGTGGTACCTCACCGGGCTCGGCGCCGAGGTCGTCGAGGCCGCGGGTGAGGTCCGGCCGCGGGCGTACCGGATCAGCCCGCAGGCGGCCGCCTCCCAGCTGCAGGAGCACACCCTGGCCGTCAACGACCTCGGCGTTGCTCTCAACGTCCACGCCCGCCGCGACGACGACGAGTGCGGGCCGCTGGGCTGGGAGCCGGAGATCGCCCACCGCATCCGTGACGGGGAGAACCGCGCCGCCGACGAGGCGTTCCTGATCCCGGACGCCGTCATCTCCTACGTCCGCACCCGCCATCGGCAGCGTCAGCTGCTGACGTTCTTCGCCGAGGTCGACCGGTGCACCATGCCCGTCACCGCGCTGGCCGCCAAGCTCCACCGCTACGCCCGCTACCGCAGCTACGTCCCAGCCCCGCCCCCTGTGCGCGGCCGGGTCCGGCCCGCGGTCGGCGACGGGCGGGAAGCCTGGCGGGCGCGCTACAGCACCTTCCCCACGTTGCTGATCGTGCTGACCGGGGCGTCCGGTGACGTGCTGGCGCGTCGGGCAGCCGACCTTCGCGCGCTGGCCGCGGCCGACGCCCGGTTGACTCGGGCCGGCAGGCAGCTGGTGGCCGGTATCACCAGCCTGAGCCTGCTGCAGGAGCATGGACCGTTCGCCCCCGTGGTCACCCCGCTGATCGGTGACCCGGCGGCGACGGATGTGCTGCTGCACGCCCCGTCCAAGGCGGGAAGCGCGGCATGATCCTGGCTCTGGCGTCGTCCGGTGTATTCGAGGGCGGGGTGTCGACTCATCGCTATGCCGTCGCGAATTCGGCTTTGCCGACGAGAAGTTCCCGGATGGAATTCCATTCCGCCCGTGTGTTGCATCGAGTTCTGCCGCTATTTGCGCTTCCTCCGTCGTTGTCCAGCACCTCACCAGGCAAAAGACCCTTGGGAACCGCAGAGCAATCGCGTAACGTGCTTACCTCAGCACTCGTTGAAGCGACCGAATTACAGCAGCAACGGGCTTGCCCGCGCTCGCGATTCGCCCAAGTCGGCCCCGAGCGCGGGGCCGGGAGGGGTAGATGGGAGCACCGCGAACTCCGCAGGCGCTGCAGCGCGTCCGGAACGCCCGGATCGCCGCCGGCGCGGCCGCACCGGCTGCTGGCCGTTCCCATAGTGCGGAAACGCGGCATGCCGATCCCGTGGGGTGCCCCCAGGAGCCCCGCCAGTCACACCGAAGGTCATCAATCAGTCACATATTGTGACGGATATTCCTGAGTCGATCACCGTATGTCACATCTCCTGCGTGTCAACGGTCAGGAAAGTGTCATTGGCACATCGACTCCACGACGCAGCCTCGACCCCGACGTCAGCCCTCAGCCAGAAGGACGGCTCACGATGAACAACCAGCCCCGTCGCCCCGCAGCGCTCCGCAGCCGCCCGGCCGGCCGGTGCGGCCTCGCGATCGCCGGCGCCGCCGTGCTGGCGCTGTCGGGCTGCGGCTCCGGGGATGACGACGGCGGGGACAGGGCCGATCGGAAGCCGTCGCCCAGCTCGGCGGAGAGTTCGCCGACGCCGTCGCCGTCGGCGAGCACCACCGATCCGCAGGCTGACGTAAGGGCCAAGGTCCTCGCCGTGTACGAGCACCACTGGGCGGAGCAGGTCAAGGCCTATGCGAAGGGCGACGACAAGGGCACCCGCGTGGAGGAGTACACCACCGCCGACGCTCTGGCGGAGGTCCTGGGCAACGTCATGACGCTGCGGCAGGCCGGCAACGTGACCACTGGCCAACCGCGCATCGCGCCCGAGGTCACCTCGCTGTCGATGGATGCCAAGACGTCGAAGGCGAAGATCACGGACTGCTTGGACATCACGAACTGGCAGACCGTCAACGAGAAGACCGGCAAGAAGCTGAAGCGGCCGCCGCAGCAGCTGAACAAGTACGTCCTGGTCGCGACCGCGGAGAAGTGGGGAGACAAATGGCTCATCACCAAAGTGACGCCGCAGGACCGCCGATGCGAGCCCGCAGCCTCCTCATCGCCGCGTCCGCCTTCCTGATCTGGACGGCGGCCGGCTACGGCGGCTTCGCCCAAGCGCAGGATCCCCCGGGAGAGATCGACCTCGGGCAGTGCGCTGGGCAGCCCACGGCGCTGTGCGGGTCCGCAACCGACCCGGGTAGCGGCTCTGAGGCGTCCAGCGATCCCGCCGGAAGCACCGGCCAGACCGGATCCGGCGGCGAGACGCCGGATCCGGGCGACGCCGCGGTGGTCTGCCAGTCCCGCAAGCTCGACCCGCAGCCCCCCGCGGGGGATCCCCGCTGGGAGGGCCACGACCCCAGCGAAGGCGCCGTCTACGTGCGGGTATGCATGACACCCGGCGCGCCGACCTTCAACCCGAACGCCGCGGGCGCGCTCGGCGGCCAGACCTTCTGGGCCTCGGACGACCCGGGTGACGCGATCGACCCGGAGGTCCTCGCTCGGCAGGCGGTCGACCGGATGAACCTCGTGGGGCCGCGTATCGAGAGCCCTCGCGCGGACGGCACGTACACCGTGGGGGTGCCGATGTGGATGCACGTCGCCGCCTCGCCGACCACGTGGGGGCCGAACACGCTGTCGGCGTCGGCTGGCGGGGTGAGCGTGACGGCGACGGCGACGGTGTCGCGCGTGGAGTGGGAGATGGGCGACGGCAGCACGGTGACGTGCCGGTCACGGGGGACGGAGTACACGGCGAGCTATGGCATGAAGGAGTCGCCGGACTGCGGTCACGTCTACCGCGAGTCGTCCGCGGACCGTGAGGGCGAGACGTTCACGGTCACCGCCACGTCGACCTGGACGGTCCAGTGGGAGGGCGGCGGCGAGACGGGCGAGTTCCCCGAGGTCCGCACCTCGCAGGTCGACGTGTCCGTCGGCCAGAGCAAGGTTTTGAACTGAACGGAAGGGCTGAGCAGATCATGACCAGCATCCCGCAGCTGCCGCCGCAGGCGCCAGCAGGACCGGTCCGGCCGGAGACGCCGATCGCCGATCCGCCGCTGCCGCGGCGCCGCCGTCCGTGGTTCGCCGTGATCGGAGTGCTGGTGATGCTGCTCGGCGCGCTCGGCGCGGCCTCGCTGGTACGCAGTGCCGGGGACCGGGTGGACGTGCTGGCGGTCGCTTCGGACGTAGCGGTGGGTGAGGAGATCACGGAGGCCGACCTGACGACCGCGGCGCTGCCCAAGGACCCGGCGCTGGACCCGGTGCCGGCCGGGGATCGAGGCTCGGTGGTGGGCAAGCGGGCGGCGGCGAACCTCAAGGCCGGCTCGCTGCTGACCCGCGGGCACGTGGCCGACGGACAGGTCCTGCCGCAGGGGCAGGAGTTGGTGGCGGTGAAGGTCGAGCGTGGCCGGGCACCGACGACCGCGCTGGCCGCCGGAGATGAAGTCAGGGTCGTGGCCACGCCGGGCGAGAGTGAGCCCGTCGACGCCGAGGTTGCGGTCGAGGTCGACGCCCAGGTGCAGGAGGTCGGCCAGCCGGATGCGTCGGGCACGGTGGTCATCCATCTGGCGGTGCCGGCGACCGACTCGGCGGCGGTGGCCGCTCAGGCCGCCACCGGGCGGGTCGCGATCGTGCTGGCGTCGAAGGGCTGACCGGAACTATGGCGATGATCGTGGTGGTGTCGGCCAAGGGCGGCGGGGCGACGGTGTCCGCGCTGGCGATGGCGCTGGCCGGGCCGCGGCCGACGCTGCTGGCCGAGTGCGACACGGCCGGCGGCAGTATCCGCAGCGGCTACCTCCAAGGCGGCATCGGCGGCGAGGTGGGGCTGGCGCACCTGGCGCAGGCCGACCGGGAGGGCCGGCTGCCGGAGGCGTTCGAGGCGCAGCTGCGGTGGCTGGACGCGGCGGGCAACCGGCTGTATCTGCCGGGGTTGACCGACCCGCTGCAGGCCGCGGCGCTGGAACGGACGTGGCAGCCGCTGGGGGCGCTGTTGCAGGCGATGGACCAGGTCGCCGGATACGACGTTGTAGTGGATGCCGGGCGGGTGGTGTTCGAGCCGGGCCGGGTGCATCCGCGGCTGTTTCCCGCCGCGCTGCTGCATGCCGCGGACGTGGTGGTGCTGGTGGTGCGCAACACGCTGACGTCGGTGGCGCAGACGGTGCCGGTGGCGCGGGCCCTGCGCGCCGAACTCGACGAGCACGGCAGCGGAGCGGACGCGCTGCAGCTGCTGATGATCCGCGAAGGGCCCTTGCAGTCCTCGGCGATCGCCGAGCGGATGCAGACGCCGGTCATCGCGCCGCTGCCGTGGGATGAGCGGGCCGCGCACGTGCTGACCCAGGGTGCCGCGCACCCGAAGCTGACCAAGCTGCCGTTGCTGAGGCAGACCGTTTCGGTGGTCCGGGTGCTGCACGTGGCAACCAGGGACCGGCGGCGCCGGCTGCAGGCGCCGCCGGTGGCGGTGGCTTCGCCGATGGTGGCCGGGGTCCTCAGCCGGCTCACCTCGGTGCGTACGGAGGTGGCGGCCGGTGGCTGACCGCAAGCAGAACGCGCCGCGCAACGGCACCGCGCTGCAGGATGTCCTGCGGCAGGCGATGCCGTCGTCCCCCGCCGCCGGCGGTGAAGGCCCGTTGCCCGCGGCCGGGGAGCAGCCGGCTGCGAGGCCGCGGCCGGAGGTGGTGCCGGGGCTGGGGCGGCTGCCCGGGGCGTTGCCGGTCGGGTGGGATGTCATCGACTCCCTCCGCCAGGCCGTGTCCGATGATGTGGTCAGGGCCCAGCGGGATCAGCCGCTGGCGTCGGAGGAGGACCGCTATCAGCGCACCGCGGCGTTCGTCACCGCCAGGGTCTCGCGCTGGGCGACCAAGCACGCGCTGTCCGAGGCCCCGCTGACCGAGGACCAGGAGGAGGCGGTCCGCCAGGCGGTGCTGGACCTGCTGTTCAAGGCCGGCCCGCTGCAGCGCTACCTGGACGATGCGGACGTGGAGAACATCGTCGTTGACGGCACCCGCGTGGAGATCGACTACTACAACCGGCCGACCGAGCAGGTGGAGCCGGTCGCCTCCTCCCACGAGGAACTCGTCGAGCTGGTCAACGCACTGGCAGCCCGGTCCGGGCACGGGGAGCGGCGCCTCACCCCGGCCACACCGATGATCCATTTCCGGCTCCCGGACCGCTCCCGGGCGGCGGCGGTGCTGCTGACGTCGCGCCCGTATCTGGGCATCCGCCGCCACCGGCTGATCTCCGACACGGTGGAGGACCTGGTCCGTTGGGGGACGCTCAGCCCGTGCCTGTCGGCGTTCTTGCAGGCGCTGCTGCTGGCACGCAAGTCCGTGCTCGTCGCCGGGGACGTCGGGGTGGGCAAGACCACGCTGCTGCGCGCTCTGGCACGCAAGATCCCGCCCGAGGAGCGGGTGGTCACCCTGGAAAGCGACCGCGAGCTGTACCTGGACGAAGACCCGCCCGGCGGGCCGCACTTCCTGGCCATGGAGGCGCGGGAGTCCAACGGCGAGCGCACGGCCGACGGCAAGCTCATGGGGGAGATCACGGTGGCGGACATGTTCCCCACCACGCTGCGGATGCTCGCCTCCCGCATCATCGTCGGCGAGGTCCGCGGCAACGAGGCGGTGGCGATGCTGCGGGCGATGAGCGCCGGCGGCTCCGGGTCGATGTGCACGGTGCACGCGGCCAGCCGCGAGCTGGTCATCCCGCGGCTGGCGGAACTGTGCATGGAGCAGCTGCACGCGGACCTGGCCCACCAGCTGATCGCGAACTCCGTGAACTTCGTCGTCTACCTCAAGCAGATCAACGAGACGCGTATCGGCGGGGTGCGGCACCGGTTCGTCACCCACGTCTTCGAGGTCTCCGGTGGCGAGGGCGGCCGGCCGGCGGTGCACGACGTGTTCGCTCCCCGGCCGGGCGAGCTGCGGGCGATGCCGCATCTGCCGCCGGCGTGCATCGAGGACCTGGAGGATGTCGGCTTCGACCGCCGGTGGCTGACGGTCGAAGAGTACGGCCGGTGGGAGAAGCCGCTGGAGACGGTGAGGGTGAGGTCCAGGTGAGCGCCGATCAGTGGATGCTGCTGGCCGCGGTGTGCGCGATGGCCGCCGTCGGCGGCGGGCTGCTGGTGGTCCGCGGGCTGTATCCGCCGCCGCCTGATCCGGCTCGCCGGACCTCGCCGTGGGTGCTGCGGTGGCGGCGGGCGCGGCAGACGCTGCCGGAGGCGTGGGCGGAGCGCTACCGCTACGTCACTGCGGCCGCCGCTTTGGTCACGGTCGTGCTGTGGGCGTACACGGCGCGGCCGGTCCAAGGGCTGCTGGCCGGGGTGGCCGTGCTGGGCTTTCCGTGGATCTGGCATCCGGCAGGCACCTCCACCCGGCAGATCCGGCGGCTGGAAGCCTTGGCGGATTGGCTGCAGCAGCTGGCCGCGGTGCACGAGGCCGGCATGTCGCTGGAGCAGGCGATCCGCACCTCCGCCGACCGGGCGCCGCAGGCCCTGCGGGAGCCCGTGGGCACCTTGACGGCCCGGCTGCGGCTGAACGTGGCGCCCAAGCGTGCGTACCGGCAGTTCGCCGATGCGCTCGCCGACGGCGTCGTCGACCACGTCGTGCTGCTGTTCCTCACCCACACCCAGGACCGCGGGGCGGGGCTGAAGGAGGCGCTGCAGGAGATGTCGGACGACGTCGCCCGGCAGGCCGTGGCTCTTCGTACCGTCGACGCCGACCGGGCCAAGGTGCGCACCTCCACCCGCTGGGTGTCGCTGTTCTCCCTGGTGATCTCCGCGGTGGTGCTGCTCAACCCCGCGTACTCCGAGCCGTACCACACCGGGCAGGGGCAGCTGATGCTGCTGATCCTCGGCTCCGCGTTCGCCGGGGCGCTGATCTGGCTGCGGAAGATGGCCGCCGGTACCCCGCCGCCGCGGCTGCTGAATCCGCTGCCCGACGGCGGCGCGGCAGCCGAGGAGCCGCAGACGGCCGCGGCTGGGAGCCCCGCGGCGAAGGGAGGACTGTCGTGATCTCCGTTGCGGCGCTGGTGTACGGCGCGGCCGTCGGCGGCGGGCTGATGCTCGTGGCTCGCGAGCTGCTGCCGGGCAGGCCGGACACCGAGCGGCTGCTGGACCGCCTGGAGCAGACCGAGGCGCCCGCGTCGGCGGCGGCGGGACGCGGCACGGCGGCGCTGGTGGAGCGGACCGGCGCGCGGGTCCTCGCCGGCGTCGGGGCGTCGTGGAAGCTGCCGCGCCGGGAGCTGGATCTGCTGGGCATCCCCGTGGCCCGGCACGTCGGCGAACGGTGCCTGGGAGCACTGGGCGGGCTGGTGCTGCCGGCCGTGGCCACTGCGGTCCTCGCGCTCGGCGGCATCACCCTGCCGCTGCCGGTGCCGCTGTTCGTCTCGCTGCTGATGGCCGCCGCGGTGTGGGTCAACGCTGATATCGACGTACGCAAGCGCGCCGCGAAGGCCCGGTTGGAGTACCGCTACGCCATCGCCAGCTTCCTTGAGCGCGCCCGGCTGGAACGCGGCGCGCACATCAGCGCCGAGGGCGCCATCCACCGCACCGCCGCGGTCGGCGACGGCTGGGTCTTCGAACGTCTGCGTACCGAGCTGGACCGCGCCACCCTGGCCGGCGTCACCCCGTGGGAGGCGCTGCGTCAGCTCGCCGAGCAGCTGGACGTGCCCGAGCTGGCCAGCCCGGCGGAGACGTTCTCCCTCGCCGGCGACGAAGGCGCCTCCATCCTCGCCGCGCTCGGCACCCAGGCCCGCGCGCTGCGCCACCGGCTGCTGACCGACCGCCAGGCCGAGGCCAACGGCGCCTCCGAAAAGTTGGTGGTGCCCGGAACCGTGCTGTTCATGACCGTGTTCGCGCTGATCGGCTATCCCGCGTTCACCGCCATGCTCACCAGCTGACCACTGTCCAGACAGGAGTTACGAACATGACCCACCGGCCACTTGTCGATCTCTCCCGACGCCTGCACCTGGCGTGGCTGCAACGCCGCCGGGCGATGGGCGATCAGGGCTTGGGCACGCTGGAGATGCTGATCCTGGGAGCGGTCCTCCTCACCGGTGCCGCCGCTTTCGCACTCGCCTGGAACGGCAAGTTCGACAACCTGCTGGACACCTTCAACAGCTCCGACGGCTGATCATGTCCTCGTTCAAGCCCCGCCGCCGGCGGCTGCCCGCCCGGCTGCGCGGCCAGGACCGCCAGCGCGGCGCGTTCACCCTGGAGCTGCTGACCCTCGCCCCGCTGATCATCCTGATGTTCTGCGCGCTGCTGCAGGCCGGCCTGTGGTATCTGGCCCGTGGCGCCGCCGAGACCGCCGCCCGCAAGGGCGTGGAGGCCGGCCGCATCGAGGGCGCCACACCGGCCGACGGTGCGGCCCGGGCACGGGCGTGGCTCGACGGCATCGGAACGGTGGAGGACGCGCAGGTCTCCACCGCCGGGTCCACCGAGGACCGGGTGCGCGTCCACGTCACCGGCGGCGTGGTGACGTTGGTGCCGGGCTGGGATCTGCGGGTGAGTCAGAGCGCCGAGGGCCCGGTCGAGCGGTGGGAGGTGGACTGACCGTGCGGCGATGGCCGACCGGCGATGAGGGGAGCTTCACGCTGGAGCAGATCCTGTGCGCGATCCCGTTGTTCATCTTCGGCGGGCTGCTGGCTGCGTTCGGCATGACGGTCGTCAACGACGGCGCGGTGGACAACGCCGCTCGGGCCGCCGCCCGCGCCGCCTCGCAGTCCCCGGACGCGGCAACCGCCCAAGTGCGCGGCGAGCAGGCCGCGCTGGCCGCCCTGCGCCAGGAGGACCGCGAGTGCACCGACCACCAGGTCAGCATCGACACCAGCGGCTTCGCCACCGAGGTCGGGCAGCCGGCGTCGGTGACCGCGACCGTGCGGTGCACGGTGGCGCTGTCCCAGCTCGCCGTCCCGGGCCTGCCCGGCTCCAAGACGCTGGATGCGACCTTCACCAGCCCCCTGGACACATTCGCCGAGCGGGGGTGACGATCATGCTTCTCCCTCGTCGAGGGCACCGGCCACGAGCCCTTGGCCGGTGGCGCAGGGTGCTGATGCAGCGGCTGCGCCGGGACGACGGCGTCGGCACCCTGTTCTGGATGGTCATGGGCCTGCTGCTGCTCGGCACGCTGGCGTTCGTCGTCGACGGCGGCGGGCGGATGGCCGCCTCCGCGCACGCCGACGACATCGCGAACGAGGCAGCCCGCGTCGCCGGCCAGCAGATCGACCCCGCCCAGGCCATCCCCGGCCACCAGGTCGTCGCCGACCCAGATGCGGCCGTCGCCGCCGCCGAGAGCTACCTCGCCGACGCCGGCATGTCCGGCACCGTCGACATCACCGGCGGCGGAACCCGCATCGAGGTGACCGTCAACGACACCTACCACTGCAAGCTGCTGTCCGCGTTCGGCCCCTCCACCATGGAGGTCACCGGACACGGCCAGGGCCACCTCGTCCACCAGGTCGGAGAATGACCATGGCACGCTCCACTCGCGCCCCCGCCCTCCGCCCGCGCC
Source organism: Streptomyces sp. CNH099 (assembly GCA_000514715.1). Classification (GTDB taxonomy): domain Bacteria; phylum Actinomycetota; class Actinomycetes; order Streptomycetales; family Streptomycetaceae; genus Streptomyces; species Streptomyces synnematoformans. Next base: position 6,341 of record AZWL01000042.1, on the reverse strand, counting down.
GCGCCGAGAGCGCCGCGCGCGCCGCTCTCGGCGCGCTCGTCCTGGCCGCGCTGGTCCTCGGGGTGCCGGCGGCGCTGTTTCAGGTGGGCCGTCACCCCGAGCGCGTACCCGCCCCGGGCGACGTCGGCGACGCACTGACGGCACCGGACGACGGCGGCCTGCTGCTCACCGTGATCACCCTGGTGTGCTGGGCGCTGTGGGCATGGTTCACCGTCTGCCTGCTGGCCGAGGCCGTGGTCCTCGCCCGGCACCGGCACCGGCCGCCGCGGCTTCGCCACCTGACCGGGCCGCGCCGGCTCGCCGCTTTCCTCCTCGGCAGCCTGCTGGTGCTGCCGCCGGCGACCGCGGCCGCCGCCTCACCCGCCGTTGCCGTCACCGCACCCCACAGCCCCGCCGACACCGCCCCCTCCCCCACCGAGCAGCCACCCGCCCCTCCCGGCGCCGAGCAGGACACCGACGCCCCGGCCGGTCCTGTCCACCGCGTGGGCCCCACCGGCGAGACGCTGTGGGACATCGCCGAGCAGTACCTCGGCGACGGCACCCGCTACAAGGAACTCCGCACGCTCAACCCGACGTTGCCGAACAGCGCCGCCCTTCCCGCCGGCACCCAGGTACGCCTGCCCACTGACGCCACCACCGCCCAGCAGCCGGCCGAGGCTCAAGCCCCCGCGGAGGCAGCCGAGAACACCCGGTCGGATCCGGCGAGCAGCACCGCCACCGACCAGCGCGGCGCGGACGACGCCGGCGAGCGGTCGGACGACGGTGACACTCCCGCCGAGACGCGGGTGGTTCAGTCCGGCGAGACGCTGTGGCACATCGCCGCGCAGGAGTACGGCGACGGCACCGAGTACCCGAGGATCTTCGAGGCGAACCGGGGTACTCCCCAGCCCGGCGGCGGCACCTTCACCAACCCCGATGTGATCATTCCTGGGCAGGAGCTTGAAGTGCCTGCCGTCAACGGCAGCCGCGGGCCCGTGGGAGCCGACCGCGACCAGAAGAACGTCCCGGACCCCGCACCCGGCGAGGACGAGTCGTCGGACCGCGACGCGGACGCCTCAGGCGAGAAGGCGCCGGCGCCGGAGGCTGCCCACGACGGCTCCGGCCGCGACGCCCGTTCCCCCGCCGATCCGCCCTCGACGGCGGCGCCGGAGCAGCCCAGTGAGGAACGCCACGAGCGGCCGGAGCGCCACGCCGAGGCCGCCCCGCCCCGTGCGAAGGGCACCGAACCCGCCGAACCCGCTGAACGCCCGGAACAGCCCGGTGACCGGGGGCAGACCGACGGCGGCCGCGGAGCTGAGGAGCAGAGCAGCCGGCCGCCGTCGCCGCCCGCCCCGTCGGCGCCCGGGGCTTCTCCCGTTCCAGTCGAGCGACCGGCCCAGGCCGACGAGCGTCCGGCGGCGGAGCCGGCCGGCTCCGCGGGGCGCGACGTCGCGCTCATCGCCGTCGCCGGCGCGGGGGTGCTCGCAGCCGGGCTGATCGCTTTCGTCGGCCGGCAGCGCCTCGCCCAGCACCAGCGGCGGCGCCGCGGCCGCCGCATCGCCATGCCGTCCGGCCGCGCCGCCGACACCGAGCAGCAGCTGCGCGACGTCGCTACGCCGCACGGGGTGGAGTTCGTCGACGCCGCATTGCGCACGGCGGCCTGGCACCTGGCCGAGGACGACCGGCAGCTGCCGGACCTGACCGCCGCGGTGCTGGGCGTCGACGGTGTGACGCTCCACCTGGGCGAGGGCGAGGTGCCGGTTGCGCCGTTCCGGACCGTCGAGGACGACATGCGCCAGTGGTGGTGCCCCGCCGCTACGGCCGAGCTGCTGGACAGGCATAACCAGGAGCAGGTCGACGCCCCGTATCCGACGCTGGTCACTCTGGGCCGGGATGCGGCCGGGGCGCTGGTTTTGGTCGACCTGGAGCACGTCGGGGCCGTGTACGTCAGCGGCGCGCGGCGTGCAGCGCTGCTGCGGACGCTCGCGGTGGAGCTGGACACCTCCGTCCTGGCCGACCATCTGGATCTGAACGTGGTTGACGACGCCGCACCGGGACTGTCGATGCTGGTGCCCGAGCGGCTGACGCCCCTTTCAGCGCTCCCGCCCGCCGCTCGGGCGGCGGCCGAGCGGCACCTGGCGCAACGGCACGCCCTGACCGCTCTGGGGGTGCAGTCGGTGCGGCAGGCACGTCTGCACTCGGATGTCGACGCCGCATGCACGCCGCTGATCACCATTGCGGACCTGGACGAGAACGGCGACGACGCCGCGGTGCGCGAGCTTCTCGCGCTGACGGCCGCGCGGCCGCGGACGGCAACCGCGCTGCTGGTGTGCGGATCGGCGGAGCCGCCGGCGAGAGCGCTGCATATCGACACCGACACCGCCGGCCCCTTCTCCGTGCCTGGCTGCCCGGTCGACGTGACGGAGCTGGTGGTCCTCAGCGATGACGACTACGCCGACCTCATGGAGATCGCGCTGACTTCCCACTCCTCCACCGACGTACCCGCCGAAGGACCGACGGCACCGAACACCGCGCTGCCCGCACCGAGCGCCGGTGGTGAACCCGCCGGCGGCGACGGAGAACCGGAGGAGGAGCACGACGACGGCTACCGGAGCGAGCCGGCCGACGCCGACGATGACGGCATTCGGGGTGAGGAGGAGCCCTTCTTGGGGGTGAGCCTGATGGCGCAGTTCGCTGACTACGGGGACGACGCCGACGAGCCGGCGCCGGTCGACCTGAGCAAGCCCACCAGCGTGCCCTCACTCCACCACCACGCCGGCACTGGCGATGGTGGCGATGGTGTCGGCGACGACGCCGCGGTGGTGGTGCCGGCGGCGCGCCCTCCGCGGCGGACACGGGTCGATGCCCGCGTCCCGGAGCCCGGCATCAACCCCCTGCCCGGCGAGGCCCCGGGCGATGAAGGCCCGCTCGTCCGGGTCCTCGGCCCGCTGGACATCACCGGCGCTCGGGGCACCATCGCGTCCAACCGCCGCACCACCGCCCTGGAACTCGCGGTCTGGCTCGTGCTGAACCCCGGCCATGACCACGTGACCATGGACAAGGCGCTGCGGCCGCAGGAGCTGGTCTCCCGCAAAAGCCGCAACTCGCGGATCACGCACGTACGGACGTGGCTCGGCACGGACAGCGAGGGCCACCGCTACTTCCCCCAGCTGACCGAGACACCGGACCGGCGCTACCGGCTCGCGGAGTCGGTGCGCTGCGACTGGCACCTGTTCCAGTCGCTGGCCGCACGCGGCGAGCACACCCCGGGTGCGCCGGGCCAAGCGCTGCTGCGTCAGGCTCTGGAAATCGTACGGGGCCGGCCGTTCGCCGATGCACCGCCGTTCCACTACGGGTGGGCGGAGCCGCTGGAGCAGGACATGACGGCAGCGATCGTGGATGTGGCAGATGCGTTGGCGGAGCGGTGCCTGGTCGGCAGCGATCCGCGGGGGGCGCTCTGGGCGGCCGCCCGGGGCCTGTCCGCCGCTCCCGAGATGGAGGTGCTGCATCGGCTGCGGTTCCGCGCGTTCGCTGCCGTGGGTGACTTCGAGGGCCTGGAGCGGGCCGCGCTGGAGCTTCGTGCCCTGGTGGAGAGGTCGACCGGCGGCAGTCTGGCAGAGGAGACCGTGACGCTGCTGCGTTCCCTGCTGCAGTCCGCCGGCCGCCGGTAGCGGAAGTACGACTCCACTGTCCCGGCGGCTTCGTCCCTCCGCCGAGCGGCAGGTGCCGATCGAGCGGTCTCATCTCCCGTATCAGTGTGGTTGACCAGCGGATGGCCGATTGCTTGCCCGGGAGGCGAAACGCCGGGTGGATCCCACCGTCGTGCCTCTGCGCCGCTGCGATGTCCGCGCCTCAGCGGGGGCCGCCGCTGCTCGGCGAGGTGGCTGTGGTCTCGCTCGGATGTCCCGGATCGCGGCGGCCGCATACCGAGAACATCATGATCGGCGCAGCAAGGGCGGGCGGCGTTTCCGATGGAAACGCCGCGCACCGCGCTCAGGTTCGGTCGGTGTAGCCGAGGCTCGTCGAGACCTTGCGGTAGTCCTCGGCCGGGTAGCTGTTGGGCAGGATCACCGGCAGCGGACAGGTGTCTTCGTAGATCTTCTTGGCGTCCGCTGAGTACCGCACGAACGGCAACAGCCAGTGTCCGTACTTCTTCTCGGCGATCTCCTTGGCGCGTCGAGGGGCGGCTTCGCTGTACGTGGCGGTGGGCGTTCCAGTGAGCAGGAGGTGGTTGACCGTTGGCCGGCCGGGGACTGAGCGCCTGTTCCGGTTCTTCTCGCGGATCCGGACCAGCTCCTCCAGGAGCTTGGGGAGCATCGCGATGTCCTTCGGGTCGGCGCGTACCGAGGGGACGACGGAGTCGTTCTCGTCGAGCATGCGGGCGACGCTGTAGACCATCCGCCCGTAGGAGGCGGGGAAGTCGAGGTACCAGATCTCGTCGTCGCCGTCGTAGCTCTCCAGCACCTCTTTGAACCAGTCCTGGGCATCGGCGTCGAGCGCGATGTAGGTGTCGGCCTGCGCGAGTTCGATGCTGCCGGGGACGAGGTTCAGGTTGGGGATCTCCATGAATGCGTCGTCTTCGTAGCCGTCGCCGATGCGGTAGCGCGCCGGTACGACGATCTCGTCGAGGGTGGCCCGTCCGGTGACGAGGTCGTAGACGTTCTTCCGGCCTTCGAGGGCCTTCTCGTCGTAGCCGCAGACGAGGCTGGTCGATAGGTTGGCGTCCAGGTCCCAGATCGTGCCCTTGTAGCCGCGCAGGGCGTTGGTGACGGCCAGCGATGTGGCCGAGGTCGTCTTGGTCGACCCGCCACAGGCAATCAAGAAGGCGTACATCAGTGGCCAGTTGCGGCCGTTCGGACGGAAGCGGTTCTCGACGCTCGTTGTCTTGGCGGCCATCAGCTTTCCCCTGTCGTGACGAGGCCGAGCTGTTCCTTCTCCCAGGCGGTTTCCGGGACGTAGGAGGCATGCTCCTGCAGCAGCCGGACATGCCCGGTCTCCCGTGCGCCCCAGGACTGCCGCCGTCCGGCAGTCCTCAGCTCGCCGGCGGCGAGGGCGCTGGCGAAGGCGGCGAGTCGTTGGAGGTTCACGTCGTCGGAGCGCAGGACCTCGTCGAAGTAGGCGCTCACGTTGTCCGTGTCCAGGCCCCGGCGGCCGGTGTTGGTCAGCCATGTCAGGGCACGTTGCTGAGCGGGGCGGCTCTGGTGGGGGGGAGCGAGGGTGCTGACGGTCATCACCTCCAGCAGTATGGCTGCGCTCTTTGTGTCGGTGACGTCAATCTGTCCGACCAGGCGCTGGCATGCGGCGTCGCGTGCAGCCGCGGCAACTGCGCGCTGCTTGTCTTGTGTGGAGGCGGCTGGCACCGTCCGTTGCTTCGGCGGCTTCTTGCCGTTTCCGTCGGAAACGTTCTTACGCTTCTCTCCGCCATCAACGTCGGCTTTGGCGGCGGGACGAGGCCGAGCAGCCGGCCCCTCCTCCTCTTCGCTGGCGCCGGGGCTTCTGTTGGGTGACTGCGCGTTTCCGTCGGAAACGCCGTCGCCGGCGTCCGGAGCGTCATCTGCTGCCGCCGGATTGGCGCCCTGGGTGAGAACGCGGGCTAGCGCTTCGTCGAGATAGATGCCGTCTTCCACGAGTGCAAGGGCTGCCCGCTGCTGCGCGGGACTGTGCTTGATCAGCTTCTCGGCGTTGCTGGGGTTCAGCTTCCCGCCGCGGAGCGCCTCCAGGCAGGTGGGCTCAAGTTCGAGGAGCTTGACCCGCTTCCACACGGTGCCCTTCGAGACTGAGCCCTTGGCGGTTTCACCCACCCTGTCAGCGATCTTGTCGTAGGACATGCCGCTGTCGCGGAGGTCTCGATAGTGCTCCGCCTCTTCGAGCGGACTGAGCTGGGCCCGGCGCAGGTTCTCGATGAGCGTGATCTCTCGCGCTTCTTTGACCTTGTCGTCCCGCAGGACACTCGGGATCGTCTCCCAGCCCAGTTCGCGGACGGCGCGCCACCGGTGCTCGCCGAAGAGGATCACGTGCTCGGCGGTGATCTGCTCTGCGGTCTCTGGGTAGGTCTTCAGCCAGACCTCGGCGGGGATGTGCGCGATGTTCTGCAGGAGACCCACGTTGGCGATCGTGGCGGCGAGTTCCGCCACCCCCTTCATCTGACGCTTGTTGAAGGGGTTGGGGCAGAGCTTGTCCAGCGGCAGATCGACCGTGTCGCCGCTGCGATCCTTGTCAGCGTAGAGCACCTGGTCCGGGTCTGGAGGGGTCTGCGGATCCTTCTTGGTGCTCTTGCGTTTGGGCCGCGGGATGGCAGTAGGCATTGGCCTCTCCAAGACGACGGGACGACGGGACGACGGGACGACGGGACGACGGGACGA
>AZWL01000041.1 GCA_000514715.1 Streptomyces sp. CNH099 | reverse complement strand
GGCAAGGGGGGACGCAGAAACGGTTCCACCGCCCTGGCACCACTCACCGTGGCAGAAATCCGGCGACTCCTGGCAGCTGAGCGCCACCCGCTGACCTACCCGCACCCCACCAGTCACGCCACGAGCTGGTCGCGCTGGCGACGACGGCACCAAGCCGTCTCCCGCCGCTGCCACTACCACCGCCGCACCCGAGGTCACGAACTCGTCCTCACTGACGGCCCGTCAGCCGAGTACACTCAGAAACCCGGCCCTGACCAGCATCGATAGCGAACTACAACTGGAGTACTAGGCCGTTTCTGATGGCTCTTGGTGTTCGGTGGATCTCGATGGTTGGTGGGCAGGCGTTCCCTATGGTGCGACGACATGAGCTCACCGATGCGCAGTGGCGGAAGATCGAGCCGTTGTTGCCTGTCAATGGCAAGCCCGGCGGGCAGTGGTCCGATCACCGCACGGTGATCAACGGGGTGTTGTTCCGGGCCCGCACCGGCGTGCCGTGGCCAGACCTGCCGGAGCGTTACGGGCCCTGGCAGACCGTCTACGAGCGGCATCGTCGCTGGTCTGCGGACGGTACGTGGGCGGCCGTCCTGGCCGAGCTGCAGATCGAGGCGGACGCGTCCGACCCGGACGGCGTGCTTGAGCGGCAGGCCGGGCAGGAGGCCGGGGGCCGGGAGTGGGCGGTGAACGTCGACTCCACGACCTGCCGGGCGCACCAGCATGCGGCCGGGGCCCGGCGGCGTCCGCCGGCCGATTACCCGGTAAAGGGGGCGGTGCGCGTGAGGAGGCCGATGGGCGCGAGGCGCTGGGACGCTCCCGGGGTGGGCTGACCTGCAAGGTCCATCTGCTGTCCGACGACCGGGCGCGCCCGCTGACCTGGCAGACCTCGCCCGGCCAGCGAGGCGACAGCCCGATGTTCGCGGCCGTGCTGGCCGGTCTGCGGCTGCGCCGCCGCGGGCCGGGCAGGCCCCGCAGTCGTCCGGACCGGCTGCGCGGCGACAAGGCATACTCCTCTGCGGCCAACCGCGCCTACCTGCGCCGCCGCGGGATCAAGGCCACCCTCGCCCAGCCCGATGACCAGCGCGCTCACCGCAGGCGGCGGGGCCAGGCCGGCGGGCGCCCCCCGGCCTTCGACAAGGCTCAGTACCGGCGCCGCAGCGCGGCCGAGCGGTGCGTGAACAAGTGGAAGCAGTTCCGTGCGGTAGCCACCCGGTACGACAAGCGCGACTACATCTTCAACGGCACGCTGTCCGTCACAGCAATCGTCATCTGGCTCCGCGACACCGTCCAAGAACCATCAGAAACGGCCTAGCCGCCCGGTACCGCGAGCTGGCCGAGTCCGCCGCCGACGGCGCCGTCGCCTGGCGCGACGTGCTCCAGGCGAACGTGCGTGCAGCCCTCGCCGAGGACGACGCCGCGCGGCTGCGTACGGAACTGGTGCGCGTCGCCGGCCTCGTCCTTGCGTGGGTCGAGGCCATCGACCGAAGCGGCGAGCACGTGACCGCCGCGGGCGAGCCCTGGACCGATCGGCCGACGGCGGCCAGGGGGCAAGCCGGTGAGCCCACAGGCGTACTACCGCAACGATGCGGCTACGGCGGCGACACCCGAGCGGAGGAGAACAGCAGCGAAGCGGGCCATGGACGCAAGGATGCAGCCCATTGGCCCGCCTTGATGGCATGTACGCGGTTACGGGTCGGTCAGCGGACCCTGTCGAGGCTCACGGGGATCTTGAAGAAGTGTCCGAGAGCCACGCGGGCCAGTACCGACAGCGGGAGCTTGTGGCGTTTGGCCAGGCCCTCAAGGGTGGGGATCCACTTGGCGGAGACCTGGTACTGCACCCGGGAGCTGTTCGGCTCCTGCTTCTTCGGCCGGCCGGGACCGCGCTCTATGACCGCCAGGCCGGGGAAGAGCCCTCCGGTGTGCACGGGGCCGCGGGCAGCGGCGATGAGCTCCGGGAGGGCCTGCTCGCACTGCGCGATGGCGGTGAGCACGATGGTCTCCGCCGACTTGCCGGTCTCCTGCATCTCCTTGACCTTGGTAGCCACCGAATTGGGCACGTAGGTCTGGTACGTGTGCTTTCCGGTCGGCCCGGTGTCGGATGGCTGAGGGTAGGCGTCCTCAAGCGCGGCCTCGGTCGGTGCCGATGCGGCGGCGGGCGGCACCTGACGGGGCTCGGCGTCCTGCGCCGCCCAGTTCGCGTTTGCGCGCTCAGGCGACGTGTAGGCGGACGGTGCCGCCGCCGGTTCGGGCGCGGCCGGCTCGGCGGCGGGCGGCGGGGCGGCTTCTTCGGCCTCACCCGCGGCCCGGCTCGGCTCGGGGGCGGCAGCAACGCCGGAGCCGTCCGCAGGGGTGGCCTCCGGCTCTGTCCTCGTGGAGGGTTCTTCCCCCGTGCCGACTGCCGCGCCGGTGCCGGCGGGCGGCGGCGCAGCGGGCGCTGGGTCGCGCTCGGCCGCCGGTGACGGAACGATGGACAGGCCCGGGTCTGCCTTCGCCGCCGCCGGCCCGGCCGGAGGGCTTGCCGCAGGCGCCGCCCCGGCGGACGTTTCCGCATTGAGCAAGTTGCTGCCGCGGCGCCGCTTGCGTCCCAGACCGGCCACGTCCGGCGCCGGTGGCGTCACCGGACCGGCGGGGCGGGGTTCTTCACTCATGCCGCGGCGTCCTCCTCCGCCTCGATCGCGACGATCCGCGAGACGATCTCACCGGCCAGGTCTTCGTAGTCCAGGCCGACGTCCTCGGCGCGCTCGGTGGGCAGCACCTCGCCCTTCTCGCCCTTGAGTTTCTGCAGTCGGGTGATGCCGTCGGTGGCTTCGCCGACCTCGTAGCTGAGCTGGCCGCGTTTGCGGGCCGCCTTGGCGACCCTGGGCGCACTGCGGATCACGGACTTGAAGACGGGGGCGTCACTGCCCGCGGTAGCCAGGAGCTCCTCAAGCTCGGCACGGACCTCCACCCAGAGGCCAACAGGTCGCTTCTCCTTCGTCTTGCGATCGGTGTAGTACCGGTGCTCGAAGTCGAACATCGCCGTACCCAGCAGCTCGATGTCCGGGTTGAGGTCCTCGACGTCGACAAAGCGGTGTGCGACACCGCTCAGGCCGCGGGTGGAGGCTTCATCGCCGGTGTTGACCGGCGTGATGACCCAGCGCGCGGCCGTGAGGGCGAGCTGCTGGTTCTCCTTCGTGGACGGCGGCACGTCCAGGATGATCCAGGCGTACTCGTTGGCGAGCCGGGCGAGCATGACCGCCAGGCCCAGCCACGCGGCCTTGCCGCTCTTCTGCTGCATGGCGACCATCAGCGCCGGGAGAGAAGAGAGCTCTTCCCCGCTGGGGATGACGTCCAGGCGCGGGCGCCCCCCGGCATCCCGGATGATTGTGGGCGCCTGGCCGTACTGCACCGCGATCGCCAACGACTCGCCGTTGTCGTTGTCGGGGTGCGCGCGCAGGCCGAGGTCTTCGAGGGTGTTGCCCTGGGGGTCGAGCTCACCTAGCAGTACGCGCCCGGCCGGCTTGCCTTCCTCGGCCTTGGCGGTTTCCAGCTCGGCGAGGAGCCCCGCCAGGTGGGAGGCGATACTGGTCTTGCCCTGTCCGCCCTTCCCGTTGAACAGGACGATCACCCGGGAAAGCAGCGGCCGGATGCTCTCAACAAAGGCGTTGAGTTCTGCCAGCGGCGTCCTCGGCGTGAACGACTTCAGGCTCAACGACGGCGGTTGCTCAGGTGCCTGGATCGCCATCCGTGTAGTTCCCCTCCACTAGCACGGGCCCGGCTGTGGCCGTGCCCCTGGACTGGACTGGCCGCCTGGACCGCTCGTGGAGCAGCCTGATGATCCTGCGGCGGGACGATAGGTTACCCGAGAGCTGGCCCCGATCTCAAGTTGCACGCCGGTTCTGCTCATAGGTTCGTGGTACGAGCCTCGCCCTGTTCACTCCCCCGACTGGGAGCAAGGCTCCCAGCGGGTTCGCGAAACGGTGTCGAGGTCGGTTTTCGAGCAGGCTAGCTAGTAGGTCCTTGGATGAGTCCCTGAGGTCAGCTGCAAGTGCACTCGCAAGTGCGGCTCTACGCCGAGTCTCTCGCCAGTTTGTGCCCCTGTCCCTCAGCTGGTCCACTATCCCGGTCCTAAGCCTGTCCGTTCGATCGACTCTGAAATGGGCTCATCGTTTGACCGTCAGTCGGTTCACCTAAAAGTCTTGATCCTAGATCTGGACTCAGACTGTTCTAGTAGTCCTGTGTCAGGCTGCAGCAGCTGACTAGGTAACGGGTATGGGCAAGGGGTAGATTCGCGCCCTAAGAACTGACTAACACTAGAAATAATACTAGGGCTATCTCTAGCATGTGTTAACGAGCTTCATACGACCCTACCTATAGACCTAGGTTGGAGACTGTATACAGACGAATTGATCAACTGCAATGAGACTGGTGACAGGCTAGATAGTCGACTAGGTAGGGGACTAGCTCAGATCCATGACCTGCAGCTTTCAAGGATCAGCGTTCCCGATGTGATGACATAAAAATCTGTCAATATCTACTTAATGGCAGGCCATCAGGAGTGAATAGCATCTACCGAGCCTGCGTAAGTCCTGCTAAAAATGTACCGCCACAGCGCGGATTGCCAGTAGTGAGCAAGTGTCTCTGGTGCAGTTCTGCAGATGCCGTCAAGCCAAGCATGCAGTATCTGAGGTGCAGCTCTTCATGTGGGACCGACAAATACACCGGATGCGCCCCAGGAAACCTCGTGCAGGATGTGTTTCTGGTTAGATTCCCGCAAAGTCTCGGACGCGGCTCATCGCCTGGCGGGCATCGTCGGTGACAGCAATGGCTGTTCCCGAGATCTGCTCAGCATGTTTCACGGAGCGGGCGAAGCTCTCCAGCCAGCCGGAGAAGTTTGCCCGTTCGGTGGGGGAGTTGCGGTCATCGATGTGGGCCGCGAGTTCGTCCAACCAGTACGTCGCCATGTCATCGAGGTGCAGTCCGGGGCGCGCAGCCACGAGCGCGTGGACGATGCCCGCGGCCACGGGGAAACGCCGCTCCTGGGTGACGATGCGCTGGAACTCGGCCCGCTCCGCGGCTGCTTGCTCTTCTTCGTGGGCCCTGGCCACCTCGGGGTTGCGCCGCTCGCCGGGCAGGCGGACCTGTTCGGCCTTGAGTCGGCGGGCCTTTTGGTAGGCCCCGTGCTTGGACGTGACGCGCAGCGGCTGGACGAACCCTTCCCACTCCACGCCGGCGGAGCGGCCGTCCTCGATCGCGGCGAGCTGCCCCGCGTCGGATTGCTCGCGGAGGTACTCCCACAAGGTGGCGCGCAGCTGCGCGGCCTCGCCGCGTACGTTGACCGCGCAGTGCTCGGGCTGGGTCAGCTTGGAGGACATCCGTTGGGTGTGCTGCAGCACCAGATACAGCTCCGCAGGTTCCGGGAACCGCTCCAGTTCCGGGTCTTTTCCCAGGTCATGCAGGTCGCGGAGGCGCAGGACGAGGTCGGTGGCCTTGACGGCTCCGAGCCGGATCCGGGGGCGGGGAGGACGCTTCTGGGGCACATATGAATTGTGCACTCCGCGGCGATTCCCAAACTGGGAAACGGGGCCGCGGTCCCGGCGGCAGGGAGCCGATACCACGAGGCTTCCCCGATGTCCTGTGGCTGTGCATGATGGCTGTCGACTGTGCAGCGCATGTGTCGTGCCAGGTCAGAGGCGGTGCGCACGGAAGCGATCACCTTCCGATGAAGACGCCTCGTCGGCCCTGGACGACGTCGGAGCCCTCCAGTGTGGCCTCTACGTGCCGCTCTCGGTCGGGGCGCGGCCTCCTCCGGCAGGCCATCTGACGACAACCATCGTGCTCAATCCGAGGCAGGCGACAACCCCCGTGCTCATTCGACGACAGATACCGTGCTCAGCACGGCACGAAACCCAAGGTCATGACGGTGGGCAGACGACAACCATCGCGCTCAGTGTCATGTCCTGTCTCGGCGAAGTTGAAGCAGTCCCGCTCTTAGTGAGGCATCTGGCCGCGTGTCCCGTTCAATCTCGGGCATCTGGTGCGGTGTCTCGGTCAAATCGAGGCACCGACGGCCCGTGACGCCTACGGTCGTCGCCAGGTCAGCGCCGAGTTGGGGGTGGCTGGTGGGTGTGGATACGGAGGACCTTTGGCTGGAGTACGTCGACACCCGGGGCGAGGCGCGTCGGGGACAGCTTGAGGTTGTGTGGCCAGCCCGTTTCGAGGCTGCTGTGCAGGTGCGCGGGTTTCCGTCATACCGCGGACAGCGGGACTTCCCCGGCTGGTACTGGGCGGCGACCTGCGCCGATCTGGTGGGTTACGACTCGTGGGTGGAGTTCGGGCACCTGATGCGGCTGGATAGCGAGCCGGCGGTGGTGGCGATGGCCTCGCAGCCGTTTCGGCTGTCGTGGCGGTGCGGCGGTCGCGGTCCCCGGGTCATGCACACGCCGGACTACTTCGTACGCCATCGGGATGGCGCAGCCGTGGTGCTCGACGTGCGCCCGGACGATCGGATCGAGCCTGCGGACGCGGTGAAGTTCTCGGTCACGGCCGTGGCCTGCGCCCGGGTCGGCTGGCGTTACGAGCGGGTCGGGGTCGTCGACCCAGTGTTGGCGGCGAATCTGCGCTGGCTGTCGGGATACCGCCATCCGCGGGTGCGGCGCGAGCCGGTGGCAGAAGCCCTGCGGGCGGTGTTCGCCGAGCCGCAGGGCCTCCTGTCGGCGGCCCGGATGGTCGGAGACCCGATAGCCGTGCTGCCGGTCCTCTACCACCTGATCTGGTGCCGGGAACTGGTCGTGGATCCGGGCTTCGAACGTCTGTCGCCGGCGACGGTGGTGCGGCCGATGCCGCCGGCCGTCAAGGAGGTGGGGAACGATGCCGGCCCGTCCACGGCTGCTGTCGCTGGGTGACCGGGTCCGCTACGACGGGCGGGAGCACACGGTGGTCGCTTGGCAGGGTACGTCGGTGCGGCTGGTCGACGATGCCCAGACCTCCCGCCCGCGGCCCTCGCCGCCGGCTTCCCGCGGCGGTATGACCGTCGCCTACATCGGGCCGACGGGAAGCTGCAGCTGGCTCGGCTGCGCGAGCCGTGACTCATCCCGCGCGACACAGGATGCAGGGCGCAGCGCTTCACGTGCGGCCCGCAGCGTGGGGTTGTCCGCCTTGGGGTTCCATCCGCTGGGGATGGTCATCTTCAGCGCCGGTTCCTCCCGCGGCCCGATGTCCTGGCGGCGGCAGTCGACCAGGGGCACGAGTTTGCGGGTCAGGTCGTGGAGGAGTACGGGCTTGCCAGCGGCGATGAGGTCGAGGACTTCGCGGCGTGCTACGCGGGCGATGCGGTGGACGAAGCCGCGGGGCCGGGGCTTCATGCCGATGACGACGAGTCCGTCGAGCTGTGGGACAAGCGCGCGCCAGTCGGCGAAGTAGTCGTTGGTCCCGTCGAGAGCGTTCCGGTAGGTGAGGATCTCAGCGCCTGGCAAGTAGCGGGTGATCTCCTTGAGGCGCTTCGGCCACGTCGGACGCTCGGCGACCAATGGCGGAACGCTGATGAACACCCGTACGGGCACGCCGGGCTCACGGTCGGCCGAGAGCGTGCGCATCGCAGCGATGTAGCCGCGCTGTTCAGCGGGAGTCGCATGGGTGAGCGCTGGGCTCGAAGGCGTGGTGGTGGTGCCGAACATGGACTCCATGATGCCCCGTCACGCTTGGGCCGGTGGCCGTCTCGGCAAGACAAGCGAGGGCCACGATCGCCGCCTGACGACACGTAAGCCGCACCTGCACCACTGGATTCACCGAAGGGGTAGGGTGGCCCCAGCGATGATCCAATTAAGCGGCTCCCCCGTAGGGGAGCCGCATTGCCCAAGGACCCGTTGGCCCGGGTCTGTCGGGCGGCCGAACCACCCTGTAGAGACCGACAGGTGATCGACATGAACCAGGGTACCCGCACCCGCCGACAGACGCACACAACACCCCGCCGTGGGGCCAGCGCCTCGTGTTCGCTGGCCACTTCGGCGGGGTGTCGCTGTTGTCAGCACCCTGCCCGCACCTCTGCGCTGAGGGGGTCGGGGATGAGATAGGTCTGCGGGGGCGGCGCTCCGCCGCCCCAGGCGACGATCTGCCGGGTGTTGCCACGCACCCGGCTTCGCCGCCCATCTGCCACCGGAGGACTGCCACATCCTCCGAAGGCCGTTCGCCGGTTGCCTCCGGCGAACGGTTCGTTCATTCGTTCGTCTCCCACGAACGAAGCACCACGAGGGGGCTTCGTTGTTGTCCGGGGAGCCCCCCGAGACAACGAGGCCTATTTTGCATGCCCGCACAGCGGGGCGCCAGCTCTGGCAGTCCCATCCGACGGAAATTCAGTCTCCCGACCGGCTTCTGTGCAGCTCGCCTGTGGCGGATGTCATACGATCTGGTGAGGCCGTCCGTGTCGCGTCAGCCGATTGTCGAGCCCAGCTCGGTTCCGTATCGCTGGCGGGAGAGGCGCTGGTTCAGGGTCCGCGCACTTCGCTCGCCTTCCGTGCCATGTCCGATTCCTCACCCCGCCCTTGGCTGGAGTGGTCCCAGTGACGGCCTCGGCGGCGGTGGCCGCTGGCGGGCTGAGGACGCCGGGCCCACGCCGGTCTCGGCCTCGGTCGGTGCCGCGGCAGGGCGGGCGGAGATCGGGGCCGGTGCCGCGGACGGAGGGGCGTCCGCTGGCGCTGTGGCGGGATACACGGGCTCGGCTGCGGGCCGCCGTACAGCAGTTGCTGGACGCGGTCGATGGTTGTCCGGATTCGATGCGGCTGGCGGTGGTGGTGCTGGCGGGCAAGACATCGCACGAGGACGGCACCGTGAGGATCACGGTTGCGGAGCTGGGCCGGTGGCTTGGGCTCTCGGCTGACCGCGCGCGCAAGGTGCTGCGTGGACTTCAGGGCGTCGGCATCATCGACAAGGTGACAAAGCCGGGGGAGTTCGGGCAGGACGGCTGTTTGTCGGTGACGGTGAGGCCGCTGGCCGCGGCCCGGGGGGCCCTCGGAGATCCGCTGGCGTTGTCGAAGAAGGAGCTGGCGGTGCTGCTGGCGCTGCTGGAGGCGGTGATGGCGCCGGGGTGGCTTCATCGAGACGGTTCGGTCACGCCGGCCGGGCTGATCGTGGAGGAGCGGCCGTGTGGTCGCACGAAGCGGGGCCGGAGTGCGTGTACGGACCGGCTGGCGCTGCTGTTGCTGGTCCTGGAGGCGAATCCGTCGGGCCGGGTACGGCTGCGTGGCGGGGCGGTAGACAGTCGCGGTCGGCCGGCCGCGACGGTGGCTCAGCTCCTGGGCTGCACCAGCAGCGGCGGAGAGAAGGTCCTGCGGCGCCTGGAGGATGCTGGCGTGGTGACGCGGCGCCGACGGGAGAGTGCGAGGCTGCGCGGGAAGTCACGGCTGCTGGTGCCGGCGGTGGCCGCGGCACACCGCGGTACGCCGACCGCGGCGGAATCGGCGGGCCGCTGCGGTCGGCCGACGCCCGGGAGCGCCCGCGGCCTGGCACAGGCTGGTGATTGCGACCCCGCCACTGCACCCGGGCCAGGAGAGACCTCGATGCCGGCGGCAGATGACCAGGCCAGGGCATCCGTTGGTGCGGAACTGCCTGGTGACAGCGACCCCGCTGCTGCGCCCGTCCTTCACGCTGAGCACTCTCCTGTGGCTGGGAAAAGTATTGAAGGTTGCGTAGAGGAAGGCTTTTCCGGCGCAGCCGCGTACGGGCCGGGTGATCTGCCGGAGCGCGCGCCCGCGCGAGAGGACCAGGTCAACGCGGAGCCCGGCTCGGGAGTGTATGTGGAGCTGGCCTATCGCGGGCACAGCCCGCTGCGCGGGGATAAGCTGGACGACCCGGCCATCACTCGCACCACCGTTGCGAATACGCAGTCCGCGGCAGACTCCCCGAGTAGCTCCGGTACCGTCGCCGACTGCCGGTCGGCAGCTGGGCAGGTAACAAGGCGCCGACTACGTGAACGGTCCCCCCGCCCGCCTGATGATCTTGCTTGGGTGTTCGGGCCTGTGAGGTATCTGTGGGAGCAGCTCGGCCGCGGCGGTGCCCGGGCCACGGTGGTCGCGGCAGCACGGCGGGAGCTGAAGCTGCTGGCCGGGGTCGGCGATCAGCTTGACCTGACGGCCGCCCGGCAGTTGCTCGCCGACCGGCTTCACCGGCGGTGGCAGCAACAGCGCGAGCCAGTGAACGACCCGGTCGGCTGGTTCCTGGCCCGGGGACTTCCACGCCGGGCGACCTGCCGCGATGTCCGCTGCGACGACGGGAAGCGGCTTGACACCGGCCAGGCGTGCCCGGCCTGTCAGCGGGACATCGACAGCCGGCGAGGTGATCGCCGCCGGCTCGTCGAGGAGGTCACTGCCGCCCTGCCCGACGCCCCGCCGGAGACGCGGCGCGCGGCGTACGGGCAGCGGCTGCGCCAGTTCGCCGCCGAGCAGCTGGCCGCAGAGCAGGAACGGCGTGAACAGGCGGCTGCCGAGCGGCAGGTGCGCGAGCAGGAAGCAGCTCGGCTCCGGGAACAGACCGCGGCCGCGGAGGCCGGGCGGCGGGCGTGGCCGTGCAGCGGCTGCGGACGGGCAGAAGTGGCTGGCTGGTGCACACGGTGCGAGCAGCAGCGCGCCTGTCGCCAGGCCGTCGAGGCCGCGGCGGTGACTGCGGCCGCCGCCTGGGCTGTGCTGGACGACCCGGCCGACGTTGACGCGATCGTGGAGCACACCGCTGCTGAGGTCTGCGCCGCGGTCGAACAGCAGCAGTCGGCCGCCCGTGAGCAGGGCGCGGTACCGGAGACGCTGGCGGTGCTGGCCAAGCTCGTCGCGCAGTCCGCCGCCGACGACTGGAAAAGGGCTGCGGTCGAACGCCTGCAGAACACTGAGGAATCCGTCCGGGAGGGGGAGCGCGCCTACGCCGCCGCGATGCGAAACGCTCACCTGAGGCGCAGCCGCGATACCGCGTTCCAGGAGGCCCACACCGCGGCTGCGGGTGCCCGCCGACGTGTCGCTGAGCACTTGCTCAACAAGCGCGTCGGCGCCGTGCTGCAGACCCAAGGCCGCGTCCGCATGGCCGACGCCGCCGCCCATGTGGCCGACGGGACACCGGTCGTGCCGTGCGCCGCGGGCAGTGTGGAGCCGGCCTCACCCGCGGCCGCCGGGGGCGGATCGGAGGTGTATGCGCGCGGCGCCGCCCAGGTCCGCGCCGCGATGCGCTCCGAGAAGGCGCTGTGTCAAGGGACCTGACGGCAGCTACGGCCCGCCCGGCGGCCAGCCGACGCGCAGCCGACAGAAGCGGATCGAGATGCTGCGGGCCGCCGCGCCTCTGCGGGCATCCTCCGCGCAGCGCTGCGGCTGTGGCGGACACCGATGCCGTCGACAAAGCGTCTCCTACCTCCTGCGGCAGGTTGACCGATGCTGTGGCGGAGACGTACGTGCCGGTGTGCACGGGCCCGGGCGCACCGCCGAGCCTGTGCGATGGGCCGGACCAGGCTCTTCGAGACGACGAGTTCGGCATGACCCACTGCAACCCTGAGCCGGGGACGAAGACGACGAATCGTGAGGACCTGCCGCGAGCTTGGGCTGTCGGTGTCGTCCTCTAAGCTGGAGGTCTCATCAGCCCTTGAGGGCGTCTCCGCATAGTCGACGGCTGCTCTTGGGAGTCTGATCATGGAAAGCACCCCCATCCGTGCCCTGGACAAGCGCCTGCGCGACGGTCGGCGCGCGACGATCGACCTGGTTCCCGAGCCCGGCCCGAGTGCCGAGACCTCGTTTTGGATGACCTGCGTGATCGACGGCGAGGTCCAAGGCGAGCGCTATCACGCTACCGTGGACCGGGCTGCCTCCGGTGTGCTCGGTCTGCCTCACCTCATCTCGGCCGGCTCGGGTCGGACCTCGATCGCCCTTTCCGACGACGAGGCGGACGCAATCGAGGCCGCGAAGGAAGAGTGGTATGGGCGGCATCTGCGTGAGCGCCTTCAGGCCGCCCCCGAGGCCCCGACCCGCGTGTTGCGCGGTGTTCCCGCCCCTTTCCCACGTCCAGGAGCGATCATCTCCCACGCAAAGCGGTCCGTGGTCGTGCTCGAAGTGCTGCAAAAGGAGTGGACCACGGACGGGTGGTCCATGGGCATCGCAGGTGAGGACGGCTGGCTGCACGATCTTCGGGTACGGGACCTCACGGAAGCAGAACAGGCTGCTGAGGAAGCCGAACAGGCTGCTAAGCGCGCGGTGTACGCCGCCTGGGACGAGGCCATGCACGTCTTCGGGTGGGCACACTGGATGCGGTGGCCGCCCGACACCGCTCCCTTTGAGGCCCCGTCCGACGCCACCTTGGTGCACGATCCCAACGTGGAGCCCGCATTCCCGTCGCTCTTCTTGGCGCACGGTTGCCTGACCCGCGCCGAGGACCGCTACGTCACGCACGTCTTCGGCGGCTCCGCCTGTTACTGCGGCCACGTGGACCACCCGGCCACGCCCGAGCGTGACCGGGTATGGAACGTGCTGGACGCGGCCCGCACTGTCTACGACCACGTCTACTACCGAGAGCTGTACCTGTAGCCCCAGGGCCGAAGGCCTGGGCCAGAATCTCGACGTCGCCGTGTGCCTGGCTGGGTTTCGGGACTGCTGCACGGACAGCGGGGTATGCAGCCAGCGCTGCGGGTCGTCGTCGCGGTGAGTGTTGAACAGGGCGTCGGCCCGGTATGCCCCGGCGAGTTCGGCGTTGGTGACCGGTCGAGCCAGCCATCGATGGTAGGGCAGGCGGGCCAGCTCCAGGACCCGGCATGTCACCGCAACCGGCACTCGACGAGGAGCATCGGCGGCTAGCTCACGGACGAGCGGGTACATCTGTAATGGACGAAGCTGGCCCGTGGCCGGCTGAGAGGCTGGCCCTCGGCCCACGCGTGTGACTCCGGGTATATCCGACCCGCTGCCCATCGGCGGTGTCTTGAAAATGACCTGTCCGCGCGCCGGGCCGAGGTTCGGCCCTCCCGCGCAGATGCCTTGATCAGAAGCCTGTCCGCCCGCCGACCACGGTGGTCGTGACTCATTACAGATGTGACTCTGAGCGACTCCACGGGCCCGAGCCAGACCGTTCCGTCACCGTCGAGACAGGAGCCCCATGGCCATCGTCGCCGAGCAGTTCGAGCACGTTGTCGGCATCGATACCCATGCCCGAACCCACACCTACTGCCTGATCACCTGCGCCAGCGGCGCGGTCGTGGACACCGCGACGTTCCCCACCACCAAGGCCGGCAACGCGCGGGCGAGCAGCTGGATCACGAGGCGAAGCGGCAATGTGCTCGCCGCCGTCGAGGGCACCTCGTCCTACGGCACCACCATCGCCAACGCCCTTGCCGAGGCCGGCATCGACGTCGCCGAGGTCCGTCCCGCCAGTCGAAAGACCCACGCCCACCACGGCAAGTCCGATGCAATCGACGCAGAAACAGCAGCACGGTCCGTCCTCGGACGCGACTACGTCACCCTGGCCCGGCCCCGTGCGGCCGGCCAACGCGCCGCCCTGCGCGCACTGCTGGCATCACGCTCCCTCATCGACCAGCAGCGCACCGCGAACCGCAACGCGCTGACAGCCCTGCTCCGCACCGCCGATGTCGGTGTGGATGCCCGCAAGCCGGTCACCGACGAGCAGATCCGCATGATCGCCGACTGGCGCACCGGCCGCGGCACCGCGCCAGGCAATGGCCGCACGATCCTTCGTCGCGAAGCCCGCCGCCTCGCCCTCGCCATCCTGGAGCAGACCGACCTGCTCAAGCAGAACCATCGCGAACTGCAGCACCTCGCCGAAGAGTTCGCCCCGGGACTGCAGAACCTGCCCGGCGTCGGACCAGTCACCGCCGCAATCATCGTCTGCGCCTACTCGCACCACGGACGCATCCGCTCCGAAGCGGCGTTCGCCGCGCTCGGCGGCATCGCTCCCATCCCGGCATCCTCAGGCAACACCAGCCGCCACCGGCTATCGCGATCCGGCGACCGCCAACTCAATCGCGCCTTCGACGTCGTCGCACGCACCCGCATGAGCTACGACCCTGCGACCAGGGAATACGTCGAACGGCGACGCTCAGAGGGCCGCACCACCAGGGAGATCCGCCGGTGCCTCAAGCGCTACGTCTGCCGCGCCATCTTCCGCGAACTCCAGACCATCATGGCTTGACGTCAGGCATAGAAGCGTCATTTTGCCGACAGCTTCGCCTGGGACAGACAGGCCGCAGCCCTCCGCAGCACCTGGTTTTCCTGTTCCAGGAGCCGGATGCGCTTGCGGGCCTCGCGCAGCTCGGCCGACTCGCCTGACACCGTTGCGGGCCTGGCGCCCTCGTCGGCGTCGGCGCGGCGCAGCCGCGTCGACAGCGTGATCGGGTGGACGCCGAAGTCGGCGGCAAGATGTCACCGGATCACCGCAGCAGTCCCTTCCGGTTACGCGGTGGGTTCAACGCTGTCTTGTCCCGTCAGAGACCTTACGATACGTCGATCCCAGGGGCGCTGCCCCTGGACCCCGCCAGCGCCTGGCCGCGCTGGACCGGCCACTGCCGGGGGGCTACTCGCCCCCCGGACCCCTCGCCAGGCCCTTCAGCGGGCCTGGACCGCCCCACTCCGCATGCCCTGCGCCAGCTCCCTGACGGTCGCTGACGCACCAGTCGGGCGCTGGGCGCCCTCCTTGGGCACGCGGACCTGCGTAGTCGTCGGTTCCATGAGGGGTGCTAGCTGACACTCAGGCAAGGTCCCGACGTGCGGTATGGGGGTGGTCAGGGAGTGCGGTGCAAGTCAGCATTCAGATAGAAAATAGATGGTTTGACATGTAATAGGTTGTTGTAAATATATCGAAACGGACCGGATAGCCGATTCACCTTAGCGGGTGACTCGCATGACTCGGCTTCTATGCAGTGGTTGATGCGACACACAGTGGTAGGTGAGTTTTAGGTAAGAGAACGAAGGGCAAAAACACCCTCTGACCTGCGCCGACGTAAGAGTGAAAGTTACCCCCTGCATGAGCACTCACCGGATGCGGATGTCAACTTGGTGTCACCATTCAGGAGTCCTAAGGTGACTCTACAATCACTGTAGAGATTTCCGTGTCGCGGTCTCCTCGACCGCTACCGTGACTTCACAAGCACGTTAGGAAGGTGACTTCGAAGGAGGTGCCCCCGGAGAGCGGGGTGCGTGAGGACGGACCGGGGTCAGTTCCGTGTTCGTTGCACCCCGTCCGGTGAGGACGCGATGACGCGATGAACGACTGAGGGCACACAGGTGGCCCTCACCAGCCACGCCGGCGGGCATCTCGTTGAGTCCGCCACGACGCCTGGCTAGAGGCGGACGAGCCGGGCGGTCGCTATCACCGGGTGGGTGTGAGCGCTAACGTGCATCAGGCGTCAACATAGCGGCGTGTAAGGTGCGACTGGAGTCACCCTAGCGCGTACAGTGCGGGGCACCTGTACGTGAAAGGAGTCCAGTCGATGAGCCAAGCAGCACCACGGCCGGGGCCCCGGGAACGTCCCGCCAGACAGCGCCCCGCGCTTCGGCCGGTGACGGGCGGTGGCGGGGAGTACTCCGTGGACGTGGCACGGCAGATCGCTGAGAAGATCGGTAAGCTGCCGCCCGACCGGGACGTCGAGATCACAACGACTGTCCGCAAGCGCCGGAAGAACCACGACATGCTCGGCGACGAGGGCTATGCCCTGGTGAGCCGCTATTTCATGCGCCGAGTCCTGCCCTACTGCATCCGCCACGGCATCTTGACCCCCACCGAGAACGCCGTGCTGTCGAACACCATCGGCAGAGCTGATCGGGGGCAGTTCGTCGCAACGCAGGACGAGGTCGCCGAGGAGATCCAGGCGAGTCGGCAGAGCGTTGGCCGCGCCTTCAAGCGCCTGTGCGAGCTGAACCTGCTTCGGAAGGTCCAACGGAAGGTGTACGAGCTGAATCCCCGGGTGGCGTTCATGGGTACCGGCGATGAGCATGATGCGTTCCTGAAGCAGCTGCGGAGTCTGAAGCTGGAAAGTCAGTTTCCCGACGAGCTGGCCCCCGAGATCACCCCCGACCTCACCCTGTTCAGCGTGACGGACACGGCCTGACGAGAGGATGATGGGCTTCATGCTCATGGACACCGGACTGATGGCGATGCTGCGCAAGCTCAAGCTGACGCAGACCGCGACGGACGTGTTGTCCGTCATGGTCGAGTTCCAGGAGCCCGGGGGGGCAGTCCTTCGCACTCAGCCGGAGATCGCTGCTGAGCTGGGCATTCACCGCACCCAGGTCTCCCGGGCGATGAGTCTGCTCGTCGGCCGGGGCTTGGTGCTGCGCAACAACAACGGCAAGGGCCGCAGCTACGCACTCAACCCGGCCATCGCCGGCTACGAGTCAGCGGACGCCCAGGCCCGCGAGATGACCCGGCAACTGGCGGCCGGCGGGCCGCCACCCATCCTCGTCCCCGACTACCAGCAGACGCCCCCGAAGGAAGGCCGCGGAAACCTCACCTCGGTCGCCTGAGGACAGATCGCAGAGAGGCCCCCGACGGGATTGCCGGGGGCCTTCTGCACCTGTACGCAAAAGTGCGATGCCTTCAGTATGCCTCCACGCCGCTCCCAGGCAACATCTGGCTGCCGAACAGACCACCCCCGGGTGTTCACGAGTAGCCCTCCCGACCGGTTGAAGATCGCTTCCGGGGCAGCGCTCGTCGGCGCGGTCCGCGGCACGGCCACCGACGGATCGCCGCCGAGTGGGGCGCCCCGACTTCCACCGTGCGCGGCTGGCTGCGCCGAGCCCGCCGCAACGCCGAGGAACTCCGGTGCCTCGGCGTGCAGGCCGTCGTCGCGCTCGATCCCGACGTGCTGCCCGCCACGGACCGCGGCGACCTGCTGGCCCACGCCGTTGAGGCGCTGGTGGCCGCCGCCGTAGCCGCGGACCGCCGCTTCGGCCACGGGCCACGCGAGGTGTGGGCGCGGATCGCGCTGCTCACCCACGGCCAGATGCCCGAGCCGCGCCCGGCCGGCTGAGCCACCAGCGCCGATCACAGCTGCCCCCTGCCCGCACACGGGAACGACCGCGTCCGAAGCCGCCGCGGCGTCGCGGAGGCGGCTAAGACACGCATTCGCCCGGCACCCTGCCGACGAAGACGACACCCTGCCGACGAGACCGCCCAAACAGCCGGAATCGTCATCGGCACCGTGAACGCCTGTCAAACCGTCAAACGCCCGTTCCGTTGGAACTTTGAGCGCCGGGCAACAGGGGGCGGCGGCACCCGCGACACCAAACGGGTCATCCGCCCTGCACCCGGCCACTTGGGCGGTCGGGCTGCGCGGTGCGCTCGGCGTTGTCCGACGCTCGATGGCTGTGGGCATGGCTTACGAGGACGTGGAGGAAAGTTCTGACTTCACTCCGGCAGCCTCTCGCCGAGTTGCTCGAAGCTCGTCGGCGGCGCGAAGCGTACCGCCGCGACTCAGTCGCACAGGTCCTCCCTGTCCACCAGCTTCAACTCCTGGTCGCTTCCCGGCAGACCCCCTGGCCCGGGCAATCTCCCCAGCGAGCTTGGTACATGCGGAAAAAACCGCTGCAGGCAAGCTAGGGCGATTCCGAAGGTCCCTACGGTCGCCTGCGGACCCCAGCGGCATCCCCCCTGTGGGCGGGGCGGTCGCTTGCAGCGTTGGACCACCCCATACATGTGTCATTCACCACAAAGTACCGCTGTCGGACAGTTCAACCGATTCAGGCGGTGGGCGATCAAAAGGGAGGGCACCTACATGAGTCCGGCGCCGCGACCGCACCCGAGGCACCTGCCTGTTGCCCCCACCCGCCACGCCGACGCCCCGGCCCGCACAGCCCTGCAGCATGCCCCTTCAGATGTGGAGTGGCACGGGTGAGCCTTTTTCAGCGAGCGCCTGTCGCTCACGAGCCGACCCTGCTCGTGCTCGGCTCCGGCACCCGTGCTCTGCGTGGCGACGACTTGCGGCACCTGATCAGGGACCAGGCCGTGATCTTGCTGGACAGGGACCCGCCTCCGTGGATCCGGCGCCGGGTCTACAGCTGCCGCGTCGACCTTGACGACGTCCTGGCCACCGCCGTGCTCGTGAATGATCTGCGCCGACGGCACCACCTTGCCGGCGTCGTCGCCCTGACCCCCGGGGTCCGGCTGCATGCCGCCCGGCTGGCCGCGGCGCTGTCCCTGCCGGGCCCTTCTGCGCAGGCCGTCACCGCCTGCTGCAGCCCTGCCCTGGTCCGCGACCGCCTCGCTCGCGCCGAGGTGCCCGCTCCCCGCTACGCCCTCGCCGCCGACGCAGAACACAGCTGCCGTTGCGCTGGGCGGATCGGCTACCCGGTCACCGTCCGGCCCGCTCGCGCCGACGTCGAACAACCCGGGCGGGCCTGGCACGCCGACACGCCCGCGGAGGTACACCGCGCGTACTCCGTTGCCCCGCCCCTCACCGGCACCGACTCCGATCACCACTGCGGCGAAGCCCGGGTGGTGATCGAGGAAAGCCTCGACGGGGCGCAGATCAACATCCAGGCCGCCCTCCTTGCCGCCGACGACATCCGCCTGATCGCCGTCGCCCGCACCCACACCGCTGGCCCTACGCTGCTGGCCACCGGCCACACCGTGACGGCGGACGACGTGCTCCTGGACGACCCCGGCGTGCGGGCGGCGGTGTGCGCCGCGTTCCGCGCGGTCGGGCTGACCCACGGCATGGCCGACGTCACCGTGCGCCTGACCGCCGGCGGCCCGTGCGTGCTGTCTGTCAGCCCCGGCTTGAGCAGCGACCTGATCGGCCACCTCGTGCTCCGCGCCACCGGCATCAACCTGGCCGCCGCCGCGGCGGACCTGGCGATGGGACGGCCGGTGGACCTCACGCCCACCCGCAGCCGCTGCGCGGCCGTGCGGTTCGTCTACTCCACCACCGGCGGCCGGATCCGCCGCCTGGAGCACACCTGGCCGGCCTGGCCCGCTGACAGCCCGGGTCTGGAGCGCATCGACTGGCTCGCCCTCCCCGAACACCGAGTGCAGCCGCTGCCCGCCGCCACCACCGCCGATCGTCTGGCGCTGCTGGTGGCCACCGACCCCACCGCGCAGGGCTGCGCCCGGCTACTCGACGAGGGCGAACGACGCCTGAATGTCACCTTCAACGCCCCGCGGGCGGCACCCGCGCCCGGTGGCGCCACCCCCGGTCCCTCTACGGAAGCGAGAACAGCGAGACCATGGCCATGACCTCCTCCACCACCCCGCTTCGCGGGGGCGCCATTGCGGCGATATGCCTGGCGACCGTACTGGCCGGCTGCTCCGGCACCGACAGCACCGATACGGACAGCCGCCCTGCGAAGGCGGCGGCGGGCAAGCCCCGTCCTGTGGTCGACCGCGCGACCGCGGAACAGATCCTGGACACCTACCAGGACAAGAACAACAAGGCGAACAAGATGGCCGGCAAGAACCGGCTGGGTGCGGCCAAGGTGCTCCACCAGATCGAGACCGGGACGCTGCTGCAGCAGAGCCTGGCCGGCCACGAACTGCTCCCGTACACCAGCGCCGAGCACCAGAGGAAGAGTAAGAAGCCGTTCGTGTACACCGGCCGCCGCTGGCTGATTCCGCCGCGCGGTGAGGCGAACTGGTTTGCCGTCATCGCGACGCCGACAACACCCGGGTCCAAGCCTGTGGGTGACGAGCAGCTTCTCATCGTCCGAAAGGACGACAAGGACGAGGCTGGTGAGCCGTACAAGCTCGCGGCGAGCGTGTCGCTCGATGGGACGCGGCCCGACATTCCCCTTGACTCGCACGGTCTGGTTCGCACCGCCGACCCCGACGCTCGCGTCGGGCGGTCCTCCGTCAGCGCAGCGGTGCCCGCGACGCTGGACCTGATCACAGATGGTGGGACGCGCACTTCCTTCGACTGGGCATCGAGCGATGCGAAGGACGTGATGGTCAACACCTACCGCACCAGGAACGACGCCAAGTGCGTGACCAGGAGGTTTGCCGAGTCCTCCACGGTGACTCATGA
This sequence comes from Streptomyces sp. CNH099, assembly GCA_000514715.1. Lineage (GTDB taxonomy): Bacteria > Actinomycetota > Actinomycetes > Streptomycetales > Streptomycetaceae > Streptomyces > Streptomyces synnematoformans. Next base: position 20,698 of record AZWL01000041.1, on the reverse strand, counting down.
GCTGGCCACTTACGCGATGCAGACCAAGGACGGTGTGCTGGCCGTCTACGACATCGGCTTCACCGAGAACCAGAAGATCGACACGGACAGCGGGAAGTTCAACTGCGCTGGCGCCTACCTCAAGCGCGAAGGCGGCGACCCGGCGGTTCAGGCGTTCGCCGACGGGGCTTTCTTCCGCAGCCTGCAGCTTGATCACCTGGCGCAGGCCGCGGCGGACCTGCCTGCCCAGGGCAAGCCCACGCTGCTCAGCATCGACAACCGGTTCACCGGCGGGACCTCCCACCGCTGACCCCGGCCCCGCCCTGACGGAGAGGGGATACCTGTGCTCGCGCTCAGCTTCCTGCCCCACCCGCCGCAATCCGCCTGTCCGCCCGCGGCCGCTTCCGTGCGGGCCGCACACCTGATGTGCCGTCAGGGGTCCACTGCCCGGGCGTCGGTGCTGGGCCCTGTCGCCCCGGCTCAAGGCACGTCCTGGCTTTCCTCTTGCCCTACACCCCGGAGTGGGGAGGTGCGCCTCCGCCCGCATCCCCGCCGCCGTGCTCGTCCGGCTCCGGCCAGCGGCCTGCGCATCCGCGGGATCGGCTGCTGCACTCTCGCCCGCTCGCAGACCTGGAGGCATCGTTATGGCCATCGCCGACCCCGCCGCCGTTGAAGATCCCAGTGGGGTCCAGGGCGGTGACACCACCGCGCTGCCCGAAGACACCATCGATCTGTCGGCGTGCTCCAATCGGCTCGGACCGCCGCCGCACGCGGTGAAGACGTTGATCGACTTCCTGTCCGAACATCCTAAAAGGCTGGTGCACCCACCATTCGAGTCCGAGAACCCTGACCTGTTCTGCGCGCACAAGCGGTACCTAGCGGCGTTCGCCGATTACCTGCGGCGCCGCTTCTCCTCACCGGCCGACATCAGGGTCGAGGATATGGTCGCCGGCCGCGGCGTGACAGAGCACCTCTACGTCCTAGCGCGGCTGCTGCACCATGAGCCGGTCGCGGTGATCACACCGGAGTATACCGGAACGCTGATCCAGTTCGGCTACGCCGACTTCCTCGGCCCGGAGCCGGGGGTGATGGACACCGCCGAACGGCGACTGCACCGCATCCGGCGCGCCGCGACCAGCGGCCACTACCGCTACGTGATCACCAGCAACCCCAACAATCCCTGTGGGCACTTCGTGGAGCCGGAGGCGCTGCTGGAGGTATGTGAGCGTGCTCCGCAGGTCACGCTGATCATTGATGAGGAGTACGGCGCCTACCAGGGAGACCGGGACGTCAGCCTCGTCGGCGCGGGCTGCGAGAACTTGGTGGTGCTGCAGTCGAGCGGGAAACCGTACGGGATCACCGGGGGCAGCAGGGCCGGGGTGCTGTGGACGCGGCACGAGCCGCTGCGCGCCGCGGTCGCCGCACAGATACCGACCTGGCCGCTGTCGCTACCGGAGATCGTCCTCGCGTGTGCGGCTCTGGAAGGCGATGCCTGGCTGCTGGCGCAGATGGCCCGGGCGCGAGCCGACGCGCAGATCCTCCAAGCCATGCTTGCCGAGCGGTTCGGGCCGTTGGCGATCGCGCCGGGCGCTGCGATCCACTACCGGCTGCTCATCCACGAAGACCCGCTCGACCTGCACGCGCACCTCCTTGGCCACGGCATCAACACGCGTCCCTTCACTTCTGGTCCGGGCCGCGTCGGCGGCATACGAATCAGCACCCCGTACAGCTCGGCCGAGTTCGACCAGCTCTACGCCGCGCTCCGTGAGTGGGAAGGCAAGCCGTGACCGCACTCCAGCCTCCACGGCCGGTCACGGGCCGCGCCGGTCGGGCGCGGGGTTCCGCGGCCGCGCGCGGCCGGCCGCTCCGTAGCGGCATCGACGAACTGCCCGCGCTGCGCGCCTCCGGCGGGGTGCGCGAGTGCGGGGCACCCCGCGTCGCTGACCACCGGCACCACGAACCGCGGCCGGACCGGCTGCGCCACCGGCGCGGCCGCGGCTGCTGGCCGAGCCGCAACGGGGCTGGTGCCGGTGGCCGTCCATCGGCCGCCCGCCTGGCCCCGCACCGGGGGGCGGGCCGAGGCCGTGCGGCGGCAGGCGCCGCACGGCCCGGCCCGGCGGATCGTGGACGCCCCCGGGGCCTCGGGGGAGGCGGGGGTGTTCACGGTGAGGCCCGAGCCGGTGCTGCCGCAGGTGCTGCACCGGGGTATCACCGGCGCCGTGCCCGGCACCGCGATGTGCGCCTCGTTCCGCCGGGCGGGAGCGTGCCGACGAAACACCGCCGACGCGGCATCGACGGGGCACCGCGGGAACTGGGGGAGTGGCGCTTCGCCGGGGACGGCAGCGCGATCGGCGAACTCCACCGCCCCGAGAACGCCGGGCACCGCACCTACAGCCCCTCCCCCCACGCCCGCATCCCCGGCGCGGTGGGCATCGACACCAACGGCACCCCTCATCCGCTGCTGGAGTCCGAACCAGAGCTGCCGCGCGCCCCGGTCACGGAGCTGGACCTGGCCGAGGAGCACACCGTCTACGAGGGGGGAACTTGCAGACCGGCTGGACCAGGACGTGCTGCCTTCATGCGCCGGCCGGTCAAATGGACGACGCAGGTGCCCAGGGTGCGCGACCAGCTGCTGCTCCTGCCGCGGGTACAGACCGGGCTGACAGCATCGGCCCATTTCGATACGGCGTGCGAGGTGACCAACGCGCACGGCGCCGTTGCAGCGGCTGCTGCACCGGCACAGCGCCGCAGTGCCCGGCCGCGCCCCGGAGGCCCTGGCCGTGCCGGAGGAGCTGGCGCCTCGCAGGACACATGCGGTGCCCGCCCTCGGTGGCCCGCCGCTGCGGCCGGGGGCCGCACCTAACGACCCGGCACCGTACCGCCCTCAACTCTTCTATCAGCCGAGCCGAGAAGAACGCCACGATGACCATTGCGAATTTGTCCGTGTGGCGGCCGCCGGCCGCCGACCAGATCGCCGCCACCTCCCAGCGCCTCGGGCTGGGCCTGACCACCGAACAGATCGAGTTGTTCGCGGCGATGGCCCCCGGCTTCGCGGACGCCTACCAGGACTGCGCCCGGTGGTGGCTGCAGGCCCGGCCCACGCCGCCGGCGGTGGACTGGCGCCGCAGCGACGACCGGTGGCACGCAGCTGCGTACCGCTTCGAGCTGCCCGGCGCCCAAGGCGGGCATCTGGCCGGGCTGAGCGTCGCGGTCAAGGGCACGATCCAGGTGGCCGGGGTGCCCATGTCGGCGGGTTCTGCGCTGGTGGAAGGGCATGTGCCGGACCGGTCGGCGACCGTGGTCACACGGGGGCTGGCGGCTGGCGCGTCGTTCACGGCGAACACCCGCACCGACGACCTGGGGCTGGCGATCAGCGGTGACACCGCGGCCGGCGGCCCGGTGCTCAACCCCTGGTCCATGCGGCACACACCGTGGGGATCCTCGGCCGGCGCAGCGGCGCTGGTGGCTGCCGGCGAAGTCGATGCCGCGATCGGCGTCGACCAAGCCGGCAGTGTCCGCGCCCCCGGCGCCGGCTGCCAGCTGGTGGTGCTGCTGCCCACCCGTGGGGTCATCCCCATGACCGGAGTGGTCGGGTTCACCCCGATCCAGGACCGCATCGGGGTCGCCGCCCGCAGCGTGGAAACCGTCGCCCGGCTGGCGTCCGCTCTTTCCGGAAGCGACGGTCTCGACCTCCTCCAAGGCCCGTACACCCCCGCCCAGGACTGGACGATCGGCCTGAGCGAGGACGTGAAAGGCCTGCGCATTGGGGTGATCACCGAGTCGATGGACCGACACCGCAACGACCCCGACGTGATCGCGGATGTGCAGGCGCAGATCGGCCGACTCGCCGCACTGGGCGCGACGGTGCGCCCGGTCAGCCTTCCCGCTTGGCCCCTGGCACGTGCTCTGGCGATGCTGATAACAGTTCATGAAGGGGTGCCGGGGCTGTTCGCGGGGCGGCTGGGCTCTCACCCCAGTCAAGTCGTTGGCGATCCTCGCCTGGCCCGCCAGTTCACCCGCCGTCTGGAGCGCAAACCCGAGGACCTCGCGGCCACGGTGCAGCTGTCCACGGCCGCGGCCGGTGACGACGGCGGCCACCCGGCCGGGTTCTGGCTCGCGGTCGCCAAGCAGCTCACTGCCGAGCTGACCGCCAGCATCACCGGGCTGTTCCGCGGCCCGGAGGCGGTCGATGTACTGATCACGCCGACCGTGCCGTCCACACCTCCCGCGGTGCCCACCGACCAGATGAGCCCCCAGCGGCGGCTGGAGCGGGCGCTGGGCGCGGGCATCACCCACACCTGCGTGGTCAACCTGGTCGGTTTACCAGCCGCGCAGATCCCCGCCGGCCTCGTCGACGGCCTCCCTGTCGGGATGCAGGTGATCGCTGCACGCGGGCGGGAGGACCTGTGCCTGCGCATCGCGCGGGCCCTGGAACCGACTGCCGGCTGGCCACCCGCCCCCGCCTCGCACAACGGAAAACGGTGAACTTCACATGAACCACCCCGGCACACCCCAAGTACAGAACGCCACCCCGACCATCCCGCACCACACCTACATCACCGCCGTCGCCGAGCAGCCAGTCCTGCGCGCCACCGGCCGCCGGATACTGCCGCTGCGCTACGGCCGCATCGCAGCTGTCCTCGACTACCTCCACCCGGTTAAGTCCGCCAGAGCGGGCTGGACGACGGCAGACACGCGCACCGGGGCGGAGACGTCGCTGCGGCTGGAGTGGGACAACCGCAGCGGCTGGCGCTGCATCCGCGGCGGGACGGCCCAGGCGCTGGCGGTGCCGCTGCTCGCAGCTCCCGACGCCATCGCGGTCATCGCCCTCGAACTCCTCGCCGGCGCCGGCAACCCACCGCCGGGCTCGCAGCAGCGGCGGTGGAAGCACGCCCACACCCACGGCTGGTTCCTCGGCCGCCTCGACGTGGCCGACACTCTCATAGCCCTCGGCTGGCGGCGCGTCTCACTGCCCCATGAGCCGCTGGTCCTGTCCCGCGCCCGTGCCCGCTGGCAGCTGGCCAAGGGCCCCGGGGGTTGGTGCGACAGCCAACTGATCATCGCCAGCGGGAAGATGACCGTGTACTTCGCCGAAACCATCCCCGCGCACCGCATCGTCGAGCGCTGCGAGGCCGAAGCCCGCGTGCGGGGCGTGGAGGCACGGGCGTAATGATCGAGTTGGAGACCGTCGCCGCACGCGGTCCGCTGCGTACTCCCTACGACGATGTCGCGCTGCTGGCCGCTCACCGCGCCGCCGGTGGCGACCTGTCCGAGGTGATCTACCTGAGCCTGGGCGAGACCTGGCACGGCCCGCCCCGCGGGCTGCTCGCGCACCTCGCGGCCGTACCGGCGCACGCCCACGGCTACGTCCTCAGCCCGTACGGGCTTCCGGAGCTGCAAACCGTCCTGCGCCGGTGGATCCCCACCTCCCACCGCTTGGACCCCGTCGGCCTGCACCGCGACTACGACGTGGCCGCCTGCCACGGCTCCACCCGCGCTGCAATGTTCGACCTGGGCCGGTGGTTGCGCCAGGAGCAGCCCGCGGGCCGGCCCGTGCTGATCTGCCCGAGCCCAGGCTGGGACTACCCCGGCGTCTACGCCACCCCCACCCTCGGCTACGACGTCCACCGCTACACCCTGAAACCGCAGGACGGCTTCCAGCCCGACCCGGCAGCCGTCGCCGAGGTCCTCCACCGGGCCCGTGCCCGTACCCGCGGCCCGATCATCCTGGCCATCAACGCGCAGCACAATCCCACCGGGGCAAACTGGACGCCGCCCAGGGTCCGCGGCATGATCCGCGCCGGACTCGACGCCCACGCGGTGGTGCTGATCGACGACGCCTACTACGGGCTGACCGACCCGGACACCGAGCCGACCTCGGCGCTGGCGATCCTCCTGGACGAACTCGCCGCCCAGCCCGCCGGTCGGCGCCCGCCGTGGCTCGCCGTGCGCTCGCTTGGCAAGCAGTTTCACTGCAACGGCTGGGGAATCGGTGCCCTGACCGCCGCCCCCCGCACCCTCGAAGCGCTGGGGCAACTCGCGACCGAGCGCACCTACGCCAGCGCGATCCCGGCCCAAGCCGCCCTAGCCCGCTGGCTCGCCGAGGACGCCAGCACCGAGTTCCTCACCCAGCAGCGCGCTGCGTACGCGGCCAAGCGCCGCACCGCCACCCACCTGCTCACCGGCCGCCTCGGCTACCCCCCAGACGCCGTGGTCGGCGGCTGCTGCACCGCCTACCTCCTGGCCCGCATCCCCTACCGCTACACCCGCCCCGACGCCGAGGTCGCCGCCACCGGCTACCGCGAACTCGTCCTCGCCCGGGCCTTGGTGCTCCTGGGCGAGGCGCACATGACCAGCCCCGGGCGGGCCGTCAACGCCGCTGGCGGCTGGATCCGCATCCACCTCGGCGCCACCGCACAGGACCTCACCCAAGCGCTGGAGCGGATCGCCAATGCCGGCCTTGGCTGGCAGGCGCCCGCTGTCTCGCGAACGACGCCCAGCTCCGGCAAGGACGCGCTTACGCCATGACGAACACCGACACCACCACCCCTCCCGCATCTGCCGACGACGGCCCCTCGAAGGCTTCGGCGACCTACGCGGACCTGCTGGGCCTGCAACGCATGCTCGACGTCATCGCCGGCTTTCACTCCGCAGGGGCGGCTGAGTCGAACAGCCCATCCGAGAGCGACGGCGACATGGTCCTGTTCCGGACCAGCCACCTCATTTGCGAAGCCGCCTTCGCCATGATCCTCCAACAGATGGAGGAAGCCCGCGACCACCTCGTCCACGATGACACCACCCCCGCCCTGCGCCGCCTGCAGCTCCTGCCGCCACTCATGCACACTCCGATCCAACAGATCGACGTCCTGATCCAACTGAGTCCGACCGCGTTCGAGAACATCCGAACCCGCCTCGGAGATGCCTCGGGTATCCAGTCCGTGCAGTGGCGCCAGATCGAGTACCTCGCCGGCCTCCGGGACCGCCGCTGGATCAACACCAAAGGCTTCACCTCAGCTAACAAGGCGCAGCTCCGACGCCGCCTGCAGGAGCCTTCGCTTGCGGACGCCTTCACCGAGCTGACCCGCGGCCACCGCGGCGCACCTGGCAGCGGCCCGCCGGGCACTGCCGCCGTACGCGACGCCCTCGTGAGGTTCGACGACACCGTCACCCTCTGGCGCGCCCGGCACGCCATCCTCGCTGCGCACTTCCTGGGCGACCAGTCCGGCACCGCCGGCACCGCCGGCGCCGCCTACCTCTGGAGCCAGGCGAGCGGAACACGTCTGTTCCCTGACCTGCCCACGTCCTCGACGAGCTGACCCGCTCGCCTTTTCCCATCCTGCGCCTCCTGGCACAGCCCGATCCCAACGCCCGACCGTTGCACCGGAGTTCGACATGACACACCGCCCTCACGCCCGGCCCGTGCCCCGCGTCCACCGATCGTTTCCACACCTGCCCGCCGTTCTGGCCGCCGCGGGCGCTCTCGTCGCCGCAACCTCTGCAGTAACCCCTGCCGCGGGCGCCGCCGGTACGGCCGGCGCGGGCAGGGTCAGTTGCCGCGAGGTCACCTACACCGTCGACGCCCGCCAGCCGATCGCCGGCACCCTGTGCCGCCCCGACAGGGGCCGCCCCACGGCGACGGTGACGCTGCTGCACGGCGATGCGTACAACCGCAGCTACTGGACGACGCCGTACGCGCCCGCCTACTCCACCGCCCGGCACCTGGCCGACCGGGGCTACCAGAGCATCGCCCTGGACCTCCTCGGTACCGGCGCCAGCGCGCTGCCGTCAGCCGCGAGCGTCACCGCCGCGGCATCCGCCGCCGCTGTCGAGCAGGTCCTCAGCCACATCACCGCCGACCCCCGCTACGCCACAACCAGCAGACGCATGATCCTGGCCGGGCACAGCTCGGGCTCCCCCCTGGCCATCCGCATCGCCGCCACCAGCGCGGACATCGATGCCCTGGTCACCACCGGATTCCTGCACACCCCCGGCCCAGACGGCGAGGAGGAGTTCACCACCCTCCTCCACCCCGCCGCCGAGGACCCCGCCTTCGCCGACGAACCGATACCCGACGGCTACCTCACCACCCGCCCCGGCACACGCTCCGCCTGGTACACCGCCACCGCCTCCCCACAGGTGATCGCCGCCGACGAGGCCACCAAGGACGTCGTGCCCGACGGCGACCCGCGCGGCTACGCCGCCGAGGCCTTCGGCCCCGCGCCGCTCGCGCCCACGGTGACCGTGCCGGTGCTGGCTATGGTCGGCGCCCAGGACGGCTACTACTGCAGCCAAGGCTGCCCGCAGGCAGCCGCCGAGGCCGACTGGTACCCCGCCGCCAGCCACTTCACCACCCGCGTCGTGCCCGACACCGACCACGCCATGGCGCTGCACCCCACCGCTGGCGAAACCACCCAGGCCCTGGCCGCCTGGCTCGACCAGCTCAGCTGTCACCAACTGGCCGCCGCCAACTGAACTGCGCTGCCCCCTACTTCCAAGTGATCGGCTACCCGCCCTCACCGGCCCACGCGGACGCCCCGCGGTGTGGCCAGCGCCACCTGCACACTGACCACTTCAGCGGGGCGCAGCGTTGTCGAAACCCGGCCCACACCTCTGCGCTAAGGGAGGCCGCCGTGAGATAAGTCCGCGAAGGGCGCCCCCCGGGGGCGCTCGCTAGCCGGGTGCTAACACGCACCCGGCTCGGCGCCCATCAACTTCCACCGGAGGATCCGCTTTTCCTCCGAAGGCCGCTCGACGGTTGCAGCCGACCGAACGGCTCAATCATTCGTTCGTATCCCACGGGCGAAGCACCACCAAAGGGGGCTTCGTGTTGTCACGGGAGCCCCCGCGACAACGGAGGCCATTTTGCCTGCCCGCACCCCAGGACGCCAGCTCCGGCACCCCCGTTCACTGAGACTTCAGGCAGCCACCTGGCCCGCACACCCACCGACTGTGGCGGACATCACAAGACGGGACGGGTCCGTCCATGCTGCGGCACGCGGTCACCGGGCCCGGCACGGCACCATGCCGCCGGCTGCCGACCGGTCCGTGCAGCGCAGGCCCGCGCCCCTCGCCCCCGCCTGCGCACTTCCGCGCCGCCCGCGACGGAGTCGGGGCCGGTGACCGCCCCGGCGGCCGCCGCCCGCGCAGCCGCAGGGCCACGTACGCAGATGCCCACGGCTGCGCGCGGTGAAGTCCCCCGGGCCCGTGCCCAGCCCGGGTCTGGAGAGGACAGGGGGCTGTGGGTGCCGCCCGAGGAGCAGTGGGTGGAACGGACACGGTCGCGGCGGGCTGGCGACGGCTACTCATGGCTGCAGGCGGTGTACTGGGTGGTCGCCGCCGGGGTGTATCGGCCGCGGAGAGCGCACGGGCCGGGGGAACTGGGCGAGACAACGATCGATCTCGCGAGAGTGCTCACGGAGTTCTCGCCATGCCGACCCGGGATGAAGCAGCTGGTGCGGCGACTCGGGCTCGCAAGACGGACGGTCGCATACCACCTGGGGATGCTGCGGGAGACCGGGCTGCTCGCGTACGAAGTACGGGGTACCCGGGTCTCGGGTGGGCCGCCGCAGGCCTCGGAGTTCATGTGGACGATCCCGCCGGTCTTCGACTCGGCGATGGGCATCCGCACCGTGGGCGAAGGGCCCGGGCGCCGGCCGGTCGGCTGTGCCGAGGAGTCCCGGGAGGAACTGGGGCGGCTGGGACGCAGGGTCACCCGGCGACGCCGACGCCGCCGGGCCGGCCGCGGCAGGAGCCGAACGGGTACTCCGCGGCGGTGCCGGAGCACCGCGATCCCGGCCGCGGCCGGCGCCGCCGGGGCCCGAGTGGCGCCGGCACGTTGCACCCCAATGGAAGCGGGTCGCTTGGGTACTTCACGACCGGGTAGATCTTCTGGTCCCCCTGAGAAAAAGCTCCCCGGTGACACCGCGCTCACCGCATCAGCCGCCATGTCGAAGCCGCCGCGGCCAGCACGCCGGAGGCGGTCAGGGCGCCGTCTGGCGGGGACTGCGCGGCGGTACCAACTCGCCCGTCAGCTCATCGGCTCCGTGGACTGGCTCCGCCGATGCGACGTACCGCGGATCGCTTGGGTAATCCGCGAAGTCGCGGACGCCGGATGGGACGCCGAGGAGGTCAGGGCCTGGCTATCCATCGGCGGCGAGCCCCAGCGGATCCGCCGGCCCTCCGGCCTGCTGGCCACCGCCCTGCGCGGCGCCACACAGCTCGCCCCCACCCCCGCCGCCCGCCGGGCCTGCGTCGACCACTGGCACGCCAGCGAGGAAACTCGACGCCGGCACCGGATCCGATCCGTTCGCGCCGAACGAGAGCGCCACGAAGGCGATTGGCAGCTACCCGAAAATCCCCGACTACGCGCCCGGCTCAACCAAGTCCGCCACCAGGTCGAGGCCGACGCCCACCATCAACTGCACGCTGAGCCGGGCACGCTCGGCACCAGCAACGGCAGCGACCCCAGCCCGCACCCGCAGGAAGACGCCGCCGAACAGACCCGTGCACGCCAAGCCCTGATGGCTGCCATCGCAGGACAGCCGCGATGAAGGCGCGTGGTTGCGCAGACTCTAACCCTCCAGTGTGGAAAGAGGAATCCGACGTGAATGTCACCGACGTACGGAACAGGTTCGTCACCGCGCCTCAGCCCCAGGGTATCGCTGATCGCTGGAACACGGCATACCCTGCGATGCGGACCATGCTTGACACCGCCATCACGGCCCCAGCGCGCCGCCGAGCAGCCCACGGTCGACGTGGCCCGCCTGGAGCGGGCCCGGCGCGAGATAGGGCAGCAGGACCGGGGGCGGACGCCGGCGCGATCCTCCGGCTGTGCGCCGAGCTGGCCGACGCGGTCGCTGAGGCAGGGGTCGCCAGCCGGGCGGAGCGGGAGGCGGAGCGTGCCACGGTTCCCGCGCAGCCGGTCGACGGCGGCCGCCGCGAGCGGGCAGACTCGGAGCAGCCCGAAGGGGGCAGGCGATGACCGCACAGCCGATCCACCCGCACGAGCCGGAGCGGGTGCCGCGCAACGCCGAGGGCATCGCGGCCGCGCTGGACGGCGGCCGCTGCATGGAGTTCTACCGCGAGCTCCTGGCCGCCGCGCCCGAGGAGGCGGAGGGCGTCCTGCGCTGCTGGTGGTGCGACGCGATGCTCGACACCGACCTGGTCGAGGACCGGCTGACCGTGGCCGTGCTGGACGGGACGCTGCCGACCACGGCGGTCGGCGACCTGGTCGAGCGCCGCCGCGCGGCGGGCCTGCCGCACATCGTCCTCACCCGTGTACAGCTCTACTGACCCGACCAGCTCGACCCGGGGCCCGGCGAGACCACCCGTCCGCCGGGCCTTTCGGCGTTTACGGCGGCGACGCCGTCGGGGCCGTGCTCGAAGGAACGCCCGCTCCGCGCCGTGCCTCGTGCATCCGGCGGCCGTCCGGCCATCGGGTCGCTTCACCTATAAGAGGTGAGTTCGTGGCGAGAGTGGCGGAGCAGGTGCGGGTTCAGGCACGCGGGGGCTCCGCCCCCACACCCCCGACCCTCCACAGAGGGGAGGGGGCCCGTTTTTGATCTTCCGGCCCGTGGGTGGTGCTGGATGGGTGGGGTCGGGGGTCCTCCGACCAGCCCGTCGTACGGCGTCCGCCGGGGGCAGTCCGGGGGGCGATCCGGCGCCGGAAACTCACTTAAAAAACCCTTCTATCCTGCAGTTTTCTGTGTGCTAGGAGTTGACCCAGGGCCAAAAAGTTGAGAGTATTAGTTACATCGAAGGGGGGGCGGGACTCCCGCCCCCCGCCGGTGCCACCGAACACGCTCAACGAAAGGCCCAGTGGTATGAATCCCGAAATGGACCGAGTCGAGTACCGCGCGGATCTCACCAAGCGGCCCGGGATCTACTTCGTCATCGCCGACGACGAGGGCGTCTACGACTGGAAGGTCTGGCGGAACCTCGATCGACCCCAGCGCTACGTGCTGGAGGTTCAGCGCGCCTTCGACGACCCGACCGAGCGGTACCTCCAGCAGGAGGACCTGAGTGCGGCGTGCCACGACTCGCAGTCGCCGGTCAGGTTCCTCACCTACGAGGCCGTCAGCCAGGGACACGCCGCTCACCTCGCGCTGCGCGAGTACGCCGAGCGGCAGACGTTCCAGGAACTCGAAGACGTCTTCTACGCCGACGAACTGGCCTTCACCGGCGCCGGGTTCACCGGCAGCCCGAGCTGACCACACCCCGTGAGCGGGCGGGGGCGGGAATCTCCGCCCGCTCACGGGGCCCCGATCACCGAACCACCTCAACCAGGAGTACAAGCATGAGCGCCACCACCTTGAAGACCTGCATCGGAGAGCCGGACATCGAGTGCCGCTACCCGGTGATCATCGGGCAGGACCGCGTCATCGGGCAGGCCTACCGCTGGCACCGTGATTGGCTGGTCGTCACCACCGAGGGCGAGCACAACCTGCGCCGCCCGCCCAAGGGTGAGAAGGGCATCGACATGGCCGCCGCGTACCTCGCCGAGGAGTACGCCGCCGGTCGCGTCACCGCCGTCGCGCTGGAGCAGCTCCGCGCCGACGCGCCGAAGCCGCTGCACGGCCCAGTGCCCTTGCTGCACCCCCGGATGCCCGCCAGCGCGCGCAACACCGCGGGCGCGCACGTCGCGTTCGCCGGGCTGAGCGCCCACCGCTGGCGGGCCGTCCTGCACGGCTTCCCGGGGTCGGACAACCCCTGGTACCTCCAGTGCGAGCTGTGCCAGTGGTCCGGCGTCCGCTACTGGAGCCACCACCGCGGGCGCAACGGCAACCCGCCGTCCGCGTACCGCCACGAGGGCGGATGCATCGGCGCGGACGAGGTCCGCGCGCTGATCCCCGCCTACCAGAAGTAGCCGCGCGCTCCCGCCGACCCCCCGGGCTCGGCGGGCAGCAGCGGGTCAACTTCACCGCCCGGGCGCTGGCGGGGTGGGAATCCCGCCGTCGCCCGGGTCACACCGAGGAACCTCAACCCCCTTGGAGGGAACCCGGCATGACCGTCTTCGAGCCGGCCGAGAAGGCCTGCGCCGCGGCCGCCCGTGCCGCCGTCCTGGCCGACATCGCCCGCCGCCGCACCTTGGTCGCCTCCGCCTGGAACAGCCGCGAGCTGATCAACGTCGCCGAGCTGCTCGACATCGTCACCCTGTCGCTCTACGAGGAGGAGCCGACCCGCCCGGGCGGCATCTGCGACAGCGCCCGGCTCGCGCTGGCCGACGCCGAGGCCACCGCCGCCGGGGCTCCGGGCGCCGGCTTCCCGGCGGACTTCGGGCGGTACGTCACGCACGCCATGGACCGCCGTGCGCTGACCGTCCCGGCCCGTCCGGGCCTGCCTGGCTGGAGCTTCGCCGACGAGGACGCCCAGCTTGTGACCGCGCTGGACATCCTGCACGGTCACCTCGCCGCGGCCGCCACCGAGACGGCCGCCCTGGCCCTGCTGGAGGCCGTGTTCGCCCTGCACGGCAAGCGTGCCGACCTCGCCCAGCTCTGACACGGCTGATGCCGCCGCCCTGGCCCGCCTTCCATGGCGGGCCAGGCGGGGCCCCTGAATCCCGCCGGGCCGTGCGGTCCGGCCACCGAGGGCCCTCAACAGACCCAAAACCGAACCGTCACCATCGTATCTACGACCGACACCACCAGGAGCTTCCAGTCCGAACCCATCAAGAAAGTAGGGCACACCCGTGAAGACGATCGAGGGCCGCACGTGGGCGAGCCGAGAGGACCTGATCGCCCACAGCGGCCGCAGCCGGGACACGCTGTCGAAGCTGTGGCGCGACCGCCGGACCAACGGCCACCCCGAGGCCCGCGCCATCGACGGCGTCATGCACTGGGACGTGCAGGTGTGGGACGAGTGGTTCGCCGGGCACTGCGAGCGGCCCCGCGACCTGTCCGGCGTCGACCGCAGCGGCGACCCTGATGAGCCGCTCCCGCCGGCGGGGCAGGCGCGCGTCCTCGGCGTCGACCCGGCCCGGATCACCCAGTACGGCAAGAAGCCGCCGCCGGAGTGGCCGGCGCCGGTGCGCACCGAGCAACTGACCACCCGCACCCGTGAGTACCGCACCCGGGCCCAGCTCTGGGCATGGGTCGACAACCCGGTCAGCGGGTTCGGCACCAAGGGGGGGCGCCCTACCGGCCCCGGCGTCAAGACCGGTGAGGCGAAGGCGGCCACTCGCCTCCGGCTGGCCACCGAGGCGCTGGCCGCGATGCCCGACCGGAAGGCCGGCGAGGTGGCCGCCGTCCTCGTCGAGCGGCACGGCCAGTCCGTCGACACCTGGAAGCGGGTCATTACCCAGGCCCGCAAGCAGACCCAGCAGTAGGGCACGCTCCGCCGCCCGGCCCCCGCCGGTCCAGACAGCGAGGGCTCCGCCCCCACATCCCCGGCCCCCAAAGGGGGCAGGGGGAGCGCGGTGAGCTGCGGGGGACCGCGGAGGGTGATCGGTGGTGGGGGGTCGGGAACTCCCTCCTCGGACGGCACCCCCTGGGGGCACAGCCCGCGCCGGGCCGCGGCGGCTCGGTCACCGGTCACCGGCACCAACCGGGGAGCTGATCTGGTACTCGCCGGCCATGCCCGGACGCAACGTCGATATCACTGCAGTCCGCACCCACCGCATCGTCACCGTGTGTGCACGCATGAAGGTCCCCGTCCTGGCGGACAAGGCCTACGACGGCGCCGGCGGCCCTTCTGCACCCCCTACAAACGCCGCCATCTGGGGAGGGAGTTGACGGCCCACCGACGCTCCGGTCAACCGCGCGCACGCCAAGCTGCGCAGTCCGGTCGAGCGGGCCTTCGCTCGGCTCAAGCAGTGGCGGATCTTCCGCAAGGCGCGTTGCAGCCCCAGCCGCCTGACGTCAATCGTTCAAGCCGTCCTCACCCTGGAGCAGCCCAGGATGACAGAGGTTCACTGAACCTCTGTCATCCTGAATAGCTGGGTCGACTGCCTCCGCGGCCGTGCGGATCACCTCCTACATGGACGCACGCGACCACACCCCGTCGCGTTCCTGAGCCTGCCGAGCCCATGCCCCCGGTTCGGCGGCGGGCCGGACGAACCCGAGCCCGCTGCGGCACTGTCCTGGACACACCACCCAGGAGTTCGGCTACGAACCCCCTGCGGAAAACTCGGACTCACGGCCGTTGCCCATCGCCCGTAGGCAGTCCAGGACGGCGCGGCAGTCGTCTGCGGCCCGGTGCCCGCCGGGTAGCGGCTGCCACTGGTTGTTGCCCCAGTAGTCGTTCCAGTCCCCCACCCAGTCGCTGTACGGGATCATCACGTCCTCGACGTTCAGCGCGTCCACCCAGGCCTCCGCCCGTGCTCTGGCGGCGTCGAGAGCCTGCTCTCGCATCTCTTGCGCTGCGGCCGCGGGCGCAGCCTGGCCTGCCGCGGCCCCGGCCGTCTGATCGAGGTGGTGGAGCGTCAGTTCGTGACGCAGCCGGCCGAGGTCGTACACGTCGTTGTAGATCAGGCACCGCCGACCTTCCAGCGCCCGCTCCAGGTCCGGCAGCACCTGCGAGAAGGTGGGCGCCCCGGCCACCATCGCGGTCGTGATCCCGTGGATCTCCGAAGCCGCCTCGGGGATCGGCTCGCCCGGGTCCACCAAGGTGTCCAGCAGCACGCCCCCGGAAGGGGACAGCACGGCGATCTCCACGATCCGTGCCGTACCGTGCAGGCCGGTGGACTCCGTGTCGAGCACCACCACGTCGGGGTCGGCGAGCGCCTCCGCCGCCCAGCGCACCCGCTCCCGGTCCGCCCGGCGCGCCGCCTCCTGCCGCTCCCGCTCCTCCTGCTCCCACCGGGCCCGATGCTCGGCCTGCTGCTGCGCTTCCGCCGCCGTGCACGGCGGGCAGCGCAGCGGCCAGTGTGCCGCCCGGCTCCAGGACCCCCAGCGCAGCCCCTGCTGGCGCTGGCGGTCACGGGCCTCCTTCTTCGTCACGAGCTTGACCGAGCAGTCCTGGCCGGCGCACACCGTGACGCGCTCGACCCACTCGACCGCCCTGCGGCGCAGTTCGGCGAGCTGCTTGCGCCGGCACCCGCCACACCGGTGGTGCGTCTTCGGCAGCGGCCGGGGGAAGACCTCCCGGCAGTCCCAGCAGGTCCGCGCCTGTTCCCGCTCCCGGGTCCGCTGCGCCTTGCGGTCGCAGACCCCGCACTGCCGGCGCACGACGTACGTACGGACCTTCCCGCACCGCGGGCAGGTCCGGCGCCGCCGCATCGCCGCCTTCGTTTTCGAGCCCAGCGGCTTCATCTTCACCGCGCCGGCCGGGTCGTACAGCGGCACATCCCCGTAGTCCCGGGTGCGCAGGTAGGCCAGCGGCTGCTGGCCGTCCGCACGCTTCAGGCGCTCGCGGCCGAGTTGGGTCTGCGTACGCAGATACGGCGGAGCCTGTCCCCAGCCGAACACCGGCACCCCGCCGACCGAGCCGCACGGCTCCGCGCGGGTCGCCCGCTGCGGATCCGCCTGCGCGCGGCCGGCCGGGATCTCCGCCGTCGCCGTAGTGGTGGTGCTCACTGCTCACGTCCCTCCATGTATGTCGTCGGTGACAACCGGCTCCCGGCGACGCCGGGCGAGCAGACCGACTTCCCGGCGCGCGCCCAGTTCCTCGGTCAAAACCCCTCGGCGGCCGGGGCGTCCTGCGCGGTCTGCGTCATCGGTCTTTCCCTCTCGGTGTACCGTTCGCGGAATTCACCATGCCCGGCAGCACTGACATTCCGGGCATCACCGTTCTTCACCTGATCATGGTGGTGGGGGGGGGTGCCGCCTCGTTCCCCAGCCCAGCTCCCAGCCGCCGGAGGACGGGCTGTGCCAGGCCCACACCGTGCCGGTCGGGTGCTCTGACCGGAAACGGATCACTGTCTGGGTGATGAACACCGGTGTACTGAATTACGTCTGGACTGAATTCAGTTCGCTGGATATGGTCAGGCACATGGACATCAGGACTGAGCTCGGCAACTTCCTCGGCGGGAAGCGTGCGGTGGTTGACGCCATGACGCGAGAGTTTCGCGGCGGTACGCCTGCGAAGGAGATCGCGCGGATGGTCGCATCGGCTTTCAGCCGGGACCAAGTGACCCAGTACCTGTCGGCCGTCGCCCTGCACGACGCGGCCCGCAAGGCGCTGCGGGAGTCGGACCTTGCCTTCGCTGCCGATGTGCGGGTGACCGGCATCGATGCGCCGCGCGAGGCCGTGCTGACCCTCGCGGCAGACCCGGAGGAGACCCCCGACTTCCCTTCCCTGCTCGGACGGATCCGGCACGCACTGCGCGATTTCCACATCACGATCGAGCTTTCGAAGACCGGCGCCTATGACGACGGGGCCACCGACGCCGATATCGACCGGTACTTCTTCGACGCCCAGCCCGTGCGTCTGGTCAGGCTCAAGCCGCGTACCTGACGTCACGCTGGGGCGGCCGCCCGTCGGCCGCCCCAGCGAAGCACCTGGCCGCCGGAGCCTGCGCCGCTCGGACCGGTGCCGAGGCCGGCGGCTTCGGCGATCCGGGTGGCGGTCCCGCCGCGCGGCTCGCGCGGGCATGCGCCCCGGCTCTGCGCCCCGGCAGCCGGCCGGCGCGCGGTGTCCTCGGCCCCCGCGTGCTCCTGCCCGGCGGCCCGGGGACGGCCCGGCATCGGCCGCATGGCTGCTTCGGGCACTGTGCGGGCGGGGTCGGTTTCGTTGGTAGCCTTACGGTGCCGGAATGTGGAGGGGCCGATGTCGTCGGAGAGGGCGCCGAAGCTGAGGAACGTGGTCACCCAGCAGGCGTACAAGTACGCCCTGGAGCCCACGCCCCGGCAGCAGTGTGCTTTCTCCTCCCATGCCGGGGCCGCGCGGTTCGCCTACAACTGGGGCATCGCCCGCGTCGCGGACTCCCTGGACGCCTACGCCGAGCAGAAGGCCGCCGGGATCGACGAGCCCGACGTGAAGTTCCCCGGCCACTTCGACCTGTGCAAGATGTGGACGGCCTGGAAGAACACCGCCGAGTGGACCGACCGGCACACCGGTCAGACCACTACCGGTGTCCCGTGGGTCGCCAGCAACTTCGTGGGCACCTACCAGGCCGCGCTGCGCGATGCAGCCGGCGCGTGGCAGCGGTTCTTCCGCGCCCGCAAGACCGGCGCCCGTGCAGGCCGCCCCCGCTTCAAGAAGCGGGGGCGTGCCCGGGACAGCTTTCAGCTCCACGGCGACGGACTGCGGATCGTCGATGCCAAGCACGTCAACCTGCCGAAGATCGGCACTGTCAAGACCTTCGAAGCGACGCGGAAACTCGCCCGCCGTCTGGCCAAGGGCAGCGTCCCGTGCCCCACGTGCCGGGCCACCGGCAAGATCACCGATTCCGCCTCGGGCAAGGTCAAGAAGTGCTCCGACTGCAAGGCCGCCGGCAGCCGCCCGGCCGCACGGATCGTCCGCGGCACGGTCGCCCGCGACTCCGCCGGCCGCTGGTACCTCGCATTGACCGTCGAACTCGTCCGCGAGGTCCGCACAGCCCCCACCCCCCGGCAACTGGCAGGCGGCCCCGTCGGGGTCGACTTCGGCGTACGACAGGTCGCCACATTGTCCACCGGACAACTCGTGGACAACCCTCGGCACCTGGAAAGCCACCTCCGCCGCGTCAAGACCGCCCAGCAGGCCCTGTCACGCTGCCCCCCCGGCTCCCGCCGGCGCGCGAAGGCGCAGCAGCGCCTCGGCCGTCTCCACGCCCGCGTCCGCCACCTCCGCGAGAACAGCCTCCAGCAGGCGACTTCCGCGCTGATCCACCAGCACTCGGTGATCGCGGTCGAAGGCTGGGACGTGCAGCAGACCGCACAGCACGCATCACCGAAGAACCTGCCGAAACAGATCAGGCGCAACCGCAACCGCGCCCTGCTCGACACCGGCATCGGAGCCGCCCGCTGGCAGCTCCAGAGCAAAGGCGCCTGGTACGGGACCACCGTCGTGGTCACCGACCGGCACGCACCCACCGGACGGCAGTGCTCCGCGTGCGGAACGGTAAAAGCCACACCGATCCCGCCCACGCAAGACGAGTACCGCTGCCCGGCATGCGGCACCAGCCTCGACCGGCGAACGAACACCGCCCGAGTACTGGCCGCCGTCGCCGCGCAACACCACGACGCCCCGAGTGGCGGGGAGTCGAAAAACGCTCGCGGAGAGAACACAAGACCCACTGCGCCTCGGCGCAATGGGCAGTTCTCGGCGAAACGAGAACCCCGCTCCCGGCCACCCGGCCGAGGTCAGACGGGGACCCCCGGAACGTAAGGTCCGGGCGTCCGTGCACCCCACAACTTCACAGCGGTCGGGAGAAGACACCAGCTCGGGAAGGGGCGTCTCCCAGCGCACACGGGCGACGGGTCAACCGGCAGTACGGGCCGCACAGCTTCGTCGGCGTCTCCCAGCGCACACGGGCGACGGGACGTTCTGCGTGAGTACCACCTGGGTGATGCCGGCGTCTCCCAGCGCACACGGGCGACGGGTTGCTGTAGTTCGCTTGGGTGGAACTCCTTATGTCGTCTCCCAGCGCACACGGGCGACGGGTAGTGGCGTAACGCTTTGTGGCCGTGACCGCCGTCGTCTCCCAGCGCGCCCGGGCGGCGGCCCGGACCCGTTCCGAGATGGACTACGCGCGTCTCTCCGCGTGCTACAGCCTGGATCGCAGGTGCTGTCGAAGCTGCTTGCGGTATGACACCGCGCGGATCACCGCCGACCGCGCGGCCGCTTACGCCTCCCTGTCGGGCTCACCGATCACCGCTGCGGCGGCGGCCCGACAACTCGTCCTCTCGTCTCGCGGTCTAGGACCTCGGGGGCGGGTCTGTCGTGGCCGGCGGCAGGGTCAGCGGCCAGTGTTCGGTGGGGGTGTCGAGCCAGGCGTCATGGGTGCCGGAGGCTGAGACGGTGATGCCGTAGTGGTCGAGGCCGGGCTGTCCGTGGTTGTGCCACCAGCGCAGGGCCGGGCCGACGGCGTCGGTCCACAGGCTGCGCGGGCCGTATTCGATGACGGTGTAGGGGGTGCGGCAGAAGGCGATTGCCAGTGAGCCGTGGCGGTCGCCGATGCGGATCCGGTCGGTGTCGTAGGGGTCGGTCGGGTCCCGGTAGCGGCCGCAGGTCAGCTCCGGGTGGCGGAGGCCGATGCCGACGCGGGCCGCGGTGCTGTCGGCCAGCCGCAGCGGCGGCAGCTCGGCTGTGCTGTGGCGGCGGGTCGCCTTGTCGATGCTGCCGTGGGTGCGCCGGTCGGGGCGTTGCCCGCGTGCCCACATAAACGACACGACGGATCTGCTGAAACGGCCCTGTGCCTGCCCGTCGTCGCCGACGGTCAGCTTGAGCAGCCCGTACGGGGAGAAGCGCGTATGGAACGGGGTGGTGATCAGCCCGCCGGGTCGTGTCTGGGCGATCCAGGCCGGCGGGATGCGCCGTACCGCGACGGTGGAGCAGAGCCGGTCATAGGGCGCGCCCGCGGGGTAGCCCTCGGCGGCGTCTGACGGTGTGAGGTCCCACGTGATCTTGGACAGGTTGGCTCCAGGACATAGCTGATGTCCTCGGGAGATGCTGGACAGTCGCTACTGCTCGGTGCGGTTGAGTGCCCTGACTCTGGTGGTCGGCTTGTCGTCGGTGCGCGGGTGAGTGGACAGCTCGGTCTCTCCGTCGAGGACGCGGTAGCAGGTGTCCTCCAGGATGACCGTCACGATCTTCCCGACATGCGGGGTGCCAATCCGCAGCCGCTTGCCCTCGATCATGA
>KI911460.1:13664-42212 GCA_000514715.1 Streptomyces sp. CNH099 | reverse complement strand
CAGGCGGGTGGGGCAAGGGGGGACGCAGAAACGGTTCCACCGCCCTGGCACCACTCACCGTGGCAGAAATCCGGCGACTCCTGGCAGCTGAGCGCCACCCGCTGACCTACCCGCACCCCACCAGTCACGCCACGAGCTGGTCGCGCTGGCGACGACGGCACCAAGCCGTCTCCCGCCGCTGCCACTACCACCGCCGCACCCGAGGTCACGAACTCGTCCTCACTGACGGCCCGTCAGCCGAGTACACTCAGAAACCCGGCCCTGACCAGCATCGATAGCGAACTACAACTGGAGTACTAGAGCAGGCGAACTCACAACCAGCCGGTGACCAGGAAGATCCCTCCGCACTGGCGATACCCGCCTGGTGCCTGGCTGTAAACGATGCGACCTATTGGAGCCGCCAGGAACTGTGCCAGGAAGGTGGTGTCCTCTACACGACCTACAAGGTAGTTGATGGCAAGCGGGTCGTCACCGGCGAGGCCAACCTCAACGTGCTTCACTACAGCCTCACTGACGCCTCGATCCTGGGGATGACTCACGACCTCAATGTCTCGGCATACCTGGGCTGGGGGGATGCGCTGAAGGCGAGCGCTTCAGCCCGAGCAATAGCCAACCTTGACTGCAAGGTGGATAGCCAATCGTTCACGAGCGGACCGATCACACCGCTCCACACAGAACGCACCGGGCAGGCAGTCTACGGCTCCTCAGTAGTCAACCCAGGCGACGAAGGATACTGTCACACGACATGGAGTGTCACTCTCTCCAACCCCGGATATCTTCCCGTTTCGGGCTCCTTCGGTTTCCTTGAAATGCGCTGCGATAACAGGTTCGCAAACCGCCGCGCGGGATGCGTCGTCGCCGACTTCCCCGAAGCGGTCCAGTATCGCGCGATCGACTACCCTGACCTTGCCAGCCATGTTCAGCGCGCCCAGGAATCGGGACTCCCCGGGGCAACGCACGAAGCCCCCCTCACGCGCGGCACAGACGCGATCCGGGATGAGAATCGCAGGCTCGCCTGCGGGGACGTCCCGAGCGTACAGGGGAAGAGCTGCGACGAGTACCCCTTGGCGTCCTCTCAACAGGGTCTAACTGCAGGGGGTGAACGCCGGACATTCGACGGGTGTTCGCTCAACTTCCCACGCCAGACCGGCCCCAACGGTGTGAGCGTGTGCATGATCCCGGAAGGACAGAACCAAGCGCAGGGCGGGATCATGAATAACTTCTACGCAGACAATCGGGTACTGGAGTACGATCCGTTCCGGGTAGTAGTGGACCCCAACTAGTAGTTCAACCATCCGCGTACGACCAGTGAACAAGCTGCCGGCCCCGTTCAGTACAGTTGAGCGGGGCCGGCAAGCCGCGCCCCATGCGATGAGGAAGTGACCGCAGATGCCGAAAGAGTGGAGCATTGTAAGGGCCAATGATGGAGTGATCCCCATCTCAGACTTCATCGACGACGACACAGAGACCGATCTACCGTCAGGCAACGATGGCCTGATTATGATCGTGGACGAACAAGCCTTCGTCCTTTCCGGGATCAGCGACGGTCCCGTACGAATGCGCACTGCCGACCATGCCGAGCGCCCCGCCACCGGCGGCCTCGAGGAGTGGGACGATGTAGTCGAGGTGAGTCTTCCTGCGCCGCACGGACAGCTAAAGATCTTCTCCGGCGGCCTTACCCAAGGCGAGGAAATCCTGCTCAGCCATGCAGGGCCCGGCTGGTACCGGCTGCGAGTGCACGCGCGTGGCCGTGACCTCCAACGTGACAAGGTCACCGGCGATCCCTCGGAGGAGTATTTGATTGCGAGTTGGCCGGTGGAGCGATGGACGCCGTCTGCCATTCTCCATGCTACTAGCCAGGCCGGACGCGCCTGACGTCCCTCCCCGGCGACATCGCCTTCGCTGCGTCCCTTCCCGCGCGGCGCAAAGAGCCGCGTAGCACTGCAGAGAACCTCAGCCCTTGCGGCCGACATCGTCCTGACAGGTGCCGGTGCTGCTCGCGTCGGCCTCCGGTATCTGAGCGGCGGTCGCCGAGTGCCACGCCGACCGGCCGGTCCGGCAAGCTCCGGCGCCACGCCACGGCCGGACAGGTGCTTGCAAGGCACGACGTACGAACCCGTACGGGTCGGGTCGTCCTTTCGGGCGGCCCAGGAACGCCAGTCAGCAGCCCAAGGCCCGCGAGATACGGCTTGAACCCGGCACGGTGTGCGCGCCACGAGCGACCGATGCGGAAGACCGCCAGCTCCCCGCACCTGTCAACGGCGCCGCCGTACGCGCCCCGATGCACAGGACCGGCCGCCGGCATCGGTCGACTGTAAGACGCAGCAGCCACGTCACGTCCCTCACCGAGAAATAAGTCCCCGACGATTCCGGGGAGAGGGCGTTGAGCGCGCCGCCATTCCCGGTGCGTCGTCACGCCGCTCACTCGCCCATCGCTTGTCCAACGGCACAACGCGCATGGCCCGCTTGCCGAGCCGGCGGCGCCCCGCGGTGGTCTTCTCCCGCAGGCTCACCCGTATCCAGACGGGCCAGGTCGTCGTCGCCAGGTGCTTACTCCGCACGAGCGCCCCGTGTGCCACCACATCAGGTTGCCGCCGTGAGGCCCCACCACCGAAGAGATCGGACCCGTGCCCTGACCGCCACCTCCTCGGCCCCCGCATCGCGCATCACCTACGGCGCGCTGCTGGGCAAGCAGCACGTGGCCCGGCTGCTCGGCGGCACGCTCATCGGCCGCCTTCCCAACAGCATGGCGCCGGTCGCCATCGTTTTGTGGGCGGTCGCGGCCGACAGCGGTATCGCCTTCGCAGGGCTGCTCAGCGCCGTGTACGGGCTGGCGGCCTCGCTGGCCCAGCCGGTCAAGGGCCGCCTGATGGACCGCCACGGGCAACCCGCCGTGCACCTGCCGGCCGCGCTGGTCAACTCCACGCTCCTCGCGACCCTGCCGCTGACCAGCTCGTACGGCGGGCCGACCGCCGCCATCGGGGTCGTCGTGGTCGCCGGACTGACCACGCCCGCGCTGGAGACGGGGCTGCGGGCGCTGTGGCCGGCCGTGGTGCCCGACCCTTCGCTTCGGCACGCTGCGCTCGCGCTGGACACCGGATCGCAGGGACTGCTGTACATCGTGGGCCCGCCGCTGGCCGCCGCCCTCACCACCGCCCACTCCGCGTCTCTCGCGCTGGCCGCCACCGCCGCGCTCGGCCTGCTCGGTGCCCTCGTCGTCGCATCCGCCCCACCGACGCGCCGCTGGCGACCTGCCGCCACCGCCGGCACGGCAACCGGGACCGCGCTGGCCAACGCCGGTTTGGTGTTGCTGTTCGTGTCCCTGACCGGTATCGGGTTCGCGATCGGCGCCATGAACGTGTGGGCGATCGCGATGGCCGAGCGTCACGAGCGGGACATGCTCTCCGGCGTCCTGCCGGCCGCGTTCTCGGCCGGCAGCTTCCTGAGCGGCCTGATATACGGGCGCCGCACCTGGCCCGGCACCACCACCGGCCGACTGACCACTGCCACCGGGGGGTTTATGGCCGGATGGCTCCCGCTGCTCGCCCTCCCCAGCCCGCACGCAGCCATGGCCGTGATCGTGCTCCCGGGTGCGTTGTTGACCGTCGTGATCGCCTGCGCCTTCGTGACCACTGATGCACTCACCCCCGCGGGCCGCATCAGCGAGGCGTACGCGTGGCTGCTGCTGTCGATCGGCACTGGAACCTCCGCCGGCACCGCCCTGGCCGGCCGCCTCGCCGAGCAGGCCCACGCCGGCACCGCGCTTCCCGCCGCGGGCACGGCGTTCGCGCTGACCGTCCTACTCGCCGCCCGCCGCCGCCTCACCCCCACCGGCGCTCGGCGCCGCGGCCGGCACCGCCGTCCGCCGCGGGGGCGTCACCGGGCCCCATGACCACAGCCTCCACCCCCTTTCCCGAAGCGCGTAGGAGATTCGTAGATGGCCGTTGTTGGTACACCCGGCTATCAGAACGTGCGGAAAGGCGAGTCAGGTAGCTGCGGGGCGGTGAGGCCCGCCCTGGGGCATGTCGACAGTCATTGCCCATCGTTCGTGGTTCAGCCACGCACCGTTGATGTGCTGGAAGCTCCGGGCCCGCCTCGTCTTCGCCCAACACCCCACCGCTTTCCCGCCACCACCGATAGGAGATCCGCCCTTGCCCGAAGCACCAGCAGAGCCGTTCATGACGATCCGGCACACCATCACCGGCGAGATCACCACCACCGGCTACAACGCCGCCGCCCGGCGGGTCCTGCTCCAGGCCGGCTTCGAAGAGACGCCAGGCTGCGCCTGCCGAGCGACGGAGCCCGGTACGGAGCGGACGCACGGGCCTGCTCGGCAGCCAGCGAGCTGCTCGTCGACGGCCATCCCCTGCACCTGGACCGAGCCCTCGGTCGGCCGGTGAGCGCCGACGGTACGCCCCGGTTGGCCCGGTCGCTGATGTCGGCACAGTCCGTGATCCGCTCCGAGAGCGGCCAGCCTCTCCAGCGCATCGCCAACCCCGCTCGCACCCGCACCTGTTGAAGGGGCCTTGTTCTGACCGCACCCGGAACGCCTACCCGTCCAGCGCGCACCAAGGGCGGCGAACTACGGGCCAAGGTGGCCCGACTGCTGGCCGACCGGCCGGCGGACATGATCACCATCGGGGACATGGCCAGGCAGCTGGGCCACTCCCACGGCGCCGTCCGCAACGCCGCCCTCACCCTGGTGCGACGCGGCGAGGCCGACCAAGGCGGAACCGGACAACCGGAGTTCCGCGCGAACGCGAAGACCGCCGCAGCCGCGCAGACCGCTGTGATCAGCCCACCGGGCACCCACTCTCCCCGCGCCCGGGCGGCCACGGCCCGCACGACCATTCCCGCAGCAGTCACTCCCAGGCAGACCGGCCCGATCCGCCGCGCGGGGGGCCAGGTCTACCACCCCCGGGAGCTGGCCGATCTGCCCGACGTCGAGGCGTTGAATCGCTTGCGCGACGCCGACGTGCCGGTGCTGCTCTACGGCCCTCCGGGCACCGGCAAGACGAGTCTGGTCGAGGCGGCGTTCCCGGACCTGCTCACCGTCGCCGGTGACGGCGACACCACGGTCGGCGACTTGATCGGCGAGTACACACAGGACGACGCGGGAGCCTACGTCTTCCAGTACGGTCCGCTGGTCACCGCGATGACCGAGGGCCGCGCCCTGCTGATCGACGATGCCACCTTGATCTCACCGAAGGTCCTGGCGGCGCTGTATCCCGCGATGGACGGGCGCAGGCAGATCCAGGTCAAGGCCCACAAGGGCGAGACCATCAAGGCCGAGCCGGGCTTCTACGTGGTGGCGGGCCACAATCCCGGCGTCCACGGGGCGGTTTTGACCCAGGCGCTCGCGAGCCGGTTCAGCGTGCAAATCCAGATCGGCACGGACTATGACCTCGCCCTGGCGCTGAGGATCGATGCCCGGGTGGTCCGGGTCGCCCGACACCTCTCCCGCCAAGTCGAACTCGGCGAGCTGGGCTGGGCCCCACAACTGCGAGAGCTGCTCAGCTACCAGAGGACCGAGGCCGTCCTCGGCACCAAAGCCGCGCTCGCGAACCTAGTCGGCATCGCTCCTGTGGAGGATCGCGACGCCGTCGCCGCTGCCGTCATCAAGGCTGCCGGCGTCAAGGAGGTCGCTCCCCTCACCCTCGGCAAGCAGCTCTCCGCCTCGGCCGTCCGGCAGCCCCCGGGCAGCACCGGCTCCGCGCACCGGGGCCGCTCGCGATGAGCGCCCACCACCACGTCCAGTCCCCCGCCACCGGGCCGGACGACGACGCCGACCTCGCGCGATGGGACGACGACGGCGCCCCGCCCGCGCAACCCCGTTCCTCCCCCACCGCGTGGCGGCGCGTGGGAGCCGAACTCGGCGACCGGCTGGTCGCCCTCTCCGGCCGCCAGGACCTCCTCGTCACCTGCCGCCCCGGCACACACAGCGGCGCACCGGCCGCGTTCTTCCCCACTCTGGGCGAGGTCGAGTTCGACGCCGGCCTGTTCGCCCCGCTGAAGCCCCACGAGATCCATCCGCGGATCGTGGGCGACGAGGAGCGGTACCCCGCCGCCTGGGGAGTGTTCGTCCACGAGGCCGCGCACGCGGCCCACTCCGTCTGGCCGACGCCAGGCGGAGCGAACCCCCGTGTCGTCGAGGCCGCGCTCCTGCTGGAGGAAAGCCGCGTCGAAGGCGCACACCTGATCACG
Source organism: Streptomyces sp. CNH099 (assembly GCA_000514715.1). Lineage (GTDB taxonomy): Bacteria > Actinomycetota > Actinomycetes > Streptomycetales > Streptomycetaceae > Streptomyces > Streptomyces synnematoformans. The sequence goes on along the minus strand of KI911460.1, from coordinate 36,008 downwards.
CGGCCCACGGACCGCGTGTACCTGCGCACCAGTGCCCGAACCCTGGTCATGCCCGACATCGCCCACCCCACCCTGAAGGGCATCGAGCACGCCGCCGCCGTGGCGGCCCTGATCCTCGGCCGCCGTGACGTCGGCATCCTGGACGCCGGCGAGACCCGGGCCGTCGCCGATCTGTGCGAAAAGGTGCTGGGCGCAGACCTGCTGGCCACACTCACCCGCATCTGGACCGCAGCCCACCAGTGCGCCGACCACGACGCCACGACCATGCTCGCGCACGCTCAAAAATGGTGCGACGCTCTGGACACCGCGGCCCCCGCCCTGCCCGTGCCGGAGAACCTCACCGATCTGCTGTCCGGCGCCGTGGGGGTCGTCATGGACCACGCGGCAGCCACCGACGCCGCCGACCTCGCGGCACAGGCCGCAGCGACCAACGCCATGGCCGCGAAGTCCAAGGCGCAGGCTCAGGACCGCGCCCAGCGGGCCGGCCAGCGACGCAAAGCCGCCGCCACCGCCAAGTCGGTCTTCAACGCCCGTGGCACGACCGTCGCCCCCGACGGCACACCGGAGCCCTACGGCAGCCCGGTCACCGGCACCCGCAGGCCCACCGCCGCCGAGCAGAGTGCCGCCGCGCGCCTGAGCCGCGCCCTGCGTGCCGCCGCCTACCGCGAGCGGACCGAGGAGCGGACCACCAGCCCCACCCCGCCCGGCCGCCTCAACATGCGCGCGGCCCTCGCCCGCGACGCTCAGCGCGCGGCCGGGTCGGTCCCCACCGCGGAACCGTTCACCCACACCCGCCGCCGGAACTCCCCCACCCCACCGATGCGTGTGGGTATCGCCGTCGACGTCTCCAGCTCCATGCGTGCCGCCTGCGCGCCCGTCGCGTCCGCTGCCTGGATCGTGGCACGCGCAGCAGCCCTGACCGGCCCCGACTCCCTTACCGCCACCATCGCCTATGACCAGCACCTGACCGCATTGACCCGACCCACCCACCGAGCACCACAGCGCGTGACGACGTTCGATGCCAACGGCGGCCACCACAACCTCGGCGACGCCATCGACGCACTCAACCACGGCCTCGAACTCACCCGCCCCGGCGCCGGCCGCCTCCTCGTGATCGTCACCGACGCCCGGTACGGCAGCGACGAAACCGCTCAAGCCGTCACCCGCGTCAAGCAGCTCACGACCGCCGGCTGCGCCGTACTCCAGCTCACCCTCACCGCCACGTCCCACCACTTGCCGGGGACCACCTTGCTGCACCTGCCCCAGCCCTCCAGCGCTCCCGCCGCCATCGCCACGGCGGCCACAGACGCCATCCGCAGGACACGCTGAGACGACGCAGAAGGCGGAAGCGTCCCCGAGACCACCGCCAAGCACTCCAGACCACCTCCGGCCGCCGCCTTGACTCCGCTGGGCGCCTGCCGCGACGGGGCCGGCACCGCCGCCCGGCGCGGGCCGGCACCGAGCCCGGTGACCGCGGGGCCATCCCACCAACCCGCCCACTGCCCACTGCCCACCAAGGAGATCCGTTCATGGCTGTCCGCACACACTGGACCGTCGATCACACCTGTACCCACCGCGTTGATCACGACCTGTCTGACCGGCCCGCCGACCGGCGCGCCGGATACGCCCGCTGGCTCGCCGAGCGGGACTGCCCCGACTGCTGGAAGGCCGCCCGCGGTGATGACATCGCCTCCCGGCGGGAGTGGCTCGCTGCCCGCCGGGCCGAGGAACAGCAGGCCGCCGCCGAGTGGGCGCAGCGGTTCGACATGCCGACGCTGGAGGGCCCTCAGAAGACCTTGAGCTGGGGCGAACGGTCCCGCCACCAGTTGATGGCCGCCGCGTACACCGCGCTGGTCGCCGAAGGGACCTGGGACGACGGCGACTGGGCGGAGGTGGAAGACAAGGCGCGCTCGATCACCCGGGCCGGGTGGTGGATCGACCAGCGGGACGCCGACGGCTGTGACCTGCCTGAACTCCTCGACGCCGCCGGCGAAGACGACCGGGGGACCGAGAACCCGTTCCGCTGAGCGAGGCGCAACATAGCCGCTGATCGCCGGTTAGGCAAACCGGCGATCCTGCGGACCATTGTTCCTCCCGCTACTGCCCGCGCGGAAGGAATCGCATGCGCATGCCCCAGCCGCCGTCCACCCCGGTGTTCACTCCGACGCCGGACCCGCTGACTCCCCAGCGGGACATCACCAGCGAGCATTTCCGCCCCGGCGACAAGGTCGTCGTCCTGAAGGGCGCGGCCGACGGCAGGCTGTGGGGCGACCCGATGCGCGTGGTCGCCCCGTCCTGGCACGCCCCGACCGAACAGCCCGGATGGCGGCTGCGCAACCCGAGCGGCGGCACGCAGTCCTACGTCACCGCCCACCCCCGCTACCTGGTGCACCTCTCGCGCCACTGCCCGGACTGCCTGATCCACCTGCGCGCCATGGAGGACACCTTCCTGCCCACGTTCGCCGACAGCGACAAGATCGTCGACTGCGGCTGGTACACCGTCAACGCCCTCAACTACCTCATCCACGCCGCGGACAAGCGGAGCGGCCGGTGATCCCCCGTATCCGCCCCCGCACCGACAACGCAGCCGAGCCCCTCGCCGAGGCGCTGGGACAGCCGGTGTCACCGCAGGACTGCCTCACCGAGCGCACCGTCGTCGCCCACTGGCCGGGCCTCGACGAGTACACCAGGAACGACGAGCAGCGCGCCTGGACATCCGCCCAGTGGGCCGAGCACCTCGACGACCCCTTCCTGGAGCACCCGCACGCCGCACCCCGCTACGGCGACCAGCGGGCGATCTTCCACCTCCATGTGCGGCTCCACCCCGATGACCGGGACCTGACCGGTCCGGAATGGGCAGAAATCGCCCACCGGCTCGCCCGCGCCGCCGGCATCGAGACCCCCGGCAGCATCCAGCGGCACCGATGCCGCTGGATCGCCCTCCAGGCCCAGCCGGGACAACTGGACCTGATCACCAACCTGATCCGGCGCGGCGGCGCGTGGCACACCCTCCCGGCCGACATCATCCGGCGCGTGTCGGACGAAGCCCGGCGCATCGAGCAGGACCTGCTCCTGACACCCGGCAGCAACACCGACAGCCGCCGGCCAGCCGCCCGCCCCCTGCCCACGGCCCGCACCCAGTTCGCTGCCCTCCTTGTCCAGCTCGCCGACGAGAAGACCGGCCCGTTGGCCGCCGTCCGCGGACTCGTGGAGCACACCGCGCAGCGGATCACACGCGAGTCGTCCGCCTCCGGTGCCGGCATGGCACACCGCCTGGAGCTGATCACGTGCCGCATCCACGCCCTTCAGCACGACCTGGACACCACCGCACAGGAGATGACGCAGCCCCGCCCCACCGCCGCACCTGCCACCGCGCACCTCACCTCCTCCCGCTCGCGGTAGAACAGGCGACTCTCACGTGGCCATCGCCGAACGTCTGGACCTCCGCCGCCACCCGCACTCCGGCGAACTCCTCGCCCGCGGTGGCGATCCGCGCGCGCACAGCATCCTGCAACGCACCGGATTCGTCGCCGTCGTCCGCCCTGATGAGACCTACCACCGCGCCCCCGCCGGCCTGACCGAGGACGACGAGGACCGCCTGGGCACCGAAGCCGTCGCCCGGCTCCGCGCCGCCGGCTACCGCGTCGACTGCGACGACGCCTTCGACACCGACGCCCGCCCGGCCAGCTACCTGGTGCTGGGCGCCGCCGTCGCCCGCCTCGCTGAGGTCCTCCGCGAGGCCACCACCGTCGCAGACGCAGCCCGCGTGCTCACCGAGGTGACCGCTCCCCACGACGGCATCCTCGCCGCCCTGGAAGACGTCCTCCTGGCCACCGCCGAAGTCCACGACGGCCTCGACACTGCGGCAGATCCTCACCTCGCGCACCGCCTTCGCTACCTCGCCGAGAACCATGTACGCGTCCTTCGAAACGCCCTGGGCCACACGCGCGACGTGCTCTGCGACCGCAACGCCCCGCACCCCGGCCGCAGCACCGGCACCGAACAGATCCCCGCCCCGGGCAGCGAGTGCTCCGCCCCGTGCGCCCGCCCACCCCATAAGCCGGCCGACACCCCGCCCGCGCCGCCCAGCGGGCACCCCGGGCCGCGCCGCTGACCCCGCCACACCCCGTCAAGGACACCATGCACGATCACGACACTTCCGGGCGTCTGGCCTCGTACGCCGACGTCCTCGCCGACCAGCTGCCCGGCACCTGGACCACCACCCACCTGCCGACCAAAGACAAGGACGACCCGTCCCACCTCACCGATCTCGCCGAGTTGGCCGAGCGCATCTGGGACCTGGACCTGGCCGCCGCATCCCTCGCGGAGCAACCCCTGCAGCAAGCCGCCGTCCTGAGCCGCCCGGACGGAGCGCAGCTCGCCGTCCTGGACCGGCACGACAGCGACGACGGGCTCCTCATCGCCGGCGTCGCTCCCCGCGCTCTGCCCGACGACGCGTACCGCGCCGTGCGCGAGCCCCACGCCATCGCACTGGCCGGCGATCCGTTCCTGGACGCCGAGCAGGTCACCGACGACCTCCTGGTCCGCTACGACACCGCGATCGCCGAAGTCCGGCACAACACCCTGGGCGGCACCCAGCCGTCGCAGCCGGACCGCCTGGCCCTGACCTGGCAACCGGACGGCAGCATCGCCACCGCCCCCGTCGGCGAGGTCGCCGGGCCGATCCTGACCGCGGCCGGGTTCGTCCAGGACAACCAGACCGGCATCTACCGCCTGGACGGTGACGACACCCGGGCCCAGGCACGCACGATGCGGGCGATCGGCCCGCAACTCGACTCCCTCGGCATCACCACCGTGCTCCAGCACCCCGCCTCGCGAACCTCGCCCCCCTCCGCCCCGGCCACCACACCGGCGCCCGCGGGCCACTTGGCGCAGGGCTCTGGCACGCCCACGTACGGCAGGGCCCGGTGATCCAGGACGACCCCGGGGGTTCCCCATACCGGGTACGTCACCCCCCGCGGGCCCGACACCGGGCTGGCCGTTGGCGTCGGCCGCCCCGGACAGACATCGAACAACGTTTCAGCGGTGCGGCTTCCTCCCCGCTCTCCGCGCGGCCGGCAGCTGCCGCCGTCCGTGCTCACTGGTTGCCCTCCGAGGAACTGTGGCGGAGCACCACTGCCACTGCAAACCACCTGCTCACCGCCGTCACAGCGTCCGCATTCGGCAACACCCCGCCGGACCACCGCCGCTGGCCGGGGCCACGCCCCTGGCACACACGTCCCTTCGGAGGGAGAAGCCCGTGCCACCTAGCACACCGCCTCCTGTCACCCGCCGCCTCAGACCCAGGCTGGTGACCGTCCTGTTCCGCGGCTACCTGCGCGCCGGCACCCCCGCCGCCGGTGAGCCCACCCGGCTGCTGGCCAGCACCCGGCCCGGACACGTCCCGGCCGGACTGCCGCGGATCGGGCACCGCCACCATCACTGACCGCCTCCCGCCCTGGAGCCGCATGTCCCCTCCCGCCCCGTACGCCGAGAGGCTGGCCGACGAGATCACTCACCGGCTCGCCCTGCTTGCCGACCAGCTCACCCAGCTCCCGCCGGCCCAGGCCGCGCCGGTCATCGCGCGCACGCTGGACCCTGAGCCGGCCGATGGAGTCCTCGGCGGTATCACCCATCTCATGGCCGTCAGCAGCATGTTCGCCAAGGCCCAGGTCGAGCGAGGCACTCTGGGGCCGGAGGTGTGGCTGGCGCTGGGTCGAGCGGCGAACGCGCTCGACGACGTGGCTCTCGACCTGGACGAGCACTGCGACGCCCTGCGGCACGTCGGCACCCAGCCCGCCGGGATACCGGGGAAGCCGCCGGCTCCCGCGGCGTTCGTCGTCCGGCGGCGCCGGTGAACCGAACGCGGCGGCAGGTCTGGGGGGAGGGTGAGCAGGCCGAGCAGCACTACCTCGTCCAGCCCCGCGCGCTGGCTGGCGGCGGCGATGTCCGGCACGTCTCGGAGTTCCTGCGCGCCTCCGGGTGGCGGGATCGGTCGAAGGCCGACGGGCCGCTGGTCATGGACAGCCCTGACCGCACCGTCCGTCTCGCCTACAACCCCTACGTCCAACCGGGCGGATGGGCCCTCCACGCCACCGCGAACGGCCAGGACGACACCTGGTGGGCGCACCTCGGCCGGCACACCCCGGTCGAGATCATCGCCGGGCTGACCGACGCCCTCGCCCGCCCGCGCTCCGCGCACGCCCCCAACGTCTGGGCGCCCCTGCACCAGCAGCACTGGCACGTGCGCCCCGAGGGCCGCCACGCCACCGCAACCAGCCCCGACGGCACCACCTGGATGCAGTACCACCACCAGGGCGAAGGCCAGGCGATCTGGTGGTCTGGCGCGAAGGACCAGCAGGGCAACGGGTGGAGTGCCCAGTTCTCGATCAGCACCCCGATGCACCTGGTACAAGCCTTCGCCGCCGAACTCGCCCACTCCGACCCCGTGATGCGCCCACGCGGGCGCGTTCCGCTCAGCGCGCAGATCCGCACCTGGTCGGTGTCCCTCCTGCCCTCCGAGCTCCACGCCTGGCAGCAGGCCCGGATCACCGCCGCCCGCGCCGCCGCGTGGGCACGCACCACCACCCCACGCACCCGGCCGCGGACCACCGCCCGCCCCTACGCCCCGGCCGGCCGCACGCGAACCCGCCGCTGACCACGCCGCTTCCCAGGAGCCCGATGACCGCGCCGACCACCGACGACCTCCGCACCGTGACCGAGACCCTGGCCCGCCTGACCGACTACCTCAGGGACCGGCCCGACCCCGACGAAGCACTTACCCTCATCGACCCCCTCCTCGACGAGTACACGGGCCTGCCCGTCCACTTCGCGGACACCCTGCGCGCCTTCGCCCGCGCCCTTCACGATCACCCTCAGACCCCGCGCGGCGCAGAAGCCGACCGCCTCATCGCCCAGCTGCGGGCCGCGGCGTCCACGCAGGCCGGGCAGCACGCCCTCCACTACCTGATCGACGACCTCCGCGACCTCTACGACGCAGGAGCCGCCCGCGAGCCGGGGTGCGCCTGGTGCGGCTGACCGACAAGCAGCTGGCCGCCTACTTCGCCGACCGGCACGCCTCGCAGATCCCGTACGACACCAGCCCACGGCACCTCGCCGGCCCCGGAGACGCCCGGCATGTCACGCACGGCCTGGCCGCCGCCGGCTGGAGCGCCGTCTCCGACCCGCTGGGCGCCGACATCCGCCTGCGCAGCCCAGATCACCGGTGCCACATGGAGTTCACCCCGCGTTCCCCCCACTGGGCATGGTGGACGCTGTGGGCCACGGACACCGACGCCGCCCCCAGCTGGTTCGCCAACTTCGGCGCCTTCGTACCCGCGGAGGTCCTGGCCGGTCTCACCGACGCGCTCATCGCCCCACAGCCCGCGGAACCGGCGGACGTGATGGAGATCCTGAAGTCCGCCGGCTGGCGTATCGGCCAGCGGGACAAGGCCGCGTCGCCGGATGCCATGTGCCACGTGGAGCAGCGCTCCGAACCCGTCGACAGCACGCCGTACTGGTACGTCGAGACGTGCGAGCCGGGGCACGAACGCCACCGGGGCCTGCGGATCTGGGACGCCCGGTTCAGCGACTACACGCCCGAGCACCTCGTCGCCGCCTTCGTCACCGCGCTCGCCGATCCGGGCCCGCTGCACCGTGGCGTCTGCGACCCGGCCGCCCGTCACGCCGTACAGGAGCCCAGCCGGCTCTCCCCCGCCGACGTCGTCGAGGCGCACGCCCGTCGCATCGCCTCCCTTCGCCGGACAGCACGTGCCGCCCGCCAGCAGAACCAGGCTCCCGCCGCCCGGACGGCGAAGACCGGCACCGCCCGCACCTCCGCCCGCCGCTGACGACAGGACCCTTCCATCTCCACCGATCAACGCCACCGCGCCGTTCTGCGCCACCTCGATGACTTCCTGAGCGACAGCCAGGACATCCTCGACGCCTGGGACGTGTACTCCGACGAGCACACCGACCTCAACGGCTGGCCCCACGACGAACACGCCTACGGCATACGCGCAAGCCAGCGCGACGCCGACACCCACGCAGCGTTCGACCCCCTGCGCGCCGGCGCCCGGCACCTGCTGGCCACCGCCGAAACCCAGCTCGCCCAGCTGCCGGCAGGCAACGTACAGAGCCGCTGGCGCTGGCAGATCGATGTGTTGCGCCTCGCGCTCGACCGGCTCGACGCACTGCACGAGCAGTGGCTGCAGACCCGCGACGCTCTCCCCGCCCACGCCGCGCCCGGCACCCCGGCGCTCGACGACGCCCTGGCCGAGTACCACGCCAAATCCTGGGACTGCCTTGATGCCTGGGCCACCCACGGCGACGCCCTCCGCGAGATCAACACCGCCGCCCGTCGTACCCCCTCACCCCACGGCACGCTCACGACCACCGGCCCCGCCCCCGGCCGGCGAGGCCCGGGACGCAAGTGAACAGGACCTTGGAGACCGTCGAGGTCGACCTCATCGCCCCGAGCCACCTGGCCGGCGGCGGGGACCCGGCCTGGGTCACCGTTCCGTTGCACCGTGGCTGCGGCTGGAGCCACGGCAACGACCCGTTGATGCCCCGCGTCATCCTCTCCAGCCCTGATCAGAAAGCCGTCCTGCGTCTGGAGCCCGACCCCGACGGCCAGTGGTGGACGCTGCACCACGCGCCGGAAGCAGGCCGCCGGCCCGCCTGGTACGCCACCTTCACAGCCAGCACCCCGGTCGAATTCATCGCCGCCGTCATGGACACCCTCACCGACCCGGCGGCGGTGAGCGCACCGTCCGATCCGTGCGCAAGCCTCCGGCGGGCCGGCTGGGCACCTGCCGCCGCCGGTTCCGACGGCCTCGTCTCACCAGACGGCACCGCCCGCGCAGAGCGGCTGGGCAGCGCGCCCGAGCCCGGCGCCTGGTTCGTCACCGCCACGCTCGAACCGTACGACCAGCCGCTGTGGCAGGCCCGCTTCGGTGAACACACCCCGCCGCATCTGATCGCCGCGTTCACCGCCCACCTTGCCAAACCGGACCCCGTACTGCGCTTGGGCAGCCGCTCCCGCCTCCCCCGCGACCCGAACGTCGTCACCCGCCACCGACGCGACGTCAACGCCGTGGTCATCGCCGCCGCCCTGGAAACACGCGTGCAGTCCCTCGCCTCCCGCCAGACCACTTCGCCGGCGAGCGGGAAGCCGGAGCCGCCGCCGGCGTCGAGACCCCACCGCCGCTGAGCCCATGAACGGAAAGCACCCAGCCTGCATTGCCTCCCGCCTCACCCCCTTCACGTTCCACCAACGGCTACGACCTCGTCCTGCGCCTCGGCCTCGGCGTCCTGGCCGTCGTCGTCCCGCTGTCCCACCTCGCCTGGCTCTGCGGCAACCTCACCGCCCGCCTCACCGGATCCGCCTGGGCGCCGTACCAGCCGGGTACCGCCCTGTTCCACCCCGACCGCCTGTGGCCGACGGCCAGCGACACGACGCTGCTCCTCGGCGCCCGCATCGTGCCGGCGAGCCTGCTGATGACCATCGGGGCCGCGGGGGTTGTCCTGTGGCTGCGACACCGCATCCGCAGCCGTACCGGGAAGAAGACCCCCGGGCTGGCCAAGGCCCGGGATATCGAACCGCTGATGGCCCAAGCCACCGCCGCCAAGGCCCGCTCTCTGCGCCCGACCCTGAAGGAAACCAAGCGCCTCGACGCCCGCGACACCGGCGTGCTGCTCGGCAACCTGCAGGGCACCCGGCACGAAGTCCGCATGGGATTCGAAGACGTGGCTGTGGCGATCATGGCACCCCGCTCGGGGAAGACCACCGGCCTGGCCATCCCCGCCATCCTGGCCGCACCCGGACCGGTCCTGCTCACCAGCAACAAAGCCGGCGGCGACGCCTACACCGCCACGCTCGCCGCGCGGGCGACAGCGGGACGTACCTGGTCGATGGACCCGCAGCAGATCGCCCACGCCGAGCGGGCCATGTGGTGGAACCCCCTCGCTGATGCCACCACCCTCGACGGCGCCGGCCGCCTGGCCGGCCACTTCCTCGCCGCCTCCGTCGACGCCAGCGCTCACGGCGATTTCTGGTCCAAGGCCGGATCGAACGTGCTGTCCCAGCTGTTCCTCGCCGCCGCTCTCGATCAACGTCCCATCACCGACGTGATGCAGTGGCTGGCGTTCCCCGCCGACCGCACCCCGCTGGACATCCTGCGCGACCACGGGCACACCGCGGTCGCCGCCCAGCTCAAGGGCACCGTCGAAGGCCCGCCCGAGACCCGCGACGGGATCTACGAAACCGCCCGCCAGTACGCCGCCGCTCTCCTCGACAACAAGATCGCCGCCTGGGTGACCCCGCAGCAGGACGTCCCCGAGTTCACACCCGCCGCTTTCGTCACCTCGAACGACTCGCTGTATCTGCTATCGAAAGACGGCGGCGGCGGAGCCTCGGCACTGATCGCCGCATGCGCGGACAGCGTGATGCGCGCCGCGACCGCCCAGGCCGAACGCGCCGGCGGACGACTCGACCCCCCGCTCCTCGCGATCCTCGACGAAGCCGCCAACGTCTGCAAAATCTCCGACCTGCCCGACCTGTACAGCCACCTCGGCTCCCGCGGGATCATCCCGATCACGATCCTGCAGTCCTACCGCCAGGGCCAGAAAGTATGGGGCGAGGCCGGCATGGACGCGCTGTGGAGCGCAGCAACGATCAAAGTCATCGGCAGCGGGATCGACGACCCGGACTTCGCCGACAAGCTGTCCCGGCTGATCGGCGACCACGACGTCCCAACCACCTCCACCTCCCGCTCCGAGTCCGGAACCTCGACATCGGTCAGCATGCGGCAGGAACGGATCCTGCCCGCCGACGCCATCCGCGCCCTGCCCAAGGGAACCGCGCTCGTCCTGGCCACCGGGCTACGCGCCGCGATGCTCACCCTGCGCCCCTGGTACACCGAACCCGACGCCGACGACCTGGCCGCCGCATCCGCACGCGAATCGAAAGCCATCACCGCCCGCGCCATCGCCAAACACACCCCCACCCAAGCCGACTTCGGACCCGCGGCATGAGCAACAACCGCCGCCTGCACCTGGTGCCCGTCCACTCCCGGCCCCGGACCGACCAACGGACCGCGCAGGTGGCCCGCACACTGTGGCAGGCCCCAGGGACAGGCGCAGCTCGTCAACACCTACACGTCGCACGGCCTCGACGACATGGCGCCCGCCGGGTGCTGGACGCCGTCAACGCCGGCGTCCGCTTTCCCCGGGGCGCCCGGCGCGCCGCCACTGCCACTGCGCCGTCCGGTCCGGTCCCACCGGCAGCCCCAGGAACAGAACCGCCAACAGCCCCGCACGCTGGAAAAGCGCGGCACCGAGACCGAATCCCCCCTTGGATCACCTTGTCCCTGCTCGACATCCCCGATGTGTTCATCGGCTCCACCGGCGACGGCCACACCTTCGTCGTCGTCAACCGACCCATCCGCGCCGCCGACCGGCTGCTGACCGAAGCCGGGCTCGTCGCCCGCGAACACCACGGCCGCACGCTCTACCTGCTCCCACCGGGCACCAATCGGGACGCGCGCGAGCACGCCGGGGGCGCAATGCACGGCCTGTTGGCCCACACCCTCGACCTCGTCGACCTCGCCTGGACGATGCACTGGAGCGCCGATCGTCCCGTGACCGATCCCGACCTCCGCATCCAGATCGATAGCGGCACCGTGGCAGTGACCGCCGCAACCGCAACTGCCCGCACCCTCCTGGAGCAGCACGGTTTCACCCCCACGGCCCCCGCCTCGTCCTACCGTCCGCCGGACGGGCTGGACGAGCGCAGGCTGCTGGGCGCCATCACGGCAGTCGAGGCGCACGCCTACACCAACGGTCTCAGCGTGCACGTCGATCTCGGCATCCCGACCCCGGCAAGCATCCCCGGCCGCCGCCCGTCAGCCGCCGCCACCAACTCACCGCCCACTTCCGCGACGCGTCGCCGCACCCACTGATCCCGGGCCGGCAACCGCACCGGCGCGCCCTGCCCGAGGCGCGTGGTGGCGGCGCCGCTCGCCTACCACCTGTTGACCGCCGTCCGATGGGAGTTTCCGCACGTCCCTCGATGCCCCGACCGCGCACGATCTGGCCCGTGCCCTCGCCGATCAGCTCCACCCAGGCGCTGCTCCTCGTGACGTGACCATCCACTTCGGCGTCCGCCGACAGGCCGCCGCCGAGTACCGCCACCGCTCCCCCGGCGGCCCCGTGACCGATTTCGCGCAACCCCTGCACGCCGCCCTCTACGGCCTTCCCGCCGACGACGACCCGCTACCCGCAGCCCTGGATGCACTCCTGCAGGCCACGCACACCGCGACCAGCCCCGAGCAGAAGACCGCGGTACTGCACCGGCTCGCCGAACAGCTCCGCAACGCCGCCGAGATCATCCAGCGGTACCGGTACCAAGCCCAAGGAGGTCGGCTCCCCGACGATGTCGCCGCGCAGCTCGGCGATGCCCACGACCAGGCCCAGCAGGCAGCAGAGAGCCTCGACCACATCGCGCCCACCTTCACCAGCCTTCCCGCCGCACCCGAGCCGCGCTGCCCGCCGCCCGCCGGGGAGCCCGGCTCCGCCGGCCGGACACCGCCGCTGATCACCCGCACCCCATCCGCCGGACAGGCCCCACCCTGGCCAACGCCGATCCCCATGCGCACCACCGGCCCGGGCTGGCTCGCGCGCCCTCAGCCGCCAGGACGGCCACGGCCCCGCCGCCCAGCGAGGCCGCGAACCCGGTCCCGCGCAGGGGACCGGTGGCCGCTTGCCGAGCACACGACGCCGGCCCGGGAAGCCCGGCCCGCCCGACTTTTCCGGAGGTTTCAATTCCACATTCCTCTCCCGGCCCAGCTGCCCTTGCTCGTTTCCGGCGGCTCCATCACAACGTCCGTCTGGTCTGCGACGTCGCGCTGCGCGAGGCGCGCAACGAGTTGGGCATCACCTCCGACCTGAGCGCTGAGCAGGACGCCACCGCGACGCGCGACCACTGGGCCGCGGAGCACTTCCGCGAACTGATGCTTCCGCACACGGCCGCGCTGATCGACCAGGCACGCACGGCACTGGACCGGATGCCCCCGGCCCGTCATCTGCCCGACTGGCGGCTGCTGCTGGACGACCTGGAGCACGCCGCCACCGAGTGCCGACGGATCTGGGACATCGAGCCCGCCGCCGGCGACGAGCCGGCCATCCGCGCCCGCGACGCAGCCTTGTGGCCGTATGTGACCACCTGGGCCGACCACGGCTACCTCGTGCTCGGCCTCATCGGCCAGCTCCGTCCCCGCACCCCGGCCCCGGCACTGACCGCAGACGAGCACACCCACCTGGTCTGGCAGGTGCTCACTGCCCGACGGGAGGGCCGGATAGAAGTCGCCGGCTCCTGGTGGGACGCCACCGGCCGCGTGCTCCATCTCGTCCGCCTGGACGCGGCCGGACGACCGCTGCTCGCACTCGCCGGGGATCTTGACAACCAACTGCCAGAGATCCTCGGACGGTTCGAAACCGCCGACAAGGCCCGGGCGGCCTGCCCGCCGCCGGTCCCCGCCGGCGTCCTGCGGCCCGATGTCTCCAGCCGCCAGACGATCCCTCCGCGGCGGGCCCCGCCGCGCGATCTCACGCGGGAGGTGATCGAGGCCCGCTCCAGCGCCGACGTCGCCCAGGCACTGCTCGCAGTCACCGACGGCGACAACTCCGAGGTGACCGGGCTGAGTACGCTGCTGGCCACAGCCGCCGAGTACGCCTCGGCCATGGAGACCGGCCGTGGCCGGCACCTGGCCGCCCGCCTCGAAGAGCTGAGCGCCCAAGTCGACATGATCGGCCGCGCTGTTCACCACCTCGGGCAGGAGATGAAGGAGCCGGTCGGCGTGCTGCCACCGCACCGTACTCCGCTGCCCCGGCACCTGCCCGTCCCGCACCCCGACGCCGACCGCACTGGCCCCGGTGGCGACGCCCGCGCCCCGCTGGACAGGACCACCCCTGCTGCCCCCGGCGCCGGTACGGGACCGCCCGCGGCACGCCGCCGTTCGTGACCACCTCCGAATCCCGTCTGTTCGACCTGCCGACGCCGGTCGAGCGGCCGCTCAGCCTCGCCGGCCAGTTCACCCGGCACAACGACAAGCTCGACCTCCGCCTGGCGGACACCGCGGAGCCGGACACCGACGCACACGTGGCCTCCGCGCAGCAACCGGCGTCCGACACCCGGGTCGCGATCACCGCCATCCGCGCCGAGCGGCTCTACGCGAGCACCGAGATCACCGAGACGCTGATGCGGCTGACCCAGCTCGCCTACCTCAGCACCGCATCAACCGGCCACCACCCCCGTACGGCACGGGACCTGACGGCCCTGGCGCCCGACGCCGCAGTGAGCTGCGCAGAGACCCTGGCCGCCGAAATGCGCCGCCGCGGGCGATGAAGACTACGCCGGACGGCCGGCGAGCGGCGCACCGCTCTGGCCCAGATCACCCGCGGCCACATCGCGGCCAGCGACTTCTTCGGCCGCCAGCGCACGCAGTCCCGCCGCCCGTACCACGTCTGGCTGAGCACCCTGCGGTGGCTCGAAGCACACGACCTCGCCGGGCGCAGCGCCCGCTGCGCGCCGCCCACCTACTACGGCGGGGTGCCCCAGGACCGCATCCACCTCACCGCCGCCGGCATCACCGCCCTCGCCTCGGTCATCGACACGCTGACGACCTCGCCGAGCATCACGCCCCGTCCCGCCGCCGCCCCAGCCGCCGGCCGAAGCCGCTAACCAGCACAGGAGCCATCCCATCCCCACTGCCCGACTCGACCTCGAAGAGCAAGTCCGCCAGCTGCGACAGCTCGCCGGCGACTTCGAAGCCCTCAAGACCCGCGTACGCGACGTTTCCTACACGCCCGGCACGGACGCGCTGCGCCACATCAGCCCGCTGCTGATGCAGGTGCAGGGCCTCACGGACATGGCCCTGGTACGCCTCAAAGCACTCGACAACAGCGAGTACAAGCCCATCGCCGACAGCCGGAACGGCCTGACGCTGCTGGCCACGGTCGTGGCCTCCTCGTCGCTCGCCAGCACCGACCTGGCCCGCGTCGTGGTGGTCAACCCCTACGAGGGCGCGCCATTCTCCGACCGCCCGGGCGACGACGAGGCCATGCGCACCGCCCGGCACGCCAAGGCAATCCCCAAGATGAACCAGTACCTCGCCGACGCCGTCCACGGACTCGACCTGTGCGCCAACGGCTGCCTCTACCTCGCCCACAGCATCACCAAGGGCCTGTCCAGCGCGCCGGACCACAAGAAGGCGGCGGTACGGCAGCCCACCAGCCCCGCACTGACCGTCACCCAGTACAACGCCCTGACCGCCCTGAACGGCGGCGGCAAACTGTATGAGAGCGCGGATCGCGGGTTCGGCGTGACCCGCGTCGCCACCGAAGACGGCACCCGGGTCTCCATCGCCACCTTTCGGGCCCTGGAGAAGCGCCAGCTCGTCACCGTCGACAGCAGTACCTCCCTGTCCACCGGACAGAAGATCACCGTCACCGAACGGGGGCGGCATGCCCTGGACCAGCCGCGGCCCGACGCCACGGCGACGACCACGGCCGCCGTCCCGGCCAAGCCCGCCGTAGCGCAACGAGCCCACCGATGACCTCGTACGCGCTCGACGACCGGATCCTGGTCTCCCCGCGGCACATGGCAGGCGCCGGAGACCGGTTCGCCGATGTCTTCGGCCCCCTCATCACCTCTTCGGCTGGCCCCGGCAGCGCGACGCCGCCACCGGGTACGTCAGGGTCGACGGCCTCGGCAGCCGCGTGGTCTGCGACCTCGCCCCCGAGGGCCCTCTGCGTAACTTCTTCAATTTTCGCGCCACGCTCGTGCCGGTGAATCGAGCCTTCGCTGACGTCCCCCTCAGCTCGCGAGAGCTGCACAGCGACCGGATCGTTGAAGTCCCCGAAACTAAGATCCATAAGTACGTCGATCGCCCCGACCTCGCTCAACTCGTCCGCCCCTACCGGCGCCGCTGAGCCGCCCCTGGTGCCCGGCTCGACGAACCCACCCGGCGACACCAGCCTGGGTGGCCACCACCGCCGACGGCCCCTCCATCCCCACGGCCAATGCCGCAGGGCGGCGGTCGGCAGCACACCGTGCCGGCCCTACCCGCCGGGCACCGGCGCGCGGTGCCGCAACGTCAACCGGCCCCCGGAAAAGGGGGCTCGGGGCAACGGCGATACCCGTCCGGCCCTGCCAGGCAATGGCGGGGTACGGCCACGGACGACGCCGGCGACCTCGGCGGAGCCCTCGACGAGACAGGCCCGCCTTCGCTTTCACCGCGCCCCGCCACGGCCTCGCCGGCCCCGGCGGCGCGTCACCGTCCAGATGCCCGCTCCCCGCTGCTGGCCGGTATGCCCACGGACAGCGCACCGCTCACCCCAAGGACGCCCCATTTCCGCCAACCCTGTATTCCGATCCCTCTCGCTCGGTGCCGGAGTCCAGTCCACTGCCATGCTCGCCCTGTCAGCCGAAGGGCGTCTCCCCAAGGTCGACTACGCGATCTTTGCCGACACAGGATGGGAACCGAAGTCCGTCTATGCGCATCTCGACCGCCTGGAGCGGGAGATAGCAAAGCCGGCAGGCATCCCCGTTCTGCGTGTCACCGCCGGGAACATCCGCGCCGATGCGCTCGACCCGCAGCACCGGTTCGCATCCATGCCGCTGCACATCCTGAACCAGGACGGCAAACCGGGAATGACCCGACGGCAGTGCACCGGCGAATACAAGATAAAACCCATCAAGCAGAAGGTCCGTGAACTTCTCGGGTATCCATACCCCTCGCGCATCCCCAAGGGGGTGTTCATCGAGCAGTGGGTCGGCATCTCCACCGACGAATTCCACCGGGCCAAGGACTCCGGCGTCCGCTACATGCGCAACCGGCACCCACTCATCGACATGGATTGGTCGCGTGCCGACTGCACCCGCTACCTGACGCGCATCGGGATGGCAGACACCCCGAAATCGAACTGCCTCGGCTGCCCCTTTCACGGCAACGCACAATGGCGCCACATCCGCGACACCTCGCCAGCCGAATGGGAAGACGTCGTGGCGTTCGACACCGCCATCCGCCACGGCAACGCCCGAGCCAACGCAGCCGGACACCACCTGCTGGGCGAAGCGTTCCTACACCGCTCCCGGGTGCCACTCGACCAGGCTCCGATCGACCACGTCACCGCAGCCGAACGAGCCGCCCTCGCCTCGGATGAGGCCGACGAATTGGACGAACTGGAGAACGGTGTGGCGGACGGCTGCTCCCCCTGGGCCTGCCGCGGCGATGCCGACCACTCACCAGACGACTTCGGGCTCACCGCATGACCACCCAGGACCGCTCCAGACTGAATCCTTAGGACACTGGCCGTGACCAGCATCAGCCATGCTCTGGCCCTCTACGACACAGCCACACGGATCCACCGCCTGCGAATTGAACTGCGTGCCCTGCCTCCCTCCCCCACCATTCCGCATATCGGCACCGTGTCCGCACTGGTCCACACCCTGACCGAGATCACAACCGACGTCAATGATCAGCTCAACGGTGATCTGCATTCCTGGGAGGCGAAGAAGGCCGTCGAGGCGCACAGCGGCACCCTTGCCTGGGCGAGACCATGATGGAAATCGGTTACATGCAGGCCGAAATCGCGTTCTTCAACTTCACCGCTCGCCCCCTGCAACTCGCCAACCCGCAGACAACGGGCCAACGAGATCATTACCGGCAGATGCGATGCAGCCGACGCAATACTCGAATCAGCGGCCGACGCGCTCCGGGGGGCCGCGGCCAGACTGGCGCCGCCGCCCGCTCGTCTCCAAGCCGCCGAACGCGCCCGCTCACCACTCGTCTCCGCCGGGGAACAAACCCACACCGCACCCGCCAACCCGCCTCCCCCGGCGGCCACCGCGACGGCACCGCGCACAGCGAGGAGCCGCTGACATGACCGCCCTCGACCACCGGCCCCGCAACCGGCCGCCGGAGCGCTCCCGATACGGCCACCTGAACCCGGGGCGCCCTCCCCGCCCGGCGCCGTGACCCGGCATACCGGGATCACCGCACACCCCGACGGTTGAAGCCCTCTGCACTACTCGAAAAGCCCACCAGAGAAAAAGGCCGACGCTTGTCACAAATCCTCCTCACCTCCCTCCCCGCTCCACCGCGCAGTACAGGCAGATCAGGAACACCTTTCCGGCGAAGAGGACGGATCCCGTCGCGCTCGGCACGGGTATCCGGAACGGCAGCTTGATCCTTGATCTCTACGCGGGGCCCGGAGGCTGGAGCAGGGCACTGCGCGTTCTCGGCGTGGGCGATGTCGGCCTGGAGTGGGACGAGTGGGCCTGCCAGACCCGCGCCGCCGCCGGGTACCTCACCGTCCGGACCGACGTCGCTGCGTATCCGACCTGGCCGTTCCTCGGCCGGACATCGGGACTGATCGCCTCACCGCCGTGCCAGGCGTGGAGCATGGCCGGCAAGCGCCTCGGCCTGCTCGACCAGCCGCTGGTGCACGCGGCGGTCGAGGACCTGGCCGCCGGCCGCGACACCCGTAAACGCCTCCTCGCGGCGTGCCGCGACGAGCGCTCGCTGCTCGCTGCCGAACCGATGCGCTACCTCTACGCGCTGAACACCGTCGGCGAGCCCGACTGGGTCGCCATGGAGGAAGTACCGGACGTGCTGCCCTTGTGGAAGCAGTACGCGGCCGTCCTGCGCAGGTGGGACTTCTCCGTCTGGTGCGGGATCCTCAACGCCGCCGACTACGGCGTCCCGCAGACCAGAAAACGAGCGATCCTCCTGGCCTCCCGCGTACGAACGGCGCAGCCGCCCACGCCCACGCACGCCCCACTCGCCGAGCCCGAATCGCTGTTCGGCCCGGGCCGCACCCGCTGGGTCAGCATGGCCCAGGCCCTGGGCTGGGGCGCGACCGACCGGCCCGTCCCAACCGTCTGCGCGGGCGGCGGGCCCGGCGGCGGCCCCGAACCGTTCCCGTCAGGCTCCCGCAGGACACTGTCCGACGCCCGGGAGCGCGGCACCTGGATGCCCCGGCCGGACGGGGCAGTCCTGCGCTCCCGCCGCGAAGGCGCCGGATGGACGGCCCGGCACAGCACGCGCGAGAACCGCGCCGCCGACGATCCGACGCCGACGTGCACCGCCGAGGCCCACCGCTGGTCCTGGTCCCTGCGCAGCAACAACCAGGCCAACGCCACCGTCCGGCCGCTGTCCGAGCCGGCCGGCACGCTGTTCTTCGGGCACCGTGCGAACGAGTGCACCTGGGTCGCCGAGCCCGCCTCGCGGCCGGCCAAGGATACCGAGACACAGGCCGTTCCCGAGCCGATCCGGATCACCGCCCGCGAGGCCGGCGTGCTGCAGACCTTTCCCGCCGACTACCCCTGGGCCGGCAACAAGGGCCAGCAGTTCTCCCAGATCGGCAACGCCGTCCCGCCGCTCCTCGCCGGCCACCTCCTCGCCCCGCACCTCGGCGTCACCCTCGACCCCGCCGACTTCACCCTCGCCACTTGATGACCCACGCCTCCGAACCCGACGAGGGCGACCTCAACGACGCGGACCTCGCCCCCATCTCGCCGCCCCGGCCCGTGTTCCACGTCGAGCAGGCCCTCCTCGGCGCCCTCCTGTTCGAGCCGTGCCGTCTGGACGACGTGAGCGGCATCACCGCCGACTCGTTCTCCACCGCCGCGCACGCCGCCCTGTACGACGCGATCACCACCCTGCCGCGGCCCGACCCCGACGAGCACGCGAAGAACACCAAGTGGCTCAACCGGGTACTCGCCACGGGCCGGGAGCAGGCGCGCGGGCTGACCGCCTCCCACCTGCACTCCCTCATCCACCTGTGCCCCCGCCCCAGCCACGCCCCTGCCTACGCCCGGATAGTCGAGGCCGAGCACGTCCGTCGCCGCCTGCGTGCGGCTGCCGAACGCCTCATCCACACCGTCTACGATGTCTCCCTCCCGCACCCCGTGCAGACGGTGCTGGCCGAAGCCGACACGCTCGCCGCGGTCGTGGACGACATCGCGAGCCGCTCCCCGCCCCGCGCAGCCGCACTGCCCCGCACCGCGGCACCGCCGCCGCCCGCCGCGCGTGACCACACGCAGGCCGTTGCGGAGGAGCAGATACTGCTCGCCACCGCCACAGCCCACCCCTGCGACATCGAACCTGTCCGCTGGCTGCTCCCCGACGACCTCACCCTGCCGCTGCACACCGGCCTGTGGCAGTGCATCACCGCCCTGGCCCGCCGATGCGAACCCGTCGACCCCGTCACGGTTCTGTGGGAGGCGCAACAGCGCGGCCTGCTGGACGGCGGCCAAGAACCGGGCGAGGTCCTGCGCCTGCTGGCCGAACCGGCCGGTTCCGTCGAGCACTGGGCCGAGCGGGCCCTGCAGCGCTCCCTCCTAGCCACGGCCGAACACACCGGCCGGCGTATCGCGGCCTACGCCGATGACCCGGCGAACACCCCGTTCCAGCTCGTCGTCGGCGCCCGCCGCGCCCTCGACGACATCATCGCCGTCCGCACCCGCTGGCAGCACGCCACCGCACCCACCCCGCCACAGCGGCAGCGAACAGTTCCTCCTACCCGCAGCGGCCCGCCGACCACCACGCCGGCGCGCACCGCCTGGCCCACACGAACAACCCGATAGCCCTCGCATACACGCCCGGCCGGACCCGAAGGCCCCACACCAGTAGAAAGCGAGACCCCACGTGACTCCTGCCAATGAAGGGCGCTCCGCCTTCGATGTCGCCACGGCCAACTGCGAACCCTCCCGCCCGGAGCCGCAGACCGTCCCCGTCTACCTGGCCGATGCCGGCGACCACGACGCCGTCCTCAATACCTTCCTGGACGCGCACAACACCTTTGAGAAGTGGCGGACCTGGTCAGACGAGACAACCCATGCCATCCACGAGTCGCAGACCCTGCGTATCGAGCGCATCCACGAAACGCCCGCCCACGAGACCGCATGGACCATCGCCGCCTACGAGACACCCGTCTCCCACCGCCTGTGGGTCCTCACCGCCACGAGCGCCACCCCAGCGCCAGTGGTGCAGGCTCTGCTCACCCACCTTGCCGACGGCAACAGCTGGCACACTGACATCGGCAACTGGTGGGGCGATGAGTTGGTCACCGCAGCCACCCAGCCGCTCGCCGCCGCCGGATGGACGCGCGCCGTGCAAGGGCGATGCTTCAGCTGGACGTCCCCCGATGAGGCCGCGGGCCTCCAGTTCGACACCGTCACCGCACGTCACCCACGCCAGAACCTAGCCACCTGGACCTTCCAGGTCGATCCCGACGCAGACCGGCCCGGCTGGACCATCGCCGCATCCCCGCACACCCCGAGTTCGCTACTGGCCGATCTCTGCGAGACCATCGCCCAAACCACCGGCGCACGCCAGACCCAGCCGGTACGCGAGTACAGCTCCCACCTCGCCGCCCGTGCGCCGGCCGGCCCGTCAGCCGTTCGCAACCACCGATAGAACGCAAGCCGCATCCAGCGGTCGGTTCTGCCACTCGGCCATGCCGTCCATCACGCCGTCGGTGATGGTAGTGATGGTCGATTTCGACACGCTCGCGCCGTACACCTCGGCCAGGTGCGCGGAGATCACCCCGTGCGTGAGGCCCTTCGCGGACAGCGACAACACCATCTCATCCACCCCGGACAGCCGCCGCTGCCGCTTCTTCACCAGCTGCGGCTCGATGGTGCCCTCAATGTCCCGGGGCACGCTGATCTCGACCGGGCCGACGTCGGTGGTCACCGTCTTCGAGCGGCGGCCGTTGCGGAAGTTGCCGCCGTCCCGGCCGGCCGCGTCGTGCTTCTCGCAGCCGAGGTGGGCGGTCATCTCGCCGTCCACGGCGGACTCAATGACCCGCTTGGTCAGCTGCTGCAGTAGCCCGCCCTCCCCGGTCAGCCGCAGGCCCTCCGCCCGGGCCCGGTCGACCAGCGTCCCGATCAGCTGGTCGTCCACCACCGGCTCCCGCCCAGCAACCTCCGCCTCCGCGGCTGCCTCGTTCTCAACCTCGGGTACAACATCAGTCATTCGGTGTCACTCCATGATTCAGTTCCACCGTCTGGTGGGCTCTGTCTACGGCGGGCTGCGACTCACCTCCGCTCGCGCGGAGCGGACGCGAGCTGGAGGCGGGTCTCGGCGTTCTCCCGCGACTCACCTCCGCTCGCGCGGAGCGGACGCCGCCGATGGGGGCGTACATGAGCATCTCGGCGACTCACCTCCGCTCGCGCGGAGCGGACTCCCGGTCACGGAGCCACGCGGCGGCCGCCGACGGCTCACCTCCGCTCGCGCGGAGCGGACTCGGAGATCACTACAAGGAGTGAGTCCGGCG
>KI911460.1:12722-12874 GCA_000514715.1 Streptomyces sp. CNH099 | reverse complement strand
CGGCTCACCTCCGCTCGCGCGGAGCGAACGTCATCGACCTCGGTGTCGCCAAGCAGAAGTTCGGCTCACCTCCGCTCGCGCGGAGCGAACTTCGCACCAAGAACTGGGGCGTGCTGGAGCACCGGCTCACCTCCGCTCGCGCGGAGCGAACG
>KI911460.1:1657-12682 GCA_000514715.1 Streptomyces sp. CNH099 | reverse complement strand
GCTCCGGCTCACCTCCGCTCGCGCGGAGCGAACGTCTCCGCCTCCGCGGTCCCGCTCGCCGTCACCGGCTCACCTCCGCTCGCGCGGAGCGAACGTCGACGACGCCGTCCTGCCCGACGGGGGCGACGGCTCACCTCCGCTCGCGCGGAGCGAACCCTTCGCGACCTGGGTTTCTAGAGTGGGTTTGCGTTTTCTTTACTGTTTTTCTGGAAGGCGATCAGGGTGAGACCGTCGAAGTCCACGGTGTGACGACGGCGTGTGCCCGCGGTGCGGAGTTCGAAGCCTTGTTCGTTGTCGCTGGGGTAGGCCAGGACGGCGAGGCCGTCGTGGGTGCATGCGGCTACGGCGGTCCAGAGTTCGTCGCGTACGCGGGCTGAGACGGTGCCTGTGTAGAGCTCGGGGGTGACTTCGAGGAGCCAGCGGGTGAGGGCGCCTCGGAGGTGATCGGGGACGGCCGTGGCTGAGATGACGATCATGGATGCCATGTGTGGATCTCCCGTTCCGGGTGGCGGTGGCCGCTATTCGTCGGCGGCGTGGTTGGTGCCGCCCGGCAGGGGGCCGGTGATGGGATCCCAGAGGTCGATGAGTTGTTCGTCGGGGTCGGGGCATTCGTGGTCGGTGTCGGGGTCGAGGAGTTGTTGGATGTCGGTGACGATCCGCGGCAGGAGTCTGTATAGACGCAGGCTGTCGCGGAAGGAGCGGCGGGCTTCGGCTTCGGGGTTTGTGGAGGCGTGGAGGGAGAAGGCGAGGGGGATCGTGAGGTCTGCCTTGTACAGGTCGGCGATGTCGTAGATGAAGGCTTGTTGGTTGCCGCTGTGGACGAATCCGAGGGCTGGTGAGCAGCCGAGCGCCAGGGTGGCTGCGTGGACGATGCCGTACAGGCATGTGTTGGCGGAGGAGAGGGCGAGGTTCACCGGGTCCTGGGTGTCCCAGGTCTTGGGGTCGTAGGCCCGGCGGAATCGGCCGATCTTGTACTGCTTGGCGAGGAGTCGGTAGTGGGCCTTGATGCGTTGTCCTTCGAGGCCGCGTAGCTGTGCGAGGTTGGTGCCGGGCGCAACGGTGTGGGAGCCGAAGCGTTTTTCGTACATGGCGATGGCTACGGCGAGTCGGCGGTCGTCGTCGGCCCAGGCTCGGGTTTGGTGTTCGAGCCAGGTTGTGGTGAGGGAGTCCGGGACGGCGGCGGCGTAGCAGCGGACGCCGCCGGCTCCGGTGATCAGGACCGTGGTTCCGTGGCGGGCGAGGGTGGCCAGGGCTCGGGCTGTGATCGAGGTGCCGGGGCCGAGGAGGACGCAGCTGAGTGCGGCGGTGGGGAGGTAGACGGTCTCCGTGCCGCGGGTGCTGCTGGTGACTTCGGCGAGGACTCCGGTGTCGTCTTGGCTGATGCGCACGATGTCGAGGTAGAGGAAGGACAGTGAGTCGGCGACGCGCGGCAGCATGGCGACGGTGGGGGCGGCGAGTTTGCGGCGGGCTGCCGCGGTGGCGTAGTTGGGGCGGGGCGGGGTGGTGTTCATGTGGCTGTTGTCCTGGCGGGAGCGATGCTGAGCAGGCCGCAGCCGTATGCCTTACCGCGGCCGATGCCTTCAGTGATCTTTGTGCGCAGGAGGTGGGGGTCGGTGATGGTGGCGGTGCCGTCGAAGCGGGTGCGGGTGTGGCGGATGTGCTGTTCGGTGCCGGGGGTGCCGCGGGTTCCTCGTGCGGCGTCGAGTGGCTGGGCGTGGAGGGTGTGCGCGGTCAGGCCGCAGGCGTGGGTTTGGCGGAGCCACCATTCGTCGGCGGCGGCGCCGGTGAGGGGGACGACGGCGGGGAGGTGGTAGGCGGCACGGGTGGTGGCGCCGGGTTTCCTGACGGGGCTGGCGACGCATCGGTAGCGCACGGCCCGGCCCGGCTGCAGGGCGTCGAGCAGGGCGTTGAGCGGCTGGGTGCGGGCGGTTCCGTAGTCTTCGGGCAGGCGGGCGAGGTCGGGTGGGTGGGTGCTTTGCAGGAGGATGTGCGCGCCGGTGGGGGTGTCTTCGGTGCGGAACAGGATGCGGAAGCGAGCGCGGGCTGTGGGGCCGGCGTCGTCGGGGAAGAGGGCCATCAGGCGGCGGTGTAGGCCCACGGCGCTGCCGGTGTCCCGGCGGGCTTCACGGGAGCGCGGGTCGGGGACGATGCGGGTGAGCCACACGGCAGTCAACGCGTGCTCCCTTCAGTGTCGGTCAGGTGCTCGGTGAGGTAGCAGGACAAGGTGGTGAGGTGCTTGGTGCCCAGGCCGGCGTACTGGCTGTGGGGGAGGTGGAGGGTGCGCCGGTAGAGGGGCCGAGCGCGGTAGGTGCGCTGGCGGGGGTGGAAGGTGACGGGTTCGTCGGTGATCGCGCCGGCCGGGTGAGCCACCTCGTCGGGGTCGATGCTTTGGAGGTCGGCCAGGTGTGGTGGCAGGGGAAGGCGGTTCAGGGGGCGGTCGGCGGTGAAGTCGATGGCGCCAGTGGCTGAGGCTGTCGGGGCGGGTGCGGCCAGGGGGAGGTGGATGAGGTGGTGCAGGGCGTCGTCGCTGACGCCGAGGAGCAGCGGGCCTTCGGGTGGGCAGGAGCGGCGGCCGAGGTAGAGCGGCCAGCGCGGGAAGCGCA
This sequence comes from Streptomyces sp. CNH099, assembly GCA_000514715.1. Classification (GTDB taxonomy): domain Bacteria; phylum Actinomycetota; class Actinomycetes; order Streptomycetales; family Streptomycetaceae; genus Streptomyces; species Streptomyces synnematoformans. Next base: position 10,079 of record KI911460.1, on the reverse strand, counting down.
GGGCGTGGGCGCAGTGCAGCAGCAGCTGCCGGTGGTCCTCGTTGTCGGGTTGACCAGTCAGAGCGACGGTGAAGGCGGCGTCGGCGAGGTAGTGGCGGTGGGTGCGCAGTGTGGCGGTTGCTCTGGGGCGCTTACCGCCGTCGGCAGTGGTGACGGTGGCCTTGCTGGGCAGGCCGCCGCCGACGGTGTGCAGGTCGCGCAGCAGGATTCCGGGCCGGTCGATGCGCACGGTCGCGGATAACTGGGTGAGGTCATCGGGTGGTTCGTGCCTGCGCCTGCCGAGGGCGGAGGCGAGCAGGCCGATCAGTCCCGAACGGGTGGGGAAGAGCGCGGTGTCACGTTCGTTGAAGTGGCTGGTGCTGCCCCAGGACTGCAGGGGTGCGCTCAGGCGCAGCAGTATCCCCGGTTCTGGGGTGGGCCGCAGCACTGCGGGGCTGGTGGTCATGCTGCGGCTCCGCTCGGAACCGGGCTCAGGGCTGTGTCGAGGGTGGCGGTGATCAGGCCGTCGAAGGAGGTGTGGCGATCACCGAGGCCGGTGAGGTTGTGGGTGTCCATACCGGCCCAGCCGGCGGCGAGGATGTGCCCGGTACCGAGCAGGGTGTTGGCGGCCTGGGCGTAGCCGGCCAGAGCGGTGCGGGAGGCGGCGGCGAAGCCGCCTTCGCGGGCGGCGGGCACGGGGCGTTCGAAGGCGGCGGCGTAGGACAGCGGGCGGTCGCTGCGGACGGTGAGGTGGACGAGGTCGGGGATGGTGTGGGGGGCGGTGGAGTTCTTCTTTGCCTGCGGCAGTGACTGGATGAAGGAGTGGAGGAAGGCTTCGGTCAGGGTGCGGGCGGCTTCGGGGTTGTCGCCGATGTTGGCGGTCAGGTCGCGTAGGTCCAGGGCGGCGTAGCGGTAGAAGGTGCCGGTGCTGAATTCCGCGTGCCCCATGTGTCCGCTGCCGGTGGCATCGCCCCAGGCGGCGGTGACGTCGTCGACGGCGGAGAAGTAGTCGAGTTCGATGTCCGTCTCGTGGGTGGTCATCGGGTGGGCGAGTTGGACGGCGCCGTCCACGCCGGCGTCGTCGATTTCGGCGAGCATGCGGCCGAAGAGGTTGATGACGTCGTTGCGCGAGCGGAGTACCGCGGTGACGCGGCCGGCGGGCAGGCAGCTGTTGCTGGCAGGCTTGGTGATGTCCTTGGCCTTCTCCAGTTCCTCGCGGTGCTCGACGGCGATGGCGGCCAGGTCGGCGACCGCGGCGTCGGGCACGTAGACCATGGCGTTGGTCAGCACCTTGTTGTCCACGGTCTGCTTAGGGTCCTCGGGGTCCTTGGCCAGCTCGAACTTGATGCTGCTGGCGGCGGCGATGTGGGCGCCGGCGCGCTCGGCCAGCGGCTGGGGCCATCCGTGGGCCTGGATCAGGTGGCGGGTAGTTTTCTCGCCGATGCGGCGGGTACGCAGCGCGGCCTGGCCGAGGTGCTCTTCGAACACGGTGCGCGCGGCGCGCTTCCAGCACTGGCTGCTCACGCGGGTGCGTAGCGTGTTTCCGTACTGCACGGTTTTCACGGAGTTCGTGTCGTCCCGGTTCAAACATGCGTACGGGATGGTCTGCAGGATGTGCGCTTCGACGAAGCGGGCAGTTGCGGCGGTCATCGTCGTCTCCTTCGGTGTCGGGGTCGTGAGCCGGTTCGGGGCGGTTACTTGCCCGGCGGCACGGTGTCGCTGTGGTCGGCCTGTTCGCCGGCGTCGTCCTGGTCGGCCTGTTCGTCGCGCTGCCGGTCGCGCAGGCGGTAGTAGTCCTGCAGCCAGCGGCGCTTGATGCGTCCCGAATGCCTGCGCCAGTTGCTCAGATCGTCCAGGAGCTGGGCGAAGTCCACGGCAACGTCGAGGCCGCGCAGGTAGCCGACGGCGGCGGGCAGGTGCCGGTGCAGGCCCGTGACGCTCTGCCGGGTGAGGAGGTTCAGCCGGGCTTCGGCGGTGCTCTCACGCATCACCTTCTCGCGGCCAGGCCCTTCGACGGCGGCCAGGGCGAAGGCGGTGCCAAGGCTCGTGCCCCAGGAACGCTCCCGGCGGCCGTCCCCTTTCGGATGCTCGTCGGTGGGCGGATCGATGGGCGCAGCGCGGGGCTGTGCGGCGATCATCGCGGCGATGGCGTAGTAGGCCCGCTCGGTGTCGGCCGGCAGCTGGCTATCGGGAAGCCAGGGGGCGACGAAGCGATGCATCCGCGGCACCTGGTCAAGATCCTTGCGCAGGCCACTGCGCAGCGCGGTGCGGGCCCCGGGGTCCTGGGTGCACAGTTGCTGGACCCAGTCGGTGAAGCGGCGGGGCCGCTCGCGGCGGCCGGCAGGCGCCTGCTGTGTAGTCGCGTCGGGCGACGTGGATTGCTGGGGCAGGGTGTGGTCGGAGGGCTGGGGTGCGGGGTGGGTCACGGCTGTGGTCCTTCCTCGGCCGCCGCGGCGGGGGTCTTCTTCTTGCGGACGCCGCCGTAGAGTTCGACTCGTGCACGGGAAACGGCGCGGGCGCCGGGTTGGGTGCGTGTCACCGGTGCGGTGACGGCCTCGTAGGCGGTTACGGCCAGGCGCAGGAAGTCACGGCGCGCGCCGGGGGCGTCGAGTCCGCCATTGAGCGCAGCGCCGGTGCGGTCCAGGGCGTTGAAGTGCGTCCAGAACGCGGCTTCGGCGTGCGGCCAGTAGCGGGCGGCGGCTGCCGCAGCCCAGGTCTCGCCGCTCGCCTTGGGTTCGTCGATGTACTCCCGCCAGGCGCGTTTGACTGCCCGCTGCAGGCGGGTGCCGTACAGCTCGCCGAGTTGCCGCAGCCGGCCGACGGCCGGCGCCGTGCGCGGCTGCCGCTGTTCCAGCAGCCGCAGGACCATGGGGGTGGTGGCGTCGATGAACTGGGTGTTTTTGACCTGGCCTTCCTGGTCGAAGCCCAGCGCACGAACCCGCATCTCCTCGGCGATTTCGTAGACGGAGTCGAACACGCGTGGCTGTTTCGGCTGGGCCGTGCCGGGAGGATGCTCCAGTAGCAGCGCATCGAGGTCTCGCCACAGCGCGCGGGCCGCGTCCGCGGGCCGGGGGTAGCGGTTGTTCTGCTGGCTGGTCTGCCAGATCACGTAGTCGTCGTCGCGCGGGATACGTCCGGAGCGATAGGCCCAGGTGATGTAGGCGTCCCGCACCCGGCTGCCGTCGTCGTTCGGCATGAGCAGCAGCGCGTGCTGCGAGCAGGCCGTCAGCCGCGAACACAGACCGCGGGGCACCGGCGGCGGGTCGGCAGGGTCGGGCAGTTCCTCCCATTCCCACGGGCACTGGTCCTCCTCGCGTCGCACATTCCCGGGAGGGGCGATCAGGCCGGCCAGCAGGGTGTGGAAGAAGGTGGCGCCCTCGGGGTGGTAGGACAGCGCTGTGCGCAGGGGACCGGCGGTAGCGCTGGCGCTTTTGACGCCGTCCACCTCGCGAGCGGAACAGCGGCCCGAGGGCCCGTAGTAGTGCCAGATCAACAGATGCAGCACCGCGTCCGCAGTGGACGGCAGGTCCGGGGCTGCGTCGTGTCCGTGACGGAACCAGGCGTGGTTGTTGCCTGACGGCCTCGTCATGATCAGCTTGTTGACCCCGGCGGTGTTCGATCCGTCGCACTGCTCCAGCAGCCGCGGATCCTGCATCCAGGGTCGGCCCCCCTGTCCATCGAAGAGGTAGAAGCGGTCCCGGTAGCGGTCGAAGTACTCCTCGATCTTCTCCCCGGGCAGCCGCCCGCCCTCCAGCACATCCAACCGACGCTCGTCCCAGTCCCCCCGGCCCGCCTCGTCGAGTCCGGTGACCCGCGCGGCCAGCGCGTACAGAACGCGCAGCAGCGCGGAGTGCGCGGGCGGCTCCGCGACGGCCAGACCGGCGATATCGGCACTGCGCAGCAGCAGCTGCGCCAGACCCACGCGATCAGGTAAGTCCTCATCGGAGCGCGACCGGGCCCCGGCGGCCCACCGCACGGGGATCCACGGCTGATCGATCAGGTTGTAGGTGCTGGTGTCCATGAAGCTCCCATCAGAGGCCACAATGAGGCGAGGGACTCCGCGTGAGCGGAGGTGAGTCGCGAGCTGCCCGCAGGGCGTTCTTGAGGCCCTCCCTTGCCCGCGCAAGCGGGCTGACGCCGCCCGACCTCAGGGACCGTCCGTGGTCGGGCGGCCACCCAACGCTAGCAGTCAAAGCGAGCCGCCCGCAGGGCAAAATTAGGATTCTAGGGTGATTCAAGCCCGGCTCGGGAGATCGTGATAACCCGGTCACCGTGGCGGCAGGCCCAGCTGCCGTCCTCGTCGGTCGCCTGCATCCGCAGCAGCACCAGGTCGCGCAGCACCGGCTGCTGATCCCAGCCGCGCGGGGGCGGGTGCCCCTCGCCGCCGCGAAGCCACCTGCCCGGCACCGGCGCCACGTGCGCCATGATCTGCACCAGCGCATGGCGGGGCGGGCCGTGCGCGCCGCTTGACGGCAGTGGGTGTGTCCCTTGCGGGTCCAGCGTCAGCTGCCCGTCGTGGTGTTCGTACAGGCACAGCACCCGCCCGCTGTCCGCGCCGAGGCGGGTGGTCAGCAACTCCTCACTCACGCCGGCCTCAGGGCGGGTGAGGGGGTAAAGGTCTCCGGTGATATCGCCGGGCGCGCTGATGCTCGTGATCTCCGCCAGGCGGGTCTCGGCCATCTCCTCGCCCTGCCGGAGCGTGTCCATGCGGCGCAGCTCCCGCAGCGCCGCATCGTCCAGGCAGTCGACGAAGTCTTCCGCATAGACCGCGTCGACCAGGCCCTGGATGTCGCCGGGGACCGCGATGCCATCGTCGGTACGACCGGCGAGCAGCAGCGAGGTGCGCTGCAACAGGCTCGGGTCGTAGACCGAACCCCACGCCCGCGGTGGCTGACCGTTGCCCCGGGCGTCCAGCGGGTCTAGGACCACCAGCAATGGACGGTCCTCCCGCGCAGCCCAGCCGGGCCGCCCGCCGCTGCCACGCCGGTGGCGCCTCCCTCGACCAGCGCGCTGCAGCAACTGCGCCAGCGGGGCCAAATCGCTGACGACCAGGTCGAAGTCGAGATCAACCGACTGCTCCACCACCTGCGTGGCAACCAAGATCGACGCCGGACGGGGCCGCGGCGCCTCCCCGGGCTCCGGCTTGCCGTAGGCCGACTCACACACCTGCGTGATCTTCTGCCGGATCACCGCCGGATACCGCGAGTGCAGCAGGAGCAGCCCGCCCTCACGGCCAGCCAACTCGGGAAAGGCCGCACGCAGATCCCGCCAGGTCCGCTGAGCTTCCACCACCGTGGTACAGCACACCAACGCCGTGCCACCCTGCTCCACCACCCGGAGCAGCTCCTCACGCAGCGCCTCACGCCGGCCGCCCGTCTGCACCTGCGCCGCCGGATCGTCCGAACTGTCCCACGCCACACGCCGTACCCGCACCTGCAGCCTGCGCGAGCGGCTGCTGCCGACCTGCCGTGCCGCGGACACCTCGCCGCTGCCCGCAGCGGCGAACAGCCACCCCGGATAGCGCGGCTCAACTGCCGCCCCCGCGCTATGACCCGCTCCACGCCGGTACGCGTTGACCAGCGATGCCGCAGTCCGCCCCGTCAGCGTCGCGGACAACAGCACCACCGGCGCCCCGAAGGCACCCAGCCACTGCAGCAACCGCACCAGCAACTGGTGCATCCACGGCCCGTACGCGTGTGCCTCATCGACGATGAACACCTTGTCGGACAGCCCGAGAAGACGCAGGACGTTGTACCGCAACGGCAGCACACCGCTGAGCACCTGATCGATGGTGCCCACCCCCAGCGGCGCAAGGAGCCCACGCCGCCGGCCGCGCAGCCAGTCACCCGCCTCCGTGGCACTGCCGACATCCGAGCTCACCCAGTCCGCCTGCCAGCTGCCCTGCGCCAGCACGGCGTCAAGCTGCTCTCCGGTGTAGGCCGGGCTGAGCCAGGCCATGGAGTGCAGCAAGGTCAGCGCCCGCGCGCCGTCCAGCGCCTGCCCGACGAACTCCCGCACCCGCGGGTACATCGCATCCGCGGTAGCCATCGTCGGCAGAGCGAAGTACATCCCGCGAGCATCCGCCGCCCGCCCCAGCACCGACGCGGCGAACAACGCCGTCTCCGTCTTGCCATCCCCCGGCGGCGCAGTCACCAGCACCAGCCCAGAGCCATGCTCAGCCACCAGCCCCGGAAGGCGGGCAACGACGTCCGCCTGCAAGGCATTGGCACAGAACGGGAACATCTCCTCGAAACGCTCAACCGCAAAACCGGCGCGCCCCAGCCGCGCTCCGGCCACCACACCCGGAGCCGCACGCCGGACACGCACCCAGTGATCGTCAAGCTCTGCAGGCGTTGCCCTGAATCCCGGCGCCGGCATCAACGACTCGATCACACCGGACTGACTCGCCAGCCAATCCGCTACGATCACCAGCCCTGCCACCACCACCGCCAGCTCCGCCGGCAGCGCCCCTCGCGGCACCGGCCCCTGCTCCGTGATGCGAAACAACTCCGCAAAGTGCGCCCGCCGCTGCACCGCCCAGCCTTCCTCCCCCAGACCGGGCTGATACGCACTCGCCCGCCGCACCTGGTGCTGCGGCAGCGCGATACCGAACAGACCGTGATGACCGCCGAGGAACTGCCCGACCTGGTGTGCCAGCGACTTCCGCAGCAAACGACTGTCCGGATACCCCGCCTCAGCCAGCAACTCCGTCAACGCCCAGTGCGTCGCCTGCTCATGCCGGAACGCCCTATCGCCGTCCGCGCCCGGAGCAAACCGATACACCGTCTCCGCCCGCACATCCCGAAAGATCTCCGGCACCTGAGCCTGGAAAGGAGGAGTAATCTTCCCAAGATCATGCAATCCAGCCCAGAACGACAACACCTTCCGTGCCTCGTCTACCGACAAGCCCAGTGCACCGGCGATCCGGCTGCGCACTCGCCGGCCGAGCACCACATCCCACAGCACAGCGAAGATCGCTGCGGCATCCAGCAGGTGGCAGACCACGGCATAGGGCCTGGACAGCCCCTTCTCCTTGCCCCATAACCGGCAGTCGACCGGAACAATCTCCGGGACCGTCTCCATACGTGCGTCCATAACGTCAGATCTACCAAGTGCCACTGACAACAGGCCCTTCAGTCGGCCACGAACCCCCAGGACACGTACCATCTGGACATGAGCAGCTCCGGATCCAACGCCCTCAGCCGCGGGTCACGAAACGGCAAAGCGCTCGTATAGACGCAGGTCACGAAGTGTCCTCTCCGCGCGAGCGGAGGTGAGCCGAGGCGATGGAGCAGCACCGCGAGGCGCTGTACGTCCTCTCCGCGCGAGCGGAGGTGAGCCGGCGGCGTAGATGAGTTTGGTCTTCCAGTCCCCGTCCTCTCCGCGCGAGCGGAGGTGAGCCGGCGGACGGCGGCCGGTGGGAGGTCATCCACATGTCCTCTCCGCGCGAGCGGAGGTGAGCCGGCCGTCCTCGTACTCGTCGGGCCACGGGTTGAGTCCTCTCCGCGCGAGCGGAGGTGAGCCGTCAAAAACCCCCCCCCGTGAAGGGGGGGGGAGTGAGTCCTCTCCGCGCGAGCGGAGGTGAGCCGGCGTTGCCACAAGCGCGGCACTGCCCCCACTCGTCCTCTCCGCGCGAGCGGAGGTGAGCCGATCGACCGTTACGCACGCAGCATGCGCGAGTTGTCCTCTCCGCGCGAGCGGAGGTGAGCCGCTGACTACGATCTTGGTTGCGGCGTTCATGTAGTCCTCTCCGCGCGAGCGGAGGTGAGCCGCTGGCCCGCAGTCCGCCACATCGTCTCCACGCGTCCTCTCCGCGCGAGCGGAGGTGAGCCGACGACCGGGCGGCCGAGCAGCGTCATGGGCGGGTCCTCTCCGCGCGAGCGGAGGTGAGCCGCTGGACAGCGGCAGCGACTCCGTGAAGACGTAGTCCTCTCCGCGCGAGCGGAGGTGAGCCGGTGTCCTGCGCGTACGACGAGATGCCCGAGCAGTCCTCTCCGCGCGAGCGGAGGTGAGCCGGAGCACGAGTCGGACGTCCGCGACATGCTCGTGTCCTCTCCGCGCGAGCGGAGGTGAGCCGGAATCCGCGCTCAAGCTGGACCCGTGGATTGTGTCCTCTCCGCGCGAGCGGAGGTGAGCCGGCGTCCTTGGAGGTTCCCGGGGTTCTGTGGCAGTCCTCTCCGCGCGAGCGGAGGTGAGCCGGAATCCGCGCTCAAGCTGGACCCGTGGATTGTGTCCTCTCCGCGCGAGCGGAGGTGAGCCGGCGTCCTTGGAGGTTCCCGGGGTTCTGTGGCAGTCCTCTCCGCGCGAGCGGAGGTGAGCCGCGGCCGGATGGTGCACGGCGTGCGATCAGCAGGTCCTCTCCGCACGAGCGGAGGTGAGCCGCGGTCGCGGCGGCGGACGTGGAAGCTCGCCCGGTCCTCTCCGCGCGAGCGGAGGTGAGCCG
>KI911460.1:0-1526 GCA_000514715.1 Streptomyces sp. CNH099 | reverse complement strand
CGTCCTCTCCGCGCGAGCGGAGGTGAGCCGCACCTGGCCCGCGCCGACGTCTACGAGCGCCTGTCCTCTCCGCGCGAGCGGAGGTGAGCCGCGGCGAGCGACGTGTTCATCACGGCAGGCGCGGTCCTCTCCGCGCGATCGGAGGTGAGCCGCTCGTCCAACTAGGTCACAGGCCCTAGTGGAGATGTGCGGCTATGCGTCCTCTCCGCCTCTCCGCGCGAGCGGAGGTCCCTACGCCCGACAGGCTTGCCGCCGCCCCGCCCTGAGCAGCACTCACCGACAGGCACCCGAACCATGGGCGAGTGAGCGATCACGCCGTCGCATAGCTCGCTCGAAACAGATCCTGCGCCCGCTCCACGTCCCGCAGTGTACGAAGCTGCACTTCCAGATCACCCGTCCCGTGGTGACCGAGACCAGATACGTCCCGGGTGAAGCCCGGCACAAGGTCGACCTCCTTCGGGTCGGCTCTCAGATAGACAAGTACCTTGGCCTGCTGGGGCGGGATGAGACAGGCGAAGCTCCGCAGCCGCTGATACGCCCGGTACTGCTTGCGCTCGACACAGGTCACGCCGTCCCCGAGCCCGAGCAGGGCCTCGTCGACCGCGCCCGCCAGCTCCACCATCGCCGTGCCCTGAACGTCAGCCGCCGCCCAGGCAACCACCGTGCGGCGCGTCCGACGGGCCCTCTGTATACCGCCGCTCACGGATGCCACGGTCTCGAGACCGATCATGTCGCTGCCGAAGAGCCGGTAGCGGACCAGGTCGATCGAGCGCCGGTGCTCGCGCACGGCATGCACGTCGTAGCGGGTGAAGTCGCCGGCGATGCAGATCAGACGCGGTCCGCTCCACAGAATCTGGGACGCGGCCATCACCCCGAGCCGGTTACGGACCAAGTGCTCGAACTCGGCCCGGTGGTCCATCAGCCAGGCCAGGTAGAAGAGGCCCTGGTTGATGACGCCAGCGTCGACGCCGCGCTTGTACTCCACGATGACCGGCGATCCGTTCTCGTCCAGGCCGAGCGAATCGATCCGGCCCCCATGGACGGGCCCAGTGCTGTACTCGCTCACCAGAAACCGGACGCCCAGCAGCATCTCCATGTGCGTCTCGACGAGCCCCTGCACATCGGCCTCGACCTCAGCTAGACGCGGCATGACCTCGGTCATGCCGCGATTCGTCGTGTCCGTGCGGAACAGCTTCAGCCCGACACCTCCCTCTCCTCGGCTCAGAGATCACCAACGCCGACAAGGTGCGGGATTGTTTCCACCAGACGCTTCGGGAGCGTGAAGATTGCGTGAGACCCTTGTGCAGGCCGACCGGAGGGCGGTCACGCCCCCGGGCCACCAGGAATCCTCGATTCCCCGAGATGTCCCCCACGACTCAGGGAACAGTGCCCGGAGGCTGCTTTTACGCAGGTCAGCCCCCATCGTTCGGCGGATAGAGCAGGCGCCTTCTAAGCGCTTGGTCGCAGGTTCGAGTCCTGCCGGGGGCGCAGGGCTGCCCTCCTCCCCCAGGGAGGGCCCAACCTGC
>AZWL01000035.1 GCA_000514715.1 Streptomyces sp. CNH099 | reverse complement strand
CTGGGCTCAGCGGGCACCGCACTCGGCACACCCGGCTCCGAGGGAACAGGGCTGGGCTCAGCGGGCACCGCACTCGGCACACCCGGCTCCGAGGGGACCGGGCTGGGCGGCGCGCTGGGGCCGCCGGCCGGCTTGTCGGTGCCGGTGGAGGCGTGGGCGAGGGCGCCCAGACCAACGACGGTCAGGACACTCGCGGCGGCCGTCGCGAAGATCAGCCGCCGCGAACGCTTGGTGTGACGGGTCGTCAAGGGGGACTCCTCATACGAGGTGGGTGGACCGGCCCCGGTCGCCGCCGGAGCCCTTTCGTGAGAGGAGTACGGAGCCGGGAACGCGCCGGGTTGCACGGTCCGTACCGCGGAAATCTCCGCCGCGCGGCGTGCAACCTCCCGGGGCCCGCTCCCGTAGAGCAGGGTGAGAAGTGTCGGATGCGCCGAAGGGCGGGGTGGGTGCGGGAAGCAGTACGGGAGCGCGAGTTCCGCGAGTTCGCCGAGGCCCGGCAGGCACACCTCAGGCGCAGCGCGTACCTGCTCTGCGGGGACTGGCACCAGGCCCAGGACCTGACCCAGACCACGCTGATGAAGCTCTACGCGGCCTGGGGCCGGGTCCGCCGGGACGGCAACGTGGAGGCGTACGCCCGTACCATCCTCACCCGCGTCTTCATCGACCAGCACCGCCGCGGGGTCTGGCGCGAGGAACTGGTGGAGGCGGTGCCCGAGGAGCAGTCGGCGCCCCCGACCACCCGGGAGCTGCGGCTGGTGATGCAGGCGGCGCTGATGGAGCTGCCGCCCCGGTACCGGGCGGTGCTGGTGCTGCGGTTCTGGGAGGACTGGAGCGTGGAGCAGACCGCCGAGGCGCTCCGGATCACCCCGGGAACCGTCAAGAGCCAGAGCGCGCGGGGACTGCGCCGGCTGCGTCAGCTCCTGGGAACGCTCGCCCACGAGGTGAACGGAAGGTGAGGCGGGCGATGAGGTGGGAGACGAGGCGGGAAGCGGAGCGGGAGGTGGAGCCGGGGATGGGGCGGGAGACGAGCGAGCGCGACTCCGCCGCCCTGCAGCGCGCCTTCGCGGAGATCGTGGACGACTCCGCGGCGCCGTCCTTGCCCAGCGTCACCGACGCGGCCGTCGCCGGCGGACGCCGTATCCGCCGCCGCCGCGCCGTGGCCTCGGCCGGCAGCGCGCTGGCGGTGGCCGCCCTCGCCGTCACCGTCGCCGTCGGCCTGACCGGGCCGGGGGGCTCCGAGGGCCGCCCCGGGCCCGCCGCCCCGCCCAGCGACCCGCCGCCGTCGGCCACGCCGACGCCGCCGTCGGAGGTGGCCCCCAGCGAGATCCCCACGCCGGCGCGGAACGGCGAGCACAGCGGAGCCCCGGGCGTGCCGTCCGCGGAGAGCGCCCCGCCGTCCCCCGGCTTCCGGTAGCGGGGGGCTGACGGCCTCGGTCGTCGGCTGCGGGCTGTCGCGGGCGGAGCGCGGTGTCCCCGCCGCCGTACGCCCCAGACCCGTGGCCCTCCGACGGCCGTCGCACGGCGTCTTGTCGGAGGGGCGGCCTACCCTGGGGCGGGAGTGCGGGGAAGCTCGGGAGTGCGGGGAAGCTGAGGCTGGGGAGGCTTTCGTGTGTCCGGCTCCGCGCCCGGGCCGGCCCGGGCGCGGAGCCGCACGCTCACTCCGTCGGGCGGTAGCTGTCGGCGGCGATCCGGTGGAACCGCTCCACCTCCGCGTCCTTGCCGTCCGCCCCGATCAGCAGCACCACGTGGTAGCTGTCGCCCCAGATCGACGCCAGGTTGCGCGCGTGCATCTGCCGCCCGCCGCTCTCCGTCCAGTCGAACTCCCCCTCCGCCATCACCCGCTGCCCGACCGTGATGAGCTGCAGCCCGTCGGCCTGCGCCCACGCCGCGTCCCGGTACGGGTCCAGCTCCGGCTCGCTCTGCTGCTGGTACGCCAGGGGGTCGCTGCCGAACTCGTCGACGCCGTCGCGGCCGGGGACGATGACGAGTTCGTAGTCCCCGCCGACGTAGCGGATCCGGCCGCTGTCGTTCTCGGCTACCCGCTCCCAGTCCTCGCGGACGGCGACCTCGAAGCCCGCCGGGTCCTCGCGGAGCGTGAAGCCCTCGGGCAGCGTGGAGCCCGCGCCGCCGTCGCCCTGGCCGCCGTTCTGCCCGTCGCCCTTCGGCTTGTCGGGGTCGTCGGACTCCTTCGGCTGGCGGCGTTCCTCCGGTTCGTTCGGATCGGGGTCGTCCGTGGGCGGCGCAGCCGACTCGCCCGGTTCACCGCCCGGCCCGGCGCCGATCGAGCCGCGCTGGTTGCCGGTGCCCTCCTCGGCCTGCGGCATGAACATCGCCGCGTACGCGATCGCCCCGGCCATGGCGACGAAGATCAGCGCGATCAGCGTACGGCCCAGGCTCCGCGGCCCGCGGGGGCCGCGGCGCGAACGGCGGCGCCGGTGCTTCGCGTGCACCGGGACCGGCGCCTTGTTCGCGCGCCGCCGACGCATCAGTTCGCCGCGGCGGCGCAGTATCGGCAGCCGCCGCGGGTCGCCGCCGCGGCCCGTGCCGTGCTGCGGCACGGTGACCGTGCGGCTGCCGATGCCGGGCTCGGGCGCGGTGCGGATCAGGGACCGCAGCCAGCCGCGCAACTCCTCGAAGTCCGGCCGCTCTGTGGGGTCCTGGCGCAGCAGCGACTCGACGACGGGACGCAGCGCCCCGCACTCCTCGGCGTGCGCGGCGGGCTCCGAGCAGACCAGCTGCACCAGCTCGGCGACGTCCTCCTCGGGATACGCGGGATGCCCCTGCACGGCGCGGAAGAGCAGCGCGCCGAGCGCCCACAGGTCGGCGGCGGGGCCGACGGGGGGCGCGAGCTGCCAGTGCTCGTGGATCGGGCCGGCCTGCTCGGGCGCCCAGCGCTCGGTCACGGCGCCGACGACCTGCATCCGCGTCTGCCGCGCGCGTTCGGCGGCGAGCCGGGTGCCGGGCCCGGGATAGCGGGCGGCACGGCCGGCCCCGGGGCCGGCCTCGGCGCCGGGCCGTCCGTCGGCGCCCGCGGGCACGGGCTGCGCGCCGACCGGCACGGCGATCGAGGCGCCGGGCCGTACGCCGGGGAGGCTGCCGCCGTAGGAGGCGCCGCCGGGCAGTGAGTCGGGGAGGGTGTGCTGCGGGGGGCCGGGCTCGGGCTCGGCGAAGCGGTAGGCGCCTGGTGCGGGTCCGGGAGCGGCTCCGGCCCCGGAGACGCCGCGCTGCCGACTACCGGGATGCCCCCCGGCCCCACGGTAGCCACCGGGCCCGGGTGCGCCGGGACCACCGGACTCCGCGGACGCGCCAGACCGCCCACCCGCACCGCCGGGCGGACCGGAACCACCGCGCGCACCCGAGCCCCCGGGCCCGCCGTACGCCCCGGGGCCACCGGGCCCCCGGGAAGCGCCGTGGCCGGCATCACCGACCGCGCCCGGACCGCCGCGGGGAGCGCCGGAGCGACCGTACGGGCCGAGACCTTCCCCGGGCGCGCGTGCGCCGGAGCCGCCGTGCGTCCCCGCGCCCCGGTGCGAACCAGGCGCGCCCTGCTCGCGCATCCCGCCCGACTCCGCGGAAGCGCCGGGGCCGTGCCCGGGAGCGCCGGAGGCGCCCGGACCGCCGCGGGCGGCCGGTGCCGCGGGGCCGTAGGGGTCCGCGGTGCCGTACTCGTCGTAGCCGTCGCCGCCCTCGTCCGTCGGCAGGTCGTCCCAGGGGGCACCCGCGTCCGGCGAACCGGCCGCCTGCGGGGCCGGGTTGGCGGCGCCGTCCCGGGCCTGGCGGTTGCCGCCGATGTCGATGCGGTCGCTGTACACCGGGCCCGCCGCCCCGGCGGACGGCCTCGCGCCGCCCGGCCGCGCGGGCGGACCGGCCTCGGGCGTACGCGCCGGCTGCCCCGGCACCGCAGGACGCGCGGGCCGCTGCGGCCCCGGGCCACCGGCACCGGCGGCGAGCCGCGCCTCGGCGGCCCGCGTACCGGCCTGGTACGCGGCCATCACCCCGGCCCGCGCCGCGGGCACCCCGTCCCCGGCCTGCCCGCCCCCACCCGAGGCGGGGGCGGATCCACCGCGCGGGTGGCCCCCGGGCCGCCCCGCGGGGCCCGCGGGCTGCGTGTGCTGCGACCGCACCGCTTCCTGCCCCGGCCCCGGCCCCGGCCCCGGGTTCCCGTACGCCGCCGGACCGCCGCGTGCGCCGCTACCGGCGTGCCCGCCTCCGTGAGCCGGACCGCCCCGCGCACCGCCACCGGCAGGCACGCCTGCCTGAGCCGGACCGCCCCGCGCACCGCCGCCCGAGGGCCCGCCGTGGGCCCCGGTTACGTGCTGTCCGCCGGAGGGCCCGCCCCCCTGCGGTCTGCCCCGCGGCTGTTGCCCCTGCCCGCCGCCCGGCGCGCCGACACCCTGCCCGCGGTGACCACCGGGACCACCGGGACCACCGGCACCGCTCCCGGCCGCGCCGCCCTGCTGCCACGCACCGAACGGCCACCCGTCGGCACCCTCGTCCGGCTCCCCGGGGCCCTCGCCGTAAGCCGCACCGCCCGGCGCGCCCGGCGCGGCCCCCGTGCCCACCGGCCCGTACGGAGCCGAGCGCCACACCTCGTCGTCCTCGTCGTACGGCGGCGTGCCGTACGGGCCCGCCCCGCCCCGCGCGTCCGCGCCGGCCGCACCGTCCCCGTACGGTCCCGGGCCGTCGTTCCACCCCGGTCCCGGCGGTAAGACACCGCTCTCCTGCCGTCCCGCCGCCCCCCGCGCCGCGTCCTGCGCCGGGAGGAACCCCGTCGCCGGGTCCGGGAGTTGCGGCAGGCGGCCGTCCGCCGGGTCGCCGGGGAAGCCCGGACCCGGGCCCGGGGCGGGCGTCACGCCGGGCGGGGGGCCCGGGCTGCCGGAGGGGCGCGGCGGCTCGCCGTGGCCCGGCGGCGGGGGCAGCGGGTCGTACCCGCACAGCGCCTCCTCCGCCGCGGCCGACGCCAGCCCGGTCAGCACCACCCGGCCGTCGTCGCAGACGAGCACCGTGCGCGTCGTGATGTTCCGGTGGGTCCAGCCGTGCGTGTGCAGCGCGCGCAGCGCGGTGAGGATGTCCGCCGCGACCTCCGCCCCGCGGTACGGGCTCAACGGCCGCTCCTCCAGCAGCCCTTCGAGCGTCCGCGCGGGCACCAGCTCGCTGACGATCCAGAGGCTGCCGCCCTCCTCGAACACGTCGAAGACCTGCGCCAGCCGGGGGTGGTCGGGGATCGCGGCGGCCGCGCGGGCGGCGTCCATCGCCCGCTGCACCACCGTGCTCGCCGCGCTCCGGCCCGTCCCGTCCCCGTACCCGGAGGGGTCCGCGCCGGGGCCGCCGTCCTCTATCAGCTCGGCCTCGACGATCTCCGGCAGCGGCACCTGTCCGATGAGGACGTCCTGCCCGCTGTACGTGTCGAAGGCGCGCGTGTGGATGGGTTCGGCGTCGACGGCAGCCGGTAGCCGGTAACGGTCGGCGAGCACCCGGCCCGCGTAGTCGTCCACGAACGCCTCCCCACAACCGCGCAACGAGCCTGAGGCCGGGCCGAATGCGGTCGGTATTCAGCCTGGTCCGGATGCGTACGGTCCGCGAGACATCACGATACGTGCTCGACGGTGGGTCTGCGCCCTGCTCGCGCGGGTTAGTCGACCGGCTTGAAGGATTCGAACGCCGTGTCGCGCAGCTCCCGGCACTCCGCGCCGTTCCACTCGTCGGCCGGGCAGCTGATCATTATCGCGTAGCCGTGGGTGTCGTCCACGGCGAACCCGCGGTCCAGGACCCGTATCCGCTGCCCGTCCTGTATCCGGCTGAACTGCCAGTCCGCGACGGTCGGATAACCGCGCCACTCGATCTCCTTCATCGAGATCCGGCGGTAGCCGGGGCTGGACGACCGCACGGCGTCCTCTATGTCGCGCCAGTTCGACAGCGCTCCGCCCGGGGTGTTGTTGGGCTGGGACGTGAAGTCGATCTGCACGCGGGGGAACCCGGAGGACCCGCTGAAGATCGCGCCGCCCCCGCCGGGCGAGGTGTCGGTGCGCTGCCAGCCGTCGGGGAGGGCCACGGAGAAGCTGAACTCCGGCTCGGTGAGGGTCGCGTAGCCGTCGGGGAGGCCGGCGGAGCCCTCGCCGGAACCGTCGCCCTCGCCCTTGCCCTCGTCGTCGCCGGAGCCCTGGCCCGGGCCGGCGCCGCCGTCCTCGTCGTCGGCCGCGCCGCCGTCCTCGTCGTCGTCCTGCCCCTGCCGCTTCTCGTCCTGGGCGTCGTCCTTGCCGGAGCCGGCCTCGTCCTTGCCGTCCTTGCCCTGCTGCCCCTCCTTGCCGTCCTGCGCGCCCGCGCCGGCGCTCTGTCCGCCTTCGCTGCCGGACGAGCCCGAGTCGGAGTCGCCGCCGCCGAGCGCGACGGCGAGGACCGTGCCGAGGATCGCCAGCGCGACCACGGCGGCGATGACGGCCAGCGTGCGCCGGGGCAGCGCGGCCACCCGGGCCGAGAGCGCTCGGGCGCCCGCCCGCGCCCGGGCCGCGGCCGCGGCGGCCGGCGGCGGAGGTGCGGCGGCGGACGTCGTACGGGCGGCGGCGCCCTCGTCGGCGTACGCCCCGCCGGCCCCGGCGGCACCGCCGCCGGAACCCGAGCCGGCCGCACCGACGCCCGTACCCGTACCCGCCGAACCGGCGGCAGCCGCGCGCGTACCGGACTCCTCCGCGCCGCCGGACTGCCGGGGCGGCGACGTCGGACGATCGGGCGTACGGGGCCGGGCCGCCGGGCGCGGCGGGGCCGGTGCCCCGGCCGGCGCCGAAGCCCGCGCCGCCGCCGCACCGGCGGCGACGGCGCCCCCGGCACCCGCGGCCGTCCCGGCCCGCTTCGCCGCACTCCGCCGGCCCTGCGGCTCCGCGTCCGTACGCGCCGTCCCGGCCCGCGCCGCGTCCGTCCGGCCCGCGTCCCTGCGCTCCGCCTTCTTCCGCGCCGTCTTCTTCCACGGCTTCGGCGCCTGCGGCGGGACGGACCCCGCCCCCGCGTCCGGCACGACCGGCAGCGGCACCACCGTCGTCGGCGCCGTCGCGGCCGAGGGGCCGCCCGGCTCGTCCTCCGGCGCGTCGACGACCGCGCGCAGCAGCGCCCGCGCACCGGCGTCGTCGAGCCGCTCGTCGGGGTCCTTGCGCAGCAGCCCGTAGATGCAGTCCTCCAGGGGACCGGCGTTCTTGGGCGGGTCGACGGGCTTGGTCATCACCGCGGTCAGGGTGGCGATGGCCGATCCCAGGTCGTACGGCGGGTGCCCCTCCACGGCGGCGTACAGCAGCCCGCCGAGCGACCACAGGTCGGACGCGGGCCCCGGCTTCTGCCCGCGGGCGCGTTCGGGCGAGATGTACGACGGGGCGCCGACGAGCATGCCCGTCGTCGTGATCGACGGGTCGCCCTCGACCTGCGCGATGCCGAAGTCGGTGAGGACGACGCGGCCGTCGTCGGAGATGAGCACGTTGGACGGCTTCACGTCGCGGTGCAGGATGCCCTCGCGGTGGGCCGAGCGCAGCACGTCGAGCACGGCGAGGCCGACCTCGGCGGCGCGCCGCGGGGTGAGCGGGCCGTCGTCGCGGGTGGCGTCGGAGAGCGAGCGGCCCTCGATCAGCTCCATGACGATCCACGGGCGGTCGTCCTCGTCCACGACGTCGTAGACCGTGACCGCGCCGGTGTTCCTGATCCGGGCGATCGCCTTGGCCTCGCGGAGCGTTCGCGTGACGAGGCGGCGCTTCTCGTCCTCGTCCACGCTGGTGGGAAAGCGCAGCTCCTTGACCGCGACCGCGCGGCCCAGCACCTCGTCCGTGGCACGCCAGACGGTGCCCATGCCGCCGCGGCCGAGCACCTCCCCGAGCCGGTAACGGCCGGCCAGCAGCCGACCTGTCGCGCCGTCCCCTTCGCGCCCCATCGATCCCCTCAGCGATTCACCCCGGCAGAACCTCCATTGTGTCCCATCGCACGGACACCCCTGTCCGCCGGGCGAGTTTTGCCGTGATCGATCTTCCGTCCCCGACAGGCCTTTTCACGGCGTCCGCGCAGCCCAAGGCCCCTGCCCGCGCGCTTACATGCACCTACAAAGAGACCCGGCTATGCGACCAACGACACCCCCGCGGCGGCACGGCGGCGGTCGCACGGTGACGGGCGCACGACCGCCACGGCTACAGCGGCACGATCTCCGGCGCCCCCAGCCGCGCCGCGTCCGCCGTCTGGTCGTCGGGCTGCCGCTGCGACTCGCGCTCCGCCTCCACCCGCTTCTCGTAGTGCGCGACCTCGCGCTCGACCTGGTCCCGGTCCCAGCCCAGCACCGGCGCCATCAACTCGGCGACCTCGGCCGCGCACTGCGTACCGCGGTCGAAGGTCTCGATGGAGATGCGGGTGCGCCGCGTCAGCACGTCGTCGAGATGGCGTGCGCCCTCGTGGGAGGCCGCGTACACGACCTCCGCGCGCAGGTAGTCGTCCGCGCCGCTCAGCGGCGCGCCCAGCGACGGGTCCCCGGCGATCAACTCCAGCACCTCCCCGGCCAGCGCCCCGTACCGGTTCAGCAGGTGCTCCACCCGTACGACGTGCACCCCCGTACGCGCCGCCGTCCGCGCCCGCGCGTTCCACAGCGCCGCGTACCCCTCCGCGCCCAGCAGCCGCACCTCCTCGGTGACGCACGGCCCGACGCGCTGGTCGAGCCCGTGCACGGCCTCGTCGACGGCGTCCTCGGCCATGACCCGGTACGTCGTGTACTTGCCGCCGGCGACCACGACGAGCCCGGGCACCGGGTGCGCCACGGTGTGCTCGCGCGACAGCTTGCTCGTCGCGTCCGACTCGCCGGCGAGCAGCGGCCGCAGGCCCGCGTACACGCCCTCGACGTCGTCCCGCGTCAGCGGCACGGCGAGGACGGAGTTGACGTGCTCCAGCAGGTAGTCGATGTCGGCGGAGGAGGCGGCGGGGTGGGCCTTGTCGAGGTCCCAGTCGGTGTCCGTGGTGCCGATGATCCAGTGCCGGCCCCAGGGGATGACGAACAGGACGCTCTTCTCCGTACGGAGGATGAGCCCGGTCGTGGAGTGGATGCGGTCCTTCGGTACGACGAGGTGGATGCCCTTCGACGCCCGTACGTGGAACTGCCCGCGCTCGCCGACCATCGCCTGCGTCTCGTCCGTCCACACGCCGGTCGCGTTGACGACCTGCCGGGCGCGCACCTCGAACTCCCCGCCCTGCTCCAGGTCGTGCACCCGCGCGCCGACGACGCGCTCGCCCTCGCGCAGGAAGCCCACGACCCGCGCGCGGTTGGCGACGTGCGCCCCGTACTGCGCGGCGGTGCGCACGAGCGTGGCGACGTACCGCGCGTCGTCGACCTGCGCGTCGTAATACTGCAACGCGCCCACGAGCGCGTCCTTGCGCAGGCACGGCGCGACGCGCAGCGCGTGCGAGCGGGAGAGGTGGCGGTGGCCGGGCATGCCGCGGCCGTGGGCGCGGGACATCGACATCGCGTCGTACAGCAGCACGCCGGAGCCCGCGTACGCCCGCTCCCACGCGCGGTGCTGCAGCGGGTAGAGGAACGGCACCGGCTTGACCAGGTGCGGGGCGAGGCGCTCGGTGAGCAGCCCGCGCTCCTTCAGCGCCTCGCGGACGAGGGCGAAGTCCAGCATCTCCAGATAGCGCAGCCCGCCGTGGATGAGCTTGCTGGACCGGCTCGACGTGCCCGACGCCCAGTCCCGCGCCTCGACCAGCCCGGTGGCCAGCCCGCGGGTCGCCGCGTCCAGCGCGGTGCCCGCGCCGACCACGCCGGCGCCGACGACCAGCACGTCCAGCTCGCGCTCCGCCATCTGTGCGAGGGCCTCACCGCGCTCGGCCGGCCCCAGTACCGCTGTCTTCACGGATGCCTCCAGTCCTGTCGCCCCGTTGCGGCAGCCCAACGTGCCCACGTCCGATTCTGTCCGCCCCCGCGGCGGACAGCCACCGTACGGGCCGCGTGCGCAACGCCGCAGACGACGCAAAGCGCCCAATACTGAATAACAGTCATATATGCCCGTAGCCTGACAAGAGCCTCTACCCACTCCGGCTCAGGTCCGGGGACCACGGGAAGGAACGCCCCGCAGACATGCCCGCAGACGTCGCCGTCATCGGACTCGGCCACCACGGCCTGCCGCTCGCCCGCGCCGCGGCCACGGCCGGCTTCTCCGTCGTCGGATACGACCCCGACCCGCGCGCCGTCGACGCCCTCGCCGCCGGCCGCCCGCCGACGGGCGGCTCGCTGCCGGCGGCCGCGGTGCGCAAGCTCCTGACCACCGGTTTCCGCGCCTCCGCCGACCCCGCCGACCTCGGCGGCGCCCGTACCGCCGTGATCTGCGTGCCCACCCCGCTCGCCGACGACGGCGCGCTCGACCTCGGGCCGGTCGCCGACGCGGGGCGCGAGCTTGCGCGGCACCTCAAGCCGCGTACCACCGTGCTGCTGGAGTCCGCCACCTACCCCGGAAGCACCGAGGACCTCCTGCGCCCCCTCCTGCAGCAGGGCTCCGGGCTGCGCGCCGGGCGCGACTTCCACCTGGCGTACTCCCCCGGCCCCCTCGACCCGGCCGACACCGCCCCCGCGCCGAAGGTCGTCGGCGGGCTGACCCCGGCCTGCACGGAGGCGGCGGTGGCGTTCTACGGGCGGTTCGCCGAGCGGGTCGTACGGGCCCGGGGGCCGCGCGAGGCGGAGACGGTGCGGCTGCTGGAGGGCAACGTACGGCACGTGAACCACGCCCTCGTCAACGAGCTGGCCTGGTTCTGCCACGACCGGGGCATCGACCTGTGGGACGTGATCCGCTGCGCCGAGACCCGGCCGTTCGGCACCGCGCCCAGCTACCGCCCCGGCCCCGGCGTCGGCGGCCACGGGGTGCCCGTCGACCCCGACCGCGTCCCCGTCCGCGTCCCGCACCCCGGCGGCCGCACCGCCCCCGGCTTCGACCACCCGCTGCGGATGGTCGACCTCGCCCGCGAGGTCAACGGCCGGATGCCGCGGTACGTCGTCCAGCGCTGCGCCCAGCTCCTCAACGAGCACGGCAAGTCCGCCCGCGGCGCCCGCGTGCTGCTCCTCGGCGTCACGTACGAACCGGACGTCGCCGACCTGGAGCGCACCCCGGCCGGCGACGTCGCGGCCCGGCTGACCGAGCTGGGCGCCCGCGTGGGGTTCCACGACCCGTACGTCACGGCGTGGCAGGTGCTGGGCCGGCCGGTGCCGCGGGCGGGGGCGCTGTACGAGGCGGCGGCGGACGCGGACCTGACGGTGCTGCTGCAGCCGCACCGGACGTACGACCTGCAGGCGCTGGCGGTGAAGGCGCAGCTGCTGCTGGACACCCGCGGGGCGGCGCCGCCGGGGGCGGCACACCGGCTGTGACGGGCCAGCCGGCGCGGGAGGGCCCGCGGCGGACGGCGGGCGGGCCGGCGGCGGGCCGGGACCGGGCCCGCAGCGGGCCGGCGGCCCGCCCGCGGCAGACCGGGGGATCACCCGCCCCACCGGGTGCCGCAACCGGATGTCCGCCGCCGGAACTGCTACCGTTCGGCCGTATGGGTGACGCGGTGATGACGACGGCCGACAGCCGCCCCCGGCTGCTGCAGGCACTCGCCGTCGGCGCCGCCGCCACCGTGGCGGGAGCGCTGGTCCTGGGAGTCACGCAGGGCCTGGTGGGCGAGCGCGGCCTGGAGCTGGGCTACTGGGCGCTGGCCCTCGGCCTCCTCGTCGGCGCCGCCGTCGGCCGCGCGGGCGAGCGGACCCGCGGCGCGGCGCTCGTGGCGATCCCCGTGGCGCTCGTGGGCGTACTCCTCACCCAGATCACGGCGACCGCGGTGTACCTCGGCACGGCCGACGTCGGCGAGGCGTACGACTTCTGGAACGCCGAGGTGCTGGGGAAGAACGACATGTCGTTCCTTCTGGTCGCCGGAGCCGAAGCGTTCCTGGTCAGCCAGCGGGTGTCCGAGATTCGAAACAAGATGTCGCAGTCGCGTCACGACTCCCCATAAGGGCTTGTTGTCGGTCCCCGCTCAACTGCTAGCGTCTCGCGCGTTGTCACTCTGACCGCGCCCACCTGTCTCCGGGTACGGCAGATCCTTAACTCCGGGGGGAAGTCCTCATGTCCCAGCCGTATCAGCAGCAACCGGGCCCCGGCGGCGCGCCGAACCAGCAGCCGTACGGCGCCCCAGGCCAGCAGCCGTACGGCGCGCCGGGGCAGCAGCCGTACAGCGCCCCAGGCCAGCAGCCGTACGGGCAGCAGCCCCCGCCGCCGCCCCCGCCCAGCACGGGCAACGTCGGCCTCGCCGTGGCCGTCGGCATCGTCGCGATGCTCGTCGGCGCCGCCATCTTCGCCGGCATCATGCGGGCCACCGCGGAGGACAACGGCGAGTACACGCTGTACGCGTACCCCGCCGCCGCGGCCGGCATCCTGGTCGGCCTCGCGTTCGGCAAGCTCGGCGGGCGGAACCCGGCGCTGCCCTTCGTCGCCGCCGTGCTCGGCATCCTCGGCGCGATCATGGGCCAGTTCCTCGGCTACGCGCTGATGATCAACCACTGGACGGACGGCCACATCGGCGTGGTGTCGGCGTTCACCGACGAGTTCGACGCGCTGAGGGAGGGCTTCAAGGAGGACTTCGACGCGATCGTGGCGGTGATGTACGCCATCGGCGGCGCGGCGGGCTTCGGGATCACGAAGCGCCTCGGCAGCAGCTGAAGCAACCGCACTCCGCAACGGCGCAGGGCCGGGGCACCGCGACGAACGCGGCCCCGGCCCTGCGTCGTTGCCGACCCGGCGGGCGCCCTACCGTACGCCCCGCACGACCCCGCCCATCCGCCCGTGCAGCAGCAGGTAGAACACGTACAGCGACTCGCGACCGCCCTTCCCCCGGTCGTAGCGCCGCATCGCGCGCCCCAGCGGGTTCCACACCCGCCCGTCCGGCATCCGCACCCCGACGGGCTGCTCGAAGTAGTCCCGCTGCCGGCTGTCGAGGTCGACCCAACTCCCGCCCCCGGCCCGCACCATCACCTCCCCGACGTACGCCCCGACCCCCCGCAGCGCCCGCGCCACCGTCCGCTCGTCGGCGCCCCGTCCGGCCCGTATCCCGGCCACGATCCGGTCCGCGACGCGCAGGCTCTCCACGGAGTAGTCCAGCGGCAGCCGCCGCTCCCCCCGCAACCACTCGGCCACCACCCCCTCCACGTACCGGCTCATCCCCGCCGCGTCGGGCAACTCGCTCGTCCGCTCCATGGGATTCCCCTCCAGGCTCGTCGACTGTGCCTCCACAAGGACAGCGCCGGGACCCCGCTGAAACGTCACGCCCGCGGAGCGTGACACTTCCCACGCACATGGTGACGACCCAGGTCTGGACAAACCCCCGACCTGCCAGGGACGGCAACCCTCCGCACCCGCCGCGCACCCCCGCACCCTCAGCCGAAGACCAGGGCCCGGAACGCGTCCCGGATCCCGGCGAGGGGCTGCCGCCGGCGCGAGTAGTAGACCTTGTTGGTGAGGAGCACCGCCCAGCGCTCCAGCCGCGGGCACAGCCACATGGCGGTGCCGGTGAAGCCGGAGTGCATCCAGATGCCGGAGGCCGGCTCCGTGCCGGGGGCGAGCTGCCACAGCAGCCCGCGGGTGGGGGTGAGCGGGCCGGTGTGGTCCCGGAGCGAGTACCGGGTCCACTCCGCCGGGACGCCGGGGTGGCCGCCTTCGGCCGGGGCGCCGAGCACGTGCCGCAGGAAGCGGCCGAGGTCCGCGGCGGTGGAGAAGACCCCCGCGCTGCCGCACGAGCCGCCCAGCAGGCGGGCGGAGAAGTCGTGGACGGAGCCGCGCGGCCGGGTGCCGGTCTCGGGGTCGAACTCGGTGGGCGCGCAGTTGGCGACGGCGTCGAGGGGCAGCGGGCCGTAGCGGGTCGCGTCGAGCCCGAGCGCGTCCCACAGGCGCGCCGCCAGCGCGTCGAGACGCTGGCCGGCGAGGTGTTCGGTGAGGAAGCCGAGGATGAGCGCGGCCCGGTCGGTGTACTCGACCGCCGTACCCGGCCGCCCGGCCAACTCCTCGGCGAGGACACCGCGGCGGATGGCGTCCGGGGCCTTCCCGTACAGGCGCTTGAGCTGGGCCCGCAGCGGGAGGCCGGCGGTGTGGGTGAGCAGGTGCCGGGCGGTGAGCCGGCCCACGGGCGCGGCCGTCGTGTCGGGCCAGTAGGTGCCGAGCGGGGCGTCGAGGTCGACGAGGCCGCGCTGCCACAGGTCCCCGAAGGCCGTCCAGGTGGTGAGGATCTTGGTGAGGCTGGCGACGTCGAAGAGGGTGTCGGGGCGGGTCTGTGCGTCTCCGGCGAGGTCGCCGAGCCTGCCGGTCGCCTCCAGGGCCCACACCCCCGAGGCGTCGCCGACCGCCCACGCCGCGCCCGGGTAGACGCCCCGGCCGACGCCGTCCTCGACCACCCGGCGGAGGCGGGCCGGCGCGGGCGCGGCGCTCCGCGCACGCGGACGGGCCGGGGGAGGGAAGCCGGTGCGGTACCGGCTCGCGGCGGTCGAGGCCGTCCGGCGGATCATCGTGCGCCCGCCGCGGCGTGCAGGCGGCGGAGTACCTCCGGTCCGGCCAGGGTGATGTCGCCGCCGCCCATGGTGACGATCACGTCCCCCGGCCGGGCCAGCCGGGCGAGGGCCGCGGGGGTCTCCGCCAGGGTGTAGACGCCGTCGGCGACCGCACCGGCGCGCCGCGCCGCGTCGAGGACGAGCCGGCTGCTCACGCCGGGCACCGGCTCCTCGCGGGCCGGGTAGATGTCGAGGACGAGGGAACGGTCGGCGTGCGCCAGCGCCTCGCCCATGGCGGCCCCCAGGGCCCGGGTGCGGGAGTACAGGTGGGGCTGGTAGGCGACCAGGAGCCGCCGGCGTCCGCCGGTGGCCTCGCGCAGCGCGGCGAGATCGGCCGCCATCTCGGTGGGGTGATGGGCGTACGTGTCGACGACCCGCACGCCGCCCGCCTCGCCCTTCGGCTCCAGGCGCCGTCTGGCCCCGGTGTACGCGGCGAGCGCCGGGGCGGCGTCGGCCGCCGGGACGCCTTCGGCGACGGCCGCGGTGAGGGCCGCGACGGCGTCGTGGGCGTAGTGGGCCCCGGGCACCCGGACGCTGAACGACACGTCGCCGCCGTCGGTCCGCACGGTGACCGCGCTGCCGCCCCCCGGCACGCCGGGGTCGGGGCGGACTGCGAGAATCCGGACGTCGGCCGCGGGGCTTTCGCCGTAGGTGAGGACGCGCGGCGGACGGGGCATGGCCCGTGCCCGGCGGGTCAGTTCGACGGCGCCGGGGTGGTCGGCCGAGACGACGAGACGGGCGCCGGGGGGCATGCCCGCGACGAACGTCGCGAACGACGCGTAGACGTCCGCCAGGCTGGCGTAGTTGGCGTGGTGCTCGAACTCGATGTTCAGCACGACCGCGGTGTGCGGCCGGTAGGCGTGGAAGCTGTGGTCGCTCTCGTCGGCCTCGGCCACGAACACCTCGTCCGGGCTGCCCTGGTGGGCGCCGCTGCAGGGGGCGTCCAGGTCGGCGCCGACGACGTACGAGACGTCCCGCCCCAGCGCGGTGAGCGCGGTGGCGAGCATGGACGTCGTCGTGGTCTTGCCGTGGGTGCCGGCCACCGCGATGGTGCGGTGGCCGGTCATGAGCGCGGCCAGCGCGTCGGAGCGGTGGACGACGGCGATGCCGTTCGCGCGTGCGTGGGCCGGCTCCGGGTTGTCGTCGGGGATGGCGCTGGAGACGACGACGCTCGACGCGTCAGCGGGCAGATGGGCGGCGGCGTGTCCGGTGCGGACGTCCGCGCCGAGCCCGCGCAGGGCGTGGGCGACGGGAGAGCCGCCGTCCCGGTCGCTGCCGGTGACGCGGGCGCCGCGGCGCAGCAGCAGCTTGGCGATCCCGGACATGCCGGAGCCGGCGATGCCGACGAGGTGCGGGCGGAGAAGGTGGGAGGGCAGGCGGGAGGGCAGTGAGCGCACGTGCGGTCCTTGGGGTGAGGGGCTCCACCGAGCCGTGTCGACGAGGTTTCAGCGGGCCGGTGTCCGCAGGAGCCCGCGCAGATCGGCGGCGGGCCAGCTGAGCGCCACCGGCCCCGGGCCGCCCAGCTCGTGCATCCAGCCGTGCGGGTCGGGCGCCGTGCCCTCCTGCAGGGCCAGCAGTTCGGCGCGCAGCCGGCCGGTGACGGGCCCCGCGCCGCCGTCGCCCACGGCCCAGGTGCCCGCGGCGGACGTGACCGAGCCGACCGGTGCGACGCCGGCGGCCGTGCCGCAGGCGAAGACCTCGGTCAGGGCGCCGCTCTCGGCGTCCCGCCGCCACTGCTCGGCGGAGATCCGCCCCTCCTCGGCGCGGTAGCCGAGGTCGCGGGCGAGGGCGAGCAGCGTGGAGCGGGTGACGCCGGGCAGCAGCGACCCCGTCAGCGCGGGGGTGACGAGCCGGTCGCCGTAGACGAAGAACAGGTTCATCGCGCCCATCTCCTCCACCCACCGCCGTTCGACGGCGTCCAGCCACACCACCTGGTCGCAGCCGTGCTCGGCGGCCTGAGCCTGGCCGAGAAGCGAGGCGGCGTAGTTGGCGCCGGCCTTCGCCGCGCCCGTGCCGCCCGGCACGGCCCGCGCGTAGTCCTCGCACAGCCACACCGACACCGGGCGCGCGCCGGTCCCGAAGTAGCTGTCGTTCGGCGAGGCGACGACCACGAACAGATACGAGTCCGCGGCGCGGACGCCGAAGCCGCTCTCGTGGGCGAACATGAACGGCCGCAGGTAAAGGGACCGGCCGGGTCCGGACGGGATCCAGTCGCGGTCCGCCCGCACCATCGCGTCCAGGGCCCTGAGGAACAGCTCCTCCGGGAGTTCGGGCATGGCCATCCGCCGCGCGGACGCCTGGAACCGGCGGGCGTGGACGTGCGGGCGCAGGGCGGCCGCCGCTCCGCCGGACCGGCGGTGGGCCTTCAGGCCCTCCAGCACCGTCTGCGCGTACTGCAGCGTCATGTTGGCCGGCTCGATGGGCAGGGGCGCGTACCGGGTCAGCCGCGCGTCGTGCCAGCCGCGGCCCGCCTCCCAGGCGACGGTCACCATGTGATCGGTGAAGTACCGGCCGAAGCCGGGCGAGCGCAGTATCTCCTCGCGGCCGGGGCGGTGGTCGGCAGATCCGGGCATACCAGGCATAGCGGTACTTCCTTCGTGCTCGGGGAAGGGGAGGGCGCCAGCGTAGAAACGCGTGTTGAGCGTTCCGTGACGGGCCGGTCCCCGGCCCGTGCGCACTGTGTCCCCGCCGGGTGAACCGCCCGGTCCGTATGACGGCGTGTTCCCCGTCATGTGAGCAACCGGTGACGGCCCGGCCGGTCGGCGGTCCGGGATGGTTCCCTGAGTCCATGCACCGCGGACGCCCGCGCATGGACGAGACTCGTCCCATGCGAGAAGAACCGGACCCGCGGGCCGCGCGGCGCCACCAGGGGACGACGCCGCTGTGAGCGGCGCCCGGAGACACCTCCGGCCCGGGGCGGGGACGCCCGGCCGGATCGCCGCCGCGCTGCTCGCGGCGGCGGCCGGGGGCTGCGGGATCGCGGACACCGGCCCCTCGGCGGCCGGCGAGCCGGCCCGGGGCGCCCGGGCCCCGGACGCGGCTCCGCCCCTGCGGGTGTACTACCTGACCCAGAACGGCACCTGGCCCGCGGCGCGGACCGCGCCGCCGCGCGCCGACGTGCAGACCGCGGTGGACGAGCTGCTGGCGGGGCCCACGCGCGCCGAGCGGGCGCGGGGTCTGGTCACCAGGCTGCCGGAGGGCCGGGTACGTGCCGAGGCGTCCGCGGGGACCGCCGATCTGTACCTGCCGTGGGTGGTGTCGGAACTGCACGCGGTGGCGGTCAGCCAGCTGGTGTGCACGGCGGCGGCGGCCCCGGGCATCCCGGGCGGCGGGGACCCGCTGGACGTGGTCGTCCAGGTCCACGAGTCCGGGCTGCCCGGCGGGCCGTGGCGCGTGCGCTGTGACGAAACGGGATCCGCGGTGCCGCTCGGGTCCCCGCGCGGCACCGGCGGCGGCGAACGGGGAGGCGGCGAGCAGGACGAGAAGGGAGACGGGTCCGCGCCATGACACGCGTGCTGCTGATCGAGGACGACCCCGCCGTGCGCCGGGGGGTCACGCTGGGACTGCGCCGCCGGGGCCACGAGACCGACGCCGTCCGCACGGGCGAGGACGGGCTGGCGGCGCTGGCGTCGTTCGCGCCCGAGATCGTGCTGCTCGACCTGATGCTGCCCGGCATGAGCGGTCTGGAGGTGTGCCGGCGCGTGCGCGAGGTCAGCCAGGTGCCGATCGTGATCCTCTCCGCGCGCGGCGACGACATCGACGTCGTCGTGGGACTGGAGGCCGGAGCGGACGACTACGTCGTCAAACCGGCGAGCGACGAACTCATCGAGGCCCGGATGCGCGCGGTGCTGCGCCGCGTCGCACCGCCCCTCACGTCCGCCGCCGGCTCGCCCGAGGCGTCCACCACGGTCGGCGACCTGCGGATCGACCGGACCGGGCTGCAGGTCTTCAAACACGGCGAGGACGTCACCCTCGCCCCCTCCGAACTCAAGCTGCTGCTGTTCCTGTCCGCCTCCCCCGGGCAGACCTTCAGCCGCCAGCAGCTCCTGGAGTACGTGTGGGAGCACAGCTACTACAGCGACGCCCGCCTGGTCGACGCGTGCGTCATGCGGCTGCGGGCCAAGATCGAGGACGACCCGCGCAAGCCGCGCTACGTCCAGACCGTACGCGGATTCGGCTACCGCTTCGGGCCCCTGTGAACCGCCCCTCTCCGCACCGCCCCCCGCTGCGCCGCCGGCTCGTCCCCCGCGGCCTGCGCACCCGCCTCGTCGTCGCCTTCCTGCTGGTGTCGGCGCTGAGCGTGCTCGCCGCCGCCGCGCTCACCGTCCGCCAGGCGCGCGGCGCGACCCTGGACCGCGCCCGGGACCGCGCCGTCCACGACCTGCGGGGTCAACTCGACTCGCTCGCACCGGACCTGCCGGCCCGGCCCGCCGAGCGCGACCTGCGCGCCCTCGCCCTCCAGCTCGACCGCTCCGGCGGCTCACGCGCCTGGCACACCTCCGCCGCCTACCGCGACGGGCCCCTCGTCTCCGCCACCGGCCGGGCCGCGCCGCTGCCCGCCGGGCTGCGGGAGGCGGGGGCCCCGGCCCGGCACGCGGTCGCGCAGCGCTTCCACCACGGCGGCGACCCGTGGCTCGCCGTCGCCGTCCCCGTCATGGTCGCCGACCAGCCGTCCCGCCGCTCCGGGCTCGTCGTCTACGCCGCCTTCTCGCTCGCCTCCGAGGAGCAGGACGTGTCCGCGCTCGTCGACGCGGCGCGCACCGGTGCGCTGCCGGTCGTCCTGCTCTCCGCGGTCCCCGCACTCCTCGCGGCGGGCAGCGTGCTGCGCCCGGTGCGGCGGCTGCGCTCGGCCGCCGAGAACATGGCCGCCGGCGCCCTGGACACGCGCATCGACGCCCGGGGCAACGACGAACTCGCCGACCTCGCGCGCACGTTCAACGGCATGGCCGCCACCCTCCAGGCCGACGCCGAGACCCTGCGCGGCATGGAGGCCCGGGCACGCCGCTTCGCCGCCGACGTGTCGCACGAGATGCGCACGCCCCTCGCCGCCATGACCGCCGTGACCGGGGTGCTGGACGCCGACGCCGCCTCCGGACGGCTGGACCCGGAGACCGCCGAGGCGCTCGGGCTGGTCGCCGACGAGACCCGGCGGCTCGCCCGCATGGTCGACGACCTCATGGAGATCTCCCGGTTCGACGCGGGCGCCGCCGTCCTGCACCGCGACCAGATCGACGTCGGCGAACTCGTCCGCAAGACCCTCTCCCTGCGCCACTGGCAGGAGCGGGTCGACGTCGACGTCGCCCCGGGGCTGCGCGCCACCGTCGACCCGCGCCGCATCGACGTCGTGCTCGCCAACCTCGTCGGCAACGCCCTGCGCCACGGCGGGCCCTCAGCCCCCGTCCACGTCCGGGCCCGCGGCGAGGGCGACCGCCTCGTCCTCACCGTCACCGACGGCGGGCCGGGCATCCCCCCGGACGTGCTCCCGCACGTCTTCGACCGCTTCACCAAGGGCGACGCGGCCCGTACCCGCAGCGAGGGCAGCGGCCTGGGCCTCGCCATCGCCGCCGAGAACGCGCGCCTGCACGGGGGCACGCTCACCGCGGCCAACGTGCCGGGCGGCGGCGCGGAGTTCACCCTGGAGCTTCCCCTCCACCTCCCCCGGGACGGAACGTGAAGGGACTCACGGGGCGCACGGGGCGCACGGGGCTGCGTACGCCGTCGCTGCTGCCGGTGCTGTCGGTGCTCCTCGTGCTGCCCCTGGCGGCGTCGGCCGGCTGCGGCATCGACGACAGCGGCCCCGCGGCGGCCGGGCCGCCGGCGAGCGGGCTGGCGGCGCCGGACAGCCGGGAAGCGGCCGTCACGCACGTGTACTTCTACGCTGCCACCGGTCTCGAACGCGTCTCGCGCAGCGCCGGAGCCGCGGGCGGCAGCGGCGGTGCGGCCCGGCTGCAGCACGCCATGGACCTGCTCGTCCAGGGCACCAGCCGGGCCGAACGGGACCGCGGTCTGGTCAGCTTCGTCCCGGAGAACCTCCCCGCGCCGCGCCTCGCCTCCCGGGCACGCGGCGGTGCCGAGGTGACCGTGCTGGGGGGATGGCGCCCCGCGCCCACCGCCCTGCGCCAGATCGTGTGCACGGCGGCGGACGCGGTCGGCGACGCGCAGGACTCGCCCCCCGAGGACATCGGCGTACGGGTGCAGGACACGGCGGGCCGTGCGCTGGCGACCGAGAGGTGCGTGCGCTAGCGCCGGGGCGGTGCCGCGGCGCAGCGCAACCGTGTCAGCGCGAGCGCGCCACCGTCACCTCGACGCGCTGGAACTCCTTCAGCTCCGAGTACCCCGTCGTCGCCATCGCCCGCCGCAGCGCGCCGAAGAAGTTCATCGACCCGTCCGTCGTGTGCGACGGGCCCAGCAGGACCTCCTCCGTGGTCCCCACCGCGCCCAGGTTCATCACCTTCCCGCGCGGCACGTCCTCGTGCACGGCCTCCATGCCCCAGTGGTGCCCCTGCCCCGGCGCGTCCGTCGCGCGCGCCAGCGGGGAGCCCATCATCACCGCGTCCGCCCCGCACGCCACCGCCTTCGGCAGGTCGCCGGACCAGCCGACGCCGCCGTCCGCGATGACGTGCACATAGCGGCCGCCGGACTCGTCCATGTAGTCCCGGCGGGCCGCCGCGACGTCGGCCACCGCCGTCGCCATCGGCACCTGGATGCCCAGGACGTTGCGGGTGGTGTGCGCCGCGCCGCCGCCGAAGCCGACCAGCACGCCCGCCGCGCCCGTGCGCATCAGATGCAGTGCCGCCGTGTACGTGGCGCAGCCGCCGACGATGACGGGCACGTCGAGTTCGTAGATGAACTGCTTGAGGTTCAGCGGCTCGGCCGCCGACGAGACGTGCTCGGCGGAGACCGTCGTGCCGCGGATGACGAAGATGTCCACGCCCGCGTCGACCACGGTCTTGGAGAACTGCGCCGTGCGCTGCGGCGACAGCGCCGCGGCCGTGACCACGCCGGACTCGCGGACCTCCGCCAGCCGCCGGCCGATCAGCTCCTCCTTGATCGGCTCGGCGTAGATGTCCTGCATCCGCCGCGTCGCGTCGTGCTCGTCGAGCGCGGCGATCTCGGCGAGCAGCGGCTCCGGGTCCTCGTAACGGGTCCACAGCCCTTCGAGGTTGAGCACGCCAAGACCGCCGAAGCGCCCGATCCTTATGGCCGCCTCCGGCGAGACGACCGAGTCCATCGGGGCGGCGAGGAAGGGCAGCTCGAAGCGGTAGGCGTCGATCTGCCAGGCGATCGAGACCTCCTTCGGGTCCCGGGTGCGCCGGCTCGGCACGATGGCGATGTCGTCGAAGGCGTACGCCTTGCGCCCGCGCTTGCCCCGGCCGATCTCGATCTCGGTCACGAATACTGCCCTTTCCAGACGGTTGCCGCCCCCAGTATCCCCCGGCGGGTCCGGTCAGGCCTTGCGGGAGTAGTTCGGGGCCTCGGTCGTCATCTGGATGTCGTGCGGGTGGCTCTCCTTCAGGCCCGCGGAGGTGATGCGGACGAAGCGGCCGTGGTCCTTCATCTCCGGGACGGTGCGCCCGCCGACGTAGAACATGGACTGCCGGAGCCCGCCGATCAGCTGGTGGACGACGGAGGCGAGCGGGCCGCGGTACGGGACCTGGCCCTCGATACCCTCGGCGATCAGCTGGTCGTCGCTCTTGACCTCTTCCTGGAAGTAGCGGTCCTTGGAGTACGACGTGGCGCCGCCGCGCGACTGCATCGCGCCGAGCGACCCCATGCCGCGGTACGACTTGAACTGCTTGCCGTTGATGAACAGCAGCTCGCCCGGGGACTCCTCGCAGCCCGCCAGCAGGCTGCCGAGCATCACGGTGTCCGCGCCGGCGACGAGCGCCTTGGCGATGTCGCCGCTGTACTGCAGGCCGCCGTCGCCGATGACCGGCACGCCGGCGTCCCGGGCGGCGAGCGCGGCCTCGTAGATCGCGGTGACCTGCGGGACGCCGACGCCGGCGACCACGCGGGTGGTGCAGATGGAGCCGGGGCCGACGCCGACCTTGATGCCGTCGACGCCCGCGTCGACCAGCGCCTGGGCGGCGTCGCGGGTGGCGACGTTGCCGGCGACGACGTCGACGGCCGCGTTCGACTTGATCTTCGCGGCCATGTCGCCGACGAGCCGCGAGTGGCCGTGCGCGGTGTCCACGACGATGAAGTCCGCGCCGGCCTCGACGAGCGCCTGCGCGCGGTCGTACGCGTCGCCCGCGACGCCGACGGCCGCGCCGACGAGCAGGCGGCCCTCGTCGTCCTTGGCGGCGTTCGGGTACTTCTCGGCCTTCACGAAGTCCTTGACCGTGATGAGGCCCTTGAGCACGTCCCGGTCGTCGACCAGCGGCAGCTTCTCGATCTTGTGCCGGCGCAGCAGCTCCACGGCCTCGGCGCCGGAGATCCCGACCCGGCCGGTGACCAGCGGCATCGGCGTCATGATCGAGCGCACCTCGACGCTCCGGTCGGGCTCGAAGGCCATGTCGCGGTTGGTGACGATGCCGACGAGCCGGCCGCCCTCGTCGGTCACCGGCACGCCGCTGATACGGAACCGGCCGCAGAGCGCGTCCGCCTCGGCGAGGGTGGCGTCGGGGCGGATGGTGATCGGGTCGGCGACCATGCCGGACTCGGAGCGCTTGACCTGGTCGACCTTCTTGGCCTGGTCCTCGATGGAGAGGTTGCGGTGCAGCACGCCGACGCCGCCCTGGCGGGCCATGGCGATGGCCATCCGGGACTCGGTGACCCGGTCCATGGCGGCGGAGAGCAGCGGGATGTTCACCCTGACGTTCCGCGACACGCGACTGGAGGTGTCGATCTCGCCCGGGGCCATGTCGGCGGCACCGGGCAGCAGCAGCACGTCGTCGAAGGTGAGCCCGATGGTGGCGAACTTGTCAGGGACGTCGGCGGCGCGCTCTGTCATGACACCCTTCCGGTGGGTCTTGCCCGATGGGACTGACCATGGTAACGGCGCGCCGGGCAGGTCCGTAACGGGCCTGGTGACGGGTGCACGAAGGTACGAAGTCCGGCGGCCGGCGGGCCTTCGGTCCGTACGCCGCGGGCGGCCCGCCGCTACTGGCGCGCCAGCGCCCGCAGCCTGCTCAGCGCCCGGTGCTGCGCCACCCGCACCGCGCCCGGCGTCATCCCGAGCATCCGGCCCGTCTCCTCCGCGCTGAAGCCCGCCGCGACCCGCAGCAGCAGCAGCTCCCGCTGGTTCGCCGGCAGGCTCGCCAGCAGCTGCTTCGCCCATTCGGCGTCGCTGCTCAGCAGCGCCTGCTCCTCGGGCCCCAGCGAGTCGTCCGGCCGCTCCGGCATCTCGTCGGAGGGCACGGCGGTGGAGCCGGGGCCGCGCATCGCCGCCCGCTGCAGGTCCGCGACCTTGTGCGCGGCGATGGCGAAGACGAAGGCCTCGAAGGGGCGGCCGGTGTCGCGGTAGCGCGGGAGCGCGCAGAGCACCGCGATACAGACCTCCTGCGCGAGATCGTCGACGAAGTGCCGTGCGTCGCCCGGCAACCGGTGCAGCCGCGTGCGAACATAGCGGAGCGCCAGCGGATGCACGTGGGCCAGCAGATCGTGCGTCGCGCGCTCGTCGCCCTCGGCGGCAAGCTGTACGAGGCCCCTGATCTCGCCCGGCCTTTCGGCCGTCTGGGAAACAGTGGTCTCGTTGCCGCGCATCCGTCCATGGTGCCTCGCCCCCGAACGTTCCGCGGTATCGCGGCCGTCGTTGTAGACCGAAGCGTTATGCGCAACTGCGCGGACAGTCACCACGAGCGCCCTCCCTTCGCTTCCCCCGTCCGGGATTCCGCTGTGCCCCCTGCGCGCCGCCCACAAGAACCCATGCCTCAAGCATGCGCCTTCGCGCGCGAAACCGGGCCGTCCCGCGGCCCGCGGCCCCCGCCCGCGGGCCCGCCGCCGCGTACGGGACGGGTGTGCAGGGCCGGGGCACCGGCCCCCGGCGCGGCGGATGCGCGGCAGGTCAGCGTACGAGACCCCAGCGGAACCCGAGCGCCACGGCGTGCGCGCGGTCGGACGCGCCGAGTTTTTTGAAAAGCCTGCGCGCGTGCGTCTTCACGGTGTCCTCGGAGAGGAAGAGTTCGCGGCCGATCTCGGCGTTGGACCGCCCGTGGCTCATGCCTTCGAGCACCTGGATCTCGCGCGCCGTGAGCGTCGGCGCGGCCCCCATCTCGGTGGAGCGCAGCCGCCGCGGCGCGAGCCGCCACGTCGGGTCGGCGAGGGCCTGCGTGACGGTGGCGCGCAGCTCGGCGCGGGAGGCGTCCTTGTGCAGGTAGCCGCGGGCGCCGGCGGCGACCGCGAGGGCCACGCCGTCGAGGTCCTCGGCCACGGTCAGCATGATGATCCGCGCCCCCGGGTCGGCGGAGAGCAGCCGGCGCACGGTCTCGACGCCGCCGAGGCCGGGCATCCGTACGTCCATCAGAATCAGGTCCGAACGATCGGCACCCCAGCGGCGGAGCACTTCTTCGCCGTTAGCCGCCGTCGTCACGCGCTCTACGCCGGGCACGGTCGCGACCGCGCGGCGAAGCGCCTCTCGGGCGAGTGGGGAGTCGTCGCAAACGAGGACGGAAGTCATGGCCGCCCTCCGGAGCTGATGCGCGTCACCTTGAGCCTCCAGGGCTGGTACGTATCGTCACCTTCGGCGGTCGACCGTTCATCGGGCGCGCCCGGGACGAACGCGGTCAACCGCTTCCGCACTCTCAACGACGGTCACCCGAAAGAGTTACGGGGGCTTCCGGCACCTGTGGCAACGGCTGTCGCCGCGGGGACCGGGGCCACACACATCGCCACTCTAGGTGATGAACCGGTCACGGAGTAAGAGCCGCCACGCCGCGCCGCGCCACGACCCGAATGCACCAATTAAGCCCGTTCTGATCAGCTGTTTTCTATTTTCACTATGAGTACTATTTACATCTGGTAAGTCCGGAGAGGTAGTGTCACGACCGTTAGGGGTCTTCCGTGGCGCTTCCAAGGTGATACAAAATGGCTGATTTCTCCCGTCTGCCGGGCCCGAACGCCGATCTGTGGGACTGGCAGCTCATCGCAGCCTGCCGCGGTGTCGACAGCTCGCTGTTCTTTCACCCGGAAGGGGAGCGGGGCGCCGCCCGCAGCGCACGGGAAGCATCCGCCAAGGAGGTGTGCATGCGCTGCCCCGTGCGCGCGGAGTGCGCGGCGCACGCGCTGGCGGTTCGTGAGCCGTACGGCGTGTGGGGCGGGCTGACGGAGGACGAGCGCGAGGAGCTGCTGGGCCGCGCCCGGCACCGGGCGCCGGCACCGGCGCCCACACACCACAACTGAGACCGTGCGCTACGGGGCGGGCGCGGCGGCCGTCGCCAGCCGGTCGAGCATCGCCGCCACCGCCGGCACCCGGGCCAGGTCCGGCAGCGTCAGCGCCACCACCTCCCGCCGTGCCGCCGGCGCCAGCGGCACGGTGACGACCCCCCGCGGCGGCACCGCCCGCACCGCGAGCCCGGGCAGCACCGCCACCCCCAGCCCGGCGCGCACGAGGCCGACGACCGCCGGGTAGTCGTCCGTCGCGAAGTCGATACGGGGCCCGAAGCCGGCCCGTTCGCACAGCTCCACCAGGTGCCGGCGGCACCGCGGGCAGCCCGCGATCAGCGGCTCCCCGGCCAGCTCCGCCAGCTCGACCCGGCCGGCGGCCGCGGCGGGGTGGTCCTCCGGCACCAGGCAGAGCAGCCGGTCCGTGAGCAGCGGCCGGACGACGAGCCCGTCCCAGCCGTCCGCCTCCGCGTCCACCTCGGCCGACTCAGCCGCGGCGGCCGGGTCCGACGCGGCCGGGTCCGTACCCGCGTGCGCGCCCGGCCCCGTACCCGCGCCCACGGCCGCCGACGGGTAGCGGAACGCCAGCGCGATCTCGCACTCCCCCTCCCGCAGCATCCCCACCGACCGCGGCGGCTCCGCGTCCACCAGCGAGATCCGCGTCCCCGGGTGCGCCGCCCGCATCGCCGCCAGCGCGCCCGGCACGATCGTGGAACTCCCGCTCGGGAACGACACCAGCCGCACCCGCCCCGCCCGCAGCCCCGCGAGCGCCGCGACCTCCTCCTCCGCCGCGGCCAGCCCGGCGAGGATCCCGCCCGCGTGCCGCAGGAGCGCCTGCCCGGCCTCGGTCAGCCGCAGCTCCCGGCCCGCGCGGACCAGCAGCGGCGTGGCCGCCGCCTGCTCCAGCGCCCGCATCTGCTGGCTGACGGCGGGCTGGGTCAGGCCGAGTTCGCGGGCGGCGGCGGAGTACGAGCCGGTCGCGGCCACGGCCCGGAAAACGCGCAGGTGGCGGGCGTCGAACATGCCCCCAGCCTAGGCGAGTCCCGGTCGGAAACCGCTTTGAGCGCTGTCGGCGGGGGCGGTTACCGTCGGGGGATGCACCTGCTCTCCGTGAACCTCGGCCGTCCGCAGACCGCGCCCGACATCACCGACGCCCCCGGCTTCGTCACCGGCATCGACAAGCGGCCGGCCGACGGGCCCGTGCGCGTCGAGGAGCCCGGCCCCGAGGGCGTCGGCGGCAGCGGCCTCGCCGGCGACGTCGTCGGCGACCTCCGCCACCACGGGGGCACGCACCAGGCGGTGTACGCGTTCGCGCGCGAAGACCTCGACGTCTGGGCCGCCGAACTCGGCCGCGACCTGCCCAACGGCGTCTTCGGCGAGAACCTGACCACCGCCGGCGTCGACGTCTGCGGCGCGCTCATCGGCGAGCGCTGGCGGGTCGGCGCCGACCTGCTGCTGGAGGTCACCAGCTCGCGCATCCCCTGCCGCACGTTCGCCGGCTGGCTCGGCGAGCGGGGCTGGGTCAAGCGCTTCACGCAGGCGGCCCGGCCGGGCGCGTACCTGCGCGTGATCGAGCCGGGCGAGATACGCGCCGGGGACGCGGTCCGCGTCGAGCACCGCCCGGACCACGAGGTGACGGCCGCCTTCTGGTTCCGCGCGCTCACCCTGGAGCGCGAGCTGCTCCCCCGCCTCCTCGCCGCCGGCGACGCGCTGCACCCGGAGTCCCGGGAGAAGGCCCGCAAGGCGGCGGCCCAGACGGCCTGACGCCCCCGGACCGGCGGCGCCGGGCCGGCCCGCGCTCTCGGGGGTGTCCCGGAGACGCGGCTCAGGGGCGCCTCCGGGACGTACCCGTGCCATGCCCGATACCCGCCGGGCCCTCATGTCAGAAAACTCTGACACATGACGAAGACGAACAGACGGGGGTCGCGGCTCAAGAGGGTGCTGCTCGTGCTGGCCGCGGTGGGGGCCACGGTCGTGAGCACCGTGGCCGGCGCCGGGCTGTGGCTCTACACCGGCGCGGACGTCTCCACGGTCGGCAAGGTCGACTTCCGCAACGAGCTGCTGATACCGCCGCTGGAGGAGGGCGAGGTGCGGCCGGACGGCACCCGCGTCTTCCGGCTCGGGATACGGGCGGGTGAGACGGAGTTCCGGCCCGGGCGGCCCACGCCGACCTGGGGCTTCACCAGCCCCGCGACAGCCGCCGCCGACCGCTGGCGCGGTACGTACCTCGGGCCGACGCTGCGCGCCGAACGCGGCGAGAAGGTCCGCGTCGAGGTCGCCAACCGGCTCGACGAGCCCTCCACCGTCCACTGGCACGGCATGCACCTGCCCGCCGCCATGGACGGCGGGCCGCACCAGATGGTCGACGCCGGCGGCGCATGGGAGCCGCACTGGACCGTCGACCAGCCCGCCGCCACCCTCTGGTACCACCCGCACCCGCACGGCGCGACCGAGCGGCACGTGCAGCGCGGGCTCGCCGGGATGTTCCTCGTCGACGACGCGCCGGCACGGCAGCTCGGCCTCCCCGACGAGTACGGGGTGAACGACCTCCCCGTCGTCGTCCAGGACGTGCGCTTCGACGGCGCCCGCTTCGACCACGGCCACCGGTTCCTGCGGAACACCGGCTTCCTGGGGGACGAGACGATGGTCAACGGCACCCTCGCCCCGTACCGGGAGGTGCGCGACGAACTCGTCCGGCTGCGGCTCCTCAACGCCTCCACCGCCCGCGTCTACGACTTCGGCTTCGCCGACGACCGCGCCTTCGACCTCGTCGCCACCGACGGCGGCCTCCTCGGCGCCCCCCACCGCACCGACCGCCTGCCGCTCTCGCCCGGCGAGCGCGCCGAGATCCTGGTACGGATGGCGCCCGGCGAACGCACCGTCCTGCGCAGCAGCCCGCCGGGCGGCGGCGACTTCTGGCAGTCCCGCTTCTCCGGCGGCGACGACTCCTTCGACGTGCTGGAGCTGCGCGCCGCCGACACCCTGCGCCCCGCCCCCGACGTACCCGCGCGGCTCGCCGACGTCGAACTGCCCGACCCGGCCGACGCCTCCCGCGAACGCCACTTCGACCTGCGCATGAGCGGCATCAACGGCGCCCCGATGGCGATGGACCGCATCGACGCCACCGTCGAGCGCGGCGCCACCGAGGTCTGGACCGTACGCAACCGCGACGGCGTCACGCACAACTTCCACGTCCACGACGTGCAGTTCCGCGTGCTGGCGGTGGACGGCGAAGCGCCGCCGCCGGAGCTGCGCGGGCGGAAGGACACCGTGTACGTGCCGAGCGGCCGGGAGGTGAAGATCGCCCTGCGCTTCGACGGGCCACCCGACCCCGACGTGCCGTACATGTACCACTGCCATCTGCTCTCCCACGAGGACGGCGGGATGATGGGCCAGTTCGTCGTCGTGGAGCCGGGCGGGGAGGCCGGGCGGATCCCCGGTGGGAGCAGCGGCGGACATGCCGGGCACTGAGCGCGCCCGCTAGCGTGCGGACATGACCACTGCGCTGATTACGGGATCGACGGCCGGCCTCGGCGCCGCCTTCGCGCGCCGCCTGGCCGCCTCCGGACACGACCTGGTGCTCGTCGCCAGAACGGCGGAACGGCTGCGCGAGCAGGCCGCCGAACTCCACGAGCGGCACGGCGTCGAGGCCGCGGCGCTGCCCGCGGACCTGGCGGCGGAGGAGGGCATCGCCGCGGTCGAGGCCCGCCTCGGCGAGGCCGGCCGGCCGGTCGACCTGCTGGTCAACAACGCGGGCTTCGGGCTCAAGGGGCGCTTCCTGCAGGTGACGCTCGCCGACGAGCTGACGATGCTGAAGGTGCACTGCGAGGCGGTGCTGCGGCTGACGACGGCCGCGGCGGCGGCGATGCAGGAGCGGTCGCGCGGCGCGGTGGTGAACGTCGCGTCGGTGGCGGCGTTCGTGCCGCGCGGGACGTACGGGGCGAGCAAGGCGTGGGTGGTGCAGTTCACGCAGGGGGTGGCGCGGGACCTGGCGGGCAGCGGGGTGCGGCTGATGGCGCTGTGCCCGGGGTTCGTACGGACGGAGTTCCACGAGCGGGCGGGGATGGGGACGGACAGCATCCCGGGGTGGATGTGGCTCGACGCGGACCGGGTGGCGGCGGAGGCGCTGCGGGACCTGGGGCGGGAGCGGACGGTGTCGATTCCGGACCCGCGGTACAAGGCGCTGATGGGGGCGGCGAAGCTGGTGCCGCGCGGGTTGCTGGGGCGGGTGTCGTCGGGTGCGGGCCGCAAGTACGGCCCCCGCTGACCGGGGTCCAGCCCCGGCAGGGGGTGTTCCCCGGCCCCGCCCCTTCCCGAACTCAGGGGCTCCGCCCCCGAGACCCCCGTACGCCGCAGGGCCCCGCTCCGTACGTGGGCGTACGGAGACGGGGCCCTGCCGGGGTGCTCGGGCGGTTATGCGCTGCCCGGGCCGGGGGTCAGTGCGCGTGGCCGTGGCTGTGGCTGTGGCCCTGGTCCTCCTCCGGCTCCGGCTTCTCCACCACCGCGCTCTCCGTGGTCAGCAGCAGCGACGCGATGGACGCCGCGTTCTCCAGCGCGGAGCGGGTCACCTTCACCGGGTCGATGACGCCGGCCTTCACCAGGTCCCCGTACTCGCCGGTCGTGGCGTTGAAGCCCTGGCCGCCCGTCAGCTCGGCGACCTTGGAGGTGATGACGTACCCCTCCAGGCCCGCGTTCTCAGCGATCCACCGCAGCGGCTCGACCGCCGCGCGGCGGACGACCGCGACGCCGGTGGCCTCGTCGCCGGTGAGGTCGAGGCTGCCCTCCAGCACCTTCGCGGCGTGCACGAGCGCCGAGCCGCCGCCGGCGACGATGCCCTCCTCGACCGCCGCGCGGGTGGCGGAGATCGCGTCCTCCAGGCGGTGCTTCTTCTCCTTCAGCTCGACCTCGGTGGCCGCGCCGACGCGGATGACGCACACGCCGCCGGCCAGCTTGGCCAGCCGCTCCTGCAGCTTCTCGCGGTCCCAGTCGGAGTCCGTGGCCTCGATCTCGGCCTTGATCTGCGCGACCCGGCCGGCGACCTCGTCGGACTTCCCGGCGCCGTCGACGATCGTCGTGTCGTCCTTGGTGACGACCACGCGGCGCGCGGTGCCCAGCACCTCCAGGCCCACCTGGTCCAGCTTGAGGCCGACCTCCTCGGAGACCACGGTGCCGCCGGTGAGGGTGGCCATGTCGCCGAGCATCGCCTTGCGGCGGTCGCCGAAGCCGGGGGCCTTGACCGCGACGGAGTTGAAGGTGCCGCGGATCTTGTTGACGACGAGGGTGGACAGGGCCTCGCCCTCCACGTCCTCGGCGACGATCAGCAGCGGCTTCGACGAGCCCGCCTGCATGACCTTCTCCAGCAGCGGCAGCAGGTCCTGGATGGAGGAGATCTTGCCCTGGGTGATCAGGATGTACGGGTCCTCCAGCACCGCCTCCATGCGGTCCTGGTCGGTCACCATGTAGTGCGACAGGTACCCCTTGTCGAAGGCCATGCCCTCGGTGAAGTCCAGCTCCAGGCCGAAGGTGTTGGACTCCTCGACGGTGATGACGCCGTCCTTGCCGACCTTGTCCATGGCCTCGCCGATGAGCTGGCCCACCTGCTCGTCCTGGGCGGACAGCGCGGCGACCGCGGCGATGTCGGACTTGGAGTCGATCGGGCTGGCGGCCTTCAGCAGCTCGTCGGAGACGGCCGCGACGGCGGCGTCGATGCCGCGCTTGAGCGCGGCGGGGGAGGCGCCGGCGGCCACGTTGCGCAGGCCCTCGCGGACCAGCGCCTGGGCCAGCACGGTGGCGGTGGTGGTGCCGTCACCCGCGATGTCGTTGGTCTTGGTCGCCACCTCCTTCACGAGCTGCGCGCCCAGGTTCTCGTAAGGGTCCTCGACCTCGATCTCGCGGGCGATGGTGACGCCGTCGTTGGTGATGGTCGGGGCGCCGAACTTCTTGTCGATGACGACGTTGCGGCCGCGGGGGCCGATCGTCACCTTCACGGTGTCGGCGAGCTTGTCCACGCCGCGCTCCAGAGCGCGGCGGGCGTCCTCGTCGAACTTCAGAGTCTTCGCCATGAAACGTGGGTCCTCTCAAAGGGCGCCGTAGGGAGCGCCGACGCCCCGGCCCGTTTCGGTATGTGGTGCTCGGCGAACGGATCCGGGGCGCGGCCTGGGGTGCGGAAGAAGCGGGAGCGCCCCGTTACTTCTCGATGATCGCGAGCACGTCGCGGGCGGAGAGGACGAGGTAGTCCTCGTTGTTGTACTTCACCTCGGTGCCGCCGTACTTGCTGTAGAGAACGACGTCGCCGACGGAGACGTCGAGCGGCAGGCGGTTGCCGTCCTCGAAGCGGCCCGGGCCGACGGCCAGGACGACGCCCTCCTGGGGCTTCTCCTTGGCGGTGTCCGGGATGACCAGGCCCGAGGCCGTGGTCTCCTCGGCTTCGAGCGTCTGGACCACGATGCGGTCCTCAAGCGGCTTGATGGCAACCTTGGTGCTGGCGGTCGTCACGATCCGACCTCCCCCTTCGGAGATCTCGCGGGGTTGAATGTCTGGGGTGGCGACCCAGGAGGACCCGTCGTCGCGGGTGCCGGATCCGCCTCGTCGCTGTGTTGGCACTCTCCCTCGGGGAGTGCCAGAGCCGAGGTTATGCCGCCCTTTAGCACTCGGTCAAGCCGAGTGCCAGATTGCCGCCGTCCGGGTCGCCCACCCGCCCGTACGCCCCGTACAGCTGTGCGAGCCGGGCCCCGTCCGCGTCACATGTAGTCCTCCAGCCGGGCCACCGTGTACCCCTGCCGCTGGATCTCCCGTACCAGCTCCGCCAGCACGTCCGTCATCGTCCGGCCGCTCTGCTGCCCCGGCCCCCGGAAGTGCGCCAGCACGATGTCGCCGGGGCGCAGCCGGTCGCCCTCGCGGTACTCCAGGCCGCCGGCCTTCATCTCCGCCCGCCACAGCGGCACCGCCCGTACGCCGCAGGAGGCCGCGGCCCTGAGCGTCGCCGCGTCGTACTCGCCGTAGGGCGGCCGGAAGAGCGTCGGGCGGACGCCGAAGCGGTCCGCGACGCGCTCCTGCTGGCGGCAGATCTGGCGGCGCTGCGCGGCGTACGGCAGGGAGGTGAGGTCGGGGTGGGTGAGGGTGTGGCCGTGTACGGAGTTGCCGAGGCGCTGCAGCTCCGCGAAGTAGCCGTAGCCCTCGCCGGTACCTCCCCCGACTGCGGAGTCGGCGAGGAACATGCTGAGCGGCAGCCGCAGGTCCGCCGCCATGTCGATGAGCGCCGGGTCCTTGTTCACGCCGTCGTCGATGGTGACGAAGACGACCTTGTCCCGCGTCGGCACCCGGTCCACCACGGCCGGCAGCCCGGAGGGCTCCGGCCGCACGGGGCGGGCGGCCGGCGGCTCGGGCGGCGGGGCGAGGGGGCGGTCGAGGCCCCAGCGGTGGTACGCGCCGGGGGCGGCGGCGCGGCCGCCCCCGCCGGCCCCGTCGTCCTCGCCCGCCCCGCCGGGCAGCGCGCGGGGCGTGCGGCCCCCCTGCCCCGCGCCCGGCTTGGCGTCCCCGGCCCCCGCCGCGGACTCGCCGGTGGTCTCCGGGAACCACTCCTCCGTGGGCCGGGCGGCGTCCGCGCAGGCGGTGAGCGCGAGCAGGCAGGCGGCGGCTATCGCGGCGGCGGACGGCCGGCGGCGGACGGCGCGGCTGCGCCTCATACGTAATCCTCCAAGCGGGCAACGGCGAAGCCCTCGTCGTTCGCCTTACGGAGCACCGTACGGACGACATCGGCCATCGTGCCGCCGAATTCGGAAGGACCTTCGAAGTGGGTGAGCACGATATCGCCGGGGTGGAAGGCGGTGTCCGCCCGGGAGTACGTCCAGCGGCCGGGGAACGCCTCCTGCTGCCACAGCGGCACGAGGTCGATGCCGCAGTCCTTCGCCGCGCGCAGGGTGTCGCCGTTGTAGTTGCCGTAGGGCGGGCGGAAGATCCGCGGGGCGGCGCCCATCTCGCGCCTGAGGACGCGCTGCTGGCCGCAGATCTCCTCGCGCTGCGCCGCGTAGGGCAGTTCGCGCAGGTCGGGGTGGTGGAGGGTGTGGTTGCTGACGGTGGTGCCGAGGTCCCGGAGGGCGCGGAAGTAGGCGTAGTCGTCGCGGGCGGCGTCGTCGGTGAGGAAGGCGCTGACGGGGACGTCCAGTTCGCGCAGCATGCGCAGCAGCTCGGGGTCCTTGCGGTGGCCGTCGTCGATGGTCAGGAAGATCACCCGGTCGTCGGTCGGGACCCGGGTGATGACGGGCGGCAGGCCGGGGCCGCCGCCGTCGGTCTCGAAGCCGGGTTCGGTGGCGAGCGCGGGCTTGGTGCGCGGCGGGGCGGGCGGCAGCAGCGG
This sequence comes from Streptomyces sp. CNH099, assembly GCA_000514715.1. Classification (GTDB taxonomy): domain Bacteria; phylum Actinomycetota; class Actinomycetes; order Streptomycetales; family Streptomycetaceae; genus Streptomyces; species Streptomyces synnematoformans. The sequence continues at coordinate 9,702 of AZWL01000035.1, read as the reverse complement.
GGCCGCGGCCAGGCCCCAGACGCGGGCGGCGGCGAGCCGCCGGGCGTGGACGCGCCGCTGGTGCTCGGCGGTGCGGGCGAGCGCGCGGGCGGGTGCGGCGGCGGGGCCGCCGCCGGCGGCGGGCTTGGCGTCCTCGGCGGGGCGGGTGAGCGGGCGGGGGTCGGCGGCGGGGCCGGAGGAGCAGGCGGAGGCGAGCACGGCGCCGGCGAGGGCCAGGACCAGGGCTAGAGGGCCGGCGCGGAGGGCTGAACGTGGGGTCATTTTATCCTTTTGTCGTATTAGTTCTCTGAGCCCGCATCCTCCCAGTACGGAACCGGGTGTCACGCCGCCGCGCCGTACGCTCCTCCGGCCGGCGGACAGCCGGCGGACGACCGGCGGACAATGGGCGCATGCACGACCCCCTCGCCGCCCTCCTCACCCCCGAGGGCCAGGCCCTCCTCGCCGAGCTGCGCGACCACTCCCCCGCCGACGAACTGGCCCTCGCCACCCGGCTCCGCCGCGACCACCCCGCCGCGCTGGTCTCCGCCGCGCTCGGGCAGGCCCGGCTGCGGCAGCGGGCGGCGGCGAAGTTCGGGGCGGACGCGGCGCGCATGTACTTCACCACCGACGGCGTCGAGCAGGCGACCCGTGCGGCGGTGGCGGCGCACCGCGCGGCCCGCTTCGCGGCGCTGGGCGTGACCCGGGTGGCCGACCTGTGCTGCGGCGTCGGCGGCGACGCGGTGGCGCTGGCGCGGGCGGGGATCGCCGTGCTCGCCGTCGACCGGGACCCGGCGGCGGTCGCCGCCGCGCGGGCCAACGCGGCGGCGCTGGGGGTGGCGGAGCTGGTCGACGTGCGGTGCGCGGAGGTGGGGGACGCGGACATCTCGGGGTACGACGCGGTGTTCATCGATCCGGCTCGCCGGATCGGAGGGGGTGCTCCGGCTCGCCGGATCGGAGGGGGTGCTCCGGCTCGCCGGATCGGAGGGGGTGCTCCGGGCGGGCGCGGGCGGGTCTTCGACCCCGAGGCGTACTCCCCGCCGCTCTCCTGGGCCGTCGAGGTCGCCGGCCGCGTCTCGCACGCCGCGCTGAAGGTCGCCCCCGGCATCCCGCACGAGGCCGTCCCCGACGCCGCCGAGGCGGAGTGGGTCTCCGACGCCGGCGACGTCAAGGAGGCCGTGCTCTGGTTCGGCGCCGCTCCCGACGCCGTCTCCCCCGGTGTCCGGCGCGCGACCCTGCTGCCCGCCGGCGCCACCCTCGCCGGCCGCGGCCTGCCCGACCCGGCGCCTGGCCCCGTCGGCCGCTACCTGTACGAGCCCGACGGCGCCGTCATCCGCGCCCACCTCGTCGCCGAGGTGGCGGAGCAGGTCGGCGGGCGGCTGCTCGACGCCACCATCGCGTACGTGACGGCCGACGACCGCACGGAGACCCCGTTCGCCACCGCGTACGAGATCACCGATGTGCTCCCGTTCCACGTCAAGAGGCTCCGCGCGCTGCTGCGCGAACGCGGCGTCGGCAGCGTCACGGTCAAGAAGCGCGGCTCCGCCGTCGAGCCCGAGGAGCTGCGGCGCAGGCTGAAGCTCACCGGCCCCACCACGGTGTCCTGCACCGTCTTCCTGACCCGCGTCGACGGCGCCCCTACGGTGCTGCTGGCCCGTCCGGCCGGTCCGGACCCAGCGACGTGAACCGCCAGCGGTGCGCCGGCCGCGCCAGCAGCCCGCCGTCCGCGGGGGCCGGCAGCTCGGGCAGCTCCGCGTCGTAGGGCGCGTCCCACCACGTGATGACGAGCACCCGCTCGCCCGGCGCGGTGAACGTCTCGCGGCGCAGCGGCTCGGCGGCGAGGCGCCGGCCGCGCGCCCAGGCCAGCAGCTCGTCCGCCCGGCCGGGCGCCGCCTTGGCCTCCCACATCAGCGCGACGGTCATGAGTACAGGTTGTCCTTCGCCACCTCGTGCACGTGCCCGTGGTCCCCCGGCACGTGCGGCTCCGTCACCGGCAGCGACGAGTCCGCCGACAGCTCCCAGTCCGACGCCGCCCGTCCCCGCGCCACCATCTCCGCGCCCAGCGCCGCGACCATCGCGCCGTTGTCCGTGCACAGCTTCATCCGCGGCACCCGCAGCACGATCCCCGCGTCCTCGCAGCGCCGCTCCGCCATCGCCCGCAGCCGCGAGTTCGCGGCCACGCCGCCGCCGATCATCAGGTGCCCGACGCCGTTGTCCCGGCAGGCCCGTACCGCCTTCCGCGTCAGCACGTCCGCGACGGACTCCTGGAACGACGCCGCCACGTCCGCCACCGGCACCTCCTCCCCCGCCGCGCGCCTGGCCTCCACCCAGCGGGCGACGGACGTCTTCAGCCCGGAGAAGGAGAAGTCGTACAGCGGGTCGCGCGGCCCCGTCAGGCCGCGCGGGAAGCGGATCGCGGCCGGGTCGCCGGCGCGGGCGGCCTTGTCGATGAACGGGCCGCCGGGGAAGCCGAGCCCGAGCACCCGGGCGACCTTGTCGAACGCCTCGCCCGCCGCGTCGTCGATGGTCCCGCCGAGCGGGCGCACGTCGGCGGTGATGTCGGCGGAGACCAGCAGCGAGGAGTGGCCGCCGGAGACCAGCAGGGCCATCGTCGGCTCCGGCAGCGCGCCGTGTTCGAGCTGGTCGACGGCGATGTGCGAGGCGAGGTGGTTGACGCCGTAGAGCGGCTTGCCGAGGGCGTACGCGTATGCCTTGGCCGCCGCCACCCCGACCAGCAGCGCCCCCGAGAGCCCCGGGCCCGCCGTCACCGCGACCGCGTCGAGGTCGCGGGCCGCGACCCCGGCGTCGCGCAGCGCCCGCTCGATGGTCGGCACCATCGCCTCCAGGTGCGCCCGGCTCGCCACCTCGGGCACCACGCCGCCGAAGCGGGCGTGCGCGTCGACGCTGGACGCGACGGCGTCGGCGAGCAGCGTGTGCCCGCGGACGATCCCGACGCCGGTCTCGTCGCAGGACGTCTCGATGCCGAGCACCAGGGGTTCGTCAGCCATGGGGGCTTTCACTCTTTCTCGGTACGGCGCATGACGAGCGCGTCGACGTTTCCGGGCTGGTAGTAGCCGCGCCGGACCCCGATCACGGCGAAGCCGTGGCGCTCGTAGAGGCGCTGGGCGCGGCCGTTGTCGACGCGCACCTCCAGCAGCACCTCGCGGCAGCCGAAGCGGCGGGCGGCGGCGAGCAGCGCCTGGAGCAGGCGGGGGCCCAGGCCGGTGCCCCAGTGGTCGCGGGCGGCGGCGATGGTCTGGACGTCGCCGGTGCCGTCGAGGGCGGCGAGGCCGCCGTAGCCGACGAGGCGCCCGTCGGCGTCCTCGGCGACGACGTAGGCGCGGGTGGCGCCGGGGCCGCGGGCGTGGGCCAGCTCGGACCAGAACATGGCCGGGGACCAGGCGTCTTCGGGGAAGGTGTCCCGTTCGAGGGCGAGCACGGGGTCGATGTCCCACCACCGCATCTCGCGCAGGGAGACGGCGGTCATGGGCGGGGGACGCTCTCGTGCGGGGTGGTGGCGTGCGGGGTGGCGTGCGGGCGCCCGTACGCGACCTGGTACGGGTTCCGGTACGGGGTCGTGCGCGCGGTCATCGCGGGGTGACCGCCTTGTACGCGGCCGGGACCTGCGCGTCCGGCCGGCGCAGGTACAGCGGGCGGGGCGGCAGCAGCTCCGCGCCCGTCGCAAGCCGCTCGGCGGCCAGCGCGGCGAGGGCGGCGGCGCGCTGGTGCGCCGGCGGGCGGGCGTCGGGGAAGGCGTCGGGGTACAGCTCCGCGCCCGCCCCGGCGGCGGGCAGCCCGGCGACCTGCGCGGCGAGGGCGGCGGGCCGGTCGACGGCCGGCTCGGTGACGGGGGTGCGGGCGTCCTCGTAGCGCGCCCAGTACACCTCCTTGCGGCGGGCGTCGGTGGCCACGACGAACGGGCCGTCGATGTCGCCGTCGCCGCCGAGGCCGCCGCGCCCGGCGGCGTAGGCGATGCCGTCCAGCGTGCAGACCCCGTACACGGGGATGCCGAGCGTCATGCCGAAGACCTCGGCGGTCACCAGCCCCACCCGCAGCCCGGTGTACGGACCGGGCCCGACGCCGACGACGACGCCGGTCAGCTCCCCGAGTTTCCGCCCGGCCCCGGCGAGCACGCGCTCGACGGCGGGCAGCAGCAGCTCGCCGTGGCGCCGCGCGTCGACCTCGTGGGACTCGGCGAGCGCGGGCGACGCGGGGTCGCCGTCGTGGAGCGCGACGGCGACGGCGGGGGTGGCGGTATCCATGGCGAGCAGCACGCCTTCAGGGTAGTCGCGCGGACGGGGTGCCCGGAGCGCGTCCGCCGGGCCGGTGACGTGAGGCCGCGACCGCCCCGGGGAGCGCGGGCACGGGTGCTACCGTCGGGCGGAGCAGGCGGGGGCGGACAGGGCAGACCGCGGCAGAGCGGCCGTACGGCCGCCGTACCGGAACCGGAAGGGGCGTACCGCGTGGCAGGCAGCGGGAAATTCGTGGCCGGGCTGACCGCCGCCGCCCTGGGCGTGGTCGCCTTCCTCGCCTACCAGGCCAACGCCAACGCCCCCGACTCCCTGGCCCGCGAGCGCCCGGGCGTCGCCAGCCCGGAGCCGTCCAAGGCGAAGGAGAAGGAGCTTGCGCTGCCCGCGCGCTCGGGCTCCGGGCTGCGGGTGGTGTACGCGCTGGAGAACCGGCGGGTGTGGCTCGTCGGCGAGGACAACTCGGTGCTGCGGACGTACAAGGTGACGCCGAGCAGCGTCGACCCGCCGCCCGGCACGTACGCCGTGACCTCGCGGGCGAAGCAGGTCACCGGCTCGGACGGGGTGCCGGTGGAGCACGTGGTGATATTCACGGAGTCCGAGGGCACCGTCATCGGGTTCAGCGCCGCGCTCGACGGCTCGCGGCCGGACCCGGACGCGAAGGAGAAGACGGGCGGTGTGCGCTCGTCGCGGACGGACGGCAAGGCGCTGTGGCGCTTCGCGACGGTGGGCGTCGAGGTCCGCGTCGTGAAGTAGCGGGGGCCCGCCGCCGGGCCCCCGCCCACGTCCGTCCGCTGCGCGTCGCCGTGTCCGTGTGCGTCCCTGTGCCGTAGGTCCCTACAGCCCGGCGGCCTCGGCGACCAGGTCGACCTGCGCCAGGTCCGGGTTGCAGGGGAACAGCACCAGCTCGTCGCAGCCCGCGTCCGCGAAGGCGGCCCGCGCGGCGGCGACCGCCTTCGGCGACGTCAGCGCGCTTCCGGCGATCTGCTCGGCGAAGTCGCCGAGGAACCCGTAGTAGTCGAGGAGGTAGCGGCGGGCGTGCTCCTCCGCGTCGTCGCCGAGACTCACGTACGCCAGCGCCACCACCCGCGGCTCGCCCTCCCGGCCCGCCTCGCGCCACGCCGCCTTGGCCTTCTCGGCGCCCGCGGCCAGCTGCTCGGGCCGGCCGCCGCCGAGGACCCAGCCGGCGCCGTACTCCGCCAGCCGCCGGAAGGTGGCGGGCGCCTCGCCGCCGAAGAGGATCGGCGGCCCGCCGGCCTGCACCGGCGCCGGGCCCACGGGGTGGGCGCGGCCGCGGGTCTCCTGGTTCCAGACGGCGCGCATCTCGGCGAGCTGCTCGTCGAAGATCCGGCCGCGCTCGGTGAACGGCACGTCCGCCACCTCGTAGTCGTCCTGCCGCCCGCCGACCGCGGCGCCGACGGTGAGCCGGCCGCCGGAGAGCACGTCGACGGAGGCCAGCTGCTTGGCGAGCAGCGCGCCGTTGCCGCGGTACGGGGCGATGAGGATGGTCGTCGTCAGGCCGATCCGCTCGGTGACGGCGGCCGCGGCGGCGAGGGTGGGGATCGTTTCGAGGTTGCCGTAGACGACGCGGTCGATGGTGCCCAGGGTCGAGAACCCGGCCCGCTCGGCCGCGACGGCCCACTCGGGGATCAGCTTGCCGGGGATGCCGGTGATGGTGGAGGGAAGTCCGATGCCGATGTCCATGCCGGGCAGCCTAGAGGGCAGCGGCGCGGGGCGGGGCGGGGCGGGGCGTGGAGGGCTGCCGCTATGCGGCGTGCTGCTCCGGCGCGGGAGCCTGGTCGCCGGCGGCCCGGACCCGGTCGGCCGCGGCGGGCCCGGGGGCGCGCTCGCCGGCATGCTCGCCGGCGCGCTCGTCCGCGGCCGGCGGCGTCGAGACCGCCGCGGCGGCCGCGCCGGCCGCGAGCAGATCGGCCACGCCCACGGCGGGGCGCTGCTCGTGTTCCTGAGGTGCCATACGCCCATGGGACCACGCCCGCCGACCCGGGGCAACGATTTGCCGACAGCGCGTCGGCACCTTTGTCGGAACGTACAGCACTGCTGTTCAGGCGCGGGCGAGCGCGGCCAGCGCGCCGTGCGCCCAGCGCTCGCCGACGCCGGTGAGGGTGACGTGCCGTACGTCGGGCTCGTCGGCCGCTTCGGCTGCGTCGGGCCCTTCGGCCGCACCGGCCGCGCCGGTCCTGCGCTCGATGACGACGTGCAGCCGGTCCTCGGCCAGCTCCTCGACCTTGCCCTCGCCCCACTCCACCACCACGACCGACTCCGGCAGCGACACGTCCAGGTCGAGGTCCTCCATCTCCTCAAGACCGCCGCCCAGCCGGTAGGCGTCGACGTGGACCAGCGGCGGCCCGCCCGAGACCGACGGGTGTACGCGCGCGATGACGAACGTCGGCGACGTCACCGCCCCCCGCACCCCGAGCCCGGCGCCCAGCCCGCGCGCGAGCGTCGTCTTGCCCGCGCCCAGCGCCCCGGTGAGCAGCACGAGGTCGCCCGCGCGCAGCACGGCGGCCAGCCGGTGGCCCAGGTCCTGCATCTGCTCCGGCGTCTCGACGGTCAGCTGGACGGCGGTGGTGGTGGTCGCGGCGGCGCTCATGGCACTGGATGTTAGAGGGTCCGGCGGGACGTGCCGTGCGTGCGCCGTACGGACCGCGCCCCCGCCTGCGCCGCGCCCGGCGCGCCCACGCGCGCGAGCAGCGCGGACAGCGCGTCGTTCACCCGGTCGGGGCGCTCCAGCATGGCGAGGTGCCCGGCGTCCGCGACGACCTCGTACGGGGCCTCGGGCAGCCGCTGGGCGATCGTCGCGCTGTGCGCCGGGGGCGTCACCATGTCGCGGTCGCCGACGAGGACGAGCCCGGGGCGGTCGCGGAAGAGCGTCAGCGACTCGGTCTTCTCGTGCCCGGCGAACGCCGGGTAGAACTCGGCGACCACGTCTATCGGCGTGCTCTCCAGCAGCCGTTCGGCGAAGCGCGCGACGGCCGGGTCGACGCTCTCGGCGCCGAACGAGTAGTGCTTGATGATCCCGGCGAAGAGGTCGGCGGTCGCCTGCCGGCCGCGCTCGGCCAGCTCCGCCCGGCTCCCCAGCGCCCTGAGGAAACCGGGCACGAAGTGCCGCACGGCCCAGGCGCCGGCCGCCGGCAGCCCGAACGTCAGCCGGCCGAGGTCGCCCGCGGAGGTGCCGAGGAACGCGGCGCCGGCCACCCGGTCGCGTACGAGGTCGGGGAACTGGTCGGCGAAGGCCATGACCGTCATGCCGCCCATCGAGTGCCCGACGAGCAGCAGGGGGCCCTCGGGGGCGGCGGCGTCGACGACGGCCTTGAGGTCGCGGCCGAGCTGCTCGATGGTGATCGGCTCGTCGCCGGCGAGCTGGGCGGCGCCGCGGGCGGAGCGGCCGTGGCTGCGCTGGTCCCAGTAGACGGTGCGGACGCGGCCGCGGAGGGCGGCGCGCTGGAAGTGCCAGACGTCCTGGGCGAGGCAGTAGCCGTGGCTGAAGACGACGGTGAGGGGGGCGGGGTCGCGGCGGCCGGGGAAGCGGCGGCGCCGGCGGCGGGGGGCGGCCGGGGCGTCGGTCGCGGTGCCGTCGCCGGCCGCGGCGTCGGGAGCGGGAGCCGGGAAGTCGTCGGCCTCCTCGACCTCGTAGTACAGCTCGGTGCCGTCCTCCGCGACGGCCGTGCCGGGGGTGCCGCGGAGGGTCCCGTACGGGCCGGCCGCGTCGAGTGCCTGCCGGGCCCGGCGGCGTACGCCGCGGCCCATCGCCAGCCGCTCCACCGCCACGCCCGCGGCGGCCCCGGCGGCGAGCACGCCGATGGCGGCGCCGGCGATGCCGGCCCGCCGGCCGGCCCGGGCCCAGCCGCCGGGGCCGGAGGCGGTGGTCGAGACGGGGTCAGCCATGGGGGGCCCCGGGGCGGTGGTGGTGCGGGCCGGCGTCGTACGGCGCGGCGCGGTCCGCCCCGTACACGACCGTGCTCGCGTCCGTGTCCGTGTCCGTGTCCGTGTGCATGGAGGTGGCATCCCCCGTGTCGCCCACGTACACGCGCGGAACGCGGGGTCCGATCCGGGTGACGATCTCGTAGCCGATCGTGCCCGCCGCCTGCGCCCAGTCCTCCGCCGTCGGCTCCCCGTGCTCCCCGGCGCCGAACAGCACCGCCTCGTCGCCCACCGCCGCCGCGTCCCCGCCCAGGTCCACGACGAACTGGTCCATCGCCACCCGCCCGGCGACCGTGCGCCACTTCCCGGCGACCAGCACCGGCCCCGTCCCCGACGCGTGCCGCGGGACCCCGTCCGCGTAGCCGAGGGGGACGAGCGCGAGCGTCGTGCGGCCCGGGGTGACGTAGCGGTGCCCGTACGAGATGCCCAGACCGGCCGGCGCCTCCTTGACCTGCGCCACCGACGCCGTGAGCGTCATCACGGGCCGCAGCCCGAAGTCCGCCGCCGTCCCGACCTGGGGGCTCGGCGACAGCCCGTACGACGAGATCCCGGGCCGGACGAGGTCGAAGTGGGCGTCGGGGAGGGTGAGCGTGGCCGGGGAGTTCGCCAGGTGCCGCACCTCGGGGCGCAGGCCGGCGCGCTCGGCGACGGCGAGGGCGTCGTGGAAGGCGTCGAGCTGGCGGCGGACGGAGGGGTGGCCGGGCTCGTCGGCGCAGGCGAAGTGCGACCAGACGCCGGTGACGTCGATGACGCCGTCGGCCTCGGCGGCGCGGGCGGCGGCGACCAGGTCGGGCCAGTCGGCGGCGAGGCAGCCGTTGCGGCCGAGGCCGGTGTCGGCCTTGAGCTGCACGCGCGCGGGACGCCCGGCGGCGCGCGCGGCGGGCAGCAGCTCGCGCAGCGCCCACAGGCCGCTGACGGCGATGTCGAGGTCCGCCTCGACGGCCTCCCGCCACGGCCCGCCGGGCGTCCACAGCCAGCACAGGATCCGCCCCCGGTCCCCGGCGGCCCGCAGCCGCAGCGCCTCGTGCGGCGTGGCGGTGCCAAGCCACTCGGCGCCCGCGGCGCGCGCGGCACGGGCGCAGGGCAGCATGCCGTGGCCGTAGGCGTCGGCCTTGACGACGGCCATGAACTGCGCGCGCGGGGCGATGCCGCGCAGGGCGCGGATGTTGGCGCCGTACGCGGTGAGGTCGATCTCCGCGCGGGCGCGGAGGGGCGAGTCGGTCATCGTGGCCAGTGTCGCATTGCACGGTGCCGCCTGCGGCTACGCACGGGGGGACCCGGGGGGCGGGCGCGGGGGCTGCGGGGCGGCGGGGACGTTTCCGGGCGGGGTGCGGTCGGGGGGACGCCGCACGGACAGCCGGGTGGCCGGGGAGCCAAGCGGCCGGGCGCCCGGGTGGCCGGGTGGCCGGGCAGCCGGGGCCCCGGGCGAGAGCGCGCTGCCGCCTGCGGCCACGCGCGGCGCAGCCCGCGGCCAGGGATCCGGGGGCGCAGCCCCCGCGGAACGCGCGCAGCCCCGCGCAACCGGGGGGCCGGGGGC
>AZWL01000034.1 GCA_000514715.1 Streptomyces sp. CNH099 | reverse complement strand
CGAAGATGATCTCCGGCCGGGCGGCGAGCGCGCGGGCGACGGCGACGCGCTGCTGCTGGCCGCCGGAGAGCTGGCTCGGGCGGTGCTTGAGCCGCCCGGACAGGCCCACGGTGTCCACGACCCGCTGCAGCCACTGCTGGTCGGGCTTGCGGCCGGCGATGTCCATGGGCAGCGTGATGTTCTCCAGCGCGTTCAGGGTGGGCAGCAGGTTGAACGCCTGGAAGACGAACCCCACCTTGTCGCGCCGGAGTTGGGTGAGCTTCTTGTCCTTCAGGCCGGTCAGCTCGGTCTCGCCGATGCGGGAGGAGCCGCCGGAGACTGTGTCGAGGCCGGCCATGCAGTGCATGAGGGTGGACTTGCCGGAGCCGGACGGCCCCATGATCGCGGTGAACTCGCCCTGCATGAACTGCACGGAGACGTGGTCGAGGGCGACGACCTTCGTCTCGCCCTCGCCGTAGACCTTCGTCAGCTCGGTGGCGCTGGCCGCCGCTGCGGGGGCGTAGGCGGTACCGCGGCCGGAGGTGCCGGGGATGGTGGTGGTCACGGCGGTGGGCTCCTGTCGGACGGGGTCGGCGACTGTCGTGTCCATCGTCCCGGCGGATCCGGCGGACCGGATCAACCCGCGCTCCGGTTCCGGGCGAGACCGAGGAGGTACTCGGGTGCCGCGCGGCTCCTCCTCGGGTATGACCCGCACCCTGAGAGAGACGCCGGACGAGGCGGTCGAGAGGGGCGTTTAGGGCTGTGGAATTTCATCCGAGGACTTCTTCGACAACTCGGGCCTAATTCAAGCCAACATCAGTCCGTAGATGGCCAGTTCGGCCCGCACTCACCGCTACTCTGGTTACGCGCCATGCGGCGGCACGTACGCAGCGTGTGCGGGCCGGGAGTCCTGCCCGGATGGTGGAAAGCAGACACGGCGACCTTAAAAGTCGCTGGCCTTCGGGCCGTGCCGGTTCAAGTCCGGCTCCGGGCACCTCCCGGCAAGAGGTCGTCGACCTGTGAAGACGACTGGTCAGCACGGTGACCCCGCCCCTCCGGGGCACCGCTGACGCCCGGTTCGACCTCGCCCCGGCAGTCTGGAACCGGCCACTCAGCTGAAACGTTCACCCCCACCTCGCCGCCCCCGGGCCGCCGCGCCGCGGCGCCCCGCACGTCGCCGCCGCGCTTCTCATGCGCTCCTCAGAATCCGCAGGTAACCTCCCGCGCACGCGAGGAAAGGACCCCCCGACGGAAGGAGCGGAAGTGGCGCGCGGGACGGTGACGCTGGCACGGGCGGCGGTCGTGGTGCGGGCGGGGGCGGCACCGCTGTGGTGGCTGGGTATCGCCGCCGCGGCGGCGGGCGCCTGGCAGGACGGACTGACCGGGCAGTGGATCGGGCTCTACGCCGGGGCGGCGCTGTTCCTCGTCGTCGCCCCGGTGGTCTACGCGGTACGCCGCGGACGCTGCCTGGCGGCGGCGGAGAAGGCCCAACGGGCCGCCCGCGGCGCGGTGTTGCAGGACCGGGCGGTGACCGTACGGGCGTGGCGGCGGGCGCGCCGGTGGTGGCTCGCGGCGGCGTTCGCCGTCGCGGCCGGGTCGGCGGCGGCGGTGCCGGTCGCCGGCGGGTTGGCGCTGGCCGGTGCCGGCGCCGGGCTGTGGGCGAAGGCGGCGTGGCTGGGCCGCTGGGAGCGGCGGCAGGAGGCGCTGCTGTGGCTGCCGGTCGACGCCGTCACCCGCCGGGGCGCCGGCACGGGCGGCGCGGACACGGCGTACGCCCGTACGGGCATCGCCGCGGGCGACGCGCTGCCGGGCGGCGGCGTACGGCGGGGCTCACCGGCGACGGTGTGACGCCCGGGGCCCGGCGCCGGGCCCTCTGAGCGCCCCCGGCGCCCGGCGTGGAGGCCGGGCGCCGGGGGTGGGCGGCACCGTGCGGGCGCGCGGCGCTCGGGGGCGGCGGTATTCGCGTACCGGAAATTCCCCGCCTATGGGCACGGGCCGCGCACCGTGCCCCGTGAATTCAACGCCGCACGAATAAACAGCGTCAAGTGAAAAAGAGCGTTCCGCATTACCCGCGTAGGTGCAGCTCACCGGGGGACTCAATCCGTTTCGGCGCCCATATCACCTTGAACGCGTCGAAACAGCGTCACCGGAAGAGGCGGAGCGGGACCGTGCGGGCGAGGACCGCGTAGCCCTCGGGGTTGAGGTGGAGGTGGTCGCCGTCGTCGACGGCGGGCAGCAGGGCGCGGGGGTTCGCCGGGTCGCGGGTGGCCGCGTCGAAGTCGACGACGGCGTCGAAGCGCCCGCTCGTGCGGATCCAGTCGTTCACGCGCTGCCGGGTCTCCTCGCGCAGCCCGGCCGGGTCGTCGTACAGCGTGCTGCCGCCGAACGGCGTGAGCGTGGCCCCGTAGACCCGGATGCCCTGCGCGTGCGCGCGGGTGACGATCTGGTCGTACGCGGCCGTCAGCTCGTCCTCGACCGCCCGCTGCGCCGCCTCGGTGGCCGGCGCCGTGCCGATGTCGTTGACGCCCTCGAAGACCAGCAGCCACCTGACGCCGCTCGTCGCCAGCACGTCGCGGTCGAGCCGGGCGAGGGCGTTGGGGCCGAGGCCGTCGTTGAGGACGCGGTTGCCGCCGGCCGCCTGGTTGACGACGGCGACGGGCGGGCCGCCGCGGCCGCGCAGCCGGTCGAAGAGCTGGTCGGGCCAGCGGTCGTTGCCGTTGGTGGTGGAGCCGCGGCCGTCGCTCAGGGAGTCGCCGAGGACCGCGGCGGCGGCGGTGCGGGCAGAGGTCCTGGCCTCGATGCCGCTGAGGAAGTACCAGTGGTCGGTGGGGGTCGCGCCGGGCAGCGCGGCGGCGTCGGTGTGGTCGCCGGCCAGCAGGTACGAGGTGGTGCGCGAGCCCGGGTGCGAGGTGACGTCCGTGGACGCCTGGCCGTCGGCGAGGTACAGGGTCACGGTCAGGTTGGCGCCGGGGGCGACGTCGAGGCGCACCGGGTCGGAGACGACCTGCGCGCCGACGGGGACCGTCGCGGCCGGCCTGCCGCTGAACGTCAGCGGGCGCGAGCTGCCCGGCACGATGCCGTCGACGCCCGCCGCGCCGCCGGCGGGGAGGGCGACGGCGGCGCGGGTGATCGGCAGGTCGGCGCCGCCGAAGGCGTTGGAGAAGCGGAACCGGAACCGGTCGCCGGGGACGGTGACGCGCACGGTCTGGCGCAGGGTGGCGTCCCGCAGCACCCCGTCGTCCTGGGTGAACGGCGGCGGCGGCATGTTCGACGGCTCGGTGAGCTGCGGCATCGAGGTCCAGGCGGCGACCCACCGCGCGGGTCCGCCGTGCGTGCCGGCGGCCGGCGCGGCGTCGGCGCCCGCGCGGGCGGCGGTGCGGTCGGCGGCGGGGGCGAGGTCGCGCAGCGCGTGGGCCGCCACGGCCACGGCCGCGACGAGGGCCATGACGAGCGCGGCGGCGAGGAGGGGATGGTGCCTGGCGGGGCGGCGGTCACGGCTGCGTACGGACGCGGACTGGGGCATCAGCGGCTCCCGGAGCGTGAGATCGAAATATTTCGAATGCAGTGCCGAAAATTTCAGACCGTACGCTACGGTCGCCCTCCGCCCCGGTCAACGGCGCCACCCGGAAGAGCGCATGCCGGCAACACGGGCGGCGGTCGCCGTCCCGCGCACCCGGTTGCCGCTAGTCCCAGTCGGACCGGTTCTTCTCCGCGCGGCGGCGGCGGAAGAGCCCCGCGGCGTGCACGGCGTTCACGCCGACGATGCCGCCCCAGCTCACCAGCAGCCCGGGCAGCCCCTCGTTCACCACGCCGATCGCCGACAGCGGGATCGCCAGCACCATCGACACCGCGGCGAAGCCGAAGCGCTCGCCGAACGTGCCGTCCGACGCGCCGGGGCCCGGCTGCGTACCCCGTGCGACCTGCATCTGCTGCTCGGCCAGCTGCCGGCGGAGCCGGGTGTCGAACGTCCCGTCCATGCGCTGCTGCACCTTGTCGAGGAAGCCCTCGATCAGCTCGTCCTCGTACTCGGGGCCGAGGTCCCTGCGGGTCTGCAGGGTGGCGTCGAGTTCTTTCTTGATCTCCGGGTCCCGCGCACTCATACCCCGTACGGTACGGAGCCCGCGCACAACCGTGCAGTGGTGCTAACCCCCCAATGCGATCCGGTGCGCCCTTGCCGTCGTGCATACGGTCATGCAGAGTCGTCATGCAGTGAATAGCACATCAGGATCCGGAGGTGGGATGGTCTCCGCCGACGCGGGCGCCCGGCTGCAGAAGCTCTTCGAGGGGCGCCGGCTGACGCCGACCCAGCGCCGTATCGCGCACTGCATGGTGCGCCGGGCCGCCGACGCGCCGTTCCTGTCCAGCGTGGAGCTGGCGGAGCTGGCCGGGGTGAGCCAGCCGTCCGTCACCCGCTTCGCCGTCGCCCTCGGCTTCGACGGCTACCCGGCGCTGCGCCGCGCGCTGCGCGAGGCGGGGCTCGGCGAGCCGACCGGGCGCGCGGACCGGAACGAGTACCAGCAGGCCGTCCACGCCGAGATCGAGAACCTGCGCAACCTCGCCGCGCTCCTCGCCGACCCCGCCCCGGTCGAGGACGCCGGCCGGCTGCTCGCCACCTCCCGGCCGCTGCCCGTGCTCGGCCTGCGCGCCGCGGCGGCGCAGGCGCGCGGCTTCGCGTACTTCGCGGCGAAGGTGCACCCCGACGTCCGGGTCCTCGACGAGGCGGGCTCGATGCTCGACGACCGCGTCGACGCCGCCGCCCGCGCCGGCGCCACGGCGCTGCTGTGCTTCGCGCTGCCGCGCCACCCGCGGGAGCTGGCGGCCGCGCTGCGCACGGCGCGGTCCGCGGGGCTGACGGTGGTCACGGTGGCGGACGGCTCGTTCACGCCGGTCGCGCAGGACAGCGACGTCCTGCTGCCGGCGGCGGTGGGCACGGGGCTGTCGTTCGACACGGCGTGCGGCCCGATGCTGCTCGGGCGGGTGCTGCTGGAGGCGATGTGCGACGCGCTGCCGGAGGCGCAGGCGCGGCTGGAGGAGTTCGACGCGCGGGCGGCGGAGCGCGGGCTGTTCCTCGACTGAGGGTGCCCGTGCCCCCGCACACCCACCCCAGGGTATGCGGCTCCGGTGACAACGCGGTGCCGCCCGGCGCTGACCGCGTCTACCCCCGCTCCCCCACCGCCGGCTTCGCCGACTCCGAACCGGCCGTACCTGCCGAACCGCCCGTGCTACCCGAGCCGTCCGAACCGGCCGAGTTCGCCTCCGACTCCGCCGCCACCCGCCGCCGGCGCCGGTGCTTCAGCAGCGCCCACGGCCCGCGGCCGCCCGTCGGCCCGGCCGGGGCGACCTCGGTGCCGCCCTGCCCCGCGGCCTGCGCCGCGGCCTTGGCCACCGGCAGGTAGCCCTCGTCCCGGCGGACGTCCGGCCGCTCCTCCTCCGCCGGCCACAGCCCCAGGGCCGCGCTGAGCGTGGGCAGCACCGCCATCGCGGCGGTCGCGTACCCCTCCGCCGAGGGGTGGTAGTTGTCCGGGCCGAACAGCTCGCGCGGGTTGGCCTCGAACTCCGGCCCCAGCAGCGAGCCGAGCGACACCGTGCGCCCGCCGCGGTCGAGCACCGCGATGGTCTGCGCCGCGGCGAGCTGCCGGCTCATCCGGCGGGCCAGCCAGCGCAGCGGCTGCTGCACCGGCTCGATCGTGCCCAGGTCGGGGCAGGTGCCGACGACGACCTCGGTGCCGGCCTCGCGCAGCCGCGCGACGGCATCGGACAGGCAGCGCACCGAGGCCGCCGGCGGCACCCGGTGGGTGACGTCGTTGGCGCCGATCATGATCACGGCGACGTCCGGCCGCAGCCCCTCCTCGTCCAGCAGCAGCGTCACCTGCCGGTCCAGGTCGTCGGACTGCGCCCCGGACTGCGCCACGTTCCGCAGGTCCACGGGCCGCTCCGCGACGGCCGCGAGGCCGGAGGCCAGCAGCGCCCCGGGCGTCTGCCGGGGCCGGTAGACGCCCTGGCCGGCGGCGGTGGAGTCGCCGAGGAACGCCAGCAGCACCGGCCGCGCCCCGCGCCGGCGGCCGAAGGCCGCGCCGTACCGCCCGTCGGCCCGCGGCGGCTCCTCGTCGCTGACGCCCACCCGGCGCCGCGCCAGGTGCACCTCCGCGACCAGCACGCCCAGCGTGGCGCCGCCGAGGAGGCCGATGCCCCCGCCGCCGTACGCCGCCGCCGCGGCGATCCGGCGCGCCGCCCTCGCCCTGGTCATCGACATCGCCTCTCCGTTCCGGACCGGCCCCGTGTGGCGCGCCGTGTGCCCGTCGTGTGCCGCGCGGCGGGTCCGTACCACCCGCCGCCGCGTGTCCCCCGCGCCTGTCCCTGCCCGTGTCCCTGTCCGTGTCCCTGCCCGTGCCCGTGCTCGTGTCCCTGCCAGTGTCCCTGTCCCCGCCGGTGTCTCCGTCCGTCCTACGCCGACTCCCGCCCCGAACCCCGGCGGCGCGCGGGCACCCGCCGCCCACGGCGGTCTACGCGCGTGCTAACACTGTGGTGCCCGGCCGGGTGCCCGCCTCAATCACCCGCCGGGACCCTTAGGCTTGGCTCGCCCCGAGAGCCACGGACCCTGGAGTGAGCGGTGCAGTATCACGAGTCGATCACCGACCTGGTGGGCAACACGCCCCTGGTCAGGCTGGGCCGGGTGACCCAGGGCATCCGGGCGACGGTGCTGGCGAAGGTGGAGTACTTCAACCCCGGCGGCTCGGTGAAGGACCGTATCGCGCTGCGGATGATCGAGGCGGCCGAGCGCTCGGGCGCGCTGCGCCCCGGCGGCACGATCGTCGAGCCGACGTCGGGCAACACCGGCGTGGGGCTGGCGATGGTGGCCCAGCAGAAGGGCTACAAGTGCATCTTCGTCTGCCCGGACAAGGTGTCCACCGACAAGATCAACGTGCTGCGCGCGTACGGCGCCGAGGTCGTCGTCTGCCCGACCGCCGTCGACCCCGGGCACCCCGACTCGTACTACAACGTCTCCGACCGCCTCGTCCGCGAGACCCCCGGCGCCTGGAAGCCCGACCAGTACAGCAACCCCGACAACCCGGCGTCCCACTACCACTCCACCGGCCCCGAGCTGTGGACGCAGACCGACGGCCGCATCACCCACTTCGTCACCGGCATCGGCACCGGCGGCACCATCTCCGGCACCGGCCGGTACCTCAAGGAGGTCTCCGACGGCGCCGTGCAGATCGTCGGCGCCGACCCGGAGGGGTCGGTGTACTCCGGCGGCTCCGGCCGCCCGTACCTGGTCGAGGGCGTCGGCGAGGACTTCTGGCCGGACGCGTACGACCGCGGGGTGGCGGACGAGATCGTCGCCGTCTCCGACAAGGACTCCTTCCGCATGACCCGGCGGCTGGCCCGCGAGGAGGGGCTGCTCGTCGGCGGCTCCTGCGGGATGGCGGTCGTGGCCGCGCTGCGGGTGGCGGCGCGGCTGGACGAGAACGGCGTCGTCGTCGTGCTGCTGCCGGACAGCGGCCGCGGCTACCTGTCGAAGATCTTCAACGACGACTGGATGGCGGACTACGGCTTCCTGGAGGAGGCCGGCGCCGCGAGCGTCGCGGACGTGCTGCGCGACAAGGAGGGCAGCATGCCGTCGCTGGTGCACATGCACCCGGAGGAGACGGTGGGCGAGGCGGTCGAGGTGCTGCGCGAGTACGGGGTCTCGCAGATGCCGGTCGTCAAGCCGGGCGCGGGACACCCGGACGTGATGGCGGCGGAGGTCGTCGGCTCGATCGTGGAGCGCGAGCTGCTGGACGCGCTGTTCACCCGCAAGGCGGAGCTGGACCACCCGCTGGAGCAGCACATGTGCCCGCCGCTGCCGCAGGTGGGCTCGGGCGAGCCGGTGGCGGACCTGGTGGCGGTGCTGGAGGGCGCGGACGCGGCGGTGGTGCTGGTGGAGGGGAAGCCGACGGGCGTGGTGTCGCGGACGGACCTGCTGGCGTACCTGGCGAGGGGCGCGCACAGGGCCTGATCCCGGCCGGTCCGCCCGCGCTCGACGCCGCGCACGCCGACGTCGCGTGTGCGCGGGTGCACGCGCACAGAAAAGTGTGCGCGGGGACCGCCGCACCCCGGTGCACGCACCAGGGGCGGGACGACGGCGGTCCCCGCGGGGGACGCGCGGGCCGGCTCAGGTCCGTGCCCTGCGTCCGGCGACCAGGAGGTCCGGGAGCCGCTCCGGAGGTCACTGGCGCCGTACTCGGGTATCGGTGGGTCGTCCTTTCCGATGTCCTCCAAGGTGCCCGACCCGTGTTAACCCCGTGCTGCGCGGGCGTGACACCCTCGTACCGTTTCCGGAGTCACACGCCGCGGGCCGTGCTCCGCGGGCGGCGCCCGCTCACCGCCACCCCGGCTGCCGCAGCGGCAGCCCGGAGTCCCCCGACCCGGGGGTGCGCACGGCCAGCACCTGGTTCACGCCGATCCGGTTGCGCTCGAAGGACAGCGCCGAGGCCGCCATGTAGAGCCGCCAGACCCGCGCCCGCCCCGGCGAGGTCAGCGCCACCGCCCGCGCCCAGCGGGCCTCCAGGTTCGCCACCCAGCGGCGCAGCGTCAGCGCGTAGTGCTCGCGCAGCGCCTGGGTGTCGCGTACCTCGAAGCCCGCGCGTTCCAGCTGGTCCACGGTCGTGCCGACGGGCGACAGTTCCCCGTCGGGGAAGACGAAGGCGTCGATGAACTCGTCGATGGCGTAGTTCTCTTCGTCGGCGACCGGGCGGCGGGCGATCTGGTGGTTGAGCAGCCGGCCGCCGGGGCGGAGGAGCCGGTGGAGGACGCGGGCGTACTCGCCGTAGCGCTGGGAGCCGACGTGTTCGGCCATGCCGATGGAGGAGATCGCGTCGTACGGGCCGTCGGCGGTCTCGCGGTAGTCCTGCACGCGGATCTCGATGCGGTCGCCGAGCCCGGCGTCGGCGACCCGTTTGCGCGCGTACGCGGCCTGCTCGGCGGAGAGCGTGATGCCGACGGCGCGTACGCCGTACTCGCGCGCCGCGTGCAGCACCATCGAGCCCCAGCCGCAGCCGACGTCGAGGAGCCGGTCGCCTTCCCGGAGGCCGAGCTTGCGGCAGACGAGGTCCAGCTTGGCCTCCTGGGCCTCCTCCAGGGTGCCGCCGTCCTCCCAGTAGGCGCACGAGTAGACCATGGAGGGGCCGAGGACGAGGGAGTAGAAGTCGTTGCCGACGTCGTAGTGGTGGCTGACGGCGGCCCTGTCGCGGCGCAGGGTGTGCAGGGCGCCGCGGGTCCGGTGCCGGCGGACCTCCTCGGGCGGCGGCGGGGGCGGCGGCAGCGGCCGGGCGAGGGCGAGCGCGCCGCGGGCGAGGGAGGCGAGGCGGGACGGGCGTGGTCGGGGGGCGTCGGGGCCGCGTTCCCAGAACAGGCCGGCGAGGCTGTCGAGCGCGGCGTAGAGGTCGCCCTCGACGTCGAGTTCGCCGGCGACCCAGGCGCGGGCGAGGCCGAGTTCTCCGGGGCGCCACAGGATGCGGCGGAGCGCTCGGCGGTGGCGTACGACGAGGACGGGGGTGCCCTCGGGACCGGCTTCCGAGTGGTCCCAGGCGCGGATACGGATCGGCAGGGGGCCGCCGAGCAGCTCCTCCGCGAGGGCGGCGAGCCGGGGCGCGGCGTCGTCGGGCATCGGTACCTCCGTGAAACGGGCAGGTGGTCGACGTGTGTCCGCCGTTGCTGGACTACACGTAAACACCAATGCCCACCCCGGGAAGTCCCGTTGCGCGCCGGTACCAGCCGAAAAGAGCAGTCAGGCGCCCGTCCCGGCGGACCGGGGGGCGCCTGACGGGGCGGTGCGACGCGGGCCGGGGGGCGTCAGGAGGCCCGGGCCGTCTCGCGGTTCCGCTCGTCGTGGTTCCGCTCGTCGCGGCCGTGCTCGTCGCGGGTGTCCTCGGCGGGCGGGAGGCCGGCGGCGCCGCGGGCCCGCTGCTGCTCCCGCGTCGCCTCGCCGTCGCGTACGGACCGGTCGTGCTGCGCCCGCGCGGCGGCGGTGACCGGCGCGGCGGCCTCGTAGAACTCGTCGCGCGGCGACTCCATGGCGCCGAGCGAGACGACCTCGCGCTTGAGGAAGACGCCGAGCGTCCAGTCCATGAAGACCCGTATCTTGCGGTTCCAGGTCGGTACGGAGAGGCCGTGGTAGCCGCGGTGCATGTACCAGGCGAGGCGGCCCTTGAACTTCAGGGACCGGCCGAGCAGGTTGACCATCGCCACGCCCTTGTGCAGGCCGAGGCCGGCGACGGCGCCCTTGTTCTTGTGCCGGTACTCGCGCTGCGGGAAGCCGCGCAGCTCCGCCACGACGTTGTCGCCGAGGAGCTTGGCCTGCCGCAGGGCGTGCTGGGCGTTCGGCGGGCACCAGGCGTTCTCCACGCCGGCGGCGCGGGCGGCGAGGTCCGGGATCTGGGCGTTGTCGCCCGCGGCCCAGATGTAGTCGCTGCCCTGGACCTGGAGGGTGGCGGCGGTGTCGACGTGCCCCTTGGGGCCGAGCGGCAGGCCGTACTCCTTCAGCACCGGGTGCGGCTTGACGCCGGCGGTCCAGACGATCGTGTTCGAGTCGACCTCCAGGCCGTTCTGGAGCACGACGTGCCCGTCGACGCACGACTCCAGGGAGGTGCCGAGGTAGGCCTCGATGCCGCGCTGCTGCAGGTGCTTGAGCCCCCAGCTGCCGAGCGCCGGGCCGACCTCCGGGAGGATCTTGTCGGCGACGTCGACGAGGACGAAGCGCATGTCCTCGCGCTTGATCGAGGGGTAGTACTTGGCGGCGTCGCGCGCCAGGTCCTCGATCTCGCCGATCGTCTCGGCGCCGGCGAAGCCGCCGCCGACGAAGACGAAGGTGAGGGCCCGGCGCCGGTCGTCGGCGTCGTTGGTGGACTCCGCCTTGTCGAGCTGCTCCAGCACGTGGTTGCGCAGCCCGATGGCCTCCTCCACGCCCTTCATGCCGATGCCGTTCTCGGCGAGGCCGGGGATCGGGAAGGTCCGGGAGACGGCGCCGAGGGCGACGATCAGGTAGTCGAACGGGACCTCGTAGGGCCCGCCGACGATGGGCGCGACGACCGCGACCTTGCGGTCCTGGTCGATGGACGTGACCCGGCCGGTGAGCACCTCGGCGCCGGGGAGAACCTGGCGCAGGGGGACCACGACGTGCCGGGGGGAGATGCTGCCGGCTGCCGCCTCGGGAAGGAAGGGCTGGTACGTCATGTACGAGCGCGGGTCGACGACGGTGACCGACGCCTCCCCGTACCGCATCTTCTTCAGGATGCGGCGCGCCGCGTAAAGGCCGACGTAACCGCCGCCTACTACGAGGATCCTGGGACGCTCCGTAGTGCTCATGTTTCCGAGTATCCCCCCGGGGCGGGAGGCATGCTCGTGAGGGGGTTCACAAGCTCCACCCCCGGTGGTGCTACACTGCGCCGCCACACCTTCTCCGCTCGTCGCGCCGCCTCGACCGATTCCCGGCCACACCCCGCTGAGCTGCGGATTCGGTGCCCCGACCCACAGATGTCACTCTGACGCAAAGCGTCCGTCACGCCTCACACGAGGTGTGGGAGTCCAGGATCCGAGCACAGCGGCCAAATCCGCGCCCGAGGCATGTGAATATCTTCACGAAGTTCGTTCGGAGGCGTCCGGCACGAGGCGGCTCGTGAACCCGGCGTCGCGCAGGCGCTCGTAGGGCTGTGCGTCTCCGAACTCGCGACCAATGCCCTGCGGTACGGGCCGCGCGGCCGAGACTTCCTCGTACGGGTCGCCACCCACGACAACGTCGTACGCATCGAGGTGCACGATGCCAGCGACAGCGCTCCCCGGGTGTGCGCACCCACCCGCAACGACGACCACGGGCGCGGCCTGCTCGTCGTCGCGGCCCTCGCCGACGGCTGGGGCGTCTCCGGCCGCACCGGTCCCGGCAAGGTGGTGTGGGCGGAGTTCAAGGTCAACGCCACCACGCTCACCGCCCCGAACCGACCACCCGCATGACCCCGGGGCCCCTCCGGTCAGCGACCGCCGGCCGCCGCGCAGGCGAAGGCCAGGCCGTCGAGGATGTCGTGTTCGCTGACGACCACCTCGCGGGCGCCCGTGCGCTCCATCACCGACAGCAGCACCAGCGCCCCCGCGCCGATCACGTCGACCCGGCCCGGGTGCATCACCGGGATCGCGGCGCGTTCCGCGTGGTCCGCCGTGAGCAGGGACTTCGTCACCTCGCGGACCTGGTCGACCGGGATGCGGGCGTGGTGCAGGGCCGCCGAGTCGTACGCGGGGAGGCCCAGGGCGATCGCCGCGACCGTGGTGACCGAGCCGGCGAGGCCGACCAGGGTGGCCGTCTCGCGGAGCGGGACCGTCGCCTCGGCGGTGTCGAGGGCGGCGGCGATGTCGGCGTTGGCCGCCGCGATCTGCTGCGGCGTCGGGGGGTCGGCGAAGTGGTGGCGTTCGGTGAGGCGGACGCAGCCGATGTCCACCGAGCGGACCGCCTCGACGCGGTCCGTGCCGGCGACGAACTCCGTGGAGCCGCCGCCGATGTCGACGACCAGGTACGGGCCGGGTACGCGACCCGCCAGCTCCCCCGTCGCGCCGGTGAACGACAGCGCGGCCTCCTCGTCGCCGGTGATGACCTCGGGCCGGACACCGAGGATGTCCTCCACGCCGCGTATGAAGTCCGCGCGGTTCTCCGCGTCCCGGGACGCCGACGTGGCGACGAACCGGGTGCGGACCGCGCCGAGCCGGTCGATGATCTGCGCGTACCGGCGGCACGCGGCGAAGGTGCGCTCCAGCGCCTCGGGCGCCAGCCGGCCCGTACGGTCCACGCCCTGGCCCAGCCGGACGATCTCCATCCGGCGGTCCAGGTCCTTCAGCCCACCCCCCACCGTGTCGACGTCCGCCACCAGCAGGCGGATGGAGTTCGTGCCGCAGTCGACGGCCGCTACCCGGGTCATGCCTCGTCCTCCCCAGTCGTCTCCCGTGCCACGCACGGGCCCTTCGCCCACCACTCCGGCAGCATCGCCAGCGCCTCGTCCCCCAGCGGGTTCACCCCCGGCCCCGCCGCCAGCGCGTGCGCGACGAGCACGTGCAGGCACTTCACCCGGTCGGGCATCCCGCCCGCGCTCGGGAAGCCGGTCAGCTCGGCGATCGCGTCGCGGCGGGCGAGGTAGTCCTCGTGTGCCGCGCGGTACGCCGCCGCCAGCTCCGGGTCCGCCGCCAGCCGGGCCGTCATCTCCTTCATCACGCCGTCCGCCTCCAGGGTGCCGATCGCGGAGCTCGCGCGCGGGCACGTCAGGTAGTACAGCGTCGGGAAGGGGGTGCCGTCCGGCAGCCGCGGGGCGGTCTCCACGACGTCGGGGTTGCCGCACGGGCAGCGGTGCGCCACGGCGCGCAGGCCGCGCGGGGCGCGGCCCAGCTGCCCGGCCACGGCGGCGGCGTCCGCGGCGGTGGCGGGGGTGTGCTCGGTGGGCGGCGGGGGCTTGTCCATCTCTCCTCGTTCGGACGGCGGGTGTGCGGGCGGCGGGCGCGTACGGGCTGCTTACCGGCCCCGGGCGCCGGGCCGCGGGACCCCGCGTGCTCAGCGTCTGCCGTCCGCGGCGTCCAGACCGTCCCACAGGTTCTCGTACCACGGCCGGTCCGCCGCCTCCCCCGCCGCGCCGGAGCGGGCCGAGCCCGAGCCGTCGCGCATCAGGTAGCCGGTCTCGCCGGGCAGGACGTAGTGCAGGTGCTCGCGGGCCTGCCGGCGCACGTACTCCGGGTCCTCCCAGCGCGCCTTCTCGTCCCGCAGTTCCTCCACCCGCTGCTGGGCGTCCCGCTTGTCCCGCTCCAGCTCGGCGATCTCGGCGCGCTGCGCGATGTACTGCCGCAGCGGGTACGCGAGGGCCACCACCAGCGAGCAGACGACGAGCGCGAGCACCGCGGCGCGCCCGGTCAGCCGGCTGCGGCGCGGCGGGCGGGCCCGGTAGACGCGCTCGGAGACCCGGCTGACGGCCTGCTCGCCGAGCAGCTTCAGCCGGGTGGTGGTGGAGAAGCGCTCCCTGGCCATGTGTGTCGCGTCCTCCTCCCCGGGCGGGCGCCCGGCGCCCGGGCGGCATGCGGTGGCCGGTCGGCGGCCCCGGTCGCACCTTACGCGGTGCGGCCAGGGCCGGGCGGGTGCCGGCGCCGATGTCGTACGGGCCGGGCGGCTCAGCCGTTCTTGTAGCGCGGGAAGGCGCTGCGGCCGGCGTACTCGGCGGCGTCGTCGAGGATCTCCTCGATGCGCAGCAGCTGGTTGTACTTCGCCACCCGCTCGGAGCGGGCGGGGGCGCCGGACTTGATCTGGCCGCAGTTCACGGCGACGACCAGGTCGGCGATGGTGACGTCCTCGGTCTCGCCGGAGCGGTGGGACATCATGCACTTGAAGCCGTTGCGCTGGGCCAGCTCGACGGCGTCGAGGGTCTCGGTGAGCGAGCCGATCTGGTTGACCTTGACCAGCAGCGCGTTCGCCGCGTTCTCGTCGATGCCGCGCTGCAGCCGCTCGGGGTTGGTGACGAAGAGGTCGTCGCCGACGATCTGGACCTTGCCGCCGAGCCGCTCGGTCAGCACGGTCCAGCCGGCCCAGTCGTCCTCGAACAGCGGGTCCTCCAGGGAGACCAGCGGGTAGTCCGAGACGAGCTGCTCGTAGTACTCGGTCATCTCGGCGGCGGAGCGCTCCTTGCCCTCGAAGACGTACACGCCGTCCTTGTAGAACTCCGAGGCGGCGACGTCGAGCGCGAGGGCGACGTCCTGGCCCGCGGTGTAGCCGGCCTTCTGGATCGCCTCGATGATCAGGTCCAGCGCGGCCCGGTTGGAGTCGAGGTTCGGCGCGAAGCCGCCCTCGTCGCCGAGGCCGGTGGACAGGCCGCGCTCCTTGAGGACGGCCTTGAGCTGCTGGTAGACCTCCGCGCCGCAGCGCACGGCCTCGGAGAACGACTCGGCGCCGATCGGCGCGATCATGAACTCCTGGATGTCGACGTTGGAGTCGGCGTGGCTGCCGCCGTTGAGGATGTTCATCATCGGCACGGGCAGCACGTGCGCGTTGGGGCCGCCGAGGTAGCGGAAGAGCGGCAGGTCGGAGGCCTCGGAGGCGGCGTGCGCGACGGCGAGCGAGACCCCGAGGATGGCGTTGGCGCCGAGGGACGACTTGTCGGGGGTGGCGTCGAGGTCGAACATCGCCTGGTCGATGAGCCGCTGCTCAGTGGCGTCGTAGCCGACCAGCTCGGGGCCGATCTGCTCGATGACGGCGAGCACGGCCTTCTCCACGCCCTTCCCGCCGTAGCGGCCTTTGTCACCGTCCCTCAGCTCCACGGCCTCGAAGGCGCCGGTGGAGGCGCCGGACGGGACGGCAGCACGGCCGGTGCTGCCGTCGTCGAGGCCGACCTCGACCTCGACCGTGGGGTTGCCGCGGGAGTCGAGAATCTCGCGGGCTACGACGACGTCGATCGACGGCACGGTGTCTCCTTCGGAGCGATTCGCTACGGGTTCCGCCCTGAGCCTAGCCGCCCCGGGTGCCGGCCCCGGTCCGCACCCGGCCGCATTCCGCGGTACGAGACGGTATGCGGTGGCCGGTATGCGGCCGGTATGCGGTACGTCACGTGTCCGGACCGGCGCCGCCGCGGGCGGGCGCCGTACGGCGCGGTCGTCCCGGCCCGCGCACCGGACGGGCCGGGACGACCGCGGGCTAGCTCACCTTCAGCTTCTGGCCCGGGCGGATCAGGTCCGGGTCCGCGCCGACGACCGACTTGTTCTCCTCGTACAGCTGCTGCCAGCTGTCCACGCCGTGGCGGCGGGCGATGTCGTCGAGCGTGTCGCCCTCGCGGACCTCGTAGTAGAAGCCGCGGAAGACGGTGCGGGACTCCGGCTGCGTCTCCTCGCCGGCGCCGCGGGCCCCGGTGTCCTGCGGCGCCTCCTGCGGCGCCTCCTGCGGGGCGGGCGGGACGATCTGCCCGGTCGTCGGGGTGCCGGCGGCCAGGCCCGCCCGCGGGCCGCAGTTGGGCCACGCGCCCGGGCCCTGCATGGCCAGCAGCCGCTCGGCGACGGCGATCTGCTGCTCCTTCGTCGCCAGGTCGGCGCGCGGGGCGTAGCCGCGGCCGCCGGCGGCCTCCCAGCTCGACTGGGAGAACTGGACGCCGCCGAAATAGCCGTTCCCGGTATTCGTCGCCCAGTTTCCTCCGGACTCGCAGGCGGCCACCCGTTCCCATGTATCGATCGGGGCCGCGGACGCGTTCTGCGCGCCCAGTACCGGCAGCCCGATGGCCGTTCCGGTGGCGCCCACGAGTACGGCCATTCGGGACTGGGTGCCAAGGCGTGCCTGTGCGGCGGGGCGGCGGTGCTTACCCGTTCCGGCAGGAAGAAGCATGATGCTCTTTTCTCACCGACGCCTGCGAGGTGAGCTGTCGGGTGCGGGCTGTGAGTGCCCGGCCGTACGTCGAGCGTGCGGCTTGACCCCAAGCCGTCCGGTCCGCCTTCTCGTTGGACCGGAGCGGCGCTTACCGTGGGTCCCCCGCTCCTGTCAGCGGTGCTTCATGCACAGGTGGCCCGGGTGAACGCCGACAGGATTCGGCGTGAGGCGATCACCGGGGCTCGCGTTGGCGAGCGATGTGACGGTAAGCACATAGGGGTGTGCGATTCAAAGACCTTGGAAAGTGCCGCGCCCGGTTTTCCGTCCGTCAGCTAGCCCGGTCAGCCGATTACGTCAAATATGACTAATCCGTGCGCACTTTACCCGCCGCCGGTCAGTTACCGCGCAATTCGAGTTCCTGACCAGGCTGGATGGTGTCGGGGTCGGTGCCGAGCGACTTCTTGTTGCCGTCGTACAACTCGGACCAGCCGCCCTCCAGCGAATGCTCCGTGGCGATATCCGAGAGGGTGTCACCCGGTCGGACGGTATAACTGCCGTCGCCCGCCCCGGCATCGCCGCCGGACTCACCGGACCCGCCGGACTTGCCGGACCCGCGGTCACCGTCGCCGTCCGAGTCGCCCGGGATCTGGGCGATCCACTCCCGGCCCGGGTCGGGCACCTCCGTCGCGTCGGGCGCCCCGGAGGCGCCCGGGGTCTCGACGGCCTCGCGCGGGGGCTCGGGTGCGTCGGACGAGGACAGATCGTCGGAGGGGTCGGACGGGGTGGGCGTGGGGCTCGCGGAGGCGTCCGGGGCGCGGTGCCGGCCGGAGCCGTCGGCGCGCTCGGAGTCCTCGCCGGCCGCCCCGTCGCGCTCGCCCGGGTCCTGGGCGCCGCGGTGGTTGCCGCCGCTGCCGGTGCGCTCCTCGCCGCCGCGGGCGTCGCCGCCGTCGCGGTCCGCACGCCGGTCCTCGTCGTCGTCCTGGTCCGCGTCCTGGGAGCCGTCCGCGCCGTCGGTGGCCCCGGGGTCGGGGGCGAGCGTGGGCGGCAGCGGCAGGTCGGCGCCGGGGTCGACCTCCGGCCGGTCGCGGTCGGCCGCCAGCCCGGCGTCGTCCGCGCACTCCGGCCACGCCCTGTCCGCGCCCATGCCGGCGAGGATCCGCTCGGCGACGGTGATCTGCTGCGCCCGGCTGGCGAAGTCGGGCTGCGAGGCGAACTCCTCGCCGCCGTACTCCTGCCACATGGCCATGGTCAACTGCAGGCCGCCGTAGTACCCGTTGCCCTCGTCGGCGCTCCAGAGCCCGCCGCTCTCGCACTCGGCGACCCGGTCCCACGTACCGGCGTCGGCGGCACTCGCGCCGCTCGCGCCCAGCAGCGGCAGGGCGATGCCCGCCCCGGTCGCGCCGGCGGCGACGACGAACGCGGGGGCCTGGCGGGGACGTCGGTGGCGTCCGTTACCCGAGCGCATGCGAGTGCCTTTCGTTCCCTGAGTGTTCGAGCCAGTGGCCGAACTTAATACCGAAGTACCCCCGATCACAAGTTGATCGCCTGATAGTCACGCGCAGATCACGGAGAACGACAGAGAACGGCAGAGAACGATGAAGAACGCCCGAAGTGCACCGGGTCGTACCCCGATGCCACGCCCCCGGCCGGCCGCCGGACGCCCACCGGTACGGTCGGGGCGTGCCCGACGCGCCCGTCCCCGAGCTGTTCGGCCAGGAGTTCGCCACCGACCCCTATCCCGCGTACGCCTGGCTGCGCGAGCACGCGCCCGTACGCAGGACGACCCTGCCCAGCGGCGTCGAGGCGTGGCTCGTGACCCGCTACGCCGACGCCCGCCAGGCGCTCGCCGACCCGCGGCTGTCGAAGAACCCGGTGCACCACGCGGACGACGCCCGGGGAAAGAGCAAGACCGGCATCCCGGGCGAGCGCAGCGCGGGCCTGATGACCCACCTGCTGAACATCGACCCGCCCGACCACACGCGGCTGCGCCGCCTGGTGTCGAAGGCGTTCACGCCCCGGCGCGTGGCCGCGTTCGCCCCGCGGGTGCAGGAGTTGACGGACCACCTGATCGACGGGTTCGCCGGCCGCGGCAGCGCCGACCTCATCCACGAGTTCGCGTTCCCGCTGCCGATCTACGCGATCTGCGACCTGCTCGGCATCCCGCGCGAGGACCAGGACGACCTGCGCGACTGGGCGGGCATGATGATCCGCCACGGCACGGGGCCGCGCGGCGGCGTCGCCCGCGCGGTGAAGAAGATCCGCGGCTATCTCGCGCAGCTGATCCACCGGAAGCGGCTGGGCGACGGCGACGACCTGGTCTCCGCCCTCATCCGCGCCTCCGACCACGGTGAGCAGCTCACCGAGGAGGAGGTCGTGGCGATGTGCTTCGTGCTGCTGTTCGCGGGCTTCGAGACCACCATCAACCTGATCGGCAACGGCACGCACGCCCTGCTGCGCCACCCCGGGCAGCGGGCCGCGCTGCAGGGCGCCCTCGCCCGCGGCGAGCACCGGCTGCTGGAGACGGGCGTGGAGGAGCTGCTGCGGTTCGACGGGCCCGTGGAGATGGCCACGTGGCGGTACGCGACCGAGGCGCTGGAGATCGGCGGGACCGCCGTCGCGGAGGGCGATCCGGTCCTCGTCGTCCTCGCCGCGGCGGACCGCGACCCGGCCCGGTTCGACGGCCCCGGCACCCTCGATCTGGCGCGCCGGGACAACAAGCACCTGGGCTACGGGCACGGCATCCACTACTGCCTGGGCGCCCCGCTGGCCCGGCTGGAGGGGCAGACGGCGCTGGCGACGCTGCTGACCCGGCTGCCGGATCTGCGCCTCGCCGTGGACCCGGGCGAGCTGCGCTGGCGCGGGGGGCTGATCATGCGGGGGCTCAGGACGCTGCCGGTGGAGTTCACCCCCCGGTGACCGCGGGGCCGCCGCCGGCCGCGGCGCCGTCCTCGCCGGGCGTGCCCGCGGCCGCGGCCTTCGCCGCCTCCGCGGCGCGGATCGTCTCGCGGTACGTACGCGCCGCCGCCCGCAGCGCCGACTCCGGGTCGACGCCCGCGGCCTCGGCCCGCAGTGCCACCGCGAGCAGCTCGGCGCCGAACCCGTCCGCGGCCTCGCCCGCCGGAGCGGGCGGCGCCGCACCGCCGGCGCCCCGTGCGGCAGCGGAAGCGGCGGCCCGTGGCTCGCCGCCCCCGTCTGCCCGCCGGGCCGGCGACGTGGTGCCGTCCGCCACCGGTTCCGCGCCGCCCGCGGCCGCCCCGGGCACCGCCGCCGGCAGGTCGACACCCGCGGTGCGGGCGCGGCCGGCCAGCTTCGCCACCAGCGACAGCGCCGGCTGCGCCAGCGGGACGCCCTCGGTGACCGACGTACGGCTCTTCTCCGCGGCCTTCTCGCGCAGCCAGTGCGCCTTGACGTCCGCCGGGGTCTCGGCGACGGCGTCGCCGAAGACGTGCGGGTGGCGGCGGACGAGCTTCTCCACGAGGGTGCCCGCGACGTCGTCGACCGAATACGGCTCGTCCGGGTCCTCCTCGGCGATCCGCGCGTGGAAGACGACCTGCAGCAGCACGTCCCCCAGCTCCTCGCGGACGGCGTCCGTGTCCCCCGACTCGATCGCCTCGACCAGCTCGTACGCCTCCTCCAGGCCGTACTTCACCAGCCCCTCGCTCGTCTGCCCGCCGCTCCAGGGGCAGGCGCGCCGGATCCGGTCCATCACCTGCACCACGTCGACCAGCCGCGCCCCCGGGACGTCGTACGAGCCGGGCAGCAGCTCCAGCGACGGCATCTCCACCCGCCCCGAGCCCGCGAGCCGCGCCAGGTCGTCGGTCAGCCGCGGCTCGCCGTCCGCCCCGGCGACCACGACGACGTCGGCGCCCGCGGCGCAGGCGTCGACCAGCTCGCGCGCTTCGGGCTCGGCGGTCTCCACGGGGACGCCCGCATCGCGCAGATACGGCAGCTGCGGGTGCGCGGCGTCGGCGCACAGCACCCGGTCGGCGCCGCGCAGCGCCTCCCACGCGGGCCAGGACAGCAGCCCGGGGGCGATGCGGTGGGTGGTGGTCAACAGGATGATGCGGCCGGTCACGTCCCCGACCGTAACCGACGCCGCCGACAGCGCCGTACCGGCCGCCCCGGCACGATCCTGCTACGCGGCACGCCGCCCGCTCACTGCTGGGGCGCGACGCCGCCCTCCGGGTCGGCGCCGACCTGCTTGATCCACGGGGTGTCGGACTGCGCCAGCCGCACCTGCTCGTTGTCCCACTTGCCGTACCGCGGGCTGACGTCGATGCCCAGGTCCTCCGACGCCTCGATGAGCACCTGCCCGAGCCGCGCCTGGCCCTCCTGCGTCTGCGTGTCGATGCCCAGCTTGGCCACGACCCCCTGCACCATCAGCTGCTGCTCGTAGTGCGCGTTCAGCGCCTCGGGCGGGATGCTGTACTGCTGCAGGTACATCGCCTGGAGCTGCTTCTCGCCGCCCACAGAGCCCGCCTCGGCCCGGCGCGTGCGCTGCACGTCGCCGCGGCGGACCGTCACGTCGTGGTTCTCCGCGGCCTGCTCGATGACCCGGCCCTGGAGCATGGAGTTCAGCGTGTCCACGCTCAGGTCGCCGCTCTGGGCGATCATCTCGTCGGCCTGGTCGCTGGCGTTCTGCGCGTCGCGCACCTCCTCGACCCGGTTCTGCAGCTGCGAGACGGTGATGCGCTCGTCGTCGCCGAGCACGGCCGCCGCTCCCGCGCGCGGCTCGCCGCCGCACGAGGTGAGCAGCGGCACGGCCCCGATGAGCGCGGCGGTGGTTACGGCGAGCGCGGTCCTGCGCATGGCGGCCTCCTGGGCGGCTTTCCTGCGGCGGCGTGCCACTTCGTGATACGGATCACGATCTTATGCAAGGGACGCCCGGCGCCACCACTGCTCAGGCGTGACTTGTCTGTTCGGCCGTCATTCATGTTCCGTACACCGCGGCACAAGAAGGTTCGGCAGTGACCGTATCCGACGTGCCGACGCAGCCGGCAGCCGCCTCCGCCTCCCCGCCGCAGCGCGCCGGCTCACACGTCCCCGCGGCGCCGTCCCGGCGGCCCGGCCACCGCTACGACGTGGACCTCATCCGGCTGTTGTGCGCCTGCGGCGTCATCCTGGGGCACACCGGCTCGGAGTTCATCAGCGCCGTGGGCCGGCAGGAGGCGGGCGGCGCCGCCGCGTACTGGGCGGGGATGACCGCCGACGCGGTCAGCCGGTTCGCCGTCCCCATGTACTTCGCGATCGCCGGCTGGGCCGTCCTCGCCGGCGCGCCGCCGCGCGACGGGCGGCGGCTCGCGCGGCGCATGGTGCGCATCGTCGTCCCCATGGGCGTCTGGACAGCCGTCTACCTGCTGTGGGGGCGGCTGCGGGAGACGAACGAGGATCCCCTGCGGGACCTGGCCGTGGACGCCGCGTTCGCGACCGTACGCCCCGCCTACCACCTCTGGTACCTGTACGCCTACGTGCCCGTCGTCCTCCTCCTCGGCTTCGTCGTCCTGCTGCGCGCGGGCCGGCGGCCGTGGTGGCTCGGCGCGGTGCTCCTCGGCTTCGCGCTCGGCCCCGGCCTGCTGGCCGACGCGGGGCGGGCGACGGGCTGGGGGACGCCGTCGTTCGGCTGGGGCTTCGGCGTCTACGCGCTCGTGTACGCGGCCGGGGGCGCCTTGCTGTTCTCGCTGGACCCGCGCGGCGGGCGGGGCTTCCGGGCGCTGTGGCTGGGCGTGGCGGCGGCGGCGATGCTGGGCGTGCTGGTCTACCAGACGCAGGTGAGCTACGTGATCCCCAACGCCCACGTGCTGGTCGCGGTGTTCACCGGCGCGGTGCTGCTGGCGCTGACCCGGGTGCGGGTACCGGAGCGGTGGCGCCCGCGCGTGCAGCGGGCCGCGGGGGCGGCGTTCGGGGCGTACCTGGTGCACCTGATGGTGATACAGACGCTGGCCGAGCCGGTGGTGTCGGCGGATCTGGGCGGCGCGGAGGCGGCGGTGCTGACAGCGGGGATCTGGGCGGCGAGCGTGGTGCTGTCGTTCGGCGCGGCGCTGCTGTGGCAACGGCTGGGCCTGCGGCGGGTGCTGGGGTAGCCGGCGCGGTACGCCGCGGGCCCCGGCGGGGCCGGCCCCGTACCGGCGTGCCCGTACCGGCGTGCCCGTACCGCGTACCGCCCCCGCTACTTCGTCAGCGCCCTGCGCACCTTCCCCAGCGCCCTGCGGGCGTTCGGCACCCGGCCGAGGTTGCCGCCGGGCAGCCCCAGCGCGGTCAGCCGTTTGCGCTTGAAGTACCGGCGCGTGCCGGCGTCCAGGTGCACCGCCAGCCACTCCTGCGCGGGTGCGCGCAGCCGCGCGTGGTTGTCGGCCTGCATGCAGTACCCCACCGCCGTGAGCAGCCCGGCGAGCTGGGCGGTGTCCCGCGCCGGGCTGCTCACGGCGGGGGTGCCGCCCAGCTCCGGCACGATCGAGTCCACGATGGTGACGGGGATCCGGTTGCTGTTCTGGTACGGGGTGAGCCGCTCCAGCAGCCTCTCGGTGCCGACCCGGGCGACGGGGATGCCGTAGCAGGTGGCGGCGGTGAGCATCGCCGTGGAGAAGCAGCCGACGACGAGCCGCGGGCGCAGCGTGCCGTACAGCGCCTCGGCGAGCATCGGCTCCTCCTGCACCGTCAGCGCGACGCCCGCGTCCGCGGCGGCCTTCTGCAGCACCGTGGAGTAGCGGGCGGGGGCCGTGGGGTGCGGCTTGAAGAGGACCGAGGTGTGGCCGGCGGCGGCGGCGCCGCGCAGCATCCGCTCGTGCAGGGCCTCTTCTTCGGCCTGGGTGAGGATGTTGAGCGCGGCGAGGTACTGGCCGAGGAGCACGGCGGTCGGCGCGCCGTCGCCGTCGTGTGCGCGTTGGCCCTCGCGCCCGCCGCCGGCCGCCCCCGCGGGCAGCCCGGGCGCGGCGGCGGACACCTCGTCCAGCACCGCGCGGAACGCCTCGTTCGGCACCACCTCGGCCGGCACCCCGTACTCGGTGAGCAGCAGCGGCGTCAGGCCCGGCACCAGGTCCAGGTGCAGCAGCCGCTGCACCCGGCAGGCCACGTGCTGCGGCAGCCGCTCGCGGGTCGGGCCGTAGCTCATCAGCCCGTCCGCGTACACGTGCACGTCGGCGTCGGCGAAGATCGCGACGAGCGCCTTGGCGGGCGGCGCGGTCACCGACTCGACCACCAGGTCCAACGGCCCGTCGCCGAGGTCCCAGGCGCCGCGCAGCAGCCGCTGCAGCAGCGGCACGTCGGGGCCCCTGGGGTGCCAGGCGGCGGGGTGGTGCGGGCGGAACTCGTGGTTGTAGTCCAGCACTTCGTCGAAGCGGGCGGCGACCGGGCTCCAGCCGTGCATCTCCGGCAGCTGGGTCGCGGTCTCGGGCACGGCCGCGTTGTTGGCGACGAGCAGGATGCGCCGTGCCCCGGTCCGCGGTCCGAACTGCCCGGCGTCCAGCGCGGCGGCGAGCGTCGCCGCCCCGTACAGCGTGGAGACCTCGAAGATCTGGGTGCGGTGCTCGTGCACGACTCAGGCGACCCTTTCCCGCTTACCCGTGCTGTCCTGCCTTGCCGGCCCGGCCGGCTTCCCCCGTCCCGACGCGCGCAGCTGCCGCAGCATCCGGCCGCGCTGGTCGTCCATGCCGCGCAGCGTCTCCTCCAGCACGTCCTGCGGCATACGGCGCAGCGCCTCGGCGGAGGCGCGCTCCAGGCGCCGGGCGAGGCCGGGCTCCAGCCGGTCGGAGTTGCCGCGGTGGAAGGCGATGAGCGCGCAGTAGGTGCGTACGGCCTTGGGGAGGAAGCGGTCGGCCTCGGGGTGGTCGGTGACGGCCCGGAGCATCGCGTCGTGCGCGGGGATGAAGTCGAGCTGGCGGTCGTCGCTGATCTGTGTCAGCGAGGTCTTCACGCCGCGCCGGTAGAAGACGCCGAGCAGGCCGGTGACGGCGAAGGTCTCCGCGGTCAGGTGCAGCGTCCACGTCCACAGCCGGTCCTCGGCGGTGCGCAGGTCGTCGGCGAAGCGCCGGGCGCCGTCCTGGAACAGGCGGCGGTGGTATATGCCGGCCCAGACGAAGGGGTAGTCGACCATCGTTTCGAGATTGGCCTGACCGATGCCCTCGCGGGCCTTGAGTATCGTGTCGCGGCGGCGGGCGGGGGCGCGGCGTACGACGCGGTCGCGGCCGTTGGACTGGACGTGGTCGGTGCGGACGAAGTCGGTGCCGTAGCGGTCCATGGCGGCGACGAGGTCGTCCAGGTAGCCGGGCGCGTACCAGTCGTCGCCGTCGAGGAACGTCAGGTAGTCGCCGCGGGCGGCGTCGATGCCGCTGTTGCGGGCGCGGGCGATGCCCTGGTTGGTGTCGTGCCGGATCACGCGCGCGCCGGGCAGCGTACGCGCCGCCCGGTCGACGATCTGCGGGGTGGCGTCCGTCGAGCAGTCGTCGACCAGGATGAACTCGCGGTCGGGTCTGGCGTTGCGGGCCAGACTGCGCAGAGTGTCCTGGGCGAAGTCCTGCACGTTGTGAAAGGGCACGATGACTGACAGCTTGGGCACTTCGCAAGGTTAGAAGGGCAATCGTTTAAACGGTTGCCGCGCAGAAGTCCAGCGGGTGAATTCTCGGTGCCGCCCATGGAAACGCGCGTGGTGGCGCGCGCTCGGCCCCGCTGCGCCTCGGCCGGTGGCGGGTCCGGGGTCCGGCGGTCAGGCGGTCGGGCGGTCAGGCCGGGCGGGCGCCGGTGGCGGCGACGAGGCCCGCGAGGGAGTCGCGGGTGAGGGCCAGGCGGTCGATCTCCCGGTCCACCCCGCGCAGCCGCTCCATCAGCAGCGGGGTCAGACACGGCTCGATCTCCGCGTCGCTGCCGCAGACGCAGTCGAGGATCTCGCCGATGATGCGCGTGGACAGGCCGGCGTCGAGGAACCGGCGGATGCGGCGCACGGTCTGCGGTGCCTCCGGGCCGTAGAGCCGGTGTCCGCCCGGGGTGCGCTCCGAGGCGAGCAGCCCCTGCTCCTCGTAGTAGCGCAGCAGGCGCACGCTCACGCCGGTCCGTGCAGACAGCTCGCCGATCTTCATGGCCTCCCCCGTATCCGCTGTGACCCTCCTCACAGCCGCTTGAATC
This sequence comes from Streptomyces sp. CNH099, assembly GCA_000514715.1. Lineage (GTDB taxonomy): Bacteria > Actinomycetota > Actinomycetes > Streptomycetales > Streptomycetaceae > Streptomyces > Streptomyces synnematoformans. The sequence goes on along the minus strand of AZWL01000034.1, from coordinate 22,099 downwards.
TCACATCCATGTGAGTTCGTAGCGTACCCAGCATGCCGAACACCACGTACGACACGACAATCGAACCCGACTTCCGCATCGGCGGCGACCTGGAGGTCCGCCGGATCGGATACGGCGCCATGCGGCTCGCCGACGGACCGGACGCTCCCGGCGGCACCCAGGCGCCGGTCTAGACCGCGCCCGATGACCGGGCGGCGGCGATCGCGCTCCTGCGCGCGGCAGTCGACCTCGGCGTGAACCTGATCGACACGGCGGACGCCTACGCGCTCGGCGCGGGCGAGGAGCTGATCGCCGAGGCCCTGCGGCCGCGCCGGGCCGAGCTGGTGATCGCCACGAAGGTCGGGATGGCGCGGCCCTCGGCCACCGAGTGGGTGCCGCTGGGCCACCCCGCCTATCTGCGCCAGCAGGCCGAGTTGAGCCTGCGCAGGCTGCGCACCGACCGGATCGACCTGCTCTACCTGCACCGCGTCGACCCGGACGTCCCCGTGGCCGAGCAGGTCGGGGCCCTCGCCCGGCTGCAGCAGGAGGGCAAGGTGCGCCACATCGGCCTGTCCGAGGTGACGGTCGCGCAGCTGGCGGAGGCCGAGCGGACCGCACCGATCGCGGCCGTGCAGAACATGTACAACCTGACGGCCCGCGACCACGAGGAGGTCGTGACGCACACGGCGGCCAGGGGCACCGCGTTCGTGCCGTTCTTCCCGATCGCGGTCGGCACCCACGCCCGCCGGGACGGCCCGCTGGCCGAGGTCGCGGCGCAACTGGGCGCCACCCCGGCGCAGACCGCCCTGGCGTGGCTCCTGCACCGAGCCCCCCACGTGCTGCCGATCCCGGGCACCACGTCGGCCGCGCACCTCGCCGAGAACGTCCGGGCCCTGGACCTGCGGCTGACCGACGAGCAGTTCACGCACCTCGGGAACGCCGCGGCGGGCCCGTCCTAGCCGGCGGTCAGTTGCGGCACCGGCGCCGCATCGCGTCCTTGTCCGCCGCCGTCACCGGCAGCTCGTACTTCAGCGCGACCTGCGCGAACCGGACGCCGTAGGCGCAGCGCACCCGCCGGTTCTGCGGCAGCCACGCCGCCGGCCCCGAGTCGCCCTTCGCGGCGTTCGCGTCCCCGTCGACGGCCAGCAGGTTCAGCGGATCGTTCGCGAACTTCTCGCGCTCGTCCTCCGGCCACCGCGCGGCGCCCATCCGCCAGGCGTACGACAACGGCACCACGTGGTCTATCTGCACCTCCATCGAGGAGGAGGGCCCGCGCTCGAAGTCGATGTCCCGGCCGGCGTACGGATCGCTCAGGTCCATCGCCTCGACGACGCAGTCGTCGCCACTCCTCAGCCGCACGTCCCGTCCGTCCCGCCGCAGGAGGTCGTTCCGGGTGTCGCAGCCGTTCCCGGCCAGCGGCACCCCGCTGGCCGTGTCCATCCAGGCGTAGCCGAACTCGTCGCGCTCGTAGCCGGGGTGGGGGCCGCTGTCCCGGGTGGCGAGGCGGTCGATGACGCGCAGGGCGGCCTCGCGGTCGGGGGCGGAGGTGAGGGGCGCGAGGCCGGGGGCGGTGCCGTCGGGGTTGTCGAGGGGGGAGGCGGCGCCGCCCGGAGCGGGGTCGGCGGGTGCGGGGTCGGCGGGTGCGGGGTCGGCGGGGGCGCTGTCCGACGGGGGGTCGTCCGCCGGGTCCGGTACGGCGTCGCAGCCGGCGGTCAGCGCCACGGCCGCGGCGAAGGCCGCGGCTCCGGCGGCTCCGGCGGCTCGGACGGGTCTGGCGGCGGGCGCGGCGGGCGCGGTGCGGTGCGGCCGCCGCGGGCGGCGTATTCGTATCAAGGCACTCCCCGGCGAAAGCCGGGACCCCGGCCGGATCCCGGCGTCCGCATGCTAACCGCCTACGGGTAGACCTCCGCCCGGTCGACGGACACGAACGCCGCGCCCGAGTCCGGGTTCTTCTCCCCCGTCACCCGGATCCGCACCGTGTGCTCGCCGCGCGGCAGCTCGGGGCTCACCCACTGCAGCTGCTCGCCGACGCGCGGGCTGCCGTAGTAGTCGACATGCTGCTCCGCGCCGCCGTCGACGGAGATCGCGGCGATGCCGTTGCCGGTGTCCTTGACGGACAGCAGCGCCAGCCGCGTCCCGGTGAACCGGAACGTGGCGGTGGCGCCGGGCTCCGCGCTCCAGTGGTCGTTGCCCCGGAAGCACTGCACGGCGCACCCGCTGCCGGAGTTCCAGTCGCCGGTGTACGTCACCTCGGGGTCGGTGTCGTTGATCGCCGTGGTGCCCGGGCCCGGGTCGCCGGCCGGCAGGTCGATGGTCGCGCCGGCCGCCACGGGCCTGCCGAGGTCGGGGCGGCCGTCCGCGGTCCAGCCGATCTTCTGCACCCGGGTGGTGCGCCAGCTGTAGGTGTACGCAGTCGTGTTCTTGGCGTGGTACGCGATCCAGTCCTCGCTGCCGTCCGGCGACGTGAAGAAGAAGTGGTGCCCGGGGCCGTAGACGCCCGCGCCGTCGTCGCGCGAGAACATCGGGCCCGGCTCCTGCCGCCAGGCGGCGGGGTCGAGAGGGTTCGCGCCGGGGGCGAGGGACGTGGCCCAGACCGCGTAGTCGGGCTTGCCGGTGTCGCAGGCGGAGTAGGTGAGGTAGAGGCGGCCGGCGTCGTTGTGCAGCGGGGTGGGGCCCTCGCGCACCTCGGGGCAGTTGCCGTCGGCGGGGAGGTGGACGCGGCCGCCGGAGATCGTCCAGGGGTTGGCCATGGGGGCCACGAAGAGCTGGTTGCCGACGCCGTCGTCGCGCTGGCCGCTCCAGGCGAAGTACAGCCTGCCGTTGTGCCGGAAGGGCTCGCCGTCGATGGCCCAGCGGTCGTTCGCGAAGTCGGCGACCTTGGCCTTGAAGTGGTACGGGCCGAGGGGGTCGGCGCCCGCGGACTCCAGCACGTACATGCGGTGCGTGGCGTCGTTGCCGTCGCTGGCGGTGTAGTAGAGGTACCAGCGCCCGCCGTCGCGGAAGAGGCCGGGGGCCCAGAGCTGCCTGTTGCGGGAGGGGTCGCTGTCGCGCCAGACCTCGTGCGGGGCGGCGGTGAGGAGGGTCGCGACGGAGGGGGACTTCCACATGCGGAGGGCGTCGCCCTGGGTGGTGGCGACGTAGTAGTTGCCCTCGTACGTGACGAGGGTGGGGTCGGCGCCGGTGTTGACGGGGTTGCGGAACTGGCCGGCGGCAGGGCGCCCGGCCGCCGGGCCTTCGTGGGCAGCCCGGCTCTCTTCGGCGGTCCGGCCCTCGTCGGCGGCCGCGGGGCCGAGGCCGGCCATCGCGGCGGCGGCGAGCAGCGTCGCGGCCAGGGCCGCCCAGGGGCGGCGGCGGAGTCTGCGTACGGCGTGGGTCACGGTTGCGAACCTTCCGTGCGGTGCCTGTGGGGGTGAGTGGAGCGCAGGAGGGTGTCACGAGGTTTCTAGCGAAGATTTCAACGTTGTACAACCCGTTGCGCCGCCCGCGTCCGGGCCGCCCGGGACGTGGCCAGGTGCCACAGCAGCGCCACCCCGGCGACCCCCGCCGCCACCGGCCCCAGCCCCGCCGGGCCCAGCCCGAACCACTCCTGCACCAGCCCGCCCAGCCCGCCGCCGAGCGCCATCCCGGCGTACAGGGCCGAGGAGTTGAGCCCGAGCAGAACGGGTGCGGCTGCCGGGCCGAGCGCGACGAGGCGGTGCTGTTGCGGTACGACGACGAAGCCGACGGCCACGCCCCAGACCGCCGCCCAGACCAGCGCGGGTATCAGCGCGCGCGTGGCCGGCGGCGTCAGCGCCAGCGCGAGGACGGCGAGCGCGAGCGCCCCGGTGAGCACGCGGGCGGGGTCGCGGCGGTCGACCAGCCGCCCCGCGGCGGTGTTCCCGGCCAGCACGCCGACGCCCCAGGCCAGCAGGACCAGCGTCAGCAGCGACTCGTCGCCGTCCGTGGCGTCGTGCAGCGCGGGCGCGATGTAGGTGTAGAGCGTGTACGTGCCGAGGAAGGCCAGCGTCGTGACGGCCAGCAGCACCGGCACCCGGCCGCCCCGCACCAGCGGGCGCAGCCGGTCGCCGAGCGACGCGGCGGGCAGCCGCACCGGGGGCAGCCCGACGGCGACGCCGACCGCCGCCACCAGCCCGGTCCCGGCGACCGCCCAGAGCGTGACCTGCCAGTCGGCGCGGCCGATCAGCGTGCCGAGCGGCAGCCCGAGCGCGGTCGCCAGCGTCAGCCCGCCCAGCACGAACGCGAGCGCCCGGCCGCGCCGTTCGGGCGGCACGATCGCGGCGGCGGTGCTGGAGGCGGCGGAGTTGATGACGCCGGCGCCCACGGCGGTGACGACGCGGGCGGCCATGGCGGTCCCGTAGCCGGTGGCCAGGGCGGTGACGGCATTGCCGACGACGAAGACGCCGAGCGCGATCAGCAGCGTCGTCCGCCGGTCGAGGCCGCCGGTGAGCGCCCCGAAGACCGGCGCGGACACGGCCATCGTGAGGGCGAAGACCGTCACGAGCTGCCCGGCCGCGGGCGTGGACACCCCGAGGTCGGCGGCGATGGCGGGGAGGAGGCCGGCGATGACGTAGCTGTCGGTGCCGACGGCGAAGGTGGCGAGGGCGAGGGGGAGAAGCTGTCTGGTCACGGGACGGCACTGTAGAGAAAGCATGGACAGTTGTCCATGTATCAATGTGTGAGTAGGCTGGGGCAGGTGCGGAAGGAGCGGGGAAGACGATGCGCGAGGTGACCCAGCCCACGGCCGAGTCGCTCCGGATGGTGGACGTGCTGCGCGCGCTCGCCGACCCGGTGCGGCTGGAGGTCGTGCTACGGCTGGCCGCGACCGGCGAGGAGAGCTGCAACGCCATCGGCGGCGACCTCGACGTGCACCAGACGACGATGTCGCACCACTACCGGGTGCTGCGCGAGGCGGGCGTCACGTGGACGACGGTCCAGGGCCGGACCCGGCTGGTCCGGCTGCGCCGGGACGACCTGGACGAACGGTTCCCGGGCCTGCTCGACTCGGTACTGAACGGCGCCTCGGACCCCTCGGCGAAACCCACCTGACCCACGCCACGCCGCGCCCGGCGGCGGGTCGGCCGGCTTGCTCCGGTTACGCCGTCGCCCTCGCCGGGGTGGCGCCCTGAAGGCCGAAGGTCGCCGTCTGCCCGTGCGCGAAGGCGGGGCTGTATCGGACGGGAGAAGTCGGGCGACACCGCCGCCAGGCGGAACCACCGGTCCTCCGCACCGGACAGACCGGACGGCCCCCGGCACCGGCCGACACGGCCCGGAGGGGTGGGTTCAGAACTGCCGGGCGAAGGCGACGAAGTCGGCCCAGGCGTCGGGGGTGAAGGTGAGCTGAGGTCCGGTTTTGTCCTTGGAGTCCCGGACGTGGATGACGGAGGGGCAGGCGGCAACCTCGACGCAGTCGCCGGAGCCGCCGCTGCTGTGACTGGACTTACGCCAGGCGACAGCGATTTCAATGCAGTCGCCGGAAGGGCTGCTGCTGTAGCTGGACTTGAACCAGACCAGGTCGGAGGTGGTCATAGCGCTCCTCGAATCCGCTGCAACAGGCTCACGGAATCCTCGGGGGTGAGAGCCTGCGCGCACATCCTGGCATACCGCCGTTGGAGGACGCTGACCACTTTCAGGTCAGAGATCAACTGGCCGCTCTCCTGGCCCTCGGTATAGGCGAACCACTGATTCTCAGGCGTCTCCAACAGCTGCACGGGGCCGTGGAGCCCGGCGTGCGCCTCCCTCACCAGCGGCATGACCTGGATCTCAACGTTCCGCAGCTCGGCCACCTCAAGAACATGGTCGATCAGCTCGCGCGTTACCTCCTCCCCACCAATCTGCCGCAGGAACAGGTGCTCTTCCAAGATGAAGCCGAACGCCGTGTCCGTTCGCTCCCGCAGTAGCCGCTGCCGTTCCGCCCGTGCCTCCCACTGGGCCTCGATCCGATCGTCACCCATCGGCGGCAACTGATTCATGAACGACGACCGCGCGTACGCCTCCGTCTGTAACAACCCCGGGATCAGCCGACACTCGTACGTATAGAGACTGATCGTCTCCCGCTCCAGATCCGCCCATGCCCGGAACCACCGCGCCAACCCCGGCTTCCGCACCACGTGCTTCGCCGACTTCCGCAGCGCACCCGTGTCCCCGAGCGCCGGCTCCGCCCGCTCCACGAAGCCCGGCGGCGGCATACGCCGCCCGCCCTCAACCGACGCCACCGTGTGCTTCGAGTACCGCACGACGTCTCCGAGCTGCTCCCGGGTCAACCCCGCGTGTTCTCGCAGCGCTTGGAGCGTCGCTCCGAAGGTCCGCATGCTTTCCGAGGGCTCCGGCTCACTCCCGCAACTCCCCGCGCCGCTCACATCCACGGCCATCAGCGGCCACCTCCCACTCACCCGGCCCGCCTTGAACACCCAGCACAGCAATAGTCACTTACAGTAACCAATCCCGTCCATCACGTCACTGCGTACAGTCAGACACGTACGCGCCTCAGCCCACACGCACCCCGCGATGAACCGCCCACGCCTCGGCTGCCGCAGCCATTGCGCCAAGCCAGGCGGCGTCGGGTTTGCGGGCCGCGAACGCGCGGTTCATGCGTACGGTGGCGGCAGCGAAGGCGTCGAGGGCCTTCGGGTCGGCCTCCCGCCATGCCGTACAGCGGGAGACCCAGGATTCGGCCGACTCGGCGCTGTGCCCGGCGGAGACGAGTTGGACGGCCAGCATGGCCGGGTCGATGAACGCCGCCCCCCGGGTGGGCCACGCCCAGTCGACCATCCAGACCCGCTCGGCGCCGACATGCAGGTTGCCCGGGTTGATATCGGTGTGCAGCAACGCGTCCCCCCGGAACAGCTCCGCCTCGCCCGGATCGGCGGCGAACCGGTCCCAGCGGGTTTCCGCCCACTCGCGGGCGACTTCCGGCAGGTCCAACCCCCCGAGGCGGTCCACGGCGTTCACGACCGCGGGTAGATCCGCCGAACCCGGTGCGAAGTCCGCCGGCCGCCCGTCCACGGCCTCGAAGCCGAGGACGATCCACTCCTCGTCCTCCGCCCGCCAACGTCCGAATCGAACCCACGCCGGGTGGGCCGGCATCCAGCTTTCAGCTCACCTGTCTAGCGGTGGATCAGCGGCCGAAACCCAGGGCTGGGAAAGCTGTCTGTCATGGACGTCGATACACATCACGCCGGGAGCATCCAGGACGGCCCTGACGGTTCGCCGATCCATACGGTCTGGATGCCATCACCCGTGACGGTCATGCCGAACTCTTCCTGTCCGGGAGCACCCGCCTGCTGCCAGGCGGTGATGCCGGTCTCGACCTGATCCCACAGGTGCAGCGGCCCGTGCTGGTGCACCCGCCAGCCGTCGCCGTGAGGTTCCGTCCACGCCTGGGAGCCCGTTGCGGTGTCCACCAGGGTGACGCCGTCGCCGGTGGTCGTCATCTCGGCAGACGGAGCCGCGAGTTGGGCGACGAAGCGGCCGGTCCAGCTCTGGGTCAGCGCCGGGTCCATCGCGGTCTGACGGGTCTGGCCCGCGTGGCGGAAGAACTTCGGCCGGGGCGGTGGCCGATGCGGGCGGGCGAGCATGTAGGAGACGGTCTCGCCGGTGAAGCGCCCGGTTGCCGTGTCCTCGTCGGCGTCGTCGGCGAAGGTGAGGCTGACCAGCCCGGAGGCGTGCATCCAGCCGCCGAGGGCGAACGTGAGGCTGCCGGTGTCGGTCAGCTGCCACAGCAGCGGCGGCGGCACGCTGCGCAGCGCGCAGGTGGCGACGATGCGGTCGTATGCGGCACCGGCGGGGTGGCCGGCGAGGCCGTCGCCGACGATCAGGCGGGGATAGCATCCGGCGCCGTGGAGTCGCTCGGCGGCGAGCGCGGCGATGCCCGGGTCGTACTCGACGGAGTACACCTGGGCGTCGCCGAGCCGGCGGGACAGGAGCGCGGTGGAGTAGCCGGTGCCGGTGCCGACCTCCAGCACCTTGTGTCCTTCGGTGATGCCGGCCAGTTCCAGCATCCGCACGACCAGCGAGGGCAGCGTGCTGGACGACGTCGGGCTGCCGGAGACGGACCCGGTCGCGTGGGCGGCGTCGACGCCGTCGACCTGGGTCACCAGCGTGGCGTCCCGATAGACCAGCCGCAGCCAGTCCTCCGGGGCGAGCCCGTCACGATGCACCGGCTCCCACGCGGTGCCGGTCGGACGGAAGAAGGCCGTACCGAGGAACGAGTCCCGGGGGACGGCCGCGACGGCATCCAGCCACGCGGGGTCGTGCGGACCACCCTCGGCTGCGATCGTCTCGGCAAGTTCTTCGCGCAGTCCCTGAGCGGTGAGGGTCATGACCGTTCCTGTCCCTGGTACTGGAGGTGATCGGCTAGGGCATAGGTGAGGAGCCTGGTGATAGGAGCGGGGAAGAACGCCCACTGCCCGTTCGGGTTGCATTCGTAGAACCAGAATCGACCGTGCGCGTCCAATCCGAAGTCGAAGGCTCCGAAGGCCAGTCCGAAGGTGTCCAGATATGCGCGTACCCCCGTGGTCACCGCGTCAGGGGTGTCGATGAGCGTGTAAGTCAGGTTCTCGTAGTGACGGCGCCAGTCCACCCCGGGGGAACCATCGATCCGCACCGCGAAGAGCCGGTCTCCCACCGCGGTCAGCCGGACGTCCGCGATCTTGTCCACGCGTCGTTGAAACAGGTGGGCGGTGGCGGCCACACCATCGCCGATGGCCTCAGCCGGGGCATCTGCTACCCAGACGGCCAGCGCCCGGCCAGCGGCATCGTGGTACTCGGATTCGCGCAGCGGCTTGTAGAGCACCGGATGATGCTCACAGGCGAAGGCGCGGGCGCGGAGTGGATCGTTGGTGATCAGCGTAGGCGGGACGTTGAGGCCGCAGGCGGCGGCGGTGGCGAGTTGAGCGGGCTTGTACTCGGCGTCACGGTTGCGCCAGGGATGATTCACGTAGCGGGCGGCGGGCAGGGCCGCCAGCACACCGCCGAGCCCGTAGCGGGCCTGAGCGACTGCCCAGCGGGCGTCCTGCCCGGCCGCGCACTCCGGGGCGGAATAGGGGCGTGGGCGCCGCCAATACACAGACCGCACCCGGCCCAGATCCAGTCGGCGGCTCGGGGTGGACAGTGTGCCTGCCAGGCCGTCACTGCCGAACTCGGCGTTCATGGCCACGCGTTCGGGAAAGTCACCGGGGTCCACGCGAGCCACCGGCACCCGTCGCCGGTTCAGCTCCGTGATCACCTCGTCGGCGCTGGCGTCGTCGAGACGGGTGGCGACCAGCACCGCCGCGCCCCCGCGCGGCGTGGGCGGCATCAGTCGCTGTCGCCTTCCTGATCGCTGCCCTGGTCCGTGTTGCCGTCCAAGCTCGTTCGCGTGGACGTCTCCCTGGAGGTCTCTGAGCGCTTGTGCCGGTCCATCGCCGGCACCGGCGTGCCGCCCGCGTCGCTCCAACGGCCGGTCTGCGTCTCAGGGTCAAGGACGATCTCGACCGCGGGCAGCACGGCTGTGGCCGGGTACGGACGCATGCGGGTCAGTCCCCACGGGCGGATGTCGGTCTCGCCAGGCATGACGGGCTTCTCCTCAGCGGAGGCGGCAGGAACAAGGCTGTGCGTTGAGCACTCACCCATCATCACGGGGAGTGACTAATACTGTCCACACCACCGCCGCGTACCGTTGGGCGCGTACACGCATCCGGCCTGGCCAATCGCCCCTTTCCGGGGTCAGATTCGGGGCATGACCGCAACCCCCACGCCGCCCCCGCCCGTCACCGTACGTGTGTTCACCCAGCTCTTCAGCTCCACCCCGCTGGGTGCCCGGCTGGCGCGCCACCGCACGATCGTCCAGCTCCACGCCTGGGGTGTCCCGCAGACCGCCGCCGTCCGCGACGCCGCCGCCGTCGTCGCGGAGCTGGCGGCGAACGCGGTGACCCACGGGCGGGTGCCGGGGCGGGACTTCGAGCTGCGGCTCATCCTCCTCGGGGGCGCCGTGCGGATCGAGGTGTCCGACGCCCTGGGGTGGCGGTGGCCGCCCGGTCCTGGGCGGGTGGGCGCGCCGCCCGTACCGGACGGGGAGTCGGGCCGCGGGCTGCTGCTCGTCGGCGAGTTGGCCGACCGGTGGGCGGTGCTGGACCGGGTGCCGGTCGGCAAGACGGTCCGCGCGGAGCTGGACCTGCCCGGCCAGGCCGTTGCTCTCGGATCATCTCGCTGATCAGACGGTGATCACACCACCGCCCGCCACTGGACGTCAGCTGTGGGCGATCACGAGGAGTTCGCCGTCTCCGTCGCCGACCGGTTCCCGGTTCCAGCCGCCGTAGATGTGCCCGACCTGGAAACCCGCGGTGTGCAGCGCCGCGCGGATCTCCTGCTCCGTCCGAAATCGCAGGGTCGCGGTGCTCTGCCGGTGCTCCTGGCCGGGGAAGGTGTAGTGCTGGGTGAAGGAGACCGCGCCGTTGATGACGCTGGTGACCTCGGTCCAGATCGTGCCCACGGTTCCGTCCGCCAGCTCGAACTGCCTGTGCGAGTCGATCGGGTTCCACGCCTCCCAGCCCCGTGCCGCAGGGTCCCGGGTGTCGAAGGCCAGGCGCCCGCCCGCCACGAGTGCGCGCCTCAGGTCGGCGAGAGCACGGTCGAACTCTTCGTCCGTGACGAAGAACTGGGCGACGTGGCTCGTCATGACCGCGACGTCGAACACCGCGTCGGGCAGGTCCGCCGAGGTTCCCTCCACCCAGGTCACCCGTGCGGAGCCGGGTTTGGCGCGGGCCGCTTGGAGCGAGGCGCGGGCCGGATCGACGCCGGTGACCGCGTGGCCGGCCGCGGCCAGGCCCAGAGCCAGCCGCCCCGTACCGCAGCCCAGGTCGAGCACCCTCCCTCCCTGGGTCTCACCGGCCACGCCGAGGAAGAAGTCGTCCTCACGTGTCCACGGGCACTCGGCGTCGTAGACGGCGACCAGCAGGGGATCACGGAACTCGCCATGCAGCACCAGCGGATGCTAACCCGTGGGGCTGCGGGCGTTGTGCAGCCGTGATGTGCCACGGGCAACCCTGGCCGGGTCTGCCTGGTCACATCGGTATGTCGCGTCTGCCTATGCTCCTTGCCTTCCCCCGCGTCGTCCGCCACCTGCGTTCCGTCGGCGCCTCGCTGCCGCCGGTGACCCAGCTGAGCGTCGACCGCCCCGACCCCGTGCTGCGGCCGGTGCTGGCCGCGGCGTGGGACGGGAACCACGCCCCGGCCCGTGAACTGCTCGCCGACACCCGCCGGCGCCGGGCGTGGGAGCGGCGCGGCGAGTGCGTGGGCAGGCTCGCCGAGGTCGCCCTGGCCCGCCCCCGGTGGTTGCGGGCCTGGCGGGCGGAGGACGGCGACGACCCGGACGCCGCGCTCGTCGCGGCGGAGTTGGAGATCTGCCTCGCCTGGGAGGCGCGTACCAGCGCGCGTGCCCAGCACGTCTCCCGCAAGCAGTTCGAAATCTTCTTCCGGACCCTGCACCAGGCCGTCCCGGTCATCGAGAAGGCGGTGGAACTCAACCCCGGCGATCCGGTGCCCTGGAGTGTCGCCCTGCACCACGCCCGCGGCATACAGGCGCCCCGGCGGGACTTCGACGAGCTGTTGCTGCACGTCATGGACTGCGACCCCGACCACTACGGCTGCCACTCCAGCGCCCTGCAGTACCTCTGCGCGAAGTGGTACGGCTCGCACGAGGAGATGTTCGACTTCGCCGAGACGGCGGCGGCCCGTGCCCGGCCGGGGCGGCTGCTGGCCGCGCTGCCGATCGAGGCGGTGACGGAGTACCTCACCGAACACCCCGGCCGCCGCGGCCCGGTGCCCCGGCAGCGGGTGAACGCGGCCGTGGACCGCACGCTGGAGGTCTGCGCCGGGTACGAGGCGGGCGACCGGGACGCCGCCCGTATCCGCAACCACCTCGCCCTGGCGCTGGTGCGGTGCGGGCGGTGGGAGGAGGCGCTGCGGCAGTTCGAGCTGATCGGCACGGACGTGCGGGAGTTCCCGTGGGCGTATCTGGACGGGGAGACCGAGGTGCGCGCGTTTGTGGACGCGCGGGAGAACGCCCGTGTCCAGGTGGCCAGGACGGTGCCGTTCTTCTCCCGCTACCTCCCCGCGGCCTGAGCCCGCCGGCACCCGCCGGCACACCTCGGCACCCGCCTCAGCCGACGGGTGCCGTCTCGTCGCCCGTGTCCTTGTCGCCGGCGGTCCCCTCGCCGCGCTCCCGCTCGCGGGGGTGCCGCCGCGCTCGGCGGTTGCGGAGGAGAGGTGCGGTGAGGAGCGCGGCGAAGGCGAGCGCGGTGGTGTAGCCGTGTACGGTGCCCGCGGCCGGCGTCGCCCGCGGCCCGGATGACCGCGCCGCGTGGACGGAGGGCGGCGCGGTAGCCCTCAGGTGTCGGCAGCCTGGTATTGCGCCTGGTCAGATGTGTGGTGACCATTGAGGCGCCCATCGGCCCGGGGCCGGGTCGACCACCGATCCGCAAGGACCCCTCTGTGCGCAAGCTCGTGTACTACATCGCCACCACCCTCGACGGCTTCATCGCCGGTCCCGACGGCGCCGACCCCACCGGGCCGGACGGCTTCTGGCCGGTCCCCGACGACTATGTGCGGTACCTGGCCGCGGAGTACCCGGAGACCCTGCCCGCCCCCGCCAGGCAGGCCCTGTCCATCACCGCGGAGGGCACACACTTCGACACCGTCCTTGAGGGACGCAAGACGTACGAGATCGGCCTCGACGCCGGTATCACCGACGCCTACCCGCACCTGCGGCACCTGGTGTTCTCCACCACGTTGACCGAGAGCCCCGACCCGGCCGTGGAGTTGGTCGCGAGCGACCCGGTGGCGAGGGTGCGGGAGCTGAAGCGGGAGGACGGCAAGGACCTCTGGCTGATCGGCGGCGGCGAACTGGCGGGCGCCCTGTACACCGAGATCGACCAGCTGATCGTCAAGCTGGGCCCGTTGACCATCGGCACCGGCGTCCCCCTCTTCGGCCGCACGGCCGCCTTCGACCCGCTCCTCTGGCACCTCACGGACCACGTCGTCCTGGACAGCGGGGCAGCCTTCTTCACCTACACCCGCTCACGTGATCAATAGACGGGTCGCTTGCCGGCGGAACGGCCGGCGGCCACGGGGCGTGTTTGCCGTAACGGCAACAAATCTCGCGGCCGGCGGACCCGGCTGCCCACACTGGCAGCCGGCCACCGCCGAGAGGAGAGCCACCATGGCGACCGCCGCATCCCGCCGCCGGGACACCCCGCCGCCCCGTACCGGAAGCACCGAGGCCGAGACGCTCCGCGGGTTCCTCGACTATCTGCGGACCTCGATCGCCGCGAAGGTCGAGGGCGCCCCGGAACCGCAGGTGCGGACGGCGGGAGTGCCGTCGGGTACGAACCTGCTGGGCCTGCTCCACCACCTCACGCACGTGGAGCGCGCGATGTTCCTCGGGGACCAGGTGACCGACTGGCAGGCGACGTTCCGGGCCCCGGCGGAGGACTCCGCGGCCGCCGTCGTCGCCCGCTACCGGGGGGCGGTGGCGGCGGCGAACGAGGTCCTCGACGGGTGCGACGACCTCGGCGCGCCGGTCCCCCGCCCGCGGCCGGGGAAGCCGGCGCCGAGCGTCAGGTGGGCGCTGACGCACATGATCGAGGAGACGGGCCGCCACGCCGGCCACGCGGACATCCTCCGCGAACAGCTGGACGGCGCCACCGGCCGCTGACCGGGGCGGCAGGGCGGGGACGGTAGGCGGCGGAGCGTCCCGGCCCGTTTCGAACAGCGTCGCCGGGGGGCGGTCGCTTCAGTGCAGTTGGTGGCGGACCCAGACGTTCGGTTCCACGTACACCGCCCAGTTCCGGTCCGGTTCGCAGCGGACCGGGGCGAGGGCGCCGGGGACGTCGGTCCAGCCCTCCGAGTCGAAGGGGAGGCCCGTCCACGTACGCCACTCGGCGAGCGTGCCGGCGATGACCATCGACGCCGGGGCCACCGGGTCGGGGGTGGCGAGGGTGCCGCCGGCGCGGACGTGGACGCGGAGCCAGGGGTCGTGCGGGAGGCCGTCGGCGCGGGTGCGGGCGGCGTACTCGGGCATCGGGGTGTGCGGCTCGCCGTGCTTGGCGCTGGGGCGTACGGGGGCGACGACCTCGGTGAAGCCGCGGTCCGCGGCGGCGGACCGCATCGCGCCGAGCATGACGGCGGACAGCCCGCGGCCCTGCGCTCCGGCGTCGACCGCGATCTCGATGGCGCTAACGGTGTCCGGCTCGACGCCGTACCGCCGGTCGTGGAACGCCCTGACGAGGACCTGGTCCCAGCCGCGGCCCGGCAGCGTGCCGTCGCGGCCCGCGCCGCGCAGCGCGAACGGCACGGCGAACGCGCGGGCGACCACCGCGCCGGAGTCGTCGGTGCCGACGTGCACGTGCTCCGGGAAGGCCGCGCAGATGCGCTCGTGCAGGGCGTTGGCGACGTGGTCCTGGGTCATGAACTCCGGCCAGGAGTCGGCCATGTCCCAGAGCCGGGCGCGAAGTTCCGGGCGTTCGGCGAGGCTGGTGACGCGGATCGGCTCCATGGGGGCGGAGTGTAGCGAGGCGGGGGCGCCCGGCGGTGGGCCGCGGAGGGGGCGCGGCGGTAAGGGCGCGGCGGTACCGCGGCGGCCGGACCGCGGTGGCCGGGCCGCGGTGGCCGGCTTGCGGGGCGGTGCGTATGGGACGGCCCGCGCGCCCCGCACACGGCCCGCCCCCGTACGGACGGAAGACGCCGCGCGCCCCTCCCCCGCCGCCTCACCCCTTGCCGATGCCCAGCGTGTTCTCCGCCGGCAGCAGTCCCGACCCCAGCACCTTCAGCCACGGCCCGCCCAGCAGCTCCGCCAGCCGCTCCGCGCCGTCCGCGCCGATCGCGCGCCACGGGGCCGTCGCCAGCTCGTCCGTGCGCCGCTCCACCTCGGCGCGCAGCTCCCGGCCGGCGTCCGTGGCGGTGCCGTCCTCCGTGACCAGCCCGCGGGCGGCGAGCCGGGACCGGGCGGCGGCCCACTCGGCGCCGCTCCAGCCGCGGCTGGCGAAGGTCTCCTCGTCGGCCGCGCCGACGGCCGCGAAGGACACCAGTGACTCGACGGCGTCCAGGTCCGCGGCGAGCAGCGCCGCGAGATGGCCGTCGCCGCGGTGTTCGCGGAGGACGGTCGCGGCGTGCCACAGCTGCAGGTGCGGCGGTCCGGGCCAGGGCAGCGCGGCGTTGGCCGCGGCCAGGGGGCGGCCGGCGGTGCGCGCGGCCTCGGCGGCGCGGCGGGCGAGGGCGGCGGCCTCGGCGAGCGCGGGAGCGCCGAGGCCGGCCGGGTCGTCAGGGTCGTCAGGGTTGTCGCCGAAGATCGACCGGTACGCCCGGTCGACGGCGCGTTCGCGGGCCGCGAGCACCTTCGCCGGGGCGGCGACGTCCCACGCGGCGGGGACGTAGCGGCCGGTCATGGCGGGGTTGAAGCTGTAGAACGCCGCGGTGACGACGGCCTCGCCGACCGGGCCGAGGGGCGCCGCGCGCCAGGCGAAGTACGAGGGCCAGCGGTCCTCGGTCGGGTATCCGAGGGCGGCGGCCTCGTCGAAGGCTTCGGGGGCGTAGTAGAGGACGGCGTGCAGCGGTTCCAGCAGGTGCCAGAGCTGTCGTACGCGCTGGTGCGTCAGTTCTTCCGGCATGGCGTGCTCCTCGGTCCCGTATCCGAATCTTTTCACTGACTAGATTGCCTCGCCGGCACGCAACTTGTCAATGACTAGATCTTCGTGGAGGATGCCCCCATGACCGGCCACCGCCCCTACCACCACGGCAACCTGCGCCGCGCCGTCCTCGACGCCGCGCTCGACGTCATCGCCGACCAGGGCCCCGGCGCCGTCAGCCTGCGCGACCTGGCCCGCCGCGCGGGCGTCTCGCACGCGGCGCCGGCACACCACTTCGGGGACCGCGCCGGGCTGCTGACCGCGATCGCGGCCGAGGGCAACGGGCTGCTCGCGGAGTCGCTGGAGGCGGCGGCGGACCTGGCGGACCTCGGCGTGCGCTACGTACGGTTCGCGCTGGCGCACCCGGCGCACTTCCAGGTGATGTACCAGCCCCACCTGCTGCACGCGGACGCCCCGGAGCTGGCGGCGGCCCGCGACCGCGTCGACCGCACCCTGCGCACCGCCATCGCCGCCCTCCCCGAGCCGGACCGCGGCCCCGACCCGGAGTCCGCCCGCCTGGCCGCCTGGTCGGCGGCCCACGGCTTCGCCACCCTGGCCCTCAGCGGCAGCCTGGACGCCGCCCTCGCCGACCGGGACGACCCGGCAGAGGTCTTCCGCGCTCTCACCCCCCTGATGTTCAACCCCGCGGCGCGATGAGTCCGGGGCGCCGGGATGGTCTCTGCTTACGGAAGCCGCACCGTCGCACCACAGGGAGCACCATGATCATCATTGCCGGGGCGCTGCGCGTCGACGCCGCCGACCGGGACGACTACCTGGCCGGCTGCGCGCAGATCGTCACGCGGGCGCGCGAGGCCGCCGGGTGCCTGGACTTCGCGCTCTCGGCCGACCCGGTCGAGGCGGACCGGATCAACGTGTACGAGCGCTGGGAGACCGACGAGGACCTGCACCGCTTCCGCGGCACCGGCCCGGACGCCGGCCGGACCGCCCGCATCCTCGACGCCGACGTGCACAAGTACCGCATCGCCGGCGTCGAGGCCCCGTAGCGACACCTGCACTACATACGAAGAGTGATGATCCACCACGTGGGGTCATCAGGTATGGGAGTATGGGTCCCTGGGTATGGTGAGCCATATGAAGACGACCGTCGACATCTCCGACGCGCTGCTGGCCGAGGCGCGCCGGACGGCCCGGCGCACGGGCACCACGCTCAAGGCCCTCATCGAGCAGGGGCTGCGCACCGTACTCGACGAGGAGGCCGACCGCCCCGCCTTCACCCTGCGGGACGCCAGCGTGGCGGGCGACGGGCTCCAGCGGGACGTGCGCGGTGCGGGCTGGGACGAGATCCGGGACCTCGCCTACGGGGACCGGGCGTGATCGCCCTCGACACCAACGTCCTCGTCTACGCCCACCGCGCCGACAGCCCGTTCCACGGCGCGGCAGCGGCGGCTGTGCGCGGGCTGGCGGAGGGGTCCGCGCCGTGGGCCCTGCCGTGGCCGTGCCTGCACGAGTTCTTCTCCGTCGCCACCCACCCGCGCATCTACGGGCCGCCGAGCACCACGGGGCAGGCGCTCTCCCAGATCGACGCCTGGCTGGAGTCCCCCACCGCCGTGCTGCTCGCCGAGGGGGCCGGGTACTGGCCCGTGCTCCGCGAGGCGCTGGCGCAGGGCAAGGTCGCCGGGCCGCTGGTGCACGACGGGCGGGTGGCCGCCCTGTGCCGGATGCACGGCGTGCGCGAACTCTGGTCCGCCGACCGCGACCTCAGCCGGTTCCCCGGCGTCCGGGTGCGCAACCCGCTGCACGGGTGACCCGCCGGGGCGCAGCCCTTACGAGTCCAGCACCGTCGTCAGCAGCTCGCCCACCCACGCAAGCAGTTCGCGGCCCGTCAGCGGCTGCGCGCCCAGCTGCTTCGGCTTCGGGCGGTCCACCAGGATCTGGTTCAGCGCCGGCTTCACCACCGCACCCGGGTACAGCCGCTTCAGCCGCAGCTCCTGCGACTCCCGCAGCGTCACCGGGGCGAAGCGGATCCGCGAGCCCTGCAGCGTGATGTCCGCGACGCCGCAGGCGCGGGCCAGCATGCGCAGGCCGGCGACCAGCAGCAGGTTCTCCACCGGCTCCGGGAGCGGGCCGTAGCGGTCGGCCAGCTCCTCGCGGACCGCGTGGACGTCGTCCTCCGTCGTCGCGGAGGCGATCGCGCGGTACGCCTGGAGGCGCAGCCGCTCGCCCGGGGCGTAGTCGTGCGGGACGTGGGCGTCGACCGGCAGCTCGATCCTGACCTCCGGCGGCGGCTCCTCCTCCGCCTTTCCGTCGGCACCCTCCAGCGTCGCGCGGTAGTCCGCGACGGCCTCGCCGACCATCCGCACGTACAGGTCGAAGCCGACGCCGGCGATGTGCCCGGACTGCTCGCCGCCCAGCAGGTTGCCCGCGCCGCGGATCTCCAGGTCCTTCATCGCCACGTACATGCCGGCGCCCATCTCCGTGTGCTGCGCGATGGTGGCGAGCCGCTCGTGCGCGGTCTCCGTCAGCGGCTTCTCCGGCGGGTACAGAAAGTACGCGTAGCCCCGCTCACGGCCGCGGCCGACGCGGCCGCGCAGCTGGTGCAGCTGGGAGAGGCCGAAGGTGTCGCCGCGTTCGACGATGAGGGTGTTGGCGTTGGAGATGTCGATGCCGTTCTCGACGATCGTCGTGGAGACCAGCACGTCGAACTTCTTCTCCCAGAAGTCGACCACCACGCGCTCCAGCGACGACTCCGACATCTGCCCGTGCGCCGTGGCGATCCGCGCCTCCGGCACGGCCTGCCGCAGCCGGGCGGCGGCCCGGTCGATGGACTCCACCCGGTTGTGGATGTAGAAGACCTGGCCCTCGCGCAGCAGTTCGCGGCGGACGGCGGCGCCGATCTGCCTCTCCTCGTACGGGCCGACGAACGTCAGCACCGGGTGCCGCTCCTCCGGCGGCGTGGTGATGGTCGACATCTCGCGGATGCCGGTGACCGCCATCTCCAGCGTGCGCGGGATCGGGGTGGCGGACATCGTCAGCACGTCGACGTTGGCGCGGAGCTTCTTCAGCTGCTCCTTGTGCTCCACGCCGAAGCGCTGCTCCTCGTCGACGATGACCAGGCCCAGGTTCTTGAACCGGGTGTCGGACGAGAACAGCCGGTGCGTGCCGATGACGATGTCGACCGACCCGTCGCGCAGCCCGTCGAGCACGGCCCCGGCCTCGGCGTCCGTCTGGAACCGGGACAGCGCCCGCACCACCACCGGGAACTGCGCGTACCGCTCGGAGAACGTGCTCATGTGCTGCTGCACCAGCAGCGTCGTCGGTACGAGGACGGCGGCCTGCTTGCCGTCCTGCACCGCCTTGAACGCCGCCCGCACCGCGATCTCCGTCTTGCCGTAGCCGACGTCGCCGCAGATCAGCCGGTCCATGGGGACCGGCTTCTCCATGTCCTCCTTCACCTCGGTGATGGTGGACAGCTGGTCGGGCGTCTCGATGTACGGGAACGCGTCCTCCAGCTCCCGCTGCCAGGGGGTGTCCGCCGCGAAGGCGTGCCCGGGGGCGGCCATGCGGGCGGAGTACAGCTTGATGAGGTCGGCGGCGATCTCCTTGACGGCCTTCTTCGCCCGGGACTTGGTCTTGGCCCAGTCGGAGCCGCCGAGCCGGTGCAGCGAGGGGGCCTCGCCGCCGACGTACTTCGTGACCTGGTCGAGCTGGTCGGTGGGGATGTACAGCCGGTCGCCGGGCTGGCCGCGCTTGGCCGGCGCGTACTCCACGAGCAGGTACTCGCGGGTGGCGCCCTGGACGGTGCGCTGCACCATCTCCAGATAGCGCCCGACGCCGTGCTGCTCGTGCACGATGTAGTCGCCGGCCTGCAGCGTCAGCGGGTCGATCTGCTTGCGCCGCCGCGCGGGCATCCGCGCGCCGTCGCGGGCCGCGGTCTTCTGCCCGGACAGGTCGGTCTCGGTGAGCACCGCGAGCTTCAGGTCCGGGGCGACGAAGCCGTGGTCCAGCTCGCCGCACGAGACGTGCACGACCGACGGCGCGAGCGCGTCGGGGCCGGGGCCGAGGTCCGCGTCGAGGCGGGCGGCGATGCCCTCGCCGCCGAGGACCTCGGCGGTGCGCTGCGCGGGGCCGTGGCCCTCGGTGAGGTAGACCACGCGCCAGCCGTCGGCGAGCCAGCCCTTGGTGTCGGCGAGCGCGCGGGCGGTGTCCCCGCGGTACACCTCCGGGGCGTGCAGCCCCAGCTCCAGGGCGTCGTCCTCCAGCTCCGCGCCGGCGGAGAAGGGGCTCACCGCCCACCACATCATGCCCAGCTCGCGCGCGTGCTCGCGGACGTCGGCGATGCCCCACAGCGACGCCCGGCCCAGCAGCTCCAGGTCGATCGGCGCCTCCCCGCCCCCGGCCGACGCGGCCCACGACGCCTGCAGGAACTCCTGCGACGTGGCCACCAGGTCGGCGGCGCGGGTGCGCACCCGCTCGGGGTCGCAGGACACCGCCATGCTGCCGGCCGGCAGCACGTCGAGCAGCAGCTCCATGTCGTCGACGAGAACGGGCGCCAGGGACTCCATGCCCTCCACCGCGATCCCCTCGGCGATCCTGCCGAGCAGCTCGCCGAGCTGCGGGTGCCGTACGGCGAGGTCGGCGGCGCGGGCCCGCACGGACGCGGTCAGCAGCAGCTCGCGGCACGGCGGCGCCCACAGGCCGTGCTCCGCGACCTCCAGGGAGCGCTGGTCGGCGACCTTGAAGTAGCGGATCTCCTCGATGTCGTCGCCCCAGAACTCCACCCGCAGGGGATGCTCCTCGGTGGGCGGGAACACGTCCAGGATCCCGCCGCGCACCGCGAACTCGCCGCGCTTCTCCACCAGCTCCACCCGGCTGTACGCGGCCGCCCCCAGCGCCTGCACGGTCTCGTCGAGATCGGCGGTCCCCCCGCTGCGCAGCGCCACGGGCTTCAGGTCGCCCAACCCCCTGACCTGCGGCTGGAGCACGGAGCGTACGGGCGCGACGACGACGGACACCGGGCCGGCGGCCGGGTCGTCCGGGTCCGGGTGCGCCAGCCGGCGGAGCACGGCGAGGCGGCGGCCGACGGTGTCGGAGCGCGGCGACAGCCGCTCGTGCGGCAGGGTCTCCCAGGCCGGGTACTCCACGACGGCGTCCTCGCGGCCCGGCGGCATCAGCGAGCGCAGGGCGGCGGCCAGGTCCTCGGCCTCGCGGCCGGTGGCGGTGACCGCCAGCACCGGCCGCCCGGTGCGGGCGGCGAGCGCCGCCAGGACGAAGGGCCGGGCGGCGGGCGGCCCGACGAGGTCGACGTGGGGCCGGGCGCCGCCCTCGGCGGCCGTCACCGCCTCGGCGAGGGCGGGGTCGCGGACGACGGCGTCGAGCAGGCCGTGCAGGCTCATGGGGCATCCGCTCCGGGTGGCTGGGTGGTGGCTGGGTGGTGGCTGGGGCTGGTGGCTGGGGCTGGTGGCTGGCCGGGCAGAGGTGCCGGCCGGGCCCGCGGCTGGCGCCGCGGGCAACGCGAACGGCCCGAGGCGGCGAGCGCCCCGGGGGTCTCCAGCCTACGACGCCGCACAGACACCCCGCGCCCCGAGCCGGAAGCCGCAGCTACCGCCGCGGAACCCCCACCCCGGCCCGTACCGCCGCCGCGCTCCCCTAGGGGCCCGCCCCGGCCGGAAAGCAGGGGCCGGGTCCTCCGTCCGGCCGACGGGACCGGCCGCCGCGCTTTCTAGCCTGGTCAGGCCGGTCGGCGGCGGGGCTCCGCAGGCCGGCGGGGGGTCCGTCCCCCGTGCGGGGGTGGGGATATCCCCACACCGGATACGGCGCCGGGCACCAGGGATTTCGCGCCCGCCGCCCACGAGACTCGAAGCACCACGAAGAAGCCACGAACCAGCGACGAACCAGCCACGCAGAGCCACGCAGAAGCCCGCCGCGGAAGCCACGCGGGGGCCGCTGACGGACAGGTTCCGCAGACGAAGGAGACACGACAGTGACCACGGCTGTAGCGACGCGCACGGCCGTCGCCGCACGAGCGCGACAGGTGACCAAGGCGTACGGCTCGGGGGAGACGCGGGTCCTCGCTCTCGACAACGTCGATGTGGACATCGCCAGGGGCCAGTTCACCGCGATCATGGGGCCCTCGGGCTCCGGCAAGTCGACCCTCATGCACTGCCTCGCCGGACTCGACACGGTCACGGCCGGCCGCATCTGGATCGACGAGACCGAGATCACCAGGCTGCGGGACAAGAAGCTGACCCGGCTGCGGCGCGACCGCGTGGGCTTCATCTTCCAGGCGTTCAACCTGCTGCCCACCCTCAACGCGCTGGAGAACATCACGCTGCCCATGGACATCGCCGGCCGCAAGCCCGACCAGCAGTGGCTGCAGCGGGTCGTGGACACCGTGGGCCTGTCCGGGCGGCTCAAGCACCGCCCGAGCCAGCTCTCCGGCGGCCAGCAGCAGCGCGTCGCCGTCGCCCGCGCGCTCGCCGCCCGGCCGGAGATCATCTTCG
>AZWL01000033.1 GCA_000514715.1 Streptomyces sp. CNH099 | reverse complement strand
GCCATGCCGTCACCACACCCGCCCGAGTTCCGGCGCCGCGCGGTCGAGCTGGCCCGCCAGGGTGAGAAGTCCATGGTCCAGCTCGCCAAAGACCTGGGAATCAGCCGTTCCTGCCTGCAGAACTGGGTGAACCAGGACGCANCCGATGAAAACGGCGCCGACGGCGAGAAGGACAGCAGCCGGCTGACCAGTTCCGAGAAGAAGGAACTCGCAGAGCTGCGCCGCCGTAACCGGCAGCTGGAGACCGAGAACGAAATCCTCAAGAAAGCTGCCGCGTACTTCGCCCGGGAGAACGTACTCCCAAAGTAATCTACCGGCTGGTCCGTGAACTCGCCGACGACTCCATACCGGTCGCGGTGGCCTGCCGGGTGCTGAATGTCTCCACGTCGGGATACTACGACTGGCTCGGGCGCCCCGAGTCCCCGCGTGCGCTGCGGAACAAGGAACTGACGAAAATGATCCGCCATATCCATGAAGAATCGCGCGGCAGTTATGGTTCGCCGCGGGTGCATGCGGAGTTGGTGCTCGGGCTGGGCGAGCAGGTCAACCGCAAGCGGGTGGAAAGACTGATGCGCGAGGCTGACCTGCAAGGGGCCTACCGGCGGCGCAGGCGCCGCAACCTGGTCAGGGCCGCCACCGAGGAGGACCTCGTGCACCGCCGGTTCGACGTCGCCGGCCCCGACCGACTCTGGCTGACGGACATCACCGAACACCCGACCGCGGAGGGGAAACTCTATTGCGCTGCGGTGATGGACGCCTGCTCCCGGCGCGTCATCGGCTGGTCGATCGACGTGCGCCAGGACACCGATCTCGTCGTCAACGCTCTCGCCATGGCGGTGGCACGGCGCACTCCACCGGCTGGATCGACGATTCTGCATTCGGACCACGGTACGCAGTACACATCGTGGGCCTTCGGGAANCGGCTGCGGGATGCGGGACTGCTCGGTTCGATGGGTACGGTCGGAGACTGCTACGACAACTCGATGATGGAGTCCTTCTGGGGCACCATGCAGCTGGAGCTACTTGATACAAGAACCTGGAAAACACGGGAAGAACTCGCCAGCGCGGTCTTCGAGTGGATCGAATGCTGGTATAATCCATACAGACGTCATTCCAGTATCGGAATGCACAGCCCCATCACGTTCGAAGGGCTCAACCAGCCCTCAGACACCGCCGAGTGACCTCACCTCAGGTGTCCGTGCCACGGGGGGAAGCTCACCAGCAGTCGAAAACACCCCCACCTGACGCGCCGTCACTGACACTGGCCCACTGACACCAACCCGGCACATCGCACGTCCTGCTGGCCACCCGGGCCCTGCCCGGCGTCGCGGTCGGCGGGATCATGACGGCGGCCAGCGCCACGATCACCGACTGGTCCGACGGGCCGCGGCGTGCCTCCTTCCCCGGGCTGCAGCAGGTCTTCGCCAGCCTGGGCGGCGTCGTCTTCCTGCCGCTCGCCGGGCTGCTGGCCACGATCAGCTGGCGCGCACCGCTGTGGATCTACACCGCCTCGGCCGCCGCCGCCGTCCTGGCGATCCGCGCCCTGCGCCACGAGCCACGCACCGAGCCCGCCGAGGCGCCCGGCCGTTCACCGCATCGGCCCGGCAGGATGAGGACCGGCAGCATCCTCGGCGTGTACACCCTGGCGCTCGCCGCAACACGGCAGCGGACCCGCCGCCACCGGCGCGGTGACCGCCGCAAGCACACTGTCCAGCGCCGCCGGCGCGCCGGCCTTCCCGGCCCTGCACCGGCGCCTGACACCCACCATGATCACCACGGCCGGCATCGGACTGCCGGGCACCGGCTGGCTGCTGGTGGGCACCGCAGCCGGCGTTGCGCAGGTCGCGGCCGGACTGCTCGTAGGCGGCCTCGGCATCGGACTCGTCGTACCCAACCTCAACCTGCGGCTCAGCGAGACCGCCCACCCCCACCGGCGCGGCCGGGTCCTCAGCGGCCGGGTCCTCAGCGGCCTGGTCACGGGGATCCTCCTCGGACAGTTCCTCTCCCCGCTGGCCGTCCAGCCCCTGATCCAGAACACCGGCATCGCCGCCGCGTTCACCTGGACCGGGACCGCACTGGCGGCAGCGGCCGCACTCACCGCCATCACCGCACTCCCGACCCGCACGGGCCCCGACCGCAACACCCCCTCCCCCACCCACCCCACCGAAAGGACAACCTGATGATCCACCACGGCATCCGCTTCACGTTCAAGCCCGGCGTCACACCGCAGCAGCGCGAAGAGGCCCTCGAAAACCTGCGCAACCAAGGCCGCGTCATCCCCTCCGTGACGTCCTTCGTCGTCGGCCGCGACTACGGCGGCGCATACGAGTGGGGAGCCACCTTCGCAATCGAAGACCTGGACGGCTACTGGGAATACCTCATCCACCCCGCCCACCTCCACACCGACCGGACCGGGCTGCCGCTGGTCGACACGTTCGCGTCGTTCGACATCACCGACGACCCGGCCCCCGACACCGGCGAGAAGATCGCAGCAATGCACCAACGACGCTACGACAGCCTCCCCGACCTCACCCAACTCGTCTCCGACCTGCACGAATACGTCGGCAGCGCTGCCCCCGGCCCACACGCCGACTGACCCCCGGCCCGCACCACCCCCCGCACGGGCGGCCCCCACACCACACCGGCACCCACCCGCGCACCCCGCCCGGCCCCCGGCCGCGACGGGGACGGCGGCGCCGCACCCCGCGGCCGGCCCGGAAGCCGCCCGACAGACGCCACCCGGGCCGGCCGCACACGCCGCAACATCCAACTGGACGAGGACCGGACGCCTGCCGACGGTGCACCGTTGCCGCGGAACACTCCCCCACAGCCCGGCCGGCGACGGCGACCTCAATGCCGACGAGACCAACGGAACAGAAGACCGTGATCCCGTCCGGGCCGGCCCGACCCCTCCACGCTCCGGCCACCGCACCACCGAAACCGGCCATCCGCACAGCGCGGACGACAAGGAGAGCATCGAGGTACGCACGGCGGCACCGTTCAACACCAGCACGGCCACCGCACGGCATACTCACCACGAGCACCAACAACAAGAGAACACCCCGCCAGACCACCGCGGCCCGACCAGCCGCCCCCAGCCAAAGACACACAACCCACCCCCGCTGGAGCTGGCCGGGGATGCCCCCACCCCGGCCGAGGCGGCCGCCGCGATCAGCAAGGCCACCGGTGTCGCGGTGCGCTGCGAGCAGCTCACCCACGCCGAGGCGGCCGCAGTCGGCCCCGAGATCGCCCAGGTCCGCCAGCACTGGGCAGCCGGTCTGCGCTGGCGCGCGGACATCGAAGCGCTGCGCGTCATCCACCCCGGGCTGCGTACGTTCGCGGACCGGCTGGCCGAATCCGGCACCGCCCTGCTGCGCAAGCAGCTCCTCGCAACCGCGTGGGCGCACTTGCCGCCCCCTGTGTGCAGCGGCCGGCGGGCACGTCGTTTGGCCCGGTCGACTGCGCCGGATCTGGCCCTGGAGGGTGCGCGGGATTGCGGTCCAGAGTGGGGGCATGGAGGAAAGCGCCGTGGGCCCGCCTGCCGGCCTCGCCGGGCCCGGTCCGCTGGACGTGGGCGCCGAGGCGGGGGCCGGGCTGATCACCGAGGCTGTCAGGCTCGTCGTCGAGCACGCGAAGACGGTCGCCGACGGCCCGGTAGCACCCGCCGAACCGGGCACCGGCCGGATCCGCGACTGGCTGGCCGCCCACGACTTCGCCGGACCGCGCCCGGCGGGCGAGCTGCTTCAGGAGGTGACCGCGGCGCTGCGGCGCTGGGGCGTGCACACCACGCACCCCCGCTACCTCGGCTTGTTCGTCCCCACACCCACGTGGTGGGGCGTCGCCGGGGAACTGCTCGCGGCGGGCGTCAACCCGCAGCTCGCCGCGTACGAACACGCCCCGGCCGCGGTCGAGATCGAACGGCACGTGCTGCGCTTCCTCGCCGCCCGCCTGGGCCTGCCGCCCGCCGCCGACGGCAGCTTCACCACCGGCGGCGCCGAGGCGAACCTCACCGCCGTCGTCGTCGCCCTGACCCGCCGCTTCCCCGCCTACCCGGACGACGGACTCGCCGCGCTCCCAGGCCCGCCGGTGCTCTACGCCTCGGCCGAGAGCCACCTGGCCTGGCTGAAGATCGCGCACACGACGGGGCTCGGCCGGCGCGCCGTCCGGCTCGTCCCGGTCGACTCCGCGGGCCGGCTGGACCTTGTACGGCTGCGCGGACTGCACGACGACGACGTCGCCGCCGGCCGGGTACCGTTCCTGCTCGCCGGCACCGCGGGCACCACCGCCGGCGGCGCCGTGGACCCGCTGCCGGAACTGGCACGGCTCGCGGCCGCCTGGGGCCTGCACTTCCACGTCGACGCGGCATGGGCCGGTGCGGTGGCGCTCTCGGACCGGCTGCGTCCGCTGCTCGACGGCGTGGAACACGCCGACAGCGTCACCGTCGACGCGCACAAGTGGCTGTCCGCCCCCATGGGCGCCGGGGTCTTCCTCACCCGGCACCCCGACGCCCTGGCCGACAGCTTCCGGGTCAGCACCTCCTACATGCCCCCGGACAGCGACACGACCCCCGATCCGTACAGCACCAGCGTGCAGTGGTCCCGCCGGTTCACCGGACTGAAAGTGTTCCTGGCCCTGGCGGCGGCCGGCCGGGACGCCTTCGCACGGCAAGTGGAACGCGACACGCAGCTGGGAACCCTACTGGCCCGGCGGCTGACCGAGGACGGCTGGCAGCGGGTGAACGACACACCGCTGCCGGTGGTATGCGTCGCCGATCCCCAGGCCGAGGCCGGCGGCCCGCAGCACAGCGCCGAATGGCACGCAGCGGTGGCCGCACACGACGTACGCAGCGGCCGGGCCTGGGTCAGCCGCACACGACTCAACGGCCGTCCCGCAATCCGGCTGTGCCTCACCAGCCACCGCACCGGCCCCGACGACATCGAAGCCGTCGTGGCCGCACTCGGCCACGCCAGAACCGCCACACCGTATGCGGCCGTGCAGCGGGACGGGGCTGCGCCGCTCCCCTGAGCCGTCCGCGGCCCGACGCCACGTGCCTGTGAAGCCTGCGACAGCCCATGGCCCCGTACAAGCCAGGTCAGGTGTCACCCACCCCTGCAGCAAGCCGATACCGCCGACTCGCTGAGCATGCGGGACCTACCGCTGAAGGACGACAACCTCACCTCCCCTTCCCACCCGGCCACGGCCGACGAACCGAGACAGAGGTGCCGCGTGTGCTACGTGGGGGTGGGGTCGGTCGGGGTGGGGGGGAGCTTTGTGGCGACGCGGACCGCGGCGAAGAAGCGTGGTTCGTTGCCGGCCAGCCCTGCGGCCGCCAGGGCCCTGTCGGCGTCGGCCAGCGGGCCGGCCAGCACTGCTGCGGCCAGCGCGGGGCTGCCGGGCTCCGCGAGTGCGGCCTGGGCGCTGCGCACGAGGCGGCGGTACGCCTGCGCCGCGGTGATCTCGGCGGTGTTGCCCGCCATCGTCGCCTCCGTTCGTCGGACCTGTCCTACGCCCCCAGTGTGCCGAGGGGGTCTGACATCGCGCCGCGAACCCGCCCGCGGGCGGGGCCGGTTGGGTGCCGGGGGCCGGTTCAGTCGACGTGCGGGTGGGCGCCCGTCAGGTAGTGGTCGATCTGGCGGCGCATCGACGGGTGGACGTCGAACTCCCCCAGGTCGTCCGGCATGACCCACCGGACGCCGTCGGCCTCGGCGTTGATTGCGGGGCGGCCGCCGACCGGGCGGCCGAGGACGGTGACCTCGTACGCCTGCCTGATCTCGCCGTCGCTGTACGCGACCACGTGGCGCGGCGGCGAGTACACCCCCAGCAGCCCGACCGGCTCGGCGACGATCCCGGTCTCCTCCGCGCACTCGCGCACCGCGCACTCGGCGGGTGACTCACCGATGTCCATCGCGCCGCCGGGCAGCGCCCACTGGCCGGTGTCCCGGCGGCGTTGGAGGAGGATGGCGCCGTCGTCGCGGGCGACCAGCATGTTGCACGCGGGGATCAGCGAGTTGGGGCGGGGTGCCCGGTCGTCGTACCAGTACTCGGTCCGTCCCATGCCGGCGCGGTTCCTAGCGCGTCAGGTAGGTGCCGAGCACGTCCGCCTCGCGGCGCAACCGGTCCGCGGCGTCGCCGCGCCCGTGTGCCTCGTAGCCGTCGGCCTCGGCGCGGCGCTCCTCGATCTGCGCCCGCACCACGGCGCGGAGGTCGTCGGCGGTCAGCACCCGCCGGGCCGCTTCGGCCGCCCCGACGCCGGCGTGGGCGCCGGCGACGTGCTCGCTCGTCGGCGTCGCGGGGGCGTCGGCGGGGGCGACGCCTTCGGCGTTGTCGAAGGCGGCGAGGGTGGTACGCAGCACGGACACGGCCTCCTTCCGGCGCGCCTTCATCGCCGAGCGCAGGTCCGCGCGCATCCGGGACCGCAGTGCCTGCGCGTCGTCCTTCGAAGTCCCCGGGTCCGTGGGCGGGCCCGCCGCAGCCGTTGCCATGCGCCCCAAACTACCCTTCTCCGCCCGCGGAACGCCTGCCCGGGGCCGCTGGGAAGCGTCAGCGCTGGCGGGACGGGCGTACGACGATCTCGTTGACGTCCACCTCCGGCGGCTGCGACAGAGCGTAGGAGACAGCGGCGGCGATGGCGTCGGGGTCGATCGCATGGGCGCGGTAGGTGCGCATGGCCTCGGCGGCGCCGGGGTCGGTGATCGTACCGGCGAGTTCGGAGGCGACGACGCCGGGCGAGACGGTCGTGACCCGCACCGAGGGGTCGCACTCCTGCCGCAGGCCCTCGGTGACCGCCCAGGCCGCGTACTTCGTGGCGCAGTACACGGCGCCGGTGGGCACGACCTCGTGGGCGCCGACGCTGGCGACGGTCACGAAGTGGCCGGAGCCCTGGGCTCCGAACACCGGCAGGGCCGCGGCGATGCCGTGCAGCAGTCCGCGGACGTTCACATCGATCATGCGGTCCCACTCGTCGACCAGCAGGGAGTCCAGCCGCGACAGCGGCATCACCCCCGCGTTGGCGACGAGGACGTCGACGCGGCCGTGCCGCTCACAGGCGCCGGTGACGAAGCCGGCGACGTCCGCCCGGTCCGTCACGTCCAACCGCACGGGCTCCAGCACGCCGCCGGCCCGGGCCGCGGCACCGGCCGTACGCTCCGCCAGGGCTTGGAGGCGGTCCATACGGCGGGCGCCGGCCACCACCCGGTGGCCCTCCACGGCGAGCCGGGCGGCGACGGCTTCACCGATGCCGCTGCTGGCGCCGGTGACGAGGACGGTCTTGCGGTCGACCGCGGTGACGTCGAGGGCGGGGGTGTGTTCCGTGTGCTGTGTGGTCATGGCTTCGAGAATCGCCCGCCCGGCGTGCCCGCGGGAGAGGCGGCGTTCTCCTGGGTGTGGCGCACCCAGGCAGGGGTGCGGGCGGGCCGTGCCGGCGTTGTGAGCCGGCCCGGGATGGCGGGCCCGTAGCATAGCGGTATGGCACCTAGCGAGCTGGGCACTTACCTGCGGGCCCGGCGGGCCGCAGTCGCCCCCGCCGCGGCGGGCCTGCCGGTCACCGGGCACCGCCGGGTGCCGGGGCTGCGGCGCGAGGAGGTCGCGCTGCTCGCCGGGGTCAGCGCCGACTACTACATCCGGCTGGAGCAGGGCCGGGAACGGTCGCCCTCCGCGCAGGTCCTCGACGCGCTCGCCGCCGCCCTGCGGCTGGACGAGGACGGCCGCCTGCACCTGTTCCGGCTGGCCGGCCTCGGCCCGCGCGCCCGTACGGGCGCCGTACCGGAGCGGGTGGACGCGAACCTGAGGTCGCTGCTGGACGCCTGGCCGAACAACCCGGCGGTCGTCCACAACCGCGCCTACGACGTCCTCGCCTCGAACGCCCTCGCCGACGCGCTCTTCCTCGGCTGGGCGCACTCGCGCAACCTCATGCACGCCGTGTTCACCGACCCGGACGCCCGCTCCTTCTACCGCGACTGGCACGACGTGGCGCTGGGCGCCGTGGCCGGCTTCCGCCTCGGCCGCGGCACGGCACCCGACGATCCGCGGGTGGCGCAGGTGCTCGCCGGGCTGCTGGCGTCGAGTCCGGAGTTCGCGGAGCTGTGGGCGCGGCACGACGCCCGCGGCAAGGCGCTGGAGCGCAAGCGCTTCGAGCACCGCGACGTGGGGCCGCTGACGCTGACGGTGCAGACGTTCGACGTGCGTGCGGCCCCGGGCCAGGAACTGGTCGTCTACCACGCAGAACCGGGGTCGCCGAGCGCCGAGGCGCTCGCGCTCCTCGGCTCGCTCGCTGCCGCTCCGGCCGCCCCGGGGCGGGTCTCCGGCTGACGTCGCCGGAGGTCAGCGGCGCACGTGCAGCCGGTAGGTGTGGGTGCGGCGGTACGGGCGGAAGCCGAGCTGTTCCGCGAGGGCGAGGACCGCGGTGTCGCCGTCGGCGGCGGCCGTCTCGACCTCGGCGATCTGCGGGTGCTCGGCGTGCAGCCGGCGCAGCATCTCGGCCGTGAGCCAGCGGCCGAGGCCGCGGCGCCGGTGCGCCGGTACGACGGCGGTGTGGCAGTGCTGCGCGCGGGGCGCGGGGGCGGGCGGGACCAGCACCTCGGTGTAGCCGGCGACGGTCCCGGTGCCGGTGTGCACGGCGGCCACCGTCAGCAGTCGGCCGTGCCGCGGGCCGGGGGCCCCGGCGGTGCCGAAGGCGATGCCGGGGACGGCGGCGGCGAGGTCACCGGGGCCGGCTGTCTCGCGCGCGGCTTCGGTACGGGACGGAGCGGTACCGGCGGCCGGCGCGGTGGGCGGGGCGTACCAGGTGGTGAGGCGGTAGCCCGGGTGGTCGGCGAAGACCAGTTCCGCGAGCCAGGCGCGGTGCACCTCGGCCAGCGGCACCAGCAGGTGGTGCACGACGCGGTCCCGGACGAAGCCGTGGCGCAGGCAGAACACGTCCGCGGGGGTGCACGCCGGGGCCGCCGCCCGCAGGGTGTCCCAGCCCTCGTCGCGGGCCGCGGCGACGACGGCGGCCAGCAGCAGGGTGCCGGTGCCGCGGCGGCGGGCGTCGGGGTGGACGTAGAGCTGGAGTTCCGCGGTGGCCCGGCCGGGGCCGGGCGGGGTGGACGGCCGCACCCCCGCGACGGCCGTCACCTCGCCCCCCGTCGCCGTGGCCGCCCACGCCGGCGCGACGCCGGCGCCGGCGTGGGCGTCCCCCCGCAGCCCGGCGAGGATCTCCTCCCGCACCGGCGCCGGCACGCCGGGCAGGTCCGCGGCCCGCGCGGCGGCGACGACCGCGTGCCAGGCGTCCGCGGCCGGCGCGGCGTCGCGTACGACGGCGATCTCCCCCGGTGCACTCATGGCTCCCAGCCTCGCCGCGGCACGCCCGCCGAACAACGCCCGATCCCGGAACGTGCCATAACCCGTCGCTTATCGATCGCGGTGGGTGATCCATAACCGACGGGTTATCCGTCGTTGCCGGATCGGCCGTTGTTCGAGCGCGGCGCCGGGCCGAGGCTGGTCCACGCAGACGACACAAGCAGGAGCACACGCAGTCACCGAAGGGGGCGCAGCGTTCATGACCGCCACCGCACGCACGGGCAGGGTCTGGTTCGTCACCACGGCGGGACACGGTGCCGGGCGGGCCGTCACCGCGGCCGCGCTGGCGCGCGGCGAACGGGTCGCCGCCCTCGTACCCGACGGCGCCGCCCGGGACCGGCTGCTGGCGCGGCACGACGAGCACCGGCGCCGGCTGTTCGTACGGGCCGTGGACGTGACCGACAACTGGTCGGTGAACGCGACCGTGTATGCGGCGGCCGACCGGTTCGGCCGCCTCGACGCCGTCGTCAACGACGCCCGCCCACCGCGCCCCGCACCCGGCGGCGTCCCCGAGGCCGGCGCCGCGGACTCCGCCGCGCCGGTCGGCTGGATTCCGGAGGCGGCGGCGCGGGCCCGGCTGGAGTCGGCGTTCTTCGGCCCGCTGTGGGTGGCGCAGGCCGTGCTTCCGCTGCTGTACGAGCAGCGGTCCGGCCACCTGCTGCAGCTCTGCGGCTCCGTCGCCCCGCCGGGGGCGCCCGGCGCCGCGCTGGACCGCGCGGGCACCTGCGCCGTGGTGGCGCTCAGCCGGGCGGCGGCGTGCGAGGCGGCGCGCCACGGCGTGGACATCAGCGTCGTCGGCGGGCGGCCGGGCGCCGGTCCCCTGCTGCGCCTCGTCGACGGGGCCGCGGCCCGCCGCCGGGACGCGCCGGCTCCCGCCGCAGCCCCCGGTCCCGCTTCCGCCGCAGGTCATGGCGCGGCAGCCTGAGGGTGACGAGGGCGGGACCGGCGGGATACGCTCCCCGGAAGGTGCCGGTTTCCGGCGACGACCAGGCAATACGGGAGTGCGGGATGGAGCTGCGGGACATAGAGATCTTCCTCGCTCTCGCCGAGGAGCTGCACTTCGGCCGCACGGCCGAGCGGCTGCACGTCTCGCAGGCGCGCGTCAGCCAGTCGATCGCCAAGCAGGAGCGCCGCATCGGCGCACCGCTGTTCGAGCGCACCAGCCGCCGGGTGGAGCTGACCGCGATCGGGGCGCAGCTCCACGACGACCTGAAGGCGGGCTACCAGCGCATCCAGGACGGCGTCGAGTCCGCGGCGGCCGCGGCCCGCGGCACGACCGGGGTGCTCACCCTGGGGCTCATGTGCGCCCAGGCGTTCGATCAGGCGTCGATCCTCGCGCGTTTCAAGGCCCGCTACCCGGGCGTCGAGCTGCGCTTCCGCGAGGTGGTCTTCAGCGATCCGTTCGGGATGCTGCGGGCGGGCGAGGTGGACCTGGAGGTCACCTGGCTCCCGGTGCGCGAGCCGGACCTGACGGTCGGCCCGGTGCTGGCCCGCGAGCCGCACGTGCTGATGGTGGGCGCCGACCACCCCTTCGCGGCCCGTGACGCGGTGAGCCTGGAGGACCTCGCGGACGCGGACTGCGTGCTGCCGCAGCCGGTCACCCCGGTCCCGTCGTACTGGATCGAGGCGCTGATGCCGACGCGTACGCCGTTGGGGCGGCCGATCCGCACCGACGGGCCGAAGATCACCACGTTCCAGGAGGCGCAGGCCGTGACCGCGGCCGGGGACGCGGTGTGCGTGGTGCAGGGTGAGGCCGCGCGGCACTTCCCGCGGCCGGGCATCGCGTACGTGCCGATCACGGAGCGGCCGATGGGCGTCTGGGGCCTGATCTGGCGTACGGCGCACGAGACGCCGCTGGTCCGGGCCTTCGTGCAGTCGGCCGTCGACACCCTCGCCGCGGCGGCCGAGACGACACCCGGCACCCCGGCCGGCGCCGACGCCGCGCCGGCCCCGGAGCGGCCGCGGCCGGCGCGTCCCGTGCCGGAGCCCGCCGTCGCCGGCGGCTGAGCCCGCGCGGCGGCACGGCCGGTTTCCGCGGCCCGGGCGGTGCGGGCCGGCTCAGAGCAGGGAGTTCCGCTTCAGCACCGCCACGGCGGTGACCGTGCGGTAGCCGCGCCACTCCAGTGCGGCGGCCGGCGAGTACGAGGCGAAGTCGACCGCCCAGCCGCCGTCGTCCCGCTGCTCCGCGGCCAGCCGGCGCAGCTCGGCGTCGATGACGTCCGGGCTGTAGAGCGTGCGCGCGGGGCGGCCGGGTTCGGGGGCGACGTCGAGCGGCCGGATCGCCTCCCCCGCGGAGCCGCCCGCGACGGGCAGCACTCCGTCGGCGGGGATGAGCGGGCGCAGCCGTTCCAGCAGGGCGGCGGCCTCCGGCCGGGTGTCGGAGGCGGCGTCGAGGAAGCGGATCGCGAAGGCCAGCTCGATCGCGTGCGGGGTGTCGCCGATGGCCTCGACGGCGTCCAGGCAGTAGCCGGTGGCCCGGTCCAGCCAGGGGTGGGCCGCGACGGCCGGGTCGTGCGCGGCCACCTTCCAGGCGGCGCCGGCGGCGAACGCGGTGCTCTGGAGCGTCGAGACCGCCGGGTCGGCCCCGGCCCAGAACGGTGCGCAGCCGGCGGCGTCCGCCACGGGCAGCGCGAAGGGCAGTCCGCCGTCCGGCAGCGTGGCGGAGTGGAGCCAGTCGCACAGCTGCTCCGCGTGCGGGGTTGCGGCCGGGGCGATCTCCGCGAACACCTCGAAGGCGTGGAGTGCGCCGCCGGGCTGGCTCTCCGGGGCCCGTAGGTCCGGTTCCAGTCCCCAGCCGTAGCCGCCGTCGGGGTTGCGGTAGCCGTCGACGGCGGCGAGCACGGCGGCGGGATCCGTCCGGTCGAGCAGCAGTGCGAAGCGGCGGCGGTCGAGCAGCCGCGCGTGCGTGGTCATGAACGACGCGGCGGCGGAGAGGTCTGCGTTCATAGGTCCACGATGGCACCGGCGCGGGCGGGGGTCTTGAACGTATCGGACGTCCGGACGTGTCGGGGCGTGCGCCGGGCCCCGGACGCCCGCCGCGGCGCCCGGGGGTGTGCCGCGTCGACGTGCTGGCGCTGCGACTCCTCCAGGAGCCGCAGCGCCAGCTCCTTCAGCTCGGGGTCCGCCTCGGCGGCGTTGCCGGAGTCGTACGGGGGCCGCGGGTCGTACTCGACGGCGAGCTGCACCGCGCGGGCCGTCAGCTCGTCGGTGAGCAGGGCGGCCAGGTAGAGCGACATGTCGACACCCGCCGAAACGCCGGCGGCGGTGATCACCTTGCCGTCGTGGACGTAGCGTTCGGGCACGTAGGTGACGCCGAAGGTCGTCTGCAGGTAGTCCTTCGACGCCCAGTACGTGGTGGCGCGGGTGCCGAGGAGGCCGGCGGCGCCGAGGACGAGGGAGCCGGTGCACACCGAGGTGGTGAAACGGGTGCGGCGGTGGGCGCGGCGCAGGAAGCGGAGGATCGCGGGGTTCTCCATGGCGGCGACGGTTCCGCGGTTGCCGGCGCCGGGCACGAGGACGACGTCCAGCCGGCCGGTCTCGGCGAACGACCGGTCGGCGACGACCGCCGTGTGCCCGGTGTCCGTGCGGACGGGGCCACGGCGTTCGGCGACCATCGTGATCTCGGCGCCGGGCAGCCGGGACAGCACCTCGACGGGGCCGGTCGGGTCGAGGAGGCTGAAGCCGTCGTACAGCACGACGCCGATCCGCGGGCCGCGTCCCGGCCGCCGGGCCTCGCTCCGCCGCGTGTCCGCCGCGTGGGCGGCGGCGGGGAGCCCGGTCGCCAGGGCGGCCGCGGCGAGGGCCGCCGCGCCGCCGAGGGCGGCCCGCCGGGTGGTCGTCGGGTCGGTGTCCGTGTCGGTGTGCGTCATGCTCCGGGAGTCTGCCGGTCCGCCCGCGGGCGGACCCGCGGCATGTCCGGCATCCTGCGAATCGTGTCCCCGGTGGCCCCGTAGTGCTCCAGGAACGCCTGCCGCAGCGTCTCGGCGGAGCCGAAGCCGCAGCGGCGCGCGATGGCGGCCAGCGTCAGCCGGCTGGAGCGGACGAGGTGGGCGGCGCCCTCGGTGCGGGCGGCGCGCACCGCGCGCGCCGGGGTGGTGCCCAGGTGCCGGGCGAACAGCCGGGTGAGGTGGCGCGTGCTGATGCCGGCGCGGGCGGCGAGCGCGCGGGGGCCGAGGTCGTCGGCGAGGTGCGCGGAGACGTGGCCGAGGAGGTCGTGCACGAGGCGGTCCCCACCGGGCGGGGCGGCGAGGAACATGCTGATCTGCGCCTGGTCGGCGGGGCGGTGCAGGTACGTGACCAGCTCGCGGGCGACGTCGCGGGCGAGCGCCGGCCCGTGGTCGTCCTCGATCAGGGCGAGCGTGAGGTCCAGCGCGCTGGTCACGCCGGCCGAGGTGTAGACGTGCCCGTCGCGTACGTACAGGGGCGCCGGGTCGACGGCGACGGCCGGGTGGCGGGCGGCGAGTTCGGCGCCGTAGCGCCAGTGGGTGGTGACCCGCCGCTGGTCCACCAGGCCGGCGGCGGCCAGGACGAACACCCCGGTGCACACGGCCGTGACCCGGCGGGCGCCGGTCGCCAGCCGCCGCACCTGGCGGACCAGTTCCCCGTCCACGGCGGCCCGCTCGTGCCCGATGCCGCCGACGACCATGAGGGTGTCCGGGCGCGCCGGCACGTCGGCGAGCCGCTGCCCGCCGCCGACGCCGATACCGGCGGAGCTGAGGACCCCGCGGCCGCTGGCGGTGGCGAGGCCGATGCCGTACGGGGGGTCGGCGCCGAAGCGGTTCGCGGCGTCCAGGGCGCCGCTGGGGCAGGCGATGTCGAGGATCTGCGCGTCGTCGTACGCGACGAGCACCACCCGGCGTACCGCGGCGTCCGGCACCCCACACCCCGCCCTCCGAATCGCGGGGCGCCGCGGCGCCCCGGCCCGCGGCCAGGGTACCGACCTGCGGGTGCCGGGGTGGGGCGGTGGTCAGCGGAGTTCGCCGTCCGGCGGGTCGCCGTCGGCCCGGGTACCGTGCAGGGCCGCGTCGGCGGCCCTGATCTCCGCGTAGTACTGCCGGTGCACCTTGTACGCGCGGTCGACCTGGAACGTGTGGTACATCCCGGACGGTTCGCCGAAGGGGAAGTCGCGGGGCAGGCGCTGTGCGGTGCCTTTGCGCACGACGAGGATGGCGCGGTCGGTGACCACGAACGTCCACACGCGTGCGGTGAGGATCGACGATCCGGACTGCGCGACGAACCCCGTCTGTATCTGCTCGCCGGGTTCCAGGTGCGGTGCGGCCCGCTTGGCGATCAGCTCGACCCGCCGCTCCTGGTGGCCCATGGGGTTCCCTCCGTAGCGAGATGAGCCGGAATCGTAGCGCGGAACCGGGGTCCCCGGTACGGCCCCGGAACGGGGTGCCGGTGCACGGGCTGCGGTGCCGGGGGGCCGGTGCGCCGCAGCCCAGGTGGCGTCACGCTTCCGGGACGACTTCGCCATGGTGAAGACCAACCCGCCAGGCGAGATCATCGGCCTCCCCCTGTTCAACAGCGCCGTCCGCTCCCGCTACGGCATCACCGTCGTCGCCATCAAGCGGCCCGGCGAGGGCTTCACCCACGCCACCCGGGAAACCGTCGTGGAAGCCGACGACACGATCACCGTCGCCGGGCGGACGCGCGCGACGGAACGCTTCAGCGAACTGCGCTGAGGCCGCCCCCGCCGCGGACCGGGCGCGGCGGTCAGAACCAGCGCGGCAGCGCGGGCAGCGGCGCGGGGGCGGTGAGGCCGCGGGCGCCGCGGCCGGTCAGCCAGCGGACCACATCCGCCATGGCGCCGGTGACCGGCAGCGGGGCGGTCCCCGGGGTGGTGAGCGCGGCGGCGCGGTCGGTGGGGGTGAGCGCGAGGGGCGGCGGGCTCTCGCCGCGCCGGCGCCAGGCGGCGAGCACGTCGTCGGCCAGGCGGTCGAGCATCGCCGACGGCAGGTCGTGGAACGTGCCGCCGTTGCCGAGGTCGACGGCGTGGATCCACACCTCGCGCGCCCGCATCCACGCCGTCTCCCTGCACGGCACGGTGCGGCCCTGCGCGGTGCGGACCTCCGCGTCCCAGGCGGCCGGCGGCAGGTCGCGCCACTCGACGTTCAGGTGCACCCCGGCGTGGGCGACGAGGTGGCGCAGGGCACGGGCGGGCTGCGAGGCGCCCTCGGCGATCTCGGCGGCGCGGCGCTCGGGTGTGTCGTACATCGGCGTGACCACCCCCGTCCTCGCCCAGGTGCACAGCCGGGTCAGGGCGCGGGCGTTGTAGCCGACGTGTGCGGTGACGGCGCGGCGGTCCCAGCCGGGCAGCAGGCTCGGCCCGTCCAGGCCCGCGGGGCCGGAGTCGGGCAGCCCGCCGAGCTTCCTGGCGAAGTAGGCGGTGCCGGTTCTGGCCCAGTACAGCTCGGTGTGCGGGGCGCCCTCCGCGTCCTCGCGGGCCCCGCTGCCCTGGCGAGCGCGCAGTTCGTCGCGCGCCCGCTCCAGGTAGGCGCTCGTCATCGCCGCTCCGCCCGGACGGGGTTCGCCAGCGTGCCCAGGCCCTCGACGGTGGTCGTGAGGCTCTGGCCGTCGCTGAGGTAGCGGGCGGGCTTGCGCGCGTGGCCGACGCCGCCGGGGGTGCCGGTGGCGATGACGTCGCCGGGGCGCAGGGTGAGGATCGTCGAGGCGTACGCGACGAGCTCGGCGGGGCCGAAGACGAGGTCGGCGGTGGAGGCGCGCTGGACCTCCTCGCCGTCGACGGCGGTGACGAGGTCGGGCCCCGGCTCCCACTCGTCGGGGGTGACGAGCACGGGCCCGAACGGGGTCGTGGCCTCGAAGGTCTTGCCCTGCAGCCACTGCGGGCCGCGGTACTGCCAGTCGCGGGCCGTGACGTCGTTGAGCACGGCGTACCCGGCGACGGCTGCGCGGGCCTCCTGCGGTCCCGCGCGGCGGACGGCGCGGCCGACGACGACGGCGAGTTCGCCCTCCCAGTCGAGCCGGTCGGTCTCGGGCGGCAGCCGGATGCCGTCGCGCGGGCCGACCAGGGCCTCGGGGTACTTGGCGAAGAGGGTCGGGAACGCGGGCAGCTCGCGGCCCATCTCCAGGATGTGCGCCCGGTAGTTGAGGCCGACGCAGAGGATCTTGCCGGGCGCGGGCACGACGGGTGCCAGGTCCGCGTCGGCCAGCGGCACGGCCGTGCCCTCGGCGGCGGCAGCCCGATCCAGGGCGTCGCCGCCGTCGCGTAGCAGGGCGCCGACGTCGGCGTGGCCGAGGAGGACGGCGTGCTCGCCGTCCACCCGGGCGGCCTCGGTGCGGCCGTCGGCCAGCCGGATCGTCGCCAGTTTCATCGGGTGTCTCCTTCGGGTCCTTCGGGACCCTGGGGCCCTTCGAGATGGGTACGGGCGACGTGCAGGCGCTCCATCACCGGCGCGTCGGAGAAGCGGAACAGGTCGAAGCCGTCTTCCGCCGACAGCGACCAGGGCACCCACGACGGGACGGTGAACAGGTCCCCCTGGCGCAGCTCGTGCCGCGTGCCGCCCAGGGTGACGTGGCCCTCGCCGTCGACGACCTGGAAGACGCTGGAGCCGACCTCGCGGCGGGGGGCGGTGGCGGCGCCGGGCCGCAGCCGATGGAACTCGGCGCGGATCGTGGGCATGACGTCGCCGCCGGTGGTGGGGTTCACGTACCGCACGGCGGCGTGGCCCTGCTCGACGGTGG
The DNA here is from genome assembly GCA_000514715.1 of Streptomyces sp. CNH099. Taxonomy (GTDB): domain Bacteria; phylum Actinomycetota; class Actinomycetes; order Streptomycetales; family Streptomycetaceae; genus Streptomyces; species Streptomyces synnematoformans. The sequence continues at coordinate 30,575 of AZWL01000033.1, read as the reverse complement.
CGGGCTGTCCCTCCTCCTCCAGCAGCAGCTGCTCGGTGAGCGCCCGGTCGGTGTGCTCCCAGCGGTAGGCGGCGATCGGCGACGAGACGGTGTCGCGCAGGCCGCTGAGCGGGCGCAGCCCGGGGTGGCCCCACAGGCGCTCGGAGCGGGAGAAGCCGGGCGTGGCGTAGTCGGTGACGCGGTCGGAGCCGAACTCGAAGAAGCCGGTGTCGGCGTAGTGCGAGAAGGGGATGTCCAGGCCGTCGAGCCAGGCCATGGGCTGGTCGGTCTCGTTGTGGTGGCCGTGGAAGTGCCAGCCGGGGGTGAGCAGCAGGTCGCCGCGGCTCATGCGCACGGGGTCGCCGTTGACGACGGTCCACACGCCCTCGCCCTCGACGACGAAGCGGAACGCGTTCTGCGCGTGCCGGTGCTCGGGCGCGGTCTCCTTCGGCCCGAGGTACTGGATCGCGGCCCACAGCGTGGGCGTGGCGTACGCGGCGCCGCCGAGGCCGGGATTGGCCAGGGCGATGGCGCGGCGCTCGCCGCCGCGGCCGACGGGCACGAGGTCCCCGGCGCGCTGAGCGAGCCGGTACAGGCGGCGCCAGCGCCAGACGTGGGCGGCGGCGCGCGGGGCGGGCGACAGCGGCATCAGGTCGTCGCGCTGCGTCCACAGCGGGGTCAGGTTCTCGGCCGCGAAGCCGTCGTACAGCTCGCGCAGCTCGGGCCCGCCGGCGCCGGTCATCTCGTTGCCGCCGGATGCGGCGTTCTCGGGTGCGGCAGCGGTCATGAGAGGGTCACCTCCGAGGCGGGGCGGTGGCCGCGCTTGGCCCGCTGCACCAGCTCGTAGACGCGGGTGCGCAGCTCCTGGAAGCGCGGGTCGTTGCGGGTGGTGAGCTGGTCGCGCTCGTCGGGCAGGTCGACGGCGACGTCCTCGAGGATCACCGTCGGACGGGAGGACAGCACGAGGACGCGCTGGCCGAGGTAGATGGCCTCGTCGATGTCGTGGGTGACGAACAGCAGGGTGATCCCGAGGCGGGTCCACAGCGAGCGGACGAGGTCTTCGAGGTCGGCGCGGGTCTGGGCGTCCACGGCGGCGAACGGCTCGTCCATGAGCAGGATGTGCGGCTCGTACGCCACGGCGCGGGCGATGGCCACGCGCTGCTGCATGCCGCCCGAGAGCTGCCACGGGTAGGAGCCGGGCACGTCGGCGAGCCCGACGGCCTCCAGGGACTCGGCGACCAGACGGCGGCGTTCGCCCTTGGCGACGCGCTTCTCGCGCAGCGGCAGCTCGACGTTCTGCGCGACGGTCAGCCACGGGAAGAGGCTGCGGGCGTAGTCCTGGAAGACGACGGCCATGCCCTCGGGCGGGCCCGCGACGGGGCGGTCCTCGAGCACGACCTCGCCGGAGGTGGGCGGCAGCAGACCGGCGATGCAGCGCAGCAGCGTCGTCTTGCCGGCGCCCGACGGGCCGACGATGCACACCGCCTCGCCCGTTCTCGTCGCGAAGGTGAGGTCGCGCACGGCCTCCGTCGCGCCGCCGCTGGATCCGTACACCTTCCGCAGGCCACTCACCCGCAGCAGTTCGCCGGTGGCCGTTGTCGTGGTCGTGGTCGTGATCGTGGCCTTCGTCGTGGCAGTCATCGGTTACCTCCTCGTTGCGCCCGGCGCTGCCCGCGGTACCAGGCCAGGACAGTCGCCTCGACGGCGCGGAAGATCAAGGACAGCGCCAGCCCCACCAGGCCGAGCAGGATGATCCCGGTCCACATCTCGGGCAGGGCGAAGCCGCGCTGGAACTGCACGATGGAGAAGCCGAGGCCGTTGTTGGCGGCGAACATCTCCGAGATCACCATGAGGACGATCGCGATCGACAGCGCCTGCCGGGCGCCGGTGACGATCTGCGGACTGGCGCCGCGCAGCACCACGGTCCGCAGACGCGTCAGCGGGCGCAGCCGGTAGACGCGGGCGGTGTCGCGCAGCGGCCTGTCGATGCCGCGCACGCCCTCGACGGTGTTGAGCAGCACCGGCCAGACGGCGCCCGAGACGATGACGACGACCTTCATGAGGGTGTCGATGCCGAGGAAGAGCATGAGGATCGGCACCATCACCGGCGGCGGGATGGCCCGGAAGAACTCCAGCACCGGCTCGGCGAACGCCCGCAGGGAGGGCCAGGTGCCGATGAGGACGCCGAGGGCGACGCCGAGGGCCACGGCCAGCAGGTAGCCCGCGGCCAGGCGGCCCAGCGAGGGCAGCAGGTCGGCGGCGATGCGGCCGTCGAACCAGGTGGGGCCGAAGGCGGAGAGGATGTCGCTGAGGGGCGGGAAGAAGAAGTTCTCCGCGCGCTCGGAGACGATCCACCATACGGCGGCCAGCACGGCGGGCAGGCCGAGCAGGACGGCCAGCCGCCTGCCGTAGCGGGCGAGCCGCGCGGCGGGAGGCTCCGCCTCGCAGGCGGTCTCCCGGGCTGCCCCGGGGGCGGCAGCGGGTGCGGTGAGCGACGTCATCAGGCGGCCGCCTCCTCTCGCACGGAGGGGTGCCAGCGCAGCACGCGGCGCTCCAGCAGCCGTGCCAGCACGTTGACGGTCACGCCGAGCAGGCCCGTGACGATGACGAACGCGTACATCGGCGCGATCGCGCCGGAGGTCTGCGCGACAGCGATGAGCCGGCCGAGGCCCGGAGTGCCGATGATCAGCTCGCCGGTGATGGTGAGGATCAGCGCCACGCTCGCGGCCAGCCGGAAGCCGGTCACGGCGTACGGCAGCGTGGTGGGCCACGCCAGGCGCAGCGCCCGGGTGCGGCGGCGGAAGCGGAAGGACCGGGCGGTGTCCCTGGCGACGGGGTCGATATCCCCGACCCCGGCGAGCACCTGCACGAGGACCTGCCAGAACGACGAGTAGACGACGAGGATGAGCGTGGCCTCCATGCCCGTGCCGTACAGCAACACGGCCAGCGGGATGAGCGCCACGGCCGGGATGGGCCGCAGGAACTCGATGGTGGAGGCGGTGGCTTCGCGCAGCGCGGAGACCGAGCCGATGGCCATTCCGGCCGCGGTGGCGGCGACGAACGCGAGGACGAGGCCGAGGCCCCAGGTCTGCAGCGTGTCGGCCAGCGCCTGCCAGAACTCGCCGGTGTTCGCGCTGTCGCCGAGGGCGCCTGCCATCTCGGAGAACGGTGGCAGGTAGCGCTCGTCGACCAGGCTGGTGCGGGGGACGAGCTCCAGCAGGACGAGGAGTACGGCCACTCCCCCGAGCCCGAGCAGTGCCTTGCGCATCACTCGTCTCCTCTGCCGGGCGTGGTGCGGGGTGTGGCGATCAGGGAGTCCACATCGATCTCCTCATCGGTGAAGCCGCTGGCGCGCATCCGGTCGGCGACGAGCCGCAGCGAGTCCGCGTCGACGCTGTCGTGGTAGGAGGGCAGCACCATCGACTCGGCGAGCGCCGGGTCCAACCCCTCCAGCTCCGGCAGCGCCGCCCGGAACTCGTCCGGGTGCTCGGTGATGTACGCCGCCACGTCCGCCACGGCGGCTCGGAAGGCGCCAGCCTTGTCGCCGTTGTCGTCGAGGAACTCCTCGGTGGTGAGGAAGCACCCGACCTGCAGGCCCTCGCGCGCCTCGGTGTAGGGCCGGATCACGGGCGTGAGGCCCTGCTGCTGCCCGATGGACAGGAACGGCTCGATGACCCAGGCGGCGTCCACGCGCCCGCTCTGCAGAGCGGGCAGCATCTGGGGGAAGCCGATCTCGGTGAACCGGATGCCGGAGGTGTCCACGCCCTGCTTCTCGAGGGCGGTGACGATGCTGATGTCACCGATGTTCTGGAGGGTGTTGACGGCGATGGAGGCGCCGGCGAGGTCTTCGGGCCCGTCCATGCCGGAGTCCTCGGAGACCACGACCGCGGAGAAGTCACGCTCGGTGTCGTCGGTGGCGAAGGTGCCGGGTGCGATGATCCGCACCGGCAGGCCCCGGTGGCCGGCGAGCAGGCCGCTGACGACGTTCGACCCGGCGACGTCGAGGTTGCCCCCGACGAGGGCGGGGATGGCGGCGGCGCCGCCGGCGGAGGCGTCGATCTCCAGCTCGATGCCGTGGTCGGCGAAGATGCCGCGCTCCTCGCCGAAGTGGAGGAACGCGGAGGGCATGCCGTCGGTCTCGCCGACGCGGATCACGTTGGTGCCGTCGGTGCCGGATTCGCCGCCCGCCGCCGCGCCGCATCCCGTGGCGCCGAACAGCATGACCGCGAGCACCGTGCTCGAAGCGGCAGCGCCGCTCGCCCGAAACTTCATGGTCGTCCCTTCGCAATCGGCCCGGGTGGCAGCAATGTAAGTGGCCGCCCGTGTGGCGAGTGATACCAGCCATGCAGATTCTTCTATGGCGAATTCTGCGCTCCGTGCGTCTGAGCGCGCGAGGCGCTGCCTACTGTCAGGGCACAAGTGGTGCTGCTGTACGGCGCCCACTGGCGTTCCGCATACAAGAATCGAGGAAACACCCCACATGAATGTCGTCATCGCGGGCGCGGGGATCGGTGGCCTGAGCCTCGCCCTGGAACTCCACCGGGCCGGCATCCCCTGCCGCGTCCTAGAGGCGGTGCCGCGCATCGAGCCCATCGGCGCCGGCATCAACCTCCTGCCGCACGCCATGCGCGTCCTGCACGACCTCGGCCTCGAGGGCCGCCTCGGCGCCGCGGGCGTCGAGACGAAGGAGGCGGTCTTCTACAACCGCTTCGGCCAGTTCGTCTACCGCGAGCCGCTGGGCAGGCGCGCCGGGTACGACCACCCGCAGCTCTCCCTCCACCGCGGCGACGTGCAGCTGACGCTGCTGGCCGCCGTGCGGGAGCGGCTCGGCGAGGACGCGGTCGCCCTGGGGCGGCGGGTCGTCGCCGCGGAGGACGCGGGCGACCACGTGCGCGTGGAGGTGGCAGACGCCGTGACGGGCGCCGTCGCCGAGGAGCGCGCCACCGTCGTCGTCGGCTGCGACGGCATCCACTCGGCGCTGCGCGCGCAGCTGTACCCCGAGGAGGGCGAGCCGCGGTACTCGGGCGTCACCATGTGGCGCGGGGTGACGCCCTGGGAGCCGTTCCTGAGCGGCGGCAGCATGGTGCGCGCCGGATGGCTGGCCTCGGGGAAGATGGTGATCTACCCCGTGCGCGACGACGTCGACGGCACCGGCTGCCAACTCGTCAACTGGGTCGCCGAGGTCGAGCGGCCCCGCTCGCCGCGCCGCGACTGGACCCACGCCGGGCAGCTGGAGGACTTCATCGACGTCTACGCGGACTGGCGCTTCGACTGGCTCGACGTGCCCGGCCTCATCCGGGGCGCGGAGACGATCCTGGAGTACCCGATGGTCGACCAGGACCCGCTGCCGCGCTGGACGTTCGGCGGCGTGACGCTGCTGGGCGACGCCGCGCACCCGATGGTGCCGCGCGGCTCGAACGGCGCGGGGCAGGCGGTGCTCGATGCGCGGGCCCTGCGGGTGGCGCTGCAGGAGTGCGACGACCCGCGCGAGGCGCTGCTGCGCTACGAGGGCGAGCGGCTGCCTGCGACCACCTCGGTGGTCGAGACCAACCGGATACGGCCGCCGGATACGATTCTCAAAGTGGTCTACGAGCGGACCGGCGACCGTCCGTTCGCGCGCGTAGAGGACGTCATCAGCACGGAGGAGATGGCCGGGATCTCCGAGAGCTACCAGAGGGTCGCCGCCTATGACAAAGAGCGCGTCAACCGAACCGCGTGAGCCGGGGCGCGACTCCGCCGCAGAGCCTGGCCAGGACGGCAGGCAGGACCCCGGCGACGGCTGGGGCGCCGCCCCGCCGTACTCCCTGGCCTCGGTCGACAACGCGCTGCGGCTGATCCGCGCCCTCGACGAGCACGGCGAGCTGCGCGTCTACGAGGCGGCCGAGCTGCTGGGCGTCGCCCGCTCGACCGCCCACCGGCTGCTCTCCACGCTCGCCTTCCGCGGCTTCGCCGAGCAGCATGACAGCAGCCACGTCTACCGGCCGGGCCCCGCCCTCGCCGAGGCGGGCCTGCGCGCGATCTCCCGCCTCGACCTGCGCCAGGTCGCCCGCCCGCACCTGCGCGCCCTGTCGGAGGAGACCGAGGAGACCGTCCACCTCGTCGTGCTGGAAGGCAACGGCGCCCGGTTCGTCGACGGCGTGGAGAGCACCCGCCCGCTGCGCGTGGGCCTGCGCGTCGGCATGGTCCTCCCGGCGCACGCCACCGCCGCGGGGAAGGCGATCCTGGCGGCGCTGCCGCCCGGGCAGGTCCACGACCTGTACCCCAGGGGCGTGCAGACGCTCACGGGGCGGACGCTGCGCACGCTGGAGGACATCGAGCGCCACCTTTCGGGGGTCAGGCGCGCCGGTCACGCGGTCAACCACCGCGAGAGCGCCGAGGACGTCGCGGCCGTGGGGGTGGTGATCCACAACCCCGCCCGCACCCCGGTCGCCGCCCTCGCGGTGGCGGCCCCGGCCGAGCGCCTGCAGCCCGCGCGCATCCCGCTGATCGCCATCCGGATGCACCGCACCAGCCACGCGATCACCGACGCCATGACCGTCCCCCACTGATCTGCCCGGATGTCCGTCAGTCCGAGACATGGGCGGACCGGGTGAAGCCCGCCGCTGACCGGCGGGATCTGCCGTCGCGGTCGTGGTGTACCTCCTGCTGGCCGGAAGCCTGTTCCCGCAGGTGGGCTGGCGTCAGGTGCGGCAACGACCGACGGCCGGGCTGGAGGGCCTGAGGGTCGCGGATCCCACCGGTGGCGCGTTGGCGCAGACCCGTGGGCGGGTGGGGGCAGAGCCCCTGCGCTGGCTGCTGGGCTGCGCCGTCGACGGCACCACGATGTCGGTGCCCGACACCCCGGCGAACCTGACCCAGCACACCAGGCAGAGCTGCAACAACGGCGGCGCAGGCTGTCCGGCCTGCGCCTGCCGTGCTGGTCTCCTGCGGCACACGGACCGCCATCGACGCTGGTCGCCTACCAGGTCCTCCGCCTGGCCATGGCCGATGCCACCAGCATCCGCTCCGACATCTCAAGCGTGTTGCGGAAGACCGTGTCGTGGCAGGTCGGGGCCTGTCTTCGGCCGCCGTGCTCATTGCGGTGCGGGCAAGGTCGTGCATGTGCGCGATGGCCTGGACGGCGTGGTGGAGCCCGTCGTGGCGTTGCCGGCAGTCACGGAGGATTCTGTAGTTCTTCATCCGGGCGAAGGTGTGCTCGACGCGGGCACGTTCGCGGCGGTGCTCGGCGTTGTCCTCCTCTTCGCCCGGCCCCGAGTTCCGCCGGGCTCCGGCGTCCGCCGTCGTCCCCCGGCACCGGCCGGGCCGCAGCCGCCACCAGACGGGTGTCGGCGTCGATGATGACCTGCACGTGTGCCGAGAAGCGGCAGGTGCGCGAGGACGCCCCGACCGTGCGGTCGCGCACCGGGGACTCACGTGCCGTCCACGATCCACAGCCGCTGCACGGCGGCGGCCGGCGCGGCGGCCGGCTCGATCGCCAGCAGCGGCCGCAGCCGCCACGCTCACGCACCGCCTTCAGCAGCCGCCCGAACGCCGCCGTCCGCAGCCCGGTGAACGTCTCCACCCACAGCGGCTCAGCCCGCAACACCCCAGCCATACCCATCAAATGCCCAGCTCAAGGACCTTCTGCAACACGCTTTAAGCTGGGGCCATGGCGCGGTTCGAGGTGGAGCGCAGGGTGGACGCGGCCGCGGCGGAGGTCTGGAAGCGGGTGACCGACTGGCCCGCGCACGGCGGGCGGGTGCCGCTGACCCGGATCGTCGGCGTCTCCGATCCCGCCACGGGCGTCGGGGCGGGGTTCACCGCGCGCACCGGCGTGGGCGCGGTGGGCTTCGACGATCCGATGGAGGTCGTCGCGTGGTCGCCGCCGGCGCCCGGGCGGCCGGTGGGGCGGTGCCGGCTGGTCAAGCGGGGGCGGGTGGTGCTCGGCTGGGCCGAGATCGAGGTCCACGGCCCGCAGGCGCCGCCCCGGCCGGGCGGGGACTCCGCACCGGACGACGGGCGGGGGCCGGTCCGGGTGGTGTGGCGGGAGGAACTGGGGGTGCGCGGTGTGCCGCGGGCGCTGGACCCGCTGGTGGCGCGGAGCGCGCGCATGGTGTTCGCGCGCGTGCTCGACGGCCTGCTGCGCGACCGCTGACGGCCGCGCACGATCCCGGGGCGCGACGAGAACATGGTCACACCCACGGCCCGTACAGTTCATCCTTTAGCCGATCTGGCTAGCATCCGACCATGACGGTCCTGCCCGATGACGGGCTTCCCCTCGCGGCCGAGTTCCCCGGCGCGTCGCACGAGCAGTGGCAGCGCCTCGTCGCCGGTGTGCTGCGCAAGTCCGGCACGGAGGTCTCGGGCGCGGAGGCGGAGTCCCTGCTGTCCACCGCGCTTGACGACGGTCTGCGCACCCAGCCCCTCTACACCGCGCGCGACCGCGTGCCCGATCCGGGCGTGCCCGGCTTCGCGCCCTTCGTGCGCGGCGGCCGGCCCGAGGGGAACGCCGCGGGCGGCTGGGACGTACGGCAGCGGCATGCGGAGGCCGACGCGGAGGCCGTCCTCACCGACCTGGAGAACGGGGTCACGTCGCTGTGGCTCGCCGTGGGCGGGTCCGGCATCCCGGTGGCCGACCTAGGGCGGGTCCTCAAGGACGTCTACCTCGACCTGGCGCCCGTCGTCCTGGACGCCGGCGACGCGGCCGAGCCGGCCGCGCGGGAGCTGCTGCGGCTGTACGACGATCGGGGTGTCGCCGCGGAGGCCGCCCGGGGCAACCTGGGCGCCGACCCGCTGGGCCACGAGGCCCGTACCGGGCGTCCGCAGGACGCCGGCGCCGTGGCCGGGCCCGCCCGGCTCTGCGCCGAGCGGTACCCGGGGCTGCGGGCCGTCACGGTGGACGCGCTGCCGTACCACGAGGCCGGCGCATCGGCGGCGCAGGAGCTGGGCTGCTCGCTGGCCGCCGCGGTCGCGTACCTGCGGGAGCTGACCGCGGCGGGGCTGAGCGCCGCGCAGGCGTGCGCCCAGCTGGAGTTCCGCTACGCGGCGACCGCCGACCAGTTCCTCACGGTCACGAAGCTGCGCGCCGCGCGCCGGCTGTTCGCCCGGGTGGCGGAGGTCTGCGGGGCGCCCGAGGCGGGCGCGCAGCGCCAGCACGCGGTGACCTCGCCGGTGATGGCGGCGCGCCGCGATCCGTGGGTGAACATGCTGCGCACCACGGTCGCCACGCTCGCCGCCGGGGTGGGCGGCGCGGACGCCGTGACGGTGCTGCCCTTCGACCACGCGATCGGCCGGCCGGACGCGTTCTCCCGCCGCATCGCCCGCAACACCTCGGCCATCCTCATCGAGGAGTCGTACCTGGCCCGGGTCATCGACCCGGCCGGCGGCTCCTGGTACGTGGAGCGGCTGACCGACGAACTCGCGCACGCCGCCTGGGAGTTCTTCCGGGAGATCGAGCGGGCCGGCGGGCAGGCCGCCGCGCTGCGCTCCGGGATGGTCCGCGAGCGGCTGGCGCAGACGTGGGCGGAGCGCGGGGCGCGGCTCGCCGAGCGGCGCGAGCCGGTGACCGGGGTGAGCGAGTTCCCCGACCTGGCGGAGGCGCCGGTCGTGCGGGAGCCGGCGCCCGAGCCGCCGTCCGGCGGGCTGCCGCGGGTGCGCAGGGACGAGGCGTTCGAGGCGCTGCGGGCGCGGTCCGACGCGCATCTGGCGGCGACCGGTGCCCGGCCGCGGGTCTTCCTCGCCGCGCTGGGCCCGGCCGCCGTGCACACCCCGCGGCTGACCTTCGCCGCGAACCTGTTCCAGGCCGGCGGCATCGAGCCCGTCACCGACGGCGCGTTCGCGGACAGCGGGGCGCGCGAGGCCTGCCTGTGCTCCGCCGACACGGTGTACGCGGAGGAGGGCGCCGCCGCGGCGGCGGAGCTGCGGGCCGCCGGAGCGCGGCACGTGTACCTCGCCGGGCGCCCGGGCGCGTACGACGGCGCCGACACCTACGTCTTCGCCGGCTGCGACGCCGTGGCCGTGCTGACCGACGCACTCGACCGCATGGGAGTGGCCCGATGACCGTCCCCGACTTCTCGGACGTCGAGCTGGGCGCCCCGGCCGCCGCGGCCGGGGCAGACGAGTGGCGCGCCGCGGTGAAGCACGCCGGCGACGGCGGCGGCCTCGGCTGGGAGACGCCCGAGGGTATCGCCGTCAAGCCGCTGTACACGGGTGAGGACGTCGAGGACCTGGACTTCCTGGACACCTATCCGGGCGTCGCGCCGTATCTGCGCGGCCCGTATCCGACGATGTACGTGAACCAGCCCTGGACGATCCGGCAGTACGCGGGCTTCTCCACGGCCGAGGAGTCCAACGCCTTCTACCGGCGCAACCTGGCGGCCGGCCAGAAGGGCCTGTCGGTCGCCTTCGACCTGCCCACGCACCGCGGCTACGACAGCGACCACCCGCGGGTGACGGGCGACGTCGGCATGGCGGGCGTCGCGATCGACTCGATCCTCGACATGCGGCAGCTCTTCGACGGCATCCCGCTGGACCGGATGACGGTGTCGATGACGATGAACGGCGCGGTGCTGCCGGTGCTGGCGCTGTACATCGTGGCGGCGGAGGAGCAGGGCGTGCCGCCTTCGATGCTGGCGGGGACCATCCAGAACGACATCCTCAAGGAGTTCATGGTCCGCAACACCTACATCTACCCGCCGAAGCCGTCGATGCGGATCATCTCCGACATCTTCGCCTTCACGTCCCGGCGGATGCCGCGCTACAACTCGATCTCCATCTCCGGCTACCACATCCAGGAGGCGGGCGCGACGGCCGACCTGGAGCTGGCGTACACCCTCGCGGACGGCGTGGAGTACCTGCGGGCGGGCCGGGACGCGGGGCTGGACGTGGACGCGTTCGCGCCGCGGCTGTCGTTCTTCTGGGCGATCGGCATGAACTTCTTCATGGAGATCGCCAAGCTGCGCGCGGCGCGGCTGCTGTGGGCGAAGCTGGTCAAACGCTTCGATCCGCAGAATCCGAAGTCGCTGTCGCTGCGCACGCACTCGCAGACCTCCGGCTGGTCGCTGACGGCGCAGGACGTGTACAACAACGTCACGCGCACGTGCGTGGAGGCGATGGCGGCCACCCAGGGCCACACGCAGTCGCTGCACACCAACGCGCTGGACGAGGCGCTCGCGCTGCCGACGGACTTCTCGGCCCGTATCGCCCGCAACACCCAGCTGCTGCTGCAGCAGGAGTCCGGCACGACGCGCGTCATCGACCCGTGGGGCGGCAGCGCGTACGTGGAGCGGCTGACGTACGACCTGGCGCGGCGGGCCTGGCAGCACATCGAGGAGGTCGAGCAGGCCGGGGGTATGGCGCAGGCGATCGACGCGGGCATCCCGAAGCTGCGGGTGGAGGAGGCGGCGGCGCGCACGCAGGCCCGTATCGACTCGGGGCGGCAGCCGGTGATCGGCGTCAACACCTACCCGGTGGCGGCCGACGAGCAGGTCGAGGTGCTGAAGGTCGACAACTCCGCGGTGCGGGCCCGGCAGGTCGCGAAGCTGGAGCGGCTGCGGGCGGAGCGGGACGAGGCCGCGTGCCAGGGCGCGCTCGACGACCTCGCGCGCGCGGCCGGCGGCGAGGGCAACCTGCTGGAGCTGGCGGTACGGGCCGCGCGGGCGAGGGCGACCGTGGGCGAGATCTCGTACGCCCTGGAGAAGACCTACGGGCGGCACGCCGGGCAGATCCGTACGATCTCCGGTGTGTACCGGAACGAGGCGGGCGAGTCCCCGTCGGTGGCGCGGACCAGGGCGCTGGTGGGCGAGTTCGCGGAGGCGGAGGGCCGGCGGCCGCGCATCCTGGTCGCCAAGATGGGGCAGGACGGGCACGACCGCGGGCAGAAGGTGATCGCCACGGCCTTCGCCGACCTCGGCTTCGACGTGGACGTGGGCCCGCTGTTCCAGACGCCGGCCGAGGTGGCGCGGCAGGCCGTCGAGGCGGACGTGCACATCGTGGGGGTGTCGTCGCTGGCGGCCGGGCACCTGACGCTCGTACCGGCGCTGCGCGAGGCGCTGGCGGAGGAGGGACGCGACGACATCATGGTCGTGGTGGGCGGTGTGATCCCGCCGCAGGACGTGGCGACGCTGCGTCAGATGGGCGCGACGGCGGTGTTCCCGCCGGGCACCGTGATCCCGGACGCCGCGTACGACCTGGTGGCGCAGCTGGCCGCCGGGCTCGGTCACGACGCCGCGTGAGGGGGTGAGTCCCCCCAAGATGGCCATCGACCTCGACACGTACGTCAAGGGCGTCCTCGACGGCAAGCGCGCGCTCGTCGCCCGCGCGATCACCCTGGTGGAGTCGACCCGGCCGCAGCACCGGGCGCTGGCCCAGGAGTTGCTGACCGAGCTGCTGCCGCACAGCGGGAAGGCCCGGCGGATCGGGGTCAGCGGCGTGCCGGGGGTGGGGAAGTCGACGTTCGTCGACGCCTTCGGCACCATGCTGACCGCGCTGGGCCACCGGGTGGCGGTGCTGGCCGTCGACCCGTCGTCGAGCCGCACCGGCGGGTCGATCCTCGGCGACAAGACGCGCATGGAGCGCCTGGCCGTGGACCCGGCGGCCTTCGTGCGCCCCTCCCCCACCGCGGGCACGCTCGGCGGGGTCGCGAAGGCGACGCGCGAGTCGATCGTGGTGATGGAGGCGGCCGGCTACGACGTGGTGCTGGTGGAGACCGTCGGCGTCGGGCAGTCGGAGACGGCCGTCGCGAACATGGTGGACTCGTTCCTGCTGCTGACGCTGGCCCGTACCGGGGACCAGCTGCAGGGGATCAAGAAGGGCGTGCTGGAGCTGGCGGACGTGATCGCCGTCAACAAGGCGGACGGTCCGCACGAGCGGGACGCGCGGGCGGCGGCGCGGGAGCTGGCGGGCGCGCTGCGGCTGATGCACGGCAAGGGCGCGTTCTGGACGCCGCCGGTGCTGCACTGCAGCGCGCGGGAGTCGACGGGGCTCGACGCGGTCTGGGAGCGGCTGGAGCGGCATCGGAAGCTGCTCGACTCCACCGGGCGGCTCGCCGGCCGGCGGCGCGACCAGCAGGTGGACTGGACGTGGACGATGGTGCGCGACGAGCTGCTGGGCCGGCTGCGCGCCGACCCGGCGGTGGGTGCGCTTGCGCCGGAGCTGGAACGGCAGGTCAGGGACGGCGAGTTGACGGCGACGCGGGCGGCGGAGCGGATCATGGACGCGTTCGGCGGCTGAGCGGGCCGCCCCCGGTGGCCGGGGCGGTGTCAGCCCGCGGGCTGTGCGGCCCGGGATCCGATGGGCGGGGCCTCGACGTGGTCGCGGGCGCCGGTGATCGGGCAGCCGAGGGTGCCGGCCGCGTCGTACGCCGCCGCCTTGGGGTCCCGGTAGCCGGCCCAGGCGATCGCCCCGGCCAGCACCGCCAGCGCGCCGGCGGCCCCGGCCCCGGTGCGGAACGCCGACGCCGAGGCGTCCGCGAGCACCGGTTCCAGCGCGGCGCGCTCGGCGTACGGGAGCGCGGCGGGCGGCTCGTCGGAGAGCGGTCGCTCCCGCGCCGCGTCGAGTACGGCGGCGTCCGGCGCGGCGATGCCGGCGCGCGCGAGCCCGTCGTCGAGTTCGGCGGAGAAGCGGACGGAGATGACCACGCCGAGCACCGCGATGGCCATCATGCTGCCGATGCGGGCGATGGCGTTGTTGATGCCGGAGGCGACCCCGGCCCGGTCGGCGGGGGCGGCGGACATCACGCCGGAGGTGAGCGGGGCGACGAGCATCGCCAGGCCCAGTCCGTGCACCAGGACCGAGGGGAGCACGACGGTCCACAGCGAGGTCCCGGCGTCCGCGCGCAGCAGCAGGAGCATGCCGAGCCCGGCGAGCAGCGAGCCGCCGGCGATGAAGGGCCGGCCGCCGTGCCGGTCGGCGAGTGCGCCGAAGCGCCCGGAGAGCACGAACAGCACCATGATCGGCACGGCGCCCGCGATACCGGCGGGCGCCGGCCCGTAGCCGAGGTTCTCCTGCAGGAAGAGGATCGTGTACGTGCCGCAGGCGATGAGGGCGCCGTAGAGGACGAAGGTGGTGGCGTTGATGGCGGCGAACGCCCGGATCCGGAAGAGCGCGGGCGGCAGCAGCGGAGTGCGGGCGCGGCGCTCCCAGGCCAGGAACGCGGCGAGCGACGCGATCCCGGCGACGAGCGCGGTCAGGGTCAGCGGGTCGCCCCAGCCGCTGCGGGGCGACTGGATGAGGTAGAAGGCCGGGCCGCCGACCGCGGGGACGGCGAGCGCGGCGCCGGCGAGGTCGACGGAGGCCCCGGCCGTGCCGTCGCCGGGCGGGGTCGCGCGCAGGATGAGGGCGACGACGACGGCCGCGCAGGGCAGTTCGGCCCAGTAGACCGCCCGCCACGACAGGGCGTCGATGAGCAGCCCGCCCACAACGGGGCCGGCGATCACGGACAGCCCGCTCCACGCGGACCAGCGGGCTATCGCCCGCGAGCGGTCCGCCTCGTCGAACGCGGCGGTGATGACGGCCAGGACGCTCGGCAGCAGCAGCGCGGCCGCGGCGCCCTGCAGCAGCCGGCCGGTGACGAGCACCCCGGAGGTCGGCGCCACCGCGCACACCAGTGCGGCGGCCCCGAAGCCGGCCGTGCCGGCGGCGAAGACCGGGCGCCGGCCGTAGACGTCTCCGAGCGCCCCGCCGACGAGGATCAGGCTTCCCACGGCGAGGAGGAACGCCGCGACGATCCACTGCTGCACGGCCAGGCCGGCGTCGAGGTCGCCGGCGACGGCGGGCAGCGCGACGGTGGTCATGAGGCTGTCCATGCCGACCAGGGACGAGGCCAGGATGCAGGCCGTCAGCACGAGCCCCGCCTGCCGTCGGGTCCGCCGCCGCGGCGGGGGTCCGGGGGTCATGGCGGCCATCCTCCCGCCGGCCGGGGCGGCGGGCAACGGAATTGTGTGCGGTCCACGGGTCGTTGCACGACCCTTGAGCCGTCGGGCTCCGCCGATCTAGGATTTTCGAGAAGTGAGTTGAAACGATTCAATTCAGTTCGGACACGCCATCCTCGACCAAGGGACGTGCGATGAGCCACGAGCGCGAGACGAACAACGGAAGCGCATGGAACCGGCGGGCCTTTCTGCGCACCTCCGCCGCCGGCGCGGGTGCCGGCGTCATCGGCCTCGGCCAAGGCGCCGTCCCCGCGGCGGCGGCCGGCGGGGACGACAGGCACGGCGGCGGAGCGGGGCTGCGCGTCGAGCGCACCACCGTCGAGTACGCGCCCGCCCTGCTCGGCACCGACGTCGCCGAGCCGCGGCTCGGCTGGGAGCTGTCCGCGCCCGGCAGCGGCGCGCGGCAGAGCGCGTACCAGGTCCGGGTCTCGCTGGACCCGGCCGGGCACGGGGCCGCGGTGTGGGACTCCGGGCGCGTCGCCTCGGACCGGACCGTCGGCGTGCCCTACGGCGGGCCCGCGCTGCAGCCCCGTACCCGCTACCACTGGCGGGTGCGGGTCTGGGACGCCGACGGGCGGCGGTCGGCCTGGAGCCGCTGGAGCTGGTGGGAGACCGCGCTGCCGCGCGACGGATGGCGCGGCCACTGGATCGGCGCCGACGCCGCGCCCGAGCCGCCCGGCTTCGCGGGCGCGTCCTGGATCTGGTCGCCCGGCGCCACCCCGCAGCACGCCCCGGCCGGCCCCGTCTGGTTCCGCGCCGCGCTCGAACTGCCCGCCGGGGCCGAGGTGTCGACCGCGCAGCTCGTAGCCACCGCCGACGACGACTTCACCCTCCACCTCGGGGGCGCCGAGGTGCTGCACGCCCCGCAGCAGACCGACGGCTGGCGCACCGCCCGGCTGGCCGACGTCACCGACGCGGTACGCGCCGCGGGCGGGCGGGTGGTCGTCGCCGTCCGCGCCACCAACCGCGGCGGTGCCTCGGTGAACCCCGGCGGTCTGCTCGTCCGCCTGCTGGTGCACACCGGCGACGGCGTCACCGAGCTGCTCACCGGGCCCGGCTGGCGGTGCGCGGACCGGGAGCAGGACGGCTGGCAGCGGCCCGGCTTCGACGACGGCGCGTGGGACCGGGCCACGGTGCTCGCGCCGTACGGCGAGGGCCCCTGGGGCAGCGGCGCGCAGGTGCCCGCCCAGGTGCGGCCCGCGCCGCTGCTGCGCCGCGAGTTCACCGTCCGCCGGCCGGTGCGGCGCGCCCGGCTGTACCTCAGCGGCCTCGCCTACTACGACGCCGAGATCAACGGCCGCCGCGTCGGCCGCCAGGTCCTCGACCCGGGCTTCACCGACTACGACGAGACCGTGCTGTACGCCGTGCACGACGTCACCGACCTCGTCGCCCGCGGCGCCAACGCCATCGGCGTCACCCTCGGCCGCGGCTTCTACGGCATGACCACGCCCAACGTCTGGAACTGGCACACCCCGCCGTGGCACGGCGAGCCCCGCCTCCTGGCGCAGCTGGAGATCGAGCACCCCGGCGGCGCCCGCACCACCGTCGCCACCGACGGCCGCTGGCGCCTGGCCGAGGGCCCCACCCGCTCCGACTGCCTCTACGCCGGCGAGACCTACGACGCCCGCGAGCACCCCGCGGGCTGGACCGAGCCCGGCTTCGACGACGCCTCCTGGGCGGCCGCCGGCCGCCGGGAGCCGCCGCGGGGCACCCTGCGTGCCCAGCCCCACGACGCGATCCAGGTCGTCGACACCGTCCGGCCCGTCGCCGTGACCGCCCACGGCGACGGCTGGATCGCCGACATGGGCCGCACCCTGGCCGGCTGGACGCGGCTGACGGTGCGGGCCCCGGCGGGCACCGTCGTGCGGCTCGTGCACGGGGAGAAGCTCAAGTCCGACGGCAGCGTGCACGCCGAGACCGGCCATGTGCCGGGCCGCTTCCAGACCGACGAGTACGTCTGCGCCGGCGGCGGGTCCGCGGAGGTGTGGGAGCCGAAGTTCTCGTACAAGGGGTTCCGTTACGTGCAGGTGACGGGCCTGCCCGCCGAGCCGGAACCCGGCGACGTGCTCGGCCGGGTCGTGCACACCCCGGTCGAGGACACCGGGACGTTCCGCTGCTCCGAGCCGTTCTACGAGCGGCTGGAGCGCGCCATGCGCCGCACCGTGCGCAACAACCTGCACGGCATCCCCACCGACACCCCGATGTACGAGAAGAACGGCTGGACCGGCGACGCGCAGGTCGGCGCGCCCGTGATGACGTACGCGCTGGGCATGCACCGGATGCTCGGCAAGTGGCTGGACGACATCCGCGACAGCCAGAACGCCGCGGGGCAGCTGCCGGTGATCGTGCCGAGCGGCGGCTGGGGCTACGGCGACCTCGGGCCCTCGCCGGAGTGGACGACGGTCTACCCGTTCCTGGTGCGGGAGATGTACCGGGTGTACGGCGACGAGCGGGTGGTCCACGACCACCTGCCGGCGCTGACCCGCTATCTGGACTGGGAGCTGGACCGGCTCGTCGACGGCCTGGCCGTGACCGCGCTCGGCGACTACCTGCCGCCCGGCTACGGCGGCAACCCGCCCGAGGACACCCGGCTGACCGCCACCTCGTACCTGCACCGGGCGCTCACCGACACCGCGGCGATGGCCGCGCTGACGGGCGACGACGGCACCCGGGACCGCTACCTCGCCGCCGCCGGCGCCCTCAGGGACGCGCTGAACGCCGAGTTCCTCGGACCCGAGGGCCACTACCGCACGGCGAAGGACCCGGGGTACCGGCAGACGAGCAACTGCGTCCCGCTGGCCTTCGGCCTGGTGCCGCCCGGGGCGCGGGCGAGCGTCACCGCGTCCCTCCTCGCGGACATCGAGGAGCGCGGCAGCCACCTCAACACCGGCGCGCTGGGCACCAGCGTGCTGCTGCGCGCGCTGAGCGCCCAGGGCCACGGCGACGTCGCCCACGCGATCGCGACCCAGCGCACGTACCCGAGCTGGGGGTACTGGTTCGACAACGGCGCCGACACCATGTGGGAGATGTGGCAGCTCGACTCGCGCTCCCGGGACCACTACTTCCAGGGCACGGTGGTGCAGTGGCTGTACGAGAACGTGGCGGGCCTGCGGCCGGGCGACGCCGGGTACCGCACCTTCAGCGTGCGCCCGGACGCCCGCGCCGGCGTCGACTGGGCGCGTACCGAGCTCCGCACGGTGCGCGGGCCGGCGGCCGTGTCGTGGTCGGCGATCGAGGGGACGGTGCGGCTGTCGGTGCGCGTTCCGGTGGGGTCGGCGGCGGAGGTGCACGTGCCGAGCGGTTCGCCGGCGGACGTACGGGAGCCGCGGGGCGCGGAGTTCGTACGGGCCGAGCCCGGCTTCGCGGTGTACCGGGTGCCGCACGGGTCGTGGACGTTCACCGGGAGGCCGTGACCCGACGGATTGAAACCATTCAGTAGCGCCCGGGGCGGCGCGCGCGACGGCCCGCGGGCCTACCGGAGGTCTGCCGGACAGCATCGGGATCACCCGGGCCGCGGCGCCGGCTCCCCGTGGCCGACACTGGTCCGGTGGACGATCAGGTACGCGAGGTCATGACGCTGGTCGACGACGTGCTGGGCGCCCAGGTCGTCGGCGCCTACCTGCACGGCTCCGCCGTCCTCGGCGGGCTCCGCCCGGCGAGCGACGTCGACCTCCTCGTCGTCGCCCGCAGGTCGCTGACCGACGCCGAGCGGCGGGCGCTCCTCGACGGGCTGCTGGCGGCCTCCGGCTTCACCGGCGGGCTGCGCCCGGTCGAGCTGACGGTGGTCGTCGAGTCCGAAGTGCGGCCCTGGCGGTACCCGCCGACCGTCGACTTCCTCTACGGGGAGTGGCTGCGCGCGGAGTTCGAGGCGGGCGGGCCGCCGCTGCCACAGGTCATGGCGGACCTGGCGATCGTGCTGACGACGGTGCGGGCCGGGGACCACGCCCTCGCCGGCCCGCCGCCCGCGCGGGTGCTGGACCCGGTGCCGCACGGGGACGTGGTCCGCGCCGCCACGGCCGCCGTCCCGGGCCTGCTCGCGGAGCTGGACGACGACACCCGCAACGTCCTGCTCACCCTGGCGCGGATCTGGTGCACGCTGGCCACCGGCGAGATCCGCCCCAAGGACGCCGCCGCGGCGTGGGCGCTCGACCGGCTGCCGCCGGAGCACCGGCCGGTGCTGGAGCACGCGCGGCGGCTGTATCTCGGCAGCCGGTACGCGGAGGAGACGTGGAGCGCGGAGCTGCGGGCGCGGGTGCGCGCGCACGCGGCCGCGGTGGCCGCCCGGATCGAGCGGCTGGCGCGGCCCTGACCGCCGCGTCGGGGCGGTCGCGGGGGCTCAGCCGCGGCGGTCGCCGCCCGGGGTGGTGCCGTAGGCGCGGCGGTAGACGTCGATGAAGGCGCTCGCCGAGGACCAGCCGCAGCGGTGCGCGACGGCCGTCACCGGCACGTCGTCGGCGAGCAGCCGCAGCGCGTGGTACAGGCGCAGCTGCGTGCGCCACTGCGGGAACGTCATGCCGGTCTCGCGGCGGAAGAGCCGGCTGAGCGTCCGCTCCCCCGCGCCGGCGGTCCGGCCCAGGGCGGCGAGGGTGCGCTGGTCCGCGGGGTCGGCGTGCAGCAGGTCGCACACGGCGGCGAGCCGCGGGTCGGCGGGCGCGGGCAGGGGCACGGGCTGCCGCTCGGCGGCGGAGCCCGGCCGCTCGGCGGCGGAGGCGGCCGCGGCGGCGCGCAGCTGGTCCAGCAGTACGGCGCGCAGCCGCCGCCGCTCGGGGCGGTCGTCGTGCGGGTCGCGGGTGCAGGCGAGGATCAGCTCGCGCAGCAGCGGGCTGACGGCCAGGACGCCGGGCGCGTCGAGCCCGAGCGGGTTCCCGGGCGGGTCCGTGTCCGCGGGCAGCCCGACGAGGTGCAGGTCGAGGCGGCCGTACGCGCGGTGGGCGTGGACGCAGCCCGCGGGCACCCACAGCGCGCGGGTGCCGGGTGCGAACCAGGTGCCGGCGTCGGTGGTGACGGCGAGCGCGCCGGAGCCGGCGTAGACGAGCTGGTGGTCGTCGTGCCGGTGCGCGTCGATGCGCTCGCCCGCGGCGAGGGTCCTGGCCCGCGTGGGCGCCGCGGGGGCGTGGCGGATATCCGGCATGGATTGGCATTTTATCGGAAGTTCGCCAGGGGTCCGCGCCGTGACGATCGGGGGGTGACCGAATCCCGCGCCGCCCGCTTCCGGCCCCTGCCGCTGCTGTCCGCGGGCCACGCCTGCGTGGACGTCTACCAGGGGGCGGTGGCGGCGCTGGTGCCCTTCTTCGTCGCCGAGCGGGCGTACTCGTACGCCGCGGCGTCCGGCGTCGTGCTGGCGGCCTCGCTGCTGTCCTCGGTGGTGCAGCCGCTGTTCGGGGTGCTGACCGACCGGCGGCCGGTGCCGTGGCTGCTGCCCGTCAGCACGCTGACGGCCGGTGCGGGCGTGGCGCTGGCCGGGGTCTGCGGCTCGTACGCCCTGACGCTCGCGGCGGTCGCGCTGTCGGGCGCCGGGGTCGCCGCCTACCATCCGGAGGCCGCGCGGGTGGCGCGGCGGGCTAGCGCCGGCAGCCACACCGCGATGGGCTGGTTCTCCCTCGGCGGCAACCTCGGCTTCGCCACCGCTCCCCCGCTGGTGGCCGCCGTCGCCGCGACCGGCGGACTGCGGGCCTCGCCGCTGCTGGTGCTGCCGGCGCTGGCGGGGGCGGGGCTGTGCGCGGCGGCGCTGCGTTCGCTGCGCCCGTACGCGCCGGACACCCCGGCCGGGGACGCGGGGGACGCGGGCGGCGGCGCGCCCAGCGGGCGGGACGACTGGGCGTCGTTCGCGCGGCTGACCGGGGCGGTGGTGTGCCGGTCGGTGGTGTTCGTGGGGCTGAGCGCCTTCGTCCCGCTGTACGTGGCCGGGCGCACGCCCGGCGGCACCGCGGCGGGCACGGCGGCGCTGTTCGTGCTGTATCTGGGCGGTGCGGCGGGGACGGTGGCGGGCGGGCGGCTGGCGTCCCGGTTCGGGCGCCTGCCGGTGGTGCGGTGGTCGTACGCGCTGAGCGGCCCGGCGGTCGCCGGGGTGGTGTTCGTGCCGGGCCCGCCGCTCTTCCTCTTCGTGGCCCTCACCTCCGCGGGCCTGTACGTCCCGTTCTCGCTGCACCTCACGCTCGGCCAGGACTACCTGCCCCGGCACGTCGGCACCGCCGGCGGGGTCACCCTGGGCCTGGCGGTCAGCGCGGGCGGGCTGGCGGGGCCGCTCATCGGCGCGCTCGCGGACGCGACTTCGCTGACCGTGGCGCTCACGCCGCTGATCGCGCTGCCCGCGGTGGGGCTCGTGCTGCTGGGGCCGCTGCGCGAGCCCGGAGGGTCGCCGCACCGGTGAACTGCCGTCTCCCGGCGGCCGGCCGGCGGGCACGGGGACGATGCCACGGGCCGGGCCGCTCCCCCGGCCCGCGACAGTTAGGTTAGCCTAACCTTCATGTTGATTCGCGACAGCCGTTTCCGGCCACGCCCTGCCGTCGCCCGTCCCTCGCGCCGCGGTCTGCTCGCCGCCGGCGGCGCGCTCGGCCTCGGCGCCGCCCTCGCCGCCTGCGGCGACTCCGCCTCCGGGGACGCGGGCTCCGGGGACCGGGGCTCCGGCGGCGCGGACGGCGCCTGGCGCTTCAAGGACGACCGCGGCAAGGTCGCCAGGGCCGACCGCACCCCCGAGCGCATCGTCGGCTACGTCGCCTCCGCCGCCGCCCTGCACGACTTCGGCATCGAGTGCACCGGCGTGTTCGGCCCGACGACGCTCTCCAACGGCGAGCCCGACGTGCAGGCCGGCGACCTGGACGTGGACGGGCTGACCGTCATCGGCAACACCTACGGCCAGTTCAACGTCGAGAAGTACGCCTCGCTGCGGCCGGAGTTGCTGGTCACCAACATGCAGGAGCCGCCGGTGCTGTGGTACCTGCCGGAGGAGAGCACCGAGGAGATCACCTCCCTCGCCCCCGCCGTCGGCATCCGCACCTCCGGCACCTCCCTCAGGAAGGCCATCGAGCGGTACGCCGAACTCGCCGCCTCGCTCGGCGCCGACCTGGGTGCCGACAAGGTCGTACGGGCCAAGTCCCGCTTCGAGAAGGCGTCGCAGACGCTGGCCAAGACCGCCGAGGACCGCCGGGGCCTGAAGGTCCTCGCCGTCTCCGCCAGCGCGGACCTGCTCTACGCCGCCGTCGCCGAGGACTTCGGGGACCTGCGTTACTACAAGCAGCTCGGCGTCGAGTTCGTCACCCCCGACAACCCCGGCGAGAGCGGCTTCTGGGAGGAGTCGAGCTGGGAGACCGTCGACCGGTACCGGGCCGACGTCATCATGGTCGACGGGCGCACCGGCAACCTCCAGCCGGACCGGCTGCGGGAGGCCAAGCCCACCTGGCGCCGGCTGCCCGCGGTCGCCGCCGGCCAGGTGATCCCCTGGCAGAGCGAGGCCCACCAGAGCTACGCCGGCCACGCGCCGCTGCTCGAGGCGCTGGCCGACGCCCTGCGGGACGCGAAGCAGGTGGCCCGGTGAGCAGTTCCGCGACCGACTCGCCGTTCCGCTTCTTCGACATCGCCGTCGCCGGCGTCGAGCGCCTGTCCCCCACCATGATCCGGGTCGCGTTCGACGGCCCCGGGCTGGCCTCGATGGAGTCCGCGGGCCGCGACCAGCGCATCAAGCTGTTCTTCCCGCACCCGGGCCAGGACGCGCCGGTCATGCCGGACGACGACGGCGGCAACTGGTACCCGGCCTGGCAGGCCCTCGACCCCGCGGTACGCGGCATCATGCGCACCTACACGACGCGCAGCCTCACCCGCGACCCGGACCGGCTCGTGGTCGACTTCGCGGTGCACGGCGACACCGGCCCCGGGTCCCGCTGGGCGCTGCACGCCGCCCCCGGCGACCGGCTCTGCGTGCTGGCGCCGGTCGTCGCGGACAACGTGGCCTACGACTTCCGCCCGCCGGCCGGCACCGACTGGCTGCTGGTCACCGCCGACGAGACCGCGCTGCCGGCCGTCGCCGGCATCCTCGCCGCCGTGCCCGCGGACGTGCCCGTACACGCCTGGATCGAGGTCGCCGACGCGGCCGACCGGCTGGCGCTGCCGACCGCGGCGCACGCCGACGTCACCTGGCTGGTACGCGGCTCGGACGCGCCGGCCCCCGACGCCGTGCGCGGTGCGGAGCTGCCCGGGGGCACGCCGTACGCCTGGGTCGCCGGGGAGTCGGCGACGGTCCGGGCCGTACGCCGCCACCTGGTGCGCGAACGGGGCTTCGACCGCAGGGCGGTGACGTTCACCGGCTACTGGCGCCGCGGCACCACGGAGGACCAGCTGCTGGCGGCGGCGGAGTCCGCCTGACGGCGCCGGCCGCCGCCGGGGCGTAATCCGGTGGCGGCCGGCGGGCGACTCGGGCAGGGTGCGTCCATGACCTCGGTGGTACAGAACGTTGCGATCGACTGCGCCGACGCCTACGGACTGGCGCTGTTCTGGAGCAGGGTGACCGGGAGCCCGGTCGATCCGGAGGACGGACCCGGCTCGCCGGAGACCCAGGTGCTCCTGCCCGAAGGCCCCGTGCTGCACTTCAACACGGTGCCGGAACCGAAGACGGCCAAGAACAGGATCCACCTGTGCCTGCGGCCGGAGACCCGGCGCGAGGAGGAGGTCGAGCGGCTGCTCGGCCTCGGCGCGACGTTCGTCGCCGACCACCGCAACCCGGACGGCACGGGGTGGGCGGTCCTCGCCGACCCCGAGGGCAACGAGTTCTGCGTGCTGCGCAGTGCGGCGGAGCGCGCGGCGACGCAGCACTGACCGCCGTACGGCTCAGTCGTCCCCGCCGGCCGGCCCGTCCTCCGCGCCGATCGGGCGCAGGTGCCGCAGCAGCACGACGACGAGCACCGCGAGGGCGGCGTAGAGCGCGGCGGCGACCACGGCGACGGCGGTCATCCCGGAGCCGAAGGCCGCGTGGGCGGCGTCGAGGAGGTCGTCGCCGAGTCGGTCGGGCAGCCCGGCGGCCGCCGCGTCGGCGTCGGCCAGGGACTCCCCCGCGCGCTCCGGCGCCCCGGCGGGGAGGTCGATCCCGGCGGTGTAGACGGCCGTGCCGAGGCTGCCGAGGGCGGCGATGCCCAGCGAGATGCCCATCTCACCGCCGGTCTCCGCGGTGGCCGAGGCGGAGCCGGACTTCTCCGGGGGCGCCGTGCCCACGATCAGGTTCAGCCCCAGCGCGCCGACCGGCGCGGCGCCGAGGAAGCCCAGCGTGAACCCGGCCGCCAGCGGCACGAGGTCGTCGCTGACCGCGACGTACAGGAACCCGGCCGCGGACATCGCCAGGCCCGCGCTGACGATGGCCGCGGGCCGTGCGGTGCGGGCCAGCACCGGCGCCAGCAGGGAGCCGGCGACCAGCGCGAGCGCCGGCGGCGCCATCCAGAAGCCGGCCTTCAGCGGCGAGAAGCCCTCGACCAGCTGGAGGTGCTGGCTGAAGAAGAGGTACGTGCCGCCCTGCATGAGCATGGTGAGCAGCAGGACGACCAGCGCGGCGGAGAACGAGCGGTTGCGGAACAGCCGCAGGTCGAGCAGCGGATCGTCGAGCCGGAGCTGGCGGCGGGCGAAGACGCAGCCGAAGACGAGGCCGGCGGCGACGGCGCCGGCCGCCCGCGCGCCCGGCTCGTCGGCCAGTTCCTTCAGCCCGTAGACCAGCGGGATGACCGTCAGCAGCGACAGCGCCACGCTCGCCGGGTCCAGCCGCCCGCCGCCCCCGCCGCCGGACTCCGGCAGCAGCGGCCGGGCCGTGACCACCAGCAGCAGCGCCACGGGCACGCCGAGCAGGAACACCGAACCCCACCAGAAGTTCTCCAGCAGCACCCCGCCGATCACCGGCCCGAGCGCCGCGCCGCCCATGAAGCAGGCGGTGAACACGCCGATGGCCAGGGCGCGCTGGCGCGCGTCGGTGAACATGGTGCCGACCAGGGCCAGTGCCGAGGGTGCGAGCGACGCGGCCGAGACGCCGAGGAGTATGCGGGCGGCGATCAGCATCTCGGCGCTCGCCGCGTACGCGGCGAGCACCGACGCCGCGCCGAAGGCCGCCGCGCCGAACGTCAGCAGCCGGCGGCGGCCGATCCGGTCGCCGAGCGTGCCCATGGTGATGAGGAAGCCGGCCATCATGAACCCGTAGATGTCCATGATCCACAGCACCTGCGTGGCGGACGGCTCCAGGTCCGCGGTCAGATGCGGCAGCGCGAGGTACAGCACGCTGTTGTCGACCGAGGCGAGCAGCATGGGCAGGGCGAGGACGGACAGGCCGAGCCACTCGCGGGGGCCGGCCTTGGCGGCGGCGGTGGTTGTCGTCATGGGTTCACGGTCGCCGGGCGGTGTTCGGGTTTGCTTATGGTGGTGTCATGCGCTTCGGAGTGCTCGGTCCGGTGCGGGTCTGGACCGACGACGGACGGCCGGTCAGGGTCCCGGAGCTGAAGGTGCGGGTGCTGCTGGCCGCGCTGCTCGCCCGCGAGGGGCGGCCGGTGCCGCGCGGGCGGCTCGTCGACGACCTGTGGGACGCCCGGCCGCCGGGCAAGCCGACGGGCGCGCTGCGGGCGAAGGTCTCCCAGCTGCGCCGGGCGCTCGGGGACGCCGAGCCGGGCGGGCGGGAGCTGGTCGTCTCCGGCGCCTCCGGGTACGTGCTGGCCGCCGCCACCGACGCCGGGGACTTCGCGGAGCTGGTCCGGCGGGCCCGTGCGGCGTCCGGCCCGGCCCGCACCGCCGACCTGCTCACCGAGGCGCTGGCACTGTGGCGCGGCCCGGCCTTCAGCCCGTACGAGGACGCGCCCTTCGCCCGCGCCACCGCCGCGCGGCTGGAGGAGCAGCGGCTGACCGCGCTGGAGGAGCTGGCGCGGGCGCGGCTCGCGCTGGGGGAACACGCGCCGCTGGTGGCGGAGTTGACGGACCTGGTGGGCGCCCACCCGCTGCGCGAGCGGCTGACGGGGCTGCTGATGCACGCGCTGTACGGCTCCGGGCGGCAGAGCGAGGCGCTGGCCGCCTACCGGGCGCTGCGGATACGGCTGCGCGAGGAGGCGGGGCTCGACCCGGGCCCGGAGCTGGCCGGGCTGCAGCAGCGGATCCTTTCGGGCGACGAGTCCCTGGCCGCCGCGGCGCCGGCCGCCCCGCGGCTGCGCCCGCCGCGGCCGTCGGCGCCGCTGACGCCGCTGGTCGGCCGGGCGGCGGACCTCGCGGAGCTGCGGCCCCTGCTCGGCGGGGAGCGGCTGGTGACGCTCACCGGCCCCGGCGGCGTCGGCAAGACGCGCCTCGCGCTGGCCGCGCTGCACGACCGCCCCGAGCCCGGCTACGTGGCCGAGCTGGCGGGCGCCGGCGGCGGGAGCGTGGCCGACGTGGTGGCGACGGCGTTCGGCGTGCCCGACGAGGACCGGATCGCCGAGGCGCTCGGCGACGGGCCGGCGGTGCTGCTGCTCGACAACGTCGAGCACGTCGTCGACGGGGCCGCCAAGCTCGCCGACCGGCTGCTGCACGCGGCGCCCGGGCTGCGCGTGCTGGCCACCGGCCGGGAGCCGCTGGGCGTCGCCGGCGAGGTCGTCCGGGCGGTGCCGCCGCTGTCCGGGGAGGACGCGGTGCGGCTCTTCGCCGACCGCGCCGCGGCCGCGGCGCCGGGCTTCGCGGTCGGTGCCGGGAACGCCGCGGAGGTCGCCGAGGTCTGCCGCCGGCTCGACGGCATCCCGCTGGCCCTGGAGCTGGCCGCCGCCCGCGTCCGCGGGCTGGGCGTACGGGGCCTGGCCGCCGGGCTCGACGACCGCTTCCGGCTCCTCGACGGCGGCCGGCGCGGCCTGCCCGAGCGGCAGCGCACGCTGCGGGCGGCGATCGACTGGAGCTGGCGGCTGCTGGACGACCGCGAGCGCGCGGCGCTGCGGCGGCTGGCCGTGCACGGTGCGGGCTGCACGCTGAGCGGGGCGATCTACGTGTGCGCCGACACCGGCGCCGGGCCCGGCGACGCGGGCGCCGGCGCGGTGCCCATCGAGGCCGGCGGCGAGCAGGCGCCGGCCGCGGGCCTGACCGCCGCGGAGGTGCCGGGGCTGCTGGCCCGGCTGGTCGACCGGTCGCTGGTCTCCCGCGACGGCGAGCGGTACCGGCTGCTGGAGACGGTCGCCGCGTACGCCTGGGAGCGGCTGGCCGAAGCGGGCGAGACGGCGGAGGTGCTGCGGCGCCGCGACGACTACTACGCGCGCCTCGCGGAGTGCGCCGAGGCCGAGCGGGCGGGCCACGCGCGCCAGCGCTGGATCGACCGGCTGGACGCGGAGATCGCCAACCTGCGCGAGGCCCTGGACGGCGCCACCCGGCGCCGTGAGACGGCCCTGGCGACCCGCATCAGCGGCTCCCTGGCCTGGTACGAGACGGCTCGCGGCCGGACCGCCCCGCGCTGACGCCCGCCGCGGGCGCGGCTCAGGGCGTCCGCGGTCCGGCCGGGTCGAGCAGGCCGTCGATCAGCCTGCGGGAGCGGTCCAGGCGGTCGATGGCGGTGGTGATCCTGGCGTGCTCGCGGCGCAGCCGGGCCGTCGCGCCGGGGCAGCCGTTCGTCACCAGGCGCTGCGCGGGGCCGTCGGCGACGCAGTGCAGGATGCCCGCGATGACCGCGGTGGGCAGGCCCGCGTCGAGCAGCACGCGGATGTGCCGCACCGTGGCGACGTCGCCGTCGGCGTACGCGCGGTAGCCGTTGGCCAGCCGTACGGGGTGCAGCAGGCCCTGTTCCTCGTAGTAGCGCAGCAGCCGCCGGCTCACGCCGGTCCGGTGGGCCAACTCGCCGATCCGCATGCCGTCCCCGTTCTCCCTGCTTGACCTTCACACCGGTGTCACGCCTTAACGTCGCGGGAAGCGCCGATCATCCGCGGGGAGAGCGAGGAGGGGTCATGGCAGGAGCAGTGGTCGTGGGGGCGGGGCCCGGGATCGGCGCGGCGGTCGCCCGCCGGTTCGCCCGGGAGGGCCTGCCGGTGGCGCTGGTGGCACGGTCGCGGCGGAGCCTGGTGCCGGTCGCCGCGTCGGTCGCCGCGGCGGGCACGGGGGTCCCGCCGCGGCCCGGGGTGCTGCCGCTGACCGCCGACGTCACCGACGAGGCGGCGCTGCGTACCGCCCTCGACACCGCGACCGGGAGGTTCGGCGTGCCCGACGCGGTCGTCTACAACGCGGCCCGCGTCCGGGCCGACGCGCTCGGCGAGCTGGCGCAGGCGGCCCTGCTGGACGCCTGGGCGGTGAACGTCGGCGGCGCGCTGACCGCGGCGGCGCACCTGGCCCCGGCGATGGCCCGGCGCGGGGGCGGCTCGTTCCTGATCACCGGCGGGATGCCCGAGCCGAAGGCGC
This sequence comes from Streptomyces sp. CNH099, assembly GCA_000514715.1. Lineage (GTDB taxonomy): Bacteria > Actinomycetota > Actinomycetes > Streptomycetales > Streptomycetaceae > Streptomyces > Streptomyces synnematoformans. The sequence goes on along the minus strand of AZWL01000033.1, from coordinate 2,337 downwards.
CGTACGTCAGCCTCTCGCTGGGCAAGGCGGGAGTGCGCACGCTGGCGCGGCTGCTCGATCTGGAGTACGGGCCGGCGGGCGTCCACGTCGCGACGGTGACGGTGGACGGCGCGGTGGCGCCCGGCACGGACCTCGACCCGGACACGATCGCGGAGCACTACTGGCGGCTGCACACCCAGCCGCGGTCGCGCTGGGAGCACGACGTCCGGCACCCGGAGGCGGAGGCGGCGGCGCCGCGCCCGTGACCGGTGCACGGCCCACGTCGTACGCTACGCGCCGGGCTCCCGGCTGACCGCGACCGCCGCCTTGAGGTCCGCCCAGAACTCCGGGCGCGGCGCGATGCGGTGGCCGAGGCGGTAGACCGTCGTACGGGAGCGGCCGCGGACGCGCAGGTGCACGTCGGACGTGCCGGGGTGGGCCGCGAGCACCGCCTTGAGGCGGCCCACGGACTCGGGGGTGACCTGCGCCTCGGCGAGGTCGAGGCGGACCGGGGCACGTTCGCCCGCGGTGCTGAGGTCGGGGACGGCGAGTTCCGTGGCGACCAGGCGGGGGACGTCCTCGCGCTTGTCGAGGCGGCCCTTGACGAAGACGATGGCGTCCTCGACGAGTTGGGTCGAGACCAGCTGGTAGGTGGCGGGGAAGAACATGCAGTCGATGGAGCCGCCGAGGTCCTCCACGGTGGCGATCGCCCAGGCGTTGCCCTGCTTGGTCATCTTCCGCTGCAGCCCGGAGATGATGCCGCCGATGGTGACGATCGCGCCGTCGGCGTGCTCGCCGCCGTTGAGCGCGGCGATGGCGGCGTCCGCCTTGTCGCCCAGGACGTGCTCGATGCCGAACAGCGGATGGTCGGAGACGTACAGGCCGAGCATCTCCCGCTCCTGGGCCAGCAGGTAGGACTTGTCCCACTCCTCGTCCGTGAACTGCACGTCCAGCCCGAAGCCCGGCTCGTCCGCCGCCGCCTCGTCCCCCATCCCGCCGAAGAGGTCGAACTGCCCCTCCGCCTCCTTCCGCTTGATCTGGACGGCGGCGTCGATCATCGGCTCGTACCGGGCCAGGAGACCTTTGCGGGTGTGGCCGAGGGTGTCGAACGCGCCGGCTTTGATGAGTGATTCGGTGGTGCGCTTGTTGCACACGACCGGCTCGGACTTGTCGAGGTAGTCGGGAAAGGAGGCGTAGGGTCCTTTGGACCGCCGGCCGCGCACGATGGAGTCCACGACGTTCCGGCCGACGTTGCGGACGGCCGAGAGGCCGAAGACGATGGTGTCGTCGCCGCGGGGGGTGAAGTCGGCGTCGGACTCGTTGACGTCCGGGGGGAGGACCCTGATGCCCATCTTGCGGCACTCGTTGAGGTAGACCGCGGACTTGTCCTTGTCGTCGCGCACGGACGTCAGCAGGGCGGCCATGTATTCGGCCGGATGGTTGGCCTTGAGATACGCCGTCCAGTAGGAGACGAGTCCGTACGCGGAGGAGTGCGCCTTGTTGAACGCGTATCCGGCGAAGGGGACCAGGACGTCCCAGACGGCCTGGATGGCCTGGTCGCTGTAGCCCTTCTCCCGGGCGCCCTTCTGGAAGTTGACGAACTCGGCGTCCAGTACTTCCTGTTTCTTCTTGCCCATCGCGCGGCGCAGCAGGTCGGCCTGGCCCAGCGAGTAGCCGGCGAGGACCTGCGCGGCCTTCTGCACCTGCTCCTGGTAGACGACGAGCCCGTGGGTGACGTCGAGGACCTCCTTGAGCGGTTCCTCAAGCTCCGGGTGGATCGGGGTGATCTCCTGGCGGCCGTTCTTGCGCAGTGCGTAGTTGATGTGCGAGTTCATGCCCATGGGGCCGGGCCGGTACAGGGCCGAGACCGCGGAGATGTCCTCGAAGTGGTCGGGCTTCATCATGCGCAGCAGGGAGCGCATGGGCCCGCCGTCGAACTGGAAGACGCCGAGGGTGTCGCCGCGGCCCAGCAGTTCGAAGGTCGTGGGGTCGTCGAGGGGCAGCGAGAGCAGGTCGATGTCCTTGCCCTTGTTCTGCTTCACCATCTTGACGGCGTCGTCCATGATGGTGAGGTTCCGCAGGCCCAGGAAGTCCATCTTCAGCAGGCCCAGCGACTCGCACGTGGGGTAGTCCCACTGCGTGATCGTCACCTGGTCGGTGTGCCGCACCCAGACCGGGACGTGGTCCACGANCGGCTCGCTGGACATGATCACACCCGCGGCGTGCACGCCCATCTGCCGCACCAGGCCCTCCACGCCCCGCGCGGTGTCGATCACCTTCTTCACGTCCGGCTCGTTCTCGTACAGCCCGCGGACCTCTCCGGCCTCGGAGTAGCGCGGGTGGTCGGGGTCGGTGATG
>AZWL01000032.1 GCA_000514715.1 Streptomyces sp. CNH099 | reverse complement strand
GTCCTTTCCGAGGTGCCGTTCTTCCGGGAGGAGGACGCGGGGCCGCCGGCGGCGCCGGCACGGGAGGGCTGACGGGGGCGGCCGGCTTCGGCCTGGGGGCGGGGATCGGGGGTCGGGGGATCGGGGGGCGGGGGATCGGGGGGTCGGGGGGCGGTGGCCCGCCCCGCGCCGCGGCTGCGCCGCGGGCGGGCGCGGGCGCCGTCCACGCGGCCAACGCCGCGCCGGGGCGCCGGACCCGGGGGATGCGACGCCGAGGTCCGGGCGCCGCTCGCGGCGGCCCGGCCCGGCCCGTCCGGCGCCCCCGTACGGCCGGCGGACGTCACCCCTCCGCCGCGGGCTCCGGCCGCCGCCGCGCGCCCGCCAGGGTGACCAGCACCGCCGTCGCCACCGTCAGCGCCGCGCACACCGCCGCCGCCACCTGGAACCCCGTCTCGTACGCCCCCCGCGCCGCGCCCAGCACCTCCTCGGCCACCGGCCCCGGCAGCCCCTCCGCCGCCTCGACCGCCGCGCCGAGGTCGTCCTCGAACGCTCCCGCCGCGGACTCCGGCACGCCCTCGGGCGCCGCGCCTTCCGTGCGCCCGCGGTACACCGCCGTGATCACGCTGCCCAGCAGCGCGATGCCCAGCGCGCCGCCCAACTGCGGTGCCGTGGACGAGATCGCCGCCGCCGCGCCCGTCCGCTCCGGCGGGGCCGCGCCCACGACCATGTCGGTGGCCAGCGCCATCATCGGCCCCAGCCCCGCCGAGACGATCACGGCGCCGGTGACCAGCTCCGCCAGCGCGTGCGCGCCGCCGGCCTGCGTCAGCACCCCGTACCCGACGGCCGACAGCGCCAGCCCGACGCCGATGACGTGCCCGGGGGGCCACCGCCGTGCCAGCCGCGGCGCCAGCGTGGAGCCGGCGATCACGCCGAACGCGGACGGCGCCGTCCACAGCCCCGCGTCCAGCGGCGACAGCCCCTCCACCAGCTGCAGGTACTGCGCGAGCGCGTAGTTGGAGCCCCACAGCACGAAGATCCCCGCGGCCAGCGTCGCCGCGGCCGTGGCCAGCGTGCGGTCGGCGAAGAGGCGGAGGTCGACGAACGGGTCGGCGAGCGTCCGCTGCCGGCGGACGAAGGCCACGGCCACGGCGGCCCCCGCCGCCACCGCCGCGAGCGGCGCCGCCGCGGCGCCCTCGGCCGCGATCTGCTTCAGCCCGTACACCACCGGCAGCACCGCGCCCAGCGACAGCAGCGAACTCGCCACGTCCACCCGCCGCCCCGCCGGGCCGCGGGACTCCGGCAGCAGCACGGGCAGCAGCACCAGCAGCACGGCCATCACCGGCACGCCGAGCAGGAACGCCGACCCCCACCAGAACCGCTCCAGCAGCCACCCGCCCACCAGCGGCCCGATCGCCGTGCCGCCCGAGACGCTGGCCACGATGACGCCGATGGCCGTCGCCCGCTCCCGCGGCCCCGGGAACAGCGCCGCCGCCAGCGCCAGCGTCGACGGCATGAGGGTGGCCCCGGCGACGCCCATGAACGCGCGGGCGGCGATCAGCATCTCCGCGTTCACGGAGTACGCCGCCACCAGCGACGCGACGCCGTAGCCCGCCGCGCCGTACAGCAGCAGGCGGCGGCGGCCGACGCGGTCGCCGAGCACGCCCATGGTGATGAGCGAACCGGCGAGGAGGAAGGCGTAGATGTCGACCGTCCACAGCAGTTCGGTGCTGGTGGCGGAGAGGTCCCGGCCGATGGCCGGCAGGGCGAGGTTGGTCACGGTCAGTTCGAGGGAGGCGAGCAGCGCGGGCAGCGCGAGTACGGCGAGCCCGAGCCACCGCCGCCGCTGCCGTCGCCCCTGTTCCGGGCGGTCGGTCGTGGTCATAGCGGCCAGTCTGAAACCTCGACCATAATCGAGGTCAAGGGTTAGCCTGCCGCCATGGACAAGCCGCCCTTCGACGCGAAGGAACTCACCGTCGGCCAGCTCGCCGCCCGCTCCGGCGTCGCCGTCACCGCCCTGCACTTCTACGAGGGCAAGGGCCTCATCCGCAGCCGCCGCACCCCCGGCAACCAGCGCCGTTTCCCCCGCGACACCCTGCGCCGCGTCGCCTTCATCCGCACCGCGCAGCGGGTCGGCATCCCCCTGCGGACGATCGCCGAGGCGCTGCGGACGCTGCCCGACGAGCGCACCCCCACGCAGGAGGACTGGGCCCGGCTCTCCGCGGCCTGGCGCGACGAACTCGACATCCGCATCGACCAGATGGTGCGGCTGCGGGACCGGCTGACGGACTGCATCGGCTGCGGCTGCCTGTCGCTCGACCGCTGCCTGCTGCGCAACCGCGACGACCGCCTCGGCGACACCGGCCCCGGCCCGCGCCGCCTGCTCACCCGCCGGCTGGCCCGGGAGACCCGGACCCCGCCGGCGGGCGAGGAGGAGGGGGACGGCGCCCCCGGCTGAGATCCGGTCAGCCCTGCAGCTCCGCGCGCACCGTCCGCGCCGCCGCCACCAGGCTCTCCAGCGACGCCCGGGTCTCCGCCCAGCCCCGGGTCTTCAGCCCGCAGTCCGGGTTCACCCACAGCCGCTCGGCGGGGATCGCGCGCAGCCCGGCGCGCAGCAGCTCCACCGTCTCCGCGGCGCTCGGCACCCGCGGCGAGTGGATGTCGTACACGCCCGGCCCCGCCTCCCGCGGATAGCCGTGCCCGGCCAGCTCGTACGCCACCTGCATGCGCGACCGCGCCGCCTCCAGGCTGACGACGTCCGCGTCGAGGTCGTCGATCGCCGCCACGACGTCCCCGAACTCCGGGTAGCACATGTGCGTGTGGATCTGCGTGTCCGCCCGCGCCACGCCCGTCGTCAGCCGGAACGCCTCCGTCGCCCACGCCAGGTACGCCGGCCGGTCCGCCGCGCGCAGCGGCAGCGTCTCGCGCAGTGCCGGCTCGTCGACCTGGACGACCGCCGCGCCCGCCGCCTCCAGGTCGGCCACCTCGTCGCGCAGCGCCAGCGCCACCTGCCGGGCGGTCTCGGCGCGCGGCTGGTCGTCGCGTACGAACGACCAGGCCAGCATCGTCACGGGACCGGTGAGCATGCCCTTGACCGGGCGGTCCGTCAGCGACTGCGCGTACGTCCTCCAGCGCACCGTCATCGGCTCCGGCCGCGAGACGTCGCCGGCCAGGATCGGCGGGCGCACGTAGCGGGTGCCGTACGACTGGACCCAGCCGTGCCGGGTGGCGAGGTACCCGGTGAGCTGCTCGGCGAAGTACTGCACCATGTCGTTGCGTTCGGGCTCGCCGTGGACGAGGACGTCCAGACCGGCCTCCTCCTGGTACGCCACCACCTCGCGGATCTCCGCGGCGATGCGCTCCTCGTAGCCCGCCGCACCGATGCGGCCGGCGCGCAGGTCGGCGCGGGCCGTGCGCAGCCCGGCGGTCTGCGGGAACGATCCGATGGTCGTCGTCGGCAGCGGCGGCAGCCTGAGGCGGGCGCGCTGCGCGGCGGCGCGGTCGGGGTACGGCGCGGGGCGGCGGGCGTCGGCGGCGGTCGCGGCGGCGGTGCGGGCGCGCACGGCGGCGTCGCGGGTGATCGGGGAGGCGGCGCGGGCGGCCAGGGCGGCGCGGTTGGCGGCGAGTTCGGCGGCGACGGCGTCGGTGCCGTGGGCCAGCCCGCGGGCGAGCGTGACGACCTCGGCGCACTTCTGCCGGGCGAACGCCAGCCAGCGCAGCAGCTGCGGATCGAGGTCCCGCTCGGCCGCCGTGTCGAGCGGGACGTGCAGCAGGGAGCAGGAGGCGGCGACGTCGACCCGGTCGGCGAGCCCGAGGAGGGTGCCGAGGGTGGCCAGGGCCCGCTCCAGGTCGCAGGCCCACACGTTGCGGCCGTCGACGACGCCGGCGACGAGCCGCTTGCCGGGCAGCCCGCCGGCGGCGGCCAGCGCGTCGAGGTTCGCGGCGGCGGCGCCGGTGAAGTCGAGCGCGAGCCCCTCGACGGGCGCCTTGGCGAGTACGGGGAGGGCGTCGCCGAGGCGGTCGAAGTACGAGGCGACGAGCAGCGCGGGCCGGTCGGCGCGGGCGCCGAGTTCGCGGTAGGCGCGCTCGGCGGCGGCCAGTTCGGCGGGCGTGCGGTCCTGGACGAGGGCCGGCTCGTCGAGCTGCACCCACCCGGCGCCGGCCGCGCGCAGGTCGGCCAGCACCTCCGCGTACACGGGCAGCAGCCGGTCCAGCAGCGTCAGCGGCTCGAAGTCCGCGGGCCCGCCGGGCGCGGGCTTCGCCAGCAGCAGGTACGTCACGGGGCCGACCAGCACGGGCCGGGCCGCGCTCAGCCCGGCGGCCAGGGCCTCGGACAGCTCGGCGGTCTGCTTGCCCGAATCGGCGGTGAAGACGGTGTCCGGGCCCAGCTCGGGGACGAGGTAGTGGTAGTTGGTGTCGAACCACTTCGTCATCTCCAGCGGCGGCGCGTCCTGCGTGCCGCGCGCCATCGCGAAGTAGCCGTCGAGGGGGTCGGCCGCGACCGCGTCGCGGTGGCGGCCGGGGATCGCGCCGACCATGACGGTGGTGTCGAGCACGTGGTCGTAGTACGAGAAGTCACCGGTCGGCACCTCGTGGACGCCGGCGCGGGCCAGCTCCCGCCGGCTGGCGCGGCGCAGTTCGGCGGCGGTGGCGCGGAGGCCGTCGGCGGTGACACGGCCCTTCCAGTAGCCCTCGATCGCCTTCTTCAGCTCCCGGCGGGGGCCCTGCCGGGGGTAGCCGTACACGGTCGCCCGTGCTGCCGCGGCTGCGGACTTCGCTGTCACGGAGATCTCCTTCGCGAGATGAATCCCTGAGATCCCGGCGGCGGGAGAGGGAGAGGAGGCGCGAAGGGGGCGGCGCGGCACGCACCCGCGGTGCCGCGGCGGATCTCCGCCGCGTCGCGGTGCCTTGTCCGTGTGCCCGCCCTGTACGTCACGTGCGCCGACCCGCCCTCGAGGTCACCGGGATGTCCGCGCACGGAAGGCCCGCACGCGGGCAGCAGGCAGGTCTTCGGACTTGCGGGCGGGCCCTGCGCGCGAAGCTGCACGCACGGGCGCCTACTGGCCGTCGCTTCCCGGACCCGACGGGGTCCAGTGCGTATGACGGCGGTCGTTCCCGCTCACCGCTGCGGGGCAGTCCCGGATTCCCACCGGGTTCCCTCTTGCGACGCCACCGCCTGGCGGACGGGGCGAACCGGCTGCACCCGCCAGTGTAGGGGCGGCCGCGGCGCCTCCCCGGGAGTTTGACTATGCATAGAAGGTGAGGGGTACACATCAGGCGGGGTCGGCGGTGCGCAGGAGGCGGAGGATGTCGATGAGACGTCGATCAGGGCTGCCCGGAACGGCGGGCGAAGAGCGGGACGGTACGGAGCCGGACGCCGGGCAGCGGCCCGGCGGCGCGCGGGACGGCGGCCCGGACGGCAGGCGGGGCGCGAAACGCGCCGGCGGGTGGTTCGACTGGGCGGGGTTCGGGGCCGACGTCCGCGCCGCCGGGACCGACGCCGGCATCGCCCTCGTCGTCACCGGCGCCGTCTTCGCCTGGCTCTACGTGCGCGTCGACAACGGCTCGTCCGCCACCGTCCAGGTCATGCCGATGCTCGCCGACGCCGACAAGTACTGGATGTACTGGCTCTGCCAGGCGTTCGGCTGGTCCGGCCTGCTGTGGGCGTACGTCACCATCGTCTTCAGCCTCCTGCGCACCGGCCCGCGCCCCAAGGTCCGCTGGCTGCCGGCCGCCGGGCTGGAGAAGCTGCACCGCACCACCAGTCTGACGACCATCGCGCTGATGTTCATGCACGCGCTGATGTTCTTCCTGGAGGAGGTCCGCGGCAACGAGGGCGGCGCGACCTGGCCCGGCCGGATATGGGACGCCACCGTCAAGGTCTTCATACCCGGCGGCTACGCCACCGGCACCGGACGCATCGCCATCCTCATCGGGCTGCTCGCCTTCTACCTCGCCATCCCGCTGGGCCTGGCGTACTACCTGCGCCAGCGGACCGGCTCACGGATGTGGCGCGCCCTGCACCGCTTCATCATCGTCGTCTACGTCCTCAGCGTCTGGCACACGCTGCTCTACGGCACGAACGTCTGGTACGACGGCACCTTCCGCACCCTGGTCTGGGCGCTGCAGATGCCCATCGCCGCCATGCTGCTCCTGCGCCTCCTCGCCCCCGCCCGCCCCAGCGAACGCCTCCACCTGCGCGGTCCGCGCCGCACCTCCCGCCCGCTGCCCCTGACCGCCCGGGTCGCCGGCCGCCTCGCGGTCGTGGCCACGGTCGCCGGCCTGGCGGCGGTGGTCGCGACGGGGGTGGACGGCGGCCGGACGCCGGACGGGGCGTCGCCGGGGCTGTGGCCGGAGCAGTGGGTGATCTGGGCGGGGCTGCTGGTACTCACCCTGGTGCTGGTGGCGGTGATGCACCGGCTGCGGCCGACCGCGACCGCGCCGCGCAGCCGCGTCGCCGATCCCCGCAACGGCATCTGAAGCTGTCTGAAGCTAGGAGCCCTCCGGCGTCGGGACCCGGCGCGGCAGCAGGCCCGTCGACTTCGCCGCCGCCCAGAACTCCGCCGGCACCGCGTGCGCGAGCGCCCGTACCGTGCCGGTGACCTCCTCCGGCGTCCGGGCGCCGACGACGACGCTCGTCACCGCCGGGTGGCCGAACGGGAAGCGGACGGCCGCCGCCGCGGGCGGGACGCCGAAGCGGCGGCACAGCGCGTGCCAGTCCGCGACCCGGCGGGCGAGGGCCGGGGGCACGGTGGCGTAGCCGTGCGGGGCGCCGGGGCGGGGGTCGGTGAACAGGCCGGACTGGTAGACGCCGGCCGCCATGACGGCGACGCCGCGCGCCGCGCACAGCGGCAGCAGGTCGTCGAGGCCGGTGCGGTCCAGCAGGTTGTACCGGCCGGCGAGCAGCACGCAGTCCGGCCCCGGGGCCGCCGCCTCGCGGAGGTAACGGGCCGCCACCGGGGCGTGGTTGACGCCGATCGACACGGCGCCGACGGTGCCGCGGGCGCGGAGTTCGGCCAGCGCCCGGTACGCGTCCGTGACGGCGGCCGGGAAGTCCTCGTCGGGGTCGTGCACGTGGAGCACGTCGATCCGGTCGAGCCCGAGCCGCAGCAGGCTGTCCTCGACCGAGCGCATCACCCCGGCGTACGAGTAGTCCCGGCGCGGGCCGACGCCGGGCGGCGGGTCGGCCCAGATGGGCTGCGTGTCGGTGCCGCCGGGCACGATGAGCCGGCCGACCTTCGTGCACAGCGCGTACGCGCCGCGGGGGCGGCCGGCGAGCGCGGCGCCGGCGCGGCGCTCGGAGCGCCCGTAGCCGTAGACGGGGGCGGTGTCGAAGAGCCGGACACCGGCGTCCCAGGCGCGGTCGACGGTGCCCGCGGCGTCCTCGTCGGACACGGGCGCGAACAGCCCGCCGAGGGAGGCGAGTCCCAGGCCGAGGCGGGTGACGGACACGTCGGTGCGTCCCAGGGGTACGACCTCGTCCGCGCGCATCCGGTGCTCCTCTCTCCGTCTCACAGGGCAATGTCGTAGCCGCCCGCGCTCAGCGTCGTCGCGCCGCCGCCACCGCCGTCGACGTCCCGCGGGAAGCGGTGGGACAACAGCGCCAGCAGCAGCCGCAGCACCTCGCGCACCGGCCGCGCCGTCCCCGGGACGTCGAGCGCCGCCGCGAGCGCGTCGAGGTGCGCGGGCCGGGCGTACGCCAGCGGGCGGGCGGCGAGGGCGGGGACCTCCGCGTGGCGTACGTCGTACAGGTCGATGACGCCGTCGCCGTACCCCGCGGCGAGCAGCCCGCCGTCCGGCGCGGCGTGCAGGCTCGTCACCGGGCCGACGGCCTGCCGGTACCGCGCGTCCGGGGGCTCAGGCATCGCGCCGGGGCGGGGCGCGAGGGTGGCGGCGTCGAGGAGGCGCAGCCGCCCGCGCCGGTCGACGGCCGCGAGCTGCCCGCGGCCCGGCAGCGCGGTCATCGCCGTCACGCCGGCGGCGGAGGCGGCCGGCCGCAGCGCCCGGCCCTCGCGCCGGAGTACCTCGACCGCGCCGCGGTGGCGTTCGTGGACGGCGACGGCGTCGGGGGCGGCGCCGGGGCCGGCGAGGACGGCGTGGGCGGTGACGCGGCGGCGGCGGACCTCGGCGAGGACGCGGGGGGCGCTGTCGCCGTCGCCGTCGCCGTCGGCCCACTCCGCCAGCACCAGCCGGCGTCCGCACACCGCCAGCCGCCCCGTGTCCGGGTCGTACGCCAGGGTGCGCGGCCAGTCCGCGCCGGGGTCCAGGCCGAGCGCGGCGACGGAGAGCGCCACCGGCTTCTGCGCCGGTGCCGGGACGGCGTCCGCCACCGGAACCGCGTCCGCCACCGCGCCCGCCGCGCCCGTACCCGCCGGGGCGCCGCCCGCCGGGGCGCCGAACAGCAGGTGTCCCGAGCGCGTACCGGCGACGAACCGCCCCACGCCCGCCGCCGCCAGCGACGTGACCGCCCCCGGATGGCGCAGCAGCACCCGGCTCCGCCCGCCCGCGCAGTGCACCAGCCGGCACGGCACCCCCGCGCCGCTCGTCCGCTCCGCCGAGACGAACGCGCCGCCGCCCAGGTGCGCCACGTGCCCCACCGACGACACGAACCCGTCGTAGCGCTCCGCCAGCTCGCCCCGGTGCAGGTCGATCACGCCCGCCGTGCGGTTGCTCGTCGCGACGGCGAGCAGCTGCGCGTCCGGGGCGAAGGACAGGGCGTTGACCCGGCCGCGGAAGCGGATACGGGCCAGGTGGTAGCCGGCGGGCCAGTCGCGCGTGAGGGCGGCGAGGCCGGCGGCCAGCGTCCCGGGGCCGGTGGCGCGCAGCAGCGCCAGCAGCCGGCGGCCGGCCTCGTCGGCGGGCTGCCAGGCGTCGCGCGGCGCGGGGGCGCCGCGGGCGTCGAGGAGGGGCAGCAGCCGGTGGCCGCGGGCGAGCGGGAGGTCGCGTACGAGCCGCCACAGGTCCGGCAGCCGGCCCTCGCCGTCGAGCCACCCGGCGAACCGCGTCAGCTCCGCGTCCGTCAGCGCCTCGACGCGCCGCGCCCGCTCCTCGCCGCCGGCCGTCCCGAGCACGATCTCCGCCAGCCCCGGGGCACCGACCCACCGCAGCATGCGCTCCCGCGCAGCGGCCGGCGCGTCGGCGTACACCTGCGCCGTGAGGCGGCCGTCGGGGTCGGCTTCCCGGGCCCGCTCCAGCTGCCCGGTCTGGAGGAGGAAGGCGGTGCGGCGGGCGGGGTCGCGGCGGGAGGGGGCAAAGCCGTGGCTGACGCACCAGCCGAGGAGTTCGCGGTGGTCGAGGGCGTACTCGCAGAGCTGGTCGACGAAGTCGACGAGGCGCGTACCGGGCCCCGCCGGCCCCTCCAGGACCGCGAGGATCCGCTCCCGCGCCAACTCGCCCAACGGGTGCTCCGCGTACGACGCCGCCTCGACGAACGCCCGCCGCATCATGGGGCGGGCCAGCATCCGCGCGGTGTCCGGGTCCACCACGACCCGGCTCATCCGCTCCCACTGCCCGCTCAGGGCCCGCTGCCCCCAGCCGGTCAGCGCGGGCAGCAGCCCGGCGCCGGGGCCGCGCGACCGCCACTCGCCGGCGGGCACGGGGCGGAGGAACACCGCCCACAGCAGGTCGAGGTGGCCCAGGGGCGGCGGGTCGGGGCGGGCCAGCAGGGTGTCGAGCAGCCACCGGTCCGTCACCGTCGGGACGGGATCGTCGTACGAGCCGCCGTGGTGCAGCACCGCGGGCCACAGCAGGTGCACCAGCCGGGCGTCAGCGGTGCGGCACAGCTCCGTGACGGTGGACCGTACGGCGGCGTCGGGATCGTGCAGCAGGTCGACCGCGTGTGCGGTCCAGTGCGGCCGGGAGGCGCCGCCGAGCGGCACCGGCCCGTGCAGCGCGAGCGTACGCAGCCTGGGCAGGGCGGCCGTGGCGACGGCGCCGGTGTCGAGCACCGTCTGCCGCAGGCCGGGGTCGCCGGTGGCGGCCCACCGGTCGGCGACGACGCCCCGGGCCCCGTGCCGACGCGGGTGCTTCGGGTCACGGGCGACGCGGGTCAGCACCGCCAGCGCCTCCGGCCCGCCGCGGAGCCCCTCGTCCGCCAGCCGCCGCCACGCCCGCTCCGCCCACGACCCGCCGGCCACCGGCGCACCGGCGCGCCGCAGCAACCGCTCCGCCCGCCGCCGTTCACGCCCCGCCGCCTTGTCCACAACCGCCCCCCGTCAACCCCGCCCCACTCTTCGTACCTTCGTACCCGGTCCGCCGCCCCCCGCATTCCCGCCCGGAGCGACGGAGGTGACGCGCGCCACACGGGCGGGGTGTCACGGAAAGGGCCGCACCGGCATCTCCATGGAGACCGAGCCGTACGGAAGCAGAACGGACGCAGAACGGACGCAGAGCGGAAAAGGAGCCCCGCCCATGAACGAGAAGACCCCGCAGTCGAAGGTGGCCCTGATCACCGGCGCGAACAAGGGAATCGGCCGCGCGACCGCCGAGCTGCTCGCCGCACAGGGCGCGACCGTCCTCGTCGGCGCCCGCGACCCGCGGCGCGGCGAGGAGGCCGCCGCCGCGGTACGGGCCGCGGGGGGCGACGCGCACGCGGTCGTGCTGGACGTCACCGACCCGGCCACCGTCCGGGCCGCCGCCGACTGGATCGGCGACCGCTTCGGCCGGCTGGACGTGCTGGTCAACAACGCCGGCATCACCGGGTCGGGGCAGGCGGCGCCGCAGGACGCCCTCGACCGCGTGCCCAGCGCGGTCGACGTGGAACGGGTCCGCGCGGTCTTCGACACCAACGTCTTCGGTGTGATCACCGTGACCAACGCGATGATCCCGCTGCTGCGGCGGTCCGCGGCCGCACGGATCGTCAACCTCTCCACCCACGCCGCGTCGCTGGCGCTGACCGCCACCGTCGACGGGCCCCTGGCCGACCTGCCGTCGGCGGCGTACTCGCCGTCCAAGACGGCGCTGAACGCGCTGACCCTGCAGTACGCGAACGAGCTGCGCCCGGAGAACATCCTGGTCAACGCCGTCGCCCCCGGCTATGTCGACACCGACATCAACGGCCGCACCGGCTTCCTCACCCCGGCCGAGGGCGCGGCCGTGGTGGTGCGCCTGGCGACCCTCGGCGACGACGGCCCGACCGGCGGGTTCCTCAGCGCGGACGGCCCGGTGCCCTGGTAGCGGTCGCCGCCCTCCCGGTCCCCGGTCAGTAGACGATGCTGAGGCCGGAGAGGTCGGTCTCCAGCTCGGCGCCGGTGATCTCACCGTCCCGGACGGTGAAGCGGAACGCGATCTGCGGGCGGCCGTCCTGGACCCACACCAGGCCCGCGCCGCCGTCGATGAGCGCCGGGACCGGGGCCCAGGTGCGTACCGTGCAGACGCGGGTGACGGACTCGGTGCCGTTGACCTCGGTGGCCCCGACGACGGCGTCGCCGCGGCGCTCGACGCGGGCACCGGCGGTGCGGGGGGCCGCCGGTGCCGGGGGCGCCGGTGCCGGGGGCGCCGGGTGCGGCGCCGCGGGGTCCGGGGGTGCCGGGCTCTGGGCGTCCGGGCTCTCGGCGTCCGCGTCCCCGGCCGCCCCGGCGCGTCCCGCGGGGGCCTCGGGACGTACCGGGTGGTCCGGGTCGAGCACGGTCAGCAGCGCCTCGAAGTCGCCGTCGCGGGAGGCCGCGAAGAACGCGCCCGCGATGTCCGCGCCCGCCTTGACCGCGGGGTCCACGCCGTCGTCGCCGGACCCGCCCGCGTCGTAGACGCTCTCGCCGTACGCGCTGCCCGCGGCGCCCTTGGGGTCGCCCGTCGCGCCGCCCGCCGCACCGCCCGTCACGCCTCTCTTCGCCCCGCCCGCCGCGGAGCCGCCGCCGTACCCGCCCGGCGGGCCGGAGCGGCGCACCCGGTCGCGGGCGCGGCCCGCCAGCCGCCGGGCCGCCGCCGGCGTGCGGTCCACCACCGCCGCGATCTCCTCGAACGGCACGGCGAACATGTCGTGGAGCACGTACGCCAGCCGCTCCGGCGGCGTCAGCGTGTCGAGCACGACCAGCATCGCGAGGCGCACGGAGTCGGCGAGCAGCACCTCCTGCTCGGGGTCGGCCGGCGGTTCGCCCGGCTCGGTGGCGTCCACGAGGATCTCCGGGCGGGCCTTGCGGGACCGGAGCATGTGCAGCGAGACCCGGGCGACGGTCGTGCGCAGGCACCCGTCGAGGTCCTTCGCGCCGACGCTGTCGGCGCGACTCAGTCTGATCCAGCTCTCCTGGACAGCGTCGTCGGCCTCGTCGGCCGAGCCGAGCACCCGATAGGCCAGGGCGCGCAGGCGGGGGCGGTCGGTCTCGAATCGTGCGGCCAGCCAGTCGTGTTCGTCCATCTGGTCGGGTCCTCTCGGCGACGCCTTCGTTCTGTTGACCGACGAGAGCGCCCCGATGTGACCGCACCGCGGCCCGATCCCGCATAGGCGGGCCCGGTATGCCGGTCCGGTAGGAGGGTGCGGCCGGGGCGGGCCCCGCGCGTGGCGGATGCGCGCGGGACCCGCCCCGGGTCCGCCCGGGCGCGGGTCAGCGGCCCGTACCCCACCAGTCCCGGGCCACGAACGCCGGCCGCCACTCGTCCCGGTACGCCGCACGCACCGGCTCCGGCAGGTACGCCAGCGCCGCCGTCCGCATCTCCTCGTCGGCGCCCTCCAGCATCCACGCCGTCAGCACCGGCCCGTCGGCGGCGCCCTTGGCGGCGTGCACCCCGCCGAAGTGCTGCACCTGCGCCGCCGTCAGCGTCCGCTCGATCAGCGGCAGCGTGTCTTCCTCCTCGTGGGTCAGGTGCGCCCGCAGCTTCCCGGCCAGCTCGTCGACGAGCCCGCCGAGCCGCTCGGGCCCCTGGTCGCGGTCGGCCAGCGCCGCGTCGACCGCGTCGAGGAGCGGGTCGATCCGCGCGTGCTCGGCCTCCATCGCGTCCACGACGGCCAGGTCGTCGGGCCGGCCCGCGAGCGCCTCGGTCAGCGGGGGCCAGAGCGCCTCGTCCTCGGCGGTGTGGTGGATGTGCAGGACCTTCTTGAACAGCTCCCAGCCGGCCGCGGCGGCGAGGACACGGCTCGGGTCGTCGTCGGTGCGTGCGGCGGCCTTCGCGAGGTGGTCCAGATCGCGGCGGAGCGCGTCGTGCATCGCGTACATCAGGGTGAAGTCGACGGTGTCACTCATGGTTGGCTCTCCCTTGCTCACCCTTCTGACCGATCAGCGCCGCGGAATGTGAGGCGGCGGGCCCGCAGGAGGGGCGCGGGCCCGCCGGTCTCAGGGGGAGGGTGCGGTGGTCAGCAGCTCAGGTTCGGGCCGGGGCTGACGCCGAGGATCTGCGTGAACTGCGTGTACTTGTTGATGCGGCTCTGGACCTGGGCGGGGTTGCCGCCGTTGCACTCCAGGGCGCCGTTGATCGAGCGGATGGACTCGCCGAAGCCGGCGCCGGTGGTCATCGCCGTGTGCCCGGACATGGAGCCGGGGCCGCTTTGGGTCATCCAGTACCACAGGCCGGTCTGCCACGCGACGGAGGCGTTGCGCTCCACCTGCCAGGGGTTGTTGAGCAGGTCGATGCCGAGGGCGTCGCCGGCGGCCTTGTAGTTGAAGTTCCAGCTGAGCTGGATGGGCCCGCGGCCGTAGTACGCGGCCTGGCCGGCGGGGCAGCCGTAGGGCTGGTTCGCGTCGCAGTAGTGGGGGTAGTTGGCCTGGTTCTGCTCGACGATGTGCACGAGGCCGCCGGTCTCGTGGCTGACGTTGGCGAGGAAGGCGGCGGCTTCGCGGGCCTGGGTGGTGGCGTCGCCGGTGTGGGCGAAGGCGGGGTAGGACCGCATGGCGGTGGTGAGGCCGCTGTACGTGTAGAAGGAGTTCCGGTTCGGGAACATCTGGTTGAACTGGGCCTCCGTCACGAACTCCCCGGGCCCGGGGCCCGGGTCGCCGCCGCCGTCGCCTTCGCAGGCGCCCTGGTCGGCCCAGACGCCCCACTGCCCGGTGGTCCCGGGCTCCTCGCCCTGGGTCCACCACTTGGCCTGCCAGTTGTGGCCGTTGTGGGAGACAACGTTGCCCTGGGTGTAGACGGCGCCGCTGGACCAGCCGGCCGCGCAGGCGGCGGCGCTGGCGGGGGAGGCGGTGGCGAGGGGGACGAGCACGGCGAGTACGGCCGCCGCGGCGAGCGCGGCGAGGAGTGCCCTGAGCCGTCTGCCGAGCCCGCGGTGCAGGCGTGCGTGTGCGCGTGTGGCTGACACGTCATCACATCCTGTCGGTGGGGGTGTGCTTGGCATGGTGGAGCAAAGCCCATTGGTCTGGACCTGTCAAGGTCTAGACCAACAAATACCGCGAGGTTTTGTCCGCGACGGCCGACCGCGGGGCCGGGAGGCCCCGTTGACCGCCGCCCGGAGCGGCCGTACCGTCCTTCCGTTTGGTTTTCGGCCGGGCGGGCGGCCGGTTCGACCCGGCGTTCGACGGCGGGCCGCCGGCCGCCGCCCGGCCGCCGAGCCGGGAGGTCCGCACGTGCCCGAAGAAGCCACTCCGCCGCCCGCCGGCACCCCCGCCCCCGCCCTCAACGCCGCCGCGGCCCACGCCGCCGCGGCCCGCGGCCCCAGCCGGCGCAGCCTCGGCCGCGCCGCCGCGGCCGTGGCCGTCACCCCCGTCCTCGCCGGTACGTGGCAGGCGCGCGCCGCGTCCGCCGCGGAGGCCGGCGCCGGGGGCCGGGGCTGGACCGGCACGTGGGCCGCCGCGGAGACGACGGTGCCCGCGTCCGACGACACCGCCTTCGCCGACCAGACCCTGCGCCAGGTCGTCCACACCAGCACCGGCGGCCGCGCCCTCCGCATCCGCCTCACCAACCGGTACGGCACCGAGCCCCTCGTCGTCGGCGAGGTCCGCGTGGGCCGCGCCGTCCCCGGCGACAGCACCGCGGTGGTGCCCGGCACCGACCGGGCGGTGCGCTTCCGCGGCCGTACGTCGGTGACGCTGCCGCCCGGCACCCGGCGGTGGAGCGACCCGGTGCCGCTGGCCGTGCCCGCGGCGGCCGACCTCGCCGTCAGCGTCTACCTGCCGCGGCCGACGCCCGGCGGCACGGTGCACAGGTCGGCGTTCCAGCGCAACCACGCGGCCGCCGGGAACGTCACCGCGAAGCCCGCCGTCGACCCGCAGCGCACGTTCACCAGCTGGTACTTCCTCGCCGGCGTCGCCGTCACCGGCGCGGCACCGGGGCAGCACGCGGCCGCGGGCCCGCGCGAGGCGGTCGTCGCCTTCGGCGACTCCATCACCGACGGCTCCGTCACCACCGTCGGCGCCAACCGCCGCTGGCCCGACGTCCTCGCCCGCCGCCTCCGCGAGGAGGCCGGCCGCACCGCCACCGGCGTCCTCAACACCGGCATCGGCGGCAACCGGCTCCTCCGCGACCCCAACCCGCCGCCCGGCTCCAACGCCGAGAACTACGCCCCGTACTTCGGCGAGGCCGGCATCCGCCGCTTCGCCCGCGACGTGCTGGACCAGCCGGCCGCCCGGCACGTCGTCGTCCTCCTCGGCATCAACGACCTCGGCCACCCCGGCCGCGACGCCCCCGTCGACGAGGAGGTCACCGCCGCCGACCTCGTCGCCGGCCACCGCAGCCTCATCCGCCAGGCCCACGCCCGCGGCCTGCGCGCCCACGGCGCGACGCTCCTGCCGTTCGAGGGCGACGACCTCGGCTTCTACACCCCGGAGCGGGAGAAGGTCCGGCAGACCCTCAACGACTGGATCCGCACCGCCGGCGAGTACGACGGCACGGTCGACTTCGACGCCGCCACCCGCGACCCGGCGCACCCGCGCCGGCTGCTGGCGGCGTACGACAGCGGCGACGGCCTGCACCCGAACGACGCGGGGATGGCGGCGATGGCGGCGGCGGTCCCGCTGCGCCTGTTCACGTAGCGCCCCCGGGAAGCGAGGGGAGGGCGGTCCGCGGCGACGCGGGCCGCCCCTTTCGTGCGTCATACGGGGGCCCGTGCGGCGCCGCTGCGCTTGACGCGGCCACGCCCGAGGAATAGTTGTGCCCTCCATGACCCCTCGTCTCCGGAGGCTTCGATGGACGTTCTGGTGCTGATCGGCCGCATCCTCTTCGTCCCCCTCTTCCTCAGCTCCGCCGTCGGCCATCTGACGCAGACCAAACAGATGGGGCAGTACGCCGCGGCCAAGGGCGTGCCCGCCGCCGAGCCGGCCACGGCGGGCAGCGGGGTGCTGATGCTGGCCGGCGGGCTCAGCGTGCTGCTGGGGGTGTGGGCGGACCTGGGGGCGCTGCTGCTGGTGGTGTTCCTGGTGCCGACCGCCGTGCTGATGCACGCCTTCTGGAAGGAGGAGGACCCGCAGTCCAAGCAGATGGAGATGATCCAGTTCAACAAGGACATCAGCCTGGCCGGCGCCGCGCTGATGCTGTTCGCGCTCATCTCGTACGTGGGCGACGACCTGGGGCTCACGATCACCGGGCCGTTGTTCGACGTCAGCTGAGGGTACGGCGGCGGGCGGCGCGGGGCCGCCGGGTCGCGCCTGCGCGATGGGTTGACATGTCCGCGGAGACTCCCGTTACTTTACTTACAAGTCAGTAACTTCCGCTGACAGAGCCGCCCCACCGAGGAGTTGCCCCATGCATGGCCGTACCCTCCGGCGTGCCATCGGCACGCTCGCCGGCACCACCGCAGCGGCACTCGCCGCCACCCTCGCCCTGCCGCTCACCGCCGCCGCAGCGGCGGAGGACCGGCCCCCGTTCTACGAGCCGCCCGCAAGCCTCCCCGCGGGCAACGGCGACGTCATCCGCTCCGAACCGTCCGTCTACTACCTCGACCCGCTCAAGGCCCTCAAGGTCGACGCGAACGTCCAGCGGGTCATGTACCGCTCCACCAACGGCCACGGCGACCCCGTCGCCGTCACCGGCACCGTCATCACCCCCAGGTCCGCCTGGTCCGGCCCCGGCGAGCGCCCCGTGATCGGCTTCGCCGCCGGCACCCAGGGCCTCGGCGACGCCTGCGCGCCGTCGCGCCAGCTCGCCAACGGCACCGAGTACGAGGGCCTGTTCGTCAAGGGCCTCATCGCCCGCGGCTACGGCGTCGCCATGACCGACTACGAGGGCCTCGGCACCCCCGGCCTGCACACGTACATGAACCGCGCCGTCCAGGGCCAGGCCGTCCTCGACTCCGTACGCGCCGCGCAGCGCCTCCCCGAAGCGAACCTCCCCGACGACGGCCCCGTCGCCGTCTACGGCTACTCGCAGGGCGGCGGCGCGGCCGCCTCCGCCGCCGAACTCGCCCACTCCTACGCCCCCGACCTCGACGTCAAGGGCGTCGCCGCCGGCGCCGTGCCCGCGGACCTGGCGGCCGTCGGCCGCAACCTCGACGGCTCGCTGTACGCCGCCTTCCTCGGCTTCGCCGTCGCCGGGCTCGCCGAGGGCGCCGACGTCGACCTCGACCCGTACCTCAACGACCGCGGCCGGCAGACCATGGCCGACGCCGCGGACATGTGCCTGGCCGAAGCGCTGCTGCGCTTCCCCTTCCTGCAGACGAAGACGCTGACCTCCGACGGCCGGCCGATCACCGACTACATGGACGAGTCGCCGTGGCGCGAGGTCGTCGCGGAGCAGCGCATCGGCGACCGCAAGCCGGAGGTGCCGGTCTTCGTCTCGCACAGCCTGCTCGACGACGTGATCCCGTACGCGGTCGGCGACACGATGGTCGACGACTGGTGCGCGAAGGGCGCCACCGTGGACTTCTCCACGAACATCGCGCCGACGCACGTGGGCGGCGCGGTGGCATCGTTCCCGGCGGCGTACGGGTGGCTGGAAGGACGGCTGGCGGGCAAGCCGGCGCCGTCCGACTGCTGAGGCCGCCCAGTCGCTCACGCCCCCCGTTCCGGGCGTACGGGACGGGGGGCTGCGCGCAGCAGCGCCGCGCCGGCGAGCTGGAGCACGGCGGCGGCGACGAGGAGCCGGGACGGCGCGAGCGCGGACGCCGCGGCGGCGGTCAGGGCCGCGCCGGCGGCGCCGGCGGTGGTCTTGAGCCCGGCGCCGAGGGTGAAGACCTGGGTGCGCACCGCGGGCGGGGCGTGGTCGGCGCGGATCCGCAGGGTGGCGGCGAGCAGCGGGCCGTCGCAGAGGCCGGCGGCGGCGAAGAGCGCCACGCACAGCGGGTACGGCGCCGCGGCGGCGGCGCCGAGCAGCGCGCCGCCGGTGCCGACGAGGCAGCCGGCGGCCAGCCGCACGTCGGAGAACCCCGGCGGCCGCCGCGCCGCCGCGAGCGCCCCGGCGAGGGCACCGGCGGCGAGCACGGTGAGCAGCACGCCGCCGCCCCCGGGGTAGCCGCGCGCGTCGGCGAGGAGGACGGCGGCGGGGGCGAGGCCGCCGACGCCGACGAAGGCGAGGGAGGTGGCGGCGGTGATCCGCCGCAGCGCGGGCACCCGCCACAGCACCTGTAGCCCGTCGAGGAGTTCCGGCCAGACCGCGGGCCGCCGCGGGCGCCACCGACGAACGACCCCGGCGCCGCGGGGACCCGGCCGCCCCCGCCGACGCTCCGGCCCCGGGCCGCCGCGTTGCGGCACCCGCAGCGTCGTGGCCAGCACCGCCGCGCCCGTCGCCGCGGCGGCCAGCGCCGCCGTCGCCGGGCCCGCGCCCCACAGGCCGGCCGCCGCCGTGACCGCCGCCGGAGCGGCGATGCCCGCCGCGTTGTACGTGGCCGCGTCCAGCGCGTACGCGCGCGCACGCGCCTCCGTGCTCGAGACCAGCCCGGCGAGCACGCTCGACAGGCCGCCGGTGACCATCGGGCCGCAGCAGCCGCCCAGCGCGGCGATCACCAGCACCACCGGCACCGGCACCCGGCCGAGGGTCAGCGCGACGCCCGCGATCGCGGCGGCGAAGACGCCGAGCGCCACCGCGTGGAACGCCGCACCCCCGCCCCGCCCCCGCGCCCCCGCCCGCGCGGCCAGCGCGCCGGTCAGCGGGGCGGCGACCGCGTGCGGCGCCATCCACGCCGCGAGCACCCCCGCGCCCTGTGCGGCGCTGCCCGTCCGGTGGAGGGCGAGCAGGGTGACGGCGACGGCCATGCCGTCGTCGGCGAGGCGGGCGCAGGTGGCGGTGGCCAGGTACCGCCGCAGACCCCGGCCCATACGCCCCGCCTCCCCTGCCCGATCGCGACCTCGGCCGCCAGCCCCGACGCCGCCCCGTACCGCGCTCCCCGCCACCACCCCGTCCGTAACGTCTTAATGACACAAGACGTTACCACTATCCTGGACCCACCACCCCCGCCCATCCCAGGAGGCCCGCGATGAGCCCGTCGCCCCGCGCCACCCCCCGCACCGCGGCGCAGGGGTTCGACCCCGCCCAGCGCCTCCTCGACGTCGCCAACGCCGTCCGCCGCGACCCCGCCGTCCCCCGCGCCGACCTCGCCCGGCTCCTCGCCGCCCACGGCGAGACCCCCGCCGACCTCGCGCCCGGCGCCTTCACCGAGGCCGACGCCGACGCCCTGCGCGGCGCCGCCCGCCGCCTGACCGCCGTGCTCACCGAGCCGGACGCGGACCGCGCCGCCGCCGCGCTCAACGACGTGTTCGCGGAGTGCGGCGCCCGGCCCCGGCTCTCCCGGCACGGCGGGCACCCCTGGCACCTGCACGTCGACCGCGGCGACGACGCGGGCTGGGCGGACTGGTTCCTCGCCGCCGGCGCCCTCGCGCTGGCGCGGATCCTCACCGGGTACGGGCAGCCGGCGTGGGGCGAGTGCGCCGCACCCGACTGCACCGTCCTCTACCTCGGCACCGGCCCGGGCAGCGCCCGCCGCTACTGCTCCCCGGCCTGCGCCTCCCGCACGCGCGTCGCCGCCCACCGCCGCCGCCGACGGGCGGAGGGCGGCGAGCGGACCGGGCAGGCCGGGCAGGCTGGGCAGGCCGGGCAGGCCGGGCAGGCCGGGACCGGAACCGGGCAGACCGGGCAGACCGGGCAGACCGGGGAGACCGGACGGACCGGGGCCTGAGCCGACCCCGACCGCCCCCCGCCACCCCATCCGTACCGTTTGCGCGCTTACGCGGCTCTTGTTTCAGTGAGGTGAAGCCCGGGCACCACCCCACCCACCGCCGCGGAGACTCACCATGTCCCTCTCCCCCCTCGGCTCCTACGGCTCCCCCGACCCCTTCTCCGACCTGCTCAACCGCTTCTTCGGCACGTCCCCCGCCACCTCACCGCCCGCCGTCCAGCGCGTGCCCGTCGGCCGCCTCCTCACCGAGTCGGCACGCGAGCTGATCGGCCGCGCCCAGCAGCGCGCCCAGGAGGACGGCAGCGACGACCTCGACACCGAGCACCTGCTCTGGGCCTGCACCCGGGTGGACCCCGCGCGCGCCGTCCTCGCCCACGCCGGCGCCGACCCCGACGAGCTGGCCGAGGCCGTCGCCCGGGCGCTGCCGGGGGAGGGGAGCGCCGCGTCGGCGGAGCCGGCGCTGACGCCCGCCGCGAAGCGGGTGCTCCGGGGCGCCGTCGCCCGCTCGCAGGCCGCCGGCACCTCGTACGTCGGCCCCGAGCACATCCTCGGCGCCCTCCTCGACGACCCGGACGCCGGCGCCGCCCGGCTGCTCGCCGCGTACGGCGCGGACACCGGCCGGCTGCGCGGCGCCGCCGACGCCGCGGCCGCCTCCGCCGCCCGCTCCCCCGCCGGCCCCGCCGCCGGCCCCGGCCGGCCCGGCGTGCAGGGGCAGCCCGGGCAGCAGCCGCAGAGCGAGACCCCGACGCTGGACGAGTACGGCCGCGACATGACCGCCGAGGCCCGCGCCGGGCAGCTCGACCCGGTCGTGGGGCGGGCCGAGGAGATCGAGCAGACCGTCGAGATCCTCTCCCGCCGCACCAAGAACAACCCCGTGCTCATCGGCGAGCCCGGCGTCGGCAAGACGGCCATCGTCGAGGGCCTGGCGCAGCGCATCGAGGCCGGCGACGTGCCGCAGACGCTCGCCGGGAAGCGGGTCGTGGCCCTCGACCTCGCCGGGCTGGTCGCGGGCTCGAAGTACCGCGGCGAGTTCGAGGAGCGGCTGAAGAAGGTCATCGAGGAGGTGAAGGGGGCCGAGCACAGCACGATCCTGTTCATCGACGAGCTGCACACCGTCGTCGGCGCCGGCTCCGGCGGCGAGGGCGCCATGGACGCCGGCAACATGCTCAAGCCCGCGCTCGCCCGCGGCGAGCTGCACGTCGTCGGCGCGACGACGATCGGCGAGTACCGCAGGCACGTGGAGAAGGACGCCGCGCTGGAGCGCCGCTTCCAGCCGGTGCTGGTGCCGGAGCCGACCGTCGCGGAGACGGTGCAGATCCTCGAAGGGCTGCGGGACTCGTACGAGGCCCACCACCAGGTCCGCTTCGCCGACGAGGCGCTGGCCGCCGCCGCCGAGCTGTCCGACCGCTACGTCTCCGACCGCTTCCTGCCCGACAAGGCCATCGACCTCGTGGACCAGACGGGCGCGCGCGTACGGCTGCGCTCGATGAACCGCAGTACTGAGGTGGTCGACCGCGAGGACCGGCTGGCGAAGCTGCGCCGCGAGAAGGACGAGGCGGTCGCGGCGGAGAAGTACGAGAAGGCGTCGCAGCTGAAGGAGCGGATCGCCGAGACGGAGGCCGAGTTGGCGGGCGTCGAGGAGCGGCGCGAGGGCGTCATGGAGGTGACCGCGGACGACATCGCCGGGGTGCTGTCCCGCAGGACCGGCATCCCCGTCGCGCAGCTGACGGAGAGCGAGAAGGACAAGCTGCTGAAGCTGGAGGACGCGCTGCACGACCGGATCGTCGGGCAGGACGAGGCGGTGGTGGCGGTCGCCGAGGCGGTGCGCCGCGGGCGCGCCGGCATGAGCGACCCGGACCGGCCGACGGGCTCGTTCCTCTTCCTCGGCCCCACCGGCGTGGGCAAGACGGAGCTGGCGAAGGCGCTGGCGGACCTGCTGTTCGGGGACGAGGACCGGATGGTCCGCTTCGACATGAGCGAGTTCCAGGAGAGGCACACGGTCTCGCGGCTGCTCGGCGCCCCGCCCGGCTACGTCGGCTACGAGGAGGCCGGGCAGCTCACGGAGAAGGTGCGCAGGCGCCCGTACAGCGTGCTGCTCTTCGACGAGATCGAGAAGGCGCACCCGGACGTCTTCTCGGCGCTGCTGCAGGTGCTGGAGGACGGGCGGCTGACGGACGCGCAGGGGCGGACGGTCGACTTCCGCAACACCGTCGTCATTATGACGTCGAACATCGGCGCCCAGCGGATCCTCGCGCATGAGGGGCGCGTTGACGAGATCCGCAGCGACCTGATGGAGGACCTGCGCGCCCGCTTCCTGCCGGAGTTCCTCAACCGCATCGACGAGGTCATCATCTTCCACGGGCTGACCGGGGAGGACCTCTCCTCGGTGGTGGACCTGCTGCTGGACCGCAGCCGGCGGCGGCTGCGCGCGCAGGAGGTGGACCTGGAGGTGACGGAGGCGGCGAAGAAGCGGCTCGTCGCGCTGGGGCACCAGCCGGAGTTCGGCGCCCGGCCGCTGCGGCGCACGCTGCAGCGGGAGCTGGACAACCGGATCGCGAACCTGCTGCTGGACGGGTCGGTGCGGCCCGGGGACACGGTGCTGGCGGATGTGGACGCGGACAGCGGCGAGCTGGTGTGCACGCTCGTACGGCCGGAGGGCTCGCAGGTGTCGGAGGGCGCGCCGGCGGCGCTGCCGGACGCGGCGTGAGGGGCCCCGGCTCCGTACGCCCGCGCGCACGTCCCCGTCACGCCGGTGTCGTACGCCCCAGGCGCAGCAGGAACTCCGCGTTGCCGCCGCTCTCCTTCATCCGCTCCAGCAGCAGCTCCATGCTCTGCACGGTGTCGCGGTCGCCCAGCACCCGGCGGAGCCGGTGCAGCAGGGCGACCTCGCCGGGGGCGGCGAGCAGCTCCTCGCGGCGGGTGCCGGAGGCGTGCACGTCGACGGCGGGGAAGATGCGCCGCTCGGCGAGCGTGCGGCTCAGCCGCAGCTCCATGTTGCCGGTGCTCTTCAGCTCCTCGAAGTAGTAGTCGTCGGCGCGGGAGCCGGTCTCGACCAGCGCGGAGGCGAGGATCGTCAGGGAGCCGCCGCCCTCGATGTTGCGGGCGGCGCCGAAGAGCTTCTTGGGGATCAGCAGCGCGGAGGCGTCCACGCCGCCGCTGAGGGTGCGGCCGCCGGCACCGGCGCTGTTGTTCGCGGCCCGGCACAGCCGGGTCAGCGAGTCCAGCAGGATCACGACGTCCTGCCCGGCCTCGACCATCCGCTTGGCGCGCGCCACGGCCATCTCGGCGACGGCGACGTGCTCGTGGGCGGGGCGGTCGAAGGTGGAGGAGACCACCTCGGCGCGGACGGAACGCCGCATGTCGGTGACCTCCTCGGGGCGTTCGTCCAGGAGCACGACCATGAGGTGGCACTCGGGGTGGTTGGCGGCGATGGCGTCGGCGAGGTGCTGCAGCAGGATCGTCTTGCCGGTCTTGGGCGGGGCGACGATCAGGCCGCGCTGGCCCTTGCCGACGGGGGCGAGGAGGTCGACCACGCGGTTGGTGAGCCGGCCGGCCGGGGTCTCCAGGCGGAGCCGCTCGGTGGGGTGGAGGGGGACGAGGTCGGCGAAGCGGGGGCGGCGGGCGGCCGCCTCGGGGTCGAGGCCGGCGACGCGGTCGACGCGGGCGAGGGCGGGGGCCTTCGACCGCCGGTCGGCGGCGGCGCGGTCGCGGCGCCTGCCGTTGCCGGTGCGGGTGCCGGAGCCGGTGTCAGAGCGGGTACCGGAAGCGGACCCGGCGCCGGGGGCGGAGGCGTCGTCGCGCTTGGCGTCAGCGCCGCGGGCCGGCAGCACGCCGCCCGCCACGAGGTCGCCCTTGCGGAGGCCGAAGCGGCGTACGAGGTTCGCGGGCACCTGGACGTCGTCGTCGCCCGGCTGCAGGCCGCCGACGCGCAGGAAGCCGTTGTTGCCCACGGGTTCGAACACCCCGGCGACCGCCGAGAGTTCGGACGCGGCCCGGACGGCGTCGGCCGCCGGAGTCGTGTCTGTGGTGTGTGTCGTCGTAGTCATGCACGGTCCTTTCACGGACGGTGTCGCGGTTCCAAGGGGTGTGTGGGATGTGCGGCAGAGGCGCGGCTTGGGCACGCGCGGCCGCGTAGAGAGGTGAAACAACCTCGCCCGGCGCAGGTCAGCGACTCGACGGAGAACCGGAGCGGGTGGTGCAGAAGCACGGGCGCCGTCAGCGGGCGCAACTCGGTGCTGATGCCAGAGTAGCACCCCCGGGGCCCGGCCCGTTCCACCGACGCGTCGCGGGCCCGCCGAGCAGGCCCGCGGCGCTGAAACACGGGAAAAGGGCTGCCCCGCTGTCACAGGCGCGTGTCACAGTGCAAGGGACATGACTGCTGCACTCATCGGACGGGACCACCCCGCGGGCGTCCTCCGGGCCGAGGCCGAGCGGGCCGCGGAGAGCCACGGGGGCCTCGTGCTGGTCACGGGCGAGCCGGGCATCGGCAAGACGACGCTGGTCACCTCCGCTTTGGCGGAGGCGAGACGGCGCGGGACGCTGGTGCTCGGCGGCTCGTGCTGGGCGTCGGACAGTGCCCCGGGGTACTGGCCCTGGGTCCAGGTCGTACGGGCGCTGCGGCGCGGCGTGCCGGCGGCGGAGTGGGAGGCGGCCCGCGAGGCGGCGGGCGGCGGGCTGGACGTACTGCTGGGCGAGGACCCGGCGGGGGCAGAGCACGGCCACGGGCACGGCCCGCGCCACGAACACGGCCCGCCCGACGCCCCCGGGCAGGGGCCGGGCCCCGCCCCGGACCCTCGGCACGGGCCGGGCCAGCACCCGCCGGATCACCCGCACGGGCCGCACCACCCGCACGGAACCGGTCGCGGAACGGACCACAGCCCGGACTCCGTACCCGCGACCGGCCCCCCGCCCGGGAGCGGGCGCGGCCCCGCCCCCGCCGACGGCTTCCGCCTCGCCGACGCCGTCACCACCGCCCTCGTCTCCGTCTCGCACGCCCGCCCCGTCATCGTCGTCCTCGACGACCTGCACTGGGCGGACCCCGCCTCCCTCCGCCTCCTGGAGTTCGCCGCGCAGCACACGTGGTTCGAGCGGCTGCTGCTCATCGGCACGTACCGGGACGCCGAGGTCGACACCCCCGGCCACCCGCTGCGCGACCAGATCGCCCCGCTCGTCGCCAAGGCCACCACCGTCACCCTCACCGGCCTCGACCGCGGCGGCACCGCCCGGCTCATGGCCCGTACCGCCGGCCACGAGCCGGACGAAACGCTGGCCGCCGAGGTCCACCGGCGCACCGGTGGCAACCCGTTCTTCATCGAGCAGACCGCCCGCCTCTGGGCCGGCGGCGCCTCCGCGGACGCCGTGGCGCCCGGCGTGCGCGACGCGCTGCAGCGCCGCCTGGAGCTGCTGCCGGCGCCGGTCGCCGAGCTGCTGGTCGCCGCCGCCGTGCTCGGCCGGGAGTTCCACCGCCAGGTGCTCGCCGCCGCCGTCGGCAGGCCGCCGGGGCACGTCGACCGGCTGCTGGAGACCGCCGTCGCCGCCCGGCTCGTCGTCGGCCGGGGCGCGGGCACGTTCGCCTTCGGGCACGACCTCGTACGGGAGACGCTGTACGAGGCGCTGGACCCCGCCGAGGCACGCCGCCGGCACGCCGCCGTCGTGCGCGCCCTCGACGCCGCGCCCGCGCTGAGCGAGAAGGTCTTCCCCGCCGACCGCGCCCGGCACGCCTGGGCCGCCGCCGACGAGCTGCCCGCCGAGGAGGCCGTCAGGCTGCTGCGGGCCGCCGGGGAGGACGCCGGCGGGCGGCTGGCGTACGACGAGGTCCTGACACACCTGCGCCGGGCGCACGAGCGCGCCGCCGGCACGTCCGCGCGCTGCCGGGTGCTCACGGCGCTGGACCTGGGCGGCGCGCTGCTGCACGCCGGGCGGACGGCCGACGCCTGGCCGCTGTTCGACGAGGCGGTGCGCACCGCGCGCGAGCAGGACGACCCCGAGATGCTCGCCCGCGTCGCCCTCGGCGTCCACAGCGCCGAGGGGTACTGCACGGGGATCCCCCGGGACCAGGCAGCCGCCAACCGCCTGCTGCTGCAAGAGGCGCACCGCGCGCTCACCCGCGGCTCCCACCCGGAGTCTGAGAAGGGTGCGGAGGCGGAGCCGTCGGCCGACCAGATGGCCGCGGAGCTGAGCATCAGCCTGTCGGTCAGCGCGCGCCGCGGCCAGGACGACGAGGAGCTGGGCTTCGGCCTCTGGGCCCGGCACAACGCGATCTGGGGCCTGGGCACGGCCGCCGAGCGGGTGGCGCTGACGGAGGAGCTGATCACCCTAGCCGAGCGGGCCGGCAACCCCGCCGGGCGGCACATGGCGGTGGCGATGCGCTGGGTGGCGCTGCTGGAGCTGGGCGACCCGCGCTTCCTGGAAACCTACCGCGGCTACGTGACCGCCGCCGAGCAGAGCGACCTGCCCACCATCAGCCAGACCCTGGCCATGGACGAGAGCCTGATCGAGGCGCTGCGCGGCGACTTCGAGGCCGCCGAGCGGCATCTCGAACACGTCATGCGGCTGAGCCGCGACACCGAGCACGAGCACTGGATCGAGATGCTCGACCACCACCGGTGGACGATGCGGATGCTCCAGGGCCGGTACGAGGAGGCCGCGGAGGCGGCGTCCCGGGTCACCGTCGCGGGACACGGCTTCGCGGCCGTGCTGCTGGCCCTGACCGACCTGCGCCGCGGCGACCCGGAGCCCGCGCGGCGGCTGCTCGCCGAGGGGCCGACGGACCAGCAGGAGAGCCGCAACTTCTACCCGCTGTGGCTCCGGCTGACGGCGGAGACGGCGGCGGCGACGCGCGATCCCGAGCTGGCCGCGGAGGTGCGCCGGGCCCTGTCTCCGTACCGCGGACAGTGGCTGGTGTCGGTCTACGGCTGGGACATGAGCGGCCCCGTCGACTACTGGCTGGCGCTGGTCGACGCGGCGGAGGGCCGCCGGCCGGAGGCCGCCGAGGGCTTCCGCGCGGCCCGCCGCTCGGCGGACCTCATGCAGGCCCGCCCGTGGTCGGTGCTGGCCCGCCACGGGCTGGCGCGGACGCTGCGGGAGGAGGGCGACCCGGCGGCGGAGAAGCTGGCGCTGGAGACGGCGGAGGAGGCGGCCCGCCTGGGCATGAGGCTGCCCGGCGAAGACCCCCGCGAGGCCCCCCGGCAGGAACCCCCCGAAGCCCCCCGGGCAGCGCACCGCCCCCCGCCCGGCTCCGGCGCGGAGCTCCGCTACGACGGCCGGGTGTGGACCCTGACGTACGCCGCCCGCACCGTGCACCTCCCCGACGCCAAGGGCCTGCGCGACCTGCACACCCTCCTCGGCGCCCCCGGCACCGAGATCGCGGCGGTACGCCTCCTCAGCCCGGAGGGCGGCGAGGAGGTCGTGGCCGCCCACCGCCTGGGCGGCGACCCGGTGCTGGACGACGAGGCCAAGTCCCGCTACCGCCGCCGTCTGGAACTCCTCGACGAGGAGATCGACCACGCCACCGCCGCCGGCGACGACACCCGCGCCGCCGCGTACGACGACGAGCGCGCCGCCCTCCTGGCGGAACTGCGCGCCGCCGCGGGCCTGGCAGGCCGCACCCGCCGCCTCGGCGACGAGGCGGAACGCGCCCGCAAGGCGGTGGGCGCCCGCATCCGCGACGCCCTCCGCAAGATCGCCAAGGACCACCCGGACTTGGCCGACCACCTCAGACAGACCGTCTCCACCGGCACCACCTGCGCCTACCACCCCCCGGCCCCCGCCCCCGCCTGGCGCCTGTGACTCCCGCGCGGCCAGCCGCCCTCCGGCCGGAACCGGAGGTCGCGGGCACGCGTACGCGACAGCCCGGCCGGAGCCCCGTCCGGCACACCCCGGGACCTGTCAACGCGCTCACGGGCGGCGGCATGGGCGGTCCCGCGGGGGGATCTCACCGCCGCGCTCGGCGCCCCGGTGTCCGCGGTGGATGACCTCGTCCGCGCTGCGTCGGCGCTCTGTGCTGCGCGGGCCTGCGGGGTACGCCGTCGGCGCGGTGTCCCACGGTGTGGTCCCGGGCGCCACCTCCACGGGGGCGAAGCTCCTACGGCCGATGCACCCAACCGCAGCGGATGCGGGTGAGGGTGCGGAAGCCGAGGGCGGTGAGGAGGCGGAGTTCGACGGCGTCGTCGGGGTCCGGTCCCGAGTAGGCGAGGAGGCGGTCGACGCGGGCCAGGCGCAGCCAGTCGGCGGCGTGGGCGACGAGCGCCGTGGCGGTGGGTTCGTAGGGGAGCGCCGGGTCGGTGACGTGCAGGTTTCCGATGTCCGCCCAGTCGGCACGGCGGGTGAAGCGGCCGGTGTCGTGGATCGTGGTGTCGATCTCGACGTAGCCGGCCTCGCCGCCGTCGGCCTGGTCGGCGGTCAGGCGCGTGCCGTTGATGCCGACCGAGCGGCGGACGGTCATGCCGAGGGTCACGTCGGGGGTGAGGGGCGGCAGGTCCGCGGTGTCGGCAAGGAGGAGGAGTTCCGTTCGGGTGTGCCGGAATCCGGCGCGCTCGTAGAGGTCGGCGATGTGCGGCCATTGGTCGGGGACTCCGCAGAAGGTGGGAGCGGGCAGGTCGCCGCCGGCCGTCCGGGTGGTGACCCGCCATCGGGCCAGCTGAGCGAGGCAGGCGGTCAGCAGGGCCTCGGCGGGCGGGGTGCAGTCCGGCATGAAGCGTGAGGTCGGGCCCTCCGGGGAGATCGGCCAGTAGACCAGCCAGCTGATCTCGCCGACGTTCCGGTAGGCGGGGTCGACGCGGGTGTCCGAGCCGTAGCGGAGCAGATGTGCCGCGGCGACGATGCGGTTGCGCTGCTCGGCGACGAGCGTGGTTCGTTCGACGACCCAGGGGTCGACGATGAACTCGTCCGGATCGCGGGTGAGCTGGCCGAGCACGGTGTTGACCGAGACCGACAGGCCGGGGACGGTGGCGGCGACGTGGGCGTTGACCAGGGCGGTGAGCTGGTCGCGGTCGTCGCGGCGGAAGGGCCGCACGGTGAAGTCGGGCATGACTGGCCGGCCTCCAGGACAGGTGATCAGGGAGAGGTGCGGGAGGCCGCTGCCGGTGCGGTATGCGGGAATCCTACCGGCGCCGGCCGCTGTGCGGGAGGCAGGAGATCTGCGATCCAGCTCTTCGAGGCACGGAGTGCGCCGCCGGCGGGGTGGCCCTCGGGCGTCTTCCGGTACCCCCACCCCCGGTACGCGGCCCCTGCCGCCTTGCTGTCGGGGTGGACGTCGAGCAGTACGCGCTCGGCCGCGAGGCTGTCGAGCAGCGTCTCGTGGAGGCGCCGACCAACCCCTTGCCGCCGCCGGGGCGTGCGCACGGCGAGTGCTCGGTCTCGTTGTACGGAGGCTCCGCGAACGCCTCGGCGCGGATCAGCCGGAACGAGTCCTCGGCCTGCACCGCTGCCCGCCGGTCCAGTCGCTCCACGGCGACGGCCCGCTCTTCGAAGGCCTGTTCGGATGGTACGTCCGGGGTGTCCCGAGGGTACGGTTCTGGTGTCACCGTAGAACTGGGAGTTCAGCATGCCGGAGCACCCCGAAGAGCACATCGGCGACCGAGTGCGGACGGTGAGGAAGCGGCGCGGCCTGACGCAACGGGAACTCTCCCGCGCCTCCGGAGTCTCCATCTCCCTCATCAGCAAGCTGGAGCAGGGACAGCTCGACCACTGCCGTGCCGAGACCGCACACCAACTGGCCCGAGCACTCCGGGTGCCGACTACACGGCTCCTGAGCGGAGACCGCCCCGCCCCGGACAAGGAGACCGCCGACCGGTGGGCGGCGGTGCGAAGCGCGCTGGACGCGCCGCCCGACGACCTCGCCGAGGAGCCGACCGCGGCGGGTGTCGCCGCCGCGCTGGAGGCCGCCGAGGAGCCGTTCGGCACGGTCCGCCTGGCCGAACTCGCGGTGCTGTTGCCGCCGTTGCTGCGGGACGCTGACGCACTCAACGGCACCGACCGCGAGACGCGGTTGGTCAAGGTGCGGGCGCTGCAGCTGGCCGGCTGGCTGTTGACGCAGACGCACCAGTACACGGCGGCCTCCGATGCGCTTGACCGCGCGCTGGACGCCGCCGCGGACCGCCTGGACGCGACGGCCACCGTCAACACCAGGTGCTGGCTGCTGCTGCGGCAGGGGGTCTTCGAGGAGTCCCGGGAGCTGGCCGTGCGGTGGGCGGACGACATCGAGCCGCGGTGGTCGCGTGCGACCCCGGCGGAGCTGTCCGCGTGGGGGTGGATGCTTATCCGCGTCTCCGGTGCGGCCGTGCGCGACAACCGGCCCGGAGAGGCCGCGCATGCGCTGCGGCTGGCCCGCTCGGCCGCCGTGGCGATCGGGCGTGAAGACGTCGCCGGGGCCGACCGGCTTCGCACGTTCGGGCCGGCCACGGTCACGCAGCACATGGTCGAGCACGCCACCGTCACCCGGCGGCCGGACAGCGTGCTGGCCCTGGCCGAGGGGATGCCGGTCGTGAAGCTGACCGCGAGCAACCAGGGTCGGCACCACCTCAACGTGGCCGACGCGCATGCCCGATTGAAGCAGCACGGTAAGGCCGTGAAGATCCTGCACGACCTGTCGCAGAAGCGGCCGGAGTGGCTGGCACAGCAGCGGTACGCACGGGACATCATGGGCCGCGTTGTCGGCCGCCGCCGGAGCCTCACCCCGGAAATGCAGGAGGTGGCTGAGGCCGTCCGACTGCCGCTCTGACCAGCGGACTTGCTAGCTCCGAGGTCGGCCTGCACGAACTGTCATGGTGACCAAGAACACCCGACCTTACCGTCGGTAGTGACCTGATCACCGACGACAGGCAAGCGTCATGGCCACACCCGATCCACGCATCACCGCCACCCCGTCAGTGCCTCCTGTCGCCCGGGGGCGAGCGCGAACACGCCGCCTCCCCCGGGTGTCCCGCCCGCAGCGAAGGCCCGAGCCGTTCAACACGCGGCCTGCGTCCGCGAACCTGCGGAACGCCTCGGACCGGCGTGGTCGCCCGCCCGGACGGAGAAATTCGCCGCGGCAGCCAGGGTCCGCGGCGAGGAGGACAGAGGGAGAGGCGAACAGGGGACACAGCTCAGCTTCCCCCGAGACAGGGCACGCATCATGAGCACGCAGGCGCGTATGTTCGCCCGTAGTCCCCGTTCGGTCCGCCGGGCGCGCGAGTTCGTCGCCTCGCTGGTGGGCCCCGCGGACCGGGCCGACGACATCCGCGTGTGCGTCTCCGAGCTGGCCAGCAACGCGCTGCGCCACACCCCCGTCGGCCGCCTCTTCCTCGTACGCCTCGACATGCAGGAACACCTCGTCCACGTCGAGGTGCACGACGCCGGAGGCGGCGAGCCCCGGGTGTGCGAGCCCGCCGACACCGACGACCGCGGCCGCGGGCTGCTGCTGGTCGCCGCCCTCGCCGACGACTGGGGCACCACCGACCGCCACGGCCCCGGCAAGGCCGTCTGGGCCGCGTTCAAACTCCCCGGCCAGGCCGTGCCGTTCGGATCAAGGAAGGGGGTCCGGCTGACCTCTATGTCCAGGACGTAGCCGTCCGCCGGGCTGATCAACCCGCCGCGGGACCGGCCGATGGCGTGGTCAGCCGGTTCACCCGCCGGGCCGATCCCGTGCTCCCGAACTCCTGGTCCCGACCCGCTGGCCGGGGCCAGGAGTTCCGGGTACGTTCCGGCCGTGGGGCGCCGGTGGCCCGGCGCCTGGTGCAGCGTGACTAGTGGTTGATCGTCGTCACGTTACAGCCGTCGCAGGTCTTGTGTTTCGTCCACCTCATCGTGCTGCCCGTGAAGCGGAATTCATGGTTCGCGTGGTGGTACCAAGGGGATTCGTAGCCCCCGGTGGTCTTGTACTTCACCCAGCCGTGCCCGGTACAACCGCCGGCGGACTTCCATGTCAGCGCCCATTTGTGGCTGCTCATGGCCCAGTACTTGCACGATCCCCTGGACAGGTCGCGAACGTTCGAGACATGCAGGGGCCCGACGTCGGACATCAGCTGTGCCCCGATCGGCACCGTGGGCACCGCAGTCTGCGCCGTGTCCGGTGCGACCTTCGACGTCTGCCGACTCTCCGTGGCGTTTGCACCCACCGCCACGGCGGTCATCGGCACCGCGAGGGCAAATGCGCCGATGAGGGCCGGCGCTATACGTAACCGCATTTAGGCTCCCTTGATCGACAGACTCTGACGGTCTCCGCCGGTCCGCGCGTTCACGCGCGACTGATCTATGCAGCCTCGAAACCCCGCATTGTGCGCGGCGATGGTCGAGGACCGTGCGGCGGGCCAATCTTTCGCGCAGGCGCCGCCGACTGTCCCGCTTCTCGAACAAACTCGATCAGACCGGTGCGGCGCACCCCGGCGTGGAGTCGGAGGGCACGGCCGGCGTCATCCGGCTCGGCGCCTCCGCCGCGTCCAGCCGCCACACCTCCGGCGATCGGAACGGACGTCACCGCACGTACAACCGCTCCAACCGCCAACCGGGCGAACCTGCGTGGTCACAGCACCAGGGGAGCGGAGCCTGCCCGGTGGGGAAAATGCGGTGCGTGCCGGGGCCGTGCTCGGCAGACTCGCGGGCATGACCGAGAAGATCACCCGTATCAACCCCGAGCAGCTCCATGAAACGCCCGGCTACCACCACATCGCGGTGGTGGCGGCAGGGCGTACGGCCTACCTGGCGGGACAGTGCCCGCTTGACCGGAACGGTGACCTCGTCGGGGCCGGTGCCCTTGCGGCGCAGGTCGACCAGGTGGTCGCGAACGCGCTCACCGCCCTGGCGGCGGTGGACGCCCGGCCGCACCACGTGGTGCGTTCCGTGATCTACGTGCGGAGCGACGAGAGGGACGACCTCGGAGTCGTGTGGAGTCGGCTCACCGAGTCCGCCCTGGGGCCGGCGTTCACCACCGCGAGCACGCTCCTGGGCGTTGCCCAGCTGGGCTTTTCCGGACAGCTCGTCGAGGTGGATCTCACCGCGGCGCTGCCCGACTGACCGGGCACCGTGCGTCGACCCGGGTAGCCCGGCCGGACGTCAGTCCGCCTTCGGCTCCTCCAGGCGCGGGAACAGGATGGCGCCCTTCGTCACCCGCGACCCCGCCGGCAGCCGGCCCCACTGCCCGGCCTCCGCGATCCGCTGGTCCGCCAGCGGGCCCAGGGCCGGCTCCGCGCCCAGGGAGGTCCAGAGCTGCCGGGACGTGGCCGGCATCACCGGGTGCAGGAGGACCGCCACGCCGCGCAGGGCTTCGGCCGCCGTGTAGAGGATCGTCGCAAGGCGGGCCTGGGCTTCCGGTGCGGAGTCCTTCGCTACCTTCCAGGGCTCCTGCTCGGTCAGGTACAGGTTGACCTTCTTGATGAAGTCGAAGACCGCCGCGATGCCGCCCGCGAAGTCCAGCTCGTCGCCGATCCGCCGGTCCGCCTCCGCCGTCGCCTGCGCCAGCCCGTCGACGATCACCTGCTCCGCCGGGCCCGCGGCGGTCGCCTCCGGCAGCTCGCCGTCGACGTACTTGACGGTCATCGCCCCCACGCGCGACGCGAGGTTGCCGTAGTCGTTGGCCAGCTCGCTGGTGTAGCGGTGGGTGAAGTCCTCCCAGGAGAACGAGCCGTCCTGGCCGTACTGGATGGCCCGCAGGAAGTACCAGCGGTAGGCGTCGACGCCGAAGTGGTCGGTGAGGTCCTGCGGCTTGATGCCGGTCAGGTTGGACTTCGACATCTTCTCGCCGCCGACCATCAGCCAGCCGTTGGCGAAGACCCGGCCCGGCAGCGGCAGGCCGTTGGCCATCAGCATCGCGGGCCAGATGACCGCGTGGAAGCGGAGGATGTCCTTTCCGACGAGGTGGACGTCCGCCGGCCAGGTGGTGGCGAACTTCTCCTCGTCGGCGCCGTAGCCGACGGCGGTGGCGTAGTTGAGCAGGGCGTCGATCCACACGTAGATGACGTGCTTGTCGTCCCACGGCACCCGCACGCCCCAGTCGAAGGTGGAGCGGGAGATCGACAGGTCGTTGAGGCCCTGCCGGACGAAGCTGACGACCTCGTTGCGGGCGGACTCGGGCTGGATGAAGTCGGGGTGCGCCTCGTAGAACTCCAGCAGCTTCGGGCCGTACTCGGAGAGCTTGAAGAAGTAGTTCTCCTCCTTCAGCATCTCCACCGGCTTCTTGTGGATGGGGCAGAGCTTCAGGCCCGCGTACTCCCCCTCGCCGTCGAGCAGCTCGCCCGGGGTCTTGTACTCCTCGCAGCCGACGCAGTACGG
Organism: Streptomyces sp. CNH099; assembly: GCA_000514715.1. Lineage (GTDB taxonomy): Bacteria > Actinomycetota > Actinomycetes > Streptomycetales > Streptomycetaceae > Streptomyces > Streptomyces synnematoformans. The sequence continues at coordinate 13,740 of AZWL01000032.1, read as the reverse complement.
GCCCTCGTAGCCGCCCTGGTAGATCTCGCCCCTGTCGTAGAGGTCCTGGACGAACTCCTGCACCCGGTCGGTGTGCCGCTTCTCCGTGGTGCGGATGAAGTCGTCGTTCTTGATCTCCAGATGCCGCCAGAGGGGCTTCCACGCCTCCTCCACGAGGCGGTCGCACCACTCCTGCGGGCTGACGCCGTGCGCCTCCGCGGTGCGCATGATCTTCTGACCGTGCTCGTCCGTGCCGGTGAGGTACCACACCTTCTCGCCGCGCTGGCGGTGCCAGCGGGAGAGCACGTCGCCTGCGACGGTCGTGTAGGCGTGGCCCAGGTGCGGAGCGTCGTTCACGTAGTAGATGGGGGTCGAGACGTAGTACGCCCTCGTCCCCTGCTGCTCTTCTCCAGTGGCCGCCATGCCCGAAATCCTAACGGTCACGGGGCGCCGCACTCATCCGATTACGTACGGTGACAACCCGCTCCCACCGGCGCGGGTTCACCTGGAGTTCAAGTCCGCGCCTCTCCCCGGCGGGACTCCGCGCCTAGCGTCCGGCGCGAACTCACAGAAACCGGAGGGGATCGTGCGCAGACTTCTGCCGCTCATCGGCTCGCCGCACCCGGGCGGCCGCTCGGCCATGACCTGTCGCTACCGCTGTGGTGACGCCTGCTTCCACGAGGTTCCGAACACCAGCGACAATGAGTACGCCGGTGACATCGTCGCCCGTGCCGTCTCGCGGCGCCGGGCGCTGCGCGCCGGTGCCGCGGTGACCGTGGTCGCGGCCGGCGCCGGGATCGTCGGCGCCGCGCCGGCGACGGCGGCGCCCACCGCGCCGGCCGGCACCTTCGGCCGCGGACACGGCCACGGACACGGCCACGGGCACGGCCACGGCCGCGGCGCCCGCGGGCTGCGCTTCGACGCCGTCGAGCCCAACACCGACGACGCCGTCACCGTCGCCGGCGGCTACGACCAGAACGTCGTCATCGCCTGGGGCGACCCGATCCTGCGCGGCGCCCCGGCCTTCGACCCGGCCCGCCAGTCGGCCGCCGCCCAGGCCGGCCAGTTCGGCTACAACAACGACTTCCTCGCCCTGCTGCCGCTGCGCTGGGAGCGCGACCGGCAGCTGCTGGTGGCCAACCACGAGTACACCAGCGAAGAGGTCATGTTCCCCGGCTACGACCCGGAGAACGTCACCCGCGAGCAGGTCGAGATCGCCTGGGCCGCGCACGGCATGTCCGTCGTGGCCGTCGAGGAGGAGGGCCGGTGGGGCCGGCGCGGCGGCAGCCTCCGGGCCGTGCCGCGGCACCCGCTCAACCGGCGGATCACCGCCACCACCGAGTTCGAGCTGACCGGCCCGGCGGCCGGCAGCGACCTGCTGAAGACCTCCGCGGACCCGACGGGGCGGCGGGTGCTCGGCACCCTCAACAACTGCGCGGGCGGCACCACGCCGTGGGGCACGGTGCTCTCCGGCGAGGAGAACTTCAACCAGTACTTCGCCAACGCCGGTGCGGTCACCGACCCGGTCGCCAAGGAGCGCCTCGCCCGGTACGGCATGTCCGGCGGCGCCACGCAGCGCAAGTGGGAGCGGTTCGACGACCGCTTCGACGTCGTCAAGGAGCCGCAGGAGCCGCACCGCTTCGGCTGGGTGGTGGAGGTCGACCCGTACGACCCCGACTCCACCCCGGTCAAGCACACCGCGCTCGGCCGCTTCAAGCACGAGGGCGCCAGCATCCGGCTGACCCGCGACGGCCGCGCCGTGGCGTACTCGGGTGACGACGAGCGCTTCGACTACCTGTACAAGTTCGTGTCGGCCAAGCGCATGGTGCGCGGCAACAGCCGCTGGGCCCGCGCCCACAACATGACGCTGCTGGACGAGGGCACGCTGTACGTCGCCAAGCTCACCGGCGACAGCCCGGCGGGCGAGATCGACGGCAGCGGCACGCTGCCGGAGGACGGCGAGTTCGACGGCGGCGGCGAGTGGATCAAGCTGGCCAGCGGCGACCGCAGCTTCGTCGAGGGCATGACCGCCGAGGAGGTGTACGTCTTCACACGGCTCGCCGCCGACAGGGCCGGGGCGACGAAGATGGACCGCCCGGAGGACGTGGAGCCCAGCCCGAACAGCGGCAAGCTGTACGTTGCGCTGACGAACAACTCCCGGCGCGGCGTCGACGACAACGCCGCGGCCGACGAGGCCAACCCGCGCAACGCCAACAAGCACGGCCACGTCCTGGAGCTGACCGAGAGGCACAACGACCCGGCGTCGACCCGCTTCGGCTGGCGGCTGTTCCTGGTCTGCGGCGACCCGGCCGACCCCTCGACGTACTTCGCGGGCTTCCCGAAGGAGGAGGTCAGCCCGATCTCCTGCCCGGACAACGTCGCGTTCGACCCGTACGGCAACCTGTGGATCTCCACCGACGGCAACGCGCTGGGCGCCAACGACGGCCTGTTCGGCGTGGCGACGACGGGCCGGTACGAGGGGCAGGTGAAGCAGTTCCTCACGGTCCCGGTGGGCGCGGAGACCTGCGGGCCCGTCGTGGCCGAGGACCGCGTGCTGGTCGCGGTGCAGCACCCGGGCGAGGTCGACGGCGCGTCGTACGAGAACCCGGGCTCGGTGTGGCCGGACGGGCCGGGCAGGCCGAACCGCCCGGCTGTCGTCAACGTCTGGCGCTCCGGCGGCGGGCGCATCGGAGCCTAGGGCCTGACCGTTCTCATGCGGCCCCGATGCACCCTCGGGTCCCGTGGCGGCACCTCCCCCAGGTCCGTGTGTACGACCGCGGTACGGCCTGACGACCGCGGCAGGGCCTGACGAAGTCCCGTCACGGGCACTCCGGTTCCCCGGGCCGGGCGGCTCCGCGCGCACGTGTCGGCGTGCGCCGCGGGGCCGCGGGCCCGGGTTCCCCGGTCGAGCATATTAGGTTAGCCTCACCTAAGTCACGTCCGACCGAGGGGGAAACTGCCTTGGCCACCACCGGCCCGACCACACCCGCCCCGCTCTCCCGCCGCGGCCTGCTGGCCGCAGGCGGCGCGCTCGGGCTCACCGCCCTCCTCGCCGCCTGCGGCGACGACTCCCCGAGCGGCGGTTCCGGCGGTGCCGGGGGCGCCGGGGGCAGGTGGTCGTTCACCGACGACCGCGGCAAGAAGGTGAAGACCGGCGGCCGTCCGGAGAGGATCGTCGCCTTCGTCAGCTCGGCCGCCGCGCTGTACGACTACGGCGTGACCTGCACCGCGATCTTCGGCCCGAGCGAGCCGGTCGACGGCGGGCCCAACCCGCAGGCGGGCGATCTGGACCTGGACGAGCTGGTCAGCCTCGGCGAGGCGTGGGGCGAGTTCAACGTCGAGAAGTACGCCTCGCTCGCACCCGAGCTGCTGGTCAGCAACATGTTCCCGCCGCCCGACCTGTGGTTCGTACCGGAGGAGAGCCGGAAGAAGATCTTCGCGCTCGCCCCCTCGATCGGCGTCAAGGGCGCGCACACCAGCCTGCTGAAGCCGCTGCGCCGGTACGAGGAACTGGCGGCGGCGCTCGGCGGCGACACGGACAGCGCGCGCGTGAAGGACGACAAGAAGCGCTTCCGGGAGGCCGAGAGCCGGCTGCGCTCGGTGGCGAAGGCCAGGCGCGGGATCAAGGTGCTGGCGATGACCGGCGACAAGGACAACATGTACGTGGCCGTCCCCGGCTCGTACACCGACCTGCACTACTTCCGCGACCTCGGCGTGGACGTCGTGGCGGGCAAGAAGTCCGACGAGTGGGGCTTCTGGGAGTTCCTCAGCTGGGAGAACACCGACAAGTACCACGCTGACCTGATCATGATCGACAACCGCACCCAGGCCATGCCGCCCGAGGAGCTGGCCGAGAAGCCCACCTGGGCCCGGCTCCCGGCCGTCGAGGCCGGGCAGACGACCCCCTGGGCGATGGAGGAGCGCTACAGCTACCGCGGGTTCGCGCCGGTGCTGGAGCGGCTGGCGGACGCCATCGAGAACGCCGACCGGCTCGGCTGAGGGAGGGACCGGCATGGCTTTCCCCGACGACGCACGCGCGCTCGCGGCGGCGCCCACCCCCGCGGAGCGGGTGCGCACCATCCTGGCGACCGCGGGGTCGCTGACGCTGGAGACCGACGGCTTCCGCTGCGACCTGGTGGGCCTGCACACGGCGGGCCCGGCCGCGGGCCCCGGCGCGGGCTCAGGCGCCGGACCCGGCGCGGCGGCCGGACCCGGGTGGCTGCTGCGGCTGCACCCGCCTGCGGACAGCGCGCTCGCGGCCCGGGTGGTCTGCGCGCCCACGGGCGACCTGCCGGTGCGGCTGCACCTGACGGACGTCGCGCCGGTGGGCGTACGGGACCGGGTACGCGCCCGGGTGACGCTGATCGGCTGGCTGGCGCCGGCGCGGACGCAGCCGGAGCCGGCGGCGGCGCCGGCGGCGGCGGGGGACCGGCTGACGCTGGGCTTCGACCCGGCGGAGGCGCTGGTGGTGACCGCGGGCGACGGCGCGGCCCCCGCGACCCCGGACGTGGCGGTGGTGGACCTGGACGAACTGGCCGCCGCCCGCCCCGACCCGCTGGCCGACCAGGAGCCGGCGATGCTGCTGCACATGGCGGACCGCCACCGCGACGCGGTCGACGCCCTGACCCGCCTCGTCGACCCCGCGGCGCTGCACGGCGTGGTCCGCGTGCACCCGCTGGCGATGGACCGGCACGGCCTCACCCTGCGCCTCGAACACCCCCGCACCCACCGCGACGTCCGCCTCCCCTTCCCCGCCCCGCTGGCCGACGCCGCCGAAGCCGGCCCCGCCGTCCAGACCCTCCTCCACGCGGCCCACCACTGCCCCCGCCGCCGGACCCCCCGCGGCGGGTGAGCGGTCACTCGAGAGGGTGAATACGGGGCCAATGGAGTGATTTCACGCCGGAATGAATACCAGACTCCCGGCATGGCACAGACGGCACTTCACCAGGCCGGTCCGGCACGTGGGCACGTACCGTGTAAGGAACCACCGACCCGGAAGGAGTCCGCCATGGGTGTTGCCGACGAGCCGCTGACCGTCATGACCCAGAAGGACTTTGAGGCGCTCGCCCAGCTCGGCGCTCGTGTGAACGAGGCGCTGCGCTTGGAGTTCATCTACGGGAAGATCGGGGAGAAGGGCATGCCCGACGGCGACCACGGGCGCATTATCGAGTGGCTGACGCGCTTGAGCATCCAGTCCGATCCCGAATGGTGGCTCTACCCCGAACAGGGTCTGAGGATCGAGCAGTATCGACAAGGCAACGCTCGGCCCGATGGCTGCCTTGCTCCGAGCGGTACGTTCGTCGGCCAGGGCGAATGGGCAAGTCCCGATGATGTTCTGATGGTGGTCGAGGTCACCTCCCGCGATTCCGACACCAACCAACGCGACCGCACGGACAAGCCACGCGCGTACGCCGAGACCGGTATCCCGGTGTATCTGCTCATCGACCGCGATACCTGCGAGGTGAAGGTCCACTCGGAGCCGGGCGACGCGCGCTACGACAAGATCGTGACGGTACCGGTCGGCAAGACCGTCACGCTGCCCGATCCCGTCGGCATCGAACTGGACACCGAGCCGCTCAAGAACTGGGTGCGCTGACGCGGGACGGGCCGAGGGGGCGGGAGTCGGTCAGTACGAGGGCGGCGGCGGCCAGCAGGGCGGGGAGGGCGGCCAGGGCGAAGCAGAGGGGGAGCGGGACGCGGCCGATCAGCAGGCCGGTGGCGGCCGTGGCGGCGGAGGTGCCGGCGTTGAGTGCGGTGTTGACCCACGCGCCCGCCCTGGTACGGGAGCCGGGGGCGGCGGACGCGTCGGCGACGAGGTACGCGGTCGTGATGCCCGGTGCCACGAAGAGCCCGAACAGGGCGGCCCAGGCGACGAGGGCGTACGGGTGCGGGGAGAGCCCGGTGGCGGCGAGCAGCAGGCCCAGGGCCGCCGCGAGCACCGGCAGCCGCCCGGCGACGGACGAGCGCCAGGCGACGGCGCCGTAGACGAGGCCGCCGACGGCGCTGCCGGCGGACATCGCGGCGAGGATCCAGGGCACGAGGCCGTCGGCGCCGTGCGCGTCGGCGAAGGCGACGACGAGCAGTTGCAGCGCCCCGAGGCACGCCCCGACCCCGGCGGCCCCGACGACGGCCTGCCGCATCGCGGGGTTGCCGCGCAGCAGCGCGGGGCGGGGGCCGGGCGCGGGCCCGGGCGCCCGCGTCCGACGCACCGGGCGCCCGGCGGGCGTGCGCGACCGCGCCGCCGGCGAGGAGACCAGCGCCAGGGTGCCGGTGAGGATCAGCCCGGCGCCGGCGGCGAGCCCCGCGGCCGGCAGTGCGACGCTCACCACCGCCCCGACCAGCAACGGCCCCGCCACGAGCAGCAGTTCCTCGGCGACGGAGTCGAGGCTGTACGCCCGCGCCAGCAGCCGCGCCGGCACCAGGTCGCTCCACAGCACCCGCATCACCGGCCCCAGCGGCGGCGTGAACGCCCCGGCCGCCGCCGCGGGCCCGGCGGCCGCCGCGGCGCCCACGCCGTCCCCGGCGGTGACGGCCGCCAGCGCGGCCAGCAGCAGCGCGTACACGCCCGCCATCGGCGGCAGCGCCCGCCGCGGCCCGTGCCGGTCGACGAACCCCGCCCGCACGGGCGACAGCAGGACGCTCGTCGCGCCGAAACAGGCGACGGCGAGCCCCGCCGCGGCGTACGACCCGGTGGCCTCCCGGACGGAGAGCAGCATCGCCAGCGGCACCATTCCGTACGACAACCGCCCCAGCAGGGCGGCGGCGAAGGTGCGGGAGGCGTGCGGGATACGCAGCACGGCCGCGTAGGACGGCGCGGGTACGGGCGCGGACATGGCGGTGTTCCTCAACGGCAGACGCGTGCAGGGGCGGCGTACTGCCACGCCCGGCGGGCGCGGCGGCGCCGGCTCTCATGCACGGGGGAGGAACATGCGCACGAACCTAGCAGACGCACGCGACCGGGCCCGCCCCCTCCCGCGGGGGCGGACCCGGTCGTCGGCCGGAATGGGTTACTTCCTGGCGTAGAGGCGCATCGTGATCGGGCCGAAGACCGCCACGATCACGCCCGCCCAGCCCAGGGTCCAGGCGATGTCCGAGGCCGGCCAGTCGCCGTGCATCAGGTCGCGGACCGCGGAGGCGAGGTGGGTGACCGGGTTGTTGTTGACGAACGCCTGCAGCCAGCCGGGCATCGTCTTCGGGTCGACGAAGATGTCGCTGAGGAACGTCACCGGGAACAGGAACATCATGCTGACGCCCATGACCGACTTCTCCGTACGGAGAAGCAGGCCGAACATCGTCCAGATCCAGGAGAACGCGAAGGAGAAGACGATCAGCAGCGCCACCCCCGCGAGCACGCCCACCACGCCGCCGTCCGGGCGGAAGCCCATGATGAGGCCGATGCCGATCATCACGACCGACGCTATGGCGTAGCGCAGCATGTCGCCGAGCAGGTAGCCGACCATCACCGCGGGGCGCCAGATCGGCAGCGAGCGGAAGCGGTCGAAGACGCCCTTCTCGATGTCGGTGTTGACGGAGACGCCCGTGTACATCGTGATCATGACGATGCTCATCACCAGGATGCCCGGCAGCAGGTACTGCAGGTAGTCCGAGGTGGAGCCGGCCAGCGCACCCCCGAAGAGGTACGTGTACATCAGCACCATCATGATCGGGAAGGCGGTGACGTCGAAGAGCTGCTCGGGCACGTGCTTGATCTTGAGCACGGCCCGCCAGCCGAAGGTCAGGGAGGCGGACCACGCACTGGGCCGTGGCGGCCGCTCCTTGGCCACGAGCAACTCCGCCAGGCTCTCGGTGGTGACCGGCGCGAGTTCCTCGGTGCGGGTCTGGGTCTCGGTCGCGGTGCTCATGCTGCTGCCTCCTGGGTCTCGGCACCGGCCGGGCGGTCGGTGAGGGCGAGGAAGACCTCGTCCAGGCTGGGCTGCCCCAGCGAGAAGTTGTCGACGGTGATGTCCGCGCGGGCCAGCTCGGCCAGCGCGGCGGCGGCCTGCGCCGCGGCCCCGTTTCCGTTGTCGCCGTCGCCGACGCGGGCCGTCAGCGCGACGGGGTCGGGCTCCAGCTGCACCTGGACGCCGGCGAGGGCGGTCTCCAGCAGGGCGACCGCCTCCGCGCGCCGCGCGGCGTCGCGCAGCCGGAGGTGGACGGAGCCGGCGCCGACGGACGCCTTCAGCTCGCCCTTGGTGCCCTCGGCGATGACCTTGCCGTGGTCGATGACGGCGATACGGGAGGCCAGCTGGTCGGCCTCGTCCAGGTACTGCGTGGTGAGCAGGACGGTGGTGCCCTGGGCGACGACCGCGCGGACGATGTCCCAGACCTGGTTGCGGCTGCGCGGGTCGAGGCCGGTGGTCGGCTCGTCGAGGAACAGCAGGTCGGGGGTGTTGAGGATGGACGCGGCGATGTCGATGCGGCGCCGCATGCCGCCGGAGTAGTTCTTCACCTGCTTCGCCGCGGCGTCGGCCAGGCCGAACGCCTCCAGCAGCTGCGCGGCGCGCACCCGCGCGGCGGCGGGCCTGTGCCCGAGGAGGCGGCCGAGCAGCACCAGGTTCTCGGTGCCGGTCAGGTCCTCGTCGACGGAGGCGTACTGGCCGGTGAGGCTGACCAGGGAGCGCACGTCGTTCGCGTCGTGCACGACGTCCTTGCCGAAGATCCGGGCCTCGCCGCCGTCGGGGCGCAGCAGGGTGGCCAGCATCTTGACGGTGGTGGTCTTCCCGGCGCCGTTCGGGCCGAGGACGCCGTAGACGGTGCCGCGGGGGACGACGAGATCGACGCCGTCCACCGCGCGGGTCTCGCCGAACACCTTCACCAGTCCCGACGTCTCGATCGCCGGGCCGGACGGGTCGTTGGTCATGTCGTTCTCTCCAGGTTCTCCAGCATTCGGTATGTGTGTTCGGTATGTATGTGTTCGGTATGTATGTGTTCGGTATATGTGTACGGTTTCCGCTACGCCACGTACGGCCGCGCCGCGCGGGCCTCCCGGAGGGCCAGGCCCCACCAGGTGAGCTGGTCCAGCAGGGCGCCGGCGGCGCGTACCAGCCCGTCCGAGTAGATGGACCCGCCGGCCGGGAACTTCTCATCGGTCAGGCGCAGGTCCATTCCGACGGCGTCCCGCACGGTGACCGTGTGCAGCTCGGTGAAGACCGAGCGCAGCTGCTCCACCGCGTGCACGCCGTCGCAGCCGAAGCCGTACGACACGAAGCCGACCGGCTTCGCGTGCCACTCGTCGTAGCTCAGGTCGATGGCCTGCTTGAGCTGCGGGGGGAAGCTCCGGTTGCACTCGGGGGTGACGACGACGAACCCCTCGGCCCGCGCCAGCTCCCCGGTGAACGAGTGCAGTTGCCCGGCCGGGTGCCCGGCATAGTGCGGCGGGAGGTCGTAGTGCGCGAGGTCGACGACGGACAGCGCCAGGTCGCCGCGCTCGCCGGCCAGGCCGTCGAGCCAGGGCACGACCGCCGGGGGGCGGCACTCGGCGTCGGCCGTGCCGTCCAGGATGCAGGCGACGCGCAGCGGCTCGGGTGCACGGGTCGTTCCGTGCGGGCCGAGCGCACCCCGCTCGCCGGACTCACCGTTGCGCATCGGGCACCTCCCGGGTCTCGGCCGGCGCCGGGCGGGGCGCCCGGGCCGTTCACCCTTCAGGCGCCAGACGCGGGCAAGCGCCCGCTAGATCCGATCTAGCGACCCCCGCGCGCACCGCGCGCCCCGCCGCGCGCCTCTCGCCCAGCCCGCGCGCACACCCACCCTCACCTGCGCTTTCACTCCGCCATCCGAACCTTCCTCACGGATGCGTAACGGCGTCATGTCCGGGTCGTCCACTGTTCACCCGGCGCTAACCGAAGCCGCCCCGCATGGCCGACTGCCGTCAGTTCGATACAGGACCCGAGTTATGTCCGAATCGATCAGCGGAGAGCAGTGAGAGCCGATGAGCACGAAGCAGACGAAGCGGACCGCAGCCCGCCTGGGCGCCCTCCTCCTCGCCCCGGCGGCCGTCGCCTCCCTCGCCTCCTGCGGCGGGGAGAGCGAGGCGAGCGCCGGTGAGGCGGAGGCCGACCGGCTGACGGGGACCGTCACGATCGACGGCTCCAGCACCGTCGAGCCGCTGACGAGGCTCGCCGGCGAGCGCTTCGGCCGGCAGGAGACCGGGGTGCGGGTCAAGGTCGACGCCTCGGGCACCGGCGGCGGCTTCGACCGGTTCTGCGCCGGCGAGACGGACATCTCCGACGCCTCCCGGCCGATCAACGACTTCGAGAAGGAGACCTGCGCCAACTGGGACGTGCCCTACCGGGAGCTGACCGTCGCCAACGACGCGCTCACCGTCGTCGTCCCGCGCTCCAACGACTGGATCGACTGCATCTCCACCGACCAGCTCAGGCGCATCTGGGAGCCCGGCTCCGCGCTGACCAGCTGGCAGGAGGTCGACCCCGCGTTCCCGGACGAGCCGCTGCAGCTCTACGGACCGGACACCGACTCGGGCACGTTCGACTACTTCACCGAGGCCGTCAACGGCGAGGAGAAGGCGTCCCGCTCCGACTTCACCCCGAGCAAGGACGACAACACCCTCGTCAAGGGGGTCGCGGAGCACTCCGGCGGCCTCGGTTACTTCGGCTTCACCTACTTCGCCGAGAACCGCGACAAGCTGCGCGCGCTGGAGATCGACGCCGGCGACGGCTGCGTCGCGCCGAGCACGGCGTCGGTCCAGGACGGCTCGTACAAGCCGCTGGCCCGGCCGCTGTTCATCTACCCGTCGGCGAAGGCGCTGGAGCGCCCCGAGGTGGAGACGTTCGTCGAGTTCTACGTGGAGAACCACACGGACTTCGCGTCGGAGGCCGGCTACATCCCGCTCAGCAAGGTGCAGGAGAACAAGCTGCAGCGCGATGTGGAGCGGCTGAAGAAGGACAGCGCCCGCCCCGGCGGTACGGGGGACACCGGCGGCGACTCGGGTGGCTCGGGCGGCCTGTGAGGCGGCCCGGCCGGGGGGCGCGAACGCGATCCGGGGGGCGCGTGACGCCGCGGATCACGCCGTTCATAACGGACCGATAACGGGATCACGCACTCCTGTTCCGATGTTCACCTTCAGTTAACCGTCACCACCGGCCGAGTCCTCCAGCACGGATTTTCATGAGACGCGACGAAGGGGGTGGTGACCCACCGATGGACACACCGGCGATACCCGGCCAGCGGCACGGACACGTGCTGCTGCTCGCCGATCCGGACGAACAGGTGGCGCACGAACTGGCGGAGCACCTGTCGGGCCATCAGGTGAAGGTCGTCTTCTGCTCGGACGGGGCGGAGGCGCTCCTCCAGGTCGGCCTGCAGTCCCCCGACGCCGTGCTGGTCAGCGCCAAGCTGCCGCTCGTCCCCGGCGCCCGGGTGGTGGAGGTGCTGCGGCGCCGCAGCGCCACGCCGGTGATCATCGGCGTCGGCCCCGACGACGCGGAGGACGCCGTCGAGGCGCTCACCGCGGGGGCGAGCGCCTGCGTCGCCCGCCCCTACCGGCCGTACGAGGTCCTGAAGATGCTCGGCGTCGCCAGCCCGGCGACGTACGACGTGGACCAGACGGTCGCCTCCGGCCCGTACAGCGTCAACCCGGCCACCTTCGAGGCCCGGGTCGACGGCCGGCTGGTGCAGCTGCCGCTCCGCGAGTTCAAACTGCTGCACCTGCTGGTGGCCAACTCCGAGAAGGTCGTCACCCGCGACCAGATCAGCGCCGAGCTGTGGGGCGGCAGCGCACCGAAGTCCAACACGATCGCCGTGCACATCCGCCGGCTGCGCGACCGCATCGGGGACAACCCCCACGATCCCCGGATCATCCTCACCGTCCGCAACGTCGGTTACCGCTTCGTGCCGCCGACCGCGGAGCTGCCCTAGACCCCACATGCCCGTGTATCTCGATTTGTTTGTTATCAAGCCGCCTCTGGAGTGCGGCCTCAGGAAGGAAAGTCCCCAGTGAAGTCTCAGCGCACGATCCGGTACCGCACCGCCGCAGGCGTACTCGCCCTCTCCAGCGCCCTCGTCCTCTCGGCGTGCGGCTCCGACGACAACTCCGACTCCGGCGACGACAACGCCAACGGCAACGGCAGCAGCGAGAGCAGCGCCGCCGCCGGCGGCGACATCCAGTGCGGCGGCAGCGGCGAGCTGCTCGCCTCGGGCTCCAGCGCCCAGGACAACGCCATCCAGCAGTGGGTCGCCGACTACCAGGCCGCCTGCCCCGACGTGACGGTCAACTACAAGCCGGTCGGCTCCGGCGCCGGCATCGAGGAGTTCCTCAGCGGCCAGACCGCGTTCGCCGGCTCCGACTCCGCGCTGGAGCCGGCAGAGGTCGAGAAGTCCATGGAGGTCTGCACCGACGGCAAGGGCATCAACCTGCCGATGGTCGGCGGCCCGGTCGCCGTCGCGTACCACGTCGAGGGCGTGGACGAGCTGGTGCTCGACGCCGAGACCATGGCGAACGTGTTCAGCGGCGAGATCACCAACTGGAACGACGACGCCATCGCCGCGCTGAACCCCGACGCCGAGCTGCCCGACCTGAAGATCCAGCCGGTGCACCGCTCCGACGAGTCGGGCACCACCGACAACTTCACCGCCTACCTCAACACGGTCACGCCCGACGCCTGGCCGCACGAGGCGGACAAGAAGTGGCCGATCGAGGGCGGCCAGGCCGCCTCCGGCTCGGCCGGGGTGTCCTCGCAGGTGAAGCAGACCGACGGGGCCATCTCGTACATGGAGATCTCGCACGCCGAGGCCAACGACCTGACCACCGTCATGCTGGACACCGGCGCCGCCGAGCCGGTCGCGGCCACCGTGGAGAACGCCTCCACGGCCATCGGCGTCGGCGAGCGGGTCGGCGAGGCGCCCGACATGGCGCTGGAGCTGGACTACGCCACCAAGGAGGACGGCGCGTACCCGATCACCCTGGTGACGTACGAGATCGCGTGCGACAAGGGCAACAAGCCGGAGTCCCTGGACGCGATGAAGTCCTTCCTCAGCTACACCGCCAGCGAGGCTGGCCAGCAGTCGGTCATCGACGTCGGCTACGCCCCGCTGCCCGCGGACATGGCCGCCGAGGTCGCCGAGACCGTCGACAGCCTGTCCTGACCTTCCTGAACCGCCCCTCCGCCGGCCGGCGAACCACCCCGTCCGGCCGGCGGGGGGCCATCCGGTGCACCGCCGCCGGGACGCGGGCGCAGACCGCGCCATCGCCCCACACCAGACCGGAGATTCCCGTATGACTGCTCCACCCACCGACATAGACACCCCCGCCCCACCGCCGCCACGGGTCCTGCTGGCGGACGGCAAGGGCGGCGCCCGCCGCGGCGACAAGATCTTCTCCGGCCTGTCCAAGGGGTCCGGGATCACGTTGCTGCTGATCATGGGCGCGATCGCCGCGTTCCTCGCGTACCGCGCCTCCATCGCCCTCGCGGACAACGAGGGCAACTTCCTCACCACCTTCGAGTGGGACGCCAACTCCGTCCCGCCGAAGTTCGGCATCGCCGTGCTGGCCTTCGGCACGGTCGTCTCGTCGGTCATCGCGATGGCCATCGCGGTGCCGATCGCCGTGGGCATCGCGCTGTTCATCACCCACTACGCGCCGCGGAAGCTGGCGGCGCCCATCGCCTACGTCATCGACCTGCTGGCCGCCGTCCCCTCCATCGTCTACGGCCTGTGGGGCGCCCTGTTCCTCGTCCCGCACCTGGTCGGCCCGTACGAGTGGCTGGACCGGTACCTCGGCTGGACCGTCGTGCTGTCCTTCGACGG
>AZWL01000005.1 GCA_000514715.1 Streptomyces sp. CNH099 | reverse complement strand
TGCCCGATCACCGCATCCGGACGCACACCGTGGTACTCCCACCAGCGGGTCAGCGCCACCATCACCGCCCACAGCGCGGGCTGGACCACCTCCACCGGCTCCAGCACCGAGGGTTCAGCGCTGGTCAACACGTCGAGAAGGTCGAACCCGGTATGCGGAGCGAGAGCTTCGGCGCACTCGGTCAGCGCCTCGGCAAACACCGGAGAGTCCTCAAACAGCCGCGCACCCATCCGCACCCACTGCGACCCCTGCCCCGGATAGACGAACACCACCTTCCCCGGCACCACNCCGCCCTGCACCACACCCTCATGCGGCACCCCCGCCGCCAACGCCTCCAACCCCGCCAGCAACCCCGCCCGCTCACCACCGACCACCACCGCGCGCCGGTCGAAGTGCGTGCGGCCTACGAGCGCCGCCGCCACCCCGCCGACGTGCGGCTCCGGGTGCTCCTCCGCGTACTCGCGCAGCCGCTCCGCCTGCTCGCGCAGCGCCGGCACCGTCCGCGCGCTCAGCGGCCACGAGACGACCGTGCCCGGCGCCGCCGGGCCCCGCTCCGCCTCCGGCTCGTCGGCCTGCTCCAGAATCACGTGCGCGTTCGTGCCGCTCACACCGAACGACGACACCGCCGCCCGCCGGGCCCGACCCACCTCCGGCCACGGCCGCGCCTCCGTCAGCAGCCGTACGGCACCCGAGGCCCAGTCCACGTGCGGGGTGGGCTCGTCCGCGTGCAGCGTCCTGGGCAGCCGCCCGTGCCGCATCGCCTGGACCATCTTGATGATCCCCGCGACCCCCGCCGCCGCCTGCGCATGCCCAATGTTTGACTTGATCGAGCCCAGCCACACCGGCCGGTCCCCCGCCCGCCCCTGGCCGTACGTCGCCAGCAGCGCCTCCGCCTCGATCGGGTCGCCCAGCTCCGTCCCCGTACCGTGGGCCTCGACCGCATCCACGTCGCCGGGCCCGAGGCCCGCGCTGTCGAGCGCCGCCCGGATCACCCGTTCCTGCGACAGGCCGTTCGGCGCCGTGAGGCCGTTGCTCGCGCCGTCCTGGTTGATCGCCGTACCGCGCACCACCGCCAGCACCCGGTGCCCGTTCGCCCGCGCCACCGACCGCCGCTCCAGGACCAGCACGCCGACGCCCTCAGCCCACCCCGTCCCGTCCGCCTGCGCCGCGAACGACTTGCACCGGCCGTCCGCCGACAGCCCCCGCTGCCGGCTGAACTCCACGAACATGCCGGGCGTCGACAGCACCGTCACCCCGCCCGCCAGCGCCATGTCGCACTCGCCCGTGCGTATCGACTGCGCCGCCAGATGCAGTGCCACCAGCGACGACGAACACGCCGTGTCCACCGTCACCGCAGGCCCCTCCAGGCCGAAGGCGTACGCGATGCGGCCCGACGCGACCGCCGGGGTGGTGCCCGTGAGCACGTACCCCTCCGGCCCGTCCGCGGCCTCGTGCATGCGCGGCCCGTAGTCCTGCGCCGTGGCGCCCACGAAGACACCGGTCGCTCTGCCGCGCAGCGTCGCGGCCGCGAGGCCGGCGCGTTCGCACGCCTCCCAGCTCGTCTCCAGCAGGAGCCGCTGCTGCGGATCCATAGCCAGCGCCTCGCGCGGGGAGATCCCGAAGAACTCGGCGTCGAAGCCCGCCGCATCGTCCAGGAAGCCGCCGTGGGCGGTGTACGAGGTGCCCGCGCGGTCGGGGTCCGGGTCGTGCAGTCCTGCCAGGTCCCAGCCGCGGTCGGCGGGGAAGTCCCCGATCGCGTCGCGCTCCTCCGCGAGCAGGCGCCACAGCTCGTCCGGCGAGCCGACGCCGCCCGGGTAGCGGCAGGCCATACCGACGATGACCACCGGATCGTCGTCCTCCGCGGCCGGGGGTCGTGCGCCGTGCCGGTCCTGCCGGGTGTCGGCACCGCCGCGGGCGGTGTGCAGCCAGGCGGCCATGGCGGCGGGCGTCGGGTGGTTGAAGAGGGCGCCGCTGGGGAGGGGCACGCCGGCGGCGGCGGTGAGGCGCCGCCGTAGGTCGACGGCGCCGTAGGAGTCGAGGCCGAGGTCGCGGAAGGCGGTGTCGGTGTCGACGGCGGCGGCGGAGTCGTAGCCGAGTGCGGCGGCCGTGTGGCTGCGTACGAGGTCAGTGAGATCTGCGAGGTCAGTGACGGTGGGGTCGGTGCGGCCGGGGTCGTCGGCCGGCTCGGCCTGTTCCGCCGGGGCCGCGGCCGGCTCGTCCGGCCCGGCCGGCGCGGCCGCCGTCTCCGGCCGTTCCGCGGGCCGCACCTCCGGCGGTCCGCCCGTCCAGTGGCGGCTGCGCTGGAAGCGGTACGTCGGCAGCTCGACCCGCCGCGTGCCGGCGTCGGCGAAGAAGGCGTCCCAACCGATCCCGGTGCCGTGCACGTGGAGTTCGCCGAGGGCGGTGAGGACCGAGCGGTCCTCGGCGACGTCCCGCCGGAGCGTCGGCAGGACCAGCGCCGCGGCCGCGGCCTCCTCCCCGGCCGCGGCCTCCTCCCCGGCCGCGGCCTCCTCCCCCAGGCAGTCCCGGGTCAGGCCGCTGAGCGTGGCGCCCGGGCCCACCTCGACGAACACCGCGGCGCCGCCGGCGTGCGCGGCGCGCGCGCCGTCGAGGAAGCGGACGGTGTCGCGGACGTGCCGTACCCAGTAGTCGGGGGTGCACAGCTCGTCGGCGGTGGCGGGGGCGCCGGTGAGGTTGGAGACGATCGGGATGCGCGGCGGGTGGTAGGTGAGGCGGGCGGCGGTCCGGCGGAAGGCGTCGAGCATGCCGTCCATGTGCGGGGAGTGGAAGGCGTGGCTGACGCGCAGCGCGGTGGTCCTGCGGCCGCGCGCGGACCAGGCGGCGGTGAGGGCGCGGACGGCGTCGGCGTCGCCGGAGACGACGGTCTCCGCGGGGCCGTTGAGCGCGGCGACGGAGAGCCGGCCGGCCGCCTCCGGCCCGTCCTCGGCGAGGGCGGCGCGCAGTTCGGCCTCGCTCGCCTCGACGGCGGCCATGGCGCCGTCCGCGGGGAGTGCCTGCATGAGCGCGCCGCGGGCGGTGACGAGGGCGGCGGCGTCGGCGAGGTCCAGGACCCCGGCGACGTGCGCGGCGGCCAGCTCGCCGACGGAGTGGCCGAGGAGCACGTCGGGGGTGACGCCCCAGCGTTCCAGCAGCCGGTGGAGTGCCACCTCGACGGCGAACAGCGCGGGCTGGGTGTACTCGGTGCGGGCCAGCAGCTCCGCCTCGGCGAAGACGACGTCGCGGAGCGGGCGCCGCAGGTGCGGGTCGAGGGCGGCGCAGACGGTGTCGAACGCCTCGGCGTACGCGGGGAAGGTCTCGTACAGCCCGCGCCCCATGCCGACGCGCTGGCTGCCCTGCCCGGAGAAGAGGAACGCCGTCCGCTCCCCCGGCCGCGCGGCGGCCGTCCCGCGCAGCACGTTCGGCGCGGCCCGGTCCTCCGCCACGGCGGCCAGGCCCGACAGCAGCGCCTCGCGGCCCTCGCCGAGCACCACGGCGCGGTGCTCGAACGCGGTGCGGGTGGTGGCCAGCGAGCCCGCCAGGTCCGGCAGCCCGTCCTCGCCGGCCCCGGTCGCGTACGCCGTGAGCGCCGCGGCCTGCGCGCGCAGCGCCGCCGCGCTGCGGCCCGACACCGGCCACGGCAGCGTGCCGTACGAGCGGTCGCGCCCGCCGCCGGCCGGGGCCGGCCGCCAGTCGGCGAGCACCACGTGGCAGTTGGTGCCGCCCATGCCGAACGAGCTGACGCCCGCGACGAGCCGTTCCCCGCCGGGCCGCGGCCACGGGCCCGGCGTCCCCCGTACGCTCAGCTTCAGCTCGTCCAGCGGAATCTCCGGGTGGGGCCGCTCGAAGTGCAGGCTGGCCGGCAGCTCCCGGTGCTTCAGGCTCAGCAGGGCCTTGATCAGGCCGACGGCCCCGGCGGCGCCCTCCAGGTGCCCGATGTTGGTCTTCACCGACCCGACGGCCAGCTCCCCGCCGGCCGCGCGTCCCGCCGTCCCCAGCGCCGCGCCGAGGGCCGCCGCCTCGACGGGGTCGCCCATCGGGGTGCCGGTGCCGTGGAGTTCGACGTACTGCGCCTCGCCCGGGTCGACCCCGGCGTCCCGGTACGCGGCGCGGATGACGCGCTCCTGCGCGGCGGGGTCGGGGGCCGTCAGGGTGTGGCCGGTGCCGTTGCCGAGGGCGCTGCCGAGGATGACGCCGTGGACCGGGTCGCCGTCGGCGACCGCGGCGGCGAGCGGCTTGAGGACGACGACGCCGCCGCCCTCGCCGCGTACGTAGCCGTTGGCCCGCGCGTCGAAGACGCGGCAGCGGGCGTCGGCGGCGTCCGGCGAGAGGGCGCCGAAGAGTTCGGCGGCGGCGAAGCCCTCGGGGAGGAGGTTCAGGTGCACGCCGCCGGCGAGGGCGAGGGTCGACTCGCCGGCGAGGAGGCTCCGTACCGCCAGGTGGACGGCGGCCAGCCCGGAGGACTGGGCGGTGTCGACGGCGAGGCTGGGGCCGGCGAGGCCGAGCAGGTGCGACAGGCGGTTGGCGGTGGCGGCGCGGCTCAGCCCGGTGGTGCTGTGCGCGGTGAGCGCGCCGGCGGCGTGCTGGAGGCGGGCGTAGTCGTCGGTCATCGAGCCGACGAACACGCCGGTGCGGCTGCCGCGGAGCGCTCCGGGGCGCAGCCCGGCGTTCTCCAGCGCCTCCCAGGCCAGTTCGAGCGCGAGGCGCTGCTGCGGGTCGACGGCGGCGGCCTCGCGCGGCGACATGCCGAAGAACGCGGCGTCGAACCCGTCGACCTCGTCGAGGAACCCGCCGTGGACGTCCGCGGGCAGCCCGCGCCCCGCGGGCGCGGGACCGACGGCGTCGACGCCGTCGCGGAGCAGCCGCCAGAACGCCGCGGGGTCGGCCGCCCCGGGCACGCGGCAGGCGATCCCCACCACGGCGATCCGGCGGTCGGCCGTCCCGTCCGCGCCGCCGTTCCTCTCGTGTGTGTCGCTTCTCTCGCTCATGACTCCCCCGTACGGTCCGGCGGGCGGGCGCGGGTCGGGTACGGGCGCGTGCGTCGTCGCTCCGCGCCCGGCCGGGCGGCGCGCGTGTCGCCGACGCGCCGCCCGCTCCGCGGTGCCCGGTGCCGAAAGGACCGGTCAGCCGGCCGGCCGGTCGATCAGTCCGCCGCGGCGAGGCGCACCGGAAGCTCCCGCAGCCCGCGCGTGATGATGTACGGGGCCCGCGGCGGCGTCGCCGTCTCCAGCTCCAGGTCCAGCGCGGCCAGCTTCGCCACCGCGACCTGCGCGGCGAGCCGGGCGATGGGGGCGCCGACGCAGAAGTGCACGCCGAGGCCGAAGCCCAGGTTCCGGCCGGCGGGCCGCGACAGCACCAGCGCGTCGGGGTCCTCGTACACCTCGGGATCGCGGCTGGCGGCCCCGATCATCAGCATCACCTGCTCGCCGGCGGCGACCGGCACGCCCTCGACCTCGGCGTCCTCCAGCGCGACCCGCGAGATCATCTGCCCGGGCGGGTCGTAGCGCAGCATCTCCTCGACGGCGGCGGGGACGTCCTCGGGGTGCTCGCGCAGCCACGCCAGCTGGCCGGGGTGCTGGAGCAGGGCGTACATGCCGTTGCCGATCAGGTTCACCGTGAGCGCGAACCCGGCGGACAGCAGCAGGGTGAGGGTGACGACGAGTTCGTGGCCGGTGAGCCCGCCGTCGGTGTCCTCGGCGGTGACCAGCTCGCTGATCAGGTCCCCGGCGGGCGCGGCCCGGCGCTCCTCGGCGAGCCGGCCGAAGTACTCGTACAGCTCGGCCCGGGCGCTGTCGCGGCGGGTGACCTCCTCGGGCGTGAGAAAGAGGCTCGGGTCGAGGCCGTGGGCGATGTCGGTGGACAGCGCGCGGAACCGCTCGTGCTTCTCCGGCGGCACGCCGATCAGCTCGCCGAGGAGGATCGCGGGCAGCGGGTGGGCGACCGCGTCGATCAGGTCGACGGGCCCGCCGTCGGCCGCCGCGACGGCCTTGTCGATCAGCTCGGTGACCAGCTCCCCGGCCCGGGCGCGCAGCGCGTCGACGCGGCGGGCCGAGAACGCCTGGCCGACCAGCCCGCGGATGCGGGTGTGGTCGGGCGGGTCCATGAAGATGAACGGGCGCACGGTGGTGCCGTCGGGCGCCTCGCTGAAGTGCTCGGCCACGGTGGCGCCGTCGCCCCAGCCGAACCGGTTGTCGCGCAGTACCGCGGAGACCCCGGCGTGCCCGGGGACGACGACGAGTCCCAGCGGCGTACGGGTCACCGGGCCCTGCTCGCGGATCTTGCGGTAGACCGCGTACGGGTCGGCGTGGAAGGCCGGGTCGAAGGGGTCGAAGGGCAGCAGCTGCGAGAAGATCGCCGGGTCGATGCCCGGGTCCTCCGTACCCTCCGCGCCCGCGTCACCCGCCGCGGCCGACGTCTCTGATGTTTCCGCCATGCTCACTCGCTCCCCGTGTGATGGTGAAGTCCCGTTGCGAGGTGGTGTCAGGCCGCGGTGGCCGGAACCAGCTCGACGGGCATGCGCAGGATGACCGTGTGCTTGTTGCTCGGGGCCCAGGTCACGTCGCCGTCGATCCGGATCTCCGCCACCCGGTCGAGGAGTTCTTCCAGGAGCACCCGCATCTCGATCCGCGCCAGCTGCTCGCCCAGGCACGAGTGGGTGCCGTGGGCGAAGGCCAGGTGCGGGTTGGGGGAGCGGCGGATGTCGAAGGTCGTCGGGTCGTCGAAGACGGAGCCGTCCCGGTTGCCGGAGGCCCACCAGAAGGTGATCTTCTCGCCGGCCTTGATCTCGGTGCCGCGGAAGACGGTGTCGCGGGTCGCGGTGCGCCGGTTGTACGGCGTGGGGGTGGACCAGCGCAGCATCTCGTCGATCGCGCCCGGCAGCAGGGAGCGGTCGGCGCGCAGCGCCCGCCACTGCTCGGGGTGCTGGGCGAGCGCGAGGACGCCGGTCGCCAACGCGTTCCGCGGCGGTTCGCTGCCGGCGATCAGCACGAGGCAGAAGAACGCCTCGCGCTCGTACTCCGACAGCGGCTCCTCGCCGCGGTCCGCGGGGATGTCCCGGTGCGCCAGCACGGACATGAGGTCGTCCGCCGGCGGGCCGCCCGCGGCGCGCTTCGCCGCGATCAGCTTCTTGCTGTACTCGTACATCGCGTACTGGGTCTCGGTGGCCGCCCGGTTGACCTTGCCGGAGAGGCGCTCCTCGAACCCGGCGAGGGTCTCCCCCCACTCGATGAGCTGCGGCATGTCCGCCTCGGGCGCGCCCAGCACCCTGCCCACGCACTCGATGGTGTACGGGGCGGTCACGGCCGGCTGGAAGTTCACCCGGCCCCGGGCGAGGGCCTGCCCGACGAGCCGGGCCGCCACCTCGCGCAGCTGCGGCAGCCGCGCCTCGACGGCCTGCCGGGCGACGGGCGGGCTGACCAGGTCCTTGAACATCCGGTGCCGCGGATCGTCCTGCATGTTGATCAGACTGCCGGCGTGCACGCCGGGCTTCAGGTCGTCGATGTGCGTCCCGCCGCCCTCGCGCCCGCCGCCGCCCTTGGAGGAGAACACCGGGTCCTCGGCCGCCGCCTTCAGGTCGGCGTGCCGGGACAGCACCCAGAAGCCCTCGCCGTCGACGGTCGTCCCCGGCGGGTGCCACAGCACGGGGGCCTCCTCGCGGAGCCGGACGAAGACCTCGTGCGGGAAGCCGTCGGTGAACCGCTCCTGATCGGTGAGGTCGAAGCCGTCCAGCACCGCCGGAAGCTCCGTGGACACCCGTGCCTGCTGCCCCGTCATTTCACTCCTCCCAGCGGCCAACCCCCTTGGCCGCCGCCCCGTTTGACACGCCGATCGGCGAAAATCGAGCCCGAGTGTGCGCGATCATCTCTCGCGCTGTCAATCAATCACTTTCTGTCGCTGATTGCCCGGAAAGCGGCATTCGCAACCTCGCTCCGGCACGGTGTACGGAGCGCGGGAAAACCAGCGCCGGCACCGCTCCCACCAGGGCAGTAGCCCTCCCCGACCCGTACGGCGGGAATCCCCCGCGCCGGATCCCTCCGCGGCAGGAGTCCTGTCCGGCCGGCCGGGGCAATGACACATACTTGCCCGCCGCGGACCGGGGGCGTCCCCTTGCTGGCCGGGGTGCACAGCGATAGCGACGGGGAGTCCGCGGCCCCTTCGCCCGATGGAGGTACGGGGCGGGTGTGTATGCGTGCGCCATCGCCGGGGCGGGCACGCACCGGAACGACGGAAGGCACCCACGCCGGTGACGTCCGTCACCGGCAACCGGGTGCCTTCGATCATGCTGTGTGGTGCGCGAGGGGGGAGTTGAACCCCCACGTCCTTTCGGACACTGGAACCTGAATCCAGCGCGTCTGCCTATTCCGCCACCCGCGCAAAGGGTGTGCCGCACATGACCGAGACAGGGCCTGGGCCGTGCTGACATCAGGAAGCCTAGCACGCTGTCCGGACCCGGATCACATCCGTTTTGCCCGCACCGCGACCGCCGGGGGCCGGCGATGCGGGACACTGGGAGGAGCCGCCCGTACCATCCCCAGTGGACGCCTGGGCGGACGGTGGAGAAGCCCGGCCGGACAGCCGGCCGGCAGGTGTGAGACGGGTGTGAGAGAGGACACCGCGTACCGGCGGCGGGGACCGGGAACCAGTCCATTCCCCCGCGCGTGGATACGATCAGCGAGCAGTACGAGCAGCATGTTCGAGGGCCCGGCGGGAAGGCCGGAAGGAGAGGAGGTGCCCCGTGGGAGTACTCAAGCGCTTCGAGCAGCGTCTGGAGGGTCTCGTCAACGGCACCTTCGCCAAGGTGTTCAAGTCCGAGGTGCAGCCGGTGGAGATCGCCGGCGCCCTGCAGCGCGAGTGCGACAACAACGCCACCATCTGGAACCGTGAGCGTACGGTCGTGCCCAACGACTTCATCGTGGAGCTGAGCGCCCCCGACTACGACCGGCTCGCTCCGTACTCCGGCCAGCTCGGCGAGGAGCTGGCCGCCATGGTGCGCGACTACGCGCAGCAGCAGCGCTACACCTTCATGGGCCCGATAAAGGTGCACCTGGAGAAGGCGGAGGACCTCGACACCGGCCTCTACCGGATCCGCAGCCGCACCCTGGCGGGCAGCCACTCCCAGGCGCCCGCGAGCCGCCCGCACGCCGGCGGCGCGCCCGCCGCGCCGGGGGCGCCTCCCGGTCCCCCCGCCCCCACCGGCCCCGGCGGCTACGGGGCGCAGCCGGGCGGCCCCGGCGGCCCCGGCGGCCCCGGCGGAGACTACGGCGCCTACGGCCGCCCGCCGCGGCACCAGCCGCCGCCGATGCCCGCGGCGCCGCCGCCGGGGGCGCCCGGCGCCCCCGCGCCCGGCGGGCCCCCGCCCGGCCCTCCGCCGGGGGGCGCGCGCCGGCTGCGCCACTGGCTGGAGATCAACGGCGTCCGGCACCAGATGACCAGGCAGTCGCTGGTCCTCGGCCGCAGCACGGAGGCCGACGTACGGATCGACGACCCCGGCGTCAGCCGCCGGCACTGCGAGATCCGTACCTTCGACGGCGGCGCGATGGTGCAGGACCTCGGGTCCACCAACGGCATCGTGGTGGACGACCAGCACACCCAGCGCGCTACGCTCCGCGACGGCTCACGCATCCGCGTGGGCAGCACCACCGTCCTCTACCGGCAAGCCGAAGGGTGAAGCGGGGCCGATGTCAGAGCTGACCCTGACGGTCATGCGGCTGGGTTTCCTCGCCGTGCTGTGGCTGTTCGTCATCGTCGCCGTCCAGGTCATCCGCAGCGACCTGTTCGGCACCCGGGTCACCCGGCGCGCGGCGGCCGCCCAGGACCGGCCTCCGCCGCGCCCGCAGGCGCCGCCGCAGGACGCCAGGGGCGGCCGCGGCGGGCGCCGGGGGCAGCGCGGGGCCCCGACCAAGCTCGTGGTCACCGAGGGGTCGCTCACCGGCACCACCGTCACCCTCCAGGGGCAGACCATCACCCTGGGGCGGGCCCACGATTCGACAATCGTGCTGGACGACGACTACGCCTCCTCGCGGCATGCCAGGATCTATCCGGACCGTGACGGGCGTTGGATCGTGGAGGACCTCGGATCCACCAACGGCACGTATCTCGACCGGACCCGGCTCACCTCGCCGGTGCCGATCCCGCCCGGCGCACCGATCCGGATCGGCAAGACCGTCATCGAGCTGCGGAAGTAGAAGACCATGACCGGAGGGCGGGCACCATGCGGATGTACCCGGAGCCGACCGGCGAGGTGCGCATGAGCCTCTCTCTGCGCTTCGCCGCCGGGTCGCACGAGGGCATGATCCGTGACCACAACGAGGACTCCGGCTACGCCGGCCCCCGGCTGCTCGCCATCGCCGACGGCATGGGCGGCCAGGCCGCCGGCGAGGTCGCCAGCTCCGAGGTCATCTCCGTGATGGTCGCCCTGGACGAGGACGTCCCCGGCTCCGACCTGCTCACCGCGCTCGGCGGCACCGTGGAGCACGCCAACGACCGGCTGCGCCGCATGGTCGAGGAGGACCCGCAGCTGGAGGGCATGGGCACCACGCTCACCGCCCTGCTCTGGACGGGCCAGCGCCTCGGCCTGGTGCACGTCGGCGACTCCCGCGCGTACCTGCTGCGCGACGGCGTCCTGACGCAGATCACCAAGGACCACACCTGGGTGCAGCGGCTCGTCGACGAGAACCGCATCACCGAGGAGGAGGCCACCACCCACCCGCAGCGCTCGCTGCTGATGCGCGCGCTGGGCAGCGGCGACCAGGTCGAGCCCGACCTGTCCATCCGCGAGGTGCGCGCCGGCGACCGCTACCTGGTCTGCTCCGACGGCCTGTCGTCCGTGGTCAGCCACGAGACGATGGAGAACACCCTCGCCGGCTACGCCGGGCCGCAGGAGACCGTGCAGGAGCTGATCGAGCTGGCGCTGCGCGGCGGCGGCCCGGACAACATCACCGTCATCGTCGCCGACGTCCTCGACGCCACCGACGACGACACCATGGCCGGCCGGCTCCACGACGCCCCCCTGGTCGTCGGCGCCGTCGCCGAGAACCAGCACCAGATCGACACCGCCGGCATGCAGACCCCCGCCGCCCGCGCCGCCGGCCTCGGCCGCCCCGCGCCGCCGCAGGCCGGGGGCTTCGGCCCGGCCGGCGAGGGCGGCGACCCGTACGGCCTGTCGTACAACGACGAGGACTTCGTCAAGGCGCCGCCCCGCTTCAAGTGGCTCAAGCGCGGGCTGCTGCTCGCCGTGGTCCTCGGCGGCCTGGGGTTCGGCGGCTACAAGGCGTACGACTGGACGCAGTCCCAGTACTACGTCGGCACGAAGGACGACCACGTCGCCGTATACCAGGGCATCGACCAGAAGCTCGCCTGGATGAGCCTGTCCTCCGTCCACGAGGACCACCCGGACATCGAACTGAAGTACCTCCCCACGTACCAGCAGAACCGCGTCGAGGACAACATCGCCGAGGAGAGCCTCGGCGACGCCCGGGCGAAGGTCGCCGACCTGCAGCAGCAGGCCGAGATCTGCCGCACCGTCGCCGAGGAGCAGGCCGCGGCCGACCGCGTGCGGGAGGACGAGCGGCGGCAGCAGGAGCAGGAGAAGCAGAACCCCGACGGGCAGGACCCCGACCAGCAGGGCGAGCCCGGGAGCGGCGGGGACAAGGCCGGGGACGACAAGTCCGGGACGCCGGCGCCGGGTTCCTCGTTGACCGAGGAAGAGCAGAAACTGGCGAAACAGTGCCCGAAGCAATAACCCGTGGGGGGGCCGACCGCTCGTGAGCAGCCACACCAGCACCATCAGCTCGGTGGCCGCGCCCAGCCGGCGCAACACCGAGCTGGCGATGCTCGTCTTCGCCGTGCTGATCCCGGTCTTCGCCTACGTGAACGTGGGCCTGGCCAAGGACGACTCGGTGCCCGCCGGCGTCCTCGGCTACGCCGCCGGCCTCGGCTGCCTGGCCGCCGTGGCGCATCTGGTGGTACGGAAGTTCGCCCCGTACTCCGACCCGCTGCTGCTGCCCATCGCGACCCTCCTCAACGGTCTGGGCCTGGTGCTGATCTGGCGCCTCGACCAGGAGCCCTCGCTGACCACGGACGCGCTCGGCGGCCCGATGGCGCCCGACCAGCTGATGTGGTCCGCGGTCGGCGTCGCCCTCTTCGTCGGCGTGCTGCTCTTCCTCAAGGACCACCGGGTCCTGCAGCGCTACACGTACATCTCGATGGCCGTGGCGCTGGGCCTGCTGATCATGCCGATGGTGCCGGGCCTCGGCGCCGAGGTGAACGGCGCCCGCATCTGGGTGAGCATCCCGGGCCTCGGCTCGCTGCAGCCGGGTGAGTTCGCGAAGATCGTCATCGCGGTCTTCTTCGCCGGCTACCTCATGGTCAAGCGGGACGCCCTGGCCCTGGCCAGCCGCCGCGTCATGGGGCTGTACCTGCCGCGCGGGCGGGACCTCGGGCCGATCCTGGTGATCTGGGGTCTCAGCCTGATGATCCTGGTCTTCGAGACCGACCTCGGCACCTCGCTGCTGTTCTTCGGCCTGTTCGTGGTCATGCTGTACGTGGCCACCGAGCGCACCAGCTGGATCGTCTTCGGCCTGCTGCTGTCCGTGCTCGGCGCGGTCAGCGTCGCCTCCGTCAACAGCCACATCGGCGACCGCGTCGACAACTGGCTCAACCCGCTGGCGCGCAGCCCCGTCAACGACGGCGTGACCGAGACCGCGCAGGCGATGTACTCCTTCGGCTCCGGCGGCCTCTTCGGCTCCGGCCTCGGCCAGGGCTACTCCCGCCTCATCGGCGGCATCGCCACCAAGAGCGACTACATCCTCGCCACCGTCGGCGAGGAGCTGGGCCTGACCGGCCTGATGGCGATCATCGTCCTCTACGGGCTCCTCATCGAGCGCGGCATGCGCACCGCGCTCGCCGCCCGCGACCCGTTCGGCAAGCTGCTCGCGGTCGGCCTGTCCGGCGCGTTCGCCCTGCAGTGCTTCGTCGTGGCCGGCGGCGTCACCGCCCTCATCCCGCTGACCGGCATGACGATGCCGTTCCTCGCCCAGGGAGGCTCCTCGGTCATCGCCAACTGGGCGCTGGTCGCGATCCTGCTGCGCATCAGCGACACCGCGCGCAGACCCGCGCCGGCGCCCGCGCCCTCACCCGACGCCGAGATGACCCAGGTGGTCCGCACATGAACAAGCCACTCCGCCGCGTCGCCGTCTTCTGCGGGCTGCTCGTGATGGCCCTGCTCGTCCGGGTCAACTGGATCCAGTTCGTCCAGGCGGACGAGCTGCGCACCCACGAGGACAACCGGCGCGTGGCCATCGAGCGCTACGCCCACCCCCGCGGCAACATCATCGTCGGCGACAAGGCCGTCACGGGCTCGACCGAGACCTCCGGCAGCGACTTCAAGTACAAGCGCACGTACAAGGACGGCCCGCTGTGGGCCCCCGTCACCGGCTACGCCTCCCAGGCGTTCGGCGCCAACCAGCTGGAGGCGCTGAACGACGGCATCCTCACCGGCAACGACGACCGGCTGTTCTTCAACCGCACGATCGACATGATCACCGGCAAGGACAAGAAGGGCGGCAACGTCGTCACCACCCTCGACGCGAAGGTGCAGAAGGCCGCGTTCGAGGGCCTGGGCGACCGCAAGGGCGCCGTCGCCGCCCTCGACCCCGAGACCGGCGCGATCCTCGGCCTGGCCACCAGCCCCAGCTACGACCCGTCGTCGTTCGCGGGCAACTCCAGCGAGGACTCGAAGAACTGGGTCGCCCTGAACGAGGACAAGGACAAGCCGATGCTCAACCGGGCGCTGCGCGAGACGTACCCGCCCGGCTCCACGTTCAAGGTCGTCACCGCCGCGGCGGCGCTGGAGAGCGGCGAGTACGACATGGACGAGCCGACCGGCGCCCCCGAGACGTACAAGCTGCCGCTGTCGACCAACACCCTGGGCAACGAGGTCAAGGGCGTGTGCAAGGACGCCACCCTGCGCGAGGCGCTGCAGTGGTCGTGCAACTCGGTCTACGCGATGATCAGCGACAAGCTCGGCAACGAGGCCATGATCGACATGTCCGAGCGGTTCGGCTTCGGCAACCCCGAGCTGGACACCCCCGTGCGCGCCGCCGAGAGCGTCTACCCGGAGATGGACCGCCCGCAGAACGCGATGGGCGGCATCGGCCAGGCGTCCAACCGCGCGACGCCGCTGCAGATGGCGATGGTCGCGTCGGCCGTCGCCAACGACGGCGAGCTGATGAAGCCGTACATGGTCGAGAAGCTGGTCGCGCCGAACCTCAACGACATCGAGGTGACGCAGCCCCAGACGCTCAGCGAGCCGATGTCCGGCGAGAACGCGCAGAAGATGCAGGAGATGATGGAGACCGTCGTCAACGAGGGCACGGGCTCCAACGCCGGCATCGACGGCCTCACCGTCGGCGGCAAGACCGGCACCGCGCAGCACGGCATCGACAACCGGGACCTGCCGTACGCCTGGTTCATCTCGTACGCGGAGGACCCCGACAGCGGCGAGCAGGTCGCCGTCGCGGTCGTCGTCGAGGACGCCAGCGCCGACCGCGACGACATCTCCGGCGGCGGCGTCGCGGCGCCGATCGCCAAGAGCGTCATGGAGGCAGCGCTGGGGCGGTGAGGGAACCGGGGGGCGGGTTCCCGGCGTCACCGGAGGGCGGGCGGATACCGGTCGGATATCGGCTGACGGACTCGCCCGAACGGTGTCATCCGGGCCCGGTACGGTATGGCCGAGCAGCACGAGCCGGGCACCCCGTGCCGGCGCTCCGCTTCGGCACGGGAGCACGAACGGAAGAGGGCTGGGAGAAGCTATGGAAGAGCCGCGTCGCCTCGGCGGGCGGTACGAGCTGGGCCAGGTGCTCGGCCGCGGCGGCATGGCCGAGGTGTACCTCGCCCACGACACCCGCCTCGGCCGTACGGTCGCGGTCAAGACGCTGCGCACCGACATGGCCCGTGACCCCTCGTTCCAGGCCCGCTTCCGCCGCGAGGCCCAGTCCGCCGCCTCCCTGAACCACCCCGCCATCGTCGCCGTCTACGACACCGGCGAGGACTACATCGACGGCGTCTCCATCCCGTACATCGTCATGGAGTACGTCGACGGCTCCACGCTGCGCGAGCTGCTGCACTCCGGGCGCAAGCTGCTGCCCGAGCGCACGCTGGAGATGTGCACCGGCATCCTCCAGGCCCTGGAGTACTCGCACCGCAGCGGCATCGTCCACCGCGACATCAAGCCGGCGAACGTCATGCTGACGCGCACCGGCCAGGTCAAGGTCATGGACTTCGGCATCGCCCGCGCGATGGGCGACTCCGGCATGACGATGACGCAGACCGCCGCCGTCATCGGCACCGCGCAGTACCTCTCCCCGGAGCAGGCCAAGGGCGAGCAGGTCGACGCCCGCTCCGACCTGTACTCGACGGGCTGCCTGCTGTACGAGCTGCTGACCGGCCGGCCGCCGTTCGTCGGCGACTCCCCGGTGGCCGTGGCGTACCAGCACGTACGCGAGGAGGCCCAGCCGCCGAGCGCGTTCGACCCCGAGGTCACCCCCGAGATGGACGCCATCGTGATGAAGGCGCTCGTCAAGGACCCGGACTACCGCTACCAGAGCGCCGACGAGATGCGCGCCGACATCGACGCCGCACTGGAGGGCCTGCCCGTCGCCGCGACCGCCGCGATGGGCGCCGCGGGCTACGCCGCCGACACCCCCACCACCGCCATGTCCCCGCAGAACGGCTACGGCACCAGCATGCTGCCGCCCGCGCGGGACGACGACGGCGGCATGGGCTACGAGGAGCGCCCCGGCCGTCGCCGGCAGAAGCGCAGCGGCACGACGTCCACGGTGCTGCTGATCCTGGCCTGCGTCATAGTCCTCGTCGGCGCCATCTTCATCGGCAAGTCCCTCTTCGGCAGCCAGGGGGAGGACCCGGTCACGGTGCCGGACGTCGTCGGCGAGAAGTTCCCGGAAGCCCAGAACTCCATGAGCAACCTCAAGCTCACCCTCACCAAGTCGGGCGAGGAGCGCTGCGACCAGCCCAAGGGCGCCGTCTGCAGCACCAGCCCGGCGGCCGGCGAGGAGGTCGAGCGGGGCTCGACCGTCACGGCCGTCGTCTCCAAGGGCGCGGGCGTGCAGAAGGTCACCGTCCCCGACGTGACGGGCCTGAGCGCCGACGAGGCCGAGGACACCCTGCGGGACGAGGGCTTCGACGTCGAGCAGGAGGACCAGGAGTCCAGCGAGCCCGAGGGCGAGGTCCTGGACCAGGACCCGGAGGCCGACACCAAGGCCGCGAAGGGCTCCCTCGTCACCCTGACCGTCGCCGTCGCGCCGGAGGAGACCGAGCCTGCGGTGATCAACGTCCCGAAGGTCGACGGCCTGTCGTACGAGGACGCGAAGGCCACCCTGGAGGGCCAGGGCTTCGCCGTCGGGCGCACGGACCAGCAGACGGGCGACGCCGCCCCGGAGACGGTCCTCGCCCAGTCCCCGGAGGCCGGCACGGCGGCCTCGGAGGGCGACACGGTCACGCTGACGGTCGCCGTCGAGCCGGAGGAGGAACAGCTGACGATGCCGTCCGACGTGGTCGACAAGAGCGTCGCGGACGCGCGGGCGCAGCTGGAGGGCATGGGCCTGGTCGTCGAGTTCGTCCCCGGCTCGCCCACGGACGACGAGGCGATCGTCTTCGCGCACAACCCCCCGGCGGGCCAGCCGGTGACCGAGGGCGACACCGTGACGTTGGCCACCCGCCCGGGCGACGACTAGCCCCCGACCGGCGCGGGCGCTCCCCCCCGTAGATCACCACGATGCGAGCGCCCCCGCCGAGCGGGTAGGCTGGGGGCGCTTCGGGGCCTTAGCTCAGTTGGTAGAGCGCTGTCTTTGCATGGCAGATGTCAGGAGTTCGACTCTCCTAGGCTCCACGGACCTGCGTGGCAGGTGAGACGCTGGAAACGCCCCCTCAGAAGGACCCTTCCGAGGGGGCGTTTCCATGATCAGAGTCCGCATGGAGTCCACTCCACGTCCCCCGACGATCACAAGGCAGACCACCCTTGTGAGTGACCGCTGCGAACCAGTGTGACGAGGTACGTTTTTCGGTATCGGAGGGGACTGCGCGACTCCCCGCCAACAGCCGCCTCGGGGGGACGCGGCCGGGGCAGATGGGGACCGCCCGCTGTGCCGGCGGCGGACGGTCAGCCGGCGAGCTGGAGGGCCTGCTTCATCAGCCGAGTTGCGCCGGGCCGGGGCTGACATCGTGCTCACGAGCCTGAAGGACTCGCAGGCGCTAGTGAAGCTGGTACGTGGAGACAACGAGGAGGTTGACCTGCCTCATCGAAGGTCGAAACTCTAGAGCAGTGCAGGTCGGACGAGATCCTCCGGCCGGTGATGCGGAAGCGCTGGCGGGACGACGAAGCCGCCCCCGCCGCCCGGCCCGAAGGCCAGCGGCGGGGGCTCGACGGCGTACGGTCAGCTCTCCCAGGTATGGGACGTGGTCATCAAGGACCGCGACCGGCTCATTCGGCAGGCCATCCCGAGGTGCGTGGCCCGGCTTCTGTACGGAGCTGCTGTAGGAGAAGGCGGTCGCCGCAGCGCAGTTGATGCCGGAGCGGTGGCAGCCGGACGAGACCGAGCGACACGTGGGGACGGCATGCATCCGGAGTCGCTGACCTTCCGCAGCGAGCGGACTGGGAAGACGAAGAGGGGGAACTGGCGCCCGGTCGAGATCGCGGCAGTCCTCGGCGTTGGCTGCAGCGGTCTCTCCTGATCGAGTCCGTCCAGAGTCCATCTCCGTAGCAGGTGAGACTGCCTGCGACAGGCTGTCGCCAGCCCCGGCACGCTGTGCGGTACGCATTTTGTGCACACCGTCTCGGGGCTGTTTTCTGCTCAGCCGATCCTCGCTACGCCACCGGGCGCCGTGGCGTCCGTGTTTACGCCACGAGGGTCGACGACTACGCCACGGGCACCGACTTCACATCACACCAGGTAGCCGTCGCACACGACGACCGTGTTGTCCTCGATCACGCCGGTGTCCCGATTGGGTTCGATGCGAGGACCGGTCCGATCACCACGACCGAATCGATCGGGATCGGAAGGATCGCCCTGCTCGTTTTGTCGCGGACGTTCAACTCCGGCCCCGGACACCCCGACAGGCTCGACAGGGCTGCCGCCACCGTCGGCCTCGAACGGATTCACCCACTTCCTCAGCCCGGTCCGGCACTGGGTCCGAAGAGTATCGACATGCGAGCTGTGTCGGATGTGTTCCTACCACCAGGTCACGGTGACGATCTGTCGCTGCTCCACCGGCACCAGATCATTCCGTTACTCAAGAGCCGGGTGGAGCGATGCACCACCGCGCGTGGCAATCTCACCGACAGCATCGGGCAGACCCCGCTCACGAATCAGCCGCCTCAGCCCTCCGCTCTGACCGCTCATGCGGCGAGCCTAGTCAGGGGACGAGAATCGGACGCATACGCGAGAAACCGTGGCCACGGCGTACGAGGGCCAGCGGGGTCCCCGTGTTCGATCTCGGCCGTTGAACCCCGCGGGCCGGGGGTTCCGGTCCGCGGGGCTCCGGTGGCGGGGTTTGCGCGTGGGGGTTTCGGGGGTGGGTCAGAGGTCGTCTTCGCGTTCGTAGTACGCACGGCCCGTGTCCGTCGGGTAGCCCGCTTCGGAGCGCGGGGTGCCGCCGCCCTCGGCGTCCATGTCGGCCGCCGCCTGGCGGGCCTGGGCGTCCGGGTCCGGGCCGGCGTCGGCGCGGTCGATGCGGGTTTCGCGGTCCGCGGACTCGGTGTCGTCGACGATGCGGGTGGTGGAGGCCGCGTCGGCGCCGGGTTCTGTGGCCTCCGGGGGTTCCACCATCCAGTCCGGGTTGACCTGGCGGTCCCACCAGCGCCAGGCGACGACGGCCCCGGCGCCCAGGGCGCCGACGACCACGGTGCCCTTGGCCGTACGGCCGACCACCTCGCGGCGGTGCCGTTTGCGCGCCAGTTCGCCGATCTCCTCCGGGCTCACCTCGCCCTTCAGCGCCGACAGCGCCGCGGTGCCGCGGGCGGCGGCCGCCCGGGTCACGGGGCCGGCGGCGGCCTTCGTGGCGGCCGCGGCGGCCTTCGCCGCGGCGGCGGCGCCGACGACGCGCGGGGTGGCGTAGGCCGCCGCTTCGCGCGCGCGGCGGGCGGTGCCGGCGGCGGTTCTGTCCAGCTCGTCGGGCATCGCCCGGCGCGCCTTGTGCATCCGGGGCGCGATGTGGGCGCCGTACGCCACCTGGGCGCTGTCGGCCAGATCGGAGACCTTGGGGCCGAGCCGCTCGCGCGCCTCGTGTGCCATGTGGGTGCACTGCTCCCTGGCGGAGGTGGCGTACGGGGCCACCACCTCGGCCGCGTGCTGCACGCTGTGCTTCGCCGTGCCGGGGGCCGGGCGCGTGCCGTTCTTGCGGGTCACGAAACTCTCCTCCTTGCGGGAAGGTGGCACTGTTCGCCTGTCCACCTGAGTACAGATCATGCCCGGCTTGGACCGACTCGGCATGTTCTGTTACTGCCGAGACTTGGCGGGACGCTGCGGATCGGCAGCGCGGGCGTGCGAGGATCTGGGGACGCAATGAATCCGTAAGGAAGGCACATCGTGGCTGAGCAGCTTTACGCCACCCTGAAGACGAACCACGGGGACATCGAGGTGCGGCTCCTGCCGGACCACGCGCCGAAGACGGTGCAGAACTTCGTCGGGCTCGCCACCGGCGAGCGCGAGTGGACGCACCCGGCGACCGGCAAGGTGTCCCACGAGAAGCTGTACGACGGCACCGTGTTCCACCGCGTCATCAGCGGCTTCATGATCCAGGGCGGTGACCCGCTGGGCAACGGCACCGGCGGCCCCGGCTACGAGTTCGGCGACGAGATCCACCCGGACCTGTCGTTCAACCGCCCGTACCTGCTGGCGATGGCGAACGCGGGCCCCGGCACCAACGGCTCGCAGTTCTTCATCACGGTGTCGCCCACCACCTGGCTGACGGGCAAGCACACCATCTTCGGCGAGGTCGCCGACGCGGCCGGCCAGAAGGTCGTGGACGAGATCGCCGCCGTGAAGACGAACCGGTCCGACCGCCCGGACAACGACGTGGTCATCGAGTCCGTCACGATCACGCGGCGCTGACTCCCGGGAACCTGAGCGCCCCGCCCGTCGTATCACCGGCAGGTGCCGCGGCGGGCGGGTCCGGGCGGGGGCCCCGCGCGCGCGGCGGTGTGGGCGACGGGGGCGTACGCGGGCGCACCGTGAAGCACGCGGCGATGCACGTGACGTAGCGCGACGCAGGCGAGGAGACAGAGGGGACGCGGGTAGCTGATGGACCAGGCACCGGGAGACGGCGCGGGGAAGCCGGCCGGGGAGAGCGGGCTGCCCGGCTGCTACCGGCATCCGGACCGCGAGACCGGCGTGCGCTGCGTGCGCTGCGACCGGCCCATCTGCCCCGAGTGCATGATAAGCGCCGCGGTCGGCTTCCAGTGCCCGGAGTGCGTGCGCGGCGGCTCCGGTACGGGCCACGCGCCGGACGCCTCCGCGCCCCGTACGCTCGCCGGCGGTGTCACCGCGGCCGACCCCCGGCTGATCACCAAGATCATCCTCGGTCTCAACCTCGCGGTCTTCGTCGCCGCGGTCTCCGGCGGCGACCGGGTCGTCGACCCGATGCTGCTCGTCGGGCGGGCCGTCTTCTCCTTCGGCGGCCCGGTCGAGGGGGTCGCCGAGGGCCAGTGGTACCGGCTGCTGTCCTCGGTCTTCCTGCACGAGGAGGTCGCCCACATCGCGCTGAACATGCTGGCGCTGTGGTTCCTCGGGCCGCCGCTGGAGGCCGCGCTCGGGCGGGTGCGGTTCGTCACGCTCTACCTGCTGTCCGGCCTCGGCGGCAGCGCGCTGTTCTACCTGATCGCCGCGCCCAACGACGCCGCCCTCGGCGCCTCCGGCGCCATCTTCGGCCTCTTCGGCGCCACCGCGGTGCTGATGCGCCGGATGAACTACGACATGCGGCCCGTGCTGGTGCTGCTGGCGATCAACCTGGTCTTCACCTTCACCTGGTCGGGCATCGCCTGGCAGGGCCACATCGGCGGGCTGGTCATCGGCACGGCCCTCGCGTACGGGTTCGTGCACGCGCCCCGCGAGAAGCGGCTGCTGATACAGCGGGCGGTGGCGGCGGGGGCGCTGCTGGCGATCGTCGCGGTGGTCGTGATCCGCACGCTGCAGCTGACCTGAGAGCCGGGCGTAACCCGGGGGCCGCGGCCGCGTTGAGAGTGTGGAGCAAGCAGCCACGCCAGAAGTTGTCCACAGGTAGTCAGCGATCCTGTGCGTACCGTGGGGACAGTCGTTCGATATCGAACATCCCTGCGTTTTGCTTGGCAGGGCAGGAAATCAGCGCTGGTCCGGACGGTGTACCGCGGTCCGACCGGCGTCAACCCCGCTGAGGTTATCCACAGATCTTCTGCTTTCTGCACAGCTGTGGATGACCTGTGGATAACTTTGCCCACAGCGCGCCGCAGCGGGTCACCGAAGGGGACCGCGGCGTCACTTCCACTGCGTGGAGACGACGAACCCGGCGAGGATGAAGCCGAAGCCGACGACGATGTTCCAGTTCCCGATCGCATCGATCGGCAGGTCTCCCGTGGTGACGTAGAACACGACGATCCAGGCGAGTCCGATGACGAACAACGCCAGCATCAACGGCGCCACCCAGCTTCTGCCGCTGCCTGACAGCTTGAACTCGCCCGACTTCGGCGGCGGCGGGGTGTAGTCGGCCTTCTTGCGGATCCGTGACTTCGGCACGAGGGACTCTCCTGTCGACGCTGCGGTTTCGGGCCTGTCGGGGAGGCCCCGAGCCGCGGGGGCGGCTCCTTCCCCGGGCGTGTCCGTTAGCGTAGTCCTTCCCCCGGGGGTAAGGAGACAAGGGTACGGTGACCAATTCCGCTCAGCGGCCCCGTATCAGGCCCGCGCGGCTCTTCACGTTCGCCGCCTTCGGCCTCGCCGGGCTGATCTTCTGGACGAGCTTCAACACCGCGCAGGGCACCAACCTGCGCACCGACGACTCCATGCTCCGCCTCACGGACCTCATCCACGAGCGCGACCGCGCCAACCAGCGCCTCGACGGCGGCAACGCCGAGCTCCGCGACGACGTCGACGCCCTCGCCGAGCGCGACCACGGCCCCGGCACCGCCTCCCGCAAGCGGCTCCGCGAGGCGGAGCGCGCGGCCGGGAGCACGGCGGTCAGCGGCGCCGGGCTCACCGTGACCCTCACCGACGCCCCGCCGGACGCCACCGCCCTCATACCCGGCGTGCCCGAGCCCACGCCGGACACCCTCGTCGTGCACCAGCAGGACCTCCAGGCCGTCGTCAACGCCCTGTGGGCGGGCGGCGCGAAGGGCATCCGGGTCATGGACCAGCGGCTGATCTCCACCAGCGCGGTGCGCTGCGTCGGCAACACCCTGATCCTCCAGGGCCGGGTGTACTCACCCCCGTACAAGATCACCGCCGTCGGCGACCGCCAGGACCTGCAGGCCGCCCTCGACGCCGAGCCCGCCGTACAGAACTACCTGCGCTACGTGGACGCGTACGGCCTCGGCTACGAGGTCGACCCGCACGACTCGGTGACGCTCCCCGCCTATTCCGGCACCGTCGACCTGCACCACGCCCGCCCCGTGGAGTGACCACTCCCACGTCCCCGCGGCCGGCGGCACGGGGGAAGCCCGCCGCCTCGGGGGGCCCGGGTCGTTAGTCTGGTGACTCGTACGGACGAATTCGGCAGCGAGCACGGGTACACCACGGGCACACCACGGGCACAGGCAACGGCGAAGAGGGACGCATGTACGGCTGGATCTGGCGGCATCTGCCGGGCAACGCGCTGGTACGGGCGCTGATCTCGCTCATCCTCGTCCTCGGCATCGTCTTCCTGCTCTTCCAGTACATCTTCCCCTGGGCCGAGCCGCTGCTGCCGTTCAACGACGTCACGGTCGACGAGGGAGCCGCCCAGCGATGAGCGCCCGCATTCTGGTCGTGGACAACTACGACAGCTTCGTCTTCAACCTGGTCCAGTACCTGTGCCAGCTCGACGCCACGTGCGAGGTGCTGCGCAACGACGAGGTGGCGCCGCGGCACGCGGACGCCGGGTTCGACGGCGTGCTGCTCTCCCCCGGGCCCGGGACGCCGGAGCAGGCCGGCGTGTGCGTCGAGATGGTGCGGCACTGCGCGGAGCGCGGGCTCCCGGTGTTCGGGGTCTGCCTCGGCGTGCAGTCGATGGCGGTCGCGTACGGCGGCGTCGTCGGCCGGGCGCCGGAGCTGCTGCACGGCAAGACGTCGCCGGTGACGCACGGCGGCGCGGGCGTGTTCGCCGGGCTGCCGTCGCCGTTCACGGCGACGCGGTACCACTCGCTGGCCGTCGAGCGGGAGTCGCTGCCCGCCGAGCTGGCGGTCACCGCGGAGACGGACACCGGTCTGGTCATGGGCCTGCGCCACCGCGACCTGCCGGTGGAGGGCGTGCAGTTCCACCCGGAGTCGGTGCTGACGGAGTGGGGTCACCGGATGCTGGCGAACTGGCTCGTCGAGTGCGGCGACGCGGGGGCCGTCGAGCGGTCGGCGGGACTGGCGCCGGTGACGGGCGGGCCGATGCCCGTGGGCGGCGGGCCGGCCGGGACCGCGGGGTGACCGACACCCGGCCGGACGGCCACGCACCGGGGCGCGCGGAGGAGCGCGCACCGGGGCGCGACACGCCCTACGGCGACTTCCACGACCCCGGCGGCTACGAGCGCCCCGGGGATGACTCCGCGCGCCGGGGCGACGACCCGGCGTCCGGCGGCGGCCGGCCGCCGCTGCCGCGCCGGGACACGTCGGCGCCGGGGGGGTACGGCGCGGGTGGCGGTTACGGCGCGGGGGCCGGCGGCGGAGCCGGGACGTACGAGCCGAAGCGGGACGGGCCGGCCGGGGGCCGCGGCGCGCGGCCCGGCGGCTATCGCACGGAGGGCGGCGGCTACGGCACGGGGGGCACCGGACAGGATCCGCTGGAGCAGGGCCACCTGCCGGAGTACGCGCACCGCAACCCCCTCCGCGGCGACCCGCTGCCGCCGCCGCGCACCGCCGCCCCGGAGCCGCAGCCGCAGGCGCAGGGGCCGTACGACCCGCAGGGCCACCCCGGGCAGCCGGGCGCCGAGCAGCACCGGGCCCCGTACCCCCAGACGGGACACCCCGAAACCGGACATCCCCGGGCCGCACACCCCCAGACCCCGCGGACACAGGCCCCCCAACCGCAGACCCCGCATCCGCAGGCCCCCCATCCGCAGGCCCACGCCCCGCGGCAGGAGCCCGCGCCCGCGGACGACCTGCGCCCCCGGCCGCTGGAGCCCCGCCCGGGCTCGCCGACCTCCGCGGTTTCCCGCTGGTTCCGGCCCCACACCCCGCCGAACAGCGCCGACGCGGGCAACGCGCCGACCGGCCACGCACCCCCGGCCGATCCCTCTCCGGGCACCCCGCGCACCGATCCGCAGGCGCACCCGAACGGACACGCGCCCGGGGCGTACTCCGCGCAGCACACCCCGCGAAACGATCCGGCACCGGACCCGCACCGCCACCGGGAGCCCGGCTCCGGGTCCGGCGCGGCGGCGATCGTGCCGCAGGAGGGGACCGCGGCGCGGTATCCGACGACGGCGTACGAGGCCGGGCCACAGCCGTCGCCGTACGCGGAGGCGCCCCCGGCAGCCGCGTACGGCGGGCAGCCCGCCCCCGCGTACGACCAGCACCCGGCCCCGTACGCCTCCGGGCTCCTCGGCTACGACCAGGCCCCCGCCGACCCCCTCGGCACCCCGCCCCCCGCGATCACCGGCGACCCGCTCACCGACCCGCTCACCGACCACCTCGGCACCGCCGCCCCGGCCGGCCGTACGGCCCCGGCCGGGGACCCGCTCACCGACCCCCTCACCGATCCGCTCTCCGGTACGGAGCCGGGGCCCACCCCGCGCCGGCACGCGGGTCGGCCCGCCGTCGAGGAGCAGCGGCCGTACCCCGCGCCGGCCCACGGCCGCCACGCCGGAAGCACCGCCGCCGCACCGCCCGCCGCCGCGAACCCCGCCGCCGCGGGCACCCCGGCCCCCGCGCCGGCCGACCGCGACCCCTCCCCCTGGGGCGACCTCTCCGCCGCCGCCCGCGTCGGCGCCCCCGCGCCGGCCGACCCGGCAGCCGACCCGAGGCCCGGCCCCGCCCACGCCCCCGCCACCTCCGCGCCGCCACCCGACCGGGCAACCCGTACGCCCGCCGACCCGGCGCCTCCTCCGCCGCCCGGCCAGGCATCCGACCCGGCCACCGCCCCCGCGGCAAGCGGCAGTCCCGCGGCAGCCGCCGACCCCGCGGCAGAGCAGCGCCTCACCTGGGGCACCGCCCCCGCCCCCCGCCGCCGCGCGATACCCGCGGGCGACGGGCGCGGCGACCGCGAGGACCGCACCGTTCAGACGATGTCCCTGAACGTCGCCCGCGCCCTCGGCACCCGCATGAGCGCCCGCAAGGCCGCCCGCGCCGCGAAGCAGCAGCGCACCGTGCTGATCAGCAGGATCACCGGCGAGGCGTTCATCACCCTCGGCGTGCTGATGCTCCTCTTCGTCGTCTACCAGCTCTGGTGGACCAACGTCCTCGCCAACCGCGAGTCCCGGCAGGAGGCGAAGCAGCTGGAGGAGCAGTGGAGCCGCGGCGAGGGCGCGGGCAAGGAGGACGCCCGCGACCCGGGCGCGTTCGAGGCCGGCGAGGGCTTCGCCATCATGCACATCCCGTCCCTGGACGTGAACCGCCCGGTGGCGCAGGGCATCGACAAGCAGAAGGTCCTCGACCGCGGCCTCCTCGGCCATTACGCGGAGGGCGACCTCGCGACCGCGATGCCGTGGGAGAAGAAGGGGAACTTCGCGGTCGCCGGGCACCGCAACACCCACGGCGAGCCCTTCCGCTACATCAACAAGCTGGAGCCGGGCGAAGAGATCATCGTCGAGACCAAGGACACCTACTACATATACGAGGTGGCCAGCACGCTGCCGTCGACATCGCCGTCGAACACTGATGTCATCGACCCGGTGCCCGAGGGCTCGGGATTCACCGAGCCGGGCCGCTACGTCACCCTAACGACCTGCACGCCTGAGTACACGTCCAAATATCGGCTTATTGTCTGGGGCAAGATGGTCGAGGAGCGTCCGCGCAGCAAGGGCAAGCCCGACGCGCTCGTTGACTGAGAGCGGGACGGCGGGGACAGCGGGACGGAACGAACGGGGAAGCGGTGGCAGCGGCGGACGAGGAGCAGGACGGCAGACCCGTGGCGGAGGCCGGCGCTGAGGCCGGCGCGAAGGACGTAGCGGCGCCCGCGGAGGAGACCGCGGCCGACGCCCCGGAGCGGGACCCCGCGAAGACCGCGGAAGAGAACGCTGAGGAGACCGCTGAGGAGACCGCAGAAGAAGCCGCGGCGGACACCGCCGGCGACGGCGACGCGCCCCCCGCGCCCCCCGCCCGCCGCCGGCGCGGCCTGGTCGCCGGTGCCGTCAGCCTCTTCGGCGAGGTGCTGATCACCGTCGGCGTCCTCATGGCGCTCTTCGTCGTCTACTCCCTGTACTGGACGAACGTCCAGGCCAACCGCCAGGCCGGCCGCATGACCGACGACCTGCGCGACTCCTGGGAGAGCACTCCCGACGACGGCAAGCCCCGCCCCGTGAACATCGGCGACCTCAAGGGCGGCATCGGCTTCCTGCACGTGCCCGCGATGGAGGAGAACATCCTCGTACGCAAGGGCACGGCGACCGACGACCTGAACAAGGGCGTCGCCGGCTACTACACCGAGCCCGTCAAGTCGGCCATGCCCTGGGACCGCCGCGGCAACTTCTCGCTCGCCGCGCACCGCGACGGGCACGGCGCCAAGTTCCACGACATCCACGACATCGACGAGGGCGACCCGATCGTCTTCGAGTCGAAGGACCGCTGGTACGTCTACAAGACGTACGCCATCCTCTCCGAGACCTCGAAGTACAACACCGACGTGCTCGACAAGATCCCGGAGGAGTCCGGGAAGACCGAGCCCGGCCGGTACATCACGCTCACCACCTGCACCCCGATGTACACCTCCCGGCACCGCTACATCGTCTGGGGCGAACTGGAGCGCGTGGACCGCGTCGACGAGCAGCGCACCCCGCCGCCCGAGCTGTCCTGAGCCCCCGGCCCCGCCCCCGTACGGGCGCCCGGAGTGGCACGCGTAGACCGGCGCGGACAAGGAAGAACGCGTCCCGCTTATCTCCCCGTCCCGAGGTCTGTCTGGGCGCGTTTCCGCTCCGTAGGATGCAGTTCGCAAGCGCGAATCTGGACTCGGGGACATCTGGGGAGGCCGCACGGCATGGGAGCTCCACGGCAGGACACCAGCGAACGCGCACGAGAGCTACAGCGAAGCTGGTACGGCGAACCGCTGGGCGTGCTGTTCCGGCGACTGATCGACGATCTTGGTCTCAACCAGGCACGGCTGGCAGCCGTGCTCGGCATTTCGGCGCCGATGCTGTCACAGCTCATGAGCGGGCAGCGGGCGAAGATCGGCAACCCGTCGGTGGTGCAGCGCGTACAGGCGCTGCAGGAGCTGGCGGCGGAGGTATCGAGCGGCAGCGTTTCGGCCGCGGAGGCGGCGGAACGGATGGACGGCATCCGCAAGAGCGCGGGAGGGTCGGTGCTGGGCAACACGCAGACGCAGTCGTCGACCGGTTCGACGACGGTGCGCCGCGTCGTCCGGGAGATCCAGTCGCTGCTGCGCTCGGTGGCCGCCGCCGGCGACATCATCGACGCGGCGGACCGCCTCACGCCCACGCACCCGGAACTGGCAGAGTTCCTCCGGGTGTACGGCGCGGGGCGCACGGCGGACGCCGTAGCACATTACGAGGCACACCAGTCATAGCCGGATGAACTGCTAGAGGAATCCGTACAAGGGGCGGGCGCAGCAGCATGGGTGAGGTCTTCGCCGGGCGGTACGAGCTGGTCGACCCGATCGGCCGGGGCGGGGTGGGCGCGGTCTGGCGCGCCTGGGACCACCGGAGGCGGCGCTATGTGGCGGCCAAGGTGCTGCAGCAGAGCGACGCGCACACGCTGCTGCGCTTCGTCCGCGAACAGGCGGTACGCGTCGACCACCCGCACGTGCTGGCACCCGCCAGCTGGGCGGCGGACGACGACAAGGTGCTGTTCACGATGGACCTGGTGCGCGGCGGCTCACTGGCCCATCTGATCGGCGACTACGGGCCGCTGCCGCCGCGGTTCGTCTGCCTGCTGCTCGACCAGCTGCTGGCCGGGCTGGCCGCGGTGCACGGCGAGGGCGTCGTGCACCGCGACATCAAGCCGGCGAACGTGCTGCTGGAGGCCACCGGCACCGGCCGGCCGCACCTCAGGCTCTCCGACTTCGGCATCTCCCTGCGCAAGGGCGAGCCGCGGCTGACGGACGCCGACTTCGTCGTCGGCACGCCCGGCTACTTCGCGCCGGAGCAGATGCTGGGCGCGGAGCCGGACTTCCCCGCGGACCTGTTCGCGGTGGGGCTGCTGGCGCTGTACCTGCTCACCGGGGAGCGTCCGGACGGAGAGGCGCTCGCGGCGGCGTACCCGGACAGCGGTGTGCCGCCGGCTCCGGACCAGGTGCCGGAGCCGCTGTGGCAGGTGCTGGCCGGCCTGCTGCAGCCGGATCCGGAGGTGCGGTTCCGCACGGCGACGGGCGCGCGGAAGGCGCTGGCCGAGGCGGCGGAGCTGCTGCCGGAGCTGGATCCGGCGGAGGAGCCGGTGGAGGTGTTCGACCAGCTCGGGCCGCTGCCGGCGGGCTTCGGTCCGGCGGGACCGGAGCGGGAGGAGCGGACCGGCGGGGTTGCGTCGTCGTACGGGAACGTGCGGCCGGGGGAGGGGACGGACCCGGGTACGGGTACGGGCCCGCGCCCGGCCGGAGGCGGCTCCGCGGGGCCGGCGGGCCCGGCGGGCGAGCCCGCTCCGGCGTACGCCCCCGGCGCCATCGGGTACGCACCCCCGGCCGTCGACGCGGCGGCCGCGGCCGCCCCGGGCCCGGCGGGGCCCGGCACCGCGCCGCCGCCCGCCCCCGTCGCCGTACCCGCGCCGCCGCACCCGGCGGAGCCCGTCGAGGCGACCGGCTACGGCAGCGCGCCGGCGGCCGCGCCGCAGCCGCCGACGCCCACCGCCCCGTACACGACCGGGCAACCGCAGCCCTCGGCCCCGGCCCAGGCCCCGGTGCCGGGCGGCGGGGTGCCCGGGCGGCGGCCGGGACCGCCGACGGCGGTGGCCGTGCCGGTCGCGCTGCTCGCGGTGCTGCTGATCGCCGTCGGCGTCTGGGCGCTGGTGTCGGGCTGACGCCCGCCGGCCCGTGCCCGGCTCCCGCCTACTGCCGCCGGTTCTGCTGCGGCGGTGCCGG
The DNA here is from genome assembly GCA_000514715.1 of Streptomyces sp. CNH099. Lineage (GTDB taxonomy): Bacteria > Actinomycetota > Actinomycetes > Streptomycetales > Streptomycetaceae > Streptomyces > Streptomyces synnematoformans. Next base: position 347,858 of record AZWL01000005.1, on the reverse strand, counting down.
CGGCGGCCCGTCCCCGTACGGCGGCCCGTCCCCGTACGGCTGCCCGCCGTGCTGAGCGCCGTACGGCGGCGCCCCGTGCTGCCCGTGCGCGTACGCCCCGGGCGCCGTCTGCGTCGCCTCGCCCGCCGCGAACTGTCCCGGCACAGGCCCCGGCGCCGTGCCCGGCACGGGCCGGCGCCGCGCCAGCAGCGTCCACAGGCCGAGGCCCGCCAGCAGCAGCACGCCCCCGCCGATCCCGCCGACCGCCAGCAGCGTCTTCCCGGCGCCCCCGGCACCGTCCGCGTCGGCCGGCACCCCCTCGGCCGCCGTGTCGAGGTCCTCGTCGGTGACGCCGAACCCGGCCGCCGCCGCGTCCCCGTCGTAGACCGGGCCCGCCTGCGGCTCGCCCTCGACGGTGGTGCGCAGCACCACCGGCACCGGGCCGTCCGCGAACTCCCCGACCTCCTCCGTCACGCTGACCGCGACGTAGTACCAGCCGGCGAAGCCGACGTTGCCGGAGTCGCGCCCGTACGCCGCATAGCGGTTCTCGTACGCCACCGGCGGCCCCATCGCCTGGATGGCCGCGGGGTCGTCGCCGTAGTACGTCTCGTCGTCGGTGGCGACGAACCCGCGCGCGGGGTTGTAGAAGTCGACGCGCACCCCGTCCGAGGCGTAGGCCGTGTCGTCCTCGACCCGGGTCGTACCGAACTCGGTCTGCAGGAACAACTGCTGGCCCCAGTCCAGCGGCACCCGGTAGAAGTGCGTGTCCCCCGGGCGGATCCTGTCGGTCCACACCCCGTGGGCGATGCCCACCGCGTCGTTGAACCCGGTGCCGCCCGCGCGCCGCTCGGCCTGCCCGGTCGGCGGGGGCGGCGGCTGCGTGGGGATCGACCCCGGGTCCGGCGGCGTCGTCGGACCGGACTCCGCCAGCGGCGGTTCCGCCATGAAGCGCAGCTCCAGCGGCCACGCCCCGGGGTCGGAGGTCGCCTCGCTGACGCGGGTGACGACGAGGTGGTAGACCCCGGCCTCCTGGCAGCGGCCGTCGGGCTCGGCCACGCGCCGGACGTGGTTGGCGATCGGCCGCGCGGCGTCGTCCGTGCCGAAGTCGGCGTCGGCGCTGCTGCACCTGTCGCCGTCCTTGCTCTGCAGTTCCAGCTCGATGCCGTCGCCGTACGCGACCTTGGTGCCCGGCTTCGGCGCGGCCACCGCGGAGATCCAGGCATGGGACTCCGCGTCGAGCGCGACGCTGTAGTAGAGCCTGTCGCCCGGGGCGATCGAGTCGGTGTACGTCCTCCCGGCCGCCACCGTGGGGCCGTCCGCGCTGCTCGCGGCGCCGTCGAGGGGCTCGGCGTCGGCCGCCGTCCGGTACTGCCCGGCGTCGACGGGCGAGTTCGCCGGCGCGGCCGTCGCCGGCACCGCCGGGAGCGCCAGCGTGCACAGCGCCGCGATCGCGGCCGGCCCCGCCATCGTTCGCGTCACCATCCACCCCTCACCGTCCGGTTCCGGCTCACGGTCGTGCACCAGGGCTCCGGTCACACCGAAGCCCCAGCCGCACCGCCGCGTCAGCGGCGGGGCCGGGGCCCGGGGCCGGGCCCGCGAACGGGGGGCCTGTTGTTCGGGACTCTCGCGTCTCAGACGCCCGAGGAGGAGGGCACCGAGTCGGTCGCCTCCGTCCACAGGTCTTGCTCGGCGCGATCCGCCTGGATCTGGCGGTACACGAGAAGCCCGCCCAGAGCGGCCAATGCGATCAGGAACAGCTTCTTCACCGCGCTACCTCGTCCTTCCAGAGACATTCGGACTCTATGAAGCCCGATGATACACAGCACGAACGACACGGGAGCGGCCGCGAACCGGGCCCGCGGCACTAGGACCTAAGTCCCCGCCCCGGTCCATCCGACGCCCGATCCGTACGGGCCCGCCCGGCGCGCACGATGACGGTCATGACGACGACCGACGCCGCCGAGGCGACCGACGAGACCGATCAGACAGCCCAGACGGCCGGGACCCCCGCGACCGGCGCCGCCCCCGGGCCGCCGGCCCGCCTCTGGCCGGTGCTGCTGGCCTCGTACATCGGGCAGTTCCTCGTCGTCCTCGACGTCTCCGTCGTCAACGTCGCCCTGCCCAGCATGCGCGACAGCCTCCACCTCAGTGGCAGCGCCCTGCAGTGGGTCGTCAACGGCTACGCCCTCACCTTCGCCGGCTTCCTGCTGCTCGGCGGCCGGCTCTCCGACCTCTTCGGCCACAAGCGGGTCTACCTCGCCGGCCTCACCCTCTTCGCCGCCGCCAGCCTCGCCGGCGGCCTGGCGCAGAGCGACGCCGTCCTCATCTCCGCCCGCGCCGCCCAGGGCATCGGCGCCGCGTTCCTCGCCCCCGTCACCCTCTCCCTGCTGACCCGGGCCCTCCCGGAGGGCGCCGCGCGCACCCGCGCCATCGCCGCCTGGACGGCGGTCGGCGCCGCGGGCGGCGCCACCGGCGGGCTCATCGGCGGCGTGCTCACCGACCTGGCGTCGTGGCGCTGGGTGCTGCTGATCAACGTGCCGGTCGGCGTCGCCGTCGGCGCCGTCGTGCTGCTCTGGCTGCGCGACAGCCACCGCGACGCCGAGCGCCCCGCCCTCGACCTGCCCGGCGCCGTCCTCGTCACCGGCGGCGTCGGCGCGGTGGCGTACGGCATCACCGAGACCGAGTCCGCCGGCTGGTCCTCCGGCTCCGCGCTGCTGCCGCTGCTGGCCGGGCTGGCGGCGCTGGCGGGCTTCGTCGCCGTGGAGGCGCGGACGGCGCAGCCGCTGATGCCGCTGCGGCTGTTCCGCATCCGCGCGGTCGCCGTCGGCAACGTCGTGACGCTCGTCAGCATGGTCGGCGCCTTCGCGATGTGGTACTTCCTCACCCTCTACATGCAGACCGTCCTCGACTACAGCGCCATCCGCACCGGCCTGGCCTTCCTCCCGCACACCGCCGCGCTGATCCTCGCCTCCCAGTTCGCGCCCCGGCTCACGGCCCGCTTCGGCAGCCGCACGATGACGGTGGCGGGCGGGCTCCTCACGGCCGGCGGCTTCCTGTGGCAGGCGGCGGTGCTGGACGCGGACGGCACGTTCGTCTCGGCGATCCTCGGCCCGGCGCTGCCGATGGCGGCGGGCATCGCGATCCTGATGGCGCTGCTGACCGACGTCTCCACCTCGGGCGTCGGGGAGCGGGACGCCGGCGGCGTCTCCGGCCTGGTCAACACCTCCCGCCAGATCGGCGCGGTGCTGGGCCTGGCGGTCCTCGGCACGATCGCCGCCTCCGCCGCCGAGCACGGCACCCCCGAGGACGGATACGCCCGCGCCTTCCTGGCCGGCGGCCTCATCACCGCCGCCGCGATGCTGCTGGTCCCGTTCCTCCCCCGGCCGGGCCGCGGCGCCTGAAGAGCGCGTGTCCGCCTGAAACATCCGTCCGAAAAACGTCCGCCGGAAAACCCGAAGGGCGCCCCCTCTCGACGAGGAGGCGCCCTTCGACGTTTCCGGTGCGGCTACCTGGACTTGAACCAGGGGCCTCATCCTTATCAGGGATGCGCTCTAACCGACTGAGCTATAGCCGCGCGCTGCACAGAGATTACCCCACCGCCGAGCCCCGGCCCAAATCGATAGCCGGAGCCCTCCGGCCGGTGCGGACGGCGCTACTCGTCCTCCGCCAGCGTGACCTCGATGCCGCCGACGAAGCCCGCGGAGAGGTTGTAGATGAACGCGCCAAGCGTCGCCAGCGCCGTGGCGAGGACCACGTCGATCAGCGCCACCACGGCCGTGAAGCCGACCACCCGGGGCAGCGAGAGGAACGACTCCAGGTCGAAGCCCTCCGAGTCGTCGGAGCCGGTGGCCTCGCTGATCGTGCCGCCGACCGTGCTGAAGACACCCATCGCGTCCAGCACCATCCACAGCACCGTCACCGCCACGATCGTGCAGATGCCCAGCGCGATGGAGAGCAGGAAGCTGACCTTCATCACCGACCACGGGTCGGCCTTGGCGATCCGCAGCCGCGCTTTGCGGGTGCGCGGCACCGTGCTGGCGCCGGTGCGCGACCGGCGTACGCCCGCGGCGGTCTGCTGCGCCTGCGCCTGCCCCTGCACCGCCGGCCCTGCGCCCTGCCCGTACGGCTGCTGGGCCCCGTGCACCGCCGAGTGCGGCCCGGCGCCGTCGGCGGCCATGCCGGCGGGCGGGGTGTACGCCTGCGGCGGGTGGTGGGGCGTCGGCGGGGCGGTGGGGGCCGCGGTCGGCGGCGGCATCGGGCCCTCGGGGGTGCCGTCGTACGTGTACGCGTGCGCCTGCGGGTCCGCCTCGGAGGAGGCGCGTCTGCGCCCGCGCCGGCCGCCGTGCCCGCCCGTGCCGTCCGGACCGGGTGGGGGGTCCGGCTGCGCGTACCCCTCGGCCCCTGCCGGACCGGCACCGGCGCCCGTGGCTCCACTCACGACCTACTCCTCGCCTTCACCGTCCGCGGCGGGGCCCGCGGCCCCGGCGTCCGTGCTCCCGGCCTCGTCCGCGGCGACGGCGGCGACGGCGGCCTCCTCGACCTCCTCCGCCTCCCGGCCGGCTTCGGCGTTCCGCGCGATGCCGACCACGGCGTCCCGCTTCCCCAGGTTGATCAGCTGGACGCCCATGGTGTCACGGCCCGTCTCCCTGACCTCGTCGACCCGCGTACGGATCACGCCACCGCCGAGCGTGATGGCGAGGATCTCGTCCGACTCCTCCACCACCAGTGCGCCCACCAGCGAGCCCCGGTCCTCCACCAGCTTCGCCGCCTTGATGCCGAGCCCACCTCGTCCCTGAACGCGGTAGTCGTCCACGTTCGTACGCTTCGCGTACCCGCCGTCGGTGGCGGTGAACACGAACGTACCGGGCCGCACGACATTCATCGAGAGGAGTTCGTCGCCCTCCCGGAAGGCCATGCCCTTCACGCCGGAGGTGGCGCGGCCCATCGGGCGCAGCGCATCGTCCGTTGCGGTGAACCGGATCGACTGCGCCTTCCTGCTGACGAGCAGCAGGTCGTCCGCCGGCGAGACCAGCTCGGCGCCGATCACCTCGTCCGGCGAGCCGTCCGGCATCTCCCGCAGGTTGATCGCGATCACGCCGCCCTGGCGGGGCGAGTCGTAGTCCTTGAGCACCGTCTTCTTCACCAGCCCGGCCTTGGTGGCCAGCACCAGGTACGGCGCGGCCGCGTAGTCCCGGATGGCCAGGATCTCCGCGATGTGCTCGTCCGGCTGGAACGCCAGCAGGTTCGCGACGTGCTGGCCCTTGGCGTCGCGGCCGGCGTCCGGCAGCTCGTACGCCTTGGCGCGGTACACCCGGCCCTTGTTCGTGAAGAACAGCAGCCAGTGGTGGGTGGTGGAGACGAAGAAGTGGTCGACGATGTCGTCCTCGCGCAGCCGCGTCCCGCGCACGCCCTTGCCGCCGCGCTTCTGCGCGCGGTAGTCGGTGCTCTTCGTCCGCTTCACGTAGCCGCCGCGGGTGATCGTGACGACGATGTCCTCCTCGGCGATCAGGTCCTCGATGGACACGTCGCCGTCGAAGGGCACGAGCTGCGTGCGCCGGTCGTCGCCGAACTTCGCGACGAGCGCGGCCAGCTCGTCGCTGATGATCTGCCGCTGCCGGGCGGGGGAGGCGAGGATCGCGTTGTAGTCATCGATCTTGGCCTGCAGATCGTCGTGCTCCGCGGTGATCTTCTGCCGCTCCAGCGCGGCCAGCCGGCGCAGCTGCATCTCCAGGATCGCGTTCGCCTGGATCTCGTCGATCTGCAGCAGGTCCCTCAGGCCCGTACGCGCCACGTCCACCGTCTGCGAGGCCCGGATCAGCGCGATGACCTCGTCGATCGCGTCCAGGGCCTTCAGCAGGCCGCGCAGGATGTGTGCCCGCTCCTCGGCCTTGCGCAGCCGGAAGGTGGTGCGGCGGACGATGACGTCGATCTGGTGGTCCACCCACTGCCGGATGAACGCGTCCAGCGACAGCGTGCGCGGCACGCCGTCGACGAGGGCCAGCATGTTGGCGCCGAAGTTCGTCTGCAGGTCGGTGTGCTTGTAGAGGTTGTTCAGCACGACCTTCGCGACGGCGTCCCGGCGCAGCACGATGACCAGCCGCTGGCCCGTCCGCGACGAGGTCTCGTCGCGGACGTCGGCGATGCCCGTCAGCCGGCCGTCCTTCACGCCGTCGGCGATCTTCTGCGCGAGGTTGTCCGGGTTGACCTGGTACGGCAGCTCGGTGACCACCAGGCACTGCCGGTCCTGGATCTCCTCCACCTCGACCACCGCGCGCATCGGGATCGAGCCGCGGCCGGTGCGGTACGCCTCCTCGATGCCCTTGCGGCCGACGACCAGCGCGCCGCTGGGGAAGTCGGGGCCCTTGATGCGCGCCAGAAGCGCTTCCAGCAGCTCGTCGTTCGACGCCCCGGGGTGCTCCAGGTACCACTGCACCCCCTCGGCGACCTCCCGCAGGTTGTGCGGCGGGATGTTCGTCGCCATGCCGACCGCGATCCCCGCCGAGCCGTTGATCAGCAGGTTCGGGAAGCGGGCGGGCAGGACGGTGGGCTCCTGGGAGCGGCCGTCGTAGTTGTCCCCGAAGTCGACGGTCTCCTCGTCGATGTCGCGGAGCATCTCCATCGCCAGCGGCGCCATCCGGCACTCGGTGTACCGCATGGCCGCGGCCGGGTCGTTGCCCGGGGAGCCGAAGTTGCCGTTGCCGTCGACCAGCGGCATACGCATCGACCACGGCTGCGCCAGGCGCACCAGCGCGTCGTAGATCGCCGAGTCGCCGTGGGGGTGGTAGTTGCCCATCACGTCGCCGACGACGCGCGCGCACTTGAAGTAGCCGCGCTCCGGGCGGTAGCCGCCCTCGTACATCGAGTACAGCACGCGGCGGTGCACCGGCTTCAGGCCGTCGCGGATGTCCGGCAGCGCACGCGAGACGATGACGCTCATCGCGTAGTCGAGATAGCTGCGCTGCATCTCCGTTTCGAGCGAGACGGCGTCCACGCGCAGCACGCTGCCGCCGTCTTCGCCCTCGCCGTCCGGCTGGGGGTCGGGAGTCTGGGGAGTGAGCTCGTCGGCCATTGCGGGTCTTTTCTACCTTTTCGTAGAGGTCTCGAAGAGCGGTCGCGCCCCGGGCGGGGAGCCCCGGGGACCCGGGCGGGGGCGCCCGGGCTCCGGCCGGCTCAGATGTCGAGGAAGCGGACGTCCTTGGCGTTGCGCTGGATGAACGAGCGGCGCGCCTCGACGTCCTCGCCCATCAGGACCGAGAACAGGTCGTCGGCCGCCGCGGCGTCGTCGAGCGTCACCTGGCGCAGCACGCGGTGCGCCTGGTCCATGGTGGTGACCCGCAGCTCCTCCGCGTTCATCTCGCCCAGGCCCTTGAAGCGCTGGATGGAGTCGTCCCGGATCCGCCTGCCCTGCGCGCGGCCCAGTTCGAGCAGCTGGTCCCGCTCGCGGTCGGAGTAGGCGTACTCGAACTCGTCCCGGGTCCACTTGATCTTGTACAGCGGGGGCTGGGCCAGGAACACGTGCCCGCCCTCGATCAGCGGGCGCATGAAGCGGAACAGCAGCGTCAGCAGCAGCGTCTGGATGTGCTGGCCGTCGACGTCCGCGTCGGCCATCAGCACGATCTTGTGGTAGCGCAGCTTGTCGAGGTCGAAGTCCTCGTGGATGCCGGTGCCGAACGCCGAGATCAGCGCCTGCACCTCCTGGTTCTGCAGCACCCGGTCGATGCGCGCCTTCTCCACGTTGAGGATCTTGCCGCGGATCGGGAGGATCGCCTGGTACCGCGGGTTGCGGCCGGACTTCGCCGAGCCGCCGGCGGAGTCGCCCTCGACGATGAAGATCTCGCACTTGGACGGGTCGTTCGACTGGCAGTCGCTCAGCTTGCCCGGCAGCGACGCCGTCTCCAGCAGCCCCTTGCGCCGCGTCAGGTCGCGGGCCTTGCGGGCCGCCACCCGGGCCGTCGCCGCCTGGATGGACTTGCGGACGATGTCCGCCGCCTCGTTGGGGTTGCGGTCCAGCCAGTCCGTCAGGTGCTCGTGCGTGACCTTCTGCACGAAGGTCTTCGCCTCCGTGTTGCCCAGCTTGGTCTTCGTCTGGCCCTCGAACTGCGGCTCGCCCAGCTTGACCGAGATGATCGCGGTCAGGCCCTCGCGGATGTCCTCGCCGGTGAGGTTGTCGTCCTTCTCGCGGAGCAGCTTCCGCTCGCGCGCGTACCGGTTCACCAGGCCCGTGAGCGCCGCCCGGAAGCCCTCCTCGTGGGTGCCGCCCTCGTGCGTGTGGATCGTGTTCGCGAACGAGTACACGCCCTCGCTGTACTGCGTGTTCCACTGCATCGCGATCTCCAGGGAGATCTTGCGGTCGGTGTCCTCGGTCTCGAAGTCGATCACCGACGGGTGCACCGGCTCGCCCTTGCGCGAGTTCAGGTGGCGGACGAAGTCCGAGATGCCGCCCTCGTAGTGGTACGTGACGCTGCGCGCCTTGTCCTCGTCCGCGTCGCCCGCGGTGTCCGCGCCGGAGGTCTGCTTGGCCGCCGCCCGCTCGTCGGTCAGCGTGATCGACAGCCCCTTGTTGAGGAAGGCCATCTCCTGGAAGCGGCGCGACAGCGTCTCGAACGAGTAGTCCGTGGTCTCGAAGATGTCGCCGTCCGCCCAGAAGGTGACCGTGGTGCCGGTCTCCTCCGTGGCCTCGTTCCTCGCCAGCGGCTCGGTCGGGATGCCCAGCTTGTAGTCCTGCGTCCAGCGGTAGCCCTCGGTCTTGACCTCCACCGACAGCCGGGACGAGAGCGCGTTGACGACGGAGACGCCGACGCCGTGCAGACCGCCGGAGACCGCGTACCCGCCGCCGCCGAACTTGCCGCCGGCGTGCAGGACCGTCAGCACGACCTCCACCGCCGGCTTGTTCTCCGACGGCACGATGCCCACCGGGATGCCGCGGCCGTTGTCGACGACGCGCACGCCGCCGTCGGCGAGCAGCGTCACCTCGATCGCGTCCGCGTGACCCGCCATCGCCTCGTCCACCGAGTTGTCCACGACCTCCTGCACCAGGTGGTGCAGACCGCGCTCACCGGTCGAGCCGATGTACATGCCGGGGCGCTTGCGTACGGCGTCGAGGCCCTCCAGGACCGTGATCGCACTCGCGTCGTACGCCGCGTCCTCGACGGCCTCCGCCTCCGCGCGGGCGTGGGCCCGTTCGGCGGCCGCAGCGGCCGCCTCCGCGGCGCTGTCGGTGCCTGGAGGCACGTTCTCGCTGGCAGGGATGTTGTCGTTGGAGTTGCCGGAATCGGCCACGAAGCGCCCTTTCTGGCACAGCACGGGCCACTCTCCTGGCTGAGCGGGAGCGGCCGCGTCGTTGTTGGTCGGCGTGTTCCGCAAGTGGGCGGGTTGCTCTCAGTCTACCGGTAGCGCACGACAGAATGGCGGTTTGCCGGTGCCTGAACCCGCATGTGGCGCCCTGAACATCCGCCCGCCGAGGGGGACTGCACACACCGGGGCCTGCGGAGCCTCTGAGCGCCACTCAGCGCTTCGGCGCGTCAACCATGAGCTACTGTGACCGACCTCACTCCATCACAGGTTTATCGCGGGGGTTCATCAGAACGTACGTGCCCACCCGTACGTGTCCCGCGGGCCTACCCGTACGTGTCCCCGGGGCCCCGGCTGCCGGGCGCGCGCAGCGGCCCGAAGCGCCGTCCGCCGCCGCCCGGACCCACCACCTTGATCAGCTTCACGGTGCCCTGGCCCAGCTCCTCGTTCAGCCGCGCCACCAGCTGCGGCGCCAGCAGCCGCAGCTGCGTCGCCCACGCCGTCGAGTCGCACGCGACCACCAGCACCCGCTCCTGCTCGTCGTACCGCTCGGGCGCGCAGTGCTGCGCCACCTCCGGCCCGACGAGCTGCGGCCACCGGCCCATCACGCCGCCCACCGCCGCCGGCGCCTCCCAGCCGCGCTCGGTGATCAGCCGGCTCACCGCGGCGCCCAGCGGCAGCGGGTCGCGGCCGTCGGCGCGGGCGCCCGAACGCAGGCCCCCGCCGCGGCGCGCCTGCCGGCGCTGCTGGGCGGCGTCACCCCGCGCGCGGGCCTCCGCGCGCGCCGCCCGCAGGGCGACGCGCGCCAGGTCGATGCCGGAGGGCTCGGGGGCTGCCGATCCGGGGGCGGAAGACCCCGAGGCGGAGGACCCGGAGGCGGCGGGCCCCCGGGCGGCGGGTTCGGGGCCGGCGGGGTCCGCCGGGGGGTCGGGGCGCTCGGCGCCTTCGGGCCGTACCGGCTCCGCGCTCATGTCCGCTCCACCCGCCCGTCGGCCACCGTGAACCGCGTCCCCGCCAGCGCCCCCGGCACGTCCTCGGCCACCGCCGCCGTCACCAGCACCTGCTCGCCGGGCGCCACCAGCTCCGCCAGCCGCTCCCGCCGCCGCACGTCCAGCTCCGCGAACACGTCGTCCAGCACCAGCACCGGCTCCCCGCCGCCCTCGCCGCGCAGCAGGTCGTACGACGCGAGGCGCAGCGCCAGCGCGAACGACCACGACTCCCCGTGCGACGCGTAGCCCTTGGCCGGCAGCTCGCCCAGCTTCAGCACCAGGTCGTCGCGGTGCGGGCCGACCAGCGTCACGCCGCGCTCGATCTCCTGCTTGCGCGCGTCCGCCATCGCCGCCAGCAGCAGCCCCGCGAACTCCTCGCGCGTACGCGCCTCCGCGAACCGCCCGCCGGCCGGCGACCGGTACTCGAAGGCCGCCGGGCCGCCGCCCGGCGCCAGCTGCTCGTACGCCTTGTCCACCAGCGGCTGCAGCACCGCGATCAGCTCCAGCCGCTGCGCCAGCAGCTCGGCCCCGGCCCGCGCCAGATGCTGGTCCCACACGTCCAGCGTCGACAGATCCAGCTTCCGCCCGCCGTGCCGCCGCGCCATCGCCGCCGTCTTCAGCAGGGTGTTGCGCTGCTTGAGCACCCGGTCGTAGTCGCCGCGGACCCCCGCGAGCCGCGGCGCCCGCGCCGTGATCAGCTCGTCGAGGAAGCGGCGCCGCTGGTCCGGATCGCCCTTGACCAGCGCCAGGTCCTCCGGCGCGAACAGCACGGAGCGCAGCACGCCCAGCACGTCGCGCGGGCGCACCTGCGACGAACGGTTCAGCCGCGCCCGGTTCGCCTTGCCCGGGTTCAGCTCCAGCTCCACCAGCTGCTGCCGGCCGTCCTGCGTCACCGCGGCCCGCACCACCGCGCGCGCCGCCCCCATGCGCACCAGCGGCGCGTCCGAGGACACCCGGTGGCTGCCCAGCGTGGCGAGGTAGCCGACCGCCTCGACCAGGTTCGTCTTCCCCTGGCCGTTCGGTCCGACGAAGGTCGTCACCCCCGGGTCGAGGGGGACCTCCGCCCGCTCATACGAACGGAAGTCGGCCAGCGAGAGATGAGACACGTACATGACCCGACGCCGACCTCCCCCGGCACCTGGAGCCTGCGCACACCCGGCCGGCGCTGCCGCCGGCCGTCCGGCAGGCTACTTCTCCTCCTTGACCGCGTGGCCGCCGAACTGGTTCCGCAGCGCGGCGATCATCTTCATCTGCGGCGAGTCGTCCTGGCGCGACGCGAACCGGGAGAACAGCGACGCCGTGATCGCCGGCAGCGGCACCGCGTGGTCGATCGCCGCCTCCACCGTCCACCGGCCCTCGCCGGAGTCCTCCGCGTACCCGCGGAGCTTGTCCAGGTGCTCGTCGTCGTCGAGCGCCCGGACCGCCAGGTCCAGCAGCCAGGAGCGGATCACGGTGCCCTCCTGCCAGGAGCGGAACACCTCGCGCACGTCGGTGACCGAGTCCGCGGCCTCCAGCAGCTCCCAGCCCTCGGCGAAGGCCTGCATCATCGCGTACTCGATGCCGTTGTGGACCATCTTCGCGAAGTGCCCCGCGCCGACCCTGCCGGCGTGCACGGCGCCGTACTCGCCCTCCGGCTTCAGCGCGTCGAACACCGGCTGCACCCGGGCCACGTGCCCGGCGTCCCCGCCGTACATCAGCGCGTAGCCGTTCTCCAGGCCCCACACACCGCCGGAGACGCCGCAGTCGACGAAGCCGATGCCCTTCGCACCCAGCTCCGCGGCGTGCTTCTCGTCGTCCGTCCAGCGCGAGTTGCCGCCGTCCACGAGGACGTCGCCGGGTTCGAGCAGCTCCGCCAGCTCGTCGACGGTCGACTGGGTGGCCGCGCCGGCGGGCACCATCACCCACACCACGCGCGGGGCGGGCAGCGCGTCCACAAGTGCCTGCAGGCTGTGGACATCGGCGACGTCCGGGTTGCGGTCGTACCCCACGACGGTGTGGCCCGCGCGCCGGATGCGCTCGCGCATGTTCCCGCCCATCCGGCCGAGACCCACAAGACCGAGCTCCATCACTGCCCCTTCGTCCAGCTGTGCGTCGTATCCGGTCCGAGCCTACGCCGGACGCGTTCGCGGCCGCTCAGCCGCTCAGCCGTACGGGCATGATCAGGTACTTGTACGCCTCGTCCGCCTCGGCGTCGAGCGCCGGCTTGCCGCTGAGCAGCGCGGGCTTCGTCGACGTCGTGAACGACAGCTGGGCCGCGGGCGAGTCGATGGCGCTCAGCCCGTCGAGCAGGAACACGGGGTTGAAGGCGATCGAGATGTCGTCGCCGTCGAGCTGGGCGTCGACCCTTTCCACAGCCTGTGCGTCGTCGCTGGACCCGGCCTCCAGGGTCAGCGCGCCCTGCTCGAAGCTCAGCCGCACCGGCGTGTTCCGCTCGGCCACCAGCGCCACGCGCTTGACGGCCTCGACGAACGGCGCGGTCTCGATGACCGCCACCGAGTTGAACTCGGTGGGGAACAGCGTGCGGTACTTCGGCAGGTCGCCCTCGATCAGCCGCGTCGTCGTCCGCCGCCCGGCGCCCTCGAAGCCGATCAGGCCCTCGCCGGCACCGGCGCCCGACAGCGCGAGCGTCACGACGTCACCGCTGGTCAGCGACTTGGCCGTGTCCAGGAGGGTCTTGGCGGGGACGAGTGCCACCGACGAGGCGTCGGCGGTCTCCGGCTTCCACAGGAACTCGCGGACCGCGAAGCGGTACCGGTCCGTCGACGCCAGCGTGACCGTGTCGCCCTCGATCTCGATCCGCACGCCCGTGAGCACCGGCAGGGTGTCGTCCCGGCCGGCGGCGATGGCGACCTGCGCGACGGCGGAGGCGAAGACCTCGCCGGAGACCGTGCCGGTCGCGGTCGGCATCTCCGGCAGCGCCGGATACTCCTCCACAGGCAGGGTGTGGAGGGTGAACCGCGAGGAGCCGCAGACCACGGTGACCCGGACGCCGTCCGTGGAGATCTCCACCGGCCGGTTGGGAAGCGCGCGGGAGATGTCGGCGAGCAGCCGGCCGGAGACCAGCACCGCGCCGTCCTCCTCCACGTCCGCCGCCACGGAGACGCGGGCGGAGACCTCGTAGTCGAAGCCGGAGAGGCTGAGCGTCCCGCCGTCTGCGGCATCGGCCTTCAGCAGCAGTCCGGCGAGGACCGGCGCGGGCGGCCGGGCCGGGAGGCTGCGCGCTGCCCACGCCACTGCCTCCGCGAGTACGTCGCGCTCCACCCGGATCTTCACGGAGACCGCCTCCTGGTGCTCTCGGCCCTTGCCGACTCGGTTGGTGTGGGGGACCAGTCTGACGCACGGCACCGACACAGGGGGCGGGTCGGGGTCAACTCGTCGCGGCGGGCCCGGGAGGCGGTCGGCCCGAGTTGTGCACAGCACCCGCTTCGAAGCGGATTCCGAGCTAGATACGTGTAGAGGTAGTAGTAGGGCCTGTGGAAACGGTGGAAAAGCTCGTCCACGCAGGTCAGCCCGCGAATTTTGCCCACAGGCGGGTTGGGGACGAGAAGTGGATAACCCGTGGTTCCTGTGGACGGCGCCCGGCTGTGCACAGGCCGTTCACAGGCAGGGGCCACTTAGCCACAGGCCTGTCCCCAGAGATACCCGGGTTTCCCCACAGCCAATCCTGCCCCTCGGTGTGACGGCTTTCACTCGGTCCGGTGAAGGGGCGCGTTGCGTTGCCGAACAGTGGACAACATTGTGGACAGGCTGTGTACAGAGCGGTGTTTTCTGTGGGTGAGTGGTCCTCGGCGGTGGACAGCGCTCGGCGGCGTTCTCGGCGCCAAGCGGCGTCCACAGCCTGTGGGTGAACGCCGCCCACAAATCCACACCCCGGTGAGCTGGGCAGACCCGGGTTGTCCAGATCGCCTCCACACCCGCCGGTGGGTAACTCGCCGGTCCCCAGGGTGTGGACGGCCGAAAGAGCGCCGAGTTGTGGAGAAGTGCCTGGTCAGGGTCGGGAATCGAACAGCGTGTGGGGGCTCGGCTGTTCGGGTGTGCCGGCCGGGGACGGCCGCGCGGGCGTGATCCGGCCCGCCGGCGCCCGGCGGGAGGCGTGCGCGGGCGGCGGCACGGAGCGGGAGAGCCGCGGGGACGGCGGGCGCGTCGAGGGGAGGGCGGGAGGCGGAGAGCCGGCGGTGGCCGCGCGGGCCGGTCAGCCGTTCAGCTGTTCTTGATGCGGTTGGTCAGCTCGGTGACCTGGTTGTAGATCGAGCGCCGCTCGGCCATCAGCGCCCGGATCTTGCGGTCCGCGTGCATGACGGTGGTGTGGTCCCGGTTGCCGAACTGGGCGCCGATCTTCGGCAGTGAGAGGTCCGTCAGCTCCCGGCACAGGTACATGGCGATCTGGCGCGCGGTGACCAGCACGCGGCTGCGGGAGGAGCCGCAGAGGTCCTCCACCGTCAGCCCGAAGTAGTCGGCGGTGGCGGCCATGATCGCGGCCGCCGTGATCTCCGGGGCCGCGTCCTCGCCGCCGGGGATGAGGTCCTTCAGCACGATCTCGGTGAGGCCGAGGTCGACCGGCTGCCGGTTGAGCGAGGCGAAGGCCGTGACCCGGATCAGGGCGCCTTCCAGCTCGCGGATGTTGCGGGAGATCCGGGAGGCGATGAACTCCAGCACTTCGGGCGGCGCGTTCAGCTGCTCCTGGACCGCCTTCTTGCGCAGGATCGCGATCCGGGTCTCCAGCTCCGGCGGCTGCACGTCGGTGATCAGGCCCCACTCGAAGCGGTTGCGGAGCCGGTCCTCCAGGGTGATCAGCTGCTTGGGCGGCCGGTCGCTGGAGAGCACGATCTGCTTGTTGGCGTTGTGCAGCGTGTTGAAGGTGTGGAAGAACTCCTCCTGCGTCGACTCCTTGCTCGCCAGGAACTGGACGTCGTCGACCAGGAGGATGTCCATGTCGCGGTAGCGCTTGCGGAACGTGTCCGCCTTGCCGTCGCGGATGGAGTTGATGAACTCGTTGGTGAACTCCTCGGAGCTCACGTAGCGCACCCGGGTGCCTGGGTAGAGGCTGCGGGCGTAGTGGCCGATGGCGTGCAGCAGGTGCGTCTTGCCCAGCCCGGACTCGCCGTAGATGAACAGCGGGTTGTACGCCTTGGCCGGAGCCTCGGCGACGGCGACCGCGGCGGCGTGCGCGAAGCGGTTCGAGGCGCCGATGACGAAGGTGTCGAAGAGGTACTTCGGGTTCAGCCGCGCCGTCGGCTCGCCGGGACCGGTGGCGGGGGCGGGCTGGGCGGCCAGCGGGCCGGGCGCGCCGCTGGGCGCGGGCAGCTCGACGTTGCCCATGGCCTGGACGAGCGGCGGGATCGGGGCGCCGGAGGGGCCGGCGCCGCCGGGGTGCCCGCCGGTGTGTCCGCCCGTGTGCCCGCCGCCGTGGTTCCCGGGGTGGGCGTACCTGTCGTGGGCGGGCCGCTGCGCGGCGAGGTGGTCGTGGGCCCCGTAGAAGTCCCCGCCGTCCCCGCCGCCGCCGACGCCGTCCGGCTGTGGGCCGGGCGGGCCCGGGTGGTGGTCGGCGCGGGGCCACGCGGCCGGCGCCGGGCGCGGCTGGGTGTACTCGGGGTACGTCGGGGCGGCGGTCGGCAGGTGGTCGTCCGCGGCGGCCGGGCGGCCGTACGTGTCGTACGGCGGCTCCGGGAGCGAAGGCGCGTGGCCCTGGTGCGGGGGCTGCGGCTGGTGGGTCTGGTGCGTCTGGTGCGAGGGCTGCGCGGCGCCCGGGTGGGGCGGCGGGAGGTGCTGCGGGGCGCCGGGGTGCGCGGGCTGCTCGTGCGCCGGCGGCTGCGGCCCCTGCGGGGCGTGGGGCGCCGGGGGCCCGTGCGTACCCGGATCGGGGCCCGGCTGCGCGGACGGCGCCTGCTGCGGCTGCGCCGCCTCCGGCTCGCCGGGGCTGACCGTGACGGCCAGGCCGATGGGCTGGTGGCAGGCGTGGCTCAGCGCCTCAGTGATCTTGGTGGCGAGCCGGCCTTCGAAGACGCCCTTGGCGTACTCGTTGGGCACGGCCAGCACGGCGGTGCCGGCGACGAGGACGAGGGGCTGGCAGTCGCGCAGCCAGCGGTGGTCCTTGGCCTCGACTCCCTGGTCGTCCGCGAGCAGCCGCTCCAGCACGCGTGGCCAGACTGCAGCGAGATCGGCAGGCAGGTCGGCCACGGGTCACGCTCTTTCAAGGGTCACGGCAGGTCACGAAGGTGTGATCTCGGGACGGGTGGGATGGATCCGCGCAAGGGTCGGAAGTCCAGCCACGGTAGTCACGCCGAGCTGCACCATTCAAGTCGTTGTCCACAGGCTGTGCACAGTGTCCTGCGGTGTGTCGGGCCCCCGGCCCCGGTTTGACCGGACGGCGGGCGCCCGCGTACCGTGTCGAGGTCGAGATGTCGACGGCTGCTGCCGCCTGCCTCCGATCAGTCTCAGGCCGCGACGGTGATCATGTCACGTGTCGGGCGGTGACGAGCGGCTCGAGGGCGCACGGTGGCAGCTGTTCGGCGCCTAACCACCCGAGACAACTCTCCTGGAGCCCCCGAGTGAGCAAGCGCACTTTCCAGCCGAACAACCGCAAGCGTGCCAAGACGCACGGCTTCCGGCTGCGTATGCGTACCCGCGCCGGCCGTGCCATCGTCACGGCCCGTCGCAACAAGGGTCGCGCCCGCCTGTCCGCCTGACCCGCTGGTGTGCTCGTGCTGCCCGCTGAGCACCGGCTGCGGCGGCGCGAGGACTTTGCCCGAGCGGTACGCCGCGGGCGGCGGGCTGGCCGCCCGCTGCTCGTCGTCCATCTGAACAGCGGCGGTGACCCGCATGCCGCCGGGGAGGGCGCCTCCCCGCCGCGTGCGGGTTTCGTCGTCAGCAGGGCCGTCGGACCGGCTGTCGCGCGCAACCTCGTCAAGCGCCGCCTGCGTCATCTCCTACGGGATCGGTTGGATCAGCTGCCCGCAGGTAGCCTGGTGGTCGTACGGGCGCTGCCTGGCGCCGCGGAGGCCGGTTACGACCGGCTGCGCGATGACCTGGACGCAGCGCTGGGGCGGTTGCTGGGAAGGGCGCCGCGATGAAGTATCCGCTGCTCTGGTTGATCAAGCTGTACCAGTGGACCATCAGCCCGCTGCTCGGGCCGGTCTGCAAGTACTACCCGTCGTGCTCGCACTACGGCTACGAGGCGATCCGGCTGCACGGCGCCGTCAAGGGCACCGGCCTGACCGCCTGGCGCATCCTGCGCTGCAATCCGTGGTCGCTCGGCGGGGTTGATCATGTTCCGCCCCGCAAGCATCCGGTCTGGCACCAGCGGCTGCGCAGCCGGCTGGGCAAGACGCAGCCCAAGGCCCAAGGAGCCTGATTCGTGGACACGATCCTCGGTCCCCTATATACAGCAGTTTCCTGGATCATCGTCCAGTTCCACTCACTGTTCAGCCTCGTTTTCCCCGAGGCCAGCGGCTGGGCCTGGGGGCTGTCCATCGTGGCGCTGGTGGTCGTGATCCGGATCGCGCTGATCCCGCTGTTCGTGAAGCAGATCAAGGCGACACGGAACATGCAGGTGCTGCAGCCGAAGATGAAGGCGATCCAGGAGCGCTACAAGAACGACAAGCAGCGCCAGTCCGAGGAGATGATGAAGCTGTACCGGGAGACGGGTACCAACCCGCTCTCGAGCTGTCTTCCGATCCTCGCTCAGTCCCCCTTCTTCCTGGCGCTCTTCCAGGTGCTGAACAAGATCGCCGGCAACAACGAGGTCGGTGTCCTCAACGCCACGCAGGTCGAGCAGGCCCGTGAGGCGCACGTCTTCGGGGCGCCGATCGCGGCGAAGTTCATGGACAGCGCGGGCAAGGTGGAGAGCCTCGGCGCCACGCTCGCCGACGTGCGGGTCGTCACCGTCATCATGATCGTGCTGATGTCGGGGTCGCAGTTCTACACGCAGCGCCAGCTGATGACGAAGAACGTCGACCTGACGGTCAAGACGCCGTTCATGCAGCAGCAGAAGATGCTGATGTACATCTTCCCGCTGATGTTCGCCGTCTTCGGCATCAACTTCCCCGTCGGCGTCCTGATCTACTGGCTGACCACCAACGTCTGGTCCATGGGCCAGCAGATGTACGTGATCAAGCGGAACCCCACCCCGGGCAGCAAGTCCTACGCCCACCTGCTGGAGCGCATGCAGAAGCACGTCATCGACCGCGGCGGCATCCGCGGCCGCCGGGACCGCTACGTCGTCAAGCAGCTGGTCGCCAAGGGCAAGGACCGCAACGACGACGAGAAGAAGTTCGTCTCCGCGCTGGCCAAGCACGACCTCCTCCCCCAGGCGGACGGCACCGTGGTCAAGAGCGAGACGCCGCTGGCGGACGCCAAGCCGGGCGGCGGCGACCCCGGCCGGCGGCAGCAGCCGAAGCGGCAGTCGAAGTCCCAGCGCCGCAGCCATGCCCAGTCCGGCGGCGGCCAGCAGCGGGAGGGTGCCGACGATGATGCGGAGCCCGAGGACAAGAAGCCCGCGTCGAACACCGCGAAGAAGAAGTCCGGCGGCTCGTCCGGCCGCGGCGGTTCGGGCGGCAACGCGCGCAACGGGAAGTCCGGTCAGCGCAAGGGGCCCCAGCGGCCCAAGCACCCGTCGAAGAAGTAAGAAGGAGTCCCCACGTGACGGACACCGCTTCCGCGACCGGCGAGGCCGGTTCGGAGATCGAGGCCCAGCCTGAGGAGACCGAGGCCTCGGCCGAGGACGTCCTGACGCGGCTTGAGCAGGAAGGCGAGATCGCCGCCGACTACCTGGAGGAGCTGCTCGACATCGCCGACCTCGACGGCGACATCGACATGGACGTCGAGGGCGGCCGGGCTTCGGTGTCGATCATCAGCGAAGGCTCCGACCGGCAGCTGCAGAAGCTGGTGGGGCGCGACGGCGAGGTGCTGGAGGCGCTGCAGGAGCTGACCCGGCTGGCCGTGCACCGGGAGACGGGGGACCGTAGCCGGCTGATGCTGGACATCGCGGGCTTCCGGGCGGGCAAGCGGGCGGAGCTGACCGAGCTGGGCACCGAGGCCGTCGAGCGGGTGAAGGAGAGCGGCGAGCCGGAGAAGCTGCGGCCGATGTCCCCGTTCGAGCGCAAGGTGGTGCACGATGCGGTGAAGGCCGCGGGGCTGCGCAGCGAGTCGGAGGGCGAGGAGCCCGAGCGGCGCGTCGTCGTGCTCCCGGCCTGACCGGGCCGTACCTGTTCCACCGCTGGGCCGGTCGACCCGACCGGCCCAGACCGCTCCCCTGCCCCCTGCCGTCGCTCGACCGCAAGCGCTCCAGCGAGAGGACGTCCCCGTGTCCGATGTTGCGGATCTCCCGCCGGTGCCGGAAGCCGCCGACAAGGTCTTCGGCGGCGCCCTCCCGGACGCGGTGCGCTACGCCGAACTGCTCGCCGACACGGCGGTGACGCGCGGGCTCATCGGCCCGCGTGAGGTGCCCCGGCTGTGGGAGCGGCACCTGCTGAACTGCGCGGTGCTCGGCGAGGTGGTGCCCGAGGGCGTCGCCGTCTGCGATGTCGGCTCGGGTGCCGGGCTGCCGGGGATTCCGCTGGCGCTGGTACGCCCCGACCTGCGGATCACGCTGCTGGAGCCGCTGCTGCGGCGCACCCGGTTCCTCCAGGAGGTCACCGAGCTGCTGGGGCTGGAACAGCAGGTGACGGTCGTCCGCGGCCGGGCCGAGGAGGTGCTCGGCACGCTGGAGCCCGTCCATGTGGTGACCGCCCGCGCGGTGGCCCCGCTGGAGCGGCTGGCCGGCTGGGGCATCCCGCTGCTGCGGCCGTACGGGGAGATGCTGGCGCTGAAGGGCGAGAGCGCCGAGGAGGAACTGCGCGCCTCGAAGGCCGCGCTGCACAAGCTCGGCGTCAAGGAGACCGAGATCGTACAGGTCGGGGCTGATTCGGTGGACCCGCCCGCGACCGTGGTGCGGGCCGTGGTGGGCGAGAGCCCCGGGGGTGTGCGCTTCGCCGCGAAGCGGGCGCGGGCCGCTCGTAAAGGCGGTCGCGGCGGACACGGCCGGCGCCGTTAGTCTGCTCGTATCCGAAAGAGGGCCGATCGGTCCATTAAAGCCGCCTACCGTACATACACCGGAGTGTCGCTGCGGTGGTGCCCCCGGGGCTGTGCATCGTGTTTCACGTGAAACATCGTTCGTTGCTCCCCGGGATCCTCAGCCGAGGACGCGGTGCCGCTGAGGCCCGTGAGTCGGCTGTGGATAAGGAATCATCCACAGGAGAACGGGCCTCGCTGGTTCGCGACCCCGAAAGCATGGCAGGCTCTGTGCAGTGCGAGTCTGAAGTCGAGGAGAGTGAATCCTTGCGGTCCGACGCCAATGTCGCGGGACCGATGGCCGATCCGGTCCCCGGTCCCCGCTCCGAATCGGCGGATGTTTCACGTGAAACACCGCCTCCCATGGACGACACTCCGATCGGGCGTGCCGCTCAGCTCGCCGTAGAGGCGCTCGGGCGGGCCGGTCAGGGTCTGCCGCGCCCTGAGCAGACCCGCGTGATGGTCGTCGCCAACCAGAAGGGTGGGGTCGGCAAGACCACCACCACGGTCAACCTGGCCGCATCGCTTGCCCTGCACGGTGCCCGGGTGCTGGTCATCGACCTCGATCCGCAGGGCAACGCCTCGACCGCGCTGGGCGTCGACCACCATGCGGAGGTGCCGTCGGTCTACGACGTGCTGGTGGAGGCCAAGCCGCTGGCCGAGGTCGTGCAGCCGGTCCCCGACGTCGAGGGGCTGTTCTGCGCACCGGCCACCATCGATCTCGCGGGCGCGGAGATCGAGTTGGTCTCGCTGGTGGCGCGGGAGAGCCGGCTGAAGCGGGCGATCGACTCCTACGAGCAGCCGTTGGACTTCATCTTCATCGACTGCCCGCCCTCGCTCGGCCTGTTGACCGTCAACGCCATGGTGGCGGGCAACGAGGTGCTGATCCCGATCCAGTGCGAGTACTACGCGCTGGAAGGGCTGGGTCAGCTGCTGCACAACGTCGACCTGGTCCGCGGGCACCTCAACCCGAGGCTCCACGTGTCGACGATCCTCCTCACGATGTACGACGGCAGGACGCGGCTGGCCTCCCAGGTGGCGGACGAGGTCCGCGGTCACTTCGGCGCCGAGGTGCTGCGGACCAGCATCCCGCGCTCGGTACGCATCTCCGAGGCACCGAGCTACGGGCAGACGGTCCTTACCTACGATCCGGGGTCGAGCGGCTCGCTCTCCTATCTGGAGGCGGCCCGTGAGATGGCCCTGCGCGGTGTGCGCGGGCCGGGCGAAGCTCAGCACGAGCAGCACGACGGAGGGGCTCAGTGACGGAACGACGCAGAGGACTGGGCCGCGGGCTGGGGGCGCTGATCCCCGCCGCTCCCACTCCCGCCGATGACTCGGGACCGCTGGTCGGCGGCGCCACCATGTCTCCGGGGGCGGTGCCGGTCATAGTGTCGGAGCGGACGGCGCCGCCCGAGGCGCCGGGTTACGAGGAGCAGCCGCCGCCGGAGAACGCCTACGAGGCGCCGCCGGCCGTCGAGGGCCCCGCGGAGAGCGGCGAAGTGGCCGGTGCGCACTTCGCCGAGGTTCCGCTGGACGCCATCACGCCGAACCCGCGGCAGCCGCGCGAGGTGTTCGACGAGGACTCCCTCGCCGAGCTGGTCACCTCCATCCAGGAGGTCGGGCTCCTCCAGCCGGTCGTCGTCCGCCGGCTGGGCCCGGACCGCTATGAGCTGGTCATGGGTGAGCGCCGCTGGCGTGCCTGCCGTGAGGCCGGCATGGAGCGGATCCCCGCGATCGTCCGAGCCACGGACGACGAGAAGCTCCTCCTGGACGCGCTGCTGGAGAACCTGCATCGGGCTCAGCTGAACCCGCTGGAAGAGGCGGCGGCCTACGACCAGCTGTTGCGGGACTTCGAGTGCACCCACGACCAGCTGGCCGACCGGATCGGCCGCTCGCGCCCTCAGGTCTCCAACACGCTGCGGCTGCTGCGGCTCTCACCGCCGGTGCA
Organism: Streptomyces sp. CNH099; assembly: GCA_000514715.1. Lineage (GTDB taxonomy): Bacteria > Actinomycetota > Actinomycetes > Streptomycetales > Streptomycetaceae > Streptomyces > Streptomyces synnematoformans. The sequence continues at coordinate 325,604 of AZWL01000005.1, read as the reverse complement.
GCGGCGGGTGGCGGCCGGGGTGATCTCCGCGGGCCATGCGCGGGCGCTGCTGTCCGTGGAGGACCCGGGCGAGCAGGACCGGCTGGCGCACCGCATCGTGGCCGAGGGGCTGTCGGTGCGGGCCGTCGAGGAGATCGTGACCCTGATGGGGTCGGAGCCCAAGAGCGGGCGCCGGCCGAAGGCGCCGCGGGCCGGCAACCGGATGTCTCCGGCGCTGACCGATCTGGCGTCCCGGCTCTCCGACCGCTTCGAGACCAGGGTGAAGGTCGACCTCGGGCAGAAGAAGGGGAAGATCGTCGTCGAGTTCGCCTCGATAGAGGATCTGGAGCGCATCCTCGGCTCGATGGCGCCCGGCGAAGGCAGGGTGCTGGAGAAGAAGCTGAGCGACGAGGACGCCGACGAGGACGAGTGACCGGACCCCCTCTCGCCAACCCGACGAGACAGGCCGCGGAGGCAATCCGCGGCCTGTTTTGTTGTCTCCGGATACGATGCATACGGGTATCGCGGGGGATGCCGGTGAAGGGAGAGGATCGGGCTCCATGGGGCGAAGGCTCGTACCGCTCACCCTGGACAACCTCCCGGACGTCCCCAAGCGTTGTCGCGCGTGTGTCTTCTGGGAGCTGGATCCGGTCAGCGGTGAGGCGGCCGTCAAGTCCGGCCGTCCGGAGCTGGAGAAGGAAGCCTGGATCTCCTCCGTGCTGCTGGAGTGGGGATCCTGCGGCCGGGTCGTCTACGTCGACGACGTGCCGGCCGGGTTCGTGATGTACGCCCCGCCGGCCTACGTGCCACGCTCACTCGCCTTTCCGACGAGCCCGGTGTCGGCGGACGCCGTCCAGTTGATGACTGCGTGGCTCAACCCGGGATACCAGGGGCAGGGCATCGGCCGGACCATCGTCCAGACCGTTGCGAAGGATCTTCTGCGCCGGGGAGTGAAGGCCGTCGAGGCTTTCGGGGACGCGGCCTGGAAGGAGCCCGCGTGTGTGCTGCCGGCGGACCATCTGGTCGCGGTCGGCTTCAAGACCGTACGGCCGCACCCCCGCTATCCCCGGATGCGGCTGGAGCTGCGCTCCGCGATCTCCTGGAAGGAGGACGTGGAGCTGGCGCTCGACAAGCTCCTGGGCGCCGTCCAGAAGGACCCCGTGCTGCGGCCGCTCTGACGACCGCCCTGCGCGCCCTGTTTCACGTACGACGAAGGGCCCGTCCCCTCGGGGGCGGGCCCTTCGTATGTCCGCGGCTGCGGTGCGCGCTTCAGTTTCACGCCGGTGTTTCACGTGAAACGGTGGCGCCTCCTCAGCCGATGAAGTCGTCCAGGTCGCGCTCCAGAGCGGCCTTCGGCTTGGCGCCGACGATGGTCTTCACGACCTCGCCGCCCTGGTAGACGTTCATCGTCGGGATCGACATGATGCCGTACTTCGCGGCCGTTGCCGGGTTCTCGTCGATGTTGAGCTTGACGACGGTGATCTTCTCGGGGTTCTCCGCGGCGATGGCCTCCAGCGACGGGGCGATCTGGCGGCACGGCCCGCACCAGGCGGCCCAGAAGTCGACCAGTACAGGCTTGTCGCTCTTGAGGACCTTCTCCTCGAAGTCCGCGTCGGTTGCGGTCACCGTGGCACCGGCCATGGCGTACTCCTTACGTCGTTGTGCGTTGATGGCTGCTCGGTCTCAGACGGCGTCTGCGACCTTCTCCGGCTCCGCCGACTTCTCCTCGTCGGTGATCGCGGCGAGGTAGCGCTCGGCGTCCAGGGCCGCGGCACAGCCCGTCCCGGCCGCGGTGACCGCCTGGCGGTAGGTGTGGTCGACGACGTCGCCCGACGCGAACACGCCGGTGAGGTTGGTGCGCGTGGAGGGGGCGTCCACGAGGAGGTAGCCCTCCCCGTCGAGTTCCAGCTGTCCCTTGAACAGTTCCGTGCGCGGGTCGTGTCCGATGGCGATGAACAGACCCGTGACGGCGATCTCGGACTCCTCGCCGGTCTTGGTGCTCCTGAGGGTCAGCCCGGAGAGCTTGTCCCCGCCGTGGATGGCGGCGACCTCGCTGTCCCACACGAACGAGATCTTCGGGTCGGCGAAGGCCCGCTCCTGCATCGCCTTGCTCGCGCGCAGGCTGTCCCGGCGGTGGACCACCGTGACGCTCCTGGCGAAGCGGGAGAGGAACGTCGCCTCCTCCATGGCGGTGTCGCCGCCGCCGACGACCACGATGTCCTGCTCGCGGAAGAAGAAGCCGTCGCACGTGGCGCACCACGAGATGCCCCGGCCGGACAGCTCGTCCTCCCGCGGCAGCCCCAGCTTGCGGTGCTGCGACCCGGTGGAGACGATCACGGACCGGGCGCGGTGCACGGTGCCCGCGGTGTCGGTGACGGTCTTGATGTCGCCCGTGAGGTCGACGGACACCACGTCGTCGGGCACCAGCTCGGCGCCGAAGCGCTCCGCCTGGGCCCGCATGTTGTCCATCAGATCCGGGCCCATGATCCCGTCGCGGAAACCCGGGAAGTTCTCCACGTCGGTGGTGTTCATGAGCGCGCCACCGGCGGTGACGGCGCCTTCGAAGATCAGCGGCTGCAGCGCGGCGCGGGCGGTGTACAGCGCGGCGGTGTACCCCGCCGGCCCCGAGCCGATGATGATCACGTTGCGGACGTCGCTCACGGACTCTTCCTTGTCTACGACCGGCTGCCTGAAGGGGCGGGAACTCGCGAGGTCCTGTCCCTCTCACCCCACCCAACGGATCCTACGGGCCGGACATTCCCGATGGGTGGCGGGCGCGGCTCAGGGGCGTCGGAAGGTGTCGCGGTGCAGAATCTCGCCCGGCCGGTCCGGGGAGGCTGTGCAGGAGGAATCCACCACGTAGGCGTCCACTCGCTGAGGGTCGCCGGGGTGCGGCAGCACGACCACGTAGGCGCGGGTTCCCTCGTACGTGTCGTTCTCGGCCGCGAGCGGGGCTTCCGAGCGGTTGACCGCGGCCCGTACGCACTCGGGCACCTGCGGGGGGTCTTCCTCGGCGGCGAACGGCCCTTCCTCGACGCCTGCCGCACCCTCGTCGGCGTCCGTGCCCTCGCGGGTCTCCGGCTGCGGGAGCATGCCGAGGACGTGGGACTCCAGAGAGTCGGCGCTCAGCGGAGCCTGGTCCCCGCCCCCGCCTCCGCCCTCGCTCGGTACGGACTTCTGGGCGCTCTCCCTGCCACCGTCCCGCGCGGCGGACATCTCCGAGGTGCCGGCATCGTCTCCGCCGGTGTCCGGAAGGTCGAGGAGCACGATGCTCAGCGTGACGACCGCGATCGCTCCCGCGGCACCGAGGAGCACGCGCGGCCAGCGCCGCGTCCGCCGGCCGGGGCCGGTTGCGTCCGCGCGGCGGTGCGCGGCGGGGCGGCGGTGCGCGCGCGCCGGTCGTGTTTCACGTGAAACAGACTCGCGCGGCGCGGGCACGGGGGAGTCCGCCGACGCCGTTTCACGTGAAACATCGACGGCGTAGCGCGCCTCGGCGGCCAGCGCGGCGTCGATACGTCCCGCGATCTCGGCCGGCATCGGGGAGGGCTCCGGAAGGCTGCCGAGGAGTCCGCGTACGCCGTCGAGGGCCTCCCGGGTCTCCCGGCAGGCGGCGCACTCGTCGAGATGGCGATGGAGCTGCCGACTGCGGGCGGGCGACGTCAGACCCTCGGCGAGGTCGGCCAGCTCGTCGACCTCCGGGTGCCCGTCGCCGGCGCCGGGTGGCTGCGGGGTCTGCGTCATGCCTTCTCACCTCCGCCCTTCGCCGCACGTCCGTCGTTCTGCTCCGTCGTCGGTGGGACGGACGACGCCTGCGCCGGGTTCCGTGCCCCTGCCCCGGAGCCGGCGGCGGACAGCCGCAGATGACGTACGAGAGGCAGGAGACGGGCGCGGCCGCGAGCGCAGCGGCTCTTCACGGTACCCGCGGGAACGCCGAGGATGTCGGCCGCCTCCGCCACGGGGTAGCCCTCCATGTCCACGAGCACCAGGGCGGCCCGCTGGTCCGCGGGCAGGGTCGCCAGCGCCTCCCGTAGCTCGCGGCCGGTGTCCTGCCGCTCCGCGGGCGCCTCGGCGGACTCCTCCGGCTCCAGCAGCTGTTCGAAGTGCCCGGTGTCCGCGACCGGTGCCGCGCGGCGGCTGGCGGCCTTGCGGGCCCGGTCCAGGCAGGCGTTCACGGTGATGCGGTGCAGCCAGGTCGTGACCGCGGACTGGCCGCGGAAGGTGTGCGCCGCGCGGAACGCCGACAGCAGTGCGTCCTGCACGGCGTCCGCGGCCTCCTCGCGGTCGCCGAGGGTGCGGATCGCCACGGCCCACAGCCGGTCCCGGTGGCGTCTGACGATCTCGGCGAAGGCGTGCGGGTCCTCACCGGAGACATGGCGGGCGAGGAGCGTGCGGTCATCGACGTCGCCGCCGCTGGCGTCCTCCAACGCCGACCCCTCCCCTGGTCGAGTGCTGCGTGCTCAGCTCCGAATCTCGATGTCGGAGATCTTGCCACGGAAGTTCCCTTCGGCCGACGGCGGAATTTCCGTGAGCCACAGCAGAACGTACTGGGTGACGACCGGCTTGGTGGGCTTGAGCGTCAGATTGGTGCCCGCCGCGGCGTCGAACTCCTCGAAACCGGTGAGGTCCGTCGGCATCGACGCCGTGTCCCGCGGGGTGGCCATGGCGGTCACGTCGGTGTCGCCGATGAGGGACACCTTGACGCTGCCGACGCGCGTGGCCTCGCCGAGGTCCAGGACCAGCCCGACGCCCTCCTTGAGGTTCCCGAAGACCGCGCTGGTGTACCACTTGGTCTGCCAGTAGCTTCGGGGGTCGCCGTCGTAGGCCGCGGAGACGCTGCTCGGACTCTCGCTGCCGGTGCCGAACGGGTCGAAGTCCCGGGCGCTCTCGATCTCCACCGGCTTGCCGCCGGCTGCGCGACCGCCGCCCGAGCCGCCGGCCCCGCCGGGCTGTGCCGCGGAGTTGCCGGAGTCCCCGTTGCGGCCGTCGTGGTTGATGAGAGCGTCCGCGAGCTGCCAGCTGGCGAGGGCCAGCGCGACGATCAGCAGCACGGACACGCACCACTTCACGGCCTTCCCGGTACGCCCCGGCAGCGTGGGCGGAGCGGGCGGCCGTGCGGCGGCGGTGGCGCGGGCAGCGGGCCCGCCGGGCAGGCCGCCGCGCTGCGCGTACCCCTGCTGGTACGTCGTCTGCTGGTACGGCGCGGGCTGCGGGTACTGCGGCTCCGGGGGGCGGATGCGGGGCAGCTCGGCGGCGGCGGTGCTCAGCTCGGCGGGTGTCGTACACGGCCGCGCGTGTGCCGCGGCGCCGGGGGAGCCGGCCGCGAGCGCGCGCATGGCCAGCTCCGAAAGCCCGCGGTGCACCCCCGCGCGCACCTGGTCCGGGGCGATGAGGCCGACGCTCTCGGGCAGGCCCGCGAGCCCGTAGGCGTCGCCCTCGTACGGCCAGCGCCCCGTCAGCGCGGCGTACAGCAGGGCGCCGACGGCCTCGGTGTCGGTGCGCTGCGGGTCGTCCGCCTCGGTGCCGTGCAGCGCCGCGTGCACGGACAGCCCGCGGATGCGCCACTGCCCGCTGCCGGTGCGCAGCACGGCGGACGGCGTCAGCCTGAGGTGGGCGAGGTCCTTGCGGTGGGCGGCGGCCAGCGCCTGGGAGACCTGCGTGACGAGTTCGTACGCCTCGTGCGGCTCCATCGGCGTGCCGCCGACGAGCAGCGTGGACAACTCGGTGGCGTCGGGGAGCCATTCGTGGACGACGTAGACGACGTCGTCCTCCTCGACGGCGTCGAGGACCTGGACGAAGCGCGGGTCGCCGATGAGGGCCGCGGCGCGGGCGGCGTCGAGAACGGAGCGGGCGTGGGCGTGCCCGGCGGCCAGGATGTGCACGCCGACCGGGCGGCGCAGTTTCTCGTCGACCGCGCGCCAGCTGCTGAAGCCGTCGAGCCGGGTGACGCACTCCTCCAGGCGGTAGCGCCCGGCGAGCTTGTGGCCGCTGTGCACGTCGACGGCGGGAACGCCGCCGCGGGGCGGCTTCTCGGGCGCGGCGGGCTCCGCGGCGGGCACGGCGGCCGGGGGGTCGGCGGCGGCGGGCTCCGCGGCCGGAGGGTCGGCGGCCGGCGCGTTCGCGGCGCCGGTCGGTTCCTCAGTGTCCGCGGTGTCCGCGGTGTTCGTCGTGTCGGCCGCATCGCTGCGGTCGGCCGCCGAGCCGTCGACGGCTGCCGTGCTCCGTTCCGCCACCGCCGTTCCTGCCTCCCCAACTCTCATGTCATGCAGCCGCGCCAAGACAATTGTGCTCACAGGCTTCCGTCATCCACGACACGTGGCGATGACGGAAGGTTGTGCCCCCGGTTACCGGCCGAGGCGGCCGCGGACCATCCCCATCATCGCGTTCAGCTCCTGGATCCGCATCCGCCGGGCCGCCACGTAGAACACCGCGCCCAGCACGAACGAGCCGCCGATGAGCGCCCCGAGCGACCCCGTGACCCCCTGGCCGAGCCGGTCGGTCACGGCCCACGCGGCGGCGCCCGCGGCGAGCGCCGCCGGGATGCTGGCGCCGATGAGCCGCGCGTACGTGCGGACGACGTGGGCGCCGTCGAGGTCGTCGGTCCCCATGCGCTGCTTCAGCCGCCGCCAGGCGACGCCGACGCCGACCAGGTACGCGATGCCGTAGCAGGCGGCGAAGCCGATGACCGCGTGCCGGTCGGGCAGCGCGACGAAGCAGATCGCCGAGCCGGCCGCGAAGACCGCGGCGACGATCAGCGTGTTGTAGAAGGGCGTGCGGGTGTCCTCGTACGCGTAGAAGCCGCGCAGGACGACGTACTGCACGGAGAAGGGGATCAGCCCGAGGCCGAAGGCCATCAGGACGTACCCGATCGAGGTGGAGGAGTCGACGCCGACCGCGGCGAACAGCAGGTTGCACATCGGGATGCCGAGCGCGACGAGCGCGAAGGCGATCGGCACGATGGCCACGGCGGAGGTGCGCAGGCCGTGCGAGATGTCGTCGCGCACGGCCGCCGGGTCGCCGTCGGCGGCGGCCCGGGAGATGCGCGGCAGCATCGCGGCCATCACCGACACCGTGATGATCGCCTGCGGCATCTGCCAGATCAGCTGCGCGTTCTGGAAGGCCATGATGCCGGTGCCCTCGTGGCCCTCCTCGGAGGCGGACTCGCCGGCCCAGGTGGCGAGCTGCGTGACGACGAGCATGCCGGCCTGGTTGGCGAGGACGAAGAGGATCGTCCACTTGGCGAGCTTGGCCGCCTTGCCGAGGCCGTGGCCCTTCCAGTCGAAGCGCGGCCGGATCCTGAAGCCCGTCTGCCGCAGGTACGGGATCATCGCCAGCGCCTGCACGACCAGCCCCAGCAGTGAGCCGACGCCGATGAGCCGCACACCCTCGGCCGGGATGGTGTCCACGCCCATCGTCGAGGAGTTGTGCGTGCCGTAGACCCACAGGAAGAGGCCGAAGGTGGCGATGATGACGACGTTGTTGAGGACCGGGGTCCACATCATCGGGCCGAAGCTGCCGCGCGCGTTGAGGATCTGCCCCATCACCACGTGGATGCCCATGAAGAAGATCGTGGGCAGGCAGTACTGCGCGAAGGTGATGGCGACCTCGTTGGACTCCGGGTCGTCGGCGATCTTCACCGACATCGCGCGGATGAGCAGCGGGGCGGCGAACACGGCGAGCAGGACCATCGCGCCGAGCACGACCGAGACGAGGGTCAGCAGCCGGTTGGCGTAGGCGGTGCCGCCGTCGGGGTCGTTCTTCATCGCGCGCACCAGCTGCGGGACGAAGACGGAGTTGAGGCCGCCGCCGATGGTGAGGATGTAGATCATCGTCGGCAGCGTGTACGCGACGGTGTAGGTGTCGCCGAGGACCGCGACGCCGAGGGCCGCGGAGATCACCAGCGTGCGCAGGAACCCGGTGACGCGGGAGACGAGGGTTCCGGCGGCCATGACGGCGCTGGACCGGGCGAGGCTCGCGACGCGCCCTCCGCGGGTGCGCTGCGGCGGCACGGGCGCGGGCTCCGCGGGCTGCGGCCGGGCGCCCGCCGGCGGCGGCTGCGGGGCGCGCTGGTCGCGGAAGAGGTGGGCGAAGGCGTCCGGCTCCGGCTGCGGGACGGCCTGGGTGACGAGGTCGTCGACGCCGACGAACTGCGCGCCGTGGTCGCCGTAGCGGAGGTGCCGGGTGGGGCCGTCGGGCTCGGGCGCGGGCGGTCCGGCCCACAGGCGGGGGTCCGGGCGGTGGTGCGGCGAGGGCGGCTGCTGATACGGCGGCTGGGCCGGGGGCTGGCTGCCCGGGGGCGGCGGGGGGTGGGCGGCGTGGTCGTAGAGCGCGTCGCCGAGGGGGTCGGGGCGCTGCTGGTACGGGTCGGGGGCGTAGGCGTCCTGGAGGTACGGGTCCTGGGCGTAGGGCGGCGGCGGGGCGCCCGCGGCCTGGGCGGCGTGGCCGTACGGATCGCGGGGGTCGGCGGGCGGGTGCTGCTGCTGCCCCGCGGGGTGCTGCTGCCCGCTCTGCGGGTGCTGCGGGTGCTGCGGAGCCCGGGGGTCGTGCGGGGGGTACGGGGACCGCGGGTCGTGCGCGGGGTACGGCGACCGCGGGTCCTGCGGCGGCTGCGCGGCGGGGGCCTGCTGGCCGGCGGCGTACGGGTCCCCGGGCTGCGCGTAGGGGGCCGGGCCCGGCTGGGCCGGACGGCCGTACGGGTCGGGAGCGGGCTGCCCGTACTGCTGTCCGTGCTGTCCGTGCTGCTGCCCGTAGTGCTCGTTCCCGCCGTGCTGCGGGGGCGCCGGCTGGCCGTAGTACGGCTGCTGGCCGGGCCCGCCCTGCTGGCCGGGCTGCCCGTACGGGTCCGGGGCCGCGGGGTGGGCCGGCGGCGCGTGCTGGGTGTAGGGGTCGGGAGCGGCGGGGTGGCCGTAGTGGCCCGGGGCGCCCTGCGCGTACGGGTCGGGGGCCGGCGGGGGGTAGTGCCCCTGGTCGTACGGCGCGTACGGGTCCTGGGCGCCGGGTGCGTACGGGTCTGCGGCGTAGGGGTCGGGTGCGTACGGGTCGGCGGCGTTCTGCTGGTCGGCCGGGTACTGCTGGGCATGCGGAGGCTGCTGGCCGGCCGGCGGCGGGTTCGCGGGATCGCCGGTGCCCTGATTGCGGTCACCGTCGTACGGCGCGTTCATCGACACCCCACAAGGGTCATGGCCGGCCTGGAAACGGCCTGGTCGCTCTCACCGCTCCACTCTCTCACTGGCACCCGACCGGGCACCGCTTTCCGTGTCGGTGTCGTCGCCGTGGTCACCTTCGGTGAGGCGCGTCCCGGGTGCCTTCTGGTCGGCTTCCCCGGTATCGCCGTCGCTACCGGCCTCCGCCGGGTCCGCGGTGTCCGCCGGATCCCCCGCGCCGTCGGGGTCGTCGGTGCCGCCGTCCGTGTCCGCCGTCCGGGCGGCACGCTTGCGCTGCGTGTACATGCGCACCCCGGCGAGGACCAGCAGCAGGATCCCGGCCCCGATGACGAGCAGCACCGTGGAGGTGATGGACGTCACCTGGATCTGGAAGGTCTTCTTCTCGCCGAAGGGCTTGCCGTCCGCGGTGTAGAGCTGGGCGGTGACGTCCACCGGGCCGCTGGCCCGCGCGGAGGCCTCGAACTTCACCGACGTGCTGTGGCCGCCCGCCACCTCGATCGACCGGGTGCCCTGCTCGATCCGCAGCCGGCTGGGCACGTCCGACGTCAGCCGCAGCTCAAGACCGCGGACGTTCTGCACCAGGTTGTTCTGCACGGTCACCGGGATCGTGCCGCTGTTGCCGGACAGCGTGAGGTCCGACTTGTCGATCAGCTGCACCTGCGAGGTGATGTCCGCCAGATAGTCCTGCACCCCGCGCCGGAACGACTCCGCCTCCCCCTTGCGCCCGCGCCACTGGGTGGACATCTCACGCAGCAGCGCGTTGCCGAAGGGCACGGTGACCCGCAGGCTGTTGTCGAGGATGTCGGAGAAGTTGTCGAGCTGCTGCCGGGTGGCGAGGATCCGGTCGAACGCCTCGCGCGGGATCTCCTGCTTCCGCAGCCGCTTGGGATACGTGCCGGTGCCCGGCACCGAGCGGTTGGCGGCCGGGTCCGGCGACTCCACGGCGGCGCTGCTGAGGTTCAGCGGCGTCATCCACGTGCTGGTGTCGAGGTCGCTTATCGCCGCCGCCATCGCCTGCGCCTGACCGAGCTTGGGGGTGCGCTGCGGGGCGACGACGATGCTCCGCTGCATGTTCGGCTGCTGCAGGGTCGTCACGAGCGTCTGGGCGAGGAACTCCTGGATGGCCAGGGAGTACGTCTCCGCCCGGCTCATGTCGCCCTCGAAGGCCCGGGAGAGCTGCGCGTCGGCGACCACCGCCGTCTGGCCGCCGCCGATGGGGCGGGCGGCGGTCGGGGTGTACGGCAGGCCGCTCTCGGACATGCTGTCGCTGCGGGCGAGGATCCACTGCGCGCCGGCCGCGCCCGCGACGCCGACGACGCGCCGGTCGATCGCGCCCTCCGCGGGCCAGGCGACGTCGGTCTCCGGCTCCGTGTTCAGGATCGATTCCACGGTCGTGCGGGACAGGGCGGTGGCGTCGCCGAGCTGGTCGAGCGTGCCGGCGACCTTGCGCCCGCGGTGGGCGATCGAGGCCAGGTCGGGGTCGCCGAAGGGCAGCGCGACGACCTCGCGGCCCTTCACGGCGTTCTGCAGGTCGGCCAGCCACCGCCGGGCGGTCTCCTGGCCCTTGCCGGGGACGGACTCGCCGTCCTCGGTCGTCACGTTGTACGAGTCCGCCATGGCGGCCGCCGTGACCAGCAGGTCCGGGTCGACGACCCACGTCACGGGCAGCTCCCCGCCGAGCGCGACCAGCTGCTGCAGCCGGCCGCCGGGCTCCATCTGCTCCAGCAGGCCGTCACTGGCGAGGACCGGCGTCTGCTCCTCGTCCGGCTCGGTGCGCGCGGTCAGCTGGGGGGTGGCGATGAGGGGCCAGACGAAGGTGAGCCGGGTCTTGGTGGACAGGTCGTCGGGCTGCCAGGGCAGGAAGGTGTGCTCGATGCCGAGCACCTGCTCGTAGCCGACGTCCGCGGAGGTCCCGCTGAGGGAGACGGCGAGCTGGTACACGCCGGACGTGCCCAGCGGCAGCCGGTCCACGGGGATCGTGATGCTGAACTCGCGGGACATGCCGGGGGCCAGGCTCTTCAGCTCCTGGGTGCCGGGGCCGTCGATCTCCGCCCCGTCGAACTCCGACAGCCAGCCCGTGCGCTTCGTCGCGTCGGTGACCGCGCTGCGGGTCGTCAGCGGCCCGCTGAGGCGCAGCGCGACGTGCGGGTCGGTGATCTTCGCGTCGGTCCTGTTGGTGACCTTTCCGGAGACCGTGAGGTCGTCGCCGCCGGAGGGCACGGAGGGGTCCAGATACTCCACTGACACGTTCACCGAGCGGGAGCCGGACGGCTGCGCCCGTGCCTCGCCGGCCGCCGGCAGCTGTACGAGCGCGGCCGGCAGCAGCAGCGCCACGAACAGCAGGGCGGCCAGCAGCCGCCGGTGGGCCCGGGGCCGGGCGGGGTGGCCCGGGGATCCGGTGGAATGTGCCAGCTCGGCCACGCGCTCGCCCGTCCTCGTCGTCCTCGTGCCCGGCGCGCGGCCTTGTGCCGCCTGCCTTGGACCCCGATGGTAACGAGGTGGCGGACGCCGGGTGCCGGGGACGTCGTCAACCCTCCGGCGCCCGTCCACCCGATCGGCACCGGGGCAGTCCGGAGGCGCCGCGGAGGGTGGGCAGTTACGGTCCCGCGGCGCACGGGCCGTACCCTGTTCTGTTGTGCCGAACGCCCGTGAAGACCACCGTACCCAGCAGGCCACGCTCAGCCGTGCCCAGCGCAGCGCCGTCAGCGAGCTGCTGCGCGTCTCGCCCGTCGCCGACGACCTGGCCCACCGCTTCCGGGCCGCCGGCGCCCGGCTGGCGCTCGTGGGCGGCTCCGTACGGGACGCGCTGCTCGGCCGGCTCGGCAACGACCTCGACTTCACCACCGACGCCCGCCCGGAGCGGGTGCTGGAGATCGTGCGCCCCTGGGCCGACGCGGTGTGGGAGGTCGGCATCGCGTTCGGCACGGTCGGCTGCCGCAAGGGCGATCTGCAGATCGAGATCACCACCTACCGCTCCGAGGCGTACGACCGGACGTCCCGGAAGCCGGAGGTGTCGTACGGCGACTCCATCGAGGAGGACCTCGTCCGCCGGGACTTCACGGTCAACGCGATGGCCGTGGCGCTGCCGGAGAAGGAGTTCGTCGACCCGCACGGCGGCCTGGACGACCTGGCGGCCCGGGTGCTGCGCACCCCGGGCACCCCGCAGGAGTCCTTCGGCGACGACCCGCTGCGGATGCTGCGGGCCGCTCGGTTCGCGGCCCAGCTGGGCTTCGAGGTGGCGCCGGAGGTCGTCGCGGCGATGACGGACATGGCCGGGCGGATCGAGATCGTGTCCGCCGAGCGGGTGAGGGACGAGCTGAACAAGCTGATCCTCTCCCCGCGTCCGCGTCTGGGCCTGCAGCTGCTCGTCGACACCGGGCTGGCCGGGCACGTGCTGCCGGAGCTGCCCGCGCTGCGCCTGGAGCGCGACGAGCACCACCGGCACAAGGACGTCTACGAGCACTCCCTGATCGTGCTGGAGCAGGCCATCGCGCTGGAGGAGGACGGGCCCGACCTGGTGCTGCGGCTCGCGGCGCTGCTCCACGACATCGGCAAGCCGCGCACCCGCCGGTTCGAGAAGGACGGCCGGGTCTCCTTCCACCACCACGAGGTGGTGGGCGCCAAGATGACCAAGGCCCGGATGACGAAGCTGAAGTACCCGGGCGACCAGATCAAGGACGTCTCCCGGCTGGTCGAGCTGCATCTGCGGTTCCACGGCTACGGCACGGGCGAGTGGACGGACTCCGCGGTGCGCCGCTACGTGCGCGACGCCGGGCCGCTGCTCGACCGGTTGCACAAGCTGACCCGCTCCGACTGCACCACCCGCAACAAGCGCAAGGCGCTGGCCCTGCAGCGCGCCTACGACGGGCTGGAGGAGCGCATCGCCCGGCTGCAGGCGCAGGAGGAGCTGGACGCGATCCGGCCGGACCTCGACGGCAACGAGATCATGAAGATCCTCGGTATCGGCCCCGGGCCGGCGGTCGGCGGCGCGTACCGGCACCTGCTGGAGCTGCGCCTGGAGCACGGGCCGATGGAGCACGAGGCCGCGGTGGAGGCGCTGCGCGCGTGGTGGGCGGAGCAGCAGCCGCCGGCGTAGGGCCGCGGCCGCGGCAGCCGTCATGTTTCACGTGAAACATGCGGCTCGGTGCCGCCGTCCACGGGTGCGGGGTGCACGTCGTCGGCCGGCGCGTGTTTCACGTGAAACATCGACATGGCGACGCTCGCGTAGACCACCGCGACGCCCATGACGAGCATCGCCGAGCGCCCGTCCGCGGGCAGCAGGACCGCCGAGGCCGCGGCGGCGCCCACGAAGGCCACGTTGAAGAGCATGTCGTAGAGGGAGAAAATCCGGCCGCGGTAGGCGTCGTCCACCGACGACTGCACCACCGTGTCCGTCGTGATCTTGACGCCCTGGGTGGTGACCCCGAGGACGAACGCCGCGACCAGCAGCGGTGCCGGTGCGAACGACAGCCCCAGCGTCGGCGTCAGCACCGCCGCCACCGCCGCGCACAGCGTCATCCAGCCGGTCCGGCCCAGCCGGGGCACCAGCCACGGCGTCACCACGGCCGCGACGAAGAAGCCCAGCCCCGACAGGCCGACGGCCACGCCGAGCAGGGCCATGCCCTCGTCCTCGCCGTCGGTCCAGGCGTAGCGGCACAGCATCAGCAGCATCACGGTCAGCGCCCCGAAGCAGAAGCGCATCAGCCCCATGGCGGACAGCGCCCGCGCCGCCTCGCGCCGCTCACCCAGATGCCGTACCCCCGCGGCCAGCCCGCGCGCGGTGCTGGCGACCGCCGCCGCGATCCGCGGCAGCACCAGCTCCGGATCCGGCCCCAGCGAGTCCGGCGCCATCCGCAGCGCCGCCAGCGCCGCGCTGAGATACAGCCCCGAGCCCACCAGCACGGTCGTCGCGTCGGCCGTGCTGCCCTCGGGGCCGGCGAGCCCGACGAGGAAGGCCACGCCGCCGCCGGCCGTCGCGGCCAGGGTGCCCGCGGTCGGCGACAGCGAGTTGCCGACCATGAGCTGCTCCTCGGTGTCCACCACACGCGGCAGCGCGGCGGAGAGCCCGGAGAGCACGAAGCGGTTGACGGCGGTGACGGACAGTGCGGACAGATAGAACAGCCAGTCCGGCACCCCGGCCAGCAGCAGCGCCGCGGTCCCCGCCGCGAAGCCGGCGCGCAGCAGGTTCCCGTACAGCAGCACCTGCCGGCGCCGCCAGCGGTCCAGCAGCACGCCGGCGAAGGGGCCGATCACCGAGTACGGCAGCAGCAGCACGGCCATCGCGGAGGCGATGGCAGCCGGCGACGTCTGCCGCTCCGGGGAGAAGACGACGTACGCGGCGAGCGCCACCTGATAGACGCCGTCGGCGCCCTGGGAGAGCAGCCGTACGGCCAGCAGCCGGCGGAAGCCGTGCAGCCGCAGCAGGCTGCGGAGATCGCGGACAACGGGCATGGCGTTCAGCATCACATGCCTAGGGGCCCCGGGCTGTTGCCCGGGACCCCTAGGAAACGGCCGGCGTCTGAGAACGACGAGCCGCCGGCGGCGGCTAGCGCTCGACCTCGCCGCGGATGAACTTCTCCACGTTCTCCCGGGCCTCGTCGTCGAAGTACTGCACGGGCGGGGACTTCATGAAGTACGAGGAGGCCGACAGCACCGGGCCGCCGACGCCCCGGTCCTTGGCGATCTTCGCGGCGCGCAGCGCGTCGATGATGATGCCCGCGGAATTCGGCGAGTCCCAGACCTCCAGCTTGTACTCCAGGCTGAGCGGCACCTCGCCGAAGGCGCGGCCCTCCAGACGCACGTACGCCCACTTGCGGTCGTCCAGCCAGGCGACGTAGTCCGAGGGGCCGATGTGCACGTTGTGCTCGCCCAGGTCGCGGTCGGGGATCTGGGAGGTGACGGCCTGGGTCTTGGAGATCTTCTTGGACTCCAGCCGGTCCCGCTCCAGCATGTTCTTGAAGTCCATGTTGCCGCCGACGTTCAGCTGCATCGTACGGTCCAGGATGACGCCCCGGTCCTCGAAGAGCTTCGCCATCACGCGGTGCGTGATGGTGGCGCCGACCTGCGACTTGATGTCGTCGCCGACGATCGGCACGCCCGCCTCGGTGAACTTGTCCGCCCACTCCTTGGTGCCCGCGATGAACACCGGCAGGGCGTTGACGAAGGCCACGCCGGCGTCGATGGCGCACTGCGCGTAGTACTTCGCGGCGTCCTCGGAGCCCACCGGCAGGTAGCAGACCAGCACGTCGACGCGGCGGTCCCGGAGCACCTGCACGACGTCGACCGGCTCCTCCGCGGACTCCTCGATCGTCTCGCGGTAGTAGCGCCCGAGGCCGTCGAGCGTGTGGCCGCGCTGCACGGTCACGCCGCTGTTCGGGACGTCGCAGATCTTGATGGTGTTGTTCTCGCTCGCCCCGATCGCGTCGGCGAGGTCGAGTCCCACCTTCTTGGCGTCGACGTCGAACGCCGCGACGAAGTCGATGTCACGGATGTGGTAGTCGCCGAACTGGACGTGCATCAGTCCGGGCACCCGGCTGCCCGGGTCGGCGTCCTTGTAGAACTCGACGCCCTGCACCAGAGACGCGGCGCAGTTGCCCACGCCGACGATGGCTACGCGAACCGAACCCATTGACGGTTGCTCCCTGTTGTTCGTTGAGGCCGTGCCAGGGCAGGACCTCAGTTGGCGGTGTCGTCGGACGGATCCGGCCGGGTGCTGTCCCGGTCACGGGGCAGGCCGCCCGTCTCTTGTGAACCGGCGGCCCCCGAAGGGCGCTCGTCGCGCCCCGCCCGTTCGCTCTCGATCAGCTCGGTCAGCCAGCGCACCTCGCGCTCGACCGACTCCATCCCGTGCCGCTGCAGCTCCAGGGTGTAGTCGTCGAGCCGCTCGCGCGTGCGCGCCAGCGACGTGCGCATCTTGTCCAGGCGCTCCTCCAGCCGGCTGCGCCGGCCTTCCAGCACCCGGACCCGTACGTCCCGCGACGTCTGGCCGAAGAAGGCGAAGCGGACGCCGAAGTGCTCGTCCTCCCACGCCTCGGGCCCGGTCTGGGCGAGCAGCTCTTCGAAGTGCTCCTTGCCCTCGGCCGTCAGCCGGTAGACGATCTTGGCGCGCCGGCCCGCCAGCGGTACGGCGGGGCCGTCCTGCGACGCAGAAGCGGTCTCCTCCGTCAGCCATCCCTGTGCGACCAGAGTCTTCAGACAGGGATAGAGGCTGCCGTAGCTGAACGCGCGGAACACCCCCAGCGAGCTGTTGAGCCGCTTGCGCAGCTCGTAGCCGTGCATGGGGGACTCGCGGAGCAGGCCGAGGACGGCGAATTCCAGGACGTCAGAGCGCCTGCTCATCGCCGCCTCCTCCCGTGCCGCGGTGTCCCGCGTTGTCGTATCGGGTCGATGTCTCGCGCTGATGTGTCGTGCTGATGTATCGACTCGATACATCCCGACGATAGAACGGCTCTCCGGCCGCGGCAAGTGGGGGCTGTGTGAACGGCGTCACATCGGTGCGATCCGGCGCGGCGAAGTGTCCGGTATAGCGCCTCATACCCGGCGCAAAGCGGGCGGTGGCGGTGCGTACCCTGTTCCGCATGCTGTCCGAAGGGAACCGGGAGCCGCCTGCAGACGTCTTCGTCCTCGGTACAGTGCGGCTGGTTGCCAAAGGACAGACAACCGGTCGTGCGTCGGGGGGACCGGCTGACAGAACGCGCCCACAGGCGATGCCACCTGTTCGAGGAGTAGTCCCTTCATGAGCGAGCACCGACGCAAGCCGCCGAACAGCGGCCGCGGAGGAGGCCGTCACGGCGCCCACTCCGGCCGCCACGGGGCACCCGGCGGGGACGGAGGCTACCCAGCCGGCCGCCGGGCGGCCGGTGGCGGCGGCCGCCGCCGCGCCGGCAACGGCAACGGCGGCAACGCCGGCAGCGCCGGCAGTGCTGGCTACGGAGCCGGTGCGGGCGCCGCCGCCGGCGGAGCCGCCCACGGCGGCGGCAGCGGCGGCGACGGACACGGCGGCGGGCGCAGCTACTCCGCCGCCGGCGGCCACGACGGCCCGCGCCGCAGGCGCCGCCCCGAGCCGCCGCCGCGCAAGCGGTTCATCGACTACCCCCGCTCGAACCACACCGGCCTGCGCCGCTGGCTCCCCTCCTGGAAGCAGGTCATGGGGATGTGCGTGCTCGGCTTCGGCGCGCTCGTCGGCCTGTTCTTCCTCGGCTACATGCTGGTGAGCGTGCCCAACGTCGCCGCCGCCGCCAAGGCGCAGAACAACGTCTACTACTGGTCCGACGGCACCCAGATGGCCACGTACGGCGGCGAGCGCAACCGGCAGATCGTCGATCTGGAGGACATCCCGAAGGAGATGCAGAACGCGGTGATCGCCGCGGAGAACGCCACCTTCTACTCCGACCCGGGCATCGACCCCAAGGGCATCACCCGCGCCGTCCTCAACATGGCGGGCGGCGGCTCCACCCAGAGCGGCTCGACCATCACCCAGCAGTACGTGAAGAACGCCATGCTCAACGACCAGTCGCAGACGCTCTCGCGCAAGGTCAAGGAGCTGTTCGTCTCCATCAAGGTGGGCGCGAAGGTCGACAAGAACGAGATCCTCGCCGGCTACCTCAACACCGCGTACTACGGCCGCGGCGCCTACGGCATCCAGGCCGCCGCCCAGGCGTACTTCCGCGTCGACGCCGAGGACCTCAGGCCCGACCAGTCCGCCTTCCTCGCCGCCGTCCTCAAGGGCCCCGACCTCTACGACCCCCAGGGCGGCTCCGTCCCCGGCGCCTCGCCGGAGGCCAACCGGGAGCGGGCCATGGAGCGCTGGGAGTGGATCCTCGACCGGCAGACCGAGGTCGAGCTGGACGGCAAGAAGATGATGTCGCCCGCCACGCGGGCCAAGTACGACACGTTCCCCAAGATCGCGAAGTACAACCCCAGCGCGGGTCTGACGGGCCAGAAGGGCTATCTCGTCGAGACGGCCAACAGATACGTCATGAAGACCTCCGATATCACCAAGGAGCAGCTGGAGCGCGGCGGCTACCGGATCTACACGACCTTCGACAAGAAGAAGGTCGCGCAGATGCAGACGGCGGTCGAGGACGCCCGCAAGGACTACCTCGACCCGAAGAACCGGGAGAAGGACAAGCACGTCCAGTTCGGCGGGGCCTCGGTCGAGCCGGAGTCGGGGAAGATCGTCGCCCTGTACGGCGGCGCGGGCTTCGACAAGGACCACTTCAGCAACAACGCCGACACCCTCGGCGTCCCCGTCGGCTCCACCTGGAAGCCGTTCGTCCTCGCCTCCGCGTTCGAGAACGGCACGTACCTCAGCGACGGCGAGCCGATCTCACCGGAGAGCAAGTACAACGGCAACAACAACATCATCATCCGGGACCGGAACGGCGACCCGATGCCGGGTCCGGGAGGCAAGGACTTCCGCCAGGTCAACGAGGGCGACCAGAGCTACGGGTACGTCGATCTGAACATGGCCACCGGGCTGTCCATCAACACCCCGTACGTCCAGCTCGGCATCGACGTGGGGCTCGACAACATCCGCGAGACGGCCGAGAACCTCGGCATCCTCGAGGACTCGATGGACCCCAACAACAACGCCTCCTTCTCCATCGGCACCTCGACCCCCAGCGCCATCCGCATGGCCAGCGCGTACGGAACGTTCGCCGCCTCCGGCGAGCACATCGAGCCGTACTCCGTGACGAAGGTGATCCACAAGGGCGACGAGCTGGGCGGCTACGAGGAGCACCGCACCGAGCGCGGCATCGACGCCAACGTCGCCGACACCGTGACGAAGGTGATGAAGGAGAACGTCATCGAGGGCGAGTTCGGCGAGTTCGGCAGCGGCACCGGCGCCGCCGCGCTCGACCTGGGGCGGCCCGCGGCCGGCAAGACCGGTACCACGGACAAGAACAAGTCCGCCTGGTGGGTGGGCTACACCCCGCAGCTGTCCACGGCCGTCACCCTCTTCCGCACCGACCCGCGGAGCGAGGAGCAGAAACTGCTGTCCATGAACGGGACCGGTGGCTTCGACTCCATCCACGGTGGCGCGATTCCGACGGAGATCTGGACCAACTACATGAAGGCCGCCCTGAAGGGCGAGGACGTGGAGGAGTTCCCAGAGCCGGGCCCGCTGGGCGAGATCGTCGACGGCGGCGGCGTCCCCGACCCCTCCCCGACCGAGGAGGTCGACCCCTCGCCGACCCGGTCCCAGCCCACCGAGGAGCCGGACGACCCGACCACCAGCCCGCCGCCGTCGACGTCGCCCCCGCCCAGCCAGACGTGCGAGCCGTGGGACTGGGAGTGCCAGAGCGGCGGTCAGGAGAACGGCAGCCAGACGAACGGCGAGACGACGGGGGAGACGGACACCGGCGAGACGACGGGAGAGACCGATACCGGCGAGACGACCGGGGAGACGGACGCCGGCGGCTGGAACGACGGCGGCGCCAACGGCAACGCCGGCCCGGGCGGCGGCGACGACGGCGGAGTGTTCCCATGACGGCCGCCCCCGCCCCCGCACGCCCGGGGCGGGCCGGGACGGCCTGACCCGCCCCGGCACGGCGGGAGCGCACCCCGCGCCCCGCTGTGCCCGCCCGGACCGTCGTCGCCCGGCCCCGCCGCCCGTACGCGGCCGGGGCCGGCCCGCCCCGCCCCGTCCCCCGCGCGGCGCCGCGCCCACGCCCGGCTGCGCCCCGCCCCCGTACGGCAGGATGGCCCCATGACGAGCGTGGACCACGACCCGGCCCGGCGGCCGGCCGCCGCCGGGGCGCCGGACGGGCCGCCCGTCGCCCCCACCCGGCACGACGAGATCGCCGCCCGCGGCAGCGAGGTCCTCGGCGGGCCGCTCGGCCGCCGGGCGCTCTTCGGCGGCTCCTGGTGGACCCCGGTGCGGGTGGTCGTGCTCGTCGCCATCGGGATGTTCGCGCTGGGGATGGTGCAGAAGTACCCCTGCTACGACGGCGCCTGGTTCTCCGGCGCCAACGCCCAGTACACCCGCGCCTGCTACTCCGACATCCCGCACCTCTACCAGGGCCGCGGCTTCGCCGACGACCTCACGCCGTACTTCGACCGCATCCCGCCCGAGGTCTCCGGCGGCATGGAGTACCTCGAATACCCGGTCCTGACCGGGCTGTTCATGGAGGTCGCCGCCTGGTTCACGCCGGGCGGCGACGACCTGGTGCACCGCGAGCAGGTCTACTGGCTCGTCAACGCCGGCATGCTGATGGCCTGCGCCGCGATCGTCGCCCTCTGCGTCGCGCGTACGCACCGCCGCCGGCCCTGGGACGGCCTCCTCGTCGCCCTCGCGCCCGCGCTCGCCCTCACCGCGACGATCAACTGGGACCTGCTCGCCGTCGCCCTCACCGCCGCCGCGATGCTCGCCTGGTCCCGCAGCCGGCCCGCCGCCGCCGGCGTGCTCCTCGGCCTCGCCACCGCCGCCAAGCTGTACCCCGCACTGCTGCTGTGGCCCCTGGTGCTGCTCTGCCTGCGCGCCGGGCGGCTACGGGAGTTCGGCACCGCGACCGCCGGCGCCGCCGGCGCGTGGCTCGTCGTCAACCTGCCCGTGATGATCAAGGCGCCGGACGGCTGGGCGAAGTTCTACACGTTCAGCCAGGAGCGGGGCGTCGACTTCGGCTCGTTCTGGCTGATCATCTCCCAGCGCTCCGGAGAGCCCCTGGACGACGCGAACATCTACGCCGCCTGCCTGATGGCCCTCGGCTGCCTCGGGATCGGCGCCCTCGCGCTCACGGCGCCGCGCCGGCCGCGCTTCGCGCAACTGGCGTTCCTGGTCGTGGCGCTGTTCATCGTCACCAACAAGGTCTACTCGCCGCAGTACGTGCTGTGGCTCATTCCGCTCGCGGCGCTCGCCCGGCCCCGCTGGCGCGACTTCCTCGTCTGGCAGGGCTGCGAGGTCGCGTACTACCTGGGCATCTGGCTCTACCTCGCGTACACCAACGGCGGCGAGGACGCCAAGGGCCTGCCTCCGGACGGCTACCACGTGGCCATCGCCGCGCATCTGCTCGGCACGCTGTACCTGTGCGCGCTCGTCGTCCGCGACATCCTCATGCCGGACCGCGATCCCGTACGCCGCCTCGGCGACGACGACCCCGGCGGGGGCGTCCTGGACCGGGCGCCGGACGTGCGGGTGCTCGGCGAGGCGGGCCACGGGCGGCACGCGGCGGGCGTACCGGACGCGTACGGGGCGCCGCAGGTGCGCTGGGGCGCGGAACGGGTCACGAAACCCGGCCGGGTGTCCCCCATCGAGTGAACCCGGAGGGGGTCTGGGGGCGAAGCCCCCGGACTCCTGCCGGGCGACCGGAGGAGCGGCTCAGCGGAGGAGCGGCTCAGCGCTCCACCACCCGGTCCGGCTGCGTCGTCGTGTGCCGCAGGTGCGCGACCATCTCGTCCCCCTGCACCGGAGCCGACGACTCCGCCGGCAGGTACAGGATCGACACCTGCATGTGCGGCGGCTCCGCGAACCAGCGCTGTCTGCCCTCCCACACGAACGGCGACAGGTTGCGGTTCACCGTCGCCAGCCCCGCCCGTGCGACGCCCTTCGCCCGCGGCATCATCCCGTGCATCGCCTTCGGCGCCTCCAGCCCGACCCCCTGCGACGTACCGCCCGCGACCACCACCAGGTGGCCGTCGCCCGACACCTTCTGCTGCCGGTAGCCGAAGCGGTCGCCCTTCGTCACGCGCGTGACGTCCAGCACCGTGCCGCGGTACTCCGTCGCGTCGTGGTCCCCCAGCCACAGCCGGGTGCCGATACGCGCGCGGAAGCGCGTCTGCGGGAACTGCCGCTGCAACTGCTCGAACTCGTCCGGCTGCAGGTGGCTGACATACATCGTGTGCAGCGGCAGCCGCGCCGCGCGCAGCCGGTCCATCCACGCGATGACCTCGTCCACCGCGCTGGAGCCGTCCGCGCGGTCCAGCGGCAGGTGGATCGCGAAGCCCTCCAGCGTCACGTCCGCCAGCAGCGACGACAGCTTGGGCAGGTCCTCCTCCGTCACCCCGTGCCGCCGCATCGAACTCATCACCTCGATGACGATCCGGGCCCCGACCAGCCGCCCCACCGCGTCCACCGACGCGACGGTGCGGATGACCCGCGTGGGCAGCGGCACGGGCTCCTCGGTCAGCTGGTACGGGGTGAGGACCAGCAGGTCGCCGCTGACGAAGTCGCGCGCCCGCGCCGCCTCGTACACCGTGCCCACCGCCAGCGGGCCCGTCCCCAGCCGGGCGGCCTCGGTGGCCAGGCGTTCCTGGCCGAAGCCGTAGCCGTTGCCCTTGCAGACGGGGACCAGCCCGGGGAACTGCTCCAGGACGTGCTGCTGGTGTGCGCGCCAGCGCGCGGAATCGACGTAGAGCGTGAGCGGCATGGCGGTCGGTCTACCTTCCTTCGCGGGGTCGGGGGCCCTCTCCTTCGCGCGCAAGTCCGCTGCTTCGCGCGCAAGTCCGCCGTGGTCAGCGGCGGGACATGTAGATGTCGAGAGCCTTGTGGAGCAGCTTATTCAGTGGGTAGTCCCACTCGCCCAGGTATTCGGCGGCCTGCCCGCCCGTGCCCACCTTGAACTGGATCAGCCCGAAGAGGTGGTCGCTGTCGACGAGCGCGTCGCCGATGCCGCGCAGGTCGTAGACGTGCGCGCCGGCGGCGTGCGCGTCCTTCATCATCTGCCACTGGATGGCGTTCGACGGCCGCACCTCGCGCCCGTGGTTGGCGGAGGCACCGTACGAGTACCACACGTGCCCGCCGACCGTCAGCATCGTCGTCGCGGCCAGGCACTCGCCGTTGTGGAGCGCGAAGTACAGCCGCATCCGGCCCGGCTCCTCGGCGTTGAGCACCTTCCACATGCGCTCGAAGTACCCCTGCGGCCGCGGCCGGAACTTGTCGCGCTCGGCCGTGATCTCGTACAGCCGCTGCCACTCGCCGAAGTGCTCCAGACCGCCCTGCACCACCTCGACGCCGGCCTTCTCGGCCTTCTTGACGTTGCGCCGCCACAGCTGGTTGAAGCCCTTGAACACCTCGTCCAGGGAACGCCCCGCCAGCGGCACCTGGAAGACGTACCGCGGCTGTACGTCGCCGAAGCCGGCGCCGCCGTCCTCGCCCTGCTGCCAGCCCATCCGCCGCAGCCGCTCGGCGACCTCGAACGCCTGCGGCTCGACGACGTCGGCGTTCACGTCGCGCAGCCGCTTGACGTCCGGGTCGGCGATGCCCGCCTTGATCGTCGGGGCCTCCCAGCGGCGGATGATCACCGGCGGGCCCATCTTCACGGAGAACGCGCCCTGCCGCTTCAGGTGCGCCAGCATCGGCGTCAGCCACGCCTCAAGGTTCGGCGCCTGCCAGTCGATGACCGGCCCCTCCGGCAGATACGCCAGATACCGCTTCACCTTGGGCAGCTGCCGGTACAGCACCAGCCCCGCGCCCACCTGCCGGCCGTCCGCGTCGAACCAGCCCAGGTTCTCCGCACGCCACTCGGACTTGACGTCCGCCCACGCCGGCACCTGGCAGTGGCTCGCCGAGGGCAGGCTGCGGATGTACGCCAGATGCTGCTCGCGGCTGATGGGCTGCAGGGTCAGGCTCATGGCGGCGCTCCTCATGCTGCGGCGGGTTGCCGACTGCGGCAGGCTTCTCGCGGGTGAAGCCTACTGCGGGCGCACCCCGCCCCAGGGGGG
The DNA here is from genome assembly GCA_000514715.1 of Streptomyces sp. CNH099. GTDB lineage: Bacteria > Actinomycetota > Actinomycetes > Streptomycetales > Streptomycetaceae > Streptomyces > Streptomyces synnematoformans. The sequence goes on along the minus strand of AZWL01000005.1, from coordinate 301,803 downwards.
AAGGCCCTGGAAGGCACCGAGCCGCGGCGCCGCGCGTACGGGCCGGACGCAGCCGGGCACAGCCGGGCGCGGCCGGATGCGCTAGGGCGAGAAGCCGCCGTGCGCCATCCCCAGGAAGAAGCCGAGCGCGGCCGCCCCCAGCCCCAGGACCATCAGGAACCGCTCCCGGGTGGTCACGGAGATCATCTGCCCCCATGCCCCGGTGCCGATCCCGATCAGTCCCGCCCAGGTCGCGGGCACGTGCAGGCTGCTCCACTGCGCCAGGACGAGCGCGAGGGCGCCGACCACCACCGTGATCGCGAGCAGCGTGTCCTGCGTGACGTGGTGCTTGCCGTCGCTGGCGAAGAGGCCGATGTTCCGTTGCGGGGGCTGTACTGCCTGAGGCATTGGGCACCTCCATGCCCGTATGGCGGCGCGGGCTCCAGATTCATACGTGACGCCGCTCACACCCGTTGTGTACAGATTGCCGGGAATCGTGGCCGGATTTCAACCGGAAGGGCAGCTGCGGGTACTGTGTACGGTCTGTAGCGGAGTCTGCCCTGGCCATGCCGCCGCACCCGCGCCCCGTTCGGCGGCGCCGCCGCGGTTGTCAGTGCCGGGCGCTACCGTTGCGACGCAACGAAGAACCTCCTGCCACGGAGAGACCGTGGCCGCCGAGTCCAGAGGAGGTGGGTTCCACAATGCGTCACTACGAGGTGATGGTCATCCTCGACCCCGATCTCGAGGAGCGTGCAGTCTCCCCGTTGATCGAGTCCTTCCTGTCCGTGATCCGTGAGGCCAAGGGCAAGGTGGAGAAGGTCGACACCTGGGGCCGTCGTCGTCTCGCTTACGAGATCAAGAAGAAGCCCGAGGGCATCTACTCGGTCATCGACATCGAGGCCGAGGCCGATGTCGTCAAGGAGCTCGACCGGCAGATGAACCTCAACGAGTCGGTGCTGCGGACCAAGGTCCTGCGCCCCGCGATCCACTGACGGCAACCGACGAGTAACAACGTACGAGTAACCGAACCGACAAGCCAGACCGCAACACCCGGCAGCAACCGCGAGAGGTCAAGACATGGCAGGCGAGACCGTCATCACCGTCGTCGGAAACCTGACCGATGACCCCGAGCTGCGCTTCACGCCGTCCGGCGCGGCCGTCGCGAACTTCACGATCGCGTCGACGCCCCGGACGTTCGACCGCCAGACGAACGAGTGGAAGGACGGCGACCCGCTGTTCCTCCGCGCGTCGATCTGGCGCCAGGCGGCGGAGAACGTCGCCGAGTCGCTGACGCGCGGCACGCGTGTGGTTGCCCAGGGCCGGCTCCGCCAGCGTTCGTACGAGACCCAGCAGGGTGAGAAGCGGACCGTGGTGGAGATGGAGGTCGACGAGATCGGCCCCGCGCTCCGGTACGCCACCGCCAAGGTCACCAAGACCACCGGCAGGGGCGGCCAGGGCGGCGGCTTCGGCGGCGGCGGTCAGCAGGGCGGCCAGGGCTGGGGCGGCAACTCCGGCGGCGGCCAGGGCGGCCAGGGCGGCGGCCCGCAGGGCGACCCCTGGTCCGGCGGCGGTCAGCAGGGCGGCGGCCAGGGCGGCTGGGGCGGGAACCCCGGCGGCGGCCAGGGCGGCCAGGGCGGCGGTTACTCGGACGAGCCCCCGTTCTGATCCCGGGCTCCCCGGGACGTGACGAGGGTGCTCGCACACCACACTTCTTGATCACACTGGAGCAAAGACATCATGGCGAAGCCGCCTCCGCGCAAGCCGAAGAAGAAGGTTTGCGTCTTCTGCAAGGAGAAGATCTCCTACGTCGACTACAAGGACACGAACCTGCTGCGGAAGTTCATCTCCGACCGCGGCAAGATCCGTGCCCGCCGGGTCACCGGCAACTGCACCCAGCACCAGCGCGACGTCGCCACGGCCGTGAAGAACAGCCGTGAGATGGCGCTGCTGCCCTACACCTCGACCGCGCGCTGACAGGAGGGTGAGCGAAGCATGAAGATCATCCTCAAGGGCGAGGTCACCGGCCTCGGTGCCGCGGGCGACGTCGTCGAGGTCAAGGACGGGTACGCCCGCAACTACCTGATCCCGGGCGGGCTGGCCATCCGCTGGACCCGCGGCGGGGAGAAGGACGTCGAGCAGATCCGCCGCGGCCGCAAGCTGCGCGAGATCGCCTCGGTCGAGCAGGCCAACGCCGTCAAGTCGGAGCTGGAGGGCGTGCAGGTGCGCCTGTCCACGCGCGCCGGCGCCAGCGGCCGCCTCTTCGGCGCCGTCACCCCGGCCGACATCGCCACGGCGATCAAGGCGGCCGGCGGCCCGGACGTCGACAAGCGCCGCATCGAGCTGTCCGCGCCGATCAAGAGCCTCGGCGCCCACCAGGTGTCCGTACGGCTGCACCCCGAGGTCGACGCCAAGGTCGGCGTCGAGGTCGTGGCCGGCTGACGCCGGAGGCCGACGAGCAGGACGGAGCAGAGGGCCGCACCCTTGCGTGGGTGCGGCCCTCTGCCGTGCTCGCGGGCGGGCGTACGGCCCTGGCGGGGTCACGCCGCCCGGGGACGTGCCCCTGGAGGGCCTGCGGCCCCGGCCGTCCCTACGCCCCGGCCGTCCCTACGCCCCGGCCGTCCCTACGCCCCGGCCGGGCCTACGCCCGGACGGCGCCCGTGACCAGCCACCGCCCCGACCGCGCGCGCAGCCACAGTGTCGCCAGCCGGGTCAGCATCATCAGCCCCATCGCCCACCACAGCGCCGTCAGCCCCCCGCCCAGCGCCGGCACCGCCAGCGCCGCCGGTGCGAAGACCGCCAGCGTCAGCAGCATCGCCCACGCCAGGTACGGCCCGTCGCCCGCGCCCATGAGCACGCCGTCGAGCACGAACACCACCCCCGCCAGCGGCTGCGTCACCGCGACGACCAGCAGCGCCGGCAGCAGCGCGCCGCGCACCCCCGCGTCGTCCGTGAACAGCGGCAGGATCAGCGGCCGGGCCGCCACCACCAGCGCCCCCAGCACCGCGCCCGTCGCGACCCCCCACCACACCATCCGCCGGCACGCCTCCCGCGCCCCGTCCACGTCCCCGGCGCCCAGGTACCGGCCGATGATCGCCTGTCCGGCGATCGCGATCGCGTCGAGCGCGAACGCCAGCAGCGACCAGATGCTCAGCACCACCTGGTGCGCCGCGACCGACTCGTCCCCGAGCCCCGCCGCCACCGCCGTCGCGATGAGCAGCACCGCGCGCAGCGACAGCGTACGGATCAGCAGCGGCGCCCCCGCCCGCGCGGAGGCCCGGATGCCGGCCGGGTGCGGGCGCAGCGCCGCGCCGTGCCGCCGGGCGCCGCGCACGACGACGCCCAGGTACACCGCCGCCATCCCCCACTGGGCGAGCACGGTACCCCAGGCGGAGCCGGCGATGCCGAGGCCGGCGCCGTAGACGAGCGCGACGTTCAGCACGGCGTTGGCGGAGAAGCCGCCGATCGCGACGTACAGCGGCGTGCGGGTGTCCTGCAGCCCGCGCAGCACGCCGGTGGCGGCGAAGACGACGAGCATGGCGGGGATGCCGAGCGCGCTGATGCGCAGGTACGTGGTCGCGTGCGGCGCGGCGGTGTCGGAGGCGCCGAAGAGGCCGACGAGGCCGGCCGCGGTCGGCACGGTGACGGCGACGAGCACGGCGCCGAGCAGCGCGGCGAGCCAGATGCCGTCGACGCCCTGCCGGATGGCGGCGCGCAGATCGCCGGCGCCGACGCGGCGGGCGACGGCGGCGGTGGTGGCGTAGGCGAGGAAGACGAAGACGCTCACGGCGGTGGTGAGGAGCGCGGCGGCGACGCCGAGGCCGGCGAGCTGCGGGGTGCCGAGGTGACCGACGATGGCGCTGTCGGCGAGCACGAAGAGCGGTTCGGCGACGAGGGCGCCGAAGGCAGGGACGGCGAGCGCGACGATCTCGCGGTCGTGCCGCCGCCGGCTCTGGCGCCGGGTCTGGCGGGGCCGGCGCCGGCGCTCGTCGGGCGGTCCTGGCTCGGCGGCGGCGGGCGCGGGGACGTCGTGCATGCAGCAAATCTAATAGTCCACAGGTAACAGACGCAACTGCTTGTGGGCACTTACATCCCGACGCGTGCGAGAGGATCACCCGCGGCGCCGGCCGCAACCGTGGCCCGGACGGGGAAGTTTTTCTCCTCCACCGGCGGTGGATGAAGAAGTGGCAGGTCAAACGGGTGATCGCGGAGCGATAGTGTGCTTGTCCACAGCGCTGTCCCCCGGCTCGTGCACAGCTTTCCCCAAGTAATCCACAGGTTGGCGGACGCTTTCCACACCCCCTGTGGATAGTGCAATTGGCCGGAGCCCGCCGCGGACCTACGGTGGACCCTCCCCTTGCCGGCAGCGGCGCCCCCGCCTCCCGCGGACCGGGGGGCGGCCGACGCGCCGTAAGCGGAACGCCGCGGACGAATTGTCAGCGGTGTGCCGTAAGAAAGAGGGGCGCCCTGAGAGGTCCGCCGCGAGGCGGGTGGGAGGAGGTGGGGCAGCCGTGTCCGAGCAACGGGACTACGTGGACACCATGCCCGGGGACGCCCGTCCGCCGCGTGGCGAGGCGGACCGGCCCGCCCCCGAGGACCCCTGGGGCCCCGGCGCCCCCGCCGCCTTCGAGCGCGTACCCCCGCAGGACCTGGACGCCGAGCAGTCCGTCCTCGGCGGCATGCTGCTGTCCAAGGACGCCATCGCCGACGTCGTCGAGGTGCTCAAGGGCCACGACTTCTACCGCCCGGCCCACGAAACCGTCTACACCGCCATCCTCGACCTCTACGCCCGCGGCGAACCGGCCGACCCCATCACCGTCTCCGCCGAGCTCACCAAGCGCGGCGAACTCGCCCGCGTAGGCGGCGCCTCCTACCTCCACACCCTCGTCCAGTCCGTCCCCACCGCCGCCAACGCGGAGTACTACGCCGAGATCGTCCACCAGCGCGCCATCCTCCGCCGCCTGGTCGAGGCCGGCACGCGCATCACCCAGATGGGATACGCCGCCGACGGCGAGGTCGACGACATCGTCAACTCCGCCCAGGCCGAGATCTATGCCGTCACCGAGCAGCGCACCGCGGAGGACTACCTCCCCCTCGGCGAGATCATGGAGGGCGCCCTCGACGAGATCGAGGCCATCGGCTCCCGCAGCGGTCAGATGTCCGGCGTCCCCACGGGCTTCACCGACCTCGACTCCCTGACGAACGGCCTCCACCCCGGCCAGATGATCGTCGTCGCCGCCCGCCCCGCGATGGGCAAGGCCCTCGCCCTCGACACCCCGCTGCCCACCCCCACGGGCTGGACGACGATGGGCGAGGTCCGCCCCGGCGACCTCCTCCTCGCCGCCGACGGCTCCCCGACCCGCGTGGCCGCCGCCACGGAGATCATGACCGGCCGCCCGTGCTACGAGGTCACCTTCGACGACGGCACCACGATCGTCGCCGACGCGGACCACCGGTGGCTGACGGACACCCGGGCCTCCCGCCGCTCCCCGCGCACCCCGCCCGCGGTCCGGACGACCAAGGAGATCGCGGAGACCCTGCGCTGCACGAACCTGGCGGACAACCGCCTCAACCACTCCATCCCCACCACCGCCCCCCTCGCCCTGCCGCCCCGCCCCCTCCCCGTCGAGCCGTACGCCTACGGCAGCCGTCCGGGGGAGCTGCCCGAGGACGGCCTCCCCCAGGACTACCTGCGCGGCTCGATCGAGCAGCGCCGGCACCTGCTCGCCGGACTCCTCGACAGCGACGGAACGGTCACCCGCACGGGCTCGGTCCGGTTCGCGACCACCAGCGGGACACTGGCCCGGGACGTCCGCGAACTCGTCACGAGCCTCGGCTACCGCTGCGGCATGACGACGAAGCAAGTCCCGGGGCGCACCGGGCAGCCGGCCACCGTCTACACCGTCAACTTCACCACCGCCGACGACGTCTTCCGGCTGGAGCACAAGCGGCACACACACGCGGCACGACGGAAGCCCGGCACCCGCCGGCCCGCACAGCGCTTCGTCACCGACGTCCGCGAGGTCCCCAGCGTCCCCGTCCGCTGCGTCCAGGTCGAGCACCCCGACCACCTGTACCTGGCCTCCCGGTCGATGGTGCCGACGCACAACAGCACCCTCGCCCTGGACTTCGCCCGCGCCTGCTCGATCAAGAACAACCTGCCCAGCGTCATCTTCTCGCTGGAGATGGGCCGCAACGAGATCGCCATGCGCCTGCTCTCCGCGGAAGCCCGTGTGGCGCTGCACCACATGCGCTCCGGCAGCATGACCGACGACGACTGGACCCGCCTCGCCCGCCGGATGCCGGAGGTGACGGGCGCCCCGCTCTACATCGACGACTCGCCGAACCTGTCGATGATGGAGATCCGCGCCAAGTGCCGCCGCCTGAAGCAGCGCAACGACCTCCAGATGATCGTCATCGACTACCTCCAGCTGATGCAGACGGGCGGCTCCCGCCGCCCGGAGAGCCGCCAGCAGGAGGTCTCGGAGATGTCCCGGAACCTCAAGCTCCTCGCCAAGGAACTGGAAGTCCCGGTCATCGCCCTCTCCCAGCTCAACCGCGGCCCCGAACAGCGCACGGACAAGAAGCCGATGGTCTCCGACCTCCGCGAAAGCGGATCGATCGAGCAGGACGCAGACATGGTCATCCTGCTGCACCGCGAGGACGCGTACGAGAAGGAGTCCCCCCGCGCGGGCGAGGCCGACCTGATCGTGGCCAAACACCGCAACGGCCCCACGGCGACGATCACGGTGGCGTTCCAGGGCCACTACTCCCGCTTCGTGGACATGGCCCAGACCTGACCGCCGAGACCGTCGGCGCCGCCACGCGCGGCTGACAAGCAGCCGATCATGTAGCGACGCGGTCGCAGGCGATCAGGGTGCCGAGATGCCGGCGTCCGCACCGCTGGACCGGCGGCGCGCCCATGACGTCCCCCTTCTCCTCCCACGTCACGACGGCTCCCGGCCGTCCCCTCGGAGTGGGGTTACCCCCCGCGTCGCCTCACCTGACAGCGGGATGGTGGCGTTGAACCGTGATTTCTAGCGTGCGGGCATGACTTCGATCATCCACAGGGCGCGACGTCGTCCCAAGCTCCTGCTTGCCACGGCGGTAGCCGCCACGCTCGCGCTGTCCGCGGTGACGGCGTCCGCGATCACCCCTCGTTCGACTCATTCGACGGGCGGGCAGCAGCAGGACCAGCAGCGGCTGCAGGAGGGCCTGGACTCGTTGACCGCCCTCGGCATCACCGGGGCGCAGGCCCGCCTCGTCGACGAGGGCGGCGGCCACACCTCCGCCACCAGCGGCGTCGCCGACATCAACACCGGCGGGCCGGTCTCCCCTGACGGGCACTTCCGGATGGGCAGCACTACGAAGACCTTCACCGCCACCGTCGTTCTGCAGCTGGTGGGGGAAGGCAGGCTCTCCCTCGACGACACCGTGGAACGCTGGCTGCCCGGCGTGGTCCAAGGCAACGGCAACGACGGCAGCCAGATCACCCTGCGGCATCTGCTGCGGCACACCAGCGGCATCGACGACTCCTCCTATCCGATGCCCACGACCGCTCAGGAGTACTACGACATCCGCTTCGACCCGACGCCACCGAAGCGGATCGTGGCCGACGCCATGCACCACCGGCCGTTGTTCGAGCCCGGCGAGGGCTGGAGCTACGCCAACACCGGCTACGTCATCCTCGGCATGGTCATCGAGAAGGCCACCGGCAATCCCTGGTATGAGGAGGTCGACACGCGTGTCATCGAACCGCTCGGCCTCACCGACACCACCTGGCCGGGCCGTTCGCCCGACCTGCCCGATCCACACGCGCGGGCGTACATGCGCTTCGCCGCCGGTGAGCCGTTGGTGGACGTCACCCGACTGATCAACGTCGACGCGTCCGGCGGACTGGTGACCACGACCGACGACCTCAACCGGTTCCTCCGCGCCATGCTCGGCGGCGACCTGCTCCTGCCGGAGCAGTTGCGGCAGATGAAGGACACCGTCGAGACGGACGAGTCGGTCCAGCGCGTCTGGCCCGGGGCCACCTACGGCCTGGGAATCATGAACATCCCCCTGGAATGCGGCGGAAGCTACTGGGGCAACAGCGGATCCGACCCGGGGTGGGGCAACGACAAAGGCGTCACCGACGACGGCGAGCGAAGTGTCGTGTCCTCTTGGTCCACCGAGGACGTCACCGATCCCGACCAAGCCCTGCGACAGGCCAGAACATTCGTCGCCCTCACCGACGACGCCCTGTGCGGCACCACCTGACGTTCCCCTCGATGCCGAGGGCGGCAACGACCTGTGGTACTCCGGCGAGGTCGAGCACTTCGCCGGGAGACTGGGCACAGGGCTTCGTCTCGAAGCTCTTCGAAGCCGAAGCCGAAGCCGAAGCCGAAGCCGAGGCCGAGGCGGGGCCGCATGCCCCGGGCGCCCACCGTGACTCGGGCGGGGCTGCGACCCGGGACCCGGCGGTCCTCCGGTTCAGCCCGGTGCGCGGTGATCGAGGGCAGCACGAACCCGGTTGAGTCCCTCCGCCCGCCAGTGGCCCCGGTCCGGCATCTGGTCGTCCCGGCGCCAGCGCCAGGCCGAGAACATCGCCCAGTTCAGGGCGCGGCAGCGCTGGACCAGGCCGAGGTCCGCCCCGGCATAGTGCTCTCCCACTGCTTCGGGGGCATGGGCGAGGTCGAACTCGATCGGCCCGCGGCAGCACGTGGCGAGGTCCACGAGGAGCGGCCCTCGTCTCGTGTTGAGGAGGTTGCCCGGATGCGGCTCGCCGTGCAGCAGCTGGTCGGCGGTTTCGTTGCCGCTGATCGTGGTGCTCAGCCCGCCGAGTGTGGTGCTGAGGAGGTCCCGGTCAGCGTCGGGCAGCTCGGGGGATCGTTCCCGGTCGTTCACCTCGCTCAGCGCCGCGGCGATCCGGTCGGTGACATGCGGTGCGTCCAGGTCCGTCCGGCGCAGGGCGGCATGGTGCCGCGTGAGCACGTCCGCGTAGTCGGTCGGCGCGATCTCTGATCCCACGGGTTCGTAGTAGGTCCAGAGCGAGATGGCGAAGGTGTCGCGCGCATAGACCCGGGGCTCGACCCGGGGATCGAGTTCGGCCACCGGCGCGTCGGCGCCGGCGAGACGGTGAGCAACCTCCACCTCGAACTCGGAACCGGCCAGGTGCCCGGAGGGTGCGACCCGGGCGAGCACATCGCACGGGGCCAGGTGCAGCGCGACGCGGTCCGAGTTGTGGATGACGACGGCGTCCTCGACCTGAAGTCCCAGCTCCGAAGCGGTTGCACGGCCCGCCGCCACCGCTCGGCGGAGTTCTGACGGCTCCATGCCGTTCTCCCTCGTCGTTGATGCACAGTCCGGGTCATCGGCCACGATCTCACCTCACCGGAACAGGTCTGCATGCTGCTCGGCCCAGTCCCGGAACGACAACGGCGCCCGCCCGAGGACCCTCTCGACGTCCGGGCTGACGGCCACCTCCTCCGGCGTTGGTTCGGCCAGGATGGACAGCGTGCCCTCGGCGACCGGCTTGGGCATCATCCGGAGCATCTGCTCGCGTGCCTGGTCACGGGTTACCTCCACGTACGACAACGGGGCCCCGAGGGCACCGGCGATCGCCTCGGCGCGCTCCCTCGGGGTGGTGGCGGCCGGGCCGGTCAGGGTGTGGGTCCGGCCCGAGTTCCGCACCGCCTCCTCCAAGGCGGCCAGCGGAGCGTGCGAGACCGAGCCTGGCCGGGTCGATACGGCCTGTGCGGAGAGCAGGACGACACGTCGTACTCCGGCCTCCCCGGCCTCCCCGGCGTTCGCGAGCACCCGCGGTCCGTCGACTGTGACGGTGTGTCCGGCTCGGCGGAGAGCATGGGTGAGTGGTCGGCCCACGTTTCCGGTGGCGCCGGTCACAGTGATCAGGCCGAGGACAGTACGGGTGCGCTGATAGTGGGTTCCCCATGGATAGTGTTGGCGCATGGCGAAGACGTGGCGGTCTGGTCGCGCGGACCTATCACGCCGAGGTGCCGCCGCGGGTGGAGTACGAGATCACCGACCTCGGACGCAGCCTCGGCTCGGTGTTCGCCGCGCTCGGCGAGTGGTCGGCGGCCCACATGTCAGACGTCGAGAAGGCCCGCGAGGCCTACACCGGCCCCCTTCCCCGCTGATCCGGCAGGATCAGACGGGTCCGCGGCAGGAGTTCACCCACGTTGTCCCAGAAGCACGAACGCCCGATTCCCGACGCCGCCGGGCCCGGTCTGCAAGCCGACTGCGGCAGCTGCTTCGGGCTGTGCTGTGTCGCGTTGCCCTTCGCGGCCTCGGCGGACTTCGCGATCGACAAGGACGGCGGCCGGCCCTGCCCGAACCTGCAGACGGACTTCCGCTGCGGCATCCACGCACAGCTGCGCCAGCGCGGGTACTCGGGCTGCACCGTCTTCGACTGCTTCGGTGCGGGCCAGCAGGTCTCCCAGGTCACCTTCGGCGGGCGGGACTGGCGGCAGGCTCCGCACACTGCCCGGCAGATGTTCGACGTGTTCCCCGTCATGCGGCAGCTCCATGAGCTGCTCTGGTACCTGACCGAAGCACTGGCACTGCCGCCGGCCCGCCCCGTCCGCGGCGAGCTGCGCCGCGCGCTGGCGAAGACCGAACGCCTCACCGGCGGCAGCGCCGGGGAGCTGACGGAGCTGGATGTGGCCGCGCACCGGGGCGACGTCAACGCCCTGCTGCTGCGCACGAGCGAACTGGTGCGGGCCACGGTCCCGGGCCGCAAGAAGGACCGCAGGGGCGCCGACCTCGTCGGGGCCGATCTCCGCGGCGCCCGCCTGCGGGGCGCCGACCTCCGCGGCGCCCGCCTCATCGCCGCCGACCTCAAGGGCGCCGACCTGAGATCGGCCGATCTGATCGGCGCCGACCTGCGCGACGCCGACCTGCGCGGCGCCGACCTCACCGGCAGCATCTTCCTCACCCAGTCCCAGCTCAACGCGGCCAGGGGCGACACCGCCGCCACGCTGCCGGCCGCCCTCGCCCGCCCCGCGCACTGGTAGCCCCCGGCCACGGGGACCGGTCGCCCCGCCGGTGATCCCGGGTCAGTCCTGGTCGGACTCGGGGAAGAGGTCCGGTGGCGCCTGCAGGTCGTGGGCGCGGAACAGGACGGCGTGTTCGACGCCCGCGGCCTTGCCGGCCATCGCGGTGAACTGCGGGATGAAGTCCTTCGGGGCCGGGTGGTCCGGGAGCGCGGCCAGGTAGGCGGCGTGCGCCTCCAGGGAGGCGACGCCGCGGCGCAGGGGCTCGCCGGTGACCTCGACGCCGTGGGTCGCGCCGGATTCGGTGATCGCGGGGTGGAGGAGCCAGCGTGCGGAGTGCGGTTCGAGGCCCTCGTCGTCGACCTGTTCCGGGAAGACCCAGCGGTTGCCCGCGTCGCGGACCGCGTCGAGTGTGGCGAGCCCGGCCGCGCGGTGGTCGGCCTGGTCGAAGCCGTACGGGGCCTCGACCTCGTACCCCGTGCCGAGGACGACGTCGGGCTTGAACCGGCGGATCTCCCGGCAGATGTCCCGGCGCAGGTCGAGGCCGTAGACGAGGACGCCGTCGGGGTGTTCGAGGACGGTCAGGTGCTCGACGCCGACGACGGCGCAGGCGGCCCGCTGCTCGGCGACGCGCAGGCGGGCCGTCTCCTCGGGCGGGTTCGGCATGCCGGCCTCGCCGCGGGTGAGCAGGAGGTAGCCGACCTCGATGCCGCGCGTGGTCCAGCGGGCGACGGCCGCGGACGTGCCGTACTCCATGTCGTCGGGGTGCGCGACGACGCAGAGTACGCGCTGGAAGGTCTCCTCGGGCAGGGCAGGCAGTGTCATGTCGGCCATCCTTCCTCGTTCGCGGCCCGCCGTCAGGTATTCGCGGGCGCCGGTGGTGCGCCGGTGGTGTGCCGGGGCGCGTTGCCGCGCGCTTCTACTCCTCGCCCGCCAGCGTCAGCGACCGCAGCCGCTGGGCGGCGAACCAGGTCGTGCCCACGGTGACCACGGCCAGCAGCACCGTCGCGACCGGCAGTGCCACCTCGGACACGAGGTGTCCGCCCTGGCCGATCCTTTCGCCCACCGCCAGCGACCACTGCTGGATGCTCAGCGTCTGCACGCCCTCGACGAGGCTGCCGAGCAGCGCCTCCCACACCAGCGCGTAGACCAGTCCGAAGACGACCGCGTGCCGCGAGATCGTGCCGAGCATCAGGAAGAAGGCGGCGTACGCCACGGACCCGACCGCGGCGGCGAGGGCGTACGCGACGGCCAGGCGGCTGCCGTTGCCGCCGAGGATGAACCCGGCGATCAGCGTGGGGACGGCGGAGAAGGCGGCGGTGATGCCGATGGCGACGGTCAGCTTGGTGAGGATGATCGTCGGCCGCGGCACGGGCTTCGCGAGCAGGTAGACGATCGAACTGTCGTCGATCTCCGGGCCGATGGCGCCCGTGCCGGCGATGACGCCGATCAGCGGCACCATGGTCGCCAGCGCGAAGCCGCCGAGGACGCCGGCGGTGACCTCGTCGTCGGCGCCGACGAGGGCGCGTACGACGATGGCGATGACGATGAGCAGCGCGGGCAGCAGGAGCAGGATGAGGGCCCGGCGGCGGCCGAGTACGGCCCGCTGGGTGAGCCGGGCGACGGTGGGGTGGTACAGCATCGCGTTCTTCGCTCCTTCTCAGGCCGCGACCAGGTACGAGAAGACGGATTCCAGGGACTCGTCGGACGGCGAGACCTCGTAGAGGCGGATGCCGTGGTCCCTGGCGACGCGCGGCAGCAAGGCGGTGAAGCGGGCGAAGTCGACGGCCTGGACGTGCAGTATGCCGTCGCGCTGGTCGAGTTCGAGCCCGGCGGTGGACGGGTCGGCGATGAGCGCGGAGGCGAGCGCGCGGTCGTCGCTGGAGCGTACGGCGTAGTGGTGCGGGCGGTCGGTCATCAGCCGGCGGATCTTGCGGAAGTCGCCGGAGGCGGCGTGCCGGCCGGCGACGACCACCTCGATGTGCGCGGCGAGCTGCTCGACCTCCTCCAGGATGTGCGAGGAGAACAGCACGGTGCGGCCCGCGGCGCCCATACTCCTCAGGAGATCCATGAGGTGCATGCGCTGGCGCGGGTCCATGCCGTTGAACGGCTCGTCGAGGAGCAGCACGTCGGGCTCGTGGACGAGCGCGGAGGCCATCTTCACGCGCTGCCGCATGCCCTTGCTGTACGTGCCGATCCGGCGGTTCTGCGCGTACTCCATCTCGACCGTGGCCAGCGCCTTCTGGGCGGCGGCTCTGCCCAGGCCGTGCAGCTCGGCGTTGGCGCGGACGAACTCGCGGCCGGTGAGGAAGTCGTACATCGCCTCGCGCTCGGGGACGAGCCCGATGTGCTTGTAGACCTGCTCGTTGCGCCAGATGCGGACGCCGTCGAGGGTGACCGCGCCGGTGGAGGGGGCGAGGAAGCCGGCCATCATGTTGATGAGGGTCGACTTGCCGGCGCCGTTGGGGCCGAGGAGGCCGGTGACGCCCGGGCCGATGGCCATGGTCACGTCGTTGACGGCGACGACGTTGCCGAACCAGCGGGAGACGCTGTCGATCCGGATGGTGGTCACAGTCCGGCCTTTCGGTAGCGGCGCAGCAGGAACAGGTAGCAGCCGGCGATGACGGCGAGGGCGATCAGCAGTGCGGCCGTCCCGGCCGCGGTGGACGGGTCGACGGGTTCGGGGGCGGCGCTGGCGGGGGTCGCGCCGAGGAACGTCGACTGGACGTTGTCGATGAGGCCGACGGGCGAGAAGAGCGCGAACCAGCCGATGGCGTCGAGGTTGTCCTGCTCCCAGGCGATGCCCTGCAGCGCGCCCACGGCGCCGAACGGCACGGTGAACGCGGCGATGACGGCGGCGACGCCGAAGCCGCGGCGCGGGGTGAGGGCGGCGATGGCCAGACCGATGCCGGCGAAGAGCAGCGACAGCAGGGCGACGGAGACGAGCGCCTGGGCGACGCCCTTGGTCTGGTCGGTGAAGTCCAGCTTCGCCAGCAGCGCGCCGACGTAGAGGATCAGCAGGGGGGTGGCGGTGAGGATGAAGAGCGCGGAGGCCATCGCGGCGTACTTGGCGAGGACGTAGTCGACGCGCTCGACGGGGCGGGAGAAGTACAGCGGGACGGTCCGGAACCGCAGGTCGCGGGAGACGGCCACGGGCGCCTGGGCGGCGATGAAGAGGAAGATGACGGGCTGGAGGAAGATCGCGTAGTCGGTGTACTCCAGCGGGAGTTCGTCCAGGTTGGTGCCGACGGCGACCGCGACGATGATGAGCGCGACCAGGCTCATGATGCCGAAGAGGAGCGCGGGCGGCACCTTGGACTTGGCGGAGCGGCCGAGGCCGTACGCGGCGCGCAGCGACTGGGTGAACAGCGAGCGGCGGGCGTAGCCGCGGCCGAGGCGGGGGCCGTCGTAGTGGCGGTAGCCGATGTCGTGGATGACGTCGGTGGCGGCGGGGGGTGCGCCGGTGGCGGGGTCGGTGCCGGGGCTGGTGCCGGGGGCGGGGTCGCCGGTGGCGGGCGCGTCAGTGGGCATGAGGGCTTCCTGCGGGGTCGGCCGCGGTGGTGCTCGCGGTGTCGCCGCTCGCGGCGTTCGTCGGGTGGTGGGTGTCGTCGTCGCGGAAGATCTCCGCGATGCGGTGGCGGCGCTGCTCCATGCGCACCAGCCCGAGCCCGAGCCCGGCCACCGCGTCCCGGACGACGTCGTACGTGTCCTCGTCGGCGGCGTCGACGTACAGCAGGCGCCCGTCCGCGGTGATCTCCAGGCCCGCGCCGGCGAGCGTCTTGCGGAGGGTGGCGGTGCCGTCGGGGTGGGCGTCGGTGTCGGTCACCTCGACCGCGAGGGTGGCGGTGGTCTGGGTGAAGTCGCTGGTGGAGCTGGAGCGCAGCAGCCGGCCGCCGTCGATGACGACGACGTGGTCGCTGGTGCGTTCCAGCTCGCCGAGGAGGTGCGAGGTGACGAGGACGGAGATGCCGAAGTCGGTGTGTACGCGCCGGATGAGGCCCAGCATGTCGTCGCGGCCGACGGGGTCGAGGCCGTTGGTCGGCTCGTCGAGGAAGACCAGCTGCGGGTCGTGCACGAGGGCCTGGGCGAGCTTGACGCGCTGCTTCATGCCGGTGGAGTAGCCGCCGATGGGGCGGTAGCGCTCCTCGTACAGGCCGACGTGGCGCAGGGTGTCGGCGGTGCGTTCGCGGGCGGCGGTGGCGGGCAGCCCGGACATGCGCGCCATGTGCACGACGAACTCCGTGGCGGAGACGTCGGGCGGCAGGCAGTCGTGTTCCGGCATGTAGCCGACGCGCTCGCGGATGGCGGCGGCGGTGGCGCTGCCGGCGGCCACGTCGAGGCCGAGCACGCTGGCGGAGCCCTCGGAGGCGGGCGACAGGCCGAGCAGGATCTTGATCAGCGTGGACTTGCCGGCGCCGTTGGCGCCGACGAGGCCCGTGACCCCGGGGCCGATGTCGAGGGTGAGCCCGTCGAGCGCGGTGACCCGGGGAAACCGTTTGCTCAGGTTCTCGGTGGCGATGACTGTCACGTGGCAGACGGTAGTGGGGCGCCGGGCCGGGCGGCGTCCCCCCTGGCGATGGTTGCCGGGTACGACCGGGGGGTGACGGACCCGTAGGGGGGAAGGGCCGGGAACCCTGAGGTTACCGGGGGTATCCACAGGGCGACTGCGGGCATTGACGGAGCCACGGGCCGATGTCACAGTCATTGGTGTCAGCTTTTGTCCGGGCCGGCTTCGGCGAAGTCGGCCCGGGCGGTGCGGGTTTGACCGATGCCGGGTTGCGCGGCGGGAGCGGGAGGGGCGGACTGATGACGGTCACCGGGTCCCCGGAGGTGCTGCGGGGGTTCAGAAGTGTGCAGCGGCTTGCGTACGAGTGTGCCGAGGCGGTGGCGGCGCAGCTCCGGCCGGGGGTGACGGAGCGGGAGGCGGCGCGGATGCAGCGGGAGTGGCTGCGCGGGCGCGGGGTGCGGGACTGGTTCCATCTGCCCTTCGCGTGGTTCGGCGACCGGACGGCGTTCGCCGGCTTCCGGGTGCCGCTGCAGTTCTTCCCGACGAACCGGGAGCTGGCGCCGGGCATGCCGTTCATCCTCGACCTCGCGCCGGTGCACGGCGGGTGCACGGCCGACGTGGGCTATTCCGGCTGCCTCGGCCCCAACCCCGTGCACGACCGGCTGATGCGCGACCTGCGGGTGCACCGCGAGCTGATCCTGCGCGAGGTGCGCGAGCGCCGCCCGCTGCGGGAGATCTACGAGGACGTCGAGCGGCTGATGGTCCGGCAGGGCTATCACAACCGGCACCGCGCCTATCCGTTCGGCGTCATCGCGCACAAGGTCGACCGGGTCCCGGAGCGGCGCTTCTCGCCGCACGTCTTCGGGTTCGGCACGCAGAGCCTGAAAGGGCTGGCGAAGGACGCCCTGCGCGGGCACCGCGAGGGCTGGTCGCCGCTGTGGAGCCCGTACCGGTTCTCGCAGCACCCGCCGCGGCCGGGGCTGTGGGCGGTGGAGCCGCATCTGGGCTTCCGGGGCACGGGCGCGAAGTTCGAGGAGCTGCTGGTCGTCACGGACTCGCGGAACGCGCAGGAGAGCGCGTTCTGGCTGGACGACGATCTGCCGCACGTGCGGCGGTGGGCAGAGGCGGAGGCGGACCGGGAGCAGGAGAAGGAGCGGGCGGCATGAACGGACACGAGACGGACGGCGGCGCCACCGTACGGGAGCGGTGGGTCCGCGCCGAGGGGGTCGAGCTGTGCGTGGCGGAGCTGGGGGACGCCGGGCAGCCGACGGTGGTGCTGCTGCACGGCTATCCGGACAGCAAGGAGGTGTGGTCCGAGGTCGCGTCCCGGCTGGCTGAGCGCTTCCACGTCGTGCTGTACGACGTCCGCGGCCACGGCCGGTCCACCGCGCCGGACCCGCTGAGGGGCGGGTTCACGCTGGAGAAGCTCACCGGCGACTTCCTCGCCGTCGCCGACGCCGTCAGCCCGGACCGCCCGGTGCACCTCGTCGGGCACGACTGGGGCTCGGTGCAGGGCTGGGAGTTCACGACGGTGGCGTGCACGGAGGGCCGCATCGCGTCGTTCACCTCCCTCTCCGGCCCCTCCCTCGACCACTTCGGGCACTGGATCAACGCCCGGCTGCGCCGCCCCACGCCGCGGCGGGCCGCCCAGCTGCTCGGCCAGACCGCCAAGTCCTGGTACGTGTACCTGCTGCACACCCCCGTGCTGCCCGAGCTGGCCTGGCGCGGCCCGCTCGGCGCCCGCTGGCCGGCGATCCTGCGGCGGCTGGAGAAGGTCCCCGCCGACGGCTACCCGACACCCACCCTGGGCGACGACGCGGCGCACGGCGCCTGGCTCTACCGCGACAACGTCCGGGCCCGGCTGCGCCACCCACGCCCCGATGCCTACGCGCACGCGCCGGTGCAGCTCGTCACCCCCGTCGGCGACGCCTTCCTCTCCCCGAGCCTCTACGACGACCTCGACCGCTGGGTGCCGCGGCTGCTGCGGCGCACGATCGACGCCCGGCACTGGGTCCCGCGCACCCGGCCCGACCAGCTCGCCGAGTGGATCGGCGAGTTCGTGCTGGCGCACGAGGACGGCAGGCCGGTGGCGGAGACGGTTCCCGACGGGCCGTACGCCGACCGGTTCGGCGGGCGGCTGGTCCTGGTCACCGGCGCGGGCAGCGGCATCGGCCGGGCCACGGCCTTCGCCTTCGCGGAGGCCGGTGCGCGGATCGTGGCGGCGGACGTCGACGCCGAAGGCGCGGCCACGACCGCCGAGCTGTGCCGGATGATCGGCGCGCCCGAGGCGTGGGCGGAGGCCGTGGACGTCGCGGACGAGGAGGCGATGGAGAAGTTCGCGGAGCGCGTCGCCTCGTCGTACGGGGTGGTGGACGTGCTGGTGAACAACGCGGGGATCGGGGTGTCGGGCCCGTTCCTCGACACCTCGGCGGCGGACTGGCGCCGGGTGCTCGACGTCAACCTGTGGGGCGTCATCCACGGCTGCCGGCTCTTCGGCAGGCAGATGGCCGAGCGCGGCCAGGGCGGGCACATCGTCAACACCGCCTCGGCCGCCGCGTACGCGCCGTCCCGCGCCCTCCCCGCCTACTCGACGTCGAAGGCCGCGGTGCTGATGCTCTCGGAGTGCCTGCGCGCGGAGCTGGCCGGGCAGGGCATCGGGGTCTCCGCCGTCTGCCCCGGCTTCGTGCACACCGGCATCACCGCAACCGCCCTCCCCCATAGCCCTAAAGGCATGGGCGGTACCCCCATCACCGGCGTCTCCGCCGAGGAGGAGCAGCGCCGCCGGAAGAGCGCCCAACGCCGGTACGGACAGCGGAACTACCCCGCGGAGAGGGTCGCGGACGCGGTGCTGCGGGCGGTCGTGCGCAACCAGGCGGTGGTGCCGGTGACGCCGGAGGCGCGGGGAGCGCGGCTGCTGGCCAGGTTCGCGCCGCGCGCGCTGCGGGCGATAGCCAGGGTGGAGCCGAAGCTCTAGCCCGCCACCGGCCCTTGACGCGACCAGAGCCACCCCGCCTTCCAGGAGCCCCATCGTGAGCACCGAAACCCACCGCCCGTACGCGGAACACCACGCGAGAGCACCGCGCCGGGCGGCACCGTCCGACCGGCGGGAGCGGGCGCAGCGGCCGGCCGGCGAGTACCGGATCGAGGACCTGGCGCACGCCAGCGGCACGACCGTGCGCAACATCCGCGCGTACGCCGACCGAGGGCTGCTGCCCCGGCCGGAGCGGCGCGGCCGGACGAACGTCTACGGCGACGAACACCTCGCCCGGCTGCGCCAGATCGCCGGCCTCCTCGACCGCGGCTACACCCTGGCGTCCATCAAGGAGCTGCTGGAGGCGTGGGACGCGGGCCGCGGGCTCGGCGGTGTGCTGGGCCTGGTCGCCGAGGTGCAGGGGCCGTGGAGTGACGAGGAGTCCGGGCAGCTGACCCGGGCGGAGCTGGCGGAGCTGTTCGGCGGGGCGGCGGACGAGTCCGCGGTCGAGGAGGCCGTCGAGCTGGGTGTGCTGGAGCGGGTGCCGGGCGAGCCCGACCTGTTCCTCGTGCCCAGCCCCCAGCAGCTCACGGTCGCCGCGGAACTGCACGCCGCGGGCGTCCCGTTCGCCGCCATCACCGGCCAGCTGCGCCAGCTGCGGCTGCGGGTGGAGGAGATAGCCGCCGGACTGCTCGACTTCACCGCCGAGTACGTCTTCCAGCGCTACCTCGACCACCCCCCGTCGGACGCGGAGGCGACCGAGGCCGCCGGGCTGGTGCGCCGGCTGCGGCCGCTGGCGCAGCAGACGATGGACGCCGAGCTGGCCCGGGCGATGCGCACCCTGGCCACGCGCCAGCTCCACGAGCACCTCGCCGGCCCGCCCCAGCCGCCGGCCGCCGCCCCGGCGGCGGTCCCGGTGAGCCTGCCGGCGGCCACGGTGGCGGCGGTACGCGACCTGGTGGGCCCGGCGGCGACGGCGGAGTTCGTCACCTCGGCGACGGAACGGGAGGTCCACAAGCGCCGCATGGACACCCTGGCGACCGGCGGCGGCAGGGAGACCGGCCCGGCCAGTCCGGCCAGTCCGGCCAGTCCGGCCGACCCGGCCGGTCCGCGGTGATCCGAGGGCCCGGGCGAAGGCAGGGTTGACCCCTCGATACCCACGACTCACCCTGGGCGAGCAGCCTGTCCAGGGGAGGAGAACACACATGCGCAGACGCAGCTTTGTCAGCGGATTAGCCGTCACGACCGCCGCCACCGGGGTCGGACTCACCGCCGCCGGCCACGGCGCCGCCGCGACCGGCCGGCGGGCCGGGCCCACCCCGCCCCCCGCCGGCTTCTGGCGGGAGGTGCCCGTACCGGCGGGTGAACCCGCCGCCCTGCTCCACGCGATCGCCGCCGGACCCGGGCCCGGCCTCGCCTGGGCCGTGGGCGAGGAGGCCCGCAGCGGCTCCACCGCGGGCCGCCCCCTCGCCCGTACCTGGGACGGCTCCGCCTGGCAGCACACCGACGTCTCGCACCTCGCGTTCAGCGGCAGCATCCGCAGCGTCGCCGCCGTCCCCTACCTCCCCTCCGACCCCGCGGTCGAGGTCGCGGCCTGGGCCGTCGCCTACGACCGCGCGGGCGGCGACCACCTCCTCGCCTGGAACGGCGACACCTGGCGCGAACACGACTTCCCCGGCCGCGGCGAGGACGGCACCGAGCTGTGGGCCGTCGCCGTCGCCCCCGACGGCACCCTCCGGATCTCCGGGGCCCGCGCCGGCGCCTCCCGGGTGCTGGCCTCCGGCGACCCCGCGGGCACCCGCTGGGACTGGTCCCCCGGACTGCCGACCGCCGACGGCACGTCTCCCAGCCTGTGGAACGTCCACGTCGACGCCGACGGTGCCACCTGGGTCTCCGGCGGGCTCGTCGTGGCCCGCTACGACCGTTCCTGGCACGTCCTGCCCGAACTCTTCGGGCTGCGCCTCTCCGTCACCGACCTGCTTCCCGTCGCCCCCGACGACATCTGGCTCACCGGCCACGACCACGGCGCCGGCGGCCCGCCCGGCAAGCCCCCGGCCGTCGTCCTGCGCCACTACGACGGCACGGCGTGGAGCGACGTCGCCGCCCCCTTCACCGTCGGCTCCCTCGGCGCCATCGCGCCCGACGCCGCCGGGCAGCCCGCCGTCATCGCCGGCTGGGACTACCGGGACCCCGGCAGCGCCCACTACCTCCGCTGGAACGGCACCGCCTGGACCAGCGAGCGCGGCCCGGCCGGTACGGACGGGGTGACCCCGCTGATGTCCGCGCTCGCCCGCATACCGGGTACGGCCGGCTTCTGGTCGGCGGGCACCACCGCGCAGTCGCCGTACCCGCCCGCCCAGGCCCGTATCGAGCGCTACGGCTGACGGTCCCGGCCGCTACGCTGGACGCCGGCAGAGCGGACGGTGCCGGGGAGGGTGGCCGGTGGGCAGCGGACGGATCCCCGTCGTCGTACTCGCGGGGTTTCTGGGCTCCGGCAAGACCACCCTCCTCAACCGGCTGCTGCGCAACAGCGGCGGCAGCCGGATCGGCGCCGTCGTCAACGACTTCGGCAGCATCGAGATCGACGCCATGGCCGTCGCCGGCCAGGTCGACTCGATGGTCTCCCTCGGCAACGGCTGCCTGTGCTGCGCGGTCGACACCGCCGAGCTGGACGCCTACCTCGACCGGCTCGCCGGCACCGGCCGGATCGACGTCATCGTCGTCGAGGCCAGCGGCCTCGCCGAGCCGCAGGAACTCATCCGCATGGTGCTGGCCAGCGAGAACGACCGCATCGGGTACGGAGGGCTGGTCGAGGTCGTGGACGGCGCCGAGTTCGCCGCCACCCGGGAGCGGCACCCCGAGATCGAGCGCCATCTCGCCGTCGCCGACCTCGTCGTGCTCAACAAGACCGACCGCATCGACGACGGCGAATGCCGCCGCGTCCGGGAGGCGATCGGGGAGCTGAGCCCCGGCACGCCCGTGGTGGCGACGGCGTACGGGCGGGTGGACCCGGAGCTGTTCTTCGACCCGAGGGGCGGCGACGACGCCCCCGGCGCGTCCGCGGCGCCCCGCCACCGCCAGCTGTCCTTCGCCGACCTCGACACCCCGGACCCCGACACCCCGGACCCCGACACCCCAGACCCCGACACCCACGGCAGCGGCGACGACCACAGCGCGCACCTCCACGCCGCGTACGAGAGCGTCGAGTTCACCACCGACCAGCCCGTCAGCCCGCGTCGCCTGCTGGACTTCCTCGACACCCGCCCCGCCGGCCTCTACCGCGTCAAGGGCTTCGTCCACTTCGGCGTCCCCGGCCACCCGCAGAAGTACGGGCTGCATGCGGTCGGCCGCTTCCTGCGCTTCCGTCCCACCCGCTGGGGCCGCGGCGAGGAGCGGGCCACCCGGCTGGTGCTGATCGGCTCGGGGATCGACGCGGACGCCGTACGCAAGGAACTCGACGCCTGCCGCGGCCACTCGCCGCGGGACGTGGGCGAGGACGCGATGTGGGGAGTGCTGCGGTACGTGGACGGCGACCCCGACCCCGACCCCGGCACGGGCCCTGGCCCCGGTCCGGACCCCGGCGCGTAGCCGGTTCCCCGGGAGGCCGCCCGGGTTCAACCGCCCGTTGCGGGACAGAAAGTCTGCGGGCCACCGGACACGGCAGGCTGGCCCGCGTCGCGCATCCGACCGAGAGGGATCCCGCATGAGCACGCTGAGCCGTCGCGCCCTGGTCACCGGGGCGTCCGCCGCCGGCCTCACCCTGGCGCTGTCCGACCCCGCCTCCGCCGACCCCGCCGACCCCGCCGCCCCCGACCCCGCCGCCGACGCACCCGGGGCCGCCGGCGCCCCCGTCGCGTACGCCGCCTTCCGCCTCGTACGCCTCCGCCCCGGCGACCCGGCGGTGCCCGAGGTGACGCTCCCCGACGGCTACGAGTTCCTGCCCGGCGACCGCTACCACGTCGCCAGCCGCGCCGAGTACTACTCCTTCGTCCGCGGCCCCGCCGCCCCCGGCGGCATCGAGGTCTCCGTCCGCTGGCCCGGCGTGCCGGTCGCCGCCGTCGTGCACATGGACACCCGGCTGCGTATCAGACGCGACCGCGCCGACCGCCACCGCTTCGCCTTCACCCTCCCCGTCACCCGGTCCTCCGCCGACGCCAACCAGCCCACCCTGCAGATCTGGAGCCACCCCGACGTCTCGCCGGGCATGTACTACAAGCTCGACCACAACGACCCGGACCGCGTCGCCGGCCCCTGGACGACCGTCGCGTGGCCCGCGACCGAGGCCCGTTCGCAGCTCCACCAGCTCGTCGCCGCGCACCGCATCCTCGTCGACTCCGGCCTGAAGGCCACCGCGGCGGGCAAGGGGCACCGCTGGTTCGTCGCCGGCTTCGAGACGAACAACACCCTGCACGCCGACAACCCGCCCCACTGGCACATCTCGTACAACTCCGGCCCCGACTTCGGCTCGCCCACGCACAACACCCACTTCTGGCTCGACGCCGACGCCCGCAACTTCTACAACGGCATGGACGTCACCGGTCTCGGCCGCCTGCGCCACTACGTCGGCGACCCGGCCCGCCTCTACGACTTCGCCGGCGACGCCAACGGCGGCCGCGGCGAACTCGTCGCGACCATGACCATCCGCGAGGACGGCGGCCTCGACATCGCCCCGCCCGCCGGCCCCGCGTACGCCATCGCGGCGGGCCGCGACGGCACGCTGGCCGAGGAGGTCACGGTCGAGCGCGCCGGCCGCCCCTGGCTGCGCGTCGCGACCGAGGACCACTACCGCGTCGGCGTCATGACCGTCCGCACCCGGGGCCTGCGCCACCCCGCGGACAGCGACGTCACGGTCCTGCGCTACGACCCCCTCACGGGCGTCCTCGCCTGACCCCGCCGCCCGCCCCCCGGGGTCAGGGGGGCCGGCGCGGCGACCACCACTCGGTGAGCCCCCACACCCCCAGCCCCAGCGCCGCGACGGCCGCGAGCGCCACCACCCAGGGCCGCCGCACCCACCGCAGCCCCAGCACCCAGACGCCCAGCGGCAGCAGGGCCCCGCCGAGGACGACGAGCGGCAGGTCGACGTAGAGCACGCTCAGGTCGCGGGCGTGGCCCTCGAACCCGCCGTCGACGCTGACCGCCGCCCGCGGCGCCCACGCGACCGGCGCGGCCGCCGCCCCGAGCAGCGCCAGCAGACACCCGCCCGCTCCGACGTCCCGCACCCGCGCCCCTTCGCCACCCATGCCGCAACAGACGCACCCGCCCCGGCGGGCGGTTCCCGCACCACCGGTCACCGACCCCCTGGCGACGCGCGTAGACATCGGGCATCATCCTGCGATGTACCACCTGCTCAGCCGGATCCCCCACAACTCCCCCACACCAGCAGGAGGTTCCACCATGCGGGTACGTTCCGCACTCACGGCCCTCGCCCTCGTCGCCGGCGCCTCGGTGGGCGTCGCCGCGGGCCCCGCGGCCCAGGCCGCCCCCACAGCCCCCGCCGCCCCATCAGCCCAAGCAGCCCCGGCCGCGCCCCTGATCACAAAGATCAGCCACTCCCAGGCCACGTCGATGTTCCGCTCCTCCGGCATCACCTGGTCGTCCTCCGGCGGCTGTTCCGACCGCAACACCCCCGCCTGCACCTCCTTCGAGCAGCTCAACCTCGCCTCCGCCCAGGGCGCCCAGACGCTCAAGTCCGCCAGCGGCTGCGCCCTCAACGTCACCGGCGGAACCGAGACCGGCCACGCCGGCGGCACGTACAGCCACTGGAACGGCTACAAGCTCGACTACTCCCTCAGCAACTGCCTCAACGGCTACGTCACCGGCAGCTTCGCCTATATCGGCCGGCGCGGCGACGGCGCCGCGATGTACGAGTCCGGCTCCGGCAACATCTACGCCCGCGAGAGCAACCACTGGGACGTCACGTACTACAACTGCGGCGGCTGCTGACCCGCCACGTCGCACCCCCGCTCCCCGCCACCGCGACCCTGCGCCCCCGCAACGCGGGCCGTAGGGTCGCGGTATGCGACTGAGCACCCTGATCCTGCCGATCCTGCGGTGGCACTCCGGCGGCCGTGCACGATGGCAGCGGGCGGAGGAGCTGGGCTTCTCCACCGCGTACACCTACGACCACCTCTCCTGGCGCACGTTCCGCGACGGCCCCTGGTTCGGCGCCCTGCCGACCCTGACCGCCGCTGCCGCCGCGACCGACCGGCTCCGCCTCGGCACGCTCGTCACCTCGCCCAACTTCCGGCACCCGGTCACGCTGGCCAAGGAACTGATCACGCTGGACGACGTGTCCGGCGGCCGGATGACGCTGGGGATCGGCGCGGGCGGTTCCGGGTTCGACGCGACCGCGCTGGGGCAGCAGCCGTGGCCGGTGCGGGAGCGGACGGAGCGGTTCGGGGAGTTCGTGCCGCTGCTGGACACCCTGCTGACGCAGGACACGACGTCGTACGCGGGCACGTACTACTCGGCGCACGAGGTGCGGACGATCCCCGGGTGCGTGCAGCGCCCGCGGCTGCCGTTCGCCGTGGCCGCCACCGGGCCGCGCGGGATGCGGCTGGCCGCGCGCTACGGTCAGGCGTGGGTGACGACCGGCGACCCCCGGACCTCCGCGACCGGCACCGCCGCCGACTCGCTGGCGGCCGTCCGCACCCAGGTCGATCGCCTCGCCGAGGCGGGGGCCGCGGTGGGCCGGGACACCGCGGCGATGGAGAAGGTGCTGCTCGCCGGCTTCACCCCGGACCGGCCGCTGGACTCCCTCGACGCCTTCGTCGACTTCGCCGGCAGGCACGCCGCCCTCGGCTTCACCGAGATCGTGCTGCACTGGCCCGTCCCGGACTCCGTCTTCGCCGCCGACGAGCGGGTCTTCGAGCGCATCGCCGTCGAGGCGCCGGCGCAGCTGGGGGGTTGAGCGGTCACGGGGCGCGCAGGGCGTCCACGGCCAGGCGGGCCGCGGTGCCGATGACCGCGTCGGCCGCCGGGAGGGTGACGGCCGTCGCGGCGGCGCGGGTGCAGACGGCGACCGCGTAGCGGCCGCCGTCCGGGTACTCCACGACGCCGATCTCGTGGCGCAGCGTCGGCAGGGTGCCGGTCTTGCCGCTGACCCGCACGTCGTCGAAGGGGAAGCCGGACGCCAGCCGGTGGCCCCAGGTCTGGGTGCCCAGCGTGCGGCGCAGGTCGGCGGCGTACGCGCCGGTGCACACCTCGTCGCGCCAGACGGCGGCGAGGAGGGCGGTGAGTTCGCGCGGGGTGGAGCGGTTGGTGCGGGCCGGGTCGAGGGCGCGGAGGCGGGCGACGCGGGCGGGGTCGAGGAGCGCGGCGGCGCCGCCGTCCCCGGCGTCCTCGGCGAGCGCGGCGTAGAGGTCGCGTACCTTCTGCACGGCGGTGGTGCGGGTCAGCCCGAGGCCGGCCATGGTGCGGTTGACGGCGTCGATGCCGACGGTGTCCCACAGCACGTCGGCGGCCGTGTTGTCGCTGACGGAGACCGCGAGCACGGCCAGGTCGCGCAGCGACAGCCGGGCGGCGTCGCACATGGCGCCCAGCCCGGTCGGGCCCGGGGTGCGGCCGGCGGCGGGGATGTCGACGGGGGCGGCGAGGTCGACGCGGCCGTGTTCGGCCTCGCGGTAGAGGGTGGCGAGGAGGCAGACCTTGTGCACGCTGGCCGTGCTGACCGGGGTGTCGGCGGCCACGGCGAGGTCGGCGCCGGTGTCGATGTCGCGGGCGTGCAGCCGGCCGGTGACCCCGGCGTCCGCGAACGCCTGCCGGATGCGGGACCGGGGCGTGCGGTGGGCGCCCGGCCGGCCGTCCGCGGGGCGCGGCGGCCGCCCGGCCGGTCGACCGGGCTGCGGCTCCGGCGGGGGCGGGGACGGCGGCTGGGGCGGGGTCACAGCGGGAACTCCGATGCGGGGCGGGGGTGGACGGCCGCGGCGCGGGCGGGGCGCATGCCGGCGTGGTCGCGCATCGCCTCGTGGGCGGCCGCCGCGAAGCGGTCCACGGCCGGGCCGTGCCCGTCCGCCGGCCACGCCGCGGACGTACGCCACCCGATCGGCTCGCCGGCCAGCGGGCGCCACACCGTCCCGGGGCCCGCGCTCGTACGGGGCAGCAGGGCGACGGCGCCGCCGGCGCCGGCGGGGGCGCCGGAGAGGACGAGCGCGCGGGTGAAGTCGCCGCCGGGCGCCTCGTGGACGGCGGCCGGCGTGCAGCCGTGCCGGGCGCAGGCGGTGAGCACCTCGTCGTGGAGTGCGGGGTCGTCGGCCCGCGGGGTGAGAACGAGCGCGCGCCCGTTCAGGTCGGCCGCCGTCAGCCGCGCGCCGGCGGCGGCGAGCGGGTCGGTGGCCGCGAGCAGCGCGCCGAGCGGCTGGTGGAGTACGGGCCCGAAGGCGAGCCCGGCGGCGGGGCACGGATGCCGCACGACGCCCGCGTCGAGCGTGCCGGCGGCCAGCTCGCGGGCCTGCGCGGTCGTCGTCAGCTCGCGCAGCTCCAGCTCGCCGCCCGGGGACCGCTCGCGGTAGCCGGTGATGAGCGCGGCGACGGCCGCCGGCCCCAGGTGCGGCGGCACGGCGGCGCGCAGCGTGCCGGCCGCGCCGCTGCCGATCCGGGCGACGGCCGCCGCCAGCCGGTCCGCGGCGGCGAGCACCTGGTCGGCCTCCGTCAGCACGAGCCGGCCGGCGGGGGTGAGCGCCGTGCCCTGGCTGCCGCGGTCGAAGAGCCGCACGCCCAGTTCGCGCTCCAGGCGGCGGATGCGCTGGGACAGCGACGGCTGGGCGATGCGCAGCCGCTCGGCGGCGCGGCCGAAGTGCCCTTCCTCGGCGACCGCCCTGAAGTAGCGCAGATGCCGGAGGAGGTCCATGAACAGGGATGATAGTGGATCCCTTATCGGCTCGATGAGGATATTGGTCTTGGACTGAGGGCGCGCGCGGCTGGTCTGCTGTCGGGCATGACACGACATGGGGCGGGGTACGGGGACGGGCACCGCCGCCGGCGCCGGCGCGGGCCGGTGCTCGCGGTGGTGGCGGTGGTGCTGGCCGGCGGCGGTTACTGGGCCTGGGCGGGCCCGCTCGGCGGCGGTACGGACGACGGGTCCGGCGGGGCCGCGGACCCCGGGGCGCGGCGGACGGCCGAACGGTTCCTCGACGGCTGGGAGGCCGGACGGATGGGCGCGGCGGCCCGGCTGACGGACTCGCCGGCCGAGGCGGAGCGCAGCCTTGTGAGCTTCACGGAGGGCCTGGAGATCGAGGACCCGGAGCTGACGGCGGGGGAGGCGCGGGCCGACGGCGACGACGGGGCGCGGGTGACGTACACCGCGAAGATGCCCGTACGGGGCCTCGGCACCTGGACGTACGACGCGACCCTGCCGCTGACCCGCGCGGGCGACGACGGCCCCTGGCGGGTGCGGTGGGAGCTGGGGGCCATGCACCCGAAGCTGACGGAGACGGAGAAGTTCCGGCTGGTACGGGAGGAGTCGGTGGAACTGGCCGCCGTCGACCGCGACGGTGCCGCGGTCTCCGCCGCCGACCACCCGTCGCTGGCCGGCGTGCTCGGCCTCGGCGGCGGCCGGCCGCAGGGCGCGGTGCAGGTCGTCGACCGGCACACCGGTGACGTGCGGAGCACCGAGGCGCGCTTCGGGCCGCGGCGCGGCGCGGGGGACGGGCCGCTGCGTACGACGGTCGACGCGGAGCTGCAGGGCGCCGCGGAGGAGGCGCTGTCGCGGCACGTCGGCGGGCGCAACGCCGGGCTCGTCGCGCTCGACATGGACAGCGGCGAGGTGCTGGCCGCGGCCAACTCGCCGGCCACCGGCTTCAACCGGGCCTTCCAGGGCACGTACGCGCCCGGCTCCACCTGGAAGATCGTCACGACCGCCGCGCTGCTGCACAAGGGCGCGGTCAGCCCGGAGACGACGGTGGACTGCCCCAAGTACCTGACGGTCGGCAAGCAGTTCCACAACGTGGAGACCTCCGAGATCCCCGGCGCGACCTTCCGCGAGGACTTCATCCACTCCTGCAACACCGCCTTCGTCGCACTGCGCGACTCCCTCGGCAACGAGGAGATGACGGACTTCGCGCACCGCTACTTCGGCATCGGCGAGGTGTGGCACACGGGGGTGCCGTCCTTCGACGGCGAGGTGCCGGTGCCGGGCGACGAGACGGAGAAGGCGGCGGCGCTCTTCGGGCAGGGGCGGCTGCGGGCGAACCCGCTGGTGATGGCGTCGGTCACGGCGACGGCGGCGACGGGGACGTTCCGGCAGCCGGTGATCGTGGCGGGGGAACGGGACACGGCTGCGGCCGCCGCCGAGGCCCTGCCGGAGGGGGTCGTCGAACAGCTGCGGCGGCTGATGCGGGACACGGTGACGGAGGGCAGCGCGCAGGTGCTGGCGGAGCTGCCGGGAGACGTGGGGGCGAAGACGGGGACGGCGGAGGTGACGGCGACGGGGCCGAACAACGGGTGGCTGGTGGCGTACCGCGACGGGGTGGCGGTGGCGTGCGTGGTGGAGGACGCGGAGAGCGGGTCGGGGGACGCGGGGCCGGTGGTGCGGGAGGTGCTGGCGGCGGTGGGGTGAGGGGGTGCGGCGGGCGCGGAGGTGCGCTTCCGGCTGCGCTGGGCGGTGCCGCCCGTACGCCCGTATGTGCCTACGCCCCTCCTGCCCGCACGTCCGTACGCGCGTGCGGTCTTCTGCGGCCGTACGCGATGATGGCCGGGTGACCGACGCCGCCGCCCCCCTCCCGCCGTCCCCCGATCCCGGGTCCCGCCCCTGGCCCGGGTCCCGGCCCGGGTCCGGCCCCCGCCCGCGGCCCCGGCTCATCGCCACGGACCTCGACGGCACCCTGCTGCGGGACGACAAGACCGTCTCCGTCCGCACGATCGCCGCGCTCGCCGCGGCGGAGGCGGCGGGGCTGGCCGTGGTGTTCGTCACGGGCCGGCCGGCGCGGTGGATGGACGCGGTCGCGGAGCACGTGCACGGGCACGGGATGGCCATCTGCGCCAACGGCGCCGCGGTCGTCGACCTGCACCGCGGCGGGGAGCTGACCGAGGTTCGCCCGCTGCCGGTCCCCGACGCCCGCGCGGTCGTCGACTTCCTGCGCGCCGCGGCGCCCGGGACGGCGTTCGCGGTCGAGTACACCGGCGGCTTCGGGCGCGAACCGGGGTACGCGCTGCACCGGGAGCAGGGGCAGATCGCGCCGGTGGACAGGCTGCTCGCGGAGGACGGGGCGCGGGCGGGGGACCCGCTGCTGAAGCTGCTGGCGTTCCATCCGAGCCGCGGCGCGGACGAGTTCCTGGGCGCGGCGCGGGCGGGGGCCGGGGCGCACGGGGAGTTCACGCGGTCGACGCCGAGCGCGCTGCTGGAGGTGAGCGGGCGGGGCGTGAGCAAGGCGAGCACGCTGGCGCGCTACTGCGCGGCGCGGGAGATAGCGGCGGGTGAGGTCGTCGCCTTCGGCGACATGCCGAACGACATCGAGATGCTGACGTGGGCCGGCACGTCGTACGCGATGGCCAACGCGCACCCGGAGGTCCTGGCCGCGACGACGCACCGCACGGCGGCGAACGAGGCGGACGGGGTCGCGGCGGTCATCGAGCGGCTGCTGCACGGGGTGTGACGGGGGCGGCGCTCCGGAGCGCGAGCACCGCTCCGTGCCCACCCCCTACGCCGCGTCCGCCCCCGGGCCCTCCGCCCCCGGGCCCTCCGCCCCCGGGCCCTCCGCCCCCGGGCCCTCCGCCCCGCCCGGTGCCTCGCCGGCCGGCGGTTCCAGCGGGACCTCCCAGATCAGCGACGTGCCCCCGCCGCACTCCCCCAGCCCCGCCCCGTACGTCGCCCGGCCGCCCAGCTCCTCGGCCCGCCGCTCGATGTTCCGCACCCCGCTCCGCCGCCCCTCCGCCGGCGACAGGCCCCGCCCGTCGTCCGCCACCGTCAGCCGCACCGCGTCCCGCCCGTCCGCCAGCTCCGCCGTCGCGTCGACCACCACCCCCACCTGCCCCGCCCCCGCGTGCCGCGACGCGTTCGACAGCCCCTCCCGCAGCGCCGCCAGCAGGTTCCGCGCGATCCGCTCGTCCACCCGCTCGTCCACGGCCCCCACGAAGCTCGTCGACGGCTGGAACCCCAGCGGCGCCGCCGCCGTCGCCACCTCCCGCAGTACCAGCGCCCGCACCCCCGTCGGCGCCTGCTCCGGCTCCTGCTGCAGCGCGTAGATCGTGCCCCGGATCTCCTCGATCGTCGTCTCCAGCGCGTCGACCGCCGCGTCGATCCGCTCCCGCACCTCCGGCGCCCGCTCCAGCCGCTTCGCCCCCTGCAGCTGCATGCCCGTCGCGAACAGTCGCTGGATCACCAGGTCGTGCAGGTCGCGTGCGATCCGGTCGCGGTCCTCGTACACCGCCAGCCGCTCCCGGTCGCGCTGCGCCTCCGACAGCACCAGCGCCAGCGCCGCCTGCCCCGCGAACTGCGTCGCGGACTGCTTCTCCGTCTCCGTGTACAGCCGGCCGCCCGGCGCCCGCGGCAGCGACAGCGCGCCGAGCACCCGCTTCCCGCTCCGCAGCGGCAGCATCATGCACGGCCCGAACCGCCGCGCGACCTCGCTCACCGCCCGCGGGTCGGCGCCGGCGTCGTCGAGGAAGACCTCCTTGCCCGCCAGCAGCGCCTGCACCGTCGGGCTGTACGAGGGCAGGGCCATCCCGACGAGGTCCGCCACCCCCTCCCCGGCCACGGCCGCGACCTCCAGCCACTCCGCCCCCCGCCGCCGGCCGCCGCCGCGCCTGCCGACGGTACTGCCGACGCCGCCCGCACCGCCGACCGTGCCCAGACCGCCCGCACCGCCCGCACCGCCGACGTCGGCCCCCGCCCGCGGCAGCAGCACCACCCCCGCCATCGCGTCCGCGAGCCCCCGCGCCTGCTCCGCGATCACCCCCAGCGCATCCCGCGCGTCCGTGCTCGACAGCAGCGCGGTCGTGACGGCGTGCGCCCCGTCGATCCAGCGCTCCCGCTGCCGCGTCTCCCGGTGCAGCCGCGCGTTGCCGATCGCGATACCCGCCTCGGTGGCGATGACCCGCACCAGGTGCAGGTCGTCGTCCCGGAACCGCCCGCCGCCGCGCTTCTCCGACAGCACCAGGTCGCCGAAGTACCGCCCGTCCACGTCGATCGGCACCGTCAGCGTCGTCCCGGGCTCGTCCGGGATCTCGTCGATGCGCGCCCGGTCCACCTCGTCCACGCCGTACGACGCGAACTCGTCCAGGTCCCCGCTCTGCTCGTCGATCACCACGATCGACGCGTACCGTGCCCCCGCCAGCTCCGCCGCCGTCTGCGCGATCACGTCGAGGGTGGGGTGCAGCTGGAACCCGGTGCCGATGGACCGCATGGCGGCGAGCAGCTGGGTCACGCGCTCGGCCAGCTCGCTGGAGACGCCCTGCAGTCCGCGGGTGGCGCGGGCGGCGGCGTCCATGGAGTCGGCGGCGGTCATGTCCTGAGGGTAATAAGCGGCTCTTGGTCTGGAAAGTCGGGATTGCCGGTTCCGGCCGCCCGTGCCGCCCGTGTCCCCGGCGTATCCGGCGTATCCGCCGCATCCGGTGCGTCCGGGCCCTCGCCCGCCCCGGCGTCCGGGTCAGCGGCGCGGTCCCGGTACGGGGCGGGCTGCGCCCGTTCCCGTAGCAGCGTGCGCCGGAACGGCCCCTCCGCCTCCGCCAGCTCCGCGTACGACCCGCGCTGCACCACCCGCCCCCGCTCCAGCACCACGATCTCGTCCACCGCCGCCAGCCCCGTCAGCCGGTGCGTGATCAGCACCGTCGTACGGCCCTCGGTGGCGGCGAGCAGGTCGGCGGTGAGGGCGTCGGCGGTGGGGAGGTCGAGGTGCTCGGCGGGTTCGTCGAGGACGAGCACGGGGAAGTCGGCGAGCAGCGCGCGGGCCAGGGCGAGGCGCTGGCGCTGGCCGCCGGAGAGCCGGGCGCCGTGTTCGCCGACCGGGGTGTCGAGGCCGCGGGGCAGCGTGTCGACCCAGTCGAGGAGGCGGGCGGCGGCGAGGGCGGCGCGGAGTTCGTCGTCGGTGGCGCCGGTGCGGGCGAGGCGGAGGTTCTCGCGCAGGGTGCTGTCGAAGATGTGGGCGTCCTGGGCGCAGAGGCCGACGAGGCGGCGTACGGCGTCGGGGTCGCAGTCGAGGGCGTCGGCGGTGCTCTCGCCCGCGAGCGGTGCTCTCGCGGGAGAGCGCTGCTCCGAACCGGGAGCGGTGCCCGCCGCGTCCGGACGGCCCAGCCGGTACGTCCCCGAGACCGGGTCCAGGAAGCGCAGCAGCACGTGCGCCAGCGTCGTCTTCCCCGACCCGGACGCACCCACCACCGCCACCCGCCGCCCCCGCGTCAGCCGCAGGTCCACGCCGTCCAGCGCCAGCCCCTCCTGCCCCGGGTGCCGCGCCGAGACCCCCGTCAGCGCGACCGGGAACGGATCGGCCGGCGGCCGCCCCGTACCCTCCGCGGCCGGCGGCGGCGCGTCGAGGATCTCGTCCACCCGGGCCGCGCTGCGCCGCACCCGGGACCGCTGCTGCAGCGCCAGCGGCATCCCGTTCACCGCCTCGAACGCCGCGAGCGTGCCCAGCACCACCACCCCCAGCCACACGCCGGGCAGCCGCCCGTCGTGCACGGCCTGCGCCCCGGCCGCCGCCGCGCCGACCACCGTCAGCCCGCAGACCAGCGCCGACAGCCCGGCGCCCAGCGCGAGGGCGGCGGCGCTGCGGGCGGCGATACGGGTCAGCCGGCGGTCGGCGTCGCGGAGCGCGGCGAGGCGGCGCGGCAGGGCGCCGGCGACGGTGAGTTCCGCGGTGCCGGTGAGCACGTCGACGACCTGGGTCGCGAGCGCGGCCCGTGCCGGGGCGAGCCGGGCCTCGGTACGGCGCGCGGTGGCGGCGGCGAGCAGCGGCACCCCGACGCCCGCGGCCAGCAGCCCGGCGGCGAGCACCGCACCGGCCTCCGGCAGCAGCACCGCCGCCGCCGCGACGGACGCCGTGCCGACGAGGGCGGCGGCGGAGACGGGCAGCAGCCAGCGCAGGTACCGGTCCTGCAGGGTGTCGGTGTCGGCGACCAGCCGGGTGAGGAGGTCGCCGCGGCGGTGCGGGGCGAGGCCGGCGGGTGCCAGGCGTTCGAGCCGGGTGTACACGGCGACGCGCAGGTCGGCGAGGATCCGCAGCACCGCGTCGTGGGAGACGAGGCGCTCGGCGTAGCGGAAGACGGCGCGGCCGATGCCGAAAGCGCGGGTGGCGGTGACGGCGACCATGAGGTACAGCACCGGGGGCTGCTGGGAGGCGCGCGAGATGAGCCACCCGGAGACGCCCATGAGCCCGACGGCGGACGCGAGGGCGAGCGCGCCGAGCAGCGCGGCGAGGGCGAGCCGGCCCCGGGCGGCGGTGCTGCGCAGGGCGCTGCCGCGCTGTGCGGGGCCGGTGGGCTGTCCGGCCCGGGGGGCGGGCGCGCACGGGGCACCTTCGGGCCCGTATGCCCCGCTGCCTCGCGTGTACGCACCCTCCGCCCCCGGGTCCCGGACGCCTCCGGAAGCCGCCGGCGCCGACCCCGGCTCGGGCTCCCGCTCCGCCGGGTCCGAGCCGGCGATCGGCGCCTCCGGGACCGCCGCTGCCACCGCCGCCGGTCCCGACGCCGCGGGGGTCGCCGGAGCCACGGGTGTCCACGGGGCCACCGGGGTACGGGTGTCCCTCAGCCGCACCACGCGGTCCGCCACCCCCAGCAGCGCCGGGCGGTGCGCCACGAGCAGGACGGTACGGCCCCGGGCCAGCCGGGCGATCGCCGCGGTGACGGCGGCCTCGGTGTCGCCGTCGAGGGCGGCGGTCGGCTCGTCGAGGAGGACCACGGGCCGGTCGGCGAGGAACGCGCGCGCGAGGGCGACCCGCTGCCGCTGGCCGGCGGAGAGGCCGGCGCCCGCCTCGCCGAGCCCGGCGGCGGGGTCGAGGTCGTCGGCGGCGGCGTCCCGGAGGGCCCGCGCGACCTCCTGGTCGGTGGCGTCGGGGCGGGGGAGGCGGACGTTGTCGGCGACGGTGCCGGCGAAGAGCGCGGGGTGCTGCGGCACCCAGGCGACCTGCGCGTGCCAGGTCGCCGGGTCCAGCGTGCCGAGGTCGCGCCCGCCGATGAGCACCCGCCCGGCGGCCGGCCGTACGAGCCCGAGGAGGGCGGCGAGGAGCGTGGACTTGCCGGCGCCGGACGGTCCGGTCAGCGCCACGGTCTCGCCGGGGCCGACGGTGAGGCTCGTACGCGGGAGGGAGTCGGCGCTCCGGCCTTCGTGCCGTACGACGAGGCCGTCGAGAACGAGCCCGGCCGCGCGGGCGTCGGGGCAGCTGCCGCCACGGGGGCCGGCGCCGTCGGAGTCCGCGGCGTTGTCAGCGGCGCGGCCTACCCTGGGGCGGGAGTGCGGGGTTTTCGGGGTTGGCGGGGTCTCCAGGACGGCGAACACCCGGTCCGCCGCGGCCAGGCCCTCCGCCGCGGCGTGGTAGTGGGTGCCGACCTGGCGCAGCGGCAGGTACGCCTCCGGGGCCAGGA
This sequence comes from Streptomyces sp. CNH099, assembly GCA_000514715.1. Lineage (GTDB taxonomy): Bacteria > Actinomycetota > Actinomycetes > Streptomycetales > Streptomycetaceae > Streptomyces > Streptomyces synnematoformans. The sequence goes on along the minus strand of AZWL01000005.1, from coordinate 266,840 downwards.
TGAGCACCACGAGCCCGGTGTAGAGGTCGAGTTCGCCGTGGACCAGCCGCATGCCGATGGTGACCGCGACCAGCGCGACCGAGATCGTCGCCAGCAGTTCCAGCGCGAAGGACGACAGGAACGCGATCCGCAGCGTGCGCATCGTCGCGCGCCGGTAGTCGGCGGTGATGGCGCGGATGTTGTCGGCCTGCGCCTTCGCGCGGCCGAAGACCTTGAGCGTCGGCAGACCGGAGACCACGTCGAGGAAGTGCGCGGACAGCCGGGACAGGGTGCGCCACTGGCGGTCGGTGGCCGCCTGGGTCGCCCAGCCGATGAGCGCCATGAAGAGCGGGATCAGCGGCAGCGTGCCGGCGATGATCGCCGCGGAGACCCAGTCGTCGGTGACGATGCGGGCGAGCACCGCCGCCGGGACGACGACGGCGAGGCCGAGCTGGGGCAGGTAGCGGGCGAAGTAGGCGTCCAGCGCGTCGATTCCGCGGGTGGCGAGCGCCGCCAGCTCCCCGGTACGCATCCCGTCCCCGCCGGATTCGTCCGCACCGGAGCACGCACCGGAGTCCGCACCGGACCCGTGCCCACCACCGGACCCGGACCCGTCCCCGCCGGGCCCCGCCCCCGCGCCGCCCCCCACCCCGCCGCCGACCCGTACCGCCTCCGTCAGCAGCCGCATCCGCAGCTCCGACTTGACCGCCGCACTCGACCGGTGCGCCGCCAGCTCCGTCAGCCAGCTCACCAGCCCCCGCCCCACCGCGACGGCGGCGAGCAGCAGCAGCGGCGTACGCAGGCCGGCGGCCGGCAGGCCGTCCTCGAAGGCGCCGACGACGATCTCCGCCATCAGCACCGCCTGCGCGATGACCAGCCCCGCCCCGGCCGCGCCCAGCGCGACCGTGGCGAGCAGGAACAGCCGGGTGGCGCGGGCGTACCGGGCCAGCCGGGGGTCGACGGGCTTCATGTCACCGGCCCGCCCCGTCGCCGCCCGCCCCGTCCGCACCCGCGGCGCCCTCCGCCGCACCGGCCGCGCCCGCCGCCGCCACGTGCGCCTCCGGCGCGATGTGGTGCGTCCCGATGCGCTTGCGGAACACCCAGTACGTCCACCCCTGGTACAGCAGCACCACCGGCGTCGCGATACCCGCGCACCACGTCATGATCTTCAACGTGTACGGCGTCGACGAGGCGTTCTCCGCCGTCAGGCTCCACTCCGGGTTCAGCGACGACGGCATCACGTCCGGGTACAGCGCCAGGAAGAACGTCGCGACCGTGGCCACGATCGCCACCCCGGAGTAGAGGAACGACCACCCCTCCAGGCCCGCCGCCACCGCGCCCACCGCGCAGAGCAGCGCCGCCACCGCCGCGATGAGCGCCACCCGGCTCCAGGTGCCGCCGGTGTCGGACTGCAGCCACAGCAGGAAGCCCAGCGTCAGCGCCACCGTCGCGGTGCCGAGGACGGCGGCCAGCCGGCGCGCCCGCAGCCGGATGTCGCCGACGGTCTTCAGCGCCGTGAACACCGCGCCGTGGAAGGTGAAGAGGAAGAGCGTGACCAGCCCGCCCAGCAGCGCGAAGGGGTTGAGCAGGTCGAGGACGTCGCCGACGTACTCCTTGTCGGGGCCGATCTCCACCCCGCGCACGAGGTTGGCGAACGCGACACCCCACAGGAACGCGGGCAGCAGGGAGGCCCAGAAGATGGCGCGTTCCCAGTTGCGCTGCCAGTGCTCCTCCGGCCGCTTGGCGCGGTACTCGAAGGCCACACCGCGGATGATCAGGCAGACGAGGATGAGGAGCAGGGGCAGGTAGAAGCCGGAGAAGAGGGTGGCGTACCAGTCGGGGAAGGCGGCGAAGGTGGCGCCGCCCGCGGTGAGGAGCCAGACCTCGTTGCCGTCCCAGACGGGGCCGATGGTGTTGATGAGCACGCGCCGCTCGGCGCGGTCGCGGGCCAGCACCCGGGTGAGGACGCCGACGCCGAAGTCGAAGCCCTCCAGGAAGAAGTAGCCGGTCCACAGGACGGCGATGAGGACGAACCAGACGTTGTGGAGTTCCATGGCGTGGTCTCCCCCCCCTCAGTACGAGAAGGCCATGGGCCGGTCGGAGTCTTCGCGGTCGTGGCCGCCGATCTTCGTGGGCGGGTTGAGGTCGGACTCGGTGAGTTCGGGCGGTCCGGCCTTCACGTACTTGATCATCAGCTTGGCCTCGATGACGGCGAGGGCCGCGTACAGGAGGGTGTAGATCGTCAGCGAGGTGATGACCTCGCCCTGCGAGACGCCGGGGGAGACGGCCGAGGACGTGGGCAGGACGCCGTAGACGACCCAGGGCTGGCGGCCCGTCTCGGTGAAGATCCAGCCCCAGGCGTTCGCGACGAGCGGGAAGAGGAGGGTGAGGAGGGCGAGCCGCCAGTACCAGCCGCCGAGGCGGGCGCCGAGTTCGCGGTCCCTGGTGAGCGCGAGTCTGGGGACGTCGTCCTCGCCGGTGCGGAGCCGGTCGGCGAGCCAGAAGCGGCGGCGGGTGAGCCAGAGGCCGAGGACGCCGAGGCCGAGGGAGGTCATCCCGAAGCCGATCATCCAGCGGAAGCTCCAGTACGCGAGCGGGATGTTGGGCCGGTAGTCGCCGAGGCCGAACTCGTCGTCGTACCTCTCCTTCATCGCCTCGTTGGTGGGGTTGATGCCGGGTACCGCGTCGGAGAAGTTGTCGTGGGCGAGGAAGGACAGCACGCCCGGGACCTCTATGGCGACCCTGTTGTGGCCCTTGTCGACGTCGCCGACGGCGAAGAGCGAGAACGGCGCGGGCGCCTCGGTCTCCCACAGGGCCTCCGCGGAGGCCATCTTCATCGGCTGCTGCTCATACATGATCTTGCCGAGCCGGTCGCCGGTGACCGCGGTGAGCAGCCCGGCGACGACCAGCGTCAGCAGCCCCAGCCGCAGGGAGCTGCGCATGACTGCGATATCACGAGGTCGCCGCCCGCGCACGAGGTGGTACGCGGCGATGCCGACGACGAACGCGCCGCCGGTGAGGAAGGCCGCGGTGATGGTGTGGGCGAACTGCGCGAGTGCGGTGTTCTGGGTGAGTACGTGCCAGAAGTCGGTCAGCTCTGCGCGGCCGGACTTCTCGTTGATGCGGTAGCCGACGGGGTGCTGCATCCAGGAGTTGGCGGCGAGGATGAAGTACGCGGAGAGCACGGTGCCGGCCGCGACCATCCAGATGCAGGCGAGGTGGATCTTCTGCGGCAGCCGGTCCCAGCCGAAGATCCACAGGCCGATGAAGGTGGACTCGAAGAAGAAGGCGATCAGTGCCTCGAAGGCGAGGGGTGCGCCGAAGACGTCGCCCACGAAGCGGGAGTAGTCCGACCAGTTCATCCCGAACTGGAACTCCTGCAGGATGCCGGTCACCACGCCCATGGCGATGTTGATCAGGAAGAGCTTGCCCCAGAACTTCGTCGCCCTGAGGTACTTCTCCCTGCCCGTGCGCACCCAGGCGGTCTGCAGCCCGGCGACGAGGGAGGCGAGGGAGATCGTCAGGGGGACGAAGAGGAAGTGGTAGACGGTGGTGATCCCGAACTGCCAGCGCGCCAGGGTCTCCGGGGCGAGTGCCAGGTCCACGTGGGCTCCTCTCCGCGAGCACGGACACGGCACTGACGATGATCCACGCGCCGGTCGGTCCGGTAGGGCCGTGGCGCCATGGCATATGGGCGTAAAGGCCCATGGACAGCACCGGTCGTGAATGAGTTCACATTCACAAGCGCCAGTGTGGCACAGGGCCTCCGGGCCCTTTCAGGAGGGTCCCCTACGTCTGGATCTGCCCCGGTAGGGGCGTCGTGCGGGGGCGGCCGGCGGCGCAGGCCCACGCCGCCCCTACCACTCCTTGCGGAACTCCTCCGCCACCGCCAGCAGGATGTCGTTCGCCTCCCGCTCGCCCACCGACGCCCGCACCCCGTCCCCCGCGAACGGCCGCACCACCACGCCCGCCGCCTCGCACGCCGCCGCGAAGTCCACGCTCCGCTCCCCCAGCCGCAGCCAGACGAAGTTCGCGTGCGTCTCCGGCACCGGCCAGCCCTGCGCCAGCAGCCCCTCCCGTACCCGCGTGCGCTCCGCGACCAGCGACTCCACCCGCTCCAGCAGCGCCGCCTCGCTCCGCAGCGACGCGATCGCCGCCTCCTGCGCGATCTGGCTCACCCCGAACGGCACCGCCGTCTTCCGCAGCGCCGCCGCCACCGGCTCGTGCGCCACCGCGAAGCCGACCCGCAGGCCCGCCAGCCCGTACGCCTTGCTGAAGGTGCGCAGCACGCACACGTTCGGCCGGTCCCGGTAGACCTCCAGGCCGTCCGGGATGCCGCCGTCCGCTGCATCACCGCGGTTCTCCCGGACGAACTGGCAGTACGCCTCGTCCAGCACCACCAGCACGTCCCGCGGCACCCGGTCGAGGAACCGCTCCAGCTCCCCGCGCCGCACCGCCGTGCCGGTCGGGTTGTTGGGGGTGCAGACGAAGATCAGCCGGGTGGCGCCGGTCACCGCGTCCGCCATCGCGTCCAGGTCGTGCCGCTCCGCCGCCGTGAGCGGCACCTGCACCGACCGCGCGCCCGAGATCTGCGTGATGATCGGGTACGCCTCGAACGACCGCCAGGCGTAGATCACCTCGTCGCCCGGCCCCGCCGTGGCCTGCAGCAGCTGCTGCGCCACGCCCACCGACCCGGTGCCCGTGGCGATGTGCTCCGGCGGCACGCCGAGGCGCTCGGCGATCTCGGCGGTCAGCGCGGCGCAGGCCATGTCGGGGTAGCGGTTGAAGCTGCCGGCCGCCGCGACCGCCGCCTCCAGCACGCCGGGCAGCGGCGGGTAGGGGTTCTCGTTGGAGGAGAGCTTGTACGCCGCGGCGGCGGCCCCCGCGCCGCCCCCCGCGGCGGCCGGCCTGCCGGGCTTGTACGTGGGGATGCCGTCCAGCGCAGGTCGCAGCCTGGGAGTCTGTTCGTTCGTCACGCGGTCCTCCTCGACCGAGCCCGTAGCCTGTGGACACCCGCCGCCGGGGCGCCGCACCCGCCGTGTACGTACGCGTACGTGGGGGGCGCATCCACCCTGACGTGCACGGGTGGCGGACGCCATGGCGCGCATCACCCGTGAAGGTGACTGAGACCTCTTCGAGACCTTCGTACCATGCCAGGTATCAAGCAGCCTGAGCCATGGTCCAGCGGCTGGCAGTGGTGCAACCACTTGGCGTTCCATGGTCGTTTGGCGGGTTCGCTCCTGCAGAATCGTGCCTGTCAGTTACGGTTCGGATTCTCCCGCAATCGAGCCATCCGAGCCCTACTATCAGCTCGCGATGACAAGCCTGACTATTGCGGCTTGCACGGGGGACCACGTACGGGCTTGAAGAAAGAAGGCGCATGACCGGCTCGATCCAACCGCAAGTGAGCCGGCCGCCCAGCCGCAAGCTGGCGCGGGCGGGAATCCGGGATGTCGCCGCCGCCGCGGGCGTCTCGATCACCACCGTCTCCGACGCGCTCAACGGGAAGGGGCGGCTGCCGGAAGCGACCCGCCGGCACGTCCGCGAGGTCGCCGACCGCCTCGGCTACCGGCCGTCGGCCGCCGCCCGCGCCCTGCGGACGGGCAGGTCGGGGCTCATCGGCTTAACGGTGACGACGTACGGCGAAGAACCGTTCACCTTTACGGAGTTCGCGTACTTCGCCGAGATGGCCCGCGCCGCCACCTCCGCCGCGCTCGCCCGCGGCTACGCGCTGGTCATCCTGCCCGCGACCTCGCGGCACGACGTCTGGTCCAACGTCGCCCTCGACGGCACCGTGGTCATCGACCCGGCCGAGGGCGACCCCGTCGTCAGCGAGATCGTCCGGCAGGGCATCCCCGTCGTCAGCGACGGCCGCCCCGGCGGCTCCCTGCCGGTCACCGCCTGGGTCGACAACGACCACCAGGCCGCCGTCATGGACCTGCTCGACCACCTCGCCGACGCCGGCGCCCGCCGCATCGGGCTGCTCACCGGCACCAGCACGGACACGTACACCCGGCTGTCCACCACCGCGTACCTCACCTGGTGCGAACGCGTCGGCCAGGACCCGGTCTACGAGGCGTACCCGGCGCACGACCCGCGCGCCGGCGCCGTCGCCGCCGACCGGCTGCTCGCCCGCCCCGACCGGCCGGACGCCGTCTACGGCCTCTTCGACCCCAACGGCACCGACCTGCTCGCCGCCACCCGCCGCTACGGCCTGCGGGTGCCCGACGACCTGATGCTCGTCTGCTGCAGCGAGTCCCCGGGCTACGCCTCCACCGACCCGCCGATCACCACGCTGTCGCTGAAGCCGCGCCGCATCGGCACGGCCGTCGTGCAGTTACTGATCGACGCCATCGAGGGCGTGGACGCGGGCCGGCCCATCGAGCAGGTCATACCGACGGACCTGATCGTGCGGGCGTCCTCGCAGCGCCGCCCGCCGCGCGCGGTCGTCAGCGCCCCGCGCCGGCCGGCGTAGCCGGCTCCGCCCGGCGTCGGGGGCCGGGCGGCGCAGGCGCCGCCGGGGCCGTACGACCCGTCCGGCACGGCGTCGTACGGCCCCGTGCGGCCCTGTCGCGATCCGTACCGGCCCGCCGCGGCCCGCGCGGGCCCGGCGCCGGACCGCACCGGCGCCGTACGGCACCGCGCGGGCCCCGTACGGCGCCACACGGCCCCGCCGCGACCCGCCGGGCCCCGCCGCCGGCTCCCGCACACCACGTCCCGCGCGCGGCGGCCCGCCCGTCGCCCCGCCGGTCGTGCACCGTTTGCCCGGTTCTGGCGGTCCGGCGGGAGCCGTCTTCCGCGGCCGGAGCCAATTGGCGGCCCCTGGTACCGCGCAAGCTGCGACGGGCATTTCTATGATGGGCGCACGCGCACCGCGGATCTCCTCCACCCGCCCGGCGGAGGGGCACCCGGTCCCATGGCGGCCGGGTCGTGTCCCGGTGGCAGAACGGCTAGGCGGTGGAGGGGTTCGATGCAACAGGGGGCCGGTCAGACGCCGGGGCTGCGGACCACGGCAGGGGTGCCCGCCGGGGCGGCGCCCCCCGTCCCCGCGGCACCGGCCGCCGGCGAGCCCTACGGGCACGCCGGCGACGGGTACACCCCGACGCAGGCCGACCTGCCGGTGATCAGGCCCGGCGAGAACGGCGGCTACGGCCCGCTGTACGTCGTCGGCGACGTCCACGGCTACCTCGACGAGCTGCGCGCCGCCCTGCGCGCCCAGGGCATCGTCGACGAGGCGGACCGCTGGATCGCCGGGAACACCCGCGTGTGGTTCCTCGGCGACTTCACCGACCGCGGCCCCGACGGCATCGGCGTCATCGACCTCGTCATGCGGCTGTCCGCCGAGGCCGCCGCCGCCGGCGGCTTCTGCAAGGCGCTCATGGGAAACCACGAGCTGCTGCTGCTCGGCGCCAAGCGCTTCGGCGACACGCCGGTCAACTCCGGCGCCGGCACCGCCTCCTTCCAGGCGGCCTGGCTGCTCAACGGCGGGCAGCGCACCGACATGGAGCGGCTGGAGGACGTCCACCTGCAGTGGATGGCGCGGCTCGACGCCGTCGCCGAGGAGGACGGCCACCTCCTGCTGCACTCCGACACCACCGCGTACCTCGACTACGGCGAGTCCATCGAGGGCGTCAACGACACCATCCACGACATCCTCGCCCGCTCGGACGCGGACGAGGTCTGGGACCTGTTCCGCAAGTTCACCAAGCGCTTCGCCTTCCGCGACGAGGAGACGGGCCCGGCGGCGGTGCGGGAGCTGCTGGGCCGGTACGGCGGCGAGCGGCTCGTGCACGGGCACAGCCCGATCCCGTATCTGCTCGGGGAGGTGCCCAGCGAGGACATCGACGGCGAGGAGCGGGGAGCGGCGGTGCAGGGCCCGCACATCTACGCGGACGACCTGGCCATCGCCATGGACGGCGGGGTCACCATGGCCGGAAAACTGCTTGTCGTGCGACTTCCGCTGGTCGGACGCTAGCGGACTTCCGTCCGTCGTGTTCTAATACGGAACCTCCTTTTCTGAAAAGACACTTATCCGCCATACGCGAAGCGCTCTACCATCGGTTACAGGTCCTGTCCGCTCAGGGTCTGGCGCCGCAGGCACGCTCCGTCCCCGCTTGCCTTGTTGCCTGCCCATCCGGGGGAGCACAAGCACATGACCAGTGCGTCGAATCTGCTGACGGAGGACCGCCCGGACTTCGAGCGGCTCCTCGACTCCGCGCTGCACAGCGCCGAGTACACCGTCGGCGCCGGCCGCGGGCGGCCGCTCAACCCCGAGCAGCTGCGCACCATGGCGCTCGGTGCCATGGCGCCCATTTCCGCACGCGCGTCGGCCGAATACGAACGCTATGTACGACTGCGCAAAGAACTGCGCCGGCCCGCGGGCGGCGGCGGAACTCTGGGCGGCGGCGAGGGCATCCGCCTCAGCGGCGCGATGAGCGGCGGCCAGGGCGGCGGCTCCAGCGCGGGGGTGGCCGCGGCGGCGGCGGTGCTGGTGCCGGTGCTGGCCGGCACGGCGGCGGTGATCTTCCTGCTCGTCGGCTACCTGCTGCACCTGATGGACCCCGAGCCCGCCGTCGCGTCCTCGATGCGGCAGGCGGGCTGGATCTTCGCGCTGCTCGCGGTCGCCGCCATCGTCATCGCGATGATCGCGCTCCTGCTGGCGGCGCTGCGCAACGGGTCGACGTCCATCAGGGCCGCGGCCAGCCGGGAGTTGACCGACCAGGTTGACAGAGCCCGGGAGGAGTGGCGCACCGCGCTGCTCGAACGGGGCATCCGGCCCTTCCTGGAGGAGGCCCTCGCCGGCGGCGGCGAGGACGGCGCCGCGGCGTATCCCCCCGCGGTGCGCACCGACCCCGACGCCGCCCGCACCCCGCGCCTCGGCTACTCCCGCCCGGCGTTCTCCAGCCCCGACGAGGGATCGCCCACGAACGACGGGCCCGGCTATTCGAGCCCCGACTTCACCAGCCCCGACTACGGCGGCCCGGAGCACGACCCGGACTGACGGCCGGACCGACGTCCGGTGGGCCGGACCGACGGCCGGGCGGCCGGTCGGTCCGGGTAATCGTTTGTCCGCACCTGCGCGCACGTCCTAGCCTCACGGCCATGTCCCGGCTGCACATCTTCGACATGGACGGCACCCTGCTGCACGGCTCCTCCGCGAACATCGAACTGGCGCGGCAGATGGGCCTGGTCGCGGAGTTCCGCGCGCTGGACGCCGCGTTCAGCTCCGGCGAGATCGACACGTACGACTACGCCGAGCGCGCGCACGGCATGTGGAGCAGCCTCACCCCCGAGATCCTGGCCCGCGCGTTCGCGGGCTCGCCGTGGCTCGCGGGGATCCGCGAGGTGTGGGCCGACATCACCGCCCGCGGCGAGCACTGCGCGGTGATCTCGCTGGCGCCCGGCTTCTTCGTCGAACGGCTACTGGAGTGGGGGGTGCATGCGGCGCACGGGTCGCGTTTCCCGGCGCTGCCGTTCCGCGAGCCGGTGGACAAGGCTGGCATCCTGGGGCCGCCGGACAAGGTGCGGCTCGCCGATCTGATGTGTGCCGAGTACGGGTTGACGCGGGCGGACTGCGTGGCGTACGGGGACTCGATGTCGGACACCGACCTGTTCGCGGTGGTGCCGCGGTCGGTCGCCGTGAACGCCGACCACCACGTGAGCGGGCTGGCCTCGGACGCGTACCGCGGCCTGGACCTGCGGGAGGCGTACGCGCTGACGCGCACCGGCGGGTGAGGGCGCGCTAGCCGAAGTCGTCGGCGAGTACGGCGAGGACGCCCTCGATGTTCGTACGCAGATACGCGCGCAGGCTGGGCGGGACGACCTCGACGGAGTCGACGCCCTCGCGGGTGAAGGGGATGCGCACCATCTCGTATTCGCCGCAGGGCGCCTCGACTTCGGGGCCGTGCCGCCGGGTGAGGTCCATGGACATGAGGCGGCAGGCGAAGAAGTGCTGGACCTTCACGCCGCGTTCGCCGCCGGGGCCCTCGGGACCCTCGGGGACGGTGTCGACGAAGACGGGGACGGCGCCGGTGACGCGGGCGCCCAGCTCCTCGTCGACCTCGCGGTGCAGGGCGGCGACGACGGAGGGGTCGCCCGGCTCGACGCCGCCGCCTGGGGTGATCCAGTAGGGCTCGCGGCCCGGCTTGGTGCGCTTGATGAGCAGCATCTCGTCGCCGTCGAGGAGGATGGCGCGGGCGGTGCGCTTGACCACGCGCCGGTGGGACACGGTCATGGGATGTATGTGGCACGCGGGGCGGCGCTCGAAACCCGGGGCCGGTGCCGGGCATCCGGACGGGCGGCGGCGGGGCGTGCGGGCGGGCGGCGGCCGGCACGCGGGCGCCGGGCGCCCGGGGCCGCCGCCCGGGGGCCCGGCGCCGCGGGGGTGTCACCGCCGCTTGTCGTCGTCGCCGGTGCCGCGGGTGCCGGTGCCGCGGTGCGCGGGGTCGTCCGTGTCGTAGACCCGGTGGGTGGTGCCGCTGCGGTCGGTGCCGGGCCTGCTCTCGTGCGCGGTGCCGCCGGTGAGGTCGCTGTGGCCGGTGCGGGTGCTGCGGCCGGCCTGGCCGCCGGAGGAACTGGACGTGTCGGATGTACCGGATGTGTCGGACGTACGGGACGCGGACGTGCCGCCGGGCATGTCGGAGGCGCCGTGCCCCGTGTCGGAGGAGCCGCGCTTCATGCCGGACGAACCGGATGTGCCGCCGGGCATGTCGTGCTTGCCGCCGCCCGCGCCGGGCATGTCGTCGCCGCCGGCGTTCGCGCCGCGGCCGCGGTCCGTACCGTAGTCGCGGCGGGTGCCCGTGGTCTGGGCGGCGCGGTGGGTGGCGTCGCGCCTGCCGGTCGACTCGGCCCTCCCGGACTTCTTCGCCAGCCCGGCGAGGCCGAGCAGGCCCGCGAGGCCCAGCCAGCCCCAGTTGCTGGCGTTGTCGCCCTTCGGGCCGCGCGGGCCCTGCTCCTGCTGGACCGTGCTCTGGGGGCTGTCCGCCGGGGTGGCGGCGGTCTGCGCGCTCGCGCCGGTCAGGGGGGCCAAGGCGAGTATCGCGGCCGCGCCCAGTGTTGCGGCGATCTTACGCATGGTGTGATCTCCCTTGAGAGCTGTTCCGACGGGCGTCTCGAACGCGGCTCTCCACCCGCGTGCCCGCGGCTCCCCCACACACCATGAACCCACGCATTGCTGCTTTACGCGAGTTTTATCCCTTTTTGCGGCTTCCGTTGCTTCCGCGGCCGAGCGCGTACGCCAGCGCTTCGTGCAGGTCAGCGACGAGATCCGCGGTGTCCTCGACGCCCGCGGAGAACCTGACGAAGCCCTCCGGCACCGCGTCCCCGCCCCAGCGCCCGCGCCGCTCCGCGGTCGAGCGCACGCCGCCGAAGCTCGTCGCCTCGTCGACCAGCCGCGCCGCGCCGAGGAACCGCTCCGCCGCGGCCCGGTCCGGCAGCGTGAACGCCACCACGCACCCGTAGCGCCCGGCGCGCATCTGGCGCGTGGCGAGCGCGTGCGCCGGATCGGACGGCAGCCCGGGGTGGCGTACGTCCGCAACCCCGGGCGTCGCGCGCAGCGCCTCCGCGACGGCCAGGGCGTTGGCCGCCTGGCGCGCGGTGCGCAGCTCCAGGGTGGCCAGCGACCGGTGCGCGAGCCACGCCTCCATCGGACCGGGGATCGCGCCCGCGGTCTTGCGCCAGGTGCGCAGCCGGCGGGCGAGCGCGGGGTCGCGGGTGACGGCGTAGCCGAGGAGGACGTCGCCGTGGCCGGTGAGCGCCTTGGTGCCGCTGGCGACGGAGAGGTCGGCGCCGAGTTCCAGGGGGCGCTGGCCGAGGGGGGTGGGCAGGGTGTTGTCGACGGCGACGAGGGCGCCGGCGGCGTGCGCGGCGTCGGCGAGGCGGCGGATGTCGCACACGTCGAGGCCCGGGTTGGACGGGCTCTCCAGCCAGAGCAGGCGGGCGCCGTCGAGGAGTTCGGCCTGCGCGCCGCCGGCGGTGGGGGCGGTGCGTACCTCGGTGCCGTGCTCTTCGAGGAGGCCGCGCAGGCCGCCGGGGACGAGGTTGTAGCCGTCGGAGGGGAGGACGACGGGGCCGGGGCGGGACCCGTCGGGCCGGTGCTCGCCGGGCTGGTGCCCGTCGGGCCGCGGCGGTCCCGGGACGGCCATGAGGACGGCGGTGATCGCGGCCATGCCGGAGGCGAAGGCCACCGCCTCGGCGGGGGCGCCGGGCGACTCCAGCTCGGCGAGGGCGGCTTCGAGGCGGGTCCAGGTGGGGTTGGCGTCGCGGCCGTAGTCGTACGGCGCGTCGGTGACGTCGCCGGGGAGGTGGTAGTGGGCGGCGAAGACGGGGCCGGGGAGGGCGGGTTCGTACGGTTCGGGGGCGGGGAGGCCGGCGCGTACGACGCGGGTGCCGTCGGCGGGTGCGGGGGCGCCGGTGGCGTCCGGAGCGTTCGGGGTGTCGTCGGGGTGCGTCACCGGTCGGCTCCTTCCAGGGCCGCGCGCGCCGCCGCTCCGCACTGCGCGCCGTAGGCGGCGCCGAAGAGCGCGGCGTGCACGAGCAGATGGTGCAACTGGTACAGCGGCACCCGGCCGCGCCGGCCGGGCAGCGGGCGTACCTCCTCGTACGCCCCGAGCAGCCGCCCGAGCTGCGGGCAGCCGAACAGCTCCAGGAACGCCAGGTCCATCTCGGGGTGGCCGCCCTGCGCGGCGGGGTCGATGACGTACGCGCGGTCGTCGGCGGCCCACTGCACGTTGCCCGACCACAGGTCGCCGTGGATGACGGCGGGCGGCTGCGGCGGGCCGGTGACCTGGTCGATCACGGCGCAGAGGCGCTCGACGGCACGGGCGTCGGCGGGCGTGAGGGCGCCGTTGTCGGTGGCGAGGCGTAGAAAGGGAAGCAGCCGCTGCCCGGCGTAGAAGCCAGGCCAGTCATCGGGGGAGGCGGGCGCATGTTCGGCGGGCTCAGGCGGTGTTTCCGCGGCCGGTCCGAGGGCGTCCGGGGTGTCCGGGGTGTTCCGGGCGCCGGTGTCGCCGGGGGGCGGCAGCGGCAGCGAGCCGATGTACGCGGGCCAGGGGGTGCCGTAGGCGTCCGCGGGGGTGTCGTGCAGGGCGGCGAGGTCGCGGCCGAGCCGCTCCGCCTGCGCGGGGGTCGCGGGGCCGGGCTCGATCCACTCCAGCAGGATCAGCCCGGGCTCCTCGCCGAGGACGGCGGGGACGGGGACGGTGCCGGTGTCCGCGAGGAGGCGCAGGCCGTGCGCCTCGGCGGCGAAGAAGTCGGCGGGCGCGCCGGCGCGGGTCTTGGCGAAGACGCGGCGGCCGTCGGCGAGTTCGAGGCGGTGCGCGGCGGAGATGTCGCCGCCGCCGACGCCTGCGCGAGCGCGCACGGCGGTGCCGGTGAGCGCGGCGGCGCGCGCCTCGACGCCGCGGCGGGCACCGGGGCCGCGGGAGCCGCCGGGACCGTCGGCGCCGGGCTCCCCGGGCGCCGGCCGCCCGGCTGCCGGCCCGGTCACGGGCGGGCGGCGAGTTCGTCGCGTACGGCCTGCAGCAGCCCCGCGGCGGCGGCCTCGATCAGCTCCAGAGCCTCCTCGAAGCCCCGGGCGCCGCCGTAGTACGGGTCCTCGACGTCGGTCAGGTCCAGGTCCGGCGCGAAGGAGAGCAGCAGCCGCACCTTCTCGGCGTCGACGGGCGTCGGTGCGATCTTGAGCAGCCGGCGCACGTGCCCGCTGTCCAGGCCGAGGACGAGGTCGCGTTCGGCGAACCAGTCGGGCGTGAACTGCCGGGCGGTGTGCTTCAGCTCGTAGCCGTGCCGCGAGAGCACGGCGGCGGCGCGCGGGTCGGCGGCCTCGCCGACGTGCCAGCCGTCGGTGCCGGCGCTGTCCACCTCGATCTCGACGTCGAGCCCCGCCTCCGCGACCCGGGCGCGGAAGACGGCCTCGGCCATCGGCGAGCGGCAGATGTTGCCGGTGCAGACGAAGCAGACGCGGAAAGGCGCGGGGTCGGGGCGTTCGCTCGTTCGCATGCGCTCCATCCTGCCTCAGCCCGGCCGCCTGCGCCCGGTGCCGGTGGCCGGCGAATGCCCCGCGGACGCCGTGCGCACGCCCTCCGGCCCCGGCTCAGTCCCGGTCGAGGACCATGCTCGTCGCCCACGACACGATGCTGATCACCAGCCCGCCGAGCACCGCCGTCCAGAACCCGTCCACGTGGAAGCTCAGATCCGCCTCGTCCGCGATCCAGGAGGTGAGCATCAGCATCAGCGCGTTGATCACGAGCGTGAACAGCCCGAGGGTCAGCAGCAGCAACGGCAGCGACAGCAGTTGCACGAGAGGCTTGACGACGAAGTTCACGACGCCGAAGATCAACGCGACCAGCAGCAGCGTGACGGCCTTGTCGGCGTTGTCGTCACCGGTCAGCCCGATGTCGGGGATCAGCCACACGGCGACCGCGAGGGCTGCGGCGTTGGCCAGGGTCTTGATGATGAAGGTCTTCATGGATAGATCGTTCCAGAGGTAGTCGGGAGCACCATGGACGCGGAGGACGGAGCACGATGAAGGCATTCCGGCTGGACGATCTGGAGGCTGAGCGCCGCGCGAACGACGGTGCGTACCTCCAGTTCCTGCGCGCGCGGAACATGTCGGTCGGCTTGTACGCGCTGGACGCGGGCACCCCCGACCCGCAGCAGCCGCATCGCCAGGACGAGGTCTACGTGATCATGAGCGGTCGCGGCTCCGTCACCGTCGGCGACGAGACGACGCAGGTCGGCAGGGGGTGCGTCGTCTACGTGCCGGCGGGTGTCCCGCATCGTTTCCACCACATCACCGAGGATCTACGCGTCCTGGTGGTCTTCTCTCCACCCGAGGCGTGAATCAGTCCCTCAGGGGTGACTCAGGGTTGGTTCCGGGGTGGACCGGGGCCGGGGGCACTCCCGTCCGCCCCTGCGGCGGCCTAGCATCGAAGGCACCGGGACAACCCCGGCGTACCCGAGGAGGAATGACCGTGTCCGTGAAAGAGATCACCGCGGGACTGCCGTGGTGGGTGACGTGGGTGCTGATCCCGGCGATCGTGCTGGTGGTCTTCGGCGGCCTGATCATGGCGCTGGTCGGGTTCATCATCGGCCTGCTGTTCAAGGTGCTGCTGGCCGCGGCGCTGATCGCGGGTGCGATCTTCCTGGTGCGGCAGTTCATGAGCACATCGTCGTCGAGGAGCGGCAGGTAGCCGACCGGGTCCCCGCCTCCGGCGCTACCTCCGGCGCCGCCGACCGCCGCCGCCCCGGCGGCGGGAGCGGCCCTCGGGGGGAGCCGCGGCGGCGCCGGAGCCCGTGCCCGCCCAGCCTTCCGCCCCCGGGCGGCCCCGGCCCGGGCCCGCTCCCGAGCCCCGGCCTGCTCCAGAGCCCTGGCCTGTCCCCGCCCCCGGGTGGCGGTCGGCCGAGACGACGAGCGCCGCGAGCCCCGTCGTCAGCGGCACCGAGGCGACGAGCCCGATGCTGCCCACGAGGGTCCGTACGATCTCCTCGGCGACGAACTCGCTCGTCGCCACCGTGCCGATCCCCTGGTCGGCGATCGTGAACAGCAGCAGCAACGGCAGCGCCGCGCCCGCGTACGCGAGGACCAGCGTGTTCACCACCGACGCGATGTGATCCCGGCCGATCCGCATCGCGGACGCGTACAGCTTCCGCCACGGCGCCGACGGGTCCGCCTGCCGCAGTTCCCACACCGCCGACGCCTGCGTCACCGTCACGTCGTCGAGCACCCCGAGCGACCCGATCAGCACCCCCGCCAGCAGCAGCCCGCTCATGTCGATGTCCGGGTACTGGGTGTGGATGAGCCCCGTGAAGTCGTCGGTGTCCCCGGTCAGTTCCGACCAGCCGATGAACAGCGAGCCCAGCAGCCCGATCAGCAGCAGCGACGCGAGCGTGCCGAGCGCCGCCACGGACGTACGGGCGTTGAACCCGTGGCACAGGTAGAGCGCGAACAGCATGATGGCGCTGCCCCCGACCACCGCCACCACCAGCGGATTCGACCCGTCGAGGATCGCCGGCAGGATGAACAGGATCAGGATCGCGAAGCTCACCGCCAGCGCCGCGAGCGCCGCCAGCCCGCGCAGCCGCCCGACGACGACCACCGCGACCGCGAACACCAGCGCCAGCACCGTCATCGGCACGGTGCGTACCACGTCGGAGACGGAGTACTGCAGCTCGCGCGGCGCCTTCGGCGCGTAGGAGACGACGAGTTCCTGCCCGACGTCGTACCGCCGGGACGCGTCGGGCGCGACGACCTCCGTGAACGTACGCCCGGCGTGCTTGCCCGACGTCACCTCGATCGTCGCCTGTTCGCACACCGCGTCCTCGTCGGGCCGCGGCTCGTCGCCCCCGCCGCCCGGCGGCCCCTGCTCCTGAATCTGCGCGCCCACGTCCGCGCACTTGACCTGCTCGACCTTCGTGACCTTCGCCCGCTGCCGCTCCTGGTCGAAGCCGATGCCGCTGCGCTCGCCCGCCGGCTCGTCGCCCGGCCACAGCGCGATCAGCCCGGCGAGCACGGCGAGCGCGAACGGGACGAGCACCGCGGCGATCACCGTACGCAGCCGGTGCGAGGCGGGCGGCACGGGGGCGCCGTGGTCGTGCAGGTGCGCGTGGCCGTGCCCCTGGCCGTACCCGTGCTCGTGCCCCTCGTCGGGGCCGTGGTCGTACCCCTGGTCGTGCCCGTGGGGGTGCTCGTGCCCGTGCCCGTGGTTGCCGTCCTGCGAATGTGTCACGGCCAGATCATCGCAGGGCGGCCCTGGGGCCCTCTTCCGTACAGGGACGTGCAGCGGTTAGCGTGGTCGGCGAACTGCACACCGCGGGAGCTCGGAGCACCGGGCTGAGAGGGCGCTGACGGATCCGTATCCGGACCGCAGCTGCGCCGACCGCCGAACCTGTTACCGGGTAATGCCGGCGTAGGGAGTGGGTCTCCATGACCGTTTCGGATGCACGTACGCCCGCCACCGAGGAATCCAGCGCGGTCGGCTGGCACAAGGACCACCTCGCACACCCCGTACGGCCCGACATCCGGGTCCCGGTGCGGCGCGTGCACCTCACGAACGGCCGGGACGTGACGCTGTACGACACGTCCGGGCCGTACACCGACCCGACCATCGACACCGACGTGCGCCGCGGGCTCACCCCGCTGCGCGACCCCTGGATCGTCGCCCGAGGCGACACCGAGGAGTACGCGGGGCGCCCGCCCCGCCCCGAGGACGACGGCCTGAAACACACCGCCCCCCGCGGCGGCCTGCGCAACCTCGACGCCGTCTTCCCCGGCCGCCCGCGCCAGCCCCGGCGCGGCCGCGGCCCGGCCGTCACCCAACTGGCGTACGCCAGACGCGGGGAGATCACGGCGGAGATGGAGTTCGTCGCGCTGCGCGAGCGCGTCGAGCCCGCCTTCGTCCGCGACGAGATCGCGGCCGGCCGCGCCGTACTCCCCGCGAACGTCAACCACCCCGAGTCCGAGCCGATGATCATCGGGAAGAACTTCCTGGTGAAGGTCAACGCCAACATCGGCAACTCCGCCGTCACCTCCTCCATCGAGGAGGAGGTCGAGAAGATGACGTGGGCCACCCGCTGGGGCGCCGACACCGTCATGGACCTGTCCACCGGCCGCAACATCCACACCACCCGCGAGTGGATCCTGCGCAACTCCCCCGTCCCCATCGGCACCGTGCCGCTCTACCAGGCGCTGGAGAAGGTCGACGGCCGCGCGGAGGAGCTGAGCTGGGACGTCTACCGGGACACCGTCATCGAGCAGTGCGAACAGGGCGTCGACTACATGACGGTCCACGCCGGCGTCCTGCTGAGCTACGTCCCGCTCACCGCCCGCCGCAAGACGGGCATCGTCTCCCGCGGCGGCTCGATCATGGCCGCCTGGTGCCTGGCCCACCACCGGGAGTCGTTCCTCTACACCCACTTCGACGAGCTGTGCGAGATCCTCGCCGCGTACGACGTGACCTTCTCCCTCGGCGACGGGCTGCGCCCCGGCTCGATCGCCGACGCCAACGACGAGGCCCAGTTCGCCGAGCTGCGCACGCTCGGCGAGCTGAACCGGATCGCGAAGTCCCACGGCGTGCAGACGATGATCGAGGGCCCGGGCCACGTCCCGATGCACAAGATCAAGGAGAACGTGGACCTGCAGCAGGAGATCTGCGAAGAGGCCCCGTTCTACACCCTGGGCCCCCTGGCCACGGACATCGCGCCCGCCTACGACCACATCACCTCCGGCATCGGCGCCGCGATGATCGCCTGGTGGGGCACGGCGATGCTCTGCTACGTCACCCCGAAGGAGCACCTGGGCCTGCCCGACCGCGACGACGTCAAGACCGGCGTCATCACCTACAAGATCGCCGCCCACGCCGCGGACCTCGCGAAGGGCCACCCCGGCGCCCAGGAGTGGGACGACGCCCTGTCGGACGCCCGCTTCGAGTTCCGCTGGGAGGACCAGTTCAACCTGGCCCTGGACCCGGACACGGCGCGCGAGTTCCACGACGAGACGCTGCCGGCGGAGCCGGCGAAGACGGCGCACTTCTGCTCGATGTGCGGACCGAAGTTCTGCTCGATGAAGATCTCCCACGACATCCGCCGCGCCCACGGCGCGACGGAGGAGGAGATCGAGGCGGGCATGGCGGAGAAGTCAAGGGAGTTCGCCGCCGCGGGCAACCGCGTCTATCTGCCGGTTGCTGACTGAGACCCGCTGCGCTGGGGCCCGTACGTACGTACGGGCCCCAGCCGGTGTCGCCGCCGGTCAGGCCGCTGCCGTGAGGGGGTGGGGGTTGAGGCGGCGGAAGCCTTCCTGGCGTTCGTAAGGGAAGTAGGGGTAGGGCGCGTCCGTGGCGCTGGCAGCGTCGAGACGGGCGACCTGGTCGCCGGTCAGGTTCCAGCCGAGGGCGCCGAGGTTCTGGCGGAGCTGGTCCTCATTGCGGGCGCCGATGATGACCGAGGAGACGGTCGGGCGCTGCAGCAGCCAGTTGAGGGCGATCTGCGGGACGGTCCGGCCGGTTTCCCGGGCGATGTCGTCGAGGGTGTCGACGACGCGGTACAGGAGTTCGTCGTCTACCGGCGGGCCGTACTCGGCCGTCCTGTGCAGCCGGCTGCCGGCCGGCAGCGGCTGGCCGCGGCGGATCCTGCCGGTGAGGCGCCCCCAGCCCAGCGGGCTCCACACGACGGCACCGACGCCCTGGTCCAGGGCGAGGGGCAGTAGTTCCCGTTCGTAGTCGCGGCCGACGAGGGAGTAGTAGACCTGGTGCGCGGCGTAGCGGGGGTGACCGCGGCGGTCCGCGGCGGCGAGGGACTTCATCAGTTGCCAGCCGGAGAAGTTGGAGACTCCGGTGTAGCGCAGCTTCCCGGCGCTGACGAGGTCGTCGAGCGTGGCGAGGACCTCCTCGATCGGAGTGCCGGCATCGAAGGCGTGCAACTGGAAGAGGTCGATGCGGTCGGTGTCGAGCCGTCTCAGCGCGTCGTCGACGGCTCGGATGAGGCGCGCTCGTGAGGTTCCCGCGTCATGGGGTCCGTCTCCCATGGGCAGACCGGCCTTGGTGGACAGGAGCGCCTGGTCCCGGCGGCCCTTGAGGGCGGCACCGAGCACCTCCTCGGAGGCGCCACCGGAGTAGACGTCGGCGCTGTCGAACATGGTGACGCCGGCGTCGAGGCAGATGCCGACGAGGCGGCGGGCCTCCGCGACGTCGGTGGTGCCCCAGGCGCCGAACAGTTCGCCGCGTCCCCCGAAGGTGCCGGCACCGAAGCTCATCGCGGGAACCATCAGCCCCGAGGCACCCAGCCTTCTGTACTCCATGGCCATCTCACTCTCCTTGGTGCCGCCTGCACGAGGGCCGCAGACGGCCAGCCTTAACGGGACTATTTTCCCGTTACTGTGGCCAACGTAGCACGCCTGAGCTGCTTAATGAAACAGGAGTCCCGTTATGGCGGGCACTCGCCGAAGGTGGCCTCGCCCCCCCTCGACCGGCCGACGTCGCCCGCCGCGCCGAGGCCGGCCAGGCCACCGTGTACCGGCGCCGGAGCACTCCGCGGTCGGTCCGGTCGCCGCCGCCCTGCACCGCTCCTCCGCGGTCCGCATCGCAGCGTGGGAACCCCGTGTCCAGCAGGCCGTCGAGCGAGGGGAGCCGCCCGAGGGAACCGACACTCACGAGGTTGT
This sequence comes from Streptomyces sp. CNH099, assembly GCA_000514715.1. GTDB lineage: Bacteria > Actinomycetota > Actinomycetes > Streptomycetales > Streptomycetaceae > Streptomyces > Streptomyces synnematoformans. The sequence goes on along the minus strand of AZWL01000005.1, from coordinate 246,712 downwards.
ACGCGCCGTCTCGGCCCCCCTCTACTACCGCTTGCTCCCCGGCGACGCCCCGCTTGAGGAGGACACCGCGGACCGCGCCGCCGAAGCGGCAACCGCAGCCGCCAAGGCCCCGACCGCCGCTACCGGCGGTCGGGGCATGCGCGCGCTTGGGGTCGGCGGTTCTCTTCCGAGCAGGTCAGGGAACCCGTCCAGGCCGGGGTGGGGGCCCGGCTCATCGGGCGCGGGCGTGGTCGACGGCGGCCCCGGCCAGGCCGGTGATCAGCGGATGGGCCCGGGTGCCGTCGCCGTCGAGTTCGGGCTGGAAGAGCGTGGCCAGGAAGAAGGGGTGGCCGGGCAGTTCGGCGATGCGGACCTCGCCGGACTCGTCGGTGCCGGTGAAGGCCAGCCCGTGGGCGCGCAGGGTGTCCAGGTGGCGGGGGTTGGGCGCGTAGTCGCAGTGGTAGCGCGCCCGGGCGCGGTCGGCTCCGATCAGGTCGGAGGCCAGCGAGCCCGGCGCGATGCGGATGACGCCCTCGTGGCCGACGAGCGAGCAGGCCAGCGGCACGATCACGGCGTCCTCGTCCGGGGCCTCCGGGGTGTTCTCGGCGTGGGCGGCGCGGTCCAGGCCGCAGACAGAGCGCGCGAACTCAAGGAGGGCGTGCTGGAAGCCGCCGCAGGTCCCCAGGAAGGGGATGCCGTTCTCGCGCACCGTGCGGATCGCGGCCAGGACCCCGGCCTCGCTGCGATACGGGCTCCCCGGCAGGACCCACGCCGCGTCGAAGCCGCCCAGCGTCGTCGCGTCGGCGTCCTCCGTGGCGACCCAGTAGGCGTCCAGGTCCCACCCCTCCCGGACGCGCAGGGCCTCCAGCAGGCCGGGGACACGGGCATGGGAGCGAACGGCGTCGGAGCGGTCGCCGACCAGCGCGATGCGTGCCGTGGAGTTCATGCCGTCCATCCTGCTGACCGGCCCGTATCACGTCCAACGATGATTCCTGCACTCCGCATAAGTGATGCTGATGCCCATGGACACGCATCTGCTGCGCACCTTCGTCGCGGTTCTAGAGCACCGCTCCTTCTCCCGGGCCGCATCGGCCCTGGGCTACACCCAGTCCGCGGTCTCCCAGCACATCGCCGCACTCGAAGCCGACCTGGGCGCCAGACTGCTCGAACGCCGTCCCGTCGCCCCCACACCGGCCGGTACGCGGCTGATGGAGCACGCCCCCGCCCTGCTCCTGCGACTCGATGCCGCCCGCGCCGACATCGCCCGCCTGCCCGACGCCCGGCCCGCCCGGCTGACCCTCGCCTGCTCGCCCGCCGCCCTCACCCCCGCCGTCGCGCAGGCCCTCGCCCAGCTGCACACGGCCACCCGCCTCCTGGACGCCGAAGTACGGCTCCTGGCCGGGGAATCGGTGCTCGAAGACGTCCTCACCGCCCGCGCCGACCTCGGCCTCGTCGACGGCGTCGCCGCGCCCAGCGACCCGCTTCCCCTGCCCGATCTGGGCCCTACGACCACGCGCACGGCAGCCGAGCAGCCGCTGGCCGTGCTCTTCCCCGCCGGCCATCCCCTGGCGCGGCGCCGCTCGGTCCGGCTCACCGACCTGACGCAGGCCCGGTGGATCGACGCCCCCGACACCGCCGTCCCCCTGGACCGGCTGCGCGCCGTCTGCCGTACCGACGGATTCCGCCCCCGCGTCCGCCACCGAGGAACCGACCTGCACGGCCTCGCCTCCCTCACCGCCGCCGACCTCGGCCTCACCGCCCTCCCCCTGCCCCTGGCGGCCACGTTCCCCGGCATCACGGCCGTCCCGGTCGAGGAACCCCGCCTGGTGCACCGCACGGAACTCATCCACACCGCCCACCCGACCGCGGCCGCACAGCAACTGGCCGATCTCATCCCCCGCCACAGCGAAGCCGCGTCCTGATCACCTCCGCCGAGCCAACCGTCCCAGCCGGCGGGCCTGGGACAGCGCGCGCCGGCCGACAAGATCCCGTACTCGTACGGCGGGGGAACCACGCGGCCCAGCTGGTGGATTCGCTACTTCGACTACCTGTGACGCCGCAGGGGCACGGGCCCGCGTCCGCTCCCGGCCGATCCGTAGCCTAGGGGTATGTCGGAAGCCGTGGAGCAGTTGCCTCCTTACGAGCTGGCCTTTCCCGGGCCGTTGCGCGACAGGCTCGTTGCCGCGGTGCTGTCCGGGGCGAAGACGGCGACGACGGGGTTGCTTGCGGCGTACGAGGCCGAGGGGGAGGCGTTGCCGGAGGTGGGGGACCGGGCGGCGCTGCTGGACTCGCGGGGGCGGCGGGTGGCCGTCGTCGAGACCACGGCTGTGCGGGTGCTGCCGCTGCGGGACATCGACGTGCGGCACGCGGTGGACGAGGGCGAGGGGCACGAGAGCGTTGCCGAGTGGCGGGAAGGGCACGAGGCGTTCTGGCACGGCGCGGCCGTTCGGGAGATCCTCGGGGACCCCGGGTTCACCGTCGACGACGACACCCCGGTGGTCGCGGAGCGCTTCCGCGTCGTGGAACGGCTTCCGGCGGACGAACCGCCGCGGCCCGGGTGACGTACGGCCCGGGCCCCGCGGTCTCCCGCGGCCGGCGGACCGGGTCACCGCGCCGAACACGGCGCACTCTGTGGTCGTGCGAGATCCGTAGATCCATGCTGCGCCGGGTGAGCGCTGGGCCCGGTGGGATCGGTGCGTGTGTGGGCCGAGGTGACCGCGCACACGAGCGCGGCGTGGTGCCTGCCGAGGCGGCTGTGACCGGCACCGGGAAAACGGCGTGCCAGGCGGCGGTGGTGTCTCGTACGGTCGGGCGGGTGAGGGTGCTGGTCGGTGAGGCGCGGAGGCTCGGGGTTCCCGAGTCCCGGGCGAGGCTCCGGTTTGCGGAGGGGGCGAAGGCGCCGGGGGCGTGGGCCGGCCGCAGGTTGCTCGTTGTCGACGACGAGCCTGCGTTCGAGCGCAGCTTCTGGTGCGGGACCTGCCCGTTTCTGTTCCGGCGACTTGAGGGCGCCCATCAGACGCTGTCGTTGGACCACGTGCGAGAACGCCTCGCCCTTCGGCTCACCGAACCGGACCGCGCCGTCGTGGAGGCGTTCGCCGCGCTGCTTCCGGAGGGCGACTATCTGCCCCTTCTTCTCCGGATCGAGCCGAGGCTGACCGTCCCGGGGCGGGAGGGCGACTACTTCAGCCACGAGCAGGTGGCCACCTGGGGCATCGACGGGTTCTGGGGCCTGCCGGAGTACCCGCACACCCCGTACTACCGCACGTTCGAGACCGCGGTCGGCGACGCGGCGCACCTCTACGAGTTCGTGGTGCCGATGGTCCCGCCGACCTGGAACGAGCGCGACCGGGTCGAGGAGTACGCCGGGCAGATGCGGCGGGGGGCGGTGCCGACGGCGGTGGCGGTCTCGACCCTGGACCTGTGCCAGCCGGCGATGGACGACCGCTCGGCCGACTACTACGAGCACTGGGGGCTCACGCACTTCCTTCTCGACGGCCATCACAAGCTGGAGGCCGCCGCGTCGGCGGGACGTCCCGTGCAACTCCTGTCGCTCCTCGCCCTGGACGAGAGCGACGCCCCTGCCCGCGACCACCGGAGACTGGCCGCCCTGCGCGCCCAGCACCGCCGGGGGCGCGCTGCCGTGTGAGCGGACGCCGCCGGAAGCGGCGCCGGGCGGGCGAGGTTCGGGTGGTCTGCGCGCGCGGCGGGGAATCGCGTTGCACGGGGGCGGTGGGCGTGAGAGGTTGGCGGCGTTCTGCGGGCCTGTAGAACGCACTCGCCGGCGATCCCTCCGGCGTACTCACGGTGAGGAACGAAGCCTTTGACTCCGGCGTCCGTCAGCGGCCGCCGTCGGCCCCGGGTGACCGGCCCGCTTCCGTAGCGGACACGCCCGTCCCTTACGGCGGCCCCACGATGCCCCCGCGCGCTGTGCCGCGTGGGCGCTCTCTCCTGTCTGCGCTTTCCAGAGACTTCGTGAGGTCGACATCACCGTGGCACATTCCATGGACAACCGGGTTCAGGACTTCGCCGTCGCCCACCTCCGGCGCCGCCCCGACGTGGTCGAGACCGGCGGCTTCGTCGCCGGCTTCTCCCCCGGCACCGACAGCCCGTACCTCAACTACGCCACCCCGCTGCCCGGCACCGCGCCCACGGGCGGCGACGTCGCCGCGCTGGTCGGTGCCTTCCGGGAGCGGGGGCTGCTGCCGCGGCTGGAGTTCGCGCCGGAGGCGGCGCCCGGGGTGGCGGCGGTGCTGCGGGCGGCGGGGTTCGGGACGGAGGCGGTGCACGAGTATCTCGTCTGCACCCCGGGCTCGTTCGCCGGCCGGCTGCCCGCCGGCGACGGCCCGCGGGTGGAGGTTCCCGGTACGGACGAGGAGTTCCGGGCGCTGGACGCCGCGCTCGCCGAGGCGTTCGGCGGCGCGTTCTCCGCGTCGGCGGAGGGCGCGGCGCGGCTGCGGCGGCTGCAGCGGGACGGCGGGGAGGTGCGTCTCGTACGGGCCGGGGGCGGCGGGTGCGCCGGCGGCGCGACGTGCTCGCCGCCGGCCGAGGGCACGGCGGAGCTGGCCGGCGTCGGCACCCGCCCGGCGCACCGGCGCCGGGGCGTCGCCGCGGCGGTGACCGCGGCGCTCACGGGGGCGATGCTCGACCGCGGGGTGGGGTCGGTGTGGCTGGAGTACTCGGGTGCGGGCTCCCGCCAGGTCTACACCCGCGTCGGCTACCGCCCCGGGGGCACCCGCCTGTACGTCTCGCTGCCGGCGCGGGCGGCGTCGGACTGACCCGGGGCCCGGGCTGCTCACCGTCGCTCGGACGATCACCCCCGCCCCGTGGTGCGGGGCGGGGCGGGGGGGTGGGTCAGAGTTCCGGGTGCCAGGGCAGGACCCGGTAGTCGCCGGTGCCGGGCTTGACCTTCTCGAACGGTGCCGAGCTGACGCACGGCGCCAGGTCCTTGTCCTCCAGGGGGCTGCCGGTGCCGGCCCAGCTGTAGCCGAGGCGGTCGCGGTGGCCCTTGTCGTGGACGGTGACGCCGATGCGCAGGCCCTTCGCGCCGGGGAGGTCGGTGTCGGTGATGGTGCCGGAGACGACGGCCACCTTGCCGCCGGTGACGAGGCAGTCGACCTCGGCCTCGGCCCAGGCGCCCTCGCCGTCGAGGTAGTGGCTGAAGCGGAAGGTGCCCGTGGCCTTGCGGGGGTTGTCGTTGTGCTCGGCGGCGAGCCGGGCGTCGAAGGAGAACGTGATGTCGTCGCCGAGGGACCGGGTGAGCTTCGCGGTGCCGGTCAGCGCGGCGGCGTCGCGGTCGCGGTCGCGGTCGGGGTTGCGGTCGGCGGCGGCGTGGGCGCCGTTGCCGCCGTCGCCGTCGCTGCCGCCGTCGGCGGTTGCGGCGGCGGTGCCGGCGGTGGCCGTCGCGAGCACGGCGGCGGTGACGGCGACGGCGCGGACGCGGTTGCTGCGTACGTAGCGCAAGATGACTGCTCCTCACTGGCTGCGGTCCCGGGTGCTCCGGGTGTCAGCAGCTTCGCCCGCGGCGGGTGCGCGCCACGTCAGCCCGCGGCGGCAAACGCCGTACGTCTCCGGTCTGTACCGCCGCCCTGCGCGGCTCCCTCCGCGGCATGACACGATGTACCTGACCAGGCAGGTCTCCCGGCCGGCCGCGGAACCACGCCGGGCCTCGGGAGTCCGCCGGGGAGCCAGGGCGCCGCGTTCCGCCGCGGCCGCCGCACGACCGCAGCGGAGGGGGACCGTTTCCATGGCCGGTGGATCGCTCAGCAAAGGGGCCAACCTGCCCGTCGACGCTTCCGCGGTACGCGCCGAACTCAGCTGGTACGAGGGCACCGGCGTCCCCGACATCGACGCCTCGGCGCTGCTGCTCACCGCGGCCGGACGGGTCCGCGACGACGGCGACTTCGTCTTCTACAACCAGCCGCAGCACACCTCCCAGGCCGTCACGCACCGCGGCAAGCGGAGCGAGGGCGGCCGGTTCACCGACTCCGTCGAGGTGCTGCTGGGCTCTCTGGAACCGGCCGTCGAGCGGGTCGTGCTGTGCGCCTCGGCCGACGGCGGCACGTTCGGCCAGGTGCCCGGGCTGACGCTGCGGCTGCTGGACGCCGGTACGGGCGGCGAGCTGGCCCGCTTCGACATGGAGGCGACGACGGAGACGGCGTTCGTCGGCGGCGAGCTGTACCTGCGCAACGGCCGCTGGAAGTTCCGCGCGGTGGGCCAGGGCTACGCCTCCGGGCTGGCCGGTCTGGCCACCGACTTCGGTATCACGGTCGACGACGCGCCCCCGGCCCCTGCCCCTGCCCCTGTCCCTGCCCCGGCCGCGGCGGCTGCCCCGGCTCCCCCGCCCGCCCCCCGCCCCGTACCCGTACCCGTACCCGCCGACGCGCCGCCCGCCCCCGCCGCTCCGCGCCTCGTCAAGGGCGAGGAGCAACTGCCCGTCGACATGCGCAAGCGGCTGTCGCTGCGCAAGGAGCAGGTGGCCGTCAGCCTCCGCAAGCACGGGGCCACCGACATCTCCGCCCGCGTCATCCTGGTCCTGGACGCCTCCGGCTCCATGACCCACCTGTACGCCAAACGCGTCGTCGCCGACGTCGTCGAGCGCATGGCCGCGGTCGCCGCGCAGCTGGACGACGACGGCTCGATGCAGGCGTGGACGTTCGCCTCCCATCCGGCCCGGCTTCCGGACCTGGAGCTGGGGGACCTGCCCGAGTGGCTGCGACTGCACGTGCGGGTCGGTCAGCTCGCCCTCTTCCGGCCGCGCAAGAAGCGCAAGGGGCTGGAGGACGGCCAGGTCGACATGCGGCTGGTCGGCATCCAGAACGAGGAGCAGAAGGTCATCGCCGAAGTCCGCGCCTACGTCCGCGAGAACCCGGCTCCCGTTCCCACGCTCGTGCTGTTCTTCTCCGACGGCGGCGTCTACCGCAACGCCGAGATCGAGCACGAGCTGCGCCAGGCGGTCGAGGAGCCGATCTTCTGGCAGTTCGTGGGGCTGGGCAGGTCCGACTACGGCGTGCTGGAGCGGTTCGACACCCTCACCGGGCGCCGCGTCGACAACGTCGGGTTCTTCGCCGTCGACGACATCAGCGAGCTGCCCGACGCGCAGCTCTACGACCGCCTTCTCTCCGAGTTCCCCGGCTGGATGACCGCCGCCCGCCGCGAGCGCATCCTCTGACCGGCCCTCCGGGCGCCTGACCCTCCGGCCGCCCGGCCGCCCGTCAGCCCGCGGCTGCTTCCGTGTGCGCGACGAGCGCCGACACGACGGTGTCCCACAGCTCCGGGGGCGGCATCTGGTGCCCCATCCCGGGCAGCGGCACCAGGGTCGCCCCGGGGATCTCGCGGGCCAGCGCCTCCCCGTGGGCGTAGGGGAACAGCGGGTCTTCGGTGCCGTGGAGCACGAGGGTCGGCGCGGTGATGTCGCCGAGGGACGTGGTGTCCGGCTCCTCGCCCTCGCCGAGCAGCCAGTGGTTGGCGGCCGCGGCGGGAACGGGGCTGCGGTCGAAGGCGCGGCCGGCGATGCGGCGTACGCGCTGCTCGTCGACGGGGATGGAGCCGGCGAAGGTGTGCTCACCGGCGAGGAAGTAGGCGATGACCGACTCGCGGTCCGACCAGTCGGGCCCGGGCTGCGGCTCCGCGAACTTCCGCGCCAGCTCCTCGCTCATCGGCGGCAGCTCGGGGCGGTCGGGCCCGCCCGGCGTCGCGGGGCTCGTGGCGATCAGCGTCAGCGAGGCGACCCGGCCGGGGTGCCGCGCGGCGATGACCTGCGAGATTCCGCCGCCCATCGAGATGCCGACGAGGTGCGCGGGGCCGAGGCCGAGCGCGTCGGGCAGCCGGACCACGTCGGTGAGCACGTCCTCGCCGCTGTACGTGGGCGCCCCGACGGGGAACGTCGTGGACCGGCCCGTGTCGCGCGTATCGAAGCGGACCACGTACCGCCCGGCGGCGGCGAGGCGTGCGCAGAAGCCGTCCTCCCACCAGTCCATCGACGCCTCCGCGCCCCCGACCAGCAGGATCGGCGGATCAGTCGCCGCGCCGAACGCCTGGGTGCAGATCTCGACGTCCCCCACCCGGACCGGCCGCTCGGGCGCGGGCCGGACTTCTGTCGTGTCGTTGATGGGTCGTCTCCCTCATCATCCGTCGCGGCCCGGCTCCCCGGGTCGGCGGAGTGCTGCACCGGGCCGCCTCCGGGGAGGGTCACCAGGTTACGGGCCGCCGGGGCAGGGGCGGGGCCGGGTTACCAGACGGGGCGGAGCGGGGGGAGGTCGTCACCGGCGAGGGCGTGGGTGAGGCGGAGGAGTTCGGCGCGGAGGAGGGCGGTGTCGGCGCCGGTGCGGCGGGCGAGTTCGGCTTCCAGGTCGTGCAGGGCGCGCCCGGCGATGTCGAGGTGGCGGCGGGCGGCGTCGGTGAGGACGACGAGCTTGCGGCGGCCGCCGGCCGGGTGGGCGGTGCGGCGGACGTAGCCGCGGCGCTCCAGGTCGTCGACGAGCTGGCCGGCGGCCTGTTTGGTGACGCCGAGCCGGGAGGCCAGTTCGCTGCTGGTGGCGCCGTCGCGGCCGAGGATCTGGAAGGTCATGCCGTGCACCGGACGCAGGTCGGGGTAGCCGGCCGCGGCCACGCGCTCGTTGAACTCGGTCAGGACGAGCTGGAAGGCCATGCCGAGCAGGAACAGCAGCTCGGGTGTCGGCGGCGGGCTGTCGTCGTCGCGGGTCACGGGAACATCTTGACACGAGTGGGTAAAGCTCCTTTACTCAACCCATCGAGTAAAGGAGCTTTACATACATGAAGGTCATCACTCCCACCCCCGACCGCACCGTCACCACCCCGAACGCCGCCATGGAGTCCCTCGCCACCCCTTCCCAGGGCAGCACCGCGCTCAGCACCTGGCGGGTGCGGATGGCCGCCGGCCGCTCCGGCCCCGTGCACGCCGTCGACCGCGAGCAGGTCTGGATGGTCGTGTCCGGCTCCCTCACCGTGACCAGCGACGGCCGCACCGAGACCGCCGCCGCCGGGCAGGCGGTGCTGCTCCCGCCCGACGTGCCGCGGCGGCTCGGTGCGGCCGAGGGCGGAGGCGATGTCGAGGCGCTGGTGGCGATGGCGGCCGGGGGCGGGGCCGTCACCGAAAACGGGGAGCGGCACCGCCTGCCGTGGGCGGAGTAGCGGACACCGGTACGTCGGCGGGGGCGGCGGCGAGCGGTACGTCGGCGAGCGGTACGTCGGCGGGGGCGGCGGCGCTGCCCGCCACCCGCAGCGTCCGCGAGGCGGCCGCCGCGCCGGCGGTGCCGCCCGCGCGGCGCTCCAGGGCCGCGGCGAGGACCGCGAGGGTCAGGCCGGAGGCGGCGAGGGCGGCGCCGACCCAGTTGGGGGCGGTGTAGCCGAGGCCGGCGGAGATGGCCAGGCCGCCGAGCCAGGCGGCGAGCGCGTTGCCGAGGTTGAACGCGCCGACGTTGACGGCAGAGGCGAGGGTGGGTGCGGCGGCGGCCTGGTCCAGCACGCGCTTCTGCAGCGGCGGCACGGTCGCGAAGCCGAAGAACCCGACGAGGAAGATGGTCACGGCCGCCGCCGGCTTGCTGTGCGCGGTGAGCGTGAACAGCGCCAGCGTCGCGGTCAGGGAGCTGAGCGCGACGTACAGCATGGGCATCAGGGCGCGGTCGGCGAAGCGCCCGCCGACCAGGTTGCCGCCGACCATGCCGAGGCCGAAGAGGGCGAGGAGCCAGGTGACGGAGCTGTCGGCGTAGCCGGTGACCTCGGTCGTCATCGGCGCGATGTAGGTGATGGCGGCGAAGACGCCGCCGAAGCCGAGGACGGTCATGGCCATGGCCAGCAGCACCTGGACGTTGAGGAACGCGGCCAGTTCGCGCCTGAGGTCCGTGCCGCCCGCGCCGGACGCGGGCTGCCGGGTCTCTCCGGGCGCCCTGGATTCCGCGGGAGCCTCGGATTCCGCGGGAGCCCTGGATTCCGCGGCAGCCTCCGGTTCCCGGGGCAGGTCCGGTACGAGCCTGGCCACGCCGGCCAGGCCGACCACCCCGATCGCCGCGACCGCGAGGAACGTGGCCCGCCAGCCGGCGGTCTGCCCGAGGAGCGTGCCGCCGGGGACGCCGACGACGTTGGCCACGGTCAGCCCCGTGAACATCATGGCGATGGCCCCGGCCCGCTTGTCCTTCGCGACCAGCCCGGCGGCGACGACCGCGCCGATGCCGAAGAACGCGCCGTGCGCGAGCGAGGCGACGATGCGGCCGGCGAGCATGACACCGAAGGCGGGCGCGAGCGCGGAGATGACGTTGCCGGCGACGAACAGGCCCATGAGGGCCATCAGCATCCGCTTGCGCGGGACGCGGGTGCCGAGGGCGGTGAGCAGCGGGGCGCCGCCGAAGACGCCGAGGGCGTAGCCGGTGGTGAGCCAGCCGGCGGCCGGGACGGAGACGGAGAACTCGTCGGCCACCTCGGGCAGCAGGCCCATGACGACGAACTCCGTGGTGCCGATCCCGAAGGCGCCGATGGCCAGCGCGAGCAGCGCGAGAGGCATGCGGGAACTCCTGCGGTGGACGTGGGGACAGCCTTTTACCAAGCGCCCACAATAATTGCGCACGCCGACCCTTGCAAGCGCGGGCTATTGCGGAGGTGGAGTAAACTCGAACGCAGGACGGCGAACGACGCACGCACGGCACTGCAGCACTGCAACAGCACTGCAACCGCACAGCACAGCACTGCACTCACGGGACGCGGAGGCGCTCATGGCGGCCACAGCCGAGCAGTTGGACGAACTGGCCCGGGGCTGGACGGCCCTGGCATCCCTGCACGCCCGCATCGAGACCCATGTGGAGCGCACGCTGCAGCGCGCGCACCGGCTGAGCGCCCGCGAATACTCCGTACTGGACGCCCTCAGCCGCCAGGACGACTTCCACCTGCGCATGAACCAGCTCGCGGACACCGTCGTCCTCAGCCAGAGCGCCACCACCCGGCTCGTGACCCGCCTCGAAGACCGCGGCCTGCTCAGCCGCTACCTCTGCCCCGACGACCGCCGCGGCATCTACACCGAGGTCACCGAGGCCGGCCGGCGCCTCCTCGCGGAGGCCAGGCCCGGCTACGAGACCGCGCTGCGCGCCGCGCTGGACGAGGCCGCGAAGCGGCCGGAGCTGGCGCCGCTGGTGGCGGCGGTGGAGACGCTGGAAGCCCCGCCGGCGGGGGCGTACGCGCCGTAGGGCTGTGCGCGGGGGTCCGTAGGAAGGCGCACCGGGCGCAGAGGCCATGGCAGGGAGGCCATGGCAGGGGCGTGTGCGCCGCGGGGAGGGCGCGTACGGTACGAGCGCGCGCCCACGGCCGCACGTAGGGTCGGCGGCATGAGCGACCTGGAAATACGGCGTGCGACGGCCGCCGACGTCCCCGCGATCGTGGCGATGCTCGCCGACGACCCGCTGGGCGCCGCCCGCGAGACCCCCGACGACCCCGCCCCGTACGAGCGGGCCTTCGCATGGATCGACGCCGACCCCGGCCAGCACCTCGCCGTCGCCGAACGCGACGGCCGCATCGTCGGCACCCTCCAGCTCACCTTCATCCCCGGGCTGTCGCTGCGCGGCACGACCCGCGCGCTCATCGAGGCCGTGCGCGTGCACCGCGACCTGCGCGGGAGCGGGCTGGGGTCGCAGCTGATCGAGTGGGCGGTCGAGGAGGCGCGGCGGCGCGGGTGCGGGGTGGTGCAGCTGACGTCCAACGCGACGCGCACGGACGCGCACCGCTTCTACGAGCGGCTGGGGTTCGCGGCGTCGCACGTGGGCTTCAAGCGGACGCTGTAGCGCGGGCGCCCGCGCCGGGCCGCCCCTCTCTCTTGCGTGAAGTATCCCTGGTCAGAGAGGTTTCAGCGGGCCGGTCGGGAGTTATCCACAGGCCCGAGCGGGCCGGGGCGAGCTTCGGCATACTGCCACTATGCAGATCACCACCGAGCAGCGACGAGCCCGGATCGGCGTGCGGCACGCGCTGGCGCCGGCCGCCCGCGCGGCCTCGCCCGTGGAGGCGGCGGACGCGGTCGTCGCGCTGCACGCGACGGACGCGGCCACCGTGTTCCTCTCCGCCTGCGCGCGCCTGCGGGAGCCCGGCGTCACGCCCGTCGAGCGCGCGCTCTACGAGGACGTGTCGCTGGTGAAGCTGCTGTCCATGCGCCGCACGCTCTTCGCGGTCAGCCGCGGACTGGCCCCCGTGGTCGACGCGTCGGCGGCCCGCGCCATCGCGGCGCGCGAGCGCGCCACGTTCCTCAAGCACCTCAAGGACTGGAACGGCCTGGACGAGGCGTGGCTGCGGCGCGCCGAGGCCGCCGCGCTGGCCGTGCTTGAAGCCAAGGGGGAGGCGACCGGCAGCGAGATATCCGCCGCCGAGCCGCTGCTGCGCACGAAGATCACGGTCTTCCCCGGCACCCGGCAGGAGGCGCGGCAGGGCGTGGCCACGCGCGTGCTGCGGATGCTGGCCTGCGACGGGCACATACGGCGCGGGCACCCGCGCGGCTCGTGGACGTCGAGCCAGTTCCGGTGGGCGCCGGGCGAGGACTTCGGCGGCATGGACGTCGCCGAGGCGCAGAGGGAGCTGACCAGACGCTGGCTGTACGCGTACGGGCCGGCCACCGAAGCGGACCTCGTGTGGTGGACCGGCTGGACGAAGACCGCCGCGCGCAAGGCGCTGGCCGCGACCGGCGCGGTGCCGGTGGAGCTGGACGAGGGCGCGGGGTACGTGCTCCCGGACGACACCGGGCCGGTCGCGGAGCCGGAGCCGTGGGCGGCGCTGCTGCCCGCGCTCGACCCGACGCCGATGGGCTGGAAGGAGCGCGGCTGGTACCTCGACGCCGGCTACCGCAAGGCGCTGTTCGACGGCAGCGGCAACGTGGGGCCGACGGTGTGGTGGAACGGAGAGGTCGTCGGCGGCTGGGCGCAACGGCAGGACGGAGAGGTGGTGTGGCGGATGCTGACGGACACGGGCGGCGAGGCGGAACGCGCGGTGGCCGCGGAGGCCGAGCGGCTGGCGGCGTGGGCGGGCGACGCCCGAATAACGCCGAGGTTCCGCACGCCGCTGGAGAAGGAGCTGGTGGCGTAGGGGGTGCAGGACCGCGGTCCGGGCCCCACCGGCGGCCCGGGAGCGGTGCCGGGGCGGGTGCTCACGTCCAGCCGCGGGTGCCGCCCGGGACCGGGGCGTCCGGGTCGTACGGCTCGCGGGTGAAGACGAAGGTGCCCAGGTCGAGGTGCGAGACCTCGCCGTCCGCCGACCGCTCCACCCGCAGCGTCTCGCCGGCGCAGTAGCCGTCGACCGCCGTCCACGTGCCGTCCGCCTCCGGGCGGAGCTGTGACGCATAGCCGGCGCCGGCCAGCGGGCTCAGGTCCAGCCAGCGGTTCTCCCGCAACCGCAGCACGTGCGGGTTCGCGCCCCAGTACCACGGTCCCGTCAGCGCGAGCAGCTCCGGGTCCACCGCGTCCGCGGCCAGCGGGCGCCACGGCTCGGGGATGCGCGGCTCGTGCCGCAGCACGGTGCCGATCAGGTCGGCGGCGAGCCCGGCAACGGACGCGCCGGACGTGACGTTGGTGAGCGCGACCGCGCTCACGCCCTCGTCGACGTCGGAGAGGAGGCAGGAGAGGAACCCGGGCATGGAACCGGTGTGGCCGGCGAGCAGCGTGCCGTCGCGGCGGATCAGCTGCATCCCGAGCCCGTACGCGACGTCCCAGGACGCGGCCTCGGGCGCCACCGCGGGGGTGCGCATCTCCGCCAGCGTCTCGGCGGAGAGCACCCGGTCGTCGCCGTGCACGAGGAAGGCCGCGAACCGGGCCAGGTCGCCGACCGTGGACCACAGCTGGCCCGCGGGGCCCATCCGGCCGGTGTCGTGGAGCGGCTCGGGCTGCATGACGTCGGCCCACGGGTGGACGGCGAAGCCGCCGGCGTGCGGGGCCCGGGGCAGCAGCGTCGTACGCCGCAGTTCCAGCGGCTCCAGCAGCTCGCGCTGCAGCACCTCGCCCCACGGTGCGCCGCGGAGCGCCTCGACGAGCGCGCCGAGGTAGGCGAAGCCGGGGTTGGAGTAGTGGTGGCGGCGGCCCGCCGGGTGGCGGGCGGGGTCGCCGTCGAAGAGTTCGCCGAGGTCGGGGCGGAGCGTGCCCGGGGTCCGCTCCCACCAGGGGCCGCGGGGCTCGGCCCCGATGCCGGAACTGTGCGAGAGGAGTTGGGCGATGGTCGCCGCGGGAGCCTGAGTGCCGGGGAGGTGCTTTCCCAGCGGATCGGCGAGGTCGATGAGCCCTTCGTCGCGCAGCCGGAGCACCAGCACGGCGACGAACGTCTTGGTGATCGAGCCGATGCGGTACTGGGTGTCGGCCGTCGGCTCGTGCCCGTCGACCATCGAGCGGGCGCCGGACCAGACGGTCTTCCCGTCCCGTACGACGGCCGCGACGAGGGAGGGCGTGCGGCCCTCGCGCTGCGCGACCGCGAGCCGGTGGCGCAGGGCCCGTGCGGTGGCGGGGAGCAGGGCGTCGGCGTCGTCATACGGCGGCATGCGGCGCAGCCTAACCGCGGGCTGCGGCGCGGCGCACCGGGGTTTCGGTGCCGTGGTCGCCGCCGCCGTGGCCGCCGCCGTGGCCGCCGCCGCGGGCGCCTCCGGCACGGTTGCCGCCGCGGCGGTTGCCGGCGGCGCGGGTGGCGTACCAGACGGTGGCGATGACCAGTACGCAGCCGGCGTACTGCGTCGCCGTGGGCCGCTCGCCGAGGAACGCGACGGCGGCGGCGATGGCGAGCACCGGCTGCAGCAGGAGCAGCGCGGCTCCCGTCGCCGGGGCGAGCCGGGGCAGCGCGGGGGTGACGAGGAGCAGGGCGAGGACCTGGCCGAGCGCGGCCATGGCCGCCAGCCAGCCGAGGGCGGCGGGCCCGGGCGTCACGTCGATCCCGGTCCAGAGCGCGCCGAGGACCCCGGAGGCGACGCCGGCGGAGAACGTCGCGGTGCACACCGGCACGGCGACGTGCGGGCGGGGACGGGGCGGAGGGGGGAGGGGGGAGCCGGGGGCGGGGCGGGGGCGGGCGCCCCCGAGGCGGGTGAGGAACAGGTAGCCGGCGAAGGCGACGCCGGCGGCCGTGCCGTAGAGGATGCCGGTCACGGGGCTGCTGCCCGGTTCCGGGTCGCCGATCGCGCCGCCCGCGAGCGCCACCCCGGCGAGCAGCACCGGGGCGGTGAGCCAGAAGCCGCGCGGCAGCGGCGCACGGGTCAGCAGCCGCGCCAGCAGCGGGAAGACGACGACCTGGATGTTGAGCAGCACGGTGGCGATGGAGGCGCCGACGTCCCGGATGCTGGCCGCCCAGAAGACGAAGTCGACGCCGAGCAGCAGCCCGGCCGCCAGATCCGTGAGCACCGGCCGCCGGGCCCGCGGCCCGAGGCGGCGCAGTTCGACGGCCGCGAGGGGGAGGAGCAGCAGCAGTGCCAGGACGCAGCGCAGGAAGGCGGCGGTGCCGGCGTTCACGTCGGAGAGCTTCACGAAGATCGCCGACAGCGAGATGCACGCCGAGCCGCCGATGACCATCGCGGCCGGGCCGGCCGCCCGGGCGAGGAGCGTCTCGCCGCCCCGGCCCTCCCCGTCGACTCGCATGCCCTCCACTCTGCCCGCCCGTTCCCCCAAGAAAAAGCGATGATTTGTTAGCCCAAAGCATTAGCATTGCTTGGTGTTCAGTTTGGAGCGCCTGCGCGCCCTCGACGCCGTCGCCGTCCACGGCACCATCGCCAGCGCCGCCGAGTCGCTGCACGTCACCGCCTCCGGCGTCTCGCAGCAGCTCGCCAAGCTGGAGCGCGAGGCCGGGCACCGGCTGCTGGAGCCGTACGGGCGCAGCGTCCGGCTCACCCACGCCGGCAAGGTGCTCGCCGCGCACGCGGCCCGCGTCTGCGCGCAGGTCGCCGAGGCCGAGGCGGACCTCGCCGACCTGCAGGACGAGATCCTGGGCCCGCTGCGCCTCGGCGGCGTCGGCAGCTCGCTGCGCGCCCTGCTGCCCGGGGTGCTGACCGACCTCACCGCCGCGCACCCGCGGCTGGTCCCCACCGTCGTCGACGGCGAGGTCGTCGAGCTGGTCCCGGAGCTGGTCGGCGGGGAGCTGGACCTGTTGCTCATCGAGAGCTGGAGCAGCCGGCCCATCCGGCTGCCGCAGGGGCTCGCGGTGCGGACGCTGGTGGTGGAGGACGTCCAGCTGGCGGTGCCGGCCTCCCACCCGCTGGCCGCCCGCGAGCGCGTCGGCCTCGCCGAGCTGGGCGGTCTCGACCGGCGCGACGGGGCGGCGGCGGTGTGGGCGAGCTGCCCGGTCGGCACCGAGCCGTACGAGGGGCTGACGCAGGCGCTGCGCGAGGTGGGGGTGGAGCCGGAGGTGCGGTACCGGGTGACGGAGTACGCCACGCAGCTGGCGCTGGTGGACGGCGGGCTGTGCGTGTCGCTCGTACCGGAGATGGGGCAGCGGCCGTGTCCGCCGGGGGTGCGGTTCGTGCCGGTGCGGCCGGCGGTGCGGCGTACGGTGCAGGCGGCGTGGCGGTCGCGGGCGGAGAGCCCGGCGGTGCGGGCGTGCGTCGCCGCCCTGGGGGACGCGGCCCGGGCCGCGCACCCGGCGCCGCCGGGCGGGTGACCTGCGGGGCTCTCCCGCGCCCGTGCGAGGATCGCGGTGTCGAACGCTGACACGGGAGGACGGGATGTTCGCTGTACCCCTGGGTGACGAAGGTGCCGAGCTGCGGCCGCTGGAGCCGTGGCAGGCCGAGGAGTTCCTCGCCCACATGGACCGCGGCCGCGCGTTCATCGGCCGGCACGTCGGCCTCCCCGACGCCGCCGCCGACCTCGACTCCGCCCGCGCGTGGCTCCAGTCGTACGCCGACAAGACCGCCTCCGACACCGGCCGCCTCTACGGCATCTGGCTCGACGGCCGCCTCGTCGGCGGCGTCCTCTTCCGCGTCTTCGACGCCGCGCAGGGCACCTGCGAGGCCGGTTGCTGGCTGGAGCCGGCGGCGTCGGGCCGCGGGCTGGTGACCCGCGCGGCGCGCGTGATCATCGACTGGGCGGTGCGCGAGCGCGGCATGGAGCGTGTGGAGTGGCTGGTGTCCTCGGAGAACACCCCGAGCATCAGGGTCGCCCAGCGCCTCGGCATGCGCCGGGACGGCGTGCTGCGCTCGAACCACCGGTACCGGGGGGTGCGCCAGGACACCGAGGTGTGGTCGGTGCTGGCGCCCGAGTGGATCGAGGGCGGGGCGGCGTAGCCGCGTCCTCCGCCGGTACGGACCGTCGCCCCGTCGTACGGGCCGTCTCCCCTGTCGTACGGGCCGCGCCCCGGCGGTACGGGCCGTCTCCGCGGCGCCGTCAGGCCGCCGTGTCGGCGGCCTCCAGCAGCACCGGCAGCTTGCGCATGTCGTCGAAGAGCACCGTGTCCGGCCCCGCCAGCCATGCGGCCGGTGACAGCCCGCCGGTGAACCCGTACGCGCGCATCCCCGCGGCGCGCGCGGCCTGGACGCCGTAGCGGCTGTCCTCCACCACCGCGCACGCCCCGGGCGCGTAGCCGGTCTGCCGCGCCGCGTGGAGGAAGAGGTCGGGGGCGGGTTTGCCGCGGCCGCCGACGTCGGCGGCGGAGTAGATGCGTCCGGTGAAGCGGTCGTACAGCCCGGTGCGGCCGAGGGTGCGGCGCATCCGTTCGTGCCCGCCGCTGGACGCGACGCACGTCGGCAGGCCGGCGGCGGCGAGGGCGTCGAGGGCCTCGACGACGCCGGGTACGGCTTCGAGGTGGTCGAGGCCGGCGTAGAACTCCTCGTAGTAGCGGGTGCGCCAGGTCTCGTCCGCGCCCGGGCCGAGGCGTTCGACGACCATGGCGCCGACGGATTCCTGGGACTTGCCCATGAACAGTTCGACGGCGTCGGCTTCGGTGAGCGGCCAGCCGAGTTCCGCGCCGACGGTGACCTGCGCGGCGGCGGCGATGCGCTCGGAGTCGACGAGGACTCCGTCGCAGTCGAATATCACGAGTTCGATGGGTCCGGGCATGGTCACGAGGCTAACCGAGCGCCGCCGGGCACGGGCCGGGGGCAGGGGGCCAGGCCAGAGGCCCGGGGGCGGGGGCGGGGGCGTCAGCGGGCGCCCGGGACGACGAGGCCCGACTCGTACGCCATGACCACGGCCTGCGTGCGGTCCCGCAGCCCGAGCTTGGCCAGCAGCCTGCTGACGTGCGTCTTCACGGTCTCCTCGCCGACGTGGAGACGGGCGGCCAGCTCGGGGTTGGACAGGCCCTCGGCGAGGAGCCGCAGCACCTCGGTCTCGCGCGGCGTCAGCGCCGCCAGCCGCGCCCCGGCGCCCTCGCCGTCGCTCCGCGGCGGCCGGGACGCGCGCAGCCGCGCGAACTCGGCGATCAGCCGCCGCGTGACCGCCGGCGCGAGCAGCGCTTCGCCGGCCGCGACGACGCGCACGGCGTCGAAGAGCTGCTCGGCGGTGACGTCCTTGAGCAGGAACCCGCCGGCGCCGGCGGCGAGGGCGTCGTAGACGTACTCGTCGAGGTCGAAGGTGGTGAGGATCAGCACCCGGGGGGCCGGGTCGGCGGCGGCGGTGAGCCGGGCGGTGGCCTCGATGCCGTCGACGCCGGGCATGCGCACGTCCATGAGGACGACGTCGGGCCGCCGTTCGCGGCAGACGCGGACGGCTTCGGCGCCGTCGCGCGCGGTGCCGACGACGTCGAAGTCGGGCTGGCTGGCGAGGAGTCCGGCGAAGCCGGCGCGTACGACCTCGTGGTCGTCGGCGACGACCACGCGCAGGGGCGTGCTGTCCGCCGGCCCGGTCATGCCGCGGCTCCGTTCTCGCTCGCGTTCTCGCTCGCGTTCTCGTTCTCGTTCACGTTCTCGTTCCCGGGCGCGTCGCCGGGGGCGCGCGGCTGTGTCGGAAGGGTGGCTTCCAGCAGGAAGCCGCCGCCCGCGGCGGGGCCGCCGCGCAGGCTGCCGCCGACGGCGGCCGCGCGTTCGCGCATGCCGGTCAGCCCGTGCCCGCCGCCGTGCGCGCCCCCGCGCCCGGCCCCGCCGTGCGCGCCCGGGCCGTTGTCGCGGATGCGCAGGCGCAGGGCGGTGTCGGCGTAGTGCAGCTCGACGTCGACGGCCGCGCCGGGGGCGTGCCGGCGGGCGTTCGTGAGGGCTTCCTGCACGATGCGGTACGCGGTGAGTTCGACGCCGGTGCCGAGGGGGCGTACGGAGCCGCTGACGATGAGCCGTACCGCGGAGCCGGCGGCGTCGCGGGCGTCGTCGAGGAGTTCGTTGAGCTGGGCGAGGCCGGGCGGGGGGCGGCGTTCCGCGGGGTCGGCGCCGGCGTCTTCGCGCAGCACGCCGAGGAGCCGGCGCATCTCGGTGAGGGCGGTGCGGGCGGTGTCGCCGATGTCGCGGAGCCGGCGGGCGCCTTCGTCGGGGAGGCCGGGGGTGGTGAGGCGGGCCGTCTCGGCCTGTACGGAGATCATCGAGATGTGGTGGGCGACGACGTCGTGGAGTTCGCGGGCGATGCGGGCGCGTTCGCCGCGGGCGGCGTGCTCGTAGAGGGTGTGGGCGATGGCGCGTTCGACGGCGCCGTGGGCGGCGGCGGTGCTGCGGGCGCGGCGGGCGAGGCCGGTGGCGGTGGCGGCGGCGAGGAGTACGGCCGCGGCGACGGCCAGGAGCCGCCCGGTGTCGCCGAGCCGGCCGCCGGCGGCGGTGCCGGGGTCGCCGGCGGCGTAGCCGGCGAGCGGCAGCACGAGCAGCACGGCGAGGGCGCGCCCGCGGCGGGAGCCGTGGCGGGCGAGGCGGTGCAGGAGCAGCGCCTGGGCGGCGACGCCGGCGGCGACGGGGGCGCCGAGGAGGGCGGCGAGGGGGGTGTTCGCGGCGGTGGCGAGGACGGCGGCGGGGCCGGGGTGGGTGCGGAGCAGCGCGACGGGGGCGGTGGCGCCGAAGGCGAGCAGCAGGGCGGCGGTGAGGCGGTCGCCGGGGTCGGTGCGCAGGACGGTGTCGACGGCGGCGAGCAGCGTGAGGAGCGCGGCGGCGGCGACGGGGCCGTCGGGGGAGGCGGCGAGGCGCTCTCCCCGTTCTCCCCACGCCCTGCGTTCTCCCCGCTCTCCCCGCTCTCCCCGTCCTCCCCGTCCTCCCCGCTCTTCCCGCGCCTTCCGTGCTCCCGTCACGCCGCCATTCTCCCCGCGCCCGCCCCTCCCGGCGTCCCTCCTGCTCCGGACAACCGCCTCCCCCGCGCGAGCTACTCCGGCGCCCGCAAGACTCCTCCCCTGCGTGACGACCCGCCCGCCGCCCGCTTCGTAGCCTCCTCACCATGGCAGCGTCAGAAGCAACCATCGAGGTCCGGGACCTGCGCAAGCACTTCGGCCCGGTCGCCGCCGTGGACGGACTGTCGTTCACGGTCGTCCCGGGGCAGGTCACCGGGTTCGTCGGCCCCAACGGGGCCGGCAAGTCCACCACCATGCGCATCGTCCTGGGCCTCGACGCCCCCGACGCGGGCAGCGCGCTGATCGGCGGCCTCCCGTACGGGGCGCTGCGCCGCCCGCTGCAGCACGTGGGCGCCGCGCTGGACGCGGCGGCCGTGCACCCCGGCCGGCGCGGGCGCGACCACCTGCTGTGGCTGGCGCACTCGCACGGCCTGCCGGCCGGCCGCGTCGACGAGCTGCTGGAGCAGGTGGGGCTCGCCGGAGCGGGGCGGCGGCGGGCCGGCGGCTACTCGCTCGGGATGCGGCAGCGCCTCGGCATCGCCGCCGCGCTCCTCGGCGACCCGCCGGTGCTGCTCTTCGACGAACCGGTCAACGGCCTGGACCCGGAGGGCATCCGCTGGATCCGTGGCTTTCTGCGCCGGCTGGCGGCCCAGGGGCGGGCGGTGCTCGTCTCCAGCCATCTGATGAGCGAACTGGAGGACACCGCCGACCACCTGGTGGTGATCGGCCGCGGCCGGCTCGTCGCGGACACGCCGGTGGCCGCGTTGCTGGCCGCCGCCTCCGACAGCCGGGTCGCGCTGCAGACGGGGGCGCGGGAGCGGGCGATGACGGTGCTGTCGGCGGCGGGGGCGACGGTGGCGGCGACGGGCCGGGAGTCGCTGACGGTGGCGGGGCTGCCGGCGGAGCGGGTGGCGGAGCTGCTGGGCGCCGAGGCGGTGCCGTTCTCGGGTCTTGCGGCGCACCGGGCGTCGCTGGAGGAGGCGTACATGGAGCTGACGCGGGGCGAGGCGGAGTTCGCCGCCGTGCCGGAGGGGGAGGGTCCGCGATGACCGCGGCTGGGAGTGCGGGTGCGGGCGCCGGTACGGGTGCCGATGCGGGTGCGGGCGGCGCCGGGGTGGCTGTGCGTACGGAGGGCGGGGGCGTGGCCCCGTACCGTTCGCAGCTGCCGCCCGCGCGCGACGGCTTCCTGCGGTTGCTGCACGCCGAGTTCACGAAGCTGCGCAGCGTCGGCCGGTGGCTGCTGACGCTGCTGGCGGGAGCGGTGGTGACGGTCCTGGTGTCGCTGGTGTCGGCGGGCGGCAGCGACGCCGTCACCTCCGGCGACGGGGGCGGGGGCGGCGGCTCCGGCGCGGCGGCGGCGCGGGTCGCGGACTCGTTCCGCTTCGTGCACCGGCCGCTGGCCGGGGACGGCAGCATCACCGCGCGCGTGACGGACCTGACGACGGGCGCGGACACGGACGCGCCGTGGGCGAAGGCCGGCGTGATCGTGAAGGCGGGCACCGAACCGGGGAGTCCGTACGTGGCGCTGATGCGCACGTACGAGCACGGAGTGCGGCTGCAGCACGGGTTCGAGCACGACGTCGCCGGCGGCGCCGTGGCCGGCGACGCGCCGGTGTGGCTGCGGCTGACGCGCGAGGGCGACCGGCTGACCGGCTACGTGTCCGTCGATGAGGGCACCCCCGCCAATGGGGGCACCCCCGCCAGTGAGGGCGTAGCCGGCGGGGGAGAGGGCGTAGCCGGCGGGGGAGGCGAACGCTGGCGCGAGGTCGGCAGCGTGTCCGTGGCCGGGCTGCCGGAGACGGCGCGGGCGGGGTTGTTCGTGGCGGCGCCGGAGACGGTGCGGCAGGAGCGGTCGTTCGGGTCGCTGGACATCGGGACGGGGCCGAGCGAGGCGACGGGGGTGTTCGACCACGTACGGCTCGCAGGCGGCTCCGGGAACGGCGGCGGGGACGGCGGTGACGCGGCGTGGCGGGACGAGGCCGTGGGTCCGGCGTCCGGCCCGGCGGCGGCGAACGGCCCGGCCGGCGGCGCCGAACGCTCCGGCGGCACGTTCACCGTCACCGGATCCGGCGACATCGGCCCGCTCCCGCCCGCGGCCGACCTGACGTGGATGAGCCTGGCGGGCGCGCAGGTCGGGCTGATCGCGTTCGCGGCGCTGGGGGTGCTGTTCATCACCGCCGAGTACCGGCGCGGCATGATCCGTACGACGTTCACCGCCGCCCCGCGGCGCGGGCGGGTGCTGGTGGCGAAGGGCGCGGTGCTGGCGGCGGTGGCGTTCGCGGCGGGGCTGGCGGCCGCGGTGGTGTCGTTCCTGGTGGGGCAGCGGGCACTGCGGTCGGGCGGGCACCGGCCGCCGCAGTTCCCGGAGGTGTCCCTGACCGACGGGGCGGTGCTGCGGGCGGTGGTGGGCACGGGGCTGCTGCTGGCGCTGGTGGCGCTGTTCGCGCTGGCGCTGGGGGCGCTGCTGCGGCACACGGCGGCGGCCGTGACGATCGTGGTGGTGCTGTTCGTGCTGCCGCTGGTGCTGGGCGGAGGGCTGCCGCTGGGGGCGGTGGAGTGGCTGTTCCGGGTGACGCCGGTGGCGGGGTTCGGGGTGCAGAGCACGACGCCGCGGTACGAGCAGGTGGAGACGGTGTGCGTGCCGGAGGACGGGTGTATGCCGCAGGGGCCGTGGGCGGGGCTCGGGGTGCTGGCGGTGTGGGCGGCGGTGGCGCTGGCGCTGGCGGTGTGGCGGCTGCGGCGGCGCGATGCGTGAGGGGCGGCGCGGGACGGTGCCGGACGCGGGGGCCGCGGCTGCGGCCGGGCCTGCGGCGGGGCGCGCGGTCGGGCGGCGCGGGGTGCGGCGGGAGAGGGGGCCCGGGGCGGGCTTCGACGGCCTACGGGCCGCGGGGCGCGCGGCGCGGGCGGAGTGGACGAAGCTGCGCACCGTACCCGGCACGTGGTGGCTCCTCCTCGCCGTCGCCGCCGTCACCGCGGCGGTCGGCGCGGGCGCGGTCAGCGGGTTGTCGACGGCGCACTGCCCGCCCGCCGGCTGCCGCGAGGACGTGGTGCGGACCAGCCTGTCCGGCGTGTGGGCCGGGCAGGCGGCGGTCGCGGTCTTCGCGTCGCTGGCGGTCACGGCGGAGTACGGCACGGGCACCATCCGGACGACGCTGACCGCCGTGCCCGCCCGGCTGCGGGTGCTGGCGGCGAAGGCCGCGGTGGTGGGCGCGGCGGTGCTGGTGGCGGGCGGGGCCGGGGCGTGGGGGGCGCTGCTCGCGGGCCGGGCGCTGGTGCCGGTGGGCTTCGCCCCGTACGACCTGGGGGCGGGCCCGGTGCTCCGGGCCGGCTTCGGGTCGGCGCTGTACCTGGCGCTGGTGGCGCTGCTGGCGCTGGGCGTGGGCACGGCGCTGCGGGACACGGCGGGGTCGGTCGCGGCGTGCCTGGCGGTGCTGTACGCGTCGCCGCTGGTGGCGGGGATGCTGTCGGATCCGGAGTGGGTGGAGCGGCTGCAGCGGTACGGGCCGGCGTCGGCGGGTCTTGCGGTGCAGTCGACGGTGGGCACGGACGGGTTGCCGATCGGGCCGTGGGCGGGGCTCGGGGTGCTGGCGGCGTGGGCGGCGGCGGCGCTGGCGGCGGGCGGCGCGGTGCTGCGGTCCCGGGACGCCTGAGACCGTGACCGGAGGCGTCGAGCGGGCACCGGTGCGGGCGCCCCGCGCCCCCGGTGCCCCCCCCCCGCCCCGCGGGGACCCGGCATGCGGGTCCCGCCGGTACGGGCGGGCCCACCGGCTGACACCCGGCCGGCACCGGCGCGCCGCTACGGCCGCGCCGACCGGCCCGGCGCGCCGCCGCGTCACCCCCGCAGCGCCCGGCCCAGCAGCCGCACCCCCTCCGTCACGGCGTCGGGGTGGCTGGCCGCGTAGCCCAGGACCAGGCCCGGCGGGCCGGGGCGGAGCCGGTGCCAGGACAGGGGCTGCACCTTCACGCCGCAGCCGAGCGCCGCCGCCGCCAACTCCGTGTCGGTCACCCCCGCCGGCCCCGTACCGCACGAACCGGCGCCGCCCCCTCCGCCGAACGTCACCGTCAGGTGCAGCCCCGCCGCCGCGCCGTGCACCACCGCGCCCGGCAGGTGCTCCGCGACCGCCGCGATCATCGCGTCCCGCCGCCGCCGGTGCCGCCCCCGCAGCAGCCGCAGGTGCCGCTCCAGTTCCCCCGACTCCATCAGCCGTGCCAGCACGAGCTGCGGCAGCACCGCGTTGCCCAGGTCGGTGAACCGCTTGGCGTTCACCAGCGCGTCCCGGTACCCCGGCGGCGGCACCACCCAGCCCACCCGCAGCGCCGGCGCCAGCAGCTTCGACACGCTGCCCATGTAGCAGACCCGCTCCGCGAGCATCGCGCGCAGCGCGGGCACCGGCGGCCGGTCGTAGCGGTGCTCGGCGTCGTAGTCGTCCTCCAGCACGAGCCGGTCGCCGGCCTCCGCCCAGCGCAGCAGCTCGCGGCGGCGCTCGCCGCTGAGCACCGCGCCGGTCGGGAACTGGTGCGCCGGGGTGAGCAGCACCGCGCGGGCGCCGGTGGCGTGCAGCTCGTCGACACGTATGCCGTCGGCGTCGACCGGGACCGGGACGATGTCCAGCCCGCTGTTGTCCAGATGCTGGCGCGTGCCGAGCGAACCGGGGTCCTCCACCGCCACCGCCGGCACGCCGTCGGCGCGCAGCACCGGGTGGAGCAGGGTGAGCGCCTGGGCGGTGCCGGCGACGATGACGACGGCGTCGGGGTCGGCGCGGATGCCGCGGTTGCGGGCGAGCCAGCCGGCGACGGCGCGGCGCAGGGCGGGGGCGCCGTGCGGGTCGCCGTAGCCGAGGTCGGCGGCGGACAGCTCGGCGAGGACGGCGCGCTCGGCGCGGAGCCAGGCGGCGCGCGGGAACGCGGCGAGGTCGGGCGGCCCGGGGGTGAGGTCGATGCGGGCCGGGGCGGCGCGCAGGGCGTCGAAGGCCTCGGGGCCGGGGGCGGCGGGGAAGAACGCGGCGGCGTCCCTCCCCGCCGCGGCGGGGAGGGGCAGCACCACGCCCCCCGCGGCGGCGGAGGAGGGCACACCCGCGGAGCCCAGCGCGCGCACCTCCGCCCCCTGGCCCGCCCCGGCCCCGGGCGCCACCGCGCCGCCCGCCCCCACGGGTGCCGGGGGCGCCGCGACCACCACCGTCCCGCCGCGCCGCCGCCCCTCGACGTGCCCGTCCTCCGTCAGCCGCCGGTACGCCTCCGTGACCACCCCGCGCGACACCCGCAGCTCCGCCGCCAGCACCCGCGTCGGCGGCAACCGGCTGCCCACCGGCAGCCGCCCGTCCGCGATCCCCTCCCGCAGCCGCCGCGCCAGCCAGTCCGCCATCCCGCCCGCCGGCGCGTCCCCGACGTCGAGCTGCAGGAAATCCGACCCGTACGCTTTGGACCTCTCGGAGGCCGCCTTCCCCACCCCGTTCATGAGGCCATCGTGGCACGCGCCACCGACAACGCCCCGCCCGGAGCCCGCCGCCCTCACTCCCCGAAGACGAACTCCGGCGCCGCCCCCGTCAGCACCGCCGACTTCGCCGCCACCCCCCACAGCCGCGCCAGCTCCCCCTCCACGGCACCCGTCAGCTCCGCCACGTCCGCCGCCGCCGTCCCGTGGACGCCCTCCGCCACCACCAGCACCCTGCGCGTCTCCGCACCCACCGCCGAGTAGCCGCTCTGCCGGTTCGTCCAGCGCCGGGCGTGCGCGCGCCCCGCGGAGTCGGCGAAGGTCACCTCGCCCGCCGCCGGATGCTCGGTGGCGCCGCCGAACGTCGTGTACGTCTCGTCGCCGCCCGCGCGGCGCACCTGCAGCCACGGCTCGGCGATCCGGTCCACGTCCAGTACGGCGACGGGGATCGCGTACGCCATCGAGACCGCGTTGCACAGGTCCACGACCGGGTGGATCCGCGGCAGCGCGCCCTCCCGCCGCAGCCGCCGCAGCAGCGACTCCGACGCGCACCGGTACTGCGTCGGCCGCAGCCCCATGCGGGTGTACGTCCGCCGCCACGCCCGCACCTCGGGGAACTCCCCCTCCGTGCCCGCCGCCAGCCGTCGCCGCGCGACGTCCGTGTACGCCGCGATCCGCGCGTCCAGCTCCCCGCCCCCGCCGAAGCCCCCGCCGAACCCCCCGGAGCCGCCGCCGGAACCGGCACCGCCGGAGCCGTCCCCCGCCACGGCCCCGTACACCGCCCCCGCCACCAGCTCCGGAAACTCCGCCCGCAGTTCCTCCGCATGCCCGAACCGCATCGTCACGCCACCGCCAGCTTCGCGCCAAGACCCACGAACGACGCCGCGAACACCCGCCGGATCCCCGTCATCACCCGCGGCCGCCCCAGCACCTGCCCCCGCACCGCCGCGGCGCACATCCCGTACGCGACGAACACCACGAACGTCAGCCCCGTGAACACCGCGCTCAGCCGCAGCATCGCCGCCGCCGACCCCTCCTCGCCCGCCGGCACGAACTGCGGCAGGAACGCCACGAAGAACATCGTCAGCTTCGGGTTGAGCAGGTTCAGCAGCACGCCGGAGACGATCACCCGCCCCGCGGGCCGCGGACCGGACGACGCGTCGCCCGGCCCACCGGGCGCGTCGTCCCCGACCGCCAGCGCCTCCTTGTCGCGCAGCGTCGACCACGCCATGTACAGCAGGTACGCGACCCCCAGGTACTTCACCACCTCGAACGCCAGCGCGCTGGCGTGCAGCAGCGCCGCCAGCCCGGTGACGGTCGCGACGGCGTGCGGCACGGTGCCGAGGGTGCAGCCGAACGCGGCCACCACGCTCGCGCGCCGGCCGTGGGCCAGCCCGGCGGCCAGGGTGTAGACCACGCCGGTGCCCGGCGTGACGACCACGACGAGCGTGGTCAGCAGAAAGGCGGTGCTCAAGGAGGCCTCCGGCGACGGCGATGGCGGCTGTACGCCACTGAACGCCACCCACCCTCGCCCACCGATGGCCTGACCGGCAGAGCCAAAGGAGGACGGGATCACCGGTCCATAAACCGTCCGCAACCCGTCCGCCGCTACGGCTCCACCCCCGCCGCCACCATGTCCGCGAACGCCCGCGCCAGCGGCGACAGCGCCGCCCACCGCCGCACCGCCCACCCCGCCCACAGCGGCGGCAGCTCCGGTACGGGCACCAGGCGCACCCCCGGGTGCCGCCCGTGCCGCCAGCCGGGCAGCTCCGGTACGACGGCGTAGCCGAGCCCCAGCTCCGCGAGGAGGATCGCCGTGTCCCAGTCCGCGACCGACGTGTCGAACGCCGGCAGCGGCACCCCCGACTCCGCGAACCACGCCTCCAGATGCGCCCGCGAACTGGAGTTCCCCGGCAGCCCTATGAGCCGCACCGCCGCCAGGTCCGCCGCCCCCACCGCCGGCCGCGCCGCCAGCGGATCGCCCTCCCGGACCGCCAGCACCCACGGCAGCTCCGCCGCGCGCCGCAGCTCCACGCCCCGTACCGGCGCGGAGATCGTGATCCACGCCAGGTCGGCGCCGCCGGCGGCCAGCGCGGCGACGCAGCCGCGGCTGGAGTTCTCCGTCTGGAACTCCAGGCTCACCTGCGGATACCGCTCCCGGAACGCGACGACCGCCGACGACATGAAGTGCCGTACGGTCGTCGCCCCCGTCGTCACCCGCACCGACCCGCCGTCGCCCCGTGCGAGGTCGCGCAGCCGCCGCAGCGCGTGGTCCACGCCGCCGATGCCCTCGGCCGCGGCGCCGCGCAGCAGCTCGCCCGCGTGCGTGGGGACGACGCCGCGCGGATGCCGCTCCACGAGGCTGAGGCCGACCTCCCGCTCCAGCCGCTTGACGTGCTGGCTGACGGCCGACTGCGTACAGCCCAGCTCCCGCGCCACCGCGCTCAGGCTCCCCGCCCGGCACACGGCGACGAACACCCGCAGATCGTCCAGAGTCATGCGCGTCAAGCTAGCCCTTGGGTACGCCCAAGAACACCCGAGGATTGACTTGGGCGGATCGTCGCGCCCACGATGACCACGATCTTCGCGGCGCCCGGCACCCGGGTCCGGCCGCACGACGTACGGGGTCCACCGGGACCGGCCGGTGGCGGGAACGCCGGTCGACCGGAGGAACGCCGACCAGCTACGGAACGAGGACGCCGTGGAACCGTTGGAAGCCGTCGCGCTCGCCGGCGCCGGACTCGCCGCCGGCGGCATGAACGCGGTCGTCGGCTCCGGCACCCTCATCACCTTCCCCACCCTCCTCGCCCTGGGCTACCCCCCGGTCCTCGCGAACGTCTCCAACAACCTCGGCCTCGTCCCCGGCGTCCTCGGCGCCGTCTACGGCTACCGCCGCGAGCTGCGCGGCCAGCGCCGCCGCATACTGCGCTTCGGCACCGCCTCCGTCCTCGGCGGCCTGGCCGGCGCGCTGCTGCTCCTGCAACTGCCGGCCGAGACGTTCCAGGCCGTGGTCCCCGGCCTCATCCTCACCGCCTGCGCCCTGGTCCTCCTCCAGCCCGTCCTCAGCCGCCGCCTCGCCCGGCGCGGCGAGGACTGCGACACGGACGGCGGCGCCCCGATGTGGCTCACGATCCTCGGCACGGGCGTGTACGGCGGCTACTTCGGGGCCGCGCAGGGCGTCATCCTCATGGGCCTGTTCGGGGCCTTCGTACGCGACGACATCCAGCGCCTCAACGCCGTCAAGAACGTGCTCGCCGCGCTCGTCAACGGCGTCGCCGCGATCGTCTTCATCCTCGTCGCCGACGTCGACTGGACCGCGGCCGGCATCATCGCCTCCGGCTCCATCATCGGCGGCATCCTCGGCGCCCACCTGGGCCGCAAACTGACGCCCACCCTGATGCGCGCCGTCATCGTCACCGTGGGCACCACCGCCGCCCTCACGATGATCCTCAGCTGAACGCTACGGCTGCGCGGTGTCGTTCCGCCAGACCGTGACGTCGAGGACGACGTAGCTGCTCGGGTCGCTCTGCGGCGAGAGACCCTGGAACGTGATCAGGGCGACGTGCCCGGCCTGGGTCTCCAGGCAGATGTGCGCACCCTCCTCGACGTCGCCGAGGTAGATCGACTCGGCGTAGCGGGTGACCTCGCGGCAGGTGTCGAGCGCGGGTTCCTCGGTGGGCTGGAGCAGGACGAACCTGCCGTGGTCGGTCTGTAGATAAGGCCCGGTGGCGTACTCGATGTCGCCGTCGCCGTCGGACTCCGGCCTGAGCGGCTCGTCGTTGAGGCTGAGGTGGTACGACGCGGGCAGCTCGATGCCGTCGTACGCGGCCGGCTCCGGGTCCGCGGGGGGCGCGCTCGCGGTCGGGTCCTCGTCCGGCTGCGTGCCGCCGGTGTCCTGCTGCTTGCCGTCACCGTCGTCGTCGGTCCGGGGCTTGGCGTCCGAGGAGCGGTCCTGCCGGCCCGTATCGCTGCTGCCGCCGCTGGCGTCGTCGTCCTGGAGGGTGTTCACCAGGTACGCGCCGCCGCCGGCGCCCAGGAGCAGGGCGCCGGCCAGCAGGCCGGCGAAGAGTCCGACGCGCCGCTTGCGGGGCCGCGGGGCGGGCTGCTCCTGCACCCCCGGCCGCGGGTGGGGCGGGTCGGGGCGGCGGGCGCCGGGGGCGGGCCGCTGCCGGGTGGGCGGGTGGACGGGGGCCGCGGCGGCGGTCTGCGTCGTCTCGGCGTACGCGGCGGGCGGCGGTTGCGCGGCGGGAGGGTTCGGCGCGGCCGGGGAGGCCGGGGCGGGCGGCGTTCCCGGTACGGACGGCGCCGCGGGCGGCGGCGTCTCGGAGGACGTCGGCGGCGTCTCGGGCGGCGTCGGCGGCGTGGCGTCCGCCGGTGCCGCGGTCGGCGTCGGCACAGCGCTCTGCGCCGGGGACGCTACCGGCGCCGGTGCCGCGCTCGGCGGTGGCGGCGCCGCGGGCGTCGGGGGAGCCGCCGGTGTCGGCGGCGCGGCCGGAACGGGCGGCTGGGCCGGCGGCGGGGCCGCCTCGGCCGGCGGTGGCGCCGCCACCCCGCGGGTGCGCTCGGTGATCGCGGCGGCGACCGGCGGCGGCAGCCACCCCTCCCCGATCCGCAGCTGCGTCCGCCCGCCCGCCGTCTCACACGCACGGATGATCTCCGCCAGCGCCCCGCGCTCCGCCGGGTCCTTCGCCAGGCACAGGTCCACCACCGGACGCAGGACGTCCGGCACCCCGGTCAGGTCGGGCTCCTCGTGGACGATCCGGTAGACCACCGCGTGCGAGGGGCCCTCGCCGTGCGCCGGCCGCCCGGTGGCGGCGAAGACCGCGACCTGCCCGAGGGCGAAGACGTCGGTGGCCGGGGTGAGTTTGCGGCCCGCCGCCTGTTCGGGGGACATGAACGCCGGGGTGCCGATCAGCAGCCCGCTGCCGGTGAGCGCGGTGGCGTCGGCGGCGCGGGCGATGCCGAAGTCGATGACGCGCGGGCCGTCGGCGGCCAGCAGGACGTTCGACGGCTTGAGGTCCCGGTGCACCACCCCCGCGCCGTGGATCGCGGTCAGCGCCTCCGCCACCCCGGCGACGAGCAGCACCACGCTGTCCAGCGGCAGCGGACGCTCCTCCGTCACCACGTCGGCCAGGGCGGGGCCGGTCACGTACGCCGTGGCCAGCCAGGGCTGGTCGCCCTCCGTGTCGGAGTCCACCACCGGCGCGGTGTAGAGGCCCTGGACGCGCTGCGCCGCGTGCACCTCCTGTGCGAAACGGCGGCGAAACTCCGGGTCGTCGGCGAACTCCGGCCGGATCACCTTGATCGCCACGGGCCGGCCGCCGCGCGTGTACGACAGGTAGACCTTGCCCATGCCGCCCGCGCCGAGCCGGCCGGCCAGCCGGTATCCGGCCACCGTCCGGGGGTCGTCTGCGCCCAGCGGCCTGAGGATCCGGTCGAGCCCGCCCACGTCCATCCCGCCGTCCCCCTCGCTGGATCCCCGTAATCGGATGCCCCCTGCACGGAGCGAACCCAGATCCTACTCAGGACCCAACGGCCCCGCGGAGCCGCCCGGCTGGTTGCCCCGGCCGCGGCGTACGGTGCCTATCCGAACACGCGGTCCAGCACCGCCGCGATGCCGTCCTCGTCGTTCGACGCCGTGACCTCGTCGGCCACCGCGACCAGCTCCGGGTGCGCCCCGGCCATCGCCACCCCGTGCCCGGCCCAGCGGAACATCGGGATGTCGTTCGGCATGTCCCCGAAGGCGATCGTCTCCGCCCCCGTCACGCCGAGCCGGCGCGCCGCGAGCGACAGCCCGGTCGCCTTGGTCAGCCCGTGCGGCAGGATCTCGACGGTGTCGGCGCCGGCGAGCACCACCCCGACGAGGTCGCCGACCGTCTCGCGGGCCGCGGCCGTCAGCGCGTCGTCGTCCAGCTCGGGGTGCTGGAGGTAGAGCTTGCCGATCGGCTGCGCCAGCAGCTCGTCCCGGTCCGCCACCCGGCGGACCGGCAGGTCCTCCCGCGCCACCGCGCGGAAGCCGGGGCCGAAGAGCACCTCGCCGGCGAGCCCGTCCGTGCTCGCGGCCACCGCGACCTCGCCGACCTCCGCCTCCAGCTTGGCCACGGCGTCGGCGGCGAGGCGCCGGTCGAGCGTCACGGAGGTCAGCAGCCGGTGCTCGCCCGCGTGGTACACCTGGGCGCCCTGGCCGCAGACGGCCAGGCCGTCGTAGTCCAGCCCGTCCAGTATGTGCCGGGTCCAGGCCACGGCGCGGCCGGTGACGACGATGTGCGCCGCGCCCCGCGCGCACGCCGCCTCGACGGCGGCGCGGGTGCGCGGCGAGACCGTTTCGTCGCTGCGCAGCAGGGTGCCGTCGAGGTCGGTCGCGACGAGCCGGTACGGCAGGGGGGCGTTCACTTCGCGACCGGTTCCAGCAGCTCGCGCCCGCCCAGGTACGGCCGCAGCACCTCCGGCACCGCCACCGAGCCGTCCCGCCGCTGGTGCGTCTCCAGGAGCGCCACGATCGTCCGCGGCACCGCGCACAGCGTCCCGTTCAGCGTGGCCAGCGGGCGCGCGGACTTCTTCTGGCCCTGCCCGTCGCGCATCCGCACCGACAGCCGCCGGGCCTGGAACTCCCCGCAGTTCGACGTCGACGTCAGCTCGCGGTACCTGCCCTGCGTCGGGATCCACGCCTCGCAGTCGTACTTCCGCGCCGCCGACGCGCCCAGGTCGCCCGAGGCCACGTCGATCACGCGGTACGCCAGGCCGAGCGCCGACAGCCACTGCTTCTCCCACTCCAGCAGCCGCGCGTGCTCCGCCTCCGCGTCCTCGGGGGCGACGTACGAGAACATCTCGACCTTGTCGAACTGGTGCACCCGGATGATGCCGCGGGTGTCCTTGCCGTGCGAGCCCGCCTCGCGGCGGAAGCAGGGCGAGAAGCCGGCGTAGCGCAGGGGCAGCCGGTCGGCCTCGATGATCTCGTCCATGTGGTACGCGGCGAGCGTGACCTCCGAGGTGCCGACGAGGTAGAAGTCGTCGCGCTCCAGGTAGTACACGTCCTCGGCGGCCTGGCCGAGGAAGCCGGTGCCCTCCATGGCGCGCGGCTTGACCAGCGCGGGGGTGAGCATCGGGGTGAAGCCGGCGGCCGTGGCCTGCGCGACGGCGGCGTTGACCAGGGCCAGCTCCAGCAGGGCGCCGACGCCCGTCAGGTAGTAGAAGCGCGAGCCGGAGACCTTGGCGGCGCGTTCGGTGTCGATGGCGCCGAGGATGCGGCCCAGCTCCAGGTGGTCCCGCGGCTCGAAGCCCTCGGCGGCGAAGTCGCGCGGGGTGCCGACGGTCTCCAGCAGCGCGAAGTCGTCCTCGCCGCCGACCGGCACGTCGGGATGCACGACGTTCCCCAGGCGCAGGAGCAGCCGCTGCGTCTCGGCGGCGGCCTCGTCCTGCTCGGCGTCGGCGTCCTTGACGGCGGCGGACAGCTCGCCGGTGCGCCGCAGCAGCTCCTGCTTCTCCTCGCCCTGGGCGCGCGGGATCAGCTTGCCGAGCTGCTTCTGCTCGGCCCGCAGCTCGTCGAAGCGGGTACTGGACGACCTGCGCCGCTCGTCGGCGGAGAGCAGCGCGTCGACGAGGCCGACGTCCTCTCCACGGGCGCGCTGCGACGCGCGCACTCGGTCGGGGTCCTCACGGAGCTGGCGAAGGTCAATCACGGAGCCAGGTTACCGGGGTCCGCGGACCGGCTCGAAGCCGATTTCCACCGCTGTGGATTTCTCAGCGTTTTGCAGCGAATAGACCCGATTCGCGGGGGCTCACTTTCCAGCGCGCGTAGAAAAGGTGCGGGATGGTGCAATTAGGACATAAGGCTTGCCTGGACCCGCCTAAGTCTGGGGCGTGCACGGCAGTTGGGGAACCCTTTTCCACAGGTGGCCGCGGATCCCCAAAGTTATCCACAGGTGGGGCGGGCGGCCTGTGGAAGCCGGGGAAGATCATTTCGCGCGGCCGGTGCTGGCGCAGAAATTCCCCGTTGCCGCCCCGACTACACACCCTTTGGAGCGGAATTGCCTACCGCCTTGGAGTGGATCAAGGGAATTGCCGTGACGAGTAAGCATCTCAGCAGCTGTACGCCCGGAATCAGTCACTAGACAGATTTGTCGACATCGCCCGTCCGGGCGCCCAGGTTATACACAGGCAACGGCCACCCCCTGTGGATAACTCTCTGAGCTGTGCACAGACCCCAGGTCAGGCGCGGCCGTCCAGACTCCGCGTCAGCCAGTCCGACGCCTCCGTGAAGTCCGCGTCCGACGTGCCCGGCCGCAGCTGCTGCACGTCCGCCGGCGACAGCCCCGCGCGCGGGTACGAGCCGAGGAACCGTACCCGCGGACACACCCGCTTCAGCCCCATCAGCGCCTCGCCCACCCGGCGGTCGGTGATGTGCCCCTCGCAGTCGACCGAGAAGCAGTAGCGCCCGATGCCCTCGCCCGTCGGCCGCGACTCGATGCGCAGCAGGTTGACGCCGCGCACCGCGTACTCCTGCAGCAGCTCCATCAGCGCGCCCGGGTGGTCGTCGCCGAGCCAGATGACGACCGACGTCTTGTCCGCGCCCGTCGGCGCCGCCGGCCGCGCCGGGCGGCCGACGAGCACGAACCGGGTCTCGGCGTTCTCCGCGTCGTGGATGTCCGAGACCAGCGGCTCCAGCCCGTACACCGACGCGGCGAACTCGCCCGCGAACGCCCCGTCCACCCGGCCCTCCTGCACCTGCCGCGCACCGTCGGCGTTGGACGCCGACGACTCCCACACCGCGTCCGGCAGGTGCGCGGCCAGCCAGCGCCGCACCTGCGGCTGCGCCACCGGGTGCCCGGTGACGGTCTTGATGTCCGCGAGCCGCGTCCCCGGCCGCACGAGCAGGGCGAACGCGATCGGCAGCAGCACCTCGCGGTAGATCATCAGCGGCGCGCCGAGCGCCAGCTCGTCCAGCGTGGCGGTGACGCCGCCCTCGACGGAGTTCTCGATCGGCACCAGCGCGCCCGCGGCCTCCCCGCTGCGCACCGAGTCCAGCACCGCCGGCACCGAGACCATCGGCACCAGCTCGCGTGTCGCCGCCTCGGGGAGTGTGCGCAGCGCGGCCTCGGTGAAGGTGCCCTCGGGGCCGAGATAGGTGAAGCGGCTGGCGGACATGGCGGCGGCTCCTCGTGCACGGTCGGCGAGACGGCCACGATACCCACGGCCGCGGGGCGCGGGGTGCCCGTCCGGGTAACGGACGATCATGCGGACGCCCCCGGTCAGCCCTCCAGCAGCCGCTGGCCCACGTACTCGCCCGCCGCCGCCCCGCCCGGCACCGCGAACAGCCCGCTCGACTCGTGCCGCAGGAAGCGCGACAGCCCGTCGCCGCGGTCCAGCTTGCGCTGGACGGGCACGAAGCCCTTCAGCGGATCCGCCTGCCACGCGACGAACAGCAGCCCCGCGTCCGGCACCGGCCCGTCCCGGGTGTCCAGATAGCCGTCGTGGTACGAGAACGAGCGGCGCAGCATCGTCGCCCCGCCGTTCGACTCCGGCGCCGCCACCCGTACGTGTGCGTCCCCCGGGATGGCGAGCGACCCGTCCGCGAGCTGTTTGTTCATGTCGACCGGCGTCGTCTCCTCCCCGCCGGACAGCGGGGCGCCGTCGGACTTGCGGCGGCCGATGACCCGCTCCTGCCGCTCCAGCGACAGGTGGTCCCAGGCGTCGAGCAGCATCCGGATCCGGCGGAACACCGCGTACGAGCCGCCCGCCAGCCACTCCGGAGCGTCTTCCCCTCCCCCGCCAGTGGGGCTGCCCCCACTGGCGGGGACGAAGACGTGCCCGGCGAAGTCCGGGTCCTCGGGCTTCGGGTTGTTGGTGCCGTCGACCTGCCCCATGAGGTTGCGTGCGGAACGGGGCCGGTCCGTGGCGCCCGGGGTGCGGTTGAAGCCGCTCATCTGCCAGCGCAGCACCGCCGCGTCGCCCGCCCGGCGCTGGAGCGTACGCAGTGCGCCGAACGCGACGAGCGCGTCGTCCGCGCCGATCTGCAGCCACAGGTCGCCGTCGCTGCGCCGGGCGTCCAGCGCGTCCGCGGAGAACGCGGGCAGCGGTTCGAGCCCGGCGGGGCGCCGGTCGGCGAGGCCCGTGCGGTCGAAGAACGTGCGTCCGAAGCCGAACGTCACGGTCAGCCCGGCGGGCCCCGCGTCGCGCGCGCTGCCCGTCGCGTCCGCCGCGGCCCTGCCCTCGCTCAGCTCGCGGGCCGTGTCCGACCAGCGCTTGAGCAGCGCCGCGGCCTGTGCGCGGCCGGCGCCGGGGGCGAGGTCGAACGCGGCGAAGTGGCCCGCGGCCTGCAGCGGGGTGGTGATGCCCGCCTGGTGCCGGCCGTGGAACGGCACTCCGTTCGCGCCGATCGAGGTCAGCGGCGTCGGCGCCTCGTCGCGCAGCGCCTCGGCGGCCACGGCGCCGGAGGCGCCGCCGGCGAGGAGCCCCGCCGCCCCGGCGGCCCCCGCGGTGCCGACGAGGCGGCGGCGGGAGACCGGGTGCCGGGAGGCTTCGTCGGTGCTGTCGGTGCTGTCGGTGGTGTCGGTGTGCTTCGTGCTCTTGGTGCTGGTGGAACGCGGGGAACTCACGGGATCGTCAACTTCTTCTTTTCTGTCACCTGGTCGATGGGCGACGTGCGCACGGTCAGCCGGAGGGTCCACTCCCCGGCCATCGGGAGCTGGACGCCGGTGGCGGCCCAGTGCCCCTTCTCGACGGGGGTGGGGGTGACGTCCAGCGGGCCGATGTTCTTCTCCTCCAGGGTGAAGGAGAGTTTCAGCTCGGGGACGTTCAGGAGTTGGTTGTTGGCGTCGGTGACGTAAAGGTGCAGCTGGTTGTCGCCGGCCCGTCCGGGGTCGACGGTGACCTCCACGGTCCCGGCGCCGCCCTGGCCGCCGGTGTCGTAGGGGACCTTCACCTTGACCGGCCCGGCCGGCTGCTGCTGCGCCGCCTCGGCCGCGGCCTGCTCGGTCTCGGCCCGGCCCGGCTGGGTGCCCGTCAGCAGGGTGACGATGGAGAGCAGTACGACGGCGAGAAGGCTCTCGACAAGGACGGACTGGCGCAGACCGCGGCGCACGGGGTCGGAGTCGCGCTCCTTGCGCGCGCGGGTCGCGGCGACTGCGGCTCGCTGGCGGGCCAGCTGGGCGGCGCGCTCGGGGTCGTCCGGCTCGTCGGTGCCGGTGCCGGATTCGGCGTCCGCGGAGGTGTCGTCGTCGTCCCGTACGGAGCCGGAGCCGGAGCCGGAGCCCGGGCCCTGCGCCGGCACCGTCACGCCCTCCGGCGCCCCGCCGCCGGGTCCGGTGGCCGGCACCGCCCCGCCGCCGGACCCGCCGCCCGCGGCCGCCTCCGCCGTGGCCGCGGCGGGCACGAGCGGCGCCTCCGCCGCCCCGGCCGCCGGCTCCTCGCGCGCCGCGAGGCCGGCACCGGGGAGCCGCTGCGTCCAGCGGCGCGACGTCCATCCCGCGGTGATCAGCACCGCGACCAGCCCCAGCTTCACCAGCAGCAGCTGCCCGTACGTCGTGTCCGTCAGCGCGCCCCAGCTGCCGAGCCCGCGCCACGACTGGTAGAGGCCCGTCCCGGCGAGCACGGTCACCGACGTCAGCGCCAGCCGCGAGAAGCGGCGTATGACGTACGACGGGACCCGCGGGCCCATGCGCAGGCTCAGCGTCAGCGAGGTGAGCCCGCCGAGCCAGACGGCGACGGCCAGCAGGTGCGTCATCGTCATCGGCACGGCCAGCCACGGCTGGATGCCGGTGGAGGCGTGTTCCGCCATGCCCCACGTCGCGGCGAGGCCGACGGCGACCACGCCGCCGCCGAGCCCCAGGCCGATCGCCAGGTCGTTGTTGCGGGCGGTGTCGTCCGTACGGTCCGGGGCGGGCTCCTCGCCCGTACCGGAGCCCTCGTCCGGGCCCCTGCCCTCGTCCGGACCGCTGCCGTCGTCCGGACCGCTGGCGTCGTCCTGCCGCCCCCTGGCCGGACCCGTACCGACCGCCGCCCGCTCCCGCTCGTACATCCCGAACAGCACCGCCAGCACCACCGCCGCCGCGCCCAGCAGCAGCAGCCGCGACAGCAGCGCCGTGCCCGGGCGGGTCTCCAGCACGTCGCGCACCGAGTCGAGCCCGAAGTCCGCGCCCGTGTACGGGCCGCGCAGCAGCAGCAGCGCCACGGTGGCGGCGAACAGCAGCGCCCACCCCCCGCTCGCCACCCGCCGCACGACCGGGTTGCGCCCGCCGCACACGCCCGCGAACACCGCGCCGCCGACGAGCAGCACGAACCCCGCGTACGCCACGTAGCGCCCGGTGTCGTAGAGCGTCTTGGCGCTGCCGGCGTCCTCGCCCGCCTCGGACACCGCCACCGACGTCTCCGACGGCTTGCCGACGGAGAACGTGAACGCGCCGGAGATGGGGTGGCTGTCTGCGGAGACCGCCTTCCACACCACGGTGAACGTGCCGTCCGGCAGCCCGGCGCGCAGCGCGGTCGTCGCCGTCCTGGCGTCCCCGTCGCGGTGGCCGGAGGCGCCCTTGGTGACGTCGTCGCCGTCCGGGTCGAGGACGCGGATCGCGTCGTCGGCCAGCTGCACGGACTCGGAGAAGTCGAGCGAGACGGCCTGCGGCGCCTCCTGCACGACCGCGCCGTCCGCGGGGTCGGTGCCCGTCAGCGCGGCGTGCGCCGCGGCGGGCGCCGCGCCGGGGACGAGGACGCACAGCACGGCGGCGACGGCAGCGCACAGCGCCCCGACCGCGCCCCTGCGGCGCACCGCGCGCCGGCTTGGCCGTACGCGGCGGGTCGGTGTACGGCGGGTCGGTGCGGGGCGGTTCTGTGCGCAGGGGGTCATGACACGCCTCTCACTCCGCGGGGCGGTACGTCGTCGGCCGCACCGGCACCTCGACCTCGATCGGCTCCGACTTGGCGAAGTGCAGCACGAAGGACACCTTCTCGCCAACCTCCGGCCGGCGATCCAGTTTCTCCAGCATCATGTGCGCGCCCCCGCGGGCCAGGGCCAGCTCGCCGCCCGCGGGCACGTCGAGGCCGTCGACGGCGCGCATCCGCTCGTCTTCTGTGGTGTGCAGGGTGACGTCGTCGGCCAGGTCGGTGCTGACGCCGGTGAGCCGGTCGTCCGCCGGGCCGTCGTTGCGTACGGTCAGATAGCCGGCGGCGAGGTCCTTCAGCACCGGCCGCGGTACGAAGCCGCCCTCGGCGTGCAGCTGCGGGCCGCCGCCGGAGCCGGAACGGGAGCCGTCGCCGGCGCCGGAGTCAGCCTTCGCCGCCGTACCGGATTCCGTACCGGACTCGTCACCGGCGCACGCGGTCAGGACGCCGAGTCCGAGGGCGAACGACAGGGCCGCCGCCCCGGCCGCCGCGCCCCGGCGCGTACGGCTCACGGCTTCTGCCCCTTGATCAGCTTCGGCATGTCCTTGGCGTACTGCTCGGCCGTCACCCCGGCGAGGTACACGACGTGCGCCTTGTCGTCCTTCGGCGAGTACGCCAGCACCGACGAGCCGTGGCTGACGGTGATGCTGCCGTCCTTCTCCTTGACGGGCTTGTCCACGTGCACGCCGACGCTCTTCGCGGCCTTCTCGATCGCGGTGAAGTCGCCGGTGAGGCCGATGAAGTCCTTGTCCATGGCGTCGAGCCACGTGCGCATCCGCCGTGGGGTGTCGCGCTCGGGGTCGGTGCTGACCATGACGACCTGCAGCTTCTTCTGCTCGGCGGGCGCCAGCTTCTGCTTGGCGAGGGCGAGGTCGCTCATCGTCGTGGGGCAGACGTCGGGGCAGTTGGTGTAGCCGAAGAAGAGCAGGGTGGGCTTGCCCGCGGTCTCGGCGGCGAGGTCGAACTTCTCGCCCGCGGTGTCGGTGAGGACGAGATCCGGCTTCTCCTTGGGAGTGTCGAGAACGACGCCGGGCTTGGTGTTGCCGCCGGAGACGTCGGCGACGGGCTTGGCGGAGCCGGCGTCGTCGCCGGAGCCGCAGGCGGTGAGGGTGAGGGCCGCGGCGGCGGTGACGGCCGCGGCGGCGTAGCGGGTGGCGGTACGGGTTGTGCGCATGCTGTGTCCCTTGAGGGTGGGTGGCCCGCCCGGCGCCGCCGGCCGGGCCACCGCTTGCGTATGACGTTCCAGATGCCGTTGCGGCGCCTACTGCGCCGCGGACGAGCCGCCCGAGCCGCGGCGCCGCGACACGGCGCCGAACGCGACGCCGCCGGCGCCGAGCACGATGCCGACGATGCCCAGCGTGCGGGCGGTGGTGTCGGAGGACCCGCCGTCGTCGGCGGCCGTGTCGCCGGAGGCGTCGTCGCCGCCCTCGGCGGCGGCGGGCTCGGTGTCGTCGCCGTTCCCGGCGTCGTCACCGCCGTGGCCGCCGTCCTCGGCGGGCTCCAGGGCCAGCACCGGCGCCGGCAGCTCCGGCTCCTCCGCGCCCTCCTCGGGGACCTCGATCCAGCGGACGACCTCGTCGCTGTCGTACGTCTGGATGGCCTTGAACACCATCTGGTCGGCGTCCTCGGGCAGGGCGCCCATGGAGACGGGGAACTGCTGGAACGTCCCCGGCTCGATCTTCCCGCCGGACCAGGTGACCTTGCTGGCCGCCTCGGTGATCTTCTCGCCGTGCGAGTCGATCGGGGTGTCCAGCTCGGCCGTCTCCACCTTCACGTCCCAGCCGGGCACGGGCTGGGGCATGACGGACGTCAGCGGGTGCTCGGCCGGCAGGGTGACCTCCAGCTTGACGGTCGCGGCGTCGTCGCGCTCGTTGGGCACCTTGAAGTTGACGGTGGCGTACCCGCCCTGCTCGGCCTCTCCGGGATCGACGGTGACGTGCGCGGCGGCCGGCCCGGCGACTGCCAGGACGGCGCCGGCGGCGACGGCGGTGGCGACGGACAGCCGCCGCATACGGGATGACTTCATGACTGACACACTCCGGTGAAGTGGGATGGATGGGGGTCGGCGCACGTGCGGCGGCGGCGCGACCACCCGCTCACCCGGGCCCGCCGCCCGCGCCCGCCCGTGTCGTACGGGGGGCGTGCGGTGCGTGGGCCGTAGTCCGGAGAGGTGCCGTCGCGTCAGGCCGCGAGGGCGAGGGCCGGCGGCCCGCGGCGTACGACGGCGTGCTGCAGCTCGCGTACGGTACGGGCGCTCTGCTCGTCGTACGCCGTGGCCGCCCCGGGACGCACGGCCGGCCGGCCGGAGTCGTCGAGCCCGGTGTCGAGGACCCGCATGTAGCGCACGGCGGCGCGCAGCGGCCCGAGGTCGGCGCCGGTGGCGACGGTGAGGTGCAGCAGGGTCGTGACGGCGGCGTCGCCGCGGCGCAGCAGCCAGCCGGCGACGAGGGCGGCGAGGACGTGGCCGAGGACCATCGGCAGGGAGTACGCG
This sequence comes from Streptomyces sp. CNH099, assembly GCA_000514715.1. Classification (GTDB taxonomy): domain Bacteria; phylum Actinomycetota; class Actinomycetes; order Streptomycetales; family Streptomycetaceae; genus Streptomyces; species Streptomyces synnematoformans. The sequence goes on along the minus strand of AZWL01000005.1, from coordinate 205,769 downwards.
GCGAGGTTGAACGCGGCGCCGAGGCCGTCGCCGAGCCCGACGCCGTGCCCGGCGTGCGCACCGGCCGCGCCGCCGGGGCCGGCGTCCGGGTCGAGCCCGGCGTCCGCGACGATCTCGCGGGCGCGGCCCTCGGTGAGTTTGACGGCGTGGTCGTTGCAGAGCAGCCGCCGTGCGAGCGCCAGCGCACCGTCGCCGCCCTCGCCGCCCCCGACGCCGGCACCGCCCGCGTCTCCGCCGCCGACGGCGCAGTGCTGCCCGAGCCCGAAGACCCCGTGCAGCCCGATCTGCCCGACCGCCAGCAGCGCCGCGATCCCGGGCAGCGACCGCTCCCGCCCGGCCAGCGGCACGGCCACCGCGAACACCAGCACCGCGGCGACGCCGAGCGTCCACAGCGGCACCGTCTCGTTCGACGCCAGGACGTGCCCCCCGGCGGACAACACAACGCAGACCGCGGTGAACACCGCGGCCCGCAGGAGACGCAGCTCCGTACCGTCGGAGGCGTGAGGGGCAGCCATGGCGGGCGCCATCATCTCACCGCGCGGCGGCGCCGGCCCGCCCGGGGCGCCGATCGGCCGGAACCGACCTTGTCATGTCCCACCCCGAAAGGCGGAAGAAACCCCTCCGCCGAATGAGGGTTCTCACGCAACCCGCGTGCTTACGGTGCCGACACAAGGGTTATACGTACCGTATGTCGGGGTGGCGGCCAGGAGGCTGAACGCATGAGCATGTGGTGGTCCCTGCGACTGCGCCGGGAGGCGGCCAGCGTCCCGCTCGCCCGCCGCCTGCTGGTCGGCGCGATGGAGACGGCCGGGGTGGACCCGGACGTCGCCTTCGACCTCTCCCTCGCCCTCACCGAGGCCTGCGCCAACGCCGTCGAGCACGGCGGCACCGCGGCCGGCGAGGACTACTGCGTCACCGCCTACTTCGACGGCGACCGCTGCCACATCGAGGTCATCGACTCCGGCCCCGGCTTCGCCACCCCCACCCCACCCCCCGAAACCCCCGCCACCCACCCCCCAGCACCGACACCACCCCCCGTCGACACGGGCGCCGAGGGCGGCCGTGGCCTGTTCCTGATCGCGGAGCTGAGCGACCACGTCGACATCCGCGACCGTCCGGGCCGCGGCGCGGTGGTCAGCTTCGACAAGATCCTCAAATGGCGCGAGGACGCCCCGCTGCAGGCGGCGTGACCGACCTGTGAACTCCGGCCGGGTTCTACTCTCGAACCTGGATCAGAGCGTGGGTACCGCTGGTCCGCCAGGCCGCGCCTGATCGTTCGAGGGATTCCAGAGTTCCCCGGGCCAGGCCCACGACGACGTCGGACTTCAGGGTGCGGAGCGCCGTGACCGCGCCCGGGAAGTAGGCGGTGCGGTCCGCGAACGGTGTCGTGGCGTCCCACTTCCGGTCGTCGACGAGGCGGCGGTAGTTGAGGTCTCCCTTGAAGATCGTGAGTGAGACGGCCTCGAACTCCCCGCGAAGGTCCCCGGGCATCTCTTCGTACGGCAGCGGAGCGCAGAAGAACGAGTGGGCACGTACCTCCAGGCGCCCGGTCGCGGTGGCCGCCCACAGACGCGCGCCGATCCTGGCGGCTTCACCGGGCGCCCGGGTGAGGCGGCGGAGGCAGGCGACGAAGTCCGATGTCGTCGCGTCGGAGACGTAGTACGGGGTCGGCTTGACGTGGAGTACGACCTGCTCGGCGTGCCGTTGTTCGAGGAGGTGGTCGATGAGGACCAGGTCCGGGATCAGTTCTCGCCCCGCGTTGTCCGCCACCACGGCGACGGCGGCCGGGGCTCCGGCGGGCAGCAGTCGCCAGAGCAGGGCGCTGTCGTCGGCGACCAGGCCATCGGCAGAATCGTCGGCGGTCGGCTCCGCCGCGGTCACGCGGAAGCCCAGGTCGGCGCGGTTGCCCCAGAGCGCGGCGTGGAGCAGTGCGGCGGCCCGCTGGTCGGCCGGTGTGTCGGCGAGTGCGTCGAGGGCCCGTAGTTCCTCGTCCACCGCCGTACCGCTCAGTTCGGCCTGTTTGAAGGGGGCGAAGGGGTCGATGCCCTGCCACGGACCGGGGCCGAAGTATTCGACGGCGCCGAGGAGCCTGCGGTAGAAGTAGCTCTCGGCCCACAGGAACGGGACGTCGAACCACGACTGCCCGAAACGACCGCGCCCCCGGTAGGACCAGGTCCCGTGATCGTGCTCCGAGCGGGGGAGCGGTTCGACGACACCGTTGGTGATCTCGTCCGACAGGGCGTCGAGCGCGTCGTGCTGTCGGCGGCCGTAGGGGAAGGCGTCTCGCACCTGCTGGATCAGGGCCGGGTGGCGCTCGGCCAGGACACCCCAGGCGAACGAGCCGGGCTCGTTGCTCAGGATGACCGGCGCACCGCTTCCGGCAACCGGGCCGGTGTCGCGGTCGGCCTCATCGGCCGCGGCATCGGAAGGCATCTCCCTCATGGTGGTCCAAACCTCCGTTCCAGTAATCTGCCGGTTCGCCCGGATGAGCAACCGCCGCAGGTCAGGGGCGGACGATCTGCCGGCGACGGCGTCCATTCAGTCGTTGGCACCGAGCGCCGCTCACTGGGCGCCGAGATCGGCGGCCAGGTCCTTCGCTTCGTTCTCGGTGAAGTCGCCGGTGATGTTCACCCTGCCTTCGGTGATGACCTCGGCGACGGCGGAGGCGCTGAGGAGCCGGTCGCCCAGGACGACCAGGATCTGGTTCTGCGGAGGCGTGCGGTTCACCGCACGCTGGGAAAGCGCCGCGAACCGCTCGGCGTCGGCGTCCCGGAACGTCATACGGATCACCCAGCCGCCCCCGGCGTTCTCGTCCGGTGCGGCGCTGACATCCCGAAGCCGTACGACACTCATCCGGTCCCCGGTCCGGGTCGAGATCTGGTAGCAGGTACGGAGCTGGGCCGAGTAGAACGTGGGCGGAGGCAACGCGTCGGTGCACTCACCCTGCGCGCTCTGCTCCACCAGGGCCAGCCGCAGGTCCTGCCGCACCGGATCCGGCGTGGCGCCGCCGTCGTCCTGGAAGACGTACACGGCACCGCCGGCGGCGAGGGACCCCGCCACGGCCAGCGACACCCCGAGCCCGACGTGGCGGCCCCGCCGGGCCGGCGCGGACCCCGGTGCACCCGCGGGCATCCGGCGCGTACGGGGCGCAGCGCGCGGGGTGCGCTCGGTGGCCGCGCCGGGGTCGATGCGCCGCTCGGCTGCGTGCGCCTCCTCGGTACTGCGGCGCCGGTGTTGCGCGATCGCGTCGGACCAGGGCCACGGGAGCCAGTCGGCGGCGCCGCGGGCCTGCGGGCGGGCGGCGATGACGTCGCCGACCCGGGTCAGAAGCTCGTGGGGTGCGGGGCGGTCGGCGGGGTCCAGAGCGAGGCAGGGCCCGATCAGGGCCCCGGGTCCGCCGGACAGGCCGGCCAGGTCCAGGTCGCCTTCCGCAGCCCGGACCAGTTGCTCCATCGCGGTGCCCTGCCCCATGTTCCGGTACGGACTGCGTCCCGTGGCCAGATGGAACAGCGTGGCGCCCAGGGAGAACACGTCGGACGCGGTCGTGGTCGCCTCACCTCGGGCCTGCTCCGGCGCGGCGAACGCGATGGTCCCCAGGGCCGACCTGCTACGGGTGATGTCGGCAGCCTGCGAGATCCCGAAGTCGATCACCCGGGGGCCGTCCTCGGGCAACAGCACGTTGGACGGCTTGACGTCGCGATGCACCAGGCCGGCGGCATGGATGCTCACCAGCGCCTCGATCATCCCGGCCGCCACCCAGTGCAGCCCGTCCGCGGGTAGCGGACCGTGCGACGCCACCAGATACCCGAGCGACGGCGCCGGAACGTACTCCGTCGCCATCCAGGGGACGCGCGCCTCAGCATCGGCATCGACGACACTGGCCGTGAACACCCCCTGCACCCGCCGCGCCAGCGCCACCTCACGGGCAAAACGCCGCCGGTCCACGTCGTCGGGTGCGGTACCCCCGCCGGCCGCGGGCAGCACGGTTTTCACCGCCACCGTGCGACCGCCCGGAGAACGGGCCAGATACACCCGGCCCATCCCCCCACTGGCCACCTCCGCGAGTACGGTGAACGGCCCGATCCGCTCCCCCGGACGCACCGTCGCCGCCCACTCCCCACCCACCGGAACCTCCCCCGCCCCCCTCGGGCCACCGCCGGCCTCAGCCTATGCCGTGATCCACCGTCAGATCCGTCTGCGCGGAAAGGGATGCGGTTCCGACCGGAACCCGGACACCGCCGGCGCCCGGGGCGAAAGCGCCGCTGACCAGGTGGCCGAGGACGCCCCGCGCCAGGCGGCGTGACCCGGCCTCAGCGTGTGGTGAAGGCGCCTCCGTTGACGTGGATGGTCTGGCCGGTGAGGTGGCGGGCTCCCGGTGAGGCGAGGAAGTGGGCCGTCTGGGCGATGTCGTCGACCGTGCCCGCGCGCTTGTTGTGGGTCTCCTCCACGAGCGTGCGACGTCGTTCGTCGCTCAGCCCACCGTGGAAGAAGTTGGTGCCGGAGATGTAGCCCGCGGAGATGACGTTGCAGGTGACGCCCCGGGGCGCAAGCTCGGCGGACAGCGAGGCGTTCCACGCGGCCAGCGCGGCCTTTGCCGCTCCGTACGATCCGCCCCGGCGCTCGGCGCCGATCGAGCCGATGCTGATGACGCAGCTGCCGCCGGTGAGCTTGTCCTGTACCGAGGCCGTGGTCAGCACCGCGGTGAGCAGGTTCTGACTCAGGTTGGCGTGCCACTGGGCGAGCAGCGCGTCCAGGGGTGGTTCGTCGCCGCCGCCGGTGGCCTGGGGCAGCCCGCCGGCGGCGTTGACCAGGACGTCCAGCGTGCCGAGGCGGGCGGCGCACGCCTCGGCCCGGCCGGGGTCGGCGGCGTCGCAGACGACGCCGTGCACCCCCAGCTCCTTGGCGGTCTGTTCGACGGTGCCGGGGGTGCGGCCGGTGATGAAGACCTCGGCCTGGTCGGCCGCGAACCGCTCGGCGACGGCACGGCCGATTCCGCTGGTGCCTCCGGTGACGAGCACGGTGCGGGTCATGGAATCCTCCTGGTCACTGGTATGTTTAGGTCTAAACATAACTGACGAGGAGAGGGGATCGCACCGTGGCCGACGCCGCCACCGCACCGGGGGACCCCGAGCCCGCCCACTCCGCCGCCGGGATCGCCGCCGCCTGGCAGCGGGAACGGCCGGGCACCCCGACGGAGTCGATCGAGATCGTCACCCCGCTCTGGCGGCTGGCCAAACTCTTCGCCGACGACCGCAACCGGGTGCTGCGCGAGGCGGGGATCGACGCGGCCACCCTCGACCTGCTGTCCGTCATCCGCCGCTCCGGGCCGCCCTACACCCTCAGCACCCGGGAGATCGCGCGGCGGACCCTGGTCACCGCGGGGGCGATCTCCCAGCGCGTCGCCCGGGCCGAGCGCGACGGCCTCGTCCGGCGGACGCCGGGCACCACCGGCCGCCGTACCGTCCTGGTCGGCCTGACGGCCGAAGGCCACGCGCTCATCGAACGGTCCGTCGACGCCGTGCTCGGCCGGGAGGCCGCGCTCGTCGGCTGCCTGTCGGCGCACGAGCGCAGCACGCTCACCGGGCTGCTGGACAAGCTGATGGCCGACGTCCGCCGGCGCACCGCCCGTGACGAGCGCTGAAGACCGACGCCGCCGGGCGGCCCGGCCGGACGCGTACGCCCGGTGCTGCTCCGGTCGTGCGACCGCTTTGCCCTGAATGTACGATTTTGGCGTTGCTGTTTCCTCCCGGAAGGAAGTCCGATGCCCCGTACGAGGAAAGCGATCCTCGGTGCCCTGGGCGCCACGTTCTGCGCGACCGCCCTGGCCGGCACCGCGGTCGCCGCCCCGGCACAGGACGACAACGGCGTCGCGGACATGAGCGCCGCGGACATAGCCTCCGAGGCCCGGGACGCCTTCAACGGCGCCCGGTCCCTGCACGTCACCATGGAGATGCAGGGCTCGGGCCTCGACCGCGACGACCCGGCCAGCCTGGACATCTCCGCCGACCGCTCCGCCAACTGCGTCGGCACCATCGACTTCGCCGCCGGCGGCGGCAGCCTGGAGATCATCCGGCACGGCGAGGACGTGTGGGTGAAGCCCGACGAGGTCTGGCTGCGGGACAACCTCCCGTCCGGCCAGTCGGACGACGCGCAGGAACTGGCGGGCACGTACCTCCGGGGGACGGCCCAGGACGACGGTCTCGACGACCTCGCGAAGGTGTGCAGCCTCGACGAACTCAGCGGCTCCATCGAGGACTCCACGACCGCGGACAACCTGCAGAAGGGCTCCGAGACGACCGTCAACGGCACCCCCGTCGTCCAGGTCACCGGGCAGCACGACGGGCAGGACGTCACCGTCTCCGTCGCCACCCGGGGCACCCCGTACCCGGTGCAGGCCACGGCGAGCGGCGAGGGTGAGGAGACGACGGCGAACTTCTCCTTCGACGAGCCCGTCCCGGACCGGACCCCGGCGCCCGGCGAAACGGTCCCCTGGGGCGGCTGACACCCCGCTGACCTCCCGCTGACCCCCCGTCGGCCGGCCCCGCCCCCCGGCTGCCCGCCCGCGCTCGCCCTGCCGCTCCATCAGCGAGCGAAGAGCGCGGGCGGGCACGCGACGCGGGCAGCCCGCCGCCCGGCGCCCCGGCGGCGTGTCGGTCCGCGCCCCGCCGCCGTCTGCACCCAACGATGGGTGCGCCGAGGCGAGAGGAGCCGCACCGTGGCCCTGCACCAGACCGGTCGCGGCGTCGCCGCACCGTACGACGACGTCTACGCGATGCCCGTCAGCGAGCACGCGCTGCCCAAGTACCGGATGCCCGAGGCGGTCTCCGACCCGCGCGCGGTCTACGCCCTCATCCACGACGAGCTGGCCCTCGACGGCAACGCCGCGCAGAACCTGGCGACGTTCTGCACCACCTGGGCCGAGGCCGAGGTGCACCAGCTCATGGACGAGTGCCTCGACAAGAACATGGTCGACAAGGACGAGTACCCGCAGACGGCCGACATCGAGAGCCGCTGCGTGCACATCCTCGCCGACCTGTGGCACTCCCCGCAGGGCGCGAGCACCATGGGCTGCTCCACCACCGGCTCCAGCGAGGCCGCGATGCTCGGCGGCCTCGCGCTCAAGTGGAGCTGGCGCAAGCGCCGCGAGGCCGAGGGCAGGCCCGCCGGCCGGCCGAACCTCGTCTGCGGGCCGGTGCAGGTGTGCTGGGAGAAGTTCGCCCGCTACTTCGACGTCGAGCTGCGCCAGGTGCCGCTGGAGCCGGACGCCACCGGGCTGCGCCCGCACCAGCTGCGCGACCACGTCGACGAGAACACCATCGGCGTCGTCGCCATCCTCGGCGTCACGTACACCTGCGACTACGAGCCGGTGCAGGAGATCGCCGCCGAACTCGACGCGATCCAGGCCGACACCGGACTTGACGTGCCCGTGCACGTGGACGCCGCCAGCGGCGGCTTCGTCGCCCCGTTCCTCCACCCCGGGCTGGAGTGGGACTTCCGCGTGCCGCGGGTGGCGTCCATCAACTCCTCGGGTCACAAGTACGGCATGGCGCCCCTCGGCGTCGGCTGGGCGGTCTGGCGCTCCGCCGACCTGCTGCCCGAGGACCTGGTGTTCCGCGTCAGCTACCTGGGCGGCGACATGCCCACGTTCGCGCTCAACTTCTCCCGGCCGGGCGGCGAGGTCGTCGCGCAGTACTACAACCTGCTGCGGCTCGGCCGCGAGGGCTACCGCCGCATCTACCGGGCCGCGTCCGACAGCGCCCGGTGGCTGGGCGGGGAGATCGCCGGCATGGGACCGTTCACGCTGCTGTACGACGGGCGCGGCGCCCTGCCGGCCGTGTCGTGGACGCTGACGGACCCGGTCGGCACGGGCTTCACGCTGTACGACCTGACGGAGCAGCTGCGGCTGCGCGGCTGGCAGGTGCCGGCGTACCCGCTGCCGCCGCGGCGGCAGGAGACCGTCGTCCAGCGGGTGCTGATCAGGCACGGGATCAGCCACGACAAGGTCGAGCTGCTGGCGGCGGACGTCCGGGCGGCGCTGGCGCGGCTGCGGGACGGCGCGGGGAAGCCGGCGCCGCACCAGCCGGGGTTCCACCACTGAGAGCACGCCGGCCCCGCCGCGGCCCCGGGTTCCGCCACGGCCCGGGTCACCCCCCCCCCGAGGAGCACGCGGGGCGGTGACCCCGCCTCTCAGGCGAAGAGGTCCCGGCGTATGCCCACCGTGCGGAAGAGGTGGTCGCGGGACTCTTCGAGTTCGCGCCGCAGGTGCCCGGTGTGCGCGTCGAGCAGCCGCCCCCGCCACTTGCGGACCCTGCCGGCGACGATCACGGTGTCGACGTTGGTGCGGTCCATCAGCGACACCACCGCCCCCGGCACGTTGTTGAGCGGCGCGACGTTGAGGGCGGAGGCGTCCAGCAGGACGATGTCGGCCTCCTTGCCGGGGGTGAGGGAGCCGGTCCTGCCGTCGAGCCCCAGGTGCCGGGCGCCGTTGACGGTCGCGAACCGCAGGACGTCGCGGACGGTGAGCAGCGGCGGGGTGCCCGGGGCGGGGACGGGGTAGGCGTCGGGGGGCGTGAAGTCGCCCTGTTCGAGGACCATCTGGTTGACGAGCATCCGCTGCATGGTCATCGCGGAGCGCATCTGCGTGAAGGGGTCGGCGGCCATGGTGGTCTCGACGTCGGAGCTGAGCGAGGGCTCCATGCCGAGTTCCTGCATCGTGAGGATGGGCGGCATGCCGTGCCGCATGGTCATCTCGATCGGGAAGGCGACCGAGACGCTCACGCCGGCGTCGCGGGCTCTCCGCCAGGCGAGGTCCGACATCCCGGTCATGTGGATGAACATGACGTCGGGGCCGAAGCCGAGGTCGCCCGTGGCCCCGCCGGTGCCGCGGGCCAGGTCGTCGATGATCGGCCGGTACCCCGCGCTGGAGACGGCGTGCGCGGCGATCCGCAGCCCCAGCTCGCGGGCGATGCCCCAGGAGCGGGTGTAGACCTCCTCGGGCAGGTGGATCTCGCCGCCCATGACCATGGTCAGCAGCTGGTCGTCGGAGGAGAACCACCGGTCCCTGAGGCGGTACGCGTCCTCGGGGTAGCGGGCGCCGGCGCGCCCGTCGCCCTCGAAGAAGCCGAACGCGGCGCGGCGCCCGGTGTCGGCGAGCGCCTGGACCGCGGCGTCGCTGTGCTCGGGGGAGTGGTGGATCTGGGAGACGTCGAGCACGGTGGTGACGCCGGCGTCCAGCTGGGACAGCCCGGCGGCGAGCGAGTTGAGGTAGACGTCCTGCGGCCGGTACGCGGGCGCGAAGCGCTCCAGGACGTACTCGACGTACGAGGGGTCGGCGCTCGGCGAGCCCGATCCGTCGTCGAGCAGCAGCCCGTTCGGGAGGAACGCGCGCAGCGCGGTCTCGAACTGGTGGTGGTGGGTGTCGACGAAGCCCGGCATGACGATGCGGCCGCGCGCGTCGATCACCTCCGCGCCACGGGCGTCGATGCGGGGCCGGACCGCGACGATCTTCTTGCCCTCCACCAGGACGTCGGCGGTCTCGAAGTCGCCGACGCGGGGGTCCATCGACATCACCGCGCCGCCCCGGACGACGTACCGGCGCCCCCGCGGCGGCGCCTCCGCCCGCTCGGCCTGGTCCGCCCGGTCACGGCCGCGGGCCGTCGCGGCCGGGCCGGCCGCGAACAGTCCGGCGCCCGCCGTTGCGGCGGCCGTCGAGGCCCTCAGGAAATTGCGACGCCCGTGGTAGCTGGTCACCTGGGTCTCCCGGAACTTGTGAGTTGATGTGTCATCTCAAGCGTAGTCCGACGAGTTGATTCGTCAACTCGCCGTAGGATGGCCCCATGGCACCGCAGGTACTGACCGAACGCGAACTCCGCGCATGGCGGACGTCCTTCCGGATGCTGGAACTGCTGCGGACCCGGCTCGAACAGCAGCTCCAGGCCAGCAGCGGGCTGTCCAACGCGGACTACACGGTGCTCGCGCTGCTCTCCGAGGCGCCGGACCGGCGGCTGCGCGTCTTCGAACTCGGCCGGGCGGCCGGCTGGGAGAAGAGCCGCCTGCACCACCAGCTCACCCGGATGGGGACGCGCGGCCTCGTCGCCCGGGAGCGGTGCGGCTCCCGCGGCATGTACGCGGTGATCACCGAGAAGGGCCACGCCGCGCTGCGGGAGGCCGCGCCCGGCCACGCCCGGGAGGTCCGGCGGCTGTTCGTCGACCGGCTCACCCCCGAGGAACTCGACCGCTTCGCCGGCCTCGCCGGCACGATCCTCGACGGCCTCCTCCAGGCCGACGAGCCGGCCGCGCCGGGCCGGCTCCCCGAGCCGTAGCCGCGGGCCCCCGCGCGGCCGCCTACGGCATCACCGCAAGCACGAGGTACGCGCAGAACAGCGCCAGATGCACCCCGCCCTGCTGCAGGGTCGCCCGCCCGTGCGTCACCGTCAGCGTCCCCACCACCACCGTCATCGTCAGCAGCACCAGCTGGCTGTCGCCCAGCCCCAGCTTCAGCGGCCCCGCCAGCCAGATCGACGCGACCGCGACCGCCGGGATCGTCAGTCCGATGCTCGCGATCGCCGAGCCGTACGCCAGGTTCAGGCTCGTCTGCACCCGGTCCCGGCCCGCCGCCCGCACCGCCGCGATCGACTCCGGCAGCAGCACCAGCAGCGCGATCGCCGCGCCCACCGCCGAACGCGGCAGGTCCGCCGCGTCGAGCCCGTCCTCGATCGCCGGCTGCACGCCCTTCGCCAGGCCCACGACGCAGACCAGCGCCAGCAGCAGCAGCCCGAGGCTCAGCCGGGCGGCGCGCGGGGACGGCCGGTGCGCCGGGTCGTCCAGATCGTCGATGACGTCGCCGGCGGGCGTCACGGGCAGGAACTTCTCCCGGTGCCGCACCGTCTGGGTGGCGACGAAGAGCCCGTACAGCGCGATCGACGCGAGCGCCGCGAAGGCCAGCTGCGGCGCCGAGAAGACCGGGCCCGGCTCGCTCGACGTGAACGTCGGCAGGACGAGGCTGAGGCCGGCCAGCGTCGTCACCGTCGCCAGCTGCGTGCCCGTGCCCTCGGCGCTGAAGAACGCCTCGCCGTGGCGCAGCGCGACCAGCAGCAGGCTGAGGCCGACGATCCCGTTGCAGGTGATCATCACGGCGGCGAAGACGGTGTCGCGGGCGAGCGCGCTCGCCTTCCCGCCGCCGTCGGCCATGATCGTGACGATCAGCGCCACCTCGATGACCGTCACCGCCACCGCCAGCACCAGCGCCCCGTACGGCTGGCCGATCCGCTCGGCGACCACCTCCGCGTGGTGCACGGCGGCCAGCACGGCGGAGACGAGGAAGAAGGCGACGGCGGCGGTGACGGCGCCGGAGAGCGAACGCTGCCAGGTGAGGGCGAGCACCACGGCCGCGACCGGCGGCCCGACCGCCGGCCAGGAGAGACGTCGGGCAGCCGTGCGGACGGTCATGCTCCGACACTGGCAGAGGGCGGGTGCACCCGCTCCCCGTGCGCGCCCGGACGGCGGTCCCGTACGCCCCGCGCGCCGCCGGCTCCCTACGCCCGCACGCCGCCCGGCGCCGTACGCCGCCGCCCGCCCGGGTCAGCCCGCCGCGGCCAGGCGGTGCTCCTGCGGGCTCACCCCGTGCACCCGCTTGAACGCCGCGCTCAGCGCGAACGGGCTCCCGTACCCCACCCGCCGCGCCACCGCGCCCACCGTCGCGTCCGGCTCCCGCAGCAGATCCGCCGCCAACGCCAGCCGCCACCCCGTCAGATACGTCATCGGCGGCTCCCCGACCAGCTCCGCGAACCGCCGCGCCAGCGCCGCCCGCGACACCCCCGCCCGCACCGCCAGCTCCGCCACCGTCCACGGGTGCGCCGGGTTGTTGTGCAGCAGCTTCAGCGCCCGGCCGACCACCGGATCGCCCTGGGCCCGGTACCACCCCGGCGCCTGCGCCTCCGGCCGGGCGAACCACGCCCGCAGCGCCGCCACCGTCAGCAGGTCCAGCAGCCGGTCCAGCACCACCTCCTGCGCCGGGTCGTCCCGCACGATCTCCTCCTCCAGCAGCGGCAGCAGCGGGCAGTCCCAGGTGTCCCGGCGCAGCACCACCAGCCGCGGCAGCGCGTCCAGCAGCCGCGCGCCGATCTCGCCGGTGTGCTCGTACGAGCCGATGAGCATCTTCGCCGCGCCGTCGCCGCTGCGGCCCCAGGTCCGTACGCCCAGGCCCATCTCCTCGGCGAGGCTGTGGCCGTCCGGCGTCTCGCAGCGCCCGCCCGGGTGGATCAGCGCCTGCGGCTCGGTGGCCGGGTCGTCGGAGAAGACGTACGGGTCCGGGCCGCGCATGATCGCCAGCTCGCCCTCGCCCACCGGCACCGGCTCCGCGCCGTCGTACGTCACCCACGCCGTGCCGCTCGCCAGCGCCACGATGCACAGCGGCGCCCGGTCCACGATCCGCACCGACCACGGCGGGTCGAGGATCGCGCGCATCATGAACGCGCCGCGTGCGCGAGGGCTGTCGAGGAGTCCGCCGAGCGAGTCCATACCGGCCAGGGTAGACGCTCGCGTATGCGGACGAGCCTCTGAACCATGGAGCGTCCAGCCCGGCGCGGCTTCACTGGGGATATGACGAACACCGAGCAGCACACCCACCTGGTCGTCGGCGGCACCGGCAAGACCGGCCGCCGCGTCGCGGAGCAGCTGGCCGCCCGCGGCCGCGCCGTCCGCGCCGTCTCCCGCCGCAGCGAGGTCCCCTTCGACTGGCACGACCGCGCCACCTGGGAGCCCGCACTCCGCGGCGTCCGCGCCGCCTACCTCACCTACGCCCCCGACCTCGCCGACCCCGCCGCCGCCCCCGCCTTGCGCGCGTTCACCGAGACGGCGGTACGCGCCGGGGTGCGGCGGTTCGTGCTGCTCTCCGGGCGCGGCGAACCCGAATGCCACCCCGGCGAGGACGCCGTCAAGGAGTCCGGCGCGGAGTGGACCGTCGTCCGCTGCGCCTGGTTCATGCAGAACTTCGACGAGGACTTCCTCCTCGACCCGGTGCTCGGCGGCGAACTCGTCCTGCCCGCCGCCGACGTGCCCGAGCCGTTCGTCGACACCCGCGACATCGCCGACGTCGTGGTCGCGGCCCTCACCGAGGACGGGCACAGTGGGACCACGTACGAGCTGAGCGGCCCCCGGCTGCTCACGTTCGGCGAGGCCGCGGCCGAGATCAGCAAGGCCACGGGCCGCGAGGTGCGGTACGTGCCGGTCACCCACGAGCAGTTCCGCGAGGTGGTCGCCGGGCAGCTGCCGGAGGAGTTCGTCGAGATCTTCGCCGAGCTGTTCACGCGCATCCTCGACGGCCGCAACGCACACCTGTCCGACGGCGTACGGCAGGCCCTGGGACGCGCGCCCCGCGACTTCACCGACTTCGTGCGCGACGCGGCCGAGAGAGGAGCCTGGAATGTCTGACCTTCGCACGGCGGTGCTGTTCGCGGCCGTCCTCACCACGGGGCTGAGCGCCGGGCTGTTCTACGTCTGGTCGTACTCGGTGATGCCGGGCCTCGCCCGCGCCGGCGACCGCAGCTTCGTCGAGACCTTCCAGCACATGAACAGGGCGATGATGAACGGCTGGTTCGCCCTCAGCTTCGGCGGCGCGATCGTCCTCCTGCTGCTGGCCGGCGGGCTGCTGCTCGGCGCGGACGGCGACCAGCGGTCGAAGGCGCTGCCGTGGGTGATCGCGGCGTTGGCGCTGTACGCGGTCATGCTCGTCATCACCTTCGCCGTCAACGTGCCGCTGAACGACGAGTTGGACGCGGCCGGCGCCGTCGACCAGATCAAGGACCTGGCGGCCGTGCGGGAGCGGATGGAGGACAGGTGGGTGCGGTGGAACAACGTCCGCTCCGTCGTCTCCGTGCTCTCCTTCGGCTGCGTGACGTGGGCGCTGCTGCAGTACGGACGCGCCACCGGCAAGGGGTAGCGGGGTGACGGCACGAGGCCGGCGCCGGGAACCACGGGGTCCCGGCGCCGGCCTCCGTCCGCGGCGATCAGTCGTCGCCGCGGTCGTCGCGGTCGTCGTCCTTGCCGTCGTCGTCCCTGCGGTCGTCGCGGTCGTCGCGGTCGGCGACGACCTCGCCGCTGCCGGCGTCGACGGCGACCTCGTACCACGTGCCGTCGTCGCCGAGGATGTCGATCTCCCACCGGTGGGCGCCGCGGTCGTCGCCGTCGAACTCGGCCGACTCCACCGTGCCGGCCCGCTCCTGCAGCGCCGCCGCGACGGCGTCGTCGACGGTCACCTTCGCCGCCGCGAGCGCCTCGGCCTCGGCGCGGTCGTCGCCGTCGTCGTCCCTGCCGTCGTCGTCCCGGTCGTCACCGTCACCGTCGTCGTCGCGGTCGTCGCGGTCGTCCCGGTCGTCGGCGCCGTCGTCGCCCACCCGCACGTCCGCCGGCATCGAGGCCGCCTCCGCCCCGTCGTCGTCCGCGACCGCCACCGCGGTCACCGTGCCGCCCGTGACCAGCGCGGCGGTGGCGACGGCGGCGATGACGATGTTGCGCTTCATGAGGGTTCCTCCCGCTTCCGGCGGCTTCTGCCGCTGTGTGCTGACGGAGACCAAGCTGCCTGAACGATCCTGAAGGCACCCTGAAGCCACCTGAAGGGTTCTTCAGCTTCGGTTTGCCACCCTGGGGGCATGCGACTGCTGATCGTCGAGGACGAACGACGCCTCGCCACCTCCCTCGCCCGCGGGCTCGCCGCCGAGGGCTTCGCCGTGGACGTCGTGCACGACGGCGTCGAGGGCCTGCACCGGGCCACCGAGACCGACTACGACCTCGTCGTCCTCGACATCATGCTCCCCGGCATGAACGGCTACCGCGTCTGCGCCGCCCTGCGCGCCGCCGGCGACGAGACCCCGATCCTCATGCTGACCGCCAAGGACGGCGAGTACGACGAGGCCGAGGGCCTCGACACCGGCGCCGACGACTACCTCACCAAGCCCTTCAGCTACGTCGTCCTCCTCGCCCGGGTACGCGCCCTGCTGCGCCGCCGCGGCCGCACCGCCGCGCCCGTGCTGCGCGTCGGCGCCCTCGCCGTCGACCCGGCCGCCCGCCGGGTGCACGTCGGCGGGACGGAGGTGACGCTGACGGCCAAGGAGTTCGCCGTCCTGGAGGTGCTGGCGCAGCGCGCCGGCGAGGTCGTGGCCAAGTCCGAGATCCTCGACCACGCCTGGGACTTCGCCTACGACGGCGACCCCAACATCGTCGAGGTCTACGTCAGCACGCTGCGCCGCAAGCTCGGCACCCGCACCATCCAGACCGTGCGCGGCGCCGGCTACCGGCTCGCCGACCCGGACCCCCGTCCCGACCCGGCCGGCGGCGGGGCCCGTGCGTAACCCGTTCTCCTCGGTACGCGCCAAGGCCGCGGTCGGCGCGACGGCCGTCGTCGCCCTGGCGCTGGTCGCCGCGGGCGTCGCCGTGCTGCTCGTACTCCGCTCCAACCTGCACGACCAGGCCGCCCTGCAGGCCGAGGTGAACGCCCGCCGGATCGCCACCGAGCTGAGCAACGGCGTCCCGCTCGCCGACATCGACCTCCCCGACGACAGCCCCATGGTCGTACGCGCGGACGACGACGCGATCCTGCTGGTCAGCGACGGTCTCACGCACCTCGACGGCGCCGGCGGGGCCGCCACCGACCCCCCGCCCGAGACCCGCACCCGGCCCTCCGCGACCCCGACCCCCACCCCGTCGCCCACAGGGGACGACGACGCGGACGACGACTCCGACGACGACGCGGACGACGCGGACGGCGCAGACGACTCCGACGACGACGCGGACGACGACACCGGCACGGACCCCGACGCCGCCGACCCGCGCCGGGGCGAGGTCGCGGACCAGGCCGAGTACGACGACGGCCGGGCCGTACTCGACGGCAGGCTCGGCGACTACCGGTTCGCCGGTCTCAAGACCACCTCCCCGCGGGACCGGACCTACACCGTCTGGGCCGGCGTCCCCCTGGACACCGAGCAGAACGCCGTCGACACCGTCGGCCGCGCCATGCTCGCCGGCCTGGTGCCGCTGCTCGCCGTCGTGGCCGGGGTGACCTGGCTGGTCACGCGGCGCGCGCTGCGCCCCGTCGAGGGCATCCGCGGTGAGATGGCCGCCATCACGGCCTCCACCGACCTCTCCCGCCGCGTCCCCGAGCCCGCCACCCGCGACGAGGTCGCCCGGCTGGCCCGTACGACCAACGAGACCCTGACCGCGCTGGAGGAGTCCGTCGAGCGCCAGCGCCGCTTCGTCGCCGACGCCTCGCACGAGCTGCGCAGCCCCATCGCCTCGCTGCGCACCCAGCTGGAGGTCGCCGCCGCCCACCCCGAACTCCTCGACCTCGACGGCGCCGTGGCGGACACCGTGCGGCTGCAGGACCTCGCCGCCGACCTGCTGCTGCTGGCCCGGCTGGACGCCGGCGAGGAGCCGGTGGGCAAGCCGGTGGCGCTGGGCGCGCTGGTGCGCGAGGACGTGGCGCGGCGTGACGCCGAGGGCCGGGGGGACGCGGGCCGGGTGGCGGTGGTGGCCGGCGAGCCGGCCGACGCGACGGTGACCGGGTCGCGCAGCCAGCTGGCGCGCGTCGTCGGCAACCTGGTGGACAACGCCGTACGGCACGCCGCCGGCCGGGTCGACGTGCGGGTGCGCCGCGCGGGGGCGTGGGCGGTGCTGGAGGTCGCGGACGACGGCGCGGGGGTGCCGGCGGCCGACCGGGAGCGGATCTTCGAGCGGTTCGTCCGCCTCGACGACGCGCGCAGCCGCGACGACGGCGGCGCGGGCCTGGGGCTGGCGATCGTCCGGAACGTGGTCGAGCGGCACGGGGGCACGATCGGCGTCGGCGACGCGCCGGGCGGCGGGGCGCTGTTCACCGTACGGCTGCCGCTCGCCGACCCGCCCGCGGGCGGGCCGGCGGACTAACGGCGGGCCGGTGAGCGGGCGGCCGGTGAGCGGGCGGCCGGTGGACCGCCGGTGAGCGGGCCGGGACGCGCGGCCGCGGAACTCGGCGAACCTTCCGCGGCCGTCCTGCGTCTTCCCCGGTGCACCGGCCGGTGTCCGCCCGTACGCGCCGGCCGGTGCTCCGTCACGCCGCGCGGGTCACGGGCGCAGCCGCGCCATCCACGCCTCCACCTCGTCGGCCTGCCGCGGCAGGCCGTCCGACAGGTTCCGGCAGCCGTCCTCCGTCACGAGGATGTCGTCCTCGATCCGCACCCCGATGCCCCGGTACTCCTCGGGCACCGTGAGGTCGTCGGGCTGGAAGTACAGCCCCGGCTCCACCGTCAGGCACATCCCGGCCCGCAGCGTCCCGCCCACGTACTCCTCCGTGCGGGCCGCGGCGCAGTCGTGGACGTCGATGCCGAGCATGTGCCCGGTGCCGTGCAGCGTCCAGCGCCGCTGCAGCCCCAGCTCCAGCACCTTGTCCACGTCCTCGACCTGCAGCAGCCCCCACTCGATGAGCTTCGCGGCCAGCACCCGCTGCGCGGCGTCGTGGAAGTCGCGGTACGCCGCGCCCGGCCGCACGGCGGCGATGCCCGCCTCCTGCGCCTCGTACACGGCGTCGTAGATCCGCCGCTGCAGCGGGGTGAACGTGCCGTCGATGGGGAGGGTGCGGGTGACGTCGGCGGTGTAGAGGTTGCGGGTCTCGACGCCGGCGTCGAGCAGGAGCAGCTCGCCGGCGCGGACCGCGCCGTCGTTGCGCACCCAGTGGAGCGTGGTGGCGTGCGGGCCGGCGGCGCAGATGGAGCTGTAGCCGACGTCGTTGCCCTCGACGCGGGCGCGGAGGAAGAACGTGCCCTCGATGTAGCGCTCGCCGGTGGCCTCGGCCCGGTCGAGGACCTTCACGACGTCCTCGAAGCCGCGCGCGGTGGACTCGCAGGCGTACTCCAGCTCCGCGATCTCGAACTCGTCCTTGACGAGCCGCATCTCGGAGAGGAAGACGCGGAACTCCTCGTCCCGCTCCTTGGTGACCTTGTCGGTCAGCGCCTTCTCGACGGCGGCGTCGTAGCCGCGCAGCAGCCGTACGGGGCCGGTGGCCGCCGCGAGGTGCTCGGCGAGCTTGCGTACGTCCTTGACGGGCAGGCCGAGCAGTTTCTCGTTCTCGGTGAGGCTGTTGCGCCGGCCGACCCACAGCTCGCCCTGGCCGGAGAGCCAGAACTCGCCGTTGTCGCGGTCGGAGCGCGGCAGCAGGTACGCGGTGGCCTCGTGGCCCGGCGTGCCGTCGCCGGCGGTCACCGGCTCCAGGACGAGGACGCCGTCCTCGGTCTGGTCGCCGGTGAGGTAGGCGTAGTCGGAAGAGGGGCGGAAGGGGTAGTCGGTGTCGTTGGCCCGCGTCTTGAGGTTGCCGGCGGGCACGACGAGGCGTTCGCCGGGGAAGCGGGCGGAGAGCGCGGCGCGGCGGCGGGCGGCGTACGGGGCCTGCGGGACGGGTTCGAGGTCGTGCCGTTCGGTGTCGGCCCAGCCGGACTTCATGTTCTCGGCGAGTTCGTCCGAGAGGCCGCCGTACAGGCCGTTCTTGCGCGGCTTGACGGCCTGCTCCTGCGCGCCGTCCGCCCCGTCCGCGCCGTCGGCGCCCTGCGCGGTCGCCGTCGGCTCCACGGTCTCCGCGGTCTCGGGCGTCCGGGTCTGGGGCTGCTCCTCGGTCACGGCTTCCTCCTCTGCGATGCGTCGGCCGCCTCCCAGCGTACGGCCGGGGGCGGGGCTCGTGGCTCCCGCGAGCAGTGACGTTTCGTACGGCTCCGACGGCTCCTACGGCCCGTACGGCGGCGTCAGCCGGTGAGCTGGACGGCGAGCAGGACGACGTCCTCCGGGTGGTCGGCGCCGTCGCCGTCGCCGGGCCCGTCGCCGGGGCCGGCGGGCAGGAGGCGGGCGAGGACGTGGTCGGTGAGCGCCTCGGGGTCGTCGCGTACGGGCGCGGGGGCGGTGGCGGCGGCGTGGTGGAGGCGGGTCATGGCCTGCTCGGCGGGGCGGCCGGTGCGGTGGAGGAGGCCGTCCGTGTAGAGCAGGACGGTTTCTCCGGGGGCGGGGTCGATCGTGACGCTGGGGGCCTCCCAGCAGGTCAGCATGTTCAGCGGGGCGGACAGCGAGGTCTCGGCGTACTCGGTGCGCCACGGGCCGGTGACCAGCGGCGGGCAGTGGCCGGCGCCGGCGACGACGATGCTGCGGCGGCCGGGCGGCGCGTACGCGAAGAGGGCGGTGGCGCGGCGCCCGGGTTCGGTGAGCCGCATCAGGAGTTCCAGGTCGGACAGGACGGCGACGGGGTCCTCGCCCTCCATCACCGCGTACGCCCGCAGCCCCGTGCGCAACTGCCCCATCGCGGCGACCGCGGCGGGCCCGCCGCCGCCGGCCGAGCCGACGGCGAGGCCGAGGGCGCCGTCGGGGAGGGGGAGGACGTCGTAGAAGTCGCCGCCGCCGAGAGGCCCGCTGCGGTGCCGGACGGCGACGCGGGCGCCGGGGACGCGCGGGAGGCGGGCGGGGAGCAGGGCGGCGCGGACGCCGTCGGCGGCGGTGCGCGCGCGGGCCAGGTCGAGGAGGCGGGCGAGGTGGTCGCTGGCGTGGCGGGCGTAGAGGCCGGCGATGCGGCGCTGCCGGTCGGTGGGGCGGGCGGGTGCGTCGTAGAGCCACTCGACGGCGCCGAGAAGCGGGCCGGCGTGGGGCGTGGCGGCGTGCGGACTGCCGGCCTGCGGAGGGTTGGTGGCATGCGGTGTGGCGGCGTGCGGGTACGGACCGGGCGGTGTGGCGGGTCCGGGAGGTACGGGCGGGCCGGGCGGTCCGGGCGGTCCGTGGCCGGGCGCGCCCGGCGGTGCGGGGGGCGCCGCATCCGGATGCACGGGGACGGGTGTGCCGCCGGACTGCGCCGGTACGGGCTGCCCGGAGCCCGGCCGGCCCGGCGCCGGCGGCCCGGGGGCCGCGGGCCCGTACGCCGGCCGGCCCCGGGCGGGAGCGGCCGGTCCCTGCGGCCGGTAGCCGGGCTGCCCCGGACCCGGCTGCCCGGGTCGGCCGTACGCCGCGTCCTCCGGCGGCGCCGGCTCCCGCTGCCCCGGCCACGGCTGCCCGGGCCACTGCCCCGGGGGCGCCGCGTCCCGTTGGCCGGATCCCTTCTGGCCCGGCTGTGCCATACCGCCCTGGTCCGGCTGTCCCGCCCCCGGGCGCCCGGCGCCCGCCGGCCCGGCGCCGGGGCCCGGTCCCGCCGCCGGCCGCGCGGCCGGCCACGGCGCCGCCGCGGCGAGCGGCACCGCGTAGCCGGCCGCGTAGCCGAGGCGCACGGCGACGTCGCGGTGGCGGGGGTGGAGGTCGGGTTCCGCGGCGAGGTCGGGGCGGCAGACGTCGGCGGGGCGGGCGGCGGCGGTGGCGTCGAGGAGGCGTCCGTGCGACGTGGACGCGCGTGGCACGGTCTCCATCGCGCCCAGCTCCGCGGCGCCGATGCCGTACCCCACGCGGATGTCGGGGCCGCGGCCGTCGGCGGGCTGCAGCACGGCGAATCCCCGGCGCGCGCCGACGAGTTCCGCACCGGCGCGCACGATCTCGTACAGCGCTTCCGTCAACTCGGTGGTGCGGGCGAGGCGTCCCGTCAGCTCGTGCAGCGCGGTGAGGTCGCCGGCCCAGGCGGACAGGCGGTCGTACGAGGCAGCGGAGGACTCGGAAGGGTGGGCGATAGCGGGTCGGAGGAGCCGTTGCAGCTCAATTCCAGCCACATTCGGGAACGGTGGGGTGCTCAACGCCGACGGCTTTCGCGCAGCGGTCGCGCACCCGCGGACCGCGGTACGGGGCGGCCCCTCCGTACGGGCCTGACCGGCATATGCATCGCGCTCAACAGCATCGCAGACCCCCATCTCATGCTGCACCACTCGCAATAGATCCACATTTACACGGACTGGTGATGCGATGTCCAGTGTTGTCGGCTTGGGCATGGTGGTGTCCGCGGGGCTGTTGAGATTGGCTTAAAATCGACGGGTGCTCTGTTCAATTGCGGTCGACTGGATTTCGACACGGAGGTCCCCACACAAGCCGGCAACGGCAGGAACCCGCCCAGGCGGCAGTGCGTCCTACAGAACAGAGCCCGGGCTCCGCCATCGCGTGCTGTGCCATCGCACGCCCCGACGCACCGAGCAGCGCACCGACGCAGCAGAGACACCGCAACGAGACCGCAGTGACTGCATGACCCTCGCAAGGTGATCGGCCAGCAGACCCTGGTGCCACGGAAGGATGAGCGCTTATGCGCGAATATCCCGGAAAGCGGCGCAGGCGTAACGGGCAGCGGGCGCTGCCGGACGCGGCGCTGACGTTCGCTTCGCAGTGGCAGTGGCCCGTCGTGCCCGGAGCGGGCCTCGAATCCCCGCGGCGCGGCCGCCGGGACCGGACGCAGACCCCGAACACGAATCCGAATCCGACCTCGACCCGGACCTCGGCGCCCGCGCCGGCCCCGGCCGACCGGCCGCGCGACCGCGCGTGCGCCTGCCCCTATCCGGAGTGCGCCGCACCCGGAGCCCATCCCCACGACCCCGGCGTGCTCGCCGCGACCACGGACCCGCGCATGGTCCGCTGGTGGTGGGAGCGGCGGCCGGACGCGCCGGTGCTGCTCGCCACCGGCGGCCGTGCGCCGAGCGCCGTCAGCCTGCCCGCGGTGACCGCCGCCCGGGCGCTGACCCGGCTGGACCGGCTCGGAGTGCGTACCGGGCCGGTGGTGGCCACGCCGGAGCGCTGGGCGCTGCTGGTGGCCCCGTACGCCTACGACGAACTCGGCGAGCTGCTCGGCGCGCACGGCTGGGTGCCGGCCTCCCTCGGCTTCCACGGCGCTGGCGGCTACCTGGCGCTGCCGCCGTCGCAGACGGGCACCGGCCGGGTCCGCTGG
Source organism: Streptomyces sp. CNH099 (assembly GCA_000514715.1). Taxonomy (GTDB): domain Bacteria; phylum Actinomycetota; class Actinomycetes; order Streptomycetales; family Streptomycetaceae; genus Streptomyces; species Streptomyces synnematoformans. The sequence continues at coordinate 183,928 of AZWL01000005.1, read as the reverse complement.
GAGCGGGCGCCGCGGCCGGACGGCGGCGGCGCGCCGTGGCTGCCGCCGGTGGCGTCGGTCGTCGACGTGCTGGTGGAGGCGGTGGCCGCGGCCCCCGACGGGGGCAGCAGACTCGCCGGCTGACCGGCGCGTACGGCGGCGGGTCCGGGGCACTTTCCGCCGGAACTCCGCCGCGGCGTCGGCGGCCGCGCAGACAGCGGCCGGGCAGACAAAGGCCCGGCCGCTGGCGACGGGGGATGCACCAGCGACCGGGCTACAAGCGACGGTAACAACACTTCGGCGTTTCGCAAATTCGAACACCGTAATTCCCGTCAAATGATGAGCCCCGTCATACCACTCGGTATGCAGATGATCAGCTGAGTGTCACCTGGCGGTTCGCAAGGCCGCCGCGCGCCTTGCGCTCCGCCCCGGTGAGCGGCTCGGTCACGGCCAGCGCCGCCGCCAGCCGCTCCCCGAACTCCGCGGCCGGCTTCTCGCAGTCCGCCGCCGTCATCGACGACGGCAGGTCCCACACCGGCACCACGAGCCCGTGCGCGCGGAACGACCCGACGAGCCGGGTCTCGTCCGCCAGCGCCGAGGTGCCGGCCGCGTGCAGCCGGGCGAGGGCGTCCAGGAGCCGCTCCTCGGGGTGGGGCATGACCCAGCGGAGGTGGTTCTTCTCCGGCGCCGCGCACCAGTACGCCGCCTCCACGCCGTCGAGGCGGGCGGTGGGGATCGCCGCGGAGTTGGCCCGTTCCAGCGAGGCGGCGACCTCGCCGGTGGCCGACTCCGCGTCGTCCAGCCAGAACTCGAACCCGTCGTGCACGACCGGCTGCAGCGGCACCGAGGTGTCGAGGAGGTCCTGCAGCCGCGGCCCGCCGGCCGCGTCGCCGCCCGCCCCGCCGCCCGCAAGCGCGGCCGGCTCGACCGGGGAGCCGGGGGCGGTGGTCAGCGCGCGCTGCAGTACGTCGGCCAGGTCGCGGCTGATGTCGCCGGAGGCGGTGTCGTTCTGCAGCCCGAGGAGCACCGCGCCGTCGTCGCGGCGCAGCGCCGGCCAGGCCATGGGCAGCACGGTGGCGAGGGTGAGCGACGGCACGTCGTCGGGAAGGCCGGCGGTGAGCGTCAGCCCGGCGGTGCCCGCGGGCACCAGTTCGCGCAGCGCCACCCAGTCGCACTCGCCGGCCAGCCCCTCGAAGGGCCGGCGGACCAGCTCGGTGACGGCCTGCGCGGCGGCACGGCCGTGGCACGCCTTGTACCGACGGCCGGAGCCGCACGGGCAGGGCTCGCGGGCGCCGACGACGGGGATCTCGCCGGCGGGCACGGCGGCGGGCTGGGCGGCCTGCGTACGGGGGCGGCGCTTCTTCGCCATGGCTGGATTGCTCCGTTCGGGGCGCGGACGTGTCACGTACCGCCGGAGCCTAGTCCCAGCGTGCGGTGCGGGGGCGCGGCGGCCGGTTCGGCGGCCGGGCCGGGCGGGTCAGGCGCCGGGCAGGGACGCCCAGACCGTGACCTCGCCGAGGGGACCGGGGTCGTAGCGCACGCCCCAGTCGCAGGCGAGGGAGGAGATGATGGCCAGCCCCCGGCCGCCCTTGGCGGTGACCGAGGGTGTGGCGGGAAGTGGTCGGGTGGGTCCGCCACCGTCCGTGACGGAGACGGTGACGCGGCCGTCCGGGTCGACGTGCCAGTCGGCCCGCACGCGGGTGTCCCCGGTACCGGGGGACGGGACGGCGGGCGGCTCGGCGGGAACCGTGGCGGCGGGGGCCGGGACGGCGGCGGCAGGCGCCGGCACGCAGCCCGGGGCGGGCGCCGGGGAGGCGTCCGCGCAGGCCCGTTCGAGCACCTCCGCGTCCGCGGTCGCCGCGGCCGTGGCCAGCGGTCTGGCGTGTCTGCAGGCGTTGCTGAGCAGCTCGGACAGGACGAGGACCGCGTCGTCCACCGTCGTCTCCGCCATCCCCCGGGCGCGCAGATCGGCGCGGAGGCGGCGCCGCGCCAGCCCCACCCCGTCCGGGCCGTGGGGAACGGCGATGGACGAAGCCGGCGCCTGCTGTGCCACCACGAACATCACCACCCCCAACGATCTCCTCGCCCCGCAACAGGGAGTCAATGCCCCCGCCGGGTGGATCGGAAACCGGCCAACCGGCGACCGTTGGTGCACTCGTTACGTAACCGTACGCAGTGCGTGCGCCGGTGTACTACGCGTAGTCACGCATCGTCGGTCGGCGGAGTGTCGTAGCCGATGCGGGCCAGCTGGTCGCGGACCTGGCGGGGGCGGTTGGTGATGACGGCCTCGACGCCGAGGCGGGCGCACATGGCGACGTCCTCGGGCTCGTCGACCGTCCAGACGTGGACGCGGTGCCCGGCGCGGTGGAGCCGGGCGACGTAGCCGGGGTTGCTGCGGACGATGCGCAGGCTCGGGCCGGCGATGCCGACGCCGCGCGGGAGGCGGCCGTCGCGGAAGCGGGGGAGGAGGAACTGTATGAGGAAGACGGTCGGGACGGCGGGCGCGGCGGCGTGGACGCGGTGCAGCGAGCGGGCGGAGAAGCTCATCACCCGCACGAGGGGGGACTCGTCGCCGGCGGGGGCGCGGGCAGGGGCGGGGCCAGGGGCGGCGCCGGCGCCGGGCGCCGTGCCGGCCCGCGCGCCGGAGCCCGCCGGGCCGGCGAGGCCGAAGCGGCGCAGCAGCTCCACCAGCTTCTCCTCCACCTGACCCGCCCAGCGGGTCGGGTGCTTGGTCTCGATCGCCAGCTCCACCCGCCGCCCGGCGTCGGTCACCAGCTCCAGCAGCCGCTCCAGGGTGAGTACCGAGGTGCGTTCCCAGTCCGGCTCCTCGGGCGTCTCGCGCTGCCGCCGCCCCACCTCGTCGCGGCGCTCCTCGCGCGCCTTCCACGAGCCGAAGTCGAGCGCGGCGAGATCGGCCAACTCCAGTGCGGAGACGGCGCCGCGGCCGTCGGAGGTACGGTTGACGCGCCGGTCGTGGACGCAGACGAGATGGCCGTCGGCGGTGAGCCGCACGTCGCACTCCAGGGCGTCGGCGCCTTCCTCGATGGCCTTGCGGTATGCCGCCAGCGTGTGCTCCGGCGCGTCCTCGGACGCGCCCCGGTGCGCGACGACGGCGGGCGGGCCCGACCCCGTACGCCCGTACGGCCGATCCGCTGGTGGTTGGCTCACCGGCTCATCGTGCCACCCGGCACGCCCCCTGGCCGGGCCCTCGTCTGCCACCCAGGGGATGCGCCACGTATGTCCGAAGTAAAGGATGTCAGCCAAAGACTAGGTGCGGTTTACCGTCCGCTGACAACCGGTGCGGGAACCTGGTTGGGCGGGTACACGCAACCGGCACCTGGCGTGAGACGTGAAGGAGAAAGCTGTGAGCACCGAGAACGACGGCGCGACGCCTCCGCGGCCGGATTTTCCGCCGCCGGATGCGGGAGCGAGGTCTCCGGTCGAGTCTCCTGAGCGCGCGAGCGGCGGGTCGGCCGGGGGAGCCTGGCCCGCGGGACCGGAAGGGCCGGGTGGTTCGGACGCTGCCGGCTCTCCGGGCGGCCCGGGTACCGGGGGCCGCGGTGAGGGGCGTACGGAGCAGTTCGCCGCGGTCGGCGCCGCGGGCGGCACAGGCTCCGGCGGCCACACCGGGCCCACCGGAGGTCAGGCCGGGCCGACCGGCGCCGCCGGCCCCTCCGGCGGCGCCGGACCCCAGTGGCCCCCGCCCCCGCCTCCGGCGGGCGCCGCACCGGCGGGGGCCGCACCGGCGGGCCCGGGCGGTCCGGGACCGGCGGGTCCGGGTGCGGCAGGTCCGGGACCGGCGGGCACCCCGCCCCCCACCCAGCCCGGCTGGGGCAGCGCCCAGCCCCCGGGCGGCGGCGGCTGGGATTCCGCGCCCCGCCCGTCCGGGAACGGCGGCCGGCGCACGGGCACGCTCGTCGCGGCCACCCTCGTCGCCGCGCTGCTCGGCGGCGGGATCGGCGGCGGCATCGGGTACTGGGCGGCCGAGCGCGACGACGACTCCGGCAGCTCGTCGACGACCGTCTCCGGCACCCCGGACGGCCAGGAGATCGAGAACCCGCCCGGCTCCGTCGCCGGCATCGCCGACAAGGCGCTGCCCAGCGTCGTCACCATCGAGGCCGGCGGCGCCGGCGACACCGGCACCGGCCAGGAGGGCGCCGCCACCGGCACCGGCTTCGTCTACGACAAGCAGGGCCACATCCTCACCAACAACCACGTCGTGGCGGGCGCCGAGGGCGCCGGCTCGCTCACGGCGACGTTCTCCAACGGCAAGACGTACGACGCCGAGGTGGTCGGCCAGGCCAGCGGCTACGACGTGGCCGTCATCAAGCTCGCCGACCCCTCCGGCGCCGAGTTGACGCCGCTGCCCCTCGGCGACTCCGACAAGGTCGACGTCGGCGACCAGACCATCGCCATCGGCTCGCCCTTCGGCCTGTCGGGCACGGTCACCACCGGCATCGTCAGCGCCAAGCACCGCCCGGTGGCCTCCGGCGACGCGACCGGCCAGCAGGAGTCGTACATGAACGCCCTGCAGACCGACGCCTCCATCAACCCCGGCAACTCCGGCGGCCCGCTCCTCGACCACGCCGGCAACGTCATCGGCATCAACTCCGCGATCCGCCCGGCGGACAGCGGCAGCCCGTTCGGCGGCGGGCAGGGCGGCAGCATCGGCCTGGGCTTCGCGATCCCGATCAACCAGGCCGACTGGGTCGCCGGCACGCTCATCGACACCGGCGAGCCCGTCTACGCGATCATCGGCGTCTCCGTCGACAACTCGTACCGGGGCAAGGGCGCGAAGATCAGCGAGTCGGCGAACGGGGCCGGCGAGCCGGTGACGCCCGGCGGGCCGGCGGCCGACGCGGGGCTGGCGTCCGGGGACGTCATCACCAGGCTGGACGACACCGTCATCGACAGCGGACCGACGCTGATCGCCCAGCTGTGGTCGCACAAGCCGGGCGACAAGGTGGAGATCACCTACGAGCGCGGCGGCGACCAGCAGACCACGGAGGTCACGCTCGGCGAGCGCGAGGGAGACCAGTAGCGAGCCGGCGGCGGCAGCGAGTCGGCAGCGGCCGGCCGGCCGGGCACCCGAGCGGGGTGTCCGGCCGGCCGGCCGTGGTGCGTCGGCGGGCGCGGGGGCCGCGTGCCGCGGTGCGGTGTGGGGCGACGCGCATCCGCGGCGGGGCTGTGCCGCGCCCGGACGTCGGTGCTGGGCGCGGGGGCGGGCAGCCGCCGTCCGCGGCCGGGTAAGACCCGCGAGACCGGTGCTGCGGCCCGCGGAGTCGACGCCAAGGCCGGCTGCACCGCCCCGCGGAAGCCGGTCCTCGCGGGGCCGGGCGCTGCGCGGGGAGGCCCGGGCCGGGTGTTCAGGGCCGTCCCTCATGCGGCCCTGCCCCTCACCCGGCCCGGACCGGCTCACGGCCGGGGCCCGTCACCGCCCCGCCCGGAACGCCCCGCACCGGCCTGCCCGTACCGCCGGACCCGTCCCCTGCCCGGGTCCGGCCGTCTGGCGGCCCGTGCGGCATGCCGGCCGCGCCCGCGACCGGCCGTCTGCGGAGCCGTCCACCTGCGACCAGCCGTCCTCCTGTGACCAGCCGCCCGCCGCGACCGCCCGGCCTTCGCGACCGGCCGGCGGCCGCCTCCGCGGCCCGTGGCGTCACCCGCCCCGCCCGCTCTCCGCCCGCACCTCCGCCCAGGCAGCCTCCTTCAGCGCCATCCGGGCGGCCGGCCGTCGGCCGCCCGCCGTCTGCCAGTACGGATGGGTGGACACCCGCACCGACAGCCGCAGCAATCGCCGCCGCAGGACGGCGGTTTCACTGGCGCTGTGCCGCGGCTCCTCGGCGAGCCTGCGATACACCGCGTACCAGTCGCGCTGGGTCTGGACGAGGTCTTCGGGGAAGGTGTGGGTCACGCAGTTATTCTGACACGTGTTCGATTTTCGAGTCACGCGTCTTCCCCGGATCCCACCCGTGTGACCGCGAAAACCGTTCGACAGCGCGGGCGGCCGGGGGATGGGATGAGGTGGACCGCAGGCCGGGAGGAGAGACGTTTGACGGCCGAGACCAGCGCGGGAACGACCGCGGACGCGACCGCCGCCGCCCCCGTCGTCGACGAGGCGCTCGCCGGGCGCCTGCTGGCGGCGCAGTTCCCGAGGTGGGCGCACCTGCCGCTGCGGCGTCTGCACCCCGGCGGCTCGGACCACGTGATCTTCCGCCTCGGCGACGCCATGTCCGTACGCCTCCCGCGCGGCGACTGGGCGGCGGGGCAGGCCGAGAAGGAACTCCTGTGGCTGCCGCGGCTCGCCCCGCACCTGCCGCTGGCGGTCCCGGCGCCGCTGGAGGTGGGCGAGCCCGCGTTCGGCTACCCGTGGCACTGGTCGGTGTCGCGGTGGCTCGACGGCGAGACGGCGACGCCCGGCGGGCTGGCCGACCCGGAGGAGGCCGCCGCCGACACGGCGGCGTTCCTGCGCGCGCTGCAGGGCCTGCCGCTGCCGGCGGCGGCGTCACCGTCTCCGTCCACGTCTCCGTCACCGTCCACGTCTCCGTCACCGTCCACGTCTCCGTCCGATGCTTCGTACGGGCTGCTCTCCCCGGCCGTACCGCTGCGCGACCGCGACCGCGCGACGCGGGCGGCGATCGCGGCGGTGGGCGCAGACGGCACGTTCGACGCCCGCGCGCTGACGGCGGTGTGGGAGGCGGCCGTCGAGGCAGGGGACCGCCCCGGGCCGCCGGTGTGGTTCCACGGCGACATGCACAACGGCAACCTCCTCACCCGCTCCGGCCACCTGAGCGCCGTCCTCGACTTCGGCGGCCTCGGCGTCGGCGACCCCGCCTGCGACCTGGTCATCGCCTGGACCCTGCTGGACGCCGGCCCGCGCGCCGCGTTCCGCGGGGCGCTGGGCGTGGACGACGCGGCGTGGGCCCGGGGCCGGGGCTGGGCGCTGACGACGGGGCTCAACGCGTACACGACGTACGCGGCGACGAACCCCCTCGTCGCCCGCAACACCGCCCGCCAGATCACGGAGGCCCTGGCGGACGCCACGCCGTAGCCGCCGGTCACGTAGGAGAGAGAGCCGATGGCCACCGAGGACACCCGCATCGAGCCCGCGGACGCGGACGACTACCACCGCGTGCTCGCCGACCACCCCCGCTACTGGGGCGAGCGCGACCTGCGCCCGCTGCACCTGCTCGCGATGGTGCAGGAGTTCGGCGACACCTGCCTGGTCGCCCGCGCCCCCGACGGCATCCGCGGCTACGTCTTCGGCTTCGTCACCCCGGCCCGCACGGGGTACGTCCACCTGATCGCCATCCGCGACGACGCCCGCGGCACGGGTCTGGGCCGGGAGCTGTACGGGGCGTTCGCGACGGCCGCGGGACGGCAGGGGGCGGAGCGGCTGAAGGCGATCACGTCGGTGGCGAACGAGGGGTCGCAGGCGTTCCACCGCAGGCTGGGGTTCGAGGCGCGGACGGTGGCGGACTACGACGGGGCGGGGCGGCCGATGGTGGTGTTCGGCCGGGGGCTGCCGCTGTAGCGCCCGGCGGCCGCGACCTGCGGAGCGCAATCCGGGTCCGCGCGGGGAGCGGGCGCTAGATTCGTGGCGACAGATCCGTGCCGACCGGCGGACGACCGGTGGACGACCGGCGGACGGCCGGCGGACGGCCGGTGGAAGGAACGGGGCCACACCCATGCTCACGGCGGTAGCCACCGCGGCCGACGCGCCGCTCACCCTCACCGAACGCGAGGTGCCGGAGCCCGGGCCCGGCGAGGTCCTGGTCAGGATCATCGCCTGCGGGGTCTGCCACACCGACCTGGACCTGGTGCAGGGCCGGTGGCCCATCGCCCGCTTTCCCGTGGTCCCGGGGCACGAGATCACCGGCGAGGTCGCCGCCCTCGGCCCCGGCGTCTCCTGGCCGGCCGTCGGCACGACGGTCGGCGCGCAGTTCCTCGGCGACTCCTGCCGGCACTGCGACTACTGCGCGCGCGGCGAGCAGATCCTCTGCCCGGCCAAACGGATCACCGGCATCGTCATGGACGGCGGCTACACCGAGTACGCCGTCCTCAAGGCCGACTTCGTCACCCCGCTGCCCGACGGGCTCGACCCGGTGGCCGCGGCGCCGCTGATGTGCGCGGGGCTGACCGCGTTCAACAGCCTGCGCCAGGCGGGCGTCACCGCCACCTCCCGCGTCGCCGTGATCGGCACCGGCGGCGTCGGCGCGCTGGCCATCCGCTACGCCGCCGCGATGGGCGCCCGCGTCGCCGCCCTCGGCCGCTCGCCGCGCGGCGAGGCGGCGGCCCGCGAACTGGGCGCCGAGCGCTTCATCGCCACCGGCGACACCGACCCGGCGGAGGCCCTGCGGGCCTGGGACGGCGGCGCCGACGTGATCCTCAACGCCGCCCCCGCCACCGCCGCGGCCACCGCGGCCCTCACCGGCCTGGCCCCCGACGGCACCCTGGTCCTCTGCGGCTACGACGCCGACCCCCTGGTCCTCCCCCCGGCCCCGATGGTCCTGAACCGCCTCCACGTCATGCTCAACCCCTCCGGCTCCCCCCACGACACCCGCGACACCCTCGCCTTCTCCGCCGCCCACGGCATCGTGCCGGACCACACCCCGATCGGGCTGGAGGGCGCCAACGCCGCCCTGGAGGCGATGGCCAGGGCCAGCCCGCCCAACCGCTCGGTCATCACCTTCGCCTGAAGCCGCCCTCCCCCGCCGCGCGGACGCGGCGGGGGAGGACGGTGGGGCGGTGTCCCGGTCGCGTCAGTGCAGGAACGAGCCGCAGGCGCTCTCCTGGACCCACCTGTGCGAGGAGATGCTGTTGTTGGCGCTGGTGCGACCCCCGCCGCTGCTGCGCAGGGAGTCGTCGGTGAGGTCGCTGACGTAGTACTCGGACTTCTTGATGCAGGCGCGGGCGCCGCGGTACGCGGTCCCGTCGTACACCTCGACGGCCAGGCCGGACGTGCCCTTGTGCAGGATCGAGCTGGCCTTGTTGCTGTCGCCCTCGAAGCCGCCGCCGCGGGTTCCCCAGTTCGCGTCGTTGCCCTGGGTCTGGCCCAGTCGTGCTCTGCAGTGCGTGCCGTCGAACGCGTAGAAGTAGCCCGACGACGCCTTCTTCCATGTGTTGTCGCAGTACGCGGAGGCCGCTTGGGCGCCGGTGGCGGGGACCAGGGCCCCCAGGCCGGCCAGGCTCAGCGCGGCGAGCAGGGCAGGAATCTTGCGCATGAGTGCTCCTCTTCCGTAGGGATTGCCGCAGGGATGCGGCGGTCTCGGTGCGTCCCGGTCTCAGCTGTCCGGGTCGCAGGCGGCCGGGCCGCACAGCTCCTCGGCCCGCTCCAGGGCCGCGTGCTGCATACGCCGGTGGTCGGCGACGTCGTCGCGGTACTCGCGCAGCCCGCCGCGGTACTCGCGCTCCAGGGCGCGCGCGGTGCGCACCAGGGAGGTCTCCTCGGTGGCGCACCGGGCCTCGGCCACGGCCAGCTCCACCTCCACGGCGTGCGCCTTCGCCTCGCTCAGCCCCCGGGTGAGGCGGGGCAGCCGCTCGCGGATGCGGGCCGGGTCTGCGTAGTCGTGGCCGCGCGCCCGCATGCACGCCGACCACGCCGTGCGGGCGGTGCCGAAGCGCTCGTCCGCCAGCAGGTCGGGCACGTAGAGGGGGGTGAGGTTGGTGGCGGTCTTCTCGGCCCGGAACCAGGCGGGGAAGTCTCCGTAGAGCGTCCCCTTCGCCTCCGCCCGGCAGCCGTGCCGCGGCGTCTGCACGGTGCCGCCCGCGGGCAGCTCGACCGTCAGCACGGCGGCGGACGGATCGCCGTCGAGGGTCTTCGAGTAGCGCACCCGCCGGGCCTCGGGCAGTGCGTTGGCGTAGGCGTGGTTCCGGTCGTTCTTCTGCGCGGCGAGGGCCTTCTCCTGCAGCCGCGTACCGTACCCGTGCCGACGCGCCCACCCGACGTCGTCGAGCACGTAGCCGCCGCCCCGCCGCTCGTCGACGCCGGCGACCGGCTCCGGCCAGTACCGGAAGCCCGCCTCCTCCATGCACTCGCGCACCAGCAGCTGCGTGGCCCGGTCCACCACGATCTGCTCGGCGTCGGTAAGGTCACGCACCTCCCCCGCGCCGACCTGCCGCCCCTCTCCCCGCGCCGACCCCTCGCCGCCGGCGGCACAGCCGGCGACGGCGGCCGCGGCGACGATCGCGCCCAGCCACACCGAAGCGAAACCCCGCTTCATGATCCCCGTACTCCCCCGAGTAGTGATGCTGTCGCCCCGGACCCGCCCTCTCCACACGGCAGCCCCCGGCCGGTTGCGTACCCCACCCTGCGCAACCGGCCCTGCACCAACCTTGCAGCGGCCTGGAATCCGCTGGTGACCCCGCCCAATCCACCCGCCAGAGCCACAGCGGCACAACCCGCGCTCGCCGCCCGCACGCCCGCACGCAGAAGCGGCGTCGTCGCGCTACGACGGCGCCGCATGTGACCTGCGAAGATGGTGCTTCTCGGCGGAGAGTGTGGGATTCGAACCCACGGTGACGGATCACGCCACGACGGTTTTCAAGACCGTTCCCTTAGGCCGCTCGGGCAACTCTCCCTGCCGCCGGCGCGGCGGCGGCAGGGACCAAGGCTAGCGGTTCGGGTGGCGGGGTTGCGGGTGGGATGGGGGTGACGGGCGGGGTCAGGATGCGGTGGCGGCGGCGGGGTCCATCCAGAAGATCTCCCACTGGTGGCCGTCCGGGTCGAGGAAGCTGCGGCCGTACATGAAGCCCTGGTCGTTGGGTTCGTTCGCGACGGTGCCGCCGGCGGCGAGGGCCTTGTCGACGATCTCGTCCACCGCCGCGCGGTCGTCCACGCTCAGGGCGAGGATCGCCTCGGTGGCGGTGGCGGTGTCCGCGATCTCGTTCTTGGTGAAGCCCTTGAAGAACGGCTCCGTGAGGAGCATGGCGTAGATGTCGTCGGTGATGACGAGGCAGGTGGCGTTCTCGTCGGTGAAGTTCTCGTCGAAGCGGTAGCCGAGGGCGGTGAAGAAGGCCTTCGAGCGGTCCAGGTCCTTCACGGGCAGGTTGACGAAGATCTTGTGCGGCATCGTGGTGGCCCCTCTCCGGGCTGCGGTGTTCGGCTCCTGGAGCACGCTGTCTGAGGGGTAGACGGAGTGGCCGCGCGGAACTCATCGGTCGTTGGGGGGGATGGGGGGCTTTTTTCCGGGGCGGGGTTGTACGGGGGGCGTTACGGGGGTGTGTGTCTTGCCGCCGACGCCACCGTCGCCGCCGCCTCCCGCTCCGGGAGGCCCGTGCTCACCGCGGCGCGGACGAGCGCCGCCGCGACGTCCGGGCCGTGGCCCGTCTCGTACGCGCGGCAGGCCGCCCAGAACAGGCGGGCGTTGCGTTCGCCGGGGCGGGAGGCGGCGACGAAGCGGACCAGGGCGTCCGCCCGGCGTTCCCGGGCCGGGGCGTCCGGGGGCTGGTGGTCCGGGTGTGCCGGTGACGGTGGCGGTGGTGGTGGCGGCGGGGTCGGTGGGGGTGGGGTCAGGAGGCGGAGGAGGGCTCTCGGGGCCGGGGCCGGGGTGCGGGTGGAGCGGGGGGCCAGGCGGTACGCGCCGTGCAGGGTGCGGGAGCCGGGGCCGGCGACGTAGCCGCCCGTGCCGCGGACGTCGACGCCGGGGGCGAGGCGGCCCGCGGAGTTGGGGACGGTGTGGCCGGGACGGCCGGTGAGCCAGATGTGCCGGCCGCCGCTCGGGGTGCGGACGACGACCGTGGGCGGCAGCACGATCCGGTGCGCGGCGAGCAGCGACTCGAACACCCCGAGCGCGTCCGTCCCCGTCTTCACGTCGAGGTCGAGCCCGATCAGGTGATGCGGCGGCCGGCCGCACGCGATGCCGTACCCCGTCGCCCAGGGCGCGGCGGCGAACAGGGTGTGTATCGCGTCGGCGTCGGTGGTCGCGTCGTACACGCCGTGGCCTATACGCCCGCACTCCCCGCGGCAGGGCACCCGCGGCCAGTCGGCGTGGTGCGGGGAGCGGACCGCGGGCTGCTTCGCGCGGGACAGCGGGAAGACGGGCAGGCCGCGGCGGGCGGCGGCCAGCGCGGCGGTCAGGGCGTAGCTGTGTACGGAGCTGTCCATGGCTCCAGTCTCGTACAAATGTTCGATAGCCGAAAGCGTTCGGCTGTGCGGGTTTACCCGGCGTCGGCCATGCCTGCGGGGGAACCGGGCACCGTTCCGCGATAGTCCCGGGATCCGCGGGCAACGATGATCTCGCGACGTCGCACACCGCCGGAGAGGCGGCCGGAACCCCCGGTCGACCACCGGCAACGGAACCGTCTTCCGTTACCTAGGAGGAACCAGATGGCACGCACTCGCACGGCCCGCGTCCTGGCCGCGGCGGCTTCTCTGCCGCTCGCTGTCGCGCTCTTCGGAGGGGTGGCACACGCGGACAACGGGATCACCGGCCAGCTCGGCGGCGTCGGCGGCCTCAACCTCGGCAACAGCGCCCAGACCCAGCAGGTCCACAGCGGCCTCGGCACCAACGAGTCCAACACCGCCAACGTCCAGGGCCTGGGCAACTACGTCAACCAGTCGGACACGGTGATCGCCTTCACCAACCTCTGGTAGGACACGCGGTTCGGGGTGCTCATGGGGATGGCCGCGCGGCCGCACCGTCACGGTGCCGGCCGCGCGGCCGCTTCCGTTCCCGGTTACGGTTCCGCGGGGGCTTCCCGCTCGGAATCGAGTACTTCCGCCGCCGCGCCTCGTGCATACGCACTACGCTCGGCTACGTCCGGCTTCCCGGCCCGTGCGGCAGCGCGGCCCGCGCACCGGCCGCGACCATAGGACCGCCGGCCTAGTACCCGGACGGGTATCCTGGCCCGCCCTCCACCTACGGGAGGTCCGGCCGGCCGCGCACCTACTCCCTCGGGTGGAGCCTGCATCGCGACTTACGGGCGATCCGCCGACCAGGGTGCCGCTTCTAGCGTGGATCCATGTCCACAGCCAGCAGTGCCGACGCCCCCGCGGCGGACACATCGCGCCCGCCCCTTCCGACCTTCGCGGCGTACGTGACGCGGCGGGGGCCGGTGCTGCTGCGCACCGCGCGCTCCCTGACCACGAGCCCCTGGGACGCCGAGGACCTGCTGCAGACCGCGCTGGCGCAGACCTACCTGGCCTGGGACCGGATCGAGGACCCCCGCGCACTCGACGGCTACGTGCGCCGCGCGCTGCTCAACACCCGCACCTCGCAGTGGCGCAAGCGCCGCGTCGACGAGTACGCCGCGGGCGACGACCTCCCCGAGCCCGCCCCCGTCCCCGGCCCCGACCCGGCGGAGCACCAGGCGATGCGCGACGCGATGTGGCGCGCGGTGCTGCGGCTGCCGGAGCGGCAGCGGGCGATGGTGGTGCTGCGGTACTACGAGGACCTGAGCGAGGCGCAGACGGCGGCCGTGCTGGGGGTGTCGGTCGGGACGGTGAAGAGCGCGGTCTCGCGCGCGCTGGCGAAGCTCCGGGAGGACACGGGGCTGGGGGCGCTGGCACAGGCCGCGTAGCGACCTCCGCGTACGGGCGCCACTCGCGTACGGGCGCCACTCGCCTGCGCCGCGCAGACACCCCCGCCCGAGGTAGTGACAACGTGCTCGGCCGCCAGCAGAATCAGCGCCAGCGATTACTGGCGCGTAACCGCTGTGTGTCTCTGCGTGTCTGTACGTGTCCTACCCCCCGGGAGGCCCTCCGTGTTGAGCACGATGCAGGACGTACCGCTGACCATCTCCCGGATCGTGACCCACGGTTCGACCGTCCACGGCTCCGCCCGGGTCCTCACCTGGACCGGCGCCAACGAGCCGCCGCAGGCCAGGACCTACGCCGCCGTCGGCGCCCGCGCCGCGCAGCTCGCGTACGCGCTCCGCGACGAGCTGGGCGTACGGCAGCAGGAGCCGGTCGGCACCCTCATGTGGAACAACGCCGAGCACCTGGAGGCGTACCTCGCCCTGCCCGCCATGGGCTCCGTACTGCACACCCTCAACCTCCGCCTCGACCCGCGCCAGCTCACGTGGATCGTCAACCACGCGCGCGACCGCGTCATCCTCACCAACGGCACCCTCCTCCCCCTCCTCGTCCCGCTGCTGCCGCAGCTGCCCGCCGTCGAGCACGTCGTCGTCGCCGGCCCCGGCGACCGCTCGCTCCTCGACGGCACCCACGTCACCGTCCACGAGTACGAGGAACTCATCGCCGGCCGCCCCGAGTCGTACGACTGGCCCGTGCTCGACGAACGCGAGGCCGCCGCCCTCTGCTACACCTCCGGCACCACCGGCGACCCCAAGGGCACCCTCTACAGCCACCGCTCCGTCTACCTGCACTCCCTCGGCGTCCTCGCCGCCGAGTCCTTCGGCATCACCCCGCGCGACCTCGCGCTGCCGATCGTGCCGATGTTCCACGTCAACGCCTGGGGCCTGCCGCACGCCGCCTTCATGGCGGGCACCTCCCTGCTGATGCCCGACCGCTTCCTCCAGCCCGGCCCGATCGCCGACATGATGGAGATCTGCCGGCCCACCGTCAGCGGCGCGGTCCCCACCATCTGGCAGGGCCTCCTCAACGAACTCGACGCCCGGCCCCGCGACGTCTCCTCCGTGCACACCGCCATCATCGGCGGCTCCGCCTGCCCGCCCCAGCTCATGAAGGGCTTCGAGGAGCGGCACGGCATCCGCGTCGTCCAGGCGTGGGGCATGACGGAGACCTCGCCGCTGGGCTGCATCGCGCACCCGCCGCCCGGCCTGGAGCCGGCCGAGGAGTACCCGTACCGGCTGATGCAGGGGCGCTTCCCCGCCACGGTGGAGGCGCGGCTGCGCGGGCCGGACGGGACCCTGCTGCCGAAGGACGGCGAGTCGGCGGGGGAGCTGGAGGTACGCGGGCCGTGGATCACGGGCGCGTACTACGGGGGCGCGGACGGCGAGCCGTTCCGGCCGGAGGACAAGTTCAGCGAGGACGGCTGGCTGCGCACCGGCGACGTCGGCACGATCACGGCCGACGGCTACCTGACGCTGACGGACCGGGCGAAGGACGTCATCAAGTCCGGCGGCGAGTGGATCTCGTCGATGGAGCTGGAGAACCACCTGATGGCCCACCCGGACGTCACGGAGGCGGCGGTCATCGCCGTACCGGACGAGAAGTGGGACGAACGGCCGCTGGCGGCGGTGGTGGTGCGCGAGGGCGCGGAGGTGACGTACGAGGAACTGCGGGCGCACCTCGGGGAGCGGATCGCGAAGTGGCAGCTGCCGGAGCGGTGGGCGCGGATCGGGGAGGTGCCGAAGACGAGCGTGGGGAAGTTCGACAAGAAGGTGCTGCGGCGGCGGTACGCGGACGGGAAGTTGCCGGTCACGCGGCTGTGACGCGCCGGTGTGCTGGTGCGTCTGGTGCGTCTGGTGCGTCTGGTGCGTCTGGTGTGCCGGTGTGTCCGGTGTGTCCGGTGCCGGTCCGGCCGCAGGGCTGTCGTCTGGCCGGTTTGTCCGGGCCGGTTGCGGTGCGGGGCGGGTTTCGCCGGTTACGTCGTACCGATCTTGGCGAGGAGGTCGACGATCCGGTTCTGCACCTCCGCGCTCGTCGACCGCTCCGCCAGGAACAGCACCGTCTCCCCCGACCGCAGCCGCGGCAGCTCGGCGCGGTTGATGTCGACGGCCGTGTACACCACCATCGGCGTCCGGTTCAGCAGCCCGTTCGCGTTCAGCCAGTCCACGATGCCCGTACGCCTGCGGCGGATCCGCATCAGGTCCATCACGACCAGGTTCGGCCGGAAGCGGGTCGCCAGGTCCACCGCCTGCTCGTCCGACGCGGCGTGCATGACCTGCATGCCGCGCCGCTCCAGGGTCGCCGCCAGGGCGTCCGCGATGTCCGGGTTCTCCTCGAAGAGGAGCACGCGCGGCGGGTGCTGCTCGCTGTCGCGCGGCGCGAGCGCCTTCAGTAGCACCGCCGGGTCCGCCCCGTACGCCGCCTCCCGCGTCGCCTGCCCGAGACCGGCCGTGACCAGCACCGGCACGGACGCCTTCACCGCCGCCGTCCGCAGCGACTGCAGCGCGGTGCGCGTGATCGGGCCGGTGAGCGGGTCCACGAAGAGCCCGGCGGGGGAGACGGAGATCTGCGCGTCCAGCTCCTCGCGGGAGTGGACCACGACGGGGCGGTAGTTGCGCGCGGTCAGCGCCTGCTGCGTGGCGGCGTCGGGCTCGGGCCAGACGAGCAGCCGGCGCGGGTTGTCCAGCGGCTCGGGCGGCATCTCGTCGTCGAGGCGCAGCGGGGTCGTCTCGGGGTCCTGCGCGGCCACCTCGACGACGCCGTGCCGGCCGTCGAGCGGCTCGGGGCCCTCGGCGGCGGACGCGTCGGGGGCTCCTATGGCGAAGGCCCGTCCGATGGCGTCGCGCCGGGTACCGGCGCCGGGGCGGGACGGCTGGCGGTGCTGTTGGGGGTGGGACTGGGGCCGGTGCTGGGGATGGGGCTGGGATTGCTGCTGGGGGCGGGCGGCCGTGTCGGCCGGTTCGCCGTCGTCCCCGGGCGGGCCGCCGTCCGCAGGGGTGCCGGCGCCGAGGCGGCGCCGACGGCCGCCGGTGTGCTCGTCGGCGGCGTCGTACGGGGCGTGGGCGGGGGCGGGCGCGGGGTTGCCGGCGGAGGCGTAGGGGTCGTACGCGGAGTCGTTGGCGGCGTCGTACGGGTCGTACGGGGTGTGGGCGCCGGCTTCGGGGGTGTCGGGGGCGTCGTAGGCATCGGGGTCTTCGGGGTATCCGGGGTGCTCGGGGTGTTCGGGCTCGGGGTGCTCGGGGTGCTCGGGGTGCTCGGGGTTTTCGGCGTTGCCGGGGCGGTGTGGTCCGCCGCTGCCCTGGTCGCCTTGGCCGCCCTGTGAGGGCGGGCCGGCGGACTGGTCGACGTAGGCCACGCCCTGGCCGAGGGTGCGCACGCTGATCGGGCCCGACTGCTGCGCGGGCAGGGCCGGCATCGCGGGGGTCGCCGCGGAGCGGGCGAAGCGGGTGGCGCCGCCGGTGGTGGCGGGGGCGGAGCCGGTCGCGGCGGGGCGGGGGCCCGGGGCGTTCGGCGCGTTCGCGGTGGGGGACGGGGCGGGCCGGTGCGGGTGGGCGGCGGCGCGGCGCGGGTCGACGCCGCGGGCGGGGGTCTGCATCTCGTGCCGCGGGTCCGCGGGCGCGGAGGGCTGGCCGGAGGCGGGGCCGCCGTGGGTGCGGGGGTCGTCGGGGGCGGGGGTGCCGCCTTGCGTGCGGGTGTCGCCTTGCGTGCGCGGGTCGTGTTGTGCGCGTGGGTCGTGCTGCGCGGGGACGCTCGGGGTGGTGTTGCCGCGGCGGGGGCGTTCGGCGTCCGGGGTGCCGTGGGCGGGGTGCGGAGTCTGCGAGGTGCGTACGGCACCGACCTCGCCCGTGTCGTCGACGGCACCGGTATCGGGAGCTTCGGCGCCGGGGTGCGCGCCGCGGTTGCCGTCGTGCGGGTAGGGGCCGGTGTCCGGGTCCTGTACGGGGCGGCCGGTGGGCCGGCGGGGGTCGCGCGTGGCGTAGGGGGGCGGGGCGTCGTCGTAGGCGCCGGGGCGGGGGGTGCCGGGGTGCGGCGCGGGGTGCTGCGGTGCGGGGCCGGGGTGCGGCGTGTGGGGGTGCGGGCCGGTGTCCGGGTCCTGTGTCGCGGGGTCGGGGCGGCCGGTGTGGTCGTTGCGGCGCCGGTTGCCGGGGCCGGGCGCCGGCGCCGGGGTGGGGGTGGCCGTCGCGGGGTCGGCGGTGGCGGGGTCCGGGGTCGCCCAGTCGTCGCCGGGGGGCGGGGCGGGGTCGCCCTGCGGGGCTGCGGGCGGTGCGGCGGGGCGGCGGCGACGGCCGGTGGGGTGCTGCGGGCGGGCCGGTCCGGCGCCGACGCCGGTGTCGGCGGGGGGCGCGGGGGTGTGCTGTGCGGCGGGGAGGGCGGCGGGGTGCTGTGCGCCGGGGCGGTGCCCGGCGGGGTCGGCGGGTTGCAGCCGGTCGGCGGAGGAGTCGCCGGGTGCGGCGTACGCGCCGTGGGTCTCCCCCGTACGGGAGGGGCCGCCGCCGGGGTCCGCGGGGTTGCCGTACGCGTCGGACCGGCCCGGGTCGCCGGGTCCGGCGGGCCCGTCGCCGGGGTACGCCCCGGGGGCACCCCGGCGCCGGGCGGGGCCGCGGCGGGGCGCCGCGGCGTCGTCGTACTCGCCGGGCCCCGGCGTGTACGCGGGCCCGGCCTGTTCGCCGGGGGCCGCGGCGTCGTCGTACCCGGCGGGGGTGTGGCCCGTACGCGAGGGGTGGTCGCCCGGCTCGGCCCGGGCACCGGGGCCCGGGTGAGCGCCGGTGCCGGCGTGCGCGGTGGGACCGCCGGGGGCCATCGGCCCGTGGCCGCCGGACGCACCGGGCCCCCGCGGCCCCGCCTGCCCACCGGGTCCGCCGAGTCCTCCCGGCCCGCCCGGCCCGCCCGGCCCGCTGGGTCCGGGTCCGCCGGGTCCCGTGGGCCCGCCGGGCCCTGTTGGGTCGTCTGGTGTCTGGGGCCCGCCGGGGCCCTCCGTTCCCGCGTGTCCGCCTGGGCCCATCGGCCCGCTCTGGCCGCGGAGCCCTCCGGGCTGCGCCGGTCCTGCGGGTCGTCCGGACCCCATGGGGTCGCCCGGTGCCGCCTGCGGACCGGGCCCTCCGGGCCCCGGTCCGCCGGGGCCCATGGGTCCGCCCGGTGCCGCCGGCCCGCCGGGTCCGCGGAGTCCTTCGGGTCCCGTGGGCCCGCCCGGCCCTGTTGGGTCGTCTGGTGCCTGGGGCTCGCCGGGGCCTTCCGTTCCTGCGTGTCCGCCCGGTCCCGTTGGCGCGCCCTGGCCGCGGAGCCCTCCGGAGTCTGCCGGTCCAGCGGGTGCCATGGGGCCGCCGGGTGCCGCGTGTCCGCCGGGTCCACGGGGCCCTCCGGGGCCCGCTGGCCCTGCGGGGCCCATACGTCCGCCCGGTGTCGCCTGCTGGCCGGGTCCGCCGAGTTCTCCGGGGCCCGCCGGTCCGCTGGGTCCGGGTCCGGGGCCGGGGCCGCCGGGTCCTGTCGGGCCCCCCGGTCCCGCGGGCCCGCCCGGACCCGTCGGATGGTCCGGTGCCTCGGGCCCACCCGGGCCGCCGGGGCCCGCCGGTCCCGCGGGTTCGCTCGGTCCCATTGGCCCGCTCTGGCCGCGGAGCCCTCCTGGGCCTGCCGGTCCTGCGCGTCGCCCGGCTCCGGGGCCGCCTTGGCCTGACGGTCCGCCCGGGCCACCGAGTCCGCCGGGGCCGACCGTTCCTGCGTGTCCGCCTGGTCCCGTTGGCGCACCCTGGCCGCGGAACCCTCCGGGGCCCGCCGGTCCCGCGGCTCCTTCGGGCCCCATGGGGTCACCCGGTACCGCCTGCTCGCCGGGGCCTGCGGGGCCCATGGCGTTGCCCGGTGCCGCCTGCCCGCCGGGGCCCATGGGTCCGCGCGGCACCGCCTGCTGGCCGGGGCCGCCGAGTCCTCCGGGGCCCGCCGGTCCGCCGGGTCCGGGGCCGCCGGGGCCGGCCGGTCCCCCCGGCCCCATGGGCCCGCCCGGACCCGTCGGGTCGTCCGGTGCCTCGGGCCCGCCCGGGCCGCCCGCCGCCCCACCGGGGCCGACCGGGCCGCCGTGACCGCCCTGCCGCTCTGCCGCGCTCATCCCGTCCGCGGCGCCTTGTCCTCCGGTCGCCGGCCCGGGGCCGCCCGGGCCGGCGTAACCGCCCTGCTGCTCTGTCGCGCTCAGCCCGTCCGGAACACCCTGTCCGCCGCCCCCGGGTCCGGCCGCTCCCGCGGGTCCACGTCCTACGGGCCGGCGCCGCGCTCCCGTCGAGGGCTCACCCGTCTCCGCACGGTCCCCCTGCTGCCGGCTGCCCGGCCCCTGTCCCACCGGCCGCCGCCGGCGGCCGCGGCCCTGCGTCCCGGGGAGGGCGTGCCCGAGTGCCGCGGCACCGGTCTCGGCCGTACCGGTCTCCCCGGCACCGCCGCCCGTGCCGTCCACCGGTGCGTCCGTGCCACCGGCCGTACCGCCCGCGTCGTCCCGCACCCCGCCGGGTCCGCCCGAAACGTGCGCACCGCCACCCGGCGCCGGCACACCGCCCCCACCGTCGTACGCGACCGGCCCCTCACCCGGAGCCGCCCGCCGCCGGTGCCCGGCCGCCCCGCTCGTACCGTGCGGCGGCGTCTGGCCGCCGGGAGCCGCCTGCCCGGCGACGCCACCGACCGGGTCGGGCGCCGCCGCCCCCGGCGTACCGTGCCCCGGCGTGTGCCCCGGCTCCTGAACAACCGCCGGCCCACCGGCCTCCCGCACCCCGGCCCCGCGACCGCCTACCGCACCCGCACCGCCGTGCCCCGCACCGCCGTGCCCCGCACCGCCGTCCGTACCCTGCTCAGCCCCCGGCCCCGCCGCCGGAGCACCCTCCGCAGGCCCCCCGGCTCCAGCCCCGGCCCCCGCCGGCACCCCCGCCGCCGGCGTCGCACCCCGCCGCCGCCGACCCGTCCCCGTACCGCCCACACCCGTACCGCGCGCGGGCGTCCCCGCACCGTCGCCGGACTCCGCCGCCGGGGCGGCGCGACGCCGCCGCCCACCGGCCGTACGCCCACCGCCGCCCGTACCGCCCCCGGCACCACCGGCACCACCGACACCACCGGTCCCCCCGGCACTGCCAAACCCGCCGGCCTCCCCCAGCCCGACCAGCTCCCCCGACTCCCCTGACTCCCCCGACCCACCGGCCGCACCGCCCGACGCCGCACCGCCCGGGACAGCACCACCCCGACCCAGCACATCCCCGCCGGGCATCACCGTCGTCTCGTTCCCCGTCTCGCGCCCGCGCCCCGAGGTCTCCCTGCTCCGCGCGGCCCGCGCCGCCGGACCGGAGGCCTTCACCGGCACCTCAAGCAGGTACGCGCCGCTGTTCTGCCCCGGCACCTCGTGCGTCTGCAGGAGCCCGCCGTGCAGCAGGGCGACGCCCCGGGCCAGCGGCTCGTGCACGGAACCCGGCCCCCCGGCCGCGCCCCTGCCACCAGCACCAGCCCCCGCACCAGCACGAGAGCCAGAACCAGAACCATCCCCAGCCCCGGAACCGGCACCCCCCGGCCCCCGCGGCCCCTGCACCTCTATCCGCACCACATCCCCCCGCTGCGCCGCCGCCACCACCACCGGCGCGTCCGACGCCCCCGCCGTCCGCTGCCCCGTGGCGTCGACCCCCCCCGGCCCCCGCGGCCCCTGCACCTCTATCCGCACCACATCCCCCCGCTGCGCCGCCGCCACCACCACCGGCGCGTCCGACGCCCCCGCCGTCCGCTGCCCCGTGGCGTCGACCCCCGCCACCTCCGCGATCAGGTGCGCCAGCGCCAGCGCCAGCCACCGCCCGTCCGCCTCGATGTCCAGCCGCGGCGCGTGCACCACGAACTGCGCCCGCCCCGGCCCGATCAGCTCGTCCGCGCCCTCCGTCGCGGCGTGCACCACGTCCTCGACGTTCACCGTCTCCACCGCCAGCCGCTCCTTGCCGGAGTCCAGCCGCTGGAAGTCGAGCACGCTGTCGATGAGCGCCGTCATGCGCCCGTAGCCGGCGGAGAGGTGGCGCAGCGTCTGGTTGGCCTCGGGCCACAGCTGCCCGGCCGGGTCGTCGACCAGGGTGTCCAGCTCCGCGCGTAGCGTGTCGAGCGGACCGCGCAGCGCCACGTCGAGCACCGCCTGGAGCTGCGCGAGCCGCGTCTCCAGCGCGTCGCGCCGCCGCCGGTCGGTGAAAGCGAGGACGGCGCCGACGAGTTGGTCGCCGTCGCGCACCGGGGCCGTCGTCATGTCCACCGGCACCGGCTGCCCGTCGCGTCCCCACAGCACCTGGCCGCGTACGCGGTGCTTGCGCCCGGAGCGCAGGGTGTCGGAGATCGGGGTCTCCTCGTACGGCAGGGGGGTGCCGTCGGGGCGGGAGTGGTGGATGAGGGGGTGGAGGTCGGCGCCGCCGAGTTCGCTGGCGCGGTAGCCGAGGATCTGCGCGGCGGAGGGGTTGACGAGGACGACCTTGCCGGTCGTGTCCGTACCGACGATGCCCTCGGCGGCGGCGCGCAGGATCATCTCGGTCTGCCGGCGTTGCCGCTGCAGCTCCGCCTCGGCCTCCGCCGTGCCCGTGAGGTCGCGTACGACGAGCATCAGCAGCTCGTCGCCCGTGTAGTGGTGGCCGGGCGCGTACGGGGACTCGCCGCCCGGGCCGTCCTCCAGGTCGGCGCTGGTGACCTCGGCGGGGAAGTCGCTGCCGTCGGTGCGGCGGGCGGCGGTGCGCATCGGCTTCGTGCGCTCGTCGGCGTCGGCGCGGGCCCGCGTGTCCGGGGCCACGGAACCCGTGGCGTCGCCGCCGCGGGGGCGGCGCATGGAACCGGGGATGAGCTGCGGGTCGAAGTCGGGCAGCAGGTCGAGCAGTCCGCGGCCGACGACCGCGCCGCCGGGGCGCTCGAAGGTCTCCAGCGCGACGCGGTTGGCGGCGACGACGGTGCCGTTGGTGTCGACGAGGAGGAGCGCGTCGGGGAGCGCGTCGAGTATGGCGGCGAGGCGAGCAGCGCCTCGGGATGGCCTGCTGCTCACGACGAACTTCCTCCTCGACTACCGTTCTTGCTGTGCACTGCGGCCGGCCCCCGTGCCGTCGCGCATCCTCGTCCGCGGTGCCGTCCGTGCCTCGCCCCGCGTCCCGTCTGCGTCCCGTGCGCGCCCGTGCGCGCCGGTGGCCGTGCCACGAGAGGATTCTACGGTCCCCCGTTGCCCGGGGGACGGCGGATGAGAATCGTCACGCCGCCGCCACAACTCCGCCGGGCCGCGGCGCCAGGTGGGCCGGGTGCGGGCCGGGTATCGTGCGATCCGCGTCGATACGGGGCGTCTGGTGCGCACCCGGGCGCTGCCGGGCTCGCGTGCTGCGCCCTGCCCGGCACATGGGGCAGGCTACGTGGCGAACACGTGGCCGAGTGGTGGGGAACGGGGCGGCATGACGACAGAACACGACGAATCCGGCACGTTCGAGAGACCTCGCCTCCGCCGCGTCGTCTCCACCGGCGCCGACCACCGCGTCACCCCCGCCGAGCTGTTCTTCGACCTCGTCTTCGTCTACGCCTTCATGCAGGTCACCGCCCTGCTCGCGGAGGACCCCACGCCCATGCGGCTGCTCGGCGGCGGCGTCGTGCTCGCGCTGCTGTGGTGGTGCTGGTGCTGCTTCGCCTGGCTCGGCAACGTCGTACGCGCCGACACCGGCCCCCTCCTCGGCGTGCTGCTGGCGGCGATGGCGGCGGTGCTCGTCGTGTCCCTGACCCTGCCCGAGGTCTTCGCCGGCGGGGACGGCGACATCAACGCCCCGCTGGTCTTCGTCCTCTGCTACGGCGCGCTGCGCGTCCTGCACCTCGTCGCGTACTGGGTGGCGCACCCCGGCGACGACCGGCTGCGCGCCACGATCCGCGCCACCGCGCTCACGTCCGTCGCGCCGCCGTTCGTGCTGCTGGTCGTCGGCAGCTTCTTCACCGGCTGGGCACAGATCCTCATCTGGCTCGCCGCGGTCGTCATCGACTACGCCGCCATCTACGTCACCGGCGGCTCCGGCTGGCGCGTCACCTCGCCGGCGCACTTCGCGGAGCGGCACGGGCTGATCGTCATCATCGCGCTGGGCGAGTCGATCGTGGCCATCGGCGTCGCGGTACGGGGCTACACGGCGACGTACGGCGTGCTGGCCGCCGCGGCCGCCGGGCTGCTGGTGTCGGCGGGGCTGTGGCGGCTGTACTTCCACCGGGTCGCGGAGCCGGCGGAGGAGCGGCTGACGGAGGCGGCGGACGACGCGCGGACGCGGCTGGCCCGCGACGTGTACACCTTCCTCCACCTGCCGCTCGTCGGCGGCGTCGTGCTCTCGGCGCTGGGCGTGAAGGAACTGCTGCACCAGATCGCCGACACCGGGCACTACGACCTCTCCGAGCCGCTGCACGGCGTCGGCGCGTGGGCGCTGGCGGGCGGCGTCGGGCTGTTCCTGCTGGGCGCGGCGGCGATCCGGTGGCGTACGGGCGGCGGGGCGCCGGCGGTGCTGGCGGTGGGCGCGGCGGTGTGTCTGGCGGCGGGGCCGGCGGTGGAGCAGGTACCGGGGCTGGTGGCGCTGGGGGCGCTGGCGGTGGTGACGGCGGCGGTGGTGGGGCTGTACGGCCGGGAGGCGGGCGGAGCGACGCCGTAGTCCGTACGCCGCCTCTGCCCATTCCTGCCCCCGACTCCTGCACCCGCCCCCTGCGCCCGACTTCTCCGCCCAGCCCTGCCAGCCCTGCCTACCCCTCTGCCCAGGGCGAATCTGCCCCCGGCAAAGATCCCTCCCCTCGGACCGCCTCCCCGCCGACCGTGGAAGCAACGCAACGCACATCCACGAGGGAGGCACGATGACCCCACCGCCCCGCACCACCCCACCGCCCCGCACCACCCCACCGCCCCGCACCGCCCCACGGCGACGCACCGCCTGGGGGCCCACCGCGTCGGGACCCACCGCCCGCGGGCTGGACCTGGCGCCCCGCGCCGAGGAGGAAGAGGCGCCGGCCCCGTCGCGGTTCGACGACCACCTGGCCGCCCAGCTCCTCGGCCAGCGCATCGTCCTCCTCGGCACCGAGGTCACCGACGCCTCCGCGAACCGCGTCTGCGCGCAGCTCCTCCTCCTCTCCGCCGAGGACCCGCGCACCGACATCGCGCTCTACGTCAACAGCCCCGGCGGCTCCGTCCACGCCGGCCTCGCCATCTACGACACGATGCGGCTCATCCCCAACGACGTGGCCACGCTCGCCATGGGCTTCGCCGCCAGCATGGGGCAGTTCCTGCTCACCGTCGGCACGAAGGGCAAGCGCTTCGCGCTCCCGCACGCGCGGATCATGATGCACCAGCCCTCCGCCGGCATCGGCGGCAGCGCCGCCGACATCGAGATCCAGGCGGACAACCTCGAATACAGCAAGACGCTCATGGAGCAGCTCCTCGCCGAACACACCGGCCAGGACCAGGCGACCATCTCGCGCGACGGCGACCGCGACCGGTGGTTCACGGCGGAGCAGGCGAAGGAGTACGGGATGGTCGACCACGTCGTCGAGTCGCTCGCCGACGTGCGCCCGGCCGGTTCGAAGCGACGGATGGGGCTGTGACGATGAGCCAGTACACGATTCCGAACGTCGTGGAGCGCACCGCGCACGGCGAGCGCGCGTACGACATCTACAGCCGGCTGCTCTCCGAGCGGATCATCTTCCTCGGTACTGAGATCGACGACGGCGTCGCGAACGTCGTCATCGCCCAGCTCCTGCACCTGGAGTCGGCGAGCCCCGGCAGCGAGATCGCCGTCTACATCAACTCGCCCGGCGGCTCGTACACCTCGCTGATGGCCATCTACGACACCATGACGTTCGTCGGCGCGCCCATCTCCACGTACTGCGTGGGCCAGGCCGCGTCGACCGCGGCGGTGCTGCTGGCGGGCGGGGAGAAGGGGCGGCGCTTCGTCCTGGAGCACGCGCGGGTGCTGCTGGGGCAGCCGGCGAGCGGCGTGCGGCGCGGGACGGTGTCGGACCTCAGCCTGGAGGCGAAGGAGATCCTGCGGATCCGGACGCAGATGGAGGAGGTGCTGTCGCGGCACACGGGTCACGAGGTGGCGACCCTGCGCGCGGACACCGACCGGGACAAGGTGTTCACCGCGCAGGAGGCGGTGGCGTACGGGCTGGCGGACCAGGTGATCAGCAAGCGACAGCTGTAACGGCGGTACGGGAGGCGAACGGTGGGGCCGGACCCCGCCGTTCGCCGTGCGCTGTGCGCCGGTCCGTCAGGCGGCGAGTCGCACGTCCCCGGGCCCGGACCCGGCCCCATGCCCGTGCCCGGACCGCGACCCGGTGCGGGAACGGGCGGAGGACAGCTCGGTGACGGACGAGACCACGGTCGCCCTCCCGCCCGCGCCGAGGCGGCGCCGCTCGGCGGCGGCGCGCTCGCCGTCCCGTACGGCGGCAAGGCGGACGATCTCGCCGTGGACGAGCACGAGCAGGTCGGCGAGGCGCAGCCCGAGCGCCTGCGCGGCGGCGGCGAGGACCTCGGACGACGCCTCCTTGAGGCCGCGTTCGACCTCGGAGAGGTACGGCATGGAGATGCGCGCGGCGTCGGCGACGTCCTTCAACGTACGCTCCTGGGCCAGCCGCTCCCGCCGCAGCACACCCCCGACGACCTGCCGCCAGAGGGGCTCGCGCCCGTCGTCTGCCTCGGTCGCGGGCTCGGTCGCGGGCGGGCGCAGGGGGAGGATGCGGGCCTGGTGGCGCGGCGCGTGATGGGTCACCGTCCCAGCGTAGGAGCCCGGCGGCGGAAGGGAAGGGCCGGGCGGTCTGCTGACGGCAGAATCGCCGAACGCGAACGCGAACGCGAACACGAACGGGGACGCGGACGCGAAACGCGAGAAGCGGCGCGGCGCCCCCCGGCCGCCCCTCCGGCCGTGCGGTGCCTACTCCCTCCCCTGCGCCTCCCGCGCGGCGTCCTCGACCCGCCGCCGGTACGACTCCCACCAGCCCCGGTCCCCGGGCGCCGTGTGGTCGCCGCCGCTCCCCGTCCCGGCGGCCCCGTCGACGAGTTCCCGCACGATGTCGGCGTGGCCGGCGTGCCGGTGGGTCTCGGCGAGCATGTGGACGAGCACCCGGTGCAGCGACACCTCGGCCCGGTCGTCCGGCCAGTGCGGCACGCGGCCGCGGTCCTCCAGCGCCAACGCCGCGATGGTGGCGTCGGAGTGCGCGCACACGCGCTCGTAGAGCCGGACGAGGTCCCCGCAGGACTCCTCGGCGGTCGCCCACATGTCGGCGTTGGGCTCCTCGGCGGCGTCGCCCTCCAGCCAGGGCAGGGGCTCGCCGAAGGGGCGTCCGAAGGTGTCGCCGAAGTAGCGGGCCTCGCAGCCGATCAGGTGTTTGACGAGCCCCAGCAGGTTCGTGGCGGTCGGCGTGAGCGGACGCCGTACCTCGTACTCGGACAGCCCGTCGAGCTTCCGGAGCAGCGCGTCGCGGGCGGCCTGCAGGGAGAGCTGGAGGTCCGCCTTGGGGTCGGTGTCGGCCATGCGGAACAGCATCGCACCGCGGCGCCGCAGCCCCGGGGACGGCGGCACCGGGCACCGCGGGACGCCGGCCCGGCGGCTCCCGTAGGATCGGCGCCGTGTACTTCTTCCACCTGCGCTAGGGCGCCGTCGGCGAGGCGAGGAGCCCCCGTCGCCGACGAGGCGGGGCGGCGTGGCGCCGTCCCGGGCCTTGGCGTGGGAGAAGAACAGTCATCATGCGCGACGACGCACGTTTCGTCGCTCGGTGCGCCCGCGGTCTGGAACCGCAGCTGGCGGCCGAGATCCTGCAACTCGAACTGGGCAGCGTCACCGCGGTCGGACACCGCTCCGTCCGCTTCCGCGCCGCCCGCCCGTACGACACGGGGGTGACGTCGCTCCGTACGGCGGACGACGTGTTCCTGCTGGGGGCGAGGAGCCCGGAGGCGGGAACGACGAGGGCGGCGCTGCCGGCCCTGGCGGAACTCGTACAGAAGGCGGCCCCGGAGAGCCTGCTGCACCACCGCAACGCCCTCCTCGGCGACCTCGCCGGGACACCCCCCGGGGTGGAGGTGTCGGCGTCGTTCCTGGGCAGGCGGACGTTCAACCGGTACGACGCGGAGGACGCGGTCGGCAACGCGCTGGCGGCCCGGCTCGGCGTGCCGTACCACCCGCGCCGCACGGCGGGCGCGCCCCCGCCGGACTACGCGGCGTGGCGCCTCACGCTGGACGGCGCCGAGGCGACCCTGATGCTCCGCGTCACCCCGCGCCCGCTCCACCGCCGCCCGTACAAGCAGGCGACGGTGCCGGGGAGCCTGCACCCGCCGCTGGCGGCGGCGATGGCGAGGCTGGCGGACATCCGGCCCGGCCACACGGTCCTCGACCCCTGCTGCGGCGCGGGCACCCTGCTCATCGAGGCGGCGCTGGCCCACCCGGAGGCGGCGCGCTACCAGGGCTACGACACGGCCCGGACCGCCCGCGAAGCCGCCCGTACCAACAAAAAGATGGCCGCGACCGACCACATCCGCATCCACAAAGCAGACGCGGCCAGACTCCCCCTGCCCCCCGCCACGGTCGACCGCGTCGTGTGCAACCCCCCGTGGGGCACCCAGGTCGGACCCCGGGCCCGCCTGGCCGAATCCCCCACCGCCTGGTGGCAGGAACTCCACCGAGTCCTCACCCCCACCGGCACCGCCGTGGTCCTCCTCCCCACCCCGACCCCCCTGGCCCACGCCATCCGGTCCGGCCTGCTCCCCACCCACATCCAGCGCATCCACCTAGCCGGCACCCCCACCTACCTGGTCAAGCTGACCCCCGTCCCCCGATGAGAGGACCGCGTGCGGCCACGGGCGAGTCCTTTCGTCCCGAACGGCCCTGGTAACCGACCCGCTGATCCGGCTAAGTTGCGACGACCCGGTTCGGGCCGGAGACGGGGGCGGGGACATGAGCCAGGTACAGAAGACATTTCGCGCCATCGACGTCGGAGACGGGAGCGACGGCCGCTGGGCCGATCAGGTTCGGTCCCTGTGGCCGGCGGCCGACCGCTGGCTGACCGACGAGGGACGGACCCGGAGGGAGCCGAGCGGGCACGGCGGCGGTTCGATGAGCACATGCCGGAACTGGCGCCGCTCCTGGACCGCCTCGTCGGCCAGCTGGACCGGCCGGAGGCCGAGCCCCTGCTGACGATGGCCGCCATCCGGCCGTTCTTCTCCGGTTGCACGCAGACGGGCAGCGCCGGCCGACTGCTGCGCAACTACGACTTCCCACCGGACGACTGCGAGGGCACCATTGCCCGCTCCCACTTCCTGCGCCCGGTACTCGGCATGCAGGAGGCCGGCTGGGGGCTGCTGGACGGAATGAACGACGCGGGCCTCGTCGTCTCCCTCACCTACGGCGGGCGCGAGGTCCACGGCCCGGGCTTCGCGATCCCCGTCGTCCTGCGCTGCCTGCTGGAGACCTGCGAGACGGTGCCGGAGGCGGTGGAGCGGCTGCGGCAGATCCCGGTCATGATCCCGCAGAACGTCACCCTCGTCGATGCCGAGCAGGCCGTGACCGTGTACGTGGGCCCGGACACCGAGCTGACGAAGGCCCCGGACGCCTGCGCGGCCAACCACCAGTATCTGCCGGTGTCGGACGAGCAGGAGCGGGACAGCGGACGCAGGAACGGTTGGCCACGATCCGGCGGTCCGGCCCGGACGTGGCGGCGATGCTGCGTGCCCCCCTCTACCAGTCGAGGTACGGCGACGGCTGGGGCACGCTGTACACGGCGGACTACCGGCCAGGGGAGAAGCGGGTGACGTACCACTGGCCGGGCGAGAGCTGGGAGCAGCACTTCGACCGCTTCACGACGGGCACCCGGACGGTGGTCCTCACGGGTCACCCGGAGGCGGAGCCCCCTCCGGCATCGCCGTCTCCCCGGGGCTTAGCGTGGTCGGCAACCGACCTGAGAGCCGGGGAGTGAGACGATGCCCGAGCTGCTGCGCCTCGACGCCACCGCCCTCGCGCTGATCGGCCACGACGTGGCGATGATCCCGGACACCGCGATGGACCACGCCACGCCGTGCGCGGGCTGGTCGGTCGCGGATCTCGTACGCCACATGAACGAGCGGCACGAAGCCGTGACCACGATGGCCCTCCCACCGCTCGACCCCCCGGCCGGCGGCGGCGACCGTGATCCGCGCTTCGACTTCGCGCGCATCGGCGCCCGCTGGATCACCGCCGTCGACGGGGCGGGCGACACCGTCCAGCTCCCCAAAGCCGGGCCCATGGCCGCCGAGCAGGTGCTCTCCGTCCACATCGTCGACATGCTGACGCACCGGTGGGATCTCGCCCGAGCGCTGCGCCGACCGTGCCCGGTCCCGCAGTACCTCCTGGACTTCGCCCTCCCGGTCGCCCGCAGGATCAACGCCCCCGGCAGCCCGCTCGGCGGTCCCGACGGGGTCTACCGCGAAGCGCTCGGCGAGGACCGCACCCTGTCGGCGATGGACAACATCGCGGCGCTGCTGGGCCGCAAGCCGCGCTGAAACGGCGCCGGCCGCGGCGAGGGGAGCCGGGCCCGCGCGTGGTCCGGCTTCTCGGGGCCGTAGAAGCGCCGTGCCCAGGAGGACTCAGGCTTGGCTCACCGGATCGCGCCGAACCACCAGCAGGGATGGAAGAGAATACCGGCAACGGCCAGGCCGGGCTTGCCTTTGAGGGCTGTGACGAGGGGGATCACCCAGGCCACCAGCACCAGGGCAAGTACAACGGCGAACTCAGAGGCTCCCACGGGTTCTCCCTTCGCTCAGGTAGCAGACTGGTCGGAGGCGAGGGAGCGTCGACCGGGAGGGTCCCGCGAACCTGACCGACCGCAATGGCGATGGACACCATGGGCGAAAGTCGGGTTCGGTATTCGAGGAGGGTGTTACCGGGAGTTCTGCACCTTCACGTGCACCCGCCAGCGTGCCCTTGGCCCGGGCGGCGCGTGCACGCCGATGCGCGAAAGTCACCGCCCGTGGGTGATTTGCGCCGGTTCGCGGTGGGAACCGCCGCCGATTTCGCTCACCTGCGTGCACCGCACTCCACGCGGCGGGCGTCGGCTCTCGGGTCGGCCCCGGCGGGATACGAGGTCCCTACCACCGACCGCGGTTCCGGCTCCGTCGTGCCGGGGTCCAGTTCGACCACGACCGTGTAGCCCTCGTCGTCCCCGCTCACTTCCACCCGTCGGCCCGGTGCCGAGACGAGAGTGAGTCCGCGGCCGGGTCGTCGAGGTCTGCGACACCGCGATGGCCGCCGACGCCTTCGTGCTCGCCTGCCAACTGTCGGCGACCTGGGCTGAGGTTCGGGAGGCCCCGATTCCGGCAGAGGCGTCTTCGCGGGCTCCTACACAGCGAGTTCTGTACTCCGCTGCCGTACCACTGGCGAAAGCCCCGCAGACGATCTCTGCGGGGCTTCGTACTGTGCGCGCTCGGCAGGATTCGAACCTGCAACCTTCTGATCCGTAGCTCAAGCCAGATCGGCCACCGGACGTCATACGGGTAGCTTCACAGTCTCTGGCGGACACCGCAGGGCGGGTGAGGTTGCTGTGGTTGCTGTACTCCGCTGCTGTACTGCTGACTGGGAGGGGAACCCGGTCAATGAGGGCCTTCAGGGGGGCGCATGCAGTGGTCGACGCTTCTGGCGACAGCCGTGGGTACGGTGCTTGGTGTTGTAGCCATGCTGGCTGCCGATCATGCCCGCTAGCGGCGCGAGAGGTCGGAGCGAGATCGCGATGCGCTACGCACAGCCTTCCTGGAGTACCTGGCGGCTCTCTCGGCAGCCAGGGATGCGTTCTCCCGAGCGACACCTTCCCCTGAACATGTAGGCAAGGGCCACGTAGCGATGGGCGAGCACGGCGTCTACACGGCGCAGCAGCAACTGGAGCTGGCGGCCGAACGGACGCTTACCGACAAGGCGCTTCACGCCACGCTCGCTCTACTCGACTTGGGTTTCCGCGGTTACAGCAGCAGATGTGGCAAGTGCGAGTCGAGGGATGCTCGTATGTTGAAGACTAGTGACTAGAAGGGTCGGGCCGCGCTTGGCTGGTCCACCAGTTCTGGCCAAGAACGAGACATCTGCGGTTTGCAAACATCGCCGACCGCCCTGCTGCTCATCCACGTGCAGTCCCGTCCTACAGCCAGGCTGGACTGGACGCGAGCCTCGTTGTCAGTGGCATCGGCTAGTGTCGTAGACATGAGAGGAAACCCGCATGGCGAGCAACAACGTGCACAGGTTGGTTACCAACCTCAAGTACTGGATCCTGGCCATCGGTGGCCTGGTGTCAGGGACGGTTCTGCTCTATGTTTCCGGCCTCCCTTGGTTCAGCGACCATGAGTCCTTAAGCGTACTTGCTAATCAGCTCGGTGGCCTCCTCATCGCCTCGATCGCCTTGGCCACCTTGTGGGATCTGGTCGGTCGTCGTGCCTTTTTCAGGGAGATGCTTGAGGTGCTGGAGCTGAAGCATGACATCCATGCCTCGGGACTCGCATCGATCGGTACCGACTATAAAAAGGTAGTCGATTGGGATGAGCGCCTACATAGCGCCAAGAAGCTTGATATTTTCGCCGCGTGGGCAACGACTTGGACGATCAACAATCAGACTAATCTGCAAAGAATCGTCAATCGTGACGGGGCGCAGATTCGAGTGATTCTTCCGGATCCTACGGATAACGCATGCGTCAAGTCCTTGGCCGGACGCTTCAATTACACCTCTGCTGACGTTCGCAGTAAGCTAAATGAGGCAATCGATGCGTACACAAAACTCGACGGGAACGGGAGTCGGTCCGGGCGCGTAGAAATCTACACGACCGTTGTTTTCAGGGCCTTTACCTCATATCGCATCGACAATCAGTTTGTGGTGACTCTCTACCATCACATGGGGAATCGGCGTGGCTCCTTCCCGGCTTTTACCTGTCGAGAAGGTGGGTCTCTGTATGCGTTTTTCGACGAGGATCTGGAGGGGGTTCTGGGTGCGAGCACACAAATCTACCCGTGACAAAGGTGCCTTCGGCGTCGAGGTTTTTCGACGCGACCTTCCGCGAGACGTCTATGTGCAGTTGGTCGAGAGTCGTACAGTTGCCTGGGATATCGAGACGAATGGCCTCGATCCTCAAGAAGCAAGAATCGGCACCTGTCAATTGCATGCGCACGACGTCGGAACATTCATCGTCACTCATGTGGCTGACGCCCCACCGCCGCTGCTTTCTGCCTTGTTGGCTGACCGTAAGGTTCTGAAAGTGTTCCATCATGCACCTTTTGACCTGTCGTTCATGATGCTGGCATGGGGTGTCAAGGCTCGAAATGTCGCTTGCACGAAGATTGCCGTTAAGCTTCTCAGGCCGACAGCGCCTTCGGAGCAGTTTTCGCTGAAGTATCTGATGGCTCGATACTTTGGTTTTCGCCTGGATAAGTCGACGCGCTTCACGGACTGGATGGCGGATACGCTGAGCCCTCGGCAGATCGATTACGCGGTCAATGATGTCGTCAAATTGCTCGATCTCTACCGTTTACTCGTCGCGGAGATGGGGCAACGCGAGCTGCTAGATCTTTACGGTCGCTGTGTGCAATTCTTGCCAACTCACGTGGAACTGCGGCTTCATGGATGCGCTGATCCCTTCAGTTATTAGCTACTCTCCTCGGTATTGGTGATACCGAGGTCGGCGGAGCGGGTTTGGGCGGGAGCTGCTTTGGGGTGAGAGATCGGGGGCCCTTAAGCTGACCGCGCTCGGGCTGGCTTGTGGCCTGCCCGTTATGGACCGAGGTGGGCCCCCGATCTTAGAGGCTCACCCCAAAGTGGCTGCCTAAAGCCGCGGAGCCGACCGGACCTGGGCATGAGTCGTTTCTCCTGAGTGGGCTCGCCTTCCGTTGCGCGGGCCGGCGGACCGGGCCGGAGCGGGGCGGAGACAGGAGCGGTGGCCCGGGGAGCCGGGCCGCGTGGCGAGCTGTAGCGAGCCGCCTTGAAGTCGTAGAGAAAGTTGTTACGCATGGGGCTCACATGCTGATGTCTTGTCTCGGTTGATGCTTGACGTTGTGGCCTCACTTGGTGCTTGACACCGCTTGCCTCGGTTTGGCTGTGCGCCTGGATTGGGCGTATGGGGAGGGCCGGGGCCGTGCTGGTGGAGTTGAGCGTGGTCGAGCAGCGGTATCACGCGGTGATGGAGGTCGCCGTGGGGGTTCCTGTTACTCAAGTCGCGGCCCGGTATGGGGTGTCGAGGCAGTCGGTGCATTCCTGGGTGCGCAAGTACGAGCGGTCGGGTCTGCCGGGGTTGGCGGACCGGTCGCACCGTCCGGTCTCGTGCCCGCACCGGATCGGCGGGGAGGTGGAAGCGGTGGTGTGTGAGCTGCGGCGTCGGCATCCCGGCTGGGGTCCGCGCCGGCTGGTGCACGAGTTGGAGCGGTGGGGCATCACGCCGGTGCCCTCGCGGGCGACGGTCTATCGGGTCCTGGTGCGCAACGCTCTGGTCGAGCCGGGGGTCCGTAAACGGCGCCGGTCGGATTACCGCAGGTGGGAGCGGTCTGCGGCGATGGAGTTGTGGCAGATGGACATCGTCGGCGGCATCCTGCTGACAGGTGGTGGCGAGTGCAAGATGGTCACCGGGATCGACGACCACTCACGGTTCATGGTGATCGCCAAGGTGGTCGAGCGGGCCACCGCCCGCGCGGTCTGCCGGGCCTTCGGAGAAGCCCTGCTGCGGTTCGGAGTGCCGGAAGAGGTGCTGACGGACAACGGCAAGCAGTTCACCGCACGGTTCGGCCCCGGGCGGCCCGGGGAGACGATGTTCGACCGGATCTGCCGGGAGAACGGCATCACCCACCGCCTTGCCAAGCCGCAGTCCCCGACCACGACCGGGAAGGTCGAGCGGTTCCATCAGACGCTCAGACGCGAACTCCTCGACGGTCGTGGCCCGTTCGAGGACCTCGCGACCGTGCAGGCCAGCGGTGGAT
Organism: Streptomyces sp. CNH099; assembly: GCA_000514715.1. Classification (GTDB taxonomy): domain Bacteria; phylum Actinomycetota; class Actinomycetes; order Streptomycetales; family Streptomycetaceae; genus Streptomyces; species Streptomyces synnematoformans. The sequence goes on along the minus strand of AZWL01000005.1, from coordinate 149,488 downwards.
GCCTGGCTGGAGGACTACAACCGGATGCGGCCGCATCAGGTCCTGGACATGGCCGTCCCGGCCAGCCGGTTCGCCCCGAAGGAACAAGCAGAGCAGACCACGCTGCCGGTGGTGCTGCCCGCCCGCCTCGACCTGGTCACTCCTGCGGCTCCGCCTCCGTCGCCGCCACCCGGACCAGCGCCGGTGTCCTGGCCGTTGGCCGACGGCGAGACCGGCGCGATCGAGGTGGAACGGCTGGTGCCTGCATCGGGGAACCTGAGCCTTCGAGGGCAGCAGATCTGGTTCGGCCCGGCCCTGGCCGGCACCCCGGTCACGTTGCGGATCGATGTGAACAGGCTCCACGTGCTGATCGGCGGAGCACGGCACAAGACGCTGCCCTCGAAGCTGTCCGGCAGGGACCTCAAAGCCCTGCTGGCCAGCGGCGATGCCCGCCCGGCCGGGCCCTGGCCCGACGATCTGGGCCCAGCCGACGACTCCGCAAACGCGGTGGAGGTGGATCGCACCGTCAACGCGGTCGGCTACGTCGGTCTGGGCGGCGACAAGGTCCTGATCGGCTGGCCGTTCGCCGGACAACGCGTCACCCTGCGGCTCGACGGGCGGATCCTGCAAGTCCTCGACGAACAGCGGGGCCTCAAGGCCACCCTGCCCAGCCCGCTGCCACCCTCGGCCTGCGGCCGTCTGCAAGGCGGCCGTGCGGCCGGGCCACCCCCGCTGCTGCCGCCACCAGGCGAGCAGATCGCCGAGCGCACCGTCAGCAGCACCGTCGGCTTCGTGGTCGCCGGACAACGCATCCAGCTCGGCCGCGGCCATGCCCGCCAGATCGTCACCGCCCACCTGGACGAGACCAGCATCCGCATCTTCCAGGGCACCGAGCTGATCACCACCGTCCCCCGCGTCACCAGAAAGGAGGTAGTCGTCCGCAGCTCCGGCGAACACAACCGCCGGAAGATCGTCTAGGACAGACGTCAAGCATCACCCGACGCCAACCCGTCAACCATCAACTGAGACTCGACAGGGCTCACATGCTGAGGTCTGCGTGCTGCGGCGGTGGGAGGTAGGGCACTGGTGTGACTGTCCAAGTCGCGTGCGTCGTGCCCTGCTTCAGCGTGAGGGTGTGGGCCTGGCCCTGCGACAGGTCGCGGGTCGCCTCGGCTTGGCCGTGGTCGATCCAGTCGCGGGCCTGGCGGTAGGGCTCCTCGTCCATGTTGATCGCCATCATCATCAGAGTGGCCTTGAGCCAGCGCAGTGCCTCGCCTGGGCTGTAGGCGTCGAAGGTGCCTAACCGGCGCTCGTTGACGTGGCACTCGCAGTGAAACCAACGCGGTTCCGGGAGAGTTCGCTGGCTCATCGGTGCCGCTCCCGCGTGGTCGGTCGCAAGCTGGCCGCCGGCTCCGGCTCTGTCGTGCCGGGGTCCAGTTCGACCATGACCGTGTAGCCCTCGTCGTCTCCGCTTACCTCCATGCGTCGGCCGAGCGCCGAGACGAGAGTGAGTCCGCGGCCGTGGGCGTCCCCCTCTGCCGCAGCTACCTCGTGGGGTTTCGTCGCGCCTCCGCCGACGTCGGTGACTGCCAGCACGACCGATCCCGATGTGCGGAAGAGCGAGATGCGCATGCTCCCGCTCGCTGTCCCGCTCGCGGAGTGCAGTAGGGCGTTCGTGCTCAGCTCGCTCACGATCAGTGCGGCCTCTTCCGCACACCTGCTGTCGCCGAGTACGTCTCTCGTCCAGCGGCGGACACGGCCGACCTCTTCAGGAAGACCCGGGCAGGTGAGTTCCCAGATCCGACGTCTACTCGTAGACTCGTCCATACAAGTTCCTTTATGCTGGTGGCCGCCATGGGTAGTCGGTTCGAGCTAGACGAGTCTCACGCCGTCATGCGCGCGTACGGCCGGCGGCGATGCGGCGTCGAGAGCGTCCAGGACGCGGATCGCGTAAGCCTCGTCGGCGAGTTCGGTGACCTCGGCGCGCGTGGCCCAGCGAAGGGCGTAGGTCTCATCACCCGTTGTCGGCGTGCCGTCGATGGCCCTGCAACGGAAGACGAGCGAGACGATCAGGCCCGTCATGTTCTTGTACACGCCGGTGAGGGTGGCGGGGAGAGCGATCTTGATTCCCGTCTCTTCCAGGACCTCGCGCTGAAGCGCTTCGGGGATCGTCTCCCCGGGCTCAAGGACTCCGCCGGGCGGCTCCCATTGGCCGTTGTCGCGGCGCTGGATGAGCAGGGCGCGGCTCTCGTCGTCGACGATGACTCCGGCGACGCTCACGGAGTGGGGGCGCTCTGCGGTACTCACGGTCCTCGGTCCCCTCGGCTGGCTAGGCTCTCCACCGTAGCAACAGCACTCAGCCTCTCGTCTAGATATCCAGAGGAGTACGCACATGGCGCCCGTTCCGTCCGGTGTTCTCGGGGCTGTCGACCCCACCAGCGACCGTGCCGTCTTCCGGCAGATCGCCGACCAGCTCCGGGAGGCCATCGACAGGGGCCGCTTCAAGGAGGGTTCCAAGCTGCCGTCCGAAGCGGAGCTTGTCGAGCACTTCGGCGTCTCACGGATGACCGTTCGCAACTCGATCGGGGTTCTCCAGAGTGAGGGGCTGATCTCCGCCGAGCACGGGAAGGGCGTCTTCGTCCGGCCGCGGCCCCCGGTGCGGCGGCTCGCGTCCGACCGGTTCGCACGTCGGCACCGCGATCAGGGCAAGTCGGCGTTCATCGTGGAGGCGGACGCCGCGGGCTCCCGGCCAGAGGTCGACAGCCTGGAGGTGAGGGAGGAGAAGCCGAGTCGCGACATCTCTGCCCGCCTCGGGTCGCCTCGCAAAGTCCTCGTCCGCCGCCGGCGTTACCTGCTCGACGGCCGCCCCGTCGAGTTCGCCGTCTCGTACCTCCCGCTCGACCTGGCGCGCGGTACGCGGATCGCCGAGCCGAACCCCGGTCCCGGTGGCATCTATGCCCGGCTGGAGGAAGCGGGGCATCGGCTCGACCACTTCGACGAGGAGGTACGGGCCCGGATGCCCTCCCCGGGGGAGGCGAAGATGCTGCGGCTGGCGTCGGGTGTGCCGGTGATCCACCTGGTTCGGACCGCGTACGACACCGAAGGGCGGGCCGTCGAAGTCTGCGACACCGTGATGGCCGCCGACGCCTACGTGCTCGCGTACCAACTGCCGGCGACCTGAGCTGACTTCGGAGGTCTCGATGCCGACTGGTGCGTCTTCGCGGACTCGTACACACCGAGAGGCATACTCGTATAGACGAGTGGCCAAGCTGTGTGTCACAGTGGTTCGCATCCCCGGCGCCGAGCCTCGGTTCGGCTGGGGCAGCTTGTATAGACGACTAGGTGTCATGGCGAAGAAGGAGAAGCACCTTGCGCACCATCCGAGTTGAGACCTCCGCCGCCATCCTCCTGACCGAAGCCCCCGAGCCGAAGGCCCGTGACCGCCAGACCGGCGAGATCGCCAAGGACGCCACCAGCGGCGAGATGCTGATGAAGGTCGGCGTCGTCTACATCGACGAGGGCGAGTCCTCACTGATCCACGTGACCGTCCCCGAGAGCGGCGTGAGTGAGGGACTTGCCCTCGGCGCCCCCGTCGCCCTCCCGGGGCTCGTCGCCCGGCCGTGGGAGTCCGTGTTCAACGGACAGCAGCGCCACGGGATCGCCTACCGCGCCGCCGCCGTCACCCTGGGCGTCATACCGGCCGGAGCGGCGGCCTGATGTCCGACCTGTCGACGCTGATGGAGGTGGGCGGCCCGATAGCCGGGCTCGGTGGCGGGGTCGCCTACCTCCGGGCCCGGCACCCGGCGGCCTACTGGTCCACGGTCGGGATGCCGCTGTCGTCCGCGCGGTTGCTGGGCTCGTACGGCTCGGTCATGGAGTTGTGCGGCCTGACTGTCGAGCCGTCCCGCCTCCGGGTTCTGGCCGTACGGGCGACCACTCGCCGCGAAGTACGGCCCGTACCGCCCCGCCGTGGCCTGCTCCGGCCCACCTCGACCGGGCTGCGCGTCCGGCTCCGGCTCGCCCCGGGGCAGGAGCCCGCCGACCTGGCCGCGTCCGCCGAACGGCTCCGGCACGCCTGGGGCGTTCACTCCGTCTACGTACGGGAGATCAAACCCGGCGTCGTCGAACTGCGGCTCGTCGGCTTCGACGTGCTCCGCCGCGTACGGATGCCGCGCAAGGCGGGTGGTGGCTTCCTGCGGGTGCCTGTGGCGCTGCGGGAGGATGCGACCGCCTTCTTACGGGACTTCCGCGCCATCCCGCACGAACTCGTGCTCGGCGCGACCCTCTCCAGAAAGTCCATATACCTGCGCCACCTCCTCACCGGCCTGGCCGGACAGCAGGTCGCGCTCGCCGGAATCGACTGCAAACGCGGCGTCGAGCTGGCGCCCTTCGCGCCCCGGCTCTCCGCGCTCGCCACCGACCCGGACCAGGCGGCCGAGCTGCTGCCCGCGCTCGTACGCGAAATGGAAGACCGCTACGACCTGATCAGGGCCCGGCAGGGCATCGCCCCCTCGACACCGGACGAGGACATCACCTCGGACGTGTGGGGCCTGCCGGAGAGCGAACGGCCCGTGCCGATCGTGCTGTTCGTCGACGAGATCGCCGAACTCTTCCTCGTCGCGACGTGGAAGGACGAGGAACGGCGCGACGAGATGGTCACCCAGCTCATCCGTCTCGCCCAGCTCGGCCGCGCCGCCGGCATCTACCTGGAGGTCTGCGGCCAGCGCTTCGGCGCCGAACTGGGCAAGGGCGCCACCATGCTCCGCGCCCAGCTCACCGGCCGCGTCTGCCACCGCGTGAACGACGAGCCGTCCGCCAAGATGGCCCTCGGCGACATCGCCCCCGAAGCGGTCGGCGCTGCCTGCGCCATCGCGCCCGACCGGCCCGGCCTGGCCGTCGCCGGGGACACCTCGGGTGGCTGGTCCCGCATCCGTACGCCGTACCTCTCGCTGGCCGACGCCGCCGCGCGCTGCCGGGAGACCGCTGATCTTCGCCGAAGCCGGCCGCTTCCTCACCGATGCCGCCGCCCGCGATGACCACCTCTTTGCTGCCTGGGTCCTCATCCTGTGCCTCGGTCTGCGCCGCGGTGAGGTTCTGGGCCTGACGTGGAAGTCGGTGGACCTCGACACCGGGGAGCTGTGGCAGGACAGTCACGGGCTCATCTTCACGACCAAGTACGGCACCCCGATCGAGCCGGGAAACCTCACCCGCATGTTCGCCCTCCGGGCCCGCCGCGCCGGCCTCCGCGTCATCCCGCTGCGGAACACTCGTCACACGTGCAGCTCGCTCCTGGTCGCTCTCAAGGTCCACCCGAAGGTGGCGCAGCGGATCCTTCGGCACTCACAGATCGCGATGACCATGGAGGTCTACGCCGAGGCGAGCGACGAAGCGGTACGGGCCGCCATCGGGCAACTGTCGGACGCCATGGGCGGTACCGGCTGACGCCGTTGCTGTACTTCGCTGCTGTACGGGCATGAGAAAAGCCCCGCAGATGTCGTCTGCGGGGCTTCTACCTGTGCGCGCTCGGCAGGATTCGAACCTGCAACCTTCTGATCCGTAGTCAGATGCTCTATCCGTTAAGCTACGAGCGCCTGCTTTCGGGCATTACGTGCCCGGCTGCGTTGCGGGAACCACCTTACATGACCCTCCGCGCCAGGTGAAATCCGATTCCCGCACCCCCTCCGACCTGCGCGCCGGCCCCCGCGGCGGGGTTTCCGGGGTGGGCATGCACAGAGCCCGCGCCGGGGGCGCGGGCTCTGTGGTGGGCTGGCGGAGGCGGAGGGATTTGAACCCTCGATGGGCGGTAAAACCCAAACCGCATTAGCAGTGCGGCGCCATAGACCAGACTAGGCGACGCCTCCCGCACACCTGCCGGTCAAGCAGGTGTGTGCAGATGATGGCACAGGCGCCGGGGCCGCTGCCAATCGCACCTACCGTACCGGTCACCGGGGCGCCGGGGCAAAGGCCTTGTTGGCGGGCGGAGCGGGCATAGCATCGGTGTGCGGGCCGGTTCGGTTCGCAGGCCGAGGGTCACGAGGCGACAGCACCGCTGGGAGGCGCACGATGGCGTCCGTCCGCCGCAAGGTCCGCGGTACCCGGGTGAGCATCTGGTTCACCGGGCGGGTGGAGGGGCGACGCAGGGGGGCCGGGGCCGCTGCGGGGGAGGCGGACGGGCTCGATCTGGGGAAGATCGTCGCGGCCACCGTGCGGTTGCTCGACGCCGAGGGGCTGGGGCGGCTGTCGATGCGCCGGCTCGCCGCCGAGCTGGGGGTGACGGCGATGTCCGTGTACTGGTACGTCGACACCAAGGACGAGCTGCTGGAGCTGGCCCTGGACCGCGCGTACGCCGAGCTGGACCTCCCCGGCGACGACGGCGGGGACTGGGCCGCGCAGTTGCGGCAGCTCGCGCACGGGCACCGGCGCGTCCTCGCCGACCACCCCTGGGTCTCCCGCCTCGCCGGGGAGTATCTGAACGTCGGGCCGCGCGCCATGGCGTGCGTCGCCGCCGCGCAGCGGGCGATGCGGCGGGCGGGGCTGCCGGAGGAGTGCCTGACGGGCGGGCTGTCGCTGCTGTTCCCGTTCTCGTACGGGTTCGGGGGCGTCGGCGGGCGCTGGGCGGAGCTGTGCCGGGCGGCCGGGGTGCCGGAGGACGAGTGCTACCGGAGGTTCGTGGAGACGCTGCGGGAGCACCCCGAGTACGTGCGGCCGCCGGCCGCGGTGGCCCCGGTGCCGGCCGTGCCTGCGGTGCCGGCCGTGCTGCCCGGGGGGCAGGAGCAGCGCGACCGCGACTTCAACTTCGCCCTGGAGTGCGTCCTCGCCGGCATGGCCGCCATGCGCGACCGGGTCGCGGAGCAGGTCCGGCCCACGATCAGTCCCGCGTGAGCGGCTACGCGCGGGCCTTCGTCGCCGGCTGCTCCCGGCGCGCCGCGCCGCCCCCGCCGCCGTCCGGCGGGCCGGCCTGCTGCAGGCCGCTCCGCGTGCGCAGCGCCACCTCCTTGATGCCCGCCACCGTCACGAACGCCAGCAGCGCCGCCGGTGCCGCGTACAGGAAGATGTCCGCGAGCCCGTGCCCGTACGCGCTCTCCACCACCGTCCGCACCGGCGCCGGCAGCTCCGCGAGGTCCGGGATGGCCGAGCCGCCGCCCGTCTCGGCCGCGGCGCGCGCCGGCGGGATGCCGCGGTCGGTGAAGCCGTCGCGCAGGTAGCCGGAGACGCGGCCGCTGAGGATCGCGCCGAGGGCGGAGACGCCGACCGCGCCGCCGAGGGAGCGGAAGAACGCGACCGCCGAGCTGGCGGCGCCGAGGTCGGCGGGGTCGACCTGGTTCTGGGTGCAGAGCACGAGGTTCTGCATCATCATCCCGATGCCCGTGCCGAGCGCGGCCATGAAGAGGGCGATGTGCCAGTACGGGGTGTCGTAGCGCATGGTGCCGAGCAGGCCGAGCCCCGCGGTGAGCAGCAGCCCGCCGGTGACCAACCAGACCTTCCAGCGTCCGGTACGGGTGATGATCCGCCCGGAGATCGTGGAGGCCAGGAAGATGCCCATGATCATGGGGATGGTCAGCAGGCCCGACCTCGTCGGGGACTCGCCGCGCGCGAGCTGGAAGTACTGGCTGAGGAAGACCGTCGCGCCGAACATCGCGACGCCGACGAAGAGGGAGGCGAGCGAGGCGAGGGTGACGGTGCGGTTGCGGAAGAGCCGCAGCGGAAGCACCGGCTCCGGCACCCAGGTCTCGACCCACACGAACGCGGCCCCGAGCGCGAGCGCGCCGCCGGTCATCGCGAACGTCTGCCAGGACAGCCAGGCGTACGACTCCCCCGCCAGCGTCACCCAGATCAGCAGCAGCGAGACGGACGCGCTCATCAGCAGCGCGCCGCGCCAGTCGAGCGAGACCTGGCGGCGCACCACGGGCAGCCGCAGGGTCTTCTGGAGTACGACGAGCGCGAGGACCGCGAACGGTACGCCGACGTAGAAGCACCAGCGCCAGCCCAGCCAGCCGGTGTCGGTGATGACGCCGCCGAGGACGGGGCCGCCGACGGTGGCGACGGCGAAGGTGGCGCCGAGGTAGCCGCTGTACCGGCCGCGTTCGCGCGGGGAGATCATCGCGGCGAGGATGATCTGCGCGAGCGCGCTGAGGCCGCCCACGCCGATGCCCTGGACGACGCGGCAGGCGATGAGCATGCCCGTGCTCTGGCTGAGGCCGGCGACGACCGAGCCGGCGACGTAGATGACGAGGGCGATCTGGACCAGCAGCTTCTTGCTGGCGAGGTCGGCGAGCTTGCCCCACAGGGGGGTGGAGGCGGTCATCGCCAGCAGGGCGGCGGTGACGACCCAGGTGTACGCGCTCTGCGTGCCGTCGAGGTCCGCGATGATGCGGGGCAGCGCGTTGGTGACGATGGTCGAGGAGAGGATGGCCACGAACATGCCGAGCAGCAGCCCGGAGATGGCCTCCAGTATCTGCCGGTGGGTCATGCCGGGAGAGTCGACTTTAGTTTGTTGCACTAAGCAACTGTATGACGAATGGTTGCCGAAGGCAATCGAAGTCGGCCCGAGCGCGGCGCCGGCGCCGGGACGGGTGCGGGCGCGGGCGCGGGTGTGCGGAAGCCGGGCTTCCCCCCGCTGACAGGCGTCCGGGGCGTTCGCTAGTGTCCTGCTCCATGGCTCACAATCCGCAAGGTCAACAGCCCGACCCCAACAACGACCCGGCCGGGAGCACGCAGATGTTCCGCGCCTTCGTGGACGAGGGCGGCGGCCCGCAGACGCGGGGGCCGCAGCAGCCGGCGGCGTCGGCGGCGACTCCGGGGCCGCGTATCGGGTTGATCGTCGGGATCGTCGTCGCGGTGGCGGTGCTCGCGGGGGTGGTGTGGCTCGCGGTCGGCTGAGCCGGCCGACACGCTGCCGATCTGAGCGACACCGCTGATCTGAGCGACACCGCTGATCCCGCCGACCCGTGGGTGCCGCGTACGACGCCGTGCACGGCGTCAGGCGTAGGCGGTTCACGATGTGCGGCATGCGAGGCTCGCGACGTCGGGCGTACGCGAGCGCGACGTGGCCGTACGAGCCGGGGCCGGCCCCGCGCCGGCCCCGTCGTCAGTCCGCGATCAGCCCTGCCCGCAGCTGCGCCAGCGTGCGCGTGAGCAGTCGGGACACGTGCATCTGCGAGATGCCCACCTCGTCGCCGATCTGCGACTGCGTCATGTTCCCGAAGAACCGCAGCATGATGATCCGCCGCTCCCGGGCCGGGAGCTGGGCCAACAGCGGCTTCAGCGACTCGCGGTACTCCACGCCCTCCAGCGCCGTGTCCTCGTACCCGAGGCGGTCCGCGAGCGAGCCCTCGCCGCCGTCCTCCTCCGGGGCGGGGGAGTCGAGGGAGCTGGCCGTGTACGCGTTGCCGACGGCGAGGCCGTCGACCACGTCCTCGTCGGACACCCCGAGGTACTGGGCCAGCTCCGGCACGGTCGGGGAGCGGTCCAGCCGCTGCGCGAGGTCGTCGCTGGCCTTGGTGAGCGCCAGGCGCAGCTCCTGGAGCCGGCGCGGGACGCGCACGGACCAGCTGGTGTCGCGGAAGTAGCGCTTGATCTCGCCGATGACCGTGGGCATGGCGAAGGTCGGGAACTCGGTGCCGCGCCGGCAGTCGAACCGGTCGATCGCCTTGATCAGGCCGATCGTGCCGACCTGGACGATGTCCTCCATGGGCTCGTTGCGGCTGCGGAAGCGGGCCGCGGCGTAGCGCACGAGGGGGAGGTTCAGCTCGATCAGGGTGTCGCGCACGTACGTCCGCTCGGGGCTGTCCCCGGGGGGCAGCTCGGCGAGGCGGAGGAAGAGGGCGCGGGAGAGGGTGCGGGTGTCGAGGCTGCCGGAAGGGCTCGCGTCGGCGCCCGCCGCGTCGGGGTCGGCGGCGTCGGCCGCGTCGGGGCCGGGCACGTGGGGCTCGGCCGCGTCGGGGTCCGGGACGTCGTCGTCCACCGGGCCGGCGGGGGCCGGCAGCAGCGCGGCGCCGGGGCCCGGCGACGGCAGCCCCGGCAGTGCCGGCGGCGCCGGCGTCAGCGGCGTCGGGGGCGCGGCGGCGTCGCCGGCGGCCGGGTCGGGGGCCGGGTCCAGGGTGCGGTCCAAGCCGTCCCGGGCCGTGGCCGGGGCGTCGGGGAAAGCCGCTTGTGCGCCGAGCGGCGCGACTTCGGTGAGCATCTGCGAGCTGCCCAGTTCTGCGGACATGCCACCCCCTTGAGGTCGCGGACGGTTCCTGGCCGCCCCTCCCATTGAACCGGACGGAGCCGCGGCTCCCGCCGGCCGCCGAGAGAAGCAGCCTCCGACTGAATACCGGGTGCCGAGGCACGCCAAACACGGTTCCAGCAGAATGTCACAAGTCGGCAACGCGCTGTAGCGCCAAGTCGACATATACGCGCAGATACGGAGCCTGCCTGTCAGCGACGACCTCGAAGAGTCCTACCCGATCCGGTTAGGAGTCGATCCGGTTTGCGGATCGCAGTCGCGCGAAGCTGCGGGACAGCAGCCGCGAAACGTGCATCTGGGACAGGCCCAGCTCCGCGCTGATCTGCGACTGCGTCATGTTGCGGTAGTAGCGCAGCATGAGGATGCGCTGCTCGCGCTCCGGCAGCTGGACGAGGAGGTGGCGTACGAGGTCGCGGTGCTCGACGCCGGCCAGCTCCGGGTCCTCGTACCCCAGCCGGTCCAGCAGGCCCGGCATGCCGTCGCCCTCCTGGGCGGCTTCGAGGGAGGTGGCGTAGTACGAGCGGCCCGCCTCGCGGCAGGCCCGCACCTCGTCCTCGCCGATCTTGAGGTGCGCGGCGATCTCGGCGGTGGTGGGCGCGCGGCCGTGCCGTACGGTCAGGTCCTCGGTGGCGCCGCTGACCTGCGCCCACAGCTCGTGCAGCCGGCGGGGGACGTGGACGGTGCGCACGTTGTCCCTGAAGTAACGTTTGATCTCGCCGACCACGGTGGGCATGGCGAAGGTCGGGAACTGCACGCCGCGGCCCGGGTCGAAGCGGTCGATGGCGTGGATGAGGCCGATCGTGCCGACCTGGAGGACGTCCTCCATGGGCTCGTTGCGGCTGCGGAAGCGGGCGGCGGCGTAGCGGACGAGGGGCAGGTTCGCCTCGATGAGCGCGGTCCGGACGCGGCTGTGCTCAGGGGTGCCGCGTTCGAGGGCGGTGAGCTGCTCGAAGAGGGCGCGGGTCAGGGCGCGCGAGTCGGGTTTGCGCGCCTCGTCGGACTCGTCGGGCTCCGGGGCGGGGAGCCCGGGAGCGGGCCTGCCGGGGGCGGGCGGGGCGGCACGTGCGGACGACGGATGCACCACACCACCACCCCTTCACGACCGCGTGACGTACGGCGCCCGGCGCCGCGGCGTGCACCGCCGGCGGGCCCGGGCAAATCTGGCAAAGCGGTCATAGCATCACAAGAGATGTGCACCCTGTGCAAGCACCGTAATCTGCCGTGTTGGCGGCCAGTTGGCCGCCGCCGGAAGCCGCGGGCGGAGGCCGTTCGGCCAGGCGGGAGCGCTGATCGGGTACGGGCGTACGGGGCCGATCGCGTGGCCGGCCGTCACCCGGCCGGTGAACCGCCGCGGCACGGCCCGCGCGGCCGCCCGGCTCCCGCGTCACCCCGACGGCGCTCGCGGTGGCGGCGCCGTGACCGTGCCGTCTACGCGCCCGTCGCTTCACCCGTCGCCGCGCCCCGTCACTCCGACGACGAGGCGTCGTCGAGCAGGTCCGACATGACGTCGCCGATGGCCCTCGCCAGCTCCGATATCCACTCGAAGACGATCTGCACGAGATCGGCTGCCTGCGCGGGGGAGCTGATGATGGAGTAGATCGCGAAGAGTCCGAGGAGTGCCAGCGCTATCTTCTTGTAGTCCACGTGCGTCCATGCCTCCCCTGTGCGGCACACGCCCGTTTACCGCTCTCTCCCCAGGCGTACTCGACACGAGTCTATCCGTGCTGGGACTCGTACCCATGTTTTATGGACTAAAGGCCCGGTCACCGAGGGCTTTTGCGGACCGGGCAGCCCGCCGCGGCGGCGCACGATGGAGGTGAGCCCGCCGGGCCTGGCAGGACCCCGGCGGGCTCGGGGCGGGCTCACTGCGCGTCCGCCGCGGCTACTCCCCCCTCGCCGCGGTGCGTCGTACGGCCCGCTCTCCGCGGGGGGAGGCGGCCGGTTCCCCCCGGGGCCGCCTCCCCCTCCGCCGCCCCTTACCGGAGGGCCGGGCGGTGTCGTACGTGCAGGGCATCATGGATCACGCAGGACACCGGAGCGCGGGGGGAGAGGCGGGCGTGGAGACGCAGCAGCGGCTGGCGGAGCAGTTCGAAGAGGAACGTCCACAACTGAGTGCGGTGGCCTACCGCATGCTCGGTTCCCTGAGCGCAGCCGAGGACGCGGTGCAGGAGAGCTGGTTCCGCCTCAGCCGCGCCGACGTCTCCGAGGTGCGCAACCTCGCCGCCTGGCTCACCACCGTCGTCTCCCGCGTCTGCCTCGACATGCTCCGCACCCGCCAGTCCCGCCGCGAGGAGCCGCTCGACGTCCACCTCCCGGACCCGGTCGTCACCGCCGGGGACGGCATGGACCCGGAGGCGGCGGCGCTCGCCGGGGACTCCGTCGGCTGGGCGCTCCTCGTCGTGCTCGACACCCTGGCGCCCGCGGAGCGGCTCGCCTTCGTGCTCCACGACATGTTCGCCGTGCCGTTCGACGACATCGCCCCCATCGTCGAACGCACCCCGGCCGCCACCCGGAAGCTCGCCAGCCGCGCCCGCGGCCGCGTTGCGGGCCGCTCGACGGCCGTGGCCCCCGACCTGGGCCGCCAGCGCGACGCGGTCGAGGCGTTCTACGCCGCCGCCGCCAACGGCGACTTCGACGCCCTGCTCACCGTCCTCGACCCGGACGTCGTCCTCCGGGCCGACACGGGCGCGGTGCTCGCGGGCGCGGCGAAGCTGCGCCGCGGCGCGAAGGAGGTCGCGGCGGGCGCGATGCTGTACCGCCGCCCGGGCGCGGTCAACCGCCCGGCGGTGGTGGCCGGCGCGGCAGGGGCGGTGACGTACGTCGACGGGAAGCCGGTGTCGGTGACGGCGTTCACCGTCGCGGAGGGGCGGATCACGCACATCGACATCCTGGCGGACCCGGTACGGCTGGCCGCGCTGCCGCTGCCGCCGCCGTGACCCCGCGGCCGGAGCGACCGCGGCGCCCGACTCCCCGCCGCGGGCCGGGCCTTGCCCCGCCCGCCGACGCGGCCCGCCCTTTCGCGGTGCTGCTCTGCAGAAGCGGTAGCGGTGGGATGTGAACCCGCTTACGTGCGGTCTCACCTGCGGTTTTTCCGAGAGCGGGGCATGCCACAGGCTCGATCGGCATCTGGCGGTTCCCGTGAGGTACGTGCCGCACCATGAAGAAGAGGTGCGGTCGGCAGCGTTTCGCCTGCTCTCCTCGTGGTGGCTCGGTGCCCAGGAAGTCGCTCGGAGGCTCGTCTGCGGTGCTGGGCGCGGCCCCGCCCGAACGGTCGGGACCGAACGGGTATCAGCGCGTGTGACGGCAGGGGAGCGCGATGTGCAGGGCGGCAGTCGGCTCGTAGGTCAGGCCCTGGCAAAAGTTCCCTCTGGGCGTCCAGGTGAGCCGAGGCAGACGTGTCCTGACCGACGAGGACACTTCGCGGAAGCCGCGCGCGGAGGGTGAACTCCGCGATGTCTTGGGGGAGCTGTGAAGGAAGGTCCACAGTGGGCGGCGCTCGCCGACCTGCCCGGCGTGGAAGCGGTCGGGTACGGGATCAACCGTCCTGGCCGCCCCGCCCTGGACGGCGTGCCCCTGCTCCGGCCGGAGACATCGCCGACGGGCGCGTTCAGACCACGGACATGGTGTGCGTGGGGCGCGAAGTTGCTGAAGCCCAGCCGAAGACGCGGCTGCGCCCCGGTGATCTATTCATCGTGCTGGTAGGACGGATCGGCGAAGCCGCCGTGACCCAACCGGAGCACGAGGGGTGGAAGGTCGCCCGCTCGGTAGCCCTGGTCCGCTGCGCCGACCCGCATCTCGCTCAGTGGCTCCGGACAAGGTCCAAGGACGTTGTCCGTGACGCCCGGACCGGGACAGCCCCACGGCCGTCGGCGCCTGGGGCACTGTCAGCTGCGCGTGGCTGTTGCGTCGTCCCAAGGATTCACGAGCACGACGCCGGTGCCCTCGAAGTCCTTGACGTTTCTGGTCGCCAGCGTCGCGGTGCGTTTGGCGCAGATCGCCGCGATCTGTGCGTCAGCGGCGGCGATCTGCCGGCCGAGCCTTTCTCGGGCCAGCACAATGTCCGCGTACCGGGTGGCCGCAGCTGCGTCAAACACCTCGATGCGTCCGCCGAGATCCTCGAACAACATCGCATCGATGCCTTCGGCAAGCTCCGACTTGCGCTTGCCGTCCGGCAGTCGGCGTACCCCGTACCACAGCTCGGCAGCGGTCACCGCAGTCGTCACGACCTCGTCGGGTACAAGGCTGTCGAGCCAGTCGATGACACGCTGCTCAGGTACCGGCTTTACCAGTTCCGACAGGACATTGGTGTCAAGGATGATCATTCGAAGACCGCCGAGCGCGGCGCATCCTGCCGAGCGGGCGGCTCCAGCTCCGCTCCGCCGAGCCCCGTGAATCGCTCGCGGATGCGAGATCCCAGCGGGCGGGAGGAACTGTCGGACGCGAGCTGCTCGCTGAGAATCGCACGCACCTCAGCTTCCATCGACCGGCCGTGCCGCGCGGCCTGCACGCGCAGTCGCGCATGGACCGTGTCGTCCAGTCCCCGGATTGTCAGAGTCGCCACAGTGCCTCCCTTATCGCGCTTTCAATGCTAGCACTGCTGTCGTAGTTCATGTGGAGCGGTATCCGAGACTGAATGTGCGGCCCACCGGCGAACTGAGACCCCGGCAGCGCGAAGGGCGGACCCGGTCGGGTCCGCCCTCTCGTCTCTCTGCGGTAGCGGTGGGATTTGAACCCACGGTGGAGTTGCCCCCACACTCGCTTTCGAGGCGAGCTCCTTCGGCCGCTCGGACACGCTACCGCCACGCAGCTTAGCCCACCCCCCGCCGTGATCAGAAATCGTTACGGCCGCGGCCGCGCACCCCCGCGGAAGAAGTCGGTGAGGAGCGCGGTGGACTCCGGGGCGAGGACGTTCGGGATGACCTCGGGGCGGTGGTTCAGCCGGCGGTCGCGCAGGACGTCCCAGAGGGAGCCCGCCGCGCCGGTCTTCGGGTCGCGGGCGGCGTAGACGACCCGGTCGACGCGGGCGAGGACCGCCGCGCCCGCGCACATCGTGCACGGCTCCAGCGTCACGACCAGGGTGCAGCCCGTCAGCCGCCAGCCGCCGAGCGCCGCCGCCGCGGCGCGGAGGGCCAGGATCTCGGCGTGGGCCGTGGGATCGCCCGCCGCCTCGCGCTCGTTCCCGGCGCGGGCCAGGACGGGCCCCCGCGGCGGCGCCTCGATCAAGGCCTCGTACGACGTGCCGGCGCCCGCGGACGCGTCCGCGTCCGGCGGGCCCACCACCACGGCGCCCACGGGCACGTCGCCCGCCGTCAGCGCGCGCTCCGCCTCCGCCAGGGCCAGCCGCATCGGCGGCGCCCACAGCTCCTCGTACGGGCCGGGCTCCCCTCCTCCGTCGTACTCCGTCAGCGGACCGTCTCCAGGACGTCGGCCGCGCCGAGCATCTCGGCGATCTCGTTGACCGCGTCGCCGTGCAACGCCAGCAGTTGCTTCTCCGAGACCCCGAGGTCCTCCAGCAGCTCCGTGTCGCCCACCGGTCCCGCGGGGGTGCCGGGCGCGGCGTCGTCCGCGGCGTCGTCGGCGGCGTCGGGGTCCGGGCCGGCGCCGGCGGCCGGCTCGCCGTCCTCGGTGCCGTCCAGATCCGTCAGGCTGTCCAGCGCGCTGTCGTCCTCCGGCTCCCGGCCGAGCAGCTCGGGGGTGAGCAGGATCTCTCCGTACGCGCTGCGTCCGGCCGCGGCGGCGTTCGAGACGAAGACGCGCGGGTCGTCCTCACCGTCTATGCGGACGACGCCGTACCAGAGGTCCTCCTGTTCGAGCAGCACCAGTACGGTGTCGTCGGCTTCGGCCGTCGCCTCACGGGCGAATTCGGCCAGGTCGTCCAGCGTCTCCACGTCGTCGAGCTCTGTATCGCTCGCTTCCCACCCGTCTTCGGTGCGCGCGAGCAGTGCGGCGAAGTACACCGTGACTCTCCCACTGGTCCTAGGCGTGCCGGGCCGGGCGGTCGAGCCGTGCCTGCGCTCTCCCCCCGACCTGGGGCGGGGACCCGCCCTCACCGGAATCGTGACAGAAACCCGCGCTGTCTGCGGCGTCTTCCGCAGTGCGTCGTCAATTGGGCCGCCGCGAGGCCGGCGTTCCACCGGCCGCCGGCCCCCTACCAGCGGAAGGTCCGCATCCGGTGGACGCGCCGCCGCCGCGCCGCCCGGGCGCGCCGCGGCTGGACGCGTGCCAGCAGCTCTTCGGCTTCGTGCAGGTCGCGGAGGAAGGCGGCGCGGCGCCGGCGGCGGTCGTCCGGGGTCTCCGGCAGGGGTTCGCCACTGCGCAGGTCACGATCCGGCATCACACACCTCCGGCGTCGTCGCGGGCCGGGCGGACATATCCACCTTGCACCCGGTTGGCGGTTGTCTGCGAAACTGCGGCCCGTCCCTCCACCCGTACCCCCCGGCCCCCACGCGTATCCGCGCCCGGCCGGGACTCGGATAGATTCGGGAGCATGCGGATTCACGTCGTCGACCACCCCCTCGTGGCACACAAGCTCACCACGCTGCGCGACGAGCGCACGGACTCCCCCACCTTCCGTCGGCTGGCCGACGAGCTGGTGACGCTCCTCGCCTACGAGGCGACCCGCGACGTCCGCACCGAACAGGTCGACGTCCGCAGCCCGGTCGCCCAGACCACCGGGGTCCGCTTGGCCCGCCCCAAGCCGCTGATCGTGCCGATCCTGCGCGCGGGGCTCGGCATGCTCGACGGGATGATGCGGGTGCTGCCGACCGCGGAGGCCGGCTTCCTCGGCCTCATCCGCGACGAGGAGACGCTGCAGCCCAGCACGTACGCGAACCGGCTGCCGGAGGACCTGTCCGGGCGGCAGGTGTACGTCCTGGACCCGATGCTGGCCACCGGCGGCACGCTGGTCGCGGCGATCCGCGAGCTGATCCGGCGCGGCGCGGACGACGTCACGGCGATCTGCCTGCTGGCGGCGCCGGAGGGCACGGAGGCCGTGGAGCACGACCTGGCGGGCGCGCCGGTGACGGTGGTCACGGCGGCGATGGACGAGCGGCTGAACGACGCGGGGTACATCGTGCCGGGCCTGGGCGACGCCGGGGACCGGATGTACGGGACCGCCTAGCGGCAGGTGCCGGGTGCCGGCCCTCCCCGTCCCCGCGCCGCTCCGCCGCGGGCGCCCCGCTCAGCGGCAGGCGCTCGGCTTCGGCGACGGCTCCGCCAGCGCCTTCAGCGCCGCCTTCGCCTCCGCCGGCTTCGCCAGCCCGCGGAAGCCGTCCCCGATGATCAGGTCGACCACCGCGCCCTTGCGCTCCACCGCCTTCGCCTCCGCCTCCGCCAGCTGCGTTCCCAGCACCTTCAGCTCGCCGTCCACCGTCCCGGGGGCGCCGAGCAGCACGCCGGGGCCGCTTACCTTCTTGTCGTACTCCGCGGGGGCGTTGGCCACCTTGCCGATCGTGAAGCCGCGCTTCTCCAGCTCGTCGGCGGTCTTCTGTGCGAGGCCGGTCCTGGTGGTGGCGTTCAGCACGTTGACCTCGACGCGCGCGGGCGCGGGCAGCTCCGCCGGCCTGCCGGCCTTCCCCCGCTTCCCCGCCTCGCCCGTCTTCCCCGCCTTGCCCGTCTTCTCCGGGGCCTCCGGCGTTCTGCCCTCGCCGGACTTCGCGCCCGCGTTCCCGGCGCGGCAGTCCTCCGACTTGCCGGCCTGCACCGACTTCTCCTCGTCGCCGCCCGCGAAGACGTCGACGAGCTGCAGTGTGCCCACGCCGACGACCGCGACCGCGAGCACGGCACCGATCACAGCCAGTACCTTCCGGCGTCGGCGGTTCCGCCGCATACGCGGGTACTTGGTGCCCTTGATGCGGTACGGCCCGCCCATCTCGGGGGGCGTGAGCATGCTCATGGCGGCAGCGTAGTCGCCGGAGGGGGCCGTGCCTACTAAATGATCTACGGGACGGACGCGGGTCCCCTCGAAAGGGGCAACGGACTGGTCAGTCCAGCTCAAGGACGCGCGCGTGCAGCACCTGGCGCTGCTGCAGCGCCGCCCGCACCGCGCGGTGCAGTCCGTCCTCCAGATACAGGTCGCCCCGCCACTTCACGACGTGGGCGAAGAGGTCTCCGTAGAAGGTCGAGTCCTCGGCGAGCAGGGTCTCCAGGTCCAGTTGCTGCTTCGTCGTCACCAACTGGTCGAGGCGTACCGGGCGTGGCGCGACGTCAGCCCACTGGCGGGTGGACTCCCGGCCGTGGTGGGGGTACGGCCTCCCGTTTCCGATGCGCTTGAAGATCACACGGAAAGCCTACCGGGGATGCGCCTCCGGGCGCAGCAGTGGTGCACAGGAGCGGCAAGTCAGCGGCAAGCGCGGAGCAAGGCGGGGGCAAGGCGGGGCAAGGCGGGGGCAAGGCGGCGGGCAGGGGAGACGGCCCCCGCGGGGGGCGGGAAGCGAAGCGGAGCCCGGGCCGCCGCCCGGCCCGGGCCCCTCGTGCATGCGTACGTACCACCGCGTGCGTGCTACGCCGTCACGCGCTCACCGCTCCGCGTGGTGGTCGTGCGCACCGCCGCCGCTGCCCTCGTCGCCCTCGGTCGGCACGAACGGCACCGGCTCGCGCAGCGAGCTGACGTCGTGCGCGTACGTCCCGACCGCGTTCGCGATGACGTCGATGTTCGCGTCGAACGCCGGCATGCTGATGTTGTCCAGGTCGTCGCACGCCGCGTGGTAGCACGGGTCGTACGCCACGCCCGCCGTGCCGCCGAACTTCACGGCCTGCGCCTCCGTCTTCGTCCCCTCCGCGCCCGTGAAGGTGCCGCCGGACGGGATGCCGACCTCGATGAACGGGCCGTAGTCGGAGCGGCCGGTGAAGTCCGTGCCCTCGTGCGGCAGGCCCCTGCGGTCCATGAAGTCGGTGATCTGCCGCTCCAGCTGCGCCGAGCCCTCCGGGCCCGGGCCCTCGCCGACGCCGTCGGAGTCGTCGCCGTCGTAGACGAAGAGCCCGTAGTTCGGCGAGGCGACCATGTCGAAGTTCAGGTACAGCTCGATGTCCCGCAGCTGGCGCGGGGTCAGCCGGCTCACGTAGTCGCTGGAGCCGACGAGGCTCAGCTCCTCCGCCGACCAGAACGCGAACCGCACCCGGTTACGCGGCTTCTTCTCCGCCTTCGCCAGCTCCTTCGCGACCTCCAGCAGCGCCGCCGAGCCGGAGGCGTTGTCGTTGATGCCGGGGCCCTCGGGGACCGAGTCGAGGTGTGCGCCGAGCATGACGGTACGGTCCTCGGCGCCGCGCCGGGTCTCGGCGATGACGTTCCGCGTCGTCCGCGGCTCGACGAGCATCTGGACGTCGACGTGGACGGTGACCTCGCCCTGCGCCAGCAGCGTCAGCAGGGCCTCGCCCTCGGCCCGGGAGATGCCGCCGGTGGGCACCCTGACGGCCTCGGGGTCGCCGAGGGTGCCGCTGAGCGTGCCCTCGGCGTTGTTGAAGATCACGGTGGCGACGGCGCCCGCGTCGGCGGCGTTGGCCTGCTTGACGACGAAGTTGCAGCCGCCGCGCTGCACGAGCGCGACCTTGCCGGTGTAGTCGCCGTCCGCGAAGTCGCCGGGCTCGCAGCCGGAGGTGTCGTCGGCGTCGACGGGCGCGGCGGCCAGCGGTGCGTCGAGGCCGCCCTCGGGGGTCGACTTCGAGAAGGTCATCGCGTGGATCTCGATGTCCCGCGCCTCCGGCGAGACCACCGAGAACTCGTCCTTCAGCGTCTCGGAGTAGGTGAAGTCGAAGTAGTCGTACGAGACGTCGTAGCCGGCCCGCTTCAGCTGGCGGTGGACGTACGCGGCGGACGCCTCGTAGCCCGGCGAGCCGGCGGCGCGGTGGCCGCCGTTGCGGTCCGCGAGCCGCTGGAACGCCTTGAGGTGCTTGTACGCGTCCCCGGCGCTGGACTTGCGTACCAGCTCACGGGCGAGCTTCGCGCCGTCCTTCGCCGGCGGCGCGGCGCCCGCGGGCGCCGCGCCGGCGAGGAGCAGCGGGGCGGAGAGGGCGGCCGCGCCCAGCGCAGCGGTGAGTCTTCGAGAGAACACAGGAGTCCTTCCGACGTCATAGGTGGGCGAACCTGTCCGGCGTGTGGGGTCTCCTGTCCGCAAGGCGGACGGGGTGCGAGCAACCTAGCGACTCGAACGGCGTTGCGGAATGGGCCGGAGGGCAACCGGTCCCGGTTCAGGCCGACTTCCTCGCCTGCCCCGCGTTCCCCGCCTTCCCCGCCTTCCCCGCCTTCCCCGTCTTTGCGGCCTGCTTCGCCTCCTGCTTGTACGCCCGCACCTCGGCCAGCGAGTCCGGCCCGGTGATGTCCGCGACCGACCGCCGGCTGCCCTCCTCGCCGTACGCGCCCGCCGCCTCGCGCCAGCCGGCGGGCGCGACGCCGTACTGCTTGCCCAGCAGCGCGACGAAGATCTGCGCCTTCTGCTTCCCGTACCCGGGCAGCGCCTGCAACCGGCGCAGCAGCTCCGCGCCGCTGTCCACGCCGCGCCAGAGGGCGGCGGCGTCGCCGTCGTACTCGTGCACGAGGTACGCGCACAGCTGCTGGATCCGCTTGGCCATCGAGCCGGGATAGCGGTGCACGGCCGGCTTCTCCGAGAGCAGCGCGGCGAACGCCTCGGGGTCCTGGGCGGCGATGGCGTGGGCGTCGAGGTCGTCGCTGCCCATGCGGCGGGCGATCGTGTACGGGCCGGAGAACGCCCACTCCATGGGCACCTGCTGGTCGAGGAGCATGCCGACGAGGGCGGCCAGCGGGCTGCGGCCCAACAGCGCGTCGGCCTCCGGCTGCTGCGCGAGACGGACGGTGACGTTCATAGGAGCATCATGACAGTCGGCTGCTCCGCGCCCGCCCGGCAACACGCGGGCCGGGTGGGTGCTCGCGGCGTACCGGGTAGGGCGGGGAGGGAAGGCCGGCGGGGAGGCCGGGGACGGCCGCGGGGGCCGGGGGAGGGCCGGTCAGGCGCCGGCGGGGAGGTGCTTCGCGCGGTGGCGGATGCGGATCGCGGTGCCGATCTCGATGACACCGACCGCAAGCAGCCAGGCGCCGCCGAGGCAGGTGAGGATCGCGATCGACTCCAGCGGCGAGACGATCAGCACGATGCCGGCCAGCGCCGAGATCACGCCGAGGACGAGGGCGGCGAGGCCGGCGACCAGCACCGTCTGCCAGGCGCCCCGGGCGAGGGGCGCGAGCTGCCGCGGGCTCGTGCGGGTGGGTTCGGCTGGCGCGGACGGGCTCGGCTCGCGCGGGTGGCCAGGCTCCCGGCTCCGTTCCAACGGCCTCGGCCCGCTCGGACGCTCTCTGTCCCGCTCGGCTGTGCTGTGCCGCCGCCCTCAGTCCTTCCCCAGTTCCTCCGCGATCACCGGTACGTGGCTGTGCTCCACGTCCTTCGCGCTGGTCACCAGCGTCAGCGGTCCCTCGTCCCGCAGCTTGCGCAGGTGCGCCAGCGCCTCCGCGCGCTCGCCGTCGGAGAGCTCCGCGCGGTAGCGCTCGACGAAGTCGGGGAAGCGGGAGCGGTCCTCGTGCAGCCAGCGGCGCAGCTCGTCCGAGGGGGCGACGGCCTTCAGCCACTCGTCGACGTGGGCCCGGTCCTTGGCGACGCCCCGCGGCCAGAGCCGGTCGACGAGGACGCGCGTGCCGTCGTCGGAGGCGGGGGTGTCGTAGACACGCCGTATCCGGGGGGATGCGTGCTTCGTAGCCATACGTCCACGGTAGCCGTGTGGCGGGCCCCCCGCGCCCGCCACACGGCACCGCTCACTCCTCGTCGGCCCCGTGTCCTTCCGCCGCCACCGCCCGGAGCAGCCCGCCCGCCGGCGGCACGTTCCCGCCCGCCGGTGAGCCGGCCGTCAGCCGGGGGAGCAGCTGCGCCGTGAGGAGGGTCGAGAGCGCGGAGACGTCGCCGCCCCCGCCGCCGTCCGTGCGGATGACCGTCGGCTGCGGCGCGCTGCCCGCGAGGACCGCGCCCACCTCCAGTCGCCGCCGGGCCAGCTCGTACTGCAGCACCGCGCGGTTGTCGCGGTACGCCTGCGCCAGCCGGCGCTGCGCCTTCGCCTCGTTCTCCGCGGCGATCAGGCCGCTGCGGCCGCGGGTCTCGATCTCGAAGCGGACCTTCTGCGCCTCGGTCTCCTGCTGCTCCAGCAGCCGGGCGACCTCTTCGCGGGCCCGGTTCAGCGCGGCCTTGACCTCGACGAACCGCGCGTCGCGCGCCTTCTTCGCCCGCTCGATGTCCATCTGCAGGTTGTCGATGCGGCGCTTGCGGGTCAGGCCCCACTCCTGCTCGTACGCGGTGCGCTCCTTGGCCACCCGCTCGCGGGTGGCGAGGTGCTGCTGGTACTGCGCCGGCAGCTGGACGTCGGGGATGTTGGAGCCGGTGACGCGCACGCCGTAGCGGGCGAGCTGGTGGTTGAGCAGCTCCTGCATGTCGGCGACGTCCGAGCCGCGCAGGTCGTACGCCCGCTCCGTGCGCACCCGGCGGGCGCGCTGGCGGATGGCGTCCTGGACGGCGCTGGAGAGCACCAGGTCGAAGTTGCCGGCGCCGATGGTGCGCACGAAGAGCACCGCGTCGGTGATGCGGAACTTCAGGAAGAACTCGATCGAGCGCAGCGGCACGTTCTCCTGCGTCGGGCAGGCCATCACCGGTGCCGAGTACGGGATCTCGGTGGCGGTGTCGACCACGAAGTCCACCCGCGACCAGGGGTGCCAGACGAAGTGCCGGCCCGGGCCGAGCGTGCGGGCGATGGCGCCGTAGCGGGTGAGGACGCCGTTCGTCCCCTGCTCGATCTTCACGATCGAGGACCGCCACCACCACAGCACCCCGGCGACGAGGAGGAGGACGCCGACGACGTACGAGGCGGCCGCCAGCGCGTCGTACGCGCTGTCGCTCCAGCCGTCGTCGCCGCCGCTCTGCACTCCGGCCATCACGCCCGTGGTCAGCGCCAGCAGCGACAGCCACAGCGGCACCATCCACCACAGCCGGCGGCGGTGGCGTGGGATGATGACGGGGATCAGGGTGCCGGCCTCGCCGCCGCGCAGCAGCTGGGGGATGTCGCCCCAGGCCGCGACGGCTTCGGAGATGACCGACCTGCGCTTCATGGCCGCCGTGCTCATGCGCCCGCCTCCTCGTGCCCGTAGTTCGTGGGCCCGTAGCCCTGCGGCCCGTGGTGCTCGGGCCCGTAGCCCTCGGCCGGGCCGTAGCCCTCCGCCGGCCCGAAGCCCTCGGCCGGACCGTAGCCCTGGGGCGCGTGGCCCTGGGCCTCATGGCCGACGTGGGCCTCGTACCCCTGGGCCTCGTACCCCTGGGCCTCGTACCCCTGGGCCTCGTGCCCCTGGGCCTCGAAACCCTCGTGTCCGAATCCCTCGTTCGCGACCCCGCCGGCGACGGGCTGCGACGCCCGCTGCTCCGGCGCCGGCTGTTCCGGCGCCGCCGCCTCCCGCGGCTCCTCCGCCGCGCCGCCCGCCGGGGCCGGCACCGGCTCCGGCCGCTCGGCCTCGCGCAGCGCCCGGATCTCCGGCTCGCGCTCCGCGATCCGCGCCGCGACCTCGGTCAGCCGCTCCCGTACGGCCGCCATCTCGGCCTCCGAGAACAGGTCCGCGCCGTGCTCGCCGATCAGCTCGCGGGCGAGCGCCAGGAAGTCGACGCCGGCGCCGCCGCCCGCGCCGCCCTCTGCGGGGCCGCCGATGCGCAGCAGCTGCGGCAGGTGGTCGGCGACCTCCTCCAGGGTGTCGAGGACCTGCTGCTGGTAGCGGTACTCCAGGATCTCCGGCGCCTCGGCCGTCGTCACCGCGCGGATGTCGAGCGCCTGCGCCTCCAGCAGCGCGGCGTTCGCCCGCGCCTCCGACTCGGCCTGGACGTAGCGCTGGCGCGCCAGCGCCTCGGCCCGGTTCGTCTCGCGCTCGACGGCGGTGTCCATCTGGGCCTGGTACTGGGCGATGTCCGCCTGGATCGCGGACAGCTCCTCCTCGCGGGTCGCCAGCTCCTTGCTCAGGTCGCCCTCGTCCTGCTCCTTGCGGAGCTGGAGCGAGTACTCGTGGGTGTACGCCTCCTTGGCCATCCGCACCATCTCCGGCGCCGCGAGGTCCATGCGGTACGCCTGGTCGGAGGGCTCGGCGCTGGTGATGTTGGCGTTGGTCAGCTCGACCGCGGGCCGGAACTGGTGGTTCAGCGCGTCGAGCAGCCGGGTGGTGTCCTCGCCGACCATGTCGTAGATGCCGGCGGCCTCCTGCTCGTAGATGAGGCTGCGGATCGTCTCGCTGACGGCGTTGTTCAGCTTCTCCTCGAAGCCGCGCACCGCGCCGAGGGTGTAGACGAACTCCACCGGGTCGCTGATCCGGAACTGGATGAACAGGTCGATGGACGCCTTCACCCCGCCCTTCGTCGGGGCCTCGCGCACGGGCGCGTTGAAGGGGTACTCGCGGGTGGTGTTGAGGATGTACGAGACCCGCTTCCACGGGTTCAGCAGGATCACCCGGCCGGGGCCGACGACCTGCTCCAGCTTGCCGAACTTGGTGATCAGGGCATGACAGCCGTCGGGCACCATCACCATGCCCTGCCGCCACCACACGAAGCAGACCGCGAAGACCGCCAGCACCCAGTAGTGGGCGCCGAACATCGGGTTCGTCACCACGTCGTCGCCGGTGGCGGCCACCGCGATGGTGCCGACCGCGCCGATGACGAGCAGCAGCGACACCGGCAGCATGCTGAGGAACGAGCGTCCGCGCGGCAGCACCATCGGGCTGATGGCGTGCACCTGCTCCAGCCCCTCGCGCTTCAGCTCACTGCGGTTCAGCGCCTCCCCGGCCTCGTCCAGCGGTACGGACTGCTGCGTCATGACGGTGTCGAGGCTGCCGCCCTGGTCGCGGGCGGCGGGGAAGTCGGCCGGGTCCATGCCGTCCTCACGCGGCGCCTGCCACCCCCGGCCCGCTTCCCCGCCCCCGCGGCCCTGCTCACCTTCGGTGAGCACCCCCCGGCGCTGCATCTCGTCCTCTGCCAGCCGCCGCGGGTCGGTACCCTGCATGACGGCCTGCGCAGCACCCCTGATGGTCTGCGCGCGCGAACGTGCCATGTCCCCCTCCTTCGGTCGTGCGATCACTCTGCGCTAGGAAAACTCTTTCGCACGGCCGTGCACAGGCACAGAGGCGGATCGTGACAACACGGGTACAGGGTCATTGCACGATCCCGGCAGCGAGGCCGGTCCCCGTAGGATGTTCCGCACGCCGGAACGTGCCCGTACGCGTGCGGCAAGGCAGGGAGGGGGCGAGGTGGCGACGAAGCAGGTTGTGTGTCCCCGTACACCGGAGGACATCCGTCGTGCGCTGGAGCGCAAGCCGGAGTGGCTGCAGGGGTTCCAGCAGGAGTGGATGGCCGCGGCCACGGACTTCTCCGGCCAGGCGCTGGACGAGGTGCTTGACCGGTGGCATCCGTTTGCGGTGGCCTGTGCGACCCCGGGGCACATGGACGAGGTGGAGGACCTGGCGCGCCGGGTGCGCACCGGCGACACCGAGGGGATCGTGTTCTACGACGCCGACGGGCGGGCCTGGACCGCGGACAACGAGCGGGTCCCCGAGAGGGACGCAGCAGCCGAAACGCGGTGGGGACCGGGGGTGTGAGCGGCGTAGGGTCGCGCCTGTGTCTGCTACCAGGATGCACGCCGACGAGGCGGAGATAGACGACGGTCTCGTACGGCGGCTGATCGCCGCCCAGTTCCCGCGGTGGGCCGGGCTGCCCGTCCGGCGGGTCGCCTCCGGCGGCACCGTCCACGCCGTCTTCCGGCTGGGGGACGAGCTGGCCGTGCGGATGCCGCTGACCGCCGGCGGCGCCGGCGACATCGCGCTGGAGTACGGGCACCTTCCCCGGCTCGCCGCCGGGCTCCCCGTGCCCGTACCGGAGCCCCTCGTCAAGGGCGCGCCCGGCGACGGCTACCCGTACCCCTGGACGGTGTGCCGCTGGGTGCCCGGTACGGTCCCGCCGCCCGACGCCGGCATCGCCGCCCCCGGGCCGCTCGCCGGCGAACTCGCCGCCTTCGTCGACGCCATGCGCGCCGTCGACGCGGCCGGCGCCCCGCCCTCGTACCGCAGCGAGACCCTGGCCGACCGCGACGCCGGCACCCGCGCCGCCCTCGCCCGGCTCCTGCCCGAGGACGGCGTGGACGTGCCCGCCGTGACCGCCGCCTGGGAGGCCGCCCTCCGCGCGCCCGCGCACACCGGGCCGCCGGTGTGGCTCCACGGCGACCTCTCCCCCGGGAACGTCGTGCTCACCGACACCGGGCACCTCGGCGGCGTCCTCGACTTCGGCTGCATGGGCGGCGGCGAACCCGCCGTCGACCTCATCGCCGCCTGGAACCTCTTCACCGGGCCGGCCCGCGACGCCTTCCGCGCCGTGCTGGCGGACGGCGGCGGTGTCGACGACGAGGAGGCCGCGTGGGCGCGCGGGCGCGGCTGGGCGCTGTCGATCTCGCTGATCCAGCTCCCGTACTACCGGCACACCAACCCGGTCATGGTCGCCAGCTCGAAATTCGTCATCGACCAGGTGCTGGCGGACGGGTAGGGTGGCGCCCATGACCTGGCGACATTGATTCCCCCGCGCGGAACGGCGGCTGACCGCCTGCCTGTACGCGTACGCGTTCCTGGACGACTTCGTCCTGCTCTACCCGGTGTACGCGCTGCTCTTCGCCGACCACGGGCTGTCGCTGTGGCAGGTCTCGTCGCTGTTCGTCATCTGGTCGCTCTCCTCCGTCCTGCTCGAAGTCCCCTCCGGCGCCTGGGCCGACGCCTTCTCCCGCCGGCTGCTGCTGTGCGCGGGGCCGCTGCTGGCCGGCGCCGGGTTCGCGCTGTGGGTGCTGGCCCCGTCGTACGGGGCGTTCGCGGCGGGGTTCGTGCTGTGGGGCGCGAAGGGCGCGTTCACGTCGGGGGCGCTGGAGGCGCTGGTCTACGAGGAGTTGGGCCGGGCGGGTGCGGCGGACCGGTACGCGCGCACGCTGGGGCGGGCCCGGGCGGCGGGCACGGTGGGCGTGATGGCGTCGATGGCGGCGGCGGCGCCGGTGTTCGCGGCGGGCGGGTACGCGGCGGTGGGGGCGGCGAGCGTGGCGGCGTGCCTGCTGGGCGCGGCGGTGGCGACGCGGTTTCCCGAGCACGCGTCGGCTGCCGCCGATCCCGGCTCCGACCCCGGCCCCGACTCCCTCGGCTGGGCCGGCACCCTCCGCGCCGGCCTCGCCGAACTGCGCGCCGACCCCACCGTCCGCGGCGCCGTACTCCTCGTCCCCGCCGTCTCCGCCGTCTGGGGCTCCCTCGACGAGTACACCCCCTACCTCGTCCGCGACGCCGGCGTCGCCGACCCCGCCGTCCCGCTGTACCTGCTGCTCGTCTGGGCCGGCGCCGCCGCCGGCGGGCTGCTCGCCGGCCGGGTCGAGGAGCGGGGGCGGGCCGGCCGGACATCGGCCGGGGTGCTCGCCGCGGTGCTCGCCGGGTCCGCGGTCGCGCTGGCCGCGGGCGGGCTGTCGGGGACGGCGGCGGGGATCGCGCTGGTGGGCGTCGCCTTCGGCGGGTTCCAGGTGGCGACCGTGCTCGCGGAGGCCCGGCTGCAGGAGCGGATCACCGGCCCGGCGCGGGCAACCGTCACCTCGCTGGCCGGTGTCGGTACGGACCTGACGACGATCGCCGTCTACGGCGCGTACGGCCTGCTCGGCTCGGCGGCCGGGCTCGGGCACGGGGCGGCGTTCGCGGTGTGCGCGGTGCCGTACCTGGTCGTCGCGGTGCTCGCGCCGCTGCTGCTCCGCGGCGGCCGGCGCGGAGCGCCGTAGCGCGGCGCCGGCCGCCTGCGCGGGCGGGCGGCGCCGCTACCCGCCCGCGCCCGCCCCCGACACCGGCGTGTGGCCGGGCACCGAGGTCAGGCCCACGTGCAGGACCTCCGGGTCCGCCGGGCTGACGGCGAGCGCGCCGATGCCGTGGTGTCCGGAGTGCCGGATCGTCAGCTCGCCGCTGTCCGCGTCGTGGCGGTAGAGGTTGGTGCCGGTCCACGGGTCGCCGTACTCGAAGTACGCGACGTCCGGGTCCTCCGGGTCGGGGCGGATCCAGCCGCCGTTGTAGATCACCACGTCCCGGCCGTCCTGGAACTGGTCGACCACGGGCCGGAAGGTGCGGCCCCCGTCGGTGGAGCGGTAGAGGTGCCGGCCGTGTTCGCCCGCGTCCAGCTCGGTGGTGTTGAGCGCCTTCGCGTAGACCACGCGCGGGTCGGCGGGGGAGATCGCCACGGAGAAGCCGTTGACCCGGTCGCCCGGGGCGCCGAGCGTGGCGCGCTGCCAGCTGCGCCCGCCGTCGTCGCTGGTGAAGCCCCCGGCCGTGCTCACCCCGACGACGATGCGGTCGAAGTCCGCGGTGGAGATCTCCACGTCGTACAGGGAGGTGTGCGGGCCGACCTCGGCCAGCGGGACGGGGGTGCCGACGGCGCGGAAGGTGCGCCCGCCGTTCCGGGACTCCAGCACGTGCCCGTCGCCGGTGACGGCCCGCAGGCGGCCGGGGCGCCGCGGGTCGGCGGTGAGGCCGTGGAGCCCGCCCAGCGCTTCCGCGTCGAAGGCCGGCAGCTTGCGGACGAAGCCGCCGAAGACGCGGTAGACCCGGTCGCCGCGCAGTTTCCAGACGTACGCGCTGCCGTCGCGTGCCGGGGCGATCGACCAGTGGCCGTTGTCGAGCGAGGCGATGGTGCGCCAGCGGCAGCCGGAGTCGGCCGACCGGGTCACCCGGCCGTTGATGTCGGCGGCCAGCAGCCGGTTGGGGGTGGCGAGGGTCTCCAGGTCCGTCACCAGCTGGTAGTACGGCGGGCGTTGGGCGGTGGTGGTCGGGGCGAAGGTGGCGCCGCCGTCGCGGGTGTGGGAGAGCGAGCCGTCGCTGACGACCCGTTCGCACTCGGGCGCCTTCCACCGCCAGGGGTGCCGGGCGTCGGCTTGTGCGGGAGCGGCGGCCGTGAACAGGCTCCCGACGAGCGCTGCCCCGAGCGCCGCGGCGGTGATCGCGCGGTGAAGAGGTCTCATCGGATCTTCTCCTCGATGACGTTGTCCTCACCAGGAAGTACCGTGATCGTCTGGATGTCCACGTCCTTCTGCTGGCGAACGGACGCCATGGCGTCCATGCGCCGCTCGCTCTGCCCCCACCAGGCGGGACATGTCCGACACGTGCCCGAGGGGGGCCGCTTCACATGTTCGAACCGTTCGGCGTCCTCGCCGCCGACGAGGCCCTGTACCGCCTGCTGCTCCGGCATCCGCCCCTGGACGTGGCGGAGTTGGCCGCGGCGGCCGGGCGCACGGAGGCCGAGACCGCCCCGGCGGTCGGCCGGCTCACCGAGCTGGGCCTGGTGACGCTGCTGCCCGGCGCCCCGGTCCGGCTGCTCGCGACCCGGCCGGACGCGGCCGTCGACCAGTTGGCGGTCCGTTGGCAGGACCAGGTCGCCGTGGCCCGGACGGCGGCCGCCGCGCTGCTCGCCGACCTGCCCGTCGACCGCCGGCACCGCCCGGAGGACCAGGTGGAGATCCTCTTCGGCCGCCGCTCGGTCGCGGCGCGCTTCGAGCGCCTGCAGCGGTCGGTGCGGCACGAGTTGCTGGTCCTGGACCGGCCGCCCTACGCGCAGGAGCCCGCCGAGCCGAACCGGGCGGAGCTGGAGATCCTGGCGCGGGGCGCGCGGGTGCGCGGCCTGTACGCGCCGGAGGCGCTGGCGGTGCCGGGGGCGTTCGACGTCTTCGAGGCGGTCGTGGCGGCCGGCGAGCAGGCCCGGGTGCACACGGACGTGCCGCTCAAGCTGGCCGTCGCCGACGCCTCGACGGCCATCCTGCCGTTCAGCCGCGAGGCCCACGAGATGGTCGACAGCGCCTTCGTCATCCACGAGGGGTCCCTGCTGGAGGCGCTGGTCCGGCTCTTCGAGCTGCTGTGGGCGGCGGCCGTGCCGGTGCCCGGCGCGCGGCCGGCCGCGGAAGGCGCCGGCGCCGGGGTGGCGGCGGGCGCCGGCGCGACGGCGGGTGCCGAGGCCGACCGGCAACTGGTCACCCTGCTCGCCGCCGGGCTGAAGGACGAGGCCGTGGCGCGGCGCCTCGGCGTGAGCGCCCGTACCCTCAACCGCCGGGTCAGCGCCCTGATGGGGCGCCTCGGCGCCCGTACCCGCTTCCAGGCGGGCCTCCAGGCCGCGCGCGAGGGCGCCGTCGAGCCGTGACGCGGCGCGGGGGCGCCCCGGGGAAACGGGCGGCCGGGTCCCGCTAGCGGCCGTTCGCCGGCGTCGGCGCCGAAGTCGGTGCCGACGCCTTCGCCGGCTCCGGCTCCGGGAGCACCTCCGCCAGCACCTCCCGGTGCGTCGGCCTGGCCTCCTCGTACAGCCGCCGGCCCTTCTCCGTCAGCAGGACGAAGATGCCCCGCCGGTCCATGTCGCACATCGCCCGCTGGACGAGCCCCGCCCGCTCCAGCCGCGCCGTCAGCCGCGACGTCGCGCTCTGGCTCAGGTGCGCCGCGTCGGCCAGCTCCGCCGCGCGGCACTTCTCGTGGTCGCAGGTCGCCAGGCCCTCCAGGGCCTCGAACTCGCTGACGCCGATCCCGTGCCGGTTCTGCAGCTCGCGCTCCAGCGCACCCCACACCGCCGCGTGACAGGCCAGGAGGCGCTGCCACCGGTCCACCAGGGCGCGCTCGGCGCCGACGTCGCTCACGCTCACGCGACCCAAGGTAACATGCGCGTGAACTTAATGCCACTTCATTAAATGCGTTGGCATTAGATGTCTCTGCATGTAGTCTCATCCGTCATGAGCTCTTCCGCACCACACCTGTCCACGACCTCGACCAAGTGGGACGCCCGCCTCTGGGGCATCCTGCTGACCGTCTCCCTCGTGGTCGGCCTCGACGCGCTCGACGTGTCGATGGTGGGGGTCGCACTGCCCTCCATCCAGGCCGACCTCGGGCTGTCCACCAGCACCCTGCAGTGGGTCGTCAGCGGCTACGTCCTCACCTACGGCGGCCTCCTCCTCCTCGGCGGCCGCACCGCCGACCTCCTCGGCCGGCGCCGGGTGTTCCTCGTCGCCGTCGCGGTGTTCGCCCTCACCTCGCTGCTCGGCGGGCTGGTCGACGACGGCGGGCTGCTGATCGCGACCCGGCTGCTGAAGGGCGTCTCCGCCGCGTTCACCGCACCCGCGGCGCTCTCCATCATCACCACGACCTTCGCCGAGGGCCCCGCCCGCAACAAGGCGCTCGGGATCTTCGCCGTCTTCGGCGCCAGCGGCTACAGCGCCGGGCTCGTCTTCTCCGGCCTGCTCACCGAGGTCGGCTGGCGCTGGACCTTCTTCCTGCCGTTCCCCGTCGCGGTCATCGCGCTGATCGCCGCCATGCGCGTGCTGCCGAAGGAGGGGCCGCAGGAGCGTATGGGCGGCTACGACCTCCCCGGCGCGGTGACCGGCGTCGGCGCGATGCTGCTGCTCGTCTACACCGTCGTCGAGGCGCCGGAGGTGGGCTGGGGCGCGGCCCGTACGCTGCTGCAGTTCGCCGCCGCCGCGGTGCTGCTGACCGCGTTCCTCACCATCGAGGCACGCAGCAAGCACCCGCTGATCCGCCTCGGCATCCTGCGCTCCGGCCCGCTGGCGCGCGCCAACCTCGGCGCCGCGGTGTTCTTCGGCGGCTACCTCGGCTTCCAGTTCCTCGTGATGCAGTACCTGCAGTCGGTGCTCGGCTGGTCGGCGCTGGAGACGGCGATGGGCTTCCTGCCGGCGGCGCTGATCGTCGCGTTCGGCTCGCCGCGGATGGTCCCGCTGATCATGCGGTTCGGCACCGGGCGCACCATCGCGGGCGGGGTGCTGGCGCACCTGCTGGCGTACGTGCTGTTCCTCGCCATCGACCGGGACGCGCCGTACCTGGTCGGCACCCTGCCGAGCATGGTGCTGCTGGGCATCGGCTTCACGCTGGCGTTCGCCTCGTTCAACATCCAGGCCACCGCGGGCATCCCGGACCACGAGCAGGGGCTCGCGGGCGGGCTGCTGAACACCTCGCTGCAGGTGGGCGGGGCGATCGGGCTGGCGGTCGTGACGGCGGTGCTGACCGCCAACGCGGAGGGCGAGACCGGTTCGGGTGCGCTGCTCAACGGCTTCGACCCGGCGCTGTACGTGGTCGCGGCCATGGCGCTGATCGGCCTCGTCATCGCCCTGTCGGGCGTCCGCGGGCCGCGCCCCCCGGCGGTGGAGCAGGAGCAGGGTCCGGAGCCGGAGGCGCGGGAGGACCGCGAGTTCGTCTACGCGGCCGACTGACCGCCGCGGTTCAGAACACGGGGAATCGGGGGTGAGCGGGCCCGGGCCGGTGCGGCCCGGGCCCGCTCGTATGCGGAACGGCGGACCGGCGGTACCGCGGACCGGCAGCACGGCGGAACCGCGGAACGGCAGCACGGCGGAACCGCGGAACTACCCCGCCGGGTCGTCCGCCGCCGCGTCCACCCCCAGGCTGTGGAGAAACGCCGCCGCCGCGGGAGCCGGGCGGCTCCGCGGCCAGACCAGCCGCTCCTCCCGGGACGGGCCGTTCGCCACCCGCACCGTCGCCAGCCCCGTCAGCCGGGGCGCGAACGTGCTCGGCAGCAGCGCCACGCCCAGGCCCGCGCGCACCAGGTCCGCCAGGAAGTCCATCGACGACACCTCGAAGCCCACCCTCCGCCGCAGCCCCGCCGCCGTGAACGCCTCCTCCGACTGCGCCCGCGCCGCCGTGCCCGCCGCGAAGTCGACGAACGTCTCCTCCGCCAGCCGCGCCAGGTCCGTCTCGCCCGCGTCCGCCAGCGGGTGGTCCGGCGGTACGACGGCGAGGTGCCGGTCCCGTACGAGGACGCGCTCGTGGACCTTCTCCGCGCGGAAGCCCGCCGGCACCCCGAGCAGCGCCAGGTCGTACGTGCCCTCCGCGACCGCCCGCACCAGGTGCTCGCTCGCCCCCGTCGCCAGGCTGATCCGCACCTGCGGGTACGTGTCGTGGAACGTCCGCAGCGCCGCCGGCAGGTCCACCGCCGCCACCGTCGGGATCGCCCCGATCGCCAGCCGCCCGCGCACCTCCCCCGTCGCCGCCGCGACCTCCGCGCGGGCCCGCTCCGCCGCGGCGAGGGTCGCGCGGGCGGCGGGCAGGAACGCCTCGCCGGCGCGGGTGGGGCGCACCCTGCGGCTCGTCCGGTCGAACAGCCGGGCGCCCAGCTCCCGTTCCAGCTTCCCGATCTGGTGGCTCAGCGCCGACTGGACGACGTGGCAGCGCTCGGCGGCCCGGGTGAACCCGCCGGTGTCCGCGACGGCGACGACGTAGCGCAGTTGTTGCAGCTCCATGCGGTCCATCGTCGTACGAGATGGATCAGATGACAACGATGTGTTGGACTCATGGATGGGTCCGGGCCGACGCTGGATCCATGACAACGGACCCGGTACCCCGGCAGGAGCCGCCCGCCCTCGGGCGCGGGCTGCTGTTCCTCATGGCGACCGCCACCGGCCTGTCCGTGGCCGGCAACTACTTCGCCCAGCCCCTCCTCGACCTCATCGGCCGCGACCTGCAGGTCGGCAGCACGCTCGCCGGGCTCGTCGTCACCGCCGCGCAGGCCGGCTACGCGCTGGGCCTCATCCTCCTCGTCCCCCTCGGCGACGTCACCGACCGGCGGCGCCTGTCGGTGCGGCTGTTCATGGCCACCGCCGCGTTCCTCGCGCTCACCGCCGCCGCCCCCAACGGGCCGGTGCTGCTCGCCGGCACGGTGCTCACCGCGCTGGCGTCCGTCGGCGCGCAGGTGGTGGTGCCGTACGCGGCCGGGCTCGCGGCGCCGGAGGAGCGCGGGCGGGTCGTCGGCGTCGTGATGTCCGGCATCCTGCTCGGCGGGCTGCTGGCCCGCACCGCCTCCGGGGCGCTGTCCGAACTCGGCGGCTGGCGCACGATCTACTGGGTCAACGCCCTGCTCATGGCCGGCATGGCCGTCCTCCTCCACCGCCGCCTGCCGCGCCTGCCGGCGGGCACGGGGACGGCGGGGATGTCGTACCCGACGCTGCTGCGGTCCACCGTGGCGCTGCTGCGCGACGAGCCGGTGCTGCGGCGCCGGTCGGCGCTCGGCGCGCTGTCGCTGGCCTCGTACAGCGTGCAGCTGACGGCGCTGACGTTCCTGCTGGCCCGGCCGCCGTACGGCTGGTCGGAGTCCGCGATCGGGCTGTTCGGGCTGGTGGGGGCGGTGGGCGTGGTGACGATGACGTTCGCGGGGCGGCTGAACGACCGCGGCCACGTGCAGGCGGTGACGGGCGCCGGCGTGGTGCTGCTGACCGGCTCGTGGGTGGTGCTGGGCGTGGCGGGCGAGTCGCTGCCGTGGCTCGTCGCCGGGATCGTCGGGCTCAACGTCGCGCAGCAGGCCGTGCTCAACAGCAACCAGGCCGTCGTCTACGCCATCCGCCCCGACGCCCGCAACCGCATCAACTCCGCCTTCATGACCAGCTTCTTCGCCGGTGGGGCCGCGGGGTCGGCGCTGACGTCGGTGGTGTGGGCGCGGGGCGGCTGGCCGGCGGTGTCGGCGCTGGGCGCGGTGCTGGCGGGCGGGACGGTGGTGCTGTGGGTGGCGGAGCGGGTGAGCGCGGCGCGGGGCGTCCGGGGCGCCGGGCAGGGGACCGCGGCGGGTCGGGCGCCGCAGCCGGACGGTGGTCCCGCGCCGCGGTCGGACCCGGACGCTGCGCCGCGGTCCGCCGCGGAGCGTGCGCCGGCCGGCGCCGCCCCGGCCGTCACCCGGCCCGGAACCGGGGCCGGGAGCCGGCCATGACCCCGGGCCGGAACCGCGGTCCCGTAGCGGAATCCGCCCGGAGCCGTACGCCCGCCCGGAGCGGTACGCCCGGGGGCGTGCGCCCGCCCGGGGGCCTACGCCCCGCCGCCCCCGCCCTGCTCCTGCAGCGGAGCCAGCGCCGCCGCGATGTGCGCCTCCGCCGCCGGGCGGTCGACGCCGAGCCGGGACAGCACGCCGTCGCCGTTCTCCTGCTCCAGCAGCGCCAGCAGGATGTGCTCCGTACCGACGTAGTTGTGCCCCAGCCGCAGCGCCTCGCGGAAGGTCAGCTCCAGCGCCTTCTTCCCCTCCGCGTTGTACGGGACCAGCTCCGGCACCGTGCCCCCCGCCGGCCGCGGCAGCGCGGCGACGGCCTCCTGCCGCACGGTGTCCAGCAGGATGTCCTGCGCCGTGATCGCCGCCGCGCCGATGCCGGCGGGGTCGGCGATCAGCCCGAGGACGAGGTGGGCGGGGCCGATCTCGGTGTTGCCGGCGGCGCGGGCCTCGTTCTGGGAGGCCATCACGACGTTCTTGGCGCGGGCCGTGAAGCGCGCGAAGCCCTCGCCCGGGTCGAGCGTGACGCCCTCGTCCGCGCCCTTGGTCACGAACCGCTTCTGGGCCGCCTGCCGGGTGACCCCCATGCTCTTGCCGATGTCGGTCCAGGAGGCGCCGGAGCGCCGCGCCTGGTCGACGAAGTGGCCGATGAGGTGGTCGGCCACCTCGCCGAGGTGGTCCGCGGCGACGACGGCGTCGGTGAGCTGGTCGAGAACGTCGGTGTGGACCTTCTTGATGGCCTCGATCAGGTCGTCGAGGCGTACGGGGTTGGTCGAGCGCGTGGGTTCCGTCATACTGACAACCGTAGGTTGACACCCCCTGAACGTCAACCTTCGGTTGACACCGTACGGAAGTGGGTGGTCAGCCGGTGGTCCTCGGCCAGGACGTGGAAGGCCAGGGCCGGCGGCTGGTCGAGATGGACGTGGTGGTCCGCGTGCGCCTGCCGCTCCCAGGGCAGCCGGACGGTGTTGACGACGCCGGGGGCGACGAGCAGCGGGCGGCCGGCGAAGGTGGTCGCGGCGGCGGTGTGCGCGTGACCGGCGAGGAAGGCCGTGATCCGGGGGTGCCGCCCGGCCAGCTCCGCGAGCCGCCCCGCGTCGAACTGCCGGATCCCGTCGACGTACGGGACGTGCAGTTCGACCGGCGGGTGGTGGAACGCGACGAGCACGGCGTCCCCCTCCGGCGCCCGCCCCACCTCCGCCGCCAGCCACTCCAGCGTCTCGTCCCCGAGCCACCCCTCCGGCTTCCCCGGCACCGACGAGTCGCACGCCAGCACCGTGAACCCGGCCCCCCGGTACACCTGGTCAACGGCCCCCGCGTCCGCCGCGTTCGCCGCATCCGTCGCGTCCCCGAGCAGCCCGCGCCGGAAGGCGCCCCGGTCGTCGTGGTTGCCGGGGCAGACCA
Organism: Streptomyces sp. CNH099; assembly: GCA_000514715.1. GTDB lineage: Bacteria > Actinomycetota > Actinomycetes > Streptomycetales > Streptomycetaceae > Streptomyces > Streptomyces synnematoformans. The sequence continues at coordinate 113,068 of AZWL01000005.1, read as the reverse complement.
GCACCGGATGCCGGGAGTCGAGCAGGCCGCGGGCCGTCGCGTACTCCTCGTCCGCCCCGTGGTCGGCGATGTCGCCGGTGACCAGGACGAGGTCGAGGTCGTACGGCAGGTCCTCCAGGTAGTCGACCACCGCCCGCGTGCGGCGGACGCTGCGCTCGTCGTCGATGTGGATGTCGCTGAGATGCGCGATCACGGCCATGGTGTGTTCCCTCCCTGGACCGACCCCGGTGTGCGTGCCGGGAACCCTCTGGCCGGCGACGCTACGGCCCGGGCAGGCCGGCCGGGAACGGCCACCTGCGAGGCGGTGGCCCGGGGCGGGCTCAGACGCGGACCACGAGCTTCCCCCGGGTGTGTCCGCGTGCGGCGTGCGCGTGTGCGTCCGCGATCCGTTCGAGGGGGTAGGTCCGCTCGATGGGGGGTGTATAGCGGCCCTGCCGGCCGAGTTCGCCGGCTTCGGCGAGGAGCGCGGGGTCGTTCTCGGCGTTGGCCAGGTGCACCCCCAGGCGGTGGGCGTTGGCGTAGTCGGCGACCGTCGCCACCCGGGCGGGGTCGCCGGTGATCGCGATGAGATCGGCCAGGGAGCCGGAGGCCGCGGTGTCGAGGGCGAGGTTGACACCGCCCGGGGCGAGGGCGGCCAGGCGCTGCGCGAGACCGGGGCCGTACGTGGTGGGGACGGCCCCGAGACCGGAGAGGAACCCGTGGTTGCGCTCACCGGCGGTCCCGATCACGGTGGCGCCCCGGGCCACCGCGATCTCGACCGCGGCGCTGCCGACGCCCCCGGCGGCGCCCTCGACGAGGAGGGTGCGCCCCCGCAGCGGGCCCAGCGCGTTGAGCCCGCCCAGCGCGGTCACCGACGCCAGCCCGGCACCCGCGGCCTCCTCGTCGCTCCACGCCCCCGGCGCGGGGGCCCAGGCCGAGAACACGGCCAGCTCCGCCGTCGCACCGGTGACACCCCCCAGCCCGAAAACCCGCTCACCGACGCGCACTCCCCGCACCCCCGCACCGGTCGCGTCGACCACGCCGACGGCGTCCCGCCCGGGAATCGCGGGCAACTCCACGGGAAGCACGTCCCGCACCGCACCGGAACGCACCTTCCAGTCGACGGCGTTGACCCCGGCCACCGCGACGCGGACACGGATCTCCCCGGCCCCGGGAAGCGGCTCCGCCACCTCCTCGACCACGAGGGTCTCCACACCGCCGTACTGGTGATACCGGACTGCGCGCATGACGCTCTGCCTTTCCCCGCGGCCGAACCGGCCGTGTACGTGAGATCAGGGACGCCCGACATCCGGCGAGCGCCGACGCCCACACGCTAAAACCTCACGCCAACGTCAGCTGCAAGCCGAGAGCCGCTCAGCGCCGGTCGGTGGCCCGCGGGTGCCCGGTGGCTGCGAAGGTGATCCAGCAGGTCTCGCGGGCGGGGTCTCGGGGCGGTGCGCATGGTCGCCCGGGCGCGGTAGGTGTTCTCGCGGGCCTGCTGGGCGAGGTTCTCCCAGCCCTTGGCCGAGGCCGCGTCGGCGAAGCGGACTTCCCAGTGGCCGTCCGGCGCCGGGTCGCGGCCAGGTCGCCGCGACCCGCGGTCATGCGACGTCCCGGGGGTCCGGCACCGGGCCGCAGTCTTCGCCGTGGTCCCGGGTCAGCGCGGCCAGCAGTTCTGGGTCGGAGTAGACCTCGGCGGTGTGCTGCCAGGCGACGAGCAACTGGGCGACGGACGCGCTGTTGCCGAGCGAGTCGGCGGCCCGCATGGTGTCGACCAACTCGACAGCGAAGGCGTGCAGATCGGACTCGGGCGTCTGGGTATCGCCGTTGTCCACAGGTTTCAGCAGGCTGCGTGAGCATCCTCCGGCTGGACCGCACGGTCGGCGGTTCCCGCACGGTGGAGCGTCTCGGTGCCGACGTGATGAGGCGCTCGGCGGCCGTCCGCCGCGATCCGCTCTCCGCCTCTCTCGGGCACATGCGCAACGCCGATGCCCTCGCCCGGCTCCGTCCGCGCCCGGGTGCGCTACGTGCTCACGGCCTTGCCGAGAAGCACTTCGAGCGTCGTGCCGGCGAGCCTCACTCGGACTGGATCCGGTTCCACAACCGTGCCGAGTTCTGCCTGCACCGCACCCTTGCAGCCCTCCCCGGGGAACTGGTCCGGGACAGGGCGCTCTACACCGCGCACCTGGCGCTTGCGCAGGCGCGGCAGGGCGAGGTGGAACTGGCCTGCGCCACCGGGGCGAGGGCGAACGCCCTGCTCCCCTCCGGGTCGGTCCGGACGTCGAACACCCTGGCCAGGACACGCGAGGTTCCTGCCGCTTCCGGGACGAAGGCCCACGGAGTAGTCGAGTGGATCGAGGTGTCACGCCGGTGGAGCTGAAGCGGCACGGTCACGCCGACGCCGGGGAGGTGCGTTCCCTGCTTGCTTCACGTACTTCCTCGACCTGTGGTCCTCCCGGAAGAACTGGTGCTGTGTGACCGGGTGGGAGGACGGCGGCGCGGCGCTCAGCGTTTCCGGCCGACTCCGCAGTACCCGAACACCGGGGGCGGCGTGCCGAAACGGGTCCGCTCGGGCCGCCACCGGCTCATGGACACCACACCCGGCTCGATCACCTCAAGGCCCTCGAAGAACGCGCTGATCTCCTCCCGGGACCGGGGAGTGAGCGGGACGTCGGCGGATTCGTTGTACTCGTCCTGCGCCGCCCGGTTCTTCGCGGCGACTTCCTCGCCGCCCAGGGACGGGTCGAGGGTGGCGTGGGTGAGCGCCAGGTGGCTGCCTGCCGGCACGGCGTCGAGCAGGCGGCGGACGATGGCGCGGACCTGGTCGTAGTCCGGGACGAAGTGGAGTATGCCCAGCAGGGTGATGGCTATCGGCCGGCTGAAGTCCAGCGACTCGGCCGCGCGCGCCAGGATCTCCTCGGGGTCGCGGAGGTCGGCGTGGACGTAGTCGCAGGTGCCCTCGGGTGTGGAGGTGAGCAGAGCGCGGGCGTGGGTGAGGACCAGGGGATCGTTGTCGACGTAGACGATGCGCGAACTCGGCGCGGCGCGCTGGGCGACCTCGTGGGTGTTGTTCATCGTCGGCAGCCCGGTGCCGATGTCGAGGAACTGGCGGACCTCCGCCTCGGCGACCAGGTACCGCACGGCCCTGGCCAGGAACGCGCGGTCGGTGCGGGCGATGTCGGTGATCTGGGGGAATGCCGCCTTGTACGCTTCCGCGGCCTGGCGGTCGACCGCGTAGAAGTCCTTGCCGCCGAGGAAGTAGTTCCACACCCGCGCGGAGTGCGGGACGCTGCTGTCGATCGTCTGACCGGGGTCTTCGTCGTGCATGGGGCCTCTCCTGTAACCGGTTGGCGCTCAACATAGCGCTGCCCCCGTCCCGGATCACCCCGTCGAGCGGTACGGGGTGCGGCGCTGCCCGCTGTCTCGCCGAGCTGCCATGGGTGAACTATAGTGGGGCTATGGTGACGACGACGATTCAGGTCTCCCGTGAAGTCCGGGATCATCTGGCCGAGCTTGCCAAGGAGCGGGGGATGAGCCTGGGCCAGCTGGTCCAGGCTCTCGCCGCCGAGCAGCCGACGGCGGCCCAGCGGGCCGAGCGCCTGGCCGCCGACCGCGAGGTCGCGCGCCGCCTGATCGGTATCAATCTGAGCGACGAGGAGTTCGACCAGGCTCCCGACGTCCTCGGCAACATCTACAAGATGGCCGCCGAGAAGGCCCGCGCCGCCCGGGGCAGCGCGGCTTGATCATCCTCGACACCGGCGCGGTCAAGGCTCTCGCCACCGGGCACAAGGCGCTGAACCTGCTCGCGGGCAACATGGCCCACACCCCCGGCGACCAGCTGCGGATCCCCGCCCTGTGCCTGATGCAGGCCGAGGCCGGCGAGGAGCACCTGCACCGCCGGGTGCTGGCCTTCTCCTCGGTCGTCGTCGACCCGCTCGACACCATGGCCGCCGCCTCGGTGGGCACCATGATCCGCGACGGCTACGGTGCCTCCGACACCTGCCACGCCCTGTACTGCGCCCTGCCCCGGGCCGAGTTCACCGGGATGTCGATCCTGCTGACCGAGGCCGAGGGGGACTACCCGCCGGGCGTCGTCACCATCGACATCAACTCGCCCGGCATGCTCGGTTTCCCCTGACGGTCGGACCGCCTGCCGCCACGTCGATGCCACCGCCCGCCGGGGGTCAGTTGGCCGGCAGGCGGGACAGTGCCAGGTTCAGTTCCAGGACGTTGACCCGGGCGTTGCCCAGGAAGCCCAGGTCGCGGCCCTCCTCGTGGTCGTTCACCAGGTCCGCGACCCGGGACTCGGTGAGGCCCCTCGCCTTCGCCACCCGGGCGATCTGGATCTCCGCGTACGCCGGGGAGATGTGCGGGTCCAGTGCCGAGGCCGAGCCGGTGACCGCGTCCTTGGGGACGGCCGACGGCGGGACGCCGTTGAAGGCGGCGACCTGTTTCCGGGTCTCGCGGACCGTCTTCACCAGGGTGGGGTCCGAGGCGCCGAGTTGGGAGGAGCCGGTGGTCAGGGGGTCGTAGGTGCTGTGGGAGGGGCGGGGCTGGAACCAGCGGGGGTCGGGGGCGTCCGTGCCCTTGAGGTTCCAGCTCTGGCCGATGAGCTTCGAGCCTACGGCCCGGCCGTCGTGCTCGATCACTGAGCCGTTGGCCTTGTCGTGGAACGCGGCCTGCGCGATCCCCGTGACCGCCAGCGGGTAGACCACGCCGGTGACCACGCTGAGCACCAGCAGCGCGCGCAGCGCGCTGGACAGCAGCCGGGCGGTGGTGCGTGCGGACGTGTTCATCGGGCTCCTCAGGCGGTTCCGGGGATGAGCGAGACGACGAGGTCGATCAGCTTGATGCCGAGGAACGGGGCCGCCAGCCCGCCGAGGCCGTAGACGGCGAGGTTGCGCCGGAGCATCCGGTCGGCGCTGACCGGGCGGTACCGCACGCCCCGCAGGGCCAGCGGTACCAGCGCGACGATGACCAGCGCGTTGAAGACGACCGCGGAGAGGATCGCCGACTCCGGCGAGGACAGCCGCATGACGTTCAGGTCGTCCAGGCCCGGGTAGGCGGCGGCGAACATCGCGGGGATGATCGCGAAGTACTTCGCGACGTCGTTGGCGAGGGAGAACGTGGTGAGCGCGCCGCGGGTGAGGAGGAGCTGTTTGCCGATCTCCACGATCTCGATGAGCTTCGTGGGGTCGGAGTCCAGGTCGATCATGTTCCCGGCCTCCTTGGCGGCGGCGGTGCCGGTGTTCATGGCGACGCCGACGTCGGCCTGGGCGAGCGCCGGGGCGTCGTTCGTGCCGTCGCCGGTCATGGCGACGAGCTTGCTTCCCGCCTGTTCGCGTTTGATGAGCGCCAGCTTGTCCTCGGGCGTGGCCTCGGCGAGGAAGTCGTCCACGCCGGCCTCGGCGGCGATGGCCGCCGCCGTTCCGGCGTTGTCACCCGTGATCATGACGGTCCTGATGCCCATCCGGCGCAGCTCGGCGAACCGTTCCCGCACGCCTTCCTTGACGATGTCCTTGAGGTGGATGACGCCCAGCACGCGGGCGGCGACGCCCTCGCCGGTGCGCTCCGCGATGACCAGCGGGGTGCCGCCGGACCCGGAGATCGCGTCGACGACCTCGGCCACTTCGGCGGCCACCTCGGCGTCCGGCCCGCCGCCGTGTTCCGCGACCCAGGCGGCCACCGCGCCGGCCGCGCCCTTGCGGATCTGCCGGCCGGCGACGTCCACGCCGGACATCCGGGTCCGCGCGGTGAACGGCACCCAGGCGGCGTGCGTCAGCTCGCCCGGACGGCGCTCGCGCAGCCGGTACTCCTCCTGCGCCAGCGCGACCACCGAGCGGCCTTCGGGCGTTTCGTCGGCGAGCGACGCCAGCTGCGCGGCGTCGGCGAGTTCGGGGACGTCCACCGTGCCGACCGGACGGAACTCGGCGGCCTGCCGGTTGCCGACCGTGATGGTGCCGGTCTTGTCGAGGAGGAGGGTGTTGACGTCGCCGGCGGCCTCGACGGCGCGGCCGGACACGGCGAGCACGTTGCGCTGTACGAGCCGGTCCATGCCCGCGATGCCGATCGCGGACAGCAGCGCGCCGATGGTCGTCGGGATCAGGCAGACGAGCAGCGCGGTGAGGACGACGAGGGGCTGCTCGGCGCCCGCGTAGACCGCGAACGGCTGGAGCGTGACGACGGCCAGGAGGAAGACGACGGTCAGCGAGGCGAGCAGGATGTTCAGCGCGATCTCGTTCGGCGTCTTGTGCCGGGCCGCGCCCTCGACCAGCGCGATCATGCGGTCGAGGAACGTCTTGCCGGGCCTGGCGGTGATGCGTACGACGATGCGGTCCGAGAGGACCTTCGTGCCGCCGGTGACCGCGGAGCGGTCGCCGCCCGACTCCCGGATCACGGGGGCCGACTCGCCGGTGATCGCGGACTCGTCGACGGAGGCGACGCCCTCGACCACGTCGCCGTCGCCGGGGATGACGTCGCCGGCCTCGCAGACGACGAGGTCGTCCACGCGCAGTCCGGTGCCGGGCACCCGTTCCTCGCCGTGGGCCGTACGGCGGCGGGCCACCGTGTCCGTCTTCGCCCGGCGCAGGGTGGCGGCCTGCGCCTTGCCGCGGCCCTCGGCGACGGCCTCGGCGAGGTTGGCGAAGACGACGGTGAGCCAGAGCCAGCCGGCGATGAGCCAGCCAAAGCCGTCGCCGGGGTCGGTGACGGCCAGGACCGTGGTCAGCACCGAGCCGGTCTCGACCACGAACATGACCGGCGACCTCACCATCGCCCGCGGGTCGAGCTTGCGCAGCGCGTCGGGTACGGAACGGAGCAGCTGCCGGGGGTCGAACAGCCCGCCGGCGACCCGCGGTCCGGGCCCGTGCCGTACGGGATCCGTGCCCGCGGTGTGCGGGGTGGGAGCGGGGGTCCGGGTCTGGAGGGTCATGCGGCCAGTCCCTCGGCGAGTGGCCCGAGCGCGAGCGACGGGAAGAAGGTGAGCCCGGCGACGACGGCGACGCACGCCACCAGCACGCCGGTGAACAGCGGCTTGTCGGTGCGCAGCGTCCCGGCCGACGCCGGCGCCGGCCGCTGCCGGGCGAGCGAGCCGGCCAGCGCCAGCACGAACACCATCGGCAGGAACCGGCCCAGCAGCATGCACAGGCCGAGCGCCGTGTTGTGGAACCCGGTGTCCGCGCCGAAGCCCGCGAAGGCGCTGCCGTTGTTGTTCGAGGCGGAGGTGTAGGCGTAGAGGACCTCGGAGAAGCCGTGCGGGCCGGTGTTCGTCATCGCCGACTCGCCGTTGCCGGTGCCCATCGCCAGCGCCGTGCCGGACAGCACCAGCGCGGGGGTGACGAGGAGGTAGCAGGCCGCGAGCTTCATCTCGCGGGGCCCGAGCCTCTTGCCCAGGTACTCGGGCGTACGGCCCACCATCAGCCCGGCGAGGAACACCGCGACGACGGCCATCACCAGCATCCCGTACAGCCCGGAGCCGACGCCGCCGGGCGCGATCTCGCCGATCATCATGCCGAACAGCAGCACGCCGCCCGACAGTCCGGAGAACGAGTCGTGGAAGGAGTTGACCGAGCCGGTCGACGTCATCGTGGTCGACACGGCGAAGAGCGACGAGGCGCTCTCCCCGAACCGCTGCTCCTTGCCCTCCATCGCGCCGCCCGCGAGCTGCGCGGCGGTGCCCGGGTGCGCCGCCTCCAGCAGGGTCACCGCGACCACGCCGGCGAACCAGATGCCGGCCATCGCCGCGACGACGGCGTAGCCCTGCCTGACGCTGCCGACCATCGTGCCGAAGGTGCGCGGCAGCGAGAACGGGATGAGGAGCAGCAGAAAGACCTCCAGCAGGTTGGAGCTGCCGTCCGGGTTCTCGAAGGGGTGGGAGGAGTTGGCGTTGTAGAAGCCGCCGCCGTTGGTGCCCAGGTCCTTGATGGCCTCCTGGGAGGCGACGGCGCCGCCGGTGAGGTGCTGCGTCTGCCCGGTCACGGTGGTCACGGACTGCACGTCGGAGAAGTTCTGGACCGCGCCCGCCGCGACCAGCAGCACGGCCGCCGCGGCGGAGACGGGCAGCAGGATCCGTACCGTGCCGCGCACCAGGTCCGCCCAGAAGTTGCCCAGCTCGCCGGTGCGGGCACGGGCGAAGCCGCGTATCAGCGCCACCGCGACGGACATGCCGACGGCGGCCGAGACGAAGTTCTGCACGGCCAGACCGCCGGTCTGGGTGAGGTGGCTCATCGCCGACTCGCCCGCGTACGACTGCCAGTTGGTGTTCGAGGTGAAGGACGCGGCGGTGTTGAACGCCTGGTCCGGGCTGAGGGGCGCGAAGCCGAGGGAGAGCGGCAGCCGGTCCTGCAGCCGCTGGAGCGCGTAGAGGAGGAGCACGCCGGCCAGGGAGAACGCGAGCACGGTGCGCAGGTACGCGGGCCAGCGCATCCCGGCGTCGGGGTCGGCGCCGACGGCGCGGTAGATCCACCGCTCGGCACGGCTGTGCTTCGTGCCGGCGTAGACCCGGGCCATGTGGTCGCCGAGGGGACGGTGGACGAGCGCCAGCGCGGCGACCAGCGCCGAGACCTGGAGCACGGAGGCGAGTGTCGGGCTCATGAGAAGGGACCTCAGAACCTCTCGGGGAAGAGGAGGGCGAGGACCAGGTAGCCCAGCAGGGCGACGGCCACGATGAGGCCCGCCACGTTGCCGGCGCTCACAGCTTGCTCACGCCGCGGGCGATGAGTGCCACCAGTACGAAGACCACGAGTGCGGTGACGACGAAGGCCGCGTCGGCCATCGGTGCTCCTAGACGGTGTCGGGTGTCGGGTGTCGCTGTCACGTCGAATCGAACGGACAGGACCAGAGAAACCCCGGGCAGGCGCCGATGTGACCGTCATTGACGGTGCTCTGACGAGGTGGCGGGTGGCGTTGACGGGTTTCTTACGCGAGTGGGTGCTTGCGGGGGGGCGAGCGGCCGGACGGGCGGGGCGGGGGCGGCACGGGTAGCCTGGGTGGGGGTGACGGCCGCCGGTCCGCCGGGCGCGCCGTCCCGCGGCGGTGGGGCCCGCCGTACCCGAACCGCGGCGCCTGCGCCGCCAACGGTCCCTGCTTGCGAGCACGCGCGCCCGGGACCGGGCGCGCCCGGCGAGTAGGAGTCGTGGCACCTGATGAAGCCCGTGCACCCCCCGGCCGTGGGCGAGCCCACCGACCCGGACGTCGACCTCCACATCCCCGTGCAGCGGCCCGGCGCCTGGCGGGCGCAGGTCCCCGTGCTGGCCGCGGTGGCGCTGGGCGGCTCGGCGGGCGCGGCGGCCCGCTACGGCGCGTCCCTGCTGTGGCCCACGGCCGACGGCGGTTTCCCGTGGACCACGCTGGTGGTGAACGCGGCCGGCTGCGCGGTGATCGGCGTGTTCATGGTCGTGATCAGCGACGTGTGGGCGGCCCACCGGCTGGTGCGGCCGTTCTTCGGCACCGGGGTGCTGGGCGGGTTCACGACGTTCTCGACCTACGCGGTCGACATCCAGCAGCTGGTCGACGCCGACCGGGCCCGCGCGGCGCTGGCCTACCTGGGGCTGACGCTGCTGGTGGCGCTGGCGGCGGTGGTGAGCGCGGCGTGGGCGACCCGCCGGATCGTGACGTGGAGGCAGGCATGACGAGGCTGACCGGTCGCGCGCTGCGCGTGACGATCTTCATCGGGGAGAACGACGTCTGGCAGCGCAAGCCGCTCTACACCGAGATCGTGCACCGGGCCCACAAGGCCGGGCTCGCGGGGGCGTCGGTGTTCCGCGGCATCGAGGGCTTCGGTGCCTCGTCGCTGATCCACACCAGCAGGCTGCTGTCGCTGAGCGAGGACCTGCCCGTCGCCGTGGTCATCGTCGACGACGAAGAGCGCGTCCGCGCCTTCCTGCCGCAGCTGGACGAACTGGTCGGCGAGGGCCTGGTGATCCTGGACGACTGCGAGGTCATCCGGTACGTCGGCAGGACGGAAGAGCGCGCGACGTGAACTGGCTGCTGGTCCTCGCCGGCGCGGCCGTCGGCGCGCCCCTGCGGTACCTGACCGACGTGGCGGTGCAGAAGCGGCACGACACCGTCTTCCCCTGGGGCACGTTCACCGCCAACGTGGCCGGCTGCCTGGTCCTGGGCCTGCTCACCGGCGCCGTCACCTACGGCGCCGCCGCCGACCCGGTACGGCTCCTGGTCGGCACCGGGCTGTGCGGGGCGCTGACCACCTACTCGACGTTCTCGTACGAGACGCTGCGGCTGGCGGAGAGCGGGGCGGGATTCTTCGCCGCCGCCAACGTCGCCGCCAGCGTCGTGGCCGGGCTCGGCGCGGCCTTCGTCGGCGTGGTGGTGGCGGAGGCGCTGTGGGCCTGAGGGCCCCGGGCGGGCTGAGCGCTGCGGGCCGCGGCCCGGGTTGACGCGTCCGGCGTGCCGGCGGGTCACGGGCCGGGGGTGTGGCGTCGCGGCGGTACCCGCGGCCGGGGCCGCCCCCGGAGCGCGTGGCTCCGGGGGCGGCCGCCGTACGTCGTGAGCCGGACCCCGGTCGGTCAGAGGAGGCCCGGGAGCAGGGGGAGGTCGAGGTCGAGGCCGCCGCGGTCGGACTCGCCGGCCGAGCCGCCGCCGGAGCCGTCCGCGTCCCCGGAGCCGCCCGATCCGCCGCCGTCCCCACCGCTGCCGCTGCCGCTGCCGTCGCCGTCCTCCGTGCTCTGGCCGGGCGCCGGCGTGCCGGTGGACGGGGACGCCGACCCCGGTTCCGCGGTGTCCGGCGCCGTGACGCGGCCCTCGGCCGGTGTCGTGGCCGTCGGCTCCGGGCTGTCCGGCGTCGCCGCCGGGCTGCCGGCCGGCTCCCGCGCGGCGTCGCGGTCCGCCCGCGCCGGCGGGGTCCGCGACTCCGTGGGCTCCGCGGCGTCGGGTGACGCCGCCCCCGTGGGCCGGTCGCCGTCCGGGGTGGCGTCGCCGGTGCCGTCGCCGGACTCCTCGGTCGGCAGCGGCTGCACCGGGGTGTCGGGCCGGGCCGCGGCGCCGTCGCTGCGGGCGCCGCCTCCGCCGCCGCCGAAGGCGTTCGCGGCGAGCAGCCCGCCGGACAGCACGGTCATCCCGGCCGCCGCCATCCCGGCCAGCCGCCGGTTCCGCCGCTTGTAGCGCCGGTGCCGGGCCCGCGGCGGCAGGGGCACGAGTTCTGCCCCGACGCCGCGGCCGGCGCCCTCGCCGGCGTCCGGCGCGCCCCCGTCTCCGTACCCGTACCCGTTCCCGTCTCCGGCCCCGCTACGGTCCGCGTCCGCGTCCGTATCCGCGCCCACGCCCGCGCCCGCGGGCAACGATCTGTCCCCGTCCGCGAACAGCTCCAGGTCCCCGGGCGCGGGTCCGCTCGACGCCGTCGCGGGCAGTTGCAGTGCCGGGCTTCCGAGCGTCCCGTAGACCCCGGGCGCCTCGGTCGCGGGAACGCTGCGCGGCGGAGTGCACCAGGGCGCCCCCGCCGCGTCGTGCCGGCTGTTGCAACGTGGGCAGTAGATCGTCGTCACTTTCCTGCCGTCCCTTCCGTCGTATGGGTGGAGGGGTGCTCGACGAGCGAACAATGTGCCAGCGCCGGAACCCCGCGGAGCACGATGAATGCCCATAAGGAGTGGTGACGGTGAGACCTATCTCACACTCGACGGGTGGGTGCAGACCCGCTCGCCTCCGGACATCGCGCCCACGGCCCCGTGCGGCGCCCCGTCCGCTCCTTCCGCCGCGCGGCTTTCCGCCGGCACCGGCCTCCTCCCGCGCCCGAATGTCCGACCCGCGCGCAATGCTCGAACCCGAACCACCCGTTCGCGAAACCCCGTAAGGACCCGAAATGAGCAACATCGACCAGCTCCGCACCGCCGTCCGCGGCCAGGTGCTCCTGCCCGGCGACGACGGTTTCGAGGCGGCCACCGGGCCGTGGAACGCCGCCGTACCGCAGCCCGCCGCCGCCGTCGTGGAGGCCGCCGACGCCGACGACGTCGCCGCGCTGGTCCGCTACGCCCGCGGGGCCGGCGTCCCGATCGCCGCGCAGCCCAGCGGGCACGGCGCCTCGGGCGACGTGGCGGGCGCGATCCTGCTGCGCACCCGCCGCCTCGACGAGGTGCGCGTCGACCCCGCGGCCCGCATCGCCCGCGCCGGCGCCGGGGTCCCGTGGGGGCGTGTACAGGAAGAGGCCTCCCGGCACGGGCTGACCGGGCTGCCCGGCAGCTCGCCCGTCGTCTCCGTCACGGGGTACACGCTGGGCGGCGGCGTCAGCTGGTTCAGCCGCGCCCACGGCTGGGCGGCCGACTCCGTCACGGCCTTCGAGGTCGTCGGCGGCGACGGCGCGCCCGCCCGGGTGACCGCCGACTCCGACCCCGAGCTGTTCTGGGCGCTGCGCGGCGGCGGCGGTGACTTCGCGCTCGTCACCGCGACGGAGTTCCGGCTGTACCCCGCGCCCGCCCTCTACGGCGGCCAGATGCTCTGGCCGGGGGCGCGGTCCCGCGAGGTGCTGGACGTGTTCCGCACGGTGACCGCCGAGGCGCCGGACGAGCTGACCGTCTGGATCGCGCTGCTGAACATCCCCGGCGCCGAGCCGATGGTCGCCGTCCACGCCACGTACCTCGGCGAGGACGCCGGCGAGGCCGGGTCCCGGCTGCTGGCGCCGTTCGACGCGATCGGGGGCCGGCTCGACGACAACCGCGCCGTGCTGCCGGTGCACGAGCTGGGCACCATCACCGACGAGCCCACCGACCCCAGCCCCGGGATGAGCCGCGGCGAGGTGCTCACGGCGCTTGACGACACCGTGATCGACACGCTCCTCGCGGAGCCGATCGACCCGCTGTTCGCCGTCCAGCTGCGCCACATGGGCGGTGCGCTGACCCGCCCCTCGGACTCGCCGCACGGGGCGCTGGCCGAGCCGTATCTCCTCTACCTCTTCGGCGTGCCGATCTCGCCCGAGGTCGCGGACGGCGTCGTCGCCCGCCGCGCCGCGCTGCTGAAGGCCCTCGGGGACTACGTCCCCGGCCACAAGCCGTACACGTTCCTCGGCGTCGGCGAGCGCGCGGCCGACGCCTTCGGCGCCGAGAGCCTGGCCCGCCTGCGGGCCGTCAAGCGGGCCCGCGACCCGCAGGGGGTCTTCCGCAGCAACTTCCCCGTCGACAAGGACTGACCGCCCGCACCGCCCTCGCCCCCGTTCTCACCGCACGACCGCGGTGAACTCCGCGGTGCGCACGGCGTCCTCGTGCTTGAAGTCGAGGAACAGCCGGTACGTCCCCGGGCCCGGCACCTGCGCGTGGAACGCCAACGCCCCGACAGGGCCGCCGGGCTCGGTCGTGCCGTCGCCGGGGGAGTCGTCCGGGTGGACGTGGACGTACGCCAGGTCCTCCAGGCGCAGCGCCACCAGGTGGCCGTACGCGGCGAGGTACGGCTGCAGGTCGGTGACCGGCCGGCCGTCGCGGGCGATCGCGAACTCCAGCCGCCGCGCCTCGCCCGCCGCCGGCGCGCCGGTGAGCGTCACCTCGCGGCCGTCCACGGTGAAGGCGGCGGCGGGCGCGGGGAGTTCGCGCACGGGGCCGGGGGCGGTGGGGTCGCCGGCCGTGAGGTCCGCGCCCAGGGTGAGGGTGCGGCCGAGGGCGGCGGGGGCGAAGTCGGCGAAGGCGCGGTAGGCGCCGGGCTCGGGCAGCCGGACGCGGACCGACCAGGTGCCGTCGCCGGCCTCGGCGGGGTGGACGTGGACGTAGCGGGTGAGGTCGCGGCGGACGACGATCAGGTGGACCGGCTTGTCGTGGAGGGGCGTGAGGTCGGTGACCGGGCGGCCGTCGTCGCCGAGGAGGCGGAAGCGCAGCTCGGTGTCGGCGGCGGCGGGGAGTGCGGTGTCCTGGAGGGCCAGCGTGTAGCCGGCCTCGGAGCTGTGCAGGCCGGCGGGGCCGGCGGGAGCGTGGTGGGCGGCGTGGGCGTGGGCTTCGTGGTGACCGTGGTGGTGTGCGGTGTTCATGGCGGGGTTCCTGCCCTTCGGGTCTGGTGCCGATGGTGTGGTGAGCACCGTAACAGATACCCCCTGGGGGTATATTTCCGGGCTACGCCGCGGTGGTCGTGCGCTCCCGGGTGAGGCGCCCGCCGCGGGCCGCCCGGTACGTCCCGGCCGCGTCCCCGCCCGTACGCCCCGCGCCCTCGGGCCGCCACAGCAGCGCCGCCGTCACCGCCGCCGCGAGCCCGACGCCCGCCAGCACCCCCGCCGCCGCGGCCGGCCCCGTCCGCGCCGCCAGATAGCCGGCCAACGGGTACGTCAGCAGCCACGCGACGTGCGACAGCGAGAACTGCGCCGCGAACGCCGCCGGCAGGTCCGCCTTCCCCGGCACCGCGCCGCGGATCAGCCGCCCCGTCGGCGTCACCATCGCCGAGGTCGCCGCCCCCAGGACGGCCCACGCGGCGAGCAGCGCCGGCCAGGTCCGTACGCCGCCCGCCAGGCCCGCCCCGACGACGGCCAGCACCGGCGCCGGCACGAACGCCGCCGGCAGCATCACCGCCCGGTCGCCGACCCGCTCCAGCACCCGGGGCAGCGCCAGCGCCACGGCCATCGACCCGGCGCCGAAGGCGCCGAGGGCCAGCGACACGTCGCCGACCGAGCGGGTGAAGTGGTCGCGGACCAGCACGACGGTGTTCACGATCACCATCGCGCCGGCCGCCGCGACCGCGAGGTTGAGCGCGAGGAGCGCGCGCAGCCGGGGCGCGGAGCCGAAGAGCCGCATGCCGTACGCGGCCCCGGCGAACGCGGCCCTGGCGAGCCCCCCGCCGCTGTCCCCGCCGCTGTCCCCGCCGTTCGACCCGCCGCTCGACCCGCCGCCGCGCTCGCGGGGCGCCGGCTTCGGCAGCGCCACGGAGACGACCAGCACGGCGGAGGCGGCGAAGCCGGCGGCCGTGCCGAGGAAGAGCCGGTCGTACGTGACGAGCGTCAGCAGCCCGGCGGCGAGCACGGGGCTGAACAGGCTCTCCATGTCGTACGCCAGCCGCGACAGCGACAGCGCCCGGGTGTAGTCGCGCTCGGCGGGGAGCACCTCGGGGATGGTGGCCTGGAAGGTCGGGGTGAACGCCGCGGAGGCGGACTGGAGCAGGAAGATCAGCACGTAGACCTGCCAGACCTCGGTCACGAACGGCAGCCCGAGCGCCACGGCGCCGCGCACCAGGTCGGCGCCGACCAGCAGGGCGCGCCGCGGGATGCGGTCGGCGAGGGCGCCGACGACGGGGGCGATGCCGACGTAGGCGACCATCTTGACGGCCATGGCGGTGCCGAGGACGGCGGAGGCGTCGCCGCCGGCGAGGTCGTAGGCGAGGAGGCCGAGCGCGACGGTGGCCAGGCCGGTGCCGAGGAGGGCGAGGGCCTGGGCGGCGAAGAGGTGCCGGTAGGTGCGGTTGCGGAGTACGGGGAACACGGAGAACACAGCCCTGGCCCTCTTCCTTGCTCGTGTGCGCATATACGCACATGTTAAGCATGAAGAGGCGGGGCCGCATTCCCGCGGAGGCCGATCCCGGCTACGGATCCCGGCTCAGGAGTGCCAGGGCTCGCCGGTCATGACGTGGTCGGCGTGGTTGAGCGCCTCCACGACGAGGCCCCGCAGGTGCCCGTCGCGCAGCGAGTACACGACGCGGCGCCCCTCCTTCCTGGAGTGCACCAGGTTGGCCAGGCGCAGCTTGGCGAGGTGCTGGCTGACGGCCGGCCGGGCGGCCCCGCTGGCGGTGGCCAGCTCCGTCACGTCGGCCTCGCCCTCGGCGAGCAGCCACAGCAGATGCAGGCGCGTGGCGTCGGCCAGCAGCGCGAAGACCGTGCTGGCGGCCTCCAGTTGCTCCCGGTCGGGGGTCCACTCGTGGCGGTGGACGGGGGAGGCTGGCGGGGGTGCGGTGTCACGCTCCGGCATGCGCCCATCGTATGGCCGTACGAGGCATCCGGCGGGGCGCGGACCGATCAGTTCGCGGCCCGGGTCCCGTCTTCCGGGCGACCCCGCACGGGGTCCCGGCTCACTTCCCGGCCTCGGGCCCGTACCACTGCAGGGCCTGCCCGGTGGCGGCGGCGATGCACTCGAAGTCCCGGTCGCGGTGCAGCAGGGTCAGCCCCTGCAGCTCCGCGGTGGCGGCCACGACGAGGTCGACCGGACCCGCGCTGCGGTGCTGCCCCCGCCCGGTGAGCGCGTCCTGCACCTGCCAGGCGCGGTCGTACGCCCGGTCGTCGACCGGCACCCAGCCGAAGATCGTCCGCAGGTCCTCCACGCCCCGGGCCCGGTCGTCGGCGGAGCGGGCGCTGTAGAGGAACTCCAGCTCGGTCATCGGGCAGACGGCGATGAGCCCCGCCGCGGCGGCGCGGTCCCACCCGAACTGCTCGGCGTCGCCGCGCATCATCCGGGCGAGCGCGCTGGTGTCGATGAGGTAGTGCGCCGTGCTCACCCGCGATAGTTCCTCTTGTCCCCAAGAAGGTCCAGCTCGAACGCGCCCTCCTGGGCCGCGGCCCGCAGCCGGGTGAGCGCCAGGGCCCGCCGCCGGTTCTCCAGCACCTCGCGCAGGGCGGTGTTGACCGTCTCCTTCTTGGTGCCGGTGCCGAGGGCCTGCGCGACGTCGGCGAGCAGGTCGTCGTCCAGGTCGATCACCGTGCGACTCATCCTGCACCTCCTTTGATATCACGCCTGATGTCAGGTCTGATATCAAGCAAGCCATCCTTGATATCTACGGTAGCACCTTCTCCCTCTCCCCCGTACGGCGTCCGTCTGCAATGATGGCGCTCCCAAAGGTGACGGCGGAACGAGGAAGCCGGTGTGAATCCGGTGCGGTCCCGCCACTGTGATCGGTGAGCCGACTCCGCAACAGGCCACTGCCCGGGTACGGGTGGGAAGGCCAGGGGTCGGCGGTGAACCGAGAGCCAGGAGACTCACGTCGTCACCTCCTCGATGAATCTGGGGCGGATTTCCCCGGAGAGGAGCGTGCTTCGCCATGCGTGCCCGGCTGCGCGGCCCGGTGTCCCGGCTGTCGCGTCTGTTGCGTTTGTCCCTTCCCGCGGCCCTGCTGTTCGCCGCCGCCTGCGGCGGTCCCGCCCGCGAGGACGGTGGGGGCGGCGCGTCGTCACCGCCCGGGTTTCCCGTCACCGTCGACAACTGCGGCGTCGAGACCGTCTACGAGCGGCCGCCGCGGCGGGCGGTCACCCTCAACCAGCACGTCACCGAGATCATGCTGGCGCTCGGGCTGGAGAAGTCCATGGCCGGCACCGGCTACCTCGACGACGAGGTCCTGCCCGCGTACCGCGAGGCGTACGACGGCATCGACGTCATCGCCGACGAGTACCCCTCGTACGAGACGCTGCTCGCCGCCGAACCCGACTTCGTCTACGGCGGGTTCGCCAGCGCCTTCGAGGAGGGCCGCGGCCGCGACGCGCTCGCCGGGGCGGGCATCGACTCGTACCTCAGCCTGGAGGAGTGCGCGGACCCGCCCGTGACCGTGGACCTCCTGGACCGCGAGATCCGCACCGTCGCCGAGGTCTTCGGCGTGCCGCGGCGCGCGGAGAAGCTGCTCGGCGAGGCGCACGCGACCCTGGCGGCCGTGCGGGAGGCGGTCGCGGGCGCGGAGCCCGCGGAGGTCTTCGTCTACGACAGCGGGGACAAGACCGCGTTCACCGCGGGCGGCGCCGGGATCGGCAACGAGATCATCCGGCGCGCGGGCGGCCGGAACGTCTTCGCCGACGTCGGCAAGCCCTTCGGGGACGTGTCGTTCGAGCAGGTGGCCGCCCGGGCACCGGACGTTGTCGTCATCTATGACTACGGTGACCGGTCCGTCGCCGACAAGAAGCGGTTCCTGCTCTCCCACCCCGCGCTGCAGGACGTGCCGGCGATACGGAACGAACGCTTCGCCGTGCTGCCGCTGTCCGCCACCGTGCTGGGCGTACGGGTGCCGGAGGCGGTCGACTCGCTGGCCCGCCAGCTGCACCCGGACCTCTTCCGGTGACGGTGGCCACGCCCGCACCGACCCCGGCACCGAAGCCCGCCGCGACCCCGGCCCCGGGCCCGCCGCCGGCCGGGGAGGGCAAGGGGCGGCGGCTGTCCTTCGCCCTGCTGCTCGCGCTGCTCGCCGCCCTCGTCCTCCTCGCCGCCACCGCCGCCATCGCCCTCGGCTCCGTCCGCATCCCCGCCGGCCAGGTCTGGGGCATCCTGCTGCACCGCCTCCACCCCGCCCTCGCCGACCCCGGGTGGAGCCCCGTGCACGAGACCATCGTGTGGGACGTGCGCCTGCCGCGCGTGCTGCTGGCCGGGGCGGTGGGCGCGGGGCTCGCGGTGTGCGGGATGGCGCTGCAGGCGCTCGTACGCAATCCGCTGGCCGACCCCATGCTGCTGGGCATCTCGTCCGGCGCGACGGTCGGCGCCGTGCTCGTCGTGGTCTTCAACGTCACGGTGCTGGGCCTGTTCACCCTGCCGCTGGCGGCGTTCGCCGGCGCCCTCGGCGCGCTCGTCGCCGTCTACCTCCTCGCCCTCGGCACCGACGGCCGCATGACGTCGCTGCGGCTGGTGCTCGCCGGCGTCGCCACGGCCGAAGTGCTGTCCGCCGTCGTCGGCTTCCTCGTCGTCACCTCCGGCGACCCGCGCAAGACGCAGTCCGCGCTGCGCTGGATGCTCGGCGGGCTCGCCGGCAGCACGTGGCGGCTGGTCTGGATACCGCTGGCCGTCGTCGTCCTCGGCACGGCCGTGCTGCTCGCCGTGGCCCGCCCGCTCAACCTGCTCCTCGCCGGCGAGGAGGCCGCCGCGGCCCTCGGCCTGGACGTCCACCGCTTCCGCTCCGCGATGTTCGTGCTCGTCGCGGTGATGGTCGGCGCGGCGGTCGCGGTCAGCGGCACCATCGGGTTCGTCGGGCTGATCCTGCCGCACGTGGTGCGGCTGCTGGTCGGGGCCGACCACCGGCGGGCGCTGCCCGCGGCGGCGCTGCTCGGCGCGGCGTTCCTGATCGCCGCGGACCTGGCGGCGCGCACGCTCATCAGCCCGGAGGAGATCCCCGTCGGGGTGCTGACGGCGCTGGCCGGCGGGCCGTTCTTCCTGTGGCTGATGCGCCGGAGGGCGGCCCGGTGACGGGCGGCCCGGTGACGGGCGGCGCACCCGGGGCCCCCGGCGCACTGCGGCTGGAGTCCGTCACCGTCGCCGCGGGCGGGCGCACCCTCGTCGACGCCGTGTCCCTCGACGTCGCCCCCGGCGAGGTCGTCGGCCTCGTCGGCCCCAACGGCGCCGGCAAGACGACGCTGCTGCGCACCGTCTACCGCGCCGTGCGGCCCACGTCCGGGCGCGTACTCCTCGACGGCGACGACGTGCGCACCCTGCCCGGCAGGCGGCTGGCGCGGCGGCTCGCCGCGGTGCTGCAGGAGACCCCCGGCGCCTTCGAGCTGACGGTGTACGACGTGGTGGCCATGGGCCGTACGCCGCACAAGCGGGCCTTCGCCGGGGACGACGCCGCCGACCGCGCCGTCATCGCCGACTGCCTCGCGGCGGTCGGGGCGGCGGAGCTGGCCGCCGCGCCCTTCGACCGGCTGTCGGGCGGCGAGAAGCAGCGGGTGCTCATCGCACGGGCGCTGGCGCAGCGCGCGGGCACGATGGTGCTCGACGAACCGACCAACCACCTCGACCTGCGCCACCAGCTCGACGCCCTCCGCCTCGTCCGCGGCCTCGGCGTCACCGCCCTCGTCGCCCTGCACGACCTCAACCTGGCCGCCGCGTTCTGCGACCGCATCTGCGTGCTGCGCGCCGGCCGCGCGGTCACCGCCGGGCCGCCGGCCGACGTCCTCACCCCGGCGCTGCTCGCGGAGGTGTACGGGGTGGTGGCCGAGGTCGCCGTACACCCGGCCACCGCCCGCCCGCAGGTCACGGTGCTCCCCGACGCGGGTCCCCTGCCGGGGGGCGCGGGCGGGGCGGCCGGGCGCCGGGCGGCGGCCGCGGGCGGGACCGCGGGCGCGCTCCGGCCCGCGGACGCGGGCGGCGTGCCGGGCCCGCCCCGGGCCGCGGGCGCGTCCGGCGCTGCGGGGGCGTCCGGCGCGTCCGGCACGTCCGAGCCGCGCTCGGCTGCGGACTTGCCCCGGGTTGCGGGCGCGTCCGGCGCATCCGCCACGCCGGACCCGCGCTCGGCTGCGGACTCGCCCCGGGCCGCGAGCCCGCCCGGCCCGTACCCGGCCGCCCATCTGCCCTGCGCCGCCGACTCGGACGGCATGCCTGGCCCGATACCGGCCCCCGACCCGCCAGGCCCGCCCGCTGCCGCCGACCCGCTCCAGTCCGCCCCCTCCGCCGCCGCCGATCCGCCCCGCCCGAAGGGAGCACCGTGACCCCTGCCCCGCCCCAACCCCCCGGCGCACCCCGCGCGTCCGCCGCCGCGGTGCTCGCCGACGTCGCCGCCCTCGGCCCGTTCTTCACCCTCACCGTCGGCGGCCCCGACGCCGGCTGGCACCCCGTCGCCGACACCTACGCCCGCGGCGCCGCCGACCTCGTCGCCCGCACCGCCGACCGCTACGGCACCGCCGAACTCCGCATCGGCGCCTCCCTCGTCCAGTTCGGCCACGCCTCCCGGCTCTGGTCCCCCGTGCTGGCCTGCGCCCTGCTCCACGGCGTCGTCCCGGACCTCGACGGGCTCCAGCGCGCCGACGACGGCCCCGCGCTGCGGCTGCCCACGGCCGCGGGCCGGCCGGCGCCCGCGGCGTCCCGGCTGCCGGAGGTGCTGTACGACGCCGTGGTGACCCGGCACCTGGAGCCGTTCGCCGCCGGCCTGCGCGTCAAGGTCGCCCCCGGCCTCCTCTACGGCAACGCCGCCTCCGCGCTCGTCGGCGCCGCCGCCGCGCTCCGCGCCGCCCGCCCGGCGCTGGGCGACCCGCTGACCCGGCTCGCCGAGGACCTCCTCGGCACCGGCCGGCTGGCCGGCACGGGCCGGCTCACCGGACCCGCGCCGTCCTTCCGGCGCCGCAGCTGCTGCCTGTACTACCGGGTGCCCGGCGGCGGAAAGTGCGGGGACTGCTCGCTGCACCCCTGACCGCTGTGCGGCAAACGGCCCCATCCGCGGGTGGAAATGCCTGCTGAAAGGGGGGTTGTGCAGCCACGTTGGTTACGGGGGCTGAGTAACGGTCAGGTATAGGCGCCGTCATGACGGGTAGCCGCACACCACGCCTGTCGAGCAGAAGTCCACTTCAGGGGGACACCATGACGACATTCGCGACGCACGACCCCGGCCCCGGGACCGACCGCCCAGGGACCGACCGCCCCGGAGCGGCAGCCCTCGGGGTGGCAGACCCCGGAGCGGCAGATCCCGGGGTGGCCGCCCCCGGCGCCCACCCGCTCGCCGGCCTCGGCCTCCCGCCGCTGCCCGAACTGCGCGAGACCAGTACGGACGACGCCCGCGCCCTGTCCCGCGTCCTCTTCGCCCGGCTGGCGGAGCTGGAGGAGGGCACGTACGCGTACTCGTACGTCCGCAACACCCTCGTCGAGCTGAACCTCGCGCTCGTGCGCTTCGCCGTCAGCCGCTTCCGGCTACGCAGCGAATCCCGCGAAGACGTCGTCCAGGTCGGCACCGTCGGCCTCATCAAGGCGATCAACCGCTACGACCTCGCCGAGGGCACCGAGTTCCCCACCTTCGCGCTGCCGACGATCGTCGGCGAGATCAAGCGTCACTTCCGCGACACCTCGTGGGCCGTGCGCGTGCCGCGCCGCATGCAGGAGCGGCGGCTGACGCTGGCGAAGGCGAGCGCCCGCCTGGAGCAGACCCTCGGCCGGGCCCCGGGCGTCGCGGAGTTGGCGGAGCGGACGGGGCTGGAGCCGGACGAGGTTCTGGAGGGGCTGGTCGCGGCGAACGCGTACACGACGTCCTCGCTCGACTACCACGCCGCGGACGAGGAGGGCGAGTCCTTCCTCGCCCGGCGCACGGGCGCGCCGGACCCGGACCTGGAGAAGGTCGACAACCTGGTGTCGCTCAAGCCGCTGGTCGAGGCGCTGCCCGAGCGGGACCGGAAGGTGCTGAACCTGCGGTTCGGCGCCGAGATGACGCAGAGCGAGATCGGCGCGGAGCTGGGCATCTCGCAGATGCACGTGTCGCGGCTGCTGAGCGGGCTCCTGCGCCGGCTGCGCGACGGGCTGACCGAGGAGACGTAGGCGGCACCGCCGCGCGCGCGGCGCCGTACCACCGTCGGAGGGCGGTACGCCCGCGTTCGCTCCAACACCTGACAGGGCACACCGCGTCCGCACACACTGGGTGCATGTGGGACTACCGGAAGCAACCGGCAACGCCGGACCACCTCACCATCCGCGTCACCCACCGGGACGACCCCGTCTCACAGGTCACCGAGCTGGACGCGATCCACGGCGGGCAGCGGTATCCGGGCATCCGGGTGCGGGGGCCGCTGTTCGGGTTCGCCGTGCAGACCCCGCGGGACCGGCCGCGGTGGCGGCTGCTCGACAGCATGCGCACCGGGTTCCCCCAGGACGCGCGGGACGAGCTGAACTCGTACCTGTGGCTCTACGCGAAGGACGAGGCCAAGGACCACCGCGAGCGGCGGCGGCTGCTGGCCGGCGTGGCGCGGCTGGAGAAGGAGCGGATCGACGAGCTGCACGTCGGACGGGACCGCTACCGCATCGTGCGGGCCGACGAGTTCGCCCGGATCGGCAACGGCGAGCTGGAGCCGCCCCGCCCCACCGACCACCCGGAGGACACCCACTGGGACCTGGAGAAGAGGGAACCGGCGTCCGCCACCGTGGGCTTCGTGGTCGACCATGCGGCGGAGGTGCAGCTCTCGGAGGGGCTGGAGCGGCTTGAGCTGCTGGAAAGCGTCTACACCTCGGCCCGCTTCCCGCCGGACGTCCTCGCCGACTCCCGGCGCGCGCTGCGGACCCACCCGGGGGTGGTGCTGCTGCCGCCCGCGTTCCGGGTGCTGGAGCGGCTGGAGGAGTCCTGGACGATGTTTCTGGCCCAGCAGTTCGACACCCCGCAGGCGGCCCGGCGCGCCCTGGTGGACTACTTCCTCAAGACCGTGCCCATGCTGCAGGAGATCCCCGGCTGGGAGGCGGAGTACTCCGAGAAGGACCTTGAGGTCTTCACCAAGGCCGCCCACCGGTTCATGCGGCAGCGCGGCCCGAACGAGATGCGGGCGCGGGGGCGTACGTTCCAGATCGTGCGGGTCGAACGGATGATGCGGATCGGACCGGACGGCCCCGAACCGCCCCGCTCCTCCGACCAGGACCACCAGGGCCCGACCAAGATCCGTCCCACCATGGACGAATGGGGCAACATCTCCCACGCCGCCGACGAGGACGACGAGGAGGACGACGAGGACGAGGGGGAGGCCTGACGAGGACGGCCCCCGCCGGGTGGTGGGGGCCGGTTGCTCGGAACGGTCAGGGGAGCGGGTCAGCCGTGGCGCTTGGCGAACTCCACGAGACCGACGAACGCTTCGCGGGTCAGGGTGAGGTGCGGGCCGTCCGGGTCCTTGCTGTCCCGGATCAGGAACTCACCGGTGGCCGCCGCGTGCTCCGGCGCCCACTCGATGCACTCGCCGCCGTTGCCGCCGCTGTACGTGCTCTTGACCCACGCCCACTCGATGCAGTTGCCGCCGTCGCCGCCGCTGTAGGTGCTCTTGGTCCAGCGCAGGGGCCGGGGGCCGTGCGTGCTGCTCATCTGGTGTACTCCTCCGCGGTCTCTCGGATCAGGGCCAGGGACTCCTCGGGGTCGCGGGCCGAGGCCCGCAGACGCTCGTACGCCGTGCGCGCGTCGTCCACCGCCGCGGCGGAGTCCGTCACGTGTCCCTGCCCCTTGCTCTCCGAGTACAGGATTGCTGACCCGTCGCCTGGCGTTAGCAGGATAAACGGTCCGGGCGACGCGGGGGCACCCGCCGCAAAGCGCAGAACTTGGAGCGTGATGTGGGGGTTTCCCGCCACCGAGGCAAGGTGGCGGAGCTGGCCGGCCATGACGGCTCGGCCGCCCACTTCGGTCCGTAGCACCGATTCGTGGAGGATCACCCACAGCCACGGCGGGTTGTCGCGCTCCATTACCTCGCGGCGGGTCAGCCTGGCGTCGACCCTCGCCTTGATCTGGTCGTCGGTCTCGCGTGGTTGCGTCGCCCGGAACGTGGCTTCGGCGTACTCCGGGGTTTGCAGCATGCCCATGATCAGCGAGTTGGAGTAGTCCTCGATCCGCTTCGCCTGCTTCTCCAGGTTGATGTACGGCACGAACCACCCGGGATGCCCGCGCTCGCTCACCCGGACCAGTAACCGGGCGAAGTACCCGGAGGTGTCGAAGTACCGGTCGCACCCCTCGGCGAAGTACATCGACGCCCGCGCCTTGCCGTGCTTGACCTTGGACACGTACGGCTCCTTGTAGCCCGTCGCGTCGGCCAGTTGGCGCTGGTTGACGCCCTTGTGCGTCAGGGCCGCCGCCACCTCGCGCCCGAACCACTCCAGGCCGTTCGCGGGTTCACCGTTCATTTCGGGCGATGGCTCGGTCATGCGTGCACTCCCCCCTGGTTCCAGGTGATGTGGAAAGCGTTCCGGCCTGGTGAGCGTACGTCGCTCCGGTGATGCTGGGAGCACAAAGCGTGAGCATCCGACCCGCGCGGGTGAGGAACGGAGGCACGGACTCCGCAGCGCGGCTCGGCTCGGCTCGACACGGAACGAGGTACGCCCCATGACCACGCAGGCCCGTACGTTCACCAGGCACGCCCGCTCGGTCGGCCGGGCGCGCGACTACGTCGCCTCGCTCGTGGGTGCGGCCGACCGGGCGGACGACATCCGCGTGTGCGTCTCGGAGCTGGTGACGAACGCGCTGCGGCACACCCCCGCGGGCCGCGTCTTCCTGGTGCGGGTCCTCACGGAGGAGCACCTCGTGCGGATCGAGGTGCACGACGCCGGGGACGGCGAGCCCCGGGTGTGCTCGCCCGCGGACACCGACGACCGCGGGCGCGGGCTGCTGCTGGTCGCCGCCCTCGCCGACGACTGGGGCACCACTGACCGCCACGGCCCCGGCAAGGTCGTCTGGGCGGCGTTCAAGTCCCCCTGTGCCGTGCCTCCGGCGAAGTGACGAGTGCGGCTACGGCGGGGCGTGTGCCAGCGGGACGGCGGCCGAGGCCGGGCCGCGGCCACGCGGATGGCCTACGGCGGGGACGTCGTCCCCGCGCCGAGCGCGTTTGTGCTGGTTACGCTCGAAAAGAGCGCTGACCGTCTACCGGCCGGCCCAGGACTGACACATCCTCCGGGAGGCCCGATGTTCGAGGCACACGACATCCGTGAGTGGCGCGGCTACCCCGTCCGCGGCGCGGACGGCGGCAAGATCGGCGAGATGGAGGCCGTCTACGTCGACACCCGTACCGACGTGCCGGCCTTCGCCACCGTCAAGGCCGGGGTGCCGGGGCGGCGGCGGCTGGTGTTCGTGCCGCTGGCCGGCGCCTCCGTCAGCCCCGGGTACCTGACGGTCGCGTACGACAAGGGGCTGGTGAAGGGCGCGCCGTCGATCGACACGGACGGCGAGCTGGCGTCCGAGCAGGAGCCGGCGGTCTTCTCGCACTACGAACTGCAGTACGAGCCGGGGGCCACGGGCGAACGGCGGCTGGCCCGCCGCTGACGGGCGCGTACCTACCGCGGCACCGCCGTCACCGGCGGCGGGCGCCGCCGCGACGGGCGGGCCGCCCGCGGCGGGGCCGGCGCCGTGCGCGCCAGCAGCGCGTTGAACTGGGCGCCCGCCAGCAGCGCCAGGTTCGAGAACCACAGCCAGATCAGAAAGACGACGACCCCCGCGAGCGACCCGTACAGCCTGCTGTACGTCCCCGCCGCGTACGAGGCGTACAGCGCGAAGCCCGCCGACGCCAGCAGCCACAGCGCGCCCGCGAGCAGCCCGCCCGGCACCGCGTGCGACACGGCGCGCGACTCGGGCGGGCCGGAGCGGAAGAGCAGCAGCACCAGCAGCCCCGCCACGAAGACCAGGAACGGCCAGCGCAGGAAGTCCCACGCCGCCGCCGACTGGGCGCCGAGCCCGAACGGCCCGCCGACCGCCCGCGCCACCGGTCCGGTGACGACGAGCGCGAGCGCCGCCGACACCAGCAGCGTCAGCAGCAGCAGCGCCGTCGCCAGGATCACCGGGGCCCGGCGCAGGACGGGCCGGCGGTCGGGGGTGCCGTACATCGCGTGCAGGGCGCGGCGGAAGACGGACAGGAAGCTGCAGGCGAACCAGACGGCGCTGGCCGCGCCCGCGGCGGTGAGGATCCAGGCGGCGGAGGGCCCGCGGGAGACGTCGTGCAGCGCGTCGTTGAGGGCGGCGCCGGAGCCGGCGGGGGCGAGGCCGGTGACGTAGGCGATGAGGGCCTCGGTGCCGGAGGGGTCGGCGAGGCCGATGAAGGTGAGGGTGACGAAGAGCGTGGGCAGGACGGTGAGTATGGCGTAGTAGGTGAGGGCGGCGGCGTAGTCGGTGATGTCGTCGTTCCAGAGGGCCACCGGGGTGCGCCGCAGGGCGCACCGGTAGCGCGTCCAGTCCCTCCGCCCGCTCCCCGCGTGCAACCCGCGCTTCATCGGCCCCATGCTCCGCTCTTCACTCGCTCCGCGCCTGCCCGGCACGCCGCTGCCGGACACCCCTGTCTATCGCGTGCGGGGCCGTTGTCCGTAACAGACGGTGCCGAACGGGGTGGGGGTCGAGCATACGTGCGAGGCGGCGGAGTGCGGGCGCCGCGGCTCGGGCCGGCCCCGTGTCCGGCCCGGGCCGCGGCAGTCTGGTGCGGTGCGCGCGGTGTGCGGCGCGCACGCGGTACGCGGTGTCCGCGGTGTGCGGCGCGCGCGTGTGTGTGTACGGGCCGTACGTGCGGCGGACCGCTTCCGTTCAGGCGCCGCCCGCCAGCACCTCCCGCAGCTTCGCGCCGAACGCCTCCGGCTGCCCCGCGTAGCCGAACTCCGCGTCGAGGAAGCCGCCGTGGTGGCTCGGGAAGACCGTCGCCTCCTGCCCCAGCAGCGCCGCCGTGCCGCGCGCCGTGCGCGCCGTGAACGTGTCGCCCGACTCCTCGCCCACCGCGATCACCACGCGCGTCGGCGCGGCGGCGAGCGCGGCCGGGTCCGGCCGGTAGCTGCTGACGGGCCAGGAGCGGTCCGAGAGCAGCGGGTCGTCGCGGTTGCCGTCGTCGCCGGCGGGCATGCCGAAGGCCGCGGGGTCGGCCGGGGGCTGCGCGAAGTACGCGTCGGTGAACTCGCCCTGCCACGCGCCCAGCGCCATGAACGCCGCCATGCCGGCGCCCCAGCCCTTGGCGTGGTACGCGTCCGTGACCGCCTGCCGGGCCCGCTCCGCGGCCGGTGCGTCGGGGAGCGCCGGGATGAGCGGCGGCTCGTGCGCGACGAGCGTGGTCACGTCGCCGGGGTACGCGGCCACCAGCGCCAGCGCCGTCACCGCGCCGCCGCTGCTGCCGAACAGCTCGACGGGTCCGGCGCCGAGCGCGCCGATGACGGCGTGCACGTCCGCGGCCTGCGTCTGCGGCGTGTGGTCGTGCCGGCCGTCCTTGCGGACGCTGCGGCCCAGGCCGCGCGGGTCGTACGTGACGACGGTCCGGTCCGGGAACTGCGCGGCGAGCGCGCGGAAGCCGGTGGCGTCCATGGGCTGGCCGATCAGCATGAGCGGCGGGCGGCCGTCGGCGGTCGGCAGCGGGCCGCGGACGTCGTAGACGAGGTCGGCGTCGGGGGTCGGCAGAGTGTGAGTGTCCATGCAGGTGCAGACGGCGCGGACGTCGAAAACTCATCTCCTGCAACTCCAGGGTTGCAGTCAGCTCTCCTTATGTGCAATGCTTCGGTTGCAGATGGACCACGAGGAGGAACCGTGAACGACACCGCGTACACCGACGCCGAACTGGCCGAACTCGACCGGATCGCCCGGCAGATCGACATCGACGCCCCCGCCGACCGGGTCTGGGACCTGGTCGTACGGCCCGGCTGGTACATCAACGAGGGAGAGGTCGACCCCGCGCAGGAGGTGCGCTACGAGGGCGACGTCGCCGTCGTCCGCGACGAGTCGCTCGGCGAGTTCCGGTTCCGCACCGTGGAGCTGGACAAGCCGTGCTACGCCGCGTTCCGCTGGCTCTCCACCCCGTCCCGGAACGAGTCGGAGGGCTCGACGCTGGTGGAGTTCTGGATCGACGAGCGCCCCGGCGGCGGGGTGACGCTGCGCGTCGTCGAGAGCGGGTTCTCCGGCCTCGCCGACGACCCGGCGGTGTGGCTGAAGGAGCGCGAAGGCAACGACAAGGGCTGGCTGGAGGAGCTGGCGGCCGGGAAGGCGTACGTCGAGAAGACGGCCGCCGCCGCGGCGCCCCGGCCGTGACCGCGGCCGCCGCCCTCCCCGTCGTGTGCGCCGCGCTCGGCGATCCGACGCGCTGGACGATCCTCACCCACCTCGGCGAGGGCCCGATGTCGGCGTCCGCGCTGGCGAAGGTCATGCCGGTCAGCCGGCAGGCCATCGGCAAGCACCTCGACGTGCTGCGCGAGGTCGGTCTTGTGACGCCGGAGCAGCGCGGGCGGGAGGTCGTGTACGTGGCCGTGGGCGCGAAGCTGGGCGCGCTCGCCCGGGAGCTGGACCGTATCGGCCGGTCCTGGGAGACCCGCCTGCTGCGGATCAAGGAACTGGCCGAACGCCCCGACCCGCCGGCCTGATCCCCCCGGAGTCGTCCGGTACGAGCGCGGTGGGCTCCCCCGAGGACGCCCGCTCGCGCTCGGCCGGGCGGCGCCCGGGCGCCACGGAGCCCGGGCGCCACGCGGGCCCCAGCGCCGCCGGGCCGCGGCGCGTCCCGCCGACCCGGCCGGGGGCCACCCCCCGGCACTGCCCCGACTCGCCGCCCGCGACAACGCAGCGTCCTCACGGATCCCGCCGCACACCGCCGGCCACGCCGCTGTCCGCCCTGCCGTCCGCTCCGCCCGCCGCAGCCGCCTGCACCTCGGCGTACGAGGGCGCGTCGAGGTCCGTCGGCCGGCCGTCGCGGATGTCGGTCGCGGCGGCGACGGCCGCGGCCAGGGCCCTGCGGTAGAGCAGCGAGCCGAGGCTGATCCTGCGCACGCCCAGCGCGGCCAGCTCGGGCAGGCTCGGGCCGCCCGGTGCGTACAGGATGTTCAGCGGCACGAGGAGCGTCGCCGTCAGGGCGGCGATCCCGTCCGGATCCGACAGCCCCGGTACGAACACCCCGTCCGCCCCGGCCTGTTCGTACCCGGCCAGGCGCTCCGCGGT
This sequence comes from Streptomyces sp. CNH099, assembly GCA_000514715.1. Taxonomy (GTDB): domain Bacteria; phylum Actinomycetota; class Actinomycetes; order Streptomycetales; family Streptomycetaceae; genus Streptomyces; species Streptomyces synnematoformans. The sequence continues at coordinate 83,908 of AZWL01000005.1, read as the reverse complement.
CTCGTCCTCCCGGCGGCCGTGCCAGTGGGTGTCGGTGCGGGCGTTCACGAACAGCCCGGGTACGGCGGCCTTGACGGCGGCGATCTTCGCGGCGTGCAGCCCGGCGGGGGCGAGACTGCCGTCCGGGCGGCCGTCTTCGAGGTTGATCCCCGCGGCGCCGGCGCCGTACAGCCGCCGCGCCAGCTCGGCGACCTCCTCCGGGTCGTCGCTGAAGCCTCCCTCGGCGTCGACGGTGAACAGGAAGCCGCCCCGGCCGAGGCGGCGGGCCAGCGCCACGGTCGCCTCCGCGGTGGCGGCGGCCCCGTCCGGCAGGCCGAGCCCCGCGGCGACGCCCAGGCTGGTGGTGCCGACCGCGTCGAAGCCGCGGGCGGCCAGGGCGGCGGCGGAGGCGTGGTCCCAGGCGTTGGGCAGCAGCAGCGGCGCGCCGGCCCGGTGGTGCAGCGCCGCGAACGGGGTCGTCGGGCGCCGGAGCAGGCCGTCGGCCAGCGCGAGGGCGTGCGCACGGCCGGGGCAGACCCGGGGCGGGGCGCCGAAGGCGAGGGGCACGGGGTGCGTACGTTGCGCGGCGGCCACGTCCAGGACGACCGCGTCGCCCGCGGCGATGTCCCGGCCGGCGACCCGGGTGGCGCGGGCGGCGACGCGGCGCATGATCCGTACCGGCGGCGTCTCCCGGAGCACCCGCGCCAGCGGCGCGTCACCGCCATCCGCGGCCTCGACCAGCGCCGACGTCGCCGCACACGCCTGCACCAGCAGCCCGATGCGGTTGGCGGCGGCCTCCAGGCCGACCTCGTCCGCGTCCTCCGGCGCGAGCAGCGCCACCAGCCGGGCCACGGCCCGGTCCGCGTCCGCGCCTGCCGCCCCACCTGCTCCCGCCGCCCCACCTGCTCCCGCCGCCCCACCTGCTCCCGCTGCCCCACCTGCTCCCGCTGCCGCGCCTGCTCCCGTGCCCGCTCCCGCGTCCGCGCCTCCGAAGTACGCCCCGGCCACGACGGTCACCGCCTCCGCGACCGCCGCGGGCTCCGGCATCCCCAGGGCCTCGGCGAGGGTACGGACCACCCGCACCCGGGTCTCGCCGCCGGGGCCGGCCGCCGCCGCCCGCCGGAGCGCGGCCGGCTCCAGCCGGGCGAGTTCGGCCGTCACGACGGCGCGCCGCCGCCGGTGCGTCTCACCGGAGCTGAACCGGGCCACGGTCGCCCGCAGCCATGCCATGCTCGCCCCCGCGGGACCGCCGTCGCCCGCCGGCGGCTCCGGGACCAGGACCGGGTCGGCGAGGGCCGCCCGCACGTCCGCGTGGCGGTCGAGTTCATGCGTGCGCTGTGTGGTCATGGCCGCGACGCTAGGCGCGGAACAGTTCGGCGCGGCCCGAACCGTGCGTGCGCCATCCTGGAGGCATGTCCTCCCTCGCCGAGACCGCCGGCCTCTTCGCCGACCGCACCCGGGCCGTCTTCTGCCAGGCGCTGTTGGACGGACGGGCCTGGACGGCGGGCGAGCTGGCCCGGCACGCGGGGGTGCGCCCCTCCACCGCCAGCGAGCAGCTGTCCCGCCTCATCGAGGGCGGGGTGCTGACGCAGGAGCGGCAGGGCCGGCACCGCTACGTCCGGTTGGCCGGCCCGGAGGCCGCCGCCCTCGTCGAGGCCCTCGCGGCGTACGCCCCGGAGGTGGACCGGCCCCGCCCGCGCAACCTGCGCGAGTCGGTGCGCCGCGGCGCCGAGGCCCGCGCCCGCACCTGCTACGACCACCTCGCGGGCCGGCTGGGCGTGACCCTGGCGGACGCCATGGTCACCCGCGGGCTGGTCGCCACCGACTCCGGCGTCGCCGTCACCGCGGCGGGCCGGGCCTGGCTGGCCGACGCCCTGGGGTACGAGCAGCCCCGGGGCGCCCGGCGGCCCCTGGTACGGACCTGCCTGGACTGGACGGAGCGCCGGCCGCACCTCGCCGGGGCCCTGGGCGCGGCCCTGTGCGCCGCGGCGTTCGACCGGGGGTGGCTGCGCCGGGTCGGCTCCGGACGCGCGGTGCAGGTGACGCCGGCGGGCGCCGAGGCGTTTCACCGCCTCCTGGGAGCGGCGGTCTAGCCACCCCCGCCCCCGCACAGCCGGCTGCGGTGAGCAAAGGCATGACAGGGCGCCTCGGAGCGCGCTACCCCTTGCGGAGCAGCCCGCCGTACTCGTAGAACCGCTTGTTGCGCTTCGTGGCGCCGACGTATGACAGGAGAGGCGGGGGAACCGGCTCAAGGGCCGGCTGGAACGGGTCCGGGCGCCAATCGAGCAGATTCACCAGCCCCGGCGGCACGGGCTCCAGGCCCTCCGCGATGACGTCGACCTCGGCCGGTGTGCGGGTCTGCCAGGGGAAGCCCTTTTGGGAGATGTGTTCCGACAAGGCCGCACCGATCTCCGGATCGTCGGAGACGACCTGGGACAGGCCGAGGAAGCTGCCGGGCACGGCGCGGTCGATGACCGTGCGGAGGATGCGGCGAGGGTCGTCGGCGTCGGTCAGGTGGTGCACCACCGAGAGAAAGATCACGGCGACCGGCTGGTCGAAATCGATCAGCCGCTGCACGTCCGGGTGGGCCAGCACCGCGTCCTGGTCGCGCATGTCGGCGGAGATCACGGTAGTGGACGCATTCTCGGCGAGCAGCGCGCGGCCGTGGGCGAGCACGATGGGGTCTATGTCCACGTACACCACCCGAGCGTCCGGCACGAACTTCTGGGCGACCTGATGAACGTTGTTGTCCGTGGGCAGCCCACAGCCCATGTCTAAGAACTGGTGTATCCCGGCCTCCTGCGCCAGGTAACGCACCGCGCGGTAGAGGAAGAGCCGGTTCTGCCGGGCCATGTCCACGCCCTCAGGGAAGTCCTGCGCCGTGGCGAGGACGAACTGCCGGTCGACCTCGTAGTTGTCCTTGCCGCCGAGCATCCAGCCATACGCACGGGCCGAGGTCGGGCGGTCGACAGGTACACCGGGATCCCCAGGATCTTCCTCCGCTGCCATGGAACGACTCCGATCTCGTGAACGTCCGTGCGGCCAGCACAAGTTGGGGGCGAGCCTACTCCCTGAGCTGCCCCGTGTTGCGTAGTCCCGGCCCGCCAAGCCGGTTGGCGGCCCGCGTCGGCGCGCCCGCGCCGCGGCTACCGGGCGGCCCGGCTGCGTACCAGCAGGTACAGGAAGTACGGCGTGCCGATGACCGCCGTCATCAGGCCCGCGCCCAGCTGGGCCGGGGCGATCACCGAGCGGCCGATCACGTCCGCCGTGCACACCAGCACCGCGCCCAGCAGCACCGCCACCGGCAGCACGCGGGTGTGCTGCCGGCCCACCAGCGCCCGCGCCGCGTGCGGCGCGACCAGGCCCACGAACCCGATCGTGCCCGCCGCCGACACCGCCGTCCCGGCCAGCACGACGCTGAGGATCAGCAGCCACAGCCGGCTGCGCCCGAGGTCCAGGCCCAGCAGCCGCGGCGTGTCCTCGTCCAGCGAGACGAGGTCCAGCTCCCGGCGGCGGGCGGCCGCGATCGCCAGGCCGGCGGCCAGGACGACCGCCAGCGGTACGACGTCCGACAGGGTCCGCCCGTACGTCGAGCCGGACAGCCAGGTCAGCGCCATCGTCGCGTTGAACGGGTCGGTCAGCACGATCAGCAGGCTGATCAGCGCCGTCGCCGCGGTGGCGAAGCCCATGCCGACCAGGACCAGCCGGTTCTGCTGGAACCCGCCGCGGGCGGCGAGGCCGAAGACCCCGACCGAGGTGAGCGCCGCACCGCCGAGCGCCGCGGCGGACAGCCCCCAGGAGGTGGGCACGTCCACGGTCGTCACCAGCAGCACCGCGCCGAGCGCCGCGCCGTTGGTGACGCCGAGCACGCCCGGCTCGGCCAGCGGGTTGCGGGTCACGGCCTGCACCAGCGTGCCGGAGAGCGCGAGCGCGGCGCCGGCCGCCAGCGCGGCGAGCACCCGCGGGACGCGGGTGTCCAGGACGATGTCGGTGGTCGGGCCCGCCCGGCCCTGCAGCCAGTTGGCGACGTCGCCGAGCAGCAGCTTGGAGTCGCCGACCAGCAGCGCGGTCAGCGTCACCCCCACCAGCGCGACCAGCAGCACCGCCGTGGTGACGACGAACGTGCGGTGGCTGCGGATGCGCAGCTTGTCGGTGTCGGCCGCGCCCGCGCTGTCGCGCAGCCGGGTGGCCATCACCACGAGGAACACCGCGCCGACGAGGCTGGTGACCACGCCCGTCGGCACGGAGACCGCCGTGTCCGACGGGACGAGGGCCCGCAGCAGCACGTCCGCGCCGAGCACCAGCCCCATGCCGAGCAGGGCGGCCAGCGGAATGCCCGCCCGCGACTTCCCGTACGTACGGAACCGGCCGGCGATCCCGCGCGCCAGCGCCGGCGCGCAGAGCCCGACGAAGCCGATCGGCCCGGCGAGCGTCACCGACGCCGCGGAGAGCAGCACCGCCAGCAGCACCGCCGTGACCCGGGTGGGGCGCACCGGCACGCCGAGCCCGCGGGCGGCGTCGTCGCCCAGCGCCAGGGCGTCGACGCGCCGCGCGAGCAGCAGCAGCCCGGCGAGCCCGACGGCGACGAGCGGCAGCATCTGCAGCACGCCGTCCCAGCCGCTCTGCGAGATGCTGCCCTGCTGCCAGTCGTAGAGGCCCTGCGTCTCCTCGGGGAAGAGCAGCAGCATCGCCTCGGTGACCGCGAACAGCCCGAGCGTCAGCGCGGTGCCCGCGAGCACCAGCCGCACCGTGCCCGAGCCGAGGCCCGAGAGCCCCAGCACCACCGCCGCGGCGGCGAGCCCGCCGGCGAAGGCGACGCCGGAGGAGGCGAGCATCGGCAGCGTCACCCCGGTGGCGGCGGCCACCCCCAGGGCGGCGTACGCACCGGCGTTGACGGCGAGGGTGTCCGGCGCGGCCAGCACGTTGCGGCTGACCTTCTGCAGGGCGGTGCCCGCGATCGCCAGCGCCGTGCCGACCAGCAGCCCCGCGACCATACGGGGCAGCCGGGAGGCGATGACGACGGAGGAGTCACCGGCGTCCGCCCGGCCGGTGAACGCCTTGACGACCTCGGCGGCGCCGACGTCGGAGGTGCCCTGGGTGAGGTCGACGACCGCGAGGACCGCGACGAGCAGCGCGAGCCCGGCGGCGAGCGCGGCCGCGCCCGTCCGGGACCGCACGGACGGCGGCGGGACGGGCGCGGGCTTGCGGGTGGCCGGGGCGGTGACGGCCATCGGCGCCACCGACTACGCGGTCAGCGCGCCGACGAGCCCGTCGACGTACTGGCTCATGGACTCGGTGCCGCCGAACATCCAGATGCCGTCGTCGAGCCGGTAGACCTGCCCGGCCTTGACGAACGGCAGGGCCTTCCAGACGGAGTTGTCCTTCAGCTCCTTCGTGAACGGGGTGCTCGCCTCGTCCTCGTCGTTGCCGATGTAGGCGAAGTGCGTGCCGTCGGGGAGCTTCGTCAGCCCCTCGACGTCGGTGGAGCCGAGGCCGTAGTCCTTGTCGCCCTCGACGTCCCAGGCGTTCTCCAGGCCGAGCCGCTCGTTGACGGCGCCGAGCTGCGAGCCGGCGGTGAAGGGGCGGATGGAGACCTGGTTGGAGACGACGTAGCCGTCGGCGAAGGCGATCTTGTCGCCGCCGAGGCCGGCGTCCTCCAGGGCCTTCCTGCCCTCGGCGAGCTTGGCGTCGAAGTCCTTCTTCAGCTTCTCGGCCTGCTCGGTGGTGCCGGTGGCCTCGGCGATGAGGTCGAGGTTCTCGGTCATCTGGCCGAGGGGGTCGGAGGCGTCGGCGGAGCGCAGGGTGAGCACCGTCGTGCGCTTGCTCAGCTGCTTGATCGCGGACTCGGGCAGGTCGTTGGTGGCGATGACGAGGTCGGGGTTGAGGGAGCCGACGGTCTCGATGCTGGGCTCGCCGCGGGTGCCGATCTCCTCGGGCTCGTTGGTCAGCGGGACGGCGGAGTCCCAGGTGTTGTAGCCCTTGACGTCGGCCACGCCGACGGGGTCGACGCCCAGGGATATCAGGCTCTCGACCACGTTCCACTCGGTGGCGACGACCTTCGCGGCCGGGCCGTCCTCAAGGGTGACCTTCTTGCCGGTGTAGTCGGTCAGCGTGATCGGCTGCGCGGCGCCCTTGCCGGCGCCGCCCTTGTCGTCGTCGTCCGCGGCGTCCTCGGTGGTGCCGCAGGCGGCCAGGGTGAGCGTCGCGGCGGCGGTGGCCGCCGTGATCAGCAGGAGGCGTCTCATGAGGAGGTGCTGAGCCTTTCGGTTCGCTGGTGGTGTCGGCCGATGGCGCGGGTGCGCAGCCGGCCCGTCAGGGGGTCGTCGTCGACGTCGATGCGGATGCCGTAGGCCTTGCTGAGCAGCTCCGGCCGCAGGACGTCCGCGGGGCGGCCGTCGGCGACGATGCGGCCGTCGTCGAGCAGCACCATGCGGTCGGCGACGGCCGCCGCCTGGTCGAGGTCGTGCAGGACGGCGCCCACCGCGATGCGGTGGTCGTCGGCCAGGTCGCGTACGAGGTCGAGCAGCTCGACCTGGTACCGCAGGTCGAGGTGGTTGGTCGGCTCGTCGAGCAGCAGCACGCCGGTGTCCTGGGCGAGGCAGCCGGCCAGCCAGACGCGCTGCAGCTGCCCGCCGGACAGGTGCTCGGCGCCGCGCTCGGCGAGTTCGGTGACGCCGGTCATGGCCAGCGCCCGGTCGACGGCCGCGCGCCCGCCGGGGTCGGCGGCGCCCCAGCGGCCGCGGTACGGGTAGCGCCCGAACTCCACGACGTCGCGGACGGTCAGCCCGCTCGGCGTGGGCCGGCCCTGCGTCAGCAGCGCGACGTGCCGGGCGAAGTGCCGGGTGGACAGCGCGAAGCCGTCGGTGTCCTCGTCGATGACGAGGCGCGCCCGCCGGGCCCGCTGCAGCCGGGCCAGGGTGCGCAGCAGCGTCGACTTCCCGCTGCCGTTGGGCCCGACGAGGACCGTCACCTCGCCGGGCCGCAGCCGCAGCGAGGCGTCGTGGACGACGTCGACGCCGTCGTACGCCACGGTGACGTCGGCGGCGGACAGGGCGTGCCCGCGGGGTCCCGCGGCGGTCGGCGTGCTCTCTCCGGCTCTCACGGGAGCTTAGGTTAACCTAACCAAACCCCGCCCCGGCAGTCGGTGCACGAGAGAAGTCGGTGCACGAGAGAAACCGTGCGCGCCGCCGCCCGGGCGGCGCCGGGCGGCCGCCCGGCGGGGCGGCCGGCGGCGACCGAGTCGTACGTCACTGGCGCGCCAGGGGGGTGGCGGGGCGAGAATACGGGTGGGCGGCGCGCGGATGCCGGACCTCCGGCGGGTGCCACGGCACGCGCGGCGCCCGACGACGCGCACAACCCGGGAGGCTCCGTGACCGCCGCACCACCGCGTACGACCGCCGCCCCCGCCGCCGGCGCCGCGCCGGGGGCGGGGCCGGCCGGGGCAGCCGCGCCGTGGGCCGCCGCCGCGCGGCGCCGGGCGCCGTGGCTCGCGGCGCTGAGCCGCCGGGCGTGGTTCCGGCCGGCGCTCGCCGCGGTGGCCGGGGTGCTGCTCGCGGCCGCCTTCCCGCCGTACGGGCTGTGGCCGCTGGCCGTCGCCGGGCCCGCGGCGCTGTTCGTGCTGCTGCGCGGCGCCCGCCGCAAGCGGGACGCGTTCTGGCTCGGCACCGCCTTCGGCGTCGCGTTCTTCGTCCCCCTGCTGTGGTGGCTGTCGAACCTCGGGCTGCTGCCGTGGCTGCTGCTCAGCGTCATCCAGGCGCTGATCCTCGGCGCCCTGTGCCTCGCCGTGCCGCCGCTGGTCCGGCTGCCCGCGTGGTGGCTGTGGGCGGCGGCCTGGTGGGTGGCGGTCGAGGCGCTGCGCTCCCGGGCGCCGCTGGGCGGCTTCCCCTGGGGCCGGCTGGCCTTCAGCCAGGCCGACGCCCCGACGCTGGGCTGGGCCGCCGTCGGCGGCGCCCCGGCGGTCAGCGCCGTCGTCGCGCTCGCCGCCGGCTGCCTCGCGGCGCTGGTGACGGCGCCGGCCGCGCGGCGGCGGGGGCCGGCGGTCGCGCTGGCCGCGGCGGTCGCGCTGGGCGCGGGCGGCACGCTGCTGGTGCCGAGCGCCGGCGGGGCCGGCGACGAGCGGGCGCACGTGGCCGTGGTGCAGGGCAACGTGCCGCGGGCCCGCAGCCTGGAGGAGCAGGCCCGGGTCGAGATGGTCGCCGAGAACCACATCGCCGCCACCCGCGAGCTGGTCGAGGACATCGACGCGGGCCGGGCGGAGCGGCCCGACCTGGTGCTCTGGCCGGAGAACGCCACCGACCGCGACCCGCGCAACGACCCCTACCTCAGCGCCCAGATCTCCGCCGTCGTCGACGACCTCGGTGCCCCCGTCGTCGTCGGCGCCATCCTCGACGCCCCCGGCGACCGCATCCGCAACGCCGGGCTCCTCTGGCTCCCCGGCAGCGGCCCCGGCCCGTACTACGCGAAGCGGCAGCTCGTGCCCTTCGGCGAGTACATCCCGATGCGTTCGCTGCTCGGCGGCTTCGGCGACCTCCAGCTGATCCCGCGCGACTTCGAGCCCGGCGACGAGGCGGTGCGCCTGGACGCCGGGGACGTGCGCCTGGCGGAGTCCATCTGCTACGAGGTCGCGTACGACGGCCAGGTCCGCGACCAGGTACGCACCGGCGCCAACCTGCTGGCCGTCCCCACCAACAACGCCACCTACATGCGCGACGGCAACCTCGGCGAGCCCGAGCAGCAGCTCGCGATGTCCCGGCTGCGGGCGGTCGAGCACGACCGCTCGACGCTGGTCGCCTCCACCACCGGCATCAGCGCGATCGTCACGCCGGACGGCGAGACGGTCGACGAGACGGGCCCGTGGCGCCGCGAGGTGCTGACCGCGGAGGTGCCGCTGCGCACCGACGAGACGCTGGCGACGCGGGTGGGCGCGGCGCCGGAGTGGGCGATCGTGGCGCTGGCGGTGGGGTCGCTGGGCACGGCGCTGTATCTGCGCCGCCGGGAGGCCGGGGACGCCGGGGGCGCCGAGGGCGCGGGGAACGCGGCGGACGCCGGGGGCGCCGGCGGCGCCTCGGGGGCGAAGGCCGGCGGCGCGTCGGGCGCCGAGGCCGGATAAGCCTCTCCCCGGGATCCTGTCAACGGGGCCCGGTTGCGCGGCGGTTGCGCGGGCCGGGGACGTACCCCGTCTTCATGAATCTGTCAGGAGCATGACTTCCCAGGGTCATTCTACGCGCATAGTCTGAGCGCCGGCACGACCGACTGCGCGGTCTCCCGCCGCAGTTGGCGCACCTCCCCCCAGGCCGTGCGCCGCGATCCGGCGCACCTACCCGAGGAGTCCCATGCGCCCCACCGCAACGAAGGGCCTGGTCGCCGCCGGCGTCACCGCGGCCGCCCTCCTGGCAACCGCCACGACCGCGGAAGCCGCCCCCGCCGACAAGGCCCAGGTGCTGTCGAGCTTCACCCAGACCAGCGCGTCGAGCTACAACTCCTGGGCGTCGGCCGAGGCGAACCGCGGCGCCTGGTCGGCGTACGGGTTCAACTGGTCGACCGACTACTGCAGCAGCTCCCCGGACAACCCCTTCGGCTTCCCCTTCCAGAAGTCCTGCCAGCGCCACGACTTCGGCTACCGCAACTACAAGGAGATGGGCGCCTTCTCCGCCCACAAGTCCCGCCTCGACAGCGCCTTCTACGAGGACCTCAAGCGCGTGTGCAACCGCTACTCGGGCGCCACCAAGAGCGCCTGCAACAGCACGGCCTGGGTCTACTACCAGGCCGTACGCGCCTTCGGCTGACCCGCCCCGCGCACGCCCCGGCGGTACCCCCATGCCGCCGGGGCCGGCCCCGGCCCCGGGCCCGGCGCCGGCCCGGCCGCGGGCCCGGCCGCGGGCCCGGCCGCGGGGCGCGGGCCGCACATATTCCGTTGACCCCCTGCCCGCCCGGGCGCCACAGTGGCGCCCTGGTCCGGATCGACGGCGTACCTGGGGCGGTGGGCGGTGGCTGGCGCGGAGACGACCCGTGACCCGTACGCCGGCAAGTCCCCCGCCGCGCCGCTGTGGACGGCCGACTTCCGGTTCTTCTTCACCGCCCGCACCACCTCCCTGCTCGGCGACGCCATGCTCCCCGTCGCCATCACCGCCGCCGTGCTGCACGCGGGATACGGCGCGAGCGGCGTGGGCTACGCGCTCGCCGCGCTCGTCGCGCCGTTCGCCGCACTGATCATCTTCGGCGGCGTGCTCTCCGACCGCTTCGGCGCCCGGCTGCTCATGGTCGTCTCGGACGCCGCGCGGCTGGTCTTCCAACTGGTGCTCGCGCTGCTGTTCCTGCTGGGCACGCCCGCCCTCTGGCAGATCCTCGCGCTGCTCGCCCTGGTCGGAGCGGGCAGCGCGGTCTTCCAGCCCGGCGTCGCCAGCGTCACGCCGCGCGTCGCCCGGGACGTGCAGAAGGCCAACGCCACCCTGCGCGTCTCCGAGTCCGTCACCCTCGTGCTCGGCCCGTCGCTCGCCGGCCTGCTGCTGGCCGTCTCCTCACCCGCCGCCGTCGTCGCCCTCGACGCCCTGACGTACGGGGTGAGCGGCGTCTGCCTGCTCCTGCTGCGCGCGGTCCCCATGGGGCCGGGCCCCGAACGCGACGGGGCGCCGTCGTTCCGGGCCGACCTCGTCGAGGGCTGGCGGGAGTTCACGGCCCGCACCTGGCTGTGGAGCGTCATCGTCGTCTTCATGCTCTGGCAGCTCGCCGGCGCCGGACCCGCCACGACCCTCGGCAACAGCACGCTCGTCACCGACTACGGCTCCTCGACGTTCGGCCTGGTCATGTCCGCCTTCGGGGCGGGCAGCGTGCTGGGCGGGCTGGTCGCGATCCGCCTGCGCCCGCGCTACCCGCTGCGCGCCGGCGCGCTGTCGATGACGGTGTGGGCGCTGATGCCGCTGGGCGTCGCCCTCGGGCTCGCCGCGCCGCTGGTCGCCGTGTGCTACGGGATCAGCGGTGTCGGCGGGGCGTTCTGGATCGTCATGTTCCACACCAGCGTGCAGACGCACGTCCCGCAGGAGGTGCTGGGGCGGGTGCACGCGTACGACGCGGCCGGCTCGCTGGTGATGAAGCCGGTCGGCCAGGCGGCGGCGGGGCCGCTGGCGGGGGTGGCGGGGACCGTGCCGCTGCTGTTCGTGTCCTCGGCGATGGCGGTGGTGACGTGCGTGCTGCTGCTCGCGCTCCCGGCGGTACGGGGGCTCACGCGGGCGGAACGCTAGGCGGGGCGGCGCCGGGCAGGGCTCAGCAGTTGCAGTCGCAGCAGCCGCAGTCGCAGTCGCAGCAACCGCCGTCGTCGCCGTCGCCGTCGCCGCCGCCGCACCGGCAGCAGTTGCCGCAGCAGTTGGAGAGATCACCGCAGCCGCCGCAGTCGCACCAGCTGCTCCGCTGGTGCTCCTCCTGCGCTGCGCCCTCCTGCCCCAGCGGCACGCCGAACTCCGGTGGCGGCGGGCCGAACCCGCCGCCGGCCTGGGCGAAGGTGCGGCGCACCGCCCGCTCCAACTCGCCGACCAGCAGCGCGCGGACCAGCCGGTCGTCGGTGAACTCCGCGTCCGCCAGGGCGAGCGCGACGCCGCGCGTCGCGTCCTCGCACAGCTGCCGCACCCGGGCGGGCGGCGTGTCCGTCGCCGTGATCGGGTTCCACGCCCCCGTACGGCGGTCCTCCTCGGCGTCCTGCACGGCGTCCAGCAGGTGCGCGATCCGGCCGAACAGCCGCCCGGCCTCGGCCAGCGCCTCGGCGTTGCCGGGCCGGCCCGCCAGCCGCGCGGTGTGGGCGAACGCCGCCGCCGTCGCCAGCTCCGTGGGCTCGGTCACCGTCAGCACCGGCGTGCCCGGCCCGGCCAGCGCCTCCACCTCCCGCTGCCGTTCCACCGCGGTGACGAGCACCGCGGTGTCGAACCCCAGCCCGGCCCCGCCCCGCGCCCCGGCCGCCTCCCAGCCGCCGGCCACCCGCCGCGCCGGCCCGGCGAGCACCGGGCGCCCCAGCGCCCCGTCGCCGTCCGCCACGTGGTCCCGTATCTTCGCGGAGGCCAGGAGCAGCGACACCACCGCCGCCAGCCGCGCCCCGTCGCCCTGCGCCACCTCCGCCCGGCGCATCCGGCGCAGCGGACAGGGCCCGGCGGTGCGCCAGCCGCCGCCGCTCCTGCCCTCGGCGGGGGCCGCCTGGGCGTCGTACAGCACCGATATCAGCAGCCCGTCGTGGTTGGTGGCCGCGCGCGCGACCTGGCCGCCCGTGCCGCGCAGCGCCAGACACAGCCCGCACAGGTGGCCCAGCCACTCCTTGGCGAGCCCCTTCGGCAGCCGGCACCGGCACGGCCGGATGATCCCGAACATACGTGTCCCCCCGTCCCCCTGTGTCCCCTGGTGCACCGCGGTCAACTGCCGTCCCCGCGGCGGCTCACGAGGCTACGCCAGGCGGGTCGCCGCCGTCAGGTGCCGCTGCCGCCGGGGAGCGGCGGGCCGGTGCCGGGCGCGCTGGCCGCGGCGCACGTCGAGGGCTGACAGCCGGGCCGGGACGTTTTAGAGTGATCGGGTGCCCCATGGCCGCCGAATCGGCGGGCGGGTGGCACTCGACCTGAAGGGGATGATCGTGATGGCCTGCGCCATGAGGACCGCCTGATCCGCTGACGTTCGCGGACGCGCCCCTTCCCGCGTCCGGCGGCCCCGTGTCTCGCCGGGGCATGCCGCTGTGCCGTTCTCCAGCCGCGCCCGGCCCGCCGGGACCCGTCGCGCTGTCCGCGTTCCACGACTTCGAACGCGCTGCCTGCCTGCCTGTGCAGGCATGCGCACCTTGCTGCCCGAAAAGACCCGAAGATCCCGAACTGGAGACCATGAACCACGTACAGGAACGCGACACCGAACAGGTCATCGCGGAGTTCCGCGCCAACTCCGGCCTGGTCGGCGGCCGCTACGCCGACCGCCGCCTGCTGCTGCTCACCACCGACGCCACCGGCGGCACCGCCGCCCGCACCACCCCGCTCGTCTGCGTGCCCGACTACGCGCCGGACGCCGAGCCGCGGCTGCTGGTCTTCGCCCCGCCCGCGGCCGACGGCGCACCGCCCGCCTGGTACACGGAGCTGGACGGCCACGAACAGGTCGGCATCGAGGCGGGCGACTGGTCGTTCCGGGCCGCGGTGGAGATCGTCGGCGGGGCGGAGCGCGACCGGCTCCTCGCCCGCGCCGCCGAGGCCGACCCGGAGCTGCGCGCCGCCTGCGCCGCGGCAGAGGACCCGGTCCCGGTCGTCGCGCTGGCGCCCGTGGACGAGGGCCCGCCGGCCGGGCCCATGGGCGACGCGCTGGTCACCATCCACCGCGCCTTCCGCCAGGAACTCGCCCTGCTCCGCGCCGAGGTCGCGCGGGCCGCCGCCGCCGGGACCCCGGCCCGGGGGCTGGTGCTGCAACTGCGGGTCAACTGCCTGTCGTTCTGCCACGGCCTGGAGTTCCACCACACCGGCGAGGACCAGATGATCTTCCCCTGGCTGGAGAAGGAGTTCCCCGAACTCGCCGAGCCGCTCACGCGGCTGCGGCGCGAGCACGAGGTGGTCTCCGACCTCGTCGAACGGCTCCGCGCCCTCGTCGGCCTCGACGCCCCGGAGGACGCGGCCCCCGAGCCGGCGGCGGTGCTGAGCGAGGTCGACCGGCTCGTCGGCGAACTGGAGGCGCACCTGGACCACGAGGAGGCGCAACTCGTCCCCGCCCTCAACGCAACCACGAGCTGACCCCGGCACCCGGGTGACGGAACCGCCGGCGCCTCGGTCGGCGCCAGGCGGGACGCGTGGACCGCCGGGCGGCGGTCGCCGGCGTGCCCATGGCGGTGCGTGGCGGCAACGCCGCCGCGCACCGCCCAGGGCGGTACGACGGAACCGTCAAACCGGCTCGGCAGCGGCGAAGGCGGCAATTGCCGCGCGCAACGGCGCGGCGGCGTTGTTCGGCGCCAGGCGGGTGTCGAGGCCCAGCACTCTGACGATCCCGATGAGCCCGCGGGGGCCTCTTATGCGCAGAGCGCGAGACCTGAAGCCTAGCGGGGAGGGATACACGACCAGGGCCACCGGGTGATCAGGATTGCTGTATCCCGCGATGTAGGTGAGGAGTTGGTGCCGATCGGAGGAACCGACGTTCCTTTCCGCGTAGTTCTTGTACTTCGCGTCCACTGCGAGGAATCGCGGCGGATCCGTCTGCCCGGCCAGGGGCGGAAAAGCGATGAGCACGTCGGGGCGGAAGGACGGGGCCGTTGCGCCGAATCCTCCGGAGGTGACAATCTTGCCCTCCTCCGTGTGTGCGACCCTGCCGCCCAGCTCGGACGCCGCGTCGACCGCCATGCGGTGGACGACGCTCTCCCAGAGCCTGTCCAGTCTGAGCAGCAGGCTCTTCGCACCGTAGCCGTAGGGGTCCAGCAGATCGGTCACTCCGCCTCGTTCGAGCACCATTCGGGCCCAGGCGTGTGCTGGCCGGTAGTGCGCGTTGAGCCGGGTGTACTGCGCCCTCGCCAGCAAGCTCAACGCCTCCGCCGGCTGCCGGGGCGAGGGGAACTGCTCGGCGGCGGCGAGCAGCAGCCGTGTGTGGCGGGCGTCTGTGGACCGCTCCGCAGCGACGGTGAGAGCGGCTCCGCAGACCAGGTTCTCCCAGCTGCTGCTGTCTTCGTACTCGAAGGTCCGCAGATGGAGCCGGTTGACCGCGCCGTAGCAGCGAGTCGCCTGCGCCTCTGCGTCGAACTGCCCCCGGAGCACGGTATCGATGCTCTGTCTGCGTACGTAGTCTCTTCGCAGGCCGTGCGCGAGGAGAAGGCGGCACTCATGCAGGAGCGCGGCAGGTACGAGCCCGGCATATCCGTCGCGGCCGATCGGCCAGTTGCGCAGCGCCTCGTGCGGTTCGGACTGGTGGTTGGCATAGCAGAGCCAGTGGATGAGACGTCTGCCCTCGACCGGGAACTTGGGTCGCAGCACCACGCGCATTCTGGAGAGCTGGATCACACCGGAGGTGTCCCCTGCCTTAAGGATGTAGCCACGGCGGTTTTCGCTGACGGCGACCGCCTTCGTCTCCCGCAGTAGGCCGAGATCTCTGCCGGGCAGCCGGGAGTGCGGAACGGTTGTGGGATCGAAACCGGTCAGTACCACCTCGGGCCGGTCGTGGACGGGACTCATTCGGCTAGTCCCCGCCCCATTCTTCGGTCTCGCGGTCACCCGCGGATTCCCTGTCCGTGGACTCATTCGAAACGAATTCCTTAGCCAGGACATGGGGCAGGTCCTGCGGGCTGGTCTGGATTACCCGGGCGGTCCGGTCGTCCACCAGGTTGCCGAGGGCATTCCGCAACAGCTCAGGTCGACCCATGCAGTACGCGGCAACGGACGGCACGATCTCGTGGTAGAAGGCATGCGAAAGTTGTTCCGCCGTGACGATCGGACGGTCTCCGGAGAGCAGGCACGCCTGGCCGATCTGGTGGTCCGGCCCGAAGTCCGCCTCCAGCCTGGCGTTGAGACCTTCCAGGAACTCGGCCAGACCGAGCCCTTCGACTTCGCCGTCGAGCGCGTCCAGGTCCGGCGGTACATCGACGAACGCGAACCGGCGCCGGATTGCCGCGTCCATGTGCTGCACGCTGCGGTCGGCGGAGTTCATGGTGCCGATGAGCCGGACGTTCGGTGGGACGGTGCACGTCCGTCGGCTGGTGGGCAGGGTGACGGTGACGGAGTTTCGTTTGTCGAGTTCGAGAAGGGTGATCATCTCGCCGAGAATGCGGGGCAGGTCGCCGCGGTTGATCTCGTCCACGACGATGAGGAAGGTGGTTTCGGGCGCCTCCTCGGCTTCCTTGCAGACCCGAAGGAACAGGCCGTCCACCAGTTTGAGATGGAGCCCCGCCCCTTCCGCCGCGGTATCGGGCCTGAAACCCTCGACGAAGTCCTCGTATCCGTAGGACGGGTGGAAGGTCACCATGGACAGTCGGGCGGCCTGGGCGTCCGCAGGCACGGAGGACAGTTCGGTGAGTGCAGCCGCGCGCGCTTCGGGCGGGGCCTCGATCACGTCGCCTCGGCCGGCCACGGCGAGAGCCACGCTGAGCGCCAGCCTCGTCTTCCCGGTGCCGGGCGGGCCCTGGAGAACGACCTGTCCCTTGTGCCGGAGCAACTCGTACACCGTCCGCACGGCATCGGGCAGGTCGGCGTCGGACACGGTGGTGTCCGCGGCGGCGGGGAATGAGGCGTGTGCCTCCGTCGTCGGCGCGGGCTCTGAGACGAGCGGCTGGGGAGCGGTGCGGCCGTGCCGGATCTCCCGCATCAGGGTCGCGGGCACCTTGACGAGGGTCTGCTGCCATGCATGCCGCGGCGAGTCGAAGGATTGGGCGAACGACGTGTCCCAGTCGACACCCACGGTGTGCCGGTGGCTCTCAAGCTCCGCCTGGAACGAGTATCCGCGGTTGACGCTGCCCACGGCCAGAACTTCCGATTTGCCCTTGTTGGCGACGATCAGGTCGCCGGGTAGCAGGTCACGGAAGGCCAGGAGTTGCCGGGCGAGCCGCAGGTTCCCGCCGGTGCTGTGCGGAAAGTGCCGGTCCAGCGCTTCCTTGAGCTCCCGGTCGCTCTCGAACTCGCCGAGGCTGCCGACCTCGTCCCAGCCGACACGAATGTGACGGTAAGTGAGGCAGTCCTCCCACAGGGCAGCGCGCTCCCCGGGGGAGATCTTCCAGACCACCCGGTCGCCCGGCCGTGGATCATGGAAGGTGTACAGGTACCGCATCACCTCGTGGAGGCGCCAGCCCTCGAACGCCGGCGTCTTCCGGACGAGTCCGAGAAGCTCGCGGTTCGCGCGCCAGGCCCGTACACCCGAGGCCTGCGTGTGTGCTCTGCCGCCCAGCAACGTGATGAAGTGCCTGAGGTGTGAGGAGGAGAAGATCGGCAGGAACGAGT
Organism: Streptomyces sp. CNH099; assembly: GCA_000514715.1. Taxonomy (GTDB): domain Bacteria; phylum Actinomycetota; class Actinomycetes; order Streptomycetales; family Streptomycetaceae; genus Streptomyces; species Streptomyces synnematoformans. Next base: position 67,019 of record AZWL01000005.1, on the reverse strand, counting down.
CGGGGAAGTAGACTGCCAACGCCTTTGTGGTCAGGGCCTGTCCGTACGACAGCGATTCCAGTTCGTCGATGTGCCCGTACGCCTGCTCCGCCGCGGCCGCGAAAGCCGTCACGAACTCCTCGCGCACCTGCTGCCACGCCTCGCGCGGCCCGACGTCGCGCAGGGCGGCGGGAACGATCCGCCAAGCGCCCCCGCGATGTTGGAAAATGATGTGTTTTGCCGCACTGCCGCCCCGGATGCTGCCGAAGGTGTCGGTTCCGTACTCCATCAGCCGGCAAAAGGAGCGCCCCGAAAGGGCACCTGCGTCAGGACCCAGCGCGTAGCGTTCCAGCGGGAGATCGACCCACTTCCCCAGGGGGAACTCGTCCTGTACCTGCCGTCGTTCTTCCTCGGCCTTGTCCGCGAGTTGCCCGGCTTCCGCACGGTCGAAGCGCGCGATCCGCTTGTCGAGACCGTCCAGGAACTCCCCTACCTCATCCATACGGGCATTCTTCCGCACCGAGGAGGGCGTCGGCGCCGCCCGCTCATCGACCCGCGGCGGCCCACGGCGCTGGCCGGCTGGCTCGGGCGTGGCGTCAGGGGGATCGCGCGGCTGCTGCAGCGTGCGTTCGACTGACGGCGTTTCGACCGGCGGCATCCGGCGCGGAACCGCCGCGCGGGGGCGGGGTGCCCCTGCGCGCGGCTCACGGGTGCGTCGTCAGAGCTTTTCCATGTGGTCGTAGGGAGCGGTGACCCGGACGTGGCGGGAGCCGAAGTCGACGTGCATCGCGACGCCGTCCTCGGCGGAGAGGACCGTACCCAGGCCGTACCGGTCGTGTGTGACCCGGTCGCCGGGGGCAAAGCTCTTGGCCGCGGGGGCGGCGGGTGCCTCGAAGGGACTGGTGGGGAGATGGCGCCGGGGCGCGGATGCTTTCTTCATCGGAAGACCAGTATGGGCCGCGGAGCCGTCCGGCGCGCGGTTCGTGCCCCGGTCCGGCGAAACCCGGTGGCCGGCGGCCGAGGCTGTAAGGCGCACGCAGGCATGGGATAGGGTTCCCGGACGGTGTGCTGGGGAGCCGGGTCGGAGAGCAGGGGATCGGGCTTTTCGCTGGTCGGGGGTTTCTGTCGTGGTACTGATCGCGGTCTTCGGAGTCGCGCTGCTGGTGGCGGTGCTGCTGTCGGGCCTGGCCGCCCGCTCCGTGCTCTCCACGTCGCTGCTGTTCCTGGTCGGCGGCGCCCTGGTCAGCGACGGCTTCCTGGGCCTCATCCACATCAGGCCGGAGAGCGACATCGTCGAGATCACCGCCGATCTCGCCCTGTTCGCCGTGCTGTTCACCGACGGCATGCACGTCTCGTTCCCCGCGCTGCGCCGCGCCTGGCGGAACCCCGCCCGCGCCCTGGCCCTCGGCATGCCGCTGGCCTTCGTCGGCACGTCGCTGCTGGCGCACTTCGCGGCGGGGCTGGACTGGACGACGTCCTTCCTGGTGGGCGCGGTGCTGGCGCCGACCGACCCGGTGTTCGCGTCGGCGATCGTCGGCCGCAAGGAGGTGCCGGCGCGGCTGCGCCAGCTGCTGAACGTCGAGAGCGGCATCAACGACGGCCTCGCGCTGCCCGTGGTGCTCATCCTGATCGCCTCCGCCGCGCCGACCGGGCACGAGGCCGAGGCGGACCTCGGCAAGATCGGCCTGGAGCTGGTCCTCGGCCTCGCGCTGGGGATCGCCGCCCCGGCGGTGGTGAACTGGCTGGTGCGGTTCCGGCTGCTGGGCGCGGAGCCCAAGCTGCAGCCGCTGCTGCCGCTGGCCGTGGGCGTCATCCTGTACGCGGTCTGCCACCTGACCCATGCCAACCCCTACCTGGCGGCGTTCTCCGCCGGCGCGGTCCTCGCGTCCCTCTCGCCGGAGGCCAAGGGCGCGTTCGAGCCGCTGGGGGAGTCGCTGGCGGAGCTGGCGAAGTTCGCCGCGCTGCTGGTGTTCGGGGCGCTGCTGACGCCGGAGCTGTTCGGCGACCTGTCGTTCGGCGGGTACGTGGCGGCCGTGCTGGTGATCGTGCTGGTCCGCCCGGCGTCGCTGCTGCTGTCGCTGATCGGTACCCGCTTCGAACGGCGGGAGCGGCTGACCGCGGCCTGGTTCGGGCCGAAGGGCTTCGCGTCGGTGGTCTACGGGCTGCTGGTGCTGCAGGCGCAGATCCCGGAGGGCGACGAGGCCTTCACGCTGATCGCGGTCTGCATCGCGTTCTCGATCGTCGCCCACTCCAGCACGGACGTGCCGATTGCCCGCGTGTTCGACGTCGGGGACCTGGTCGGCATGTCGGAAGGGGACGGGACGGACAAGCCGAAGCCCTCCGACGTCCCACGCCAGCAGCAACCGGAGCCGGAAACGGACAGCGCCCGACCGTGACCCCCGCGCCCGCCGCCCCCGCGACGACCCGCGGTGATCACTCCCCGGAGCCCCGGCGGCCCCGGCTGCGCCGCAGCAGCCGCCGGGCGACGAAGACGACGACGGCGAGCACGGCGGCGGCCGGCACCGCCTTGGAGTAGACGCCGGCGGCGTCGGCGACGTCGTGCCAGCGGGTGCCGAGCCCGTAGCCCGCGAGGACGAAGGCGCTGTTCCACAGGGCGCTGCCGGCGGCCGTCAGGACGAGGAAGACGGCCGGCCGCATCCGTTCCACGCCCGCCGGCACCGAGATCATGCTGCGGACGACGGGCACCATCCGGCCGAAGAACACCGCCGTGCCGCCGTGCCGGGCGAACCACGCCTCCGCCTTCTCGATGTCCGCCGGCTTCAGCAGCGGCACCCGCGCGGCGAGCGCCACCGTACGGTCGCGGCCCAGCAGGGCGCCGACCGCGTAGAGGACCGCCGCACCGACGACGGACCCCGCGGTCGTCGCCGCCAGCGCGCCGAACAGGCTCATCCCGCCCTGGCTCGCGCTGAAGCCGGCGAGCGGCAGGACCACCTCGCTCGGCAGCGGCGGGAAGAGGTTCTCCAGCGCGATGGCGACACCGGCGCCGACGGCGCCGAGCGACTCCATCAGGTCCGCGGCCCACCCGGCGACACCGTCGGCGGGCACCTGCGCATCGGCGTCGTAGATCATGCGGCCACGTTAGAAACCGCCCGTGCACCACCGCGTCACCCCGCGCGGGGCCCGGGCCGGTCGTTTCCGCGGGCGGCCAGCAGGGCCAGGAAGGCGGCGAGGGTGCAGCAGGTCAGGGCTGCTACCCCGGTGCGGAAGCCGGCCACGCCGCCGGCGGCCGCGCTCCAGCCGAACGCGGCGAGGGCCGGTCCTGCGGTCTGGCCCAGGGCGCGGGCGAGGTTGGTGACACCGCCGGCGGAGCCGGCGCGGCCCGGCGGGGCGGCGGCCAGGATCGCGGTCATGTTGGGGGGTTGAACACGGACATGGCCGCGCCCACCAGGCACAGCCGCCAGGTGACGTCGAGCAGCCCGGCGCCCGCGTCCAGCGTGAGCATCGGCACCATGGCCAGCACGGTCAGCCCGCCGCCCGCGGCGGCCACCGACCGCGGGTCGAAGCGGTCGGCGAGCATTCCGGCCAGCGGGGTGACCAGCGCGCTGACGACGACGAAGACCCCGACCGCGGTGCCGATCAGCTCCGGGCTGCGGCCCAGCACGTCGCTGATGAAGAAGGGCAGCGAGAACGAGGTCAGCCCGACGAGCGCGGTGTTGCCCAGCAGCGCCAGCGCGGGCAGCCCGAGGGCCGGCCGCCGTACGAGGGAGGTCACCGGCCGGGAGGCCGGCAGCCGCACCCACCACACGCCCAGCGCCACCGCGCCGGCGGCCAGGGCGGCGGCGGGCACCGGGTGCCGGCCGCCGTGGGCGAGCGCCAGCAGCGCGGCGGTGACCGCGGTGCCGAGCAGCGCCGCGTCGGCGAGCAGCCGGCGGTCCGGGACCGGCAGCCGGCGCCCGCCCGGCGCCGGCGCGGCGGGCGGCACCGTGCCCCACCCCAGCGCGGCGAGCACGTCGGCCGCGGCGAGCGTCAGCAGCGCCAGGGTGAAGACCAGCCGGGAGTCGGCCCGGTCCAGCCACCGGCCGGCGGGCAGCGCCAGCGCTCTCGGCGACGCCGAGGCCGCGCGGGTCATCACCGCCGGCGTCCGCGCCTTCCTGGGCGGCTACCTGCCCCGTCCCGCACGATGACCGACCGGCGAGGGGGAAGGCAGCGCCGCGTCCGAGGGGGGTGGGGAGGCGACGCTGCCTCGACGACGGCAGCCTGTCAGGGCGGCCGAGCGTGAATCTACTCTAACGTCAGGGTTGGCTTCAAAGGGGTCCGGCGGCGCGCCCCCGGTTCGTATCGGTTGCGCCCCCCGGGGGCGAACTTGCGGCACGACCCTCCCGTTGCGTTACGGTGGGCGGGCTCGCCGGGTGCGCCCGGCCTGCTTCCGAGGGCTGTCCCCCGGGCAGTGCGGCTCATCGCCCGCTGTCCGAGGGGCGGTGCGTCCCCCGGCCGCCGCCGCGTACCCCCGCAGCCCGCTGCATTCTGGAATATCTACCCTCACGTTAAGGTAGCTTTGATGGCGGTGGGCCGACGGCCGCGGGAGTGAGGTGACGGCGGTGGCGCAGAAGCTGATGCGGATCGGAGAGGTGGCGGAGTGGACCGGGCTGTCGCTGCGTACCATCCGGCACTACGAGGAGGTCGGGGTGCTGGCTCCGAGCCGGCGCACCGCGGGCGGCTTCCGGCTCTACACGGAGGCGGAGGTGCGCCGGCTGGCGCTGGTGCGGCGGATGCGGCCGCTGGGGTTCTGCCTGGAGGACGTCCGGGAGCTGCTCGGCGTGCTGGACCGGCTGCCGGAGCAGAGCGGCGCCCTCCCGGCCACCTCCGGTGAGGCGCATGAGGAGCTGGTGGCGAGGTTGCGTAAGTTCTGGCTGGAGGCCGACGCCCGGTGCGCGGATCTGCGCGGGCAGCTGCAGGCGGCGGAGGACTTCGCCCGCTCGCTGCACGTACAGCTGAGCAGGCTGCTCGACGCGGCCCCGGAAGAGACGGAGCCGACGTGGTGAGCACGGTGCGTGCGGCGGGTGAGCGGGCCGCGGGCGAGGCGGCCCGGCGGCGGACGTTCGCGGTGATCAGCCACCCGGACGCGGGCAAGTCGACGCTGACCGAGGCGCTGGCGCTGCACGCCCGGGCGATCGGCGAGGCCGGCGCGGTGCACGGCAAGGCCGGCCGGCGCGGGGTGACGTCGGACTGGATGGAGATGGAGCGGACCCGGGGGATCTCGGTCACCTCGGCGGTGCTGCAGTTCGCCCACCGCGACCACGTGCTCAACCTCCTCGACACCCCCGGGCACGCCGACTTCTCCGAGGACACCTACCGCGTCCTGGCCGCGGTGGACTGCGCCGTGATGCTCATCGACGCGGCCAAGGGCCTGGAGGAGCAGACCCGCAAGCTGTTCGACGTCTGCCGGCACCGCGGCATCCCCGTGATCACCTTCGTCAACAAGTGGGACCGGCCCGGCCGGGAGGCGCTGGAGCTGCTGGACGAGATCGAGCGCGAGTTCCGCCTGAAGCCCACGCCGGTGACCTGGCCGGTGGGCATCGCCGGCCACCTGCGCGGCCTCGTCGACGTACGGGACGACGCGCACATGCTGCGCTACGTCAAGGCCCCCGGCGGCGCCCGGGAGGCGAAGGAGGAGCCGGTGCCCGCCGACCGGGCCGCCGCCGAGGAGGGCGGGGACTTCGCGCAGGCGGCGGAGGAGATCGAGCTGCTGGCCGCCGACGGCGCGGTCTTCGACCGCGAGTCGTTCCTCGCGGGGAAGTCCACGCCGGTGTTCTTCGGCGCCGCGCTCGGCAACGTCGGCGTACGGCTGCTGCTCGACGCGGTGGTCGACATGGCCCCGGCGCCGCCCGCGCGGGAGCTGACCGGCGGCGGCGTCCGCCCGGTCGGCGCCGCCTTCTCCGGGCTGGTGTTCAAGGTCCAGGCCAACATGGACCGTTCGCACCGGGACCGCATCGCCTTCGTCCGCGTCTGCTCCGGGGTCTTCGAGCGCGGCATGACGGTCACCCACGCCGCGTCCGGCAGGCCGTTCGCCACCAAGTACGCGCACAGCGTCTTCGGCCAGGACCGCTCCTCCGTCGACGTCGCCTACCCCGGGGACGTGGTGGGGCTGGTCAACGCCGCCGCGCTGCGGGTGGGCGACACCCTCTACGACGGGCCGAAGGCCGAGTTCCCGCCGATGCCCACCTTCGCCCCCGAGCACTTCGCCGTCGCCCGCCCCGTGGACATCGGCCGCTCCAAGCAGTTCCGCCGCGGCATCACGCAGCTCGGCGAGGAGGGCGTGGTGCAGGTGCTGGTCTCCGATCGCCGCGGCGAGCAGGCGCCGGTGCTGGCGGCCGTCGGCCCGATGCAGTTCGACGTCGTCACCCACCGCATGGCCCACGAGTTCTCCGCCCCCGTCACCCTGGAGCCGCTCCCGTACCACCTGGCCCGGGCCACCGACGCCGCCGGCGCCGAGGCGCTCAACCGCTCCCGGCTGGTACGCGGCGAGGCGCTGACCCGGCTGCGGGACGGCGCCCTGCTGGCGCTCTTCCCGGACCGCTGGCAGGCCAACTCCTTCCGGCGGGAGTTCCCCGAGGGACGCCTGGACCACCTGATCGCCGCCCACGAGTAGCACGGACGGGACGGAAGGAGCGCGAGCACCGTCATGGCCCGGGAGATGAGCTGCCCCTCCTGCGGGGAGACCGAACAGCTGCGCGGCGAGACCGCCGCCGGCGACATCCGCGTCACCTGCGGGTCCTGCGGCGCGCGGTGGATGCGCGGCGCGCCGCGCTGCGCGGGCTGCGGCGGCGCCGACATCGTCGCGCGCCCGCAGGCCATGACCCGCCACTCCCGCGGCACCCAGCTGTCCATCATCGGCTGGCGCGAACTCCCGCTGTGCCGCGACTGCGACGGCCCCGCGCTGCGGACGTCGCTGGAGGAGAACGTCCCCGTCCCCGCCGACTACGTCGCCGTCTGCCTCTACGGCAAGGGCGACCGCACGACGGCCGCCGCGGCCCCGGCCCCCGCGAATCCGGAGGCCGCCGCACCCGCCGCTTCCGCCCCGCCCGCGCCGACCGCACCCCGGTCCGGCGGCAGCGCAAGCGGGCCCGCACCGCCCGTACCGCCCGCACCCCCCGCCCGGCGGCAGCGCGAGCAGGTCCGCGACCAGGGCGACCGCGACGCCGGCCCGGCTCCGCGCGGGCGGCCCGCGGCCCGTACCGGCTCCCGCCCCGCCGGGGCGCAGGGCGCGCAGGCCGGCAGCGCACCGCGTACCCGCGGCAAGCCCAAGCCCGCCGCCGTGCCCACGGTGCGGCAGGCCGTCGCCGCCTTCCTCGCCGACGCCTCCGGCGACGTCGACCACACCGCCCTGCTCCTGCTCGGCACCCACCTCGGCTCGTACCACCGCCTCGACGCCCTCGACGGCCCGGACGCCGCGCAGAAGCTGAGCACGTGGTTCGACAGCCGCTGGGAGGACCGCGACGGACCCGCGGGCCGGCGGGCGATCGACACCCTCCGCCGCGCCGTCGACTTCTGGGGCGCCCGCGGCTGGCTGACCACCGACCCCGCCGCCGGCCTGCGTGAGGGCCGGTAACGGGCGCAACCACGGACCGGGCCTCCCCCGGGCCGTCGAGAGAGAGCCGCATGAGCGCACGTTTCGAAGAGATCGACCACCGGCCCACGCCGATCGGCGCCCTCACCCTCCGCCGCCGCCGGGACCCCGCCGCGGAGGCCGACGTCTACGAGGTCAAGCTCGACGACGAGTTCCTGATGTCCAGCCTCTTCACCGCCGGCGAGGTCGCCCTCGCCGAACTCGGTCTTGAGCAGCTGCCCGGCGACGGGCTCGACGTGGTCGTCGGCGGGCTCGGCCTCGGGTACACCGCCCGGGCGGTGCTGCGCGACGAGCGCGTCCGCTCACTCGTCGTCGTCGAGGCCCTCGGCGAGGTGATCGACTGGCACCGGCGGCACCTCGCGCCGCTCGGCGCGGAACTGACCGCGGACGACCGCTGCCGGCTGGTCCGGGGGGACTTCTTCGCCCTGGCGGGCGACGGACCCGGATTCGACCCCGGCGCGCCGGACCGCCGCTTCCACGCCGTCCTGCTGGACATCGACCACGCGCCGGACCACGTGCTGCACCCGGGCCACGCGCCGTTCTACACCCCCGCGGGGCTTCGCCGGCTCGCCCGCCGGCTCCACCCCGGCGGCGTCTTCGCGCTGTGGTCCGACGACCCGCCCAGCGCGGACTTCACCGCCGTGCTCGCCGAGGTCTTCCCCGAATCCGCCGCCCACGTCGTCACCTTCGACAACCCGGTGCGCGGCGGCACGGCCGCCAACACCGTCTACGTGGCGCGTGCCGCACCCCCGGCCCGGGAGCCGGCGTAGCCGCGCTCCCCCTACTCGCCCGAAGACCAGGTCAGGCGTCCTCGCCGAGCTTCCGCCGCAGCGTGGCGGCGAAGTCCTCGGCCATCTCCAGCCGCGCGCGCAGCGTCTCGCAGCGGGCGTCGGCGACCTTGCGGTACGAGTCGAGCCGCTCGGTGAGCCGGGCCCGCTCCTCGCTCGTCGGCGGGTCGTCGACGGCCCCGAGCCGGTCGGTGACCTGCAGCAGGTCGCGCATCTCCTCCAGGGAGAAGTCCAGCGGCTTCATCCGCCGGATCACCTTCAGCCGGTCCACGTCGGCGTCGGTGTAGAGGCGGAAGCCGCCCTTGCTGCGGGCGGACGGGACGACGAGGCCGACCTCCTCGTAGTGGCGGATCGTGCGCAGCGACAGTCCCGTGCGCTCGGCCACCTCGCCGATCTGCATCCGCCCGTTGGTCATCGCCGCGTGCTCCCGTCCATGTCTGCGTGTCCGCCTTCCTTGAATTATGCGAATCTGCTCCCGGTGAGCAGGATCACAGGATCTTGCCGGGGGTTTACCTGAGATTCACAGTCTGCGGTTCGCTCTCTCCCCTCACGTCAGGGTAGAGTCCTGACGAGGACGTCACGGTAACGGGGATGCTGGCGCAGCGTCCGCAGACTTCCGGGCAATGATGCCCGACCGGCAGCGGGCTGATGAGAAACGGTTGCTTGACGCCTCCCCGAGCTGAAGCAGGGGATCCCTAGCTCACGTCGCCTGGCTCCCCGGCGGGGGTGCAGGTCTTACACGATCTGCACTAGCCGGGTTGCAGTCCAGCCCGGACGAGCATCACGCGGGCGGAGTTCTTGTCCCGGGACGAGACAACTCCGCATGCGGTGCACGTGTACGTTCTCTCGGAGAGAGGCAGACGATGCTTGGCTCTCGCATCGCAGTGCGCGCAGTCCATGGTGGTGTGCGCGGGGTGGACAAGGTGCACGGCACGGCCATGCTTACGGGCCATCTCGACCAGCGCGGCCTTGGTCGCGCCGATCGCGGCGTCGGCGGCCTTCCGGGCCATGGTGGTCTTCGCCAGGAACTTCGGCTTGAAGTCCTCGACCGCCACAGCGTCGTGGTCGCGGACCACGCGCTTTGCCCACCTGCGGGCAGTGTCCCGGCGTTGCCGGGCCGCCTTCTTGTGCAGCTTCGCGGCCTGCCTCTGTACCTTGCGGTAGCCGTTCGACTGCGGCTTCCCCTTCGGGGCGCGACGCCGGGCCATCATCCGCTGATAGTGCGCGAGGCGCTGCGCAGTCTTCTTCCCGTGCTCAGCGTGGGGAAGGTCATGGTCGTCGCTGGTGGTGGTCGCGGTCTCCTTGACGCCCCAGTCGATACCGAGCACGCGGCCGGTGGCCGGCAGAGCCTCGGCGCTGGCGGCCACGACGAAGCTGCCATACCAGTGTCCGAGGCTGTCTTGGTACACGCGCACCGAGGACGGCGGTTTGGGCAGCTCACGCGACCACACCACCGTCACCACGATGCCGCCCGCGAGGTGCAGGCGGCCGTCTTTCAGGCGGAAACCCCGCTTGGTGTATTCGAGGGTCGGCAGTGCTTCGCGCTTCTTCTTCCACCGGGGCATCCCGGCCCGCTGCCGCATCGGCAGCCCGGCCTTGATGTCCTTGAGCGCCCTGGCGCGGGACTTACCGAAGCCGCGGATCAACTGCTGCTGAGGAACGCATGCGCCCTCGCGAAGCCACGGGGTGCGGGCGCGGGCCCCGGTGAGCATCGCCGCGAGCTGCACCGGGCCACACGTCTGCTTCTCGCCAGTCACCCGATTGGACAGGTGGACGGCCCTGGACTTGGCAACACACTCATTCCACACCCAGCGGCATCGGTCCCACTCGGCTTCGAGCGCGGCCCGTGCAGCAGACGACAGACGCAGCCGGTAGGTGACGCGGACGTGCCCGTCACCTGCCCTCTGCGCCGCGGTCGTCATACACGCCAACCTATCCGGGATGACTGACAGCTGAGAAAAACTGATCTTGGCGGGCGTGCTCACCACCCCGCGGATGTGATCCGCCCTGGCAGCGAATCCCAGCCTGTTGCCCTGCTTCGCAGGAGCTTCGTTCTCCTCACCCGGCTGAAGCCGGGCGTATCCACGAAGGAAGCCTGATGATGACTTCACTGCTGCCCGCGGCTGTCCGGCCGCGTCTGTCCCGCCCCGACTTCCTTGCCTCGCCGAAGGTCTTCCGCACCGAGGTGCTCGCCGGTCTCGTCGTCGCCCTGGCGCTGATACCCGAGGCGATCTCGTTCTCGATCATCGCCGGGGTCGACCCCAGCGTCGGGCTGTTCGCCTCGTTCACGATGGCCGTGGTGATCTCCGTCGTCGGCGGCCGGAAGGCGATGATCTCCGCCGCCACCGGTGCGATGGCGCTGGTGATCGCCCCGCTGAACCGGGAGCACGGCCTCGGCTACCTCATCGCCGCCGTCATCCTCGGCGGCCTGATGCAGATCGCGCTGGGCGCGCTGGGCGTGGCCCGGCTGATGCGCTTCGTGCCGCGCAGCGTGATGGTGGGCTTCGTCAACGCGCTGGCCATCCTGATCTTCCTGGCCCAGGTGCCCGAGCTGCGCGACGTGCCGTGGCCGGTCTACCCGCTCGTCGCCGGCGGCCTGGCGCTGCTGGTGCTGTTCCCGAAGGTGACGAAGGCGGTGCCGGCGCCGCTGGTGTCCATCGTCGTCCTCACCGTCCTCACGGTCGCCGCCGGCATCGCCGTGCCGACCGTCGGCGACAAGGGCGAGCTGCCGTCCGCGCTGCCCGTGCCCGGGGTCCCGGACGTGCCGTTCACGTTCGGGACGCTGACCACCATCGCCCCGTACGCCTTCGCCTTCGCGCTGGTCGGGCTGATGGAGTCGCTGATGACCGCCAAGCTCGTCGACGACATCACCGACACCCACTCGGGCAAGACCCGCGAGTCCGTCGGCCAGGGCGTCGCCAACGTCGTCACCGGGTTCTTCGGCGGCATGGGCGGCTGCGCCATGATCGGCCAGACGATGATCAACGTGAAGACCTCCGGCGCCCGCACCCGGGCCTCGACCTTCCTCGCCGGGGTCTTCCTCATGGTGATGTGCATCGTCTTCGGCCCGGTCGTCTCCGACATCCCGATGGCCGCCCTGGTCGCGGTGATGATCCTGGTCTCCGTCGCCACCTTCGACTGGCACTCGGTCCGGCCGCGGACGCTCAGGCGGCTGCCGCTGGGCGAGACGCTGGTCATGGCCGTCACCGTGGTGTGCGTGGTGGCCACCCACAACCTGGCCGTCGGCGTGGTGGCCGGCTCGCTGGCCGCCATGGTGGTCTTCGCCCGCCGCGTCGCCCGCCTGGTCAACGTCTCCGGCGTCGTCGACCCCGACGGCGGGCACGTCGTCTACGCGGTCACCGGCGAGCTGTTCTTCGCCTCCTCCAACGATCTGGTGTACCAGTTCGACTACGCCGGCGACCCCGACGACGTCGTCATCGACCTCACCGACGCGCACATCTGGGACGCCTCCTCCGTCGCCGCCCTCGACGCGGTGGAGACCAAGTACGCCCAGCGCGGCAAGACCGTCACCATCGTCGGCCTCAACAAGCCCAGCGCCGACATCCACGGCCGCCTCGCCGGCGAACTCACCAGCCACTGAGGAGACCGGAGGCCGTCTTCAACGCGGGGGCGGTACGGGTGACCACGAAAGGCCGCCCGTACCGCCCCCACCGACCGCGACCGCAGGGAGCACGCCCTGAAACCGCCCGCCGACGCCACGCGCTCCGTACGCTCCCTCCGGCACCCCCTGCGGAAAGGGCAGCCGCCGCCCGGCGGGCGCGGCTTCTACGGCTGGCGCATCGTCGGCTTCAGCGCGCTGGCGATGGCGCTCAGCGCGCCGGGCCAGACCCACGGCGTCTCGCTGTTCATCGACCCGCTCATCGCCGACCTGGGCGTCAGCCGGACGACGATCTCCACCGCGTACCTGACCGGCACCCTCGTCGGCGCCTGCGCCATGCCCGCCGTCGGCAAGGCCGTCGACCGCTACGGGCCCCGGTGGGTGATGGCCGCGGTCGGCGCCGTGTTCGGCGCCATCCTGATCGCGCTGTCCTTCGTCACCGGCGTCGTCGGCCTGACCGCCGGCTTCGTCGGCATCCGGATGGCCGGGCAGGGGGCGCTCACCCTGGTCGCGACCACCACCGTCGCCTACTGGTTCGACCGCCGCCGCGGCCTGGCCCTCGGCATCACCAGCGCGGTGGGCACCGCCGGGATATCCCTGGCCCCGCTGTTCGTCGAGCGGCTCATCGCCGGCGTCGGCTGGCGCCAGGCGTGGGCCATCGAGGGGCTCGTCGTCTGGGCGCTGGTCATCCCGATCGCCGTGCTCGGCATCCGCAACCGGCCGGCCGACGTCGGCCAGCACGTCGACGGCGACGTCCCGCCCGACGGCGCACCCGCGGACGCGCCGCTGACCGGCTGGCCGCTGAGGAAGGCGCTGCGCACCGGCATGTTCTGGGCGGTCGCCGCCTGCCTGGCCACCTCCAGCATGATCACCACCGGGCTGAACTTCCACCAGGTCGCCCTCCTCGGCGACCGCGGCCTGACCGCCACCGAGGCCGCCGCGAACTTCGTACCCCAGACCGCCGCCGCGCTCATCGCCACCCTCGCCACCGGCGCCGTCATCGACCGCATGTCCCCGAAGGCCGTCCTCGTCGCCTCCATGGCCGTGCTGGCCGCCGCCACCGTGACCGCCCGACTCGTCGCGCCCGGCTGGAGCGCGCTGGGATACGGGGCCCTCCTCGGCGCCGCCAACGGCCTGCTCCGCGCGGTCGAGGCCGCCACCTACCCCCGCTACTTCGGCACCGCCCACCTCGGCGCCATCCGCGGCAGCGCGCACACCATCACCGTCGGCGCCAGCGCCTTCGGCCCCGTCGCCGTCTCCCTCGGCCACGACCTCACCGGCAGCTACCCCGTCACGCTCCTCACCCTCGCCGCGATCCCCCTCGCGGCGGTGCTCGCCGTCGCCGTGGTCCGCCCGCCGGACCGCGCGGTGCCGCCGGCGGCGTAGACTCGACGTCCGATATCGGCTTCGTAACCCCGTGGGCGGGCGGAGGTGGCGGGATGCGGGAGTTCCAGCGGGGGGCGGTGCGGCTGCACATCCTCCACCACGCGGCCGAGGGGGAGATCCACGGCGCGTGGATGACCCAGGAGCTGGCCTCCCACGGCCACCGGATCAGCCCCGGCACCCTCTACCCGACGCTCCACCGCCTGGAGGCGGACGGGCTGCTGGTCTCCGAGCAACGGGTGGTCGACGGCCGCGCCCGGCGGGTGTACCGGGCGACGGAGGCGGGCCGGCAGGCGCTGGCCGAGGACCGCCGGGCGCTGGCGGAACTGGCCCGCGAGGTCCTCGGCGACGACGGCCCCGGCGACGACGGCACCGCCTGAACGGGCGCCCGGTCCCCGCACCCCGGGCCGCGCCGGCCCGACGTCACCGCCGACCCGGCCTCACCCCCGGGCCGCCGCCCGGCGCCGGACCGCGTACAGGGCGGCGCCGGCGGCCAGCACCGCCGCCCCGGAGACCACCGAGGCGACCGGCAGGGCGAACGCCAGGGCCAGGCAGCCGGCCAGGCCGACGACCGGGACCGGCCGTGCGGGCCGGCCCTCGGCCGCCGTCAGCGACCAGGCCGAGGCGTTCGCGACGGCGTAGTAGACCAGCACGCCGAAGGACGAGAAGCCGATCGCCCCCCGTACGCCCAGGGTCGCCGCGAGCACCGCCACCACCGCGCCCACCGCCAGCTCGGCCCGGTGCGGCACCCGGAAGCGGGGGTGGACGGCGGCCAGCGCGGGCGGCAGGTGCCGGTCGCGGGCCATGGCCAGCGTCGTACGGGAGACGCCGAGGATCAGCGCCAGCAGCGAGCCGAGCGCGGCCACCGCGGCGCCGGTCCGCACCACCGGCGACAGCCAGTCGGCGCCGGCGGCCCGTACCGCGTCCGACAGCGGCGCCGAGGCGTCGCCGAGCCGCTGCGGGCCCAGCACGGCCAGGACGGCGACGGCCACCGCGGCGTAGACGACGAGGGTGATGCCGAGCGCGGTCGGGATCGCCCGCGGAATCGTACGGGCCGGGTCGCGCACCTCCTCGCCGAGCGTGGCGATGCGCGCGTACCCGGCGAAGGCGAAGAACAGCAGCCCCGCCGCCTGCAGCACGCCGCCGAAGGACGCGTCGGCGCCGACGTCCAGCCGGGCCGTGTCCGCGTCCGACGAGGTCAGGAGGGTCACCGCCGCGGCGGCGAGCACGGCCAGCACCACCGCCACGATCGCGCGCGTCAGCCACGCGGACTTCTGCACGCCCGCGTAGTTGACCGCGGTCAGCGCGACGACGGCGGCCACCGCCACGGCGTGCTGGTGCTCCGGCCAGGCGTACGCGCCGACCGTGAGCGCCATGGCCGCGCAGGAGGCGGTCTTGCCGACCACGAAGGCCCACCCCGCGAGATAGCCCCAGAACTCGCCCAGCCGCTCGCGGCCGTAGACGTAGGTGCCGCCCGACGCGGGATAGCGGGCGGCCAGCCGGGCCGAGGACGTGGCGTTGCAGTACGCGACGACCGCCGCCGCGGCGAGCCCGAGCAGCAGCCCGGAACCCGCCGCGTGCGCGGCGGGGGCGAGCGAGGCGAAGATGCCCGCGCCGACCATCGCCCCCAGGCCGATCACCACGGAGTCGAAGACGCCCAGGCGGCGCCGCAGCTCGTCGGGGACCGCGGCGGGGGTCGGGGTCCTGCTCATCGGCCCTCCCTCGACAGCGCGGGGGCCTTCCTCACACCGTCCGATATCGGGTCACGATATCAGGCGGGAATCGAACGTCCGGGTTAAGGTGCGCGAGGACGGGGATCCCGCGGCGGTGTTCCCAGCGTGGAGAGGAGCGAGAGGGTGGCGGGGAGGTGCTGAGGCGCCCGGGGCTGTTCGGGCGCGCGGTACTGACCGCGCACCCGGCCCGGCTGGTCGCGGTGGCGTTCGGGTCCGTGATCCTGCTCGGCGCGCTGCTGCTCTCGCTGCCCGGGGCGGCAGCGGACCGTACCGGCAGCGGCCTGCTCACGTCGCTGTTCACCGCCACCTCCGCGGTGTGTGTCACGGGCCTGGTGGTCGTGGACACCGGCACGCACTGGAGCGCCTTCGGCGAGGGCGTGGTCCTGGCGCTGATCCAGGTCGGCGGCTTCGGGATCATGACGCTGGCCTCGCTGCTGGCGCTGCTGGTCTCCGGGCGGCTGCGGCTGCGGATGCAGCTCACCGCGCAGGCGGAGACGAAGTCGCTGGGCATGGGGGACGTACGCCGGGTGCTGCTCGGCGTCGCCGGCACCACGCTCGCCGTGGAGCTGTCCGTCGCCGCGGTGCTGGCCCTGCGGCTGCGCTTCGGCTACGACCGCGGCATAGGCGAGTCCGTCTACTCGGGCGTCTTCCACGCGGTCTCCGCCTTCAACAACGCCGGCTTCGCGCTGCACGCCGACAGCCTCAGCGGCTACTCCGACGACCCGTGGATCCTCCTCCCCGTCGCCGCCGCCGTGATCCTGGGCGGCCTCGGCTTCCCGGTGCTGCTGGAACTGCTGCGCCACCGCGAGCGCCGGCGCCGCACCGGGCGGCGCAACTGGTCGCTGCACACGAAGCTCACCCTGCTCACCTCGGCGGCGCTCCTGACCGCCGGCACCGTGCTGACGTTTGCACTCGAATGGTCGCACCGGGGCACCCTCGGCCCGTACGGCGCCGGGGAGAAGGTCCTGCAGGGCTTCTTCCACTCCGCGATGTCGCGCACCGCCGGCTTCAACGCCCTCGACACCGGCGCGCTGCAGTCCTCCACCCTGCTGGTGACGTGCGTGCTGATGTTCATCGGCGGCGGCAGCGCGGGCACCGCCGGCGGCATCAAGGTGACCACCTTCGCCGTGCTCGGCGTCGCCATCCTCGCCGAGGTGCGCGGCGAGCCGGCCGCGGAGGCCATGGGCCGCCGGATCGCGCCCAGCGTGCTGCGGCAGGCGCTGACGGTGGCGCTGATGGGCATCGGCCTGGTGATAACGGCGACCATCACGCTGCTGACGATGATGGACGCCACGTTCGAACGGGTGCTGTTCGAGGTGGTCTCGGCCTTCGGCACCGTCGGACTGTCCACCGGGATCACCGCGGACGTGCCCGGGGCCGGGCAGGTGGTCCTCATCCTGCTCATGTTCATCGGCCGGATCGGGCCGATCACCCTCGTCTCGGCGCTCGCCCTGCGCGAGCGCACCCGCCGCTACCAACTGCCCGAAGAACGCCCCATCATCGGATGACGGACTGCCATGAGCACCTACCTGCACAACCTGCGCCGCCGCCGCGGCAAGCGCCTCGCCGCCCAGTACGCCCTGCCCTCCGACGACCGCATCGCGGTGATCGGCCTGGGCCGCTTCGGCGGCTCCCTGGCCAACGAGCTGATGCGCCGCGGCTGGGACGTCCTGGGCGTCGACACCGACCCGCGGCGCATCCAGCACTTCAGCGACCAGCTCACCCACGCGGTGGTGGCCGACTGCACCGACCCGCAGCCCGCGCGGCAGCTCGGCATCCACGAGTTCACGCACGTGGTCGTCGGCATCGGCACCGGGATCGAGGCGTCCATCCTGGTCACCTCCAACCTCCTGGAGTTCCAGGTGCCCAACATCTGGGCCAAGGCCATCAGCCGGCAGCACGCCCAGATCCTCGAACGCATCGGCGCCCACCACGTGGTGCTGCCGGAGCACGAGATGGGCGAGCGCGTCGCCCACCTGGTGACCGGCCGCCTGCTGGACTTCATCCAGTTCGACGACGACTACGCGCTGGCCAAGACGGTGACCCCGCAGGCGGCCACCGGAATCCCGCTGGGCGAGAGCCGGGTGCGCAGCGAGTACGGCGTCACGGTCGTCGGCATCAAGAGGCCGGGGCAGGACTTCACGTACGCCACCGCCGAGACGGTGGTGGAGAGGGGCGACGTCATCATCATCACCGGACGCACGCAGAACGTGGAGAGGTTCGCGGCGATGAGCTGACCCGCCCGAGACCGGCACCGGTCCGCGAGCCCGGCGAGGTCGGCGACCTCGCGCACTGTTCGCCGCCCGGTGGCGGATCGGAGTGCGCGTACGGAACCCGGCGGTGATGCGACCGCTGAAGCACGTGCTGCTCGGCCAGTTGCTCGATGGCCGGCCGAACAACCACTCCGCCCGGCTGCACGAGCGGAGCACCCCGGCGCCACCGCTCCGTGACCTGGCTGACCGTCGTACCGGACGCCGTCGCGGCCAGGAGGTTCTCCCGGTCGGTTCTCGAACTACGGCCGGTTCGCGGCGTACTGCAGAGGCCGCTTCGGCGGGTTCCCGTCCACGACTCTCCGCGGCTGATTCCGGCTGTTGCCGCCGCTTCTCCCCCGGGCGGTATTCCACCGGCACGCCGCGGTGGTGGTAGAAGGCCGTCGCGGTATTCCCCGGGCTCTCCGACAGTGCCGACCTGGAGGCTGAGCGCGACGCATGGGACGCGTGATCCTCGACTCCAGCGTCCTGCTCGGGCTGCTCGACCTCGGCGACGCACTTCACACGTCCGCCCGCCGGGCCGTGGTTTCCAAGCAGCAGGACGGACACCGACTTGCCGTTCCCGCATCGGTGCTGAGCGAGTGTCTGGTACGTGCCCACAGGCACGGAGGCAGCAGCACGGCGGCCGAGGTGGAGAAGGCCGTCGACCGCATCGCGGCCGACGTGGTCCCGCTCGACCGGCGTATTGCCCGCGTGGCGGCGGCACTCAGGGCACAGCAGAAGGCACTCCGGCTGCCGGACGCGCTGGTGATCGCCACGGCCACGGCGACGGGCGCGTTCCCGGTGCTGACCGGGGGCAAGCGCTGGCACGGCGTCGACCCGCTCGTGGAGATCGTCACCCCGGGCGAGCACTGACCTGGGCGCGGCCGGCTGGACTCGCTCCCCGCCCGGCCTGACCGTCTTCCGTGTCTGCCAGGGGCAGTGCGCCCTGGATGCTCTCCAAGCCCTGGACGATCCCCGCGCCCAGGCGTCGCACGCGACCTGATCACCCGAACGGTCACCGCCGGGGACGGAATACGCCGCACGCGACCTCCTCCGGCACGACGACGCCCGGAGCCTGCTCGCCCGGGTTCCCTTTCCCGCAGGCGGCTGACCTCACCCGGTGCCGGACGGCGCGCGCCGTGGCGCGCCCGCGCCGTGGTACGCGCCCTCCGGCCGCTGCGGGGGCGTCGGCTACGCCCGCCCGTGGTGCGGGGTCAGCAGCAGGAGACGCCGGCGGCGGTCGCGTCGTCCGCGGTCCGCTCCGTGGGGCCGCAGGGGAACGGGCCGTGGTGCACCGACCTGTCGCCCGTGACCTCGAAGTGGGGGGCGTACCGCGTCCGGCCGAGCATCTCCGCGGTGTTCCCGCACACCGGGATCGGCTTCGCGGTGGGGAAGCGGTGGTGGTCGTCCAGGTCGAAGCCGTGCGGCAGGCCGGGCACCGTGCCCAGGTAGACGGCGATCTGACCGTAGTCCTCGCACCGGTCCTCCAGCGGCAGCTTGAAGGCCCGTACCGTCAGCGAGGTGAAGCTCGCGAAGCCGATTTTCCGCTCGATCTCCGGATCGCCGAGCGCCACCGTCGACCGGGCGGTGACGCGGGTGTCCGCGCAGCCTGCGCGGGCCATGATGCGGCGGAAATCCTCGATGTAGAGCGCGCCGCTGAGGCATTCCCCGACCAGGACGGGGTCTTCGCGCAGCCGGTCGGGGATCCGGCGGTCGGCGAAAACGTCCGAGAAGTACAGTTCGCCCCCGGGTGCGAGCACCCGTAATATCTCGGAGAACACCCGCGGCTTGTCCGGTGAGAGGTTCAGCACGCAGTTCGACACCACGAGGTCCACGGAGTCGTCCGCGATCCCCGCCGCCGCCAGATCCTCGATATAGCCCTGGCGGAACTCCACGTTGGCGTAGCCGAACCGGTCGGCGTGGAAGTCCAGGTGGCGGCGCGCCACCGCCAGCTGCTCGTCGGTCATGTCCACCCCGATGACGCGGCCCTGCGGCCCCACGAGCTGGGAGAGGACGTAGCAGTCGCGCCCGCTGCCGCACCCCAGGTCCAGCACCGTGGCCCCGGCCAGCGACGAGGGGAGCGGCGAACCGCATCCGTAGAAGCGGTCCTTGACTTCTTCGTGGACTTTTCCGAGCGCGTCCGCGATGTGACGTGGCGGCGCCTGCGCCGTACAGCACGCGGAGGTCTGAAGGTCGGCCGATGACTGGAGTAACTTGCCGTAGTAGTCCTTCACGGACTCTTCGATGCTGGTCGGCATGGTTCTCCTCGGAGTGCCGGGAGCGCGGATAACGGTGTGGTCAGCCGGTCTTCGCCGGGGCGATGTCGGCGATGAGGCCCTCGATGCGGGTGCGGATCTCGTCGCGGATGGGGCGTACGGCGGCGACGCCCTGTCCGGCGGGGTCGTCGAGCTTCCAGTCGAGGTAGGTCTTGCCCGGGAAGACCGGGCAGGCGTCGCCGCAGCCCATGGTGATGACGACGTCGGACGCCTGCACGGCGTCGACGGTGAGGACCTTGGGCTCCTCGTGGGCGATGTCGATGCCGACCTCGCGCATCGCTGCCACGACGGCGGGGTTGACGGTGTCGGCGGGGGCGGAGCCTGCGGAGCGGACCTCGACGCGGTCGCCGGCGAGGTGGGTGAGCCAGGCGGCGGCCATCTGGGAGCGGCCGGCGTTGTGGACGCAGACGAACAGGACGGAGGGCTTGTCGGGCATTGCGGTCTCGCCTCTCTTGTCTCGCGAGGGCGGAGGGGGGTGGCATCAGTTCCGCCTGATGTGACAATATCAGTCCATGCTGACGTCAGTCGATACTGAAGTGTTGCGCGCGCTGGCGGATCCCCTCCGGCTGCGGATCGTCGAACTGCTGGCCGCGGAGACGCTGTGCACCACGCACCTGGTGGCGGAGACGGGCGCCCGGCAGACGAACCTGTCCAACCACCTGCGGGTGCTGCGCGAGGCCGGGGTGGTGGAGACCGAGCCGTGCGGCCGCTTCACGTACTACCGGCTGCGGCCGGCGGCCATCGAGGGCCTGGCCGGCGCGTTCACCCGGCTCGCCGACACCGCGCGCACCACCGCCGACGCCGACCGGAAGAGGGCCTGCCCGTGACCACCGCCCGAGCCGCCGGCCCCGCCGGGGCTCCCGACCCCGCGGGGGCTCCCGACTCCGCCGGGGCCGCGCCGTCCCGGGACGACGGCGCGGGCGTCGTCGCCCGGCTGTCCACCCTCGACCGCTTCCTGGCCGTGTGGATCCTGCTGGCCATGGCCGCCGGCCTCGGCCTGGGCCGGGCGGTCCCCGGGCTGGACGACGTGCTGGCGAAGGTCGAGACCGGCGGCATCTCGCTGCCCATCGCGCTCGGTCTGCTGATCATGATGTACCCGGTGCTGGCCAAGGTCCGCTACGACCGCCTCGACGCCGTCACCGGCGACCGGCGGCTCATGGCCTCGTCCCTCGTGGTCAACTGGGTCGCCGGCCCGGCGGTGATGTTCGCCCTCGCCTGGATCTTCCTGCCCGACCTGCCCGAGTACCGCACCGGCCTGATCATCGTCGGGCTGGCCCGCTGTATCGCCATGGTCATCATCTGGAACGACCTGGCCTGCGGCGACCGCGAGGCCGCCGCCGTCCTGGTCGCGCTCAACTCCGTCTTCCAGGTGCTGGCCTTCGGCCTCCTCGGCTGGTTCTACCTCGACCTCCTGCCCGGCTGGCTGGGTCTCGGCGACGGCGAGAACCTCGACATCTCGATGGGGAAGATCGCGCTCAACGTCGTCGTCTTCCTCGGCGTCCCCCTGCTCGCCGGCTTCCTCACCCGCCGCCTCGGCGAGCGGAGACTGGGCCGCGAGCGGTACGAGAGCGATTTCCTGCCGAAGATCGGCCCGTGGGCGCTGTACGGGCTGCTGTTCACGATCGTGCTCCTCTTCGCCCTCCAGGGCGAGACCATCACCTCGGAGCCGCTGGACGTCGCCCGCATCGCGCTGCCGCTGCTGGTGTACTTCGCGCTGATGTGGTTCGGCACCTTCGCCCTCGGCAAGGCGATCGGCCTGGCGTACGACCGCACCGCCACCCTCGCGTTCACCGCCGCCGGCAACAACTTCGAACTCGCCATCGCCGTCGCCATCGCCACCTTCGGCGTCACCTCCGGCCAGGCCCTCGCCGGCGTCGTCGGCCCCCTCATCGAGGTCCCGGTGCTCGTCGCACTGGTCTACGTCTCGCTGGCCTGGCGCCGGAGGTTCACCCCCGCGGAGCCTCCGGCGACGGCCGCACCGCGCAACCCGGCCCCGTGACCGGCGCCGGCCGGGGCCCGTCTGGGGGTGTGGGTCAGCCAGCGTAGTGCCGGAGGGCCTGACCCATGGCGGCAAGGACCCTCGGTTCGAGGCGATGGAAGACCCAGGTGCCGCGGCGTTCGGAGGCGAGCAGGCAGGCCTCCTTGAGCTTCGGGTGGTGGCTCACGGTGGGTGGGGAGACGCCGACGTCGAGGGCCGCAGCGGGGCGCGGGCTCCAGCGCCTCCGCCTGCCCCCCGGCCGTCCCCGCCGACGAGGCCCCCTGCACCCACACCCTCTGGATCCTGCGCCGCGGCATCGGCACCCACACCTACGGCGGCGGTGAAGCCGACCAGCTCCCCGCACGCGGCGGCCCGCCCTCGGCCCTTTCACGTCGACGCGTGATGGCCCCCACCGCATGCGGCGGGGGCCATCACGCGTCGTACTGATTAGGATATGCTGGTTTCCGCAGAATCGGCGGTGGAAATTCCCATAAACGTGAGACTGCCATCCCAATGCGGCGGAAGCTGTGGTCCAGCCACCTTGTAGGGAATGCAGACATCCGGCTGGGAAGAATCTTCCGCCGCCGCCGCAGCAGCCGCGGTCCCAAGTGGCACTGTTATGAGGGTTGCTGTCGTGAACAGCATAACAGTGGCCAAACGGGCGTAATCGGGCATGACGAACTTGCCTCTTTTTCTGGTGAGGGGTTTCTCGGACGTCGGCTGTTGCGGTAGCACGCCGGGCTACTGCGAACGGGTGTCGCGTAGTGGTCATATATTCGAGCACAGGCGAGGGAGGTCTTGCAAGCCCCGGTCGCCCTGGCGTGCGGGTACTGTGCGGTAGCCGGCAGCTTTTCGAAGCTCGAATTTATGCTCGGTTGCGGACGCCCCGGGCTCGACCCTTATTGATCGGGGTGTGAACCCTCGCGATGTGATGTGCCTATGATTACGCGAGCCTCCCGGTGCAGCTGTGCGGCCTGGTCGTGTAGACCTCGATGGTTTTGGAGTTCGGCCAGTGCGACAAGGCTTTCGGACAGCTCGGCGGGATCCTGAAGCCGGCGGGTGAGGGCCAGGCTCGCTTGCAGATGTTCCAGGGCCGCATCGACCGATCCAGTTTCGTATTCTGCGCGGCCCATTTCACGGAGTGCCTGGGCCTGCTCGGTGGCGGCCTCGATGCGGCTGGCAAGATCGAGCGCCGCCAGGTGTCGCGAGAGCGCTTCGGCGGGGTGCCCCTGGGTGTGTAGCGTTCGTCCGAGGCCGATCAAGGCAATGCATTCGCTCCGGTTATCATCGGCGCTGCGTAGTACCGGCAGGGAATCCTGAAACAAATCGCGTGCTTCATCAAGTTCTCCGACTCTTCTGAGTGCGTCAGCGAGATTCATTTGGATGAGGGTGCGTTCGTAGTCACTCCCGTGATCGCGGGAGATCTGCATGGCTTGCCGGTAAGAGAGGTGCGCTTGTTCCAGGTCGCCGACCCTTTTGTAGTTCTCGGCAAGGTTGTTTAGTGCAAGGTACTCTCCTCTGAGATCGCCGGCAGCCCGGAACAGGGTGAGTGACTCGCGGAATCTTTCGATGGATTCTTCGCGGTCGAGATGCAACAGGGTCATGCCTAGGGCGTTGAGGCTGCGCGCAAGCTGCAGCGCGTCTGGATGCTGTTTGCGGAGTAAAAGAGCTTGCTGCTGGTGTGGCAGCGCTTGTTGATAGCGTCCGGTATGCCAGTGTGCGGTGGCCAGTTGGTGAAGTGATTCCGCCTGAAGCTGCGTTTTGCCGATGCTGCGGGACTGGTCGACGGCTTCTTCGGCGGCTGTGATGGCGGCGCGATAATCACCTATATGTGCGCAGACGGTGCACAGGTCGATAAGAGCGCACGTCAGTTCGAGCCTGTTCTCGCTCTGCCGCCATACGGTGACGGCGTGCTCTAGGTGGAGACGGGCTGTGCGCAAGTACCCCTCGTTGTCGAGGAAACCCGCGAGGACGTGGGTGAGCAGGGCGGCGGTTTGACGGGGGGCGTGCTGATGGGCGTATTCCAGGGTGGCGAGAAGGCTCGGGCCCTCGGTGACGAACCACGTGCGTGGGTGGTCGTCCTGGTCGACGAAGGCGGAATCGGCAGATGAACGGTTGTTCGCGGGGTCGAGCGTGATTCGCGCCCGATGGGGGTACGCGAGCCGGTCGGCCCGGTCCGCGGCGTACAGGTAGTGGTCGATGAGGCGCCGTGCCGCGGCGGTGTGGTCGTCCGTTGTGTCGCCCGGGGCCAGTAACGAGAACTCGCGGACCAGGTCGTGCAGGCGGTAGCGGTGCGGTGCGGGCTCCTGCAGCAAGTGACTGGTGAGTAGGTCTTCGACGACGTTCTCGGTGATGTCGGGTGGGAGGTCGGTGAGCGCCTCGGCGGCCGGTAGCGAGAATTCCGGCCCGAAGTGCTGGCCCAGGCGGCGGAACGCGCGCTGTTGAACGTCGGTCAGTGCCCGGTAGGAGAGATCGAACGCTTGCGCCATCCGGCGGTGCCCATCACGTATTTCGGGAAGCCGACGCGGCTTTCTGGTGAGTCGCCGGGTGAGGTCCTCGGCGCTCCATGAGGGCCGAGACAGGAAGCGGCTGGCCGTTATCTCGATAGCGAGAGGTAAATAGCTGCATAACCGGACGATACGGGCAGTCTGGTCAGTACTCAGGGTGCGGTGTGCGGAAACCCGGCTTTCGAAGAGTGCGGCGGCGTCGTCTGGGGGCAGGGCGTCCAAGGAGAGCGGCTGGACTCCGGGCAGCCCGGTGAGCCGGCGTCGGCTGGTGATGAGAACCAACGCGGGTGAGGCTCCGGGGAGTAGCGGGGCGACCTGCTCGGGGCTGACCGCGTCGTCGAGGATGACGATCGCTCGTCGGGTGCGCATCGTGCTGCGCCATAAGGCGGTCAGGGCGTCGAGGTCCTGCGGTAGTGCGGTGCGGTCCTGGGGTAGTGCGGTCGCGGGAGGGCCGATGAGGCGCAGGAGGTCGGTGAGGGCGTCCGCCGGAGGGAGAGGCTGCTGGACCGGTGAGTGTCCGCGTAGGTCGAGGAATATCCGACCGTCGGGGAACTGGTCGCGCATCAGATGCCCCACGTGCACGGCGAGCGCGCTCTTCCCGCTTCCCGCCATCCCGTCGATCACGGTCATGGGCGGAGGGGTGGACGGGGAGGCGGATTGGAGCAGCGGGTCGATGATGTGGTTGAGTTCGGCGGCGCGCCCCACCCAGTGCGTGTCCCTGGGCAGGTTGTCGGGTGCGGGGTTCTGCACCTGTGCTGCCGGTTCGCGAGTGCGGTGGGGGAGGAGTGAAGTGATGGGGGTGCGGGTGAGGATGCCCTGTTGAATGTGCTGAAGGCGTTGCCCGGGATCCGTTCCGGTCTCTTCTACGAGACGGCGCCGGGTGCGTTGGAGCAGGCGAGTAGCCTCGGCGGTACGACCGCACCCGTAGAGGGCGAGAACCAAGTACTCGACGACAGTCTCGTCCAGGGGATGGTGCGGGGCCAGGGAGGACAGTTCGGCTGCGGCTTCGGAGTACCGGCCACGCCAGAGTCCGTGTCGCGCACGCAGTAGGGCGGCCGTGAGGCTGCTGTTCGCAACGAAGCTGCGTACCTCTTCGGCCCATACTCCCTGCAGGCCGGTCAGTGGCTCACCGTGCCAGAGCTGTGCCGCCTCTCCCAGCAGGTGAAGCGCGTGATCGGAGTCCCCGGCCTCGGTCGCAGCCTGAGCTTCTTCAACCAGATGTGTGTAGACGCGAAGGTCGACTGTATCCCCGGGTGTCTCCAGTCGGTACGCCCGGCTGTGTCCGCTCAGCTCGGGCGATGCTGTCCCCAACTCGCGGAGCGTCCTGCGGATGCGTGAGATGTAGGCGTACAGCGCCTGGTGGGGTTTGCGGGGCAGGTCGTCCCCCCAGATGCGCCGGGCCAGGACTTCCGCGCTGACGAGGCGATTTGCGTCCCAGGCCAGGGCCGCGAAGGTCAGTCGTTCTTTGGGGGACCCGAGGCTACTGTGGTGATCGTCGGTGTGTAACTCGACCGGCCCCAAGAGCTGTATCCGGAACACGAGCGTCCTCCTGACGGTTGACCTCGCTTCGCTTGAGAATGGCAGCGAGTATCGAAAGGTGCTAGCAAGCATTCAGACACGAACAGTATCGGCCATTTCTCAGGGCGAGAACGATCAGAGGATGGCTCG
The DNA here is from genome assembly GCA_000514715.1 of Streptomyces sp. CNH099. Lineage (GTDB taxonomy): Bacteria > Actinomycetota > Actinomycetes > Streptomycetales > Streptomycetaceae > Streptomyces > Streptomyces synnematoformans. The sequence continues at coordinate 41,248 of AZWL01000005.1, read as the reverse complement.
CGGGGTAGGTATTTCGGGAGTTGCGGCGCGTATGGAATTTCATCTCCCAGGCTGCGCCGAACGTACTGCCAGGTGGGGAGGGCAATGGCGGAGATGCGTCATGCGGAAGCCTTGACCGAGGCACTGGTGGCGATCAGGCGGTCCAGTCCAGATCCCGCATCCCAGACTGCCTGGCAGGAAATTGACCAACTCATGCGGTCCCTGCTCGGACGCCCCTTGTCCGGGCCGGACGTGGAACTGGCCACTGCGTGGGCCGGGGCGCAGACTGAGCAACCGGATCCGGTGATCCTCCGGGAGCTGGCCCTCGCGCTGGACAGACGTGCTGCCCGGGACCCCGCCCTGCGGTCAAACCTGCGGCAGTGGCTCGAGCGGCGCGCGCTGGAGCCCGATTCCGCTGGCGTTCGCCCAGCGACGGCCCATCCCGATGCCGGTGGCCACGCGAACTGCATTGGCGGCTCAGCTCAGATCGTGGGGACTGTCGTTCAAGCCCGCAGTGTCCATGGCGGCATTCACTACCACTCCGCGGCCCCGTTGCCGCCCCGGGTGCCGCGGCAGCTCCCACCTGGCTCGGCACACTTCGTCGACCGCCGCGAGGATCTACGGGCCCTTGATGAACTGCGGCAGGCGCACCAAGACGGTTCCCCCCAGGTGATCGCCATAAGCGGACTTGCCGGCATCGGGAAGACCGCCTTGGCCGTCCACTGGTTGCGCAGCCACGTCCACGACTTTCCGGACGGTCAGCTCTTTGCGAGTCTCGGTGGCTTCGGCCCTACCGGGCCGGTGGAGACGGGTGAGGTGCTTGACCAGTTCCTACGGGCTCTGGGCATCGTCAGCGTTCCGGTCGAGCTGACCGAACGCATCGCTCTCTGGCGATCGATGACCGCCGAGCTGCGACTGGCCGTGATGCTCGACGACGCGTACTCTGCCGCACAAGTGCGGCCCCTGTTTCCGAGCAGCGGGGCGAGCCTGGTGGTGGTCACTGCCCGCAGGCAGCTGACCGGCCTGGTAGTCGACGGCGCCGAACTTCACCAACTGGCCGCCCTTGCCCCGACGGCCGCTGTGGAACTGCTACGCCGGTCCGGCGGCGGGACGCGTGTGGCCCGTGAACCCGACGCGGCCGCGGACATCGCGGCTCGATGTGCGTATCTGCCGCTGGCCCTCTGCCTGGCCGCGGCGCGTCTCGCGGCCCGACCCCGAGAACCGGTCAACCGAGTGGCCGCCGCGTTGCACCAGGGGCAAGGCCCCCTTGAGATGCTGCAACTCGAAGGACACGCTGTGATTCGCAGCGCGCTGAACGAGACGTATCAGGTGCTGCCGACCGCAGCGGCACGGACGTACCGCTATCTCGGCCTGCTGCCGATCGAGCGCTACGATCACCACCTGGTTGCTGCGGTGTGCGCAACCAGCATGGACGACACCGATCGAGAACTCGGCACGCTGATCGAGGCCCACCTGCTGGAAGATCTGGGACCGGACACCCTGCGCTTCCACGATCTGGTACGCGCACACGCCAGACACCTGGGCGAGATCCACGAATCCGACGCGACTCACGAGGAAGTCCTGCGACGCTTCGTGGAATGGTGCCTGGCCACCGCCACGGCCACCGAGGAACTGATCTCGCCGAGCCACCGAACCCTGCCTCGTAGCTACACCAACGCATCCATCCAGCCGGTTCACTTCGAAACCGATGCGGCCGCACTGGCTTGGCTGGATACGCACCGTGCCACCCTCTTGGCGGCGATGCGGCACTGTGCCGCAGCCGGATGGGACGAGACCTGCTGGCAGCTCGTGGACAGTGCTTGGGGGTTGTTTCTCCGGCTGCGGCCCGCCGAGATGTGGGTCGAATCCCACACCCTCGGGCTGGCCGCCGCGCGGCGTCTCGGGGACCGCGAGGCTGAAGGTCGCATGCTCACCTCCGGAGGCAACGGGTTACGCAACGCCGACAGACCAGAAGAAGCCGCCGACTGGTACGCGCAGGCGCTTCGGTTGGCCGAAGAGGACGGCGACCTGCGTCAGCAGGCCCAGGCTCTCAACGGCCTCGGCAACGCGCACCGTGCCGGCGGCCGGCTCGACCAAGCCACCCAGTTCTTCACCCGCGCGCTCGAAAAACGCGAGGAGATCGGCTATCACCGCGGTGCCGCACTGAGCCGTCTGTGCCTGGGAGAAGCCGCTCTTGCACGCGGCGACCACGATCAGGCACGTGAATTCCTCACCCGTGCTCGCACCCAACTGCTGGCCGAGGGAGACGGCTACGATGCTGCCCGGGCACTGGCGTACCTCGGCCGGACCCGCGCCGCCGGAGGCGATTCCGACGGCGGGGACCGGCAACTGCGGCAGGCTTGTGTCGAGTTCCAGGAGGCCGGCTCGGATCTGTGGGAGGCCCGCACCTCAGAAATGCTCGGGCAGAACGCCTATGAGCGCGGTTCGCTCGAACATGCACGTATGTGGTACGAACGGGCGATCGAACTCTACCGAGCGCTCAGGCCCGCAGAAGCAGATCGGCTCAGTGGGCGGCTGCGACACTTGTGATCAACCATGACCGCCCCCTCCCGTTGGCCTGCAGCGCAGCATCGGCGACGAGGGCGCATAACGTGGAGGAACAACCGAGCACCTCCGTATGCTGTCCAACCGGCGGCCCGCCACCAGCCAGGCGTGGGCGAACGAGGCCAGCAGCCCGCACTCCGGCCCGTCCAGCCGGGTGCCGGTCGGTGGGCGCATCCGAAGCGACCCGGTTGTCCGCGTACTTACCAGACATCCACCGTCCCGCAGCGACATGCACACCACCAAACAGCCCGGATACCGCCTGAGCATCCCGAGCACCCGGGTTCGTGTCACGCTCACATCCACAGGCTCGGTCATCACGAGCACGTCGGCGAGCCTGAGCCACCGCCCATGCCCCGCAGAGGGAAGCGGCGGGCCACCACACCGACCCGGAACTTCTGCGCGTACGTGCACGTCATTTCCCACCGTCTGTCGGTGGATTGGTGGATCCGGGTGGAACGGCGCAGCGTCAATCAGCGCGCGATACCCGACATTATCGACATTCGTGATGACCACGCCTCTGCCGGCTTTGCCCTGCCGAGTCAAGGAGTGAGGCACCCTCGCGCAGTTCGCTGCTTTCAGGCATACGGACATCTGCATGAAGCAGACCTCGCGCGTGCGTCCCGGCGTCATGCGGACATCCCCGAGTCTCCGGCCTCCCATTCCGACAGCGGCGGCGGCAGCGCTGCAGCTGCAACCCGTGGAGCGTACGCGGGTTCCCCCAGCCTCAGCAGTTGATACATCAGAGTTCGGGTCAACCGGTGGAATCGACCCGGCTCAGAACTGAGCGACTCCACCACCGGCGCGTAATCCTGAGCGCGGTGCTCAACGGCCGCATAACTCAACTGATCCTGAAGAGGATGCCACGGTGACAGCGCGGGAGCCAGACTTGCCAGAAGTGCTGCCGGAGAATCCACGGCGACCCCTTGTTCTGGGAATCTTGCCAGGATGACCGGAACATCGGCCACCGACGAATATGCGGTCAACGACCCGTGATCACCGATGACGAAGTCGGCAGAGACCAGAAGCGGGATCCAGTCCACCTCCGGCGGAACCACGACCAGACCCCGTCGCCGGCACTCAGCCAGCCATCCGTGCACCTGCCAGCGGCCGTGTCCTGCCCATACATTGGGATGCGACATCAAGGCGATCCGATACCGGTCCCCAGGTAATTCGGTCAGCAACCGAGGAAGCAGAGCGTCGAACCGCCCGAAGGACGACGATGTGCCCCAGGTTGTCGCGACCACCACCAACTGCTGCCCCTCGCGTAACCCGAGCCGTCGGCGGTACTCCTTGCGCATTCGGCTGCTGGCTACGAGCCGGTCGTGGACAGGGTCACCGATGACTCGGGCCTTCGCCAGCGCCTCCGGGCACGAACGCTCCAGTGCTTGCACATCACGCATGTGCGAAAATGCGATCACCGTCGGTACCACCCGACCCTGATGCATCAACTGTTGTCGACTGAGCATCCCCGGCACCCGCGGTTCCCCCGCTACCGTCGCACCGCGCTGCAGCTTGATCTGTCCGGCCCCGTGCGAAAGTCGAATCAGCGGCGCCTGCACCTGCTCGGTTCCTCGCCCGCCTGCCGCCAGTGCCAGATCAAACCGTGAACGCACCGCCGCACGCCACGGAATGACGTCCACCCCGTCCTGCCGCAACTGTGTGGCCACCCCCTCATCAAATGCATGCGGTGCCACCGTGAACACCACCTGCACTCGAAAATCAGACTCAAACAGCGAGAACACCTCTCGCAGCCGATGTGCGTATGCCATCGTGTGCACTACCACTAGGACCCGCTTGCACCCTGACACCGTCAGCCACTCACCCTGCTGAACCAGTGCCGGCGAAACTCGCCTGCCCATACCAGACATGACTCCCCCATGAATGAGCACGAATCGCTTCCTGGCAACCAGTTCCCCGCGCCTCAGAGGGACTGCTTGCACGACCTTGCCAGAACCTTGCAGACCGTTCGCCGTTCCGCCGCGTGGACCCCAACGCCGCACACGGGCGAGACCAGCCCGGTGGAAGACGGGAGCCCGCTGGGCGGCATCGCTGTTGACGGCTACGCGGCACCGGGTGGCTCTCTGCACGCGGAAGTGGCCGGGCCGGGTCGGGGTTGGTGTGCGACTCGCCGGCCACGACGACCGCCGGCACGGTCTCATCGCCGCTGCTGACCGCCCTCGCCGCCGCGGTTCAGCCCGGACAACGCCAGCAATCGGAACGTCCGGTCTACCTCTCGGGGAGGACCGCCGGACGGTACCGCGGTAACACTCGCCACCGCCCTGTTCGCCACCGTGGGCCCAGGGGGCCGCGGTGCGGCGTGCCTAGCGTGGAGCGCGGGTCGGATCGCGGCCCGAGTCCCGTCTTCTGCGCGCCTTCCGGGGGTTCTCCGTGGCCACGTTCCTCTACCGGCTCGGCCGGTTCTCGTTCCGGCGGCGGAGGCTCGTCCTCATGCTGTGGACAGCCGTGCTGGCCGTCGTCGGCATCGCCGCCGCGGGGGTGACGAGCAAGACGACGGACACCTTCAGCATCCCCGGTACCCAGTCCCAGAAGGCTCTCGACCTGCTGTCGGAGGAGTTTCCGCAGGCGGCGGCCGACGGGGCCACGGCCCGGGTGGTCTTCGAGGCGCCGGACGGGCAGCGGCTGACGTCGGGTGCGCGGAAGGCCGACGTCGAGGCGCTGGTCGCCGGCCTCGGGCGGGCGCACCAGGTGCAGACGGTGACCGGCCCGTACGCCGGCGGCACCGTCAGCGAGGACGGCTCGATCGGCTACGCGCAGGTGACGTACGAGGTCGCGGACGCCGACGTCAGCGACCAGGCCCGCGCGGACCTGGCGGACATCGCCGCCCAGGGCGAGCGGAGCGCCCTGCACGTCAGCATGGGCGGCACGGCGGTGGCCGCGGAGGCACACCAGAGCACCACCGAGCTGATCGGCATCCTGATCGCCGCCGTCGTCCTGGTCGTCACCTTAGGCTCGCTGGTCGCGGCCCGGCTGCCGCTGCTGACCGCGCTCTTCGGGGTCGGGCTGGCGATCCTCTCGATCACCCTCGCCGGCTCGTTCATCGACCTCAGCTCGAACACGAGCACCCTCGCCTTGATGCTGGGCCTGGCGGTGGCCATCGACTACGCCCTGTTCATCGTCTCCCGCTACCGGGAGGAGCTGAAGGACGGGCACCCGCCCGAGGAGGCCGTGGGGCGGGCGGTCGGCACGGCCGGCTCCGCGGTGGTGTTCGCCGGGCTGACCGTGGTCATCGCGCTGGCCGGGCTCAGCGTCATCGGCATCAGGGTGCTCACCGACATCGGGCTCGGCTCCGCGTTCGCGGTGGTCGTCGCCGTATTCCAGTGGGGCTGGCTCGCGGACATCTTCGGCGTCGACCGGACCGGCCCGGTCGTCAGCATCCTGCCGATCTTCATGATCGGCGTGGTGTTCGGACTCGCTATGGACTACCAGGCCTTCCTGGTGCCCCGCATGCGGGAGGAGTACGTGCACGGGGCCGAGCCGGCGGCGGCGGTCGTCGCGGGGTTCCGGCACGGGGCCCGGGTGGTCACGGCCGCGGCGGTCATCGTGATCGCGGTGTTCTCCGGGTTCGTCTTCAGCGACGAGCCGATCATCAAGTCGATGGGTCTCGGCCTGGCCGCCGCCGTCTTCTTCGACGCCTTCGTGGTACAGATGACCGTCGTTCCCGCGATCATGGCGCTGCTCGGCCGGCGCGCCTGGTCGCTGCCCCGCCGACTGGACCGGCTGCTGCCGAACGTCGACGTGGAGGTCGAGAAGCTGCGGCTGCGGCCGGGCGGGGCCGCCGACGGCGCGCCGGAGCCGGAGAGCGCGCCGGAGGCCGACGGCGCGCCGGGGGCCGGGCGTGCGCCGGAGCCCGAGCGCGTGCCCACCGGAAAGGGCTGAGCATCCGGACGTACGATCCGGGGCAAGGGGTACGGCCGGCCCGCCCGCGGCCGGCGACCGCCACGACGACCGCCCCGCCGGCCGGCCCCGTCCCCCGGGGGGGGGGGGGGGGACCGGCGGGCGGCCCCCGCACCGAGAGGGCAGACGACGTGACCACACCGCCCGCGGCCGCGCACTCCGGGCAGCCCGGTTCCCCGGTCGAGCCCGAGGTGCTGCTGGGCGAGGCGGAGCGGCCCTCGGACGCGCTGGTCATGCGCCAGCTCCGCCGGATCATCGAGGCGGACCAGGGCCACCCGTGGGTCAGGCGCTGGGGAGTGCCGCTGCTCTGCACGCTGTTCGGCATCCCGGCGCTGCAGAACGCGGACAGGGACCCCGGCCCCGGCGTGCCCGTGCTGCTGGCCCTGATGGCCGCCTTCTGCATCCCGCTGCTGTGGCGGCAGCAGCGGCCCATCCTGGTCTTCACCGTCACCTCGGCGGTGGCCGCCGGGGCGCTCGCCTGGGACGCCGAGACGGGGTCCGAGACCGCGCGGGTGGTGGCGCTGCTCAACGTGGGCCGCGCCGTGCGGCCCGTGTCGCTCGCGGTCTGCGTGGCGATCGCCGCCGCGCAGACGGCCCTGGCCACCGCCGTCCGCGGCGACGGGCAGGAGGTCGGCCTGCAGACCTGGGTGGTCGCGCTCATCCAGGCGGCCCTCGTGGTGGCCGTCGCCGCGGCGGGGCTGGTGGCCCGGGTCGTGAACGCCTACATCAGGACCCTGCAGGAGCGCGCCGTCCGGCTGGAGGTCGAGCGCGACCAGCGGGCCCGGCTCGCCGCCGCCGCGGAACGCGCGCGCGTCGCCCGGGAGATGCACGACATCCTCGGCCACACCCTCGCCGTCATCGTCGGCCTCGCGAACGGCGCCGCCGGACTGACCGAGGCGAAGCCGAGACGCGGCGCCGAGACCCTGCGCGTCATCTCCGACACCGGGCGCGACGCCCTGGCCGAACTGCGCCGCCTGCTCGCCGTCATCGGCGACGACGACCGGACCGCCGGCGAGGGCACCCCGCTCGCCCCCCAGCCGGGCTTCGGCGATCTGGAGCCGCTGCTGGCGCGGGTGCGCGCCGCGGGTCCCGCCGTCACCCTGAACACCGAGGGCACCCGTTCCGACCTGCCGCCCGGCCTCCAACTCGCCGTCTACCGCGTCGTCCAGGAGGCCCTGACGAACACGCTCAAGCACGCGGCTGCCGACACGGCCGTGCAGGTGACGATCACCGTCGACGACTCCGCCGTACACGTCACGGTCGAGGACACCGGGCCGGCGCGCGCCCCGCGGTCCAACGACGACGCCCGCGGCCTGGTCGGCATGCGCGAGCGGGCCGCCCTGTACGGCGGGAGCGCGACCGCGGGGCCCAACGACCGCGGGGGCTGGACCGTCCGGGCCCGCTTCGAGATCGCGACCACCTCGGCACCCGGGGAGCAGCGTCCCGTATGACCACCTTCGACCTCGACGAGTACGCGTACGCGGCGCTGCGCGCCGGCGCCAGCGGCTTCCTCCTGAAGGACGCCCTGCCGGACGAGTTCATCGCCGGTGTACGGGCGGTGGCCGCCGGGGACGCCGTCATCGCCCCGGGCCGACCCGGAGGCTCCTCGACGCCTTCGCCGACCGCATGCCGGGCCCGGCCGGCCCGACGACCGCGGAACAGGAGCGCCTGCTCGCCGCCCTGACCGACCGCGAACGCGAGGTCCTCACCGCGATGGCCACCGGCTGGAGCAACGCCGAGATCGCCGAGCGGCTCTCGCTCGCCGAGTCGACGGTCAAGTCGCACGTGAGCCGGGTGCTGGCGAAGATCGGGGCCCGGGACCGGGTGCACGCGGTGATCTTCGCCTTCGACACCGGGCTGTGCGGCCCGCGTAACGCCTCGCGCGGCGGAGCGGTGCTCAGAAGCCATCCGCAAACCCCCGCCTGTTGCGTGGGGGCACCGCCCACGCCCTCCGGGCGGACGACGGGGGTTGACGGACGGCTTCTCACCGGCCGGCTGCGGCGAGGCGGTCCATCCACTCGGCCAGCAGGGCGCGCTCGGCGCCGGTGAGGGCGGTCAGCTGCGGCGCCAGGGCCCGCAGCGCCACCGCGAGGCCGGTCGGACCGGTGTCCGCGGTGCCGGGCCCGTCGGTGGTGACCGCGGCGATGGCCGACTCGCGGGCCGCGAGGGAGAGCGCCGGGTCGCGTTCGGACTCCGGCAGCGAGATGAGCGTGAACGTCATGCCGCACCCCGCGGCGTGGACCAGGTGTGCGGCGTGTTCCTCGCCGACCCGCAGACGGCCGACCTCGGCGATGCGCCTGATCCGCTTGGCCAGCTCCGCGGCGGCGCGCCGGGCGGCGGGCGACTCGGCGCCCGGCCGGTCCGTGCCGTAGATCAGCGAGTAGCAGGCGGGGTTGGCCACGCCGAAGCCGACGTGCAGGTCCCAGCCGCGCCGCAGGTCGTCGACGGGGTCGCCGGTCGAGGGCAGGGCCGCCTTGTCGGCCAGATAGCTCTCGAAGACGTGCGCGGCGATCGCGTCGAGCAGCCCGTTCTTGTCTCCGAAGAGCCGGTAGAGCGTGGGGGACTGCACGCCCGAGGCGGCGCACACCGCCCGCGTCGACACCGCGTCGCGGCCGCCGTCGGCAAGCAGGCGGGAACCCGCCGTGATGATCTTCTCGCGGGTGGAATCTCGCCCCATCTACCAACGGTAACAGTGTGTCCGGACCACCGCCATGAGCGCTGCTAACGAGATCTTGTTAGCGGTGTTGTGTTATCGGCGGCAACGTGTTGTGGTTGTCGGTGTGTGCACTCGCTGAGGACACGAGGAGACCCAGACGCATGTCCGAGAACGAAGAAGTCCCGGCCGAAGGCCAGAGCCGCCGCAGCGTCCTCCGGGCCGGCGGTGCGACCGCCGCCGCGCTGGCCGCCCCGGGCGGCGCGGCGGCGGCCGCACCGGCCGGTGCCTCCGGTGCCGTCGGCGCCTCCGGTGCGGAGGCCCCCGCGCTCCCGGCCGCGACGTCCGAGGTGGCGCTGCGCGTCAACGGCCGCGAGCATCCGCTCACCGTCGAGGCCCGGGCCACCCTGCTGGACGTGTTACGCGAGCGTCTCGGCCTGACGGGTACGAAGAAGGGCTGCGACCGCGGCGAGTGCGGCGCCTGCACGGTGCTCGTCGGGGGCGAGCGCGTGAAGTCGTGCCTGACGCTGGCGGTCATGGAGGACGGCCGGGAGATCACCACGGTGGAGGGCCTGGCCCGGGGCGACGACCTCCACCCCGTCCAGGACGCGTTCATCCGCAGGGACGCCTTCCAGTGCGGCTTCTGCACCCCCGGGCAGATCATGTCCGCCGTCGCGTGCATCGACGAGGGCCACACCGGCTCGGACGAGGAGATCCGGGAGTGGATGAGCGGCAACCTGTGCCGCTGCGGCTGTTATCCGAACATCGTCGACGCGGTGCGGAGCGCCGCGAGGGGAGCCGGGCGATGAAGCCGTTCGACTACGTACGCGCCGCGCGGCCCGCCGAGGCCGTGGGCCTGGCCGCCGCCCGTCCCGACGCCGCGTTCGTCGCCGGCGGCACCGAGCTGACGAACCTGATGAAGGACGGCGTCCTCGCGCCCGGGCTGGTCGTGGACGTCGGCGGGCTCCCCCTCGCCGACGTCGGACTGCGCGACGGGCGGCTGCGCATCGGTGCCACGGCCCGGATGCGGGACGTGGCCGAGCACCCGGTGGTCAGCGGGCGGTTCCCGGCGATCGCCCAGGCCCTGCTCGCGTCGGCGTCTCCGCAGGTGCGCAACCGGGCCTCCATCGGCGGCAACCTCATGCAGCGCACCCGCTGCTGGTACTACCGCGACACCGCGAGCCCCTGCAACCGGCGCGAGCCCGGCAGCGGCTGCGCGGCCGTCGACGGGCAGAACCGGTGGCACGCGATCCTGGGCGGCAGCGACCACTGCATCGCCGTACACCCCTCCGATCTGGCGGTCGCGCTCAGCGCCCTGGACGCCGTCGTGCTCACCCTCGGGCCGGACGGCCGGCGCTCGATCCCGCTGGGGGACTTCCACCGCCTGCCCGGCGCCACCCCGCACCGGGAGACCGCGCTGCGGCACGGCGAGATCATCACCGGGGTCGAGGTCCCCGAGTCCCCGGTGGCCCGCAACTCGCGGTATCTGAAGCTGCGCGACCGGGCCTCGTTCGAGTTCGCCCTGGTCTCCGTGGCCGCCGGGCTGACCCTGCGGCGGGGGGTGGTGACCGGCGTACGGCTGGCGTTCGGCGGCGTCGCGCCCCGCCCGTGGCGCGCGGCGGCGGCCGAGGACGCCCTGCGCGGCCGGCCGCTGACCGAGGCGGCCGTCGCCGCCGCGGGCCGGGCCCTGGTGCGCGGCGCGGAGCCGCGCGAGCACAACGCGTTCAAGGTCGAGCTGGTGCAGCGCGCCCTCGCCGACATCCTCACCGACCTGGGAGGCAACCGATGAGCCGGATCGTGGGCAGCCCGGTGCCGCGGATCGACGGCCGCGCGAAGGTCACCGGCGCGGCCGTCTATGCCGCGGACGCCCGGGTCGGCGGGGCGCTGCACGGCTTCCTCGCGATGAGCACCGTCGCCTCCGGGCGCATCACCGGCATCGACACCCGGGAGGCCGAGCAGGCGGCCGGCGTGGTCGCCGTCCTCACCCACCGGAACATGCCGCGCCTCGCGCGGCCCCGGTACATCAGCTACGTCAAGGGCTTCATCCCCCTGCAGGACGCGGAGGTCCACCACGGCGGGCAGCCCGTGGCGTACGTGGTCGCCCGGACGCTGGAGCAGGCCCAGCACGCGGCGACGCTCGTCCGCGTCTCCTACGACGCCGCCCGCCGGCCCCGGTCCTCCGTCGTCGACGCACTGGACGACGCCTTCGTGCCTCCGGAGGGCCCGCTCGGCCCGAACGAGTTCACCCGCGGGGACGTGGCGGCCGGGCTGGCGGAGGCCGACGTCGGCGTCGAGGCCACGTACACCACGCCCACGCACCACCACAATCCGATCGAGCCGTCCACGACGACCGCCGAGTGGGACGGCGGGCGGATGACGGTGTACGAGTCCACACAGGGCGGCCATTCGACGCGGATCTGCATCTCCGAGGCGCTCGACATCCCGCTGGAGAACGTGCGCGTGCTGTCGCCGTACCTGGGCGGCGGCTTCGGGGCCAAGGGCCCGGTGTGGCCGCACACCCTGCTCACCGCCGCCGTCGCGCGGGAGCTGCGGCGGCCGGTCAAGCTGGTGCTCTCCCGGGCCCAGACCTTCACCTCCAACGGGCTCCGCGCCGAGGCCCACCAGCGCCTGCGGATCGGGGCCAGGAGGGACGGCACCCTCACCGCCGTCGACCACGTCAGCACCAACCAGGTCACCCGCACGGAACAGGCCGTGTTCTCCAGCAGCTACTCCACCCGCGCCCTGTACGCCTGCCCACACGTGCACGTCGCCCAGCGGGCGGTCCGGCTCGACCTGCCCGCGCCGAGCTTCATGCGGCCGCCGGAGGCCGTCGGCTCGTTCGCGCTGGAGTCGGCCCTCGACGAGCTGAGCTACGCGCTCGGCATGGACCCCGTCGAGCTGCGGCTGCGCAACCACACCGCCGTCCACCCCGAGACCGGCGAGCCGTTCGGCAGCAAGCACCTGATCGAGTGCTACCGGCGCGGCGCCGACGCGTTCCGCTGGCGCGAGCGCGACCCGCGGCCGGGGTCGATGCGCGACGGCGACGCCCTGGTCGGGTGGGGGATGGCCACCGCGGCGCACACGGCGGGCGGCCGGCCGGGCGCGGGCGCCCGGGTGGTGCTCTCCCCCGCGGGCCGGGCGGTGGTGCAGGCCGGCACCCACGACATCGGTACCGGCACGTACACGGTGATGTCCCAGATCGCCGCGCAGTCCCTGGGCCTGGACCTGGACGACGTCGACTTCGAACTCGGCGACACCGACTACCCGTTCGCCTTCATGTCCGTCGCCTCCGCCACCGTTCCCGGCGTCGGCGCCGCCGTCAACCGGGCCTGCACCACGGCCCGCGAGGCGCTGGCCGGCATCGCGGTCGCCGACCCGCGCTCGCCCCTGCACGGCGTCCCCGCCGGGCGGATCACCGCGGCGGACGGGTTCCTGTACGTGACCGGAAAGCCCCGGCGCCGCGAGCGCATCCGTACGGTCCTCGCCCGGCACGGCAGGCCGGTCGAGGCCGTCGCGGAGCCCGCGGCCATCCCCCACGGCTACTCCGTCGGCGCCGAGTTCGCCGAGGTGCGCGTCGATCCGCGGACCGGGCGGGTCCGGGTGACCCGCATGCTCGGGGCGTACGACCCCGGCACGGTCCTCAACCGCAGAACCCTCCGCAGCCAGGCCATCGGCGGCGCCGTCTGCGCGCTCGGCTTCACCCTCACCGAGCACACCCTTATCGACCCCCGCTCGGCCCGGATCGTCAACCCCAACCTCTCCGGCTACCTGCTGCCCGTCAACGCCGACGTGCCCGAGGTCAAGGCGCTCTTCGTCGACAAGCCCGACCGGGACAACGAGGACGCCCTGGGCGCCCGCGGCTTCGGCGAGACCCCGGGCACCGGGATGACGGCGGCGATCGCCAACGCGGTCCACCACGCCACCGGGCGCCGGTTCCGCGACCTGCCCCTTACTCCAGACAAGATCATCCAGGGGACGGCGGCGCGATGAACGCCCCGTGGGAGCGGCTGCACCGGCTGTGGGAGTCCGGCACCCCGTGCGGGCTGGCCACGGTCGTCTCCACCTTCGGCTCGGCCCCGCGCCGCCCCGGATCGATCATGATCTGCGCGCCGGACGGCACGGTCACCGGCAGCGTGTCGGGCGGCTGCGTGGAGGGCGCGGTGTACGACCTGGCCCACCAGGCCGTACGGGACGGCACGGCGGTGCTCGAACGCTACGGGGTCAGCGACGACGACGCCGGCGCTGTCGGCCTGACGTGCGGCGGAACCATCGAGGTGCTCGTCGAGCGCGTCGACCGGCGGTCCTTTCCCGAACTGGGCGTCCTCCTCCGGCACCTGCGGTCCGCGACCCCCGTCGCCCTGGCCACCGTCGTCGGGAGCGACCCGTCCCGGCCGGGGGCGAGGCGGGGCGCCCACCTGGTCTGCTGGGCCGACGGCACCGCGGGGAGCACGGGCAGCCCCGCCCTCGACGGCGAGACGGCCGCGGCGGCCCGGCGGCTGCTGGCGCAGGGCCGCTCCGGCACCGTCCGCCCCGCGCCCGTCCCGCCCGCGCCGGACGGGGCGGCGCGCGACGGCGGCCCGCGCGTGTTCGTCAACTGCCTGGCGCCCCCGCCGCGGATGCTGGTCTACGGCGCGAACGAGTTCGCCGCGGCCCTCGTCCGCCAGGGCGCCCTGCTCGGCTTCCGGGTCACGCTCTGCGACGCCCGCCCCGTGTTCACCACCCCCGAGCGCTTCCCGGACGCCGACGACGTCGTGGTGGCCTGGCCGCACCGCCACCTCGCCGAGCAGGCGGCGGCAGGACGCCTCGACGAGAGGAGCGTGGTCGTCTCGCTCACGCACGACCCGAAGTTCGAACTCCCGCTGCTGGCCGCCGCCCTGCGGCTGGACCTGGCCTACGTCGGCGCCATGGGCTCCCGCCGCAGCGTCGCGGACCGCAGGGCGGCGCTGCGGGCCGCGGGCCTGACGGACGGGCAACTGGCCGCGCTGAGCGCCCCTGTCGGACTCGACCTCGGCGGCGCCGACCCGGCGGAGACGGCGCTGGCGGTCGCCGCCGAGATACTGCTGCTCCGCCGGGGAGGCCGGGGCGTCCGCCTGTCCGAGACCTCGGGCCCGATCCACGCGGGGGACCGGGGCCGAGCGGGCCCGGACGCCCCAGAGCCGGATCACCCGGTCCTGACCGCCGCCGGCCCGCCGCGCCCGGCCGGGCTCAGCCGAGTCGCCCGGTGACGGTGGTGAGGGCCTGGTCGAGGATGTCCAGGCCCCGGTCGAGTTCCGCGTCGGTGACGGTCAGCGGCGGGGCCAGCCGCAGGATGCTGCTGCTGGCGGGGAACTGGACGATGTTCAGGTGCAGGCCGAGGCCGAGGCAGGCGTCGGTGACCGCGGCGCCGAAGTCGTTCGCCGGGTCCTTGGACTCCCGGTCGGTGACGAACTCGATTCCCTGGAGCAGTCCGCGGCCGCGGACGTCGCCGATGCGGTCGTGGCGGGCCCGGAGGTCGAGCAGGCCGCGGTGGAGCCGGTCGCCGAGCCGGCGGGCGGTCGCGTCGAAGCCGCCCCGGGCGAGGACGTCGACGACGGTGCGGCCGACGGCCGCGGGCAGGGGGTCGGAGACGTGCGTGGTGCCGAAGTAGAAGCCGCGTTCGTGGCAGCGGGCCTCGATCTCGTCGCTGGTGATCACGGCGGACAGCGGGAGTCCCGCGCCGAGGGTCTTGGACAGGGTGAGGAGGTCGGGTACGACGCCGTCGCGCTGGAAGGCGTACCAGTCGCCGGTGCGGCACAGCCCGGTCTGGGCTTCGTCCAGGATCAGCAGCATGCCGCGGTCGGCGCACTTGCGCTTGAGGGCGGCGAGGTAGCCGGGCGGCAGGTCGATGACGCCGCCGGTGCTGAGGATCGGCTCGGCGATGAAGGCGGCGAGGCTGCCGACGGACTGGCGGTCGACCATCGCGAAGGCGTGGTCCAGTTCGGCCCGCCAGTCGTGGCGGCCGTCCCGCCGGAACAGCGGCCGGTAGGGGTTCGGCGTCGGGACGACGATGTTGCCCGGCGCCACGGGTCCGTAGCCGGCCCTCGACACGCCGTAGGTCGCCGCCGAGGAGGCGTGGGTGACGCCGTGGTACGACCGGTCGAAGGCGACGATCTCGTGGCCGCCGGTGTAGAGCTTGGCCATCCGGATGGCCGCCTCGTTGGACTCGCCGCCCGTGCTCAGCAGCATGACCCTGCTGAGCGGGGGCGGCAGCGTCCGGGCCAGGGCGGCGGCCAGGTCGACCACGGGCCGGCTGAGCATCCAGCTGAACAGGTGGTCCAGCGTGCCGGCGGAGTGGCGGACGGACTCGACGATGGCCGGGTGCGAGTGCCCGAGGAGGGCGCTCATCTGTCCGGAGGTGAAGTCCAGGATCGCGCGCCCGTCGCTGTCGAACACGTGGGACCCCGCGGCCCGCTCGATGATCGCCGGGGTGAAGTCGTTGCGGGCGTAGCGGATCAGATGGCGGCGGGCCGTCGCCCAGAACTCCGCCGCGGTGCCGGTGGGCTGCGTGATCGCGTGCCGGCCGGTGGTTGCGCTCATGTGCCCTCGCCCCTTCGCCTGGGTAGCGGTGCGTGGGGCGAACAGTAGGAGAACCGGCGCCGCACCCGATTGCGGATATTGCCGGGCCGGCACTCCGCTCAGCACACTTTGTGCGTGGATGCCATCGACCGCGCAATCATCGCGCAACTGCGTCGCGACTGCCGCATACCCAACACGGAACTGGCGGACCGGGTGGGCCTGACCCCCTCGCCCTGCCTGCGCCGGGTGAGACGGCTGGAGGAGGAGGGGGTCATCCTCGGCTACCACGCGCGCGTCTCCCCCGGGGCCATCGGCCGCGGCTTCCAGGTGCAGGTGGACTTCGAGCTGACCGACCAGGCACGGGAGACCATCGAGCGGTTCGAGGCCGAGCTGGTCTCCTGCGACGAAGTCGTCGAGGCCCGCCGCATGTTCGGCTCGCCCGACTACCACGCGCTGATCGCGGTGGCCGACCTGGAGACGTACGAGCGCTTCATGACCCGGCGGCTGACGGCCCTGCCGGGCCTGGCCAAGCTCCAGTCCCGCTTCGCGATGAAGACGCTCAAGTCCGACGCGGCCGGCCGGCCGTGACGCGGTGGCGGTCGGCCGGGGGGCCCGGGCGTTCCTTCACCTGCGCGACGCCCTGAGGTAACCGGCGCATCCGCCGTGCGAAGGAACGCGCCGGTTACCTGGGCGGGCACAATCGCGCCATTCTCATCCTGGAAGGGACCGGTGTGTCACACGACCACTCCCACAGACGTCCGCACTCCCACTCCCACGGCTACGACCACGGCCACGACCACGGCGGCGACGTCGACGAAGCAACCCGAGTAGCGGCGGACACCTCCGTCTCCGACTCCGACCTCACCCCCGGACAACTCTCGCGGCGCCGCATGCTGAAGGCCGCCGGGGTCACCGGGGCCCTCACCGCCGGCATGTCCGGCATGCTCGGCGTCACCCCGGCCATGGCGGAGGACGCCCGCCGCGGCAGGGACGGCGAGGGCGGCGGCAGCGGCAGGGGGCGCGGCGGGGGCGTCCGCCACTGGCTGGCGGGCGACCACCACATCCACACCCAGTACTCCTCCGACGCCATGTACACCGTCCTCGACCAGGCGCAGCACGGCGCGGCGTTCGGGCTGGACTGGATGGTCATCACCGACCACGGCGGCGCGACCCACGCCCGCATAGGCGTCGACCTGGTCAACCCCGACATCAGGGCGGCCCGCGCCGCACTGCGGGACACCCTGATCTTCCAGGGCCTGGAGTGGAACATCCCGGCCGCCGAGCACGGCACCGTCTTCGTGGCTCCCGGGAGACACGAGGTCTCGGTCCTCAAGCAGTTCGAGAACGACTACGACGGCAGGGTCAAGGGCGCCTCCGGCAACACCCCGGAGAACGAGGCCCTCGCCGTGGCCGGAATCCAGTGGCTGGGCAGGCAGAAGGACCGGCGCCGCGTCGCGGACGCCCTCTTCCTCGCCAACCACCCGGCGCGCAACGGCATCGACAGCCCGCACGAGGTACGGGCCTGGCGCGACGCCGACCCGCGGATCGCGGTCGGGTGGGAGGGCGCCCCCGGCCACCAGGCGGGCGGTCTGCCCGAGGGGTACGGCCCGGGCTCGGCACGCGGCGGCTACGGCAACTCCCCGAGCGACAACTCGTTCCCCGGCTACCCGCCGGAGAGCTACCGCTCCTGGGGCGGCTTCGACTTCTACACCGCCACCGTGGGCGGGCTGTGGGACTCGCTGCTCGCCGAGGGCAAGCCGTGGTCGATCTCCGCCAACTCCGACTCCCACATCAACTGGGGCGGCACCGCCCGCCGTCCCGACGGTTCCGGCTCCGCGCAGTTCGACCGGGACGGCCGCTACGGCGACCCGGTGTACGCCGGTGAAGTCAACCTCTCCGCCAGTGACTTCTGGCCCGGCATGTACAGCCGTACCCACGTCGGCACCGCGGACCGCGGCTACACCGCGGTGATGCGGGGCATCCGGGACGGCCGTGTCTGGGTGGACCACGGCCGCCTGCTGAAGAGCCTCGACGTCCGGGTGGTCGCCTCGGGCCGCGGCCGGGGCCACGGCCACGGCCGCGGCGAGGAGACCCTCGGCGGCACCCTGACCGCCCGCAGGGGCAGCCGGATCGAGCTGGTCGTCACCGTGACCGCCCAGGACGTGCCCAACTGGGGGGCGTTCCTGCCCCGGCTGAACCGGGTCGACCTGATCCGCGGCGCGGTGGACATGTCCCACGCCGGATCCGACCGCGACAAGCTGACCGCCCCGGACACCCGGGTCGTACGGCAGACCGACACCTCGGGACGCACCGGCACGTACACCCTGCGCTACGACCTCGGCACGCTGGAGGAGCCGTTCTACGTCCGGCTGCGCGGCACCGACGGCAACCGGCAGCAGCCGGGCTACCACGGCGCGGCGGTCGACCCGGCCGGTCCGGCCATCGACGTGGTCGGTGACGCGGATCCCTGGCGGGACCTGTGGTTCTACACGAACCCGATCTGGGTGCTGCCGAGCCGATGAGCACCGGACCGACGTCCCCGGCAGCGGCGGCGTCCACGGCCACCCGCGCGGTGGCCGTGGACGCGGCCGCCTCCGGGCTCGCCGCCGCCGAGCACCTGGTGCACCGGGTGGACGCGGCGCTGGCGGACCTGCTCGCGGAGGACGGCCCCGAGGGCTACGTCGTCAGCACCCATGTCGTCCGTACGCCGGTCAGCCGCTCCGCGGCCGTGGTGAGCTGGCGCGGCGGCCCGGAGCCGGCGCGGGTCACGGCCCGGCTGCGGGCCGCCCTGCCGGAGCTGGCCGCCGTCGACGGGGCCCTGGTCACCGCGGCGGCGCTGGCGCCCGGGGCGCTCGCCGCGGCCGGGGAGGCCCGGCGGCGGACGGCGGGCCGGCTGGCCCGCTACCCCGGCCGGGCCGGGGTCGAGCGGCGTACGACACCCGCCGGCGCGGTGTCCGCGAGCTGCCTCGACGCCGTCGAAGGGCTGGCCGGAGTCGCCGTCACCCCGGACTCCGTCCTGGACGCGACCGGCTTCGCCCGCCCCACCTGGCGGGACGGCCGCTGCACGCTGCTGGTGCAGCGGGGCACGGCCGGTGTCCTGGTGCCGTTCGAGGTCCGCCACCAGATCGCGTGCTGCTCGGACCACTGAGGCTGCCGCCGTCGAGGTCTACGCGTTGAGCTGCTCCGTGAGCTTGCCCTTGCGCAGGGTCAGCACGCGGTCGGACTGCGTGGCCAGTTGCTGGGAGTGGGTGACGACGACCACGCACGTGTTCCGCGTGCGGGCGAGGTCGCGGAAGGTGTCGACGATGCCCTGGGCGGTGTCCTCGTCGAGGTTGCCGGTGGGTTCGTCGGCGAAGAGGATGTCGACATCGCAGGCCAGGGCGCGGGCGATGGCGACGCGTTGCTGCTGGCCGCCGGAGAGCTGCTGCACGTTGCGGGTGGCTTCGGCCCTGTCCAGTCCCAGGTGCGCCAGCAGCTCAAGGGCGCGGGCCCTGCGGCCGCCCTGCGGCGGCTTGACGCCGGTGATCTCCATGGCGGTGGTGACGTTCTGCAGCGCCGTCATGTAAGTGAGGAGGTTGTACTGCTGGAAGACGGTGGCGGCGTGCCGGTTGCGGTAGCGGCCCAGGCCGATCTCGGCCAGGTTCCGGCCGTTGAAGCTGACGGTGCCCCTGGTGGGTGCGTCCAGGCCGCTCGCGAGGCTGAGCAGGGTGGTCTTGCCGCTGCCCGAGGGGCCGAGGACGGTGTAGAAGGTGCCGCGCTGGAAGGTGTAGTTGATGTCCTTCAGGACGGTCGTCCGGCGGCGCTGGCCCGCGTAGACGTGGGACACGCCCGCCAGGCGCAGCAGCGCGGCGGGACCGGACGCCTGGGTCGCGGTGGTGGTCATGGCGGTCACTTGCCTTTCGTGAGGATGGTGCGGGGGTTCAGGCGCAGGACGGCGGCGGCGGGGACCGCGGTGGCCAGCAGCGCCATGCCGAGGCCGATGCCGCCGACAGCGGCGAGGTCCGCCGGGTCGGGCTCCACGGTGATCCTGTCGATGGGGTCGGCGTTGTCGACGGGCTGGTCGTCCGGGCTGAGCCCCTGGTCGAGGCCGGTGCTGCCGGGGGCCGGGGGCTCCCACGAGTCGATCTTCTCCTGGGCGGTGGCCGCTTCCCTGTCCAGCAGCCGCTGGCCGGCGCTCTGCGTCAGGTTCGGCGCGAACAGCGAGCCGACGCCGATGGCCAGGGCCGCGACCACGGCGATCTCCAGCGCCTGCTGCGTGATGAGCTTCCACTTCTTCTCGCCCAGCGACAGGAGTACGCCGTACTCCCTGCGGCGCTGCTTGACGGCCAGGTTGACCAGCAGGGCCAGGACGACGGCGCCCGCGACGCCGATGAGCCACATCGCGAGGGTGGCGGTGGAGCTGATGCTCTGCAGCGGGCCGGTCATCTGCCGGACGGCCTTGTCGTTCGCGTCCAGCGTGAAGCCGTCCAGCTGGGAGCCGGCGAGCCGCCGCGCCCCGTCCTTGAAGGCGTCCTGGGCCCCCGCGTCGTCCAGCAGGAAGGCCGCCTCGCTGACCTGCGTCCCGCCGCGCTCGCTGCCGGAGCCGAGAGCGGCCATGCCGCCCAGCGTGACGTAGACCCTGTTCGCCGGGCTGATGCCGTGGTCCCGGTCCAGCTCGTCCGTTGGGGCGGGGTCGCGGTAGATGCCGGCCACGGTGAAATCGGCCGTGGTCTGCTCGTCGTTGCCGGTCACCTCGACCTCGTCGCCGACCCTGAGGCCGTTCTCGCGGGCGAACCGCTCCTCGACGAGGATGTTGTTCGCCTTCTTGTCGGCGGTGGTCAGGTGGTGCCCGGACAGGAGCTTGAACGAGCCGCTGCGGAAGTCGGCCAGCAGCGAGGAGTCCAGGACGCTGATACCGGCGGTGCCGCCCGGCCCCATGGGGGCGCCGGCGCCGACCAGCCGGGAGTCCCCCCTGAAGATCACGCGGTCGTACATCCAGTACGTGTACTTCTGCACCTGGGGGAGGCGGCCGAGCCTGTCGAGGGTGTCGGTGGCGATCCGCGGGGCCTGCAGCGCTCCACCGCCCAGCCCCTCCAGGTCCACACCCAGGTTGACCTCGGCGCCCACGGAACGCGTGGCCGCCTGCTCGGCCCGGCCGGTCGCGGCGTTGACCAGCACGCCGGCCAGCACCATGACGGAGATGACGAGGAAGGTCGCAAAGGTGGTCAGCGTGCGGCCCCTGCGGGCCCACAGGCTGAACCCGGCGCGTTTGACGAAGTTCATGGGGAGGGGGACTCTCCGATCCGTATCGGTGCGGTGGGACGGGGCTTCACTCGGTGCCGGCGAGGATGGAGCGCGGGTGCAGGCGCAGGATTCCGATGCCGGGGACGACGGTGGAGATCAGGGAGATGCCCAGGCCGATGCCGGCGACCCCGGCGACCGCCGCGGGCTCGACGCGCAGGTCCGGCGGCGGGACGGTCCCGTCCACGCCGTCGGCGGCGGCCGCCCGCCGGTGCTGCGAGCCGCCGTCCAGCAGCGCCGTACCGGCCGCGGGGCCGGCCAGCTGACCCGCCACCGCCGCGACGGCGACGGCGGGCAGCGCGAGCGCCGCCACCTCGACGGCGTGCTGGCCGATGAGCTTCCACTTCCGCTCGCCCATCGACAGCAGCACGCCCAGCTCGTCGCGGCGCTCCCGGATCTGCAGCGTCACCAGCAGTCCGAGAATCAGTGCGCCGGCCACCGCGATGACAAGGACGATCAGCGAGGCGAAAGCGCCCACCCGCTGGATGGGACGGACCTGGTCCCGGTACGCCTTGTCGTTGACGCGGAAGTCGAAGCTCCCGGCGCCCAGCAGCCGGTCGGCCGCGGCGTGCAGCCGCTCGGCCTGGTCCGGGGAGCCGACCCGGTAGGCGGCCTCGGCGGCGGTGACGGCGGCGTCGCCGGACCCGCCGTCCTCGCCGGTGTCGGCGTTGCCGGGCTTGCCGAGCTGCTGCGCGGTGTGCACCGGCACGTACAGCACGTTTCCCGGCAGCCTGTGCGGCGGCGCCCCGCCGGTCGGGTCCTGCGTCGGGTCGGCGAAGATCCCGACGATTCCCACCGGCACGGTGCGGCCGCCGTCGGCGGAGCGTACGCGGATGGTGTCGCCCACCTTGAGCTCGTTCTCCGCGGCCAGCCGCTCCTCGATCATGGCCACGCGCCGACCGGCGTCGGCCGGCACGATCCCGCGCCCCGAGGTGATCTCGGTGGAGCCGTACGAGAACGGCAGCAGCAGCCCCGCGTCGCGCACGCCGACCACCGCGAGCGGACCCCTGCCTCCGCCGCGGGCACCGCCCGGTGCGTGCTGCCGGGAGGTCAGCGCGGCGAAGCCGTCCGCCCCGGCCCGTACCGGAAGCCGCGGGTTGTAGCGGTGGACCACGTCCAGCGCGCCGAGCCGGTCGGCCTCGGCCGCGCTCATGCCCTTCTTCCGCACGGTCACATCGACGCCGATGTCGCGCTGCGCCGCGGCCTCCTGCCGCTCGGCGGCGGACCGCAGCAGGAACCCGCCGAGCAGCAGCGTGCAGATGACGACGAAGATCCCCAGCAGGACCGCGGTCCTGGATTTCCTGGCGCTCAGGGACATCCCCGCCCGCTTGACGAAGTTCATGCCCCAGACAGAAGCAGCCCGGTGTTTGCGCCGGGATAAACGCGTTACGGCGGCATAAGCACCGCACCGGATCCGTGCGCAAGCACGCCGGCTCTCCGGCCTTATGCGGCTGCAATCGCGGCCCTGCTTTCATGGCGGCATGAGAGTTCTGGTCGCCGAGGACCACCGCATCCTGGCCCGCACCGTCGCCACCGGCCTGCGGCGGCAGACCATGGCGGTCGACGTCGCCCACAACGGCGCCGAGGCCGAGCGGATGTGCCTGCTCACCGACTACGACGTACTGGTCCTCGACCGCGACCTGCCGGTCATGAGCGGCGACGACGTGTGCCGCCGGCTGCGCGGACTCGTCGACCCGCCGCCGATCCTGATGCTGACGGCCGCCGGCGAGGTCGAGGACAGGGTCTACGGGCTCACCACCCTCGGCGCCGACGACTACCTCGCCAAACCCTTCGACTTCGCCGAGCTGGTCGCCCGCGTACGCACCCTGAGCCGCCGCCCGCCGGGACCGGCACCCGCCGGACTGGAGTACGCGGGCATCGCCCTGGACCCCGCGCGGCGCACCGTCCGCGTGCACGGCCGCACCGTGGAACTGACCGCCCGGGAGTTCGAGGTCCTGCACCTGCTGCTCCGGGCCCGGGGAGCCCCGGTCGCCCACGGCACCCTCGTCCGCACCGTCTGGGACGAGCACCTCGACCCGCGCACCAGCGCGGTCCGGGCCACCGTCAGCCGGCTGCGCGGCAAACTCGGCGACCCCGGCCTGATCACCGCCGACACCGGACAGGGCTACCGGCTGTGCGACTGAACGCACGCGGGTGGCTCGCCCGGCTGCCGTTCCGCGCCCGGCTCGCCGCCGCCATCTCCGCCCTCTTCCTGCTCACCGGCGTAGCCCTGCTGACCTTCGTCGTACTCCTCGCCCGGCACGGCACGGCCCAGCGCGTCCAGGGCATGGAGATCACGTACGGCGGGGACGGCGGCTACCGGCCGACCACCGGCGGATCGGCGGCCCCCGTGACCCCGTCGCCGTCGTCGTCGCCGCCCGGGGGGCCCGAGGACACCGCGGCGATCAGGAAGATCGACCAGACCGTGCAGGCCGTACAGGACACCGCCCTGCGCCAGATGGTGCTCTGGTCCGCCATCGGCCTGCTGGTCCTCGCCCTGCTGGCCGGCCTGCTCGGCTGGTGGCTGGCCGGACGCGCGCTGCGGCCGGTCGCCTCCATGACCGAGGCCGCCCGCCGCATCAGCGAACAGAACCTCCACCAGCGCCTGGCGCTGGCCGGCCCGGACGACGAGCTGCACCGCCTCGCCGACACCTTCGACACCATGCTCGACCGCCTGGAAAGGTCCTTCGAGAGCCAGCGCCGCTTCGTCGCCAACGCCTCCCACGAGCTCAGGACCCCACTCGCCGTCCAGCGCACCAGCCTCCAGGTCGGCCTCGCCGACCCCCTCCCCGGACACCTGGAGGAAGTCCGCGAAGACCTGCTGGCCGCCAACCAGGACGCCGAGCAGCTGATCAACGCCCTCCTCCTGCTCGCCCGCAGCGACCGCGGCCTGGACGAGACGGCGGACGTGGACCTCACGGCCCTCGCCAGAGCCGCAGCCTCCGAACTCGCCGCATCCGCGCGGGAGGGACGCGTGGACCTCGGCCTCCCCGCCGCGGACGCCCTGACGGTCCGGGGAGACCGCATCCTGCTGCGCCATCTCCTGACCAACATCATCCGCAACGCCGTCCAGTACAACCACCCGGGCGGCAGCGTCCGGGTGGCGGTCGAGCGGCAGACCCTCACCGTGACGAACACCGGCCCGCCCGTGCCCGCGGACACGATCCCGGCCCTCTTCGAACCCTTCCGCCGCCTGTCCGCCGACCGCACCGCCACCGCGGGGCACGGCCTCGGCCTGCCCATCGCGGCCTCCATCGCCGAGGCCCACCATGCCGAACTGACCGCAACGCCCGGCGCCCAGGGCGGTCTGACCGTAGCGCTGCGATTCCCTCCGTCCGGCTGACGCGGACGGCCGACGCGAGTCGTTGACCGGCCCGCCCCACGCGCCGGCCCAGCGGTCGCCCATGTACAGGTAGTTCGTCGTCTCGGCGCCCTGGATCGGCGGCACGTAGGCGGGCTGGGACCTGAACGTGGTGCTGTCGCCGACGTTATGCGTTCGGCCCCACGGCTATGTAGTCGACGTTGGGCAGGCCGGTTGCCGTGGTCGGGTCCAACCGGATGGTGTTGCCGCCGGCGTTCAGCGGGACGGTCAGGGAGGCGGTCGACCAGGTCGTCCATGAGCCGGTGGATTCGAACGAGACGGTGTCGACCGTGGTCCCGTTGACGATCACGTTCGCCGGCCGCGCGCCGGCGCCGTTGGCGAACCGGACGTCCAGCGTGGCCGTACCGCCCTCGGCCGCGGGCACCGTGAACTGCGCTGCCGAACCGACCGCGTTGTCTCCGTTGCAGAACCCCGTGCCGGAGTAGCCGGCGTGGTTCGAGTCGATGCTGCCCTCGCAGGTCGCCGGAGCGGTCTCGGCCTCGAAACGGTCCGGTTCGGGCCCGGGCGCGGTCTCAAGGTCCAGATAGTCCACGTTCGGCAGCCCCGCGGCCGTGGTCGGGTCGATCCGGACGGTGTGGCCGCCCTCGTTGAGCGATACCGGAACGGACACGGTCGACCAGGTCGACCACGAGCCGGTGGGCTCGAACGAGACGGTGTCGACCGTGGTCCCGTTGACGATCACGTTCGCCGGACGTGCACTCGTGCTGCCGTTGGCGAACCGGATACCCACCGCCGTCGTGGCGTCGTCCTCCGGGCTCACCGTGAACTCCGCGTAGGCACCCACAGCCTGGTCGCCGTTGCAGAACCCGGTGCCGGAGTAACCGGCGTGATTCGACTCGATCGCGCCCTGGCACACCCCCGCCGCGGACTCCACCTCATAGCGCCCCTCCGGCCCGGGCGGCGGGCCGTCCTCGCCCCAGCCGTGCCTGATGCGGTCGGCGCCCGTGGAGTTGCGGATGCTCACGCTCAGGTCGGTGCCGCTGCCGTGGAGCGCGAACATGGAGTACCAGTCGTGGTTCTGTCCGGCGGTGATCTTGCCGCCGAGTGCGGGCCAGTAGACCGAGCCCATGTTGAGTGCCCGCAGGGAATCGGTGTCCGCCCGGATGTACCGGACGAAGTTGTTGGAGCTGTTCGCGTCGTGGTAGTTCAGGCCGGTGTCCATCGGAGCGCCGAACTCGGTCAGGATCGAGCGCGAAGCGCAGTTGCCCAGTCGCTGCCGGAAGCTCTCAACCCAGCCGTCGTAGTCCTTCTCGCCGTAGAAGAAGGCGTAGTGGTGATAGGACAGAAGCGTCCCGTCGAGACGGCTGTCGGCACAGACCGGCCTGACGTCCTGGCTGTAACCCGTACCGCCCACCAGGACCCGGCCCCTCGGGATCGACGGGCGAGCGTTGATCCACGAGGAGGCGAGGTCGATCCACTGGGCGGCGCTGTAGCCGTGCGGTTCGTTCATCGGCTCGAAGTAGACGAGGCTGTTGGAGCCGTACTGGGCGGTGATGGTGTTCCACATCGAGTTGAAGGCGGCCATGTCGGTGATCCGCCCGCCCGAGGCGGCTCCGTCCTCCCAGTAGGCGAGGATGACCTTGAAGCCGTTGGCGGTGGCGGCGTCGATCGTGCCGCGGTAGGCGTTCCACCACGACGAACCGACGGTGTGGGTGTTGACCGGCAGCCGGACGGTGTTGACGCCGAGTTCGCTCTCGAACCCGTCGTAGACGGCGTCCGCCTTGGCCCGGACGGTGGCGTAGCTGTCCGACTGGTTCAGCCCGTCGAGGACGAGCGGACCTCTGACGAAGTTGTCGCCCAGCACGGCCCAGTTCACGCCCCTGAACTGGGATGTGTCCGCCCTGGCAGGCGAGCTGCCGGCAAGTGCGACCACCGGCAGGAGAACCAACGTGCTGAGAACGCTGACCAGGATGCGGCTCAGGGAACGGGTGTGAGGTACTGCGCGATTGCGGGTACATGTCAATGGCATCTGCTTGACCATCTCGTGAGTCTTGTGCTGATGAGGGGCTTCGTCGCCGTTCGCTTTGTCAGCGCAGGCAGCCGACAGCGACAGGTGGTGTTCGCGGACTCATCGGAGGACCGGGTCCGCCGCACGTCAGACGGGGCCGCGGGTGAACCGCTGGTTGGCGTTGCCGCTGTAGGCGTACTGGGAGATGCGGGCGCCGTCGGCGGTGGAGTGTTCCCAGACGTCCATGGCCAGGCCGGAGGCCCGGTTGATGAGGCTGATGCTGCCGCCGTGGTCGACGATGCGCCACTGCTGGCCGGCCGTGCTCGATTCGGGCTGCTGGGTGATGTCGGCGCCCGATTCGTTGCCGGCGGCCTGGAGCACCAGACCACTGTGCCGGGCCTTGACGCGGACGTGGTCGTCATCGGCTTCGACGAACTCGAAGTGCTGGTTGGTGCCGCCGGTTGACGGCCACTGGATGAGCGCCGCCCCGGCGGCGGTGGAGGCCTCGTTGACGTCGGCGGCCTTGCCGCTGTGCTGGGCCACCAGGGTGTGGTACCCCGTGCCGGGGTCGCCGCCGTCCCCGACGTGTTCCCACCTGGTGTCGGACCCGGCCGCGTCGGCCGGGAGGCGGTCGCGGGCGGCGGTGTCGCCGTTCATGGTCCAGAGGGCCCAGTCGACGACGGTGTTCGGGAAGCGGTCGTCGCCCCAGAAGCTGGTGTGGCTGCCGCCGAGGAAGGTGAGGAACGCCTTGGGCGCGGGGAGTTCCGAGTACGCCTGCCGGGCCGAGGAGTACGACGTGGTCGAGTCCCGGTCGCCGTGGACGAACAGGACTTGGGCGGAGACCGAACCGGACGGGGTGCCCATGTCGACACAGGACTGCGGGTTGGCCGAGATGATCCGGCTGTCGGGCCAGGCGGTGAGCAGGCCGTGGGTGGTCATGCCGCCGAGGGAGTGGCCCGAGACGCCGACGCCGATGTCGGTGTTGATGTGCCCGGCGAGCGGGCCGCTCGTGTTGAGGTCGAGGGTGTTGGTGAGGATCTGCGAGACGTCCTTCGACGGCTCGCCCTCGTAGACTTCGCCGGCGCCGCTGTAGCTGAAGTGCGGGGCGGGGACGATGAAGCCCGCGGCGGCCAGCGGCCGGATGAAGAACAGGGAGTTCTGCGGGCTGCTGCCCCAGCCGTGGGTGTAGTTGTAGACCGGGAAGACGCCGTCGGCGACCGGGGCGTTGGTCACCGGGTTGCCGCCGGGTGTGCCGGTGGCGGGGTAGTAGACGTAGGTGGTGCACCGGCGGCTGCCGCGGGTCCAGTCGTACCGGCGCACGCCGACCGCGAACGTCGCGGCCAGCGGTCTGGGGGCCGCCGGTGCCTGCCCCGCGCCGAGCAGGGACAGGCCCACGCCCGCCGTTCCGGCGGCGCTCATACCGAGGAATGTGCGTCGTTGCATGCTCATGGATGACTCCTTCGGTGCAGGTCTGTGCGGGTGGGGCGCAGCTCGTGCGTGATCGAGGGAGACGTCCGTCCGTCACAGGGGCTCCGGCCCGGATGGCTCTTTGATGACGGATGGAAAACGCTTTCCACCAAAAACCTTAGCTACCACGGGGGACGGCGGCAAGCATCAGGGAGATGGGTGTAAGCGTTTTACCGTGAGACCGCGGGCGGCCGCCCCACGCGGTGCGCCGGGAGGTGCCGTACGCCGGGAACCCGGGGCGGGAGGGGGATCCGCGGGGATGGGGGACCACCGTTCGTCATGGCGCCCGCCGGCGGTGACGAGGTCGACGAGGAACCGGCAAGGGCCACGCCGCGGCGGGTCATTTGCCCGGCTCACGGCTCGGGGGCGCGTTCTTCACCGCGCTCGGTCTTCCCGGCACGCGGTCCAGGTCGGCCCGGTGCCGAGGTGCTCAGGACATGCGGCGGGGACGGGCCGAGTTGCGTATCACCAGGTGCGTGCCGATCGTGACGTGCGGAGGTGTGCCGCCGCGTGCCTCGTGCTCCAGCGCGAGGCGTACGGCGGTGCGCCCGACCTCCTCGTGCGACAGGTGCACGGTGGTCAGGTCGAGGTCGAGCGAGGGCTGGAGATCGTCGAAACCCACTATCGACACGTCGTCGGGCACCCTGAGCCCCTCTTCGGTCAGCGCCCGGACGGCACCCCCGGCGATGAGGTCGTTGAGGGCGAAGACCGCGGTGAAGTCCGGCGCACCGGTGGCCAGCCGCTCCTTCATCATCCGGTAGCCCTCGTGCCACTCCATCATGCCCTCGACCTCCAGTGCGGGGTCGTGCGGCACGCGGTGCGCGGCCAGCGCCCGGCGGTATCCGGCAACCCGGCCCTCGGCCGTGCTGTAGCCGGGACGGCTGCCGAGGCACAGGATCCGCTCGTGTCCCGCGGACAGCAGGTGGCTGGTCGCCGCGAACGCGCCACCGGCGTGGTCGTACTCCACCACGACCGCGGGCACGTCGGGGCCGAGCGGCGGGCGGCCGCACAGCACCAGCCGGGAACCGATGGCGGCCAAGCCGTGCGCGTACCGGCTCATGCGCTTGTGGTACGTCTCGTCGGCGACCACGTTGCCGACGAGGATGACCGCCTCCGCGTGCTGCTCCCGCATGAACTGCACCATGGCGAGCTCGCGCTCGGGGTCACCGCCGGTCGTGCCGATCAGGCACAGTCGGCCTTCGGCGGCGGTCTGCGCCTCCACACCCTGGGCGACATGCGCGTAGGCCGGCGAGATCACCGAGTTGAGCACGATGGCGACGCTCTTGGCGGAGGTGCCCGCGAGGGCCCGCGCGTGGGCGTTGGCAACGTAGTCCAGCTCCTCGACGGCGAGCATGACGCGCTTGCGGGTGGTGGGTGAGGCCGGGTAGTCGCCGCTGAGGATGCGCGAGACCGTGGCGACGGACACGCCGGCCCGGTCCGCCACCTCGCGGATCGTGGAGCGCCGCCGGCCGTTGGCAGGTACGTTCGCCCGTCGCGCCATCGTCCGTCGACCTTCCCGTCACCGCGGTACCGGAGGCACCGTTTCAGAAAACGCTACCTGAAGCATCGGTACTCCCGGTGGCAGCGGCGTCATCAGCCGGGCAGTGCGCGGGCGCGCGCCGTGCGGTACCGGCGCGACCGAGGCCGCTCCCGCGTCCCGCCGGTCCGGCGCTGTGCCGCCGGCCGCGAGAAGCCGTGCGTGGGTTAAAGCGTTTTGTAGCGGCGGCTCGACCTGAGGGCCGCGTGGCGGAACGATCAACACACCGGTCATGGCGCCGGAAAACCGGCCCGAGGTATTGACACGATCACGACAAGCCGGTTACCTGCCCCCAACGATAGTAAACGCTTTAACACCGTCTCGGGTGGCCGGACGGCACGGTCAAGTGGACCGCACACGCGATCGGTACGGAGGTCGCGCCGGCGCGGCAGTACCCGCCGCGCACCGGAGGGCCGGCGGTCCCCACTGCCCTGAATCTTCCCTCACCCTGCATCGGGAGGAGAAATGAACCGGTCCGTCAAGGCCCCGGTAGCCGGGGCCCCGGCCGTCCTGCTGACCACCTCGGTGACGACGTACGCCATAGGCGCGAGCGCCGCGACGACCCGCTACGAGGCGGAGAACGCGCCGGCAACCTGTGACGGGACCATCGACACCAACCACGCAGGCTTCTCCGGCTCGGGGTTCTGCAACACCTCCAACACCACCGGCGCCGCGGTCGAATTCACGGTGAGCGCATCGACAGCGGAGTCCGCGACGTTACAGCTCGCGTTCGCCAACGGCGGCTCCGGCAGCAGGTCCGCGGACGTTCTCGTCAACGGCGCGAGGGTGCAGTCGACGTCGTTCGCGACCACCGGCGCGTGGTCGGCCTGGACCCGGCAGACGTGGACCGTGCAGCTGCGGGAGGGCAGCAACACGGTCCGGGTCGCCGCGACGAACGCCGGCGGCCTGCCCAACGTCGACTACTACCTCGGCGCCGGCATGACACAACCCCCGCGCCCCGACATCAGCTACGCCGGACAGTGATGCCGGCCAGCGATCACCTTCCCCACCCCCTGCATCGGAAGGAGTTCCATGAAACACCTCAGAAAGGTCTCGATACTCGGGTCCTTGCTGTTGTTCGTGGCGTTGGCGGTACCGCTGTCCTCAAGCACGACCGCGGCGGAGAAACCGGCAACGGGGTCCCACGACCAGAGGGCCGATGCCGCACCGGTGGAGCGCGGCCTCGACTACCTGGTGTCGGACTACCGGACACGCAACCGGGCGGACTACACGGCCGACTCCTGGGCGCCTTTCGCCAAGGCGCTGACCACCGCGGCCGACGTCGCCGACGACACCTCGGCCGCCGCGTCGAACGTCGCCACCGCGAAGACGGCGCTGATGGAAGCCGCCGCCGACCTGGAGCGCGCTGACGAGGGCACGTTCGAGACCATCACGAACGACGTCTTCTGGAACGACACCAGCGGCAATCCCATCTATTCGCAGGGCGGTGGCGTCTTCAAGTTCGGGGACACCTACTACTGGTACGGCGTGCACTACACCGGCGCCGAGTACTACCGGGCCAATCCGACGAGGAAGTACGACGGCGACGTCAGCTTCGTGTCGATCCCCGTGTACTCGTCCAAGGACCTGGTGAACTGGAAGTTCGAGAACCGGGTCGCGACGCGCTCCACCGGCGTCGGCGACGGCGCCAACCTGGGCGGTGCGGGCTGGGTCGGGCGGCTCGGTGTCACCTACAACGAGAACACCGGCAAGTACGTGCTCGCCGTGCAGATGTGGCACCCGAGCAGGGGCGGACACGGCGTTCTGCTGCTCCAGGGCGATTCGCCGACCGACACCTTCGACTACGGCTACTTCCAGACCCAGATCCAGAACTCGCCGACGAGCGGTACCGGAGACCAGACCGTCTTCACCGATGACGACGGCCAGGACTACCTGATCTTCTCCAACCGCGAAGGGCGTTCGCGCGGCTTCGTGGCGAAGTTCCGGGAATCGGACTCGCTGCGGATCGAGCCGGGCGTGGAGATCCGCCGCGGCGACGGCCGCGAGGGCAACGCCATGTTCAAGCTCGACGGCAAGTACTACCACGCGGCCTCCGACCTGCACGGCTGGAACACCTCCGTCAACTACGTCAACGAGTCGACCAGCGGCAACATCCAGGGTTCCTACTCCGGCGAATTCATACTCGACGGCACCGAGAGGGACTACAGCCACGTGACCCAGACCGGGTTCTTCGTGACGGTCAACGGCACCGAGCAGAACACGGTGATCTACGCCGGCGACCGCTGGGCCGACTTCGCCTGGAACGGCATCGGCTACAACCAGTGGGTGCCGATCACCAAGACCGGCGCGCGGCCGGAGTTCCACTCGATGAGCCAGTGGCAGTTCAACGTCACGACCGGAGAGTGGCGCGCCGGGCCGGCGAACAACTACATCCTCAACCCGGACATCCAGGCCGACCGCATCATCGTCTCCAACGTACGGGGATGGCAGAGGACCGGCGGCTGGTCGACAAATGTCGAGGGTGGCGCGAACGGGTCCCGCTTCGCACTCCAGGTGGGTGACAGCGGCGGTGTCGAGCAGCGGATCGAGTCGGTGCCCAGCGGCGAGTACACCCTGGCCCTGCACGCGCGGGGCAACGCCGGACAGGTCGTGGTCACCGGCGCCGACGGCAGTCAGCGCACCCTGAGCGTCCCGTCGTCGGGCGGCTGGACCAAGCGCGAGCTGACCGGCATCGAGCTGCCCGCCGGGGCCGCCACCGTCACCGTGCGGGCGTCCGGTTCAGGCGGCTTCACCGTCGACCAGCTCTCCCTGGTCAAGACCTCCGGCGACGAACCGCCGCCGGTGGGGGAGCGGTACGAAGCGGAAACCGCGCCCGCGGTCTGCCAGGGCACCATCGACTCCAACCACACCGGCTACTCCGGCAGCGGGTTCTGCAACGGCGACAACGCCGTAGGCGCCTACGCCCAGGTCACCGTCACCCCGGAAGCCGCCGGCACGGCGACGCTGGGCATCCGGTTCGCCAACGGCAGCACCGCTGCCCGGCCGGCGAACCTGGTCGTCAACGGCACCGCCGTCGCGACCGTGTCGTTCGAGCCCACCGGCGCCTGGACGACCTGGTCCACCAAGACGGTGACCGTCCCGCTGAACGCCGACGGCAACACCGTCCGCCTCGACCCAACCGGCTCCGCCGGGCTACCCAACATCGACTACGTCGACGTCGGCTCCGCGGCGTAACGACTGTCACCGCGGCGGTCAGGAGGGTGCCGGTTCTCCGGCGCCCTCCTGCTCCGCCGGTCCCTCGACCGCCCCCCTGGGAGTCCTCATGTATTCGTTCAGACGGCGTGCGTCGCTGCTGTGTGCCGGACTTGCCATCACCCTGGTCGGTACCGGACTCGTCGTCAGCCCCACGGCGGCCTCCGCCGCGGCGACGACCCGCTACGAGTCGGAAACGGCACCGGCCACCTGCGACGGGCTCATCGAGTCCAACCACACCGGCTATTCCGGCACCGGGTTCTGCAACGGCGACAACGCGGTCGGCGCGGCGGCGCAGTTCACGGTGAGCGCGTCGGAGACCGGCACGGCGACGATCGGCGTCCGGTACGCCAACGGCACCACCACCGCACGCCCCGCCGACCTGATCGTCAACGGCGTCACCGTGCTGTCGATGTCGTTCGAGCCCACCGGTGCGTGGACCACCTGGGCGACGAAAACCGCGGCCGTGCAGCTGGATTCAGGAAACAGCACGATCCGCCTCGACCCCACCGGCGCAGCCGGACTGCCCAACATCGACTACCTCGACCTCGAACCCGGAGACACCGGACCACCTCCCGACGGCAAGCAACTGGAGGACCTCGACCGCGGCCTGGTGAGCGTGCGGTCCGGGTCGGGCAACCTGGTGAGCTGGCGGCTGCTGGGCACGGACCCGTCGGCGGTGTCGTTCCACCTGTACCGGGGCGACACCCGGGTCTTCTCCGGGGCGGCGACCAACTACTACGACTCCGGCGCCTCGTCCGGTTCGTCCTACACCGTGCGGGCGGTCGTCGACGGTGTGGAGCAGCCGGCATCCGCACCATCGGTGACCTTCGCCAACGGCCACCTCGACGTGCCGATCCAGCGGCCGGCGGGCGGCGGCTCGTACAACTACCGCGCCAACGACGCCAGCGTCGGCGACCTGGACGGCGACGGCGCGTTGGAGATCGTGCTGAAGTGGGACCCGTCCAACTCCAAGGACAACGCCCAGGAGGGGCACACCGGCAACGTCCTGCTGGACGCCTACCGGCTCGACGGGCAGCGGCTGTGGCGCATCGACCTGGGCCGCAACATCCGGGCCGGCGCCCACTACACCCAGTTCCAGGTCTACGACTACGACGGCGACGGCCGCGCCGAGGTCGCGATGAAGACCGCGGACGGGACCAGGTCCGGCACGGGTCAGGTGATCGGCGACGGCAACGCCGACCACCGCAACTCGGCGGGGCGGATCCTGTCCGGGCCGGAGTTCCTGACGGTGTTCCGCGGCACGGACGGCGCGATCCTGGACACCGAGAACTACGACCCGCCGCGCGGCAACGTCTGTGACTGGGGCGACTGCTACGGCAACCGGGGCGACCGGTTCCTGGCGGGCACCGCCTATCTGGACGGCGAGCGGCCCAGCATCATCATGGCGCGCGGCTAC
This sequence comes from Streptomyces sp. CNH099, assembly GCA_000514715.1. GTDB lineage: Bacteria > Actinomycetota > Actinomycetes > Streptomycetales > Streptomycetaceae > Streptomyces > Streptomyces synnematoformans. The sequence goes on along the minus strand of AZWL01000005.1, from coordinate 7,355 downwards.
TACACCCGGTCGGTCATCGCGGCGTGGGACTTCCGCGGCGGCCAGCTCGCCAAACGCTGGGTGTTCGACTCGGACAGGCAGAGCAACCCGTCGAACTGGGCGGGCAAGGGCAACCACCAGCTGTCGGTCGCGGACGCCGACGGCGACGGCCGCGACGAGGTGCTGTACGGGTCGATCGCCGTCGACGACGACGGCCGCGGACTGTGGCAGCGAGGCACCCACCACGGCGACGCCTACCACGTGGGTGACCTGGTCCCGTCCCGGCCCGGCCTGGAGGTGTTCGCGCCGACGGAGTGGAGCAACGAGCCCGCGCACTGGGTGGCCGACGCGCGCAGCGGCGGGGACGTCTCCCGCAACGGCTCCTGCAACTGCGACAACGGACGCGGCGTGGCCGCCGACGTCTGGGCCGGCAACCCGGGTGCCGAGATCTGGTCGGCGGCCGTCGGCGGGCTGCGCAGCGCCGCCGCCAACGCCCAGGTCGCCGGCCGCAAACCCGGCTCGACGAACTTCCTGGCCTGGTGGGACGGCGACCCGGTGCGCGAACTGCTCGACGGCAACCACATCGACAAGTACGGAACCGGCGGCGACACCCGGCTGCTCACCGCCGGCGACGTGTTCGTGCCCAACGGCACCAAGGCCACGCCGTCGCTGTCCGGCGACATCCTCGGCGACTGGCGCGAGGAGGTCATCTGGCCGACCAACGACCAGAGCCGGCTGCGGATCTACAGCACGCCCCACCACACCGACCTGCGCCTGCCGACCCTGCTGCACGACCCGCAGTACCGGGTGGCGCTGGCCTGGCAGAACACCGCGTACAACCAGCCACCGCACCCCGGCTTCTTCCTCGGCGACGGCATGAGCGCCCCGCCGCGACCCGACATCCACGTTCGCTGACCACGCCCGGGCGGGGGCTGTGTCGGTCAACCCCGGGCGCCCTGCCCGGGGTTGACCGAGGAGGTACAAGCGACGATCCCCGCCCACTGAGGAGTGTTGATGAAAGCACTGGCAATGCTGGCCGTGACGGCCGTCCTGACCGGTGTGGCGGGGGCGTCCGCGCCCCATGCCGACGCGGCGCCGACCGCGCAGGTCTACTACGTGGCACCCAACGGCAGCGACAGCGCGGCGGGTACGCAGGCCGCTCCCTGGGCGTCGATCGCCCGCGCCCAGTCCGCGGCCCAGGCCGGTGACACCGTCTACTTCCGCGGCGGCACCTACGCCTACACCCGTGCGAACCGCGGCTGCTCAAGTCAGACCGACAGGGTCGACGCCATCACCCTCAACAGGAGCGGAAGTTCGGGCAACCCGATCCGCTACTGGGCCTACCCGGGTGAGACGCCGGTCTTCGACTTCTCCGGCATGCGCGACAACTGCCGGATCAAGGGCTTCAACGTCACCGCCAGCCACCTCCATCTCAAGGGGCTGGAAGCCACCGGCGTGCCGCAGAACAACAACCTCAACGCCGAGTCCTGGGGCATCTGGATCTCGGGGAGCAACAACACGTTCGAGCAGCTCGACCTCCACCACCACATGGGAACCGGCCTGTTCATCAACGGCGGCGGGGGCAACCTCGTCCTCAACTCGGACTCACACGACAACTACGACCCGCGCAGCAGCGACGGGCCCGGCGAGAACGCCGACGGCTTCGGCTCGCACTACACGCCGGCCGGCCGTCAGGCGAACGTGTTCCGGGGGTGCCGCGCGTGGTGGAACGCCGACGACGGTTACGACCTCATCTCCACGTACTCGCCGGTGACCCTTGAGCACTCGTGGTCCTGGCGCAACGGATATGTGCCCGGGACGACGACACCCGCCGGCAACGGAGCCGGCTTCAAGGTCGGTGGTTTCGGCGGCGACTACGACACCGGCGCGGTGAAGCACACCGTCCGCTTCTCGGTCGCATTCCTGAACAAGGCGGCGGGCTTCTACTCCAACCACCACCCGGTGGCCAACGACTACTTCAACAACACCGCCTACGGAAACCGTCCCAACTACAACATGCGGGGAGTCGACTCAAGCGGCAACGCCGTCGGCCGCGGGAATCTCCGCAACAACCTCGCCTACACCGGGACGCCGACGTCCTACATGAACGGCACCAGCGCCTCGCACAACTCCTGGAACCTCGACGTCAACCTGTCGGACTCCCAGTTCCAGAGCGTGTCGACATCGGGCTGGGACGCACCCCGGCAGGCCGACGGAAGCCTGCCCGCGCTGCCCCACCTCCGTCTCGCGTCGAACAGCGAACTGATCGACAAGGGCACCGACGTCGGCCTGCCGTACAGCGGGACGGCACCGGACCTCGGCGCCTTCGAGGCGTCCGGCGACACGGAACCACCGGAGCGGCGGCGCTACGAGGCGGAGTCCGCCCCGGCGACCTGCGACGGCACCATCGACTCGAACCACCCCGGCTTCTCGGGTACGGGCTTCTGCAACGGCGACAACGCCGTCGGCGCGGCGGCGGGGTTCACGGTGACCGCCGAGGGGACCGGCTCGGCGACGGTGGGCGTCCGCTTCGCCAACGGCGCGGACGCGCGGCCGGCGGACGTGGTCGTGAACGGGGTGACGGTGGGGACGGTGTCGTTCGAGTCCACCGGTGCGTGGTCCGCGTGGACGACCAAGGAGCTGACCGTGCCACTGAACGCCGGCAGCAACACCGTCCGGCTGCATCCGACCACCCCCGCGGGCCTGGCCAACATCGACTACCTCGACCTCGCCGCCGCTGCCTGACCTCCCCGGCGGAGGACGAGCGGCAAGCGTCCGGCCCGCGTGATCGTGGCCTACTCGTGGCACAGTGACGTCCCATGACGGTGGACGAGTTGTTGCGTCTGTTGACGACGGTCCGGCGGGCGACGACGGGCAACGGGCGGGCGCCGCACAAGCCGCTGCTGTTGCTCTGGCTGCTGGGGCGTCTGTCCGCCACCGGCCGCAGCGCTGTCACGTACGACGAGGCGGCCGAGCCCGTCAGTCGGCTGATCAATGACTTCGGCCCAGCGGTTGCCGGCCCTGCCCGGGCCCGCGACCGCGCCGCGATGCCCTTCGTGCACCTTGAGCGGGATCTGTGGGAGCTACGTGATCTCCACGGTGAGCCCATCGGCCCGGGGGAGCGCGAGAGCGGCGCGGTGCTGCGGCGCCGTCAGGCGCACGGTCGGCTACGTCCCGAAGTCGAGGCTCTCCTCGCGGACTCTCGCACGCTGGCGGCGGCGGCACGGGTGCTTCTCGACCGGCACTTCACGCCCGCTCTGGAAGGAGCCATCTGCACGGCCGTCGGCCTGGACCTGACCGACCTCGAACTCGCCGCCTGTGAACTGGTGGCGGCCCGGCGCCGCAGTCGGCGGGCGGGTTTCACCGAAGAGGTGCTGCGGGCGTACGCCTACGCATGCGCCATGTGCGGCTTCGACGGCGCACTGGGACGCAACCCGGTCGGCCTGGAGGCGGCCCACGTCCGCTGGCACAGCCACGAGGGACCGGACGAGGTGAGCAACGGCGTCGCGCTGTGCTCGCTCCACCACACCCTCTTCGATCTGGGTGCCCTCGGACTCACCGCGGAGCTGCGGATTCAGGTCTCGGAGCTGTACGTGGCGCGCAGTCCGGCAGGGCTGACCATCGACAACCTTCACGATCGGCCGCTCAACAGGCCGCGCCGGGGGCAGCCCGCCCCCGCCTCCGCCCATCTCCACTGGCACGGCCACGAGGTCTTCAAGGGACGCATCGGTACGGCCGCATGACTGCGCTGGGAATCGAGGCCGAGGTCGCGGCGCTTCCCCCCGGCTCGCCGGAGGCGTGCACGGCCTCCTGATCCCCGCTGCTCCGCGACGGTGGAGTACGCGCCCCGGCTGGTTGATGACGAGGCTCTCGCCCGCCGCCGGCCCGCCGGTCCGGTCGTCGGCGTCCAGCGCGACGTGGGGGAAGGGGTCCAGCGCGCCGAACGCGTCACCGAGCGCCTGCACGACGGTCTTGCTGCTGTCACGGCACCGGATCATGCAGCCGAGACCGAGGTCCACGTCCGTGGCCGTGACTGCTCGGAGCGAGGCCCTCGTCCTGCGCAGGAGGCCGCGTGCCTCATCCACGGCGGGGCGCCGGCCGGCTCGGACATCGGGCCGCGGGACGTCCGGTCGCCGTACGCCACCGCCGCGACAGGCCGAGGCGGGCGCTTCAGGAACCCCGCAGCCCGGGCAGCAGGAAATCGTGCAGCAGACCCAGCGCGGTCAGGACGGCCAGGGCCAGGAACACCGCGCCGACCGCGCTGGAGAACAGCGGGCCCAGGCGCCACAGCTTCTCCACGAAAATGATCATTGATACCGCGGCCATCGCCGCGATGTTCATCGAGCCCAGCGGAATCAGGACGATCATGAGACCCCAACAGCAGCCGACGCAGTACAGCCCGTGATGGATCCCTACCCGCAGGTCCCGGGCCCTCGTCCGGAAGCCGGCGTAGCGCACCAGTTGGCTCATGGGGCTGCGGCAGTGGCGCAGGCAGACGTCCTTCAGCGGGCTGAACTGCTGCAGGGCGGCGGCGAGGAAGGCGCCGGCCCCGATCCACCGTCCGGCCTGGGGACGGCCCTCCACCAGACCGCCGAACAGGACGAGCATCCCGTAGACGAGCAGGCCGAACACCGCCCAGGCGAGCAGGTACCCGGTCACGAACTGGGTGGTCCTGAGCACCCGAGCGGCCCCCGATGCCTGCCGGCCGATGGCCCGGGCCCAGGTGACGGCCACCGGTGCCACGGACGGGAACATCATGGCGATCATCATGGCCACCCAGAGCAGCAGGAACAGCGGCACGCTCAGGCCCATCGTCCCCGGGCCCACGCCCATGTCGTCCGTCTGAGCGACCACCAGAACCCAGGCGAGCAGGGCGATCAGCGACATGAGGAACCAGCCGGCGGCCAGCTGTCGAGCCGGGAGCAGATCGCCGGATCGCAAGGGCGGCGTCAGCCGTTCCCGATGGGGAAGCATGGTTCCAGCCCACCACGGACGACGGCGGATGGCGCGTCGGTGCCGAGGGCGGAGGTGGTCCGGCGCCTTGGCTCGCGACCGTGTTCAGTGAGACAATGAGAGCAAATGACGCGATTGCCGAGCTGCTCAGGCCGGAGTTCGGCACCGGCGCGATCACGCGAGTCACTCGGGCACCGGCGCCCTGTTGCCGCCCTCGGGTCTCCTTCCATACTGCTCGGCGTCGTAGGAGCGCCGTGTGCAAGGAGGCGGCGAGATGTCCGAGACGACGCAGACCGTTCCGCAATGGCACGTGTCCGGCGAATGGTTCGACACGTGCAGATGCGATATTCCGTGTCCTTGTTCGTTCGCGCAGCCACCGACGGACGGGCACTGTGAGGGAGTCCTGGCCTGGCACATCCGTGAGGGGCACTACGGCGACGTCGCCGTGGACGGGCTCAACGTGCTGATGCTGGGCTCGTTTGTCGGCAACGTGTGGGCCGAGCACTCCGACGCGTACGCGGCGGTCTTCCTCGATGCGCGTGCCGACGCCGCGCAGCGCGAAGCGCTACAGATGATCTTCAGCGGTGAGGCCGGTAGCTGGCCCGCGGAGATGATCAGCATGTTCGGGGCCGAGATGCGTGGCATGGATTTCGCCCCCATCGAGTTCGAGGTCGATGACGATCTTGGAAAGTGGCGGGCCGCTGTCCCGGGCCGGGTCGAGGCCGGTGCGGTCGCACTCACCGGGCCGACGACACCCGAGGGCGCACGGGTCCAGACGACGAACCTCCCCGGATCGGAAACGGGCCCGGGGCAGGTCGCGACCTGGGGCCGCTCGGTGGCGGACCGTGCCGACGCCTTCGGCTTCCAGTGGAGCCGCGAGGGCCGGTCCAGCAAGCACATCACCTTTGACTGGACAGGACCGGGCTGATCGCACGAGAAGGCGCGACCCTGCGATGAACCGGGCCCCGCGCACGTCGAAGGGTGTGAACCCAACACGCTTTCCAACTCGCCGTGTTGCCGTCCGAACTGGGACGACTGCATCCTGACCGGCGGCCCAGAGGCGAAAACGAGGCCGTTCGGACGGCCGCGGACGGAGGTGAATGCCACCAGAACTGCAACCGGAAGCAGGGGCCCGAAGTCACCGGTCGCCCCAGAGGGTGCAGAGGGGGCCGCAGTGATCCAGTCATCGAACTGACCGTGTACGTACCGGTCGTCCGGTTCGTCGCGAGGCGTGCGCCCTGGGCGGGCGACGATTGATGCGGCCGGTCCGGATGGGGCTATGGGCATCGCCTGTGATGGCGATGAGTCACTGCGTGCCGACCGGCTGAGCAGCATCCTGTAGTTCGTCCGGGTGCGGCTGATTTGTGACGCGGCGGGCCGGGGAGGCCCCGGCGGGTCGGGTGCGCGGGTGGTGTGGACGGTGAGGTGGAGCCAGGTGCCGCCCTTACCGTCATCGCGGGGTTCGGGAGGTGCGTGTCAGGCGGTGTGGGGGGCGCTGCGGAGCGGGGCGCCGGCGTCGTGAAGGCTCTGCAGCGCCTGCCGGTAGGAGGCGATGAGTCCGGTCTCCAGATAGCTCACGCCCAGTTCGCGGCAGTAGCGGCGCACGACGGCCTGGGCCTTGCCCAGGTGCGGGCTGGGCATGCTCGGGAAGAGGTGGTGCTCGATCTGGTAGTTCAGTCCGCCGAGCGCGATGTCGGTGAGGCGGCCGCCGCGGACGTTGCGCGAGGTGAGCACCTGGCGGCGCAGGAAATCCGGGCGGCCGTCGCCGCTCAGGGTCGGCATGCCCTTGTGGTTGGGGGCGAAGATCGAGCCGAGGTAGACGCCGAACAGGCCCTGGTGTACGGCGAGGAACGCCAGCGCCATGCCGGGCGGCAGGACGAGGAACAGCGCGGTGAGGTAGGCCGCGACGTGCGCGAGCATCAGTGTGCCCTCCAGCACGGGGTGCTTGACCGCCCGGCCGGACAGGGCGCGGATGCCGGCGATGTGCAGATTGATGCCTTCGAGGGTGAGCAGCGGGAAGAACAGCGCGGCCTGCCAGCGGCCGAGCAGGCGGGGCAGGCCGCGGGCGGCGCGAGCCTGTTCGGGCGTCCAGACCAGCAGGTCGGGGGCGATGTCGGGGTCGCGTTCCTCATGGTTGGGGTTGGCGTGGTGGCGGGTGTGCTTGTCCTGCCACCATTCGTAGCCCATGCCGATGGCGGCGCCGGCGATCCGGCCGGACGTCTCGCTGGCCCGGCGCAGCCGGAAGACCTGGCGGTGGGCGATGTCGTGGGCGACCAGGGCGACCTGGCCGAAGACCACGGCGAGGGCCGCGGCGATGGCCAGGGTCCACCAACTGGCTCCGACGAGGGCGAAGGCGGCCCAGCCGGCGACGTAGCAGACGGCCACGACGGAGATGCGGACGGTGTAGTAGCCGGGGCGGCGGT
>AZWL01000031.1 GCA_000514715.1 Streptomyces sp. CNH099 | reverse complement strand
GGGCACTCGGTGGAGTTCCGTATCAACGGTGAGGATCCCGGGCGTGACTTCCTGCCGGCGCCGGGCACGGTGACGGCTTTCGAGCCGCCGGCCGGGCCGGGTGTGCGGCTGGACGCGGGGGTGGAGTCGGGCAGTGTGATCGGCCCGGCGTGGGACTCGCTGCTGGCCAAGCTGATCGTCACCGGCGCCACCCGGCAGCAGGCGCTGCAGCGCGCGGCGCGCGCGCTGGAGGAGTTCACGGTCTCCGGGATGGCCACGGCCCTGCCGTTCCACCGCGCCGTGGTACGGGACCCGGCCTTCGCACCGGCCGCGTGGGACGAACCGTTCAGCGTCCACACCCGGTGGATCGAGACGGAGTTCGCGAACGTCATCCCCCCGTTCGCCGGCGGCGCGGAGGCCGAGGCGGCGGGGGAGAGCCGCGAGACGCTGGTCGTCGAGGTCGGCGGCAAGCGCCTGGAGGTCTCGCTCCCGGCGTCGCTCGGCGCGGTCGCCACGGCGGCGGCCGGGCGGTCGAAGCCGAAGCGGCGGGCGGCGAAGAAGTCCGGGTCCGCGGTCTCCGGCGACGCGCTGGCGTCGCCGATGCAGGGCACGATCGTGAAGGTGGCGGTCGAGGAGGGCCAGGAGGTCGCCGAGGGCGACCTCGTGATCGTGCTGGAGGCGATGAAGATGGAGCAGCCGCTCAACGCCCACCGCTCCGGCACGGTCAAGGACCTCGCCGCGGAGATCGGCGCGACCGTCACGGCCGGCGCGGTGATCTGCGAGATCAAGGACTGAACCGGCTGCCGGCGCGGCCGGGTCCGGGGGCGGCCCGCCCCCGGACCCGCCCCGGACTCGGCCCCGGACCCGCTCCCGGCCGGACCGTCACGCCTTGCGGGGTACGCCCCGGGCGGCGGACATCAGCAGCAGCGCGACCGCGGAGAACCCGGCCGCGGCGGTGAACGCGGCGCCCGTCCCGTCGTAGAACGTGTGCCCCGCGGAGTGCCGCAGGCCCGCGTCGAAGACGGAGACCAGCACGGACACCCCCAGGCTGCCGCCGACGTACTGCATCGTCTGCAGCAGCCCGGAGGCCGACCCCGCGTCCGCCGGTTCGACGCCGCTGAGGATCAGCGTGGTCAGCTGCATCATGGTCAGCCCGACCCCGACGCCCATGAGCACCAGCGGCCCCAGCAGCCCGTCGGCGTAGCCGGAGCCGGCGTCGATCCGGCTGAGCCACAGGATGCCGGCGGTGTTGAGCGCCAGCCCGGCCACCGCGGTGCGCTTCGGCCCGAACCTGGCCTGCGCGCGCGGCGCGAAGCGCGACGCGGCGAAGAGGGGCAGGGTGAGCGCCAGGAAGGCCAGGCCCGCGCGGAACGGGCTGTAGTCGAGATACCGCTGCAGGTACTGCGTCGTGAAGTAGAAGACGCCGAACATCCCGGCGGGGATCATCAGCATCGTGGCGTACGCGACCGACCGGTTGCGGTCGGCGAAGAGCCGCAGCACCACCAGCGGCCGGCGGACGCGGAGTTCGACCGCGAGGAAGCCGCCGAGCAGCGCCGCCGCGGCGGCGAAGGCGCCGAGGGCGAGCCCGTCGCCCCAGCTCTGTTCCGCGGTGCGGATGAAGGCGTAGACGAGCGAGGTCATGCCCAGGGTGCCGAGCAGCGCGCCGAGGGCGTCGAAGGGGCCGCGCTGGCGCGGGGTCTCGTCGAGGTGGCGGGGGGCGAGCCAGGCGATGGCGAGGCCCACCGGCAGGTTGATCAGGAAGACCCAGCGCCAGGACGCGATGTCGGTGAGCGCCCCGCCGAGTACCAGCCCGAGCGCCGAGCCGGCGCCGCTGATCGAGGCGAAGATGCTGAGCGCGCGGGCCCGCTGGCGGCCTTCGGGGAAGCTGGTGGCGATCAGCGCGAAGGTGCTGGGCGCGGCCAGCGCGGCGGCCACGCCCTGGGCGGTACGGGCGAAGAGCAGCCAGCCGCCGCCGGGCGCGACGCCGGCGAGGAGGGAGGCGGCGGTGAAGGCGAGCACGCCGGCGACGAGGGCGCGGCGGCGGCCTATGCGGTCGCCTATGCGGCTGCCGAGGAGCAGCAGGCCGCCGAAGGCGAGCGTGTAGAGGTTGAGGATCCAGGACATCCGGGTCGAGGAGAAGCCGAGGTCGACCGCGATGTCGGGCAGTGCGACGTTCACCACCGTGGCGTCGACCAGGAACATCAGCTGGGTGGCGACGATCGCGGTGAGCGCGAGCCCCGGACGGGAACCGCGGGTGCCGCGGGGGCCGCGGCCGCGTCCGCGGGCGTCGTGGCCCGGGGGCGTGCGCAGGGATGTGGACACAGAAGTGCCTCCGACGGAGAATGAAGTGGAGGGTAGCTCCGCTTCACTATACGGAGGGTGCCTCCGTTTTCGCAATGGCATTCTGGGCTGCAGCGGAGACGACGAAGGGTGGTGCCATGGCGACGGCGCAGGGCCGGCCGATGCGCGCGGACGCGCGCCGCAACTACGAACGCCTGCTCAACGAGGCCGCGGCGGCCTTCCGCGAGCGCGGCGCGGACGCCTCGCTGGAGGAGATCGCGCGCCGCGCGGGCGTCGGCATCGGCACGCTGTACCGGCACTTCCCGGACCGCTTCGCGCTCATGGGCGAGGTCTTCCAGACCCAGGTCGACGTGCTGGACGCCGCGGCCCGGACGCTGACCGCGGAGGCGGGCAGGACGCCGATGGACGTGCTGGCGGCGTGGCTGCGGCGGTACGTGGACGTGGCCAACACGATCCGCGGGGTCGCCGCGACGCTGATGGACGAGGGCCTGATGCTCGACTGCAAGAAGCAGCTGCGGGACACCGTCGAGCTGCTGGCCGCCCGCGCGCGGGAGTCCGGCGAGCTGCGCGCGGACGTCGTCCCGGAGGACATCCTGCGGCTGACGAGCGCGATCGCGTACGCGGCGGAGAAGGCGTCGGCGAAGAACCCGGACGACACCGGAGTGACCGACCGCCTGCTGAACCTGGCCCTCGACGGCCTGCGCGCGCGTTCCGCCTGACGGCGGCGGCCGGGAGGCCGGTCGCCACGGCGCGGTCGGCGCCGACCGGGGGCCGCGGCGGGCCGAGGCTGCGCCCGCCACGGGCGGCAACAGGCCGGTGCCACGTGCGGCAGCGGGCCGAGACCGCGCCGATGTCCCGCTACGCAGGTCGAGCGCGGGCGCGACGCCTCCAGGGCGGCGGCCCCGCCGAAGCGACCGCCCGCCGGCCGGCGCTACGGCCCGAGGCCCCCGACGCCCCGCCCGCCGCGGCGACCGCCCGCCCCGCGCCGCCCGGCGCGGACTACCGCCGGCGCGGGGCCAGGTCGGCCACCCGGCCCGGCTCCGACAGCGCCGCCGCGGCGCGCATCGCCGACGCCGCGGCCTGCGGCGTCCGCCGCTGGCCCGGCAGCGGCACGCTGTCGTCGCCGCGCCGCCGCTCGCCGCCGGGCCGGGGGTGCCGGCCGCGCGGCGGGGCCGGCGGGCCGCTCTCACCGCCCGGCTGCTCCGGGCCCGCCACCGCGATCTGCACCCCCTGGTCGGCCAGGGCCTGCAGCTCGGTGGCGGCGCGCTCGTCGTTGGGCGGCGGCTCGTCGGTGACCAGCCGGGTGATCACGTCGGTGGGCACGGTCTGGAACATCGTGTCGGTGCCCAGCTTGGAGTGGTCGGCGAGGACCACGACCTCCGCCGCGGCCTGCACCAGCGCCCGGTCGACGCTCGCCGACAGCATGTTGGACGTGGACAGCCCGCGCTCGGCGGTCAGCCCGCTGCCGGAGAGGAACGCGCGCGAGACGCGCAGCCCCTGGAGCGACTGCTCGGCGCCGCTGCCGACCAGGGCGTAGTTGCTGCCGCGCAGCGTGCCGCCGGTCATGACGACCTCGACCCGGTTCGCGTGCGCCAGCGCCTGGGCGACGAGCAGGGAGTTGGTCACGACGGTGAGGCCGGGGATGCGCGCGAGCCGGCGGGCCAGCTCCTGCGTCGTCGTGCCGGCCCCGACGACGACGGCCTCCCCCTCCTCGACGAATCCGGCGGCCAGATCGGCGATCGCGGTCTTCTCCGCGGTCGCGAGATGGGATTTCTGCGGGAAGCCGGACTCACGGGTGAAACCGCCCGGCAGGACGGCACCTCCGTGCCTGCGGTCCAGCAGGCCCTCCGCTTCCAGGGCCCGTACGTCTCGGCGCACGGTCACCTCGGAGGTCTGTACGACTCGGGCGAGCTCTCGGAGCGATACGGCCCCGTTGGCCCGCACCATTTCCAGGATCAACTGACGACGTTCTGCAGCGAACACGAAACCGACAGTAACGCCAAAGACAGTGTTCGTTCAGCCGCTTACGGCGATGAGAAGAAAATGCTCCTCTTCGACATCCGAAGGTGGTATAGGCGCTCGGTCGCCGCGGTGCGGACGCGGAGCGGACCCCGGAGCGCGAACCGGGTCCGCCCTAGTCGTCGGCGGGCGCCTTGCTGGCCTGGAGCTGCCGCGCCACCTCGGCGATCGAACCCGACAGGGAGGGATAGACGGTAAACGCCTTCGCGATCTGTTCGACGGTCAGATTGTTGTCGACCGCGATCGAGATGGGGTGGATCAGCTCGCTGGCCCGCGGCGCGACCACCACGCCGCCGACCACGATCCCGGTGCCGGGGCGGCAGAACAGCTTCACGAAACCGTCCCGCACCCCCTGCATCTTGGCCCGCGGGTTGCGCAGAAGCGCCAGCTTCATCACCCGTGCATCAATGCGCCCCTCGTCCACGTCCGACTGCTGGTAACCCACCGTGGCAATCTCGGGATCCGTGAACACGTTTGCGGAGACGGTCTTCAGCCGCAGCGGCGCCACGGTCTCGCCGAGGAAGTGGTACATCGCGATCCGGCCCTGCATCGCCGCCACCGAGGCGAGCGCGAAGACGCCGGTGCAGTCGCCCGCGGCGTAGATGCCGGGCACGCTCGTCCGCGACACCTTGTCGGTCCACACGTGCCCGGAGTCCGTCAGCCGCACCCCGGCCTCCTCCAGGCCGACGCCCCGGGTGTTCGGCACCGCGCCGACCGCCATCAGACAGTGCGAACCGGTGATCACCCGGCCGTCGTTGAGCGTCACCTCGACCCGGTCGCCGACGCGCTTGGCGCTCTGCGCCCGCGAGCGGCTCATCACGTTCATGCCGCGGCGCCGGAAGACGTCCTCCAGCACCGCCGCCGCGTCCGGGTCCTCGCCCGGCAGCACCCGGTCCCGGCTGGAGACCAGCGTGACCCGCGACCCCAGCGCCTGGTACGCACCGGCGAACTCGGCGCCGGTGACGCCGGAGCCGACCACGATCAGCTCCTCGGGCAGCTCGTCGAGGTCGTAGACCTGCTTCCAGTTCAGGATCCGCTCGCCGTCGGGCTGCGCGTCGGGCAGCTCCCGCGGGCTGCCGCCGGTGGCGACCAGCACCGCGTCCGCGACCAGCTCCTCCGGCCCGCCCGCTGCGGCGCCGGTCACGCGGACCGTACGGGACCCGTCCGGGGCCTGCTGCGGCGAGACACCCGCCCGGCCGCGCACGACCCGGCCGCCGGCGCGGGTCACGCTGGTGGCGATGTCCTCGGACTGGGCCAGCGCCAGCCGCTTGACCCGGCCGTTGACCTTGCCCAGGTCCACGCCGACGACCCGGGCGGCCTGCTTCTCCGGCGGGGTGTCGTCCGCGACGATGATGCCCAGCTCCTCGTACGAGGAGTCGAAGGTGGTCATCACCTCCGCGGTGGCGATCAGCGTCTTCGACGGCACGCAGTCGGTGAGCACCGACGCGCCGCCCAGGCCGTCGCGGTCGACGACCGTCACCTCCGCGCCGAGCTGCGCGGCGACGAGCGCCGCCTCGTACCCGCCGGGGCCACCACCGATGATCACGATCCGAGTCACGTAACCCATTGTCCATCGCCGCCGCCGTCGGCACCCGCGCGGGGGCCGGGGGCACCCCTACGCCCCCGGGCGTGGGCGGGGGTGCCCCCACGCCCCCTGGGCGTAGGGGGATGGCCCGGACGGCGCCCGCGGGGGGCCGCTTCTACGCGCGTAGGGGGTGACGGGCTACGCTCATCGCGTGAACGCATCCACTCCCCACGCCGCGCCCGACGCGGCGGCCGCAGCCGACCGCCTCCGCGAACTCACCGGGGCCGGGTCCCACGACGTCGCCCTCGTGATGGGCTCCGGCTGGGTGCCCGCGGCGGAAGCGCTGGGCACGCCCGACCACGAGCTGCGCGTCACCGACCTGCCCGGCTTCCCGCCGCCGGCGGTGGAGGGGCACGCGGGGCGGATCCGCTCGTACCGGCTGGGCGACAGGAGGGCGCTGGTCTTCCTCGGCCGTACGCACTTCTACGAGGGCCACGGCGTCGCCGCCGTCGCCCACGGCGTGCGCACCGCCGCGGCCGCCGGGTGCAAGACGGTGGTGCTCACCAACGGCTGCGGCGGCCTGCGCGAGGGCATGCGGCCGGGCCAGCCGGTGCTGATCGGCGACCACATCAACCTCACCGCCGCCTCCCCGATCACCGGCGCCCGCTTCGTGGACCTGACCGACCTGTACTCGCCGCGGCTGCGGGCGCTGTGCCGGGAGGTGGACCCCAGCCTGGAGGAGGGCGTGTACGTCCAGCTGCCCGGCCCGCACTACGAGACGCCGGCCGAGATCGAGATGCTGCGCCGCCTCGGCGCCGACCTGGTCGGCATGTCGACGGTCCTGGAGGCCATCGCGGCCCGCGAGGCCGGCGCCGAGGTGCTGGGCATCTCGCTGGTGACCAACCTGGCGGCGGGCATGACCGGCGAGCCGCTGAGCCACGAGGAGGTCCTCCAGGCGGGCCGCGACTCGGCGGCCCGGATGGGCGGGTTGCTCGCCGAGGTGCTGCGCCGGGTGTGAAGACTGGAGGGGTACGCCCCGGAGGGGCCGGGGGCCGACGGAGAGGACGACCAGTGACCACGGACACGACCGCGGACGCCGCCGGGGACTCAGCCGCGGCCACCGCCGCGCTCACCGCCCGGGCCCGGGCCTGGCTGGCGGAGGACCCCGACCCCGACACCCGGGCCGAGCTGGCCGACCTGCTGCGGGCGGACGACACCGCCGCCCTCGCGGACCGCTTCGCCGGCACGCTGCAGTTCGGCACCGCCGGGCTCCGCGGTGAGCTGGGCGCGGGGCCGATGCGGATGAACCGCGCCGTCGTCATCCGCGCCGCCGCGGGGCTGGCCGCGTACCTCGACGGGCAGGGCGCGGGCGGCGGGCTGGTCGTCGTCGGCTACGACGCCCGGCACAAGAGCCACGCCTTCGCCGAGGACACCGCCGCCGTCCTGACCGGCGCCGGCTTCCGGGCCGCCGTCCTGCCCCGCCCGCTGCCGACGCCGGTACTGGCCTTCGCCGTCCGCCACCTCGGCGCGGTCGCCGGGGTGACCGTCACCGCCAGCCACAACCCGCCCCGCGACAACGGCTACAAGGTCTACCTCGGCGGAGGCTCGCAGATCGTCCCGCCCGCCGACGCCGGGATCGCCGCCGCCATCGAGGCGGTGGGCCCGCTCGCCGACGTGCCCCGCCCGCAGGACGGCTGGGAGGTGCTGGGCGAGGACGTCGTGGCCGCGTACCTCGACCGGGCCGCCACCGTCGTCGCCGCCGGCGGCCCGCGCGACGTACGGGTCGTGCACACCGCCCTGCACGGCGTCGGCGGCGCCACCCTGGCCGCCGCCTTCGCCCGCGCCGGCTTCCCGCCCCCGGTGCCGGTCCCGGCGCAGGCCGAGCCGGACCCGGACTTCCCCACGGTCGCGTTCCCCAACCCGGAGGAGCCGGGGGCCATGGACCTGGCGTTCGCCGCGGCCCGCTCGGCGGACGGCCCCGACGTCGACGTGATCATCGCCAACGACCCCGACGCCGACCGCTGCGCCGTCGCCGTACCGGACCCGGACGCCGACGGCGGCGCGGGCTGGCGGATGCTGCGCGGCGACGAGGTCGGCGCGCTGCTCGCCACGCACCTCGTGCACAAGCGGGCCGCGGGCACCTTCGCCGCGTCCATCGTCTCCTCCTCCCTCACGGGCCGCATCGCCCGGGCCGCGGGCCTGCCGTACGAGGAGACCCTGACCGGCTTCAAGTGGCTGGCCCGCGTCGACGGCCTCGCCTACGCCTACGAGGAGGCCCTCGGCTACTGCGTCGACCCCGCCGGCGTCCGCGACAAGGACGGCATCACCGCCGCCCTGCTCGTCGCCGAGCTGACCGCCGAGCTGAAGGCGGCCGGCCGCACGCTGCAGGACCTGCTGGACGACCTCGCGGTCGAGTACGGCCTGCACGCCACCGACCAGCTCTCCGTCCGCGTCGAGGACTTGGACGTCATCGCGTCGGCGATGCGCCGGCTGCGCGCGGGCCCGCCGGAGTCGGCGGCGGGCCTGCGGGTGACGCAGGCGGAGGACCTGGCGGCGGGCACGGCGGCCCTCCCCCCGACGGACGGCCTGCGCTACACCCTGGCGGGCAGCCGCGAGCGGGGCGTGGCGGCGGCGCGGGTGATCGTGCGGCCGAGCGGCACGGAGCCGAAGCTGAAGTGCTATCTGGAGGTCGTGGTCCCGGTCGCGGACGGCCGCCGCGGCCTGCCGGCGGCGCGGGCGACGGCGGCGGAGGTGCTGGCGGCGCTGAAGACGGACCTGTCGGCGGCGGCGGGACTCTGACGCCCGGGAGCTGTTCGCGGGTCCGGGCGGTCCGGGAGGGCCGGACGGGGTGCGTGTCCAGATGCGGCTCTCCCGCTCCTCGGTGCGTCCGGGGCGGTAGATTACGGACGTCGGCCCTCACGGAACGGAGCGAGATGTCCGAGCCCGAACAGCCTCACCGGGAGCGTCCGCCGGAGCAGGTCCGCGACCTGGGCACCGACCGGCCGCATCCGGCCCGGGTCTACGACTACCTGCTGGGCGGCAAGGACAACTACGCGTCGGACCGGAAGGCCGCCGAGGAGGGCATGCGGGCCAACCCCAACAGCCTCATCCCGCCCCGCGAGAACCGGTCCTTCCTCAGGCGGGCGGTGCACTACCTGGCCGCAGAGGCCGGGATACGCCAGTTCCTCGACATCGGCACCGGCCTGCCCACCTCTCCCAACGTCCACGAGGTCGCCCAGGCCGTCGCCCCGGACGCGCGCATCGTCTACGTGGACAACGACCCCATCGTGCTCACCCACGCCCGGGCGCTGCTGACCAGCAGCCCGGCGGGAAGAACGAAGTACATCGACGCGGACCTGCGGGACGTCGACGCGATCCTCGACTCACCCGAGCTGCGCGAGACCCTCGACCTGGACCAGCCCGTCGCCCTGCTGCTCATCGCCATCCTGCACTTCATCGGCGACGACGACGATCCGGCGGGCATCGTCGGCCGGTTGCTCGACGCCCTGCCGCCCGGGAGCCACCTGGCGCTGTCCCACCTGACCGGGGACTACGACCCCGGGGCGTGGGCCGGTGTGGCGGCCGTCTACCGCAAGAGCGGCGTGACGATGCAGGTCCGCTCCAAGCCGGAGATCGAGCGGTTCTTCCACGGGCTCGAACTGGTGGAGCCGGGCGTCCAGTCCCTGCCGCGCTGGCGTCCCGAGCCGGTCAGCGTCGGCAGTGCCGACGCCGTCACCGACGCGCAGGTCTCGGTGTACGGGGGCATCGCGCGCAAGCCCTAGCTGTATAGCTGTACTGCCCCGTGAGGTTGGGGATGCGGCGGGGGCGGGTAGCGGTTCGGGGTGGCGTTTCCCTCCTCGACACGTGGCAGAGCCGGCCCGTTCAGCTCGTCCGCGCACGCTCGAACGGTCCGCCCGCGGAAGGAGCCTCCGGCCTTGGTCACTCCGGGAAGTACGCGTCCTGCCCGCGGCCGTTCACGCTCCGGGGTCCTGGGCGCCGCCGTCCTGGCCGCCGCCATCCTGCTGACGCAGTCCGCCGGCGCGGACGAGCCGGGCGACGGCGACGGCCGCGACGGCCCGTCCGCCGTCGCCGAGCAGCGGGAGCGGGCCGAGGAGGCCGCGCGGCGGGCCGCCGAGGTGCGCGACCGCGTCCGCGTACTGGACCGGCAGGCGAGCGTCGCGGGGCAGCGGCTCAACGAGGCCGAGGCGGCGGCCGACGAGCAGCGGCGGCGCGCCGACCGCCGACTCGCGGCCGCCGCCCGGGCGACCGCGCGGGTGAACGAGGCCCGCCGCACGCTGACCGGCTACGTCACCACCCAGTACCGCACCGGCGCAACCGGCCTGTCGCAGGCGGCCGTTCTGCTGCTGGCGGCCGACCCGCAGGGCTACGCCGACCACCGCCACCTGCTGAGCCGGCTGTCGGAGCGGCAGCACCACTCCCTGGGCGAGTTCACCGAGCGGCAGCGGGAGGCCCGTCAGCGGAGCAGGGCCGCGGCCGCCGCCGTCGACAGGCTCCGGGACCGCGAGACGACGCTGCGCGGCCGGGAGAGGGCGCTGCGGGCCAAGCTCGCCGAGGCCCGCGAGCTGAAGGCGGACCTCGGCGACCGCGAGCGGGCCGAGTTCGACAGGCTGGAGCGCGCGGAGCGCGCCGAGGCCGAGCGCCGCGCCCGCGAGCACGCCCGGCTCGAGGCCGCCGAGCAGCGCCGCCTGCGGGAGCAGCGGGAGGAGGAGCGGCAGGAGCTGGCCGAGGGGACCATCACCGGCGAGGCCGACGCGCCCGCCGGCGACGGCACCGCCCCGGCGGGCGCCCGGGCCGCGATCGCCTTCGCCGAGGCGCAGCTGGGCGAGCCGTACGTGTGGGGCGCGACCGGGCCGGACGCGTGGGACTGCTCCGGGCTGACGCAGGCCGCGTGGCGGGCGGCCGGGGTGGAGATCCCGCGCGTGACGTGGGACCAGGTCACCTTCGGCACCCGCGTGGCCGTCTCCGACCTGCGCCCCGGCGACCTGGTCTTCTTCTTCGACGACATCAGCCACGTCGGCCTCTACACCGGCGGCGGCCACATGCTCCACGCGCCGCGCCCCGGCGCCGCGGTGCGCACCGAGTCGATCTACAGCATGCCGATCCACAGCGCGGTACGCCCCGGCTGACCCGTACGGGTGCGCACGGCCGGGCGCGGTCGGCCGGGCCGGGGGCGGAGCGGGGGGGGCGGAGCGGGCCGGGGCCCGCCGGGTCAGCCGACGGCGATGGCGATGATCAGCGCGATGCCGCCGGCGACCGCCGGGGCCAGGATCTCGTACGCCCAGCGCACCGACACCGGGCCCTGCGCGCCCTCGCGGTCGGCGTACACGTGGGCCAGCTCGCGCAGCTCGCGGATCGACTTGTCGCCCGACGGGGTCAGGTCGTCGGCCGCCGGGTCCGGGTCGGCACCGGTGTCCCCCGGGCGGCGCAACGCCGGGTCCGACAGCGCCAGGCGGTTGGACGGGCTGAACAGCCCGCCGCCGGCCGCCCGGTCGCGGCGGCGGTTCGCCTTCTTGCGGGCGCGCATCGAGACCGGGATGGCCCACATCTGGTACGTGGCGTCCTCGGTGACGACCTCGCTGGAGTAGCGCGCCCGGATCTCCTCGACCCGCCCCCACGGGACCACGATCGTGCGGAACGGGTTGCGCACCCGCAGCCGCTCCTCGCTCGCGTACACCACCGGCCGCAGCGTCAGCGCCACCACCAGCGGCACCCCCGCGACCAGCGCGGCCAGGGCGACCGCCCGGGCCTGCCCGCTGCCGCGGACCACGGCGTCGCCGCCGAGCCAGCCGCCGAGGACGAGCAGGAGGACGCCGGCGGCGATGCCGGCGACGGAGCGGTAGGCGCGGTCGGCGTACTTCGGCCGGGCGGCCTGGGAGTCCTTGCTCATGCCGCCGTATTCTGCCCGACGGTCCGGATTCCGGACATCGCACCGGTATTGCGGTCCCGCATCGATCCCCCGGGTCCGCACGTACCCTCCCCGGGACGCTACGCGGGTAGATATGCTCGTGTGGTGACCATGCCCCGCATACCCACCGCAGCCGCGGGCCCGCCGGCGTCCCTCGCGGACGTGACGGCCTCCGACGGCGCGCTCCGCCGCTTCCTGCACGGGCTGCCCGGCGTCGACCCGGTCGGTCTGGAGGCCCGCGCCGCCGCCCTGGGCACCCGCTCCATCAAGACCACGGCCAAGGCGTACGCCCTGGACCTGGCGGTCTCGATGATCGACCTGACGACGCTGGAGGGTGCCGACACCCCCGGCAAGGTGCGCTCGCTGTGCGCCAAGGCCCGTACCCCCGACCCGACCGACCGCACGACCCCGCAGGTCGCGGCCGTCTGCGTGTACCCGGACCTGGCCGCCACCGCAGCCGGGGCGCTGGCCGGCTCCGGGGTGCAGGTCGCCTCGGTCGCCACCGCCTTCCCCTCCGGCCGCGCGGCCCTGGAGGTGAAGCTCGCCGACACCCGCGCGGCGCTGGCCGCGGGCGCGGACGAGATCGACATGGTCATCGACCGCGGCGCGTTCCTCGCCGGCCGCTACCTGGAGGTCTACGAGCAGATCCGCGCGGTGCGGGAGGCCGCCGGCACGGCCCGGCTGAAGGTGATCTTCGAGACCGGCGAGCTGTCCACGTACGACAACATCCGGCGGGCGAGCTGGCTGGGCATGCTGGCCGGCGCGGACTTCATCAAGACCTCGACCGGCAAGGTCGGCGTCAACGCCACCCCCGCCAACACCCTGGTCCTGCTCGAAGCCGTGCGGGACTACCGCGCCGCCACCGGCGTGCAGGTCGGGGTGAAGCCCGCGGGCGGCATCCGCACCGCCAAGGACGCGGTGAAGTTCCTGGTGCTGGTGAACGAGACGGCCGGCGACGACTGGCTGGACAACCGCTGGTTCCGCTTCGGCGCCTCCAGCCTGCTCAACGACCTGCTCATGCAGCGGCAGAAGCTGCGCACCGGCCGCTACTCCGGCCCCGACTACGTGACGGTGGACTGAGCCGAGATGACCAAGCTCTTCGAGTACGCGCCGGCGCCCGAGTCCCGCTCGGTCGTCGACATCGCCCCCAGCTACGGCCTGTTCATCGACGGCGAGTTCACCGAGGCCGCCGACGGCAGGGTCTTCAAGTCCGTCGCCCCGGCCACCGAGGAGGTGCTCTCCGAGGTCGCGCGGGCCGGCGAGGCCGACGTGGACCGGGCGGTCGCCGCCGCCCGCCGGGCGTTCGGCCCCTGGTCGGCGCTGCCGGGCGCGGAGCGCGGCAAGTACCTGTTCCGCATCGCCCGCATCATCCAGGAGCGCTCGCGCGAGCTGGCGGTGCTGGAGACGCTGGACAACGGCAAGCCGATCCGCGAGACCCGGGACGCCGACCTGCCGCTGGTCGCCGCGCACTTCTTCTACTACGCCGGCTGGGCCGACAAGCTCGGCTACGCGGGCTTCGGGGCCGACCCGAAGCCGCTGGGCGTCGCCGGCCAGGTCATCCCGTGGAACTTCCCGCTGCTGATGCTGGCCTGGAAGATCGCCCCGGCGCTGGCCTGCGGCAACACCGTGGTGCTGAAGCCGGCCGAGACCACCCCGCTGTCCGCGCTGTTCTTCGCCGACATCTGCCGCCAGGCCGGGCTGCCGGCCGGCGTGGTCAACATCCTCCCCGGCTACGGGGACGCCGGCGCGGCGCTCGTCGCGCACCCGGACGTCGACAAGGTCGCGTTCACCGGCTCGACGGCCGTCGGCAAGGAGATCGCCCGCGCCGTCGCCGGCACCGACAAGCGGCTCACGCTGGAGCTGGGCGGCAAGGGCGCCAACATCGTCTTCGACGACGCGCCGGTCGACCAGGCCGTCGAGGGCATCGTCGGCGGCATCTTCTTCAACCAGGGCCAGGTGTGCTGCGCCGGCTCCCGGCTGCTGGTGCAGGAGTCGGTGGCCGACGAGGTGCTGGAGTCGCTGAAACGGCGGCTCGGCACGCTGCGGCTGGGCGACCCGCTGGACAAGAACACCGACATCGGCGCCGTCAACTCCCCCGAGCAGCTCGCCCGGATCACGGAGCTGGCCGAGGCCGGCGAGGCGGAGGGCGCGGAGCGCTGGACGGCGCCGTGCGAACTGCCCACCAGCGGCTACTGGTTCGCGCCGACGCTCTTCACCGGCGTGACGCAGGCGCACCGCGTCGCCCGCGAGGAGATCTTCGGCCCGGTGCTGTCGGTGCTGACGTTCCGCACCCCCGCGGAGGCGGTGGCGAAGGCCAACAACACCCCCTACGGGCTGTCCGCCGGGGTGTGGACCGAGAAGGGCTCGCGGATCCTGGCGGTGGCCGACCGGCTGCGCGCCGGCGTCGTGTGGGCGAACACGTTCAACAAGTTCGACCCGGCGTCGCCGTTCGGCGGCTACAAGGAGTCGGGCTTCGGCCGCGAGGGCGGCCGCCACGGGCTGGAGGCATACCTGCGATGAGTCAGGCGGATGCGAGGCTGTCGGTCCTCAAGACCTACAAGCTGTACGTGGGCGGGAAGTTCCCCCGCTCGGAGAGCGGGCGGGTGTACGAGGTGACCGCTGCGAAATCGGCCGGCGGCGCGGCGGGCAGGGGCCGGTGGCTGGCCAACGCCCCCCGCGCCTCCCGCAAGGACGCCCGCGACGCGGTCGCCGCCGCCCGCAAGGCCGTCGCCGGCTGGTCCGGCGCCACGGCGTACAACCGCGGGCAGGTGCTCTACCGGGTGGCGGAGATGCTGCAGGGGCGGCGCGAGCAGTACACCGCGGAGGTCGCCGACGCCGAGGGGCTGTCGAAGGCGAAGTCGGCGGCGCAGGTGGACGCGGCGATCGACCGCTGGGTCTGGTACGCGGGGTGGACCGACAAGGTCGCCCAGGTCGCCGGCGCCGGGAACCCGGTCGCCGGGCCGTACTTCAACCTGTCCGCGCCGGAGCCGACGGGCGTCGTCGCCGTCGTCGCGCCGCAGGAGTCGGCGCTGCTGGGTCTGGTGTCGGTGCTCGCCCCGGTGATCGCCACCGGCAACGCGGCGGTCGTGGTCGCCGCGGAGGAGCGGCCGCTGCCGGCGCTGTCGCTGGCGGAGGTGCTGGCCACGTCGGACGTGCCGGGCGGCGTCGTCAACGTGCTCTCCGGCCGCACCGCCGAGATCGCGCCGACGCTCGCCGCGCACCAGGACGTCAACGCCATCGACCTGACCGGCGCGGACGCGGAGCTGGCGCGGGAGCTGGAGGTCGCCGCGGCGGACAACCTGAAGCGGGTGCTGCGCCCGTCCGCTGATCCCGGGGGGACGGACTGGACGGCCGACCCGGGCACGGGGCGGCTGACGGCGTTCCTGGAGACGAAGACGGTCTGGCACCCGACGGGCAGCCTGGGCGTGGCCGGCTCGGCGTACTGAGGGCCCGCCCGCCCCGGCGCGGTCGCGCACACGGTGCGGGGCCGGGCGCACCCCCCGCGCGCCCGGCCCCGCACCGTCCCCCTGTCCCCCGGAGCCTCCGAGCGCCCCCCGGCCCCCGTACAGCCCCGCGGTCTTCCCCCGTGCCCCCCGTTCCCCCGTATCCCCCGATTTCCCCCGTTTTTCCCCTCCCGTGGCCCCGGGTCCCCCCGTCCCGGTCATCGGCCCGTCAGGCCACGAGTTCCTCGAACGACTCCTCCCGGTCCCGCCCGAAGCTCAGCGCCTCGTCGTCGCGCAGCCGGCGCAGCGAGCGCCAGATGCTGCTCTTCACGGTCCCCACGCTGATCCCCAGCACGTCGGCGATCTCCGGGTCGGTCCTGCCCTCGTAGTAGCGCAGCACGAGCATCGTGCGCTGCATCTCGGGCAGCCGCGCCAGCGCCTGCCAGAGCACCGCGCGCAGCTCCGTGCCGCGCATGGCGTCCGACTCCCCCGCCGACTCGGGGAGTTCCTCGGTCGGGTACTCCGCGAGCTTGCGCCGGCGCCACGCGCTGATGTGCAGGTTCGTCATCGTCCGGCGGAGGTATCCCCCCACCGCCGCCTTGTCGCTGATCCGGTCCCAGGCCCGGTAGGTGGAGAACAGCGCGCTCTGCAGCAGGTCCTCCGCCTCGAACCGGTCGCCGGTCAGGTGGTAGGCGGTGGCGTACAGAGAGGCGCGCCGCTCGGCGACGTAGGCGGTGAACGCCGCGGTGCTGTCCGCCTCCGCGGCGGCCCCGGCCTGCGCGCCGGCCGGTTCCCCCGGCACCTCTCCGTACGCCCCCTTCCTCCCGCTGTCCCCCCCGGCCGTGCCGTCGTCCCCCGCGGTGTTTCCCCCGGTGTTCCCCCCTCGGTCCGCGGGCAGCCCGGTCCCCGCCGGCGGTGCGCCGGCTCCCCCGGGTCCCGTGCCGCCCCCGATGGCGACCATGTACGGAGGACGACGCCCGGTGCCGCGGCCGCACCCCCGCGCGTTCGCGGCACCGGACTCCCCCGCTCCGCGCACGGCGCGGGCGGGAGCCATCCCCTCAGCACTTCCCCCCTTGGCGTGCAGGCGCGTGTGAACCGCTGCGCTGGTGGTGCTGTCGTGCAGTGCGTTCATCTCACGCCCCCCGTCGGTGGAGTCTGCTTCGGTCGGCTTTCCGTGCCGGGCTTGCCCGACGTCTGAAATCCTGGCGTCCCGACTTCATCGCGCTGTCCGCCGACTGTCACAGGCGTGCAACAGGGAAGCGCGCCCCTTACCCCGGCCCCCGCGGGCCCGCCACCGGCCGCGATGACGGCGAACTCGCCCCTTCCGGCCCTCCCTGCCAGAATGACCCGCGTGCCTTCTCTGTTGCTGATCGAGGACGACGACGCCATCCGCACCGCGCTGGAGATGTCCCTCTCCCGCCAGGGCCACCGCGTGACCGCCGCGGCGACCGGTGAGGACGGGTTGAAGCTGCTGCGTGAGCAGCGGCCCGACCTGATCGTGCTGGACGTCATGCTGCCGGGCATCGACGGCTTCGAGGTGTGCCGCCGCATCCGGCGCACCGACCAGCTGCCGATCATCCTGCTGACCGCGCGCAGCGACGACATCGACGTGGTCGTCGGGCTGGAGTCGGGCGCCGACGACTACGTCGTCAAGCCCGTGCAGGGACGGGTGCTGGACGCCCGCATCCGCGCGGTGCTGCGCCGCGGCGAGCGGGAGACGACGGACTCGGCGACGTTCGGGAACGTCGTCATCGACCGCTCGGCGATGACGGTCACGAAGGACGGCGAGCATCTGCAACTGACGCCGACGGAACTGCGGTTGCTGCTGGAGCTGAGCCGCCGGCCCGGGCAGGCGCTGTCCCGCCAGCAGCTGCTGCAGCTGGTCTGGGAACACGACTACCTGGGCGACTCCCGGCTGGTGGACGCCTGCGTGCAGCGGCTGCGCGCGAAGGTCGAGGACGTGCCGTCCGCGCCCACCCTGATCAAGACCGTCCGGGGCGTGGGCTACCGGCTGGATCCGCCCTCGTGAGCACGGGCCCCTCCGACACGCAGGGCCGGCAGGGGCTCGTACGCGGCTGGGCGGCGGGACTGCTGCGCTGGATCAGCCTGCGACTGCGTCTGGTCATCGTCTTCGCGCTGGTGGCGCTGGTCTCGGCGGTGTCCGTGGCCGGCATCGCGTACTGGCTGAACCGGGACTCGGTGCTCACCCGCACCCAGGACGCGTCGCTCAAGGACTTCCGGGAGTCGCTCAACGACGAGAGCGGCGAGCTGGACCTGCGCGTCGGCTGCTCCGACCTCGGCAAGGCCGCGCGGCGGCTGTCGGACACCACGCAGAACTACGACGTGATACTCGTCACCGACGGCAGCGCCGACGAGCCCGGCTGCGTGGAGCGCTCCGACCCGTCGTTCAGCCTGCGCGACGTGCCGAAGCCGCTGAAGTCCGCGGTCGACCAGCGGCGCGACGGCAAGTCGCCGTACCACCTGTACTGGCAGCGGGTGACGATGGACGGCACGCCGTACCTCGTCGGCGGCGCCCGGGTGATCGGCACCGACTGGACCGGCTACATGTTCAAGTCCCTCGACTCCGAGCGCCGCGACCTCAACTCCCTGGCCTGGTCGCTGGGCATCGCCACCGGCCTGTCCCTCGTCGGCTCCGCGCTGCTGGCGCAGGGCGCCGCGTCCACGGTGCTGCGCCCCGTGCAGCGGCTCGGCGAGGCGGCCCGGCGGCTCGGCGAGGGCAAGCTCGACACCCGGCTGCGGGTGACGGGCACCGACGAGCTGGCCGACCTGTCGCGGACGTTCAACCAGACCGCGGAGCGGCTGCAGCAGCGGGTGGAGGAGCTGAGCGAGCGGGAGAAGTCCAGCCGGCGCTTCGTGGCCGACATGTCGCACGAGCTGCGCACCCCGCTGACCGCGATGACCGCGGTGTCCGAGGTGCTGGAGGAGGAGCAGGAGAACCTCGACCCGATGATCGCGCCCGCGGTGCAGCTGGTGGTGCAGGAGACCCGGCGGCTGAACGACCTGGTGGAGAACCTGATGGAGGTGACCCGCTTCGACGCCGGCACCGCCCGGCTCGTCCTCGACGACGTCGACGTCGCCGACCAGGTCACCGCCTGCATCGACGCGCGCGCGTGGCTGGACGCGGTGGAGCTGGACGCCGACCGCGGCATCGTCGCGCGCCTCGACCCGCGGCGCCTCGACGTGATCCTCGCCAACCTCATCGGCAACGCGCTCAAGCACGGCGGCTCCCCCGTGCGCGTGTCGGTGCGCACCACGGCGGACGCGCCCGGCGCCGGGGACCTGCTGATCGAGGTCAAGGACAACGGCCCCGGCATCCCGGCCGGGGTGCTGCCGCACGTCTTCGACCGCTTCTACAAGGCGGACACGGCCCGGCCGCGCTCCGACGGCAGCGGCCTCGGGCTGTCCATCGCGGTGGAGAACGCCCGCATCCACGGCGGTACGATCACCGCGGCCAACGACCCCGCGGGCGGGGCGGTGTTCACGCTCCGGCTGCCGCGGGATTCGTCGGCGGCGGCGGAGGCCCTGGAGCAGGAGGACGAGTGAGGGCGGCAGCCTCGAACCGGCCGGTCTTCGCGGCCCTGACGGCCCTGGCGGTGCTCGCCGTCGCGGTGTCCGCCACCGGGTGCGGAATCCGGCCCACCTCCGTGCCCGTGGACGCCGGCAGCGCGCCCGCGCGGGCCGAGTGCGCGCCGGGCGGCCCGTCGCCGGCGGGGAGCCCGGCGGACGGCGAGACGCTGCGGCCGGTGTACCTGGTGTGCGGCAGGCAGCTGGCGCCGGTGCCCCGCGGCGTCCCCGACGACGTGACGGGTGCGGAGCTGGCCGCGCGGCTGCTGGCCGAGCTGACGCGGGAGCCGAGCGACGACGAGCGGGAGGCCGGCTACTCCACCGCCGTCGCCGGGCTGCGGGTGGTGGACGTCCGCTCCGGGGACCCGGCGGGCACGGTGCGGCTCAGCCGGGACCCGCAGACGCTGGGGTCGCCGGTGCTGGCGCAGCTGGTGTGCACGTACGCGGTGGGCGAGGACCGTACGGCGGTGCTGGCGGGGCCGGAGGAGGGCGACGAGCCGTACGCGTACCGCTGCACCGACGAGGTGATCCGGACGCCGGACAGCACCGTCGGCGAACCCGCCGCCTGAGCCGCCCCCTCACCCCTCGCTCACCCCGCCGGCGGAACGCGGGAACCGTACGGGGCGGCGGCGTCGTCCTTGCCTGCGTGCAGCGCCATGCGACGGGCGGAACGGCCGCCCTCAGATTCCGGATGGCCGGCGTTGTCCTCCTAGTCCTGCATCTGACCGCAGTCTGGTGGTTTACGCTCCGCCCCAACGCCGTGCCGTGGGTTGACGCGGCGAATCTGCGCCCGCTCACCACGATCCGGGCGGAGTTCGCCGACGACCCCTGGTCGGCGCTGCGGCACGTCGTCGAGTCGCTGCTCGTGCTGGCGCCCGCGGGGGTGCTGCTGCCGCTGGTGGGCGGGCGGGTGCGGGTGTCGGTGGCGGGCTCGTTCGCCCGTACCGTCTTCGCCGGCGCGATGCTGGCGCTGGTCGTGGAGCTGCTGAAGACGGCGGTGCCGGGGCACGTCGCGAACGTGGACACGATGCTGCTGCACATCCTGGGGATAGCGCTGGCGCACCTGGCGGTGGTCCCGGCCGCCCGGGCGCGGCTGCGCCGCCGGCGCCCGCCGGGGCGGGCGGCGGGAGCGGCGCACGCGGAGCAGGCGGCCGGGGCGGGGCAGCCGGCCGCGGCGGGGGAAGCGCAGCGGGCCGGGGACGGGGCGGCCCAGGGCCCGGCCCCGAGGATCCCCACGGTCGAGATCGCCCCGTAGGGCGGCGTTTCGTCCGGTGCCGACGACGGACCTCCCCCGGCAACGCGCCGCCGGGGCCGGCATCCGGTGCGGATGCCGGCCCCGGTGCCCGGGTGCGTTCGCCCGCATCCGTCAGAGCGGCAGGCCGCCGCCGGTGAGGCTGCCGAGGGGAAGGACGCCGGTCAGGGCGCCGAGCTGGCCGAGGCCCGGGGGCTGGGCGGTCTGCTGGCCGGTCGGCTTGGCGGCGGGCGTGCCGTTGTTGCTCGCCACCTGGGAGCCGGTGACGTTCTCCAGCGGGGCGGTCAGCTGGCCGACCGGGTCGGGCAGGGCGGGGGCGGACGCTGCGGAGGCGGTGCCCGTCGCCCCGGCGGCGAAGGCGGCGCCGAGCAGTGCGGTACCGACGATCTTGCGGGTCTTCATGGGATTCAGGTCCTCGTCCTTGCGGATATCGAGCGGCAACGAGAAACGTAGCCAGCCGGATATCGCCGCGGCAATGACCGCCCCGCCGGGGCGGCAATTGGCCCGTACGGCCCTATCCGCGGATCGTACGACCATCGCCACACGACCCGAATTCCCGCAGAGTCCGCAGGTCGGGGCGGGTCAGCGAAAGAGCCACTCCGACTTCAGCCCGGCGTACCCGGGCTTGATGACCTCATTGATCATCGCCAGTCTTTCATCGAAAGGAATGAAAGCCGACTTCATGGCGTTGACGGTGAACCACTGCATGTCGTCGAGCGTGTAGTGGAACGTGCGCACCAGCTCGTCGAATTCACGGGTCATGCTCGTGCCGCTCATGAGCCGGTTGTCGGTGTTGACCGTGGCGCGGAAGTACAGCCGGCGCAGCAGCCCGATGGGGTGCTCGGCGTACGACGCGGCGGCGCCGGTCTGCAGGTTGGACGTCGGGCACAGCTCCAGCGGGATCCGCTTGTCGCGCACGTACGCCGCCAGCCGGCCGAGTTTGACGGTGCCGTCCTCGGCGACGTGGATGTCGTCGATGATCCGCACGCCGTGGCCGAGCCGGTCGGCGCCGCACCACTGCAGGGCCTGCCAGATCGACGGCAGCCCGAACGCCTCGCCGGCGTGGATGGTGAAGTGGTTGTTCTCGCGCTTCAGATACTCGAAGGCGTCGAGGTGGCGGGTGGGCGGGAAGCCGGCCTCGGCGCCGGCGATGTCGAAGCCGACGACGCCGAGGTCGCGGTAGCGGTTGGCCAGTTCGGCGATCTCCAGCGAGCGGGCGGCGTGCCGCATCGCGGTCAGGAGCGCGCCGACGCGGATGCGGCGCCCGGCGGCGTACGCGCGCCGCTCGCCCTCGCGGAAGCCCTCGTTGACCGCCTCCACCACCTGCTCCAGGCTCAGCCCGCCCTGGAGGTGCTGCTCGGGGGCGTAGCGCACCTCGGCGTACACGACGCCGTCGGCGGCCAGGTCCTCGGCGCACTCGGCGGCGACCCGCACCAGCGCGTCGCGGGTCTGCAGCACGGCGCAGGTGTGGGCGAAGGTCTCCAGGTAGCGCTCCAGCGAACCGGAGTCGGCGGCCTCCCGGAACCAGGCACCGAGTCGCTCGGGATCGCTCTCCGGCAGCCCGGAGTAGCCGGTCTCGCGGGCGATGTCCACGACGGTGCCGGGGCGGAGCCCGCCGTCGAGGTGGTCGTGGAGCAGCACCTTGGGGGCACGCCGGATCCGGTCCGTGTCCGGCAGCGCCGCCCGCCCCGCGCCGGCCGCCGCGCTCCCGCCTCTGCCGTTGTCGTCCGTCATGCGGCACGCCCCTTTCGCGTCACGGTTGGCGACATCCTACGCGCGTAGAGCCGTGCCCGGCGGCGGACGTCGGCGGCGGGGCCGGTGCGGCGGCGGGTGCCCGGTGGGGCCCGGCGGGCGCGGGCCGTTCGCCGGCGGGTGGGCGCCGGCCCGCCGCCGCGGTACGGGCCGGGCCGCAACTGCCGTACGGGCGGGGCGGATAGGAGCGCGGCGGCACCGGCGCAGACGGGTGGGCAGCGGGGCAGGGCATCTGCGATCGTGCTGCCATGGCACAGGAGACCAGCGTGACCCGCCCCGCCCGGCTCGGCCGCGCCACCGGGGCGGCCTCGGCGCAGGCGGTGGCGCTGCTGCTGCCCGCGGGCGAGGAGGAGAGCAGCCGCCGGCCGTCGCGGCTGGCCGCCGCCTCGGTGTGGTCGCTGGCCCGCCGGCTGGGACGCGCCGGGCGCGCCGAGGGGCTCGTCACGCACACCGTGCACTACCGCTGCCGCGGCTGGAACGGCGCGGCGGCGGACGCGGCGCACGACGCGGAGTGGGCACTGGAGGAGGTCGTACGGCGGTACGGGGACGTGCCGGTGGCGCTGGTCGGCACCGACGTCGGCGGGCGCGCGGCGCTGCGCGCGGCCGGGCACGAGGCGGTCGTCTCGGTGCTGGCGCTGGCGCCGTGGCTGCCGGACGCGCAGGCGGCGGACGCGGAGCCCGTACGGCAGCTGAGCGGGCGCAGCGTGCTGCTCGTGCACGGCACGGACGACGAGCGCACCGATCCGGACCTGTCGTACCGGCTGGCGGTGCGGGCGAAGAAGGCCAACCGCGACGTGTGCCGCTTCGAGGTGCACTCCGACGGGCACGGGCTGCACCAGCACCGGCCGGAAGTCCTCGCCCTGGCCGCCGACTTCGTCAGGGGCTCGCTCTTCGGTCGGCCGTACAGCAGGCCGGTCGCCGACGCGCTGGCGGCGCCGCCGCCGATAGGTCTGCGGATGCCGCTGGCCACGGGCTTCGCCCCGGCGTAGGCGCGGTCCGGTCCGGTCGCGGCCGCGGGCGTTACCGCGGCGGCGGACAGGTGGGCTGTCGGAGGGGCGGCCTACCCTGGGGTGGGTGTGCGGGGTTGGTGAATTGCCGGGTTGCTGAGTTGCCCGCGTTGCCCGCGTTGCCCGGGTTGCCGGGTTGCTAGCCCGCCAGGAGTTGGCCGCGGCGTCCCAGCAGAAACCGGCGGAACGCCGCCACCGGCGGCGTCTCCTGCTGCCCCGCCACCCACGCGACCCCGATCTCCCGCACCGCCCGCGGCGCCGTCACGTTCAGCTCCACCACCCCCGGCCGCGGCACCGCCGGCGGCGGCAGCAGTGCCACCCCCAGCCCCGCCGCCACCAGCCCGCGGATCGTCTCCGCCTCCTCCCCCTCGAACGCGATGCGCGGCGCGAACCCCGCCTCCGCGCACAGCGCCTCCAGCATCCGCCGCATCCCGTAGCCCGGTTCCAGGGTGACGAAGGGCTCCTCCGCCACCTCCGCGAGCCGGATGCGCCGCCGCCCGGCCAGCCGGTGGTCGTCCGGTACGACGAGCCGGAGGCGCTGCTCGTCCAGGCGCCGCGCCGTCAGGTCCGGCGCGTCCGGCACCGGTGAGGTCAGGCACAGGTCCAACTCGCCCGCGCGCAGCCGCTGCAGCATCCACTCGCCGTAGTTCTGCACCAGCGCGAAGCGCACCCGCGGGTGGTCCCGGCGGAACTCCCGCAGCAGCCCCGGCACGGTCTCGGAGCCGAGCGTGTGCAGGAAGCCGAAGGCGACCTTGCCCGTCTCGGGGTGCGCGTCGGCGCGTACGGCCTCGGCGCCCCTGCCGACCTCGGCCAGCGCGCGTTCGGCGTGGGCGAGGAAGTCGCGGCCGGCGGTGGTCAGCGTCAGGGTGCGGCCGCGGCGGGCGAAGAGCGCGAGGCCCAGGTCGGCTTCGAGCCGTGCCATCGCCCGGCTCAGCGTCGGCTGCGGGACGCCGAGCGCCCGGGCGGCCCGGGTGACGTGCTCCTCGCGGGCGACGGCGGCGAACTGCGCGAGCCGGGGCGCGAGCACCCCGCCCCACTCCCCCGGCTCCCCGGCGCCGGCCGGCGACATGTCTTGCGGATGACGGGACCGTGACATCGGCCCCTGTGACCTCTGCTCATTCACCACGGCATCGATTATCGCCGTTTTCCGTATTGGACGCATGAGCGGGAGCGCCGTACGTTCGCCGCATGCCCTCCGCTACCGGGGCGCCCGCCGAGGTGGGCGCCCTTCCGCAGCACGCGCCCGGGGAGCCCGGCTACCGCCGCGTGCTCCTCGCCCTGTTCGCCGCCGGCGTCGCCACCTTCACCCTCCTCTTCGCCACCCAGGCCCTGCTGCCCGCCCTCTCCGCCGACCTCGGCGTCAGCCCCGGCGCCGCCAGCTGGACCGTCTCGGCCACCACCGCCGCCCTCGCGCTCGCGGTGCTGCCGCTGAGCGCCGTCTCGGAGCGGTTCGGCCGGCGGGCGACGATGACGTGGTCGCTGACGGCCGCCGTGCTGCTGGGGCTGGCGCTGCCGTTCGCACCCGACCTGGGCTGGCTCGTCGCGCTGCGCACGCTGCAGGGCGCGGCGATCGCCGGGATCCCGGCGTCGGCGATCGCGTTCATCGCCGAGGAGGTACGGGCCCGGGCGGTGATCGGCGCCGTCGGACTCTTCGTCGCGGGCAACAGCATCGGCGGCATGGCCGGCCGCATCCTCACCGGCTGGACGGCGGACGCCTGGGGCTGGCGGGCGGCGCTGGGGACCGTCGCGGTGCTCTCGCTGCTCTGCGCGGTCGCGTTCCGCGTGCTGCTGCCGCGCGCCCGGCACTTCGCCGCCGCCCCGCTGGCGCCGCGGGCGCTCGCGCGGACGGTACGCGGCCATCTCGCCGACGGGCTGATGCGCCGGCTGTATGCGATCGGCCTGCTGTTCATGACCGTCTTCGGCGCGGTCTACACGATGATCGGCTACCGGCTGGCCGGTGAGCCCTTCGGGCTGTCCTCGGGCCTCATCGGCTCGGTCTTCGTCATCTACCTCGTCGGCACCGGCTCCTCCGCCGCGGCCGGCCGGCTCGTCGCGCGCCTCGGCCGCCGCGGCACCCTGTACGCGGCCGCCGGCACGACCGGCGCCGGGCTGCTGCTGACGCTCGGGGACTCCCTGGCCGCCGTCCTGGCCGGGCTGGTGCTGCTGACCGCGGGCTTCTTCGCGGGGCACGCGGTCGCCTCCGCCTCGGTCAGCCACGCGGCGCGGACGGGCCGGGCGCAGGCGTCGGCGCTGTACCAGGTCGCGTACTACGTCGGGAACAGCGCGGGCGCCACCGCCGGGGCGGTCGCCTTCCACGCGGTCGGCTGGCGGGGGGTCGTCGTCCTCGGCCTCACGGCTCTCGCGGGCGTCACGGGCATCACGGTTCACGCCACGCGCCGGGCCGCCGCCGCGACCCGTACGGCGGCCGCCGGCCGGGCCCGGGAGGAGCCCGCCGCACCGGCCCGTGCGCAGGCCCCCGCAAGCCGCCCGGTACCGCACGAACCGACAGGTCAGCCGATATCCGCCCGCGTCGCCCGCACCGCCGGACACACCGGCGCGGAGACGATCCGGTAACGGACTCGTTGCCTGAGGTTCAGCTCTGTCTACGCGCGTTACGATGCCCCGGAAGCAGCGCCGGAAAGAGGCGCTTCGCAAGACGAAGGGGAAGTCCTCTTGCGCCGGGTAACCAAGATCGCCGCCGCGGGCGTGGCAACCGCGGCCCTCGCGTTCACCAGTGCTGCGTGCAGCAGCGACGACAGCGGCAGCAGCGACAAGGGCGTCGGCCTCGCCTTCGACGTCGGCGGCCGCAGCGACGCCTCCTTCAACGAGTCGGCCGCCCGCGGGTACGACAAGGCCAAGAAGGAGTTCGACATCGGCGGCAAGGAGCTGACCGCCCGGGACGGCGAGACGGAGGCCGACCGCGAGCAGCGGCTCACCTCCCTCGCCGAGGCGGGCTACAACCCCGTGATCGGGGTCGGCTTCGCCTACGGCAAGTCCGTCAACAAGGTCGCCAAGGACTTCCCCGACACCACCTTCGCCGTGATAGACGAGGCGTCGCAGGCGGAGAACGTCGCCGGCATCACCTTCGCCGAGCACGAGGGCTCGTACCTCGCCGGCGTGGCCGCCGCGCTGAAGAGCAAGTCCGGCAACGTCGGCTTCATCGGCGGCGTGCACAACAACCTGATCAAGAAGTTCGAGGCCGGCTTCGTCCAGGGCGTCAAGGACACCAAGCCCGACGTCAAGGTCGACGTGAAGTACCTCTACGAGAGCGACCTCAAGGGCTTCCAGGACCCGCTGCGCGCCAAGGGCATCGCCGAGGGCATGCTCGACTCCGGTTCGGACGTCATCTACAGCGCCGCGGGCCTGTCGGGCACCGGCTCGATCGAGGCCGTGGCCGCGCAGGACGGCGCCTGGGCGATCGGCGTCGACTCCGACCAGTACCGCGACAAGGCCCTCGCCGACTACAAGGACTCGATCCTGACGTCCGTCGTGAAGAACGTCGACGTGGCCGTCTACGATCTGATCAAGAGCGTCCAGGACGGCGAGCCGCTCACCGGCGACCACACGTTCACGCTCAAGGACGACGGCGTGAGCCTGGCCGCCTCCGGCGGGTTCATCGACGACATCCAGGGCGACATCGACGCGGCCAAGAAGAAGATCTCCGACGGCGAGATCACGGTCAGCGACACTCCCTGAGCACGGCATGTGTCCCGGGGTCCGGCGGACGGAGCGAGACCGGCGTCCGCCGGGCCCCGCGCATCTGGCTCCGGACTACGCGCGTAGCGTGATATGCCGTAACCCACGCGCAGCAACCCGCGCCGTCCGGGCGGCGCTTCGGCACGGCCGCCGCCCCGCATCCACCGCCCTCGACGAGGAGTGTGCGCCATCACAGCCCCCAGCAGCAGCTCCACGGCCGCCGGCCCGCCGCCGGGCACGGCCGCCGTCGAGCTGCACGGCATCACGAAACGCTTCCCCGGCGTCGTCGCCAACCACGACATCGACATCACCGTGCGCCGGGGCACCGTGCACGCCCTCGTCGGCGAGAACGGCGCGGGCAAGTCCACCCTGATGAAGATCCTCTACGGCATGCAGAAGCCGGACGAGGGCACCATCACGCTCGACGGCGAGCCGGTCACGTTCCACAGCCCGGCCGACGCCATCGGGCGCGGCATCGGCATGGTGCACCAGCACTTCATGCTCGCCGACAACCTCACCGTGCTGGAGAACACCGTCCTGGGCAGCGAGAAGCTGCACGGCATCGGCGACGGGGCGCGCACGAAGATCATGGAGCTGTCGGCGGCGTACGGCCTCGGCATCCGCCCCGACGTGCTGGTCGAGGACCTCGGCGTCGCCGACCGGCAGCGGGTGGAGATCCTCAAGGTGCTCTACCGCGGCGCCCGCACCCTCATCCTCGACGAGCCCACCGCCGTGCTCGTCCCGCAGGAGGTCGACGCGCTCTTCGACAACCTGCGCGGGCTGAAGGCCGAGGGCCTGACCGTGCTGTTCATCTCGCACAAGCTCGGCGAGGTGCTCGCCGTCGCGGACGACATCACGGTCATCCGGCGCGGCACCACCGTCGCCTCGGTCAAGCCCGCGGACGTCACCTCCAAGCAGCTCGCCGAGCTGATGGTGGGCAGCGAGCTGCCCACCCCGGAGACCCGCGAGTCGACGGTCACCGACGTGCCGATGCTCCGGGTCAGCGGGCTGCACCTGTCGGCCGTCGACGCCGACGGCGTACCCCGCGAGGTGCTGGACCGCATCTCCTTCACCATCCACAAGGGCGAGGTGCTGGGCATCGCCGGCGTGGAGGGCAACGGCCAGTCCGAGCTGGTCGAGGCGGTCATGGGGCTGCGGGACCCGGACGGCGGCAGCATCGTGCTGGACGGCGCGGACATCAGCCACGCCGCCACCCGCACGCGCCGCGAGGGCGGCATCGGCTACATCCCCGAGGACCGGCAGCGGCACGGCCTGCTGCTGGAGGCCCCGCTGTGGGAGAACCGCATCCTCGGCCACACCACCGAGCGGCCCAACAGCCGCGGCGCGCTCCTCGACACCTCCGCGGCCCGCAAGGACACCAGGCGGATCGTCGAGGAGTACGACGTCCGCACCCCCGGCATCGACGTCACCGCCGCCTCGCTCTCCGGCGGCAACCAGCAGAAGCTGATCGTCGGCCGGGAGATGAGCCACCGGCCGAAGCTGCTCATCGCCGCCCACCCCACGCGCGGCGTGGACGTCGGCGCGCAGGCGGAGATCTGGGAGCAGATCCGCGAGGCCCGCCGCGAGGGCCTCGCGGTGCTGCTGATCTCCGCGGACCTGGACGAGCTGATCGGGCTCTCCGACACGCTGCGGGTGATGTACCGCGGGCGGCTCGTCGCCGACGCCGACCCGGCCGCGATCACGCCGGAGGAGCTGGGCAGCGCGATGACAGGTGCGGCGAGCGGCCACCTGGAGGACGGCCCCGCGGACGGCGCCACGGGCGGCGCCACGGGCGGCGCCACGGGCGGCGCGGCCACCGACACCGACGACGGGCAGGGCGGAGGCCGTACCCGATGAAACGCCTCGACAGGGACAAGCTGATCACCGCGGTCGGCGCCCCGGTGCTCGCGGTCCTCGCCGCGCTGGTGCTGACCTCGCTGATCATCCTGATCTCCGGGAAGGACCCGTTCCGGGCCTACCAGGTCATGATCGAGTTCGGGACGACCGACCGCAGCGCCGTCTACATCGTCAACAAGTCGACGATGTTCTTCCTCTCCGCGCTGGCCGTGGCCATCGGCTTCCGGATGAACCTCTTCAACATCGGCGTCGACGGCCAGTACCGCATCGCGGCCTTCTTCGCCGCGGCCGTCGGCGGCGCGCTGTCGCTGCCGGGCCTCATCCAGATCCCGCTGATCATCCTCGTCGCCATGGGCGTCGGCGCGATCTGGGCGGGCATCGCGGGCGTGCTGCGCACCACCCGCGGCGTCAGCGAGGTCATCACGACGATCATGCTCAACTCGATCGCCGGCGCCGTCATCGGCTACTACCTCACCGCCGGCCGCCTCGGCGAGAAGGACGGGAACCTCACCCACACCCCGAACATCCCGGAATCCAGCCACATCTTCATGTTCGGGACCTCGGTGGGCGACATCAACGGCTTCGTCGTCTTCGCCGTCCTCGCCGGCTTCCTGTACTGGTTCGTCCTCAACCGCACCCGCTTCGGCTTCGACCTGCGCAGCGTCGGCCGGTCCGAGACGGCCGCCGCCGCCAGCGGCGTGGACGTCAAGCGCATGATCGTCACCAGCATGGTGCTCTCCGGCGCCGTCGCCGGCCTGGTCGGCATGCCGACGCTGCTCGGCGAGTCGTACAACTACGGCACCGACTTCCCGCTCGGCGTCGGCTTCACCGGCATCGCCATCGCCCTCCTCGGCCGCAACCACCCCGTCGGCATCGCGCTCGGCGCGCTGCTCTGGGCCTTCCTGGAGCGCACCGGCACCCAGCTGGAGTTCGAGGGCTACGACCAGAAGATCGTCGAGGTCATCAAGGGCATCATCGTGCTCTGCGTGGTCATCGCCTACGAGGTGGTCCGCCGCTGGGCGCTGCGCGACCAGCAGCGCCGCGTCGGCGAGGAGCTGGCCCGGGCAGGTAGCAACGACAAGGCGGAGGTGGGCGCGTGAGTACGGTGACCAGGGCGGGCGCCGCCACACCCGCGAAGCAGCCGCGGACCGGCGGCGGCCGGCGGCGGCTCGGCCTGCCGCAGGTGCTGCTGCTGGTCGCCGCCGGACTGCTGCTGCTGTCCGCGGTGCGGGCGCTGACCGACACCACGAACCTCACCGCCTCCGCGCAGATCGGCGGCGCGCTCGCGCTCGCCGTGCCGATCGGCCTGGCCGGCCTCGGCGGGCTGTGGGCGGAGCGGTCCGGCGTCATCAACATCGGCCTCGAAGGCATGATGATCCTCGGCACGTTCTTCGCCGGCTGGATCGGCTGGCAGCACGGGCCGTGGGCGGGCGCGCTCGCCGGGGTGATCGGCGGCGCGCTGGGCGGTCTCGTGCACGCGATGGCCACGGTCACGTTCGGCGTCGACCACATCGTCTCCGGGGTGGCGATCAACATCCTCGCGCTGGGCACCACCCAGTACCTGGCAAAGATCTTCTTCGCGGACGGGGACGCCCTGGCGGCCGGCGGCACCGACAAGCAGTCGCCGCAGGTCGACGACATGCACACGTTCTCCGTCCCCGGACTCTCCGACTGGCTCGGGGATCTGGAGGAGAAACACTGGTTCTTCCTGTCCGACGCCGCCGGCATCCTGCGCGGGCTCACCCACGACGTGTCGTACCTGATCCTGGTCGCGGCGGCGCTGTTCGTGCTCACGTACTTCGTGCTGTGGCGCTCGGCGTTCGGGCTGCGGCTGCGGTCCTGCGGCGAGAACCCGGTGGCCGCCGAGTCGCTGGGCGTCAACGTCTACCTGTACAAGTACGCGGCGCTGGCCGTCTCCGGCGCGCTCGCCGGCCTCGGCGGGGCGTTCCTCGTCACGTTCACCCACATCTACCTGGAGGGCCAGACCGGCGGCCGCGGCTACATCGGCCTGGCCTCGATGATCTTCGGCAACTGGCGCCCGGGCGGCACGGCCATGGCGGCGGGGCTCTTCGGCTTCACCGACAGCCTGCAGCTGCGCGGCGGCGGCGAGGCCGTGCACGCGCTGTTCCTGCTGCTGGCGGTGCTGCTCGCGGCGTACGCGGTGTGGAAGTACGTACACGGCGGCGCCCGGGCGGCGATCGCGGCCGGCGTGGCGGCGGTGCTCCTCGGGGTGGTGTACGCGACCACGGACGCGGTGCCGCGCGAGGTCGTGGAGGCCACGCCGTACGTCACGACGCTGGTGGTGCTGGCGGTGTTCGCGCAGCGGCTGCGGGTGCCGAAGTGGATCGGCAGGCGCTACCGGAGAGGGGAGAGCACGTGACCGGCACGACCGGCGACGCCGCGCCCTGGGAGGCGCTGCGCCGGGCCGCCCGGGACGCGATGTCCCGGGCGTACGCCCCGTACTCGCGCTACCCCGTCGGCGCCGCGGCGCTCGTGGACGACGGCCGCACGGTCGTCGGCTGCAACGTGGAGAACGCCTCGTACGGCGTCGGGCTGTGCGCCGAGTGCGGCCTCGTCTCCGCCCTGCACGTCACCGGCGGCGGCCGGCTCACCCACTTCACCTGCGTCAACGGCGACGGGCAGCTGATCCTGCCGTGCGGCCGCTGCCGCCAGCTGCTCAGCGAGCACGGCGGCCCCGGGCTGCTGTGCGACACGCCGTCGGGGGTCCGGCCGCTGGCGGAGCTGCTGCCGGACGCGTTCGGCCCGTTCGATCTGTCCACGAGGTTCGAGAGCGAGGGATCGGAGAACTGATGGACGCCATCTCCGTCATCCGCACCAAGCGCGACCGCGGACGGCTGACCGACGAGCAGATCGACTGGGTCGTCGGCGCGTACACCCGCGGCGAGGTCGCCGACGAGCAGATGTCCGCGCTGGCCATGGCCATACTGCTCAACGGCATGGACCGCGACGAGATCGCCCGCTGGACCGCGGCGATGATCGCCTCCGGCGAGCGGATGGACTTCACCGCGCTGCCCCGCCCGACCGCCGACAAGCACTCGACGGGCGGCATCGGCGACAAGATCACGCTGCCGCTGGCGCCGCTGGTCGCCGCCTGCGGGGCCGCGGTCCCGCAGCTGTCCGGCCGCGGCCTCGGCCACACCGGCGGCACCCTCGACAAGCTGGAGTCCGTCCCCGGCTGGCGGGCCTCGCTGTCGAACGACGAGATGATGGCGACGCTGCGCGACGTCGGCGCCGTGATCTGCGCCCCGGGCACGGGCCTGGCGCCCGCCGACCGCAAGCTGTACGCGCTGCGGGACGTCACCGGGACCGTGGAGTCCATCCCGCTGATCGCCTCCTCGATCATGTCGAAGAAGATCGCCGAGGGCACGGGCGCGCTGGTGCTGGACGTGAAGGCCGGCTCCGGCGCGTTCATGAAGGATGTCGGCAGGGCCCGCGAGCTGGCGGCGACGATGGTCGGCCTCGGCAACGACCACGGGCTGCGCACCGTCGCGCTGCTCACCGACATGTCCACCCCGCTGGGGCTGACCGCCGGCAACGCGCTGGAGGTCCGCGAGTCGCTGGAGGTGCTGGCCGGCGGCGGCCCGGCGGACGTCGTAGAGCTGACCCTCGCGCTGGCCGCCGAGATGCTGACGGCGGCCGGCCTGCCGGACGCGGACCCGGCGAAGGCGCTGCGGGACGGCTCGGCGATGGACGTCTGGCGCCGCATGATCGCCGCCCAGGGCGGCGACCCCGCCGCCCCCCTGCCCACGGCCCGCGAAACCCACCCGGTCCCGGCCCCCACGACGGGCGTCCTCACCCGCCTCGACGCCTACGCGGTGGGTCTGGCGGCCTGGCGCCTGGGCGCGGGCCGCGCCCGCAAGGAGGACCCGGTCCAGGCGGCGGCGGGCGTGGAACTCCACGCCAAACCCGGGCAGCCGGTGCAGGCGGGCCAGCCGCTGCTGACGCTGCACACGGACACCCCGGAACGGATCCCGGAGGCGCTGGCGGCGCTGGAGTCGTCGTACGACATCGCCCCACCGGGCACGACGCTGGACCGCACCCCGCTGATCCTGGACCGCCTGGACTGACCCGCGGCGGCCGCCCCCAACGGCAGCCGCCGCCCGACGCCCGCCCCACGCGCGCCCCGGCCCCGGACCCGCACGCGGCGGGCACCGGGGCCGGGACGGGGTGCTGCCGCTAGAAGCGGCGGGTGATCAGGGCGCGCTTGACCTCCTGGATGGCCTTCGTCACCTCGATGCCGCGCGGGCACGCGTCCGTGCAGT
This sequence comes from Streptomyces sp. CNH099, assembly GCA_000514715.1. GTDB lineage: Bacteria > Actinomycetota > Actinomycetes > Streptomycetales > Streptomycetaceae > Streptomyces > Streptomyces synnematoformans. Next base: position 20,396 of record AZWL01000031.1, on the reverse strand, counting down.
TGAACGTCGTGCGGCAGCGCCACACCCCGTCCTTGTCGTTCAGGATCTCCAGCCGCTGCTCCCCCGCCTCGTCGCGGCTGTCGAAGATGAACCGGTGCGCGTTCACGATCGCCGCCGGGCCGAAGTACTGGCCGTCGTTCCAGAACACCGGGCACGAACTCGTGCACGCCGCGCACAGGATGCACTTCGTCGTGTCGTCGAACCGCTCCCGGTCCTCCGCCGACTGCAGGCGCTCCCGCGTGGGCTCGTTGCCGTGGGTCACCAGGAACGGCATCACGTCGCGGTACGCCTGGAAGAACGGCTCCATGTCGACGATCAGGTCCTTCTGCACCGTCAGGCCCTTTATCGGCTCCACGGTGATCGGCTTCTCCGGCGCGATGTCCTTGATCAGCGTCTTGCACGCCAGCCGGTTGCGGCCGTTGATGCGCATCGCGTCCGAGCCGCAGATGCCGTGGGCGCAGGAGCGGCGGAAGGTCAGGGTCCCGTCCAGATCCCACTTGATCTTGTGCAGCGCGTCGAGGACCCGCTCCTTGGGGTCGATCTCCACGCGGAAGTCCTCCCAGTACGACTCCGCCGCCGCCTCCGGGTTGAACCTGCGGATGCGGAACGTCGCGGTGATGTACGGGGAGTCCGCCGGCCGGGCGGCCTCGGCTTCGGCCTTGTCCATGACGGGTGTTGCCATCAGTACTTACGCTCCATCGGCTGGTAGCGGGTCTGCACGACCGGCTTGTAGTCGAGCCGGACGGTCTCCGAGCCGTCGTCGCCGACCTCGCGGTACGCCATGGTGTGGCGCATGAAGTTGACGTCGTCGCGGTTCGGGTAGTCCTCGCGGTAGTGGCCGCCCCGGGACTCCTTGCGGGCGAGCGCGGAGATCGCCATGACCTCGGCCAGGTCGAGCATGTTGCCCAGCTCGATCGCCTCCAGCAGGTCGGTGTTGAACCGCCGGCCCTTGTCCTGGATGCCCACGTTCCGGTACCGCGTGCGCAGCTCCGCGAGCTTCTCGACCGCCTCCTTGAGGGTCTGCTCGGTGCGGAAGACCATGACGTTCTTGTCCATCGTCTCCTGCAGCTCGCGCCGCAGCTCCGCGACCCGCTCCTTGCCGGCCGAGTCGCGCAGCCGCTCCACCTCGCCGAGCACGAACGCCGCCGGGTCCGCCGGCAGCTCGACGTGGTCGGCCGTCGCCGCGTACTCCGCGGCGGCGACGCCGGCGCGGCGGCCGAAGACGTTGATGTCGAGCAGCGAGTTGGTGCCCAGCCGGTTGGCGCCGTGCACGGAGACGCAGGCGACCTCGCCGGCCGCGTACAGCCCGGGGACGACGGTGGTGTTGTCCGCCAGCACCTCGCCGCGCACGTTGGTGGGGATGCCGCCCATCGCGTAGTGCGCGGTCGGCTGGATCGGGATCGGGTCGGTGTACGGCTCGATCCCCAGGTACGTGCGCGCGAACTCGGTGATGTCCGGCAGCTTCGCGTCCAGCTGCTCCGGCGGCAGGTGGGTGAGGTCCAGGTAGACGTGGTCGCCCTCGGGGCCGCAGCCGCGACCCTCGCGGATCTCGGTGTAGATCGCGCGGGAGACGACGTCGCGGGAGGCGAGGTCCTTCATGACGGGCGCGTACTTCTCCATGAAGCGCTCGCCGTCCTTGTTGCGCAGGATGCCGCCCTCGCCGCGCGCGCCCTCGGTGAGCAGGATGCCCATGCGCCAGATGCCCGTCGGGTGGAACTGGAAGAACTCCATGTCCTCCAGCGGCAGCCCGCGCCGGAACACCGACGCCTGCCCGTCGCCGGTCAGGGTGTGGGCGTTGGAGGTGACCTTGAAGAACTTGCCGTTGCCGCCCGAGGCGTAGACGACGGCCTTGGCCTGGAAGACGTGGACCTCGCCGGTCGCCAGGTCGTACGCGACCACGCCCGCCGACCGCTTCAGCCCGGTCTCGGGGTCCTCGGTGACGAGCTGGTCGAGGACGTAGAACTCGTTGAAGAACTCCACGCCCTCCTTCACACAGTTCTGGTAGAGCGTCTGCAGGATCATGTGGCCGGTGCGGTCGGCCGCGTAGCACGAGCGCCGCACCGGCGCCTCGCCGTGGTTGCGCGAGTGGCCGCCGAAGCGGCGCTGGTCGATCCGGCCCTGCGGGGTGCGGTTGAAGGGCAGGCCCATCTTCTCCAGGTCGAGGACGGCGTCGATGGCCTCCTTCGCCAGGATCTCGGCGGCGTCCTGGTCGACGAGGTAGTCGCCGCCCTTGACGGTGTCGAAGGTGTGCCACTCCCAGTTGTCCTCCTCGACGTTCGCGAGGGCGGCGGCCATGCCGCCCTGCGCGGCGCCGGTGTGGGAGCGCGTCGGGTACAGCTTGGTCAGCACGGCGGTGCGGCTGCGTTTCGTCGCCTCGATGGCGGCGCGCATGCCGGCGCCGCCCGCGCCGACGATCACGGTGTCGTACGTGTGGATCTGCATGAGGGGACCTCTTCGCCGCGTCAGCGGATGTTCGGGTCGAAGGTGAAGATCACCAACGTGCCCAGGAGGACGGTGAAGACCGTGGCGGCGTACAGCAGCATCTTCAGCCAGAAGCGGGTGCCGTCGCGCTCGGCGTAGTCGTTGATGACCGTGCGCAGCCCGTTGGCGCCGTGCAGCATCGCGAGCCAGAGCATGAGCAGATCCCAGCCCTGCCAGAACGGGGACGCCCAGCGGCCGGCGACGAAGGCGAAGCTGACCTTGCTGACGCCGCCGTCCAGCACCAGCTGGATCAGCAGGTGGCCGACGACGAGGACCGCGAGCACGATCCCCGACAGCCGCATGAACACCCAGCCGTACAGCTCGAAGTTGGTGCGGCTGCGGCCGGTCGACCCGGCGGTGCGCGGCGTGCGGGCGCGGGGGGCCTCGATGAGCGGGGCGGGGTTGTCCGGTGAGTACGCGGCGGAGGAGCCGGTCAGTTCGATGTCGGAGGTGGCCATGGTCATCAGCTCCCGAACAGCTCTCGCGCGGCATGACCGAGCACCGGATAGGCCGCCCCGGCCATCAGCACCGCCCAGATCCCGACGACGGTCCACAGCATCGGCCGCTGCAGCCGGACGCCCTTCGACCAGAAGTCGACGGCGACGACGCGCAGCCCGTTGAGCGCGTGGAAGAGGACCGCGGCGACGAGCCCGTACTCCAGCAGCGACACGATCGGCGTCTTGTACGTGGCCACCACGTCGTCGTACGCCTCGGGGGACACCCGCACCAGCGCGGTGTCGAGGACGTGGACGAACAGGAAGAAGAAGATGAGGACGCCGGTGACGCGGTGCGCCACCCAGGACCACATGCCTTCCCGGCCGCGGTAGAGCGTTCCAGCCGGCACGGAAAAAACCCTCCGGAAACTGATCGGGGGCCGGCCGTCAGGGCTCGGTACTGCACTGTCGGTCATGACCCGGCCGGGTACGGTCCACCGGCCTTCGCCATCGTAGCGACGGTGCGTCGGCACACCGGTCATGGGGGTGCAGGTGTGATCAATCAGGCACGCGCGTGGCCTAACGGCGGTGCCGGGCGTACCGATCAGCCGGATTGCGCCCCTTTTGCTCCGGCAGACGTGGCCCGTCCCCGGTCTCGGCTCCGGCGGCGAGGAGGCGGGCCAGGCGGCCGCGGGCGCGGCGGCGGAGTTCGTCGGCGGCGACGAGGCGCTCCTCGTCGGGTTCGTTGCCGAGGCGGACGCGGATCACGGCCAGCGTGCGGTCCAGGCGCTCGACCTCGGGGCAGCCGTCGAGGCACAGGACGAAGGCGTGGCCGAAGCGGCTCTCGTACGCGGCGTGCGCGGCCCGCAGCGCCGTCCGCTCGGCGGGGCCCGCGGCCGGGGGCAGGGCGGCCGTCTCGTCGGCCAGCGCGCCCGCGACGGCGCCGGGGGCGAGGTCGTAGCTGGCCTCGTCGGCGGCGGCGAGCAGCGCGTCGAGGTCGGGGTAGGGGCGGTGGGCGGTGAGCCGGCGGGCCCAGTGGCGGTCGTCGAGGCAGTCGCGCAGGGCGCGCTCGACGTCCGCGGCGGGCGCGGCGTTGAAGGCGGCGAGGCCGGCGGCCAGGGAGGCGGCGCGGGTGGTGCGCGGTGCGGATGCGGGCAGGGCGGGCTCCCTGGTGCGTGGTGTGGCGTGCCGGGCGCGCGGGCGCGTGCCGGGGACGGCTACGGTCGAACAGCGCGGCGCCACGCTAACGGCCGGAACCGAACATTCCGGTCGCACCGGCCGGGTTTCACCCGTACGAGGAGGTTTATCGGAGTGAGTCGACAGGAGTCCTGATCGTCCCCACGCTGTGCCGTGGCCATCCGGGAGGTCCCCCACCATGCGATTCCCGCCGCGTTCGCCCCGCCGACCGCACCACTCCCCCGCCGGGCGGCACGCCCGCCGCTCCGCCGGGCCGCCGCGCGCCCGCCGGCGCGCGCTGTACTGGACCGCGGCCGCCGCCGTGGCCACCGCCGCCGTGCTCCTCACCCTGCTCCCCGTACTCGGCGACGACGGCGACGGCGACGGGGACGGGGACGGCGGCCCGCACCGCGGCGCCGCGGCCCACCGCTCCGCCCCCGGCGCCGGCGACGAGGCCGACGCGGGGGACCGCCGCGCCGGCCCGTCCCGCCGCGCCGGGGGCCGGCAGAAGCCGCTCCCCGCCCCCCGTACCGTCCCCGCCGTGCGCTCCTACGAGCGCGCCCCCGGCACCGGCTGGCGCCCGGCGCGGCGCGCCCGGGTCGTGGCGGAGGACGGCCAACTGACCGACGAGGCCATGCGCCTCGCCGGCGAACTGGGCATGCGCTACGCGGACGACGACAGCGGCGGCACCGGGGACGCGGGCGGCGACGGCGACGGAGACAGCGGTGAGGGCGACGGCGACGACGGAGACCGCGCCACCGCCCTCGGCCACCGCGCCGGCGACGTCCGCCTCCGCCTGGCGCCCCACCGCGCCGGCGGCCCCGAGGCGTACCGCATCGACGTCGCCGACGGCCGCGCCACCGTCACCGCCGCCACCGACACCGGCGTCTTCTACGGCACCCGCACCCTCCTGCAGGCTGTACGCGCCGACGGCGGCGTCCCGGCCGGCCGCATCGACGACCGGCCCGACCGCCCGCAGCGCGGCTTCATGGTCGACATCGCCCGCAAGCACTTCAGCGCCGCCTGGCTGGCCGACCGCGTCCGGGAGATGGCCGACCTCAAGCTCAACCAGCTCCACCTCCACCTCTCCGACGACCAGGCGTTCCGCGTCGAGAGCGCCACCCACCCCGAGGTGGTCTCCGACCCGCACCTGACCAAGGCCGAGGTGACGGACATCGTCGAACTCGCCGCCGGCCTGCACATCACCGTCATCCCCGAGATCGACTCCCCCGGCCACCTCGGCGCCGTCCTCGACGCCCACCCGGGACTGCAGCTGAAGACCCCGGAAGGCCGCCCGGTCGAGGGCGCGATCGACATCTCCAAGCCCCGCGCCGCCCGGCTCGTGGACGACCTGCTGAAGGAGTACGCACCGCTCTTCCCCGGCCCGTACTGGCACCTCGGCGGCGACGAGTACGTCGCGCTGATGGCGAGCGACCCCGAGGCCCGCTACCCGCACCTGGCCGCCGCCGCCCGCGAGCGCCACGGCGCCGGCGCGGCCGTGGCCGACCTCACCGCCTCCTGGCTCAACGGGCGGGCGGACACGGTCAAGGAGTTCGGCAAGAAGGTCAAGGCGTGGAACGACGGCTTCATCCCGGGCGCGAAGGTCGCCCCGGACCGGGACCGGGAGGTGGAGTACTGGACGGGCAAGGAGGCGTACGCCCGCGACCCGCAGGCGTTCCTGGAGGACGGCCGCCGGCTGGTCAACCTCAACGACGAGTATCTGTACTACGTCCTCGGCGAGCCCAACGACTTCACGTACCCGACCGGCGAGCGGATCTACGAGGAGTGGACTCCCGCGGTGCTGCGCGGCACCCGGCCGGTGCCGCGGCGGCTGGCGGGGCCGGAGAAGGTGCTCGGCGCCCGGTTCGCGGTGTGGTGCGACCTGGCCGGGGCGCAGACGCCGAAGCAGGTGGCGGAGGGCGTCAGGCTGCCGCTGGCGGCGCTCGCGCAGAAGGTGTGGGACCCGCGGAAGCCGGCGCTGGCGTGGGGGGAGTTCACCGAGCTGGCGGGGGCGGTGCGCGGCGGGTGAAGGGGACGGCGAAGCGGAGGGCGAGAAGGTGACGTGAAGGGCGAAGGGGCCGCCCCGCCGGCTGCGGGACGGCCCCTCGCGGGAGATGTCGCGGGAGGTGTCAGTGCCTCACGGCGCCAGCTCTCCCCCCAGCCGGCCTTCGTACGGCGTGCCCAGCGCGGCCCTGTTGTAGTACACGGACCCCGACGGCGACACGCCCTGGCTGCCGGCGTCCAGCTGCAGCAGGGTGCCGTCGAAGGAGTTCTCGCCGAGCGCGCCGATGACGAGGTCCGTCCGCCCGTACCCGGACAGGTCCGCCAGCACCACCGACGAGCCGAGCCGGTCGCCGTTCTCGCTGACCCCGCCGATCCCGGGGGTGTCCTGGTGGTACATCTTCGGCGAGCCGGACGCGGTCGACAGGCCCGAGGAGGTGCCGTACAGCAGGATGGACGTGCCGGAGTCGCGGATGGTGGCGCCGTCGCGGACGGTGTCCTCGCGGTAGACGCCGACGAGGACGTCGGCGCGGCCGTTCATGTCCACGTCGCCGACCGCGACGGAGTAGCCCATCGCGTCGCCGGCCTCGGACGCGCCCGGCACCGAGCCGCTGCTCTGGTGGACGATCTGCTTGCCGGTCGTCGTCAGCCCGTTCGTGCTGCCCTTGAGCAGGGTGATCTGGCCGCCGTTGTGCGCCGACGACTCGCCCACCCAGGGCTGGCCGACGACGAGGTCGGGGTAGCCGTCGCCGGTCACGTCCCCGGTGGCCACCGACCGGCCGCCCGGCACGCCGAGGTCCGCGGCGGGCTCCAGGCCGGTCGCCGTGCCGCGGAGCACGTCGAGGCGCCCCTTGCCGTTCGGGTCGCGGTAGGTGAGGGCCGCGTCGTCGTAGCCGTCGAGGTTGAAGTCGCCGACCGCGGCATCCTGGTAGACCACCTGCTCGTACGGGAACGAGCCCGCGGTGCCGTTGCCGTCGAGGCCGCGGACGGCCCACTCCCGGGCGCCGACGCCGAGCACCTCGTCGCGGCCGTCACCGTTGAAGTCGCCGGCGGCGACCGCCGAGCCGAACTTCGCGCCGGCGGCCGCGAAGCCGTCGCCCAGGTCGACGTTGGCGCCGGAGTCCAGCCCCGGCCCGTACAGGACGGTGACCGAGCCGCTGTCGGCGTTGCCGGCGGCGTCGTCCTTGCCGGGGGCCCCGATCACCAGGTCCGCGACGCCGTCGTTGTTGAAGTCGCCCCACTCGGTGTCGGTGCCCCAGGCGTCGCCGGGCTGAGCCGTGCCGGGCACGCCGGAGCGGTTCTGGGTGAGGACGCGCGTGCCGTCGGCGACGGGGCCCTCCTCACCGCCGGGGACGACGAACACCGCGCCGGAGCCGGTCTGCCCGCCGCCGTTGGCCCGCGGGATGCCGGCGACGAGGTCGCCGCGGCCGTCGGCGTTGTAGTCGCGGGTGGGCAGCGCGTGCGAGGCGCCGGGGGCGGCGGCCATCTTGCGGATCCGGCCCAGCCTGGAGTGGAGCCGGTCGCCGGGGCAGGCGGTGACGTTGACGTCCGAGCCCGCGCCGTACGGGCGGAAGCGGCCGTCCTTGTGACCGGAGATGTTCCTGATCGTCTTGGGGTCGCCCGCGGCGACGAGTTCGTCGTTCGCGTCGTACTTCAACGGCGTCAGCGTCGTGCTGCCGGCGGGGTTCACCCCGTACTGGCCGAGCTTCCAGCCGGCGATGCGCGCGACGGCCTCCAGCGCGGCCGGGGAGGGGTGGCTGTGGGTGTGGTAGTCGCCGAGGACGGCGATGCCGGTGGAGTGGCTGTTGAAGTTGAGGGTGTGCGCACCCATCACCGGCTGGTCGATGCCGCCGGCGCGGCCTTCGAAGATGCGGCCGCACTTGTCGACGACGAAGTTGTAGCCCATGTCGTTCCAGCCGTTGTCCTGCACGTGGTACAGGAAGTCGGCGCGCACCATGGCGGCGGACTGGGCGCACGTGTAGTTGACAGCCTCGGCGGTGTGGTGCACGAAGGCCGCCTTGATGCCGTCGGGGTTGTACGTCGGCGGGTCCTCGACCAGTGACTCGTCGGCGCCCCAGGCGGCGCGGGAGATCACCGGCGGCGCGGTGACGGGGGAGTCGGGTGCCGGGCCGGGGTCGGCCTGGGTGACCGCCGCGACGGGGACCATGCCGGCGTCCTCCACGGACGCTGCATTTTCGGCGGACGCGGCGGACGCGCCGGACGCGGCGGACGCGCCGGACGCGCCGGACGCCGGGCCCGCCGCGTGCGCGGCCGGCTCCGTCTCCGTACCGGGCTCCGCACCGACCCCGGCGGCCTCCGCCTCCTCGGCCTCCTCCGGCGTGACGCCCGGGTCGACGAGCGCCACCTTCATGCCTCCGGGCAGCGGGGTGCTCGTGCCGTCCGCGCGTACGACGCGCGCCTCCACGCCGTCCGACGGCCCCACCCACAGCGGCTCGGTGCCGCCGCGCATGTCCGCCGTGAGGTCGTCGCTGGCGGCGTTGTCCTCGGTGTCCAGCGTGTGCCAGCCGCTCCACTCGCCGGTCTCGACCGAGCGCGTGCGCACCTGGGCCTCGCCGCCGAGGCCGCGCCGTTCGTTGCTCCAGGAGATGCCGACCGTCGAGAACTGCTCGGTCGAGGTCCGGTCCACCTTCTGCCGGGCTCCGTTGCCGGCCAGGTCCACCTTGTGGAGGGCCGGTTCCCGCGGCTCCAGGTCGGCCGCGGCCGGGCCGGCCGCGCCGGTGCCGGCGTCGGCCACGGCGACGGTGACGGCGCCCGTGCCGCCGAGCACGACGGCGCCCAGGGTCAGCCAGGCACGTCTGCGCAGACTCAGCGGCCGGTACGCATGCGATCTTCGCGGACTCAATTCCCGCCCCTTCGTTCACTCACGTATGACGTTCGTTCTCGCTTGACACACGTACAGCGCCGTCGGGGTCGAAAACGTGACAGGAGGGCCCGGAGCCGTACAAAGAAGACGGCCGGAGCCGCTACCCCCCACAGGAGCTGCTCCGGCCGTCGGCCTTGAGTGCGGGTGCCCGTTCGGGCCCGCTGTAATACTCAGCGCCAGCGGGCCCGGAAATGTCACAGCCCCTCTGCCGCGGGTGCCGGCGCACGGTGTTCCGGCCGCCGTCCGGCCCCTCGTCCGGCCGGCTGGCGGCCCGCGCCGGCGCCTCCCGCGCAAGCGCGTACCCGCCCCGGGTGTGTTGCGAAGGACCCGCAGCCGCCGTAGCGTGCACCTCGCGCCGGACCTCGGCGCACAGGCATTCGTTTCGACTACTCGCTCGACGGTCCGCCCAGATCCGGGGGTGCTCCGCAGATGTGTCCGCGTGTACCGCGTCTCCTGGCGCCACGGACCGACTGACCACCGTGCAGGGGGAATACGCGGAAGACACCGCGCTGTCCGGCGCGGTGCACGCTGCCCAGCGTGGTGACGAGGCAGCCTTCCGCATCGTCTTCCGGACGGTGCACCCTCGGCTGCTCGGATACGTACGCAGCCTCGTGGGCGACGGCGACGCCGAGGACGTGACCTCCGAGGCGTGGCTGCAGATCGCCCGCGACCTGGGCTCGTTCAGCGGCGACGCGGACCGCTTCCGCGGCTGGGCGGCACGGATAGCGCGCAACCGCGCGCTCGACCACGTGCGGATGCGCTCCCGGCGGCCCGTCTCCGGCGGGGACGAGACCCAGCTCGCCGACCGGCCGGCGGACTCGGACACCGCCGAGGAGGCGATCGAGGCGCTCGGCACGGGCCGCACGATGGCCTTCATCGCCCGGCTGCCCCGCGACTACGCCGAGGTCGTGGTGCTGCGCGTGATCATGGGACTGGACGCCAAGCGCACCGCCGAGGTCCTGGGCAGGAGCCCGGGCGCGGTGCGTACGGCGGCGCACCGCGGCCTCAAGCAGCTGACCGCGCTTATCGAGCGGCCGCAGGAAGAGCGGGAAGAAGAGGGGGACGTTCCGCCCGGGGAAGGGCAGCAGCCTGGCGGTGTGACGCAATCAGCCGCACGGACGCTTAAGGAAATGTGATGGTGGACGACCGGTACGGCTGGCTCGACGAGGACGTCGCGGAGCGGCTGCTTCGCGGCGAGCCGCTCGACTTCACGGACGGCTCCGGCCGCCGTGGCCGCAAGCGCTGGTCGCCGGAGGACCGGGCGGCGGCCGAGCGGCTGGCGGCCGTGCTGGCCCGGGTGGCCGAGTCGGGCCGGCCGGGCGAGAACGGCCGGGTGCCCGGGGAGCAGGCCGCGCTGGCGGCGTTCCGGGCCGCGCGGGAGAGCGCCGGCCGGACGTCGGCCGCCGAGTTCGCCGCCGAGTCGCCGTTCGGCAGCCGCCGGGAGCGGCAGCGGCGCCGTTCGGGCGTCGTGCGACGGCTGCGGTCGCTGCGGCTGAGCGTGGTGGGCGCGGTGGCGGCCTGTGCGGTCGGCGGGGTCGCGGTGGCCTCCACCACGGGGGTGCTGCCCTCGCCGTCGTTCATCCAGGACACCGGCGGCAAGCGCTCGCCGAGCGTGGGCGCCACGTCCTCGGCGCAGACCCCCGGCGGCGGCAAGGACGAGGACGGCGCCGCGAAGGGCGGCAAGAAGTCGGGCCGGCCCGGCGCGGGCGAGGGCGGCGGCGAGAACGGCAAGGACCCCAAGGGCGCGGGCGGCAGCATCGGCACGAACCCCGACCTGCCCGGCCGCGGGGTCGTCGGCGACATCAACGGCGTGCAGCCGCCGAACGGCGCGGACGCGGAGGCCGTGCTCGACGAGCTGTGCCGCGACTTCCTGGCCGCCCGGGCCGGTACGGGCCCGATGCCGGGCCAGGGCCGCATGCAGGTGCTGGAGCAGGCGGCCGGCGGCGCGGAGGCGGTACCGGGGTTCTGCTCGAACCGGCTGGGCACGAACGCCGGCACCCCCGGCGGCACGACCGGAGGCGGTAAGGGCGGCAGCACGGGCGGCGGTACCGGCGGCAGCACCGGCGGCGACCAGGGGGAGACGACCGGTCCGAGCCCGACGACCCCGACGTCCCCCGGCACGGACGGGGGCGGTTCGAGCGGCCCGGGCGGGGACAGCGGCGGGAACACCGGCGGCGGCGAGGACTCGGAGGGCGGCGACCCCTCGCAGAGCCCCACCGTCGGCATCTCGGAGTCCCCGAGCGTCCCGTCCCCGACGAAGACCACGGGCGCCCCGTCCCCCACGTAGCCGGGGCCGCCGCGGCACCGGCTCCGCCGCGGGCACCGGTCTACGCCCGTAACCATCCGTCTTCGCGGGGCTTTTGACCCGCCATGACCGTTTTGGACGGCAGGTTGTCGCGGCCATCGCATGGTTGCACGGGACAAATGTGGGGGTGCCCACGTCAAACGTCCTTGTTGTCTGGCATTGTTGCACTGTTCTGTTCGATTCCGGGTGTGGCTGGGGCAGCGGCCTTACGGAGAGCGCGCGGGGGCGCGGGCACGGCGCGCAGTGCCGCAGCCGATCACGAGGCACACAAGGTGGGGGAAAACGAAGGACCGGCGGACGCGTGGGCGGCGCCGGGCGACAAAGGTGCGGACGAGGACCTGCAGCCGCTCGTCCACAGCGCACAGGCAGGGGACGAGGCGGCGTTCACCGTGCTGTACCGGCGGCTGCAACCGGTGCTGCTGGCGTACCTGCGCGGCGTCGTCGGCGACGACGCCGAGGACGTGGCGGCCGACGCCTGGCTGGTGATCGCCCGCGACCTGGGCCGGTTCCGCGGCGACGGCCCGTCGTTCCGCGGCTGGACGGTCACGGTCGCCCGGCGCCGCGCACTCGACCTGCTGCGCCGCGAACGGCGCCGCCCGCAGGGCGTCCTGCTCGACGAGCGCGTTCACGACCTGCCCGCGGAGCGCGCGGCCGAGGACCACGCGCTGGAGTCCCTGGGCACCCGGCAGGCGCTGCAGCTCATCTCCGCGCTGCCCCGCGACCAGGCGGAGGCGGTGCTGCTGCGCACCGTGGCGGGGATGCGCGCCACCGACGCCGGGGAGGTGCTGGGCAAGCGGCCGGGCGCGGTGCGTACCGCCGCGCACCGCGGGCTGCGGCAGCTCGCCGAGCTGGTGTCGTCCGCGGCCTGGCGGGAGCGGAGCCTGGAGCGCGCGGCCGTCACGGCGGCGGGCGGGGGCCGGCCGGCGGGGAACGAGGCGGACGACGTGGAGGGAGCGGAGAGAGCGGAGGGGGCGGCCGGTTCGGAGGAGCGGCTGAAGGTCTACCTGGGCGCCTGAGAGGTACGGTACGCACGCTGCCGTACACGTGTCGGCGTACCGGATATGGCACGGCGCACGCGCCGGAGGACTCGCGAAAGGGCTGCCACGAGGGAGGGAGTGGCGCGGGCGGTGCTGGGGGAACGCAACCCGCCCGCGCCATATGCGCTGACCGCAGGTACGGGGGGAACCCCGGCCTAGCGCTGGGCCGATGACCAGTCGGCACATCACTTACAGCGTCGGCGGCGGAGAAAGTGTCACAACCACAGCTCAGCGCTGCGTATGCCGCACAAGGCACCGCGGCCCCGGCGCGTACGCCGTACCGCGGTGCCCGCTCAGCTGTAGACGACCACCTTGTCGCCGACCCGGACGTCCCCGAAGAGGTCGGCGATCTTCGCCTCGTCGCGTACGTTCACGCAGCCGTGCGAGGCGCCGGCGTAGCCGTTCGCGGCGAAGTCGGCGGAGTAGTGCACGGCCTGGCCGCCGCTGAAGAACATCGCGTACGGCATGGGGGTGTCGTAGAGCGTCGAGACGTGGTGCCGGCTCTTGAGGAAGACCTCGAACACGCCCTCGCGGGTCGGGGTGTACTGCGACCCGAAGCGCACGTCCATCGCCGCGAGCACCTCGCCGTCCTTCATCCAGCGCAGGGTGTCGCTGCGCTTGCTCACGCACAGCACCCGCCCCTCGGTACAGCGCGGGTCGGGCTCCTCCATGGTCTGCGAGGTCGGCGGATACAGCTCGTTCCGCGTAGGTTCGTCCGTACGGGCCAGCAGCCGTTCCCACGTGACGACGTCGGTCTCGCCGGTGCGCGGCAGGCCGCGGTCCTTCTGGAACGCGGAGACGGCGGCGGCGGTGACCGGGCCGTAGTACGCGGTGGGGCCGCGGTCGAAGACGCCCTCCGCGCGCAGCCGGGCCTGCAACTCCCGCACCTGCTCGCTCTCGTCGCCCTCGGCCATCAGCACCTCGGGCCCCTCCGGCGTCGGCTCCGCGGTCGCGGTCGCGGCCCCGGACGGGGACGACTCGGACTCCGGCTTCTCCGCCGGCTTCTTCCGGGACGGCGAGGCGGACGTCTCGGCGGGCTTCGCGGACTCCGCGGGCGACGCGGCCGACGACGGCGCCGACGGCGACGGCGACGCCGACCCGCTCCCCGCCGCGTCCGCCGAGGCCGAACACCCCGCCGCCGCGAGGGCGGCCCCCGCCGCCGCGAGCGCGACGGCCCCGCGTATCGAACGCACTCTCCGGTAAATGCTCACATGTGCTGGACGCAATTCGTCCACCCCCCCGGTTCCCTGCAACAAGACGTCGAACAATACTCTCCCCCGTCACGCCCCTCCCGGAACCCCGTAGCGGTCTGTTACCTGGCAGACACTTTGCGTTTGCCACGAGCCCCTGAAATGGCCCGCCGGGCCGCCCGTGGTCTGCCGCTAGGAGGGTTGGGTGTGCGTATGAGCGCCGTCGGCAAGGGACTCAGGCGGCGCGGCAGGCTGATGGCGCAGGCGCTCGGCCCGCCGCAGCGCGCCGCCCGGACCTCTGCCGCTCCCCCGCGCGGCGCCGCGCGCCGGGGTACGGGAGCGGAGGCGGGGGCGGGGACCGGCGTGGAAGCGGGGGCGCACGCCGGCGGGGCGCGGGAGCCGTACGTCGCGCCCCGCGCCACACGGCTCGTCACGTCCCCGGTCTTCGTGCTGTCCTCCGTACGCTCCGGCTCCACCCTGCTGCGCGTCCTCCTCAACAGCCACCCCGAGATCCGCGCCCCGCACGAGATGCACCTGCGCACGCTGCACGTCCGGCTCACCCGCCCGTACAGCGCCAAGGCCATGGAGGGCCTGGAACTCGACCGGCGCGAGCTGGAACACCTGCTGTGGGACCGGGTGCTGCACGTGGAGCTGGAGCGCAGCGGCAAGCGGGTCATCGTCGACAAGACGCCCGCCAACGCCCTCATCCGCGACCGGCTCGCCGACTGCTGGCCCGAGGCCCGCTTCCTCGTCCTGCTGCGCCACCCCGGGGCCGTCGTCTCCTCCCTCGTCAACCGCCGCAGGGACCCGGACCTCGACGCCATCCACACCGAGGTCCTCGACTACGCCGAGGCCCTGGAGACCGCCCGCACCCGGCTGGGCCCGGCGGGGCACGTGCTGCGCTACGAGGACCTGACCGCCGAGCCGGCCGGGACGACGCGCGGCATCTGCGAGTTCCTCGGCGTCGAGTGGACGCCGGAGATGCTCGACTACGGCGAGCACGACCACGGCGCCTTCCGCCCGCACCTGGGCGACTGGAGCAGCAACATCAAGTCCGGCCGCATCCGGCCCGCCCGCGCGGGCGACCACGGCGCGGGACTCCCGGACCGGCTCGCGGAGATCGCCGGGCTGTGGGGGTACGGGCGCGCGGCGCGGTCCGGGTGAGCAGGTCCCGGCCCGTTGTCAGCTCCGGACCGTAGGCTGGTCGCTACAGTCCGTGCGGGAGCGGAGAGGACGGCGGAAAGGCTGGGAGCAATGGCACGCCGATCGGAGTCCGGTCTGCCCATCGAGCCGGTGTACGGCCCGGATGCCCTGGCGGGGTGGGATCCCGCGGTACGCCTCGGCGCGCCCGGGGCGTACCCGTACACCCGCGGCGTCTACCCGACGATGTACACCGGCCGGCCCTGGACGATGCGCCAGTACGCGGGCTTCGGCACCGCCGCCGAGTCCAACGCCCGCTATCGCGACCTCATCGCCCACGGCACCACCGGCCTGTCCGTCGCCTTCGACCTGCCGACGCAGATGGGCCACGACTCCGACGCGGTCCTCGCGCACGGCGAGGTCGGCAAGGTCGGCGTCGCCGTCGACTCCGTCGACGACATGCGGGTGCTCCTCGCCGGCATCCCGCTGGACCAGGTGTCCACGTCGATGACGATCAACGCCCCGGCGGCGCTGCTGCTCCTGCTCTACCAACTCGTCGCCGAGGAGCAGGGCGTCCCGGCGGACAGGCTCACCGGCACCATCCAGAACGACGTGCTGAAGGAGTACATCGCCCGCGGCACGTACATCTTCCCGCCGCAGCCGTCGCTGCGGCTGGTCGCCGACGTCTTCCGGTACTGCCGCGCGGAGATCCCGAGGTGGAACACCATCTCGATCTCTGGCTACCACATGGCGGAGGCGGGCGCCTCGCCCGCGCAGGAGGTCGCGTTCACGCTGGCCGACGGCATCGCGTACGTGCGCACCGCCGTCGCCGCCGGCATGGATGTGGACGACTTCGCGCCCCGGCTGTCGTTCTTCTTCGTCTCCCGGACCACGCTCCTGGAGGAGGTCGCCAAGTTCCGCGCCGCGCGGCGCGTCTGGGCGCGGGTGATGCGCGAGGAGTTCGGCGCCCGCAACCCCAGGTCGCTGATGCTGCGCTTCCACACCCAGACCGCCGGCGTGCAGCTCACCGCGCAGCAGCCCGAGGTGAACCTCGCCCGCGTCACGGTCCAGGCCCTGGCCGCCGCCCTCGGCGGCACGCAGTCGCTGCACACCAACGCGTTCGACGAGGCCATCGCGCTGCCCACCGACAAGTCGGCGCGGCTCGCGCTGCGCACGCAGCAGGTGCTGGCGTACGAGACGGACGTGACCGCGACCGTCGACCCCTTCGCCGGGTCGTACGTGGTCGAGTCGATGACGGACGAGTTGGAGGCGGCGGCGGTCGAGCTGATGCGGCGGGTGGAGGACCAGGGCGGCGCGGTCAGCGCGATCGAGAACGGCTTCCAGAAGGCCGAGATCGAACGCAACGCGTACCGGATCGCGCAGGAGACGGAGGCGGGCGAACGGGTGGTGGTGGGCGTCAACCGCTACCGGCTGGACGAGGAGGAGCCGTACGAGCCGCTGCGCGTCGACCCGGCGATCGAGGCGCGGCAGGTGGAGCGGCTGGCCCGGCTGCGCGCGGAACGCGACGGGGGCGCGGTGGACGCGGCGCTGGCGGAGCTGCGGACGGCGGCGCAGGGGACGGAGAACGTGCTGTACCCGATGAAGCGGGCGCTGGCGGCGCGGGCGACGGTCGGTGAGGTGTGCGATGCGCTGCGGGGGGTGTGGGGGGCGTATGTGCCGGTGGAGACGTGGTGAGGGCCCGGCCGGGTGCGGCCGGGCCGGTCGCTGAAGCCGCTGAAGCCGCTGAAGCCGCTTCAGCCGGTCAGGGCGGCGAGTTCCGCGTCGGCGCGCTCGTTGACGTGGGCGAGGACGCGGCCGGCGGCGGCCAGGTCCTCGGCGGGTATCCCGCTCCAGATGCGCGCGGAGACGGGGGCGACCTCCGCCCCGACGGCCGCGAGCAGCTCGCGCCCCGCGTCCGTGGGGTGCAGGTGGGCGCCGTCCGTGCCGAGCAGCTGCCTGGCCAGCAGCTCGTCGAGGGTGGCGCGGACGTCGGCCGGATCGGCCTTGAGGTAGCCCTCGATCCGGCCGGCAAGCGCGTCCGGGGTCTGCGGGGCGTCGGCGGTGGCGGCGGTGCGCAGGGCGACCTGCTGCTGGAACGTGATGCCGTGGCGGTCCAGGATGCGCTCCAGGACCCCGCGGGCGGCGTAGTGCGCCAGGGCGAGGGTGCGGGCGTCGGCGGCGGGTGCGGTGGTGGTCACGGGGATGCCTCCCGGGTCGTAGCAAGCGGTACGTCGAGCAGAGTCAGCAGCTCGTCGGTGAACGCACGCGTCCGCGGGCCGTCGAGGCCGCCGAGCGGCTCCAGGAGCTGCTGCAGCAGCTCCTGGACCACGACGATGGCCTCCCGCGCGACGGCCTCCCCCCGCTCGGTGAGGGCGAGCCGCATGGCGCGCGGGTCGCGGGGGTCCCGGGTGCGTTCGACCAGCCCGTCCGACTCCAGGGCGCGGGCCAGCTTCGAGACGTACAGCGCCTCCATGCCGGTGTGGTCGGCGAGTTGCCGCTGGCTGGGCTGCTCGCCGGCGCGCCGCATGCCGTACAGCGAGGCGACGAGCGCGTACTTCGCGTGGGTGAGGTCCAGCGGGGCCAGCGCGCGGTCGACGGCGACGCGCCACTTGTTGGCGAGCCGCCACACGTAGAAGCCGGGCGTGGGACCGGGGGAACTCTCACTCATGGCGAATACAGTACATGGCAACTATGTCCATGGCTACTATTTGGGAGCGCCGCCTTATGACGATGACGCGTGGCGCGTGGGGCGTTCCGGACCGCCTCCGGCGCGGGAGGGCGTCAGGGCCGCCCGGGCGGCGGGGCGGCCGCCTCCAGTTCGGCGACGGTCCCCGACATGATCGTCCGCACGTGCTCGGTGAGGTGCTGGACGGGCCAGTCCCACCACGCGACGGCGAGGAGCCGGGCGACGTCCTCCGCGTCGTAGCGCGTACGGATGAGGCGCGCCGGGTTGCCGCCGACGATGCCGTAGTCGGGTACGTCCCCGGTGACCACCGCACCGGCGGCGACGACCGCGCCGTGGCCGATCCGCACGCCGGGCATCACGGTGGCGCCGTGCCCGAACCAGACGTCGTTGCCGACGACGGTGTCGCCCCGGCCCGGCAGGCCGGTGATCAGGTCGAAGTGCTCGGCCCAGGATCCGCCCATCGCAGGGAAGGGGAACGTGGACGGGCCGTCCATGCGGTGGTTGGCGCCGTTCATGAGGAACCGCGTGCCCGTGCCCAGCGCGCAGAACTTGCCGATGACGAGCCGTTCGGGCCCGTAGTGGTACAACACGTTGCGCGTCTCGAACGCGGTCGGGTCGTCGGGGTCGTCGTAGTAGGAGTAGTCGCCGACCTCGATCAGGGGCGAGGTGAGCAGGGGTTTGAGGAGGACGACGCGGGGGTGCTCGGGCATCGGGTGGAGCACGGTGGGGTCGGCGGGTACGAGCGGCACGGGCGAGGGGGGTCCTCTCGGGCGGGCGGGGCGCTAGTGCGACGAGTGTAGCGTTAAGCTGCGGAGGCGCCCGGACACGTCGACAACCGGATAGTGGAACCGAGATGACAGACCCCGAAGGCACACCAGCCCCCGCAGACGTGTCAGCCGCCAGTGCGCGGGACGCCTCCGGCGCCACGGGCCC
This sequence comes from Streptomyces sp. CNH099, assembly GCA_000514715.1. Taxonomy (GTDB): domain Bacteria; phylum Actinomycetota; class Actinomycetes; order Streptomycetales; family Streptomycetaceae; genus Streptomyces; species Streptomyces synnematoformans. Next base: position 2,129 of record AZWL01000031.1, on the reverse strand, counting down.
GGCGGCCGCGAAGCCGGACCGCCGTCCGGGGGGCCGCACCGCCCGTATCCGCGCCCAGGTCCTCGCGGCGGTGCGCGGCGAACTCGCCGAGAACGGCCACGAGGGACTCACGATGGAGGGCGTCGCGACCCGCGCGGGCGTGCACCGCGCCACGGTCTACCGCCGCTGGCGCGACGTGGGCGGCCTGCTCGTCGACGTGATCGACGCCGCCGGCGAGATCGACTGGCAACCGCCGGACACCGGCTCCCTGCGCGGCGACCTGACGGCGCTCAACGAGGAGATCCAGGAGTCCCTGACCGTGCAACCGTCCTTCGCCGTCGCCCTGATGGCCGCCTCGTTCCACTCCGAACGGGCCGCACGGGCCCAGACGCGGCTGTGGGAGGACCGGTACGCCCAGTGCGAGATCCTCGTCGATCGCGCCGCCGGGCGCGGCGAACTCCCGCCGGGGCAGACGGACGCACGCCGCCTGCTCCTGGCCGCCACCGCCCCGGTCTACCACCACCTGGTACTCCTCCGCGCCGCCCCCGACCCCCGGCTCCCGGAGCAGGCCGCGACGGCGGCGGTGCTGGCGTCGGCGGGGGGCGCGTTCACGGCGTCGGCGGAGGGAAGTCCGTGAAGGGCGGGGCGGCGCGGAGGTCAGGAGCCCTTGCGGTCGTGCGTTGCGTGGCTCGGGTGCCGGGGCGCGCGCCTGAGCACGTCCGGGATCGGCGCCGGCGGCCGTTGAGGTTTCCCACGTACGGCCACCGACCCCGTCACCGTCCGTCGACGTGCTGCGTGCTCGGGTTGCATGATTCGGGTCTGGCCGCGGGCGCGTCGCCGGCAAGGCCGACGTGGGCGCCGGTGTCGTCGCTGCCGGCCGCGGCGAGGACGGCATCCAGCAGACCCGGGAAGCGGGCATCGAGGTCGTCGCGGCGCAGTTCGACGTAGCAGCGGGTGCCCTCCTGCCGGGTGCGGGTGACGCCCGCGTCGCGCAGCACGCGCAGGTGGTGGCTGAGGGTGGACTTGGCTACCGGGGCGCGCAGTTCGCCCCATCCGCGTTCCCGGCCGTCGGCCAGTACGCGCACCAGTCCGATGCGGATCGGATCGCAGAACGCCCCCACCACCGCGATGAAGGTGATCTCGTCGCGTTCAGGATGCCGCGCCTGCTTCATGGCGGCCATGCTACGTTAACGTTCGTTGTTCTACGAACATCGAACATGGAGGGTTCATGACCGCCCCGCGTTCCGCAGACCAGACCGGCAAGGTCGTCGTCGTCACCGGCGCAGGCTCCGGCATCGGCCGTGCCACCGCGCGCGCCTTCGCCGACGCCGGAGCCCATGTGCTGGGCGTCGGGCGCCGCGGCGACGCCCTGGAGGAGACCGCCGCCGGGTATCCCGGCATCGCCGCTCATCCGGCCGACCTGCGCGCACCGGACACCGCCCATCGGGTGATCGGTGCCGCGGTCGAACAGTGGGGCCGGCTGGACGTGCTCGTCAACAACGCCGGCGCCACGAAGATGATGCCGCTGGCCGAGACCACCGCCGCGGGCATCACCGCACTGTTCGACCTCAACGTCACCGCACCGAGTCTGCTGGCCCAAGCAGCCCTGCCGCACCTGCGTCGGAGCCGCGGTTCGATCGTGAACATCTCCAGCACCTACGGCCACCGGCCCCTGCCCGGCGCCGCCCACTACGCAGCCTCCAAGGCCGCCCTTGAACAGCTCACCCGTACATGGGCCGTGGAACTCGCCGCCGACGGCATCCGCGTCAACGCCGTGGCCCCCGGGCCGACCGAGAGCCAGGCCCTGGCCGCCGCCGGGCTGCCCGAGACGGCCATCGAACACATCAAGCAGCAGGAGACCAGCCGCATCCCCCTCGGCCGCCGCGGCGAGCCACACGAGGTCGCCACCTGGATCCTGCGCCTGGCCGACCCGGCCACCACCTGGCTCACCGGCCAGGTCCTCACCCTCGACGGCGGCCTGGAACTCACGTAGCCGGTCCATCCCCGCGTGCGCGGGGAGCAGAAGGCGTTCCTCGACGTGAAGCGCACGGCCGAGGGTCCATCCCCGCGTGCGCGGGGAGCAGCGTACCGGCAGTGTGCACCTGAGGCTCGGCGTGGGTCCATCCCCGCGTGCGCGGGGAGCAGCGTAC
>AZWL01000030.1 GCA_000514715.1 Streptomyces sp. CNH099 | reverse complement strand
GGTGTCGGCGTACGCATGAACGCGGCCAGCTCCGTACGAATGAAAAGGGCCGCCTTGTGATGCGGTGAGTGTTGTCGCTCGGCAGTCTGCTGCCTGTCCGGTGTGGGGTGGCGGAGGGTGGTTCGCGGTGGTCTTGGACCCGCAGCGATGGTTGGAACTCCGGCGGTTTCGTGCCCTGTTCGAGTCCGGGGCGGTGACCTTGACGGAGGTGGCCAAGGAGACCGGACTGAACCGTAAGACGGTCCGGAAGTATCTGTCCGGGCAGGCGCCCGCGGCGCCACCGAAGAGGACGTCGAACGGGCGGCCGCGTCGGCGGGTGGTGGACGAGGTGGCGCCGCTCATCGACGCGATGCTGAGGGCGGAGATTCTCATCAAGGGCGCCGTGGTCCACGAGCGCCTGGTGAAGGAGTACGGGTCCACCATCAACTACCAGCGCGTCAAGCTCTACCTGCAGGAGGCCCGGCCCCGGATCGCGGATGAACTGGGCATCACGCCACGGGAGTTGGCGGGCATGCACCGCCGCTTCGAGGTGGTGCCCGGCGCCCAGGCCCAGGTCGACTGGGGTGATGAGGGCAAGATCCTCGCCCATATGGGGATCGCGAAGGTCTACTCGTTCCACATGACGCTGTCGTACTCCCGTGATCCGTTCTGCTGCTTCACCACGAGCCAGGATCTGCAGACGTTCTTCGACTGCCACCGGCGGGCGTTCGCGCACTTCGGCGGGGTGCCGATGTCGATCGTCTATGACCGCACCAAGACCGTGGTCCGCCGTCATGTCGCCCCTGGTGAGGCGGTTCCGCTGCATCCGGAGGCAGTCGGGTTCGCCGGCCACTACGACTTCGACATCGACGTCCTGGCCGCCTACCGGCCGCAGGGCAAAGGCCGTGTCGAGCGGCAGGTTCTCATCGTCCGCGATCATGTCCTGGCCGGACGGGCCTTCTCCTCCGTCGAGGAGATGGACGCCGCCTTCACCACCTGGGTGCCACAACGACGGGCCCGCACCCACGGCACCCATCACGAGGTCATCGGACACCGTGCGGCCAGGGACCATGCGGCCCTCAAGCCGCTTCCGGTGAACCCGTACCTGGTGGCCGAGCGGCAGCTGCGGCATGTCGGCAAGGACTGCCTGGTCGCCTTCGACGGCAACCTCTACTCGGTGCCCGCCCGCCGGGTCCGTCCCCGCCAGCTGGTCGAGGTCCGGGCCACCAGATCGCAGATCAGCCTGCACCTGACTACCTCGGACGCGGGGGAACAGAGTCTGCTGGCCGTCCACGACCGAGCTGTCGGCCGCGGGGCCCGCATCGTCGACGAAAGCCACTGGAACGGTCTGCCCCAGGGCAACAACCGGCGGACCACCGCCGACGCGTCGGTTTCCCCGCCGGCACACGAGCCCGCGGCCGATGCGGATGCCGGTCCGCTGCAGGCATTGCTGAACCGGGCTGCGGCCACCTGCATCGAGGTCGGCCGCCGCCCGCTGTCGGTCTATGACGAACTCACCGGCACCCACCCCTTCACCTCCCAGAGCAAGGAATCGTCTTGAGCGAGCTGACCGGCAACCGCATCCGCACCACGGCGACCAAGCTCGGTCTGCCCCATCTCGCCGAAGGCGTCGATGAGCTGGCCCGCCGGGCCGAGGAAGGGAAACTCGGCTACCTGGACTTCCTCGACCTGGTGCTGTCCGAGGAACTCGCCGTCCGCGACGACCGCCGCTTCCGCCGGTCCCTGCTGTTCTCGAAGCTGCCGCACCACAAGACACTCGACGACTACGACTTCTCGTTCCAACCTGATCTCGACCCGCGCAAGGTCAAGGACCTGGCCACCCTCTCGTTCGTCGAGGCCAAGGCCAACGCGGCTCTGCTGGGCCCGCCGGGAGTGGGCAAGACGCATATCGCGGTCGCTCTGGCCGTCGCGGCCTGCCGGGCCGGATTCTCCGTCTACTTCACGACGCTCGACGACATGGTCCGCAACCTGAAGACCGCCGAGGCGGCGGGCCGGCTGACCAGCAAACTGGGCTCCTACCTGCGACCCGGCGTTCTCGTCGTGGACGAGGTGGGCTATCAGCCTCTGGAGCGGGCTGAGGCCAACCTGGTCTTCCAAGTGATCTCGAAGCGTTACGAGAAGGGCTCGATCATCCTGACCTCGAACAAGACCTTCAGCGAGTGGGGACAGGTCTTCGGCGACGAAGTCCTCGCCACCGCGATCCTCGACCGCCTCCTGCACCACTGCGATGTCGTCACGATCAACGGCCCCAGCTACCGGCTGAAGAACCGCCTCAAGGCCATCGAGCGGGACACCAACGTGGCCTGATCACTGGCCACGTTCATTCGTACCGTCCTGGCCTCATCGGACAGTACGCGGACAGGTGGTGATTTCCAGGGATCGGCCGACGTAGGTGCGGGTGCGGCGGATGTCGACGCCTCGGTGGCGCAGGGCGGGTGCGGCGCGCTGCAGGCGGCCGAAGAGGGCGGCCGCGGAGCGGGGCCAGTCGTCCGCGCCGGGCGGGACGGGTAGTTGGGTCAGCAGGGCGGAGGCGAACTTGCGGCGGGTCGCGGAGATCGCCCGCTGTACTCGTCGGGCTGCGTGACATCGCCAAGCGGCTCGTCATCACCACCGGCGCGAAGAAGGGTCAGCATCCCGCCACCGTCATACGGACGCTGCGGGAGGATGACGAGCAGGCCGCCATGGCGGTGAGCACGTGATCACCCGGCTACCTTGCGGCTGGTGTCTGGGAAAGGCCGTGGTGGTCGGTATCGTCGCTTCGGCGGAACGGACGTTGTTACCGGGGAAGCAGGGGAACGGTGTGCGTGGGGGATCGATACGTGCGTTGACGGGCATCGCGGCTGCCATGATGCTGCTGGCGGCGTGCTCCGGTGGTGATTTCTGGGAGCGGGACGTGGACGGCCGCCGGAGCATGGGTCCAGGCCAGGGGGGTGAGCTGGATCCGTCGCTGCGGATGTCGGCGGTGTCCGCGGCCGTGCGGGAGGGGCAGATCCACCTGGAGTGGAAGCGGGTGCGGGGGGTCGATCGCTTCCGGGTCGATGACGGCGTCGCGCAGATGGATGTGCCGGCCGCGATATGCCGGCGAACCTGCACGTTGCGCGTGCCGTCGCGGCCCGGAGGCGGCCGTCAGCAGCTCGCGGTCTCGGCGGTGACGGCCGACGGCGACTTCTCCCAGGCGTCGTCTGCCGCTGTTCAGGCCCCGGATACGGCCGACGAGGGGTCGGCGGAGCCGGCCCGGCCGCTGGATGAGGTGGTGGTCATCCGTCAGGACCCGGTGCCGGACGATCCGGAGAACAACCCGCCCACGGTGGAGCGTATCCCCGTCGCCTCCGTCGCCGCGGCCCGCCGCGAGATTGAGCAGGCCTGGGGCGACCGTGAGGTCATCTCCGTGTCCGTCAACCGTCCGGTCACCACGACCCAGGACAGTCGGCAGTCGCCGGACGCTACCCTTGCGTCCGCGGTGTGGCAGAAGGACGCGATGGAACTCGACCGGCTGCCCGGCAACCCGCGCGGCGCCGGCGTCACCGTGGCCCTGGTGGAATCCGGCAGCCCCGACCCCACGCATCCCTCGCTTCAGGGCGCGGTCGAGGAGGGCACCGAGATCGGCGGCGACGGCACCGCCGAGCCCGGGGTGCATGCCACCGCCACCTCTTCGTTGATCGTCGGCCAGCCCGCCGGCGGGGTTCCCGGGGTGGCGCCGGGCGCGACGATCCTGCCGGTCTCCCTCGGAAACGAACACGCGGATGCGGCTGATCTGGCCGAGGGCATCATCTGGGCCGTCGAGCACGGAGCGGACGTCATCAACATCTCCGCCGGCACGGGCTGCACGGACCAGGAACTGTCCGGGTGCCCGGACAGTCTGGAGGCCGCGGCCGCCTACGCCGAGTCCCACGGCGTGGTGCTGGTCGCGGCGGCGGGCAACAACGGCCCCGGCCCCGACTGCACGGATCAGCCGGCCGATATCAACGAGCCCTGGTCCCCGGCCGTGGTCGACTCCGTCATCTCCGTCGGTGCCTACGGCCCGGACGGCAAGCGGTGGGAGTGCTCGTCCGTCCGCGGTGACGTCGATGTCCTGGCTCCCGGGGAGCGGCTGATGCACGCCTGGCCAGGCGGCGGCTACGGCATCAACAACGGCACGTCCTTCTCCGCCCCCCTGGTCAGCGGGCTGCTTGCCGCCCTGCTGGCCGAGCAGCCGGGTCTTGAGCCGGCCGACATCCGTCAGAAACTGCCGCAGTGGCAGTCGCCCGACGGACGGTTGAGCATCTACGCGGTGCTGGTCAGCCTCGGCCTCATCGAGATCGACGACTACGAGCCGTCGATCAGGGACATGGACCTCAAGGCGGTCTACCCGTTCGAGGCGTTCATCGGCGTGGGGCCGCAGCACCCGATGCGCAGCGAACTGGAGGCCGCCAAAGACCTGCAGTTCGGCGCCGACCCGACGAACCGGATCTACGTGTCGGTCTCCTCGCCGTGGTGGGACGGCGGATTCGCCATGTACAAGGATCAGCCGTGGGGGTACGGCGCCATCGGCGGGCAGATCTACCTGCACAAAGACGGATCCGTCACCGCGGCCGGCCGGCTGAACTTCTCCCGCCTGGCCGTCGGCGGGAACTACGGGCGGACCATGACTGGCTGGCACCGCATGTTCTGCCACAGCCGACTGCCTGTCCCGGCATCCAAGGTCTTCCGCTGGGAGACCCCCGTCAAGATCGGCGTGGAGGACTTCACCCGCGGCGATGAGAACACCCCCGCGCGGGCACGGCTCACGTTCTCCCTGGGCGCCGGCGCCACCACCGGCAAACACGGCCGACTGCCGCCGATGACGCTCAAGAACGACGACCTGGCGGACTGCCCGGCGCAGATGGAGGCCACCAAGGGCCTGGATCCGGTGCAGATCGGCACCGCTGAGGACCAGCAGGCCGCCTTCGACGAGTACGCCCGGCGCATCGAACGCATCGAACGCATGCTGGTCAAGGCCACGCCGCTGACGACCGCCCAGGCGGTCCCGCTGAACGGCGAAGGCGACGCGACCGAAACCCGCGCCGCGCAGAATCCGCACATGCACCTGAAGATCGACGTGAACTGACGGCCGCTGGCGCTCAGCAGTGGCCGGGGCGGTAGCGAGCGGTGAACGCAGGGCCGGGCACTTCGGTAGCCACACGCAAACACACCGGGTGCTGTCCGAACGAGTTGGTGGTCTCGACGGCCACGGCGCCAGCCTCCGGACCGCTGGAGAGCGTGCTGCTGACCTCTGTACGCAGCCGCAGCCAGCCGCTGTGGTCATCCAGCGCCTGCTCGGCTGCCTCCTCAGGCGCGAGCCCTTCACCGTCCAGCTCACCGCCGTTTAGATCCTGCGCCGCACGCTGCACCGACCCCAGCACCTCGGCCTCGTCGTAGGCGGTCAGCGCCAGGTACCCCAGGACAGCGCCGGCCGCGACCACCACAGCCCCCGCCACTGCCAGCACACGCCGCCCGCGCCCGAGGCCGGCTGGAGGCGCTTGAGCTTCCCGGGCCGGCGGCGCGGTGAGAGCCGCGTCAGCCGGCTCCGGCATCACTTCGGCAGGCTCGACCTCGCGCGGCCCGTCGCCCGGTCCTTCGCGCGGTTCGGCGGCGACTGCAGGCGGCGGCTGCGCGGCACCGGCCCGCAGCCCCGGCGGCCGCAGGGCTGCGCGCACCGCCGCGACGGCGGCCGCAGCCTGCCCCGCGTGCGCGGGCCGGTCTGCCGGCTCCCGGGCCATCAGGGTGAACACCACGTCGTCCACCGCTTCGGGCACCGCGCGCACGGCGCGGCTGGGCCGCAGCGGCAGGCTCTCCCGGTGCTGCTCCCGCACCTCGGCGACCGTGCCGGCATATGGCGGGCGGCCGACCAGCAGCTCGTACAGCAGACAGCCGACCGCGTAGACATCGGTGCGCGCGCCGGCCGGCGCGCCAGGGCCGCGCTCCGGCGCCAGATACGGCACGGTCCCCGCGGACCGCGCGTCGGCCCCGGCGGGCGGCAGGCCCGTGGAGGTGAACTCCGCAAGGCCGGTGTCCAGCACGGTCACCGTGCCGTGCTCGCTGCCGTCACCGTCGTCGACCAGAACGCCGGCGGGCTGGAGACCGCCGTGCGCCAGCCCGGCGGCGTGGGCGGCGGCCAGCGCCGTGCATATCTGCTCCGCCCAGGCCAGCGCACGGCGCCAGCCGATGCTGCCCTGCTCGCGCAGCACCTGCCCGAGAGGACGGCCGCGCAGCGGTGCCAGCGTCAGGTAGCCGACACCGGGCCGACCGGCCAGCTCGGTGGTGCCGTGGCCGACGACGGCGGCCAGGTGCGGGCTATCCAGCCCGGCCAGTTGCGCGGCCACCTGCGCGAAGCGAGCCCGCGCCGTCGCCTGGTCTGCTGCTTCCGCCGGCCCGAGCGCGGTGAGCAACTGCACGTCGACCGCGACACCCAGGCTGCTGTCGCGGGCCCGCCACACCTCCCCGGCCCCCGACCTATCGAGCGGCTCGGCCAGCTCGTACCGGCCGTCGACGAGGATCCCCTGCAGCGGTGTCTGCGACACGCCATACTCCCGTTCGTCTCCCCGCACGCCGTGCGCCGGTCCCGGTCACAGCCCGGCGGCTCTTGGCTTCCGTCCAGCCGCGCCACAGCGTAGTACCCGCCAGGACGCCACCCCAGGGCACACATACGCCCCCGGAAGGCAAGCCCGGAGACGGGCAGCCGAATCGCGCAACCACTGCTGCCTCCTGCAGAGGGGTCCGTCGAAGAATCTCGACCGCCACGTTTCTGGCCGAGCGCCCAGCACGTGCCGCGGAGCGCCGAGGCCCCGCGTACGGCCGGTGGGCCGGGCAAGGGCTCGTAGCCGAGACCGCGGCGGCCCGCCATCGCCGGGCCGCGCTGGAGCAACTGGCCGGGACTCAGAAGGCACAGGCCGTTACGCTGACGCCGGCGCCTGCGCGACGACGGTGTCGGCAGGGTCCCGTCCGACCTGGCTGTCCAACGAAAGTGTGCTTCTGTGTCTGATAACCCGCGTGTCTCCGACTTCTACTGCCACCAGGCGCTGGCCGGTACGGTTCCCATTCAAAAGGTGAGGGAGACCGGGCGGGTGTTGGCCTTCCATCACACCAACCCGTCCTATCCCGTGCATATCGTGGTGATCCCGAAGGAGCACGTTCCTTCGCTGACCGATCTCGGTAACGCCGACGTGAACCTGCTGCACGAAATCCTCGCGGTGGTGTGCGAGGTGGCTGCCGGTGTGGAGAAGGAGTACGGGTCGGCAGAAGTCACGACGAACTTGGGCATGTACCAGGAGTCGAAGCACCTCCACTGGCATGTCATCTACCGGGGCGAGAGCGATGCGGAGATCCGCGGCATGTACGGCAACCACGACTGATCGTGCTACGTGCGCCGGGCGGTCTGCAGGACGAGTTCGGCGACGCGCTCGGCCGCTGCTGCCGGCCGGGATCGGTTGTCCTGTCCGTCGCGGGGGGCGGTGGACAGGGCTGTGCATGCCTGGACGAGTACGCCGGGGTCGGTCACCTGTTCGTCGGGGACGACTCGGCAGCGCTGCGGGTGCCCAGCGGCGTGGGCTCGGGCGTTGTCGAGCTGGTCGCCGCGGCTGACGGAGGCGGGCAGTGGCACCAGGACGGCGGGCAGGTCCAGGGCGGCGAGTTCGGCCAGGGTGGTGGCCCCCGCCCGGCCGATGACAAGGTCCGCCAGGGCCAGGGCGTGGGGCATGTCGTCGTGTAGGTACTCCAGTTGCCAGTATCCGGGCCGGTCGGGGAGCTGGGGGTCGAGGTTGCCCTTGCCGACGACGTGCAGCACGCTGTACTGCTCGCAGAGTTCGCCAAGTTGGCCGCGGATGGCGGTGTTTATGCGCTGTGATCCGCTGCTGCCGCAGAAGATGAGCAGCACCGGCTTGTGGGTGGGCACGCCGAGTTGGTCGCGTAGCACATCGGGGTTGGCGTCGGTGAGGTCCGCGCGCAGCGGCAACCCGGTCACTTCGGCCTTGCCGGACATCCAGCGCGGCGTCGGGCCGGCGGCGGGGACGCTCAGGCAGATGGTGGTGGCCAGGCGTCCGAGGATCTTGTTGGCCAGGCCCAGGGAGTGGTCGCTCTCGTGGATGATGATGGGGACGCGCGCGAGGGCGGCGGCGATGCCGACGGGCATGGAGACGTAGGAGCCCTTGGAGAATAGGGCGTCGGGTCGTTCGCGGCGGAGTGCCTTGTAGGCGGCGAGGATCCCCCGGGCAACGGTGAACGGCATCAGCAGGTTGCTGGCGGAGCGGTGGCGGCGTAGTCCGGCTGAGGGAACGTGGCGGAAGGGGATGTCGGCGCGCTGGGCGTAGTCGTGCTCGATGGTATTCTGGCGTCCGAGGTAGATCAGGTCGACGCCGCGGTGGCGGAGTTGGCTGGCGACAGCGAGGGCGGGAACGACGTGACCTGCGCTGGCGCCGCCCGTGATGGCGATTTTCATCGGTCCTTTTTCTGAAATGCCGTGCGATGTGTCACCGCGAGTCTCTTCTTTCTGCCGCGAATGATGAGGGCTGATTTGGTCGGGCCGGCTGGATTCGAACCAGCTCCTCGGCAACGCTTTTGCCGTGCTCCACCATTGAGCTACGACCCGTTTCGAGTTGCGATGAGAAGGACGCTAGACCTCCGGCTGCCGAGGGGCAACAGGTCCGCACGGCGGAGCGAACGTATTCCGCCGCGGTGCAGCAGAAGTGACTTGGAATGCGATTCACTGTTTTCGGGCGTGCTGATTTCAAGCGCCACCGGGGCGGTGCCGTCCTGGTCTTTCTCGACGGCTTATCGCGGTTCTTATGTGTGCGTGAATGGGTTCCGGTCGGTGATGTGGCTGAGATCGGTTCGGGTGGTGCGCCCTGTGGAGCGCGTGATGACTTCGGTCTCGGTGTCGGGGTGGTCAGGGGAGAGGACGAGGGCGTGGGGCAGGCCGAGCAGGCGGGCGTAGCGGAGCTTGTCGCCGGCGGGCTGAGGGCGGTCGTCGACGAGCACACTCACGTGGCGGGCGGTGAGGTCGCGTGCGAGGCGTTCCCCGCGGTCGCGCATGGCGGGTTGGTCGGCGCGCAGTACCACGAGGTGGACGTCGGCGGGGCCGGTGCCGGGTGCCCAGCGCAGGCCGTGCTGGTCGCGGTTGAGGCCGGCGGCGGTCTGCAGGCAGCGGGTGATGCCGATCCCCGAGCAGGCCATCCAAGGTGTAGTGGGGTGGCCGTCGTGGCCTCGGTAGTGGAGGTTCATCGAGGTGGCGTACTGCGTGCCCAGCTCGAAGACGTGGGCGACTTCGACGGCGCGCAGGGCGCTGTAGCGGCCCTGGCGGCAGGCGCCGCAGCCGCTGCGTTCGGTCGCCTGGTGCAGGTCGACGCCGCTGGGGTGAAGGGCGGGCAGGCCGCGGGTGCCGCTCCACCGGACTCCGGCGCGCAACCCGGTGTTCCCGTCGGAGATGGCGAAGAGTTCCAGATCGGCGGCGGACAGGTCGTACAGGGCAAGGACGTCGGTGGCGTTGTCGGCGTCCCAGGGGGTGAGGGTGCCGGCGTTCTTGCCGAGCACCTCGGGCAGGCGGGCGGGGTCGATGAGGTCGACGTGGGCGGCGCCGGTGGCCGTGGCGACCTTGCGGGGATTGACGTGGAGGTCGGAGCGGATGGCGACGGTCGCGGGCCGGGTGGTGCCGTCGGGCAGGGTGAGGGTGAAGGCGATGACGTTGACGACCGGTTCGGGGTCGGGCGGCGGGGGGTGGGCGGCGAGGACGGCGCCGTCGCCGCGGTTGCCGCAGTGGGTGCAGGCGAGGATGGTGCCTTGTCCGCTGTTGGCGAGGACGAGGTGTTCGGTGCTGGGGCCGGCGGAGATGCTGCCGCCGTCGGCGGGTGCGGTGAACACGCCGGTCAGGCCCATGGCGGTCAGGGCTGCGGTGCAGGCGTGGTTGAGAAAGTCGATGGAGTCGCGCATGGTGTCGGGGCCGGTGTCGAAGGTGTAGGCGTCGGCCATGGTGAACTCGCGGCCGCGCATCAGGCCGCCGCGCGGGGAGATTTCGTCGCGGAACTTCCGTGTGCTCAGCGACAGGCGTACGGGCAGGTCCCGGTGGGAGCGCAGGTGTTCGCGGACGGTCGCGGCTGCGATTTCTTCGGAGGTGGGGGCCAGGCACATCTCCTCGCCGCTGGAGGAGGTCGCGGTCAGCAGTGCGCCTTCGCGGCGGTAGCGGTCCCAGCGGCCGGTCTGGTCCCACAGGGTGCGGCTTTGCAGGGTGGGCGGGGCGAAGGTCAGTGCGCCGCGTTCTTCGAAGGCACGCCGGGCGATGGCGGTGAGCCGGTCGTGTACGCGCAGGCCGAGGGGCAGCAGGGTGTGCACGCCGGTCGCGTCCGTGCGGGCGATCAGGCCGAGGGTGTGCAGCAGGTCGGGTGTGGAGGCCGAGGCGTCGCCGGTGCGGGGCCGTACCGGCGGCCACAGGCGGCTGGTGTAGAGCGGGACGGTGCTCATCGGTCACCTTTCGTCGCGGTGCGGGACAGCGCGGCGAGGTGGGTCGCGCTGTGGGCGATGTCGTGGCTGCGGGCGTTGGCGACGGCCGCCTGGTGCAGAGCCTGCCGGGCGGCGGGGCTGGCTGCGAGCCGGTCGATGAGGACGGCGAGGGCTGCGGCGTCGCCCGCGGGGAAGCTCAGGCCGCCGGCGCCGAGCGTGGCCTTCAGTCCGGGGACGTTGCTGTAGAGGACCGGCAGGCCGTGGGCCTGGGCCTCAACAGCGACGAGGCCGTACGCCTCCAGTGCGCGGGTGGTGAACAGCATCGCGTCGAAGTCGGCGAACCGGGCGAAGAGGTCGTGGCGGGGCAGGAACGGCTCGAACGTGACGCGGTCGTCGAGTGCCAGTTCGGTGGCGCGTCGGGTGAGGGTGTCGAGTTCGCTGCCGCTGCCGATCACGGTGAGCCGGTGCCCGGTGGTGAGCGCCATCGCCTCGATGGCGGTGATCGTGGACTTATTGGCATCCAGGCGGCCCGCGTGCACCAGATGCAGCCGTCTGCCGGCGCGCGGGAGCGCGGTCGGTGCGGAGGGCAGCGGTATCCCCCAGGGTACGAGGGTCAGGCGGTCGGTGTGGCGGCCGTCGGTGAGCCGGTCTACCTCGGCGGCCATCGCCTCGTTCGGGACGACGACGCGCACGCTCGCGTCGACGATCTCGTTCAAGACGGTCCGCGCCTGCGGAGTCTCGGTCGCGGCGATGACGTCGGTGCCGTGCGCGACGGACACCATCGGCGTGCCGCCGGCCGCCCGTGCGAAGGCCAAGGCGAGCCCGAACCCGAGATGCTGGGCGTGGATCAGGTCCGGTCGGTGATGGTGCACCAGGGCACGGACTTCGTCGGTGAGCGCGTCCGCGTACGCGATGAAGCCGGGCCCGTACGGGGCTTTCTGCGCGGCCAGTTCGGCGGTTGCTGTGAAGCCGTGCTGCCAGGTTCGGCTGCCCGGCAGGTGCGCGAACACGGTGCGGTATCCGTGGCCTGTCAGGCAGGCGTAGACGTCGCTGCACCAGATGGACGAGCCGCACGAGGGCCCAAGGGGCAGGTCGATGCCGGTGAGGATCAGCGGGTGCGTCATGTGCTCATCTCCTGCGGCGCTTGCTGGAGGTAGGTGTCAAGGCCGGTGCGCAGGAGTCCGGCAGTTCCGGCCCAGCCCAGCGAGCAGACGGTGTCGATGACGGACAGGTTCGGCACGAAGCCCTGCCGGGGCCACGCCTGGGCGTAGACCGGGTGGCGGTCGGCGTAGTCGTTCCACCGCGCCCGCACGCCGTGCCGGGCCAGGGCCGCGGTGTCGAGGTAGCTACGGGTTCCCGAGCCCGCCCACAGCACCGTGTTGCCGGTGGCTGCGCAGATGGCGGCCAGACGCCGGGTGCGGTCGCCTTCGTCGATGTGCAGTTCGGAGGTGAGCTGCAGGCGCGCGGGCGCGCCGAGTCCGGCGCGGATCCGGGTGAGCAGGTCGACGTTCAGGTCGACCAGCCAGGTGTGGCCGGCGCCGAGTGCGGGCTGCAGGACGTGCAGCGCCTCGTCGACGTGCGGGGTGCGGGCGTAGGCCAGGCTGATCGTGCGCAGCATGCGATCGGCGTCGAAGCCGGCGGCGAGGGGGGTGTCGCGGATCGACTGGGCGGGCGCGCGGGTGACCGGGACGGTCAGCCAGCGCACGGCGTCGGCGGTCTTGATGCGGTTGCGGTTCTGGTAGCCGCCGTCGGTGTAGGGCACGTCGTCCAAGAGGGCGACGGTGTCGCAGGCGAAGAGGGCTTCGCAGAACCCGAGCCAGGGCGCGAAGGGCGGCTGCTCGATGTAGATCACGACCGGTCCTCCTGGGAGAAGAGGGTGAGCACGGAGGTCTCGAACGCCTCGTAGGCGCGTCCCGCGGCGGCTGCGGCCGGGCGCAGGCGCCATCCGGCCTGGGCGGCGCGGTGGCAGGTGTAGTCCCGGCTCAGGTACCAGCGGCCGGCCTGGGTACGGTGCGCGGCCAGCGCGGCGATCTTGTCGTCGAGGATGTCGGTGATGTCGACCAGGACGGTGGGGGCGAACGCGGTGCGGGGGGCGTGGGGCTCTCCGTGCAGCACGGTGTGGCAGGTCGTCACGCGGGTGGCGGCGTTCGCGGCAGCGGCGGCCAGCGCCCGGTGGTCCTGGTGGTCGGTGTCGGCGTTGAGGCTGTGGGTGATCAGCAGCGTGCAGTCCAGGCGCGTCAGTTCGGCCTCCACGGCGGAGATCAGTTGCCGGTCGGCCACCAGGGCGCCGTCGGGCAGGCCGAGGAAGGCGAGCTGGATGCCGGTGGAGTGCCAGGCCGCGCGGACCTCCTCGGCCCGTTCGTGAGGGCCGAGGCGGCGTCCGTCGGCGGCGTCGGTCAGGCCGACACCGTTCGCGCCGTGGGTGACCACGACCACCGTCACGACGGCTCCGGCCGCGGCGGCACGGCGCAGCGTTCCGTAGCACAGCAGCTCGGCGTCGTCGGGGTGCGCGACGACTGCGACCACCCGCTCCCCTGGCCCCCCGGGCCCGCGGCCGCGCGCCCGGCGACCGGGGGCCGCGGGGGTGCTCAACGGGCCTCGAAATCGAGGTACGCCTTGGAGGGCTGCGGGCCGTGGCTGTGCTGGTACTTGCCGTCGTACAGCACGCGCTCCCCGGTCGCCTCCCAGAAGGTGACCTGTCCGATCCGGATGCCCGGGTAGATGCGCACCGGCTGCACG
Organism: Streptomyces sp. CNH099; assembly: GCA_000514715.1. GTDB lineage: Bacteria > Actinomycetota > Actinomycetes > Streptomycetales > Streptomycetaceae > Streptomyces > Streptomyces synnematoformans. Next base: position 55,210 of record AZWL01000030.1, on the reverse strand, counting down.
GCATGCAGCTGCAAGGTGAGCTGGCCGAAGGAGCCGAGGTCGATCAGGTCGGCGGTGACGTGGACGAACAGGCCCAGGCGGGCGATGGAAGACCGGGCCCGGATGATGGGGACGACATGGTCGCTGCCGATCCGCTCCCGGGTGCAGGCCAGGTAGATGCGATCCGGCTGGAGTTCGAAGCCGCCGGTGTGGATGGGGTGCTGCTCGAAGGGGTTGTCGCGGGCGCAGTCCAAGACGTGGCTGGTGTAGAAGCCGATCTGGTCGCCGAGGTGGAAGTCGTAGGAGTTGGGCTGAGCGAGCTGCACGTCGAAGGGGTCGATGCGGATGTCGCCGTCCTTGACGCGGGATGTGATCGCGGGGCCGGTGAGGATCACGCGGTCACCTCCTGAGACACAAGGGCGGGCTCGGCGCCGTGGCCGGCGGCCGCGCGGGGGGACCAGGCGGCGGGAACGCTGAGGGTGCCGTAGTGCCCGTGGTAGGGGGTGCGGCTGCCGGCCGGACGCCAGAAGGAGACCTGGCCCACGCGCATGCCCGGATAGATCCGTAAGGGCTGGATGACGGTGATCTCCAGTGTCCAGCGGTGCACGGCGCCGAGCTGGCCGAGGTCGGCGGAGATCTGCAGGAAGCAGCCGAGGCGTCCCAGGGAGGATCGGCCGATCAGGCTGGTGACGAAGGACGTGCTGCCGATCGTCTCGACGGTCGTGCCCAGGTAGACGGTGCCCGGCTGGAGCACGTAGCCGTCGTCGGGCAGGTCGATGGTGCGTGTGCGGGCGGACTCGGTAGCGTCGGCCGGCCGGCTGATGAGTTCTTCGAGCCGGCCGCCCAGGCGGTAGTTGTAGGAGTTGGGGTTGAGCAGGCCCGGCTCGAACGGGTCGATGATGATCTTCCCGCTCGTGACGGCCTCGCGGATCGCGGAGCCGGTGAGGATCATCGTCCTCCCCCTACCTGCTCAGGGCGGTGGCCGTATGCCTGCTTCAGCAGCCGACGCTGCTGGGGCGGTATCTCGCTCTGGCCCGGACCCAGCGGCATGCGTCCGTGTGCGTAGCGCCACTGGTCGAAGATGAGGAGCTGGCCGGGCTGCAGGCGTACGGTGGTCCGCCGTGCCTCGGCGGCGGTCACGAGCCGCCCGAACGCGGCCGTGACCTGCTCGGGGGTCTCGCTGTCCATGAGTTCGCCGCGCTGAAGGTGGGGGAGCATTTTGGAGGTGAACCGGATCGGCTGGCTGCTGTCGAGGTCTTCGGGCAGTATGGCGAAACGGTGCAGGCCCTCGCCGACACCGTTCACCCCGTGGTCGGTGAAGTAGGAGAAGGCCGGCCGCCGCAGCAGGTCGCGATCGGCCTCGTGGAGGTCCCCCGCAGCCTGGTGAAGGTCGGACAGGGCGGAGGCGCCGCCGCCGGCCGGGTCACCTCGCACGCAGTACAAGGCGATCAGGCGCGGCGTGCGGTCGCGGTCGACGAGGTCGACGTGCAGCCGGTTCTCGCCCACGCCGTGGGTGCGTCCGGGATCGACGTCGTCGCGGACCGTCAGCTCGTCCCAGCAGCCCCGGTCCGGGTAGAGGGCCGGGACCGTGCCCAAGGCGGACAGCAGGCTCAGCGCGAGATCGAGGTTGCAGCCGTGCTTCTGGGATTCGAAGGTGACGACCACGCGGCCCGCACTGGGGCCGTCGAAGGCGTCCGCGAAGTCGTCCGGTGCGCTCGGGCCGCAGGTCAGCTCGCGGGCGTTCAAGGTCAGCAGATCGGTCATAACGACTCCAGACAGGCGGTGAGGACGCCGTGCAGCGTGCACGGCCGGACAGGACGCCGGGCGGTCAGCCCGAGGCGCTCGGCGAGGTAGGCGGTGGTGGCGATGCGTCCCGGCTCATCGCTCACCGGTTCGGGGGCGACGGTGAGGTCCTCGCCCAACTCCCGGGCCCGCACGGCCAGAGCAGGGACCGCGTGCGTGCCGTCGAGCACCGCCAGGTCGCTGTCGAAGGGCGCGCAGGACCACAGCGCCGCACGAGTCACCTCGGACGGCAGCCCGGATCGCAGCGTGTAGGTGTTGAGGACGAAGGCGTCCGCGCCCGTCTCCACCAGCGCCCGGGCCGCCAGGAGGCGGGCCACATCCTCCCGCCGGGGCAGCGGGACGCCGAGCCGCCCTGCGGGGCGCCCGCCCCACGCCGCGAACGCCTCTAACTCCGCGTCCATCCCGGGCAGTGGTTGCGTCGGGACGCCCGCGGCGAGGCCGTCGTGGCGTACGCCCACCGGGCCCTCGGCGCTCAGGTCGAGGCGGAGCAGCCCGTCGCCCAGCGCGACCGGTTTGACCACATGCCGGTCCCCCTGCGTCCAGTGCGTCCACGGCGAGTGGCAGTGCGAGGCAACCACCATGGTCACCGGCCACCCCGCCTCCTGGTCGGCGACATCGGCGAGGAAGCCGCTGTGGCTCACCCCCACCACCACCTCGGCCCCCGCCGACCGCAGGGCATCGGCTTCGGCAGCGATGAGTGCGGCTGTCGCAGCCCGGTAGGTGAAACCGGCACGCTCGGCCGGCGGGATCGCCGCGTACGCCTGCTCGCCCAGGTAGCCGACGATCCCGACCCGAAGCGACGCCCCGTGCAGCACCAGCCCGCCGGTCCACCGGCCGGCGAAGGCACGGGGAGGGGCGACGTTGGCGCAGACGACCGGCGGGAACGCCTCGGGATGACGCAGCTGCATCAAGTGGGGCAGGTCGTGGTTGCCGGGGACGATCGCGTCGTACAACCCGGCCAGGAGGCGTTCCTCCACGCGGCCGGCCGAGTAGGCGTGGAAAGCGCTCCCGGTGAAGAAGTCTCCGGCATCCACAGCCAGGGCCCCGGCGTTCCGTGCGGCACGCAGCGCCGACAGCGCTCGGTGGCCGTCGGGCAGGGCGCAGTGGAAACAGCCCGTGGCGATCAGCTCCTGCACGGCAGCCTCCGGCCGATCGCCAGGACCCGCAGCACGGTGGGCGCCGGCGGCCAGAACGCGGAGCGGGCGATGCCGTCGACCTCCTCCACGACCAGGCCCGCGCACGCGGTGAGCGCGCCGGCGCTGGCGCTCGGTACCACCACGAGGCCGTACTCCACTCGCCGGCAGGTGAAGATGTGCCGGATCAAGCCGGTGGACAGCTTGGGATCGAACGGCATGATCGAAACCAGCACACTGCCGAGGTCCAAGCCGTCGTCCAGGTCCACGCGGCGTACGTCATCGAAGGTGACGCGGGCGCGGGCCCCGAACGGGGCGAGCCGCATCGTGAGATGTCTCCGCAGCCGCACGTCCTGCTCCACGGCCCAGATCGGATGGCCGGCGGTCGCGATCGTGGATGAGAGCGTGCCCAGCCCCGCCCCGACCTCCAGAACCGATGCGCCCGCCGGAATACCCGCGCGCTCCAGCAGCGCATCGGCCGCATCCGGGGTCCGCAGGAAGTGCTGTCCGAGGTCTGACCGAGCCCGGAAGCCGAGAGCGGCGAACCGGTCGGCCACGCCGGCGACTTCGTCCGCCGTTTCGTCCACCGTCAAGGGTCGCTTGATCACTGAGGACGTCCTTTCGCGAGGTACCTGCTCAGCGTCGAGGGACGCAGCCGGGTGCAGCCCCAACCCGGGCCTTTCTCCCTGGGACCAGGAAACCGAGGAGGCCCGGGGAGAGGGAGGCTCACAAGGGGGGCTGAAAACTCATAAGGGGGCCGACAGCCCCGACACCTGATCTACGCTCGGTGAGGACCCGGTTACATCCCATCAGGAGGTGAGCAGCAGTGACCCGCTCGCCCAACGCGTCACTCGCCGCCCTGGTGACCGCATCCGGCGCCAGCCACAAGGCCATAGCGCACCGCGTCAACCAACTGGCCGCCGAAGCGGGAAGACGGACCTCCTACAAACACACCAGCGTGGTGAACTGGCTCGACGGCATGGTCCCCCGCCAGCCCGTGCCTACTTTGCTGGCGCAGGCGCTGGGGGAACGACTCGGCCGCGCGGTCGACGTCGTCGAGATCGGCATGGCGCCCCCCAGCCCGGATGCTGCCGGCGGGCTGGAGTTTCCACGCGACCCTGCCGACGCCGCACAGCGGGCGGCCGACTTCTGGAGCAACATGCACCGCAGAGACTTCTTCGGGAAGGCGTTCGCCACCAGCGCCTACACCCTGCCCGTCACCCGCTGGCTGATCCATCCGGCCGCCGCCGCCCCCGCCCACGGCGGCGGCCGCCGCGTCGGACAAAAGGAACTCGCCGAACTGTGGGAGCACGCCGAGCAAGCCCGCCAGTGGGATGCCCGCTACGGCGGCGGAAACTGGCACACCAGCCAGGTCATGGACTGCCTGAACACCCGCGCCCTCCCCCTGCTCGCCGGGAGCGCCACCCAAAAGGTCACCAACGGCCTGTACTCCGCCTCCGCCGAGCTGTCCCGGCTCGCGGCGTGGGCAGCGTTCGACGCCGGCGAACACGCCTTCGCGCAACGGCACTTCATTCAGGCGTTGAGCTTGGCGCGGGCCGGCGCCAACGCCGAACTCGGCGCATACGTCCTGGCCACCATGGCGCTGCAGACAATGCGCCGCGGCTATCCGAGCGCAGCCATCGACATGACCCAAGGCGCGTACGAACGCGCCGGGAGCGACGCCACACCCCGCGTACGCGCGTTCGCCAAACTCATCGAGGCCCGAGCCCACGCCCGCTCCCGCGACGCCCGCGCGGCAGCCCGGGCCCTTTCCGTCTGCGAGCACCTGCTCGACGCCGCACGCGAGACACAGTCCCCCACCTACATCGCCTTCTTCGGCCATGCCCGCATGGCCTCCGACGCGGTAGAGATCTATAGAGATCTGGGCAAACCGCACGTCGCCGCCGGGTGGGACGCCCAGTGCCGCATGCCCGCCGGGCACACCCGGGCCGTCGGGCTACGGCTGTGCGTCACCGCAACCGCACACCTCCACGCCAAGGACCTCGACCAGGGCCTTGCCGTCGCCCACCGGGCGGTAGACACCCTCTCCGGCGTCACCTCCGCCCGAGCCCGCGAATACGTCCACGACATCCACACCGCCCTCACCCCCTGGGCACATGAACCCCGAGTACGGGCATGGCACACCCGCGCCCACCGCCAACTGACCGGCCTCCAAGGAGGCTGAACCACCAGCACGCCCCGGCGTCGTAGGCCGACGCCGCGGCGCGTCTGGCGGGACGGGAAGGAGCACCGGTGAGGATCCAGCGACAGGCAACCGTGGCCCGCCGCGGCCACAGTCGGACTCATCGGGCTCGCGTACGGGCCCTGTGGAAAAGAAGGCCGGCTTCGCGGCGTACGCCGCCGGCCTTTCTCACCCTCCGAATCCGCTCGTCGATCGGGCGAGCCGTCACCGTGCCACCGCCGCCGACGGCGCCGAGGGTGGGCACCGTTCGCGGCCGAATCCGCCCGCGCTCGAACGGCTCGACGGGGACGCCGTATGCACACTGTGACCGGATGATCTAGATAACTTCGGGAGGACGCTTGCAGAGGGACGCGCGGCACAGCCGCAACGAAGTCGGCGAAGTCACCTACGGTCCGGTCGTCCAGGCCAGAACGGTCCCCGGGGACGACCACGACGTACGGGCCAGCCTCGACGTGTCGTACCGCGGACTGCCGTCCCGCGCCGCCCGGCTCTACCGGCTGCTGGGCGTCCACCCCGGCCCGGAGTTCAGCGGCGCGGCGGCGTCGGCCGCCCTCGGCGACGAGGCCAGAGGTCCTCTGGAGGAACTGCTCGACGCCAACCTCCTCACCAAGCTCGGCGAGGACCGGCACCGGCTGCACGACCTGGTGCGCCTGCACGCCTCGGACGCCGCCGAGGTCGGCGAGCCGGCCGCGGAGCGGGCGGCCGCACTGCGCCGCGTGATCGACCACTACCTCGCCGGCGCCACCCGCGCCGAAGAGATCGTCGACCCGCAGCACCGCACCCTCCCGCGCGACTACGGGCCCGGCCCGCACTTCCCGCCGTACGTCGGCGACGACTCACCCGGCGCGCTCGACTGGATGGACCGCGAACTGGCCAACCTGATGGCCGTCATCCACCGCGCCCGCCCCGCCGGGGTGCCCACCGCGGCCTGGCAGACCACCGACGCGCTATGGCCCCACTTCATCCGCCGGAAGTCGTACCAGCACGGGCGCGCGGCGCACGCGGAGGGGCTGGCCGCCGCCCGCGAACTGGGCGACGTCGCCGCCCAGTGCCGCATGCTCACCTCCGGCGGGCTGGTCGAGCTGGACTCGGGCGGGCACGCGCGGGCCCTGGAGATGTTCGAGGAGGCCGCCCGGCTGTTCCGGGGCGCCGGGGACGCCCTCGGCCAGGCCCGCACGCTCAACTACCGCGGCCTCGCCCACCAGCGGCTCGGCGACGCCGGGCGGGCGGCCGGGCTGTTCGCCCGCGCCGCCGCGGAGCTGCCCGCCGCCGGAGACGTACGCGCCGGCGGACTCGCCCGCCTCAACCTCGCCGACGTCGCGCTCGCCGACGGGCGCCCCGAAGCGGCCACCGAGGAAGCCGCGGCGGCACTCGCCGTGCTACGGGACGTGGGCGACTCCTACAACGCCGCCCGCGCCGGCACGCTCCTCGGTCACGCCTTCCTCGAACGCGGCCTGCCGGAGCGGGCCGAGGACCACCTGACCGCCGCGCTGGCCGCGCTCCGCGAGAGCGGCGCCGACTACGAGACGGCCCGCGTGGTGGCGGGCACCGCGGCGCTCGCCGAGCACCGCGGTGCCCCGGAGGAGGCCCGGGCCCGCTTCCGTGAGGCGCTGGGCCTCAACGCCGCCGCGGGCCGCGCCGGCTCGCACGCGGCGGAGGCGGTACGGGAGCGGCTGCGGCGGCTGACGGACGGCTGACCGCGCCGGGTCACCCCAACGGCGGGCGCCGCACACCGAGCTGCCAACTAGCCGTCACCGTAGGTAAGTTGACGGGTAGGCTGCGTAGCCACCCACGCCGTTCCGGGCCCGGTCGTAGGGCCATGGGTGTCAGTGCCGGTGCCCCGGGACAGGCAAGCCCCGTACACGCCCCGCCCAGCAGAAGGAGATGGCCTTGTCGCAGAACCCTCCGGAGATCGATTCCACCGTCCCGTCATCGCCGCGGATCTGGAACTACTGGATGGGCGGGAAGGACAACTACCCCATCGACAAAGAGGTCGGTGCGCAGGGCTTGGAGATCGATCCTCACATCGGCACGATGGCCAAGTCCTCACGTGCCTTCCTGATCCGCGCGGTGGAGCACTTGGCTGGTGAGGCCGGGATGCGGCAGTTCCTCGACATCGGCACCGGTCTGCCGGCAGCCGAGAACACCCACGAGATCGCCCAGAGGATCGCGCCGACGTCGAGGACGGTGTACGTCGACAACGATCGGTCCGTACTGCGGCACGCCCAAGCGCTGCTAACGCCGATGACCGCGGAGGGCACCGTCGCGTACGTGGACGCCGATTTCCACAACCCTGAGCAGATCCTCGAAGAGGCCCGGCGGACCCTGGACTTCAGCGAGCCGCTGACCGCGATGTTCATGGGCGTGCTGGGGCACGCGCGCAGCTACCCTGACATGCGGCGCATTGTGCGGGTAGTGATGGATGCGGTACCGAGCGGCAGCCACCTGATCCTGTGGGATGGAACCGTTGACGGTCCGGAGTATGTGGCGCTGTGCGATGCGTACGCCGCGGGCGGCAGCCCGGACCCGTACCACCCGCGTACGCAGGCGGAGATCCGCGCCTGCTTCGAGGGCCTGACCTTCATCGAGCCAGGGTTCGGCCCGATCATCGACTGGCGACCCGAACCGGCCACGGAGGAGCGACAGTGGGTTGCGGCATACGGCGGTGTGGCGTCCAAGCAGTAAAGCGGCGCATCCCGCACGGGTGATCTTCGCACGGGCCCCGTGACCTTCCCGCTGCGCCGGGGGCCCTTGGTACTGGTGGGCTCGCGTATTCAACCGTCGCCAGTTCCCCGGGGAGTCCAGCCCGCTGGTGACCTTCCGTGATCGCCCGCGGCGTACCGACTCCATGTTCCGCCGGTCTCGTTGCGGAGCCTGGCGGTCGTCTTGTCGTGGTAGCCGAGGGCGTCGGCCGCCGACGCGCCCGCGGGCGCGGGCGGAGTCCAGGCGGCGAAAGTCGTCGTCAGCGGTGTTCAGTTCGTCGTCGCGGTGCCGGACGCGCGGGGCGGTCGGGAGCGGTTGGCTCGCTACCATGGCCACATGGCCGGGACGAGGAAACCGACCGATACGCCAGTGCCCGCGTGCTAGTTGTGCTGTCGAGGGAGATTAGTTACGCCTCAGCGACGGCTGGTGGCGCGTCGTCGGACGGTGTCGGGGAGGGTCTGGCTGCGCCATGCGGCGAGCTGCGCGTAGGCGGGTGAGAGGTCGGTGCTGATGCCGACGCGTCCGAGGGCCTTTGCGGCCGCTGCCGTGGTGCCGGTTCCGCCGGCCGCAGCAGCGGGACCCCGCAACCACCACGCGCCTGCACCCCAGCGGGAGGTGACATGCAGCATGAGAGCGACGCGGAGCGATTCCGCGGGCTGGAGACCGAGCGGGCGAACTGCCCGCGCTGCCGCGAGCTGAACGCCCAGGCGCCACCGGACTTCGCCGCCCTGGGGCGGCACCTGAAGGAAGCGCACCCTGACCTCGTTGCCCAGGATGAGGTCATGATCGACCGGCTCGCCGACGGCCGGCCCTGGGAGGGGTGAGCGGGGCGCCGGAGCGGGCGACAACTACAAATGATCTATGGCGGATCCGCCATCATGCGACGGCCGCCGACATGAGGAGAGGGGCTGTCATGGGTGAGGTTTGGGTGGCGACGCACATCGCGGACACCTGGCAGGCGGCGGCGAACGGCCGGCCTGATCCGGTGTGGTTCGCGCTGGTGCGGGCCGAGGAAATCCGCAGCGTGCACCTGGAGACCCGCGACGGCATCGGGGAGTCGGTAGTGGCCCTGGTGCACGGCAAAGGGCTCAGCGGCCACGGGTCCACCACATTGGTCTCCCAGCACCTGCCGGGCGCCGAGAGGGTATCGCCGCTGCCCGCACTGTTCCACCTGGACCTGATCCCCGCCCTGCATCGGGCACGTGCGCTCGACGAGGACAAGCCGATGTACGTGCGGGCGGAGTGCGAGGAAGATGAATGGCTGTGGCGGGTGTCCACCTACGAGCAGCTACACGCGCGGATCAGCATCGCGAACATGGAGGCGGCCGTGGATGGCCGGCTGTGACCTCCCCTGCTGCGCTGCTGCCGGAGGCCCTGGGCGAGCTGCCCGAGGGCCGGGTGCGCACACCGTCTGGGCGGACGCTGTCCGCGGCCGCCGCCCGCGGGGTCGCGCTGGCGACGCCGGCGAACACCCGCCGGTCCCGCCGGTCGAGGACGGCGGCGTACGACGCCTGGTGCCGGGCGCACGGGCGGCTCGGCACCGACCCGGGCACGGTGCCGGACTGGGCCGCGCACCTGGCCGAGCTGAACCTGCGGGACATGCGCGAGGTAGTCGCCGAGCTGGCCGACGCGACAGACGTGGTGCGGATCATGGCACAAGGCGATGCGACCTGCCCGGTGGCGGCCTACCGGGCCTGGATGACGGACCTGGCGACCGCCGGGGTGGAGTCCGGGCCGCTGCTGCGGCGCGTCGACCGGCTCGACCGGCTCACCACCGCCGGGCGCCCACCGGCCGATCCACGGCGGGCCGGCGGCAGGGCGTTGTCGCACAGGACGGCGACCCGTCTGCCGGTCGTGACCGTACGGAAGTGCGCCGTCTGCCCGGGGAGGTCGGCGGGGACGTGGTCCGGGGCCACGCCGAGCGCCTGGAGGAAGCGGGGAAGCACTCGGTCGGGGCCGGCCGGGGCGTCCCGGTGGCCCTCCAGGTCGGCGTAGAGCTGGCCGTCCGGGCAGTCCTCGATGTGGCGGTGCAGCCACGCCAGTGCCAGGGACGTCTTCCCCACCCCCGGCGGACCGCTGATCGAGACGAGCGCGGTGGAGTTCTCGCTGCGCGCCCTCGCCAGCGCGCTGTCGAGGATCTCCACCTCGGCGTCGCGGTTGGTGAAGTGACGGGGCCGCGACGGGAGTTGCCGGGGGGCCGGGGGCGCGTCGGGGCTGTGACACCGATGTACACGTCCCCGCGGATGGTGGCCGCCCGTAGACGGTCCCGGAGAGACTGTTGCGCGTATCGCTGGGTCCCCGTGGCGTATGACCGTCGGACGGTGCCATGCGAGTACCTCCGGGATTCTCATGATCAAATCTGACTCCGGCCACACCCGGAAATCGGCATAGCCGAGGACCGTGGGCCGTCCGTCCCCGGCAGCTGGGCCGGGGGCGCGAGGGAAGCCGCCGGATGGCGGTGCTCTGCTGCGCGTTCTGCAGCGGTGGGAGGCGTAGCCGAGGGTGAAGGGCGGGCCCGCGGGCAGGGAGCGCCCCGGGTCCGCGGGCAGGGAGCGCCCCGGGTCCGCGGGCCCCGCGGGGTGTCGGCCCGCGCCTTAGGGCTGCGGGCCGTCCGCCCCCGCCGACTGGGACGGAGAAGGGGGGTCCTGCGGTGCGGTCGGCGTCGTCCCGGGCCGGGGCTCGGCGTCGGCCGGGAGAGCGAGGTGCTCCACCGTGGCGTGTACCAGGCCGTTCATCCGCCGTTGCATCGCGGTCGCGACGGCGGCAGACAGGCGCCCGCTGATGCATCCCACGGCCACGGTGACCGGCCCGTCGCCCGTCCCGCTGCGGAACGCCGCCACCAGGGGGACGACGCCCTCGACCAGCTCGGCGACGCCGTCCGCCTCCAGCTCCACCTGAGAGCACGTGCCACAGACGGTCAGGCCGGTGACATCGGTGATGTCGTCGGGCTCGGCCGCCGAGGAGCCGTGGCTGAACCGGTTGCGCAGGTCGAGCACGATGTCCGCGCCGGGGAAGGGGAACGGGCCGCAGGCGAAGCTGAAGCTCTTGACGTGCACCGCGGCAGACGGTTCCTTGGCTGAGTCGTCTGCGGCTGCCTCCCTGTTCGGCCGGTCGGCGGCGGGGTCGTTGGCGTCACTGTTGTCGATCATCGAATTCCCTTCGTCGTGAACGAATCGGGCTGAGCAGGCGTTCGTCGTCCGTGGCGCTCGGCGCCGGCGTCAGGTGGGCCAGCGTCGGGTAACTGCCGGACGGGGCCGTGTGTCTGAGGCCGTGCGGGCCCGGTCCGGCCACGGAAGGGACCATCCCCCGGCCGCCGGGGGATGGTCTCCAGACAGGCGGTGGAGGGGGCCCCCGGGCGGCTCGGGCCGGGGATCCTGTCGGCGCCTCGCCTGGCTAGTCCTCCGGTCCCACGATGCCCCCGGGCAGCGTCCAAGATCGCTCCGTGCATCATGGGTCGTGTCGTCGGTCGTCGCTCGCGGGCCCCAGAACAGCACCGCGGTACTGCGTCCGGGCCCCGCGGTTCGCTGCCTGCCCCGGGGTGGCGGCTCGTCCGCGCGGGGGCCGACCGGGCTCTGTCCATGCCGCCATCCGACTGTTCATGATCGAATAGAGATGCGGCGTCCAGAACTCGACGCGAACAGGCAGCGGTGTGCAGCCGGCGTCGGTGATGGAACCGACCCGCACCGAGGAGATGGCCGGCGCCAGCTCCGCGCTGAGGTAGACGCGGTGAGTACGGCCCGACCCGCCACCGCCGGGGCCTAACCGCTCGGTGAAGTCCACGGCGCGTGGCTGACGGAACCGAGCGCGTGCCCAGCGGGCGGCGTCGCAGTATCCGGCCTGGTATAGGGCGTCGTCGGGCCGGTCGTCGGGCCGCCGCTTCCCGTCGGGGCCGGCGTAGCTGCGGCGCGTGTGGAGCACACGTGCGGTGGCCTTCGGGGTGTCGCCGACCGGGAAGGACTCCCACNCTCCGCCCACCGTGCACAGCCGCCGGCCGCCGTCCTGGCGGTCCCCGCCGTCTTCGCCCTCCTCCCCCTTGAGCCAGCGCACCCACCACATGGCCTCCTCCAGCCGGATGTCAGCGTTGTGTGGGGTGGACTGCTCGGAGCCAAGCCGCCACCACCGGCGGCTCGGCTGGCCGTCCACCACGAGCCGCACCGCGATGCCGGACCGGGGGTGGTAGAGCGAACCGCGGTCCTCGGCGGAGGGCTCGACCACGAGCCGGCCACCCTGCCCCACCGTGCGTATGAAGATCGCAGTGCGAGGCCTCGGGGGCAGCTCGGCAGTGGCGGCCGGGTAGCCGGTCATCCTCAGCACGCCGGCCAGCTCTNCGATCGCCGCGGCCGGGATCTGCTGGCAGAGCAGCACATCCGGAACCTCCCGGGCCAGCCACTGAAATGCCTCAACCGGCCGGTCAGGGCCGATGGACCAGGAGANCAGCCGCAGCTTGCGGCGATCCGGCGGGGCAGGGGTTTTGTCGGTCAACGTCGCTCCGTGCTCGTGTGTGTACGGTCGTCGGCCGCGGGCCCCGGAACAGCGTGGTGGGGGCGGCTCCGGGGTCCCGCGGTTCGCCCGTCCCGGGTGAGGGTGAGACGGGCGTCCGCCCTTCGGGGGCAGGGCGGAGTCTGCGGGCCGGGGCCTCCTGTCCCCCACGGGGGGCGGCTTCGGGCGTGCGCGCGGCTACAGCAGCAGACGGGCGAGGAGATTCACCGCCGTGATGAACAGCACGGCGCCGAGGGCAACCCGGCGGCGATTGACCGCAGCCGGTCACGGCGCTGCTGCCGGTGCTCTCGCCCGTGGTCGGTAGCGGTCATGCACCCTCGGACAGCAGACGCACGAGCTGTTCGGGGTAGAACCGGGCAACGATCGGGCGGTGCGGCGAGATGTGGGATGTCCTGTCAGGCTGCTCTAGAACGAGGCTGTGGAGCGCGCCGACCAGCCCGCCGGAGCCGTACTGGCGGTCCACGCGCTGCCCGGCGTCGCGCACGGCTCCGGCGATGACGGTCGGGCCCTCGGCGTCCGGGAGCCCGCCGTGCTGGGCGGCGTGCCGGGCGAGGTCGACGTAGGCGGCGGGGGTCCCGCCGGTGAGGAGCACGTCCGGCCGGGTGTCGATCTCCGACCCGAATCCGTAGGGGCGGGTGCGGTGAACGCGCTGCGCGGCGCCCCCGATCGTCGGGTCGGGGTGCGGGGCATTGCGGGTGCTGTGCGCCGGGTAGCTCCTGGTCGCACCCCGGCGAGGGTGACCATGCCGTCGCGCGCCAGCTCGGTCAGCCACCGGGCCTCGGTCTCCCGACGTTCGGCGGCGAACCCGCACATGGCGAACGACACCAGGTTCAACGTCCCCGCCCCCGGGGCCATGTTCAGCTCCAGCCGAAGGTGCACCGGGTTGATCCACCACGCTCGCGACCGCCGCCGGGGCCGTTCCAGCAGCGTGAACACCGTGGGATCGAACGCCGCGGCCACGGCGGTCGCGTCGGGCTCCCCGCCGTCTTCGCGTGCCGGCGCGGAGACCACCTCCTCCAGCCCGGGCAGGCCGATCATTCTGGTCTTCGCGAGCATCCCGCCGGAGAGCAGCACCGCATCCGGGGAACCCTCGTGCAGGATCGTCCGGGCCTGCTCCCACTGCTCGGGGGTGGAGCAGCACCCCGGCTCGTCGGCGTCTCCCAGGTCCCACTGGGCGACAGTGATCAGTCGTGTGCTCATCGCGTCCGGTCTCGCCTCTCTGCTGGATGTGAAGTGGTGCGGTGATCCGTCCCGGACCGCGGGAACCGCGCTCGCGGCCCGGGACGGGAGTCAGGCCGCCGGCTCGTCGTCGCCGTCCCCCCACGCCGGCGCCATCGGAGCAGGAGCGCGCGGAAGCCGGCCGCGGACCGCTCGGGAGTCGGCGCTGCTGTTTCCTCCCGAGCGGCCTGACGGGATTGCAGCTCGGCGAGCACACGGCCTTCGAGCAGGTCTGCGACCCGACGGGCGAGGCGCTCTTCCGCCGCGGTGACCTCCTCGGGCGTCACGTCACGTGCCGGAGCCAGACGGGCGGCGTCGAGCTGCCGGTACAGCTCGGGATATGCGCGTCGGTGCCGTTCGTCCTGCATGGCCCAGATCGCCGTCGCGAGCGCGTCGTGGAACCTCATCGCCCGGCGCCCTCCGACGTCGTACCCACGGGCTGCGCGGGCGCCGGGGGTTCCTCCTCGGCAGGGAGCAGTAGCACGGCCCAGACGAGGGTTCCCGTCTGCCGCTGGACTGTCCCCCACCGATGGGCAAGCGTGTCGACCATCGCCAGTCCGCGGCCGGAATCAGAGAGGGCGAAGACGTCCTGCCCGTCGTCCTGCTCGTCGACCGCCGGGGGGATCCGGATGGGCCCGCTGTGCGGGCCGTGGTCGCTCACCCGTAGCCGCAGCCGCCGCAGCTCCCCCCGGCCGGTGATCTGCACCTCCACGACGACCTGGGGACTCGTGGTGTGCACCACGGCGTTCGTCGTCAGCTCCGTGACGACCAACACCGGGTCGTCCGTCTGCGCGTCCGGGATCCCCCAGGCCAGCAGCCACGTCCGGACCAGCGTCCGCGCGACGGCCGGCGTCCGGTCGGAGCCGCCCGGCAGCGCAACACGCTCGTGGGGACGGCCTCGACGCGCGGCGTCCCGTGTCGCCAGGAGCTCGCGGGTGACGCTGGCGACGGGCACACGCTGCCGGATCATGAGCACACCCGCCCGGCACGAACCAGCACCGCCGCACGCCGCAACAGGGCCGCTGCCACCGCCTCACACAGGACGTCGGGGTCGGTCCACGGCATGGAGCACACCCAGGGCGCGACCAGCCGACGCCGCCCGGCCCCGCTTCCCGCCCGGCCGGAGGCCGGCCACCGCGTACGGCACGCCGGGACACACGTCGTCGTCTCCGGCAGCGCCGGCCACGGCCCCGCGGTCCCCGCCGGGACTACGAACTCCACCGCCCGCCGGGCAGAGATACCCGCTACCGGACCGAGCGGTACACCGGCCCGCCGCAAGCGAGCCAGCACGTCACGCCCTAACCCGCTGTTCATGCGTAGGGCATCGGCGCAGGGGTGACCGCAGGTCTTTCGGGCGCTGCTCTGGCTCAGCATCAGCGGCCTCAGCTTCGTCGAAGGGGCAGCGGGGACCCGCCACCACGAGGGGAGACGGACCTGCGCCGGGTCAAGCAACCCGGCCCGTACGGCGGCAGGCATGTGTGCGTCACGTTTGATCAAGAGCTGATGAGCAGTCACGCGCGTTCGCCGCGGCCCTCAGTATGCTCTTATCGCGGTTCTGGCTACAAGGCTGTAGACGTTATGCGCGAAAAGAGGATCAGATGTTCGATCGACTGCCAGTCAGTGACGTGCCAGACTGCTCCTATGACCAACAAAGCCGAGTCACCGCCTGTAAATCGGCGCCGAGTTGGGGGACTCCTCCGTCAATGGAGGGAGGCTGCGGGCCTTCAGACCCAGAGGGCGGCGCCCCTCGTCGGATGGGACTCCACTCGGCTCGGACGGGTCGAGCGGGGTATCTACAAGGTGACCGGCGCCCAAGTGCGGGAGCTTGCCAAGATGTACGGCGTCACCGATACCGAAGCCGTCGCGGCGGTAGCGGCAGCAGCCCAGGAGCCCAACGGGATCGGTTGGTGGGCGCCGTACAAGAACGACATCACCCAGGACTACCTGGACTTCATCACCCTGGAATCCGAGGCTGACCGGATCTGCGTATGGCATCCGCTGCTGGTGACCGGTCTGTTGCAGTCACCGGCCTACGCACGGGAGATCATCTCCTCCGCCTCGGTCGACACGTCCACGGCGGAGAAGATCGACCGGGTGGTCACCATCCGCATGGGTCGTCAGGAAGTCCTCAGCCGGAGCGGGAAGGCCGCTGCCGTTCAAGCCCTGATTCCCGAAGGCGCCTTCGCCCAGAAGTTCGCCGGCGGCCCGTCCGTCATGCGTGAGCAACTGACCCGGCTCCGCGACCTGTCACAGTCCCCGAACGCGGACATCCGAGTGGTGCCTGCCGATGTTCTCCCCCACCCAGGACTGGGGGCAGGATTCACCATCCTGAAGTTCCCGCACCCGTGGCCCTCGGTCGTATCAGTCGACCACCGCCGGGGCGGGAGCGTCCTGGGCGAACAGGGCGACCTTGATGAATACGAGGCCACGTTCACCAAGATCACCGACGTTGCCCTGTCCACGGACAAGTCGCGAGACCTCATTACTCACCATCTGGAAAGGCTCTGACATGCCCTCATCCCCGCAGCTCACCGCCGAAGGTGCTCAGTGGCTCAAGTCCTCCTACAGCGAGGGAGGCAACGGGCAGTGCATCGAGGTCGCCGCAAACCTTCCCGGCGTTGTCCCGGTCCGCGACTCGAAGGACCCCGCGGGCCCTGCTCTGATCTTCCCTGCCAGCTCGTTCTCCGAGTTCGTGACCGCCATCCGCGACGGCGAGTTCGGCGACGTCTGACACCTACAGACCGCTGACAGGGCGATTCTCGCCGCGGAGGGCCGGCCCGCTTCGCTTCGGGTCGGTCCTCCGCCGTATCTGACCGGTGCCGCGGCGGGCCCGAGCAAGCGACGTAGAGGGACGGCGCCGGCCGTCGCTGCTGGCATCGGCCCGGGCGACGGTGGACGTCGGCGAGGTAGTAGCCATTGGCCCGGCCGCCGCTCGTCCAGCTCCGGACGGCGAGGATGCGCTCGGTTCCGGCGAGGGCCTCGTCGATCGCCTTCTGCTGCACGGCCCCGCCTGCCCGGACGTAGGCGGTGCGGCCCTCCTCACCGGCCCCCACCGCGGCGGGCGCCCAAGCGAGGAGTCGAGGGCGACGAGTCCGTCGAGGATCTCGGCCGTGGGCATCCGCTCGGGGAGGTGGGCCTCCTCGAACACGGCGAGGATACCCCCGACGCGCGGCGCCCGCCGTCCCCGGCGGCCTCCCCCGCGGGAGTGCCGGCCGCCGCCCCGCCCCGGCAAGGGACGCATCCACTCGCCGAGCGAGCCGCACTGCTCACACGAGCGTCAACTTCCCCGTGCGGCGTGGCGGGATGCGCCGCGACGCAGTCGCCGTGTGCTGGCCGGTCAGCCGGTGCGGTGCGCGCGGCACGAGGGACCGTTGAGCCACAATGACATATCCGGTTGGGGTACGCCGCCCCGTGCCTCGCGCGCGGCCCTTACTTTCGCCTGGTCACAGGTTTCACCACAGTGTCCCAGCCCGGTTTGCCGGGTCGCGGGCACAACGGGGCCCGCGGTCGCGTTGGGTCGGGCTTGGGACAACTCCGGTCACCGTTCTCATGGCCCGTGCAGCTGCTGGCACGATGCCTTTCGCCACCAGGGCAGCATCAACTGCCCTGGGCATATGACCAATTGGAGCCGGTGTGGGCTCGGTGTCCGGCGTTCTCGTCGCCGGACACCCCGGATGTCAGGGGTGATGCGGGTGCCGGGATATGCAATCGCGTGCGGAGCGGGCGTGCCGGGGAGGGCTTCCGGTCGCCGGCTCGGCGGCGGTGAGGTCTGCGTGATCGTGGTGATCGTGCTGCTGGCGGGCCTGCTGGCGGTGGCCGGCCTGCCCACAGCGCAGATCGCCGGGCTGCTCGGCGCCGCCGGGCTGACGGCGGCCGCAGTCGTGGCGGTGAGCACCGGCCGCGGCCCGCGGCTGCACGTGCTGCCCGATACCCCGGCGTAGGGGGCGGGGCGGATGGGGCGGCCGGAGCGGCCGATCCCGCCGGAGATCGCGGCCAGGGCCGTGGGCCAGCTCGCGCTCTACCTGCGCCGGGGCCGGCAGCAGGCCGGCTCCGTGCGCAACGGGAAACCCGTCCGGGGCGTTTCGTACGCCGAGCTGGCCCGGCGTACCGGGTACGGGGCGTCGACGCTGCAGCGTGCGGCCTCCGGTCAGCGGGTGCCGGCGCGCCGGGTGGTGTCGGCGTATGCGGACGCCTGCGGGCTGGACCGGGCCCGGGCCGACCTGCTGTGGCACGAGGCGAGGCGTCAGGAACACCGCAGTACGGCCGGGGTGCACACGGCCGGGATCCACGCGGTGGCTGTGGAACTGGTCCGCAACCAGGCGGAGCTGGGGGCGGCGCTGGTGGCCCTGCATGAGCGCAGCGGCGCTCCCTCGCTGCGGATCATGGAGGAGCGCGCGCGCCGGGCCGGCGCCGCGCCTCTCTCGCGTAGCGGTATCCAGCGGACGCTGGCGCGGCGGCGGATACCGGTCTCTGCTGAGGAGTTGGCGACGTTCCTGCTGGCATGCCGGGTGCCGCAGGAGCAGCAGCCGGTGTGGCTGCGGGCCTGGCGCCGCGCTCGCCGACAGCAACGCTGGGAGCTCACCGCGACCCGGCGGCTGCTGCTGCGCCTGGAGGTCGAAGCCGCCGGCCCGCCCGGGCGCATCACCGCAGCGAGGGCCATCGGGCTCGCCCAGGACGCCGGTTACCTTCCGGTCGAGCGGTATCGCGGCTTCACCTCCTCCTGGACGGTGCGCTGCATGAGCTGCTCCACCGTGCGCCGCGTACGGTTGTCCGACCTGGCCCGGGATCGCGGCGGCTGCACCTGCACCGAGACTGAATCGTCGAACACGCCCGACGGGCACGCCGAGAGCGCCGTGATCAACTGGGCTCTGCCGCCTTGATGAGCCCTGTGATCACCTGGGATGGGGCGGGCGACGTCCCCGACTGGCAGGACTTCGGCTCCGGCGCCCGAGGGCCGGGGAGGACAGGTGAGGCGCGACCCGGTGGCGAGTGTCCGCAGTGACATCGAGAATGCGGTCGAGGAAGTCCGCGACGGCCTGGCAGCGATCGTGCGCGGTATGCAGATGCTCAGCGCGGTTCCCGGGTCCGGAGTAGGCGCTGTCGAGGCCAGCCGGGCACAGGAGTTGGCCGATGGGGTTCTGGCCTTCGCTGCGTCGGCTCGGCCGTCCGCGGATGTGCCGCCGCAGAACGGCTCCGCCGCTCGGGAGGAGGCCGGTCCTCGGGCCGGTGGGGCGAAGGAGGGCTCCTCCGCCGGCCAGGTGGCGATGCGGCGGCTGCTGCATCAGGTCATTCCTCGGCTGCCGGAACGGGAGTCGTTCACCCCGGGGATTCTCATGGAAGCCGTGGATACGTTGCCGGACTACCGAGCCGAGGACTTCATCAACCCGCGCAAGACCCTGCACAACACCCTGGTGTTCATGCATCAGCGCGGTTAGATCACCCGGCTGGGCCGTGGTGTCTATATCGCTCCGCGGCTGCAGGGCGCTGACCAGAAGTCGGAGTACGCGAGCTCCGCCAAGGACGGCGGAAAGGAGACGCCTACGCATGATCGGTGGCGACGACCACCGGCAGCCTGACACCGATTACCCACGGCAGTACGCGCCATACCAACACGACGACCGCCCCTTGGATGAGAGAAGGTCAAGTTCTCTCGGGACGGCCGTCGCAGCGAGGCACCCAGAAGATGGGCGCTACGTCTGCCAGCGTATCGGTATCGGGCTCACGGTCAACCAAGTCGATGTTTTTGCCGTCCGTACCCGAAAGGTTGTTCATTATCTAGCGGTTCTCTCGAACGTGCTGCGGGAAGTCGTCTCCTGGGTCGGGGAGTTCACGCCTTGACCCCCGAACATTCAGCCGGTGTCGCATCGAGCGGCACCGGCATCCCGGCACGCAAACCCCCCGGCGCCCGATCTCCCTCGAAGCGGCGAAGGTGGCTGCCGCCTGCGCCTGCCTTGCATGCCGCAGGGAGATGGTCCTGGTGTGAGACACGAGGCGAGGCCAGAATTCCCGGGCAGCTCGCGCTGCCGCTGCACCGGTTGTGGTGGCCGCTGTTGAGCGAGGACATCGCCCTCGGCGAAGCCGTGGACATCGTCGCCCACACCTTTCCGAGAGCCGGTGCCCGGCACCCCTGTCGGGATGGTCGGCAACCGCGGCGACTCCCTGGACGACGCCGTCACGCACGTGATCGACCACTACCTCCCCGCCCTCCACGCTGCTGAAGAGGTGGGCGAAGCGTGACCATCAAGAAGAAGACGAAGGGGCGGCGCACGACCACGGCCACCCCCACGACGAGGAGTTCCCCGGCACAGCGGCCTCCGGTGGCGCCCCTCGCACAGCGTGCCGCAGTGGGGCACCGTACGGATGCTCGGCACGTTCCCGACGGACGATCCGACGGCGGTGCCAGCCTCGGCGGTGGCGTTCGTCGCCGAGCAGCTCGACGTGGAGCCGGAGCCGTTCGGTGAGTACGTGGCGCGGCCGAAGACGGCGCACGAGCACGCGCGTGGGAGATCCGCGATGCGTACGGGTACCGGGACTTCGGCGAGGGTGAGGGCGGGCTCCGGGTGGACAGGGGCAAAGGGTGGCCCCGGCAGGCGGGACGGGCATGCCACACTGCGCACGCCGGGCGAAGCTGCGCAGGGGCTGTCCCGCTCACCGCCGCCGCGGCGGCCGTAGAGACGGTCCTGAAGCCCCGTGCGCCGCCGGGCCCGTCACGGAGGCAGAGGAAAGAGCAGTGCCCACCCACGCAGAGCCTCGGCCATCCGCTCGAACTCGGCGGCGGCGTGGTACACGCCGGCACGAGTGTGCACCTGGAAAAGCTCCTGGCCGAGTACGCCGTCAGCATCGAGTTCGCATACCTCCAGCATCGGAGGCAGCGTGGCCCCGCCTCGCCCCCGGTCATCGACGGCGTACAGGATGGCCTCCAGGCCCATCGGCGTGATGTCGCCCTCGGCGGGCGGCCGGAAGCGGAACGGCCTTGTCTTGTGGAGCACCCCGTCAGCTTCAGGAATCGCGGGATCGTCCTCGTGCGCGCACCACGGGGGGTGGCTCTCAGCTACAGGTAGTGAAATGTCACTCATGATCATCAGAATCGTCGCTGGTCCCTGCCGCTGCCACTCAGCATCCCGGGTTATCACGCGCTCGTACCCGGCCACCACGCGAGCGCTGACCTCGGCGCTCCCGCTCACTGCGCCGTCCGACTGCCGCAGACCCACCGCACCTTCCGCGCGCACGCCGGGCAGTCGGCATCCGCGCAGTCCATCCAGCCGCGATGCGGCAGCGCCACCCCCAGGCACTCCAGCCCTCGGGAGCAGGACATCGACCCGTCCCTGTGATCCACCTGCACCCCCCGGCACCGCCCCATACCGGTCGGCCTCGCGCACCCACAGCCCGAGGAGCACCCGCTCCCGTCGATCCGGCCCGCATCCCGCGTACCGGCGGCCTGCGCCGGATTCTGCGGCCCCACCCGCTTGTTCCGCACCTTCTTCTTCCGCTTGCTCATGCCCCACACAACGACCCCCGCCAGCCGCCACGTCACTCCCCAGTGGGCCAACTGGGCGGTTGGACGCCGTCGAGGCACACCGTCGAGCAGCCTCACGGGAGCGCGCCCCCCGGCTCACCCCGACCCAGACCCCGCAACGGCCCGCGCGCTTCCAGCAGGCCGCGCCGGGCGGCGGGCTGGGGGCGGGGTCGCCGGGCTCGGCCGGGCGGGGGTGAAGGCGGTGCCCGTACGCCGAGCCGTACGGCTCGGCGATACGTTGGTCCGCTCCTTCTCCGGCCGCTCGTAGCGGCGGGAGACGACGTCGAGCGCGCCGCCGGCCAGGTCGACAGCCCACGCCCACTCGGGGGCGGTGACGCCGTGGCGCTCGCCGGCGGCCCACATGTCGGTGAGGAGTTCGGCGGCGCGCTCCAGGACGCTGGGCGCATACAGGGTGCCGCGGCTGGACCGGCTGGCCTTCTCGACGGCGGCGTACGCCTCGGTGGAGGAGGCGGGGCTGTCGGAAGTGCTCACGGCCGATCTTTTCCCGTGGTCAGCGACTCCAGCAGGCCGGCGACGGACTGCCGCGTAGCCTCGTCGTCGCCCGCGCGGACGGCTTCCAGCAGCGCGAGCCCCGCGGTGGGCTCCCGGTACACGAGGACTAGGACGTCGTCGTCCTCGGGCAGGATGGCGGGCAGGGTCCGCAGCGTCTGGTCCTGCCCGGCCTCCGCGAGCGCGGTGCGGACCTCGCCGGCCGCAACGGCGCGGGGGCGGCAATCGGTCCGGCGCATCAGAGCATGTCCGGAGTCGTCGTCACGTTCGCAGCGGCGGGCCAGCTCCCGGCATACCTCCGCGAGCCGCAGCACGTCCGCGCGGCCCGGCTCGCCCGCGGCGACCAAACGGGCCAGCGTCTCGGCCCCGCGCACCAGCTCCTGCGGCGCCATGTCGGCCGCGTACAACCCCGCAAGCGCCTGTGCCCCGTCCGGCGCGACGGCCGAGCCGTCCGGTGGGCTGGCCCAGGTGTCGGCGGAGCGGGGCGATTCCGGGCTGATCCCCAGGTCCTCGTATCGGAGAATCCGGTCCACCGGTACGCGGTTCAGCCGAATCAGCCGGTCGATCGCCGCGCGCACGCCCTCCGGGGGCCGGTCTGGGAAGAGCCCGTTGTCCTGGAAGAGGGCGGCGGCTTCGTCCATCATGATCATGATGTGGGCGGTGGAGCCGCCCGTGCGTTCGGCCTGGGCGGCCAGCCCCGCGGCGAGCGTGTCCGCGGGCGTGTCGGGCGTCTTGCCGGGCGTGGTCTTCTCCAACTCGCCGCGCAGGCGAAGGAGTTGAACGGTCTGGTCCTGGAGCTGGGTGGCGGCCCACGTCCGGGCGGCCTCGGCCTCGGCATCCTCGTCTGCGTCGCGGCGGTACTGCTCGGCGACGGCGGCGCAGACCTCGGAGCCGCACAGCACCCGCGCGACCGCCGTGGCGCCGCCGGGATAGGTGGTGACCTCGACATCGGCGTCGGCCAGCTCGGCGGCGATGCACTCGGAGACGAAGCGCAGGCCCTCGCGGGCGGCCCGGCGCAGCTCCGCGCCCCACTGCTCGTGTTGGAAGAGCTTGGCGTTGTCCCAGGCGGTGCGATGGGTGTGGACGGTGTAGACGCGGTCCGGGTGGCCCGGGACCAGCACGAGCGGAACGCTCAGCGGCATGTGGGTTCGCCTTTCACGGCTCGTAGGTGCAGCTCGCCGTGCGGGCGAGCTGGGGTAGACGACCGGCGCCGGTGCGGGCCACTGTCCGGGCGCGTCCTGAGGCCATGCGCTCTCTCCCTCGTCGGGCGGGTCGGCTGACCCGTCGTCATATATGGTCTACCGCCTCGGATCTCCGGGCGGGGGCGGATCGTGCAGGCCGGGTGCGGACGACGGTGGCGGCCGCACCCGGGCCGCGGCCGTGGTTGGCTGGCGGGGTGACGGGCGGGGCCAATTGCCCTGGCCCCGCCCGTCCGCAGCCCTGCCGCGGTTGCCCTGCTCAGGCCGCGGTCGCGATCAGCGGGGTGAGGGTGAAGCTGCCGAGGTGGTCCCCGATGTCCTGGTGCAGGCGGCCGCCGCGCAGGTCCTCATCGAGTTCGACGATGACGTGCCCCGGCCGGTGGTTCTGGACGTAGGCGTGGATGCCCTCCGGCCGCGGGCCCGGCGGGACTCGGAGGCGCCGGTGTCTGGGGCGTTGTGTTCGAGGTTCGGCACGGCGTGCTCGTGGAGGATCGGGTCCCAGTACCGGATGGTGAGGCCGAGGATGGTGGTGGGGGGACGTTCGCGGTAGAGGGCGAAGACGGTCCCGGCGGGTGAGCGGTCCATGCCCTCCCGGGTGTTGCAGCTACGGGCAGAGCAGGCGGACCAGCCCGGAGACGTGGTCGTGGTCGTTGACCAGGTGCATGGTGCGCCGTTCGCAGATGGCGCACCGGCCGTCCTGCCACTGGTCGAGCAGGGCCTCGGCGCGGATCTCGGGGTCTTCGTAGGCGGCGCGGAGAGCCGCGGCGGTCTCCGCGCTGATGCAGTGGTCGCCGTCGCCGGCGGGAGGCAGCTTCGGGTCGTGCGCGTCGGGTTCTGGCACGGGCCAGGACCAGCAGGCCGGCGGCGTGGTGTCGGTCATGGGGATCCCTTCCGGGTGCCCAGTCCAGCAGGTGACAAGGTGTTCGAAGACGTCGACGGCGTGGGCCGCGCGGGTGCGTTCTGGTCGTCGACGAGCAGCTCGGCGACGCGGCGCGACGTCAGGTGAAGATGGCGGCGGCCTGGTCGACGAGCTGGGCGTTGCGGGTGGCGGTGTTGCGGCAGTTCCAGTAGCCGACCGTGGTGGCCGGGTTGTCGTGGTCGGCGAACGCCTGGACCTCGGCGAGCGGTACGCGGTCGTCGAGCATGTGCGTGATCCGGCTGGCGCGCAGGACGTGCGGGGTGACGTCGCGGCAGACCGTGCACGTGGTGAAGGAGTGCCGGGGCGGGTGGTCCTCGTCCTTCGAGCGGCGGCCTCGGGTGGTGTAGGCGTCGGGGCAGGTGAGGATACGGGCGCGGTGGCCGAGGCGGGTGAGCAGCCGGTCGACGTGGTGCCGGGTCAGCCGGCGGCCGGCGGCGTCGGCGAGCAGGGGGCCCTCGGTGCGTCCGGCGACGTGGTCCAGCAGCATCCCGGTGACGGGGGCCGGGAGCGGCAGGATGCGCTCCTTGGCCTCCTTGCGGGTCACGTCGACGCAGACGCGGCCGGACCGGCGGACCAGGTCGGTGACGTCGGCCGCGCACATCTCGGTGACGCGGCCAGCCAGCGTGTAGAGGAGCTGCAGGACGAGGCAGTCGAAGTCCTGCTCCGCGGCGTCGCACAGGGCCTGGATCTCGTGGACCTCCAGCACCGGAGTGGAGGTCGAGGTGTTCCCTTTGTCGATCTTCGGCCGGTCGTCCTGGGTGACGGGGTTGCGGGGCAGGTCCATCTGCTCGGCAGCGTACTTGTGCAGCGAGGACAGCGTGTTCAGGCGCCGGGCGATGGTCGTGGCGGGGGCGCCGAGCGCCTCCTGGTGCAGGCGCCAGGCCCGGATGTGGTCCGCGGTGAGGCAGCCCAGGGAGAACCTCTCGTGCCCGAGCCCGCGGGCGTAGGGGGCGGGCCCACACCAGGCGGATGTCGTCGAGGTAGGCCCGCTTGGTGTTGACGCTGCCGCGCCGGGTGGAGGTGAGCCAGTGCATGATTGTCTATAGCGACAGTACGATTGCCCGAACTGAGCTGAGAGCACACCCACGAACAGCTTGCCGGTCCATTGACTGTCGGATGCGTGAGGCGTTGCCCGACCGCGTGTCGCGCTCTTGCTATATAGACAGTCGGTGCGGGAGGCTGGGCGCATGGCGGATGCACAGCATGCCGGCGGGGATCCGGCCGCCCCCGGTACCGGCGACAATCGGCTGATCGAGCTGCTGGTGAGTACCGAGGTAGCCGCGCGGTTCGGCGTCAGCCGCTCCCGGGTGGATCAACTGGTCGCCGACGGTTCGATCAGCCCGCCGTTCGCCCGGTCCGGGCGCCAACGGCTCTGGCGCGCCTCCGACATCGAGTTGGACCTGGCCGCCCGCGGCCAGGTCACCGACCGTCCACCGCCGCCGCGATTCGACCGGATTCCGGTGCCGACCGTCCCGTTGCCCCTGATCCTGGACACCGTCCTAAAGGTCCCGCTGCACCCGGGCGGTGAGCCGCCACGGATCCACCTGCGGATCTGGCGCGGCCGCGTCGGCGGCCAGCATCGCACCGTGTTGGTGCTGGGCGCGGTGCGCGAATCCCACCTGGTCCTCAAGACCCACGCCGAAGCCATCGCCGAGGCGGTCGCGGCCCAGCACCTGGGCGCCGAGGCCCGCGAGGCGTGGTGGTTTTGCCTCTGGCCGCGCGGGACCTTTGGACCGAACGCCCGGATCGACTTCCAGTCCTTCGCCGTTCCGCCGCGCGGACCGGGCGGGCTGCTGGAGCTGATCCAGCGCCGCGGCGCCCGCGCCGCCTGGCAGGGCGCCTTCACCGCCCCGCTGTGGCGCACCGTAGACGCCGACGCGCTGACCGCCGCCGTCGGCGCCGAGGTGGACGTGGCCTATCCGCCGCACACCTACACCGCCGCCGTGGTGACCCGGGCCGCTGGCGGCGAACGCCCGGTAGTGCTGGAGGAGTTCGACCCGGACGACCTGCGCAGTGGTCTGGCGCGGCTGGAGGTACTGCACTCCTACGCCAGCGCGCTGCTGCGCTACGAGATCGAGCCGAAGCTGCGCGCCGAGCGCTGGCCGGCCTGGGAGCTGCTGGGCACCACCAGCGCGCAGGACGCGGCCCGGGGCGCCGAGGCGCTGCGGATCGCCGTGCGGGTGCTGGCGCCGCCGGTGCTGGAGACCGATGCCAACTACGCCACGGCCGCCGAGGCCACCGATCCCGGGGCGGTGCTGGTCGAGCGGCGCTGGTGGCGGCCGGACGCGGCCGGCCGGCACCTGCTGGAGCAGGCCGCAAGGCCGCTGACCGCCTTTGCCACCCGCGCCGGGGAGCCGTACGCCGACCTGACCGCGGCCGCGGTGCACCGGGCGCTGGGCTGGCTGCGCGGCGTGCACCGGGAGCTGGCCGCGGCGGCCGACGCGCACGAGGATCCGCGGCTGCAGGAGGCGGTGGCGGCCGCGGTGCCGCAGCTGGCCGCCGTCCGGCATGCGCTGGATCCGATGTTGATCGATGATCCAGGCCCGGAGATGGTCACGGTGCGCGCCTTCGGCGCCGCCGAGCAGGCCTACGTGGACAAGGTCGCCTGGTTCGGTCCCAAGCCAGGCGACGAACGCCGGGCCGCCGAGCTGCGCGACTACCTGTGGTCCGACGACCGCAGCCCGGGCCTGCCGAAGCTCGGCTACGACCCGTTCGGACGGCTGGTGTGGCACAACCCCGACACCGGCGCGCTGGCCGTGGAGCGCCCGCGGGCGCTGCCGGCGCAGCCGCTGCCGCCCGAGGCCAAGCTGCTGGCCACCCCGGGCGCCGGCGCGCTGTTCGTGCAGTTGCCGGACGGCCGGGTCGCCGTCGCCCCGGCAGACCCGCGCTTCCCGGACCCCGACCTGGCCTGGGGGGGCCGGGCCCACGTGGGGCCCGAGGGGCTGCTGCGCCAGCTGGTCTTCATCGCGGCGGAACATCCCGATCCGGATCGGCCTCGGGCGCTTCAGGAGCTCCCGCCGGCGGCACAGAGCGCGCTGGCCGGGGAGTTGACCGACCGGCCGGGCGACCAGGCGCTGCGTCTGCCGCTCGGCCGGCTGCGGGAAGCGGTCCGCGTCGCAGAGAGTAAAGACGGTGACCGGCCGCCTCGCGGAACGATGCCGGAGTGCGGCACACCCGATCAGGCAGAACAGCGCGCCCGCGAGCTGCTGGAGGCCGTCCGTCCGCCGGGCTACGCGACATCCGTGTCTCCTTCGGCCATGGCAGACGGCTACATCGAGGAGGCCGCCCTGGTACCGCTGCGCTGCTACCTGTTCGCTGCCGCCCAGGTCAGCGCCGACCGACGGCAGCTCACCGCGTGGGCCGACGCGCTCGCGGTCGAGGAGGTCATCCAGGTTCTGGAAGCGGCCGACCTCACCCTTCCCGCCGCCTGGCGGCGAGGCCTTGAGACGGTGCGGCTGGGGTCGGCGCAGGAGCAGGAACGGCTGCGGCAGAAGCTGCTCCATGCGCTGCACCAGGACGGCAAGCCTGCCGCCGGCCATCCTCCGGAATGACGAGCAGACCGACAGGCGGGCGGTGGCGTTCGACCACGCCGACATCCTCCACGGCATCGTGGAAATCGCTCCTAAGGCTCCAGAGGCACCACGCCCAGGCGCGCTGGGCAAGAGCGGGTTCGTCAGGGCACCGGCAGGACGTCGAGGGCGTGCTGCTCGTCGTCCTGGTCGACGATGTCGACGGGTGCCCCGGTGCCGAGCCGCCGGCCGAGGATGTCCTCGAACGCATCGCCGCCGCGCTCGGCATCGGCGCCGCCGGCCCGTACGACTGGGCGGAGCGTTAACGGTGGGAGGTCTTTACCTGAGTCCACCTACATGGAGCGCAGCCTGTGCATCGACGAGATCGCGCCGTGCTCCGTGAAGACGCCCTGGCCGCTGCCCTGGCCGCGCGCGGCGGCCTCACCCTGGAACAGGTCACCGCCCTCCTGTTCCGGGGCGGGGAGCGGAACAACCTCCTGCATTGTCATTGCCGGCTGGTAGCGTCGTCGTCAGCGCGCTTGTACACCGGTTCTCCGCACCCGCGGAGGTGACGCACACCCGCCGCCCCAGACCCAGGGCCGGCGGGCTTCCTCACCCAACCGTGGAGACCCTGTATGTCCTACGCCGAACTCCCCGAACACCACCAGCAGCAACTCGGGCAGTCACTCGTCGAGTGGCTCCTCACCGAGACCCAGGCCCAGAACCTCCCCAGCGATGTCCTGGAACGGCGGTTCGGCTACCGCTACCACATGCGGCAGTTGGTGGAAAAGTACCTGCACCTCAGCCTGCGCAAACGCAGCGAACCACCGCCCGAAGCGGCCTTCGCCTTCCTCCAGGCGTACGACGAAAAGTCCGACCACATCATGCTCAGGCACGCCACCGCGTACTACTACCGGACACAGCACCAGCAGCCGCCCACGTGAACCACCGCTCAGCGGTCTGCTTGAGGTTGATCTTGTCGCGGGGGTTGAGCGGCCCGTAGTCGGCGTCCGGATCGGCGCGGGAGCGGCTGCTCCGCCTCGCAACTCCCTGCACTCCGGCACCATCAAAGCCTCCGAGTCCCTGCGCATCCTCGCGCCGGGCGGCAAGCCCACACCCACCTGCAAGGCCGTCATGGAACTCGGCCGCCTCGACCGTCGCCCTGCCCGTCGAGGTCCAGGGCGGACAGCTCCGCTCCACCGCCAAGCCCGAGCGACCACGACCATGATCTAGGCAGGGCCTCCGGCCGGCTCGTCCGCACCCCCGCGCTGGGCGAGCCGGTAGCGGACCTTCTCGTGCGACAGGCCCACCTGGCCGCCGATCTGCCGCAGCCCCCAGCCCTCCGCCTTCGCCGCGACCATCCCCGCATCCAGCGCCGCGTCCGTCACCTCGTCCAACGCGGATCGCAACTGCACGAGCAGCCGCAGCCGAATCGCCGGGGCCAGTTCATCCAGTCCGGCGCAGAACCGCGCCACGTCCGCCTTCAGGAAACCGATCGTGGGGTCGTCGCTCACCTGCCCACCCTGGCAGCCCCATTCACGACCCGTCAAAAGTTTTGACAGCTACGCCGGTTTTTCAATGCGACGGAGGGTATCGGTCCATAAGCAATGCGCAATCGCTTCCTCCCGGCGAACCGGGCAAGAGTCCAGGGGTGGGGTCTCATTCCCGGACAGCGCAGGGACGTTGCTCGTCAATCCGCGAATCGAAGGCAGCTCTTTGCTGTACACCAACCACTCACCACCAGAAGACGACTTCTTCCTGGTGGGGTGCTGTTGACAAACGGTACCCACACTGCCTCGGTCGGCCGCAGTTACGGGCAGGACAAGCGCCCGGCGCCGTGTCCGCCAGCACGTTGGAACTGCCCGCGCCCCGGTTGGTCATACAAGCCGTGCATCATTGTTTCTAGCCACCTGCTTAACGAGTGGTGATGTTCCAACAGCTCTACCCAGCGCAACAATCAGGCGATCACCACGAGCAGCCTTGGTCGATGGGTCCAGTGGGGGTCGCATGGCACAGGGAGAAGCACATGGGGGATCGGTTCGCGACACCGGAGGATGTGCGGCGCCACTGGAGGCTTGAAGTAGGTGACCGATTCCGGATCGCCGAAACAAAGGACGAGGCGGCCAACCGCCGTGCCAGCGTCTGGCGGCGGGAGGAACGCGCCAGCGAGGTCGAGTTAGTCGGTAAGGACCTGGTCGTCGCCCGGCTGCACTACCCGGATTCAGGCCGGTACCACTGGGGCGTCTTCCACGCGGGCACCTCACAACCGGTGCTGATGCTGAAAGACGGGCAGAGCGGTGCGGAGGCCCATGTGCTGGCGGAGGCACTCGACCGGTGGCGGGACACCGCGACCGGGGAGCCGTTCGACTGGAGCAGCGAGGGCGTGATCGAGCGGCTGCGCTCACCGTACGGGGTGGGCATGCTCGATCAGGTCCGCGGCCGGGACCCCGAGGCCCGCTGGGCGGGCTCCGTGCCGGCAGACGCGATGTCCTGGGAGACCGACGACGGGCAGCAGTACGCCTACGACAGTTCTCCGGACAAGGTCACGGTCTACGACCCCGACGGGCTGTTGATCGCCCGCGGCGAGCGCAAGTTCGACCCGAAGACCAGGAAGAGTGCGTTCCTCGGTGAGATGCGCGACGGGCGACGTATCGCAGGGCAGCGCTCGGACGACTTCGCCCAGAACGCGGTGTGGCAGCATCGCATCGCACAGATGGAGCCTGCGGCCCGGGACAAGCTGTGGATCTACTACCTGGACCACCGGCCGTTTGTGCACGGCACCGACCGGTACGACGACGACCTCAAGGCCCTGCTGCGGTCCTCGGGATTCACCTGGAGCGGCTACGCCAAGGCGTACGTCACCGCGGGCACCACCCGGGTCATCGCCCGGGCGCAGAGCGTCGACCGGCTCGCGCGGTCCCTGTACGCGCAGGGGCGCATGGTGGAGATCCGCGCGGACGAGGACCGGCTGCGCGGTGTCCTCGCGCCTGCTGCCCCGGCCCCGGCCACCGCGCGCGCTGCCGTGACGGTTCCTACCGCCGCGCCGGAGGCTTCGCCCGAGGTGTCCGCGTCGCGCGCGCCTGCGCCGGAGGCCCCGCCGGCGTCCGCGCCGCCCGCCCCGGAACCGGAGCCCGAGCCTGAGGACCTGACCGGTCTCTCGGACGAGGAACTGCTGGCGGCGGAGGACGCGGCTGCGACGGCCCGCCGCGCATACCGCGACAGCAGCGCCGAGCCCCGTGTGACGGAGGTCGAGTACCAGCGTCTGCGCCAGGAGATCGGCAGGCGGCTGGTGGACCGGGAGGCGACGGCGGCGCCGGTCACGGAGCTGAGCGACGAGGACTTGGCCGCCGAGTGCGAGTGGTGGAAGAAGGCGATCGACAAGACGTCGTTCCGCTCCTCTGACGAGAAGTACCGGACGTTGGTGCGGCGCCGCGATGCGGTGACCGCCGAGCAGAACGGTCGCACCGCCCGGGCCCTGATGGCGGGCCCGGCTGCCGCCGACCTGGACGATGAGGCATTGGAGAGCGCCTACGAGGGGATCGGGCCGGTGTGGACCCGCCTGCCCGGCGGCAAAGAGTTCCAAGACCAGGTCACCGCCTACCGCAAGAGCCTTCAGGACGAACGGGTCGCCCGGCGGGCGCGGTCCTACAGCGAGCGGACGCCGGTCGGCGAGATGACGCTGGAGGAACTGATCGCCGAGAGCGCCAACCTGGGCTCTGACCTGGCGGCCCGCAACGAGCAGTCCGCCTACTCCTACAGCGAGGCGGTCAAGGACGCCCGGGCGAAGCGGCTGCGGGCCGTGGACTATGAGTGGTACCAGCGGGGCCTGGAGCAGCACCCGGACGCTACCCGCGCGGCTCTGGGCCAGAGCATCGCCGGCAAGCGGGAGGTGCTGATCGACGGCTCGACGCGCTCCTACGGCTATGTGGAACGCCAGGGGAAGAAGTTCCGGGCCTTGGCTGGCTGGGACCAGCGCAGCAGCATCGGGGACTTCGACTCCGGGCCCGCGGCGATGGCCGCGCTGGTGCAGCGCTACGACCAGGACCCGGAGACGCTGCCGCGGCGCACCTGGGGCAACGAGCGGGAAGTGGATCTGCCGAGCAGTTCCTACGATCCGCTGGTGTCGTGGCTGCGTCGCAGGCCCTCGGAGCTGTCCCGCGAGTACGGCCGGGTGCTCACGCTGCTCACCCCGTACGAGAAGCCGACGCAGACGAAGGTGCTGAACCCGCTCACGAACCAGGTGATGCGGGCCTACCCGTTCTACTTCGAGGAGGGCCTTCTCGGGGAGCTGGCGCGGATCGCGGAGCGGACCACGGAGGACCTGCGCGAGCAGTCCCTCAACGAGCAGCTGCCCAAGCGGGAGCGGGAGGCGGCCAAGCGGCGCATCCCGGCGATGGGTGCCGCGCTCATCGGCATCAACGCGGTGATCGAGCAGGTACGTGCCGCCGGCGGCGACGTGGAGCGGCGCGGTGTGGATCAGGGGCGGCTGGCGGCGCAGATGGCGGCGCTGGCCGGTACCGTCGATGAGCGAGAGGGAGGCGAGAGCGATGGCGTCGAACAGCCAGTACGCGACGCTGCTGTGGCGGTACTGGGAGGAGTTCCGGCCCCGGGAGCTGGCGGCGATGGAGGACCCGGAGCGGTACTTCCGGACGCTGGGGACGCAGATGGGCGAGGCGATCGCCGCGGCGGAGGAGGACCTGGAGGAGACGCTGGAGCCGGAGACGGAGTACCAGGCCCGGGTCGGGCAGATGGCGCAGATTTCGGCGACGGCGCGGGAGCAGGTCCTGCGCGAGATGCTGCCGCCGCCGGAGGACGCGGAGGACCAGGCGGCGCCGCTGAGTCCGGAAGCGGTGGAGCTGGCGGCGATCCGCAGGGAGCTGGAGAACCTGTAGCGACCCGGCGGTTCCGCCCTGACCCGGCGGACCTGCCGCGCGGCCCGCTGGCCCGGGCTGAGGCGAACCTCGACGCCGTCAAGGTGCTGCGGACGCTGGAGCGCGAGAACCGCGCCACCACCGCCGGCGAGGCGCGCACCCTGGCCCGCTGGTCGGGGTGGGGCTCGGTGCCGACCGTCTTCCTGGAGGAGCCGGACCCCGACGAGCCGATCTACGGACCCGGCGGGGACCGTGAGGGCGGCTTCGAGACGGACCACGCCGCCTGGGAGTCGTACTCCCGGGTGCGCGGGGAGCTGCGGGACGTGCTGGACCCCTTCGAGTGGCGCGCGGCGTCCCGGGCCGTGCTGTCGGCCCACTACACCCCGCAGGCTGTCGCCGAGTCGATGTGGCAGGGCCTGGCCGCGTACGGCTTCGACGGCGGGGAGGTACTGGAGGCCGGGTGCGGCTCCGGCGCGTTCTTCGGGGTCGCCCCGCCGGCCGCGCGGCTGACCGGTGTCGAGCTGGACCCGACCACCGCGGCGATTGCCGGACGGATCTACCCGCACGCCAACGTGCTGGCGGAGTCGTTCACCGACACCGACGTCCCGCTCGGCACCTTCGACGCGGTGATCGGCAACGTCCCCTTCGCGCAGGCCCCGTTCGGCGAGCGGCGCTACCGGGCGGGCGGCCACTCCCTGCACAACGGGTTCATCATCAAGCAGCTCGCGCTGCTGCGGCCGGGCGCCTACATGACTGTGATCACCTCGCGGTGGACGCTGGACGGCGAGGACACCGCCGCCCGTCGCGACATGTCCCGCTGGGGTGACCTGGCGGCCGCTTACCGGCTGCCCAAGGGCACCTTCGGGGAGACCGCCGACACCGACGTCGTCGCCGACGTGCTCGTGTTCCGGCGCCGCGCGGAGGGCGAGGAACCGCGCGACCTGGGCTGGATCGAGGCGCCGGAGCGGGAGCTGGGCGGCAACGCCGTGACCGTGAACGCCTACTTCACCGAGCACCCCGAGCACGTGCTGGGCCGCCTGACGACCGAGACGGGACCGTACGGGCCGCGGGTGACCGTGCAGGGTGACCCCGGAGAGGCGCCCCGGCTGCTGCGCGAGCGGATGGAGGCCACCGCCGCCGCGGCGGTCGCCGACGGCCTGGGCTACGTCCAGCACGAGGACGGGCCCGACCGTGAGCCTCTCCTCCTCCAGACTGCCCGGCTCAAGCACGCCACCGACTTCACCGGCCGCCTCTACACCGACGACCACGTCCGGATCTGGCAGCACGTCAACGGCGCGGACCCGGTCCGGGTCATCACGGCGGACGGCGTCTCGGGCACCGAGCAGCTACGGATGCTGCTGTCGCTGCGCGACGTCGCCGGCGAACTGCAGGAGCTGGACCGCACCGGCCAGGACCCGGACCGCGCGCGTGAGGTCCGCGGCCAGCTCGCCCGGCTGCACGCCGTCTACACCGCCAAGCACGGACCGCTCTCCCGCCCCCGGCAGACCCGGCTGG
The DNA here is from genome assembly GCA_000514715.1 of Streptomyces sp. CNH099. Classification (GTDB taxonomy): domain Bacteria; phylum Actinomycetota; class Actinomycetes; order Streptomycetales; family Streptomycetaceae; genus Streptomyces; species Streptomyces synnematoformans. Next base: position 21,632 of record AZWL01000030.1, on the reverse strand, counting down.
CGCTGCCTGGCGAGGAAGCGGTGGCCGCCGCCCGCGCCGCCGGCGTCGAACTCGACGGCGAGGACCGGCTCCCCACCGGCTGGGGCTGGTTCCGCCAGGACCCGCACGCCGCGGTCGTCCTGGGCCTGGAGCACTGGGACCGGGCGAACGACCGGGCGGTGCCCTCCGAGGTCCTGACCCGGCGGCCGGGCGCCCGGCGCGGCGACCTGGAGCCCACCGACGACCCGAAGACGGCGCTGACGGCCGTGATGGGCGCCACCGGCCGCGTGGATCTGCCGCTGATCGCCTCGCTGCTGGGCACCACCGCCGACGAGGCCCGCGCACGGCTGGGCACCGAGGTCTTCGACAACCCGGTCGCCAAGAAGCTGGAGCACGCCGGCGCGTACCTGTCGGGGGCGGTGCGGGAGAAGCTGGAGCGGGCCCGCGAGGCGGCCGCCACCGATCCGAAGTACGCGGTGAACGTCGCCGCCCTGGAAGCGGTGCAGCCGCCCCCGAAGCGGCTGGGGCAGTTCACCGCCCAGCTCGGCGCCCACTGGATTCCCGCGCCGCTGGTGCAGGGCTTTTTGCGCGAGTACCTCAGCGACCCGACCCTCCAGGTCAGCCACAACGAGCGCTACGGCTGGTCGCTGGCTGCGGGCAAGGTGCCCGACGCGATCAACGCGTTGAAGGGCACCGAGCGGCGCTCGGCGGTGCACATCGCCAAGGCCCTCCTCGGCAAGGCGTCGATGGTCGTCAACCGTCTGGACGGCGGCGGCGTCGACGAGGACGCCACCCGCGCCATGCGGTACAAGGCCGACGCGATGCGCTCCGCGTTCGAGGAGTTCTGCACCGCGAGCACCCAGCGGGTCACCCTGCTGACCGACGCCTACAACCGGCAGATGAACGGGCATGTCGTCCGCAGCTACGACAGCCTCGCCCCGACCCTGGAGGGCTTCACCACCGAGCGGACTCCGCACCCGTGGCAGCTCTCGGGAGCTGCGCGGATGCAGTTCGAGCGGGGCGTGATCCTGGCGCACGAGATGGGCCTGGGGAAGACCACCACGATGGTCATGGGCTCGCAGGCCCTCAAGGCATCCGGGCAGATCGGCAAGCCGTTCGCGGTCGTCCAGCCCGGCCTGGGCAAGCAGTGGCTCGATGAGGCCAAGCTGCTCTACCCCAACGCCGACATCCACCTGATCACCTCCGACGACCTCGCCGACGGCAACCGGCGCCCGGTCCTGGAGTGGCTGCGCGCCAACAGCCCGGACCTGGTCATCTTCACCGAGGGCGCGTTCGGGTCGATCCGGATGAGCCCCGAACAGCAGGAGTTGTACCTCTTCCGCGAGATCGAGTCGCTCAAGGAACAGCTGGAGCGCGAGCGCGGCATCCCGCACAACGCCTTCGCGCTGATGAAGCTGGAACAGCGCCTGGCCACGGTGGAGTCCCGCATCCGCCGCAACGACGCCCCGATGCGCACCCCGGGAGAGGTGTACTGGGACGACCTGGGGTTCGACTACGCCTGCATCGACGAGGCACACCGGTTCACCGCCGTCGGCTTCCGCTCGAAGGAGGCCGGCGGCGAGACCGCGAGCGTCCGCGCGGTCGACCTGCACCAGAAGCTCAACTGGCACCACCAGGTGGCGGAAGCCGACGACGGCCGCCCCACCGTGACCCTCGGCACCGGCACGCCGATGGAGAACTCCATCTTCGAGCAGTACGCATGCCTCGAACTGGGGACGCCGTGGCTGCTGGACCAGTTTGGGGTCCACGGCCCGGACCTGTGGTCGGAGACCTTCGGGCAGAAGGTCCAGCGCATCGAGCAGGCGCCGGACGGCAGCGGCCTGGTGGCCGTGGAGCGGTTCTCCCGGTTCGTGTCGAAGTCCACGATGAAGACGATGTGGGGGCTGGCCACCGACACCAAGACCGGTGACGATGTCGGCATCGAGCGGCCCCAGGTCGCCGGCGGCGCCCCCAAGCTGGTGCTGGTGGAGCCGACCGCCGATCAGCGCACCCGGCTTCAGTCGCTGGTCGTGCGGGGGCAGGCGATCCACGCCGGGGACGTCACCCGTGACGAGGACAACATGCTCGCCGTCACCCAGGAAGGACGCGCGGTCGCCCTCGATCCGCGTCTGGTGGACGCCAACGCGCCCGCAGGCAACAAGCTGACGACGGCGGCTGACATCATCGCGGCTGGCTACCACGCCCACAAGGACCACATCTATGCCGTCTCCAGCCGCGACGACACCCCGCACCCGGTCCCCGGCGGGCTCTTCTTCGTCTTCTGCAACTCCGGCACCCCCGGAGGGCAGAACAAGGGAGATTTCAACCTGTACGCCGAGCTGCGCGACCTGCTGGAGGCTCGTGGCGTTCCCCGGGACTTGGTCCAGTTCGCGCAGGACCACAAGACTCCGGAACGCAAAGCAGCGATGACGGACGCCGCCAACAACGGCGGCATCGCGGTCCTCATGGGCTCCAGCGAAGTCCTCGGCACGGGCTTCAACGGGCAGAACCGGGCCTACGCCCTGATGCACCTGGATCAGGACTGGACCCCGGCCATGCTGATGCAGCGCAACTTCCGCGTGCTGCGGCCGGGCAACCAGCACGAGGAAGTGCCCATCTACATGCTGGCCACCAAAGGCAGCATGGACGCCTGGAACGTCGGCCTGCTCACCTCCAAGGCGGAGGGTCTGCGTGATGTCCAGCGCCCGCCAGGTGAGGGCGACGACGACAACGACTCCGTCGAGGAGATCGGCGAGAACGAGTGGGACTACGCCACGATGGCCGCCGAGATCGGCGGCAACCCCTACATGAAGCGGTTCATGGAGGCCCAGGGCCACCTTGCGGGCCTCGAATCCGACCGCCGCAACGCGGCCGCTGACCGCGTCCGCCAGATGGAGCTGCTGGGCACCAAGGAGGGCGAACTCGGCAGTACCCGGAAGGCCATCGCGGCGCGCGAGAAGGCCCTGCCGAAGATCACCGAGACGATCCGCGGCGACGCCTTCCGCATCCGTATCGGCGGCCGCGAGTTCGAGAAGTTCGGCGAGGCCGCCCCGGTTCTGCGCCAGGTCGTCACCGAGGCCGTGCGGGCCCACCAGCGCGAGGGCCGCGGCCCGTGGAAGAAGCTGGGCACCTTCGGCGGCCTCGACTTCGCCGTCCAGCCGGAGGTCGCCCACGGCAGCGGAGAGGTCTGCGCGTACATCGGGTTCCCCGAGCTGCGACACAGCGAATCGCGGTGCTCCGTGGAGGACCTGGTCAAGGGCAACATCGGCGCCACCATGCTGGGCCGCCTGGCCACCGCCCTCGAAAAGGCTGAGGACCACCAACTGACGGACCGTGAGCGCCTTCCCGGCCTGGAGAAGGAAGTGGCGGTACTGACGGCCCAGCAGGAAGCGGTGAACTACGGGCCCGCCATCGAGCACGCACGGCGCCGGGTCGAGCTGCTCGACGGGATCGTCGGCGCGATCACCGAGCGGGACAAGATCCCCGAGCTGACCGAGTCCATGCTCGACCCGAAGAAGTACCCCACCGAGAACAGTCGCAAGAAGGCCCTCCAGGAGAACGCGGAAGAACGGGCGCCTCACCAGACCAACGTAGACGTGGCGGCCGCGCGGCTTGCCGCATTTGACGCGGAAACCCCCGCCCCCGAGCCCGTGATGCTCGTCAACACCTGGACGGAGGACAACGACACCGACGAAGCCTTCGAGCAGTGGCGGGAGCAGCAAAGGATCATCGTCCAGCAGAACCGGGAGGCCGGGCTGGGCGCCCTGATCCCTGCGGACGAGCCCGCCCCTGCACCCGAGGATCGGGCTGACGATGCCGCGGCCGACGAGCCCGCCGGCGAGCACACTGCGGGCCGGGCCCCGGCGGCGGAGCCGGGCGGCGACGGCTCCGAAGAACCGGTGACTGAGGCCACCGAGCTGTCCGGCGACGGGTACGGGACGGCGGACCTGTACGACGAGTTCGGCCTCACGCAGCCCGAACGCACCTCGGCCCCGGGGCCGCAGAACGAACCCGACCCCGAAGCGGAGACCAACGAGTCCGCTGGCATGCCGGACGGGCAGATGACCGTGGAAGAGGTCCAGCCCGGGACGGTCGCTGGCGGGCAGGACACTGACGGCGCAGCCGCAGCCGCGAGGAACGACGGGCGAGAGCGCCTGACCAGTACCGACGGGCGGCTGACGTTCACCCTGCTCGTGGTCCCTGCCGACGCCGGGCTCCACCCAGCGGCCGTGGACGGCTACCAGCGGCGTCGCAGCGAGTTCGCTGCCGTCGTCGAAACCAAGAACGTACAGACAGCCCAGACGCCCGCGGAACAGGCGGACCAGCTGGACCGGTGGCGCCAGACCTACAAGACAGCCAACGGCCTGGAGCCGTGGCGACCGCTGCCCTCCCTGCGCCTGTCTCGGCAGGAGAACGCCCCGGGTCTGCTCCCTGCGGAGTACGGCATCGGCTCGTGGGTGACCTGGCGGGACGGGCCGAACGGCCAGCAGGTGACCGGACAGGTGATGTCGCCCGGCCCGGGTGTGGGCACCTGGTACGTCAGCACCGACCGGACCGGCGTCACCGGCGAGTACCACGTCCTCAGCCGGAGCGGGAAGAAGGCCACCGGCTACACCTACGCCCTCAACGGCGCCGCTGTGGACCTGCGGCCCGCCGACGGGCCCGTGGAACAGGTTCCGTTCGAAGACCTGTCCCCCGTGGACTCTGTCCCCTCCGGGCCCCTCACGTCGTACGCCGACTACGTGCCGGGAAAGGGCCTGACCGTGGTGCGCGAGCCGATCCCGGTGACGGTCGGCGAGATCACGCCGCGCGGGTCGGAACTGGTTTTCGACGTTCGCGCGGACGGCGTGCCGTTCGCGGTCGGGGTGACGCGCCACGCCTCCAGCGGCGTCCAGATCTTCACTCCTCGTATCGAGATCGACGGCGAAGAGGTCCGGACCTTCGGCAGCGCGGAAAGCCGGGGTGGGGCGGTCGAAATCTGCGAGCGTGTGGTCCGGGAGGCCCGCGACGACGCTGCCGAGCCTCTCCGTGCGCACGGCCGTGACTACGACTTCGCCTCGGCGGCCGACGGACTGTGCGGGCGATACGACCTGCACATGGGTGACGCCGAGCCTCAGCCGCTCTACCGCGTCGGCGACAGCGACCCTCTGTGCTTCGAGCACGTCGTGTCCACCTTCGACGTGGAAAGGTCCGAGGCCAACAGACTCGCCCGCGCCCACCAGATCTGGGGGACCCGCGTGGTCACCGAATCCGTGGCCGCCGCCTCGGGGGCCCCGCCGGCCGATGTCGAGCAGCAGCCGGAGGGCCCCGCCGCACCGGAGACAGCGAGTCTCGCGGCATCGCAGGACCCGCACGACGTCGACTGCGAGGCGCTCCAGGGCGGCAACCGGATCACGATCGTCGTGAGCGGCAGGAGCATCGAGTGGGATGGGGAGGCCTGGGGGCTGCCCGTGCCGGAAGCGGCCACCGTCACCGGCACGGTCTACCCCGGGGACCGCGACTACCGCCCGAACACCACGCTGCTCGACGCCGTGATCGTCGACCAGTTCGGGAGGGAAATTAGCGCCCCGGAGAGCGTCCACATCCGGCAATTGCCCGCGCGGGCGCAGCTCATCCCAGCCGAACACCGTGACGACCTGCGACCGGAGATCCGCGCGGTGGCACAGATCCGCCTGGGCGATCTCATCGCCGAGGGCGGCACTCGGGGTGAGGTGGTCACCGAGCTGCGGTTCGGCAGCAATCGCCGGGGCAGCGTCATGGGGTTCTCGACCCGCGACGTGGCCAGGGGCTCCCCCAACACCTTCGCCCTGGACTTCACGGATGAGGTCCTGGTCGTGCCCCGCGAGCGGCGGACACCGCAGGACGTCGCCAAGGTCTTCGGCCGCCACAACAGCCGCAACCAGGTCGCGCTGGAGACTCAGCGGACCTTCGAACTGCACGCCGCGGTCACGGAGGTCACCGCCCGCGTCTGGCTGGACGGCACCGGCCCGCAGACCGAGGTCCAGGCGCTCAGCAGCGCGATCGGGGCGATCGACGCGGCCCCGAAGGGCGTGGACGCCTACCGGGCCAACGCCGCGGCGATGGAGGCCGCCGACGCTGCCGCAGCCGCACTGTTCGCGGCCAGCGACGACGAGATGCTCAACAGCTACGTCGGTCTGCCGCTGCACCGGCTGCGTCAGCACCTGGACGTCCAGGCCCAGCGGCTGCACGCGGATGTCGCCTACCTGACCGAGCGGGCGGCCGCCGCGGCGGCGGCGAGCCCGAGCACCCCTGACGAGCCCACCCTGCCCGCTCCCGAGGAACAGGGGGCACAGGACCAGCCAGTCGAACGCACCTCGGAAGGGGAAGACGTGGCCTCCCAGGGCACGGGCGAGACGGAACGGCTCGGGTTGTTCGACGATCCGGCACAGGACCCGGTAGAGGGCCCGGCGGAGCCCGAGACGGCCACGGGCAGCGGGGTCGTTCCTGCTGCTGAACCGCTTGCCCAGTCGGTGATGACCGACGACGGGCGAGGGGCGCAGCTTCAGTCGGCGCTCATCGAGGGCGAGACGATCGCTCCCGTGTCGTTCACCGACCGGCGCGAACCGGCGGCGGCCCCCCAGGAACCCCCGGAGCCGGAGGAGCGGGGCTTGGGCGAGGAGGAGTTCTCAGCTCCCTTGGACCCGGGCCGTGCGAGCACGTCGCCGGACACCGCGGTGCCGGCCTCGGCGCTCTCATCGGATGCCGGCGCGGCGCCCGAGGACGCCGTAGCCGTGGAAGAAGCGCGCCGTGCAGCGCCGCGGCGGGCCTTGCCAGATCCGGGACCGCTTGCCGCGGCCGAAGCGGCGCTCTCGGAGGCGGAGACCATCCGCGGTCGCCTTGATAGCCGCCCCAATGCCGACCTGATCCGGGCGCGGGAGGCGTGGGAGCGGGCGCGGAGTCGTTATGAGACCGGTCGGCTAGCCCAGGGCGACCGCCACCTCACTGCGGCACGGACTCACGCCAGCGTTGCTCGGCACCGGGAGTATCGCTACCGCGACTTCGGGGAGTCGAAAGCCGCCTTGCGTCGATTCAATGACGCGGTAGACGAGATCCTCTACCCCGGCGGTGCGGGTTGGCGGCCGGTGGTGGGCGACTGGGTCCGTGCCCGGCACTTGTACTTCCCTGAATCGGACGGTTTCTGGGTGAAGGTCACTTCGATCGAGAACGACGGCATTCACATCGAGAGCGCCTCGACCGGCGATAACAAGACGGTGATTCAGCCGCCCGACCTTGGGCCACACCATGATCTGCCATGGCAGGAACAGCCCTTCCGTGCCCCCGATGAGCCGCGAATGTCAGACCAGGAGCGGCGGGCTTACCTCGGCCTGCCTGCGGAGGCTTCTCCCGACGCCGGCCCTGCAGAGACAGCGCAGGCGCCAAGCGCATCAGCCTTCTCGGCGGAGCAACTGGACCTGTTCGCCGCTACACCGCAAAGACCAGCCCAACTCTCATCCGAGTTGTCGGACGGGAACAAGGATCCGGGGCTGGTTGACGACGCCCCTGCCGCCGGAGCATCAGGACCTGCCGAGTATGCGCCGTCGGCGGACTCCGCGGTCGCTGAGGACGAGCAGCTCCCGCGCCTCGGGGCCGCTGATGCCGACCCCACTCCCGTTGTTACGCACGATGAGCCCCCCGTGCAGGACGAGACGGCTCTGCCGACCCTGGATGTGGTGCTCCTGGACGTGGACTTGCCACCGTTCGATGCTGCGGAGCCGTACAGCACCGACGCCGAAGCGCAGGCAGACATCGACCGGGTGAACACGGCGTTCGCGCAGTGGGACGCTCTGCCCACCGTCCAGCGCTACTACGAGGCGGACCGGCAACAGCGCCCTGACGGCAACGGCGATCCGACCAACCCCGTTGCACAGCTGTCCGCGGCATACCGGGACGCTGAGCAGATGCTGCGCGACGGCCCAGCCGGCTCGCCGGACGACCTCGTACGCCAGGTCCACACCCTCGCGGCCTGGAGCAGTGCCCTGGTGCCGACCGTCGACGAGGACCTGCGCGTCCCGTTGCAGGAAGTCGGGGAGGCCGCGGCACTCCTCGCTGCCCGCTCGCGGGCGACGGTCGCCTCCTTCGAGGCGGAGGCGGCAGCCCTCACCACGAACCCCGCGGAGCAAAGCGCCGATCCACAGATCGCGATCACGCAGACGGAGTCCGCAGCCGCTGCCGACACCCCGACGAGCACCAGCACGGACACAGCCGCGGACGGCGATTCGGCACCAGAACCCGGCCCAAACGCCGTAGAGGTACCCCCGCCGGCTCCCCCGGCGACACAGCAGGCACCCAACGAGATCCCGGTGGAGCCCACCGCGGCCCCGGATCCCGCGTCGGCGGCACCTGCGTCCCCGCCGTCCACCGACCCGCTGGCCGAGGTCGAAGAAGCGCTCGCCGCGTCGGGCGACGTGCCCACGCCCGACCGCGCGGACCAGGACTCCGAACAGCAAGATCAGGAAAAGGCAGCGGCAGAAGAGCCGGAACCCAACTCCGTCGCGACGGAGGTCCCGGCCGTCACCCCACCGGTGGAAGACCTCCCTGCGGAAGCCCCTGTACGGGAGCAGGAGATGGCCGAGCCCGCCGTGGACATCGAAGATCCGCCCGCACCCCGGAGCTTCACCGAGACGTTCCCGCTCCCCGCCGATGCCCGCTATCAGCTCCGGCTGACCAGCGTGGAAGGCGAGGGCCCCCGCGAGGGCGAGCTGCGGTACGGCGAGACCACCATCGCCGCCGTCCGCCTGTCCCCCTCCGGGCGCTGGATCGCGAGGATGACAGTCGACGGCAGGCCCACCGACGTCACGGAGCTGAACGGCTCGCCGCAGGAAGCGGCGCACCAAGGCGCAGTGATGTTCGCAGCGCTCACCGGCGAGCCCTACGGCCCACCACCGGCCGCGGCCGCCGCCAGCGGTCGACTTTCGGCGCCGGACGTGCTGCGCGTCGAACTGCGCTCCGCTGCAGAGCAGCACATCGACCGCATCACCGCGGCAGCCACGCGGACGAACGGGAACCACACGCACAGCGCCGAATTCCGGTCCCTGCGCGGCCGGTTGGAGGAACTGGGCGCCGCCGAGCTGGACAACCACGGCTCTCGGCGGATGGCCGCGAACCTCACCGCGGTCCAGCAAGCGGTCAACGCCTGGGGTGCCGCCCTGCCAGCGAACCCCGCCCTCGATGAGCGAAGGTACCTGGTGTTCCCGCTGCTGAACCTGCTATACGACACCACGCGCCTGCACGACCGCCTCCAGGCGACCCTCGACGTGGCCGCGGCCGAACGCGCGGCAGCCCGGGAGCAGCAGGCCGCGGCGGTGCCCGTTGTGGTGCCCGGGCCCGGCCGCGGCGACAGCGCACAGCAGATCCCGGAGCCGGAGCCCGCCTCGGAACCCGAGCCAGCTCCCGCGCCGGTGCCGGTGCGCGGGCCCGTCGTCTCCCTCATGCTGGAGGAAGGCGAGCACGACCAATTGGTCGCAAGGGTCCACACCGAAAACGCCTCGCACAGGCTCGTCCTGCCCGGCGGCAGCGTCGCCGACCTGCCGGAGCTGAACATGCCGGTCATAGTGGACCTGCCCATGCTGGTCCGCCCGTCCCAGCGCGCGGAGCAACTGGTGTCGGACCAGGAGACGGAGACTTGGCTCGCCGCGCATCTGCCCAACGGACCGCTGGCCCCGGCCTGGAACACCGCCGACGTACGCACGGGCCTCGTCGTCGCGGTTCGTGACACCTTGCGCGACGGCATGGCGCCCACTGTGGACGACGTCACCGCCTGGCTGGTGGACACCGCCGCCGAGCACGACGGCCTGATCCATGTGGCCCACACCGCCGCCGACCTGGGAGAGTTTGAGCCGCTGTTTGCACAGGCCGCCGACGATCTGGTGCTGTCCGGCGGTGGTTCCGAAGGTCTGGCGTGGACCTATCTCGGGCCCAAGGGCGCACGCCGCGAGCATGTGCTCGCCCAGGCCACGCCGCGCGCGTACGAGCAGCTGCTCGCACTTCGCGCAGCCGCCGACGCGCCCGGTCCGGAACAGGCCGCCAGCGTGACGTCGACTGATCAGCACGTCCCGAGCCCCGACGCACTGGAGGCCCCAGAGATGGCCACACCCGCCCGTCACGCAGCACCCGCGAGCCCAGAGGCCACCGGCGCGGGCGAGGCATCGCCTGCGCAGACGGAGACCGCGCTGGCCGTCACGGATGGGCCCATCGGGGAACTGCCACTGTGGACCAGCCCGGGAGAGCCCTCCGAAACGGGACAGGCCCCCGATGAGGAGTCCACCGGGTGGAGCATCTTTTCTTGGACCAGCGACGGGCCTGTCGAGCTTGCCGTCGCCCACGACAAGGCCGATGCAGAACGGGTGCGGGATGACTATACCGGTCATCCTGACGTCCCCGGACGCGTGACAATCGCCCCCACGGCTCCTGCCCGAGACCGCCCGGTCGACGTCGTCGGCGGCTTCGCGGCCGTCCAGGAGGCGTGGGACGAACATGTTCCCGACAAGGGCACGGGCGCGGACCTGTTCGACGAGGTGCAGGACGAGCTGCAACGGCTGGAGTCGCTGCTCGACGAGGCCGTCGCCGAGCTGAGCCCGGTGCCCAAGCCGCCCGTTCCCGAGGGGACACCCCCTCCGGCGTCGGCAGCCACGGACCACCCGGAGCCCGAGCCTGTGCCTGCAGCCACGCCGGCGCCCGCCGAACTGGAGACAGCGGAGAAGGACCGCGACGCACAGCAGGCAGCGGGCGAGGTGAACAAAGCGCTGCAGGCGGCCGACGAGCATGGCCCTGAGCTTCAGGACCTGCCGGAGTGGCAGCGCATCCAGAGTGTCCGGGGCGCGTTCGGCCACCTGATGCGGGTCATCAGGGAGCGGGCGGGCGAGCACATCGGCCGGCTGATGGCTGACAGCCGGGTAGGCGAGTTCTTCCGCAAGCTCTCGATCTACGTGTGCGAGAAGGTCGCCGAGTGGGCGCAGGCGGGCGCGGACCGGCTGCGCCGCGCCGGCGACCGTGGTACGGACGGACGGGGGGAACTGCCGACTGCAGAGGCCCTGCTGCGGCTTGGAGAAGCGGCGCTTGAGTACCGCGGTCCCCGGCACGGAAGCGGTGACACGCAGCCTCCGCCCACCAGCGGCGCGGAGAGCACGGTAGACATCCCCGAGATGCGCCAGCTGGGAGCGGCCCTGAGGCGGCCGATGCCCGGCACCGCCAACCGACGCGGCGTCTCCACCGCTGCCGCCCGCAGCCGGTCCGGTACCACCGCCAAGCGAGGGAAGAAGGCTGCGCCCGGTGGCGCCGAGCAGGCTGGACACCTCCGCCGTGAGGGCGCCAAGCGACCACTGAACCGCAAGCCCAACCAGCGCTGACTGCCGGGCGCGCTGTCGTACACGCATGACACCCTTACTGGCGACGGCCTAAGGGAGACCACCGGAGGACGCGAGACCTCGCCCAGGACCGCGGGCGGCCTTCTCGGCGGCGCCGTGGCGTGCGCGGTGCTCGCTGTCGGCACCGGCAGCACCGCCCTCGTGTGGCTCGCGGCCGGGATGCTCGTCGGGGTCCTGATGGTGTACCGCCGCACCGTTCCGCCCCGGCCGTACGCCTATTGGCCTGCATGGGCAACCGGTGCCGTTGTCGCTCCTCTCCTCGCCTAAGCCAACTCCGGAGCGCCGCGTTTGGGCCTGTTGCCCCTTGCCGGGGGGGGGAGGCCGTCGTCGGCCTGGTCCTCGCGCTCCTCTGGCACCGGCACCGCAACGGGCGCGAACAGGAGTAGGCGCCGCACAAGCGGAAGCGCCCGGCCCCAGTGGTCACTATGGGCAGGCGTATTCGGCGGCCGCACCAGCGTCCTCGACCTCACGCGCAAGGGCGGCACAGGGCGGCGGTGGCCGCTGCCGGTGCAGCTCTGCGAGCTGTTCGACGTTGCCCTGGCCGACCGCACGTCCGGCCCCCTACTTCTCGACGCGAACGGCAACCGGCTCGACCGGCACGACGTCGACCGCCTCCTCACCCGCCACGGACACCGCGCCCGCGTCCTCACGTGCCCGGCCGTCGACGAGGAGGGGCACACGTTCGCCGCGTGCACGCGGTGCCGCGATCTGACCCCGCACGTCCTGCGGGCCTCCCGGCTTACGCACATGCACGACAAGGGCACCCCGATCGAGGAGCTCCAGGAGTACGTCGACCACGCCGACCCGGCGACGACCCTTGCGTACATCCGGCGCCGGAACCAGGACCGCACCCGTGCCACCCACGCCGCCGGCGCCGTCGACGTCTTCGAACATCTCCTCAGCTTGTTCCTTAACCTTCGAGGGGCGGTGACTCTATGCTGTCTCGGTGACAGTTGCGCCCGGACGTCGGCGGAAGCTCATCGATCGGTTCTGCTCGGTCCTCTCGGCCGCTCAGGGGGAGTGGTCCACTCGGCGGGGCCTGACGGTCCTCGAAGAGGGCACTGAATGCAGGTGGGTCACCTATGAGCGTTCGGTGATGTTCCAGGAAGTGAATCGCGTTCGTGCCGAGTTCGCTCTGCCTCCTGTCGACCTGGACGCCGTCGAGCACGCAGAGCGGCAGGCTGTCGGCCACGCCGACTACACCAGAAAGTTCGCCCTCTACTGCGCCGAGCTCGCACTCGGCGAGGTGTTCGTGCTCGAAAGGTGACTCGAACTGGGTCGCTCACCTGGGCGTTCGCCGGACGCGAAGGCGGCCTTCGCTTGATCATGTGCTCCGACCAAGGACGCACGTGATCGATAGCGAAGGCCGTGGGATGAGTCTGCTGTACGAGGCCGCCGGGCGGGAGCCGTTCGTGGAACTGTCACGCTTCCGGGCGGAGGTCTACGGATGCCTGTCCGCGAGGGCGGACGCGTTCTTCGAACTCAGCGACGTGTTGTTGTGCGCGGACGGGCCGGTGAAGACGCCGGTGGAGCTGTCTCTGCTGGCCGAGCACCGGCGTGGGTACGGCTCGCTGTACGCCGCGTTGAACCATGGCCGTCTGGACACCGAACGGCTGCGGGATGTGCTGATGTCGCAGCCGTTGCCGCGCTTCGAGGGGCGGCTCGTGCTCACCGTTGACGTTTCCCCGTGGCTGCGATAGGACGCCGCGTGTTCGCCAGACCGGCTGTTCTGCCACGTCCATGGCCGGTCGAGGGCGGCTGCGCAGATCATTCCGGGCTGGCCGTACTCCTTCGTCGCGGCCCTGACGCCGGACCGGACCTCGTGGACGGCCGTGTTGGACGTGGTCCGCCTGGGCCCCGAGGACGACGCCGCGGAGGTGACCGCCGGCCAGCTCAGGCAGGTCGTCGAGCGCCTGATCCGCGCTGGCCAGTGGCGTGGGGATCGGGACGTCCTGGTCCTGATGGACGCGGGCTACGACGTGATGCGGCTGGCCTGGCTGCTGTCCGACCTGCCCGTCGAGCTGGTCGGGCGGCTGCGCTCGGACCGGGTGCTGCGGCTGCCCGCTCCGCCGAGGGTTTACAAGCGTGAGGGCGGCCGGCCTCCGAAGCACGGTCCTGAGTTCTGCCTCGCGAAGGCGGAAACCTGGCCCGAGCCCGCGGTGGCGACGGTGAACGACACACCCCGCTACGGCAAAGCCGAGGCCAGGGCGTGGGACCGCATCCACCCCGGCTCACCCAACGGGGCCGCGTGGATGGACCTGGACGGTGACCTGCCGCTGGTCGAGGGAACCGTGATCCGCCTCAAGGTCGAGCATCTGCCCGGTGACCGGGACGCGCCACCGGTCTGGCTGTGGTCGTCCGCCACCAGCACGGACGTTGACTTCGTCGTCCCCCTGCACGACGGTTCCCGTGCAGACTCCCGACGCGCACGACCCGGACGGGCGGCAGGCCCACCCGTACGACCTGGCAGCGGGCGGATCCCCGCCGCGGCCCTACCCACCCCCACGTGAGCGAGAACCGCATGACGACCTACGACAACATCAACAGCGCCGAGGAAGACCACGTCAGTCGGCCTGGCACCAGGCGCTCGGTACCAGGCTGGGCTGTCGGTGGGTGAGTTGGTGTTCGCCCTTGACGCAGCCCTGGAACGGTCCGGTCGGCGCGCGCAGTTCACGCATGCAGGGGTCGAGATGGTCCCGGTGCCACACGGAGGGGCCTGTGTAGCCGCAGGTGGACGGGTCGGTCAGCTCCTGCCACGCGAGCCACAGAGCGTGCAGCCGGGGGACGACGCCCGTGGGGTGCTCGAACCACACGTAGCACCAGCGGTTGTCGTGGGACGGCTCAGCGAGGTAGCCCGGGACCAGCACTCCTTCGACCCATTCGATCAGTGCCCGGAGTTCCTCCTCGTACGCTGGCGAGTCCAGCAGGAAGATGAATGGAGGGTAACCCAGTTCGCTCTCGTCGGACTCGTCCTCCCCGGTGTTCTCCGGCTGCTCGGAGGCCTCCCGCGGGCCGCCGTCAGCGTGTTCGCGCAGGGTCTCGACCTGAGTGGTCAGCCGCTGCATCTGCGCCTTGAGGTCTTCGATGTCCTCGAACATACCGACGGGCACGTTCAGGTGCGGGTCGTCTCCGTCAGGAGTCGGGTCATCTGGCACGGCGGGCTGCCTTGCGTTCTTCGTAGCTGCTGATGGCACGCTTGGTGATGGCGGCTTCCTCCTCGGCCTTCTCGGGACCGATGTAGGCCAGGGTCTTGTCCTCGTACCAGGGCCGCAGAGCGATCTGCGCCACCGGCATGCCGGTGGCAAGCAGCAGCCCGGTGCCCTTGCGCATCGCGCGGATGTGGGCGGCTTCCTTGATCTCTTCGCGCTGCTCGCCTACTGAGTAGGAGTAGCCGTCCCGGCTCTTGGAGTACGACTTGGTGTGCACGTAGTGGCGGCCGATCAGGGTGGAGATGTCGGAGACGAACTTGGGATCATCGACGCCAGCGCCGATGATCTTCTTGGTGGCTGCCGACCACATGGTGTCCATGCCGACCTCGCCCCACGCCTTCACGCCCTGACGGTAGGACTGCAAGATCGTGAACGGGGTGATGCCGCGCGAGCCGAGGTGGCTGTAGAGGTCGGGCAGATCGGAGATGCGGCAGATGTTCGCGGCCTCATCCAGCACGGCGCGCATCGGTTCGGGCAGGCGGCCGCCCTTGCGTTCGCCGGCCTCCATGCCGGCGGTGAAGACAGCGTCGGTGAGCGCGGCGACGACCGAGGAGGTGGGTCCGCCCTCCTTGCTCAGTAGGTACAGCGTGTCGGTGCTGGTGACGAATTCGTCCGGGCGGAACTCCGGGCGGTGTTTGTCGGGTGTAACCCAGGCCAGGACCATCTCGTCGCGCAGAGCGCTCAGGGCGGTGCGGGCGTTTTGGTAGATGCCGGACTGGGTCTCCTCGGCGATGTTTACGCTGGACTCGATCTGCTCGGCGAGTACCGGTTCGTGCTCGTACAGAACGCGCATCGGGGCCCGGTCCGTCGGATCGGCGACCCAGCGCAACACATCGCGGGCGGTGCCGCCGGCGTGCCAGGCCGCGCGCATGTAGCCGACCAGGACGTCGCTGGCGGAGTACGCCCAAAAGGGGTCGGCCGTCTCGTTGGTGATCTGGCTGACGAAGTGATCCACCAGCCGCTTCGCGCGCTCAACGGTCTCCGCTTCGGCGATCATGTCCCACCACATCGCGCGCTCAATCTGGGCGACGCCCTGGGTGTCCAGGACCCACGTGGTGCCGGCGCGGCCGCGCAAAGCGAGGGTGGCGGCGTACACGTCCGGCTTGTTGGAGGTGAGCAGTAGTGATGCCGGGGCTTCCTCGGCGATCGGGATGGCCAGCGCTGTGGATTTCCCGGCGCGCGGCGCCATGAGCGCCACGTAGGTGTCCTCGTCGGAACCGCGCAGCTCGACGTTCGAGGGCAGGTGGTTGCCGAGCAGCACACCGCGGTCGGCTGGCGCGACATATTGGGGCTTCATCTCCCGCAGTGAGCGGCGTAGTCGGATGGCGGTGCTGGCCGCCCGCTTGGGGGCCAGATCCCGCACTTGGTAGAGGGTTGCCAGGTGGGCGGCGTTTCGGAGCCAGCGGAACAGCAGCCGCAGCAGCCAGATCAGGGCCGTGATCGCGGTCAGATTCACCAGGCCGGCACCGACGGCGGACGCTGTCTGCGACTGGGCCCACACCTCCCCCCAGGCGCCGGTCATGGAAACGACGGTGTCGTACGTCAAGGGCGCCGCAGGGGCGCCGGTGATGACGGCCCCGGCCGCGGCCCCTACCCAGGAAGCTACGGCCAGTACGGTGACGCTGCCGAGCGCGATGCCCCCGGCCAGCCACGCGCGGTCGTTGTCCGTTATCACCGCGGCGTACCCCCTGTTGCTGCCGTCGCCCGCGGCCTGCGCGGATGACTGGTGTTGTTGTCGGTGCTGTAGAGCAGGCGCTCGGCGGCGGTCAGCTCGGTGGCGGCCGCGATTCCAGGCCGCGTCCCGATCTTGATCAGGTACTTGCCCCGGCCGGGATGGCGGGCGCGGTCCTCGCGGCCGCCGCTGTCGGGGCCGCGGCCGTCTTCGACGTCTAGGCCGGTGGAGGTCGCCGACGACCAGTCAGTGATCATCATGCGTTCCTGCTCGGTCAGTGCCCGCTTGCCGGTGACCCGCTGCAGTTCCTCGGTGCTGGAGGCGCCGATGACCCAGGTGTCGCAGCGGTCCATTAGGCCGCGGGCCTTGGCGCGGTCCTCTTCGGTGGGCAGGGCCTCGGTGTCCAGCAGCGAGTGGGTGACGTAGAGGGTGACGTCGTCAGTGGTGCGGTTCAGGCGGCTGATGGCGTCCATGGCGTCGACCAGGCCCGGGCCGGAGCGCAGTGCCCGCCACATCTCATCCATGGGCAGCACCACCTTGCGTTCCATCATGCCGATGCTGCGGGCAGAGTCGATGGAGGAGTAGGCGTAGGCCCAGGTGGCGATCATCCCGGCGGAGACGACGTCGGTGCCGCGGGCGCGCAGCGCGGAGATGTCGACGCTGACCGCGGGGGCCTGGATGTCCAGCGGGGCGGTGGTGGATCCGTCGAACAGACCGCGAAGCGGTCCGCCGATCAGGTTGTCCAGTCCAGCGATGACGGACCGGGTCAGGTCGTTGTAGACACCGCCGTCGGCGGCCAGCTTGTCGCGCAACGGCTGGGGGGCCTGGCGCAGCACCGCAGTCACGTCACCGATGACAGGGTCCGTACGCTCGGCGGCGGCGGCCAGTTCCACGGCGGTGTTCAGCGCGCTGCGCTCGATCTCGTTGGGCGCCCGGCCCAGGCCGTTCTTGGTGGACAGCAGGGCGCCGAGGGTCTCCATGCGGCGGCCGTTGAGGACGTCGAGAAGCGCGGTCCGCTCGCCGCTGTCCAGGGTGCGCAGCTTTCCGCGCAGCGGGCCGGAGTCGAGTGGGTTGAGACGCTGGGCGCCATCGCCGATGCGCACCACACTGCCACCGAGTTCGCGCACCAGCTGGCTGTACTCACCTTTGACGTCGCCAGGGACCACCACCATGTGCCCGTACGCGCTGTAGACGAGGCAGATCCGTTTGACCAGCGCGCTCTTCCCGGCGCCGGGCTGGGACATCACCCACACGCCCGGGTTGGTAGTCAGGTGGCCGGTCCAGCCCGAGGGGTCGATGCACACCAGTTCGCCGGTCAGCACGTCCCTGCCGACGGGTACACCGCGCGGCGGCAGGCCGGCGCCGAGGAGGAAGGGATACAGGCCCGCGACCTGGGCGGAGGGGCCGGTGTAGACGGTGCCGGTGTCCTCGGCAGGGGCGCGGCCGCCGAATCGGCCACCCCAGCCGCGGCGGCCGGCATACAGCCGCCGCGGCGGCCTCGTCGCCCGGCGATCCTTTGACGGTCGGGCTTCCGCGCCGGAGGCTATCCGTCGTGGTGTGGTCAGCTGCGCTTGAGCTTTGCGTGCCATTGCTACTCCTTGACCAGCGGGTTGTAACCCACGGGCAGGCCGGCGGCGAACACCGCTGCCTGGGCGCCGAACGCGATCCGTGTGCGGATGCCGCGGGTGGCCTTGACCGCGCGCGCCAGTTCCTGGCGCATCGCCGGCAGGTCCTCAACACGACGCGCGGTAGCGGTGATCATCAGGGTCCAGTCCACAACTTGCTGGCCGCTGGCGGCCTGAGCGGCAGCTCTCTCCGCGCGGGTATGGTCGGCTCTCTGTGACCATTTCGCCCGGCCCTTGACCTCGGCGGTGGCCTGCGCGCGGGCTTGAGCGTGGCTGACCTCCCGTTCCAGCACCGCCTCTCCCTCTAGCGGGTCGAGCACCCGGTAGGCGAGGGTGACGCGCCGCTGGAAACGCCCCGGCGACAGCAGCGGCAGCAGGATGCTGTACGGGATGGGCCGCCGCGGCATCTCCCGCAGCACGTAGGAGATGGATACGCCGCCGTCGTGGGCGTACTCCTCCCAGCCGTCGTCGGCGGCCACCGGCCCGCACTCGCCCCACTGCAGCTCGGCGATCTCTTCCTCGCGGGCGTTCCACGCCTCAGGGTCGTACGCGGCGCGCACCAGGCGGCGGACATCGACGTCGCTGGCGCGGCGGACGATGTCAGTGCCGGTGCCGCTCAGGTCGAGGCTGTCGGCCACCCGCAGCGCTTCGGCCACCTGTTCTGGCAGGTCCTGCGGCGGGGTGGTGGTGGCATTCGGGTCAACGCTCACACACATCCATGGGGAGACCGAGGCTGTGGCGTGGGGGGTGGTGCGCACCAGCTCTTCGACGGTGTCGAGGGCGAATCGCGGGGCATCGGGCTGCTTGCGCAGGCTTACGTCGTCGCTGAGTGCCGCGCCGGCACCGGGGGTGATCTGCACCGTGACCGAGGCGCCCTTGATCTGCTCGTCGGTGCTCATCGCGTCCAGCACGGACGACCAGGTGCGGATGGCGCCCTGCACTACGGAGGTAGGCGCCATCAGGGTGCCGCCGGGGGCCAGCAGGGTGGTCAGCGACATGTAGCCGGTGGCGCGGTCGTGGACCACGCCGATGCTGTGGCCGGTCGACGGGTCATGCGCCCGGATCAGGGTGGTGGAGGCTCCCACGCCCGGCAGGTCCAGTGCATACGGGTGGGGCAGCAGCACCCGCCGGTAGGTGGTCACCCCGGCTTTGGTCGCGCGCCGCCAGGCGAACGCGGCTGCGTAGTAGGCCAGCGCGGGCATGCCGTGGCGGCGGGCAGCGGCCAGGCCCACCATCATCAGCGTGAGCGGCACGGTGACCAGGAGGGTCGCAGGCTCGGTGACCGCGATCAATCCGTCGGCGATCAGGACGGCGGCCGCGACGATGGTGGCGGTCTTGGACAGGTTTCCGAACCCGAAGCTACGCCGGGTTCGGAAACCCTCCACGCGCAGCAGGTTCGGCACCTCGTGCGCGCTCACGGCAGCCCTTCGACGCCGGTGCCCGGCGCCGGGCCGGCGGTACTGTTCACGCCGTCGAGCAACTCCAGTTCAAGACCCCCACCGCCGGTGCCGCCTGCTCCTCCCGTACCGCCGTCGCCGCCCGTGCCTCCGACATCGCCGTCGCCGCCTTCAGCGCCGGAGCTTCCGGCTGTTCCCGAAGTTCCGGCGGTGGCGGACTGGTCGGCTGCTCCGGCGGCCTGCGGAACAGTCCCGTTCGCCTGCGAGGCGTCGTTGCGGCCAGCCTGCTCGGCGGCTTCTCCACGGCCGCCGGGGTCCTCCTGGCCGCCGTCTCGGTAACTGCGAGGCATGGTCTGCTCGACGCGCCGGGCCTGCTCGGCGGCGCTGGCTGGCTCTGCAGCCTCGCCACCACCACCGCTTGTGCCCTTGGTGGCAACGAAGGCGCCGGCACTGGCGACCGCCCCCACTGCGCCGCCGGAGGCCAGTCCAGCGCCAACTTCTTCTCCGAAGGGCGTAAACAGCCTCGTCAACGGCCCGGGCGCAAGCACCGCCAGCACCAGCGTCGCCACTCCGCGCAGCCATTCGGCGAGCGTTTCGGACTTCCCGAACTCGGCGAAGCCGACACAGAGGATCATCGCCAGGATCGGTTTGTAGGCGATCACCACGAGAATGGAGGTGATCAGCCGCGGGGCCCATTTGCGGGTGGCGTCGCCGCCTACCCGGCCCGCGCCGGCGATCGGTAGCAGCATGCACTGGATCGGGATGGCGGACTGCCGCAGGAAGATCAGTATCAGTTGGATGAAGCCGATTATCAGCAGGACCAGGACTACGCCGGCGACTCCGGCGGGGTTCGCGATGCCCGCGGGGATCATCACCGCCACGATCCGGTCGTACGCAGCACCAGAGTTGCCGAAGGTCCCCTGGACCAACCCTTCGGTAATCTGGTCCCCCAGCCGCAGCAAGAGGACGATGAACGTCAGCCCGAAGCCGGTCAGCAGGGCATTCTCCACCCACCCGGAAAGGGCTTGACCTGCGTATTTCATCTGCCCCGTGACGGCCATTTTCCCGAGCTGCCACATCATCCCGCCAGCTGCGAACACCAGGCCGAGCCAGACCAGCATGCCCGGCAGCGTGGCGTGCTCGGCGCCCTCTCCAAACAGACCGGTGGCTTCCAGATCAACGCTAGGACCCAAGAGCGCCATTTCGAGCGTCGTTCGGATCATCCACTTCGCAATATCCTTACCGGCATTGATGAATTCACCTAGGACCGAATCCCACACGCCTTTCCAGGCGCCCTTGACCACAGACACCGTGTTGTCGCTGACCTTGTCGCACACACCGGTGACGTTCGCGATAGTGCCCAGGATCGGGCCTCCGGCTGCCTGGCACGCCAGGTTGTCTGCCGGACCGTCGATGGCGGCTGCGGGCTTGTGTATCGCGCCAGTGAACAGACACAGGGCGGCTGTGAACGTCAGCAGCAGGCGTACGGTCCTGCGGTGGTGGTGGGTCATGAGGCTTCCCGGATGGCTGTCCATCCTGCTGTGTTGAATGTGGTGTCGCCGGGGGCGGCCATCTTCGGTGGGGTGTGTTCCTGGGTGTGCTGTGCGGCTCGGGCGGTGGCCGTGGCTGACAGTTTCCAGTCGCCGTTGTCCCATCGCGCGGCCATCAGCGTGCGGCTGTAGGCGCTGTCTTCCGTGGCGGTTTGTGATGCCTTTGTCGTCACCCGGTTCAGTACGTACGCCCAGATTTCGTCGGGGGAGGATTCGATGATCTGGAAGCCCACGGCGGCGGTGCGCATGTACGCCCCGTGCGGCAGCGCGCCCTCGGCCGGGGCTCCGAGGCTTTGGCGCAGCCGGGCGTCGGCCTGATATGCGGCCTGGCGCACCTTGGCCTCGCTGGCCCGGCTGCGGTCCGCGCGGCTCATGTAGGAGGCGTAGATGCTCATCTGCTCGTCCGCCAGGCTGTGGTCGCCTTCGGCGGCGGTGGTCTGAACGGCTGTCAGCATCGCCACCGCGCCTTGTTCGGTGTGCGGGAACGTCACCTCGTTGCCGTGCTGGTCGACCTGCGCACCGCGCGGCAGTGACGCCCAGCGCTGCGGTTCGCTCCACTCCTGCGGTGCCGCGTACGTCGGCTGAGGCCCTGTGTCCTGCCCGCCGCCGGGTGCGGTGTGCGAGGCCCCCGGGCGCCGCGGCTGCCCGCGGTCGCCGTCCCCGCCGCCGGCGACGAGGGTGTAGCCGGCCATCGACAACACGACGGCCACCAGCCCGCCGGTGCCCCACACCATGGCCCTGCCGAGCCTGCTGCCGAAGTCCATCAGCTAGCCCGCCACAATCCCGTTGAGAATAGTGATCAACGACCCGGACAGC
>AZWL01000029.1 GCA_000514715.1 Streptomyces sp. CNH099 | reverse complement strand
GGTCTACGACCTGTTCCGTCGCTGGCAGCGCGAGGGGGTCTGGGCGCGCATGCTGGCCGCGTTGCAGACGAAGGCCGATGCGGCCGGGCTGATCGGCTGGCAGGTGAGTGTGGACTCCACCATCATGCGCGCGCATCTGCACGCGGCCGGTGCCCGCCGGCACGGCGATACCCAGCGTGAGCCGCCCGGCGGCAGTGTCCCCGAGCCGGGCGATCACGTGCTGGGCCGCTCCCGCGGCGGGTGGTCGACGAAGCTGCATCTGGCGTGCGAGCACGGGCTGCGGCCGTTGTCGCTGGTCCTCAGCGCCGGGCAGGCGGGTGACGCCCCGCGGTTCGAGGCGGTGATGGCCGGTATCCGCGTCGCCCGGCCCGGCGGTGGGCGGCCGAGGACCCGGCCGGAGCGGGTGCGCGCCGACAAGGCGCATTCGTCCCGCGCTATCCGCGCCCACCTGCGGCGGCGCCGGATCGCCTGCACCATTCCCGAACCCGATGACCAGATCGGTCACCGGCTCAGGCGTGGCAGCCGCGGCGGCTGGCCACCAGCCTTCGACCCGGTCGACTACCGAGGCCGGCATGCCGTGGAGTGCGGCATCAACCGCCTCAAACGCCACCGCGCGGTAGCCACCCGGTTCGACAAACTAGCCGTCCGCTACCTGGCCACCCTCCACATCACCGCCATCAACGAATGGCTCCAGCTACTTCGAAACACGCCCTAGTGCCGAAGAACCATCTCGGGCAACGTTGTCCGGGCCGGGGTGCCGGCGTCATGGTCGGCGCGACCGGAGAACAAGCATGCCCCCGTCCGACAGGACAGTGGGGGTCCGGCGAACGCCTGCCCTGTACGACGCCGTAAGCGACGTCACCGTCGGCCTGGGCGGCGATGGCCGGTCGGCGGGCGAACGCGGGCGGGGCCGGATGTCGCAGTGGGCCGGTCCGTCCTGTCAGAGGGCGGCATACCCCGGCGCGCGGAGTGTGGGAACGCGGGAGTGTGAGGGCGCGGGGCGCGGAGACGCACGGGTCCCGCCGTCCGCCCGGCCAGACCACGGCCGCGGTCGCCCCTCAGCGGTCCGCGTACTCCCCCAGGACGACCACCGAGACCACCGCTCCGCCGAAGGCGGCGACCGCCCGCCACGCCGTGTGGAGGCGGTGCCGCGTCGCACGAGCGGCGACGGTGGCGATGGGCGGGCTGTCGGGGCGCGGGGCTTCGGCGGCCCGCGGGCTGTCTGCAGCCCCGCGCGGCGGGGCGAGGGAAGCGCTGCTCATGCTTCCAGCGTGCCGCAGGCCACCTGCGGAAACGTCGGTCGCGGGGCGGAACCGTGCGGACCCGGATCTACGACCTCGGGGCCACCCGCACCCCTACCGGAGTCTCAGGGTTTCCCCGACTTCCCCGTCCCCCGCCGGTGCCGGTGCCGGTGCCGGTGCCGGTGCGGGCGCCAGCGTCGCCCGTACGGTCTTGCCGACGAACTCGCGCGGAAACCACGACAGCTCCGCCCCCAGCCCCCGCGCCAGGAACAACCCCCTCCCCCGCTCCTCCTCCGGCCCCGGCGGCGACTGGTCCGGCACCCTCGGCGGGAGCGCCGCCTGCGGGTCCGACACGTCGATCACCAGCGCCCCGTCCTCCCGCACGGCCAACCGCACCCATACCCGCCGCCCGATCCGCCGCCCGTACTGGATGGCGTTGGTCATCAGCTCCGACACCACGACCGCCGCGTCCTGCGCGTCCCCGCGCCACCCCCACAACGCCAACTGCCGCCGCACGTGCACCCGCACGAGGGGCACGGACCTGTGCCCCATCACGTACCCCATCGACCACTCGCGCGCCGTCCCCTCCGAACCGCACGCTCCATGCTCGGCCATCCGCACCAACTCCAGAATTACAGTGACACTTTGGGATTTACAGCTGTATGGTCGTAGCGCTCGGTCACGCTGTGTGGTGAAAGGCTTTCGGAGCGGAGTGCCCGCGAGCAAGGCCAGGCACGTGACAGAGATCACCAGAACGGGAGGCAGGCATGACCCCACGCAACGCCACCCACCGGGCGACCGGCACGACGGCGGAGATGTTCGGCGACGTCCTCAGGCACCTGCGCGAGGCCGCAGGCATGACGCAGGCCGAGGTGGCGAAGCACATCCCCTGCGACCGGTCGTTCGTCGCGAGGATCGAGGGCGCCACGAGCGTCCCGCCGGACACGTTCGCGGCGAAGTGCGACGAGGCGCTGGGCGGTAACGGGCTGTTAGCGCGGCTGTGGCTGAAGGTTGACTGGTACCCGGATGTCGCACATCCGGACTGGTTCGAACGGCGAGCACAGATGGACGCGGAATGCGTGGCATTGCGCGAGTATCAAGACCGGGTGATGCCGGGCCTGCTGCAGAGTGCGCAGTACGCCCGAGCCCTGTTCGCCCGCGTCATCTCCGACGAGGAGAAGGTCGAGGAGCGAGTACGAGCCAGGCTCAGCCGCCAGCAACGGTTCCTCTCCTCGGAGGGGCCGTTGTACGTCGCCGTGCTGGACGAGAGCTGCCTGCGCAACGCCGTCGGCGGACCGGAGGTCATGCACGAGCAGTGCGAGTACCTACTCACCGCAGGCCAACGGACCAACATCCAGATCCAGGTCGCTCCGGCAGACCGGCCAGAACTCATCCGCCCACGCGGCTCCGTGTCATTGATCACGCTTCCCGGCGGCGAGCAGTGGGCCTACGCAGAGGCGCTCGACCGCGGTCACTTCAGCGCAAATCCGGCCGTCTACGGGCACCAGCTGCGGACTTATGATGTGCTCAGGGCTGACGCTCTGTCGGCTCGCGAATCCGCCGCCCTGATCGGCGAGTTCATGGAGGGATACCGGCAGCATGGCCATGACGTGGCGTAAGAGCAGCTACAGCGACGACAACGGCGGCAACTGCATCGAGGTGGCCACCACCCCCACCACCGTCCCCGTGCGCGACTCGAAGGACCCCGACGGCCCTCACCTGGCCTTCACCCCCACCGCCTGGGACGCCTTCGTCGCCGCCGTCAAGCGCGAGGAGTTCCCCGGCCGCTAGGCGGCCGATCACGTACCGCATCGCAGGACGGGGGTGCCGTGAAGCCGCTGGCAGACGGGGACCCGACGCGTGTGGGCGAGTTCGTCCTGCGGGGGCGGCTCGGTGCCGGTGGCATGGGCGCGGTGTACTACGGCCGGTCGCCGGGTGGGCGGGCGGTGGCGGTGAAGGTGGTGCACCGGCATCTGGCGGCGCAGGACCAGTTCCGGCGCCGCTTCCGGCAGGAGGCCGCGGCGATACGGGCGGTGAGCGGCGCCTTCACCGCCCCCGTGGTGGGCGCCGGGCCCGAGGACGACCCGCCGTGGATCGCCACGGTCTACGTGTCCGGGCTGACCCTGACCGACGCCGTGGCCGAAACCGGGCCGCTGCCCGAGAGTTCGTTATGGCCGCTGGCGGCGGGGCTGGTGGAGGCGTTACGGGCCATCCATGAAGCCAACCTGCTCCATCGTGACCTGAAGCCGGCGAACGTGCTGCTGGCCCCGGACGGTCCGCGGGTGATCGACTTCGGGATCTCCAGGGCGCTGGACGGTACGGCGCTGACCGATACCGGCGTCCTGATCGGCACCCCCGGGTACATGGCTCCGGAACAGGTCGAACGCGAGGAGACGGGGCCGGCCGCGGACGTCTTCGCACTCGGTGCGGTCCTCGCCTACGCCGCCACCGGCGAGGAGCCCTTCGGGCTCGGCCCGCCCCTGGCCGTCCTGCACCGGGTCGTCTCCGGCACTCCGCAGCTGGACGCCCTCGACGGCGGACCGTTGCGGGCGCTGGTGGCGGACTGCCTGGACAAGGCCCCCGCCCGGCGGCCCACGCCCGCGCAGTTACTCGACCGGATCACGTCGCACTGGGACCCGCCCGGTGACGCGCCGTTCCCGCCGCCCTGGCCGCCGGCCATCACCACCCTCATCACGCAGAGCACGCCGGACACCGCGCCCGACGCCACCTCCGACGCCACGTCCCCCACCACCCCCGACGCCACGAAACCCGGCCCCCCGCCGCCCACCACCCCGTACACCAACCCCGGCCCCCCACCCCCGCCGCCTCCGTACACGCCCCGGGCGCACACCCCGCCCCCGCCGTCGCAGCCACCGCCCTCCACCGACCCCTGGGCCACCCTGCGCTCCCTGGCCGTGACCGCCCACGAGCTGGCGAGCACCCTGGGGCCGGACCATCTGGACACCCTGATCGCCCGGCGCAACCACGCGCTGTGCCTCGGCGCCATGGGCAGCCACAACGAAGCGGTGCGCTATCTGTCGGAGATCGTCGCGGACTGCGAGCGGAGCCTGGGGCACAAACACGCCGTCACGCTGGCCGTCCGTCACGAACACGCGGTGCAGCTCGGGGCGGCGGGGGCCCACGGAGAAGCGGCCCGGCTCCTCAGCAAGGTGGCCCACCAGCGCGAGGGTGTGCTGGGCAAGAACCACCTGGACACGCTGATGTCCTGGCACATGCATGCCTACCACAGCGGCCAGATGGGACATCACCACATGGCCAGCGGGCACATGGCCAGGGTCGCCCGCCAGCGCACCCTCGTCCTCGGTCCCGAACATCCCGACACGCTGGCCGCCCGTCACAACCACGCCTACCACCTCGGGCAGTCGGGGCAGGAGCGCCGGGCGGTCGAGATCCTCGGCCCCGTCACCGAGGCATACGCGCGTGTCCTGGGACCGGACCACCCCGATACGCTGGCCGCCCTGCACAACCTGGCCGTCTTCCTCCAGCGGTGCGGCAACGCCTTCGCCGCGCAACGCATCTTTATGGATATCGAGGCGAACCGGGCCCGGCGGTCCGGTCCCTACGGAACCGGAGGACCCGGCCCGCCACCGCGCTGACCCCCGCCGAGCACTTTCTAGGTAATTTACCCGGCAGAATTCACGCATGCCGATGAATTTCCGGGACAACGGCAACCGGAAGAGTGCCTCGGTCAGCCGACAAGCAACATCCATTCAGGTACTCTTCATGAGCCGCGGGGGAACACAGATCCGACTTCGCGCAACGCCGGACCGGCGGATGCGTAGCGTCACCCGGCAAGGAAATTCGACGCAAGGAGTCGCGTAGATGGCAACCGCCGACAGCCAGCAGCAGAAGCCCCGCCATTTTGATGTGATTGTCATCGGGGGCGGGGGCTCCTCGGCCTCTCTGCCGCTTATTACTGCGCCCGCAACGGCAATCGGGTGGCAGTGGTCGAGCGCTCCAGCTTCTACAACCAGTCCGGCAGTTCCGGGGACCTCATCCGGATGTTCCGCACGATGTACACGGAATATGAGCTGCAAGTCCTCGCGTACGAGGCGAAGGACCTCTGGAAGGAGCTGGAGAAGGCGTACCGGCGGGACACCGGCAAGAGTGTGGAACTTCTCCGCCTGACGGGGCAGGCGAACTTCGGGGACGAGAGGTACGGCACAGCGGCCCAGGGCGACCTCAAGAAGCCGAGGGAGAATCTCAAGAAGGGGAAGAGGCAGGTCACTGACGTGTCGCTGAAGCAGGTGGAGAAGGAGTACAACCTCAGGAACCTCCGGAAAGTCATCCCGCAGGACCGGTGGATCGGGTACGAGAACGACGACTGCGGTGTCATCAACGTGCCGGAGACGCTGCGCGCGCTGCGGCGGCTCGCCGACGGCAGGAAAGGGTCCCTCTTCCTCGACAACGCAGAGGTCTACGAGGTGCGCGCGCCGAAGAAGAAGAGCGACCCCGCGGTGCGGGTGAAGGTCCGCGGGTCCGGGGTGTCGAAGCTCAACCAGGAACTGACGGCCGACAAGTGCATCATCACCTGCGGCGTGTGGACAAACGACATTCTGCAGAATCTCGGCCTGGAACTCGACTACGAGATCTGGGAGATGGTGTACGAGTATTTCGCCACCGACCCCGATTCGTCGCCGCCCGAGCAGTTCCCGAAGATGTGGGTCCAGTTCGCCACGGAGGACAAGGAGACCGGCCGGTCCAATCTGTTCTACGGTTTTCCGTCGGTTCCCTGGGGCCCCGACAACATGGTGAAGCTCGGCTGGGAAGACGCCACCATGAACCGGCTGACGCTGAAGGAACTCAAACAGCGTCGCGCAGAAGGTCTCGGCCAGGTGGCCACGACGGTCGACGTCGGGCACGCGTCACGCTTCGTCAGGGAGCACTGCGTGGGAATGGACCCGCAGCCCGCCTTCTCCGGGGTCTGCCTGCATGCCGCCTTCGACGACTACATGAGCGTCCTCGGGCGTCTTCCGCGAACGGCCGCCGGTGAAGAGCCCGACAAGAACGGCAAGCGCTCGTGGCGGGACCACTACGTGGTGTGCGCGGGCGGCTGGGCGGCGAAGTTCGCGCCGATCTTCGGCCGGATGATGTGGGAACTCGCCTTCGACAAGAAGGCGCAGGTGCGCCCGGAACTCCTGGACATCACACGGACCCGCAAGAAGGGCAAGAGGAAGGGGCAGGCGTACCTGAACAAGCTGGAGTAGGACCGTCGACCGTCGTCTCCGACGCGCCGCCGTCGCCGGCAGACGGCCGCCTCGGCATCGCGGCGGGCGCAGGGCTGCCGTCCGGCCCGCCACCGGCGGCGCCGCGAAACCGGGGCGTAACGCGGGCTTATTACGCTCGCCGCATGCGCATCGGGGTGAACAGGGAAGACGGCGCGGAGACGCGGATACGGCCGGGCGTCGAGGGCGACCTGGAAGAGCTGACCCGCATCTACAACCACTACGTCATCGAGACGCCGATCACCTTCGACACCGAGCCGCTCACCGTCGAGCAGCGCCGCCCGTGGCTGGCGGCCCACCCGGACCGGGGGCCGCACCGGCTGCTCGTGGCCGAGGAGGGCGGCAAGCTCCTCGGCTACGCGACCAGCAGCGCGTTCCGGCCGAAACCGGCGTACTCGACGTCCGTCGAGACCAGCGTCTACCTGGCGCCCGAACACGTGGGGCGGGGCGTCGGGGGGCTGCTGTACGGGGCGCTCTTCGCGGTGCTGGAGCGGGAGGACGTGCACCTGGCGCTCGCGGGTGTGGCGCTGCCCAACGAGGCGTCGGAGCGGCTGCATCTGCGCTTCGGGTTCCGGCCCGTGGGCGTGTTCGAGGAGGTCGGGCGGAAGTTCGGCAGGTTCTGGGACGTCGCCTGGTTCCAGAGGCCGCTCGCCCGCTGAGCACCGGGCGGCGGCGCGGCGTCCGGCGCGGTTCCCCCGCCTCCCGCCAGGCGGCGTGCGGCGCCGGACGCCGCTCCCGGTCGTCGGTCGACCGTCCTCAGTCGACCGCCGTCATTCGTCCCCCGTCAGTCGACCCTCGTCAGCCGTCTGTCAGGCAGTAGCCGCCCGGGGACGGCGTCAGGGTGCGGGTGGCGTACGCGACCGGGGGCTGGAAAACGTCGCCCGGGCCGATGCCCGTGTTGTACGTGCCGCCGATGCAGTACGGGATCTTCGTGCTGTTGACCACGGCCGTCGTTGCCACGGGCGGATCGAAGGTGTGGCGGCGGCCCTCGGGGACGAGGGTGACGAGGCCGCGGTCGTGGTGGACGCACACGTACCCGGTGGCGCAGACCGGCACCGGGCCGGGATCGTCGGTGGTGGTGGCCGGGGCGGCCGCGGCCGTGGCGGTGGTGCCGAGCGCGGCGGCGAGGGTGAGGGTGGCCAGGGTGGCGCTTAACCTTCTTCTTCGCATGCTGCGGGCTCCTTCGGGGCCGTAGCGGGAACGGAATACTTGTCGGCGTACAGGCAACTCCGCGGGGCGCCCGGAGGCCAGCGCAGTACAGGCCATTCCACCCGTGCCGGGAAAAACCGTTGGACCCGCCCCCGCCCCGTGCGTAAGCTCGCGCGTCTGCCCCCGCCTCGCCGGCCGTTTCGCCGCGCCGGGAGTGCTGCCTGCCGGTCGGAAACCGGCGGCCCACGCCACGCCCGTGGCCGTACCGCCGTACCGCCCGACCACCAGCCGCCGGAGGCCCGCACCGCCATGTCCACCACTCCCCTCGACCACGAACGCGCCCACCTCGCCGCCTCCCGTACCGCCCTGCGCGCCATGCGCGCGGACGCCGAGGCGCTGGACATCACCGACGTGACCGCGAACTGGGTCAACGCCGAGGTGCTGCAGTCCGAGCTGGACCTGCGCATCAAGGCGCTCGCCGACCTGGCCGACACCCCCCTGTTCTTCGGCCGGCTCGACTACGCGAAGGACGGCGGTCCCGGGGAGAGCTTCTACATCGGGCGACGGCACGTGCACGACGCCGACGGCGACCCGATGGTGATCGACTGGCGGGCGCCGGTGTCGCAGGCGTTCTACCGGGCCTCCAAGAAGGAGCCCATGGACGTGGTGCTGCGGCGGCGGTTCGGGTACGACCGCGGGGAGATCACGGCGTACGAGGACGAGCACCTGACCGACCCGGCGGAGGCGGCGCGGTCGAGCGCGCTGCTGCAGCGCGAGATCGAGCGGCCGCGCGTCGGGCCGATGCGCGACATCGTGGCGACGATCCAGCCGGAGCAGGACGTCATCGTGCGGGCGGAGGTCGGCGGGACGGTGTGCGTGCAGGGTGCGCCGGGGACGGGGAAGACGGCGGTGGGGCTGCACCGGGTGGCGTATCTGCTGTATGCGCACCGGGAGCGGCTGGCGCGTACGGGGACGCTGGTGATCGGGCCGAACGACTCCTTCCTCCGCTACATCGAGCAGGTGCTGCCGGCGCTGGGCGAGCTGGAGGTGCAGCAGGCCACGGTGGCGGAGCTGGTCGCGCACGTGGCGGTGCGGGGGGTGGACCCGGCGCCGGTGGCACGGCTGAAGGGCGACGCGCGGATGGCGGAGGTGCTGCGGCGGGCGGTGCGTGCCGGGGTGACGATGCCGGCCGAGCCGGTGGTCGTGGTGCGCGGGTCGCGGCGGTGGCGGGTGCCGGCGTACGAGGTGGAGGAGCTGGTCCGCGAGCTGCTGGAGCGCGGCATCCGCTACAACTCGGCGCGCGAGGCGCTGCCGCGGCGGATCGCGCACGCCGTGCTCGTGCGGATGGAGCGCGCCGGCGAGGCGCCGGACGACCGGGTGCAGGACGCGGTGGCGCGGAATCCGGCGGTGAAGGCGGCCGTGAAGGCGATCTGGCCGGCGGTGGACCCGGTGAAGCTGGTGCTGCGGCTGCTGTCGGACGCGGAGTTCCTGGCGGCGCACGCGGAGGGGATCCTCGACGCGGACGAGCAGCGGCTGCTGCTGTGGGAGAAGCCGCCGCGGGGGGTGCGCTCTGCGCGGTGGTCGGCGGCGGACGCGGTGCTGGTCGACGAGGCGCGGGACCTGGTGGAGCGGACGCCGTCGCTGGGGCACGTGGTGCTGGACGAGGCGCAGGACCTGTCGCCGATGCAGTACCGGGCGGTGGGGCGGCGGTGTTCGACGGGGTCGGCGACGGTGCTGGGGGACATCGCGCAGGGGACGACGCCGTGGGCGACGGAGAGCTGGGCGGCGGCGCTGGCGCACCTGGGGAAGCCGGAGGCGGCGGTGGAGGAGCTGACGCAGGGCTTCCGGGTGCCGCGGGAGGTGATCGCGTACGCGTCGCGGCTGCTGCCGTCGATCGCGCCGGGGCTGGCGGAGGCCACGTCGATCCGGGAGTCGGCGGGGGACCTGGCGATACGGGGCGTGGCGCCGGGGGCGCTGGACGGGGCGGTGGCGGCGGCGTGCGCGGAGGTGCTCGGCGGCCGGGAGGGCTCGGTGGGGCTGATCGCTGCGGACGGGCGGGTGGCGGCCGTGGGCGCGGCGCTGGACGCGGCGGGGCTGCCGTATCTGGCGCCGGGCGAGGAGACGACGTCGGCGGCGCGGCTGACGCTGGTGCCGGCGTCGCTGGCGAAGGGCCTGGAGTACGACTACGTGGTGCTCGACGACCCGGCGGCGATCGTCGCGGGGGAACCGGACGAGCGGACGGGGCTGCGCCGGCTCTACGTGTGCCTCACGCGCGCCGTGTCGGGGCTGACGGTACTGCACGCGGAGCCGCTGCCTGCGCAGCTGGCGGCGGCGGCCTGACGGCCGCCGCCCCGCGGCCTTCGTGCCGGTCCCGCAGGTGTCCCGGTACGGGACAGGGGATCAGCCGAAGGCCGCTCTGGCATACGGCGCTGCCTCTGCGGCACCTCTCCGGCACCTCGTCGGCGCCTTTCTTCCGGCACCGGCACCTCTCCGGGCGCACACGGGCCCGGTTCGGCGGCGGAGGCGCCGGAACGCCTAGGACGTGGTCTTGGTGAAGTGGAAGACGCCCCAGGTGAGGTGCTGGTCCCGGCCTCCGTCGATCCAGTGCCGCAGACCTTTCTTCATCTGCGTCAGATACTCGGTGCTCACCTTGCCGGCCAGCGCCCCCCTCTCCTGTTCCTCGGTCTCGCGGAGCACCCGCGTGTAGTGGTTCACCAGCTGGTCCGTGTGCTCCTCGAAGCCGCCGCCGACCGGCGAGAAGCCGAGCCGGGTCAGCTCGTCCGTATAGAAGCCGGGTGAGCCCATGTTCTCCAGGTGGATGCGGTCGAGGACGGGCTGCAGCACGCCCGCCGGGCAGTCGTCGGCGGCCATCGGGTCGGTGAAGACCAGGTGCCCGCCGGGCCGCAGCACCCGTGCGGCCTCCGCCAGCACCCGCGCCCGGTCGCCGCTGTGCAGGAAGGCGTCCTGCGACCAGACCACGTCGACGGAGGCGTCCGGGTAGGGGATGTCCTCGAAGGCGCCGTCCACCACCTCGATCTGGTCGGTGGTGAGACCGCGCGCCGCGTTCAGCTCGCGGTGGCGGCTGTTCTCTACCTCGCTGAGGTTCAGCGCGAGGACGCGGCAGCCGTGGGTCTCCGCCAGGTAGCGGGCCACGCCGCCGTACCCCGAGCCGAGGTCGAGCACCAGGGACTGCTCGGTCAGGTCCAGCTTTCCCGCCATGTGCGCGACGGTCCGGCGGCTGGCGTCGCCGATGGGCTCGTCGTCGCTCTCGTACATGCCGATGTGGATGTCCTCGCCGCCCCAGACCGTGGCGTAGAAGACGTCGGCGTCGCGGGAGTTGTAGTAGGTGCGGGCGGTGACGGTGGCCTGGGAGGCTTCCCTCTCCATTTGCTGGGTCCGATACTCCTTCTCCGCGACGTGGATGAAGAAGTCGGGCTGTTCGTCGCGGTAGGTGTGCTGGAAGTCCCCGTACGTGTCGACGCGCTGGAACCCCACCTGCGTCATGAGCTGGCGGGTGTAGTCCTTCCGCAGCGGAAACATGTTGAGGTGGTAGACCGAGTCGTCCGGGAAGTGGTACCGCATCCGGCACAGTCCGTCGTCGATGTACTCGGGCTCCACAGCCACATCTTCACCGCAGTAGTAGAAGGTGTGCTGGGTGCTGTACCCGCGATCCAGTATCGCGTCGTAATTGCGCTGGTCGAGGACGAGCACCCCGTCATGCTTGAGCATGGCGTAGAACTCGGCCAGGGCCTTGCGCCGGTCGCGCTCCGAGAAGATGTGGGTGAACGAGTTCCCCAGGCAGACGATGGCGTCGTACTCACCGTGGACGTCCCGGTTGAGCCAGCGCCAGTCCGCCTGGACGACGCGCAGGAGATAGCCGTGGTCGCGGCCGTTCTCGAACGCCTTGGCGAGCATGTCGGCACTGCCGTCCGCGCTCACCGCGTCGAATCCCGCGGCGGCCAGCCGCACCGAGTGGAACCCGGTGCCCGTGGCGACGTCGAGGACGCTCTTCACCCCGCGCTTTCGCAGCAGGTCGATGAAGAAGTTGCCCTCGCTCTCCGTCCTCTTCTCCCAGTCGATGAGAGAGTCCCACTTCTCGACGAAACTTGGGACGTACTCCGAGGCGTAGTGGCCGGTCTCGCGGACTTCTTCTGGATTGTCTCCGAATTCTTGTCCCGAATGCATGTCGATGAGCAGTCTCCGATCGTCGAGTGCAGTCAGCGACTCCGCAGCGCGGTCGCCCGGGACAACGCTGGCCCGGGTTCGGCGGGCCGCACGCCCCCCGCGGCCCTCGAACGTTTCTCTCCAGAATCCGTCAAAGTATGCCCGGATCCCGTCATCCCCTGTCGCACCAGGGGACCCGGCCGACCGTCCTGCCGCCCCGGCGGGAGCCCCGGCCGCCGCCTCCGCCGGGCTCCGGCCCGGGGTCGGAGCCCGGCGGGTCCCGCTCCGCGGCGGGCCCCGGCGGAGCCGCTCAGCGGACGACCGTCTGGATCTCCTTCACGGTCACGTCCTGCTCCGACGTCGACAGCCCGTCGGGCAGGTCGCCGTTCTGCGGCTCCCCGTCCGGGCTCCGCGTCGGGTTCCAGGTGACGTCCCAGACGATCTGCGCCTGCAGCGGATACGTGCCCTCGCCCGAGGACCTGCGGTACGTGATGTTGCAGTCGGAGCCCTCGCTGTCGACCCGGTAGCCGCCGCCCGCCCGCACCAGGTCGTACGTGCAGGAGGCCGGGTCCGCGTACTCCGTGCCCGCGTCGATGCGCAGCGACACCGGTTCGGCGACGGTGGTGGCCGCGATGTCGACGTCGGCCTGCGCGTTGACGAGGCTGGCCGTCGTCCAGACGCGGTCCAGCGGCTCGCTGAACTGGATCTTCGTGGGCAGGTTCACCACGTTGCGGTCCTCGGCGGGCTTGATGTCGACCGGCGGCGCCGGGAGCGTGGTCCGGTCGTACGCCAGGCCCGCGAGGATCTCCGGGTCGACGGCCTCGGCCGGCGGGTCCGGGTCGCCGCGGTCCACCCAGATCCACAGCTCGCCGATCTCGCAGGAGCGCGGCGACATCACCGGGGTCCGCTCCCACCACATGCCGTCCCGGCCCTTGTGGGCGTCGGTCTCCCTCTCCCGGTTGTCCGCCGTGTCGTGGTCGATGCCCTCCAGCGGCCCCTTCTCCTCCAGCTCCTCGTTGTGCTCGTACAGCTCCTTGTTGGTGTAGCGGGGCTCGAACCAGCACACCGGCGGCGACCAGTTGCCGCTGGAGCTGGTCATCGGCTGCCCGCCGCCCGGGCTGTGGTAGACGTACCGCACGCTGGAGCCGATGTCGCCGTTTCCGGTGTCGGGGTTCGTGTCGGTGGTCCCGCTCGGCCGGTCCGCCGCGGCCCCGCCGGCGGAGGCGAGCAGCAGCCCGCAGGCCAGCGCGGCGACCGTGGCGGTCGCGCGCGTGCGGTGGTGTGTCAGGCTTCGTCGCGGCATTCCTTGCTCCCCCTGGTTGCCTGGTAGTCCACGACCTTCCAGCCGTCCGCGCCCTTCTCCATCGTGGCGCGGGCGTCGATGAAGGAGTCCAGCGTGGCCGGGGTCCTGTCGACCTTCCCGGTCTCGGCGTCCTTGAGGTACGCCTTGCTCTGGTCCTCGCAGTACGCGACGACGGCGCGCCCGTCCTTCAGCGAGGTGACCTCGCGGAAGTAGAAGACGTCGAGCCCGGTGATGGTGACGCCGTCCTTGCGGTACACGGCGAAGTCGGCCTCGAAGGTGGCGGCGGCCTCGCCGTCCCAGTACGCCGCGAAGTTGGGCGTCGCCTCCGTCGCGGCGTACGCCTCCTGCTGGGCCATCAGCGCGTAGCCGTGGTCCCGCAGGATCTCGTCCTTCTTCGCGTCGCCCGTGGTGTCCTCGGCGATCTCGACCTCCACGTCCTGCGGGAGATCGAACTCCGGGGCCCCGGGCCCGGAGGCGGACGGCTCGGCGGACCGCTCCGGGCCGTCCGTCTTCGCCCCCTCGATCCTGCCGCCGGACGACGGGTCCCCGTCGTCGCCGCAGCCCGTCAGCAGCAGCGCGGCCGCGGCCGCCGCGGCCCCGGCCGCCGTACCTGCCCTACGCGCTCTCATCGTGCGGTCATTCCCTCCGTCGCGTGTGGGAGGGGAGCCACCCGCCCCCGTCATGCCTCCATGAGGTTAGCGACGCACGGCCCCGGCTGCGATGGCGGGAAAGCAACCATGCCGTCACAGGCCGGTGATAATGACCTTCGGCGCACGCCTGGTCACGCGTCTCGCGCGTCTCGCGCGTCTCGCGCGTCTCGCGCGTCCGCGTGCTGGCGGGCGGCGAGGGCGTGGGCCGCGTCCTTCGTGGCCGGGTAGAGGTCCAGGTAGTGGGCGTAGAGCTGCTCGTAGACGGGGGCCGCGGCGGGGTCCGGGGCCACGGTGGACTCGACCGGGTTCCAGGCGGCGATGTCGGACGGGGCCGCCGTGCCGGCGCCGACGGCGGCGAGGAACGCGTCGCCGTACGCGGCGCCGACGCGGTGGCGGGGGATCTGCTGCTCCTTGCCGGTGACGTCGGAGACGATCTGCGTCCACAGCTCGCGGGCGCCGCCGCCGACCGCGACCGGGCGGGCCGGCGCGCCGCCGGCCTCGGTCATCGCGGCGAGGTTGTGGCGGACGCCGTACGCGGTGGCCTCCAGGGCGGCGCGGTAGAGGTGGCCGCGGGTGTGGCGGAGGGTGAGGCCGTGGATGAGGCCGCGCGCGTCGGGGTCGAAGAGGGGGGTGCGTTCGCCGGCGAAGTACGGGAGCATCAGCAGCCCTTCGGCGCCCGGCGGGACGCCGGCGGCCTCGGCGACGAGGGTGGCGTAGTCGGAGCCGGTCAGGTCGCGCAGCCAGCCGGTGACGGCGCCGGAGGTGGCCATGCCGGCGGCCAGGCAGTACGTGCCGGGGAAGGCGCCGGCCGTGCCCCACAGCCGCGGGCTGGCGACCGGCTGCTCGACGACGTTCACCAGGAACATCGTCGTGCCGTACATCAGCATCAGGTCCCCCGCGCCGGTGGCGCCGACGGCGGTGGACTCCGCCCAGGCGTCGACCGTGCCGGCCACCACCGGGGTGCCCGCGGGCAGTCCGGTGGCGGCGGCCGCGGCCGGGGTGACCTCGCCCACCACGTCCGCGGGCCAGACGAGTTCCGGCCATTCCAGGCCCGGAGCGACCTCCTCGCACCGGTCCGTGATCCAGCGCCGCTCGCGCAGGTCGTACAGCGGCGTGCACTGGCTCGCGGAGTGGTGGTCGAGGACGTACGCGCCGGTGAGCCGGTGCGCGAGCAGCGAACTGGCCATGTACCAGCGGCGGGTGCGGGCGTACACCTCCGGCTCGTGCGTGCGCAGCCACTCCAGCTTCGGGCCCACCGCCTGGCTGGTCAGCGGCGAGCCGCACCGCTCGATGACCGCCTCGGCGCCGTAGCGGGCGGTCTGCGCCGCGATCTCGGCGCCTGCGCGGGTGTCGACGCCGTAGAGGATCGCGGGCCGCAGCGGGGTGCCGGCGCCGTCCACGGGCAGCAGGCAGGGGCCGATCCCGCTGACGCCGACCGCGGCGATCCGCTCGCCGGCCGCCGCCCGCCCCGCGGCCAGCTCGCCGGCCAGCGCCGTGAAGTCCGCCCACCACACCTCCTCGGCGTCGTGCTCGACCCACCCCGGCCGCGGGGAGGAGGTGGCGTGCGCGCGTACGGCCTGGGCGACCAGCGTGCCGTCGTCGCGGACGAGCACGCCCTTGGCCGAGGAGGTGCCGATGTCGATGCCGAGGAGCAGCCCCATGGTGTCTGCCGACCTTCCCGCTCGTGTCGTACGTGCCCTGATGATGCCCGCCCCGCCGCCGGGGCCCGCGGCTACGCCGCGTCGCCGAAGCCGTCGTACCGGATGCCGGGCTGGCCGCAGACCGCACGGAGGTCGGCGACGTAGTCACCGGGGACCGCCTGGATGTGGTTGCTGCCGAAGCGCGTCAGGAACTCGGCGCTACCTGGAGATCGCGGCGGCGGAGCAGATGGCCGGCGTGATCGTCGCCGCCGCGTCCCGGAACCGGACCGACCTGTCGGCGCTGCGCGACCACCTGCGCGAGACGGGCGGCGGCGCGCTGCCGCCGGAGTACGTACGGCACGGCGACTTCCGCGTCGAGGGCGGGCGGGCGGCGATGGCGGACCTGCTGGCGCTGCCGGAGCCGCCGGACGCGGTGTTCGCGGCGAACAACCTGATGACGGTGGGCGCGCTGGAGGCGCTGCGGGAGGCGGGCACGGAGCCGCCGCGGCGTACGCCCCGCACCCCGCGCCGCAACCCGCGGCGGTCAGCCCCGGGGCCCCCGGCCGCGCGGCATCCGGCGGCGCAGCCGGCGCAGTCCGCGTCGGCGGAGGATGCGGACCAGCGTCGCGGCGCTGACCTCGCGGAAAGGCCGGTCCTCGGCCGACGCCGGTTTCCGCACCCCGGCCGCCGGCGCCATCCTCGGCGGCGGCTGGGCCTTCTTCTTCGCTCGCTTGGGTGCGCTCTTCCGGACGGCGGCCAGGACGGCCCGCGCCGCCACGTCCGCATGCACCATCGGCGGGCCCGCGGGGGCCGGTTGCGCGACGGGCCGGCGGGTGAGCCGGGCGGGGTCGCCGACGATCCGGACGCCGAGGCCGGCGATCCGGCCGGTCATCTCCTCCGCGACGGCCACGGCCTCGTCCACGGCCCACTCCGGTGTGGCGGCCCGGGGCTCACCGGCGTCCCGCTCGCGCGGCTTTCGCAGTTCGAACCGTACGCCGTGCCGTATCACCTCGACGTACCGGTGGTCGGGCCAGCCGCGCTCGTGGGTGGCCTCGTTGAGCCGCCTGAGCATTTCGGCCTCGCCCAGGGTCAGCGAGGGGTTGACGTGGCTGTCGGGCCGGAGGACGCCCTCCGGCAGCCCCGTCAGCTCCCCGAACGTCCGCAGCAGGGCCAGGGGGTCGGTCTCGTCCACCACCACGACCGTGACGTTGTCCGGGCCGACCACCGCGGCCCACCGCTCGACGAGCGCGTCATGGCGGTGCCGGCGCCAGAACGCGGTGGGCGTGCCGTCGTCGGCGCGCTTGCGGAGGATGTCGTCCAGCCACTCCTCGTAGGAGGAGCGGAGCCCGTTCTGGACGTACTCCTGCCACTGCGACGGCAGGATCCGCACCAGGGGCCGGAGCGTGACGACGACGTGGACGGCGTCCCCGCCCAGCTCCTCGACGACCTCGTGCAGCACATGCGGGTCGGCGTTGGCGAAGAACTCGCAGCTGACGACGACCCGCCGGTCCCCGGCGGCGGTCACCTCGTCCCGCAGTTCCCGCCAGTGGTCGATGTCCGGCGGCGCCTCGCCCTTGGCGAGGCTGAGGCCGAGCCGGGAGCCCACGGCGTGCCCGGGCATCCGCTGCTTGCCGGCGTAGTGGACCCCGTGGGCGTGGAGCCGGTCGCGTGCCTGGTGGAACGCCCCCTGCACGGCCGTGGTGCCGGTCTTGTGGGGCCCTATGTGGAGCAGCCGGGTCCCCGGGGGGACCGCCGATGCGCGCGGTGGCATGTGTGTCCTCGTCTTCTTCCGTGGCCGGCCAGCGGCCCGTGACCTGCGGCCCGCCCGGTCGGGTGCGGTGCTGGCGCTACCGCTGCGGCGGCACGGGAGTGCGTGCCCGCGGAGCGTGCCGTCCCCGGCCTCGTGGAGGTGGGTCCGGTCGTGCTCGGTGCGGAAGACGAACCCCCCGGTAGTCCCTTCGCCGCTACTGTACGAGAAGGCCGTGGGGGTCGGTGCGCACTGTTCGGCGGAGGCCGGAACCC
The DNA here is from genome assembly GCA_000514715.1 of Streptomyces sp. CNH099. Lineage (GTDB taxonomy): Bacteria > Actinomycetota > Actinomycetes > Streptomycetales > Streptomycetaceae > Streptomyces > Streptomyces synnematoformans. The sequence goes on along the minus strand of AZWL01000029.1, from coordinate 51,475 downwards.
AGGGATGCCAGGTGGCGGATCCCCGGGACCGTTGCCCGGGGAGGCGTCACAGCAGCCCCAGCACCAGCCGGACCGCGTGCTCGATGTCCTCCCACTCCGGCGGCTCCACGCGCCCCGCGAAGTCCCCCAGCCGTTCCGGGTCCACCGCCGCCATCTGCTCGACGAGCACCACCGTGTCCGTACCTGCCATCTCGACCCTCGGATGGATCAGCCCGTGCCGCGCACTCGTCGATGTGGGCGCGACGACGAGCGTCGACGTGGCCAGCGCCTCGGTCTGCAACACCACCCCGTAGCGCGTGCCCCGCTGCTCGTGCCCCACCCGGTGCTTCGGCGTGCGCAGGTGGTAGATGTCACCACGCACGCAGGTCGTCCATATCCTCGCGCACCGCGGCCACCTCCGCCGCGTACGCCGGGTCCAGGCGCCATTCCTGCACCTCCACCGCCGCCTGGCGATACTGCTCGCGGACGTACGCCTCATGCACCGCCTGCCTTATGGCGTCGGACACCGTTACGTCGCGCATGCTCGCCAGCGCGTCGAGCTCGCGGCGCGTCGCGACGTCCGGGCGGAAGCTGATGGTCTGTACGCTCATGAGACCAGTGTAATACGAGACGTATTACGCCGTCAGGCCGCACGTACCCGCCTTGCCGACGGCCGCTGCGCCGCGGTCAGGCGTCCAGCTGTCAGGAGTCGAGCTGTCAGGAGTCGAGCAACGCTCGCCACTCCGCCACCGACTCCGGCGACACCGGCCCCGACCATCCCGCCGGGCGGACCGCGCCGCCCACGTGGAAGGCGTCCAGGCCCGCCGCGCGGAGGCGGGGGACGTGGGCGGTGGTCAGGCCGCCGCCGGCCATGATGCGCGGCTCGTAGCCGGGCTGGCCCGCGGTCGCCCGGGCCGCCTCGGCGACCAGCACCGCGAGGCCGTCGGCGACGCCGCGCGCGGAGCCCGCCGTCAGGTACGTGTCAAGCCCAGGCAGCCCCGCCAGCTGCTTCCGCAGCGTGTCGCGGTCCGCCGCCCGGTCGATCGCCCGGTGGAACGTCCACCGGCAGCCGTCCCCCACCGCCTCCAGCAGCCGCCCGACCGCCGCCAGATCCGGCCCGCCAGCCTCGTCCAGAAACCCGAGGACGAACTCCTCCGCCCCCTCCGCGCGCAACGCCCCCGCCCGCGCCGCCAGCGCCTCCAGCGCCGCCGTTCCGCCCGCCGCGAAGCCGTCCTCGGCGCGCAGCATGACCCGTACGGGGAGCGCCACCGCGGCCCGTACGGCGGCGACCGTCTCGCGCGACGGGGTGAGCCCGTCGGCCGCCATGTCCGTGACCAGCTCAAGGCGGTCGGCGCCGCCCGCCTCCGCGGCGACGGCGTCGGCGGCGTTCAGGGCGATGACCTCAAGCAGCATTGGTCTAGACATGAAGCACAGCCTGCCATATCGCGCAGAATAGTGACCATGCCAGCCCCCGCAGACGAGCCACCCGACCCGCCCGCCGCACCGGTCGGCGGAGTGCTGCCCTCCGCCAGCCTCCTCGACCGCTGGACCGCCCTCCTCACCCGCTGCCAGACCGGCGCCGAGCCGCCCGACCCCGTTCCGTACGGGAACAAGCTGCTGGAACGGTGGGGTGAGCCCCAGCGGCGCTACCACACCGCGGCGCACCTGACGGCCGTCCTCGACCGCGTCGACGAACTGGCCGACCACGCCGACGACCCCGACGCCGTGCGCCTCGCGGCCTGGTTCCACGACGCCGTCTACCGGCCGGAGCGGAGCGAGAACGAGGAGCGCAGTGCGCGTCTCGCGCAAGTCGCCCTCGCGGAGGCGGGGGTGGCCGACGAGCGGGTCGCGGAGGTGGCGCGGCTGGTACGGCTCACGGCCGGCCACGACCCGCGCGCCGGGGACCGCAACGGCGAGGTGCTGTGCGACGCGGACCTGGCGGTGCTGGCGGGCACCCCGGCGCAGTACGCGGCGTACGCGGCGGCGGTGCGGGAGGAGTACGGCTTCGTGCCGGACGACGCGTTCCGGGAGGGGCGGGCGGCGGTGCTGCGGCAGCTGCTGGGGCTGCCGCGGCTGTTCCGCACGGAGCCGGGGTACACGCGGTGGGAGGCGGCGGCGCGGCACAACGCGGGGACGGAGCTGGAACTGCTGGGCGGGTAGGGGCTGCTGCGAGAGGTCAGTGGGCGAAGACGTGCACCCCCGGGACGCCGAGCGCGGTGACGCGCATGCCGTCGGGGGCGCGGCACCGGGAGACATCCACCAGGTGAAGACCGCTGAACCGCGCGAAGATCTGCGGGTCAGGCGAGACGACACAGTGCAGCAGAGTCAACTTCTTGAGCGATGGCGGGATGCTCTTGAGTCCCCGGAGCCAGGCGTCGGCGTCGATGCCGTTGAGCTGCAAGCTCTGCAGACCGGTCATTCCCTCCAACTCGTCGAAGCCCCGGACCGTGCACCGGCCGTGGCCGTTGAGGGCGACGCGGTCCACGCCGGGGAGCGCGGTCAGCGGGCCGAGGTCCCTGTCCGCCACTTCGCGGAGAGCAATGAACCTGAGGCCGGTGCAGCGCCGCAACGTACTCAGGTCCAGGTCCTCGGGGAAGGGGGTGATCAGAGAGTTCAGTCGGGTCAGCTCCTGGAGAACCGACCCCCCGCGCACGGACCTGACGCCGTGCAGCGACAGGATCTCCAGATCGGGGTGGCCGCGCAGGACGGACAAGTCGGCGCCGTCGACCAGCGACCACGCCTGTATCACCTGAAGAGGCGGGAGGTCGGCCAGGAAGTCGAGTCCGCGCACGGGCTGCCGCACGCTGACGCCCGTCAGCTCCCGCAGTCGGCTCGCCACGCGCAACTGGCCGGAGTGGCTGATGTCCACCATGCGTCCCGCCAGCGGCAGCCGGCACAGGACCCGGTCGGCGTAGGCGTCCGCGTCGAAGTAGTCCCACGCGCGGACAAGTTCGGTGACGACATCCCAGCGCTCATCCCCCACGTAGCCCTCCAGCATGTCGAGGGCCCTCTCGCCCCCGATCAGCGCCGTGGTCCGCACCGTCTGCGCCGCGGCCTTCTCCGTCAGCTCCTCCAGCGACGTCGGCAGCCAGCGCAGCAGCGTCGGCCCCACCGCGGCCAGCGCGGGCGGGTCCGTCTGCCGCCGCGCCGGGAGCAGTCTGGTCACGGCCTCGTCCAGCCGGGCCCCCAGCCCCTCCGACACCGACGGCAGCGTCTCCTGGCACGCCGCCGCCAGCAGCCGCAGCGTGCGCGCGTGCCGGGGCTCCTCCTCCGCGCGGTCCAGGATGCCGTCCAGCAACTCCTCTCGCTGGCGCGCGTTCGCATGGCCGGCGGTCATGATGATCGTCTCTCGCCACAGGTCCAGGTGCGCCCGCTCCACCAGGTTGCCGATGCGGTCCTCCTCCGCCGCCTCCTCGGCGGCCAGGTACTCCTGAAAGGTCCGGTGTACGAAGTCGATGCGGTCCTCGGCGGGGGACCGGAGGATGCCCGAACGCTGCCGTAGCTGGCCCAGGACCTCACCGCCGTCGAGGACGTCCAGGTGGCGCATTCCGCGCAGCTTCGCGGCCACGTAACCGGCCGCCCGCTCCGCGTCGATCTCGCTGCGGTTGTTGTCCGACAGCCGCCACGCCAGATCCCGCAGGATGACCAGCTTGTCGCCGAGGCTCAGCCTGCTGTCCGCCGCGCTCGGCACGTTCCGGTCCGCGTCCCGGTCGTGGACGAGGGTGTGCAGCGCGTTGCGGTACAGCTCCATCCGGTCGCGCGGCAGTTGGCGGCCGCGGTTGAGGTGCATCGCGCAGAGCATCGCCGCCAGCAGCGGCGTGCTCGCGAGCGACTGCAGATGCGCGCGGTCCTTCAGGCTGGTGAGGAGGGACTGCTCGTACCGCGGGATGTCCTCCACCGCGCAGGGCAGTTCGCCGCCCAGTTCGCGTACGGCCTGGTGCCACCGGCGTACGAAGGCCGCCAGGTCGGGCGGGGTCATCCGGTCCAGGTGCAGGGCGGTGAAGTCCTCGCGGCGCAGCCAGTCCGCGCCCGCCGCCGCGGGGCGGGAGGTGACGACCACGCGCACGCCCTCGTACTGCGCGAGCAGCTTGCGCAGCCAGTCGCGGACGGCGCGGCGCTCCCGGGCCGGCAGTTCGTCCACGCCGTCGATCAGGAGCAGCGCGTCGCCCGCGTCGAGCCGGCGCTCCACCCAGCCCCGCGGCAAAACGCCCGTGATCGGGCCGGCGACGCCGTCGAGCATCGCCTCGGGGTTCGGCGGCTTACGGCCGCTGTAGTCCCGCAGCTTGACGAAGATCGGGGTCAGACCGTTCCACTCGGCCAGCTCGTCCGTGAAGCGCCCTCGCGCGGCCGTGATCGCCAGCCACCGCAGCAGCGTCGTCTTGCCGGAGCCGGCCTCGCCGCGCAGCAGTACGCGCGGCGCGCCGCTCAGCGCCGCCTCGACCCGCATCCCGGAGGGCTCCTGGCCGCCCTCCTCCCAGTTGCTCATGTCGGGCCTGAGCTGCGGCACGCCCCTCCGTGCACCGCGGCGGAGCCCGGCGTCGTCGCCGGTCGTGCGCAGGCTCACGTACGCCACCGACAGCCGGACGCGCTGCGGCGTCGACTGGTCGGACGTACCGCGGAACAGCTCAACCTCGTCGAGGTCCCGACTGACCAGCTGCAGATACTTCCGCCGGAAGTCGGCGTCGAGGTCGGAGCCCTCGGGCGCGAACAGCGAGCGGTCCGGCAGGCGTTCCAGGACCCGCGCCACCTCGGCGCCCAGCGTGGCCGTACGCGCCAGCAGCTCGGCCGCCGCGCGCTCCTCGAAGACGGGCAGGCTGCGCACGATGCTGACGTAGTACGTGACGCACTCGGCGAACAGCGTCTCGTACAGCCGGGCCTCCGTCCCACTCAGCCCAACCGGACCACGCACCGAGGCGGTGATGCGGCGGACCAGTTCCGCGGGCTGGGCGTCGGCGGCGAGGAGGGCGTCGTCGGAGAGGTCCGCGTGCGCGAACGTGTCGGCCACGGCGTCGATGACGGCCCGGCGGCCGCCCGGCTCCAGACGGTCGAACGCGTGGGTCAGGAACGGGTCCAGGCGGTCGTACACCGCGTTGGTCATCTGCTCGAACTGCTGGCGGACCTCGCGCTGGAGGCGCACGCCCGGGACCCGGACCCGGATCAGGTCCGCCATCTCCAGCCGCCGCTGCTGGTCGCGCTGCCGGCCGCCCAGCCACAGCTTCCCCGCGGCGTTCGCCACGATCGTCCCCAGCCGTAACGCCGCCGTCTCCGCGAGCATGTCCCACCCCTCCCTGTCCCTGCACAAGAGACAATCACACGGCGGTGACACACGGCGGTGACGGTCCGTGCCTAGCCCGTCGCCTTCACCGCCCCCTCGGGCTCGCCGCGCGCCACCAGCGTCGTACGCCGCGCCGCCGACCGGCCGGCGGCCACCGTCACCGCCACCGCGCCCGCCGCCAGCACGGCGCCGGTCCACGCGGTGGCGGCGTACCCGAGGCCGGCGCTGATGACGAGGCCGCCGAGCCAGGGGCCCACGGTGTTGCCGATGTTGAACGAGGACGTGGCCGTCGCGCCGGCGAGCCCCTGCGCGGCGCCGGCGACGTCGAAGATCCGGGCGTTGAGGGCGGGCGCGGTGGTGAAGGCCGTGGCGCCGAGCAGGACGGACAGGGTCACGATCGCCGCCGGGTACTCGGCGAGCAGCGCGCACGCCACCAGCACGGCGGCGGTCGCGGTCAGCCCGCCGTACATGGTGCCGAACCGGTGCCGGTCCGCCAGCCGCCCGCCGACGAGCGTGCCGAGGAACGCCCCGGCGCCGAAGAGCGCGAGCACGGTCGGCACCCAGCCGTCGCCGAGGCCGGCGACGTCGGTGAGGAGAGGGGCGAGGTAGGAGAAGAAGGAGAAGGTCGCGCCGGCGAAAAGCGCGATCGTGGCCATCGCGAGCCACACCTGGGGGTCGCGGTAGATGCGCAACTCCTGCCGCAGCCGCGGCGGCCCGGCGGCCGCGGCCGGTGCGCCGCGCGGTACGAGCGCCACCACCCCGACGAGCGCGACGGCGGTCATCAGCGTCACCGCCCAGAACGCGGACCGCCAGCCGAAGTGCTGCCCGAGCAGCGCCCCGCCTGGCACCCCGGCGACGTTCGCGACGCTCAGCCCGCCGACCATCACCGCCATCGCCCGGGCCCGGGCGCCGACCGGGACGGTCGCGATGGCGACGGCGGCGCCGACGGCCCAGAACCCGGCGCAGGCCAGGGCGCTCACGACACGGGTGGCGAAGAGGACTCCGTAGGAGGTGGAGACGGCGCCCACGACGTGGCCGGCGCCGAAGACGACGAGCAGGCCGACGAGGGTGGTGCGGCGGGGAAGCCGGAGGGTGGCGGCGGCGAGGGTGGGGGCGCCGACGACCATGCCGACGGCGAACGCGGAGATGAGGAGCCCGGCGCGGGGGATGGAGACGTCGAGGTCGTCGGCTATCTCGGGGAGGAGGCCGGAGAGCATGAACTCCGACGTGCCGAGGGCGAAGACGGCGACGCCGAGGACGTACACGGAGGTGGGGAGGCGGGATCCGGCCCGGGGAGCGGTCGGGGGCATGACGGGGGAAACGCGGGGGTGGGCAGCGAACATTCCGGCGACCGCAGGTCCCGGTGCGCGGGAGGGCGCTCCACGCGCACGCGCGGGGGCGGGCTCACCCCGCCGCGGGCCTCCGCGCCGGGCGTCGCAGGCCGCCGTCGACCAGCCGGCGCAGCAGCTCCTTCGACCCCACCTCCACCGCCCCCAGGCGCACCGCGTCCGCGTACCGCGTCGACGGGATGTCGTAGTGGTCGCGGTCGAACGCCCGGCGCGGCACCCCCATCGCCTCCGCGAAGGCGTGCAGTTCCTCGTACGACTCGTCGCTGACCAGGTGCGACCACATCCGCCCGTGCCCGGGCCAGGTCGGCGGGTCCACGTAGACCGTCATCCGGCGCCGCCGTCCGCCGGGCCCGCGCCGCCCGCGCGGTCCAGGCCGCCCACCGGGGCCACCACCGCGCCCGTCCTGCCGCAGACCCACCGCGGCTCGGGGCCCAGCTCCGGTTCGATGTCCAGCGCGTGCGGGCCGGAGGCGTCGACGGCGTCGGCGCCCCGGCAGACGGGGCACAGGGGCCATCTGCCGTACTTCTCCAGGAGCGCGTCCTGCACGTCCTGGGCCACCAGGCCGTCGAGGTACGCCGCGCCCTCCGGCCACTGCTCCACCCACCAGCGGCGGTGCACGACGGAGTCCTCGACGAAGGTGACGACGTCCGGCCCGGCCACGTCGCCGGCGGTGAGGTCGGCGAGTATCAGCGCACGCGCGCGGTGCAGCGCCTGCTCCAGCCCTTGGTGCTCCATACGGCCATTCTCCCGCAACCGGCACCCCGCGAGACGGGTTCGGGGGCCGCGGCGGCGCACGTGCTCCGCCGCCCCGGCGGGGTTTTCCACAGGCGGGTCGCGGGGGGTTGACTCCCTCTCCGTCCCGAAAATATCTTTCTGGTGTGAGCTACAGCGTGAAGGAAACTTTCACTCCCGACACCCCGACCGGGCCGGCGCCGCCCGCGCCCGCGGCCCTCGCGGCCAAGGTGCGCACGGTCGCGCCGTCCATGACGCGCTCCATGCAGCGCGTCGCCGAGGCCGTCGCCGGGGACCCGGCCGGCTGCGCCGCGCTCACCGTCACCGGGCTCGCGGAGCGCACCGGCACCTCGGAGGCCACCGTGGTGCGGACGGCGCGGCTGCTCGGCTATCCCGGGTATCGCGACCTCCGGCTGGCCCTCGCCGCCGCGGCCGCGCAACAGGAGGCCGGGCGGGCACCGTCGGTCACCGCGGACATAGCCGTGGACGACTCGATGGCCGACGTCATCGCCAAGCTCGCGCGCGACGAGCAGCAGGCCCTCGCGGACACCGCGGCCGGGCTCGACCCCGTGCAGGTGGAGGCGGCGATCGCCGCCATGGCCAGCGCGCGGCGCATCGACGTGTACGGCATCGGCGCCTCCAACCTCGTGGGCCAGGACCTGGTCCAGAAGCTGCTGCGGATCGGCGTCGTGGCGCACGCCTCGCCGGACCCGCACCTGGCCGTGACCAACGCCGTCCAGCTGCGCGCGGGTGACGTGGCCATCGCGATCACGCACTCGGGTCGCACGGTCGACGTCATAGAGCCGCTGCGCGTGGCGTTCGACCACGGGGCGACCACCGTGGCCGTCACCGGCCGCCCGGACGGTCCCGTCGCGTCGTACGCCGATCACATACTCACCACGTCCACGGGTCGCGAGAGCGAGCTGCGGCCGGCGGCCATGTCCAGCAGGACGGGCCAGCTGCTGGTCGTGGACTGCCTGTTCATAGGCGTGGCCCAGCGGACGTACGAGCGGGCCGCCCCGGCGCTCGCCGCCTCCTACGAGGCCCTGGCCCACCGGCACAGCCCGCTCCGCCCGCGGTCCTGACGCCGCCCGGCGACACCGACGACATCCGACGCCGCCCGATGCACCGGCGACCCGGCCTCGACGCAGGCGCGCCCCCCGCCCGCGGCGACGGCCCCGCCGGACACACCGGGCCCGCCGGACGCGCCGGACGCACCGCCCGCGCCGGACGCACCAGCCGCACCAGTCCCACCGTGTACAGCTCGTGCACCGCTCGCACGCAAGCAGGCACCACGTCATGCGCCACCCCCGCACCGCCGGCCGCACCACCCCCCGCACCGGCCCGCCCGAAGACGTCCCCGCGGGCGTCCGACGGCCGGCCCCCGACCGCACCGCCGTACGACGCCGGCGCCGCCCGGCGGCCGGACGCGCCCCGCGCGCCGGCCACCCGCGGCGGCAGCCCGACCGCCGGCGACCGCACCACGCAAGCCGCCGTGACCGACCCACCGCCGCGTGCGCGCACCGCCCACCGCGCGCCACGCACCGTATGGAAAGAGCCGCCCCGACATGCCCTCTCCCTCAGCCGACATCCGCCGGGAGCTGGAAAGCCTGACCACCGAAGCGTTCCGGCCCGAGCTGGCGGAGATCGACCGCCTCGCCAGCCTGGAGATCGCCAGAATCATGAACGAGGAGGACAGCGGCGTGCCGGGCGCGGTCGCCGCCCAGCTGCCGCAGATCGCCGCGGCCATCGACGCCACCGCCGAGCGGATGGCCCGCGGCGGCCGGCTGCTCTACCTGGGCGCCGGCACCGCGGGCCGGCTCGGGGTGCTGGACGCCAGCGAGTGCCCGCCGACGTTCAACACCGACCCGGCGCAGGTCGTCGGCATGATCGCCGGCGGTGACAAGGCGATCCGCACGTCCACGGAGGGCGCGGAGGACAGCAAGGAGCTGGCCGCTGCCGACCTGGAGGCCGCGGGCCTCGGCCCCGACGACACGGTCGTCGGCATCTCCGCCTCCGGCCGTACGCCGTACGCCGTCGGCGGCGTGACGTTCGCGCGCGGCCGGGGGGCGCTGACCGTCGGGCTGTCCTGCAACGCCGGTTCTGCGCTGTCCGCCGCCGCGCACCACGGCATCGAGGTCGTCGTGGGCCCCGAGCTGATCGCCGGGTCGACGCGGCTGAAGGCGGGCACGGCGCAGAAGCTCGTGCTCAACATGCTCTCGACGATCACGATGATCCGGCTGGGCAAGACGTACGGGAACCTGATGGTCGACGTGCGCGCCTCCAACGAGAAGCTGCAGGCCCGTTCGCGGCGCATCGTCGCGCTGGCGACGGGCGCGGGCGACGAGGAGGTGGAGGCCGCCCTCGCCGAGACCGGCGGGGAGGTGAAGAACGCCATCCTCACCATCCTCGGCGGCGTGGACGGCGGCACGGCCGAGCGGCTGCTCGACGCCTCGCACGGCCATCTGCGGCTGGCGCTGAAGGCCGCGACCGACGTGAGCTGACCAGAACCCCTGCAGACCCCGGGCAGACCCCGGCAGACTCCGGGCAGCCCCAGCCCCCCGCAGACCCCGCACACGCCCGAGGGCGGCACCCCCTTCGGGGTACCGCCCTCGGTTCGTCGGTCCGTCCGCGGACGTCCGGGCCCGGTGGCGCCCGGACCCGGTGGCCCGGATGCGGCGATCCCGGATCAGAAGTCCATGTCGCCGCCGGGCATACCGCCGCCGGCCGGGGCCTTCTCCTTCTCCGGCTTGTCGGCGACGACGGCTTCGGTGGTGAGGAACAGGCCCGCGATCGACGCCGCGTTCTGCAGCGCGGAGCGGGTCACCTTGGCCGGGTCGATGATGCCCTCGGCGATCATGTCGACGTACTCGCCGCTGGCGGCGTTGAGGCCGTTGCCCGGGGTCAGGTTGCGCACCTTCTCCACCACGACGCCGCCCTCAAGGCCGGCGTTGACCGCGATCTGCTTCAGCGGGGCCTCCAGGGCCAGCTTCACCGCGGCGGCACCGGTGGACTCGTCGCCCTCCAGCTCCAGCTTCTCGAAGACGTGGCCGGCCTGCAGCAGGGCGACGCCGCCGCCGGCGACGATGCCCTCCTCGACGGCCGCCTTCGCGTTGCGCACGGCGTCCTCGATGCGGTGCTTGCGCTCCTTCAGCTCGACCTCGGTCGCGGCGCCGGCCTTGATGACGGCCACGCCGCCGGCCAGCTTGGCGAGCCGCTCCTGCAGCTTCTCGCGGTCGTAGTCGGAGTCGCTGGCGTCGATCTCGGCGCGGATCTGGTTGACCCGGCCCTGGACCTGCTCGCTGTCGCCGGCACCGTCGACGATGGTGGTCTCGTCCTTGGTGATGACGACCTTGCGGGCGCGGCCCAGCAGGTCGAGACCGGCGTTCTCCAGCTTGAGGCCGACCTCCTCGGAGATGACCTGGCCGCCGGTGAGGATGGCGATGTCGCCGAGCATGGCCTTGCGGCGGTCACCGAAGCCCGGGGCCTTGACGGCGACGGACTTGAAGGTGCCGCGGATCTTGTTCACCACGAGGGTGGACAGGGCCTCGCCCTCGACGTCCTCGGCGATGATCAGCAGCGGCTTGCCGGACTGCATGACCTTCTCCAGGAGCGGCAGCAGGTCCTTGACCGCGCTGATCTTGGAGTTGGCGATGAGGATGTACGGGTCCTCCAGCTCCGCCTCCATGCGCTCCATGTCGGTGGCGAAGTAGGCGGAGATGTAGCCCTTGTCGAAGCGCATGCCCTCGGTGAGCTCCAGCTCAAGACCGAAGGTCTGCGACTCCTCGACGGTGATGACGCCTTCCTTGCCGACCTTGTCCATGGCCTCGGCGATCAGCTCGCCGATCTGGGTGTCGGCGGCGGAGATGGAGGCGGTGGAGGCGATCTGCTCCTTGGTCTCCACGTCCTTGGCCTGCTCCAGCAGGGCGGCGGAGACGGCCTCGGTGGCCTTCTCGATGCCCCGCTTCAGCGCCATCGGGTTGGCGCCGGCGGCCACGTTGCGCAGGCCCTCCTTGACCAGCGCCTGGGCCAGGACGGTCGCGGTCGTCGTGCCGTCGCCGGCGACGTCGTCCGTCTTCTTCGCGACCTCCTTGACCAGCTCGGCGCCGATCTTCTCGTACGGGTCCTCGAGCTCGATCTCCTTGGCGATGGAGACACCGTCGTTCGTGATCGTGGGGGCGCCCCACTTCTTCTCAAGGACGACGTTCCGGCCCTTGGGGCCCAGGGTGACGCGGACGGCGTCGGCGAGCTGGTTCATGCCGCGCTCAAGGCCGCGCCGCGCCTCCTCGTCGAACGCGATGGTCTTGGCCATTGTGTTGAGTCCTCCCGGACAGGGGGGTGGTCTGTGTCCGGACCGCGCTGGCGCCCGCGACGGACGGTCCGCACCCGCGTGGTTCCCGCCCACCCGGCGTACGGACCTCACCGAACCGGTCCCGTGCTGTCACTCTCACGTGGAGAGTGCTAACGCCAATGATTAGCACTCGCCCCCTGCGAGTGCAAGCGGGTGCGGGGTTCTCACGCGCAGAGCGGAACCGGACACCCGCCGGACGGCAGACGGCGCGGCGGGCCGGACGGCAGACGGGCGGCACCCCGGACAGCAGCGGGCCCGCACCCCGGGGGGGTGCGGGCCCATCGCAAGTCGTCCGTGGTCGATGCCCGGCGCTCAGCCGTTGACGCGGACCATGTCTGCCTGCGGCCCCTTCTGACCCTGCGAGATCTCGAACTCGACCCGCTGGCCTTCTTCGAGGGTGCGGTACCCGTCCATCTGAATCGCGCTGTAGTGGACGAAGACATCCGCACCACCGTCGACCGCGATGAAGCCGTACCCCTTCTCCGCGTTGAACCACTTGACGGTGCCCTGAGCCATTCCAAACTCCCCTATTGCTGGCCCTTACACAGGACCGCACTCCGCGGACCCGGGTCAGACCTCACCCCCGGATACACGCCGGGGCGTGCGCCGGAACGCGTCGACCGCGGCTGAATGTATCCGCACAGATGCCCAGTGCAACAGGTCACTCGGACGAGAATTCTGCGGACACTCGATCGGTATTTTTCCGATCAATCCATGCATTCAATGACAACTCGGGCAGGGCATAGCTGACCATCACGACAAATAACTCTCCGCAATTACCCGGAAGTTGTCGCGTTCTCATAGGCATGGAGCAAGGACCACGAGGGGGGAACGCCCCAACCCTATCGCGTGCACAGACATGCGAACGGCCCCACTCCGGATCAGTGGGGCCGTGCGCGCGGCGGCGGGGTTCAGCAGCCCCCGGCGACCGCCGGGATGATCGAGACGCCGGCCCCCTCCGGGGTGGGAGTCTGCAGGCCATCGGCGAAGCGGACGTCGTCGTCGTTCACGTAGACGTTCACGAAACGGCGCAGCTTGCCTTGATCGTCAAGCACCCGCGCGGCGATCCCGCGGTGGTTCTTCTCCAGGTCTTCGATCACGTCGGCGAGGGTCGCGCCCTCGGCGCTCACCTCCGACCGGCCGTCTGTATACGTACGGAGGATGGTCGGAATTCGGACGTTCACGCTCATGATGCGAGGCCAGCCTCTCGGAAGGAGTCGAGTGTGGGACGGATGATCGCGCTCGGCCCCGTGGTGGGGGCGACCGCGTCGAGAGTCTTCAGGCCGTCGCCGGTGTTGATCGCGACGGTGGTCCCGGCCGGGTCGATCCGGCCGTCCGCGACGAGCTTCGCCAGCACGCCGAAGGTCACGCCGCCCGCCGTCTCCGCGAAGACGCCCTCGGTACGGGCCAGCAGCTTGACCGCGTCGACGACCTCGGCGTCCGTGACGTCCTCCACCGCGCCGCCCGTGCGGCGGGCGATGTCCAGGACGTACGGGCCGTCGGCCGGGTTGCCGATCGCGAGGGACTTGGCGATCGTGTCGGGCCGCACCGGACGCACACCGTCCTCAGGGCGACGGCCGTCCTTGTAGGCCCGCGAGACCGGGGAGCAGCCCGCCGCCTGGGCGCCGAAGATCTTGTACGGACGCTCCTCGACCAGCCCCGCCGCGATCAGCTCCTTCAGCCCCTTGTCGATCTTCGTGAGCTGGGAGCCGGAGGCCACCGGGATGACGATGTTGTCCGGGAGCCGCCAGCCGAGCTGCTCGCAGATCTCGTACGCGAGGGTCTTGGAGCCCTCCGCGTAGTACGGGCGGAGGTTGACGTTCGTGAAGCCCCAGCCCTCGCCGGCCGGGTCGCCGATCAGCTCGGAGCAGAAGCGGTTCACGTCGTCGTACGTGCCCTCGATGCCGACGACGTCGCCGCCGTAGACGGCCGCCATGACGACCTTCGCGTGCTCCAGGTCGTGCGGGATGAACACGCACGACCGCAGCCCCGCCCGCGCCGCGGCGGCGCCGACCGCGCCGGCCAGGTTGCCGGTGGAGGAGCAGGACAGCGTGGTGAAGCCGAAGGCGCGGGCGGCCTCGACGGCGATGGCGACGACGCGGTCCTTGAAGGAGTGCGTCGGGTTGCCGGAGTCGTCCTTGACGTGCAGCTCGCCGGTGACGCCCAGCTCGGCGGCGAGCCGGTCGGCGCGGTGCAGCCGGGTGAAACCCGGGTTGAGGTTGGGTGCGGACGCCACGTCGGCCGGGACCGGCAGCAGCGGCGCGTACCGCCAGATGCTCCGCGGGCCCGCCTCGATCCGGGCGCGCAGCCGCGCGGCGGACTCGGCGTCGCCGCCGGGAAGCTCGTACGCCGCCTCCAGCGGCCCGAAACACGTCTGGCACGCGAAGACGGGACCCAGCGGCACCCGCTCCCCGCACTCCCGGCAGGACAGCGCGACGGCGGGACCCAGATCGACGGCGCCGTCGTCGACGGCGGTGCGGGTGGCAGCTGTCTCTACAGCCATAGTGGCGAGGCCCTCTCTCCTCATCTTCCCCGCGACGCATCTCGCCGCAGGACGGAATTGGCACCATCACCGCCCGGGGCCTCGCAGCGTCGCGAGTGCCGGACGGAGGGTTGCCGGGGCTTCAACGGGCCGTTCCCTCTGCCCCTCTGGATGAGCTCTGTATGGCGCCGGGCCGACGGGGCCGTCCGGCGCTTTTGTACGACGCGCGGACCCCGACACGGGGAAGTCACGCACGCTGTTCAAGACTGTAACCGACGACCAGGACAGTTGTGAGTGCCGTCCGATACGCGAGACAGCCCTCACACCTCACAGAACCACCGGCAAGGGGAGGCCCGAAGGTGCTCGATGACGTGGAGCGGTGGCTGAAGGCGCGGTCCTGGTCCGCGGCGGACCGGCCACCGGCGCGGCTGCTCGCGGCCAAGCGGGCGCTGGGGGCGCGGGGGACGGTGAGCGTGGTGCTGCCGGCGCTGAACGAGGAGGCGACGGTCGGGGCGATCGTGGAGGCGATCCGGGCGGAGCTGATGGCGGAGGGCGGGCCGGGGGGCGGCGCGGCGGGCGGCGCCGGGGGCGGCGCGGCGGGCGGGGCCGGGGGCGTGGCGCTCGTGGACGAGCTGGTCGTCATGGACTCCGGCTCCACCGACCGAACGGCGGAGGTCGCCGCCGCGGCCGGCGCGCGGGTGGTGCGCCGCGACGAGGTGCTGCCGCGGGTGCCGCCGGTGCCGGGCAAGGGCGAGGTGCTGTGGCGGTCGCTGCTGGCGACCCGCGGCGAGATCGTGTGCTTCGTGGACGCGGATCTGCAGGACTTCGACACGGCGTTCGTGAGCGGGATCGTGGGCCCGCTGCTGACCGAGCCGGACGTGGAGTTCGTCAAGGCGGTGTACGACAGGCCGGTGGCCGGCTCGGCGGTCGCCCAGGGCGGACGTGTGACGGAACTCGTGGCCCGGCCGCTGCTGAACCTCCACTGGCCGCTCCTGGCCGGCTTCGTCCAGCCGCTGGGCGGCGAGTACGCGGCGCGGCGGTCGCTGCTGGAGCGGCTGCCGTTCCCCGTGGGGTACGGGGTGGAGCTGGGGCTGCTCGTCGACGCGCTGCACACGGTGGGGCTGGACGCCCTCGCCCAGGTCGACGTCGGCGTCCGCCGCCACCGCCACCAGGACGACCGCGCGCTGGGCCGCATGGCGGCGGCGATCTACCGCACGGCGCAGCTGCGGCTGGCGCGGGGGCACCTGGTACGGCCGCGGCTGACGCAGTTCGAGCGGGGGGTGGACGGGGTGTTCGAGCCGCGGACGTACGGGGTGGACACGGAGGAGCGGCCGCCGGTGCGGGAGATTCCGGAGTACCGGGAGAGCCGTCGGGGTGGGGGCGGGGAGCCGGGGGCGGGGGTGGCGTAGGGCCGCGGGCGTGCGGACCGGGTGGGGGTGGTGGTCCCCGTGCCCGCCCCTTCCCGAAACTCGGGGCTCCGCCCCGAGACCCCCGCGGGGGCTGCGCCCCCGAACCCCGCCGGGGCTCCGCCCCGAACCCCGGCACCTCCGGTTCGGCTCGGCCACACCCCCGCTCCTGCGTTTCGCGGGCCCCCCGCCCGGCTAGGCTCGCCGCATGGTCGAGTCCTCGGGTGCTTCCCTTCTCGTCGCGTCCAACCGCGGGCCCGTTTCGTACGCCCTCCGTGACGACGGCGGGCTCGACGCCAGGCGGGGCGGTGGCGGGCTCGTTTCGGGGCTCAGTGCCGTGAAGGGCGACGGTGGGGCGTTGTGGGTGTGTGCCGCGCTCGGGGACGGGGATCGGGAGGCTGTGCGGCGGGGGGTGGGGGAGCCGGGGGTGCGGATGCTCGGCATCGCGCCGGACGTCTTCCACGACGCGTACAACGGCGTCGCCAACTCCGTCCTGTGGTTCGTCCACCACATGCTCTACGACATCCCCGTCTCCCCCGTCTTCGACGCCGGCTTCCGCCGCCGGTGGGCCGCGTACGAGGCGTACAACCGCGCCTTCGCCGACGCCCTCGCCGACGGCGCCGCCCCGGGCGCCGCCGTGCTCGTGCAGGACTACCACCTGTGCCTCGTGCCCGGCATGCTCCGCGAGCGCCGCCCCGACCTGCGCATCGGGCACTTCACGCACACCCCCTGGGCGCCGCCCGAGTACTTCCGGCTGCTCCCCGACGACATCGCCGCCGCGCTGCTGCGCGGCCTGCTCGGCGCCGACCGCGTCGGCTTCCACACCCGCCGGTGGGCCGAGGCGTTCGACGCCTGCTGCCGCGACGTACTGGGCGAGGAGTACGCGGGCGGGGAGCGGGCCGCCCGGGTCGACGTGCACGCGCTGGGCGCCGACGCCGGCTTCCTGCGCGAGCGGTCGCGGCGCCCGGACGTGGCCGAGCGGATGGCGGCGCTGCGCGCGCAGGTCGGCGGGGCGGACCGCGAGGTCGTCGTGCGCGTCGACCGCACCGAGCCGTCGAAGAACATCGTCCGCGGGCTGCTCGCGTACCGGCGGCTGCTGGAGCGGTGGCCGGAGTGGCGCGGGCGGGTGGTGAAGCTGGCGTTCGCGTACCCGTCGCGGCAGGACCTCGCCGTCTACCGGGACTACACCGCGGAGGTGCGCCGCCTCGCCGACGAGATCAACGAGTCGTACGGCACGGACGGCTGGCAGCCGGTCGTACTGCACGTCGAGGACGACTTCGCCCGCTCGCTCGCCGCGTACCGGCTGGCGGACGTGGCGCTGGTCAACCCGCTGCGCGACGGGATGAACCTGGTCGCGAAGGAGATCCCGGTGGTCTCGGACGACGGCTGCGCGCTGGTGCTGTCGCGGGAGGCGGGCGCGTACGCGGACCTCGGCGAGGACGCGCTCGTGGTGCACCCGTACGACGTGGAGGCCACGGCCGAGGCGCTGCACACGGCGCTGTCGATGCCGCACGACGAACGCGCCCGGCGCACGAAGCGGCTGGCGGCGGCGGCCACGGCGCTGCCGCCGCAGGAGTGGTTCCTGGCGCAGCTGAACGCGCTGCGGGGGTAGGCGGCGGCGCGCGTACGTGCCGCCGGCCGGTCACCCCGTGCGGTGGCGGTCCTGGAAGCGGGCCGCCTTCGCGCGGTTGCCGCAGCCCTCCATCGAGCACCAGCGGCGGCGGCCGTTCTTGCTGATGTCGTAGAACCACAGCACGCACGCCGCGTCGGCACAGGCGCGGATCCGGTCCGGGCGCTCCGCGTAGAGGCGGACCAGGTCGGCCGCCGCGCACCAGGCGGGCAGCCACGCCGGGTCGTCGACGACCACCTCCGAGGCGGCGGTGCCGTTGCGCAGGAGCGGGCGGCGGGCGCCGTGCGCCAGGATCGCGTCGAGCGGCTGCTCGTCCCCGGCGAGCGCCGCGCGCAGGGCGCCGCGGGCGGCGGTCAGCGGCGCGCGTACGGCGTCGGGGGCGGCGGCGGCGCCGCCGGCGGCCCCCGTGCCGTCGGGCAGGCCGTGCTCGGCGAGCCAGCGGCGCACGCCGCGCGGCTCGTCGAAGAAGTCGACGGCGCGCCCCTGGTCGATCCACCAGGTGTTCACCAGGTCCAGGGCCAGCGGTTCCCCGGTCAGCGGTCGGGCCATGCCGACCAGTATAACCATTGAAGGCGAGTTGACAGGTTAGCGGGAGCATGCTTACGGTTCTGACCGTCTTAACCAGTCAAACTCACTTAGACGGTTGGAGCCCCTCGTGACGATCCGCCACCGCACCGCCCGCGTCGACGGCCTCGACATCTTCTACCGGGAGGCCGGCGACCCGGCGGCGCCGACGTTCGTGCTGCTGCACGGCTACCCGACCTCGTCGGTCGGCTTCGCCCCGCTGATGGCGGAGCTGGCGGACGAGTTCCACGTCATCGCCCCCGACTACCCCGGCTTCGGGCTCAGCTCCGCGCCGCCCGCCGAGGAGTGGGCGTACACCTTCGACCACCTCGCCGACGTCGTCGGCAACCTGCTGGACCAGCTCGGCGTCCGGCGCTACGCGATCTACGTCCACGACTACGGCGCCCCCGTCGGCTTCCGCCTCGCCCTGCGCGGCCCCGAGCGCATCACCGGCATCGTCAGCCAGAACGGCAACGCCTACGAGGAGGGCCTGACCGACTTCTGGGACCCGATCCGCGCCTACTGGGCCGACCCCGAGGGGCACCGCGAGGCGATGCGCGCGCAGGTCACCCCGGAGGCCACCCGCTGGCAGTACCACCAGGGCGTCCCGGACACCTCGCTGGTCGACCCGGCGCTCGCGGTGCACGACCAGGCGGGGCTCGACCGGCCCGGCAACCAGGAGATCCAGCTCGACCTGCTCCTCGACTACCGCACCAACCCGGCCCGGTACCCCGACTGGCAGGAGTACCTGCGCGTGCACCAGCCGCCGGTGCTCGCGGCGTGGGGGCGGCACGACGAGATCTTCGGGCCCGAAGGCGCCCGCGCGTTCGCGCGCGACGCCAAGGACGCGCGGGTCCAGCTGCTGGACGCCGGGCACTTCCCGCTCACCACGCGGTTCACGCAGAGCGCGGGGCTGATCCGGGACTTCCTGCGCGGGCTCTCCGACTGAGGCACACGCCCGCGCCGGTCCGGTACTACGCGCCCAGCGTCGCCGCCAGCGTCGTCAGCAGGTCCACCACGCCCCCCGGCCCGTCGACCGTCAGGTCCGCCCGGTCCGCCAGCGCGTCCGCGCCCTCGCCCGTCGCCGCCGCGCTGCACACCAGCAGGCCCGGCACGCCCTCCGCGCGCAGCGCGGCCACCGCGTCGTACGCCGCGAGGTCGCCGAGGTCGTCGCCGGCGTAGAGGACGGCGCGGGCGGACGTCTCGTGCGTCAGGGCCGTGAGGGCGCGGCCCTTGTCCATGCCCGGGGGGCGGAGTTCGAGGACGAAGCGGCCCGGCTCGACCACCAGGCCGTGCGCCGCCGCCAGGTCGTCCAGCGGCTTGCGCAGCGCCTCGGCGGCGTCCGCGGGGTTCTCGGCGCGGCGGGTGTGGACGGCGACGGCGCGGCCCTTGTCCTCGATCCACGTGCCCCGCCAGGCGCCCGCCGTCTCCAGCACCCCCGGCAGCTCGGCCTGCACGGCCGCCACGCCCGGGTGCGGCTCGGGGGTGCGCAGGGTGCCGGTGGCGGCGTCCCACTGCTCGGAGCCGTAGTGGCCGAGGACCCGCAGGTGCGCCAGGCCCGCGGCGCCGGCGAAGCCGCCGTACCGTACGGCCACCGCGGCGGGCCGGCCGGTGATGACCGCGACCGTGCCGACGCGCGGCGCGAGGCGGCTCAGCGCGGGCACGGCCCCGGGGTGGGCCCGGGCGGCGTCGGGGTCGGGGACGATCGGGGCCAGGGTGCCGTCGAAGTCGAAGGCGACGAGGGACTGTTCCGGATCGGCGAGGAGCGCCGCGAGGCCGGCGCGGCCCGCCTCGGTGCGCGGAACGGGGAGCTGTGCTGCGGAGGTGCTGCCCATGCCCAGGACCCTACCGGGCCGCGGTAACGTGCAGGGCATGTCTGCGAGTGACCCGGCGCTGACCGAGCGGGACTTGGCCGTCCTGGCGCTGGAGAAGCGCGCGTGGCCGGCGCCGGGGGCGAAGGAGCGGGCGATCCGGGAGCGGCTGGGGCTCTCCCCGACGCGCTACTACCAGGTGCTCAACGCGCTCCTGGACGACCCCCGGGCGCTGGCGCACGATCCGGTCACGGTGCAGCGGCTGCGGCGCGTCCGGCAGTCCCGCCGCGACGCCCGGGAGGGCTGAGCGGCCCGTACGGGCCCGGCCGGGCCCGTACGGGCCGGCGGCACGCGGCGCGCCCCCGCGGGCGGCACACGGCGCGCCCGCGGGCCGCGCTCACTCCTCGCGCGTCGACGCCGACTCTGCGATGCTCTGCAGGTTCGCCAGCACCCGCTCCGGCGGCTCGCCGCCGGCCTCGGCCGCCTTGCCTATCTGCTTCTTCAGCTCCGCGTTCACCCGCGCCCACGACGTCTTGTTGTCCGGGTAGAAGACGGCGGTCTGCAGGTGGTCCAGGAACGGCTGCAGGTCCTTGCGGCCCTCGCTCAGCTTCTCCACGCCGGAGACCGTCGTCGGCAGCAGGTCGTAGCGCTGGGTGAACTTCAGCACGTTGGTGTCCTCGAAGACGAAGTCGAGGAACTTGCCGATCTCGGAGCGGTGCCCGTTGGCCTTGAACGCCATGATCCAGTCGGCGACGCCCATGGTGGACTCCGAGGGGCCGTCCCGGCCGGGCAGCTTCAGGGCGATCCCGAAGTCGACCTTCTCCTGCCGAGCGTCCTGCATCAGCGTCGGGTGGCCGAAGAGCATGCCGACGTCGCCCTTGACGAAGTCGGCGAAGGCGGTGCGCCGGTTGGTCTCGGAGGGCGCGGCGTAGGTGAGGCCGGCGCCGACCAGGTTGTCGCGTATCCAGTTGAAGGTGTGGATGTTCTGCTCGGAGTCGATCGTGTAGCTGCCGACGTCGTCCGTGTACGCGCCGCCGCCGCTGATCATCCACATCAGCGTCTCGGCCTGCGCCTCCTCGGGGCCGAGCGGGAGCGCGTACGGGATCTTCACCCCGGCGTCCTTGAGCGCCTGCGCGGCGTCCAGCAGCTCGTCCCAGTCCTTGGGCGCGTCCTCGGGGTCGGTGCCCAGGCCCGCCGCCTCGAAGAGCGTCTTGTTGTAGAACAGCAGCCGCGAGCTGGACACGAACGGCATGCCGTACTGGACCCGGTTGACCTCGCCGGCGCCGGCGAGGCTGGGCACGAAGTTGGCCTGGGTGGTGATGGAGAGCAGCTCGTCGGTGCTGTAGAGCAGGTCGCGGGAGCTGTACGCGGCGTACGGGCCCATCTGCGCGATGTCCGGCGCGTTGCCGTCCTCGACCATCCTGTCGACCTTGGCGTCGATGTCCTCCCACGGGATGATCTCGACGTCGACCGAGATGCCCGACGTCTGGTTGGAGAACTTCGCCGCGAGCTGCTCCCAGTACCGCCGGGAGGTGTCCGACTCGCCCGTGCCGTACTCGGCGGCCACCAGCTTCAGCGTGACCTCGCCGTCGCCGCTGCCGTCCCCGCATGCGCTCAGCGGTAGGGCCGCCGCACCCGCGGCACCGGCTGCCGCCTTCAGAAATCCACGCCGCTGCACAGCTTTAGCCCATCTCGTATCAGAATCATCTGAGGGGGCGAGTCTGACCGGAACGCCCCTCCCAGGTCTACACCGGACGGATATCACTTCCGTAACCCCCGTCCCCGGCCGCCGTTGCCGCACCGGGTGCCGGGCTGATAGGGAGACCGCGAGCTGAACCGCACGCCAACGGGCGCGGAACGGCACGAAAGCGCGCACTGTCCGTGCCGGTCGGCACCGGCACGGAGCGCGTGAGACGTACGTACGCCAGCACAACCAGGGAGCCGCACCTCATGGCAGCCGCCGAACCGTCCCGCACCGCCGCCGAGACCGCCACCCAGCCGAGTTGCTGGCGCCGAGCCCGCCGGGAGGCGGAGAGCGCCGCCGGGCTGCCGCGGCCCGGAGAGCGGGTGGCCGTCGTCGGCTGCGGCACGTCGTGGTTCATGGCGCAGGCGTACGCCGGGCTGCGGGAGGCCGCCGGGCAGGGGCACACGGACGCCTACGCCGCCTCGGAGTTCCCGGCGGGCCGGCGGTACGACCGGATCGTGGCGATCACCCGGTCCGGGACGACGACCGAGGTGCTGGACCTGCTCGCGGCGGTGCGCGGCACCGCGGGGACCGCGACCACCACCCTCACGGCGGACCCGGACACGCCCGTCGCCACGGCCGCGGACGAGCTGGTCACGCTGGCGTACGCGGACGAGGAGTCGGTGGTGCAGACCCGGTTCGCGACGACGGCGCTGGCGCTGCTGCGCGCCGGTCTGGAACGGCACGGGGCGCCGGCGGCGGGGGTGAAGTCCGTCACGGACGCGGCGGTCGACGCCGAGCTGGCGGTGACGCAGCCGCTGCCGCCGGAGCTGGCGGCGGCGGTGCAGTGGACGTTCCTGGGCCGGGGCTGGACCTGCGGGCTGGCGGCGGAGGCGGCGCTGAAGATGCGCGAGGCGGCCGGCGCCTGGACCGAGAGCTACCCGGCGATGGAGTACCGGCACGGCCCGATGGCGATCACCGGCCCCGGGCGGGCGGTGTGGCACTTCGGCGAGCTGCCGGAGGGGCTGGCGGCGGACGTGGCCCGGGTCGGCGGCCACCTGAGCGCGGAGTCCACGGCGCGCGGGCTGGACCCGATGGCGGACCTGGTACGGGCGCAGCGGCTGGCGGTGGCCGTGGCGGAGGCGAAGGGCCACGACCCGGACCGCCCGCGGAACCTGACCCGCAGCGTGGTCCTCCGGTAGGCCGGGGCGGAGGCGGCCGGCGGCCGGCACGAGCGGCCTGCGGCCAGCGCAAGCGGCCTGCGGCCAGCGCGAGCGGTCTGGCCGCGCTGCCGGCCTGCGGCGGGATGACCGCGGCGGCACACGGCCGACGCCCGGCACGGCGGCGCCCGCCGGGACACGGGGTTCGGGGCGCAGCCCCGGGGGCCCGCGTCAGGGCGAGGACGGAGCCCGCCGCCGCCCCGCCAGGGGCGGGGGGCCGGGGCGCAGCCCCGGCGGGTCCGGGGACGCAGCCCGGCGGAGTTCGGAGGCGCAGCCCCGCGGAGTTCGGGGACGCAGCCCCGCGGGGTTCGGGACGCAGCCCCGGCGGATTCGGGGACGCAGCCCCGCGGAGTCCGGAGGCGCAGCCCCGCGGAGTTCGGGGACACACCCCCGCGGAGTTCGGAGGCGCAGCCCCGCGGGGTTCGGGGGCGCAGCCCCCGGCGGGTCTCGGGGCGCAGCCCCGAGTTTCGGGAAGGGGCGGGTACGGGGATCCCTCCACCCGGCCTACGCCACCGGCGCCCCCGGCCCCGGCGGGCCCCCGCGGGGACACTTAATCCGATACCGGGGGAAACCGGACCCCTCGCCGCGACTGGACTAGACCTCTCGCCTCTTTACACGCGAGACTGTCCCCCGTGAGACACGTCATCGCCCTCGATGTGGGCGGCACCGGCATGAAAGCCGCCCTCGTCGGGGCGGACGGCGCGCTGCTGCACGAGACCCGCCGGGCCACCCCGCGGGACGCCGGGCCCGACGCCGTCGTCGCCGCCGTGCTGGACTTCGCCGGCGAACTGCGGGACACCGGCGTGCGGAGGTACGGCGAGCCGGCCGTCGCCGCCGGCGTCGCGGTGCCCGGGATCGTCGACGACGCGGCCGGCGTCGCGGTGTTCGCGGCGAACCTCGGCTGGCGTGACGTGCCGTTCCGCCGCCTCCTCGGCGAGCGCCTCTCCTGCCCCGTCGCCGTCGGCCACGACCTGCGCACCGGCGGGCTGGCCGAGGGCCGGCTCGGGGCGGCGCGCGCCGTGGACCGGTTCCTGTTCGTCGCGCTCGGCACCGGGATCGCCGCCGCCATCGGCATCGACGGCCGCATCGAGCCCGGTGCGCACGGCTCCGCCGGCGAGATCGGCCACATCGTCGTACGGGCCGACGGGCCGCCCTGCGGCTGCGGGCAGCGCGGCTGCCTGGAGCGGCTGGCGTCCGCGTCGGCCGTCGGCGAGGCCTGGGCGACGGCCTGCGGCGACCCCGGCGCGACGGCCGCGGACTGCGCGAAGGCCGTGGAGTCCGGCGACCCGCTGGCCGAGGCCGTCTGGCAGGACGCCGTCGACGCCCTCGCCGGCGGCCTGGTCACCGGCCTCACCCTGCTCGACCCCCGCCGGATCGTCGTCGGCGGCGGCCTCGCCGAGGCCGGCGACACGCTCTTCGTACCGCTGACGCGCGCCGTCCGGGCGCGCGTGACGTTCCAGACAACTCCCCAGATCGTCCCGGCGGAGCTGGGAGACGCCGCCGCCTGCCTGGGCGCCGGGCAGCTCGCCTGGGACCTACTCGCCACGGAGGTAACCGCCTGATGCGGGATTCGATGCGGGATGCGCCGCGGCAGGGCCGCACGGTGCTCACCGGAGCCCGGGTGGTCCAGCCGGCCGGCACCGTCGAGGACGCCCGGCTCACGGTCGAGGACGGCCGGGTCGCCTCGGTGGCACGCCGGGACGCCGCCGCGGGCCGGCGGGACGCCCCCGCGGCCCCCCGGGACGACGGCGAGCCCGCCGGCACCGACCTCCGCGGCCACTGGATCGTCCCCGGCTTCGTCGACATCCACGTCCACGGCGGCGGCGGCGCGTCCTTCTCCGGCGGCACCCACGAGCAGGCCCGCACCGTCATCGACACCCACCGCGGCCACGGCACCACCACCATGCTCGCCTCCACCGTCACCGGCGACCTGGACGACCTCGCCCGGCAGGCCGGCGTCCTGGCCGAGCTGGCCGAGGACGGCGAGCTGGCCGGCATCCACTTCGAGGGCCCGTTCATCTCCCCGCACCGCTGCGGCGCCCACCAGCCGTCGCTGCTGCGCGACCCCGAGCCCGCCGACGTGCGCAAGCTCGTCGAGGCCGGCCGCGGGCAGACCCGGATGCTCACGCTGGCGCCCGAGCTACCGGGCGGCCTGGACTCCGTGCGCCTCCTCGCCGACAGCGGCGTCCTCGCCGCCGTCGGCCACACCGACTCCTCCTACGACGCCGTGCGCGACGCCATCGAGGCCGGCGCCACCGTCGCCACCCACCTGTTCAACGCCATGCCCGTGCTCGCCCACCGCGCGCCCGGACCGGTCGCCGCGCTGCTGGAGGACGAGCGGATCACCGTCGAGCTGATCGACGACGGCGTGCACCTGCACCCGGCGGTGCTGCGGCTGGCGTTCCGGCACGCCGGGCGCGGCCGGATCGCGTTCATCACGGACGCGATGGGCGCCGCCGGCATGGGCGACGGCCGCTACCCGCTCGGGCCGCTGGAGGTCGACGTGCGGGACGGGGTGGCCCGGCTGGTCGACGGCGGGTCGATCGCCGGCTCCACGCTGACGCTGGACACCGCGTTCCGCCGGGCGGTCACCGTCGACGGGCTGCCGGTCGCGGACGTCGTGGACGCCCTGTCGGCGACGCCGGCGCGGCTGCTGGGCGCGTACGACCGGATCGGGTCGCTGGAGCCCGGGAAGGACGCGGACCTCGTCGTGCTGGACGACGACTTCGCCCTCGCCGGGGTCATGCGCAAGGGTGCGTGGATCATCGAGCCGGGCGGCTGACGCACGCCGTCGGCGGCGCCGTCGACGGCGCGTGCTGTCGACGGCGCCCGAGCCCCATGGCAGGATTTTTCGCGCGTATGTTCCTCACGGTCACACTCAACACCGCACTCGACGTCACGTACCGGGTGCCGCGGCTGCGTGCCCACGAGTCGCACCGGATCACCGACGTCACCGAGCGGCCCGGGGGCAAGGGCCTCAACGTGGCCCGGGTGCTCGCCGCGCTCGGCCACCCGGTGACCGCCACCGGCTTCGCCGGCGGTCCCACGGGCGCACACGTGCGCGCGCTGCTGGCCGCCGCGGCCGGGCCGCTCACCGACGCGCTGGTGGACGTCGCGGGCAACACGCGGCGCACGGTCGCGGTCGTGGACGGCAGCACCGGCGACACCACGCAGCTCAACGAGGCGGGCCCGGAGGTCACCGCCGCGGAGTGGGCGGCGTTCCTCGACGCGTACGCGGCGCTGCTGGCGGGCGGCCCGCGGCCGGCCGCGGGCGCCGGCGCCGAACGGGCCGCGCCCGTCCGGGCCGTGGCGCTGTGCGGCAGCCTGCCGCCGGGCGTGCCCGTCGGCGCGTACGCCGAGCTGGTGCGCGCCGCACACGCCGCCGGCGTGCCCGTGCTGCTCGACACCAGCGGCGAGCCGCTGCGCCGCGGCGTCGCCGCCCGCCCCGACCTCGTCAAACCCAACGCCGCGGAGCTGGCGCAGCTCACCGGCTCCACCGAGCCGCTGCGCGCCGCCGACGACGCCCGCCGCCGCGGCGCCCACGCCGTCGCCGCCTCACTCGGCGCCGACGGGCTGCTCGCCGTCACCGCCGACGGCACCTGGCGCGCCGCACCGCCGCGGCCCGTGCCGGGCAACCCCACCGGCGCCGGCGACTCCGCCGTCGCCGGGCTGCTGTCCGGGCTCGCCGAGGGGCTGGACTGGCCCGCCCGGCTCGCCCGCGCGGCGGCGCTGTCCGCGGCGACCGTCGCCGCGCCCGTCGCGGGCGAGTTCGACGCCGCCACGTACGCGGACACGCTGCCGCGGATCGAGATCACATCGGGCCGCGGCGCGGCCCGGGAGGGGGCCTGAGATGCCACTGACGACCACCGGAGAACTCGTCGCCGCCGCCCGCGCCGGCGGCCACGGCGTGGCCGCGTTCAACGTCATCACGCTGGAGCACGCCGAGGCGATCGCCGCCGGCGCGGAGGCCGCGGGCGCGCCCGCGGTGCTGCAGATCTCGGAGAACGCCGTACGGTTCCACCGCGGCCGGCTCGCGCCCCTCGCGGCGGCGACGGCGGCCGTGGCGCACGCCTCGTCCGTGCCGCTGTCGCTCCACCTGGACCACGTCGTCTCCGCCGACCTGCTGCACTCCGCGCACGGGCTGGGCTTCAGCTCGGTGATGTTCGACGCCTCGAAGCTGTCCTACGCCGACAACGTCAAGGCCACGGCGGAGGCGGTGCGCTGGGCGCACGAGCACGCGATGTGGATCGAGGCGGAGCTGGGCCGGGTGGGCGGGAAAGAAGGTGAGAAGGCCGGCGGCGACGCGGGGCCGGGCGGGCGGGAGAAGGCAGCCGAGGCGCCGCTGGACGCGCACGCGCCCGGCGTGCGGACGGACCCGGCGGAGGCGGTGGCGTACGTCACGGACACCGGGGTCGACGCGCTGGCGGTCGCGGTGGGCAGCTCGCACGCGATGACCGAGCGCACGGCGGCGCTGGACCGCGAGCTGATCGGCCGGCTGCGGGCCGCGGTCGCGGTGCCGCTGGTGCTGCACGGCTCGTCCGGGGTGCCGGACGCGGAGCTGCGGCAGGCGGTGGCGGCGGGGATGGTGAAGATCAACGTCGGTACGGCGCTGAACACCGCGTTCACCGGCGCGGTCCGCGGTCATCTGGACGCGCACCCGGACGTGGTGGACCCGCGCAAGTACCTGGCGCCGGGGCGGGACGCGATGGCGGCGACGGTGCGGCGGTTTCTGGAGGTCGTCGGCGGCTGACGGCCGCGTGGCCGGGCCGGCGGGCCGCGTACGCGCCCGCCTCCCCGGGGACCCTCGCGGGCCCGTCGCTGCCGCGGCGGGCCCCTGCCCCGGTCTACGGCCACCCCGGTCTACGGCGTGTCGACGTGGCCCTCCTTGAGCCACACCCGGCCGATCGCGGACTGGCACTCCTTGTTGCCCGACTCGCAGGACAGCGTGATCTCGTTGGCGCCCTCGTCGAGGGAGATCCACGAGAACGTCCGGGTCCAGCCGGCCACCCAGTCGTCCTTCTTGGCGCCGGCGAAGTTCTCCATGTTCAACGGGCGGCTCTGCGGCTCGCCGTTGATCGTGAGGGTGAGGTCGGCGTTCTTGCCGGGAACGCTGTAGCCGACGAAGAGCGTGTACTCCCCGCCCTCGGAGACCTCGGGCTGCCAGGTGGCGGACGCGCCCTCGTTGAACATCCCGTGGACGTACGGGCCGTCCTCGGAGACCTCCGGGTCGTTGCCGACGACCGCGCCGCCGGCCAGATCCAGCTTCGCGCCGTCCTCGGTGGGCGGGGCGGTCGGGTCCTTCTTCGGCTTGTCGTCGCCGTTCTTGCCGCCGCCGTCGCTCGCGTCGGTGCTGGGCGCGACGGACTCCGAGTCGCCGCCGCCGACGTCCCCGGAGTCGCCGTCGCCGCTGAAGAGCACGGCGGCCACGATGGCGATCACGACCGTGGCGACCACGGCGACCGCGCCGAGCATCAGCCCGTTCCGCCCGCCGCCGCGCCCGCGGCGCGGGCCGTCGTCGTCGTGGCCGGGCGGGAAGGACGGCGGCTGGGGCGGGGGGCCGCCGTAGGTCTCGGGCGCCGCGTAGTGCGGGCTGGGGCTGGCCTGCCCGTACGGGTACGCCTGCTGGGGCGGCACCTGCTGCGCGGCCTGCTGGCCGCCGTACGTGCGCTCGCCAACCGCCCTGACCTGGGTGTACGACGTGCGGGGCACGCCGCGGGCCGGTCCCGCGCCCTCGCCGGGACCGGCGGCCGGTGCGGCACCGCCCTCGGGGCGGTACAGGTGGGCGAAGGGGTCGTCGTCCTCGGGCGGCGTGCCCGCACCGTGGTTGCCGGCCGTCATCTCCCTCTCACTCCCTGGTGGGCGTTGCGTCCGGTCCGGCGAATCGCCGGCCAGAGGGCGAGCCTACCCCGTCCGGAGCAGTGCCCGAGCGTTCCTCCGGCCGACTGTGGACGAAGCCACGACGCGCCCCTGTGGACAACCCGCGGCCCCGGCGCGGCCGGCTCCGCGGCCCGTACCCGCCCCACTAGCCGGCCCGGCGGTGGGAACGGCCCTGCGAACGGGCCCGCTTCTCCCGGTACATCAACTGGTCGGCGGAGCTGAGGATCTCCTCGGTCGACATCCCGCACACCGCCCAGCCGGTGCCGATGCTCGCGCCGACGCGCACGGCCCGCCCGTCGACCCGGATCGGCGGGATGATCGCGTTCCGCAGCCGCACCGCCAGGTCCTCGGCGCCGCCGGGGGTGAGGCCGTCGGCCAGCACCACGAACTCGTCGCCGCCGAGCCGCGCGACGGTGTCGCCGTCGCGGACCGCGCCGGTCAGCCGCTGCGCGACGGCGATGAGCACGGCGTCGCCGGTTTTGTGCCCGAAGCGGTCGTTGATGGACTTGAAGCCGTCGAGGTCGCAGAAGAGCACCGCGAGCCCCTTGCCCGCGGAGTCCCCGGCACCGCCCGCGGGGGTCATCGCGTGCACGTGGTGCTCGTACGGCCCGGGGCCGGCCCACTGGTGCTCCTCGGCGCCGTCGGCGCCGAAGCTGTGGCCGTTGGTGTCGACGTCGCCGGGGCCCGGTCCGGCGCCGGCGCCGACGATGGCCCGCCCGCGCGGCCCCGGCAGGCCGGCGGCGGAGTGGCGGACGGCGCCGGTGTACAGCTCCGGCGGCCGGTCGCAGAGCCGGGCGGTGAGCCGGGCGCGCAGCTCGGCGGCGTTGGGCAGGCCGGTGAGCGAGTCGTGGCTGGCGCGGTGCGCGAGCTGCGCCTCGTGGCGCTTGCGCTCCTCGATGTCCTCGACGTGGGTGAGGAGGTAGCGCGGGCCGTCGGCGGCGTCGGCCACCACCGAGTTGCGCAGGCTCACCCACACGTACCCGTTGTCGCGGCGGGCGAGGCGCAGCTCGGCCCGGCCGCCCTCGGCGAAGGTGCGCAGCAGGGTGCCGACGTCCTCGGGGTGGACGAGGTCGGAGAACGACAGCCGGCGGAGGCTGGAGGGGGCGCGGCCGAGGAGCCGGCACAGCGCGTCGTTGGTGCGGATCAGCCGGCCGTGGTCGTCGCCGCCCATCTCGGCGACGGCCATGCCGCTGGGCGCGTACTCGAAGGCCTGGCGGAAGCTCTCCTCGCTGGCGCGCAGCGCCTGCTGCTCGCGCTCCAGGCGCACCAGCGCGCGCTGCATGTTGGCGCGGAGCCGGGCGTTGGTGATCGCTATGGCGGCCTGCGAGGCGTACATCTGCAGCGCCTCGCGGCCCCAGGGGGTGGGCACCCGGCCGTTGACCGGCTTGTCGACGGAGAGCACGCCGAGCAGCTCGCGGCCGGCGTCGTAGATCGGGGCGAGGAGCCGGTCGCCGGTGGCCCAGTCGCCGGGGGCGGAGGGCGGCGGGACGACGGGGTGGGTCTGCGGGACCTCGTCGTCGTCGAGGACCCAGCCCTCGCTGTGGGGTATGTAGCGCAGCTCGCCCCACTCGACGCCCATGCGGAGCCGGCGCTCCCACGCCTCGCGCGGGCCGACCCGGCCGGCCATGAGCGCCTCGGCGGTGGGATCGCCGCCGACGGCGGCGACGACGAGGTCGCCGTCGGGCCGTACGAGGTTCACCGCGGACACCTCGTAGCCGAGGGCCACGAGCCCGTCCGCGACGCTCTGGAGCGTGTCGGCAAGACTGCGCGTCTGGTTGAGGTCCGCGAGGACCTGATGCAGCCGGCGCAGGCTCGCCAGCTTTACGTAAGGCTCGGCCTCCGTCTCCATACCTGCCCTCCCGTCTCGCCCCGACCTCGGCGGGAGCCCCCCGCGTGGAATTTCACCAACGACACCGCCACTGAATCACAGGCAGCTCTTCGGCGGGTACACAGGGTCAACATTCGATGCTCTCTGTGACTCAAGTCACAGGATGGAGAGGTGTTAACCGGCGCGCGGCAAAGCGCCGCGCGCGGGCCGGCGGGGCGTTCACGCCGGGTGGAACCGTGGATCGTACGGGACTCCGGGCCGGGCCGCACGGCACGGGGACCTAGGACTCCGATCCGCCCTCGGCCCGATGCCCGCGCCCGACCGGTCCCGTTACGGTCGGGGGCGTGCTGCATGAGACGCAAACGGTGGCCCATCCTGTTGGGGTGAGCGACGAGGAGTTCCGGGCGGCCATGAGCCGGCTGGCCGCGGGCGTGGTGCTGGTCACGGCGTACGACCCGGACCCCGGACTGGACGGCGAGGACGTGGGGATGACGGCGACCGCGTTCCTGTCGGTGTCCCTGGACCCCCCGCTGGCGATGGTCAGCGTGCGCAACGGCTCCCGCATGGACGACCTGCTGACCGAGCGGGAGGAGTGGGCGGCCTCGGTGCTCTCCGAGAGCCAGCGGCACATCGCCGGGCGGTTCGCGATGAAGGGGCGGATCAGCGACCGGCTGCTGTTCGACGACATCCCGTACACCCGGGGTCCGGTGACGGGCTGCGCGCTGGTCGGCGGGGCGCTGGCCACGGTGGAGTGCCGGACGGAGCAGCGGGTGGTGGCGGGGGACCACACGCTGGTCATCGGGCGGGTGCTGAGCGCGGCGCAGCCGAGTTCGGACGGGAGCCCGCTGGTGTACTTCCGCGGGCGGTACCGGACGCTGGGCTGAGCGGGCAGCCGGAGCCGTCACTGGCCCCAGCCGCGGCCCGTACGGCCGCGCTTGACGTCCGACCGCTGCTTCTTCTCCCGCAGCCGGCGCTCGTTGACGCCCCGCGGGACCTTCCGCTTCCGCCGCGGCGCGGGCGGCGGCGCCGTCGCCTCCGCCAGCAGCGCGGCCAGCCGCACGGCGGCCGCCTCGCGGTTGCGCCACTGCGACCGGTGCCGGCCCGCCCGCACCACGACCTGCCCGTCGACGAGCCGGTCCGCGAGCCGCCGCAGCGCCCGCTCCTTCCACACCGGCGGCAGCGCCTGCGTGCGCGCGAGGTCGAAGCGGACCTCCGCCCGGGTGTCGCTGGTGTTCACATGCTGCCCGCCGGGCCCCGAGGCACGGGAGAAACGCCACACCAGCTCGGCCTCCGGCAGGACGACCGAGCCGCGGATGCGGTAGGGACCGGACATGCCTCCCATGGTCCCGCGCAGGCGTTCGACCTGTCACGCGGGTTTGTCTCCCGCCCGGAAGTGGCCGGAAGTGAGGGCGTACGGTACGTGGAACCGGGTAGGGCACACCGGCGTTGAGGCTCGTAGAAGGTCGAGGCTCGTAGCAGAGGGCTCCGGCACGTGGAGCCAGAACCAGGAGGGGACTCCCCATGCCCGTAAGCCTGTCCAAGGGCGGCAACGTTTCGCTCACGAAGGAAGCCCCCGGGCTGACCGCCGTCACGGTCGGACTCGGCTGGGACGTCCGCACCACCACCGGGGTCGACTTCGACCTCGACGCCAGCGCGATCGCGGTGAACGCCGAAGGCAAGATCTTCTCCGACCAGCACTTCATCTTCTTCAACAACCGGCAGTCGCCGGACCAGACGATCGAGCACACCGGTGACAACGTCACCGGTGAGGGCGAGGGCGACGACGAGCAGATCAAGGTCAACCTCGCCGGGCTGCCGCCGGAGATCGACAAGATCGTCTTCCCGGTCTCGATCTACGACGCCGAGTCCCGCAGCCAGAGCTTCGGCCAGGTGCGCAACGCGTTCATCCGCGTCGTGAACCAGGACGGCGGCACGGAGATCGCCCGCTACGACCTGTCCGAGGACGCGGCGACGGAGACCGCGATGGTCTTCGGCGAGCTGTACCGCAACGGCGCGGAGTGGAAGTTCCGCGCGGTGGGCCAGGGCTACGCCTCGGGCCTGACGGGCATCGCCCAGGACTTCGGCGTCAACGTCTGACGCGGACGCTCACGTAGCGCGTACGCAGGTACGCACGTACCCACGTACGACGAGAGCCCGGTGGCGCCCAGCGCGGCCGGGCTCTTCGGGTCCGGTCAGAACTCGGTTCCGCAGCTCAGTCGCGGTCGTCCACCGCCCGGACCGCCACCCCCACCTGCGCCGCGAAGGCCGGGGCCAGGGCGAGCAGCTGGTCCGGGCTGATCACCGCGCCCGCCAGGCGGTCCACGCCGCGGTCGAGGGTCAGCTCCGCGGCGCGCCGCAGGTCCACGTCCGTCAGCCGCGCGCCCGAGAGGTCCGCGCGCTGCACCGCGCAGCCCTCGAACGCCACCCGCTCCAGCCGCGCGTTGCCGAAGTCCGGCTCCGCCAGCACGCAGTCCTCGAACACGACGTCCGTCAGCCGCGCCCCGCGCAGGTTCAGGAAGTCCGCCTTGCCGCCCCGCACCACCACCCGCTCCAGCGTCGCCCCGGGCAGCTGCGCGCCGCCCAGCCGCGTGTCCGTCAGCTCCACGTCCCGCAGCGTCGCCCCCGCGAGGTCCGTGCCCGCGCCGCGCACCTCCGCCAGCACCGAGTCGATCAGCCGCGCGTTCGGCAGCCGCGCCGCGTCCAGCACGCAGCGGCGCAGCGCGCAGTCCAGGAAGCGCGCGCCCGCGCCGTCCGCCCCCGTCAGGTCGAGCCCGGTGAACTCCAGCGCGTCGTAGTCCCCGTCGGGCTCCAGATCCGCCGCCCGGTACGCCCCGGCGTCGCCGTCCGCACCGGCGCCGCCCCCGCCGCCGTACTCCCCGAGGGCCTCCGGCAGCCGCACCTCCGGCCGCCTCGGCACCCTGATCGCCTTCCGCCGCGTCATGCGCCCCATCGTGACGCACCCCACTGACAACGGGCGGCCGTCCGGCACGGCGCGGCTCCCGCGCTTGACCTGAAGCGCTGTTCACGTTGTCCCCTGGTCCCATGCACGCCATACGACTACACGCCTTCGGCCCCGCCGAGAACCTCGTCTACGAGAAGACCGACGACCCCGTACCCGGCCCCGGCCAGGTCCGCATCGCCGTCGCCGCCGCCGGAGTACACCTCCTCGACACCGCCCTCCGCCGCGGCGAGACCGGCGGTCCCATGCCCCCCGCCGACCTGCCCACGATCCCCGGCCGCGAGGTCGCCGGCACCGTCGAGTCCCTGGGCGACGGCGTCGACCCGGAGTGGCTCGGGCGCCGCGTCGTCGCCCACATCGGCCTCGTACCCGGCGGCTACGCGGAGCTGACGGTCACCGAGGCCGAGCGGCTGCACGCGCTGCCCGACTCCCTCGACGCCGCGGAGGCCGTCGCGATGATCGGCACGGGGCGGACGACGATGGCGTTCCTGCACTTCGCCGCGGTGACGGCGGACGACGTCGCGATCGTCACCGCGGCGGCGGGCGGCGTCGGTTCGCTGCTCGTCCAGTACGCCCGCAACGTCGGCGCGTACGCCGTGGGCCTGGCGGGCGGCCCGGAGAAGGTCGCGCAGGTACGGGACCTCGGCGCGGACACCGCCGCCGACTACACCGACCCGGCCTGGCCCGAGCACGTACGCGCCGCCCTCGGCGACCGCCGCGCCACCGTGCTCCTCGACACCGTCGGCGGCCCCGCCGCCCGCGCGGCGGCCGACCTCCTCGCGCCGGGCGGGCGGCACCTGGTGCTGGGCTGGTCGTCGGGCGCGCCGCTGGAGTTCACGGCGGCGGAGCTGGCGGAGCGGGGCATCACGTCGGTCAACGTCCTCGGCCCCGACTGGCTCAGCCGCATCGGCGGCGACAACCCGCTGCGGCGGATGGAGGAGGCGGCGCTGACGGAAGCGGCGACGGGCCGCTGGGCGCCGCTGGTGCAGCGCTACCCGCTGGCGCGGGCGGCGGAGGCCCACCGGGCGCTGGAGTCGCGGGGGACGGTGGGGAAGGTGGTGCTGGAGCCGTAGCGGAGGCGCGGGAGGCCGGCCGTGCAGGGCCTCCGGCGGCGCGGGGCGGGGGTGCGCGGGATAGGCGGCGGGGGTACGGGGGCTGCCGCCCGGGCGTGGCCCCGGGCGCCCTGCCTGCCCCGCCCGCGCGACGCGTGCCGGCCCGCTGCACGCGCCGCGGGCCCGGCGCCGCGGGCCGCGCCCCGGCCGCGTACCGCAACGCCCGGCGCCGCCACCGCGCCCCCGCCTACGTACCCCCGCCGTCCCGCCGCAGCCGCAGCGCCACGGCCGCCGCCGCCAGCGGCAGCGCCGCCACCGCCCCCAGCGCCGTCGTCAGGCCCTCCGCCTCCGCCAGCGCGCCCGCCAGCGCCGAGCCCGCGCCGCCGCCCACGAAGAACGCCAGGTTCAGCAGCGACAGCGCACCCCCGCGCCGCTCCGGCGCCAGGTGCCCCGACAACAGGCCGGTCAGCACCACCTGCGTCACCGCGAACGCCGCCAGCACCGCCGACGTGCCCACCACCAGCACCGCCGGCTCCCCGCTCGCCGCCGCCACCCCCAGCAGCACCGCCGCGCACGCCCCCGCCGCCGCCGGCAGCCGCGCCGCCCGCGGCCCCAGCCGGCTCGCCGCCCGCGACAGCCCCGCGCCGGCGACCGCGCCGGGCAGCAGCCAGCCGCCGACCGCGAAGACGCTCCAGCCGTGCTCGCGGACGAGCAGCTGCGGCACCGCGTACATCGCGCCGAACAGCCCCGCGTACACCCCCGCGCCCGTCGCCGCCGCGCGCCGGAACAGCGGGTCGCGGACGAGGTCGTACGGGACGAACCCCGCGGGCCTGCGCACCGTACGGGCCGCGCAGCCCGCCCCCGCCGCCAGCAGCACGGCCGCGGTGCCGGCGACGGCCGCGGGCGGGAGGTCGAGCGTCGTGGACTGGATGAGGATGAGCAGGCTCGCGGCGGTGAGCGTGAGCAGCACGGCGCCGGGCAGGTCGGGCGCGCGGCCCGCGCCGCCGCGCGAGGGCGCGAGGCGCAGGCAGAACGGCAGGGCGAGGAGGGAGAGCGCGGGCAGGACGAGCGTCGGCCGCCAGCCGGCCCACTCCGTGACCACGCCGCCCGCGAGCGTCGCGGCGGCCGAGCAGACCGCCATGACGGCACCGAAGACGGCGAGCACCTGCCCGCGCTGCGCGGGCACGGTGGCCGCGGTGAGCGCCAGCGCGCCGGCCGTCATCGCCCCGGACCCGGCGGCCAGCACGAACCGCCCGGCGACGAGCACCCCGAGGGTCGGCGCCAGCAGGCACACGACGGCGCCCAGCGCGAGCGCCACGGCGCCGGCGGCCAGGGTGCGCCGCACGCCGAGGGCGTCGGAGAGCCGCCCGGCGAGGGCGGTGCCGACGCCGAGGGCGAGGGCGTGGGCGGTGAGCACCCAGGTGGCGGCGGTCGGCGAGGCGTCGAGCCCGCGGGCCACGTCGGGCAGGGCGACACCGGCGGCGGTGACGCCGAAGACGGCGGGCCCGAAGAGCGCCCCGAGCCGCAACCCGACGGACCGGGCCCCGCCGCCGGAACGGAGGGCGGGGGCGGAGGCGGAGGCGGAGGCGGCGGAGGCGCTCACGCGGGCCTCCGGCGGGTGCGGACGGGACGACCGAAAGCGGGAGTCCCGGCAGAGCCCGCGACCACGTCGGCGCCGCCTCCCCCGGTCCCGCCGGACGGGTCGACCGCGGCAGACTCGGACGCTGCAGCAACGCCGGATCCGGCGGCCCCGGAGGCAACGGGGCCGGCTGGCGGGAGGCCGCCGGAAGCGGACGTGTCCGCCGCCGCGGCCGCGCGGCCGTCGCCGGCCCCGGCCCGCGCGGCGGCGCGGGACTCGGCGAAGCCCGCCGGCCCGGCAGCGCCGGTCCCGCCGGTCCCGGCGGAGCCGGGGGAGCCGGGGGGCGTGTCGGCTTGCGGGGGCTCGGGCCCGTTCGGCGGTGTGGCCGGGACCGTGCCACCGCTCCCCTCCGGGGGCAGCGCGTGGCCGTGGCGGAAGACGCCGTCCGGGTCGTACGCCGACTTCACCGCCCGCAGCCGCGCGTACGTCTCCGCGTCGTACGCCTCCGCCGCCAGCGACTCCGTTCCCGGGCCCGCGAGGAAGTTGACGTACCGGCCCCCCGTCGACCACGCGCCCAGCGCCGCCCGCACCCCGCTGTCCGTGCCCGGCCCGTACAGCGTCGTCAGGGCGAACGCCGCCGCCCGGCTGCCGACCGCGTCCGGCGTCGGCGCCGGGCGTCCGGCCGCGCCGCCCAGGTGGCGCAGCTCCACCGCCCAGTCCCGGCACTCGGCCCCGGGCCCCGCCGCCGTCAGCAGCGCGGCCTCGGCGTCCGCGCCGAACTCCCGGAGCAGGATGCCGCGTTCGTGGTACGGCATCGGCTCGACGGGGTCCTCGAAGATCTCCGCGACGGTGGCGTACGGGCGTATCCGTACCGTGTCCGCGAACGGCGTCGCCGCCTCGCGCAGCGGCCGTACGAGCCGCTCCCCCAGCGACTCAAGCGCCCCGACCGACCCCGGCCCCGGCCCCGGCGCCGCCCCCGCCGACGACCCCTCGCCCACCAGCGCCACCCGCACGTGCACCGTCAACCGCCCGCCCAGTTCCTCCGGCACCCCCGGCGCCGGCGGCAGCCGCAGCAGCGCCAGCGACGTCGTCAGCTCCTCCGGCGCCGTCTCCGTCAGCCGCCGCCACGCGCCCAGCACCGCCGCCGCGTCCGGGCCCGCGTACCGCAACCCGCCCCCGTACAGCCGCGCCACCGGCACCAGCCGGAACGTCAGCGCCGTCACCACCCCGAAGCCGCTCTTCCCACCCCCGCGCAGCGCCCGGAACAGCTCCGGCTCCCGCTCGGCGGTGACCTCCCGCAGCCGCCCGTCGGCCGTGACCAGCTCCACCGCGGTGACGTGGTCCGCCGCGTAGCCGTAGGTGCGGGCCAGCGGCCCGAGGCCGCCGCCCAGCGTGTAGCCGACGACGCCGACCAGCGGCGACGAGCCGCACAGCGGGGCCAGCCCGTGCGGGGCGGCGGCGTCGACGACCTCCTGCCAGCGGGTGCCGGCGGCGACCCGGGCGGTACGGGCGACCGGGTCGACGTGGACGCCCCGCAGCCGCCGCACCGACACGAGCAGGGTGTCCTCGCCGACCGCAGCCGCCGGCCCGTGGCCCGTCGACTGCACGGCCACCGGCATGCCGCGCTCGGCGGCGTACCGCACGGCGGCCCGCACCTGAGCCACCGACGTCACGGCGGCGACGAGCGCCGGCCGGTGGGCCACGATCCGGTTGAAGCCGGCCGACTCCTCTTCGTAGCCGGGTTCGCCCGGCTGCACGTGAGTGAACTCCATGTCCGCGACTCTCCGTCCGGCGCCCGTGCCGACCCATCCCTCAATTGAGGGGAATCACGGGATCGCCCCCGGCCGTTGCACGTGTCGGAGGTGGACGACCGTGCCGACACCCGTTGCCCTCACCCCGCCCGCGCGCGGCGCGGTGCGCGGCGAGCTGCTCGCCCGCGCCGACCGCGCCCCCGACGCGCTGGCGCTCTTCGCCGACGTGTCGGCGCAGCTGCGCCGGCTGCTGCCGTACGACTCCGCCGTCTGGCGCGCCACCGACCCGGCGACCGGGCTGATGACCGCGCCCGTACGCACCGAGAACACCGACAAGCGGGGCTGCTGGGACTACTGGGAGTGCGAGCTGTTCGACGAGCGCGTCAACCGCTTCGCGGACCTGGCGCGGGCCCGGGTGCCGGTCGCCGCGCTGCACGCGTCCACCGGCGGGGAGCCGGAGCGGGCGGCGATCTACCGGCGGTTCCTCCGGCCGCGCGGGCTGCACGACGAGCTGCGGGCGGTGCTGCGGGTGGGCGGTCGGCCGCAGGGGCACCTCAGCCTGTTCCGGCAGCGCGGGCGGGCGCCGTTCAGCGCCGCGGAGGAGCGGGTGGTGGCGGGGCTGACGACGCCGCTGGCCCGCCGGCTGCGCTCGTACGCCGAGCCGGCGCCCGCGGGTGCGGAGCCGGCCGGGCGTGAGGCGGCGGCGGAGCGCCGGGAGGCGGCGGGGCGCGAGGAACCCGGGCTGCTGCTCTTCGACGCCGACGCCCGTCTCGTCTCCGCGAACGACGCCGCCCGCCGCCACCTCGCCGCGCTCCCGCCGGGGCCGACGCGGGCGTCGGCGCTGGGTCTCGCGGTGCCGGCGTGGCTGCACGGGGTGGTGCTGCAGGCCCGGGCGGCGGCGGGGGCACCTCCCGCACCTCCCGCGCCGCCCGCGCCCGCACCGCGCATCCGGCTCCGTACCGCCGCCGGCCGGTGGCTGACCTGCCACGCCTCCCGCCTCCACGGCGCCGACGGCGCCGCCCGGTCCACCGCCGTCGTCATCGAGCCCGCGGCCGCCGCCGAGATCGCCCCGCTGCTCGCCGACGCGTACGAACTGACCGCCCGCGAACTGGAGATCACCCGCCTCCTCGCCCGCGGCCTGGCCACCGAGGGCATCGCCGCCGAGCTGTTCCTCTCCCCGCACACCGTGCGCGACCACATCAAGGCGGTCTTCGACAAGACCGGCGTCTCCACGCGCGGGGCGCTCGTCGGCAAGCTCTTCCTGGAGCAGTACGAGCCCGCGGCGGCGGCCGAAACGGTCCGTACCCGGCGGTGACCGGCGGAGACAGGACGTACGGTGCAGGTTGTGGGCATAGATCGAGAGGGTCGGAACCGCGGTCCCGGCCCGGCCGGGCTGCGGCTCCGGCCGCCGCACCACCGCGTGGACCGCAGGGCCGTCGCGTGGTGGCGCACCCGGCTGCTGCTGGCGGCGGCGGTGCCGGCCGGGGTGCTGGCGGTGCTGGGCGCGCTGCTCGGGCCGGCCCGGTTCTGGCTGCTGGTGGCGGGCGCGGGGGTGGCCGCGGCGGGGCTGGCGGCGGGTCTTGGGCTGCCGGCGTGGTACTACCGCGTGCACCGGTGGGAGGTCACGGACGACGCGGTGTACGTCCGTACCGGCTACTTCTGGGTCGACTCCCGGATCGCGCCGATGTCGCGGATCCAGACGGTGGACACCGAACGCGGGCCGCTGCAGCGGGCGTTCGGGCTGGCGGCGGTGACGGTGACGACGGCGTCGGCGAAGGGGGCGCTGCGGATCGAGGCGCTGGACCACGAGGAGGCGGCGGAGCTGGCCGAGCAGTTGGCGCTGGCGACGCAGAAGACCCCGGGGGACGCGACGTGAGCGCGGACGCGGGCACAGACGCGGACGCGGGCGCAGACGTCGGCGCATACGCAGACACGGAAACGGGCGCCGACACGGACGCAGACGCAAACACGGCCCCGGACGCAACCGCAACCGCAGCCGCCGCCGCGACCGCCCCCGCGGGCACACCCCCGGACGCGACCCCCTGGCGGCGCCTCCACCCCCTCTCCCTCCTCGTCACCGCCCAGCTCCTCGCCGGCGCCGCCTTCGGCGCCGGTGTCCCCGTCGGCGCCGGGCTCGCCGCCCACATCCCCTTCCGCGCCGCCGTGGCCTGGGTGCTGGCCGGCTCCGCGCTGCTGCTCGCGGGCGGGCTCGCGCTGGACGTCCTGCGCCTGCGCCACACCCGCTACCGCGTCGGGGCCGAGCGCGTCGAGCTGCGTACCGGCGTCCTGTTCACCACCCGGCGCTCCCTCCCCCGCGACCGGATCCGCTCCGTCGACCTCACCGCGCACCCCCTCCTCCGCCTCCTCGGCCTGGTGAAGGTCCGTATCGGCACCGGCGACCAGACGGCGGGCGGCGAGTCCCCGCTGCAGCTGTCGCCGGTGCGGCGCGCGGAGGGCGAGTCGCTGCGGCGCGAGCTGCTGCGCCGGGCCGGGCCCGCCGCGGGCGGCAGCACGGAGGGGCGGCTCGCGGCCCTCGTCCCCCGCTGGATCCGCTACGCGCCGCTGTCCTTCCTCACGCCGCTGCTGGCGATGACGGGGTGGGGCGCGGTGATGCAGGTCAGCCAGTGGTTCGGCGCCGAGGAGACGGTCGTCGACCTGGTGCGGGACACGTTCAGCCCGCTGCCGGCGGGGTGGACGGTGCTGGCCCTGACGCTGCTGTTCCTGTCGGCGGGGGTCGTGGGCTCGTTCGGGACGTGGGCCGAGATGTGGTGGAACTACCGGCTGGAGCGCGAGCCGGACGGCACGCTGCGCGTGCGGCGCGGGCTGCTGACGACCCGGTCGATATCGCTGGAGGAGGCGCGGCTGCGCGGCGTCGACGTCGTGGAGCCGCTGGGCGTACGGCTGTCGGGCGCGGCGCGGGTGGACGCGGTCGCGACCGGCCTGTCCCGCAGGGACAGCGAGGAGAACGACCTCAGCACGCTGCTGCCCGCGGCCCCGCGCGCCGTCGCCGACGAGGTGGCGGCCCGGGTGCTGCGCGCCCCCGTCGCCCTGACCCGGCCGGAGCTGGCCCCGCACCCGCGGGCGGCGCTCGCGCGCCGGCTGCGGTGGTCGCTGGGCGCGGCGCTGGTGCCGGTGGCGGTGCTGCTGCTCCTGGCGGCGGCGCTGTCGGTACGGGGGCTGGCGTACGCGGGCGCGGCGACCGCGGCGGTGCTGCTGCCGGCGGCGGCGCTGCTGGCGCGGGACGCGTACCGGAGCCTGGGGCACGGGCTGGCGGGCCCGTACCTGGTGGTGCGCAGCGGCACCCTGCGGCGCTCCACGGTGGCGCTGCGGCGGGACGGGGTGGTCGGC
The DNA here is from genome assembly GCA_000514715.1 of Streptomyces sp. CNH099. Lineage (GTDB taxonomy): Bacteria > Actinomycetota > Actinomycetes > Streptomycetales > Streptomycetaceae > Streptomyces > Streptomyces synnematoformans. The sequence continues at coordinate 10,598 of AZWL01000029.1, read as the reverse complement.
TGGACGGTGCGGCAGTCGCTGTTCCAGCGCCGCGCGGGGCTGGTGACGCTGCGGGCGACGACGGCGGCGGGGGCGCAGGCGTACGCGGCGTACGACGTGGGGGAGGCGCAGGGGCTGCGGTTCGCGGAGGAGGCGGTGCCGGAGTTGCTGGCGCCGTTCCTGGTGCCGGACGACGGGGCCGTGGAGCAGCCGGCTGAGCGGACTTGTCCAGACCGGTGGAGTCCCGTGCGCACTTGATTGGTCTCTACCTCTTGACCGTAACCCGTCATTGGATAAGGTCTAGACCAACACCCGGTCGCCCGCCCGCAGTCGACAGCGCGCGAAAGCAGCGTGCGCGGACGGCGAACCGCGGGACCACCCGTGGCCACATGCGCGTCCTCCCATGTCACGCGACCCCAGGAGTTGACATGCACACGAAACGAAGACTGGCGGCAGTGGTCGGCGCGGCCGTCGCCCCCGTCCTGGCGGTGAGCCTCCCCGCCCCGTCGGCCAGCGCACACGGCTGGGTCACGTCCCCGTCGAGCCGGCAGGACCAGTGCGCGCAGGGCGTCGTCAGCTGCGGCCAGATCAAGTACGAGCCGCAGAGCGTCGAGGGCCCGAAGGGCCTGACGAGCTGCAGCGGCGGCAACGGGCAGTTCGCCGAGCTGAACGACGACAGCAAGGGCTGGCGCGTCAGCCCGGTCGCCGGCTCGACCACGTTCAGCTGGCACCTCACCGCCCGCCACCGCACCAGCACCTGGCAATACTTCATCGGCGGCACGAAGATCGCCGAGTTCAACGACGGGGGTGCCCAGCCTCCCGCCGACGTGTACCACAACGTGAACTTCGGCAACTTCACCGGCAAGCAGAAGGTCCTCGCCGTCTGGAACGTCTACGACACCGGCAACGCCTTCTACTCCTGCATCGACGTCAACATCGGCGGCGACGGCGGCCCGGGTCCCGGCGAGCCCGACGAGTGCACCGCGGCGCCGTGGGACGCGGGCTCGGTGTACACCGGCGGCAACACCGTCACCCACGACGGCCACACCTGGCGCGCCAAGTGGTGGACCCGGGGCGAGACCCCCGGCGCCGGCACCGGCGTGTGGGAGGACCTCGGCCCCTGCGCGTAAGCGCCGGGCCGCACCTGTACGGACCGCGCCCCGCCACCGTGAACGGCCCCCGGTGGCGGGGCGCACCACCGCGCGGCGCGGCGCCGCGCCGCGCCGCCCCGTCCCCGTCCCCGTCCCCGTCCCCGTCCCCGTCCCCGGAGCACCCGGAGCACCCGGAGCACCCGGAGCCTCTAAAGTCTGCCGAAAAAATCTCCCGCCGAGATGTCGAGAACCCCCGCGCGGCCGCGTCCCAGGGGTGCACACGGCCACAATGGGCCGTACCTCGGCAAGGAGAGACCACCATGGCCAAGTACCTGCTGCTCAAGCACTACCGGGGCGCGCCCGCGCCGGTCAACGACGTCCCGATGGACCAGTGGGAGCCGGAGGAGGTCACGGCCCACGTCCAGTACATGCGGGACTTCGCCGCCCGGCTGCAGGACACCGGCGAGTTCGTCGACGAGCAGGCGCTCACCCCCGGGGGCACCTTCGTCCGCTACGACGGCGAGGGCCGCCCGCCGGTCACCGACGGGCCGTTCGCCGAGACCAAGGACCTGATCGCCGGCTGGATCGTGGTCGACGTCGACTCGTACGACCGCGCGATCGAGCTGGCCGGCGAGCTGTCCGCCGCCCCCGGGGCGGGCGGGAAGCCGATCCACGAGTGGCTGGAGGTCCGCCCGTTCTACGGCGGGGACTGCGTGGTCACCGAGTGAACGAGCCGCTCTTCCGGGAGCTGGTCCCCGAGGTGATAGGAGTGCTCGTCCGCCGCGGAGCCGACTTCGCGGCGGCCGAGGACGCCGTGCAGGACGCCCTGGTCGAGGCCGTGCGTCGCGGGTGGCCGGAGGGCGAGTCGCCGCGGGACCCCAAGGGGTGGCTGATCACCGTGGCCTGGCGCAAGTTCCTCGACGCCGTACGGGCCGACTCCTCCCGCCGGCGGCGCGAGGAACTGGTCGACGCCGAGCCGCCGCCCGGCCCCGGCGCGGCGGTGGACGACGCGCTGCAGCTGTACTTCCTGTGCGCGCACCCGTCCCTCACCCCGGCCTCGGCCGTCGCGCTCACGCTGCGCGCGGTCGGCGGCCTGACCACGCGGCAGATCGCCCGGGCCTACCTGGTGCCGGAGGCGACGATGGCCCAGCGCATCAGCCGGGCCAAGCGGACCGTCGCCGGCGTCCGGTTCGACCAGCCCGGCGACGTCGCCACCGTCCTGCGCGTGCTCTACCTGGTCTTCAACGAGGGCTACTCCGGCGACGTCGACCTCTCCGCCGAGGCCATCCGCCTCACCCGCCAGCTGTCCGCCAGGACCCGCCACGAGGAGGTGGCGGGCCTGCTGGCGCTCATGCTGCTCCACCACGCCCGGCGCCCGGCGCGGACCGCCGCGGACGGCAGCCTCGTGCCGCTCGCCGAGCAGGACCGGGGCCTGTGGGACACCCGGATGATCGCCGAGGGCGTGGCGGTGCTCCAGGGCGCCCTGGCCCGCGACCGCCTCGGCGAGTTCCAGGCGCAGGCGGCCGTCGCCGCGCTCCACGCCGACGCCCCGACCGCCGCGGAGACCGACTGGGTGCAGATCGTCGAGTGGTACGACGAGCTGGTACGCCTCACCGACAGCCCGGTCGCCCGCCTCAACCGGGCCGTCGCCGTGGGCGAGGCCGACGGCGCCCGGGCCGGGCTGGCCGCGCTGGCCGGGCTCGACCCCGCGCTGCCGCGGTACGCGGCCGTGGCGGCGTACCTGCACGAGCGCGACGGCGACCCGCAGACCGCGGCCCGGCTCTACGCCGAGGCCGCCGAATCCGCGCCCACCCTCCCCGAGCGCGCCCACCTCACCCGCGAGGCCGCCCGGATCAACGCACAACTCCGCGGCCGCGCAGCCGGGCACTGACCGACCGCCGCGCCGCCGGCCCGCCCGCCGGACGGCCCGCCGGCCCGCCGGACGGCCCGCCCGGACGGCCCGCCGGGACGGCAGCGCCGCACCCCCGCCGGGTGACCCGCGGCGGGGGTGCGGCCGCACCTCATACGTCCTGCGCGCCTCCGTCCTACACGCCGACCCGCTCGGCGACGGCGGCCTCCGCCTCGCCGCCCGCCCCGGCGGGCACGCCCGCGTCCTCGGGGGCGCCGTGGCCGCCGCGCGGGGAGCCGTGACCGTCGGCCGGGGCGCCGTGGTCGTCGGCCGGGGCCTCGATCCGTCGCGGCAGCGTCGCCGCCAGGGCGGTCATCAGCGCGGCCAGGACCGCGGCGGCGCCGAACGCCAGCTTCATGCCGCTGACCTGCGCGGGCAGCGCGGCGACCCCGTGGTCGACCAGGCCGGTCGCCCGCGCCGACATCAGCGTCACCACCAGCGCGGTCCCCAGCGCCGCCGCGACCTGCTGCAGTGTGCCGAGGATGGAGCTGCCGTGGGAGTACAGGTGCGGGGGCAGCGCGCCCATGCCGAGCGTGAAGACCGGTGTGAACGTCGCCGCCAGGCTCACCATCAGCAGCACGTGCAGGCCGAGGATCTGCCAGTACGGCATCGTCATCGAGATCTGGGTGTAGCCGGCGAGGGCAACCATGACGCCGGCCGAGCCCGGCAGCACCAGCCGGCGGCTGCCGAACCGGTCGAAGGCCCTGCCGACCGACGGCCCCAGCAGCCCCATCCCCAGCCCGCCGGGCATGACCAGCAGGCCGGTCTCCAGCGGGCTCAGGCCGCGGACGTTCTGCAGGTACAGCGGCAGCAGGATCATCGACCCCATCATCGCCAGGAAGCCGATGGCCATCACGGCCAGCGACCGGGTGAACGCGCCGTACCGGAGGGTGCGCAGGTCCATCAGCGGCGTGCCGAAGCGCTGCAGCTTCAGCTGGCGGAAGGCGAAGACGGCGATCGCCGCGATCCCGCCGGCGGCCATGCCGATGCCGAGCGTCCGGCGGTCGCTCTCGCCGATCAGGCTCAGCCCGTACACCAGGCCGCCGAAGCCGAGGGCCGCCACCCCGACGCTGAACCAGTCGATGGAGCTGACCTCGCGTTCGCCGACGTCCTCCAGCCTGCGCAGCCCGAACACGGTCACCGCGGCCGCGATCGGCAGCACGGCCACGAACAGCAGCCGCCACGAGCCGACCTGCAGGATGACCCCGGACACGGTCGGCCCGAGCGCGGGCGCCACCGACATCGCCAGCGTCACCTGGCCCATCACCTTGCCGCGGTGCTCCGCGGGCACCACCGTCATCAGCGTGGTCATCAGCAGCGGCATCATCACCGCCGTGCCGGCGGCCTGCACGATACGTCCCGCCAGCAGCACCGCGAAGGCCGGCGCGACCGCCGACAGCAGGGTGCCGGCGAGGAACGTGCCCATGGCCAGCGCGTACGCCCGGCGGGTGGTGACCCGCTGCAGGAACCAGCCGGTGACGGGGATGACCGCGGCCATCGTGAGCATGAAGGCGGTGGACACCCACTGCGCCGACCGCTCGGTGACGTGCATGGACTCCATCAGCCGCGGGATGGCGTTGATCATGATGGTCTCGTTGAGGATCACCACGAACGTCGCCAGGACCAGCAGCCGCACCACGACCGGCGTCCGCCCCCCGTCCGCCTCCGCCGCGGCGGATCGCTTCGATATCGCAGCTCGCACAACTCGCATGACAGCTCCTCGCCGGGGTTCCTGATCGCAGTCACCTCGCAGCCGAGGGGCCGCCGGACTGGATGGTCGGTTGCTTCACCGAGACAGACCGGCGGGCGCGCCGGAACTCATCGGCCCGCGTGAGCCTGCCATGTCCCGGCGTCGACCGCCTCCGCATTTTCCGCAGGTCAGGAAGCGCCCGAGGGGCGCGGCAAGAGCCCCCTGTCGGATTCGAACCGACGACCTACGCTTTACAAGGTCTTTTCGGGCGCACCCCAGGCCAGCAGAGATCGGCAGGTAGCGGTCTGACCTGCTGGTTTTCTATATTCGGAAGGCTTCGCATGCTGGCTTCTATCTAGCTTTCATGTGTACGGCACCCGTACTGCTCCCCGCGAGGGCCGCCCAACTTAACCCTCACGCGTGTGTTCACTTTGAACACGATGACGTGTAGGGTGACCACGAAGCAAGACAGAAAGACGGCGCCGCCCGGGGCTCCACCCCCGGAACGGCGCCTAGGCCAGACCCTTCCACTGCAAGGAGTCCAACCGTGTCCAAGAGCGTACTTAGCCCGGTCAACCCCACCGTGCCCCTCGCCGCCGTCGAGTCGAACGGGTCCGCGGCCGACGCCCCCGCTCTCCAGCACCCCACCCCCTGCCCGCCGTGGTGCAAGGACCGCGCGTCGGCCGCCCACGACGCCGGCCCGTGGCTGACGCCGCACTTCTCGGAGCAGGCCCAGCTCACCGTTCCGGGTGGGCTGCAGAGTGAGGGGAGCGTGCTGGCCCGCGTGGAGCTGGCCCGTCTCGACGAGACCGGCGAGCGGTCCGAGACGGTGCTGTTCGTACAGGGCGAGGCGACGGCGGAGCTGCGCGGCGTCGAGGCAGACCTGTTCATCGCCCGCGCGCAGGCGTGGGTGGACAGCCTCCGTGCGCTCCGCGCGCAGATGGAGCGCTGAGCGATGGCGAAGACCCGTGTGTCGGCGCTGGTGCTGCGCCGTGAGCGCATGGAGCGCGAGATGATTCGCACCGCCGCCGTCATCCGCCTGGAGCAGCGCGTGGCGCAGCTTGAGCAGCAGAACAGCGAGCTGCGGCAGGAGTTCGACACCTACCGCCTGCGGCAGTTGGCCGTCAGCCTCGGCGTGGCGGCCGACGAGAAGCCGCCCGCTCCCGCGCCCGCGGGGTCTGGCGAGGTCCAGCGCACCACGTCGACCGGCAACACGCTGCGCCTGACGGGTGGTGCGGCATGAGCGGATGCCGCTACACCCACATTCCGCGCCCGACCGAGCGGAAAGCCCTCGCGGCTGCGTCCCGGTCGGCCCGGCCGCTGCCGCCGGTCGAGTCGCTGCTGTTGGCCCTGTTGGTCGCGTACCGGATGCGGGATCGGCACGGCTTCGCGCTGGCCGCTCACCGCGCGGTGCGCGCCGTCCTCGGCGACGAGGAGGCCGCCCGATGACCCCCGAGACCCTGACCCGCTGGGTGGCGGCGCACCCCTACCTGACCGCCGCGATGGCTGGTGCGTTCGTGCTGGCGCTGCTCGCGGTCCGGTGGGCCGCGCGCCGCCCCCGGCGGGTACGCACCGACAAGACCCGCACCCCGGCGGCGGTCGTCGTGACCGGCATCGCCGCGGCGGCGTGCACGGCGTACTCCGCTGACACCTCGTGGCGGTTCGCGAAGCACAGCTTGGACATGGCCGACAGCGCGGAGCGGGCCGCCTTCTTCGCCGCGGGCGAGCTTGTTCTGTTCGCGTGCGCGTTCCTCGCCCGGCACAACACCCTCGCTTCGGGTACGGCGGGTACACCCGGCACCCTCGTGTGGCTCATCACGGGGGTACAGGTGGTGGCCGCGTACTCGGAAGCGGGTCCGCTGGGGGGTACGGTCCGCGCGGTCGTCGGTCCCGTCTTCGCCGCGCTGCTGTGGCATCTGGCGATGGGCGTGGAGTTGCGGCACCAGCGGCCTGACGCCGAGGCCGGCGGGTTCGTCGCGCTCGTCGCCCGGGACGTCCGAGAGCGGGCGCTGTCCCGCCTCGGCGTCGTCGAGCGCGACCGCGACGCCGCGCAGATCACGCGGGACCGGTGGACCGGGCGGGCCGTGGAGCACGCGGCGCGGCTGTCGGTGCTCGACGGGAAGGCCCGCGCGGGCCGCCGCGGGCGGCTGCTGGAGAAGCGGCTGTCCAAGGCGGTCGCGCGCGCCGAGGCGGGCACGAACGAGGCGCAGCGCGGGCAGCTCCTCGCCGCGCTGGCCGCCCGGCGGCACGCCGCACGGCTCGCGACCGTCGAGCTGCCGAACCCCTGGGTCACCCCGGAGCAGGGGTACACGACGGCGTGTACCCCTGACGTACCCGAGGCGTACCCCGCGGCCGTCGAGGGTGTACCCGGGCCCCCGTCCGTGGATGCGGTTCCGACGCCTGCGGTACTCGCCGAGCGGGCGCCGCGTACCCGGCCGGAGGTATGGGCGCAGTACGCACCCGAGGCGCACGTCGAGGTGTACCCGGCGCGCCCGCCGGCGGACGAGGACGAGCACACAGCCGACGCCCGCGGGCACTTCGCCGAGGCACTGCGCGGCGGTTCGGTGCCGTCTGTGCGGACGCTGCGGGAGCGCTACAGCGTCGGGCAGGCCCGCGCTCAGCGCATCCGTAACGAGCTGACGGAGGTACGGCCGTGAACCTCGAACCCCACCGGCACGGTTCGGACTGCGACTGCTACCGGCCGTCCGCGCCGCCGCCGTGCTCCCACCCGCACTATCCGCCGGCCCGGCCGGCGGTGAGCGCCGGGAAGGTGCTGGCCGGGCTCGCCGCGGGGTCGCTGTTCCTCGCCGTGCTGTCCGTGTTTGCCATCGCCGTAGCCATCGGGGCCGTGGCCGTCACCATCTGCGTGCTGGTGCTCTACGGCATCTGGAAGGACGTCATGGGCCGTAAGGGCTGAGCCCGGCCCTTCCGCGCCAACCGGCTTGCGAAGTGCCCGATCGACTTCGCACCCGGCGGGCGTGGTGGGGCCGGGAGAGTCCCGGCCGGGAAGGGAAACCGTGGCTGAGCCCTACCGCAGCTACACCCCCGCGGAGAAGCGGGAGCGTCGCCGCCTGGTCGCTCGTGGCGGCTGGCAGACCCGCGGCCTTGGTCAGTACGAGGCTGGCGACGAGCGGGTCGACTCGCGGATCACCAACCGGATAGACGCCATCGACAAGAGCGCAGAGGAGCGCGGACGCCGGGACCAGGCCGCCATGCAGCGGCGGCTCGACGCGGCCCGCTCGGCGGAGTCCGATGCCCGGACCGGTGTGCGCCTCGCCCGCGGTGACGACAGGAAGGCCGCCCGCCAGGCCGCCGCCGAGGCCGAGCGCCGGCTGCGGGAGGTCGAGCGGGAAGCCCGCCGCGTCGGGCTGTAGCGCCGCCCGGGTACGGCCACCGGCTCCACACCACGAGCCGTACCCGGGCCCTATCCCATCCCCCTTATCGAGAGACAGGAAGATCACTGTGACAGACATCAGCACTCCGTTCGTACCCGCTTCCCCGGGTGCGCCTAACGGGCACGTACCCGCGGGCGCGGGTACGCCGGGTACACCGCCGGGTACGGCGTCGCTCACCAAGCTGCCGCTGCCGCCGGCAGACACCCCCGAGGCCCCGCCGAAGCGGGTTCCGGTCGACCCTCCGGGCCTGCCGGGTACGGGGGTGTTCACCGAGAAGCGGCGGCCGATCGTGCCCGGGTGGGCGCGCAGCCGCGCGAACTTCACCGCCGAGACGAAGCGGCTGAGCACCCACGCCTGGTACGCGACCCGGTATCACGGGGTGCGGCTGATCACGGGCGCGTATGCGTTCGGGCTGCTGCGCTACGCCCCGGCCGGCGCCGCGCGGTTCGCGCGCGGAACCCGGTCCCTGGTCTGGGACGGGGAGGCCGCGCCCCTGCGGGCCGTCGCCGTGGCGAACGAGGACTTCGACGAGTACCGCCAGTTGCGCCGGCTGCAGCGTGACCGGGTCCGCCTGCGGGGCCTGCTCGCGGCCGTCGCCTGCGTCCTCGGCATCGCGCTGGCGTTCACGCTGTACGTCGTCGGCCCCGGCTGGCTGTACCTGGCGGCAGGGCTGTGTGTGCTGGCCCTGGGCTGGTTCGGCCAGCCGAAGGACGCGCCGGTCATCGGCCCGGCGGTGCTGCGCACCGAGGTGGAGAAGCTGACGCACTCCATCGTGCTGCGCGGGTTGAACGCCATCGGGAACAGTAAGATCACGGCCGCCATCCGGAAGGGCGGCGAGATGGACGGGATGCGCTTCACTCACGAGATCAGCCGTGACGGGCCCGGCTACCTCGCCGAACTCGACTTGCCCTATGGCGTCACCCCTGACGACGTCATGGAGGAGCGCAAGGCCCTGGCGTCCGGTCTGCGGCGCAAGCTGGGGTGCGTGTGGCCGTCCGGCGACGAGCACGAGCACGAGGGGCACTTGAAGCTGTTCGTGGCGGACCGGCCCATGAACGAGACGAAGCGCCCGGCGTGGCCGCTGGCCAAGGACGGGCAGGTCGACCTGTTCAAGCCCATCGTGTTCGGCAATGACCAGCGGATGCGGTGGGTGTCGGTGACGCTGATGTTCGCGTCCGTCGTCATCGGCGCCATCCCGCGGATGGGCAAGACGTTCCTGCTGCGGCTGCTGCTGCTCATCGCCGCCCTGGACCCGCGGGCGCAGATCCTCGCGTTCGACTTCAAAGGCACCGGTGACCTGGGGCCGCTGGAGCCGGTGTGCCACGCCTACCGGGCCGGCGACGAGGACGAAGACGTCCTGTACGTGCTGCACGCGCTGCGGGAGGTCAAGACCGAGCTGCGGCGCCGCGCGAAGGTCGTCAAGTCGCTGCCGCGCAAACGCTGCCCCGAGAACAAGGTCACCCCCGACCTGGCGAACGACAAGAGCCTCGGACTGCACCCCATCGTGATCGGCATGGACGAAACTCAGGTGCCGTTCGAGCACGAGAAGTACGGGCCTGAGCTGGAGTCCATCTGCACCGACATCGCCAAGCGGGGCCCGGCCCTGGGCATCGTCGGCATGTTCGCCACACAGCGGCCCGACGCGAAGTCACTGCCGCCCGGCATCACCAACAACGCCGTGCTCCGCTTCGCCCTGAAGGTCATGGGCCACACCGCGAACGACATGATCCTCGGCACCGGCATGTACAAGGCCGGTATCCGCGCCACCATGTTCTCCCGCTCCGATCTGGGAATCTGCTGGATGTCCGGCGAGGGAGACGATCCGCGGATCGTGTGCGGCACCTTCGTGGACGCCCCGGCCGCCGAACGCATCGTGCAGCGTGCCCGGGTGCTGCGTGAGGAGTACGGCAACGTCACCGGCCACGCGATCGGCGAGGAGCCGGCGGCCGGCGCCGGGCTCGACATCCTCGGCGACGTCCGCAGCGTGACCGCCGCCGACGAGGACAAGGTGTGGTGCGAGCGGATCGCCGCCCGTCTCGCCGAGCTGCGCCCGGACGTCTACGGCGAGTGGAAGGGCGAGAGCGTCACTGCTGCTCTCAAGCCGTGGGGGATCAAGACCGACCAGGTGTGGGGCACCGACGACGACGGCACCGGCCGCAACCGCCGCGGCGTCGCCCGCGCCGACATCCTCGCCGCCATCACCCGCCGTGACGCCGACAGGCGCGCCGCCTGACCCAAGCGGGGGTGCTAGACCTAGCGGGCCGCCCTGCTAGACACCTCAGGCGCTCAACGTGTCAAGCGGCGGCAGCGAGTTCGGTGGGGAACGCGGTCTGCTCGTCGAACATCTCGTGGTGCTGGAGGCAGTAGTAGAGCTGGCCGAGCATGCGGTTGAAGAGGTTGCGCTGGGCGGCTGCGTGCCAGTCGCCGTGGTCGTCTCGGCGCCTGCGGTAATGGGTCTTGGCGCCGGGTGAGGCGGTGATGGAGGCGAAGGCCCAGAGGTAGCCGGCGTGGTTGAGCCGGTCGTTCTTCACCCA
>AZWL01000028.1 GCA_000514715.1 Streptomyces sp. CNH099 | reverse complement strand
GACGACGGGACGACGGGACGACGGGACGACGGGACGACGGGACGAGACTAGCGTTTCCGACGGAAACGCTGGCCCGTAGGAGAGGGTGAATCCGAGTCGTGAGGTAGCCGCCACCGGAGGTCGGCGTGTTCCCGCCGGCGGGGGAAGTTGCGCGACGCTCGCCGCCGCGGACGCGGTGCCGGTGGCCGCGGCGGCGAGGAGCTGAGGCCGCCCACTGTCGGCGTACAGGTGAACGTCCGCACCCCGCCCGGGCCAGTCACCGAGTAACCCGCCGCCGATGCGCTCGCCGGGCCGAGGCCGGTCGGCCACCGCCCAGGGCTTCGGCGTCTTCCTTCGGGCGCCGACGGCGGGCTGCGTCATCGCCGCCAGACGTTGACTCTCTCAGTGGCCAGCAGCGGGGCGCCTCCCGGGCCCTTGACGTAGGCGGGGATCCAGGTCTGCCGACGCAGGGAGCGGTCCGGGCCGTGGGCCTGGTTGCGCCAGTGGCCGGAGACGACCCACCGGTGCCGGTAGCGGCGCCCTTCGCCTTCGCCGGTGTCGGGGTCCTTGTCGTCGGGGATGTACTGGCGGCGCAGGTCGATGACGGTGACCTCGGAGTCGCTGTGGCCGGCGCGGGCCAGGGCGCGGCGGTCCTTGCGGTCTGCCTGCTCGCGGGTGCGGTCGATGAGCTGGGGCTGTTGCAACAGCAGCCAGGAGGCGGCGAGCGCGGCGACGACGGCCGTGGCCTTCGGGTCGGCCTCGGTCATGGAGACCGGCTCGGTGGTGACGGGCATGGTGAAACCGAAGACGGGGATGAGCGGCGGGGTTTCCCCTTCCACCAGCGTGAGGTCGGTGCGGGCCATCTCCGCTTCGAGCCGGCGGCGGGAGAGCAGAAGCCAGATGACGCATCCGTCCTCGTGCGGCCCCCAGGTGCACGCCTCGACGGGGATGGTTACGCCGCCGGTGTCGATGGAGCCGACGCCGCCGCCGAAGACGATCAGTCCGCAGGGGGTGGGCCTGTCGGCGGTCGACCAGCGGGCGGCGGCCAGCTGCGCGCCGGAGGACGCGGCGAGCGCGGTCATGTCGGGGGCGACCCAGTACAGCTCGGCGGCGCGCAGATGGCGGGCGAGCGTGTCGAGGCCGCTGTGGATGTGTGCGTCGGTTCCGGTCCGCAGAGATGTTGCCGGGTTGTCCAGGTGTCGCGCCATCTGGTGGCGGACCTTTGGGAGTTCGCGGGGTCGGATCACTTCTCCGTCTCCCGTTCCCCCGGTTCGCTCCCGTCTGCTCGGGCGGTGCCGGCGGGCAGCCGGGGGCGGCGGCAGCGGCCTCCGCAGCGCCAGCCGGCCGCGCCTGCTGCCATGCACGTCTCCGGTGCGGTCATGCCCGGTCCTCCGCTGCCGTGGGCAGCGCGTCGAGGTCGCCGCGCTGGCATGCGTCGATGACCGCCAAGGCCTGGGGGCGGGTCCACAGCCGGGCGGCGGCGGCGATCTCGCTGCGGTCGGGCTCGTCGAAGTCGTCGCACTCGTCGGCGTCGTCGGCCAGCAGCTCGCCGGGGCTGGAGTCGACCCAGACGTCGTCGATGATGGTGCCGCGTACCATCCAGGCCAGGGCCTGCCAGTGGCAGGCGGGCAGCGGGGGGACGTCGGCGAGTTCGGCGGCCAGGAGGCGCTCGGGCCAGCCGGGAGGCAGGCGGCGGTGCGGGGCGTCGGCGTTGCGGGAGCGGGTGACGGCCTTGTACACGGTGGTGGGTGAGACGCCGAGTTCGGCCGCGGCGGCTTCGGCGCCGGCCTTGCCTCCGCCGTGGGCTGCGGCCAGGTCGGCGACGGCGCGGGCCTTGTCGTCGGCGGCGTGTTCCTGGGCGGCGCGGGTGGCGGCGATGCGGCTGTCTGCCTGTCTGATGCGGTCGAGGATGTGGGCGGTGTCGGTGGCGGTAGTGTCCGGCATGGCGGGGGCTCCTTCCCTGCCGGAGCGGCCCGCCCCGGGATGCGTCCGGTGGCGGGCCGCTCACGTCGGTGATGTTCAGTCCTCGTTGTCCTCGGCCTGCTGCTTCATCTCGTCGCGCAGTTCGATGAGGTGGGGCAGCAGCTCCGGGCAGACGGCCGCGCCGCCCTCGCCGTTGATGCTGGCCAGCTCGGCGATGATCCGGTCGGCGATGGCCTCCAGTTCCTTGTCGGTGGTTTCGGCGGTAATGCCCTCATCGTCGACCTCGTTGCCGTTGGTGGCTCCGTCGAGGTCCCACTCCTGCACGAGGTCACCGTCGGCGAAGCCCTGGTTCTCGCCGTCCCAAGGGGGCAGGTCGCAGCCGAGGTGGTTGATGATCTGCTGCTCGGCGGCCTGGGCGTCCTCGCCGAGGACAGCCTTCATGTTGTGACCGTCCCACTCCTCTTCCCAGTCGGCCAGGATGCGCTCGGCGAACTGCTTGATCTCGGTCATGACTCGGTTGGCGGCGGCGCCGGTCAGGATGGGGATGCTGTAGCGGCGCTCGAAGCCGTGGTAGACGGAGAACGGGATCGCGCCGCCGACCTCGGGGTCGTAGTCGGCGAGCAGCGTGCCGTCGTGGAGGTCCAGCTCAATGTACGCGCCCTGCGCGTCGGACTGGCCGTCGTAGTGGGTGAACAGTTCCAGGGGGTCGGTGCACTCGATGATGCGGATGGCGGTGGTCTCGGTCATCGGAGGCTCCTTCTCCGATCAGGGCTTCGGGCGGTCCCGCTGCCTCACCGACGACAATACTTAACCCCGGGGCTAAGTGCAACACCCCGGGGTTAAGTGCTTGGGTGGACAGGGCGTTGCTGGCCAGCAGCGGCCGTAGCCGGATGACGGTGTGCGCCAGCGCCGCGGCACGCCAGGCGGCGCCGACGGGGGTGCCCCGGCGGCGGGCGACGGCGGCGGCCGGGCCGGAGAAGTCGCCGATGACCGGCTGTTTGCGCAGAGGGCTGCCCGCTCGCGCGGCGGCCGCCGATCGCCTTGCCCGGCCCGGTGTCGCGAACTAGCCCGCAGCGCCGGGGCGGACGTGCGGCGGCCGCGCGGTCTGCGACGCAGTATGGGCTCGGTGCACGACGGCCACGTCCAGGCTCAGCGCGGCTGCGATGCTGCGGAAGGTCTCCCCGGCCCGGCGCCGCTCGGCGATCTCGCGCCTGTCGGCGTCCGAGACGGAACTCCAGCCGCCGGTATCGGCCCTGGTAACGGGTGGCTCGGCGACATGCCGCCAGGTGAATCCCAGAACGGCCTTGCGGACGGTGGTCTCGCCTACGCCGTACTCCGCAGCGAGAGCGGCGTAGCTGACCGACCCGGTGCGGTACCGACGGCGCATCGCCGCAACGATCTGCCCGGAGAGCGCGGTGTTCGAGGGCGGAGCGGGGATTCGAGACGAGGGGGGCGACAGCGGCGGCGGGTCCGTGACGCTCCGCCATGTCCACCCGTAGACCGCTCCTTCGACGGTGCACCAGCCGAGCCCGAGCCGGTCGGCCCAACTGCTGATCGTGGAGTGGCCGGCGGCGACGTCCCGGCGTATCTCGGCGACGAGCGGGGCGGTGAGTCGGGTCTGCACGTCAGCCTCCTTGAAACATGCTGGCGGCGATGAATCCCAGGAGGGGCTGATGAGGTACTCAGGCTACGCCTGTCTGGCCCACCCCGCGGGCCACTTTCCCACCCGCCCGCCGCCAACGTGATGCGGGAACGGAAGCCGAACTGACGGTGGCCGTCCCGGTCCGCAAGGTGACCGTGGGCCTCAGCCGGTCGGGCGTCCAGAAGTCCGTCGAGCGCGGACGCAGGGCACTGGACCGTGCATGACCGGACTGTTCTGCGCACACAAGCTTGTGCGTCCTATTTTAGGACGCTAGTGTTGGTGTTGTGAGGTCAGGGGATCAGCCCCAGACCCCGACCGGAAGGAACCGGTTCATGGACTCCCAGGCGCTCGCCTACCTGATGAACTCCCACGCCCCGCTGACCGCCGACGACGCGGCCGAAGGCCCTCTCGCCTGGACCGGCGGCCTCCAGGTCGGTGGCGAGCTGCACGAGGTCGACGCCGAGGCCACCACCGCCGACACCCTCGTCCTGGCGAACGGCTCGGCGATCCGCTGGTCGCCCCGCGGCACCTACTGCGGCGGCACGGCCGCCGGCTGCGAGCACGTCCGCAACTCCGCTGTCGAGTCGCAGGCCGGCCACTGGTCCCCGGCCGACTACCAGGAATGGGTCGACACCGAGGACTGCGACGGCTGCGGTCACGACGCCGAGGCCACGTGCGGTGTGCGGCGCGACGCCCGCACGGTGACCGTCTGGGACGGCAACGGCTTCAGCGACACCGACGTGTACGGCACCGCCGACAAGGCCCGGGCCGCCTACGCCCGGCAGATCACGGAGCTGCGGAAGATGAGTCACGAACTCGGCCGGCACGATCACGCCGACGAGAGCTGACAGCCCCAACCGGCTGTGCCCCTGCCCGGCTCGGGCGGGGGCACAGCCATCACCATGTGAGGAGCCCGGCCATGACCGAGCAGCAGTACAGCGATCCGCCCGGTATGCCCGAGGACGAACGCATGAGCGATGCGGAATTCAAGATCGCCCGCGAGTTCCTAGGCCTGTCCGGCGACTGGCTCGCCGAACACCTCAACGTCACCCCGCGCACCGTCCGCCGCTGGGAACAGGGCAAGTACCCCATCCCTGACGGAGTGCGCCTGGAGATCGAGGACCTGGAGCAGCGCACCGGCGAGTTCATCGGCGGGTGCATCGAGCAGCTGACGGACCTGCCCGACCCCGCGATCCTCACCTTCCGCACCGACGCCGAGTACCACGCCGCCCACCCCGGCATCCCGTTTCCCGCCAGCTGGCATCGCGCCGTGTGCGCCCGCATCGCCCAGGAGGTCCCAGCCCTGTCGATCGCTTTCGCGGACGACGTAGACCGGCCGGAGGCCAGGTCATGAGCGAGCCGTGTGCTGCAGACGGGCGGGGATGCGGGACCCCACGAGGATGGCGGAAAGGCGGGCGGTGCTGGCGCTGCCGCACCGCCCACAATGCTGAGACCAGCCGGTACCGCGGTCTCAGCGCCGGCGAGCGGGAGATCGTGCTGGCCACTCTCCGCGCCGGCAAGACGGTGCAGGAGGCGGCTGCGATGGTCGGCAAGTCCTCGGCCACGCTCACGCAGGTAGCCGCCCAGGACGGCGAGTTGCGGGCCGCTGTCGACGGCCAGCCGCTGGAAAGCCAGTACCTGGCCAGGAGGGCGGACTACCTCGCCGCGCTGGTACGCACCCGCGGTGACCGGGAACTGGCCGCCTACGTGCTCGGGGTCGAGTTCACGACCGTAGAGGAATGGCGCGCACAAGATGCCCGGTTCGCCACGCTGGAGGATGCGGCGCTCCCGTGGATCCGCTCTGCCCAGCAGCCGCAACGGCAGCCGCTCACGGACGCGGGCCTTGACCGGGCGGCGCAGATGCTGGAGGGCGGCCAGACCATGACGGCCGCCGCCCGCGCCGTTGGAGCCAGCGTCAAGGACCTGCGGGACGGGGCACGGTCGCACGCCCGGCTCGCCGCTGCCCTACCACCATCTGTCCGTCGGCCGCCAGGGCAACGTTCACGGATCGCCGATCCGAGGACGGCAGCCAGACTGCGCAAGCTGTGGGCCGACCCCAACCTGACGCAGACCGCCATCGCGGAACGTATGGGCGTCAGCGCCACCACCGTGCACAAGTGGGCGAACAAACTCGGCCTGCCACGACGCCCCCAGGTCTCTCGGGAACGCTTCACGGATTCGGACCTCGATCAAGCAGCCCGAATGCTGGAGGAAGGGCAGAGCATCGCGGCTGCCGCCCGCGCGATCGGATGCAGCATCGCCGCGCTGAGGCACCGCGCAGCATCCCATGCCGGGTTGGCAGCCGCCCTGCCGCCGCGGGAACGGCGCCAGTCGCTCACGGACGCAGACCTTGACCGGGCGGCGGAGATGCTGGAGGAAGGGCAGAGCATCGCGGCTGCCGCCCGCGCGATCGGATGCAGCATCCAGAACCTGCGGGGCCGGGCACGGTCTCACGCCCGGCTCGCTGCCGCCTTACCACCGCCTCGCCGCACGAACGGTGGGCAACGCTCCCGGATCGCCGATCCGAGGACGGCAGCCAGACTGCGCAAGCTGTGGGCCGACCCCAACCTGACGCAGACCGCCATCGCGGAACGTATGGGCGTCACCGTCATTACTGTGAGCAGGTGGGCGAACGAACTCGGCCTGCCGCGACGAGAGAAGAGACCGTTCACGGATACGGAGGCGGACCGGGCGGCGCACTTGCTGGAGGAGGGTCACACCATGGAAGCGGCCGCTCGCGCGATCGGACGTAGCGTCAGCGTGCTGCGATACCGGGCGAAGTCACACCCTCGGCTTGCCGGCGCCCTGCCCGTCGTGCGCTCGATACAGCCCCCGCCGCACTGACTTCCGGAAAGCCCACGGAGGCGGACCGGATACGGAAGTGGGCGGCTCCGGCGGCGGGGTCTCCGGCTCCGGCGGCGGGGTCAAGGCCGGGGGGGCGTGCCCCAGGAAATGGATTGTCACGCTCACCGCGACTGCTGGCTGATCGGGTTGGGCCGGCTGTCGCAGGCTCGGCAGAACGACAGGCCGTCGCCGTTCGGCCGCTTCTTCCTTCGGGCGGCGACGGGGCTGCGTCATCGCCGCCAGACGTTGACTCTCTCAGTGGCCAGCAGCGGGGCGCCTCCCGGGCCCTTGACGTAGGCGGGGATCCAGGTCTGCCGGACGCAGGGAGCGGTCCGGGCCGTGGGCCTGATTGCGCCAGTGGCCGGAGACGACCCACCGATGCCGGTAGCGGCGCCCTTCGCCGTCGACGTTGTCGGGGTCCTTGTCGTCGGGGATGTACCGGCGGCGCAGGTCGATGACGGTGACCTCGGAGTCGCTGTGGTAGACGAGCGGGCAGCCGACGCCGCTGAGCGCAACGAGTCGGATCCGTATGACACGGGACCTTCGGCGGCGCGCGGCTTCGTGGCGGCATATGGCCGGATCAGACCGCTGAAGTGGTGTACATCCGGGGCAGACCTTCAAGGCGCCAAATGTTCCAAGTTCACCCGATCACCGGACTCGACGGCAAAGGGGATCTACGTGGCACGGGGCCAGGATCTGTCCAACACACTGGCGATGCTGCACGCCACAGTCATGCAGACCAGCACAAACCTGCAGGATGCGCTGAGCAAGGGGATCGACAACCTCGAAGCCAGTGGCCAGGCAGCCCAGCGTGAAACCGCGAACACCGTGGGCGCCGAACTGTCCCGGATGCGCAACGACCTGAAGGACACGAGGAACCGGCTTGCGGCCAGCCGCGACGAACTCAGCGAGGACGTACGCACGGCCATCACGCACCTGCGGCAGGAAGTCCAGAAGGTCAAAGACGCCGTCGGAGCCCCGCCCGCGACAGGAACCACCGCGCCGGCCCGGCTGGTGGACACCGAACCGACGGCACCGGCTACCCCGCACGCCGTCGCCCTCTCCCCCGGCCTTGACTCAGACAAGGCCGCTCCCACCAGTCACTCCCTGCCCCCTGCGTCAGCCGGCCCTGCCACGACAGACACTGACCCTCCGCCCGCCGGGCCTCTGCCCTCCGCGCCTGCTGAGCACGTCGGCGCGGAGGATGAAGTGCAGCCGTCCGGACTCGAAGAGCAGCTGCAGCAGACTGTTCGCGACGTTCTAGCCGACGAACTCTCCACACTGCGCACCGTCCTCACCGGCCTCAAAGACGCCCAGGACGCGCAGTTCACCGCCCGCGACGAACAGCACCAGGAACTCACCGAGATCCGCCAGGAACTGAGGACGCTGGCAACCAGCTTCGAAGACCGGCACGCCCAGCAGGCCGCAGCGGCACACAGCACCAGCGCACCCGACGTCACCCAGGACCACAGCGCCCTGCTGCAGCAGGCCGCGCGTGTGTCCTCAGCCATCCTGATCTGCCACCGCGACATGTGGGAGTTCATCACCGCGCACGCCGGACGCCACCCCCACTTCCGCGTCCCGCCCCAGATCACCGATCACGGCAACGAGCGCGTCAGCACCACCGTCTCCGGCCGCTCCCTGATCGCTGTTCTGATCAGCCTGTACAGCGTCAAGCACACCGCCGAGGAGGGAGACGGCGACTGGGAACTGGCCACCACCCTCTACCACCGCGTCCACCACCAGCTGACCACGCTGGCGACAGACGGGGAACCTGTCACCATCACCCTGGACGACCGATCCCACTCCGGCCGCGGTGGGGCGGACGGTGCGACACCGCCCGCCACCGAACCGCCCAGCGACCGGCCCGAAGCAGCCGCGGACGTCGCCCCGCCGCACCCCTCCGAATAGAACAGGCACCCGCCCGTGTCGCCACACCACCTCGATGTGCACGACGTCACGCTCAGCCCGTCCTCCGAAGGTCAGCGGACTGCGGCACGGCGGGCCGCCGTCCCGGTCTGTCTCGCCGCCCGCTCCGCGCGGGCCGCACCGCGCCCCGCTCGCGGGCATCGGCCTGCCGGTAGAGGCGGATCACGATGCCCCTGTGCCAGGCGGAGACGGTGGTGTCGCAGTGGGTCAGCAGGCCCGCGCGCACAAAGGTGGTCGAAGTCGGTGGTGCGCAGCCCGAGGGCGGCGGACGCGTCGTCGCGGGTGTAGGTGCGGCCGGCGGTGAAGGCCCGGGCGACCTTGCGGCGGTCGGTGAAGTGCTCCAGCGTCAGCCCGCAGTACAGCGGGTGCCCCTTGTGTTCTCCGCGCCGGGGGAGGTGGCCTCGCCGGGCGAGTTCGGCGGCGGTGCCCGGGTGGACGGTCAGGCCGGTGTTCGGCGAGGTAGTCCTCCGCGCGTCGCGCGCCGACGTCGGGCATGGTGCCGACCGCCTTGCGGAGCGCGTCGAGGCGGGCGGTGACCTCGTTGAAGGCGTCCGCCGACCAGCGGCCGCCCTGGTCGGCAGGTGGGATGAGGCCGAGGCGTGCGGCCCGCTGGAACTGCCACTCCGCGAGGGCGGCCCGGTCGCGGAACTGACGGGGCCCGTACGACGTGAGGGTGGTGGTCATGATGGTGTTCCTCCAGGTGGGGTGAGAGGAAGGGCGAGAGCCGCTTGACCAGGCTCAGGACTCGCGTGCGTCCATGTAGGCGGTGATCCGCTCGGCGTCGTCCGCCAGGAGCGAGGACAGCTGCGAGCCTGCCCACAAGGCGAACGTCAGAGCCAGTTCCCGCGCGTCTTCTATTTCGTGGCCGGTGCGGAGGTAGAGCAGGTGCGGTGCGCCGATCCGGATGAGGCGTGCGTCCGCGGCGCGGTCCTGCGGGCGGATGTCGAGGTCGTCGGCGACGACCGACAGGATCTCGATCGCGGTGGGCCCGGCCGGATGGGCGTGCTGCTGTGCCTGGCAGACCTGGTCGCCGAAGTCGCGAAGCCACCTCTCCAGGCGGGCCCGGTCGCCGAGCTGCCGGAGGAGGTAGGCGACCAGATCGACCGCCAGCCACTCGGTCAGCAGCAGTGAGTCCTCGCGCAGGGTGCCGTCCGTCTGCCAGCTCTCCAGCGCGGCCGTCAGGCTGCGGTGCATCTCCCAGTCGGGTTCGGACGGCCCGTACGCGCCGGAGCGGCAGGCGGCCTCGTGGAGCGCGGTCGCCCTGACGAGACAGAGCGCGACCTTGCGCGGCTCGGGCCGGGTGGCGATTGGAGGATCGTGGGTCACGGTGTCCGGGCCTTCCTAGAAGGGGGGTTCGTCGCTGTAGCCGTCGGTGGCCCAGGGATCGCCGCTGGCGGTCTGCTCGGCGTCGCCGGGCCCGGGCTGGTGGCGGTTCAGCCGGATCAGCGCTTCGGCGATGGTGGGGCCGCCGCCGCTGCCGATCTTGGTGCCGTCCTGCGTGGCGGCGGTCACGATGAACTCCTCGTCCTCCGCGGTCCGGTTGGCGACCGCGCGGATCGGTCCGAGCCGAGGCCCGCGGTGACGCGCTCGTACGACGTCTTACGCCACGAGAGGGCTGGGGAGCCGGGCGGCGATCCACCCCGGCAGTGCAGCCACCGGCACGTCCCGCTCGACGGTGTACCGGCCGCCTCCGGCAACGGAGCCGGGGCCGACGAGGTAGCCGCCGCTGCGCAGGCCCGGCCCGCGCACGTCGATCCCGGGCCCCAGTGCGGTCCGGCCACCGGAGACGCTGCCGGTGGTGCAGGCGTCCGGCGCCGCGAAGTACAGGTGCCAGCCGCCGCTCGGGGTGGCCACGGTCAGTGTCTCCGGCCACGGCTCGCCGAGGCGGGCGGCCAGCTCGGCGAGCACGGCCCGGCCGTCGTGGTCGTGGACGTCCAGGTCCAGGGCGACGACGCCGGAGGCCCGGCACGAGACACCGACGTTGCGGCCGTCAGCGAGCAGTTCGGGCAGCGCCGCCTCGTCGCGGGTCGCCAGCCGCTGCCAGCCGGGGGAGGGCACCCGGCCCCCGGCTGGCAGCGGGAAGACGGCCAGGCCGCGCCGGACGACGGCCCGCGCGTCGGGCACCGCACTCACGCAGCCCCACCCACGGCCTCGTAGCCGTAGCAGACGCACTCGCCGTAGGGGTCGCCGCCGCCGGCGCCGCACTCCGGGCAGGCGTTGGGGTCGTCGTCATGGTCGCCCGTCGCGGCCCGCATCTCCTGGTGCCGCCAGCCGGTGCAGTTGTACTCGCAGCCACACCCCTTGGTGCACTCGGGGCAGACCATCCCGTACGTCCACCCGCAGGTGCGGCACATGACCTGGTTGGCCGGGTCGTTCTGCTCCTGGCGCAGGTAGTCGACCGCCTCGCGGTAGGTGTTGACGTCGACGTACATCTCCAGGTACGCGGCCAGGGTCTCCCGCTCGTCGGCGTCGGGGTGGTCCAGGAGCGCGACGGCGCAGGTGTGCTTGATGCCGAACTCGTCCTTGAGGTCAGCCAGGGCCTTCTTACGCGCGTGGTTCTTCGGCATCTCAAGCTCTCGTTTCCGCGGCTCGCGGTGATCCCAGACTCACCGGCCGCCAAGAGCGAGGCCAGCAAGGGCAATGCGATGTGGAGGGTGGCTCGGTGCGGAGCACCTTCGGTGGAACTCGTCCGCTCTGGGCCAGACGAACCGGGCCTGGAGCCGGGCCCGCGGTCCAACGACCGCACACCGACTGTAGCTCACGGCACCGACACTCCGGGCGGGATCCGCGGGGACGTCACGCGGTCGGGGTGGATGCGGTGGCCTTGCGGCGGCCGGCGGCGAGTGCATCAGCGGCGTGGTGCGGGGCGGGCACACCAGCGGCTACGGCAAACGGCGGGCTCAACTCCGCTGACCCCGTCGCGCCAAGTCGCCGAGCCCGGTAGCGTCAAGGGACAGCGAGCGAAGCAGGAGGCCGCCGTGACCGCCCAGCCCGAGCACCCCACCGGCCAGTTCGTGCCACCCATGCGCACCCTCGCCGAACTCCGTACGGCATTGGGCAACTGGGGCTTCCCCGGCGACCTGGCCCAGTTCGAGGACGAACTCGCCGCGGCCGACCTCGACGACCTCACCGCCGTGCGAGAAATCACCCAGGCGTACCGGCACCGCGTCGTGTTGCGCTACGACCTCCAGGCCATGGCCGCGCTCGCCCGCCCCACCGACGACGTCGTCGCCGAGCTGCGCCGCAAGGCCGAGGCCGCCGGGTGACCCGCGCGTTCCTCTCCGACGCCGCGGAGAAGATCCGCAGCGAGTTAAGCCGCACCGAGCAGGCCGCCGTCGAAACCGTCCGCCGTGCTCTGGAAGACGACCCCCAGCAGGGCCGCAGCCTGCCGGACGCCGACCCGTACTCGGAGTCCTACATCGTCGAGCTGCTGCCCGAGCAGACCGGCGGCCGCGGCATCTCCGTGGTCTACCGTCACAGCCAGGATCTCGACGCGGTGCTGGTCCTTTGGCTCATCGCCGGCCCCTGACCTTCCGCGCGCCCTGCAAGGCCTGGCGGACGTTCACCGCGACTGCTGGCTGATCGGGTTGGACCGGCCGCCGCAGGCCCGGCAGAACGGCAGGCCAGCGCCGTCGCCGTTCGGCTCGCCTCGCTTGCGGCACGACGTGCTCACGGCCGGGCCCTCCTTGATCAGCCGTGCGAAGTGCCGCACCCTGCCCCCGGGAAGCGACACGTACAGCGGGTAGTGGGCGTCCTCGTGGTAGACCGTGTGGTTCGTGGCCATGATGGCTCCTCGGGTGGAAGGGCAAGTCAGGTCTGGGGGACCTGGGGAGGCTGGAGTCCGCCTGCCGCGGCCGGCCGCGGGGCTTCTTCCGGGGGGCGGGTACTCAGAGGGCGTCCGTGCTGTCGCGTGCCCAAGCCGGTTCGTCGGGCGCCGGGGCGGCGGGCTGAGGGTGGTGGACGGTGTCGAAGCCTTCCCGGAGCAGCTGCTCGACGTCCGGGAGGTTGGCGTGCATGTCCCGCACGACCTGTACGGGGACGGTGCGCTCACGGGCGTCGTTGCGGGCTTCGCACACGGTCAGCGGGGTGTCGAAGAGCACGGCGACGGCCGGGCGGCCATGGCGGCGGGCGCGGGCGAGGAGGCCGGCGCGGGCGGCGGGCTCGATGCTCGTGGAGTCGCACACGGTGGTACGTCCCCGCCGCAGCCGCCCCTCCAGCACCAGGGCCCGGATCGCGAGCGCCTCCTCGTTGGCGCCCTGGTCGGCCTCGGAGTCGGTGAGCAGTCCCCGGTAGGCATCGAGGCAGACCCTCCATGTCGGCGGGAACTGCGCTGCCCACGTCGTCTTCCCGCTGCCGGGCGGGCCGACGAGGACCAGGAGGCTGCCCTGCGCGAACCACGCGGCGACCGCCGCTTCGGGCACGGGGCCCTGCGCTTCGCGGGTCACGGCAGCCAGCCGCGGACTTCGAGGTTGGTGATGCGGGCGCCGTCGTCGAGCCGTCCGGTCTCGACCATCCAGGTGCGGATCGCCGCGGCAACGTCCCGGGGACATGTCCGCGCGCGGGCCGTAGAGTACGGGCGGGCGCCTGCAGCCAGCTCCAATGGCTGCAGGCGCCCCTCGCCTGTGCCGCTCATCACTGGCTCCAGCCGATAAGGCGGAACTCGGTTCCCTGCTCCTCCAGGCGCTCCTTGGACTGCGCCTGCTCGCTCACCTGGACCAGGCGCAGGATGTCGTCGCCGTCGTACTCGCCGTACAAGAAGCCCTCCTCATCGAGGTACACGGCGTAGTGGTCGCGGGTCGGCTTCACGGCGAGCGGCACGATGCCAGCCTCGACGGCGGCGCGCAGCCAGGTGGCGGCCTCTTCGACCATCAGCTTCTGCTCATCCGACGTCAGGCTGTTCCAGTTCGCGGTGGAGCCGTAGGCCTCGTGCGCGATGCGCTGCCGGTTCTGGGCGATGACCAGCGCGCGGGGATCGACGCTCTCGGGACGGACGTTCATGGTTGGCCTTCTCTCGATCGTGGTGTGCTCGGCTGGAGTTGGGCGGGCGGCGGGCGCGGACGAGGAGGTGGGCGCGCGCGGCAGGATCCCAGGCCAGAGTTCGGGCTGGGTCAGCGCGCTGATCGCTCGGCGGCCCATTCGGGATCGTATTGCGGCGGAGGCACCGTCTGATCCATGTCCCACGAGCGGGTGTTGGCGGCGCTGCGCTTCGGGTGCCTGATCCACAGTCCTGCGATCGCTGCAGCGAGTACGGGTTGAGCGAGCCACCATGAGGGGGTGCCTGGCTGCCAATGCTGCGCCCAGTGGACGACGCGGCGGCTTGGCTTCCAGGAGCGGAGTAGGTAGCCGATGGCGGCGCCGAAGACGAGGGCGAGGGTGGCGGTGGTGCGGTCCATGGTCGGAATGCTCCTGGGGTGGATCGGCGGGGAATTCGGGAACGGTCACGGCAGCCATCCGCGGACTTCGAGGTTGGTGATACGGGCACCGTCGGCAAGCCGTCCGGTCTCGACCATCCAGGTGCGGATCGCTGCGGCGACGTCGCCGCCGGCGGCGTCGACACGCTGCTGCCACTCGGCTGCGTCGAAGCCGGCCTCGCCCATGCCGGGCCCGGCGGAGTTGCCGTAGGCGCGTTCTTCGGTGCCGTCGGGCCGCTGCACGACGTTGCGGCGCACACCGGGACTGTCAGCGTCCCACCCGGAGCCGATCAGGAAGGCGCTGCGGCGGGCCCGGACAGTGAAGGCGATACGGCCGCCGACGTCGGCGGTGTGCTGGACGACGGGGCGCAGGCGTGAGGCGCCGGAGGCGATGTGCTGGCGGCCGGCGCGGGCCATGGCCGAGTGCCCGGGGGTCTCGGCGACGTCCCGGGTCCGTACACGGGCCGGACCGCTGCGCGCTTGGCGGCGGGCGACGTGCGGCGCGGCGACGGAGCGGAGTGCTTCCACGGTGGTCGCCGCGCCGACTTGGTACTCGCGCACCGCGGCGGTCAGGGCTTCGACGAACGCGGCGCCCTTGCCGCGGGTGAAAAACTGGCTGACGAGGGAGGGGTTGCGGCCGATGATCCGGCCGACGTCGGCCTTGGTGAAGCCGGCGTCCACGAGCACTTGCGTAAGCCGGGCGGCCTCGTTGAGCTGCCGGCCGCCGCCGCGGCCGCGGCGCTGGCGGGGGGTCACCGATCGTCTCCTGTCTCGGTTCCGGCGGCGTCGATGCACGCCACGTCGACCTGGTCGGCCAGGTCGCCGAGGGCTCCGGCGAGGGCCTCGACGGTGCCCGGGTCCAGGTCGGTGGTGCCGTCGCCGGCGGCGTGGACCCAGTAGTCGGCGAGGTGGCGCAGCAGGCCGGTGAGGTCCGTGGCGCGGGCGGCGAACTCGCCGGGCGCGAGGGGGACCAGGTTCAGCGAGAACGGCACGGACAGCGGGCTCACTTGTCGGCCACCTTCCGCTGCTCGTCGGCGTAGCAGGCGCGTCCCATGGCCTGGTAGTTCAGCAGTTCCTCCTCGGTGCCGGGGGTGGGCATCGGCCCGGGCAGGTGGCCCTTCTTCAGGTACTCGCCCGGCTGCCCGTGATAGGGCCAGGCGGCGTCGTGGGTGGCGTAGATCGCGTCGGTGCGGAACGCAACCACCGACCCGGGCGGCAGGTGCAGGGCGCCCACGTGGACGTCGTCGGCGCGCATCCGCGTGGACAGCAGCGCCGCGCGGGCGCCGGACCACACCCCGGCGGCCCACTCGGGGTGGGCGTACGGGTCGCGGGAGAAGCCCCCGTGCCGCTGCCAGGTCAGCGTCGCGCCGTCGTTGCCGATGATCTGCGCCCCGGCCGGCACCTGCGACTCCTGCCCGACTGCGGTGGTGCCGGTGGTGATCCGGGGGCGCTGCGCGAAGCCGCCGATGCCGTACAGCAGGATCGCGCGCACCGCGCGGGACGCGAGCCGCGCGGCCGTGCGCTGCCGCTCGTCGCCGTGGATCTCGCCCTGCGCGCGCAGCGCCGCCCAGGTGTCCTTCAGCCGGGTCGACCATTCCCGCAGCGGGGTGCCGGACTCCCACAGCAGCCCGTCCAGGATCTCGATCTTCCACGGTGTGATCGGGTTGCGCAGCGCCAGGTTGACTTCGGCGCCGCCCGCCCAGGTGGTGAAGGTCCGGCCCGGGTCGGCCGGGTAGTGCCAGGCACGGTCGCCGGCGGCCGGGGCGGGCAGCAGCCCGACGTGGTCCCAGCTGTCCGGGACGGTGACGCGGATCTGCCAGTGCGACGGCGCGAACAGCGCGTTGGTCTGCTCCCGGGTGGTCATGGCGGCGAACGCGGCCGCGCTGATACGGCGCGGCGCGCCGACGCCACAGGCCCAGGTGTGCTTGGCGTAGGCGAAGGTGCGGTCGTACTCCACCAGCCGCGGCAGCTGCTCGGTCACCCGCGGCGGGGTGAGGAGCTCGGTGCGCCCCTGGCCGGCGGTGGCGTGCAGCAGGCCGCGGATCTCCTCGCTCATCACCGGGTAGCCGTCCGCCCAGCGCGCCCCGGGCTTGGCGGGCACGGTCCGCGACCACAGATCCCGGCCGGTCTGCGACGGCGAGCCCATCAGCACCACGTCCGGCCAGTGCCGCTTCAGCGCCTGCCACAGCAGCACGAACGCGTCGCGGACGGTCGCCGGGTCGGCGCCGGCCGTATCGACCCATTCGCCCACCGAGCGGATCTCGGTGTGCTGATCGCCGCGCTGCCAGCGGCCGACGGGGTTGCGGTGGTGGACCAGGTGTCCGGCCATGCGGTCGCGGCCGCGGCTGGACTCGATCCGCCACCCGGGCGGCAGCGGCCCGTTCAGCCAGGCCGCGACCGCGTCCCGCAGGAACGGGTGCCGGCCGGCGTCGCGGTGCCACGGCTCCCCGGCGGTGATGTAGATCCGCTCCACCGTCTCTGGCAGCACCGCGTACACCGCGGTCAGGATCTCGGCGACCGAGCCGGTGCCGATGTCGACCCGCAACGTCTGGTCGCGGTACACGAGCTCGCCGCTGGCCGCGTCGAGGAACGCCATCTGCCGCACCTGCTGGATGAAGTTCGGCCGCTTCGACGCCAGGTTCGGCGTGACCGCCGCCCACCGGTCGCCCTCGGCGCCGGCGGGGATCGACGGCAGCTCCCGGCCGCCGGGCTCCCCCGCCGCGCCGGCGCCGTCCCTGCCGGCCTTCCCCGCCGCGCCGGCGACACCGGCGCTGGCGCCGTCCCGGGCCGCCGTCGGCGCCGGTGCGGCCGCGGGCGGCGGCGTGCCGGCGGCTTCCTCGACGGCCGCGGGCGTCTCGTCGCCGGCCCCCGCAGTAGGCTCGGCGGCCGCCGCGGGCGGCTCCTCCGCGGCCGCGCGGGCCGGTGCCGGCTGCCGCAGGTCCGGCACCGGCGCGCCGGCCGGCTCGGATGCCGACGCCACTGTGGGCTCGGCCGCGGCGTCGGCCTGCTGCTCCGTCAGCGCCCCGGCCGGCTTCGGCCCGAGTTCGGGCACGAGAGCGACGATGTTGGACACCGACAGCCCGGCGGCCGGCGCCAGCCGGTCCGCCTTCGCCTTCTCGTGGGCCCCGAGCTTCTCGATCAGCCGATCACGCTGCTGCTCCAGCTTGCCCAGCTTCGTCGCCAGCGGCTTGATCTCATCCCGCAGGGCCCGCAGCTCGGTCAGGCCCTCGTTGTACGACTTGGAATCCATGCTCGCCTCCCCGCCGAGCCCGAGCCCGGTCGCATCGAGGTTGTACTTGCTGGCGAACCGAACCGCGTGCCCGAGGCACACCCACCGCTCGGCATCGCTTCGGCGGCCGGACCGGCCGGCGACGTAGTGGTAGCTGGTGACGTGGGTGGGGGCGTCCGGGCACTTCCCCGACGCGCATGTGGCCCGCAGCCCTCGGTCCACCAGCGAATGCTCGTTCGTGGTCAACGGCCGCAGCCGGTGGCCCCACGATCGGGAAGTCGTCGTGGTCATACCGGCTCCCCCCTCGACATCTCGTTGCCCGGGCCTGCGCACATCGGCACTGGCCCTTCCCGGCGAGCAGCGCCTTGCTCGCAGTACGACAACGGCGGCCGCATCAACCCACCCCCGGCCCGGCAGGGACAGCGCCGGCCTCGGCATCCGCCGCTGCCGTCGCGGCCGCCGCCACGGAGTGCTCCCAGGCGGCTTCGGCCGCCGCCTTGGTGTCCTCGGCGGCGATCCGGCAGCGCCCGCACAAGCCCAGCGTCTGCACCGGTCGCCCGCACGGTTTGCCGTCGTAGCCGGGGCAGGTGCCGTCCTCGCTCGGGGCCACCGCGATCGTGGCCTGCTCGGCGGCCCATGTGCAGGTAGCGCACAGCCCGTCGTGCTCTACCCGCCGCCCGCATCCGGCCTCGCACTCCGGCCACCCCAGGCATGCTCCGCACCGCTCCTGCCCGCCCGGGATCGGGTCGCCGCAGTCGACGCACTCCGGATGAACCCGCCGTGCCTTCGCCTCCGTCACTGACCGGTCCGCGGCTGTTTCGGGGGACTGCCCTGTCTTCGTCCACGTATCGTCGGCGGGCCCGCCCTGCTGGGGGACCACATTCGAGGGCGGAATCGGCATCCGGGCGGCGGCTGCCAGCCGGGCCGCCACGATCGCCCCGACCGTCTTGTGGATCTGGTCCGGCAACGGCTGGCCCGCGACCACCTGGCGCAGATGCCGCGGCTGCCAGCCCTTCGCCAGCAGCCCGTCGACCACCGTGCCCTGGTCCTGCAGCGGCTTGCCGGTCAGCAGGAACTCAGGAAGCTCACCCCCGATCGCCAACAGCAGCCGCACGCCCGGTGTCACCTCCACCGGCGTAGCCAGCAGCGGCCCGGCGCCAGCCGCGGCCACCTCCCCAGGTGTCCGGGCGGGTCCGGCCTGGCCCGCTACACGACTCGGCCTATCGGTCCCGGTGTCCGCACGGCCCTCGGATTCGCTGGCACGCGGTTCCGGCCGCTCGCCATCAACGGAGGTCTCTGCTTCCTTCAGGTCCGGCGGCCGGACCTCCTCCTGAACCCCTTCCGGACCGTCGCCGTCCGTCCGTCCGTCTGTTCGCTCCTCTTCGCGCACGCGTGCGTCACGGACGGACGGACGGACGGACTTCTTCGGCTTGGTCTTCTTAGCCTTGGTCTTCTTATGGGGGTGATTCCCCAACTTAGGCTCAGCCAAAGTTGGCTGAGCCAATCTAGGAAAATCGCATGTTGGCTCTGACCTGGGCGTTTGTGTTGCGGTCTCTAGCTTGCGGTTTTCGCATGTTGGCTCTGACCTGTTGGTTTCGGGGCCCGTCCCGGTGGGATCCTCTTCGTCCATCACCCCTCGATCCAGGGCGATGATCAGACCATCGGGCATGTCCGTGATGAAGTACTCCGCCTCCCCCAGCTGCCCGAGCGCGTTGCGCTTCCGGCGACGCTGGAGGTACTGGAAGGCCATCAACTCCTTCAGCCCACTGCGCACCGCCGACAACCCGTCCGTGGAAGCAGCCGCGATCGACTCCTCCGAGATCCCGTAGCCGTCGCGGTGCGTGCTGATGAAGCCGAAGATGCCCTTGGCCTTGTAGCTGATCCGTGTGTCCCGGAACAGGCCGTTGTGGATCTGGGTGAACTGCTTTTCGAACATGTCGGCCGCCATCGGGCCGCGCCGGATGCGTCCTGGGAAGCTCACCGTGCATCCCCCCTGGACTGTGCGCCGCGTTGCCTTCGCAGCGTCTTGAGGGAGGCAGAGACACTGCGGTGTTCGGAGATCTCCGCTGGTCCCGAACCGGTGAACTGGATCTGCAGAGGAGGCCGTGAAGGGATCGCCCGAGACGACGTCGTCAGCAGCGTCCCCTCAGGTCGCGTGACCAGCCCTCGGCTGGCCAGCTCCCGCAGGAGGCCTCGCACCCGCGAGAAGCTGGACAGCTTGCCGCCGGACCCCGGGACCAGCGCGCACAGCTGCGCCACCGTGAGGTCCCGGACCGGGCCATGGCGCTCGACGAGCAGGAGACCGCGCAGGATCCCGTAGGCTCGCACCGCCGAGGCGCCTAGCTCAGGATGCACAAGCGCCCCGGCCGGCAGGGAGGTGCGGTAGAAGGTGCCCGCGTCGTCGGGCGGGAACAGTTCGATCTGCTGGCTGTTGTCGACCGTCACCACGCCACCCCCAGAGCACGGAGTGCGGCAGGCAGCAGTTGTACGAGGCGAGAGGGTGCAGGCTCGGGCCGGGGTCGGGCAGGACTATCGCGCTTCATACCTGGAGCAGGTGCGCCGACCTGGCCGGATGTGACACCCGGAAGCGTGAAGATCTGCAGAGGCCGGGCACGCGGACGGGCCTGACCTGGAAGGGCGGTGCAGTGGATCATTTACGGTCCCTCGGGAGAGGGAGCCGTGCTCAGCTACTCAACGGTGACACCCGGCCATCGGTTGGCCGACCGCACTGGAGGATCGGACGTGAGTCCGGCTATCCTGTTGGGTAGGTGACCGTCGGGCCCGGTGGTCCGGGCACCTCAGCGCGGTCACCGCGCTGACCACGACTCCGGCTTTTGGTAGGGCGGGGAGTCGCTTTGATGGCCGCTCCTGTTCCAGCAGGGCGGCCATCGCCATGTCTACGGGGGGTGCGGGCGGATCAGGCGCCTCACACGGCGCAACCCACAAGTGGATCGATCACGGTGCACGTCGTCACCTCCTCCGTGGCTTCCCCGATCACCCGGGTACTCGGACCAGCTACACAATGCCAGAGATCGCCGAATTGGGACCACCACCGCCGCGCATGTCGGGTGTCCTCCCGTGCTGGACGGCAGCAGGCCGTCGGGCACGGCCTGCTCCGCGGCCAGGTCCTGCGGCGGGACACGCTCGAACGCCACGGTGCTCGCGCCGGCGTTGTCGGAGACGTTGCTCATCGGGTCCTCCGGGGGGATTCGATGCGGCGGCCGGGGCGCGGCAAACGGCTGGGCGCCGCAGCCATGTGCTGGCCCAGGAGCTCGCGGATCCTGCCCCGGGGCACCGCGGCCTCGTCGCGGCCGCAGCCGCACTGCTCCAGCCGCGCCCCCCGGTGCCGTACACACCACTCCTCGCCTTCCGGCAGCACCGGACGCGGCGCCGGGACGGCCAGCAGCCGAGCGTTGCTCTCGGCGTGCCGTACGAGGTCCGTCCACCGCCCGGCACCCCTGACCGCCATGTCAGCCGCGAGTTCACCCAGCCGGTCGGCGCGGTGCCCGTGGGCCAGCAGCTCGCGGGCACCGGCGCGGACCTTCGCCCGCGACGCGGCGCTGACAGGGACTCCGGGGCGGGCCTCGACGAACGCGGCCACGACTGATTCCGCCGAGGCATTCAACCCAGAGGGCGGCGCCTCCCCCTTCGGCGCCGAGTGATCGACTTTCGCCGGCGAAGCCGGCGGTGCCTCGCCCTTTTGTGGATCTTCTCTCTCGTCCGTCTTCGACCCGGCGTCAGCGGGTGGTCTTGCTGCGTCCGGGACCGCGCACGCTCCTTCTGGAGAGAGACCTTCTGGAAAAGAAGAAAGTACCGCCGCACCCGTGCGGCTACCCCTGGCCGCACGGGTGCGGCCACCCATCTGAATGAGGGATCCTGTGTTCTGAGCCGGGGGCGCCGGAGCGGGATCGTTGGCCTCCGCCTGGCGCTTGGCGCGCCGCTCGGCTGCTCGGGCGTCCCAGCGGTGATGGTCGAGCAGGTGGTAGACGCTCGGCAGATTGGCCTTCGGGTTGTCGGGGTCCTTACGCCGTTCGACCCGGATGAGGCCCCACTTGTACTCCAGACGAGCGGTCGCCCGATCCACGGTGTCCACTGACTTGCCGATGCAGGCCGCGAGCACCTGCCGGGTGGGCAGGTCGGCCCCGCCCTGGCCGCTCTCGGTGGCGTGCGTGTCCTTGTCGGCGAACGATGAGATGGCGGCGTACAGGGCCTTGTCGACGGGGTCGATTGAACCGTCGCGGGCCACGCCGTTGTCGAACTTCGACCAGTCGAGATCAGCGTCACGTACGACCCTGGGGGCGCTGGCGCTCACGGCCGCCTCCCCTCAGGGTGAGCGGGCCGTTCGGCTGGCCCACGGGCCGTACGCGGCCGGGGGGATGGCGGACGAATATGTGCCCTGTGCTCGGCGCAGTGCAGCGTGCTGGCCAGCTCGAATGACCGAACGTCACCGATCGTGCTCGTGGCGTCCACGGTGGCAGGTAGCAAAACCCGGCCGCGATTGCGTACGCTCAACAGAGAGCGCACCTCCCTTTGCCAATAAGGTGCCTCGTTTCGCCGAGCGCCAACTCGGCGGCTGCTTCCGGAGGGCCCCTTCTCGCGCAGAGGGGCCCTTCCAGCATTTAACGCCTTCTACTGTCCCGTGGACACCAGAAAGCACCCACGCTAGCCCACACCTCCCAACTCACGCTGACCTCGCCTCCTGATCGGCTCCGCTTGGAGTGGCGATGGGGTTCTCCGGGTGCATGACGAGGGCTGCGGGGCGTTGGGCCATCCAGCCGGAGAGGCGATGGGAGGGTGCCTCCGTACGAACATGGGAGAAGCCCTCGGTGAGGTAGTACTGCTGGAGCCGCCTGTTGGTCCGCCACACGTCAAGCCGGACCCACGGGAGTTGTCGGGCGCGAGCTACGCCGGCCACCCAGTCGAGGACCCGACCGCCGACATGCTGGCCAGCGGTTGCGCGGGCGGTGATCAGCTTCGCTACATAGAGGGCAGAGTCAGGGGTGTCGGTCTCGTGCCAGAAGTCCTGATCGGGACGTGCGAGTGTGACTGTCGCAACGGGGGCGCTCGAGGCACCGACTGCGATCCACGTGCGACCTTCGACAATGTCAACCTGCCACTTGGCAAGGGCACGGTCCCGGACGCCAGGAGTACGCCACTGGTCGATACCCGCAGCGGCCAGCCACTCCTCGGCTTCAGCACGGAGGCCCATGAGGACAGGCTCGTCGGCGGAGGTCGCGAGCCGCATGGACAGCCTGTCCATGAATCACACCTCCATCTCATAAACAAGGATGCTGAGGTCGCTGGGGGCGATGGTGACCACAACCCGAATCGGCTGCTTGTCCTCCCCGTAATCGGTCCGTACGTGGTGAATCACGGGAGTGCCGACCCTCTCGTCGAGCAGCTCCAAGCGCTCGGCTTCGTCGAGTGAGGAGTCTGGGCCAGGCCGTGAGCGTCGTCGTGACGAGCTGGGCGCTGCGCGGCCCAGCCTGAGACGACGCCCGGTTCCGTTGACGTGCGGACGTGCGTGAACCCTTGTCCTAGGTAGTACTCGTGGAGGCGCAGGTTGGTGGTCCAGGCATCGAGTCGCAGCCAACGGACTCCTGCTCGTGCGGCTTGGTCACCAGCCCAGTCGATGATGCGCACGCCCAAGCCATCTCCGGCGAACCTACGGTCCACCGCGAGCTTGTGCAGGTAGAGAGCCGGTTCGGCCCGCTCATCAGGAGTCCACAGTCGAGAGTCCGCGTCGCGGTCGAGTGTCACTGTAGCGGCCGCGTCAGAGGTCAGAGACTCCTTAACGAGGAAGACCTCGCCGGCCTGGATGCTCGCCAGGATGTGCGAAGCCGGGAAGGGGTTGGCCCATTGGTCTATGCCGAGCCGACCCAGCCAGGTCGCCGCATCCGTGCGGAACTTCAGCAGCCGAGGCAGATCGGCTTCTTCAGCACGAACTACGATCACGGAGCACCCCAGGGAATCCGCGGCTGCGGCTCTGCGCCATCGGGCTTCCGCCGTTCGTACACGATCACGTGCCGATCGCCGGGTACGACGTTCACCGTCACCTGGACCGGGGTTCCGTCCGGATCGAACGTAGTTACGATGTGCTCTGCAACCGGCGTGCCGGGCCCCAGATCGAGGCGGCGTACCTCTTCAGGACGAGGCATCCGGATGTAGATCTCGTCCAGCGCTTGAACCAGTTCGTGCCCGAGTTCGGCAAGCACCAGGTTGGTGCCCCGCGCCACATCGGCCGGCGACATCCATTCTGAGCCCTGGACCAGGTCCAAAGGGGCATACGAGTCGTTCAAGTTGTACGGCTTATCGTCGAGGAACCGCGTCCGGCGACGCAGCGCGACACTGTCCGCCTCGTCCGTTCGTAGCCGCTCTTGGACTGCACTGGGGGGTTGAACGATCGCGACCTCGATCTCCTGCTTGGCAGACCGGCCACTCCCGTCTGAGTTGATCAGGTGGGTGAAGATGTCTACCTCCGGCGGCCTTTTTCCGAACTCCGACTGGGGTCGGTACACCATCGGCTGCCACCTGCGAACGAAGTAGCCCTTGGGGCGCTTTGGAACGATCAGCCCTTCGTTCACAAGGACCATGAGGCCCTGCCGGACAGTAGAACGCGAGCTGACGCCGTACTGCTCCCGCAGCTCGCTCTCCGTGGGGAGCTGCGCGCCAGGCTGCAACGTCCCGTCCGCGATCTTTGTACGGAGGTCATCTGCGATCTGCTCGTAGACGGATGTGGGCCTCATGAGGTCTATGTGTACCTCTCCAGGGCGTCATTGTCCAGTCAATGAGACCAGTCTGCGCGATGCACTTGACGGCGGTCACTCGCAGTGTCAGCATCATGCCCGTTGGCATTGTCCAGTCAATGCGAACGAGCTAGATCATTTACATTGACTGGTCTATATTTTGCTGCCAAAAACCGCCCGTTATGTCCGGATTCGGTGATCCTTCGGAAGCACCGAGTGAGCAACACCGCAGTAGTCGTCCGCCCTTCGGGGCGGCCGGGGTAGTCCTCAACTCACTGAGGGCGCGAGAGCACCATCGAACTCCCCCGGAGCCTGACGGCCGCGACGACTGCGTGCACGTCGCAGCGCTGTGCGCTGTCCGTCCTTCGGGACGCCGGCCTTGTGCCGTGCGGCCTGAAGGGCGGAGAGAGCACCTCGACGCGATCCCCCGCCGCTCCGCCCCATGAGGAGTTCAGATGCCTGCTTCGGCCCTTGAACGCACCGCCCGTCCCCGCCGGAGTCGTACCCGCTCCCGCACCGTCAACAGCCGCGCGGCGCTCGCCGTGTCCACCCTCAAGCCACACCAGTACGACCTGCGGCCAGCCTGCGCCCAGCTGATCTGTCCCGACTGCAGGACGTGGGCGCCGATCACCGGCATCCAGACCAAGAAGCCCAAGCTTGTGCCGCATGACACCGGCCGGGCGGGCAAGGAAGCGGCCGTCCGCTGCCAGGGCAGCAACCGCCTGGTCACGGTCGACGTCCGAGTCACGACGTGGGAGAAGCGCATGGTGGACGGGCACGCGGAGACCGCGCACCGCCGCCGGACCACCGTGCGGCGCAAGCCGAAGGTCGCGCCGCCCCTCGCCGTCAGCCAGATCGCCGCACAGCAGGCGCCGCCGGCCGCCGAGCCCGGCAACGACCAGCCCTTGTGGATGCTGCGCAGGGAGCAGTGGGCGTCGACCGAGTCGGCGGTTCGCGACGCCGACGTCCGGCGCGCGCAGCTGCCCGACGGTGACGCACCGCTGGGTGCCCCGCCGGTCCCGCTCACGACGCTCCACCCCCAGCGCCCCGCGCGCTGAACCGCGCGCGAACCGCCGAGGGCGGTGTTGTCTCCGAGCTGATCGGACAGCGCGTCCCCGGCACTCAACGATCAAGCCCTTGAGGGCCCGCACCCGCGCGGTGTGGGCCCTTGGGGGCGGCCTGAGAAGGGCCTCTTCCCCAGACCCTGGGAGAGGCGGGGGGTGCAACTCCCTCCCCGTCCACGTCAACCTCACACCAGTGCAGCCCCGGAGCGATGCAGACGCCCGGGGCCGCTGGGTCGCCCTCTTCGAAGGAGCACACGACCCATGCCCGAAGGTACCGGAGGCCCCAGCCTCCGCAAGGCCCCGCCCCCGAAGACGACCTCGGCGCCGACGGCCACCGCCGCGGCGGCGACGAAGCCGAACACGAAGCCGAAGTCGAAGTTCCCGCTGTACGCCGCGGCGTTCGCCGAGCTGCTGCTCGTCCTGGCCGCCAGCGTGCTGGCCCTGGTGCTCGCGTTGGCGCACGCCGGCGGGCACGCGGTCCGCACCGCGGCCGCCGGCTACGCCGATCGCCACGGCGTCGAGCCGCCGTTCCCCGGCGTACGCGACCGCGTCGCCGAACTGCTCCTGGTCGGCCCGGCCGGAAAGGCGGGCGCGGCATGACGCAGCAGAACCTCGCCGACGGCCTGGCCGAGCCCATCGCGGCGCTCGCCGAAACCGCGCGCGCCCTGGACGCCGACACTCAGGACTGCCTGCGGCACTACGCCACCCTGTACCTCGCCCCCAGCCGCAACACGCTCTCCGACCGGCGGCGCCGCAGCCACGCCTACACCAGCCTCCTCTGCCTGCTCGGCGCCTGCGAGGCTGGCCCCGCCGCGCAGCACTGGTCCAACGCCGCCGACGTCGCCCGCACGGCCGGCCACGGCAGCACCGACAGCGCCATGACCGCGCTCGCTACCGCCGTCCTTGACGGAGAGGCGGGTGCGGCATGACCCAGCAGAACCCGCGCCCGCAGGACCCGTCCGAGGCGTTCGCGCACGACGAACAGCACCGCGCCGACGGCCTGGCCGCACGGCTGGGCGAGATCACCGCGAAGCCGTCGCACCCCTCGCGCGGCAGCGTCCCGCACTACCAGCGCGCCTACCAGGTGGCGTCGGCGACCGCCGCCGCGCACACCGAGCAGCCGGACGGGAGGCCGACGTGAGGACCACCGAAGAGTTCCGCGCGCTGCACGGCCCTCCGGAGGGCTGGAGCGGCGATGACATCAACATCTACCTGGACTTGCGCCCGGAGGACAGCAGCGAGCAGCCCGGCACCGGTCGCGCTGACGCCGCCGCCCTCGGCGCGTCCAGCCCGGTCCCGGCGGGAGGTGCCTGATGCCCTCCGATTACAGCCGTGCCAAGCGGGCGCTGGAGGCGACCGCGACGGCGAAGGACGCTGTGGGGAGCGCAGAGCAGACCCAGTCTGACTACCCGGTCACACTGCCGATCAAGAACGCTTCCTTCGTGATCGCGGGCATGACCCGCTCGGGAAAGGGCGTCGGGGCCGCCAACATCGCTGCCGGCGCCGCGCTCGACGCCGGCACCGAACTTGCCCGGCACTGGCGGATGCCCGAGACCTTGCTGGCCATCAAGGCCGGGAACATCACCGACGGCACCCCGGCGGGAGGTGCGCGATGAAGGGGGTGAAGCAGCGCACCACCGCCCTGATGATCGTCGCCTATGCCGGAGTGGTGTACACCCTGGCGGAGGTCGTCCATGCGGTGCGCGGCAGGCCGTGGCGCCGACTGGAGCGGCACCTGGACGGCGTCGACGAGCGCCTGGACGCCGCGGAATCGGCCTGCCTGAAGGCCGGCGCCCGGGGCTTCGTGGAGCGGATCGGCCGCATCACCGGCTGGATCGAAGCCGCCGTCGACGGTGTAACGGGGCGTATGCGCAGGCTGCGCCCGGGCCCGCTGGGCAAGGCCGCGCTGCACGTGCTGACCGCCCCGGCGTCGATCCTTCTGCTCCTCGGCGGCGTGCTGCTGGTGCTCGTCAGCCGGCAGTGGCTGCTGGCCGCCGCGATCTCGGCGATGCCCGCCGCGGCGATCGTGCTGCACGTGCTCGGCGAGCGGGCCGCCGCTCGGGGCGTGGACCCCTACCAGGACTGCCCGCTGTGCGAGCGCAACCGCCGCAACTTGGCCCGGAAGGAGGGCCCCGCGTGATCCGCATCTTCCGGTCCCGCCGGGGTGCGCGTGGCGCCGCCATGCGCGCGGTGCGCACCGTGGCCGCCGCCGAGCCGGCGGCCACGGTGCTGGCCGTCGCGGTGCTGCTGTTCTCCGCCGCCGCGGCGGCCGCCGCGGGCCAGCCCGCGCGGGCCGTGCTGGTGCTGGCGGCGACCACGGCGGTCCTGGCCGCGCAGCTGCGCTCCGCTGCCGCCGTTCGTGTCCTGCGTGGTGAGCTCACCGCGGTCGAGGGCGACGCCGACGAGTGGTACGCGAGGTACCTGCGGGAAGGCGAGTACGCCGCCCAGGGCTGGGAGCGGCTGAAGGACTGCCAGGAGGAGCTGAGCCGCCTGGCGGACGCGGTAGCCGACGGCGCCGGCACGGCCCGCGACCTCGACGTAGACGACGAGCAGGGCGCGGTGGCGCTGCACACGCTGCGGGCCCTGGTCCGCGAGGCTCGCGCGCGCGCCAGTGCCGAGGGACTCGACCCGAGTCGTGCCGACCTGCTCGCGGTGCTCCTGCCCACCGCCGGCCACGACATTAACGACATCGACATCAACGATCTGTCCACCCCGTCCCCGAAGGGAGGCAACCGATGAGCACGACGATCAGCGACTTCCGCGCCTCCCAGCGCGAGCAGGCCCGGGAGGACCGCCGACAGGCGGACGAAACGAAACTGAAGCTCGCCGAGCTGCAGAAGGAAGCCGAGAAGGAGAAGCGCGAGCAGGACCGCCTGGACGAGATCGCCGAGCGTGAGCAGGAGCGGAAGGACAAGGAGAAGGCAGACAAGGTCGCCGCCGCGCAGGCCACGAAGGCGCGGGCCGAGAAGGAAGCCGCGCGGCAGCGGCGGCGGGAGCGCCGGGCGCGGGCCGTGAAGGCGGCGCCGGCCTGGCTTGCCGAACACCTCGACCTGGCCGGTGCGCTGGTGGTGATGGCGTGTTCCATCCTCCCCGCGCTGATCGCGCAGGCCGCGAAGCTCGGCGGCACCCCGCTGGCTCATGAGGGCTGGTGGGGGCCGGTGCTGGTGCTGCTCCTGCCGGTGATGCTGGAGTGCTCGGCGTGGGCCGCGACCGCGGCCGAAGCCAAGGCCGTGAAGGAAGGCCGCAACCCCTGGCCCTACAGGATCGCGATCTACACGTTCGCGGGCCTGGCCGCGGCGGTCAACTACGACCACGGCCACGAGGTCGGCGGCCTGATGCTCGGCGTGGTGCTGGCCGCCTCCAGCATCATCCCGGTGACCCTGTGGCAGCTCATCCAGCTCGGCCGGCACCGCGAGATCCGCGCCAAGCACCGCCTGGCCCGCGCCGACCGAAAGGCGGCGCAGCAGGTCCGCAAGGAGCGCCAGCGGCTGTACCCGGATGTGTGGCACCTCGCCACCCAGCTCCGGGCGATCGCCGGCCGCAGCCTGTCCGAGGACGACGCGTTCCAGGCCGCGTACGGCGTGATCGAGGGCACCGGCGTGGAACTCGACCGCGAGCTGCTGATGCTGCTGTCGGCCGAACAGCTCGACCTCATGGCCCAGTCCGAGGAGCGCCTCGGAGAGGTACTGACCCGTCTGCACACCGCCCGCACCCGACGCGCCGCAGCGTCCGCGAAGCTCGCCGCCGACCCGGGTCAGAACGAGTCCACGAACCCGTCCGCGGACGGGTCGTCGACCCCCTCCACGCAGACGCTGTCAGCGTCCACCACGGGCCTCCTGGACGCCTTTGGAAAACCGCTCGTTCGTTCACAATCTTCGCAGATCACTCCGTCTGTCCCCCCGTCCACGCGCGCGCGTAAGACCGTGCCCGCGCCCGCGCGCGAGACCCGCCCGAAGGCCCCCAAGCGGGCGCTGTCGAACGGCGCGAGGAAGGCCGCCCGCGAGACCGCGAAGCAGGCCGCGAAAGACGCCGCGCGAGACGAGCGGGCAGCGATGACGGACTGGGTCCGTGGACGCCTGGCAAAGGGCGACGACGTCCCGTGGCAGGACGTCCGCGACGAGGCCCACCGGCGCCGCCGCGAGACGAACAAGAAGGCGACCGCGCCGTCCCGCGCCTGGTGCTACACGATCATCACCGCCGCCAAGGAGCCCCGCCCGCGCCTGGCCGCCTGACCCCCCCCGAACAACGAACAGCACCACCACCCCGACCCTCACCCCTTCGAAGAGGAGAAGCCCCATGTCCCCGCGCATCGTCCGCATCATCGCCGTGTCCGGCGCCGCCGCTGCCGCGCTGCTCGGCACCGCCGGCACCGTCC
The DNA here is from genome assembly GCA_000514715.1 of Streptomyces sp. CNH099. Classification (GTDB taxonomy): domain Bacteria; phylum Actinomycetota; class Actinomycetes; order Streptomycetales; family Streptomycetaceae; genus Streptomyces; species Streptomyces synnematoformans. The sequence continues at coordinate 48,503 of AZWL01000028.1, read as the reverse complement.
CGGCCGCCGCGGCCGAGACCCCCTCGTCGGTGGTCCTGGCCGCCAACTACCAGGCCGAGCCCGGCCACACCGACACCGTCATGCAGTTCGCCCAGGACACCAACCCGAGCGACGCTGACGACAACGGCACCACGTTCCCCAACCCGTACGAGCAGAACCCGCAGGGAGAGCCGGGCGAGCAGATCCCGAACACCCCGAACGCCCCGAGCCCCCAGCAGCTCAACGACCCCACCCAGATCCAGACCCAGGCCGGCGCCGGCACCATCGCGGTCGGCACGTTCGCCACCGCGGTACTGCTGATCATCGGCTATTTCGCGATCAAGAGGGGTGGAGTGCGGGTCGGTTCCGCGGTGCTGTTCGTGTGCATCGGCGTGATGCTCGGCGGCACGTTCATCGGCCCGCTGGTCCACCAGCTCGCCGGTACCGGCGCCACCGCCGTCAGCAACGTCCTGAACGGCCTGTGACCGCCCCCCGGGGCCGGCCCTCCCCTCCGAGGACGGCCCCGGATCCGGTTCAACCCCCATCCGTCCACCCGAATCCGCGGCGAGGAGCAGCCGGTGGCCATCGAGAGGCACATGTACGAGCCGGGCGGGCCGCCGCCCGACGACGAGATCGTCGACGCCGAAGTCGTCGAAGAGCACGAGGACACCGAGCCCGAGGACACCGAGGCCGAGGGCGGCGGCCGGACGCGACGCGGGCCCGGCAGGGCCCGCCGCCTGCTCGCCGACCGCCGCCCGCAACTGGAGCAGCAGCGCGACAACGTCCGCCGCCGGCTGGCCGACTGGTTCACCGCCGCCGACGTCGACGACGACCGGCTGGCCGAGCAGGTCGAGGCCCGCCGGCGCCGCTCGGTGCGGCAGGAAGAAGCACACCTGGCCGCCCGGGTCCGCAGCCTGCGCGCCCGGGCCCGCAGCCGCGGCGACTCCGTCAGCGGCGCACTGGCGGCCGAGCAGGCCGAACACGCCCAGGCCGAGCTGGACGCCTTCCGCGGCGAACAGGAATTCCGCCTGAAGATCGACAGCCAGACGCTGACCCGCGCCCGCTACGGCAAGCGCGCCACCCGCATCGGCGGCGCAGCCCTCGGCGCCCTGGCCCTGTCCCAGGGCATCGCCGCCGAGCCCGTGATCGCACTCGCCAGCCTCGGCGGCGCCCCAGTCGCCTGGTGGTGGCTCGGACGCCCGTACGCCAACCAGCACCAGGCGGCGGCCCGCACGGGCACCCCGTACCCGGCCCCGGTCACGGGGCGGGTCGACCTGACCAAGCGCACCCCCGCGCCGGGCACGGAACAGCAGCCCGCGGCGTCCCCGTACGGGTCCCCGGCGCCGGTCACCCCGGACTTCTACGCCCCGCCCCCGCCGGCGCTGAGCGAAGAGGCGCTGAACACGGCCCTGCGAGTGAGCAGATGCATCGAGCCGGGGCAGCACGTCACCGTGCTCAAGGCCCCCGCCTGGGGCGAGGATCAGACCGCGACCGTGGTGTTCGACCTCCCGGCCGGGGTCACGGTCACCGCGCTGCAGAAGCGGGCCGAGGCCTTGGCCGCCGCCCTGGGCCGCGACCTGAGCATGATCGACCTGTCGAAGGCCGGAGCCGCTGGCCGTTGCGCGCTGTGGATGTCGGATGTTGACCCGTTCGCGGACCCGCGCCCCAGCCCGCTGCTGACGCACGTCGGCGGCATCGACGCCTGGCGCGACGGAGTACCGGTCGCGTGGGCTAAACGCGGCAACCCGGTCGCACTGCCGGTCAAGAACGCTTCGTTCGTCATCGCTGGCAAAACCCGCTCGGGCAAGGGCGTCGGGGCGGCCAACCTCACGGCAGGTGCCGCGCTCGACGTGCGTATCAACCTGCGCATCGTCGCCGGGAAGGTCAACGGCGAGTTCGACCCCTACGGCAAGACCGGCGTGGCGGCGACCTACTTCAAGCAGCGCGCCAAACGTTTCCACCTCCTGGTCAAGGCGTTGCTGGCAGACATGGACCGCCGCAACGCGATCCTCGGGAAGCTGGGCAAGTCCAAGCTCACCCCCGAGGTCATCAACCAGATCGGCGGCCTGGAACTGCTCGTCGTCGACGAGCTGGCCACGTTCACTCGGCCCGACCGGTACGAGGAGCGCAAGGAACTGCTGGAGGACCTGATCCAGCTCGCCGCCGTCGCGGCCGGCGCTGGAATCCTCATGGTGCTGATCACTCAGTACCCGGAGGTCGACGTCATCCCGATGGCGCTGTCGATGAACTGCGACGCCAAGTGGGCGATGCGCGTGGACAGCGCTGCGCAGTCCAACACCATCCTCGGCGATGGGCAGGCCGGCGCAGGCCGGGACGCGTCCAAGTTCGACCCCCCGGTGCCCGGCCTGGGCTGGCTGGTCAACCCCTTCGCCGGGGTCACCGACCTGGCCCGGTCCTTCGACCTCGACGAGGACGAGCGCGGCGAGGTCACCGACCTGCTGATCCGGGCCGCCGAGCTCCGGCGGGACGCCGGCCGCCTGCCCGGCCAGTGGGACGACCCCATCGAGGCCTACCTGAGCCGCATGACGGGCAAGTCGTCGGCCGGCGGCGGGCCGCAGGGCGACGGCATCCCGGCCGCCGCCGCCCACGCCCTCACCCCCGAGCAGCAGCAGCACCGCACCGTGCTCGTCGCCTGCATCGAGGTCATGGAGGCCCTCGAACGCGACGCCCAGGTCGCCGAGATGGCCGACCGCCAGGGCATCACCGCCGACGAACTCGGTGAGCAGCTCCGCGCCGCCGGCGCGGGCACCACCACCAAGATCACAATCGATGGGCGGCGCGTCCAGGGCTACTCCCGCGCCGCGCTGGAGACGGCGCTGGAGGCCCTCGGAGGGGCCTGACCCACCCAGACAGCGCCCCGATATCACCCAGTATGTCCGCTGGTCACAGGGTGGACGGAGGGTGGACGCGACCCAGGTCACGACCACCCTCCGTCCAGGCCCCGTCCAGCACCCAAACACCCCCAAACCTACCCACCGTCCGAGAGCTCGGCGCCGACCGAGTGGACCTCTGCGCAGGCCGCCGGCCCCGCGGATGCGGCAGCCGACGCCATCCTCGACGCCCGCCGCGCGGGCGCCCCCACCCGACGACGTTCGCAACACCCGCTCCTGAGGAGGACTGATCAGCATGACCGCGAACACCACCGACGACTGGCCGGAGGGCGTCATGGCCTGCTACGTGACCGTCGGCGGGACCACCGTCACCCTCTGGGACGCCGACGAATGGCAACCCATCCGCGCCATCTGCTCCGGCTGCAGCACATCGAACCTCGACGGGAACGCCGGGCCGAACAGCTCCGACCCCGCGCGCTGGGCCCAGTCCCACGCCGGGTACTGCCGCGCCCTGCCCAAGCCCAATTGACCCCCGGCCGCCGAGGCGCGCCCCCTTCCCACCGGACAGCTCCAGGGAGCCCCGATATCACCCAGTATGTCCGCTGGTCAGAGGGTGGACGGAAGGTGGACGTGACCCAGGTCACGACCACCCTCCGTCCGAGCCCTGTCCGGTACCCAAACACGCCCAAACCGCCCTATGTCCAGGGCGGACGCCGACCGAAACGGAGAACTGCATGGCGGTCCGCGTACCGACCAACCTCAAGATCTACGAGACGTTCGAAGTCCTCAAGCACGCCTCCAGCGAGTCACAGGCGAGGGTCCTGGGAGTACCCCGCCCCAATGGCACCTGGGACCTGTGGGGCATCGACTGCACCGAGTGCGGAGGCGCTGAGGAAGCTAAGCACTCCAGCAACGACGACCACATCCTCATCGAGCAGGCCCGCAACCACGGATACCGGTGCCGCGACCGCTACCGCCCCCGCGCGAAGCGGTGCTACGACGCCGACCGCCGAGGCGACACCTTCAACTGCCCCCGCTGCCGCTGAGCCGCCGCGGTGAAGACCAACTACTACGCCTGGGGTGCCGACGTGCAGGTACACGGCGCCGGAAGGTTCGACGCGAAGGGCATGAGCAGCAGCCCAACACCCGCGACCGAGGAGGAGCTCAGGGAGGCCGCCGCGCGGGACATCGCCGCGAGGCACAACACCGGCCCGGACGACGTGTACATCGTCGACTTCGTCTACACCGAGCTGACCTGAACAGCACCCCCGCCCCCAAACCGGCGCCAGCACCAGGAGAAACGACCATGGGCTACGCCCGCTACAAGATCACCCGGGGTGGCGAGACCATCCAGGCCGGGTACGACGTCGAGACCGTCTGCGAGGAGAACGGCTGCACCGAGCAGATCGACCGCGGACTCGCCTACCTCTGCGGCCAGGACCCGGGCGGTGACGAGCACGGCTGCGGCGGCTACTTCTGCGGCAGCCACCTGTACGGCGCCCCCGAGGGCGAGCACGGCGGACGCTGCGCCCGCTGCCTGCCAGAGACAGCCGACGACCTGCGCACCACCCCGCCCGGCTGACCACCCGCCGCCGGGGCGCCCTCTTCCGCCTGGACAGCTCCGGGGCGCCCCACCCCCTACCCCGCCCCGACCCGCAAACAGACAGGACACCCGATGTTCGAACCCGACCACCAGAGCGTTCACAACGCCACCGCCCTCGCCCGCCGTGACGAACTTCCCGAGGTCAACTACACCGGTGACCAAGCCACCTACCGCGGCCCAGTGCTCGCCGACGTCACCTGCCCCGACGGCCTGGTCACCCTCACTGTCGACCCGGCCGCGACCGTCGCCCGCGTCCGCGTCTTCACCGAGGACCGCCCCGACTCCCCGGCCGCCGACGCCGCCCGGGACACCCGCATCCGGCAGGACGCCGAGCGCCTCACCGTCACCGTCCCCAAGGTTAAGAACGGCGGCGGGCAGGTGTTCGGCGGCGGCGCAACCTACATCAACGGCGTGCAGTACAGCGGGAACATGACCGCGGTCAACGGGCAGGTCCTCGGCGGCGGCGCGCAGAACGTCACGCGCGGCGTCGAGGTCCACGTCACCCTGCCCGCCGGGTCCGGCGTCCAGTACAGCGGCGAGAACGGCAGCCTGCATACCTTCGGCACCGTCGCCGCCATCCGGGGCGAGTCCACCAACGGCAGCATCAAGGCCGAGGTCGTCGGCCGCATCGAGGCCGAGGCGGGCAACGGCTCCGTCAAGGTCGGCACCGTCACCGAGTGGATCAACGCTGAGGCGAGCAACGGCTCCGTCAAGGTCGAGAACCACGTCGGCAGCGAAGCCCGCGTCCGCGCCGGGAACGGCTCGGTCAACTTCACCGTGGGCGCCTCAGCCACCGGCCGTATCGACATCAAGGCGGGCAACGGCACCGTCAAGGTCTACGGCCTGCGCGGCCGGCCCGACCTCGACGTGTCCCTGAAGGCGGGCAACGGCACCGTCAAGAAGTTCTGAATACGGCCTGATGCCAACCCCGGGCGCCCTCTGGACAGCTCCAGGAGGGCGTCCCACCCTCACCCGCCCGCACAGCGGGCTGTCGCCCGACGAGAGGAGATCGAGATGGGAATGAAGGACGGTCTGTCCAGCTACTCCGCGACGGAAGACGAGATGCGGAGCACGCGGAACGGCCAGGACCGGGACAAAGACAAGGCCGGCCGCTGAATCTGGCTGGCCCCTTCCGCCGCCCCCGGCCCCGTGCCGGGGGTGTGCGGTGGAAGCCGGGACAGCCCTGGCCGATCCCGAGGAGGACTGACCGCCATGGCCAGGACCTACACCGAGTACACGACCCCCGGCGGAGGCGTCGTCACCGTACGCACCTCCCTGCTGAAGGCCCTCGTGGGCGAAGGCAGCTGGTTCGACTGCACCGGCTGCGGCACGAAGCAGTGCCCGCAGGAGTGGGACTCCGAGATCAGCACCATGAGCGCCGACCTCGATAACACCAACGAGACCGCCGCCAAACACGCCGCAGCCTGCCGCCGCATTCCCCGCTGACCAGGGCGTTCCGCATCGCCTGGACAGCACCAGGTGCCCCACCCCTACCCGCCCCCGACCCGCAACGGATGGGAGACCCGATGTCCGAACCCACGCACCAGAGCGTCCGCGACTACATCGCCGCGAAGAAGGCGGGCGACACAGCGACCACCGACCGGATCGTCCGCGAAGTCATCAAGCGGTTCGAGACCCGCACCACGGACGGCTCCGAGGCCGGCGAGCTGCTCGTAGCCACCATGACCACCCGCCTCGGCGGCTGACCGGCTGCCCGATCCGCCCGTCTCGTACGGGCGGTGAGGGGGAACCGGGACAGTCCCGGTGAAACAGGAGGATCGAATGTCGAAGCCCAACACCGCCCCCGCGTGGCCTGAGGGTGTGATCGCCCGCTACGTGACCGTCGCCGGGGCGACCGTCGATCTCACGGGTGGCGGGAACTTCACCAGCTACCGCTGTAAGGGCTGCGGAGAGGACGTCGGCCACGGGTGGGCAGAGTCGACCATCCGCAAGTGGGCCCAGTCCCACGCCGAGAAGTGCCGCGCCCTGCCCAAGTCGGAGAAGGGCTGACAGCCATGGCCGCAACGAAGACCCGCACCGTCGAGCAGCTCGTCGCCGAGTACGCCGAGCCGATCGCTGACGCAGTCGGTCTCGACGTCGATGACGACGACCGCACCCAGGACGGCTTCACCCGGCTGCTGTCCGACGCCGCGGACAGGCTGCCCGCCGCGGACTGCACCCGGGAGTGGCTGGAGGAGGCCGTCGTAGCGCTCGGTGCGCTGGCCTACGTGGACACGGACACCGCCCGGCAGGCAGTGCTCCGCAGGGTCTACGGGCTGCTGTACGAGGCCAAGAGCGACCTGGAGAGCTGCTGACCGTCCGGGGCACCCCCTTCCCGGGGGTGCCCCACCCCTACCCAGTCCGTTCACCAGCCTGGCAGGCCGTCGGCTGCCCCCTTCCGCCCCACAGCGTTACGGGCGGAAGAGGGGAGCCCGGACGGCCCCGGCAAGAAGGGCAGCGCGAAGCCGCAGCCTGGCCGTCGCCCGAGCGATGAAGAAGTCGCCACGGCCGGCCGTGCGCTGGCCACCACCGCGCTCGCGGGCCTGGCCTGGACCCACCCGCGCCGCCGAGGCGCTCACCTCCGCCGAGGCCACCAAGCGCGACCGCGCGCTGGCGGCCGGGGAGGAACGGAGCGCCTCCGCCCTGCTGCGCGCCGCCGGCCACGACCGGGCGCCGGCACCCACCAGCGCACCGGCGAAGTGGCACACCCAAAAGTCGAGCTGACGGGCTGACAGCTGCTGGTAGCCCTCCGGGGAGCGACGGTCCCGGGGCTCGCAGGAAGCCGGGAAAGCCCGGCGTGAAAGGAGACGCACCGATGGACGAGGCACACGAGACGATCCGCGGCCTGGAGAAGATGCTCACCGACCAGGCCGCCCAGGTGGAACGCACAGCCGAGGTAATGCAGCAGCGACACGCCCACACACACCTGTGGACCGGCCGCAGCGGCGAGCCGCTGACCGGCGGCCAGATCGCCGACCACCTCACCGCCACCGCCCGGCTGCTGCAGCGCAACGGCTGGACACCGAACCGCAACACCGAGCCGATCCGCGTCATCGACACCACCCCCGCCGACGCGGCCGAGGGCGTGTACACGCACACCGTCGCACCCCGCCGGCACAGCCTGAACAGCGCACTGTGGGACGTCGCCCACGGGCCCGGCGACCTGGACACCTACACCTCCGCCTGCACGATCCTCGGCCTGGTGCTGTGCGCCCGCACCGGCGCAGAAACCGCCGACCACGTGGCCTGGGAACGCAAGCGCGACCGCCGTGTCGAGGAGGTCTTCGTCCTCCTCGACACCGCGGTCGCCTTCGCCCGCCGCTACGGCCCCCGGAAGCCCGCGTGAAACCGACCGCGCCCCGGGACGGCCCGTACGGCAGTGACGCGGCCACACCGTCGCGTTCGGTGAGCGGGACTGGCCATCGACGGCCGCACCGCCGCCCCCGCCCCGCTCACTGAACGCGACGCGGTTTGTCCGCAGGACAACCCCCGCACGGGGCGCCCCCCTTCGCCTGGACAGCTCCCAGGGCGCCCCACCCCTACCCACACTCCGCTTTCCCGGCGATGGACCGATTGGAGAAACGCCATGTCCCAGGGTGTCTACCGAAGTACGCGAGGCGACGCCAAGAAGCTCGAACGGGCTGTGAGGGTCGGCGACGAACTCTGGGGGGTCGTCGAGATGGCCCGCAACCTCGCCCCCTACGAAGATGAAGAATGTGTCAACCGCTACCAGGTCACGCACTACTCGCGCTTCTGGCACATGCACATGGTCAGCGCGACGATGGCCGCGAAAGATGTGCTGTCGCACCACGACATCGTCTACCTCAACCAGCGGCCCGAGGGACTGCGGGCACTGCACGAGCCGACCCCGCAGGTCGCGGGCCCTCTCGACGGTATCATCGAGGGCATCGAAGAAGTGGGCTGGCTGGAGATCGCCGACCGGATGACGGCCAAGCTCAACGCACCCGACGAGAAGGAACTCAAGGACGTCCAGCGGGACGCGAAAAGAATCCTTGAGAAAAGGCGACGGATTTCTGAATCAGACTTCCGCGTGCTCAAAAAGTGCCACGAGCAGGCCAAGAAGATTCTCCGCAAGAACCGCTGGAACACCACCGTGTAACCCGCTCAGCACAGCGGCCCGGCACGCCCTTCCACAAAGCCGACCGCAAGGGCGACACCCTCGACTGCCCCAGCCGCCGACCGCCGAGGGCGCCCCCTTCCGCCTGGAGACGGGCCCCCCGGGGGCGCCCTCGGCCCTCCCCACCCCGCGCAGACCGCCGCCCGCGGCCGCAGGGCCGCCCGGTTGCCCTCTTCCGCTCGTCACGTACGGCGCAGGAGGGGAGTCGGGACAGCCCCGGCAACCAGGAGGATGGAATGTCGAAGACCGTTCACCCGAACGCCGCTGCCGCGGAATCGAAGCTGCTCAGCAGCTACGCGGACGATATCGCGCTCATCGCCGACGAGGAGCCGGCCACGACGCTGGAGGACTTCGTCAGGCAGTTGAGCCTCGCCAGCATCGTTCTCGCCGGGACCAACATCAGCGGGAGCGCCGACCTGGACACCGCGGCCAACACCCTCGCCCAGCTCACGTTCGGTGGCTGGGCCCAGCAGCGTGTGCTGCTGGAGCTTGCCGCCGACCAGCTGCGCGGCGTCGGCGAGCTGGCCGACGAATACCGCCTGAAGCTCTGACCGCCGGGGCGCCCCCTTTCCGCCTGGACAGCTCCAGGGGGCGCCCCACCCCACCCCCTCGCCCCGCACAACCGCGCGACAAGGAGACGGAGACGATCACAGTGGTCGACACGACACCCCGGCAGACGCTGCTGCTCCGGGCGGCCGCCGCCGTACGCGAGCACGCCGAAAGCGGCTGCGGCTCCGACCCCGACACCCTCCACAAGGCCGTCAAGGAAGCCCTCGACGCGGGGATCGACATGGACGAGATCGCCGAGGCCAACCGCCGCCAGCACTGAAGCCGACGCTGCCGCACCTCCCGCGTCCCCTTCCGGCCAGTACGAGCCAGCCGCTGAAGCTCCGGGCGCCGATCGGGCGCCCGGCCCATCCCACACCACACCGGAGGTAGCCCACCCATGCCCAAGATCAACCCCTTCCAGCCGCAGTACCCCCCCGGCGCGGAGCCGCCGCCGGCGGGACCGGGCAAGGGCCGCCAGGCCGCGCGCGCCGCCCGCACCGCCCGCGCCCGGATCGCAACCGCCCGCAAGCAGGGCTCGAAGGCGCTCGTCGACAAGATCCTTGGTCCGGAAGACCCGGGCGAGACGGACGAGTGAACCCGGCTGCCCGGTGCCCGCGCCTCGACGCGGCACCGGGCGCTCCGGGCGCCCCAGCTCAACCCGAGAGGAACGAGGAACTTCGTGAGCGGATACACCCACTGCGCCTGCCGCGACTGCATGGACGACACGGTGAGCAGCGACGTCAACATCCCCGAGCTGCGCAAACCGTGCAGCGACGCGGGGTGCGAGACCTACCCACCTTCCAAGACGAAGTGGCGCGCGCGTCCGGTCGCCCGCGACGAGTGCCAGCGCCCCGACGCCTACGACGCGACGAACTGACCAAGCCGGAGCGCTCCCCCGCCTGGACGGCTCCAGGGGGGCGCCCCACCCCTACCACCGCACAACCGACGAGGGCCGAACCCCTTTGGGAGAGATCGTGAAGAAGACGCTGCCGAGGGAACCCTTCCGCGGCGGGCAGATCTGCGGCTACCAGATTCAGGTCGGGAGCTGGCACAACAGCGGCCAGGTCTTCTGCGGCGAGCGGAAGGCCCACGGCCTGTACGGCTGCCCCGAGCATCACCAGGCCATGGCCGAGGATCAGCCCGACGGCATCCTCCGCGCGCGCGACATGGCGCCCGGCAACGCCCGCGGCGACCGCCGCAAGCCCGCCCGCCTGCAGTGGGAGCCGATGGAAGGCACGAAACCCATCGAGCCCACCCCCGAGGAGGTGGCCGACTACCCGGTCGGCTGACTCCCCGCTGGTCGACCACCCAACCCGGGGCGCCCCCTTTCCGCCTGGACAGCTCCAGGGGGCGCCCCACCCCTACCCACACCCGGAACCGAGCGCAGGAGGCATACCTGATGATGCGCACGCTCCACCCCTCCAAGGCAAGTCACCCCGACGGACACGACGCCGGCGCCCAGCTCGTCGCCGAGATCGAGCACTACCTCGCCGCACGCGCCCGCGCCACCGGCCCGGCCACCGCCCACCCCCTGGTGACCCGCCCCACCGCCGACCTGATCCGCGACGCCCTGCGCAGCCTCCCCCCGGCCCCCGCCCCCGGCGCGGCCACGAAGCCGCACGCCGTCCCCGGCCGGCTCCTGCGCTACCTGCCCGACTGGGCCCTCACCGCCCTGCGGCCCCTGAACGGCGGCCGCCGCCGCGTCACGGTCGCCGAACACCTGGAACTGACCGCGCTCGTCATCGAGCGGTACGGCTGGGAACGCGGGTCACTGCGCAGCCGCAGCGGCCGCCGCTGCATCCTCGGCGCCCAGGCCGTGCTCTACCGCCTCGGCTACGGCGACCAGGACACCGCCCTGACCGCCGGCGGCTACCTCGACGCCGAACTGCAGGACCGCGGCATCAACGGCACGTACTGGGAGTGGAACGACCACCCCAGCCGCACCCGCGAACAGGCCCTCGACCTCGTACGCACCGCCGCAAACGCCGCCCGGGAGGCCAAGCGATGACCCACACGATCGCCCTGTCCCCCCGCCAGCACCGCCTATGGGAACAGATCCGCAACCGCACGAAGATCACCACCGGCGACATCCACACCGCCAACCGCAACCTCAAAGTGCCGAAGCGGACCACCGCCCGCGCAGACGCCGAAGCACTCTGCCGCGCCGGACTCCTCATCGCCCGCGGGCCGGAGAACGACCGCTGGTACGAACCGGCTGAGGCGCCGAGTACGCCGTGACCACCACGGCCCTCGACAACACCTGCAGCACGGTCACACGCGAGACACTCGCCGCCATCCCGCCCCGTCCCCAGGACCTCGACGGCATCCCCGCCGTCACGGCGCCCGGCCACCACATTCCCCACCCCGGCACCTGACTACCGCAGGCCCGACAGGAACAGGCGAACCACCGCCTGCCGGACCCGGACCGCGGCGACAACCCCGGCGCCACGCCGATCACCACCCTGCCCCGCCGCCGAGAAGCACACCCGCGGCCCGATCCCGGCCCCGTGGGCGGTGACCACCGCACCCGCCCACGGGGCCGCACCACCCAGACCACCCCCTGCCCACCCTCACCACCCCTAAAAGAAGGGCCTTCGCATGCCTTCAACACCCCCTACTCCCGACCGGACGACCTCCAACGCGAGCGTCCCGATCGAAGCCGACCCATGCGCTCCCGGCGGCTCGTGCCCCTGCCCGGCCGGGCAAGCCGACTGCGCCCGAAGCAGCGACGCGGAGGCCGAGCGTAACTTCGCCCGCGGGACCAACGATCGACGCCCTGCGCGACGCGCAGACGGGCGGTGAGTGACATGGCGATCCCGAAGCCTGTGCGCATCACGCAGGTCAAGCGTGGTGACGAGATCGCTCTCACCGTATCGACGGTCCGCATCAAGCGGGGCTGCTACGACACAGTCATCTTCGACGACTCCGCCGACAAGCGGCACTCGGGGATGCTCCTCGGCGGCCTCGTCATCGACAAGCAGTCGCAGCGTGCAGCCACCCGTGAAGAGGCGATGGAGCAGCACCGCGAGGCGCTGTACGAGACCCGCACCGGCACCCCCCGACCCCTGGCCGACGGCGGTGCCCAGTGATCGCCATCGATACGACCCCGGTCCCGATGCCGGATGCGGTGGGGTCCGCGTACACGATCAGCCTGTGCCGCTCGCGGTTCAACCGCGAGGCGCGGGAGATCGCCCTCGCGGCGCTGCCCCCAACCCCCGCGGCTGATCGCCGCACGTCCCCGCCAGGGGGCGATACATGACCATCCCGTCGACCCGGCCGCCGCGAACAAAACGCCGACCGCGCGCCGGAGCGACACCGAGCGAAGCGACCCTCATGACCGACGAACTGCGCACGATACGCCAGGTACTGGCCCGGCACATCCACACCACCCTCACCACTCCAGTGCCGCCACGCGCCACCGCCGATCAGCGCGCAGCCCTCCAGGCTGCGGCCCGGTCCGCGGGCGCTCTCCACGCCGCCCTCACCCGCGCCGGAGTCGACCTGGACGCAGAACTCGACGCGCTCACCGACCAGCAGCAGCACGGCGCCTCCGCCTCCCGCCATATCCGCGACGAATCCACAAAGCCGCCGTGACCCGTGCCAGCAGCAACGACGTACGCAAGGCCCTGGGCTTCGACACCACCCAGTACAACTTCTGGTGCGCCGTCCACGAAGCAGGCCACACCATCTCCACGCTCGCCCTCGGCGGCCACATCCGCTACGTCGAGATCCGACGCGGCCCCGACGGACTCGTCGACGGCGGCGTCAGCGTCGACCGACGCAGCCACGACGTGAGGTTCCTGCCCGTCCTCCACGCCGGCATCGAGGCCCAGCAGGTCTGGATGGAACAGACCCACCTGTGGACACCCCGCCGCATGGACATCGTCCGCGCCTCCTCCCGCCACGACCTGGAAGTCATCGAGCGGTTGGCGCCGGCCTCCGCGCAGCAGGAGAAGAACGCCGCCCACGCACGCCAGCACGTCACCCAGAAGTGGAAGAAGACGCTGCGCATCGCCGCCGCACTCGTCGAACACGGCCGCCTCAGTGCCCGCGCCGTCCGGCGCCTGTGACCCAGACGCCCCCGCGGCCAGGCGCGGACCACGATCTGCCCGACGCGCCTCCGACGACGAGGAGGCCACCGCACGTACCCGAAGGAGGTGATGGCCGTGGCGCACCGCGGCCACACGAACACGAACACCCCCCAACGACGCCCTCGGCCAGCCCGACGGGACGAGGACCGCATCGCCGGCGAAGCGGGGACGGCCGTGATGCGCGCGCTCACGCTGCACCAGCCCTGGGCCAGCGCGATCACCTACGCAGGCAAGGACATCGAGAACCGTGGATGGACGACCGCATATCGCGGCCCGGTCATGATCCACGCAGGTCAGGGGCGGGACCGCACGGCGATGGCCGCCCTCTCCGACGACCTGCCCCACAAGGACCTGCACGGCGCCGTCATCGGCGTGGCGCTGCTGACCGGCGTCCATCAGTGCGACGGCACGTGCTCACCACGCTGGGCCGACCCCGGCCGCTGGCACTGGGAGATGTCCGCCCCGCAGCCGCTCCGCCAGCCGGTGCACCCCGTCAGCGGCCGCCAACGGCTGTGGATACCCAGCACCGCCCTGTGCGCCAAGGTCCGCCACCAGCTCCCCGCCAACATCTTCGAAAGGTGGAGGTCCTCGTGACGACTCCCACTGCGCTGAGCCCGGCCGCCGCCGAGCAGCTGGACCGGCTCTACCGAAAGCACCACAACCGCGTCATCGACTACGCGCAGATGTCCGGCGCCCCGCCGCACCTGGCGGAAGACGTCGCATCCGAGACGTGGGTGACGCTGGCCGCGCAGATCAGCCGCGAGGGCTCGACGCTGGAGGAGGGCCCGGACCTGACGAAGCTCCTGGCGATGCAGGCCCGCCGGGCCGTGGCCGCGCACCAGGCAGGGCAGCTCCGCGAACTGCCCGTCGCCTTCCTGCAGCCCGCCTCCGCGGAAGACGAAACCGACCACGAACAAGAGCCGTACCACCGCCCGAAGCCCCCCGTCCGCATCCACCCCGAGCTGGACCACCACCTCCCCCACACGGCCGCCGACGCAGCGGACCAGGAGTTCCTCCTCACCTGGGCCGGCGCCGGCGAAGAGATGCTGCTCGCCGAACGATCGGACTGGCACGGCGCCGCCGACGGCACCAGCGCCACGGCCCGCATCGACAACCACACGCACCTTCACTACGACGTCGACTCCCGCCGCCTCACCGGCAGCGCCCGCTGCCGGCACAACCAGCCCCACGAGCGGCACATCACCCACCCGGCCGACCTTGAGCAGGTGCGGCTCGAAGCCGCGCGGTGCACCGGCCACGGCGGCGAGGTGAGTGAGACGTGACTCGGCACATCGTCCAGTACTCCGGCGGCATCGGCTCATGCGCTGCGGCGATGCGGGTCGCCGAGCGGCACGGCACTGACGACATGGTCCTCCTTGCCGCCGACGCGGGCAGCGAGGACCCCGACCTGTGGCGCTTCGTCAAGGAAACCTCCGCATACCTCGGGCTGGAGCCGGTCATCGTCTCCGACGGCCGGACCCCGTTCGAGCTGTTCCACGACGTGCGGTTCCTCGGCAACTCCCGACTCGCCCCGTGCTCCCACCTGCTGAAGCAGAAGCCGTGCCGGGAGTGGATGGAGGCCAACGCCGACCCGGCCGACACCATCGTCTACATCGGCATCGAGAACACCAAGCGAGACCGGGCGCGCATCCCCGGCATCGCCCGCAACTGGAAGCCGTGGCGTGTGCAGTTCCCGCTGTGCAACCGGTGGGAGCCCTCACGGAGCAAGGCGGAACTGCTCGCCGAGGTCCGCGCCGTGGGCATCGAGCCGCCCCGGATCTATGCCTGGGCGGAGCACAACAACTGCTTCGGCAAGTGCGTCCGCGCGGGCAAGAGGCACTGGGCTGCGCTCTGGGAGAACGACCCGGACCGGTACCGCGAGGCCGAGCGCGACGAGCAGGCGATCCGCGAGCACCTCGGCAAGCCCGTCACCATCCTTCGCGAGCAGGTAGGCGGCGTGAAGCGGCCCCTGACCCTGCGCGAGTTCCGCCTGCGCCTGGAGGCCGAGGCTGCCGCCGAGCGGGAGCTGGCCACCGCGGGGGGTGGGCGGCCGTGAGCGTTCCGCAGTTCGACCTCGTGGTGAACGAGATCATGGTGATGACGTACACCACCCGGGCTGTCCGCGACTGGTGGGTGGAGGAGGTACGCCCACCCCTGGAAGCGTCACGGCTGCTGCGCATCGTTGTGGGCGGCTTCCCCGCCCCGATCAGCGAACTGGGCCCGTGGAGTCAGCAGGACGCGGAGTTCGCCCGCGATCACATGGTCGAGAAGGGCGTGCCGAAGTCGGCGCTGAAGCTGCGCCCCTGGACCACCGAGCCCAAACCGGCGTTCACCCGCACGTGCGGCGGCGGTTCCCGTGCCTGAAGCCCTCCCCTGCCTGGGCCATGAGGCGGTGTACGACGCGCTCTTCGACGATGTCGCCACCGAACGCCGCGCCGCCGCTCACCGTACGGCCCTGCGCCTCTGCGGCGCCTGCCCAGCGCCGTGCGAGCAGCAGGTCACCGCCGCCAGCCCTCCGCGCCTGGTGGAGGAGCTTCCGCTCGACTGGGTGCCCGCCGAGCGGGACGGACGGCCGCAGTACACCGGCACCGAGTCGTGGCATGGCACCGCGGCCGGTGTGGCCACCTACGGATGCCACTGCCCGCGATGCGTCATGGCGTACGAAGCGCACTGCGAGCGGCAGAAGAACACCGCGCTCGCCCGCCGGATCCAGGTCGGCTGCTCCTACGTACGCCCCGCCGACCGCGCCGCCCACTGGGCGCGCTGGGCCGCGGACCTCACCGCCGCCGGCTGCAGCCCGAACGCCATCGCCGAGCGGCTGTGCGTACAGCCCGCGACCATCCCCCTCCTGCTCGACCACACGAAGGAGATCACCCATGATGAGCACCCGCCAGCCCGAGCCGGAGCGGCTGACACCCGAGCGCCCGGACGAGATCCAGAGGCGTGAGCAGGCGGCGACGAAAGGGCCTGGACCGGGCGCACCTGGGCGAGCCGCATCTGATGGACGACATGCGGGCGATCACCGGTTCGGTGAAGGCGATGGCATCGTGACGCGGTTCCTCACCTGGTTCCTGATCGCCGCGCTCCTCGTAGCGTGGCCGGAGCTGACATCCGCGCTGCTGGGGACGGCCGTGTGGTCGCTACAGCAGCCCGCGGTCCTCGTCCTCGCCCTGTTCGCCCTCGGTGTGCGCCGGCTAGGGCAGCAGGTGCAGCAGCAGGCGGCTCGGGGGTGGGCACCGTGACGCTGGAGATCACCACGTTCCGGTTCGCCGGGCGGTCCAAGCGCCGCTTCGTGGAGGCGCATGCCGCGGAAGCGGTCCGCTTGGTCCGCGGCTGCAAGAGCGGCCGGTGGCCGCACGCTCGGATCGTACTCACGACCATGGACGGGCTGCAGGCCGTGGGCCTGGAGTCGATAGCCCGCGCCGCGGGCGTGCCGCGCAGCGGCGACAGTGCGCCGCTGCTCCTGGCTTCCCCCGGCACCGCACCGTATGCCTGCACAGTCGTCGCCTCGCACGGTGTCGACATCCTCATTGCCGTCGAGGAGGCCGAGCGTGTTGTGGGGCTGGGTGCAGTGCTGCTGCATGAGCCGGTGCACGCCCTGCAGATCAGCGACGCCCCGGCGCGGGAGGCGGAGATCCGACAGCTGCGGCATGACTTCGGCGTGGAATCCATGTCCGCCGCCGCCCTGCGCCGCTCCCGCCGCCGCCTCGCCGCTGATGAGCGCGAGGCGCAGCGTATCGAGCACCGGCTTCTGAAGCAGACGCGGGGGTGGGCGTCGTGAGCGCCGAAACGACGACCAGACCCCTCAGCTGATGACAAACAGCCACCCGCAGGCCAACGTGGGCGTGCTCACCAGGCGACACCACGACTGGCTGCTGATCAAGGCCGCGCGTGACCGCGACCTGTACATCGGCTGGTCGACCGTGACCGACTCACCCGCCTGGGCAGGGACACGCCGCGAAGCCCTCGCCGCCGGTGTCCCCGCCGCCCGCCTCAACGTCGCCGACACCAGCGGCAGCAGCTCACGCAACAACAAGGGGTCCTGGGACGACGCGGGGTTCATCGCCGAACACCGCGGCTGGCTGTCCCGCACGCGCCTCGGCGACTACGCCCTGCGGTGGCTCACCGGCGACATGGGCGCCGCCTTCGACCTGCTGGAGCCGTCGGACGGCGAGAGCGAGGCCCGCCATGACTGACCAGCAGATGACCCCTGCCACCACCACGCCGACCGAACCCCCAGCCAGCTGCCCGGCCTTTCTGCCGAAGCAGACGAACCCATCACCGAGGAAAACGATCATGACCAACACCGACCGCCTCACCGAGATCCGCGGCCGCGCCGCGAGCACTTGGTGCGGTGCCCAACTGGCCGGCCAGACCTGCACACTGCCGCCCGGCCCGCACCCCCAGTGGCGCCACCGCGACGGCGACTTCTGGTGGGACCAGGTCAGGCCGCTGCCCGTCACGGACGCTGAACTCGCACACATCCTCGCCGACCGCGACCTCCTTCTCGCCGAGGTCGAACGGCTGACGAACGCGAACACCGAGCTTGACCACGCCCTCGACCAGGTGATCAAGGAGCGTGACGACCACCACGACGTCGCCGACAAGCTCGCCTACGCCATCGCCCCCGCCGAGATCATCGGCGAGCACTCCTCCGGCAACGACCCGTGGCAGAACGCCCTCGATCACGTCACGCCGGCCGGTGAAGCCGATCGACTGCGCGCGGCGTTGGCGTCGATGCGCGAAACGCTCCGCAAGGAGTCGAAGCGCGCGGACGACGCGATCGCCCGTGAGGAAGCCGCCGAGCAGCACGCCGAAGAGGTACGGGTCACCGCGCTGAACCAGGCGGCGGACAAGGCCGAAGGCATCGGCAACAACCACCTCACCGCGGCGGAGACGCCGGAGGGCAACGCCGCCTTCCGCATCGCAGACGAAATCCGCCGACTCGCCGCCGAAGACGACCGCCCCACACCCACGCCGCAGCACTGGACGGCGGAGCGGGAGGAAGAGATCCGGGCCCGCCTCGCCGCCGTCGATGAGCGGTGGGCGTCGCGCCGGGACCTGTCCGGCCGGTACACGATCGTCCACAACCCCCGCGCCACCCTCACCGAAGGGTTCACCGACGACGGCAACGTCGCCTACCTCGAACGAGCGGACGGCGAGACGCGCACGTATCAGCGGGCACGGTTCATCGCCGACGCCCCTGCCGCGGTCCACGACCTCCTCACCGAACTCGACCGCACGCGGAAGCAGCGCCAGCTCCTCCTGGAGCAGATCCGCCAGAAGGACGCCGCGTCAGGCCAGGGTGACCACGCCCTGAAGGAGTTCCTCGCCGCCCCCACGCCCTGCAGCCGCCCGAACGTGTGCGAGGACGGCGGCGACTCCTGCGACCACCACGAGCGCGAACGGGCCCACGCCGAGGGTGAGCACGCCCTCTGCGGCGACGAGTGCGACCTGCACACGGGCGGCGCCCGATGACTGCCGTGTCCGTGGACCTGTTCGCCTCATCGCAGGGCGTGGTGGGCGTGTGGTCACACGACCTCGTCGACGTGGAGGAAGCCGCCGCCGACGCCGCCGGCAACGCCCGGCTGCTACAAGGCCTGATGCGTAGCGACGAGGTACCCGCGGCCGCGCGGCGTGCGATGACTGCCGGCTGGGCGTGCCTGATACGCGATGCCGCCACCGCCAACAAGATCCTCGCCTCCCAGCCCGGCGGGTCACCGGTACGGATGATCGGCGAGGCGGGATGAGCGCCCGGGGAACCCTCCGCACCCACCTGAGCACGTTGCCGGGCCCGGTCGACGTCGACCGCAACGAGCGACTGATCCAAGCGGTGATCGCCGAGGCGCTGCGGGAGGCAGCAAACGAGTTTCCCGTGCCGGAGAAGCACCTGAAGTCGCTGGAATTCCTCAAAGGCGTCGACTGGGCCGCCAGCCAGCTCCGCCGCCGCGCGGACGAGGTCGGCCGTGCCTGATGGACACCGACCACAGCCCCACCCCGCTGCACGACCTGCCGCCACACCCGCGAAACCACCCGGAGGGCTGCCACGTGAGCCTAACCACGAAGATTGAGTGGAGCGACACCACTTGGAACCCCGTCACCGGCTGCACGAAGGTCAGCCCCGGCTGCGACCACTGCTACGCCGAGACGTTCGCCGAGCGCTGGCGCGGCGTTGAGGGGCACCACTTCGAGACCGGGTTCGACATGACGCTGCGGCCCGAGCGGCTACGGGAACCGGAGAACTGGAAGAAGCCCCGCCGGATCTTCGTGAACAGCATGTCCGACCTGTTCCACGACGACATCCCCGACAGCTTCATCGCCGAAGTGTTCGCCACCATGGCGCGCACCCCCCGGCACACGTACCAGGTACTGACGAAGCGGCACGGCCGCATGCGGTCGCTGCTGAGCCAGCCGTCGTTCCGCGACAACCTCGCCGCAGTCTCGCCGCACTGGCCGCTGCCGCACGTGTGGCTCGGCGTCAGCGTCGAGGACCAGAAGTGGGCGGACATTCGCATCCCGGCCCTGCTGGACACCCCGGCCGCGATCAGGTTCATCAGCGCCGAACCGCTCCTCGGCCCCGTCGACCTCGCCGGCCCTATCGTCCCCGGCCGCGGGCGGCCGAAGCTGACGTACTGGCTCGACGGCCGCCCGCACTGGGGCCCGGAGCAGACCGACGACCGCGGCCGGGTGTTCCAGAAGCACGCCAGGGGCCCGCGCATCGACTGGGTGATCGTCGGCGGTGAGTCCGGGCCCGGAGCCCGGCCCATGCACCCGCAGTGGGCCCGCACCATCCGGGACCAGTGCCGACAGTCCGGCGTGCCGTTTCTGTTCAAGCAGTGGGGGACCTGGGGTGTCGACTGGCCGCTCGACAACAAGGGTCGCATCGTCGCCGGTCCCCGCAGACTCGGCATCACCGTCGCCGATGACGGCACCGTCTACCAGCCCGGCGATCTGAGCTACCCCAACGGGCCGCGCTACGGCGAGGCCGTGCGCGCGGGGCACGACCGGGCGCACCTGACCGGAATGTACCGGCTCGGGAAGAAGACCGCGGGCCGGGTGCTGGACGGCCGCACCTGGGACCAGTACCCCCAGCCGCCGCACAACGCCTGATCAGACGCCGGGGAGGCCCTGCGACACGCCCTGCCTCCCCGGCACCCCCACCCGCGAATGCGCCGAGCCCCACGAAAGGAGACACCGGCGTGCCCACGGACAACCACCTCAAGGACGCACCCAGCCGCCCCTGGACGCCGCCGGCCGACCCTACCGGCCCCGGCGGCATCGACTTCATCGCCGTCGAGCGCCTCCTCGACAACGACATCCAGCCCGACGCTCTCAGCAGGCTCGAACTCCGCGAAGCCGCCGCAGCCCTCTACCGCACCGGCACCCCCGTCAAGGAACTCGCCCGCCGAGTCGACGTCCACGAAGCCGCCGCCTACGAACTCCTCGCCGACGCCGGCGTACTGCCGCCCGACCAGTACTGCACCATCAACGACTGCTGGCGAGCCCGCCGCGGCCACGGACTGTGCCAGCGGCACCTGGAATGGGAACGCCGCGAGGTAGCCCGCAGCGAACGCGAAGCGAAAGCGCTGGATCTCGCTGCCAGCGGCCTGTCGCCCGAGCAGATCAGCAAAGCAGTCCACCGGAGCCCCAAGTGGGTCACCGGCGTCCTCTCCAGCTACGCCACCCACCGCGATCACGGCGCGATGGAAATCGCCGCGTGATGAACCACCGCCCCAACCACCAGCCGAACACGGCGGCGCGCCACGTCCCAATCCGAGGACGTCCGGGCCTGCCTGCCGTCCCGCTCAGGAGGTGTCCGGGAAATGAGCGCGTCCACGAAGAGGAGCCGTACGGCCACGCACCGGCCAGCCACGCGGCGCCGCCGATTCCGCCACGACGACCCCGTCGCGGTTGACCTGTTCTGCGTCGACGAGCAGACCGAGATCCTGACCACCGCCGGCTGGAAGCGACACGACACGCTCTCCGTCGGCGACGTCGCGCTGACGATCCGTCCCGACGGTAGGGCTGCGGAGTGGCAGCCGGTCGAAGCCGTCAACGTGTTTCCGGCCGAGCAGCGCAAGATGCAGCTGATCGACGGCCGCGGCATGTCGGCGTTGACGACAGACAACCACCGGTGGCTGTCGAACTGCAGGTCTAAGACGCCGGGCGGCCGGGGCTACCGATGGCGCTTCGTCCGCTCCGATGAGCTGACCTGCGAGGACCGCATCCCGATGTCGGCTCCGGTCGTCAACCTGCCCACCGAGCCAACCGTCCCCGACGCGGTGGTCGAACTGGTTGCCTGGTACTGGACCGAAGGCTCCGAGCGGGACTGCAGCCGGGTGCACATCGTGCAGGACCACACCGTCAACCCGCGGCACGTCAACGCGATTCGCTCGGCGCTCGTGGAGACGTTCGGGCCTGAGCGCGAAAAGCGGAAGCGGCCGGACGGCCCGCTGTGGGCCGAGAACCGGTGGGGGAACCAGACCACATTCGGTCTCAACCGCCAAGCTGCCGCCGTTCTGCGCGCAGCGGCCCCCGGCAAGGTGCCGTCGGTCGGCTGGCTGGCGACACTCACCCAACAGCAGCTCGATCTGTTCATCCAGCGGAGCCTCGACGCAGACGGCCATGAGCGCGTGCGGAGCAGCGGCCGCATCGAGCCGGTGCTGTGCCAGGGCGACCGGGAGCGCGCGTCAGTTTTCCAGGCAGCCTGCCTGATGGCAGGGCACACGGCGTCGATGAAGCGGTACGAGTCCACCTACCGCCACGGCGACACCGTCCGCACGTTCGAGTCGTGGGCCGTGACGGTAGGCATGCGCGAGTTCGTGAAGCCGACCCGCCAGAAGCGCGTCGACTGGGTCGACCACGACGGGATCGTGTGGTGCCCCACGACACCGAACGGGACATGGCTGGCACGCCGTAACGGCACGTGCTACTTCACCGGAAACTCGGGCTTCGGCGGGTTCACCGACGCCATTGAAAAGGCCGGGTTCACCACGATCCTGGGGGCAAACCACAACTATTACAAAGTCCAGATCCACGAGGCGAACTTCCCCCACGTCGAGCACTGGATCGCCGACCTGGTAGACCCCGAGTCGTCCGATTACCACTCGGTCCGGGACCTGCCCGCCGGGGACATCCTCGTGGCCGGCATCAGTTGCACGAGCCACTCGCAGGCCAACACCGAAAAGGCGTACTCACTCGGGTTGACACTCTTCGAGCTGCACGACCCGGAGTTCGAGGCGCGCGTCACCAAGTCCGAGCGGGACCGGGCGACAGCAACGTGCATCCTGCAGTACGCCGCGCATCACCACCCGCGGCTCATCCTCATCGAGTGCACCACCGAGCTGCTCTCGTGGGGACCGCAGGTGCCGGGCAAAAAGTACGGCGACGGAAGCACCTACCGGTGGTGGCTCAAGCAGTTCGGCCTGCTCCGCTACAAGCACCAGGTGCGGTACCTGAACTCGATGTTCTTCGGCGTTCCCCAGTCCCGGGACCGCCTCTACCTCGCGTTCTGGGATGAGCGCCTGCCGACCCCGGATCTCGACCACCGGCCGCCGACGCACTGCCACCACTGCGACAAGACCGTTGAGGCCGTGTGGACCTGGCGCACCGGGATCCCGCCGTCCGGCTCGGTGCGCTACGGCAAGCAGTACGAATACCGCTGCCCGAGCTGCCGCCGCCCCGTCGTGCCGCCGATGACGCCGTCGCTCGCCGCGCTCGACCTCAGCGACCTCGGAACCCGCATCGGCGACCGCAATAAGCCGCTGGTCGCCTCGACGATGGCCCGCGCGGAACGCTGCCTGAAGCGGTTCGCCGACTTCCCCGCCGTCCTCATGCCGGCCAAGGGCGCGCACGGCTCCGAGCGCCACCCCCTCCAGCCGATGGCGACCCAGACCAGCCAGCAGGAGACCGCGCTCCTGCACACCGGCGCCGTCATCGCCGGCCACCGGCACAACGGCGACGGCCAGCACATCACCCGCCCGATGGACACGGTCACCTCCACGCACGAGAAAGCGCTGCTCCTCGCCGTCGACAACTACCAAGGAGGGCCCCGCGGCGCTCACGAGCCGCTGCCGACGCAGGTCGGTTCGGAGACCCTCGGGGTGCTCTCGGCCGGGGTCGTGCCGTACCGGAAGAACACCACGCCGACGCTGTACGGGGAGGCGATGCCGACGGTCACATCCGACCAGATCCCGGGCCTGCTCACCGCCGCCGGCTGGTTCAAGCAGAACGGCACCACCCGCGGCCACGGCACCGCGCCGCACCCGCTCACCGACCCGCTCGGCACCCTCACCGCCCACGACACCACCGCGTTGCTCGCCGCGCACTGGCGGGAGGCGCTCGCCGACATGCGCATCGAGGACTGCTTCTACCGCATGCTCGGCCCGCACGAGATCGGCCGCGGCTGCGGTTTCGACGTCGACTTCGGCGACCACCGTGGCGACTTCACCGTGTGGGGCAGTGCCAAAAACCAGGTCGACGGGTTCGGCAACGCCGTCTCCCCGGCGGTCGGGGCGTGGATCGGGAAGCGGCTCCGCGCGGTTCTCCACGGCCCGGAGGCGGCGAGCGGAGCGTGACCGCACACCGAATTGCATTCCTGAGCTGCGACGGCAAGGGCCCTGACGGGGCGCCCTGCGACGCGATGACGCTCGACGAACTGTACGTGCCCGGGTCTACCCCACGAACCGCTGTCCAGGCCCGCGAGCACCCCCACGCCCGCGGCTGGCACACCCGGCCGAACGGCCGCGACCTCTGCCCCGACTGCTGGAAGGAGGGACAACGATGACCGCCGCCGCACTTGCACTCGACTGCAGCTGCACCCCCGTCACGGCCTACGCCTGCGGGCACTGCTGGCACGACCAGTGCCTGGACTGCGGCCAGTGCGCCGGACCGGGCTGCATCTGCCACTGCCTCCTGGGCTTCGACCCGCGCGAGCAGACCGCCGCGCCGCACTTCTGGCTCGGCGCCCACCACGCCCGGTGGCTCGCCACCGCCGGCGTGCCGCTGTGCGTCTCCCGCCGCACCCTCATGAGCCGGCGGAGCCTGCCGCGCGCCGCCTGGCCGTGGATGCTCGACTCCGGCGGCTTCACCGAGCTGTCGCTGTACGGCACCTGGACGGTGTCGGCCGAGCAGTACGCCGCGGAGGTCCGCCGTTACGCGAACCGGATCGGGCTGATGGCTCACGCGGCGCCGCAGGACTGGATGTGCGAACCGGAGATCGTCGCCAAGACGGGGCTTACCGTTGCCGAGCACCAGGCCCGCACGGTCGCCAACTTCTGCCAGTTGCGGGCTCTCGCCCCCGGCGTGCCGATCATGCCGGTGCTGCAGGGGTGGACGCTGGCCGACTACGAGCGCTGCGTCCGCCTGTACGACCGTGCCGGTGTCGACCTTGCGGCCGAGCCGCTCGTCGGCGTCGGCTCGGTCTGCCGGCGGCAGTCGACCGGCGAGGCCGCGGCGATCCTCACCGCCCTCGCCGGGCACGGCCTGGCGCTGCACGGCTTCGGCCTGAAGATCGACGGGCTGGCGCTCGCCGCCGACGCGCTCGCCTCCGCGGACTCCCTTGCCTGGTCGCGTGACGCTCGCTGGTCGCCGCCGCTGCCGGGCTGCACGCACGGCTCGTGCGCCAACTGCCAGCGGTTCGCACTGACCTGGCGCGAACGCGTCCTCGACACCCTTGACCGGCCACGTCAATTGGCGCTGGCCCTCACATCCGAGCCTGACCGCCGCCCCGGGAGACCCGTAGAGGCGGCATGACCCGATGCCAGCACCCGTCGGCACGGCGGTCGTGGCGGGAGCCCGACGACTCGCCTCGCCCATGACACCTTCAACAGCCGATGCATCAAGAGAGAAGGCCAGGACCAGTGATCCGCGCAGAACGCTTCCTGATCTCCCACAAGCCGTTCGCCGTCAACCTGTCGACCCTCGACAGCGACAGACAGACCGTCCAGAACAAGGACACCGAGCACGAGCGGTACCACTACCGCGGCCGGATCGACGCCGTCTGGTTCCGCCGCAAGCGGCGCACGACGTATGCCTGCCTCGGCTCGCTCAAGTTGTGGAGCCACAACCTGCGACAGCCCATCGCCGACACGGCCGACCCGGTACAGGTGCTGTCCGCTGACCTCGACTCCCGCTACGGCGGCGACTGCTACGCACGCTGGGACGGCGAACGGTACTGGGGCTCGCAGAAGCCCTTCGAGCAGGACCTGCACCTCACGCTGCTGGAGCCGATGCTCGCGAACTACCCGGCCGTACCGGACGGCTACGACGGATGGTGGCGGTTCTGATTTCCGAGACCACCACCCCGCCGCCACGCTCCAGACGATCGCCGACGCCGCCGTCCGCGACCGCCGCAAGGTCCGGTACCTCGAGCGCGCGATCGTCCCGACCGCTACCCCCGACCCGCAGCACGACGGGGCGCCGCTGACCCTGATACGACCTGGCGGCCGGCCGCGGCACCGACCTGGGGCACCCCCGCCAGGATGAGGACCCGGCCGCCGAGGATTTCTCGCTCGCCGCAGTCACATCCCGGCCCCGTACGGCGCCTGGTGGGGGTGACGGCCGAAGCGCGCCGCCAACCCGGAGACGAGGGGAGCCGGATGGCCACGCCTGCAGTGAGGGACCATACGACCTCGAAAGCAGTAGCGATCCGCCGTCAGCTGCGTGGCGAAGGCCCTCGCACCTGAACGGCTCCAGCCCAACGAGAACGTCTGCTCGTTCGCCGGGACGCGCGCCTTGAAAAGCCCATCGCGCCGGCCACGACCTGGCGATCAGGCGGATGCCGCCGCCGAGCCTCCGCGACACCGCGCCACGATTCGGGCCCTCGCCGGTGTGCAGCCCGGCGTGCCCGGCCTCCAGCTCGCAGATCCGCGAGCGCACCGTGCTTCGCGACCCGGCGGCGGAGCAGCGCGACCAACTGCCCGCCGACCGCACCGAGCACGACACCGCCCGAGTGCCTCACCCCGAAGACCGGAGGGTCCGATGACCACGACCACCACCCCCGCCAACGTCGTGCGCACGCTCGCCGATACCGCTGTCATCAACCGCCGCGCGGTGCAGTACCTGCACCCCGACATCGCCCCGAAGATCAGCCCCGACCCGGCCAACGACGGGGCGCACCTCGTCGAGTTCGTCAACGGCCTCGACGCCGTCGCCACCGAACGCGCCCTCAACGCCGCCGGCTGGACCGTGGAACCCGGACCGCGCAAGTGGGGCGCCGTCGTACTCCGAGCCCGGGCACCCAAGGAGTCCCGCTGATGCCGATCCTGCCCCACTCCTGCGTGACCGCCGTATGCGACGTGTGCGGCCACGCGCTGACCGACTCCGACAGCGAGGGGATCCTGCACTTCCCCACCGCCGAGGCGGCGCTGGAAGCGGTACGCGCCCACCGCTGGCCCGTGACGACCGGCGGCCAACTGGTCTGCAACGCCGACGACGACGAGCACACGGCAGAGCTGGACGCCCTGCTGCCCCCAGCGCCGGTGATTCAGACGCCGGGACAACTCGACCTCGACGGCAGAGAGGAAAACTGATGAGCCTGGTCCGTATCGATGTCACCCCGGCATCCGCCGAGGTCATCGTCGCCGCGCTCGTCGAGGCCGCCATCGGCGCAGAGATCAGCCGGTACGAGGCGGTGGGATCGTGAAGCCGCCGTTCCCGTACTACGGCGCGAAGGTGCGCCTCGCGTCCTGGATCGCCGGGCTGATGCCCGCGCACCGGGTGTACTGCGAGCCGTTCGCCGGTAGCACGGCCGTGCTCTTCGCCCGGCCGTGCCCGGCGCCGCACGAGGTCCTCAACGACCTCGACTCGAACGTGGTGACGTTCTTCCGGGTGCTGCGCGACCGCGAGCAGGACCTCGTCCGGCATCTCGCCCTCACGCCGTACAGCCGCGAGGAGTACCGCTCCGCGGACCTCGCCATCGAGGACCTCGGCGAGCTGGAGCGCGCCCGCCGCTTCTTCGTCCGCACCTCGCAGAGCTTCAACGCCTGCGGCACCGCGGCCGGCAAGCGGGCCGCCTGGTCGAACGGGATGCGCCGCGGCAGCTCGCAGGCGACCAGCGTCGCCGACCTTGTCGGCCGGCTGTACGCCGCGGCGGAACGCCTGCGCCGCGTCGTCATTGAGAACCGGGGCGCAGTCGACGTGATCGCCGCGTACGACGCAGAGGACGCGGTCATGTACTGCGACCCTCCGTACCTCGACTCCACGCGGACCGGTCTGCGCGCACACCGGCAGGGCGACTATCGGCACGACACGAACACCGAGGCCGACCATCGTCAACTCGCCGAGGTTCTCCACGCCTGCGCCTCGACCGTGTTCCTCTCCGGCTACCCCTCGCCGTTGTACGACGAGCTGTACGCGGACTGGTGGCGCGCCGAGATGACCGTGCAGCGGCCGACCAGCAACCGGCCGGGGCGTACCGGGCCCGACGGCGTGGAGGTCGTGTGGTCGAACCGGCCGCTCGCCACCGCACTCCAGGGTGACCTCTTCGCGGAGGTGAGCACGCCGTGACCGCCGAGCAGGCGCAGCTTGACCTCTTCGCCGACGGCGAAGCCGCGTCCGCCCCGCCCCGCCCGCGGCCGGCGGAACCGTCGAAGCCTGCGGCGGGCACGGTCGCGGACGGCCCGACGAGCGTGGTGTGCCTGCGGGGCCGCCAGCGCGACCCCGCGATCCGCGACGTCGTGTACGTCGGCCGCCCGCAGTTCCAGGGCGGGTGGCGGCTGCACGGCCACCCGCTGAGTAACCCCTTCAAGCTGGGCCGCGACGGCGACGCCGCCACGGTCGTCGCGAAGTACGCGGCGTGGCTCGCCGAGCACCCCCAGCTGCTCGAACGCGAGCTGCCGAAGCTACGGGGCCGGACGCTGGGCTGCTGGTGCCCGGACGGTGCCCCGTGCCACGCCCGGGTCCTCGCCGCCCTGGCCGACCGTCACGGCGGCCGGATGCCGATCGTCGAGGCCCTCGCCGCGTGGGCCGCGCCGCGCGGCTTGGCCGTCGACACCGCGCCCGCGGGCACCGCGGTGTTCAGCGCCGAGTCGACGCCGGTGTACCGCTACGCCCTCACCCGCACCTGGGGCGAGCCCGGCGGCGCGCACGCGGTGGCCGCGCTCCTCAACCCCTCCACCGCCGACGCGGGCGCGGACGACCCCACCCTGCGGCGCATCACCGCCTTCGCCCGCCGCGAGGGCTTCGTCGGCGCGGTCGTCGCGAACCTCTTCGCCCTCCGCTCCCCCGACCCGGGCGCCCTCGTCGGGCACCCGGATCCGGTCGGCGCGCACAACGACGCCGTCCTCGACCTGCTCGCCGCGCAGGGGGCGCCGGTCATCGCCGGGTGGGGCGCTGGCGGGACGCTCGCCGGCCGGGACGCCGCCGTCGCGCGGCAGCTCGACGCCCGCGGTGTACGGCTGCTCTGCCTCGGCACCACGAAGGACGGCCACCCGCGGCACCCGCTCTATCTGCCCGCTGCGGCGCCGCTGCGGCCGTGGCCTGCCGAGGACGCCATCCGCTGACGGCCTGCTCGGCGGCCCTCCTCAACCAGCCGACAGACGAATGCGCCCCGCCGGGCGAATCTGCGGGGCACCCGATCAACATCCAGGAGAACACGTGAGCGTAAGGATCAATGCCCACCAGCTCGGCCGCCTCATCGAGGACACCCGCGGTCACATCGGCAACGAGTACCTCGAACCGCTGCACGGCATCCGCCTCGACACCGACAGCGAGTACCTGTACGCCGTCGCCACCGACTGCTACACCCTCGCCGTCTCCCGCTACGGGCTCAGTGCCGACGACAAGAAGCAGTCGTTCGCCCGCACCATCCCCGCCGAGCGCCTGCCCGCCCTACACGAATGGATCCGCGGCATGCAGGGCGCCACCTACATCACCATCACCCCGCACCACGGCCGGCTGGTCTTCGAAACCGCCCAGACCTCGTTCAGCATCGCCACCAGCGACGGGCTGATCTACCCCGACTGGCGCGGCATCCTGCGCTCCCTGACCGAGCAGACCCTCGAAGGCGAGCCGTTCCCCGCGCTGGACTCCCGGCGGCTGCAGCGCTTCAACTCCACCGGCCGCGTCCTGCGCACCCGCGTCACCTCGGACGAGAAGGGCGTGCTGCTCGTCGGCGAGGACTTCATCGGCGCCCAGATGCCCGCCCGCCACGCCGGCGTCGGACCCGCCGCCGAGGAGTCGTTCGACACCTGCCGCGCCGTCTGGCAGCAGACCCTCGCCGCTGGCGGCGAGGGCGTCGACATGGAGCGGGACATGCCCGCCGAGGAGGACCGGCCCCGCTACGAGTTGACGACCGACGTCCGCGAGACCGGCGCCGGACTCCTGCAGGTGATCCTCGACGTCACCGCCGAGATGTTCGGCAAGTCGGCGAAGGAGCCGGAGCTGTTCCACGCGCTCGTGCTCGGAGGCTGCCACGGCTGGATGGCCTACCGCTATCTCGACGCCCTGTACAACGCGGACCCACGGCTCGCCGCGGCGATCGTCGCCGAGGTGGCGGGCGAGCTGGACTCCGGGGAGATCGGCGAGTTCGCGTGGGACGCCGCCGAGTCCGCCGGCTTCGACCCGAAGAAGTGGGTCCAGGAGCGCGAGGAGCGGACCAAGAAGCGTGAGGCGCGCGAGGCCACGGCCGCCTCCCCCGCTGACCCGGCCACGTCTTCAACGCCCGCTGACGGCTGACGGCTGCCCGAGCCGCCTGACCCCAGGTCGACGTCCACGTGGCGTGCGCCGACGGCCGCCGCCGCTCGGTCGCCGTCGCCGAGCACCTCGCCGAACGGCTGCGCCGGCTGCGGCACGACGACATCAGCGTCGATGTCCTCCACCGCCACATCCACCACCCCCTCCTGCTCGCAGAAACGGAGCGCTGAGCCATGAAGAAGGAGGAACACATTTGGACGCGCGTCCCGCCCGCGCCCGAAGACGCCAGCAGCAGCGCCGGCGGCGGCTTCGCCGCCGTCTGCTCCTGCGGTGCCAAGAGCAAGGTCCACGAAACCTTCACCGACCTGTTCCGAGAGATCACCGAGCACGACGAAGGAGGCGCGAGCTGATGGGATGGGACATCTCCCACGGCACCAACAAATTCGCCGAGATGCGGCGTACGTACGGCACGATCGAAGCCCTCGCCAACCACGTCGCCGACGTACTGCCCGCTGCAGAGTGGCGGCGGCTGCAGCCGATCCTCACGCACTCGCCCGAACCGTTCGAAGTTCCCCCGCACCTTGCCGCCTCGACGGCGGAGCTGCTGCGTAAGGCGGCAGCTCACCGGCGGATGCCCGCCGACTGGGCAGATCAGGCCAATGAGATGGCCGATACCGCCGAACGAGCCGCCAACCGCGACGAGATGTGGAGGTGGCGGTGACGACCGACTTCCGCTTGAAGGCCCAGCCGCGCCTGGACCCGGACGGGGCCGTCCGGGTCGCCATCTGGGGCACCCCCGACGCGAAGGTCCCCGTCGATCCCACCGCCGATTCCCTGGTGTACGACGAAGTCACCACGGCGATCGAGTGCTGGGACGCCTACGAGAACAACTACGAACCCGGCAACGGCATCGATCACCTCGACCGCCGTGCGGCACTCGAAGCAGCCCAGGCCGAGGCCCGACGATTCCGCAGCTACTGCTGACGACCCGACGAGGAACCGCCACATGATCACGGGAACGCGAGGTGTGAACACCCCCCGCTACATCCGCCCATCCACCACCTGCACTGCGCGCCGTCGCCGCGGGCACCTGATCGACTTCATCGCGGTCGAGCGCGCGGTCAACGGCGACCCGCCCCCGGACCTGACGGTCCCCGAGCGGATCACCGCCGCCCGGCTGATGACCGACCGCGGCTACGGCCCCGCCGAGATCGCCCGACGAGTCGGCACCACACCGGAGACGGTGAGCACCTGGAAGGCCCGGCACTGGCCGATGCCCCAGTCCTGGCCACAGCCCGGGGCCATCCGAGGCGCCCCCAGTTCCCTCCTGGTGGCCACCGGCACCACCGAGTAGCACACCGACACAGCGGAGCGCCGCCCTTGGGCCATCCCGGCCGGGGCGGCGCTCCCGCGTCTCCACACCGAGCCTGGAGCCTCCATGACCGACCTGTTCATCGACTCCTTCGGCGCCCGCTGGCAGGACCCGCCGCCACCCCGCTACCGCGCCGCTGTCCTCGGCATCAACCTCACCGACCAACTGCTGAACCCGCCCGACGACCCGGCCCTGGCCGACATCGTCGCCCAGCAGACCGGACAGGACACCGACGTACGCGACTACGTCCTGACCACGCCGGGTGCAGCCCGCATCATCGACGACGCCGTACACGAACTCACCGCGCTACGCGACGCCGCGAACGGCCGCCCTGTCCAACTCCTGGTGAACTGCTGGTACGGACGCCACCGCGCCCCCGCCATCGCCGACGCCATCGGCCACCGCATGCGCGAGGCCGGCGCCCGCGTCCAGATCACCCACCACCACATCAACCGGCCGCCGATCCCCCGCAAACACCCGCGCCCCGACTGCCCGTTCTGCCAGATCATCCACGAAGGCGCCCCCGCCACGATCGTCCACGAATGGGCCGACGCCCTCGCGATCGTGCCCCGCAGCGGCGGCTGCACCGACGGCCACCTCCTGGTCCTGCCCCGCGGCCACGTCGCCGACTTCACGACCGACCCCGTCGTCTCCGCCACCGTGCAACTCCGCGCCGCCGAACTCGCCGCACAGATCGGCGGCCAGTGGGACTACTTCACCTGCTGCGGCCCCGACGCCACCGTGTTCCACCTGCACGGCCACCTCATCCCCCGCACCGCCGACGACGGCCTCGCCCTCCCCTGGACCCGTTCATGCACGAGTGCGCCGCCTGACTCGCGAGGAGCCCGGGCGGCCGCCGCCCCGCAGCCCTCAAGCCCCGCGATGACCCTCCGCGCCGTCCAGTCCGCCGCCTGGCAAAACAAGATCATCAAGGGTTTCAACACCACAGACGTCGCTCTCGAATTCAGCCTCCTCACCGCCGAGATCGGCGAAGCCTTCACCGCCTGGCGCAAGAGCCTCCCCGACGCCGGCGAGGAACTGGCGGACGTGCTGCTGTTCCTCACCGCCCTCGCCGAGATGACCGGCACCGACCTCCAGACCCAGGTCGAGAAGAAGCTGGCCAAGAACGCCGAGCGCACCTACCAGCGCGGACCCAACGGAGTCCTGATCAAAACCGAAGGAGCGGCGACGTGACCACGCGCGAGACGGCCCCACGGAGCAGCCACCTGTACACCGCCACCTCGTGCACGTCGCCCCGCTCCCGATCGCCGACGAACGCAACGACGTACACCTCGCCGTCCGCGAATGGTCGTGGACAAACCGCGGGCTGGGGCGATCTGCGGCCGGTCCTCCACACAAGGCCCGCTACCGGAAGGCACGCCGGCGACATGCACGGAATACCTGGCGCTGCGGGCCAGGGGCGAGCAGGTCCTTGCCCGGGACGCGGCCGAGGCCGACTGACCGCCCGCTCCCCCGAGCACCCCGCTGCGGCATGCGACCGCGAAGCTGCGTGCGGTCCCCAGGACCTGCCGAAGTGGCGCCGCGGCCCGAGCTGACGGCTCCCAGCCTCATCCAGCGCCGCAGGGTGGGGCTGGGAGTCGGGACAGACTCCGGCCGAACAGAAGAGACACCCGAGCGAAGGAGGCCCCCGTGGGCTGGACCAACCCGGAGACCGGTAGCGACATCGAGGACGACGGTGACGGCGACTTCACCGTCACCTTCTCGATGACGCTCCCGCAGAAGCCCGACGACGATCAGGAGGACTGACCGCCGTGACCGCCCAGACGACGATCACCGGCTTTGAGTAGCTCATCGACCGGCACGAGGTTCTGATCAGTGTGCTGGCGGTGGACCGGTTCCCGACGAACGGCCCGGAGTTGGCCGCCTGGGTCGCGACGGCTGCCGAGGTCGAGCGGAGGCACGTCACGGAACCCCGTCCCGATCTCACGGACGCTCACGCTCTCGAAGCCGCCGCGGCGTACCTGCGCGAGGCCCTGCGGCTTTCCCGATGACGACCCGCAGCGGATCGCGTTGCTCTCTCAGGCTGACGGCTGCCTCGGCGTCATCGACCCCAACGACCACCACTACCCCTGATCAGGAGAACCGCCATGTTCAAGCCGCTTCCCGAGATGCCGCGCCCCGAGGCGGGGCAGCAGCCCGTACCCGCCGTCCTCGGCCGTCGTCCTCGGCGCGGCTCGGCTTGAGAGAAGCGGCGTGAGCCGCGTCATGACGAAGGGGGCGCCACCGCTGCGGCTGGTGGCGCCCCCTTCGTCATGTGTACGGTCAGTCCTCCGCGAGGAGCTTCGCCAGCATCCGCCGCGCCTGATCACTCATGTGCTGGCGCAGCAGCAGGTTCATCTCCTCCGGCGACGACCACGGAACATCAAACTCAACGTCGATGTCCCGCTTCGCAGTTGAGTGAGTCCTTCCACCGGCGCGGGGGGCGGGCCGCTTGGCGGTCTGCATCTGCTTCACAGCCCGCTGGACCGCGACCGCGGCCGCCTGGGCGTCAAAGGACTTCTCCTTGGGCAGGGCCGCGACCGCGCCCTTGAGGACCGCCGCGGTGATCTCTCCCCCGCTCGCCTCAACGGTGGTGCTGTACAGGTGCTGCGCCGCGTCGACGTCGTAGCGTTCGGCCACCGGCACGAGCTCCCACACCACCGACTGGCTGAGCCGCTTGGCTCGGGTTCGAGCCAAATCGTTCGACCCTTGCGCCTCAGATTCGAACAGCGCCTCGGCGATCGGCCACATCCTGATCAGCTTGTTGGCCTGTGCCCGAGTCATCCCCCAGCGGTCCTGCACGTAGTCGTCGAACGTGCCGTGCGTGGCCCGGTACAGCCGCCCATCCCGGATGACCTGCAGACCCTTCCCGGCCGCCCAGAACGCGAACTTCAACGTCTCCACCGCCGCCTCGCAGCGCTGGAAGACCTCCTCCTCCTCCCCGATCAGCACCGGAGTATCGGCGATCGGCTGCGGCGGCGGCCCGGGCAGGTGGCGCGCAAAGTCGGTAGCAGTCTCCGGCCGGCGCGGCCCGGCCGCAGCGCTGATCCGGCGGCCCATCAGAGCGCCTGCTCAATCGTCAGAGCGAGGTTCATGAAGTCCTCGCGGGCCCGCAGCGCCGTACCGCTCGTCTTGTACTCCACGACCGTCAGCCCGTTCTCCGCCGCGTGCGCGTGGATCGTGTACTTGCGGATCGGATCCGGCATGCGCGGGTAGTCGCGCTCGTCGATCCACCTCTTCACTTTCTTCAGGGCGGTGTCCCCGTCCCGCGGCTCATGCAGATTGATCACGACGATGAAGGGGATCTTCCGAGGCTTGAGGATTCGCTCGATGGTGAACTCCGCCGGCTTCCAGGACAGCCACTCGGGGGTGATGGGCACGACCGCCAGGTGCGCCAGTTCGAGCACTTCGAACAGGGCCTCCGCGACCCGGCTCTGCCCCAGCGGATCCTCGCCCCAGGCGGCATCGGGGTCGATCTCCATGAATCCTGGCGTGTCGACGAAGATCCGCTTACGGTTCGGGTCGTCCTTGAACTTCGACAACTCCCCGACCCTGCCCTTCGTGACGACGTAGTCGAAGGGCAGGACTTCCTCCGGCACCCGATCGGCCCAGGTCTCCAGGCTGCCCTGGGGGTCGATGCCGGCCGCGATGACGGCAGCGTCCTCGATGTCGTTCTGCAGCAGACTGCTGCGCCCGGCAACGGCCGCAGTGTTGACCGTCATCGTCGACTTGCCGGCACCGCCCTTCTGCTGGATGAAAATGATGTACTTCGGGCCGACCGCCTCGACGGCTACGTCGGCAGCGGCTGCTCGGGCAAGGGGCATACGAGCCTCCGTGGCTTCCCCGTAGGTACTCGGATTTCCCGCCCAGCATGCCAGACCGTGATCGCAAGGTGGGCGCGACTGTCCGCCGGATCACTCCGTGGGCTTGAACCTCACGGCCGTCGGGCTCGCCGCGGCCTTGTTCTCGACACACCCCCCGCACACCACCCGCCTCCGCGCACCGGCGCGGTTCTTCTCCCGAAGATCCTCCTGCCTGCCACGCCCCAGGCCACCATCACCTCGTACGGCGCCCGCTGGAACGACCCCCGCCCCGCCACGACGGGCCCACTCTGCTTCTGAACGTCTCCGGCACGCTGTGGGACCCGGCCGCCGACGTCATCACCCAGGACCTGGCCCCCTCACCGGCCTCGACGCCGCCGTACGCGACCGAGTCCTCGCCACGCCCGGCGCGGACGCCTTCATCGATGACGCCGCCCGCGACGTCCTGGCGCTGTACGAGCGCCGCGCTGGCAGCGCCGGTTCATCTGGACGTGCACTGCTGGTACGGACGGCACCGGGCACGGCGAACTCCATGGGCACGACCCGCCTCGACAAGGGGCAGATGGGCAGGTGTGGCACAGGCAGGGCGTTCATGTGGAGATCCCACGCACCATCGCGCCGCTCAGCAGGAAGAACGAGACCAGCGCTGCCACGCCGGCACCGGCGCCGAATCGCCAATCACCCAGCAGCGGCCACGCCATCAGCAGCACGATGGCGGAAAGGAACACCACCAGAGCTGCCCACTTCATCCAGCCGACGGGTTCGGGGCGCTCAGGGAATACCACCCCCGCCGGTGGCGTGATCATGGTGGGCAGGTCAACGCCGCCGCTGTCGTCGAGCCAGGCTGCGTCGACGAAAACCCCGTTGACCCGAAGAGCCTTGACCGCCCGCGTCCTGGTGGCCGGCGTGGCATGTTGAACGGCAAGGTACAAGGTGGCCATCGTGCTGCTCCTCTCCGCTCGCCGCCTCGAAAGACCGCGCGCATCACCTGGGCACGGACAGCAGTCGCCGCTCCCGCCCGAGCCACCCCGCTCCTCGCACCGCACCCCGCGCGCCGTTCTTGCAAGGTGAACCCTGCCAGCGGCGGCTGACCGTCGGGAAGCCCGCACACCACGCAGTTTCAAAGGCTGCCGAGCGGCTGGCATGCGACCATCCGGCCATGACTCTGCCGCACCCGCTCGCCGCCGGTCAGGGAGGCCGCCTGCAGGGCCGGGCAGTCGAGCGGAAGCCAGGGCTCCACGGGGCGCGGCCGCCGTTTCGCCGTCGACCGTGATCTGTTCGATGCGGGCGCTGGGTGATGAGCCGGTCGCCTTCCCACGCGGTCCACTGCACGAGGGCTGCCACGCCGCGCTGACACGTCTGCCGCGCCCTGGTCGGCCCCCTTGCCCGTGCGAGCGGCTGCGGGAGCGGGAGGCGGCGCCTCGGCGGCGGGCGTGACGCCCAGGCTGGTCAGCCGCCGCCGCTGCTCGGGTTGCGCCGAGGTGACCGGCGGGGCCTGCTGCCGCAGCCATGTGCCGATCTCCGGCCGGCCGTACGCGAGCTGGCCGGGGTGAGGAACTGGGGACCGGGGGAGCAACGGGTCGTAACCGTCGAGGGTCACCGGAGGTTGAGTGGGGAGGTTGCCCCTCACTGGTTGTTTCGGAGGTAGGTATGGCCAAGCGTGCAGCACTCCTTACGGTGTTCGCCGGGGCGCTGGCAGCGCTGAGCTGCTCGCCGGCCGCGGCCGGCGGTATCGGCGCCGTGGCAAATCCCTCTGCCTCCAACACCTGCGTCACCGCTTCACCCGACAACGCCGCTGCGCGGAGCATCACCGGCGGTGGGCTGCTTGGCGCGAGCCCGGCGCAGATCCCGGCAACCGTGAGCAAGAACAGCTGCGGCAGCACCGACATCGACATCGACATGACTTCGTGACCAAGTGACGTGGGACTCGCGCGGGCACCCCGGCACGGGCTCGCCGGCGCTCAAAGCCCTCTACGAGGCGTCAGCGCCGCTGTCGCACATGGGCGGCGTCGCATCACCCTCGCCAGCCCTTTGACGCCGAGCCGCTCGTTGCCGCCCGCCCAGGCCGCGGCCCCAACGACGGCCCCGCCCCGCTGGCAGCAGTCCCTGCGCCGTGGCCGCGCCACCAACGAGCCCGCGCCCGAGGCTCCGGGACACTTCGGCTGGACCGGCGACACCGCATGAGATCCGAGCCGACCGGCTCGGACCGCGGTCCCTGTGCAACAAGGCTGGTCAGTTCCGAGGCCGCCTCGGGGGCGGTACGTTGACGCACAATCCCCGCGTGAACGTGACCGCGGGCACCGATCGCACCCGAGGACGGCCGCTGTGGCAGACGACGCACCATTCCCGGAGCAGAGATCGCCGATCGACGCCTCGGTGCCCCACTCGGCCCGGATCTGGAATTACTGGCTGGGCGGCAAGGACTATTACGCCCCTGACCGGGAGATGGGTGACCAGATCGCCAGCTACTTCCCCGAGATCCGCGAGAACGCCCGCGGCAACCGCCGCTTCCTGGAGCGGGCGGTGCGGTTCTTGGTGGCCGAGGCGGGGATACGCCAGTTCCTCGACATCGGCACCGGCCTGCCGACCGCGAGCAACACCCACCAGGTGGCGCAGGGAATCGCCCCGGAGTGCCGCATCGTCTACGTCGACAACGACCCGCTGGTCCTGGCCCATGCGAAGGCGCTGCTGACCTCCACCCCCGCGGGGACCACTGACTACCTGGACGCCGACGTACGCGACCCGCACAGGATCGTGGCCGCGGCCGGCAAGACGCTCGACCTCTCCCGGCCGGTCGCGCTGATGGTCTGCGGCGTCCTGCAGTTCGTCCCGGCCGGGGTGCCCGACGTCGAGGACCCCGCGTACGGCATCGTCGCGACCCTGCTGGACGCCCTCCCCCCGGGCAGCTACCTCGTCCTCACGCACCCGACGAGCGAGGTCCGCAAGGAGCGGATGGTGGCTGCGGTCAGGCAGTGGAACACGGGTGGCGGTGCACGTATGATGCTTCGCACCCCAGGCCAGGTCCACCGTTTCTTCGAGGGCCTCGACCTTCTCAACCCGGGGGTCGTGTCCACCACCTTGTGGCGGCCGGACACACCCGACATCGGCAAGTCCAGCCCGATCGACGATTTCGGCGGCGTCGGCTACAAGTCCTGATCATCGAACACGCGACTACGTTCAGCGCAGCCCCAGCTCGTTCAGCGCGGGTGGCCTCTCCCGATCCCGATGATCCATGGACCGGGCGAGGTGGTCGAGGGGTCCGCTTCTCTGGCTGACGGCGCTTTCGGTCACCCGCGCTGCAGCCGGCCGGCGTCGCACACCTTGCACACGGTGATGCCGGGCTGGGCGAGGACCTGGAGCGCCTGTGCGGTCGTCAGCAGTTCCTTCGCCGAGCCCACGAAGCACTCGGCGTGGTGCATCGTCGACGCTGGCGGGGGAGTGCCGGCGGCGGCGCGATGGGTCTGGATGTACCAGCGGTCGGTGTCGTCGCCGCGGACCGCCGGGGGCCAGCTCGGTGCCGCAGCGGCGGGCGCGGGGCCGTGGCCGGCGCGGGCGCGTACGAGGGCGGCGCGGCTGCGGCGTATGGGGATGCGGGTGTAGTCGGTGCCGTCGACGGGCTGGACGTGGGAGGCCGGCGCGGCGAAGGACACGTCGTACGGCTCGGCGCGGTCGCCGGTGCCTGCGGGGTCGTGGACGGCCGACCACAGGGACACCGACACCTGGTAGAACCAGGCGCCGTTGTCGCCCTGGAAGCGGTGGTGGAGCAGCCCGAGGATGTGCTGCCCGTCGGGAAGGCGGATCCGGATCGGCGCGGTGGGGGCCTCCTGCGGTGCCGTGTCCTCGCCGGACTTCATCACGCCGCCGCGCGGTCGTTGCCGTCGTCGTCCAGGGCGTGCCTGAGCTGCGTGCGGGCGGCGACCCGTGCGGGGCCCTGGAGGGTCTGCCAGTGGGGATGCGTGGTGATGGCGATCGACAGCTCGCGCAGCCGGGCGAACAGGTCGTGCTCCTGCCGGCGTTGGTCCTCGGTGTAGCCGGGGGAGGGGGCACGGTCGATCGGGCCGGCGGTGGCGGTGGCGCCCTTGGTGGTCCAGCCGTCGAGCGGCTCCGCGCTCCACGGGAGCGTCGCGCACAGGGCGTCGTACGCGGTGCGGGTCTGCTGCAGCTCGCGCTGCAGATCCAGCAGGTCTGAGGGGAAACGAGTGCTCACAAACGCTTATCGTACGTCTGTGCGCATCCTGGGTGGGAGAGGCACGCGGGCGTCGGCACCTCCCGGTGGAGGAGGGCTGCGGCACGCTGTCGGCACCGCGGGCGGGGCGAGCAGCAGACCGAGTCGAGGAACACCGGCCGGCTGGATGCCCCTTCGGGGAACACCACGTGCTCGGGCTTGAGATCCCCGTACGCCAGCGCACCGCGGCGGCCCCGCGGCCCGCAGCCGGTGCAGCCGGACGACGACGTCGCGCAGCAGGCCGACGACGAGGGCGTCGGGCGGCCCGGGGAGACGGTCAGGCAGGCGGAAGGCTCTGCAGCCGGTCGAGCCGCTCGTAGAGGAGGCGGACGACCCGGGCACGCGTCTGCGCGGAGGCAAGGGTGGCGCGGGGGTCCCTCTCCAGGCGCTGGCGCGCCTCGCCGAGCGCGGCTTCGGTGAGGCGGCGCAGCGGACTCTGGTGCGGCAACCGGGCGCACAGCGCCTGTACGTCGTCGGCGACGAGGTGTGCGTGCCCGGCCAGCAGCCGGGCGATCTGCTCGCAGTCCTCCGGCGGGGGCGTGTCCCCGGCCGCGGGCCGTTCGAGGATGGCGGCGGCCAGCCGCATGACCGGTTCCCGGTCGAGCGGCATGTCCCGGGTGCGCGAGCCGTCCGGGTCGTACACCACCGCGACCGAGGTCTGCACCGCGGCGTTGCTCACGACGCCACCGCCTCTTCGTACGCCCCGGCCAGTTCCTGCAGCCGCGCGGCCAGTCGGCCGGGGTCGACGAGCGCAGGGTGGTCGAGGTCGCTGGGGGTGCCGACCCAGTCGGCGACCGCGCTGCTGTCCCGCGGGGAGCACGGCATGAGCAGCTGGTGGCCGCGGCCGAGGACCCGTACGCCCGGGATGCCGGCGAACGCCTCGCTGCTGCCGGTCGGCACCAGCACGTACAGCACCCGGCGCAGGTGGTCGGCCACGACCAGGTAGCCGCGGCGGGTGCCGGCGTCCATCGCGGCCAGCGCGTCCAGGCCCAGCTGCAGGGGCTTCACGGACACCGCCTGCCAGTCCTCGCCGCAGGCCACGAACTCGGTGCGATTGCGGCCCCAGGCCCAATGTGCCCGCTTGTTGTCGCTCGGGGCAGCCAACTCATCCCACGTCGGGGCGGGCTGCACGCCCGTCGTGGCCGCTCTGTTGGCGGAGGGCATCGCCACGGCCGCCTCCCTGATTGGTCGTCACGTCACCGCTCTACGCAAGCAGCAGCAGCCGAGCAGGAGCGACGCCAGCGCGATGCAGGAACAATGTAAGTCCGCCCCGGGACGGGTGAACCCCGGCCGTTGCCGGGCAAGGGGCGGAAGGGGGCGGTACGGTCGCCGCACCTTCTTCGATCCCGCGGACTTTCGGAGCCCGGCATGGCCGACCGCCACAGCGCCGTCCCCAACCCCGTGCTGCGCCAGGTGCGCGTCGATGAGTGGCAGATGAGCCGTATGGAGTTCGCCGCGGCGGTGCGCGAGGCCGGGGAGGAGATGGGCGAGCCCGTGGGGTGCCGGGCCCGGTTGGTGGCGGCCTGGGAGGACGGGGAGGTCGGTTGCCCCCGTGCCGTGTACCGGCGGATCCTGACCCGGATGACCGGCCGCAGCATGGCCCAACTCGGCTTCCGCACCGGCCAGAGCGCGGCCGTCGTGGCGTGCGGGTCGGCGAGGAAGAGTGATCCGATGGAACGGCGCGACTTCCTGCTCGACGGGGCAGGTGTCGCCCTGGGGCTCCCGGTCGGCACCGACGAGAAGAACCGCAGGATCGGCGCATCCCAGGTACGTGCCGTCACCAAAGCCGTGGACACCTTGTACGCCAAGGACCACGACCATGGCTCAGCGCCGGTACGACAGGCAGCCTCGGCGGCCCTGCACACCGCCTACCGATGGCTCCAGACCGGCACCTACAGCTCGAAGACCGAGACGCGGCTCCGCTCGGCGGTCGGCGCGCTGTCGATCGCCGCCGGGTGGCTCTCCTACGACTCCGGCCGCCCTTCAGACGCCCACTCGCTGTATGGCGAGGCCCTGGCCGCCGCCCGGATGGCGGACGACCCGGAGTTGGAGGCGCACGCCTTCGGTTGCCTGAGCCTGCTGGCCAAGGCCCAGGGCCGACCCCGCGAGGCGGTCGCCGCCGCGCAGGGCGCACAGACCGTCGCCCGCGGCCTCGGCTCGCCGCGCCTGCTGAGCCTGTTCCACATGCGCGAGGCCGGCGGCTGGGCCCTGATGGGCGACACCACCGCAACCGATCAAGCGATCGTCCACGCCCACCACCTCTACGCCAAAGGCCCCTGCGAGAACGACCCGTCATGGCTGGACTTCTACGCACCCGGCGAGCTGGCCGGCCTCGAATGCCTCGCCCGTGCCGACCTCGGCCAGCACGAGCGCGCCGCCGCCGGCGCCGAGCAGGCCGTACTCCTGCACGGCGAGGCGTTCGCCCGCAACCGCGCCCTGTACACCGCCGACGTCGCCATCCAGCACGCCGTCAGGGAACGCCCCGAACCGGAGCAGGCAGCCGACGCCGCCGGGCGGGTCCTCGCGTTCCTCCCCGAAGTACGCTCCGATCGACTGCTGCAAGCCCTGCACAACGTCGCCGGCGCCCTGCAGCGGCACCACCGCGTCCCCGCGGTCGCCGACTTCATCGAGGAGTACCACACCACCGCCACCGCAGGAGGACGGGCATGACCCCCAGCGCCAGCACAGACGTCGTGATCCGCACCTACGGCCCCGGCCAGATCCCGCCGCTGCTCGACACGCTCGCCGACATCTGGGCCGACGCCCACCCCGAACTCACCGACACCCCCGCCGGGGACGCCGACCACCCGGCCGTGACCGCGCTGCGCCGCCAGGTCCTCGGCCACCTCAAGCACGAAGGGTTCACCCTGGCCGCCGCCTACGCGAACGGCTCCATGGTCGGCTTCGGGTACGCCTTCCCCTGCACGGCCGAATACTGGTACGGCGACCTCCTCCCCCAGATCCCCGAACACATCCGCGCCGGCCGCCTCATGGGACTGTGCGAACTCGCCGTCGCCCCCGCGCAGCAGTCGAAGGGCATCGGCTCCCGCCTGCACGCCGCCCTGGTCGCCGCCATCGCCCCCGAGTGGTCCTCCCTCCTGGTCCGCCCGGACAACACCGCCGGACGCGGCCTGTACGACCGCCTCGGCTACACCTACGCCGGCCCCTACCGCAACGAACCCGGCGGCCCGGTCTACGACCTGCTGCTCCTCCAGGTCCAGGCCGCTGCTTGACCTCACCCAGCCGGGTCGCGCCCCAGGCGTCGACGCTGCCCTTTCAGGGCGGGCGGTACCCGGGCGGCGCTGGGGGCGTGGTCGCCGCTACGCGGCGTGGCAGTGTCCAGGTGTCAACCAGCGTCGGCCGCCATGGAGTTGAAGGTCTCCTGCATGAGCAGGTCGGTCGCGCCGGGCTGCTCGACCACGCTGTCGAAGAGGTCAGCGAGCAGCCAGAGCACGAGGTTGTGCATCAGGGCTTCCCTCGGCAGGATCGTTCCGAACTGATCGCGCCAGGCCACGGTGTCCATACCCATGGCCGCGGCCACGAGGAGGCCGGTGACCATCGGCACCTGGGCGGGGTCGGCCAGCTCGAAGCCGGGAAGCTTGCGGACCACGGCCGGGATCAGATCACTGAGCGGATCGAGACGGTCCTCCTCTCCGCCGTTCTGCCGGCAGATGAGGTGCGCGGTCAACACGCCCACCAGGAAGACTGAGCCCCGGGACACTTCCTCCCGCCCGTAGGTGTCCATCGCGGCCTGGACACGCTGCTGCGCCTGCCGACGTTCCTCCTCTGACGTGCGCTTCTCTAAGATCCGGTACGAATCCCACGCTGCGCGAACCGCCTCGTCCACAACTACGCCGTCACTGGTCATGCACTGACCGTAGTGAGTCGGCAGGCTGCGGCGGCAGTCCTCGCACGCGCCGCGTTCCGGCCAGAGCCGAGGAGCTATCCACTGCTTGATCCACCAGCAGGAGTGGCTGCTGTCACCAGGTGCCGCGAGGGCGCTCGGCGCCGAGTTGGACCTCGCGCAGACACTCGCGGCAGTCCGGCAGGCCGCTCACCTGCCGACCTTCGCGCTCCGACCAGGAGAACCCGCACAGGGCCCTGGGCCGGCGATGGTCGGCGGGGGTGGCGTGGGAGCCGTAGCCCGCAACGCGCCACGTG
Source organism: Streptomyces sp. CNH099 (assembly GCA_000514715.1). Classification (GTDB taxonomy): domain Bacteria; phylum Actinomycetota; class Actinomycetes; order Streptomycetales; family Streptomycetaceae; genus Streptomyces; species Streptomyces synnematoformans. The sequence goes on along the minus strand of AZWL01000028.1, from coordinate 5,077 downwards.
ACCGTCGTCCCGCCGTCGTACGGCGCGCCCTCGGGCCAGCCGTACACGGCTTCGGTGGTGGTACAGCGCATCCGAAGGTCGGGACCCTCCCAGCAGGCGCCCTGGCGGGCCTCAGCGCCGGCATCGACGGCGTCCGCCAGGCGCTCGAAGGACAGGTCGTAGTCCCTCATGTGGTCCCAGCTGCCAGGGTTCTGCTCGCGGACCAGTGAGCGGAACATCAACAGCAGCCGCGCCAGGTCGTGCCACCCGACCCGGACGGTGTCGCTCGCGGGATCGTAGCCGTACGGGGTCTCGGCGCCGTTCTTCTCGGGCATCGCCTTCTCCTCGTCCACGCGCTCATGGGCTGAGTGCGCCCGGCACCAGAGCAACCGCGCAGCCACATGTCCGGCGCCAGCCTCCTCTACTGGCAGACGACGGCACTCCAGGCGGGAAAGTCGCCGCGGTGGTGTGCGGCACCTCCTCGCCGCCGCTGCTCCCGCCCCATCCTGACCGGGGTCACCCGCCAGCTCCGCCTTCTTCGGCATCATCCACCTGCACGCCGCCACCCTCGCCGGCGGACCACGGTGACGGGACGCGACCGCATGGAGCGCGCGACACTTCGTTGCCGGTTGCCCCCGGGGGCGCGCGGAAGCGGATGGGGAGCGCAGGGGGACGGTTGTCGGTGGGCTGGACTACGGTCGGATCAATCCGTCGCAGGACGGGCGTTGCTCCCGCCCGGCCCGTAGCGTGGGCCGGGCGGGAGCGCTGCCGCGCTCCCAACTTCTCGGCACGGGAGCGGGCGCTTCCGGATGGAAGGCCGACACCGGAGATGCGGTGTCACCTCCATTGACGGCGCTGGGGCGCGGTTTTGCAAGAAGAACCGGGAACTTCCCTCTGATGTGTCCGACTGCTCGGTTTCGGTCGTCCGGACGGCCGTCGGCTTTCGCACGATGTGGACCCCCGACCGGCATTGTTCCGTGATTGCTTGATCGCGTGGCGTGACCGCCGCCTGTGTGGTCATGCTGGTTGCCCTCTCCGGTGAGGCGGATCGGCACCCGCCTCACCGGAGGCCCGCAGGGTCCGGACACCCGCCTGCGGGATCAAGGATGGCCGACAATACGGACGATACGGAGAGACACGTGTATCGATGGACGATATGGGTCGCCGTCACGGTGGTGACGGTGCTCGCCTGGAGCGTGGCGATGGTCGCCTTCGGGCAGACCGCCGCGATCGTGACGCTTGCCCCGGCACTCGGCTGGATGATCCAGCAGATCGTGATCGCGGCACGCCCCCAGCCCACGACGCGAATCAGCACGCCCCTGACGGTTCCTCCAGAGGCAGAGGAGGACCGCGAAAAATGACCATCGAAACCAGCGGTCCGCCTGACGAATCCAAGAACCCGGCCGGGACTCCCCGGCCGGGGCTCGCCCTGCCACCCGGCCTCGGCCGACGCCGAGGCCGACCACTCGCCCCGATCGCACCCGAGACGCGCACCGTTCACCGCGCCTGGCTGGAGCCGACCCGCGAAGCGTACATGGCCTCCGGCATGACGATGGAAAAGCTCGGCTCGCAGATCCCCCTGCACCGGTCGAAAGTCTCGGAACTGCTGAGCGGCAAGCTCTTCCCACGCTGGGAGATCCTGCACGCCCTAGCCCTCCAGCTCAAGCTGCCCCTCACGCCGTTACAGCAGCTGTGGCGGCAATCCGCGCTGGAAGCGAGCAGGTCGTCGACCTGGGCGGACAAGTCCGCAGCACGCGCGACCATCACGTACACCGTCCCGCCGCTGGACCACAAAGCGTTCCGCGACCTCACCCAGGCCGGCTACCGCCTCTACGCCGAGACCTTCCTGCTCGGCGAGGAATGCGACGCCGCGCTCACCGAAACCTTCGATCGGCTGTGGCTGTCCTGGCAGCAGGCACTTTCCAGCCCCGACACCCGCCGCTATGCCTGGCAGACCCTGCGCAGCACCGTCATGTCCCGCACCGCACACATCGACGGCCGCCCGCTGCTCGAAGACGCCGCGTTCAGCACCGTCGCTCTGCAGTCGGTGAACGACGAGGAGACGCGCATGGACCAGCTCGCCGAGACGATGGCCCTGTTCGTCGCCATCAGCCGGCTGCCCGACAACCAGATGGACGTCACGATCCTGCGCAGCCTGCGCGGCATGTCGCCCGAACAGGTTGCGGACCTCACCGGAGTCCTGCCGGCCACGGTGCTGTCCGACGAACGCCACGCGGCCCGCTCCCTGCACAACGCCTTGTGCCAGCCGCTCGACAACGAAGGGGACCTGGCATGACCAGCCGCATCGAAGACCTCCTCGCCAGGGCGCTTCTGACCCGCGAGAGGACGGTGCCCAGCGACGTGGTGCCGCACGACCACGGCGCAGAGCCCAAACGTGAAGCGGAAGACAACCTGCCCACCGCAGAAGGAGCCCCACCGGCCACCCACACGAACGAGGCCGCCGAAGCCGCCGAGGATCTGCGCGCGCTGTGCGAAACGCTCATCACGCACACCACCGCCACCGACGTCGCCGACTTCGTCACCGACCAGCTCCCGCAGCCCCGCAGCGCGCTGGCCCTGGCCTGCGTCCTCCAGCTGACCGACACCGACGGCGGCGCCCGGTTCTGGTGGCAGTACGCCGCCGGCGCCGGGCAGCCCGCCGCCGCCTACTGCCTCTACCTCCACCACCGAGCCCTGGGCGAAGACGTCGTCGCCTCCTGGTGGCACGAGCAGACCGACAACGTCCGCACCACCACCACCTCCACCAGCGAAGCAACCGCCGAACCGACCGTGCCCCGACCGGTGACCAGCACCTCCACCAGCACCATACTGCGAGTCCTGCGCCGCCTGGCGCAGCAGACCGTACGCCCCCGGACCAAGGCCGTCAGCCGACTGATGACCTACCTCCCCCCCGCAGTCAACCGCGGCTACGTATGCGAGGCCGCCATAGACCTCCCCCTGCCCGGCCCCCACTTCGCCAGGCGGATCAACGACCTTCTCGACTCAGCCATCGGCCACCCCCACGTCACCGACTCCCTCCCCGCCCGCACACAAGCCGACGAAGACGAACTGCAACCACCCTCGTCCGCAACACGAACCGGCGGCGGCAAACGGTATGCACTCGCCTGCAAAAGGGAAGAGCACGATCTGAACGCGGTGTCGGCACCCGGCTGGACAGCCTTCCAAGCCGCAGACGCCGAAAAGAAATGACAGCCAACCCCGCCGGGAGTGCCCTTTCCCTCGTCACCGGGGGCATGAACGCAAGGGAGCGGCGTCGGCCGCCACGCCCTGGAGACCCCCGGCCTTGTGCACGTCGAGCTGTTCGCGGCCGATACAGACCACCGCTGCGTCCGCGGTCGCCGCCCTGGCGTCGGCCGCTTACTCGGAAGCGCGTACCGCTGAGCGGTCGGCGGTTGACGCCCTCTCCGCCGGCCGCGCGTGGCTAGCGGAGACGAACGGTGCCGACGCTCGCGGGTGCGCGTCGTGGCGCCGGACGGTTGTGCTGGCCGGACAACACGTCAAGGAAGCCGCCGAGCGTATCGCCGACGCAACGGCCCGCGCCGAGCGGGAAGCGCTCGCGGGCCCGATCATTGCTGAGGCTCAGGAGCGGCTTTGCGCGCGAGAGGCGGAGTGGCGTGGCCAGCTGGCCGAGTCCGGCCGTGAGCCGACGGCGCGCGGGTACGCCGCGCTTGTGGTCATGTTCGAAGATTCCGCCCGTGACTGGTGTGCATGGTTCGACGGCTACACCGACTACCGCGGGCAGGTGCACGCGGGCAACGGTGACGCTTCCCTGTCGTTCGTGGCGCAGTACGATGCGTGGTCGATTAGCCGGAATAGTGAGCATCGGGTGGGGTTCCCGTCACGGTTCATAACGGCGGCACTCATGGCCGGGGAGCGTGTTGACGCGGCGGCCGTGGCGTTCACACTGGCGGTGATCGACCGGATCGGGGGGCGCGGTTGTGAGCGTTTGCGGGAGGCGGCGACGATCGTGCGGAAAACCCCCGAGAGGTTCGGCACGGGTAGCGACCGTAAGGTGCTGGCGGACTGGGCGAAGTACCCGTACAACTCCTACGGGGAGCCGACACGGCTTGCCGAGCATGCCCCCGACGAGTGGGCGGCACTTCAGACGGCGCAAGCCGCCTACAGGGGTGTAAGGGACTTTGAGGCCGCCTTGTGCTGGGACGCCCGGCGCGCCGGAGAGCGATCCGCCGAGCGCCGAGAGGCAGACGAGATGGGGCATCAGGGAACCGAGTCAGCGCGCGCCGAGCGTAAGGCGTCCGGCGGCGCAGTCCCAGGAACTTGACGCAAGCACTTCAAGAAACCTGGAGAACGAAGGGGGGGGCGGGCAGGGGAGAGCTCGCCGGGAGTGAGCGGGGGTGCGGACAGAGTGGCGGCCGGCACGCAGTGACGGCAAGGAGTGTCCCCCGGGATTGGCAGACGACCCCGGGGGACACTCCCATTTCTCGTTTATGGATATCCATAAACGTTCCTGAAATGGCGTCAGATTCGGTTAGTCCTGAGGGTGCTCCAGGGGCGCCACCGCGTGAATTTTAGAGGGGTAGACAACGCGCGGTAGAGGGCACTAGGAATGGCAGAGAAAAGGCCGTCTGAAACCGTGTCAGAACCCCGACCACCGGCCACGCAGACAGGACCAGATAAACCCCAGCCCCGCCCCCGTAGCACAGCCTGATAAACACGGGAGAGACACGCGGAGAGCCGAAGGCTCGACACCCCAACCCACCCCAGAAAACCACCCCAGACACCACCCCCAAACTACGCAACAACCCCAACCACCAGCCAAAACAAGCAAACTGACCACCCATCAGACCACCGGCCAACGGCCGGGAACCCCCACCAAAAACAGAAACACAGCCCACCGAAAACCCCATTTCCCCGAAGGGGAAAACACAGCCCGAAGGGCTGTAAAACCAACCACAAAACCAACCAGAATTCCCCCAACGGGGGAATTCAAACCCGCCAACAAAGCACCCCGAAGGGGTGCGAACTAAACCACAGAGAATTCCCCGAAAGGGGAATTCAACCGGGGCGTGAATTCCGAAAGGAATTCTTTTTAGCGGCGAAGGCCGCTCCGCCCCCC
>AZWL01000027.1 GCA_000514715.1 Streptomyces sp. CNH099 | reverse complement strand
TTGACCTGGCGGCCCGCCAGCGCACGGACGCCGGCGACGTGCAGGTTGATGCCCTCAAGGGTGAGCAGCGGGAAGAACAGCGCGGCCTGCCAGCGGCCGAGCAGGCGGGGCAGTCCCCGGGCGGCCCGCGCCTGCTCGGGCGTCCAGACCAGGATGTCCGGGGAGAGGTCGGGGTCGCGCTCCTCGTGATTGGGGTTGGCGTGGTGGCGGGTGTGCTTGTCCTGCCACCATTCGTAGCCCATGCCGATGGCGGCGCCGGCGATCCGGCCGGACGTCTCGCTGGCCCGGCGCAGCCGGAACACCTGGCGGTGTGCCACGTCGTGGGCGACCAGGGCGACCTGGCCGAAGACCACGGCGAGTGCGGCGGCCACCGCCAGCGTCCACCAACTGGCGCCGACGAACCCGAAGACGGTCCAGGCGGCGGCGTAGCACGCGGCCACGGCCGTGATGCGGACCGCGTAGTAGCCGGGGCGGCGGGACATCAGACCGGCGTCGGAGATCTTCTTCGACAGCCGGGCGAAGTCACTGCGGGACTCGTTCGGCGGCCGGGCGCGGGCTGCGGGGGCGGGGGATGCGGTCATGGTGAATGCGTCCTTTCTTCGGCGTTGCGTAGGTGGGAATCCGCCGGTCGTCCCGCGGGACGGCGGCGAGGCGGACCGGGAGGACACCCGAGGGTGGGAACTCCTCCCTCCCGGCGGTTGTCGCACCCGCGTCACAGGGCGATGTGCTCGCGGATCCTGCCCCGTACCATCGGTCTGCGGTCCCCGAGGGCCAGGGGGAGGGTGGGCAGGCGGCGGGACAGGTCGGCGGAGGTGAGCGGCGGCCCGAGCGGCAGGACGACCTTGCCGCGGGCGTCCTCGTACCACGGCCCGTCCCGGACTTCCCGGACCCGGACGACGCGGCCGTCGACGACGTAGACGACGGCGCGAAGTAACGCCCGCTTGTCGCGGGCGACGGTGAAGCCCGTCCGGTCGGCGTCCAGTCGGGCCCGGCTGTCCTCGCCGTCCTCGCCGTGGCCCGTCTCGCCGTACTGCCGTCCCCCGGGTCCGGCCTTCGCGGTGCGGCCGCCGCGATAGACGACCATCACCACGCCTGCGGCGCGTTCACGCGCCCGAACGGTCTTGGGGTCCAGGCCCAGCAGGGTCGCTGCCTGACCGACTCCACCGGCCTTCGCGACGATCGCGCGGATCACCGCGGCGTACTCGGCGCAGAGCGCCCGCTGCCGGGATTCGATTGTGCGCAGCCGATCGAGGAGATCGCGCATGCCAGTCCTTCATGGTATGGGCCGGAGGCCCTTACGCCCCATTGGACGTATTTTCTGCGCCGATGTCAAAGAGCCGGAGATCACCGGAGGCCGGGAGCGGTCCGCGAAACGCCCCGGGCGCCCGCCGGGGAGCAGTCCCGGATCACCGGCCGTCCGACCCCTGTGACCTGCGATACCGGGGATGCGGGCCGCCCGTGCTAGGCTGGACGGCAGTTGCAGTTGTGGTTCCCATGTACTTCGTGTGCGCCTGCTGGCTTTGAGCTTCAGGCGCATTTCTGTTTTTCCGGTGCTTTCCGGACCGGGTAATCATCGCGGCGACGCGGGATCGCGCACCGTGCGGATCTCCGGTACTGCCACCAGAAGGAGAAAAAGACATGGCCACAGGCACCGTGAAGTGGTTCAACAGTGAAAAGGGCTTCGGCTTCATCGCCCAGGACGACGGCGGCGCCGACGTCTTCGCCCACCACTCCAACATCAACGCTCAGGGCTTCCGTGAGCTGGCCGAGGGCCAGCGGGTGGAGTTCGACGCCGTCCAGGGCCAGAAGGGCCTGCAGGCGGAGAACATCACCCTCGTCTGAAGCCTGATCCGAGGACGTGGCGCAAGTCACGAGCACGGGTCGGCGCCGCATGGCGCGGGCCCGTGCCCCGCGGCCGGTGCGCTCTGCGCACCGCGCCGCCGATCGCCCATTCCCCGGCCCGTTCCTGCGGCTTCCGTGCGGCCCCTCGCCGCCGGAATCTCCTCGACACGCGCCGTGACGAGGAGGTTTTCGTGAACCGCAGAACACCCCATGCCCACAACGACCCCGTCCGCCGCCGTTCGCGCGGGCAGACACCGCGCCGGTCCGGCCGCGGGAAACCCGCCGCCGTGCAGGGTGAGTTCGCACTGCCGGCGAACACCACGCCCGCGTTGCCCCCGGCCGCGTCGTTCGCCGACCTGGACATGCCGTCCGCGCTGCTGACGACGCTGCGGCAGCAGGGCGTGAGCGTCCCGTTCCCCATCCAGGCGGCCACCCTCCCCGACTCGCTGGCCGGCCGGGACGTCCTCGGCCGCGGCCGCACCGGCTCGGGCAAGACCCTGGCCTTCGGCCTGGCCCTGCTGGCCCGTACCGCGGGCCGGCGCGCCGCCCCCCGCCACCCGCTCGCGCTCGTCCTGGTACCCACCCGCGAACTGGCCCAGCAGGTCACCGAGGCCCTCTCCCCCTACGCCCGGGCGGCGCAACTGCGGCTCGCCACGGTGGTCGGCGGCATGTCCCCGGCCCGGCAGGCCGCCGCGCTGCGCGACGGCGCCGAGGTGGTCGTGGCCACCCCGGGACGGCTGCGGGATCTGATCGACCGCGGGGACTGCCGCCTGGACCAGGTGCGCATCACCGTCCTGGACGAAGCCGACCAGATGGCCGACATGGGCTTCCTGCCCCAGGTCACCGCGCTGCTGCGGCAGGTGCGGGCAGACGGCCAGCGGATGCTGTTCTCGGCCACGCTGGACCGCAACGTCGACCGGCTGGTACGGGGCTTCCTCACCGACCCGGTCGTCCACTCGGTCGACCCGTCGGCCGCGACGGTGACGACCATGGAACACCACGTGCTGCACGTCGCGGACGGCGACAAGCGGACGGCCGCCACCCACATCGCCGCCCGCGACGGGCGGGTGCTGCTGTTCCTGCACACCAAGCGCGCGGCCGACCGGCTGACCCGGCACCTGCTGGCCAACGGGATACGGGCCGCGGCGCTGCACGGCGGCAAGTCCCAGTCCCAGCGCAACCGCACCCTGGAGCGGTTCAAGCGCGGCGACGTCACCGCGCTGGTCGCCACCAACGTCGCCGCCCGCGGCATCCACGTCGACGACCTCGACCTGGTCGTCAACGTCGACCCGCCCGCCGACCACAAGGACTACCTCCACCGCAGCGGCCGCACCGCCCGCGCCGGCGGATCCGGCAGCGTGGTGACCCTCGTCCTGCCCGACCAGCACCGCGAGATGACCCGCCTGATCACCACGGCCGGCATCACCGCACACACCACCCGCATCCGCCCCGGCGACCCGGAACTGGCCCGCATCACCGGCGCCCGCACCCCCACCGGCACCCCGGTCACCCTCACCCCGACCGCCACGACGCCCGCCGGCCGCAAGAGCCCGGGAGCCCGCGGCACCCGCCGCCCCAACCGCGTCCGCCTCCCGGAGAAGACAGCACCACGCAAAGCAGCGGCCTAGCACCACACGGCCCGGCCTCCACACCGAAAACAGGAGGCCGGGTGCGGCACAACGTCCGAATCCGCACCGCTCCTACGCGGTGAAGCCGCCGCCGTCGACTTCACTCACCGGCCCTACGCGCCGACGATCCGACTCACCGCGCCGGCAAGACCTCGACGACCGTCAGGGCCACACCAGGCAGTACGGCTGGTGCCCCGCCTCGTTCAGGCGCTCCGCGAACTCCTGCCACTCGTGGAGCCAGTGATCACAGCGGAGCGCTGACCAGCGACGATGCAACGATATTGCCGGTGACCAGCCGAAACTACCTTCAGTAGTCGAGGCTGATCACCGGCGCTTTCGACCCTCATGTGCCCTGGATGTGCCCTCGACGAGAGAGCCGAGCGAAGAACATTGCCAAGCGGCCCCGCCTCACCCCGCTTCCCAATTGCTCGCCCGAGGGTTCAGGAGGCTCAGTCAGCGGTCCTGACCGGCGGAGGTCAGGGTGGCCAGCCTTCCGTCGAACCGTGCTGAACGGCGGCTATGTGCCGTGTCCGTTGCTCCGTAGCAAAGGCGGGCTGAGCAGCCGCGCTTCCCCCGGGCGGTAGAGGGCGGCTGGGCGTCCGGTGGGCGGTAGTCGCTGTTCCCCGGTGGCTTGCACGAAGCCTTTAGTATTGAGCACTTTGCGGCGAAAGTTGCTCGGGTCGAGGGGCTGCCCCCAGATCACCTCGTAGATCCTGCGTAGCTCGCTCAATGCGAAGGACTCGCCGCAGAAGGCCGTCGCGATCGCGGTGTACTCCAGTTTCCTGCGGACCTCCTCCAGGGCGTCCGCGATGATGTCGGAGTGGTCGAACGCCAGTCGGACGGTGGCGCTCGTGATGTCCGATACCGGGGCCCAGTAGGCGTGTTCGGCGTCGGTGCCGCCCACGGGCACGGGGAGATCTGGCCCCAGGGCGAGGTAAGCGATGGTGACGACGCGCCCTCTCGGGTCTCGTGGCGGATCCCCGTAGGCGCCAAGTTGCTCCAGGTGAAGCCGGCTGCCGTCGATCCCGGCCTCCTCCCTTAGTTCGCGCAGGGCTCCGGCGCGGAGGGTCTCATTCTTCCGGACGTAGCCGCCGGGCAGCGCGGCTTGGCCGAGGTACGGCTGACGTCCGCGATCGATCAGGAGCACCATCAACCGCTCGCTCCTCACGGTGAAGATCGCCAGGTCCACGGTGACCCACGACGGCTCCACCTCGGTGGCACCCTTCAACTGGTCGTTCATCAGAACCCCTAAAGGTCATATTGACTTAAAGATGGCGGAGATTTATGGTCTCATGGACCTTAACTCCCGCGAGGTAGGGGCACAGCATGATCAGTACACATGCACTGCCGGCCAAGGAAACGGTCGATGAACCCACCGCGGCCACACGTCACTTATGCGCAGGCGTATACGTCGACGAACGATTCCGCGACCTTGTGATCGACGAGGTGTGCACTGCCCCGTACCGGAGGGTCGCCCCCTCCTACGGGTTCGACATCATCCCCGTCATGCGCCACGCCTGGCGGGCCGCGGCGCTGTCCACCGTCCTGCGCGTGGCTCTGGTGGGAGCGGTGGCCGTTCCGGCCCTGGCCGGCGCTCTGCCGTGCGCCGTCCTCGTCGGGTGCGGCCTCGCACTGCTCTGGCTGCTGCGTGTCACGAGGATGCTGCGGGAAGCCGATCGGAAGCGGCAGCCGAAGGGGACATCGAAACGCCGCGAGTGGGAACTCGTGATCTTCGGAAGCGACCTCCTCAGGCTGGTCTTTCCCCGATGGAAGGCCGAGAGGCCGCCCGTGTTCCGGCGTATCCGCGTCGTCGCGATCTCGGTGACCACGATCGGCGTGGCCGTCGCGGTCTCCCATCCCGGCCAAGCGCTGGTGGCCCTGGCCGTCGCCACAGGCGTGGCGGTCCTATGCCTCGGGGTCGGCGCCACGAGGCAGTTGATGCTCAACCGCATCCACCGGGCGCGGAATCTCCGGCCCGCACGCCTGTCCGGCCGGCAAAAGGCGGCCGACCTTCAGCAGCGGCACGCCTGCGCGGTCTACCGCCGGCCCCACCACAGCGAGGATGACGATGATGACGACGAGGAGGGTCTCAGCTTCTTCACCGTCTTTGGGGACAGATCGCCCTTCGTAGGGGCCGGAGAACTCGTCTATCAGTGGAACCCTCCGATGAACGTCCAGCTACTGCGCCCGAGCGACGACGACAGCGCACAGCTCCGCGATCTCGAACATCAGGAACCGCCTTTCCAGACGCACGAACTGGTCGACCACCTGCGCGAGGCGATGCGACTGCTCGACACCGACAGCCAGGATGTTCGGCTGCCCATCCAAGTCCGCGACCGGCTCTACGTGGCCGAGACCGACGTGGCGGCGGATCCGTCCCTCGCGCTGCCCCTGGATGACACCGAGCTGCGAGCCGTCATCAACACGCCTGGGACCAGACGGCACCACTTCCTCGAAGTCACAGTCCCCATGGCGGGTTCGGAGTTCGTTGCGACCGTTCTGCTGCGTGTCAGCGTCCAGGGCAGGACCCTGAGTATCTTCATGGCGGCCTGCGTTCTCGCACACACGCCGCGCTCCTTCCAGCGGACCGAGGAATTCGGTCAGCAAGGTGCCTTGGCCGTGGTCTTGTCCGCGTTCTGCGAACTGGGTGCGATACCACAGGAGATCCAGAAGTCGTGGCGGGTCGTCCGTCACCTGTGTGCTCTGGGGAAGGCCGCCGTGCTCCCCCGCGACCTCACCAGCGAGCCGAGGCGCAACATCTTGACGGGGAGCCGGGTGAGCATCAGAGAGAAGGCGAGTCAGGCGTGGTCCAAGGTGCAGTTGGAAAAGAGCGACATCCTGGGCCAAATGAAGACGATCGAGCTGAGGTTACTCCGGGCCGCCAGTGACTTCCTGTCCACCAAGGACGTGGACATATCCGAGTTCACCAATCGCGCCCTGAAGATCATCAACAGTGGGATTTTCAACTTCGGCGACAACAACAGCTTCAACAATAATGCGGTGGGTGACGGGGCCCACGTCGGCGCCGCGGGGAATCAGACCGCGGCATCCGGCAGCTCCAGCGAAGGAGGAAAACAGTGACCAGCAACCGAGGCATCATCAATAACGGGAGCAACAATAATTTCAGCAACAACGCCATCGGAGATCATGCCAAAGTTCTCGGGGGAGCCGCCTCGTCTCACGTCGGCGCCGCTGCTGGCGGCGACAGGGACGACGCCGAGCCCACGTCCGTGTGGGACATCGGAGTAGTCACCATCCTCAGCCATGAATTACGCGCCGTGGTGGGCGAGTTGGATCTACGGCGCCACAAGGAGCCCGGCGGCCTCTACTTTTACCGGGGCAGCCTCATCACTCCGGATTTGACTGTCCGCGTGGTGGCCACCCAGAGCCAGAGCCAGGGCCAGCGGTCGGCAATGGCGGCCCTGGAGAACCTGCACCGCCACTATGCGCCGCGACTGTGGGCTATGGTCGGCGTGGGCGGCGGCATCGACACCGAGCGCGCCCGCATCGGCAATGTCATCGTCTCCACCGACGTCGTCTACTACGAGAACCGCAAGATCAACCCACACGGTGACATCCGGCGCCGCGGGGAGCACCGACAGGCACCTGCCCCGGTCGTCCACGCCGTCAACGCCTTCTTCGCGGAGAACGGGATGCCGGCACGCCTGCAACGACGACTCCGTTCACGCGCCCTGGAGGAATTCGACGTCTACCCAGGGCTGATCGGGTCGGGTGAGGCCGTCATCGCGGACCGGGACAGCGAGATCCGGCACTACCTCAAGGGCTACCACGAGAAGGTCCTGGCCGTGGACATGGAAGCCGGTGGACTCAGCCAGTACTGGCAGGAGCACTCCGTCCACGGTGCCGAGAATCCCGGCTGGATCGTTATTAGAGGCGTGTCCGACAACGCCGATGAGAAGAAGGGGCACGAACATCACGAACTCGCGGCCCGGAACGCCGCGCACGTCTTGCGGGAACTCCTTCCATTCATCTGCTCTCCGCAGTCCTGAAGGGTGATGCCACGCAGTCACTGGAGGTGGTTCGGATGACCCCATTCCTCCTCGGGATCGGCAGTTCACTGATAGCCAGCGCGATCATCCTCGGGTTCGGCCTCCTCCGCGGCTCACGTCCGCTGTGGTGGCTGATTGCCGCCTGCTCCTCGTTCACGGGCACCGGCCTCCGCCGGGTCTACCGCCATCAATCGTCCGCCGAACAGGACATCGCACGCGACCTCCGCCGCGCCCGCTGGATCAAGGTGTTGTCGGGACGCGGAAACGTGCTTACCCGCGAGGCGTTCTTCCCTGTGTGGTCCGGGGAATTGGCACCCGACTCCGTTCAGGTCCTCCTGCCCGACTCCCAGGTCCGAGGGGACTCCTGGCTCGATCGACGCTCGCATGACATCGGGCGCTTCGATCCCGGTTATACTCCTGACCTGCTGAGGAGTCAGGTGCGGACGAACGTGGACTACCTCACCCACGTCACGTCCTCACGGAACAATGTCGAGATCCGCGAGTTCAACCTGCCCAACACCTGCCGTGTGATCGCAACGGACCAGGCCGCCTTCCTGACCTTCTACAGCAGTTCCACACACGGCAGGAACACGCCTTGCCTGTATGTCCGAGCACCGAGCCTCTTGTACACCATTGCCCTTCAGCAGTTCGACATCGCTTGGATGCACAGTTCCCCCACCCACCCCACCCATCTCTGATGGGCTTCTCTGAACCCGCCGATGAAGCGCCCGGGGCGCTTCACCTTCCCCATCCGTGGGTCCCGCTGTCGGGGTACCGCCCAGAGCCGCTGGGCCTCCGCCAGCTCCAGTCACAGGGCAACGGCCTCGCCCACAGTCCCCGTTCAGAGTGAGATCACCCTGGGAGTTGACGGCCTCTGGAGGCTGAATGCCGAGGCCGGTCCGAGCGCTCAACTTGATCGGACCGGCCTGGGTAGATCGGACGCGGGCTCAGGCGGTGAAGCGGCCGTTGCTTACGCTCTCGACGAGGGCGGCGAATCGCTCGGGCTCGATCAGCAGGACAGGGCCGTCGGGGTTCTTCGAGTCGCGGATGGCGACCGCGTGGTGGACTGTGTGGGTCAGGTCGGCGACCTCTACGCAGTTGTTGCCGGAGCCGCTGCTGTAGGAGGACTTGAACCAGGCGGCCACACAGTCCAGGTCGGGGGCCTTGAGGGTGCGGGTGTGTGTGGTCATTCCGTGATCTCTCGCGATAGTTGGTGCAGGAACTTCGGGGTGTCCTCAGGCGGCAGGGACGACGCCACCAGGGCGTTGAACTTCCGTGAGAACTTGGCGACTTCGCGTGGGGTGTCGGAGACCGACGAGGCGCCCCACGCGTTGTCCACTTGGACCGTGGTCGGCAGCGTGTCGCCGAGGTGCAGGATGCTGAAGTCGTTCACCGCGACGTACCCGCGCACGGTGTGCGGGAGGACCTGGACGGTCACGTTGTCGAGCGCTGCCAGCGTAGTGATCTCGTCGTACATCTCGCGCATCACGTCTGGGCCGCCGACGAGGTAGCGCAGGGCTGGCTCGTACAGGATGGCCCACAGCTTGCCGGGTTCGTCGTCGCGGGTGAGGTACTCCTTGCGTTTCATCCGCAGGGTGACGCCCTGGTCGATGAACTCGTTGGTGGTGTCCTCGATCTGCTTGGCGATCTCGTACAGTGCCCGTGCGTAGCGCTCGGTCTGCAGCAGCCCGAGGACCACGACGGGGTGGAACGCCTGGATCTCGACGGCGGCGGACTCGATGCCGATGAAGCGCGGCATGCCTGAGGGCATCGAGCCCTTGAACTGGGTCCACCACTCGCGGCTGGAGGCCGCGCGCTGGATCGCCAGCAGCCGTTCGATGTCCTCTTCCTCGGTTACGCCGTAGCGGGCGAGGAGTTTGCGCAGGTCGCCTGCGTTGCGCAGGTCCTGGAGTCCGGTCTCGACGCGGTAGAGCTTGGTGTCGGACAGCGGCAGCCCGTGGACGGCTTCTTCCAGGGTGAGTTCGGCCTGCTTGCGCAACTCTCTCAGCTCGTAGCCTAGTTCGATGCGCCGCGCTGTTGGTCTGGCTCGTGCTGGCACCTGCTTGCCTCCCCGGCGTATGTGTCCGCTGCCGCTGCGATGTGCGGAGTGTGGCACGGCACCCGCGCGCTGAAACAGCGATGCGCTTGCCCTGGCATGTGCCAATTTCCTCGCAGCGACGTTTTCGGTGCGGTTTCACTTGCGGCCCCACTATGCCTGCGGCCACGGTGAATGAGCGCCCGGTTTCCGGAGGTTGGATATCGGCGGGCGCGATGAGGCTGCCTGCCTCTTCCCCGTCGGGGCAGGCCACCCCCACCTCAACAACGGCAGCTCACTCTCTGGGAGGCGGCATGTCCCTGCACTCCAGCTCCATCTCCGGCGAGCCGGCGAAATGTTCGGACCTGGCTGCGAGGCAGCCGGCGTCCGTCGAAGCCACTGCGTTCCGTGCGGCGCACGACACCCCGGCCACCTGGAGCGCTGAGGACTTCGAGGTCTACCTGGACCTGGAGCGTGCCGGAGGGTCAGCGGGAGGCGACGCGGTGAGTGGGCAGGTGAGGGCCCCGTTCGAGATCGGTGACCGCGTATGCGGGACCTCTTATATGCCGCCTGAGCGGCTGGGGAGGGAGAAGCCGGAGGAGTTCGAGGGCACCGTGGTCCAGCTCGGCAGCAGCTATGCCGGGGTGGACGCGGACCGCGCTTTCCTGTGGGCGCGGCTGGATGACGGCACCGAGCGTCAGGCTCTCATCCGCGAGACCGAGCTGCTTCGGCCGGCAGACGCTGCGGCGGTGGAGAGGTGAGTGCCCGCCACCGCCGGCCGAGGCCGGACGGGGACGGCATGTTCGCCGGCATCGTCCTAGTGGCCGCGAACCTCTTCGGCTTCGGCGTCATCGCAGTCGGTCTGAGCGACGGCCGGCTCGCCGCAACTGCGGCCGTCGTTCCCGACACTCTGCCCGCTGAGGACACCTCGGACCCCGGTCCTCTCACCGCGGAGAAGGACAGCGGCCAGGCTGCGCCGCCAGCACCCCCGCGGTCGGCCCAGCTTGCACGCCACGACGCGGGCTGCAGCACCCGTCCCGTCCCGGCCGGTGACCACCGCCCCCGGCCGGGACGGGATGGAACCAGCAGCGCTCGCGACACGCGAGACCCCGTGCCGCCTCAGTCCGCTCATCACCGTCTGTGAAGGATCTGCTACCCGTGACTACACTCCGGTCGATGGACACCGACACCGCCCCCGAGCCCGCACGCCTTGAGGCCCTGCGCGAGACGCTGATCGGCCAGTTGCGTGAGCTGGACGCCCTGCACAGCGAGGAGGTCGCGGCAGCCGTCAGGGTCGTGCCGCGGCACCTGTTCGTTCCCGAGGGTGTGACGCTGGAGCAGGCGTACGCTCCCGAGCGCGCGGAGATCACCAAGGAGGACGAGCACGGCGTCCACCTCTCCTCCGTCTCCGCGGCGCGTGTGCAGGCCATGATGCTGGAACAGGCCGACATCCGTCCCGGCATGCGGGTGCTGGAGATCGGCAGCGGCGGCTACAACGCCGCCCTGATCGCGGAACTGGTCGGCGAGGACGGTGAGGTCACCAGCATCGACATCGACGCGGACATCGTCGCCCGCGCCCGTCGTCTACTGGACGCGACCGGCTACAGCAGCCGGGTGCACACCGCGGTCGCCGACGGGGAGGAGGGGCTGCCCTCGCGGGCACCGTTCGACCGGATCATCGTCACCGTCGGCGCCTGGGACATTCCACCGGCGTGGACGGACCAGCTCGCCGAGGGCGGGCGGATCGTGGTGCCGCTGCGGGTACGGGGCCTGACCCGCTCGATCGCCTTCGACGACGCGGAGGATCATCTGGTCAGCCGGGAATACCGGCTGTGCGGGTTCGTGCCCATGCAGGGCGCCGGGGAGATGCGGGTGCGGCTGGCAGTGCTGCACGACGTGGAAGGTGAGGAGGTCGGGCTGCGGCTGGATGACAGACAGCCGGCCGACACCGAGGCGCTCCGCCAGGCCCTGCGCCAGCAGAAGAGCGAAGCCTGGTCAGGGGTGACCATCGGCGGCTCGGTCTCCTTCGCCGACCTGGACCTGTACCTGGCCACCACGCTGCCCGACTACGCCCTGCTGACCGGTACGCCCAAGGCCCGCGAGAAGGGCCTGATCGCCTCGGCCTCCCCGCTGGGGACCTCCACCCTCCTGGACGGCGACAGCTTCGCCTACCGGGTTGTGCGGCCGGTCGAAGGCGAGGAGGACCTGTACGAGTTCGGCGCCTACGCCCACGGCCCCGACGCGGCCAAGGTCGCTGAGCGCCTGGTGGAGGCCATCCGCACCTGGGACCGCGAACACCGCGACGACCAGGCCGTCTACCGCGCCTACCCGACCAGCACGGCCTCCGAGCAGCTTGCTTCCGGTCTGTTGCTGTCCAAGCGGCACAGGATCATCACGATCTCCTGGCCCGCCCACACGAGGTGAACAGGCGCCAGGAACTGCAAGAGCACATCCCCAACCGATTCTCGGGAGGAACGATGGAAGCGGCAGTACCCGCAGCACCCGCCGGAGCCGAGGCGGACTTCGATCTGGACATCTCGGTCGTCGAACAGGGCCCGGTCATTCCCAGCCTGCTCAACGACACCTCCGACAACTGCACCGCGACGTGCAACAGCGCCTGCGCGAACAGCACGTGCATCATCGGCTGAGCCATCCGTGACGGCCCGGCCCCGGGCGGGCCGCCCGGGGCCGGGCCCTCCATGGGGAGGGGGAAGACGGTGTACCAGGTAATCGACGCGGTCGTCCTGCGAGCCGCTGTCCGTCCGGCGACCGGCACCGAGGAGATCTGGCCGGAACTTCCCGACGGGGTCGACGCTGACCCGGAGCAGTGGCGGGCGTGGATCAGCCGCGTCTGGGCCGACGAACAGGTCGGCGAAGCCGTCGAGGTGGCCAGCCCGCTGCTGGCCCACCGGCTGGAGGAGATCTGCGCGGGCACGGTCAGCAAGCCCCGGCAGGTACAGCGGGCCGCCATCTCGCTGGCCCGCTACCTGTTGAGGATGCGACACAGAGCCACTCCGTTCGGGCTGTTCGCCGGCATCGCTCCACTGCGCTTCGGGCCCTCGGCGAAGGCGGATTGGGGCGGGCACCACACCGTCGTAAGGGCGGACGCAGTGTGGCTCGCGGAGGTGATCACACGCCTGGAAGCGTGCCCCGAGCTGCTGCGGCGCCTGCCCGTAGTCGTGGACGAGACCGCTTTCGTCCGCGGTCATCGTCTGGTCGTCCCCTTCCAGCAGCCTCCACACCATGAGAAGGGCTCCCCGTCCCAGGTGAGCATGCGCCACACCCGGGCTCTCCAGACCGTCGTGAAGGCCGCCCGCACTGCCATCCCGTTGGGCGAGGTGGCCGACCAGCTATCGGCCCGCTACCCCCACGTCACGTCCGGCACGATCGAGAAGCTGCTGACCGAGCTGGTCTCCCGCCGCGTGCTGATCACCGGCCTGCGCCCGCCGATGACGTCCACCGACGCGCTGGGCCACCTCGTGGCCGCGCTGCGCGCCGTGCACGCCGAGGACATCGACGCTGTCGCCCCCACCGTAGCCGCGCTACACGGCCTCCACCAGGAGCTGACCAGAACGGGGACGGGTACCGCGCTGCCCGGTCCCCGGGTCCAGCACGCCCGCCTGCGCAGCCGCATGCAGAGCCTGCTCGACCAGGACGGCCGGGTTGAGCAGCCGCTGGTGGTGGATACGCGGCTGGACTGCGAGACGGTCCTGCCCAAGGCGGTGGCGCGCGAGGCGGAGAAGGCCGCCGCGGCCCTGGTGCGCCTGAGCCCGTATCCCACCGGCTCTCCGGCCTGGCGTGAGTACCACTCCCTCTTTCTGGAGCGCTACGGCACCGGCGCCCTGGCCCCCGTGCGCGACGTGGTGGACGCAGACGTGGGGCTCGGGTACCCGGCCGGATACCGCTCCTCGCCTTTCCCGCTGCCCGCACCGGCCTGGAGCACGCGGGAGGAGAAGCTCCTGGCCCTCCTTCAAAAGGCCGCCCTCGACGGCGCCGAGGAGGTCACGCTCGATACGCGGATGCTTCTGGAGTTGGCGGTGGAGGAGTCGGCGCAGGTCCCCGCCCACCTGGAGCTGTGCTACCGCCTCCAGGCGGCTAACCGCGCAGAGCTGGACCGTGGAGACTTTGAGCTCGTCGTCACCGGTCTTGCCGTCGGCGCCGGTACCACCACCGGACGCTTCCTCGGCCTGTTGGCCGAGGACGACCACACCCGCCTCCAGGCTGCCTACGCCGATATGCCCACCATGGAGCCGGGCGCCCTGCGCGCGCAGATATCCGCTCCTCCGCTGCGGACGCGGACCGAAAACGTCGCCCGCACAAGCCAGGTGCTGCCGCACCTGATCTCCCTGGCCGAACACAGCACCGCCCCAGGCCGTCTCGCCCTGGACGACCTCGCTGTCGGCGCCGACCCCCAGCGCCTGCACCTGATCCACCGCCCCACCGGCCGCCCCGTCGAGCCCGTGCTGCTGAACGCGGTGGAGCTGACCAACTTCACCCATCCGCTGGCGCGCTTCCTCACCGAGCTGCCCCGCGCCCGTGCCGCTGTCCTCGCCCCCTTCTCCTGGGGCGCCGCCCACCGCCTGCCGTACCTGCCCCGGGTGCGCTACGGCCGTACCACGCTGGCACCGGCCCGCTGGCAGATCCCGGCCGCCGACCTTCCCTCACCGCAAGCACCAGCGGACACGTGGGTTCGCGCACTGGAGCGCTGGCGCCAGCGCTACCACCTGTCCGAGCAGGTCTTCCTCGGCGGCGACGACCGCCGCATCCGCCTCGACCTCAGCCAGCACCCGCACCGCCAGCTCCTGCGCGCCCACCTGCACACCACCGGCCACGCCACCGTGTACGAGGCCCCCGAGACGGCCGCCTACGGCTGGCTGGGCGGCCACGCCCACGAGATCGTCACCCCTCTCGCCGCCACCCTCCCCATGCCGTCGGCCACCGTGCAGTGGGCCAGCACCGTCCGCCGCGAGCACGGACACCTGCCCGGCGAAAGCGGCTGGCTGTACGCGAAGCTGTTCGGCCACGCCGAGCGGCAGCACGAACTGCTCACCCACCACTTACCCGCCCTCCTCACACACTGGGACCCAGGGGAGGCACCCGAGTGGTGGTTCGTGCGCTACGCCGACCCCCAGCCGCACCTGCGCCTCCGCGTGAAACTCCCCGACGCCGCCGCGTACGGCACCGCCACCGCCCACCTCAGCGCATGGGCAACCGGCCTGCGCCGCGAAGGACTGCTCTCCGATCTCCAACTGCACAACTACCGCCCCGAGACCGGCCGCTACGGCACCGGGCAGGCGATGGACGCCGCCGAAGCGTTCTTCGCCGCCGACTCGGCTGCCGCCCTGGCACAGATGACCCACACCACCCACCCCGACGGCCCCCAAGCGCTCACCGCAGCGAGCTTCACCGACATCGCCACCGCCTTCCTCGGCGACCGGAAAGCGGGCTTGCGCTGGCTGATCAATCGCCTAACCCGCCAGCCAGCACCCGCCGCCCACCGAGACCTCCAGGCGGAAACCATCCGCCTGACCCGCCCAGGCGACGGCCAGAACGCCCTCAGCGAGCTGCCCGGCGGTGACCAGATCACCGCCGCCTGGAGGCGACGCGCGAAGGCGCTGGCCTCCTACCGCACGCGCCTCGAAGAGGGCTCCGGGCTCACCCCGGAGGAGGTCCTGCCGTCCTTGCTCCACATGCACCACATCCGCGCCCACGGCATCGACGAAGACTGCGAACGCGCCTGCCACCACCTCGCCCGCACCGCTGCTCTGTCCTGGACCGCCCGCCACCAAGGAGCTGACCGGTGACCACTTCCGCGATCGAGCCCGACCAGATCGCCCGCGCCCAATCCCTGGCCCACGGCGCCGTCGGCACCGCACTGCTGCACATCGAACGCGCCCACAACGGCAGCGGTACCTGGTCCTCCGCGCACACCGCGCTGAGCCTTGCGACCCGGGGCGACCTGACCAGTGGAACGGCAGCCTCGCTCTACTACGGCGCCCCCGCCGTCGCCTTCGCCCTGCACGCCGCCGCACAGGGAACCGGCCGCTACACGCGCGCCCTGAACACCCTGGACGTGGCCGTCACGGCCCTGACCCGGCAGCGCCTGGAAGCTGCTCACCGCCGCATCGAGAACGAGCACCGGCCCCACGCCGCGGAATTCGACATCTTCTACGGCCTCACCGGCCTCGGCGCCCACCTCCTGCGCCGCCACGGCGACGGCGACGTACAGCGCGAAGTGCTCGGCTACCTGGTGCGACTCACCCACCCGCTGCCCGGCGACCCGGACCGGCTACCCGGCTGGTGGTCACCGGCCGGACCCACCCACCAGGGCTCGACAGAATTCGCCGACGGACACGGCAACTTCGGCATGGCCCACGGCATCACCGGCCCGCTGGCCCTGCTCTCCCTCGCCGCCCTGAGCGGCATCACCGTAGCCGGACAGCACGAAGCCGTCTCCCGTGTCCTCACCTGGCTGGACACCTGGCGCCAAGACGGCGAGAAGGGTCCCTGGTGGCCGCAGTGGATCACCCTCGCCGAACACCGCACCGGCCGCGTACGGCAGGCCGGCCCGCCGCCGAGGCCGTCGTGGTGCTACGGCACCCCCGGCCTGGCCCGCGCCCAGCAACTCGCCGCCCGAGCCATGGGCGACACCACCCGACAGCGGGCCGCCGAGCGGGCCCTGCTCGCCTGCCTGGACGACCCCGCCCAGCTCGACCGGGTCACCGACGGCGGGCTGTGCCACGGCGCCGCCGGAGTGCTACACACTACCCACCGCGTTGCTCACGACGCCCTCACCAGCGGCTTCGCTGAGCGCCTGCCCCGCCTCCGCGCCCGCGTGCACGATCAGCCGCCCGCCCGCGAGAAGGGCTTCCTCGACGGAACCACCGGCACCGCCCTAGCCCTGGACGCCGACGCTGCCGGTGGTCTTCCGGCCTCTGGCTGGGACACCTGCCTCCTCCTCGGGTGAGGAGGAGGGTGAGGGACATGGTTCACGCCGATCCGCACGCCGTCGAGCGGGCAGTCCTGGCCCACCTCACCGGCACACCGTTATCCCAGGCAGCCGCCGAGGCGACCCTGGACCCGGCGGATCTACTCGAAGCCGTCGAGGTCTACCAGGCCGCCGGCAGCGCCGCCCTCACAGACCGGCCCGCCCCTCACGGCTGGCACCAAGTCCGCATCGCCTTCCCGGACTGGGACACCGCCGAACAGACCGCGCTCACCCATCTCCGGCCATGGCTGGGAGAAGCTGAGGAGACGGAGACGATCTCGGCGTGGTGGTTCGTGCGCAAGGCGCCCTGCTGGCGACTGCGCTGCCTCCCCGGAGCGGCCAACAGCCCCAGCGAAGCGGCCCGCCGGCTTGGGCACGCACTCGACGGTCTGGCCGACCGCGGATACATCACCGGGTGGCGGAAGAACATCTACGAGCCCGAGACGTACATCTTCGGCGGCCCCGCCGGTATGGAGGCTGCCCACCAGATCTTCCACACCGACAGTCGCGGCGTCCTCGGCTACCTCCACCAGCCCGCCCACGGGCTCGGCCGCCGGGAGGTGTCCATGCTGGTACTCAGCGCGCTGTTCCGCGGCGCCGGGCAGGAATGGTCCGAGCAGGCCGACATCTGGCACCGGATCGCCGCCAAACGGCCCCTGCCAACCGACACCGCCGTCGGCCGGATCGAGGCGATGGTGCCCAAGGTGCGGCATCTGCTTACCCTCGACACCCGCCCAGCCAGCCCTCTCACCAACAACGGTGGGGCGCTCGCGCCGCTGTCCGGCTGGCTCGCTGCGGTGACCGACGTGGGCGCCCACCTCGCCAGCCTCGACCGCGACGGACAGCTCCACCGCGGCCTGCGCGAACTCCTTGCCCACCACGCCCTCTTCCACTTCAACCGCCTCGGCCTACCCCCACCCGCCCAGGCCGCCCTCGCTCATGCAGCGCGGGAGGGCTATTCCGATCCATAGATGCGCGAGCAGAAGGCGGCGTCGTTATCGCCGGGTACGCTGAGATGGTGGCCGCCGCGAGTCGAGTGAGGTGTTCTGGCTGCGGGAGCTGATGGTGGCGCCCGAAGAACAGAACCAGGGGATCAGCCGGATGCTGCACGACGCCACGATCGACGGGCGGGCCGATCCCCGCTCTCCGACGCGATGGCCCTGGAACCGCGCCGGCAACCGGCGGTGGCTAGCGGGGGTGCTAGACCTAACACTCCCACCTGCTAAGCACACGCCCCTGGCCTGGCCTCTAGCGCTATAGCAGGCCATCCATGTCCTCGCCGCCCCGGATTTCGCCGGCGGCGAGGGTCGGCAGAGGCCGGGTGCCAGAGAGCGCAGACGGGTTCGATTATCAGTGGTCCGCGCGACCACGGCGTCCGTGACGCCGGAACCCTCCCGCTCTGCTGCTGGCATGGCGGCCGAGCCACGCGGGAGGGATACCCGGCCGTCACGTACGCAGAGTGGGAGGTCAGCGCTGCTGCAGCAGCATCACTGCGAACACCGGCGAGTCGTCGAACGGCTTGTCCTCCCCGACTTTGCGGTAGCCCCACGCCTCGTACAAGGCTTGTACCTTCGGGTGTTCCCGGTCAACGCACAGCGTCGCCAGGTGCTCCTTACGGCCTTCAAGGAGAGCCTCATGAAGCCGTCGAGAGGCCCCCGTTTTGCGCCACTTCGGCCGAACCATCACCTCGGACACCCCGAACGTGGATGAGTGTTCCGGTTCGGGGGCGAGGTGGCCGCGCCACCACTCGCGTCCTGCCGAGAGCGGCGCGCCGTAAGCGAAGCCGACCGGCTCGCCGTCGTCATAGCCGACCACGCAGGACCAGCCCTGGAGCGACGACCAGTGATCGACGAACCAGGCGAAGCGATCACGGGAGTGGAAGGGGGCGTGCTGCTGGTCGGCATAGCAGTCGTCGTGCACGTCCAGCAGCAGGGTCCGCAGCCGGGGAGCGTCCTCGCGGGTGTAGGAGCTGAGGGTGAGGCCGTCGGCCGTCATGCCATCGCCTTCCGGTAGCGGTCTGCGAACTCGGCTGCACCCGCAGGGCCACGCGCCTGGATACTGCGCCGGAACTGGTCGAGGTGGTCGACCCAGCGCTGGCTACGCACTTCGGGCAGCATGTCCAAGGCGCGGTGCCCGACGGCGAGGGCTTCGTCGTCCTCGCCGTCGGCATGGAGGCTGAGGGCCAACCCCACGGTCCCGGCGAACTCGTTGCGGCGGAAGCCGCCGACGAGGTCCAGTTCCTCGCGCCCCTTCTGCGTGGCGCACGCGTAGTCGCCGAGGTTGTAGGCGCACAGGGCGGCCTGCCCGGCGAGCTCGTCCGATCCGCAGAAGGCCAGCCACTGCGGCGGGTGCTCCGAGACGCGGTCGAACTCCTGCTCGGCCCGGTGCAGCGACTGGGCGCTTCGGCCCCGCTCCCCGGCGACGGAGTGGCCGAGGGCCACGCGGGTGTGCAGCAGAGCAGACAGCCGGGACTCCCGCCGACCGCGGGTGGAGTCCAGCGCGGTGCGGGCGATGGCGACGGCCTCGGCGCCGTGCCCGAGGTCGACGGCTTGGCGGGACATGCAGGCCCACACCCGAGCCTGCAGCTCGGGTGACTTGGCCAGCAGAGCGTACTGCAGGGCGGTGCGCCAATGTCGGCGGGCTTCCTCGTGCTGCTGGGAGTCGTAGGCGAACCAGCCGGCGGTGGCGCACATCTCGCCGAGGGTCCGGTGCAGCTCGCTCTGCACGCGGCTGCCGTAGGTGCAGTGCCGCATGGAGTGCTCGGCGTGCTCGATGTACCGCGCGGCGGCGCTCGCGAGGCGGGCGCTGCCGTGCCGGTCGTCGAGCTGGAGGAGGCGGGTCTCCGCCGCGCGGATGCGGGTGACCTCGCTCATGCCCAGCCGACCCGCTCCGGGCAGGACGGGCAGGGTGAGGAGAGTCCCGAAGCTAAGAACGATCTTTCCGAGATTTCGGCGTTGCACGGGCGGTTCCTGATCGTGGGTGGGCGGTGCCGATGTTCGCACCGTAACCCCGGGAGGGGCCGAGTGGGGAGATTGGAACCCGAGTTCGGTGGCGGGTAGCCCCAGGACCGCCTCCAGCGGGAGCCGGGTCGTGTCGTGCGGCCAGGCGACCTGACCGCTCAGCAGCTGGCGGATGTAGCGGTCGGTGCACCGGCCGGGCACGCCGTAGAACTTCTCGTGTGCGTCGTTGATGGCATCGGCCAGCTCAGTTTGGGTGTAGCCGGACTCCTTGATGGCCCGGCGTAACGCGAGGTTCGGCGTTAAGGGCATGGGCATCGGCTCTCCGTGGTGATGCAGACCACGGTAGCGAGACGATCACGGTCCGTGGAGAAAAGTCTCCGGTTGCCGTGAAGTAACCGAGGCGGTTCTCTCCTGTCCGCCGGCGGTGCCGCAGCGCAACGGTAGGGACCACCAGCACCGAACCCCCAGCGGAGCCTTCCATGCTGAGTCCCTCCCCCGACCCCGCGCCGGGCGCCAGCGCCGCCGCTGGCGCGGGCAAAGCTCATCCGGTCGTCCCAGCCGCCATCGTGGAGACGATCCGGAAGACGAGGATGCGTTTCGCGGCTCCGGCCGAGAAGGCCATGCGAAAGCTGGTCGAGCGGCTTCAGGAGCACGTCGCCCTGCTGATGCAGCAGGACCTCGGCCCGGATGACGACCGGCTGAACGCGCTCCGCGAGCGCGCGGAGGAGTGCTCCGCCGCCTCGCTCCCGGATCTGGTGGACAAGGGGGCCCGAGCCGCGGCGTGGAAGCGGGTGCAGGACTTCGCCGACGTCACCGAGGAGCTACTGGCGCGCTGGTGTCAGGTCGACACCAGCGAGGGCGATTACGAGCTCCGTACCGAGGAGGACGAGCACGGCGGCTACTACGTGTGGGACACCGCCAGCCGCAGCCGCGCCTCTCTCCGGAGTCTGCGGGGGAGCTATCCAGCCGCGCACATGCCCCTTGAGGCGGCGTGGCAGCTGACCCGCCGTCTCAACGAGAAGGTCGGGTGAGGGCGATGGCTGCTGCGACCAAGAGCCTCGGCATGGGGCACCAGGTGCACCCCCGGCCCGATTACCAGAAGGCCGACGCCCCGTACTGCCGCCGGGTCGGCGTGCCGTACGCGGTCGCGCCCGATGTGGAGCGCATCGCGGAGGCCGTCGCCAGCGTCATGACCGTCGACCCGGACTATCCGCTCGACGGCTATCTGCCCGACGCTGTGCCGCGCTCGCTCCTTCCCCGGCTGCGGCGGCACGCCGACGCGCTGCTCGCCTTGGACCTCGGGGACGAGGACGAGGAGTTGCAGGTGCTGCGTACCGCGGCGGCCAGGTCGGCGGCGTTCCTCACCCGGCTACTTGCGGATGACCCCCGGCTGTGGAAGTACGGTCACCAGACGCTGACCTGGACGTACCTGCGCGAACTCGCCGTCGTGACCGAGGGGCTGCTGCGCCGCTGGTGCCAGCGCGACACAGATGGCGGGCGGTACCAGCTGCGTGCGGAGAAGGATGTGCACGGCGGCTACTACGTCTGGGACACCCGGCGCGGGGCGCGCGTCGCGCGGCGGCGGCACGACGACGGCCGCGAGCCCGTGCACCACGTGACTCTGCCCTTCGCCTGGACGCTGACCCGCCGGCTGAACGAGGCGGCGAGGTGAGCGTCATGGCCGCACCGGCGAAGCACTTCGGCTTCGGACACGAGGACCATCCGCTGCTCGGCCACCGGGTGGTCGACGCCGAGCACGGCCGTCAGGTCGGGGTGCTGCGGGCGGTCGCCCCCGACGTCACCGATATCCGGCTGGAGCCGGTCCCCGTCGTGCCAGACGGCCCGCCGGTGGCGTGGCTGGCGCCCGAGCGTGGCGGGGTGGAGTGGACCACCAGCCTGGACGCCATCGAGGAGGCTCGGTGAGTGGTCATGGGCATCCTCGTCGTGGCCGTGGGTGCGTTCATCGTGAGCGCGCTGCTGATCAAGATCTTCGTGGACCGTGGTGCCTGAGCATCGCCGTCCTTCAGCGCCACTCCTCTCTCGTACGACCCCCGGCGCGCCGATGGAGGTCAGCGCACCCCGCGGGGCGAGGGGTGGGTCGTCCGCCGCTGCCGGCCCGGCAGTCTCCTGCGGCGGACATGCCCTCGCAGACGGAACTCCACGCCGACCCGCGAGGGCGGGTGGGCCGCCGGTCAAGCGAAGCCGGCGGCCCGCCCATCCCGACCATGCCTACTTAAGTGCCCCGAATGCCATACGACACAGCGGGCGGGGATACCGCCGACCCGCGGCCGATGACCGAGGCACAAAGCGACCTTGACCCCGCCGTTCACCCACCCCCTACCAAGGATCTTCATCGCTCATGTCCCTTTCCGGCGATCCGCTCCCGGCGTCCTGCCCACACCATCATGTCCATGTCGCTGATCCAGCCACCGGGCGGTCGCTGGCGTGCACCGTGCGCGTCTATGCCGCAGTTGTGGGCCTGTGGTTCGTCGTTACCACCCCTTACGCCTGGTCCGCGGGAGCTGAGTTCCTGAGCCTGTGCGGCGTCGGTCTCGACGAGCGGTGGACCGGAGCGAACTTCGTGTCAGCGTTGTCAATCTTGTGCAGCACGGCCGTGGTGGTCTGGCTGCACCTGCTGTGGCGTCGCGAACCGGCCACCACCCCCCTAGGTGTGCTGCCCAGTGTCCTGATCAGCACCGCGGCGCTCGGCTTGTACCTAGCGCCGTGGCTCGGGCTGCTCCCGGGCGGGAACACGGTCACCGGCATCGCCGGCCAGCTGGCACAGCTCGGACTGTTGGTGTGGCTGGTCCTCAGCCTGTGCGCCCACTATGGCCTGAGCCCGCAGAAGTGGGGGCTGTGGACTCGGCCGACGCGTGAGCAGTGGTCTCCCAGGGGCGCCGAGGCGATGGTCAACGCGCTGTTCGCGTGTGTCTTGGCCGCGCCGCTGTACGTCCTGCTCGCGCAACTGCCCGGCCCGGTACAGCAGGTCGACCAGACCACGGCCGAGAACTCCGGCGGCCTGGCCATGTTTCTCACCCAGATGCTGTGGTCCTCCGTCGTGGAAGAGGTGGTGACCACCGGCGCCGTGGCGGCGCTGCTCAGCATCGTGCGGCGTCCGGTGTGGGAGATCGCGCTCGTGATCGGCGTGATGCGCGCTATCCCGCATCTGTACTTCGGTCTCCCGGCCTTGGCCATGCTCGCGCTCGGTGCCGCCTGCACCGTGCTGTACCTGCGTCACCGCCTCGTGTGGCCGCTGGCCGGTGGCCACGCGACCTACAACCTGCTCACGTTCCTGCCGACGGTTCCCCGCGTGGTCGCCGCCGGGCTCGTCATCTACGTGCTCGGCCGACGCGAAGACTCCACCTCCCCGGACCCAGCGGACAGGCTCCCATGACGGCCGCATCCCGCGTCCCGTTGCAGGTGAGGGGCGTCGGGACCGGTGATCCCTACGGGTGTGCCGCCGCCGTCGGCCACCTGCACCTACGACGGCTCGCCGGCATCCGCGAACTCCCTCACGGGGCGGCCTCCGCCGCGGGCACCGGAAGCCCGCGCCGCCACGCAGCACCACCTGCTGGGCATTCCCCGCTGATATCCCCAGGCGGCGGGCCGCCGGCCGAGTGCAGCAGCCGGCGGCCCGCCACATCCGGGAGGGAGGGTCTGCCCCCTGTGACCCGTAAACCTGCCTCGCCGCTCTGGACCGGCGGGACAGCCCGCAGGGGCAGCCCGCCCCGCTGCCCGCCCCGGCCCCTGCCGGGCAGCGGGGCACCGAGCCGCTGGTGCAGCAAGGCTGGCGGCCCGGCCCCGATCGCGTCCGCCCACAGAAGAAGGAGGTGCACGTGAGTACTGCCGTCGCACGGCCCGCTCCAACGATCACCGACCGCTGCCCGCGGGCGGGTGCTGCCGGTGGAGAAGATCCTCAAGGACGGCCCGGTCCGCTGATCGCGGGCGAAGGCGAGTTAATCGAGGTCATGGTGGACGCTGCCACCGTGCGTCGGGGCGACCGGGTGGCGCTGCACGGCGGTGAGTGGGAGGTGCGCGACATTCGCGCCGTCTACGGCGGTAGCAAGCGCCTGGTGTTCGACGGCGGTCAGACCTACCTGCTGGGTATCGGTCGCCGAGTGCCTGCCCGTCGCCCGCAGCCTCCCGTCCCCGACGCCGTATGAACCGGCCCGGGAGGTGCATAGGCCCGCGCGCCGTAGGCGTGTCGGGTCGACCGCAGCGGCGGTACGACACAGGGCCGTGCTCATGATGGCGCCTGGCCGGTGATGCAGCGATGGATAGGTGATCGTCGACATCGACGGGGTGCCCGTGCTGGCCCACTCCGACAAGCAGGATGCGGCTGCGACCTCTTCCCGGGTGCGGTCGCGGCGCTCCGCACCTTGAAGTCCGATGTCGTCGTGGGCTTGACGCGGGGGACTCTGGAATCCCTCGAAGGATCCGGTGCGGCCTGGCGGACCGGCGGTACCCACGCTCTGATCCAGGTTCGACGGTAAAGCGAGCCTTGCTCCTCCGGTCCCGCCCTGCCTGTTTGGCCGCTCGGGTGTTCGGCAGTGCTGGAGGTTCCTCGGGCTCGGGATCGGGGGTGAGGAGAGGGCAAGCGTGCGGGAGGAGCAGAATGGCGTCGGCAGGTTCGGCCAGGGAGGGGCGGGCGATGAAGGAAGGCCAGGAGTCAGGCAGTCCGGTGGACGCCACCGTGGCGCACAACGCCCGGGTGTGGAACCACTGGCTGAGCGGCAAGGATCACTATGCGGTGGACCGCGAGGTGGGCGACCACGTGGCGGGCATGTTCCCCATCATCCGCGATGTGGCCCGCGCTGATCGGGCGTTCCTCGGGCGCGCAGTGCGGTGCCTGGCCGGCGAGGCGGGGATCCGCCAGTTCCTCGACATCGGCACCGGCTTGCCGACAGCGGACAACACCCACGAGGTCGCCCAGCGGGTGGCGCCGACGTCCCGGATCGTTTACGTCGACAACGACCCGCTCGTCCTCACCCACGCCCGCGCCCTGCTCACCAGCACCGAAGAAGGGGCCACCGACTACATCGAGGCCGACGCCCACGAGCCCGAGGCGATCTTGCGAGAAGCTGCGCGCACCCTCGACTTCAGCCGGCCGGTGGCGGTCATGATGCTGGGGATCCTCAACTTCATCCTCGACAACGACGACGCCCAACGGGTCGTGCGGGAGCTGGCGGAGGCGACGCCGCCCGGTAGTTACCTGGTGCTCACCCATCCCACGACGGAGTTGGGCGGTGAGGGAAACGTGGCGGCGATGAAGTTCTGGAACGAGAACGCCACCCCGCCGATCACTGCCCGCAGCCGGGAGGAGGTCACACGGTTCTTTGACGGCCTGGAGCTGCTGGAGCCCGGGATCGTCTCATGCTCGCAGTGGCGGCCAGAGGCCAACGCCTTCGGCGAGCCTGCCGTGGTGCCGCAGTTCGGCGCCGTGGCACGCAAGCCATCGCTCTGACGCCCGGAGGCGCTGCAGCCGATTCAGGCTTTGATGAGCGGGCACGCGCGGCTGCTGAACACCACGAGGCTGACGACGGCTGGGACGGGTCTTTCGGGCATGCGTGGCGGTAGGCGAGTCCGTCAGCGCAGCCGCCGGGAGCGATCCGGGTTGAGACGCGGCGCTGGGGTGCGACGGCTATGGGAGACCTGCACGGGTTGCCGACCGGTGCGGCTGCGGGTGGTGGCACGGGACTGTGCGCCCTCAGCCCGTCGGAACTGTATGTCCGCGATGTTGCGCATACGCCAGATGAGGACCTCGGCGACGGAGTCGGCGGTGTCGAGTTCGCGGCTGGCGAGGACCTCGGTCAGAACGTCGGCTGGACGGTGACCATCAGCCTCGACCTGATGGAGAGTGGCGGTCAGGGCGGGCCAGGCGGGGTCGGTGAGGATCTGCTCGGCGTGCTCAGGGAGGGCCCCGCGTACGAGGACGGCGTAGCAGTCGACCGTTTCGGGTGCCGGGGTGTGCTGGGCGAGGTTGTTCAGGGCCGGGGCGGCGGTGTGGCGGTAGGCAGCGCGGAGGTGGGGCAGGGTGGCTTGGGCTGCGGTGGCTTGCTGGGTGTGGCGTTGGGCGCGGTGCCAGTGGGCGGCGGCAATGGTCAGGAGGGTGAGGGTGAGCAGGAGGTCGAGGGCGGGGGCGTCGGGAATGGGTTGGCCGGCGGTGCGCAGGAGGCGTTTGGCGGAGGTGCGGAGTTCGGCGGCTTGGGCGTAGTCGAAGCGGATGCGGGAGCGGGTGGCGCGTTCGAAGGTCTGGGCGGCGGCGAAGAGTTCGCGGCGGGCGGGGCCGGTGGTGAGGGCGGGCAGGATGTCCAGCAGCTCGCCGGCAGCGGCCAGTTCGGCTTGGGCAGCAGAGGGGTTGCCGTTCTCGTGCAGGGTGCGGTGGGCGTTGCGGAGTGCGGTGGTTGTGTGGCGCCAGCGCTCGGCGGGCTGGACCTGGCGGGTGGTGGGGGTGTCGGGTGTCTGTCCCGTGAGGCGGGCGCGGATCTTCGGCAGGGACAGGTCGAGGGCGAGTTTGCCGCCCGGGAACCAGATCGGCTCTCCGGCGGCGTTGGTGTCT
Organism: Streptomyces sp. CNH099; assembly: GCA_000514715.1. Taxonomy (GTDB): domain Bacteria; phylum Actinomycetota; class Actinomycetes; order Streptomycetales; family Streptomycetaceae; genus Streptomyces; species Streptomyces synnematoformans. The sequence continues at coordinate 51,835 of AZWL01000027.1, read as the reverse complement.
CCGGCGAGGGCGACTTTGTAGCCAAGGGCGTCGCCGGAGAGGGCGATGCGCTTGTCGACGAGGACGTCGGCGCCGGCCAGGAGGGCGAAGAAGTGGTCTTCGCTGGTGGCGTGGGCGGCGGCGGTGCGGACGGTGGCGCGCAGCTTCTGCCGCGGGGTGACGGGGCTGCCGGTGCGGCGGGCGGCCTTCTCGGTTTCGGCGCGGGTGGGGCGTGTGGCGGCGGTGCGGTCGCCGCGGTCGTAGGCGCGTAGCCCCCACTCGGTCTCTATCTTTGCCAGTTCGGTGTCGGCGCGGTGGTAGTCGTTCCAGTGGCGGGGGCGGCGTAGGTCGCCGCGCATCTTGGTGGCGACGATGTGGATGTGGTCCGGTGCGTGGCGGGCGGCGATCCAGCGGCAGCCGTCCGGGTCTGCGGCGGGGGCGATGCCGGTGGCGTGCACGATGCGGCGGGCGACCTCGGCCCACTGCTCGTCGGTGAGGATCGGGTCTTCGGGTGCGGCCCGGATCGCGCAGTGCCACACGTGGCCCTTCGGTGCGCGGTCGCCTGCCTGTTTCACCCGTAGGTCGAGGGCCTGTACGAGCTGTGCGAGGGTCTGCTGGGGGTGGTCGGTGCGGCCGGGGTCGGGGACCAGCGCGTCCCAGGCGGCGACCAGGTGCGGGTCGGTATGGTCGTGGCCGCGGCCGGTCTTGTAGAGGTAGGCGATCGTGTTGCGGGTGCTGTGGCCGGGCTTCATGATCTTCGCGATCATCGGCGGGCCCGACGGGTGGCGGCTTGGGCGGCCGAGGAGTCCACAGTCTCCAGGACCGCCTGGGTGAGCGTGATGGCCTGCTCGGCGGCCGCCAGCACAGCCGCGTCCGTAGGGTGGGTGGGCCCGTGGGAGTTCAATCGCTCGGCGATCTGGTTGACGTTGTTGCCCACCCGGGAGACGGCAGTGCGCAGGGCAGCGAGTTCGTCGATCAGGTCGTCGGTGGCGGTGCGCTGCCCGACGAGCGGGATGCTGTGGTCGACCACGGCCATGGTGGCGTCCGCCATCAGATGGGCGACCGCGATGTTCAGCTCCCTGGCCCGGCTCTTGATCTGGGTTTCCTCGGCGTGGCTGAAGCGCACGGTCAGCCGCCGGGTGCGCTGGCGGGTATCGCGACGCCGGCGGCGGGCAGCGCGATGCACCGCGGCGGCGATCGCAGCGCGGATCGGCAGCGACCCGGCGGACTCGCCGCCCGTCCCGCTCTGGTCCGGCTCCTCCTGGAGCCGGGCCCCCTCCGCCACCCCCGGGGCGGAGACACCCCCGTAGGAGCCGATCTTGGACGGTCCAGGGGGATACCTTGCTGCGCGGTTGTCAGGCGGGTCGCCGGTGTCGGTACGGCGGCTGGCGGTCTGATCGGGGCCGGGCATGGTTGCCGCCCTTTCTTCGTACGGGGACGGGGTGCTATCCGTCCCATGCGTTGCATGGCTGGTCAGCACAGGTACGGACACGGGGGCCGGGACGGATGAGTCCGTCCCAGCCACCCATCCGTCCCGGCGTTGACCTGCGCGGGGACGGACGGGACGCATCCGGCGGTCCCCGGGACGGACTAACGGCGGCGCGCGGGACCGGGCATGCTGCCAGGCGGCGGGACCGCCACCATGCTCGGGACCGGGGACCGGGGACCGGGGACCGGGGACCGGGGACCGCGGGGACGGGGACCGCGGGGACGGGGACCGGGGACCGGCACGGTTGGGGACCGAGATGAAGGGGGTGGGGACCGAGGGGCGGGACCGGGGACCGGGACGGATGAGTCCGTCCCGGTCACCCATCCGTCCCGGCGTTGACCTGCGGTGGGACGGATGGGACGCATCCGGCGGTCCCCGGGACGGACTAACGGCGGCGCGCGGGACCGGGCGTGCTGCCGGGTGGCGGGACCGCCACTGTGCTGGGGACGGGGACCGGCGCGGGGACCGTGCTCGGGGACCGGGGCGGGGTCGGGGACCGGGGTGTGGTTGGGGACGGTCCCGGGTGGTGGGGTGGGGTGGTTTCGACGGATCGTTCGGGTTCGGGTTCGGGGCAGTAGCGGTCCCAGGCGTCGGTGAACCGGCTGCTGGGGTATCCCTTGGCCTGGGTGCCGTCGGGGAAGCGGATGTTGACCGGCCTGATGCCGAAGTCGCGGAGCAGGTTGCTGAGGTGGTGGGCGTTCAGGCCGGTGCTTGAGTAGTCGGCCCAGGGGGCTTCGGCGTCCTGGCACAGGGCGGCGAGCAGATCGCGGCTGCGCATGGCGGCGGGATTGCCTGCGTCCGCGAAGGCGCGGCGGATGTCGCGCAGCAGGCGGGTCTTCAGGCTGGCTTCCTCGTCCTGGCCTGCCTCGTGCGCGGTCATCGCGACGCATGCCGTCCGGGCCAGGGCGGGCCAGTCACCGCCGGCGAGGTCGGCCACCAGCACCAGCGGCTCCCAGGTGTCCGCGGCGCGGTCGGCCACCGGCATCGCCGGGGTCATCTCCGCGGCCTGCTCGGTCAGCGGGGTCAGCCACGCCGTCAGCTGCTCGCGCAGGTCGTTGAGGGCGCGGCTGTCGCGGGGCACGCGGAAGTCGGCGATCTCTTCGCCTTTGCGGCGGCGCTGCATCCGGATGACGATGGCGCGGTCCATGATGGTGTCCGGCAGGTCGCCGATCCCCGCGAGTGCGGCCATGGCGAAGGTCGGGAACGCGGTCGGCTCGTGGTCAGGGCCGGTGATCCGCCAGGCGGGACGGTTGCGCTGGTGCCCGGCGTTGAGCAGCCCGCGCAGTTCCTCGTTCTTCTCCGCCACCTTCGCGCCGAAGATGGTGTCCGCCTCATCCACCAGCAGCGTCGGCGGCTCCATACCGATGATGCGGAAGATGACCGCGGGGCTGGTGTTCACCGTGATCATCGGCCTGTTGACCGTCTCGGCGAGGATGTCCAGCAGACGGGACTTGCCGCACTTCTTCGTCGGGCCCACGATCGCCATCCGCGGTGCGTGCTGCAGCACAGGTTGGATGTGGCTGGCCGCCACCCACAGCGTGACCGCGGTCAGCGCCTCGTCGTTGGGCAGCACCACGTACCGGGCAATCGACGACCGCAACTCGGCCAGCAGCCCCGCCCCCTCAGCCACACCCTGACCAGCCGAAGCGGTCGATCCAGGTGGGGTGGCCGACCCGGTCAGGTCAGCGGAAGGCGGGCCAGCGGAACCCTCGGAAGTATCCGCAGCCTCCTGCGCAGCGGAGGTCGCAGCCTGATCGGAAGTCGCCGTGCCGCCTGCGGAAGCAGGCTGTGCGGAAGCCGGTGGCTCGGCCTCGAAGTTCTCTTCCTGGGACGCGGCTGTTCTGGTGGCGTTGCGCTCGGCGCGCGCGACCAGTTCGGCGGCCCGGTCCTGACGGCGTTGTTCCCGGCGCGAGACACGGGCGGGGGTCTGCGTTTCCCGGCGTTCCCGGCTGGCGCGGGCCGCAGCAACGAGGTGATCACCGGCCTCTTGGCCGGTGCCGGCGGATTGTGGTGGTTCGGTGGGAGGGGGCAGGGCTGTACCCTCGCTCACGGACATTCCTCACCCGGTGCGGGCCGGGCAGCCACCCGGCCCGCACCGCTTGGTAGATCGCTTACAGGGCGGTTTCTTGAGGTGTCTTCGGCCCCTGGTGTTGGCGCACCGGGGGCCACCTCGTCTCGGCGGTCAGGCCGCGTCGTTGTCCGTTGTCCGGGAATCCAGCCACGCCTCCACCTCCTGCCAGCGGTAGCGCAGGTGACGGCCGACCTTGGTCGCCTTCGGCCCGATCCCCCGGTGATTCCAGGAGTACAAGGTTCCCAGCGGAACACCGAGGTAGGCGGACAGCTCTTCGGGGGAGGCCAGCGGCCGGCGCTCCGAGCTGGACGAGGGGGTACGGGACGAGGCTGCGGTGGACTCGGCGGCACGGGATGAACGCATCCGGCACTCTCCATCATGACGAGACGGTGGCTGTGCAGCACCGGACGGTGCCACACGATCGGGAACCCATCCAGCGACATTGTGGCCGAAGCCATGTAACACAACCAAACGACGCCGGACGGTGCACGCGACCCATCAATTGTCAGCAAGAGCGCCGGTTTGGCTAACCGGCGATCGTCGTCTATGTTGCCCACCGGCACCCCGCCGACCGCCCCGGACCGCCACCCCGGAGCCGTATACTGGGACTTGCCCAAGCCCCACCTCCCAAGTCAACATCGCGGTCATGGCAACCCGCCCCGTGGAGATCGGCCCCACCGGCCGTCAGACCGCCACCAACATCGAACGCATCCGCACCCTCCTCGGCATCTCCCAGCGCCAACTCGCCGAGTGCCTCAGCGACTTGGGGCGCCCCATCCCCTCTACCGCACTCAGCAAGATCGAACGCGGCGACCGCCGCTGCGACGTCGACGACCTCGTCGCCATCGCCGCCGCCCTCGGCGTCTCCCCCGCCACGTTGCTACTGCCCCCGGTCGCCGACGACACCATCACCACCGTCACCGGCGCCGGCGAAGTCACCACCCGCCACGCCTGGGACTGGGCCGACGGCATCCACCCCCTCCTCCCGCGCGAGGACGACAGCGCCCTCGACCACGCCATCCGCACCCGACCCGAAGGCCGCCGCGCCGACCACCTCGTCACGAAGGGAGGCAACCCCCCGGGCCCGAATCCACTGGGCCACCTGACCAAGACCGAACTCATCCACCTGCTGGACGACCTCAAGGAGGCCCTGCTCGATGGCTGACGTCTACGACCGCTGGCACAAATCCCACCCCAAGCCCGACGACCCCGAATGCCCCGAGCACAAAAGCCGCACCCGCCGCCTGGTGCCCACCAAGGACCACGGCGTCGGCAAGCGCTGGCAGGTCCGCTACCGCGACCTCAACGGCACCCAGCGCAAAGAGCACTACGAGATCAAGGCCAAGGCCGACGCCCGTGCAGCCGAGGTCGAGAGCGACTTGCAGCGCGGCGTCTACGTCGACCCCTCGGCCGGGAAGATCACCCTCGCCAAGTACGCCGAGCAGTGGCTGGCGGCCGTTACGGCGGGGCCGACGACGTACGAGCGGTACGAGCGGGAAATCCGGAACCACATCGTTCCGCACCTCGGCGGGCACGAGGTCCGCAATCTGACCCGACCGTCGAGCATCCAGGGCTGGATCAAGAAGGTGCAGGCCGCCGGGCTACAGGCGTCCAGCATCGGCTGTGTCCACGACGTCCTGGTGGGCATGCTGGACGCGGCCGTCGAGGACGGTCTCCTGGCTCGGAACCCGTGCCGGTCCAGTTCCGTGAAGCTGCCGAAGCACGCGAAGAAGCCGGTGGTGCCGTGGACGCTCGACCGGGTTCAGGCGGTGATCTCCGGTCTCCCCGACCGTTTCACTGCCGGCGGCTCGCTGGGCTTCGGCTGCGGACTCCGTCAGGGAGAGATCTTCGGCGTCGCCGAAGGAGACATCGACTTCGCCCGCAAGCTCGTCCACGTCAGACGCCAGATACGGCTGGTACGCAGCAAGAGGGTCTTCGCTCTGCCCAAGGGCGACCGGATTCGCTCCGTGCCGTTGCCTGACGAACTGGCCAAGGTGCTGAAGCGGCACCTGAAGAAGTTCCCCGCGACCGACATCGCCCTGCCCTGGGCCACGCCGGACGGTGAGCCGCAGACGCACCGGCTGATCTTCACGGATGCCAAGGGCAACGCCTACAACCGGAGCGTCTTCAACCAGGGCGACTGGAAGCGCGCGCTCGTCGCCGCCGCGGTCATCCCTCCCCGCGAGCGCGGGGCGAAGTACATGGCCGCCGCACCTGACGACGGCATGCACGCCCTCCGGCACACGTACGCCTCGGTGCTCCTGGACGCCGGGGAGAGCATCAAGGCCCTCTCCGAGTACCTCGGGCACTCCGATCCCGGCTTCACGTTGCGGACGTACACCCACCTCATGCCGCAGAGCGAGGCCCGTACCCGTCAGGCGATCGACGCCGTCCTGGGTGCCGACGTCGGCAGGGACGGGCTGGACACGACAGAGGGCACATCCCCCGAAGATCACTCCGGCGTGTGCCCTCAATGTGCCCTGGCGGCCTGATCACCGCCTTCGCGAGACCCCTAAGCCTGCTCCTGCAATCGAGGCCGTGAGGCCACTAAATCGCAGGTCAGGGCCACACCAGGCAGTACGGCTGGTGCCCCGCCTCGTTCAGGCGCTCCGCGAACTCCTGCCACTCGTGGAGCATCCGGTAGACGTCGAAGGCGTCTCGGGGGCCGCCGCGGTCGGGGACCGTGGACCAGATGAACGCGGCGGCGCCGACCTCTTCCTCGCCGATGCCGCGGAGGGGGTCGACGACCGTCATGGGGAGTCGGACCACCGCGTAGTCGGGGTGGAGGACGACCAGTTCCAGGGGCGGGACCTTGTGGAGCGGTATGCCCTCGATGCCGGTGAGGACCATCGCGGACATCGTCTCGGGCTTCACCTTGGCGAAGAGGCCGCCCTGGCCCAGCTCGTCGCCGCCCAGTTCCTCCGGGCGCATGGAGATGGGCACCCGGGCCGCCGTGGCGCCGTCGGGCGCGCCGAAGTACTTGTACGTCACGCCGCCGGACCGGCTGTCGTTCCTGTTCACGCCCTCGCCGCCGTGGTTCACCCGGCGATGGCGTCCCGACCTGGCGCGCCGGGGCCCTCGGTCATCGGTCCCCTCGCCCAGTTCGCCACCGCGATGCATATCTCCACCCGACTGCTTTCAGATGTGCACTGCCCCCGCCGCGCAACCCGATCATCGTCTCAGCTACCTCCCCAGCAGCGGGCCGGCGAAACACCCCGGCGCGGGTCGCCTTGCCACTCTGAGACCATGGCTTGCGTGACTTATCCGTACCAGGCTCCAGTCTCGCAGAAGCTCTTCGACCGTGCGGCCGCCGTGACACCGGGCGGCGTGAACTCTCCGGTGCGCGCCTTCCGCGCCGTGGGCGGTACGCCCCGGTTCATGGTGTCGGGGAAGGGTCCGTACCTGACGGACGCCGACGGCCGCGAGTACGTCGACCTCGTGTGCTCGTGGGGACCGATGATCCTCGGCCACGCGCACCCCGAGGTGACCGCCGCGGTGCGGGAGGCCGTCGCGCGGGGTACGTCGTTCGGCACTCCGGGGGCCGATGAGGTGGCGCTCGCGGAGGAGATCGTTTCCCGGGTCACCCCCGCTGAGCAGGTACGACTCGTTTCTTCGGGCACCGAGGCGACGATGTCGGCGATCCGGCTGGCGCGCGGGTTCACGAGCCGGGCGAAGGTCGTGAAGTTCGCCGGGTGCTACCACGGACACGTCGACGCGCTGCTCGCCGCGGCCGGTTCCGGGGTCGCCACCCTGGGGCTGCCGGACACCCCGGGGGTCACCGGGGCACAGGCCGGCGAGACCCTCGTACTGCCGTATAACGATTTGGCAGCTGTCCGCGCGGCGTTCGAAGAGCACCCCGGTGAGATCGCCTGCGTGATCACCGAGGCGTCCCCCGGGAACATGGGTGCGGTGCCGCCGCTGCCCGGCTTCAACCAGGGGCTGAAGGACCTGTGCGCCGAGCACGGCGCGCTGTACGTGTCGGACGAGGTGATGACCGGCTTCCGCACCTCCCGGGCCGGCTGGTACGGGGTCGACGGCGTGACGCCGGACCTGATGACCTTCGGCAAGGTCATGGGCGGCGGCTTCCCCGCGGCCGCGTTCGGCGGCCGGGCGGACGTCATGGGGCGGCTGGCGCCCGCCGGGCCCGTGTACCAGGCGGGCACGCTCTCCGGGAATCCCGTGGCCACCGCCGCCGGGCTCGCGCAGCTGCGGCTGCTGGACGACGCGGCGTACGAGACGCTGGACGACGTGTCGGGGCGGCTGCGGCAGCTCGTCACGGAGGCGCTGAGCAAGGAGGGCGTCGCGCACCGGGTGCAGACGGCGAGCACCATGTTCTCCGTCTTCTTCACCGACTCCGACGCCCCCGTCGTCGACTACGAGGGTGCGAAGGCGCAGCGTACGGAGCAGTTCACGGCGTTCTTCCACGCGATGCTCGCCGAGGGCGTCTACCTGCCGCCGTCCGCCTTCGAGTGCTGGTTCGTCTCGACGGCGATCGGCGACACGGAGATCGAGCGCATCGCCGCCGCGCTGCCGGCGGCCGCCCGGGCGGCGGCCCGCGCCGGGGACGGGGCGGCGGGCCGGACAGCGGGCCGGGAGTAGGGACGGTCCAGAATGGCTGACATGCCCGGTAAAGATGAAGGGATTCTCACCGTCGTGCACGTGGTGCGCCACGGTGAGGTCCACAACCCCGACGGCGTCCTCTACGGCCGCAACCCCGGCTACCACCTCTCCGACCTGGGCCGGCAGATGGCCGAGCGGGTCGCCGAGCACCTCGCCGGCCGGGACGTCCGGTACGTCGTCTCCTCCCCGCTGGAGCGCGCGCAGGAGACCGCCGCGCCCGTGGCGAAGGCGCACGGCCTGGACGTCGTGACCGACGACCGGCTCATCGAGGCGGCCAACGCCTTCGAGGGACGGGCGTTCGGCGTCGGCGACGGCGCGCTGCGCAAGCCGGCGAACTGGAGGTACTTCACCAACCCCTTCCGCCCCTCCTGGGGCGAGCCGTACATCGAGCAGGTCGTACGGATGACGGGCGCGCTGCAGTCCGCGCGCGAGGCCGCCCGCGGCCACGAGGCCGTCTGCGTCAGCCACCAGCTGCCGATCTGGGTGCTGCGCAGCTTCGCCGAGGGCCGGCGGCTGTGGCACGACCCGCGGTCGCGGCAGTGCACGCTGGCGTCGCTGACGACGTTCACGTTCGACGGCGACGACATCGTCTCCGTCGGCTACAGCGAGCCCGCTCGCGACCTGGTGCCGCCGCACCTGCTCGCGGGGGCGCAGCGCAAGTTCGGCCGCGGCGCCATCCGCGGTGCCGCTGCCAACGCCCCGCGGCGGTAGCGGGCGGGCACGCCGGGGGTGCCACGGGGCGGTCTCCTCCCCGTACGGCCCGGGCGGCCCGGGCGGCTGACCGGCGCCCCCGCCGCGCCGTGCGGCGCTACAGGGGGGTGGGGAAGATCCCTCTCTGGCCCATGCGAAACTTTTCACATGATTTCTGCGAGGAGGCTCCACCGCCGGACCGTCGCGGCCGCCGCCGCGGTTGCGGCCGGCACGCTGGTGCTGGCCGCGTGCGGCGAGGACGCGACGTCGTCCGGCGGCAACACCCAGTTCGTCAGCGGCACCGGCGAGCTGACCGTGGTCGACAAGGGCGACCGCCTCGCCGCGCCCGACATCTCCGGCGAGACCACCCACGGCAAGCAGCTCGCGCTCGCCGACTACCGCGGCAAGGTCGTCGTCCTCAACGTCTGGGGCTCCTGGTGCGCCCCCTGCCGCGCCGAGGCGCCGAACCTGCGCAAGGTCTCCGAGGACACCGCCGACCAGGGCGTGCAGTTCATCGGCATCAACACCCGGGACCTCGACGTGGCCAACGCCCGGGCCTTCGACCGCACCTTCAGGATCAAGTACCCGAGCCTGTACGACCCGGACGGGAAGCTGATCCTGAAGTTCCCGAAGAACAGCCTGTCGCCGCAGGCCATCCCCTCCACGCTGATCCTGGACCGGGAGGGGAAGATCGCCGTACGGGCCCTCAAGCCGCTCTCCGAGAAGGAGCTGCGCAAGGCGCTCAACCCGGTCATCAAAGAGAAGTGAAGTGACGTAACCCCATGGAACCGAACCAGACCGTGCTCACCGGGGCCCTGCTGCTGGCCCTGCCGGTCGCGGTCTTCGGTGGCCTGGTGTCCTTCTTCTCCCCCTGCGTGCTCCCGCTCGTCCCCGGCTACCTCAGCTACGTCACCGGGGTCAGCGGCACCGACCTGGAGAACGCCCGCCGCGGGCGCATGGCCGCGGGCGCCGCGCTCTTCGTCCTCGGCTTCACCGCGGTCTTCGTCTCCACCGGCGCGTTCTTCGGCGGCGTCGGCAACAACCTCCTCGAACACCGGGAGACGATCTCCAAGGTCGTCGGGGCGCTGACGATACTGCTCGGGCTGATGTTCATGGGCGTGCTGGGCCGCACGCTCGGCGGGCTGACGCAGCGGGAGTTCCGGATCCACAAGCGGCCCGCGGTGGGCCTGGCCGGGGCGCCGATGCTCGGCATGGTCTTCGGCATCGGCTGGACGCCGTGCATCGGGCCGACGCTGATCTCGGTGCTCGCGCTGTCCACGAACGAGGCGAGCGCCGGCCGCGGCGCGCTGCTGACGGTGGCGTACTGCCTGGGCCTGGGGCTGCCGTTCATCATCGCCGCCGTCGCCTTCCGCCGGGCGCTCGGGGCGTTCGCCTGGGTCAAGAAGCACTATGTGTGGGTCATGCGAACCGGCGGCGGGATGCTCGTCGTGACCGGCATCCTGCTGCTGACCGGCGCCTGGGACCGCATCATCAACGAGATGCAGGTCTGGTCGTCGAACTTCACGGTGGAGGTCTGAGCCATGACGACGACCGACGAGCGCGAGCTGACGGCCGCGGCCTCCCAGCTGTCCACGGCGCCGGTCGAGGACGCGCCGCGCAGCCCGGAGCCGCACGGCGGCTCGTTCGGGCGGGAGCTGGTGACGTGGGCGCGTTGGTTCTGGCGCCAGCTGACGTCGATGCGGGTGGCGCTGATACTGCTGTTCCTGCTGTCGCTCGGCGCCGTGCCCGGGTCGCTCATCCCGCAGAACTCGGTCGACGAGATCGCCGTCAACCAGTTCCGGGAGCGGCACGGGACGCTGGCCCCGATCTACGACCGGCTGCAGCTCTTCGACGTCTACAGCTCGGTGTGGTTCTCGGCGATCTACATCCTGCTGTTCGTCTCGCTGGCCGGCTGCATCATCCCGCGCTCCTGGCAGTTCGTCGGCCAGCTCCGCGCCCGCCCGCCGCGCGCCCCGCGCAACCTGACCCGGCTGCCCGCGTACACCACCTGGGAGACCGAGGCCGACCCGGCCGAGGTACGCGAGGCCGCCGAGCGGGTCTTCCGGCGGCGCCGCTTCCGCTACGCCGTGGCGCCGGCCGGCGACGGCGGCGGCGCGGTCTCCGCCGAGAAGGGCTACCTGCGCGAGGCCGGCAACCTGCTGTTCCACATCGCGCTCTTCGTCCTCCTCGTCGCCTTCGCCGCGGGGAACCTCTTCCGCGTCGAGGGCGGCAAGCTGATCGTCGAGGGCGGCGGCTTCACCAACACCCTCACGCAGTACGACGACTTCCAGGACTCCGCGTTCGGCGCCGACCTCGACTCCTTCGGCTTCACGCTGGACGACTTCGAGGCGACGTTCGAGCAGAGCGGGCCGCAGCGCGGCACGGCGCGCGAGTTCTACGCCGACCTGACCTGGTGGGAAGGCGCCGACGGCGAGCGGCACAAGGAGCGAGTCGAGGTCAACCACCCGCTGCAGATCGACGGCACCAAGGTCTTCCTCATCGGCCACGGCTACGCGCCCGTCGTCACGGTCCGCGACGGCCAGGGCGACGTGGCGTTCACCGGGCCGGTGCCGTTCCTGCCGCAGGACGGCAACCACACCTCCACGGGCGCGATCAAGGTCCCGGACTACCGGGACGAGAACGGCAAGAAGAACCAGCTGGCCTTCCAGGGCATCTTCGCCCCCACCTTCGGCGGCTTCAGCGACCTCAGCCGGCAGGAGGGCATGGTCTCGCAGTTCCCCGGGCCGCAGTACCCCGCGCTGTTCCTCAACGCCTACCGCGGCAACCTCGGCCTGGACTCCGGCGTGCCGCAGAACGTGTACCAGCTCGACACCGAGGACCTGAAGCAGTTCAAGGCCGAGGACGGCCAGCCGCTGAAGCAGATGCTGCGGCCCGGCGACACGTTCACGCTGCCGAACGGGGCGGGGACGCTGACGTTCGAGCGCCTGGAGCGCTGGGCCAGCTTCCAGATCTCCCAGCAGCCCGGCAACTACTGGGCGCTGGCCGGCGCCATCGCCGCGATCGTCGGCCTGGCCGGCTCGCTGTTCATCCAGCGCCGGCGCGTGTGGCTGCGTACGGCGGCGGGGGCGGACGGCCGTACGGTCGTGGAGCTGGCGGGGCTGGGGCGCAGCGAGAGCGCGCGGCTGCCGGAGGAGCTGGCGGACCTGGCGGTGGAGCTGCAGACCGGCGGCGCCCCGGCGGCGGAGTCGGCGGAGTCGGCGGAGTCCGGGGCTGCCGGGGGTGGGTCCGCGGCGGCCGGGGCGACGTCCGTAGAGTCCGTAGCGCCCGAACAGCCCGGGTCCGACGAGCCCGGGCCCGACAAGCCCGCTGCCGACGCGGCCGCGGCCGACGAGAACGAGTCCGAGTCAGAAGAACCCGACGAGCCCGAAGGGCCCGAAGCCAAGCCCGATGAAGGAGCGCGCGCGTGAACATCGCTGCCGCGACCAACCAGAACCTGGCGGACATCAGCAACGTCCTCATCTACTCGGCGATGGCCGTCTACGCCCTCGCCTTCTTCGCGCATGTCGGGGAGTGGGTCTTCGGCAGCCGCAGCCGCGTGGCCACGACCTCCGCCGCGCTCACCCCCGGGCAGGCGGCCGGCGCTGACGCGCCCGCCGTGACCGTCACGGTCAAGCAGCGCGGCGGCGGCACCGCCGTGCTGGAGCGGCCGAAGGTCGTCACGCGCACCCCCGGCGGCGGCCGGGAGGTACCCGACGGGCCTGGCGCCGCGGGCGGCGACGAGCAGGGCGACGTGTACGGCCGCGTCGCGGTCTCCCTCACGGTGCTGGCCTTCGTGCTGCACGCCGGCGGGGTGCTGACGCGCGCCCTGTCGGTGGAGCGGGCGCCGTGGGGCAACATGTACGAGTTCTCCACCACGTTCTCCATGGTGGCGGTCGCCTCGTACCTCGGCTTCCTGGTGGCCGGCAAGAACGTCCGCTGGATGGGCCTGCCGCTCGTCACCACGGTCCTGCTGGACCTGGGCCTGGCGGTGTCGGTGCTCTACACCGACAGCGACCAGCTGGTGCCCGCGCTCGACTCGTACTGGCTGTGGATCCACGTCTCGCTCGCCATCGCCTGCGGCGCGCTGTTCTACCTCGGCGCGGTCGCGACGGTCCTCTACCTCTTCCGCGACCGCTACGAGGCCAAGCTCGCCGACCCGAGCGGCCCGCAGCCCGGCTCGTTCGCGCACTCGGTGCTCGCCCGGCTGCCCGCGGCGTCGTCGCTGGACAAGTTCGCGTACCGGGTGAACGCGGCGGTCTTCCCGTTCTGGACGTTCACGATCGTCGCGGGTGCGATCTGGGCGGAGAGCGCCTGGGGCCGCTACTGGGGCTGGGACCCCAAGGAGGTCTGGTCGTTCATCACCTGGGTCGCGTACGCCTGCTACCTGCACGCGCGCGCCACGGCAGGGTGGAAGGGCCGCAAGGCGGCGTACCTGGCGATCGCCGCGTTCCTGTGCTTCCTCTTCAACTACTACGGCGTCAACATCTTCGTCGACGGCCTGCACTCGTACTCCGGAATGTAGGAACGCCCGCGAACCTCCCTTTCTTGCCGCGCGCCGCCCGGGCGGCGCACACTGGAAATGCGTTAGGAAGGGAGGTATCGCAATGCTGGAAGTAAAAACTGTCGAGAAGCCCGACGAGCGGCGCGATTTCCCGCGCGGCCACCTCGAAGCGGTGCACATGACCGGCCTCGACTTCGCGGTCGCCACGTTCGAGCCCGGCTGGCGCTGGTCGGAGTCGGTGAAACCCCTGGCGGGTACCGACAGCTGCCTGGTGCACCACAACGGATACGTCGTGCAGGGCCGCATGCACATCCGCATGGACGGCGGCCAGGAGTCCGAGGTGGGCCCCGGCGACGTCTTCGTCTGCCCGCCCGGACACGACGCCTGGGTCGTCGGAGACGAACAGGTCATCCTCTACGACTTCGCCGGCGGCATGGCGGCGGCGTACGCGAAGGAGGGCTGAGGACGATGGCGTTCGTTCAGCTCATCGAGTACGAGACCGACCATGACGAAGGCGAACTGAGCCGCGTCATGGACGATTGGATGCAAGCGACGGAAGGAAAGCGCACCATGTCCCGGGAAATGCACACCCGGGACCGCGAGAAGAACGGGCACTACGTGGACATCGTCGAATTCCCCTCGTATGAGCAGGCGATGGCCAACAGTGAACTGCCGGAGACCCAGCGTGCCGCCCGGCAGTTCCGGGAGCTGTGCAGCTCCGAGCCCCGGTTCGTCAACCTGGAAGTCATCGGCGAACGCACCTGACGGCGCCCCTCTGGCCCGGGGCGGCTCCCGGGGTCATCCTGGGGCCATGCTCACCTCCAACGGCTACGTCCTCAACGAGTCGCCCCGCCGCCTCGGCGAGCTGCGCCCGGTGCCGGACGCCGAGCGGGAGGACCGCGGGGCGCTGTGGGAGCGGCTGCGGCGGGACGGTTACCTGTGGCTGCGGGGGGCGCTCGACCCCGGCGCCGTACGGGAGTTCCGCCGCTTCTACTTCGCGCACGTCGACCCCGAACTGCCGCGCGGCGAGCAGCGCGCGGCGCTCTTCGGGCGGGTGGTACCGGGCCCGGAGTACGCCGCGTTCTGCACGCAGCCGGCGGTGCGGGACTGGTACGCGTGGTTCCTCGGCGGCGAGACGTTCCTGCACCGGCGCAGGATCCTGCGCCACACCCGCCCCGGCGAGGCCGGCGTCGGCACGGCCACGCAGGCGCACTACGACCTCGTCTACCTCCGCGAGGGCACGGACCGGGTGCTCAGCTCGTGGATCCCGCTCGGCGACTGCCCGGTGGAGCTGGGCGGTCTTGTGTACCTGGAGGGCAGCCACGTGCGCGTGCTCGCGGAGGAGGCGGCCGGCACGCTGAAGCGCCCGGCCGCCTCGCTCACCGCCGACCTGCCGGCGCTGGCGCGGGAGTACGACGCGCGGTGGCTCCTCGCCGACTACGCGGCCGGCGACATGGTCGTCCACTCGGCACACATGGTGCACGCGTCGCTGGACAACACCGCGGCCGCGTACCGGCTGTCGACCGACATCCGCTACCAGCGCGCCGACGAGCCCATCGACTGGCGCTGGCAGGAGCACTGGCACGACCTCGACGGGCTCTGACCGGCCGGCGGCCCGCTCCCAGGCCGGCTACGGCTCCGGCCCCTACGACTCCGGCCACAGCTCCGGTCCTACGGCTCCGGCCACAGCTCCGGCCGCCGCGCCGCCACCGCCGCCGCCATCCGCGCCACCGCCTCCGCCGCCGGCAGCGGCGCCGGGCGCCGGCCGTCGCGCAGCCGCAGCGCCGCCTCGCCCCCGGCGGCCTCCCGCGGCCCGACGACCACCTGGTACGGGGCCAGCCGCGCGGCCCGTACCCGCGCCCCCAAGGTGCCGCGCTCCGGCCCGGCCGGCTCGGCGCGCAGCCCCGCCCCGACGCACCGCCGCACCAGCGCCTCGGCGTACCCCGCCTCCGCCTCGCTCACCGGCAGCACCACCGCCTGCACCGGAGCCAGCCACGGCGGGAAGGCCCCCTGGTGCACCTCGATGAGCTGCGCCACCGCCCGCTCCGCGCTGCCCACGACCGAGCGGTGCACCATCACCGGCCGGTGCCGCCCGCCGTCCGGGCCCACGTACGCGAGGCCGAAGCGGGCCGGCTGGTGGAAGTCGACCTGCACGGTGGACAGGGTCGACTCGCGGCCCGCCGCGTCGACCACCTGCACGTCGATCTTCGGCCCGTAGAACGCCGCCTCGCCCTCCTCCGCCTCGTACGCGACGCCCGCCGCCGCGAGCGCCTTCTCCAGCAGCGCCCCCGCGCGCCGCCACAGCCCGGGGTCGCGCACGTACTTGCCGCCGGGGCCCGGCAGCGAGAGCCGGTAGCGGGCGGCGTCGAGGCCCATCGCCGCGTACGCCTCGCGGACGAGCCGCAGCGCCGCCAGCGCCTCGTCGGCGACCTGCTCCAGGGTGCAGAAGACGTGCGCGTCGTTGAGCTGGATGGCGCGTACGCGGGTGAGCCCGCCGAGGACGCCGGACAGCTCGGCGCGGTACATGCCGCCCAGCTCGGCCAGGCGCAGCGGGAGTTCGCGGTAGCTGCGCTCGCGGGAGCGGTAGATGAGCGCGTGGTGGGGGCAGAGGCTGGGGCGGAGCACGACCTCCTCACCGTCCGGCCCGCCGTCGGGACCGCCGTCCGGGCCGCCGCCGAGCCGCATGGGCGGGAACATGTCGTCGCGGTAGTGCTCCCAGTGGCCGGACAGTTCGTACAGCTCGCGCTTGCCGAGCACGGGCGAGTAGACGCGCTGGTAGCCGGCGCGGCGCTCGACGTCGGCGACGTACTCCTCCAGTGCCTGCCGGACGGCGGCGCCGGCGGGCAGCCAGTACGGCAGGCCGGCGCCGATGAGGGGGTCGGTGTCGAAGAGGTCGAGTTCGCGGCCGAGGCGGCGGTGGTCCTGCACGGTGGGCTCCTCGCGGGTGGGTGGGGGCGGTGGCCGCCCGCGGGGACGCGCACGCCGAAGCCCCGGGGCGGTCGCCCCGGGGCTTCGGCTGGGTCGTTACGTCAGCGCGCCGGGACGGTGTCCGGCGTCGTCGTCTGCACAGCGCGCTTCATGGCCGGCAGGCTAGCAGGGGCGGCGGCTCGCGGCCGACCCGTTTTCGGGCCCGGGTGCGGGTACGGACCCGGGCCCGGGCCCGGCGGGTGCCTCCGGGGGCGGCGGCGCGGGCCGCGCGCGTACGTCCGCGGGCCGCGGCGCTACGGGCCCGGGGGTGCCGCCTCCGCGGGCCCGCCGCCCGCCGGGCCGAAGCGGGCCCGGTACGCCGACGGGCTCAGCCCGGTACGCCGGCGCAGCTGCGTCCGCAGGTTCGCGGCCGTGCCCAGCCCGCTCGTCCGCGCCACCACCTCCAGCCGCCCCTCGCCGCGCTCGATCAGCCGGCACGCCAGCGCCACCCGCTCCCCCGTGAGCCACGCCAGCGGCGTCGTGCCCAGCTCGCGGACGAACCGCCGGTGCAGCGTGGCGGGGCTGACGGCGGCCTGCCCGGCCAGGTCGGCGACGGTCAGGGGGCGGTCGAGGCGCGCCGCCGCCCAGGCGAGCACCGGGGCGAGCGAGGCGTCCGGCACCTCCGGCACCGGGCGCTCGATGAACTGCCGCTGGCCGCCGTCGCGGTGGGCGGCGAAGACGAGGCGCCGGCTGACGTGGTTGGCCACCTCGGCGCCGTGGTCGCGGCGGATCAGGTGCAGCCCCAGGTCCAGGGCGGCGGCGCTGCCGGCGGCGGTGAGCACGTCGCCGTCGTCGACGAAGAGCACGTCGCGCCGGACCCGTACGGCGGGGTGGCGGGCGGCGAAGCGGTCGGCCCAGCGCCAGTGGATCGCCGCCGGGCGGCGGTCGAGCACGCCGGCGGCGGCCAGGGCGTACGCGCCGGTGCAGAAGCTGACGAGCCGGGCGCCGCGGGCGGCGGCGCGGCGGATGGCGGCGACGACGGGGGCGGTGGGCGGGGTGTCGTCGGGGCGGTTGGGGACGATCACGGTGTCCGCGGCGTCGGCGGCGGCCAGACCGGGGACGCCCGACAGGGTGAAGAAGCCGTCGTGCATGCGCACGCCGGGGACGGGGGCGCAGAGCGTGAAGTCGTACCACGGCACGTCCAGCTCGGGGCGGCGCAGCCCGAACAGCTCGGTGGCGATGCCCATCTCGAAGGGGTTCGAGCCGGCGTCCACGAGCATGGCGACGCGGTGCGGCCGGGGCGGCTCGTCCCGCTGCGAGGATCCTTGCGGCATATGCGATTCGTAGCACTCCCGGCGGGCCCCTGTCACGCGCAGGATGGGTGGGGAGAGATCGCCGCAACACCTGCGGCGAGGGAAGCGAGGAGCCCACCGTGATCAGCCACCCCGCCGAGCCCACGGCCCTCGGCCACGCGCTGGAGCGCATCGCGGAACCGTGGAGTCCGCACGTCGTCGCGCGAGTCAACGACTACGACGTCAAGATCGCGCATGCCGAGGGCGAGCACGTGTGGCACGTGCACGAACACACCGACGAGTTCTTCCTCGTCATCGAGGGCGAGCTGCGCATCGGCCTGCGCGAGGAGAGGGGCGAGCGTACGGTCACGCTGCCGAAGGGCGCGGTGTTCACCGTGCCGCGCGGCGTCGAGCACCGGCCGGTGGCCGCGCCCGGCACGGCGATCATGATGTTCGAGCCGGCCGGCACCGTGAACGTCGGCGACCGCCACGAGGCCGTTCCGGGCCACATCCCGTCGACGACCGGCTTCGAGCTGGCGTAGCGTCCGCGACTCACCGGGCCGGCGGGACCGGGTGCCGCGGGTCGCGGCCCGTCGCGGCCAGCGCGCGGTCGAAGGGCGGGGCGGCGGCCGGTACGGACACGGCCTCGGCGAAGCCGTCGTACTTCCGGTACATCTCGCCGTGGTCCTCCGCGACCCGCAGCACGAGCGCGGCCACCCCCGCCGAGGCCCGGTACTCCTGCCCGGTGGCTCGCGCCACGTCCCAGCCGTGCACCGCCATCTCCTTGGCGATCACCGCGGCCACCTCCGGCGCCGGCATCGACAGGAAGCCCAGGTCCACGTCGCCCGCCCAGGCCGCGGGCGCCGCCCAGGCGGCGACGGCGCGGTCCAGCTGCGCGGCGTACGCCTCCGCCCAGCCGGGCTCGGCGGCGAAGTCGCGCTTCGGCAGCTCCTCGGGGAGCGGGGTGCGCAGGGCGCGGTGCTCCAGGCCGTGGGAGGTGAAGGCGACCCAGTGGTTGACGAGGGTGCGGACGTCCCAGTCCGCGCAGGGCGTCGGCCCGTCGAGCTGCTCCGGCCGCACGCCGCGGGCGATACGGGCCGCCTCTTCCGCGCACTCCTTCATCACGGCGTACACGTCTGCGTTGGTGCTGTTCTCGCTGCTCATACGGGTGAACGTACGGCGGGGCGGCGCGGCGGGTCTTGAAGAAACGCGACAGCTACGCTGCGCATATGCCTACGCCCGGCTCCGGCTTCGACGACGCGCACGGCGTGCTGCACCCCGGTGAGCACGCCCGCCTCGCCTCGCTCGACCGCCGTGCGCCGGGCGCGGCCGTCGCGCCGTTCGTCGAGTGGTACTGGCACGTGCGCTGGCGGCTGCCGGGCGCGGAGACGTACGACACGAAGGTGCTCACGCACCCGACCGTGCACCTGGTCTTCGAGGAGCCCGAGCCGCTCGTGTACGGGGTGCAGCGCGACCTGTTCGTCCGGCGGCTGGCCGGCGCCGGGCAGGTGCTCGGGGTGCGGTTCCGGCCGGGCGGCTTCCGGGCGCTGGCGCCGGGGCCGGTCGCGGAGCTGGCGGACCGGCGGGTGCCGGCGGCGGAGCTGTTCGGGCCTCGGGTGGCGGAGGTGAGCCGCGCGGTGCTGGCGGCGGGCGACCCGGCGGAGATGTGCGCCCGCGCGGAGGACTTCCTGCGCCCGCTGCTGCCGGCCGCGCCCGACCCGGCCGCCGAGGAGGCGGCGGCCGCGGTGGCGCGGATCGCGGCGGAGCCGGGGCTGCTGCGGGTGGACCAGGTGGCGGCGGGGGCGGGGATGTCCGTACGGCGGTTGCAGCGGCTGTTCGCGGAGTACGTCGGGGCGAGCCCGAAGTGGGTGCTGCGGCGGGCCCGGCTGCAGGAGGCGGCGGCGCGGGCGGACGCGGGCGCGGCGCTGGACCTCGCCGCGCTGGCGGCGGACCTGGGCTACGCGGACCAGGCCCATCTGACGCGGGACTTCACGGCGACGGTGGGCGCCCCGCCGTCGCGGTATGCGGGCGGCACGGCGGGCTGAGCGCGCGGGGCGGCCCCGTACCCGTACGACCCTCACCCCGGCCAGTCCGGCCGCCGCCCCAGATACGCCACCAGCCGCTCCCCCGGCCCCGCGCCCTCCCGCACCATCTGCACCTGCCCGAACCGCGCCGGCCGGTCCTCCGCCGCCACGAACATCGGCGCCAGCTCCAGCAGTTCCTCCGCCAGCGCCGTCGGCAGCGGCTCCGGCTGCCCGCCGGCGCGCGCCAGGTCCCAGCCGTGCACCGCCAGCTCCAGCGCGCCCGTGCACGTGACCACCCCCGCCGCCAGCGGCAGGCGGCCGACCGTCACCAGCTCCCGCCGCCGCACCGCCGCCCACGCGCCGAGCAGCCGCCGGGCCCGGTCCCGTACCGCCCGGGCCGGGTCGGCGAGGCTGTACGCGGCCTGCGGCTTGAGGGCGATGTGGCCCGTGTCCGCCGCCTCGTTGAGCGCCGCCATGGAGTCGCCGACGTGCGCGAGGAGCTGCCCGAGGTCCCACTGCGCGCACGGCGTGGGCCGCCGCAGGTCGCCCGGGCCGATCCGGTGCAGCACCCCCAGCGCGTACGTCACCGAGCGCTCCAGCAGCGCCACCCCGCCGAGCAGCGCCGTGGGCGCGCTCCCATCGGGCCTCATCGGTTCCCCCCGCCGGTCAGGACCTCCGGCAGGCCGGCGGTCGCGAACAGCGACGTGTCGAAGAAGCAGCCGACGTGCGAGATGCCGCGCCCGCCGGAGGACACCGTCAGTACGTGCAGGGCGAAGGGGTGGTAAGCGCCGTCGGCGCCGCGGGTGTACAGCGCGAAGCCCGGCTGGCCGTTGAGGCCCACCGGCAGCAGCCGCGCCTGACCGGGCGCGTACGGGCACTGCACGGTGGTGAGCGTCGCCACCTGCTCCGGCCCGCGGAACCACTCGGGGAACGGCGGCATCTCCCAGACCACGTCCTCGGTGAAGAGGCGCACGATCTCCCGTACGTCCTTGGTCACGAACGCCTCGACGTACCGGTCGAGCAGCTCGCGCCGCTCCGCGTCGTCCGGCTCGGCGACCGACTCCTCGCTCGGCGCGGCCTTCGCCAGCTGCGCCCGGGCGCGCTGCAGCGCGCTGTTGACGGACGCGGTGGAGGTGTCCAGCAGCTCGGCGACCTCGGCGGCCCTCCAGCGCAGCACGTCGCGCAGCAGCAGCACCGCGCGCTGCCGCGGCGGCAGGTGCTGCAGGGCGGCGACGAACGCGAGCCGCACGGACTCCCGCGCGCCCACGACCGCCGCCGGGTCGGTCTCCGGCGTCTCCACCAGCACGTCCGGCACCGGCTCCAGCCACGGCACCTCGGGCTGCTCGGCGAGCTGCCCGGCCGGGTCGTCGCCGGGGCCGCCGAGGCCGGTGGGCAGGGGGCGGCGCCGGCGCCCCTCCAGGGCGGTGAGGCAGGCGCGGGTGGCGATGGTGTGCAGCCAGGTGCGCAGCGAGGAGCGGCCCTCGAACCGCCCGTATCCGCGCCAGGCCCGCAGGTACGTCTCCTGCACCAGGTCCTCGGCGTCGTGCACGGAGCCGAGCATGCGGTAACAGTGCGCCAGCAGCTCGCGCCGGTAGGGGTCGGACCGCCGCAGGAAGTCCTCCTCGGCCGCCGTGTTCGCCGTCGCCATCGCCGCTCCGCCCTTCTGATCGCCTCCGCTGCGTCCCGCTACCCGTACTGACTGCGCGATGCACGAAAACTCATCGCCGTCCGCGCACGCCGGTTCACGCGAACGACATCCCCCACACGTGCTCCGGCACCGGCACGTACGCCACCCGCTCGGCGTCGCGCGGGTAGGGGCCGCCGGTGTACTTGCGCGCGAGGGCGGCTTCTGCCCGTCGGTGACCGAGATCGCGACCCGGGGGTCGCCGTCGATGCTGCGGGCCTTACGCGAGTCCGGGCCGGTGAGGAAGAGGAGCCGGTCGCCGTCCGCGTCCACCCACAGGGGGCGGAGTGCGGGGAGCCTTCGGGCCGCCGGCGGAGGGCCGGCCCCGATCGACCGGGGCCGGCCCTCCTCGCGTCGTTCGCATCGTCCGGTCTCGGCTCGATGCCCGGCTCTCCTCGCCATCGACGAGCGGCGGCCCGTCGCCCGGGCTAGAGCCGGTCGTGGACCGTCTGATTCACCTCAGGCAGATACGTCTCGGCGAACCATTGGTGCAGCTCCTCGCTGGTGAACTGATAATCAGGCTTGTCGTATTTCAAGCCGTTGTAGTCGGCGGTGAAGGTGAGATAGATGTGGACCACCCACTGCCCGTCACGCGCGACGATTCCCAGGTACTCCGTAGCATCGCTCTCACTGCGGGCGGCTCGCAGCATCCCCGCGTCCCACGGATCGCTCAGCTCGAAGCGCTCCGTCTCCTTGTCGCCGAGTTCCTCCACAAGCCCGATCCGCTGACTGTACGCGGTGGCGGCCTGATCCTCGTTCTCCGTCGGGACGATCTTGACTCGAAGCTCACCGTCCGCCGGGAGTTTGTCGAACGACCCGAGGTCGATCCCGCCGGCACAGCCGAGAGCTTCGGGGTCAAGGTTGTTGCCTCCCACGCGGAAGGTGGACGGTCTGCCGGTGGTACCCACCCACTCCTTGATGCCCATGAAATCGACGATCGGCTGGTCGTTCCTGAGAACGGCACAGCCGCCCCAGCCGCTCATCTCCGCCATCACCGGATCGGAGGAGTCCGTCGGGTGCCTGACACCCCCGCCGTTATCGTCGCCCTCGGCACACGCACCAAGCAGCAGCACCGCCGCGCCGCTCAGCGCCACGGCTTTGAGTACCACCCGAATCATTTCCGCCTTGCTTCTTCACCGACACCAACAGCATCAAGATCAACTTATCCGGGACTCCGGGCTACCGCGTGCCCGGACCGGCGGGAACGGACGGGCGTCGGCCGCCGATGCTGGGCGAGCCCTTCGCCGTGGCCGGAACACGCACAGGCCGGCGCGAGCCGATGCTCGGAGAGCCCTTCGCCGTGGCCGGAACACGCACGATCCGACGCGAGCCGATGCTGGGGGAGCCGTGCGCCGTGGCCGGAGCGCGCACGATCCGACGGCCGCCGATGCTCGGAGAGCCCTTCGCCGTGGCCGGAACACGCACAGGCCGGCGCGAGCCGATGCTCGGAGAGCCCTTCGCCGTGGCCGGAACACGCACGGGCCGACGCGAGCCGATGCCCGGACCGCTCTTCGCCGTGGCCGGAACACGCACAGGCCGGCGCGAGCCGATGCTCGGAGAGCCCTTCGCCGTGGCCGGAACACGCACGGGCCGACGCGAGCCGATGCCCGGACCGCTCTTCGCCGTGGCCGGAACACGCACAGGCCGGCGCGAGCCGATGCTCGGAGAGCCCTTCGCGGTGGGAGCTGTGCTCGTCTCAGGGGCAGGGAACATGATCATCTGCATGTCCTGTTCTGTCGTTGACACAAGGCCGCACAGCCTTACCCACCGCCCTCGCAGAAACCTTGACCTCACCTGGAACCCGCAGCTCACGACGGCCGTACCCCGCCCCGGGGCCGACTCCCCCGCCCACCTGCCTATCCTGGCCGCATGCCTACCGCAGTCGTCACCGGAGCGAGCAGCGGCATCGGCGCGGCCACGGCCCGCCAGCTCGCCGCCGCCGGCCACCACGTCGTCCTCACCGCCCGCCGCAAGGACCGCATCGACGCGCTCGCCGCCGAGCTGACCGCCGCCGGGCACGCGGCCACCCCGTACGCGCTGGACGTCACCGACCGCGCCGCCGTGGACGCCTTCGCCGCGGCCCTCGACCGCTTCCCCTCCGTCGACGTCCTCGTCAACAACGCCGGCGGGGCGCTGGGCACCGAGCACGTCGAGGCCGGCGACCCGGCCGACTGGCGGGCGATGTACGAGGTGAACGTCATCGGCACGCTCAACCTCACGCAGGCGCTGCTGCCCGCCCTCGTCGACTCCGGGGACGGCACCGTCGTCATCGTCACCTCCACCGCCGGCCACGCCGTGTACGAGGGCGGCGGGGGCTACGTCGCCGCGAAGTTCGCCGAGCACAGCATCGCCGCGACCCTGCGGCTGGAGCTGAACGGGCGCCCCGTGCGGGTCGTCGAGATCGCGCCGGGGATGACGCGCACCGAGGGCTTCGCCGTGACCCGGATGCGCGGCGACGAGGAGAAGGCCGCCGCCGTGTACGCGGGCGTGAAGGAGCCGCTGACCGCGGACGACGTGGCGGACACGATCGCCTGGGCGGTGACCCGCCCGGCACACGTCAACGTCGACCTGCTGGTCGTACGCCCCCGCGCGCAGGCCGCCAACCACAAGGTGCACCGCGAGCCGTGACCCCCGCCCGCCCGGGCACCCGGATGGCCGCGCCGCGGCGGCCGTCGCGAGCCCGCCGCGGGAGAGTCGTCGTACCGCCTGCCACGCGGACCACCACGTCGTCGGCGGGGCGCCGGACGCCGCGGCGACGGAAGGAGAACCGGCCCATGGGTGACCTGCTGCTCGTACGGCACGGCGAGACCGAGTGGAGCCGCGACGGCCGCCACACCGGCCGCACGGACCTGCCGTTGACCGGCACCGGCGAGGAGCAGGCCCGCGCGCTCGTCCCGCTGCTCGCCGGGCGCCGCATCGCGACCGTGCTGTGCAGCCCGCTGCGGCGCGCCGTCCGCACGGCGGAGCTGGCGCTGCCCGGCCGCCGCGGCACGGTGCTGGAGCCGCGGCTGCAGGAGTGGGACTACGGCGGCTACGAGGGCCTGACCACCGCGGAGATCCGCGACGGCCGCCCGGGCTGGGACCTGTGGCACGACGGCGTGCCCGCGGGCGCCCCCGGCCACCCCGGCGAGACGCTGGCGGCCGTCGGCCGCCGCTGCGACGAGGTGCTGGCCGTCGCCGACGCGGCGCTGCGCGCCGCCGCGGGCTCCGCCGGGGACACCGACGGCGACGTGCTGCTCGTCGCCCACGGCCACGTGCTGCGCGTCCTCACCGCCCGCCGGCTGGGCCAGCACCCGGCCGCGGGCGCCCTGTACCGGCTGGAGACCGCCACACTGTCCGTCCTGGGCACCGAGCACGACCGGCCCGTGCTCCTCGGCTGGAACCTCCCCGGCGGCAAGGTCGGATGACGCCCGCTCTGCCGATCACCTGCACACATGCGCGAAGATGACGGGGTCAACCGCCCGTCGGCGGACACCCGACCGGACGAACCGGCAGGACGTGCGATAGACATGGGGTCGTCGGCCCGCCCCGGGCGGCACCATGACCTGGAGTCGGAAGGAGCCTTCTCCCGTGCAGCGAAGGGCACTCGCGCAGGCCGCCGCCGCGGCCGCCGTGCTCGCGGTCGCGCTGGCCGGCTGCACCGGCGCCGACGGGCCCACCGGCGCGGTCGACAGCCAGTCCGGCGAGGCCGGCGCCAGCTCCGTACCGGCGCCCTCCGGGAAGTACAGCACGCTGCCGGAGCCGTGCACGGCGGTGAGCGCCGGGACGCTGGAGGAGCTGCTGCCGGGGGCGGAGGGGGAGAGCGGGGAGAGCGGGGAGGACGCCGAGGAGGCCCTCGCGGGTGAGCCGGACCTCACGTACGACGCCGACCGGCTGGTGGGCTGCAGCTGGGAGCGGGAGACCACCGAGGGCGGGCACCAGCTGGAGCTGCGGTTCGAGCGGATCGTGTCGTACGACGACGAGATCAGCGACGACGAGCAGGCGGCGCAGATCTACGCGGAGCGGGCCGACGAGCACGACGTCGACGTGACCGACGACCCGCCGGACCTGCCCGACAAGGCCGAGACCGGCAACGCCTCGGGCGGCGGTCCCGCCGGCGGCGAGGCCGGCGCGACGGTGCCGCAGGACGGTGGCGCCGACGGCGTGACGGACGCGGCGGACGACGGCGGGACGGACGGTGACGGCACCAACGGCGACGGGGCCGACGGCGCGGGCACGCCCCCCGGCACGGGCGGCTCCTCCGAGTCCCCCGGCGACGACGGCGACGGCGGCGAAGGCGCCGACCCCGCGGCGACCCTCACCCCCCGCCTCCTCGACGGCATCGGCGACGAGTCCTTCCTCGACGACCGGACCGTCGGCGCCGGCAAGCACCGCGAGGTGACAGTGGTCTTCCGCACGTCGAACGTCGTGGTGACCCTCACGTACGACCGCTGGGACACCGCCGCGACCGAGCCGCCGGACACCGCTGAGCTGCAGCAGCGCGCCCAGCAGGTGGCCGACCAGCTCGCGGACCGGCTCGCCGGGTGACGGACCGGCGGTCCGGACCGCCCGTACGCCGTCCGCGGCGGCGGGTACGCTCGCAGCCGGTGCCCTCCCGGCGCCGGGCCCAGAGCGCCGTGCCCCCGCTCGCGGGCCGCCCGACGACCGAGTGATGAAGGACCCATGCACCGCTCAACCACCCGCATCTCCCGAGTTCTGGCCGCCGCGGCCGTGCCCGTGATACTCGTCACCGCCGGCTGCTCCTCCGGCGACGACGGCGACAGCGGCGGGCCGAGCAGCTCCTCGCCGTCCCCCGAGACCAGCGAGCCGAAGGTGGAGCCGGCGCGGTTCGCCGAACTGCCCGACCCGTGCGACGCGCTCGCCGAGGACACCGTCAAGGACCTGGTGCCGGGCGCGAAGAGCACCGCGGGCACCGCCGGGAAGTCCGCCGACACCTCCCAGCGCAGCAGCTGCTCGTGGACCGGCCTCAAGGGCTACCAGTGGCGCTGGCTCGACGTCTCCTTCCAGCGCTACGACTCCGACCCGGCCATCGGCAGCGGCGCCGACCGCGCCGCGGAGTACTACGGCAAGCAGGTCAAGGCCGTCGAGGCCACCGAGGGCGCCAAGGACATGAAGTCCTCCGCGCGGTCCGGACTCGGCCGGCAGGCGACGGAGTTCACGTACAAGACGACGGAGGACAAGGAGGACTACCGCAAGCAGACGGTCGTCGTCCTCCACGAGAACGTCGTCGTCAGCCTCAACTACCACGGCGCCGGCTTCCAGGGATCGGACCAGCCGAAGGCCGACGACCTGCTGAAGGACGCGGAGAAGGCGGCCAAGGAGGCCGTGGCCGCGGTCAAGTGACCGGACCTGCATACGCAGCCCCGTACAGCTGTGCGAGGCTGGCGTGGCTCCGGGCCGGGCCCGGGGCGACCGGTGGTCTCCAGCGGAGAGGGAACGGCGCGTGGACAGGGCTCCTGCGATACGCATGAACCGGACGCACCGCATACTCATCACCGTCGTCGTCCTCGGCGCGGTGGTGATCGCGGCGATCGGCTTCGCCGGGTCCTACGCGGCCGTGCGCGACCTCGCGGAGAAGAAGGGCTTCGGCGACTTCGCGGTCTTCTTCCCCATCGGCATCGACGCCGGGATCGTGGTGCTGCTGGCCCTCGACCTGCTGCTGACCTGGATACGCATCCCGTTCCCGCTGCTGCGGCAGACGGCGTGGCTGCTGACGGCGGCGACGATCGCGTTCAACGGCGCCGCGGCGTGGCCCGACCCGCTGGGCGTCGGGATGCACGCGATCATCCCGGTGCTGTTCGTGGTGTCGGTGGAGGCGGCACGGCACGCGATCGGCCGGATCGCGGACATCACGGCCGACAAGTACATGGAGGGCGTGCGGGTCTCGCGCTGGCTGCTGGCCTTCCCGTCCACGTTCCGGCTCTGGCGCCGGATGAAGCTGTGGGAGCTGCGGTCGTACGAGGAGGTCATCCGCCTCGAACAGGACCGCATGGTCTACCGCGCCCGGCTGCGTGCCCGCTACGGCCGCGGGTGGCGGCGCCGGGCGCCGGTGGAGGCGGTGATGCCGCTGAAGCTGGCGAAGTACGGGGTGCCGCTGGCGGAGACGGCGCCGGAGGGGCTGGCGGCGGCGGGCATAGACAAGCCGCTGCGCCCGCAGCCGGCACGGCCCGAGCTGGAGCGCCGGCCCGCGGGGCGGGGTGCGGCTCGGGAGTACGGAGACGGGGCGCCGGGCCCGGGGGCCGCGCAGCCCTCCGCGCGGGTACGGACCGCCGCGGAGGCGCCCCCGCCCGTACGGACCGCGCACGCGGCACAGGACACGCACGCGGCCACGGCAGCGGCGCCCGCACCGCAGGCCGTCCAGGCGGCACAGCCCGCGCAGGCCGCACCGGCCGCCCAAGCGGCCCAGGCCGCGCACACCGCGCACACCGCCCAGGCCGCGCCGGGCGCTCAGGCCGCGCACACCGTGCACACCGCGCACCCGGCCACGGCGCCCGTACCCGAGGCCGAGCCGGTACCGGCCGCGCCCGCCCCCGTGCCGGAGCCTGAGCCCTTCCCCGAGCCCGCCGCCACCATCCCCGGACCGGCCCCGCGGCGCGACCTGCGCGCGCCCGCGCCCGCCGCCGTCAACGGCCACCCGCGGTCCGTGCCCCAGCCGTCCTTCGCCGCTCCGCCGCCCCCGGAGCCGGAGGCCGAACCGGGACGGCCCGAACCGCCGCCCGAGCCGGAGCCGCCCGCGGCCGACCCCGACGAGGTCGTCGGCCTGCCGGACGGCGTTCCGTACGACG
This sequence comes from Streptomyces sp. CNH099, assembly GCA_000514715.1. Classification (GTDB taxonomy): domain Bacteria; phylum Actinomycetota; class Actinomycetes; order Streptomycetales; family Streptomycetaceae; genus Streptomyces; species Streptomyces synnematoformans. Next base: position 23,793 of record AZWL01000027.1, on the reverse strand, counting down.
ACGCGCTCTTCGGCTTCTACCGCCAGTTCGTCCTGGACGAGGGCCGCTTCCCCTCCCCGCGCCCCTTCGGCCGCTACCTGCGCGACGTCCACGGTGTGCAGTACGCCGACGGCACCGCGCTCAGCGAGCGCTACCTGCGCACGTACCTCCCGGAGCTGCGCGAGCGCTACAACCAGGGCATGGGCACCGCCTGACGCCCGGCGGCGCCCCCGCCCCCGCCGCCCCCGTACCGCCCCGCGGGGTCAGCCGCCCAGCAGCTCGCGCACCCGCTCCTGCCCCACCGCCAGCAGCAGCGTCGGCAGCCGCGGGCCCGTGTCGCGCCCCACCAGCAGCCGGTACAGCAGCGCGAAGAACGCCCGCTGCTCGGCCTTCAGCTCCGGCGTCGGCTTCGCGTCCGCCGGCAGCCCGGCGCGCAGCTTCGGCACCCCGTACAGCAGCGTCGTCAGCCCGTCCAGCGACCAGTGCCCGTCCAGCCCGTCCAGCAGCAGCCGCAGCAGCTCCCGCTCGTCCGCGCCGAGCGACGCGAGCAGCTCCGCGTCCGCGTCCTTGCGCACCTGGGTGCGCTGCTCCGCCGGGACCTGCGTGGTGATCCAGCGCTCCGCCCGGTCCAGCCGCGGCCGCACCTCGGCCAGCGACGTCAGCGGCCGCCCGGGGTCGACCTCGGCGAGGATCCGCAGGGTCTGCTCGTCGTCGCCGGCGGTCACGTCCGTCACCGAGGCGAGCATCCGGTACGGCAGCGGGCGCGGCGTCGCGGGCAGCGGCCCGGCGGCGGTGCCGGCGGCGCGCTCGTACGCCGCGACGTCGCCCGGCTGCGCGGTGCCGGCGCCGACTTTGCGGACGAGGGCGTCCCACTCGTCGTAGGTCCGCTGGATCTCCTGGTCGAAGGCGACCTTGAACGACTGGTTCGGCCGCCGCCGCGCGTACAGCCAGCGCAGCAGCATCGGCTCCATGATCTCCAGCGCCTCGGCGGGCGTCGGCACGCCGCCCTTCGAGGACGACATCTTCGCCATGCCGCTGATGCCGACGAACGCGTACATCGGCCCGATGGGCCGCTCCCAGCCGAAGATGCCGACGAGCTTGCCGCCGACGTTCCAGGAGGAGCCGGGCGAGTGGTGGTCGACGCCGGAGGGCTCGAAGACCACGCCCTCGTACGCCCAGCGCATCGGCCAGTCGACCTTCCACACGAGCTTGCCGCGGTCGTACTCGGCGAGCCGCACGGTCTCGCCGTGGCCGCAGGCGCAGGTGTACGTCAGCTCGGTGGTCTCGTCGTCGTACGCGGTGACGGTCGTCAGGTCGCGCGCGCAGACCGAGCAGTACGGCTTGTACGGGTAGTACGCGCCGCCGGCCGTCAGGCCGTCGTCCTCGTCGGCGGCGCCGGAGCCCTCGGCCGCGGCCAGCGCTGCGGCGGAGTCGGCCTCGTCGGCCGGCTTCTGCTGCTGCTTCTTCTGCGGCTTCGGCTTCGTGCGGTACTCGGCGAGGACGGCGTCGATGTCGCCGCGGTGCCGCATCGCGAAGAGGATCTGCTCGCGGTACGCGCCGGAGGTGTACATCTCCGTCTGGCTGATGCCGCGGTACGTCACGCCCATCTCGGCGAGCGCGGCCTCCATGCCCGCCTTGAAGTGCGCGGCCCAGCTGGGGTGCGGGCTGCCGTGCGGGGCGGGCACGGAGGTCAGCGGCTTGCCGATGTGCTCCGCCCAGGACTCGTCGACGCCCTCGACGCCGACGGGGACCTTGCGGAAGCGGTCGTAGTCGTCCCAGGAGATCAGGTGGTCGCAGGGAATGCCGCGGCGGCGGATCTCGTCGGCCACCAGGTGCGGCGTCATCACCTCGCGCAGGTTGCCCAGGTGGATGGGGCCCGAGGGGGACAGGCCGGAGGCGCAGACCACCGGTTTGCCGGGGGCGCGACGCTCCGCCTCGGCGATGACCTCGTCGGCGAAACGGGAGACCCAGTCGGCGGCCTCGGCGGTGGCACCCACAGTCCTGACTTCCTCTCTGTTCAGCGCTGGCGCGGCCCATTCTCCCAAACAAAACCGGCTTGCCCCGCATGGGATACTGAAGCCTCACCCCACCCTCCCCAAGGAAGCGGCGATCACGACCATGGCCTCAGTCCCGTCCCTCGCCACCCAGGTACGGCAGCGTGTCTCGGACGCCCTCGCTGCGGCACGGCCGCAGGAGGCCTCCGCAGACCCCATGCTGCGCCGCAGCGACCGGGCGGACTTCCAGGCCAACGGGATGCTGGCGCTGGCCAAGCGGCTGAAGACGAACCCGCGGGAGCTGGCCGGCCAGGTGGCCGCGCAGGTCGACGCGGGCGACGTGCTCGCGGAGATCGAGGTCTCCGGGCCCGGCTTCCTCAACATCGCGGTGACGGACGCGGCGATCACGTCGAACCTCGCCGCCCGCGCCGCCGACGACCGCCTCGGCGTGCCGTACGCGGACGCCCCCGGCACGACCGTCATCGACTACGCCCAGCCGAACGTCGCGAAGGAGATGCACGTCGGGCACCTGCGCTCGGCGGTCATCGGCGACTCCCTCGTACGGGTGCTGGAGTTCAGCGGCGAGACCGTGGTCCGGCGGCACCACATCGGCGACTGGGGCACGCAGTTCGGCATGCTCATCCAGTACCTGGACGAGCACCCGCACGAGCTGGACCACGGCGGGGCCGCCGGGGACGGCACCTCGGGCGAGGAGGCCGCGTCGAACCTCAACCGGCTCTACAAGGCCGCCCGGGCCGTCTTCGACTCCGACGACGCCTTCAAGGAGCGGGCGCGGCGCCGGGTCGTCGCGCTGCAGTCGGGCGACCCGGAGACGCGGGCGCTGTGGCAGCGGTTCGTGGACGAGTCGAAGCTGTACTTCTTCTCCGTCTTCGACAAGCTCGACATGGAGGTCAGGGACGCCGACATCGTCGGCGAGTCCGGCTACAACGACATGCTGGACGAGACCTGCGAGCTGCTGGAGCAGGCGGGCGTCGCGGTCGACTCCGAGGGCGCGCTGTGCGTGTTCTTCGACGACATCAAGGGCCAGGACGGCCAGCCGGTCCCGCTGATCGTGCGCAAGTCCGACGGCGGCTACGGCTACGCGGCCACCGACCTGTCCGCGATCCGCGACCGGGTGTTCCGCCTCAAGGCGCAGACGCTCCTGTACGTCGTGGACCACCGGCAGTCGCTGCACTTCCGGATGGTCTTCGAGACCGCCCGCCGGATGGGCTGGCTGGACGACGGCGTGACGGCCGCCCAGCTCGCGTTCGGCACCGTGCTGGGCAAGGACGGCAAGCCGTTCAAGACCCGGGCGGGCGCGACCGTACGGTTGGAGGACCTCCTCGACGAGGCGATCGACCGGGCGTCGGCGGTCGTCCGGGAGAAGGCCGACAAGGCGGTGCCGCCGCTGACCGAGGAGGAGATCGCGGAGCGCGGCGCGCAGGTGGGCATCGGCGCGGTGAAGTACGCCGACCTGTCGACGTCCGCGTCCCGGGACTACAAGTTCGACCTCGACCAGATGGTGTCCCTCCACGGCGACACGTCGGTCTACCTGCAGTACGCGTACGCCCGGATCCGCTCCATCCTGCGCCGGGCCGGCGACGGCGCCCGGCCGGCCGCGCACCCGGAGCTGGCGCTGGAGCCCGCCGAGCGGGCGCTGGGGCTGCACGTGGACGGCTTCGCGGCGGTGGTCGCGGAGGCGGCGGAGGAGTACGCGCCGCACAAGGTTGCGGCGTACCTGTACCAGCTGGCGTCGCTCTTCACGACCTTCTACGAGCACTGCCCGGTGCTGAAGGCGGACACCCCCGCCCAGGTCGAGAACCGCCTCTTCCTCAGCGACCTGACCGCCAGGACGCTGCACACCGGCATGGCGCTCCTCGGCATCCGCACCCCGGAACGCCTCTGAGGACTCACCGAAAGCAGCGAGTGAGTGAACACTTCCCGCATGTCTTTGACGCATACGGTGACAGAGGGGCGCAACCGCTTCGGGCAACTCGTGCGCCGGGCCTCCCACAGCCGGGAGCGCATCACCATCACCGACCACGGACAGCCCGCCGCCGTGCTGATCAACGCCGATGAGCTGGCCGACCTGGAGGAAGCCAACGCGGTCCTGGAGTACAAGCTGCGCCGGGCGCTGGGGCAGACCGGCGAGACGGTGCCCGCCGCCGAAGCCCGCCGCCGGGTTTTCGACGAGTGAACGTCGCCTGGGAGCCGAAGGCCCTGGCCGCCGCGCGGCTCTAGGCGAAGGAGGACCGGGAGGGCGTTCTGGCGGTGTTCGACGCCACCGACGCCCTCGCCTCCGATCCCCGGCCGCCGGGGTCGCTCTCGTACGGCGAGAACCTGCACCGGCTCCGCGTGGGCCGGTACCGCGTCTGGTACGAGATCAAGGACGAGGTGGTGGAGATCGCGGTCTTCCACCTCGACCGCGCCGGCGCCTGAAGCAGCACGAAGATGCGGCTGGCGAACCACCCCGCGAGGGACGCGGAACCGCTCCCGTACGCTGATCGTCATGAACGACTCGCAGTTGACGCAGGTCTTCCCCAGCTCCGCCGGTGAGGTCCGCTGGGACCGGCTCGGCGCTTCCGGGGGGCGGCCGGTGGTGCTGCTGCACGGCACGCCGTGGTCCTCGTACACCTGGCGCGCCGTCGCCCGCGCGCTGGCCCGCGGGCGGCCCGTGTACGTCTGGGACATGCCCGGCTACGGGCAGTCGGAGAAGCGCGCCGGGCAGGACGTCTCCCTCGGCGCACAGGGGCGGGTCTTCGCCGAGCTGCTCGCCCACTGGCGGCTGGACGGGCCGCTGGTCGTCGCGCACGACTTCGGCGGCGCGGTCGCGCTGCGCGCGCACCTGCTGCACGACGCCGCATACCGGGCCCTGGCCCTGGTCGACCCCGTCGCCCTCGCCCCCTGGGGGTCGCCGTTCTTCCGGCTCGTACGGGACCACGCGTCCGTCTTCGAACAGCTGCCGGCGGCGCTGCACACCGCGCTGGTGCGCGAGTACATCACCACCACCGGCGGCCCCGGGCTGCACCCGGCCGTCCTCGACGCGCTCGTCGCGCCCTGGACGGACGCCGCCGGCCGGCCGGCGTTCTACCGCCAGATCGCCCAGGCCGACCAGCGCTTCACCGACGAGGTGCAGGGCCGCTACGGCGAGATCGACCTCCCCGTGCTGGTCTGCTGGGGCACGGACGACACCTGGATCCCCGTGGCCAAGGCGCACGAGCTGGCCGGCCTGGTGCCGGGCGCCCGGCTGGAGCTGTTCGAGGGCGCGGGGCACCTCGTGCAGGAGGACGCGCCGGCCGAACTGACCGCCGTCCTGCAGACGTTCCTCGACGCGCAGGAGTAGGCGCGCCGCGCGCCACCGTGGCGGGGAGGGCGGCACCGCACGGTCATCGCCGAGCGGGCGGGGGCGACGCCCTCAGGACGCCGACTTCGGGCGGGCGCGCAGGTGCGCGCGCTCGCCCTGGCCGCCGAAGAGGCTGAGGAACTCCACCGCCTCGTCGTCCGCGGCCCCGAACCAGTGCGGCACGCGGGTGTCGAACTCGGCCGCCTCGCCCGGTTCGAGGATGAGGTCGTGCTCGCCGAGCACGACGCGCAGCCGGCCGCTCATCACGTACATCCACTCGTAGCCCTCGTGGGTGCGCAGCTCCGGCACCCGCCGCCCGGTGCCCGCCGGGAGGATCAGCTTGTACGCCTGGATCCCGCCGGCCCGGCGGGACAACGGCAGCATCGTCATCCCGTGGCGGGTGACCGGGCGCAGGTGGATGCGCGGGTCGCCGGTGGGCGGGGCGCCGACCAGTTCGTCGAGGGTCACGCCGTGCGCCCGGGCCAGCGGCAGCAGCAGCTCCAGCGTCGGGCGGCGGCTGCCGGACTCCAGCCGGGACAGGGTGCTCACCGAGATGCCGGTGTCCGCGGACAGGTCGGCGAGCGTCGACTCGCGCTGGCGGCGCAGCTCGCGCAGCCGGGGGCCGACGGCGGTGAGGTGGGTGTCGAGGTCGTCGTCGGGGTCAGCCATACGGAACAGTTTGCCATACCGGCAACATTGTTTGCGGGTACGGCCGGGTGGACGGCATGGTCGTCGGCATGGAGGTGGTCGACGTGACCGAGCAGACCGAGCAGGCCCAGCAGACCCGGCAGACCCGGCAGACCCGGCAGACCCGGCAGACCGAGCAGACCGAGCAGACCGACGAACTTGCGGAGAGCTACGACGTGGTGGTGATCGGCGGCGGCGCCGCCGGGCTGAACGGGGCGCTGATGCTGGCCCGCTCCCGCCGCGCCGTGGCGGTGATCGACTCGGGCGCGCCGCGGAACGCCCCGGCGGACGGCGTCCACGGCCTGCTGGCCCGCGAGGGCATGCCGCCCGGCGAGCTGCTGGCGCGCGGCCGGGCGGAGGTGCGCGGCTACGGCGGGCACGTGGTGACCGGCGAGGTCACCGGGGCCGCCCGCGACGCGGCGGCCGACGACGGGAACGGGAAGGGGGACGGTGACGGTGACGGCGCCGGGGACTTCACCGTCGCGCTCGCCGACGGCCGGTCCGTACGCGCCCGCCGGCTGCTGGTCACCACCGGGCTCGTCGACGAGCTGCCGGCGGTGGCCGGGCTGCGCGAGCGGTGGGGCCGGGACGTGGTGCACTGCCCGTACTGCCACGGCTGGGAGGTCCGCGACCAGGCGATCGGCGTGCTGGCGACCGGGCCGATGGCGCTGCACCAGGCGCTGCTGTTCCGGCAGCTGAGCGCCGACGTGACGTACTTCGCGCACACCGCCGGGCCGCCGGCCGGCGAGGACGCCGAGCAGCTGGACGCCCTCGGCGTGCGCGTCGTCACCGGCGAGGTGGCGGGCCTGGAGGTCGCCGGCGACCGGCTGGCGGGCGTGCGGCTCGCGGACGGCACGGTGGTGGAGCGCGAGGCGCTGGCGGTGGCCCCGCGCATGGTCGCCCGCGGCGGGTTCCTGGCCGCCCTGGGCCTCACCCCCGTGGCGCACCCGTCCGGCATGGGCGAGCACGTCACCGCCGACGCCGCCGGCCGCACCGACGTGCCCGGGGTGTGGGCCGCGGGCAACGTCACGGACATGACCGCCCAGGTCGGCGCCGCCGCGGCGGCCGGCGCGACGGCGGGCGCCCAGATCAACGCCGACATCGCCGCCGAGGACGCCCGCCGGGCGGTCGCCGCCCGCCGCGTGCGCGTGTGACATACGAAGCAAACCGAAAGGGATCAACGATGACGAACGCGACGGAAGAGTTCGGCGAGGCGTACTGGGAGGAGCGGTACCGCGGCCGGGACGCGGTCTGGAGCGGGCGGCCCAACCCCCAGCTCGTGACCGAGATCGCGGACCTGCCGCCCGGCAACGCGCTGGAGGCCGGCTGCGGCGAGGGCGCCGACGCCATCTGGCTCGCCGAGCGCGGCTGGCGGGTGACGGCCGTGGACATCTCCGGCACCGCGCTGGACCGCGCCCGCGCGCACGCCGAGACCCGCGGCCCGGAGGTCGCCGGGCGCCTCACGTGGCTGCGGGCGGACCTGACCGACACCGTCCCGGACGGCGCCCCCTTCGACCTGGTCACCACGCACTACGTGCACACGACGGCGTCCCGCGAGACCCTGTTCCGCCGCCTCGCGGCGGCGGTGGCCCCCGGCGGCACGCTGCTCGTCGTCGGCCACCACGCGACGGACCCGCGGGCCCAGGCGATTGCGGAGGAGCACCCGGGGGTGCACTTCACCGCGGAGGACGTGGCGGCGGACCTGGCCCCGGCGGACTGGGACATCGTCACGGCGGAGGTCCGGGTCCGGCCGGCACCGGTGGGCCACGAGCCGCACGCCCACGACGACGGACACGGCGAGCCGGTCGAGCACCACGACGCGGTACTGCGGGCACGACGCCGCTGACGCGGTCCCGTAAGAGCCGGAGCGGGGGCCCGGCGGCCGGAACGCCGGGCCTCAGCCGCGCAGCTTCCGGGCCGCCTCGATCGCCCAGTACGTCAGGATCAGCTGCGCGCCGGCCCGCCTGATCCCCGTCAGCGTCTCCATCATCGCCGCGTCCCGGTCGACCCAGCCGCGCTCCGCCGCCGCCTCCACCATCGCGAACTCGCCGGAGATCTGGTATGCCGCCACCGGCACGTCCGCCTCGTCGGCGACCCGGCGCACCACGTCCAGGTACGGCAGCGCCGGCTTGACCATCACCATGTCGGCGCCCTCGGCGAGGTCGAGGGACAGCTCGCGCAGCGCCTCGCGGGCGTTCGGCGCGTCCTGCTGGTACGTCTTCCGGTCGCCCTGCAGCGAGGAGTTGATCGCCTCGCGGAACGGCCCGAAGAACGCGGAGGCGTACTTCACGGTGTACGCGAGGACCGCCGTGTCCTGGTGCCCCGCGCGGTCCAGGGCCTCGCGGATCACCGCGATCTGGCCGTCCATCATGCCGCTCGGCCCCAGCACGTGCGCCCCCGCGTCGGCCTGCACCACGGCCATCTCCGCGTACCGCGCCAGCGTCGCGTCGTTGTCGACGCGGCCGGCGGCGTCCAGCACCCCGCAGTGCCCGTGGTCGGTGGTCTCGTCCAGGCACACGTCCGACATGACCACCAGGTCGTCCCCGACCTCCGCCCGCACGTCGCGCAGCGCGACCTGCAGAATGCCGTCGGGGTCCGTGCCCGCCGAGCCGACCGCGTCCTTCTTGTGCTCCTCCGGCACGCCGAACAGCATGATCCCGCCGACGCCGGCGTCGACCGCCTCGGCGGCGGCCTTCTTCAGGGTGTCGCGGGTGTGCTGCACGACGCCCGGCATGGACGCGATCGGCGCCGGCTCGTCGAGCCCCTCCCGTACGAAGGCGGGCAGGATCAGCTCCGCCGGGTCCAGCCGGGTCTCGGCGACCATGCGCCGCATGGCGGGCGTGGTGCGCAGCCGCCGCGGGCGTACGACGGGGCCGGTGAGCGGGGCGTCGGTGCCGGACATGTGTGCTTACCTCCGTGGGCGGTGCTCCTACGGCGCCCGGGGCCCCACCGTCGCAGGGGGCCGCCGACGGACGCGCCCCCCGACCGGGCGGCGGGGGGCCGGATGGCTTCCACCGTACGCCCCCGCCGGACCGCCCCGCGGCGGCCCCCGTCGGCCCGGAGCCGGCTCCCGCCGACCCGTGCTCGGCCCGCGGTCGGCCCCGCGTCAGCTCGTGGTCGTCGTCCGCGCCCGCCGCCGCGGCCTGCGCTCGCTGGGCCGGGTGACGTGCTCCCCGGCCTCGACCGCCGCCGCCCGGCGGCGCGCGCCGAACTCCGCCAGCGCCTCGGCCAGCTTGTGCACGGACGGCTCCGGCGCCATCACGTCGACGCGCAGCCCGTGCTCCTCCGCCGTCTTCGCCGTCGCCGGCCCGATGCAGGCGATGACCGTGACGTTGTGCGGCTTGCCGGCGATGCCGACGAGGTTCCGCACCGTCGAGGACGACGTGAACAGCACGGCGTCGAACCCGCCGCCCTTGATCGCCTCGCGGGTCTCGGCCGGCGGCGGCGAGGCGCGCACCGTGCGGTACGCGGTGATGTCGTCGACCTCCCAGCCGAGGTCCTTCAGCCCCGCCACCAGCGTCTCGGTGGCGATGTCGGCGCGCGGCAGGAACACCCGGTCGATCGGGTCGAAGACCGGGTCGTACGGCGGCCAGTCCTCCAGCAGCCCGTGCGAGGACTGCTCGCCGCTGGGCTGCAGGTCGGGCCGTACGCCGAACTCCACCAGCGCCGCCGCCGTCTGCTCGCCGACCGCGGCGACCTTGATCCCGGCGAAGGCGCGGGCGTCGAGCCCGTACTCCTCGAACTTCTCCCGCACCGCCTTGACGGCGTTGACGGAGGTGAAGGCGATCCACTCGTACCGCCCGGTGACCAGGCCCTTGACCGCCCGCTCCATCTGCTGCGGCGTGCGCGGCGGCTCGACGGCGATCGTCGGCACCTCGTGCGGCACCGCCCCGTAGGAGCGCAGCTGCTCGGACAGCGACGCGGCCTGCTCCTTCGTCCGCGGCACGAGCACGTGCCAGCCGAACAGCGGCTTGGACTCGAACCAGGCCAGCTGCTCGCGGCGGGCCGGCGCGCTCTGCTCGCCGACGACCGCTATGACCGCCTGCCCGGCGTCCGGCGACGGCAGCACCTTCGCCGACTTCAGCACCTGCGCGACGCTGCCGAGCGTGGCGCTGAACGTCCGCTGCCGCGTCGTCGTACCGGCGAGGGTCACCGTCATCGGGGTGTCCGGCTTGCGGCCGGCGGCGACCAGCTCGCGGGCCGTCGCCGCGATGTCCTCCAGGGACGTCTGCACCACCAGCGTGCAGTCGCTGGCGCCCGCCTCGCCCCAGATCTGCTCCGAGGCGGTCGCCGCGTCCACGACCCGCACGTCGGTGCCCTGCGGGTCGTGCAGCGGCACCCCGGCGTACGCGGGCACGCCGACGGCGGTCGCGACGCCGGGCACCACCTCGAAGGCGATGCCCTCGGCGGCGCACTCGCGCATGGCCTGCGCGGCGCCGCCGTCGAGGCCCGGGTCGCCCGCGACGGCATGCACGACCCGCCTGCCGGCGCGCGCGGCCTCCATGACAAGATGGCCTGCGTCAGCGGTAGTTGGCGGTACGTCGACTCCCGGAGCCGGCGGTGCCGGCGGCGTGACCGCGCCGGCGCGCGCGTGGGCGCGCACGACTGCCAGGACCATCGGGTCGGCGACCAGGACGTCCGCGGCAGACAGCGCTTCCACGGCGCGCAGCGTCAGCAGTCCCGGATCGCCGGGTCCCGCGCCGAGGAAGGTGACGTGCCCGCGGGCGGCGGGGCCGGGTGGGCGGGCCGCGCCGGTCGCTGCGGTACGCGCCGACGCGCTGGCCTTACGGGTCGAAGGCGTGGGGCTCAAAGTGCTCGCTCCCCCATCAGACCGGCCGCGCCCTTGGCGAGCAGCTCTTCGGCGAGCTCGCTTCCGAGCGCCACGGCGTCGTCGTGCGACGCCGGCACGGGGCCGGTGGCGGACAGCTGCACCAGCGCGGTGCCGTCGGGGGTGCCGACGACGCCGCGCAGGCGCATCTCGGTGGCAGTGGACGCTGTGCCCTCGTCGGCCCCGGAGGGACCCTCCGCGTGCAGGTCGGCGAGCGCACCCACAGGCGCGCTGCAGCCGGCCTCCAGGGCGGCGAGCAGCGTCCGCTCGGCGGTCACGGCGACCCGCGTCTGCGGGTCGTCGAGCTGCGCGAGCTGGGCGGCCAGGTGCGCGCTCGACGAGGCGCACTCGACCGCCAGGGCCCCCTGGCCGGGGGCGGGCAAGACTGCGTCGAGGGGGATCAGCTCGGTGGCCTCGCCGAGCCGGCCGAGGCGGCTGAGCCCCGCGGCGGCGAGCGCGACGGCGTCGAGCCGGCCCTCGTGTACGTACCCGATGCGGGTGTCGACGTTCCCGCGGACCGGGACGGTCTCTATCGCGCCGCCCAGGGAGCGGGCCCAGGCGTGCAGCTGGCAGGCGCGGCGCGCCGAGCCGGTGCCGACACGGGGCCGGCCGCCGGCGGCGAGCAGCTGCTCGAAGCTGCGGCCGTCGCGGGCGACGAGCACGTCGCGCGGGTCCTCGCGGGGCGGGACGGCGGCGATCACCAGTTCGTCGGGCTGCGCGGTCGGCAGGTCCTTCATCGAGTGCACCGCGAGGTCCACCTCGCCGAGCCCGACGGCCTCGCGGAGCGCGGCGACGAAGACGCCCTGGCCGCCGATCTCGGACAGGTGCTGCCGGGACACGTCCCCGTACGTGGTGATCTCGACCAGCTCGACGGCGCGGCCGGTGAGGCGGCGTACCGATTCGGCAACCCGCTCGGACTGCGCGAGCGCGAGCTTGCTGCGCCGCGTGCCGAGGCGCAGCGGGCGCCGGAAGCGCGGCGCTTCCCGCGCCCGCGCCTGCGCCGCGCTCGCCGGTGTCGCCGGCGTCGGCTTGGCTGCGGTCATGACGGCTCCCGTTCACTGCGTGCGCTGGCCGCGGCGCGGCCGGTGTCCGCGCGGCTGACGGCGTCGACGGTGGCCGGGTCGAGGTCGAAGAGCTCCCGCAGCGCGTCCGCGTACCCGGCTCCCCCGGGGGTGGCGGCCAGCTCCTTGACCCGTACGGTCGGCGCGTGCAGCAGCTTGTCCACGACGCGGCGCACGGTCTGCGCCACCTCGGCCCGCTGACGTTCGTCGAGCCCCGGCAGCCTACCCTCCAAACGGGCGATCTCGCCCGCCACGACGTCCTGGGCCATCGTCCGAAGCGCGACCACGGTGGGCGTGATGCTGGCGGCCCGCTGCGCGGCGCCGAAGACCTCGACCTCCTCGGCCACGATGGCCCGCACCTGGTCCACGTCGGCGGCCATGGGGGCGTCGGCGGAGGCGCCGGCGAGGGTCTCGATGTCGACGAACCGGACGCCGGGGGTGTCGTGCAGTGCGTGATCGATATCACGCGGCATGGCAAGGTCCAGCAACGCGAGAACGCCTCCGGCGGGGCCGGCGAGAGCTCCGGACGGAGCACCGCCACCGTCCACCCCGCCGCCGCCCGGCGCGCCATCGCTCGGGGCCCCGGCGTCGCCGGCCGCGCGGCGGCGTAGCGCCTCGCCGACGTCGTCGGCCGTCAGCACCAGACCCGTCGCCCCCGTGCAGGAGACGACCATGTCCGCGGCCACCAGCTCGTCCGCGATGTCCTCCACCCGCACCGCCCGGGCCGCCGTCCCGTCCGCGGCGGCCGCCGCGGTCTGCCCGGGGTGCGCCTGCGCCGGGATCGGACCCGCCGTGCCCGCGGCGGGCGGCCCCGCGGGCGACCAGCCGCCCGCCACCGCCGACCCCGCGTTGAGGCTCGCCGCGAGGCGCTCCGCGCGCTCGTACGTGCGGTTGGCGATCACCAGCTCCGCCGCCCCGGCCCGCGCCAGCGTCGTCGCCGCCAGCGACGACATCGAGCCCGCGCCGATCACCAGCGCCCGGCGGCCGGCCACCCACGCGGCCACCGGCGCGCCCGCCGCGAGCTGCGCCAGCCCGAACGAGACCAGCGACTGCCCCGCCTTGTCGATCTCCGTCTCGCTGTGCGCCCGCTTGCCGACCCGCAGCGCCTGCTGGAACAGGTCGTTCAGCGTCCGCCCGGCGGTGTGCAGCTGCTGGCCGAGGGCCAGCGACTCCTTGATCTGGCCGAGGATCTGCCCCTCGCCGACGACCATGGAGTCCAGCCCGCAGCCCACCGTGAACAGGTGGTGCACGGCGCGGTCCTCGTAGTGCACGTACAGGTGCGGCGTCAGCTCCTCCAGGCCCACGCCCGCGTGCTGCGCCAGCAGCGTCGACAGCTCGGCGACGCCCGCGTGGAACTTGTCCACCGCGGCGTACAGCTCGATCCGGTTGCACGTGGCCAGCACCGCCGCCTCCGTGACCGGAGCCGCGGCCACCGCGTCCGCGAGCAGCTTCCCGCGCGCGTCCGGCGCGAGCGAGGCGCGCTCCAGCACGCTCACGGGCGCGCTGCGGTGGCTGAGGCCGACGACGAGGACACTCATGCGGGCATCACGGCGGGCACGTCCCCGTCGGGCCCCTGCCCGGTGCGCTTCTTCGCGGCGGCCGCGTTCCCGGCGGCGGTGCCGGCCGCGGTCCCGGCGGTCCCCGCCGCGCCGCCCTCGACGGCGCCGCTCTGCGCGGCGGCCGCAGCGGCCGCGGCCTCGGCGTCGCGCAGCTCGGCCTCCTCGCCGGCCTTGCGCTGCTCGTGGAAGGCGAGGATCTGCAGCTCGATCGACAGGTCGACCTTGCGGACGTCGACGCCGTCGGGGACGTTCAGCACGGTCGGCGCGAAGTTGAGGATCGACGTGACGCCGGCCTCCACGAGCCGGTTGCAGACGGCCTGCGCGGCGCCGGCCGGGGTGGCGATGACGCCGATGGAGACGCCGCTCTCCTTGATGAGCGGCTCCAGTTCGTCGGTGTGCCGCACGGTCAGGCCCGCGACCTGCTTGCCGGTCATGGCCCGGTCGGCGTCGATGAGCCCGGCGACGCGGAAGCCGCGGGAGGCGAAGCCGCCGTAGCCGGCGAGGGCGGCGCCGAGGTTGCCGATGCCGACGATGACCACGGGCCAGTCCTGGGTCAGGCCGAGTTCGCGGGAGATCTGGTAGACGAGGTACTCGACGTCGTAGCCGACGCCGCGGGTGCCGTACGAGCCGAGGTAGGAGAAGTCCTTGCGCAGCTTGGCCGAGTTGACACCGGCGGCGGTGGCCAGTTCCTCCGAGGAGACCGTGGGCACGGAGCGCTCGGAGAGCGCCGTGAGGGCCCGCAGATACAGCGGGAGCCGGGCGACGGTGGCCTCGGGGATCCCTCGGCTCCGGGTCGCCGTTCGGTGAGTTCGGCCAGTTGCCACGGTGCTCCTGACGCTCGTGCGGTGCCGCGTACGGCCCGCCGGGGCGAAACCGCACTGATGAGAGAAGGCTATGCCTTTGTGAACGCGTGCACAAAGATACTGTCCGCTTTGTCCGGGCAAAGTGACGGGCGTCACCCCGCGCCTCACGACCGCAGCGCCCGCCGCAGCCGCTCGGGATCCACCCGCCAGAAGTCGTGCTGCTCACCGTCCACCAGCACCACCGGGATCTGCTCCCAGTAGCGGCGGTACAGCTCCTCGTCCGCGGTGATGTCCTTCTCCTCCCAGCCGGCGCCCAGCTCCGCGCACACGGAGACGACCACCTCGCGCGCCTCGTCGCAGAGGTGGCAGCCGGGCTTGCCGATCAGGGTCACGGTCCGGTCGGCGGCGGCGGGCGCGTACGCGCCGGTCTTACGTCGCAGCAGGCTCATGCCTTCGATTGTGCCGCCCGCAAACGCCGTACGGAGCACGCGGAAGCGATCGGAGTCAGACAAAGAGCGAGCAGAGAGCGAGCGGCGGGCGATCGCGGTCCGGCAGCGGCCGGGCGGAGGCGGGCGGAAACCATCCGGGAGTTCACGCGGGCGTCCGCTGGGCCGCAACCCCTCGACACCGGCCGGCCCGCCTCGCACCGTTATGCTCATCGGCATGGCCGCTTTCCGATGGCTCACCGCCCGGCGCCGCGCGACCGCGCGCAGCGTCGCGGCCGGCGAAGCCGCGGCCGAGGCGGCCCGCAAGACCTCGCAGAAGCTGGAGCACGCCACGCAGGCGGAGGCGGAGGCCGCCCTCGCCGCGGGCGCGACGGCGGCCGGCCCGCCCGCGGCGGAGGAAGAGGAGCCGGACTTCCCCGTCCACGGCGACGTGCACGCGGCGGCCTTCTTCGACCTCGACAACACGATCATGCAGGGCGCCGCGCTGTACCACTTCGGCCGCGGGCTGTACAAGCGCAAGTTCTTCCGCACCCGCGACCTCGCCCGGTTCGCCTGGCAGCAGGCGTACTTCCGCCTCGCCGGCGCCGAGAACTCCGGGCACATGGAGGACGCGCAGTCCAGCGCGCTGTCCATCGTGCAGGGCCACCGCGTCGCCGATCTCATGGAGATGGGCGAGGAGATCTACGACGAGTACATGGCCGAGCGCATCTGGCCCGGCACCCGCGCGCTGGCGCAGGCGCACCTGGACGCGGGCCAGAAGGTGTGGCTCGTCACCGCCGCCCCCGTCGAGACCGCGACCATCATCGCCCGCCGGCTCGGCCTGACCGGCGCGCTGGGCACGGTCGCGGAGTCCGTCGGCGGCGTCTACACCGGCCGGCTCGTCGGCGAGGTGCTGCACGGGCCCGCCAAGGCCGAGGCCGTACGGGCGCTGGCCGCCGCCGAGACGCTGGAGCTGGCGCGCTGCGCCGCGTACAGCGACTCGGCCAACGACATCCCGATGCTCTCCCTCGTCGGCCATCCGTACGCCATCAACCCCGACGCGCGGCTGCGCAAGCACGCGCGCGAACACGGATGGCGGCTGCGCGACTACCGTACGGGCCGCAAGGCGGCGAAGGTCGGCATCCCGGCCGCGGCGGGCGTCGGCGCGGTGGCGGGCGGCGCCGCCGCGGCGGCCGCCCTGCAGCGCCGCCGCCGCTGACCGATTCCTCCGGGAAACTCACAACACGCCCGTGAACCAGGCAGTTCGTGTCACTTACCGATCAAACTCAATCCGACGGCCGATACTTGAGGGGTCGTCAATAAGCTGTGGATCGGACGGAAACGGTGATTTAAGCAACTGGAGGTAGCGCGCCCGACACGAAGCGTTATTCTCCTCAGACGCAATCCGGTGGAAGCACTGCCTCTGGGAGTCCCGTGTACCCATACGTCGGGGTTGACGCCTCAGGCCTGGCTACGCTGCGCGCGCAGGTGATCGAGCAACTGCGCCTCTTCTCGCCCGCCCTGGCCGTCGCCGGCCCCGCCGCCGCCCCTGCCGCCGGTCCCGCCCCGGGGCCGGTCGCGGGCCCCGCCTACGCCCTCACCGACGGCGGCGCGGCGGTCGGCAGCAGACGGCGGCAGGGCGGCGGCGCGGGCACCCGCGAGCGCGGCGGCCGGCCGGCCAGGCCGAGCCAGCCCTCGACCGGCGACAGCCGCCGCATGATGGACCTGGTCGAGCGCGCCCAGTCCGGGGAGACCGAGGCCTTCGGCCGGCTCTACGACCAGTACGCCGACACCGTCTACCGCTACATCTACTACCGCGTCGGCGGCCGGGCGACGGCCGAGGACCTCACCTCGGAGACCTTCCTGCGCGCCCTGCGCCGCATCGGCACGTTCACCTGGCAGGGCCGCGACTTCGGCGCCTGGCTGGTGACGATCGCCCGCAACCTCGTCGCCGACCACTTCAAGTCCAGCCGCTTCCGCCTGGAGGTCACCACCGGCGAGATGCTGGACCCCAGCGAGACCGAGCGCAGTCCCGAGGACTCCGTCCTGGAGACGCTGTCCAACACCGCCCTGCTGGAGACCGTGCGGAAGCTCAACCCGCAGCAGCAGGAGTGCGTGACCCTCCGCTTCCTGCAGGGCCTGTCGGTGGCCGAGACGGCCAAGGTGATGGGCAAGAACGAGGGCGCGATCAAGACCCTCCAGTACCGCGCGGTGCGCACCCTCGCCCGGCTGCTCCCGGACGACGCCCGCTGACGGGCGGCGATCACCCGTGCAGGTCGCGATACCCGGGGCACCTCCGCCGACCGGAGTACTATCAACGCCACCGCGTAACCCGACTGCCCTGCCCGTCGTTGAGCGGATGGCAGGGCTTCCTCCGACGCGAGTTGTCCACCCCTCCTCACTCATTCGAGTGAAACGGGTCAAGGAGTACAACTCTGCGCGCGGGATAGGGAGTCCCACACAGAGACCCCGAGTCGACAGGAGGTGCCGCCCGTGATCGGATCCGTATCGGCACACCGGCGGGCCCACGCCTTCGCCCAGGCCCTTGATGAGGAGTCTCGGGCGCAGCAGGCGGAGGCGCTGGCGGCAGACCCCGAGCAGGCGCGCCTGCTCGGCCTCGCGGGACAGCTCGCCGCCGTGCCGGGGCCGGCTCTCGACCCCGAGGTCAAGACCGCGCAGCGGACCCGGCTCATCGCCGCCATGGAGGCGATGCTCGCCGAGGACACCGCGGAGAGCACCGAAGCGCCCCTCATCCCCGCGCCCCGCCGCCGCGGCGCCCACCGCGCGGCCGGCCCGCTGTCCCGGCTCCGCCCGCGCTCCCGCCTCTCCCGCGGCGTGGCCATCGGCGGCGTCGGCGTCGGCGTGGCCGCCGGGGCCTTCAGCGCCGCCGCCGCGGTCAGCTCCGACGCCCTCCCGGGCGACACGCTCTACGGCCTCAAGCGCGGCATGGAGGACCTGCGCCGCGGCATGGCCGACGACGACGCCGAGCGCGGCCGCATCTACCTCGACCAGGCGTCCACCCGGCTGAACGAGGCCCGGCGGCTCATGGAGCGCGACCGCGCCGGCGCCCTCGACGAGGAGTCCGTGAGCGAGATCCGCGAGGCCCTCGACAACGTACGGCACGACGCCGGCGAGGGCCGCCGGCTGCTGCGCGGCGCGTACGACGAGAACGGCTCGCTCGCCCCCATGCAGACCCTCTCCACCTTCTCCCAGAAGAACGAGCGCAGTTGGCAGCAGCTCCGCGACCGGCTCCCGCCCGCGCTGGGCGAGCTGAGCGACGAGGTCAGCTCGGTGTTCGACGCCATAAAGCAGGACGTCGCCCCGCTGTCCTCGCTGCTGCCCGGCCCCGAGGAGGACTCCACCCCCGGCGGCACCTCCCCCGGCACCGCGGGCACCGGCGGCACGGGCACCGAGCCCGACCCGGCCGAGCCCACCCCCTCGCCCACCGCCACGGCCGAGGGCGAGGTCGGCGACGACGGCGAGCCGAAGCCCAGCGCCACCGAGGAGGACGGGCTGGTCGACGACGGCCTCATCGGCGGCGTCCTGCCCGGAGACGAGGACTCGGGCGGG
Organism: Streptomyces sp. CNH099; assembly: GCA_000514715.1. Lineage (GTDB taxonomy): Bacteria > Actinomycetota > Actinomycetes > Streptomycetales > Streptomycetaceae > Streptomyces > Streptomyces synnematoformans. Next base: position 5,544 of record AZWL01000027.1, on the reverse strand, counting down.
CGCGAGACCGACGACAGCTCCTCCCCCACCGAGCAGGAGCCCGGCAGGACGAAGCCGGAGATCACCCTGCCGCCGCTGCTGCCGCTGCCCGACCTGGGCCTCGACATCGGCGAGGAGGAGTAGCGGGGCGGGCAGCGGCGGGCGGCCTGCGGGGGTCAGAAGAAGACCGACCGCCGCTCGACGAGCAGCTTGTACAGCGTGTGCTGGATCGTCTCGCGCACCTGGTCGGTCAGGTTGAACATCAGCATGGGGTCGTCCGCCGCCTCCGGCGGATGGCCGTCCGTGGGGATCGGCTCGCCGAACTCGATGGTCCACTTCGTCGGCAGCGGTACGGCCCCCAGCGCGCCCAGCCACGGGAACGTCGGCGTCACCGGGAAGTACGGCAGCCCCAGCAGCCGCGCCACCGTCCTGGCGTTGCCGATCATCGGATAGATCTCCTCCGCCCCGACGATCGAACACGGCACGATCGGCGCCCCCGCCCGCAGCGCCGTCGAGACGAAGCCGCCGCGGCCGAAGCGCTGGAGCTTGTAGCGGTCGGCGAACGGCTTGCCGATCCCCTTGAAGCCCTCCGGCATCACGCCGACGACCTCGCCGCGCGCCAGCAGCCGCGCCGCGTCGTCCGCGCAGGCCAGGGTGTGCCCGCCCTTGCGGGCCAGCTGGTTGACGAACGGCAGCGCGAACACCAGGTCGGCCGCGAGCAGCCGCAGATGGCGGTCGGCGGGGTGGTGGTCGCGGACGGCGACCTGCGCCATCAGCCCGTCCCAGGGCAGCGTGCCGGAGTGGTTGCAGACCACGAGCGCGCCGCCGGTGTCCGGGATGTTCTCGACGCCCTTGACCGTCACCCGGAAGTACTTCTCGAAGACCGGGCGGAAGAGCGGCACGAGCACCTGGTCGGTGAGTTCCGCGTCGAAGCCGAACTCGTCGACCTCGTAGTCGCCCGTCAGCCGCCGCCGCAGAAAGCCCAGCGCGTCCGCCGCCCGGCGCTCCCAGCCGCCGCCGAGGAGCCGGGGCAGCACGTCCACGAGGGCGCTCTGCAGCGCTGACGCGACCGCCTCGGCGGCACCGGCGCCGGGCGGCGCCGTACCGGCCGCCGCAGCGGTGTGCGCCGCGCCGGTGGGGTCGGCAGCGTCGGCGTCGCCCGGCCGCCCGCCTTCCGCGGCGTCCGCCGCGCCCGTACGATCCCCGTCCCCGTCCCCGTCCCCGTCTCCGTCCGCGCCGTCCGGCGACCGCTGCGCGCCGGGCAGCGCCGACAGCGGCGCCTCCGCGCCCGCCGCGCCGCCGTCCCCCGCACGCCGCGGGCGGCCCGCGCCCGGCCGGCGGCGCGGCTTGCCGCCGCCGCGGGAGCGGTCGTCGTCGAACGGAATGACCTTCGCGTCAGCCATCGTGCACCGACTCCTTCGCAACGCCGTCCGCCTTCGCCGGGGCCCGTACGTCGTCCGTCAGCCCCAGCAGCTCGCCGACCGCGTCCACGGCACGCCCCACCTCGCCCGGCGGCAGCAGCCCGGCCGTGCGCCCGGCGGCGAAGTCGGCGAACGCCGCCGGCGTCGAGTATCGCGGGGTGAAGCCGAGCAGCTCGCGCATCTGCGCCGTCTCCACCACCCGCCCGTGGGTCAGCAGCCGGATCTGCTCCGGCGAGAAGTCCGTCATCCCCGCCGACCGCAGCGCCGAGCCGACCCACGTCACCGCGGGCAGCGGCACCGGGACCGTGGGACGGCCGAGCCGCCGGGCCGCCTGGGAAAGCAGCAGCACGCCCTCGCCGGCGATGTTGAACGTGCCGCTGTTGATCGTGCCGCGGCGCGGCTCGCCGGCCGCGAGCACCAGCACGTCGATGACGTCGTCCTCGTGGACGAACTGCAGCCGCGGGTCGTAGCCGAGGACGGTCGGCAGCGCCGGCAGCGCCAGATACTCGGCGAGCGGCGTGTCCACGCGCGGGCCCAGGATGTTCGCGAACCGCAGCACGCACACGGCGACGTCCGGCCGGCGCCGGGCGAACCCGCGCACGTACCCCTCGACCTCCACCGCGTCCTTCGCGAAGCCGCCGCTGGGCAGCGCCTTGGGCGGCGTGCTCTCGGAGAACACCGCGGGGTCGCGGGGCGCCGACCCGTAGACGCTGGTCGTGGACTTCACGACGAGCCGCCGCACGCGCGGCGCCTGCTGGCAGGCGCCGAGCAGTTGCATGGAGCCGATGACGTTGTTCTCCTTGACCGCGGCCCGGCCGCCGCGGGCGAGCGGGGTGCCGGTCACGTCCATGTGCATCACGGTGTCGACGCCGTGCTCGACGAGGATCCGCGCGAGCACGGGATGGCGGATGTCCGCGGGGATGAACTCGGCGCCGCCGAGCCGGTGCTCGGGTGCCCGTGCGTCGACGCCGATGACGCGGTCGACGTCCGGCTCCCGCAGCAGCCGGCGGACCAGGCGCCCGACGAGGGGGCGGGCGACGCCGGTGACGAGCACGGTCCTGCCCACTGGCCTCCGCCTTTCTCTCCCTGCCGCTGTCTCCCTGCCGCACGCTGCCTGACGTCGTCTGACGTCGCCCGACGCCCGTACGGTCGCCCCACCGTACCCGCAGTACCCCGCCGCGACCCGCAGCACAACGCACAACCGCCGCCCACCCGCCGGGAAGGCGGACGGACGGCGGTACGGGTGCGGGCTACCGCTTACTTCTTGTTGCGGCGCTGCACTCGCGTGCGCTTGAGCAGCTTGCGGTGCTTCTTCTTCGCCATCCGCTTACGCCGCTTCTTGATCACAGAGCCCACGGGTACCCTCGCTCACTTCTCTCCGTCGGGGTGGGCGGGCAAGGGCCCACACGTCTTACAGGGGCCCAAGCCTACCCGGGCGAGCTGGATTGACGTAATCGAGGGTGCGCAACCGGTCGGACCCGTCAGGCGGACTCCACCCCCACATACGACTCGCGGAGGTATTCGTGCACGGCCTGCTCCGGCACCCGGAAGGACCTCCCCACCCGGATCGCCGGCAGATGGCCGCTGTGCACCAGCCGGTACACGGTCATCTTCGACACTCGCATCACCGCGGCCACTTCGGCCACGGTCAGGAACACAACCTCATTGAGAGGCTTATCGTTTGCAGCCATGACACACCTGAACCTTCCGCACATGACGGACACCGGCTTCCCCTCCGGTGCCTCCTCCTCGCATGCGCGCTCCTCCCCAGATTAGGGGCGGGTGATGCAAGTGGGGAAGAGGAGTAGCGATCGCATGGCTACAGTGACAGACGGGCGTGTTTGAGCACATATTCGGCCAGCGGCCCGTAGCTGTCCGATTGCACAGAGTCATCAAGCGGCACCACGACGGGCACCCGGCCCTCCATCTGGGCGACGAAGAGTGCCGGGTCGTCCGCGTCCGCCAGACCGATGGCCTCGATGCCCAACTGACCAGCCCCGCAGGCCCATCCGTGGTCCCCCACCACGAGCCCGGGCAGCGGCCCGCCGGCACCCGCCGCGGCACCGAGTGCCGCACGCAGGGGAAGCGGAGAGTGAGTATGGACCCCCCTGGTCACGGTCGGGGCGGAGAGGTTCGGGTCGCTCACCACGGCAACGCTCCCGGGGTAGTTGAGGCGGTACGTGCGTACGCCGAATCGGGTCGTTATGTCGACATCTCTGCCCTCTCCGGGGGTGAGGACAACGCACCCGGCCGCCGAGAGCGCCGCGGCCAAAGGGGCGTAGAAGCCGAGGAGGCGATCGGGATGGCCGGTCCCGAACAGCACCGCCTCACCGCCGCCGACGGCGCCGCGCAGCCGCTCGGCGAAGGCGCGCAGGGCGGCGATCGTACGGTCCGGATCGATGACCTCGCCGCCCGAGATCCGGCCCGGATCCCCGCCCGCACCGCAGCGTTCGGCCATCAGCCGCAGCAACTCGGCCACGGACCAGTCGCGTTCCGGTTCGAGGCCGAGCAGCACCCGGGGATCGCGGGCCGCGAACTGCCGGCACCTGCGGAGGCTCTTGTCACGGCTCGTCGCCACCGGCCCGGCGATTCCCGTCGCCAGCAGATGCCTACGCAAAACGGGGGCGTCGGTCAACACCCGGCCCACTCTGGCCGCCGTTACGGGCGGAACGGGCGGCTTCGCGAATATTTCGCCCGCACGGTGCGCGCACGAGCCACATCCACATGATGCGTCCACAAGGCACGCCCGCGAGGGAGGCCGCGCACGCGGTCGGCAGCCGCCGTCAGGGCAGCAGACCGTGCGCCGGGAAGACCGCCCGCCGCGCGGCGCGCACGGCCCGGTCGAGCGGCGAGCCCGGGTCGTAGCCCGCCTCCCAGTCCGACCAGCCGGCCTCGCGCCCGTCCGTCATCCGGTACGGCGCCTGCTGCCCGGTCCGCCGCAGCGCCTCCGCCCGCCAGTCCTCCGGCAGCTCCGTCGTCGGCGGCACCGGCCGGCCGGAGGCGATGGCGCACAGATGCGCCCAGGAGCGCGGCACGACGTCCACGACGGCGTACCCGCCCCCGCCGAGGGACAGCCAGCGCCCGTCCGCACACTCGTGCGCCAGCGCGTGGCAGGTCTCCATCACCGCACGCTGCGCGTCGAGGCTCACCGCCAGATGCGCCAGCGGGTCCTCCGCGTGCGTGTCGGCCCCGTGCTGCGACACGAGCACCTGCGGGCGCCAGGCGCGCAGCAGCTCGGGCACGACGCTGTGGAACGCCCGCAGCCACCCCGCGTCGCCGGTCCCGGCCGGCAGCGCCACGTTCACCGAATGCCCCTCGGCGGCGTCGCCGCCGGTCTCCTCGGGCCAGCCTGTCTGGGGGAAGAGAGTGCTGGGATGCTCGTGGACGGAGACGGTCAGCACCCGCGGGTCGTCCCAGAACACCGCCTGCACCCCGTCCCCGTGGTGCACGTCCACGTCGACGTACGCCACCCGCTCTACGCCCAGCTCCAGCAACCGGGCGACGGCCAACGCCGCGTCGTTGTAGACGCAGAACCCCGAAGCCGACCCGGGCATCGCATGGTGCAGCCCGCCCGCGAAGTTCACCGCGTGCGCCGCCCGCCCCTCCCACACGGCCTCCGCCGCCGCCACGGACTGCCCGGCGATCAGCGCCGACGCCTCGTGCATCCCCGCGAACGCCGGATCGTCCATCGTCCCCAGCCCGTACGCGGGATCCGCCGACTCCGGCGCCGCGGACGCCTGCCGCACGGCGTCGATGTAGTCCTGCCGGTGCACAAGCCGCAGCGTCGACTCCCCGGCCGCGGGCGCCGCGACGACACCGACGTCGACCGTTTTGTCGATGCCCAGTTCCTCAACGAGACGCATGGTCAGCGCCAACCGGACGGGATCCATGGGGTGTTCGGGACCGAAGTCGTACGCCGTGACTGCCTGGTCCCACATCAGGTGCGCGCGGCCGCTCATAGCGGTCACCGTAACGCACGAAAGCCGCCCCGGGCGAAGAGCCCGGGGCGGCTTTCATGAAGAATTGTTCGGCGGTGACCTACTCTCCCACACGGTCCCCCGTGCAGTACCATCGGCGCGGTCGGGCTTAGCTTCCGGGTTCGGAATGAGACCGGGCGTTTCCCCAACGCTATGACCACCGAAAC
>AZWL01000026.1 GCA_000514715.1 Streptomyces sp. CNH099 | reverse complement strand
CAAGAAGTCGACCATCACGCGGCGCTGGGTGAAGAACGACCGGCTCAACCACGCCGGCTACCTCTGGGCCTTCGCCTCCATCACCGCCTCACCCGGCGCCAAGACCCATTACCGCAGGCGCCGAGACGACCACGGCGACTGGCACGCAGCCGCCCAGCGCAACCTCTTCAACCGCATGCTCGGCCAGCTCTACTACTGCCTCCAGCACCACGAGATGTTCGACGAGCAGACCGCGTTCCCCACCGAACTCGCTGCCGCCGCTTGACACGTTGAGCGCCTGAGGTGTCTATGCTGCCACGCTCGATGTCCCCCGCGCACTCGCGCAGTATCTCGGCCGCCTGCTCCATGCCGAGCGTCGCAGGCGCGGTACCCCACGTGGCGTCAGAGCGCTGACCTGCTTCCGTCAAGCGGTACTGGTCCTGTGCTGGTTCCGCGACGGCACCCGCGTCCACCAACTCGCCCGCGATGCCGGTGTCTCGACCGCCACCGCCTACCGGTACCTCCACGAGGGCATCACGGTCCTGGCCGCCCAAGCCCCGGACCTGCACGAGGTACTCGCCCAGGCCCGCCACAGCGGCCTCGTCCACGTCATCCTCGACGGCTCGCTGATCCCCACCGACCGCGTCGCCGAGAAGGTCATCAGCAAGAAAGGGAAGGAGATCCACCTGTGGTACTCCGGTAAACACGCCAGGCACGGCGGGAACATCCAGTTCCTCGCCACCCCGGACGGCTTCCCGCTGTGGACCTCCGATGTCCGCCCCGGCAGCGTCCCTGACATCGACGCGGCACGCGAACTGCTCCTACCCGCCATCTACCCGGCAGCCCGCGACGGCCTCAAGACCCTTGGAGACAAGGGCTACCAGGGCGCAGGCACTGGAGTCCTCGTCCCAGTCAAGCGGTGACACAACGGCATCCCACTCGACGAGGACAACCGCACCTACAACAGCCTGCTCACCCGACTACGCGCCCTCGGCGAACGCGCCATGACCCTGCTCAAGACCCGCTGGAAAGCCCTCCAGCACGTCACCATCGACCCTGGCCGAATCAGCGACATCGCCCGCGCCACACTCGTCCTCACCCACTTCGAACACAGCCGAACTCACTGAGAAAACCTCACTGGACACACCCACTTCCTTCCATGTTCAGGACGCAATACCAGGGGCTTTACGCCTGTCCAGAGCCGGGGCCGCCTGGCCCGATCCACCCGGAGATGCGCCGATCAGCCCACTTCGCGGAGATCATTTCGCTGAGAAAACCTCAGTCACCGGACAGCCGGGCAACTACATCCGCAGCGAGCTCTGCTGAAGCGTGGTCGAGACCTTCCGCCGCTATTCCATTCAGACGTTCAGACATGTAATCGGCCATCGCAGACACTGCATCCGCAGAGGCCACGGGGGCGAGCCACCTAAGCCACTCGCAGACCATGCGCATTCGAAATTCTCTGAGAACTTCCACGCGGCCTAAAGGATCTGACTCCGAAGCCAGCTTGATCACCTTAAACGCGGCGGCAAGGCGCTTGTGCGGCATATCGTGTGCCGAAAGAATCAGTCCGAGTTCATCAGATTTACCGAGATTGAAATTCTCGGCTACTACAAACTGGGGCAGCGGGTAATCATCCACACTTGTCAGTGCTTGCCTGTCACATCCGGAATCGATAACTACGTCGACACGGGAAGCAACCCCGGGATCATCGACAGCGACTCGGATGTGATGCACGCCAGAGTCCCCGACGTTCTGCACGAAACGTGACACGCCGAGGATGTCGGCAACTTCGATGACCCCGTCGTCGAGCACTAGGTCTCCGTCGAACAGGACGCTGCCCCCGGCCGGGCCAGCCCTGTTCCACAGCCTGACCCGGACCAACCCCACCTGCGCACGTGCGGCGATCAGGACATTACTCCTAGACGCCACCAGCGGCGCACCGGCCAGCGCCAGATCCTCCTCCGGCTGGGCCGTCGATCCAACACGGATCACGCGATGGTTCAAGTAGAGCTCGGCACTACCAATGAGCATTTCTCCGCCAACTACCCAATCTGAGCTTGATGGTGCGCCCGATCGACGCCATCGCCAACCGGGCGCACCCTGACCCTACTACCGTGTATGGCCTGGCAGTAGCTCCGCTAGCCTCTGAGCTGCACTCGGAATCCCGGGCAGCCCTTCAAACGTGGGATCGTGATAGCCGTGATTGCGCAGCATCTGCTGAGCTTTCGATACAGCAACCGCCTGAGTGTCGCTGCACGTTTCACAGTGAGGAAACAGGCTGCGCGGAAGGCTACTCGGACCAATTCCAGTAGACGGCTGGCGGTCCCCCGTCATCATCGGACTGCTCCCACCGCAAGAGTGGCACAGCCTTCCCTGCATGGCCGCACTCTGCTCCGCGGTAACTATCGGCCCGGTCGCAGGCCAGGGCTTTTTCAAGTTCCGGGGATGGCTGTTGGTGGCGTGATCCCGTAGACCTTGAGGGCTTGTCCGGGGTTGTCGCGGATGGCGCGGGTGGTTTTGGCGATGTTGTCCGCTCCGAGGAGTTTGAGGGTGCCGATGGCGAGGTTGCGGAGACCGGCCATAGCTCTGGGGGCGGTTCCGGTGTGGACGGTGGAGGCGTCTTCCCGGTAGGTGACATCCCTTATGTGGTGGCTTGAGTTCTCTATCGCCCAGTGACCGCGTATTGCCGCGGCCAGCAGCTTCGGGCTGGTCTGGGGGATGTCGAGGCTGGTCACGGCGTAGACGGTCTCGCGGGTCTCGGGTTTGCCGGTGAGTTTGCGGCGGCGGTGGATCCGCAGGGCCAGGGCCGCGTGGGGGAAGGCGATCCCGCCGAGGTTGTCCGCGATGCCGGTGGTCTTGACGGATCTCGACTCGCGCCGGCCGTGCCCGGTGCCCCAGGCGGTGTCCTGGATGTCGATATCGGACCAGGGCAGAGAGGAAAGCTGCTGGTGAACGCGCTTCTGGTTCTGCTTGATCATTGCGATGTAGTGTGGGCATGCTTCTCCTCGACGAGCCAGGCTATGTTGGCCTGCACCGAGTGCAGCGCGTCGAAGGTGACCACCGCGCCGGCCAGGTCCACCGGTTCCAGCAGCGGGCAAAAGCACCGGGTCTCGTTCGTCTTCGACCCCACCTCGACCTGCGCGATCGTCGTGACCGGGGCTTGCGAGACCAGCGACAGCAGGTGCCGGTGCGCAGCCCCGAGGCGGGCAGAGCCCTTGATCGCCTTGCCGTCCAGGGCATAGACCGGCGCCGGACGTGAAGCCCTGCCGGAAGCCGGGCGGGCGAGTTGCCGGTGGCCGTGGGCGAGATAGCCGCCCACGGCCCGGTCCAGAGCGTCACCGTCCAGACGGGCGAGGATCCGGCCGATCGTGACCGCGGACGGAACCGTGCGCCACCCCAGCAGATGCCGCCGCACCCCCAGAGCCCGCAGGTCAGCACTGCTCGCATGAGCGACCCACTCGCCGATCTCCTCGATGCTCTTCGCTCCGGCCACCACCGCACACGCGGCGACCAGCAGCACCGACACCAGCGAGTACCACCGCCCGCGCCGGGAACGGGGATCGGGCACCTTTGCCAGGAAGAGCCGCAGATCGGCGACCCGGTCCGGGGTGAGGGACCCCAGCCTCGCAAGCGCCGGAGGGATCGGGGAAGATGACACAGCAGGCACGGGACACATCCATGATCAATTTGGCGTAAGACACCTTCATGATCACGGATCCCGTGCCTGCACCCCTATCCCGCCCCATCAGCAACTCCCCACCCAACCGGGGAACTTGAAGAAGCCCTGGTCGCAGGCACCGACTCATCGGCATGATGAACCGCCCCGGGTTCTTCGGAGGCTCTAGGTTGTGACTGTGACCTGCGGTTCTTGGACGTTCTGGTAGTAGGTGGCCTCGTATCCGGCGGGCGGCACGTGGCCGATCTCACCGTGTAGTCGTCGGTGGTTGTACCAGTCGACCCATTCGGCGGTGGCCAGCTCGACCTCGGACAACGTCCGCCAGGGCCGTCGTGGTTTGATCAGCTCGGTCTTGTACAGGCCGATGGTCGACTCCATCAGGGCATTGTCCAGCGCATCCCCGACCGAGCCGATGGAGGCTGCGATGCCGTCCCGGTCCAGGTGCTCGGCCAGCGTGAACGACGTGTACTGCGACCCGGCGTCGGAGTGATGTATCAGCTCGCCCGCCACCGCCGGGGTGCCGGAGCGGTCCCGCTGCCACAGGGTTATCTCCAGTGCAGCCAGCACGAGTTCGGTGTGCTTGGTGGTGGCCGCCGACCAGCCCACGATGCGGCGCGAGAAGGTGTCCACCACGAAGGCCACGTAAACGACGTGCGCCCAGGCCGCGACGTGGGTGAAGTCCGCTACCCAGGTGCGGTTCGGGGCCTCGGCGACGAAGTCGCGGTCAATGAGGTCGGGTGCCCGTTCCGCGGCCGGGTCCGCGCTGGTGGTGACGATCTTCTTCCCGCGGACGGCGCCGGCGATGCCCAGCTCGCGCATGAGTCGCTCCACCGTGCAGCGGGCGACGGTATGACCCTGACGGTCCAGCTCCCGCCAGACCTTGCGGGCCCCATAGACGCGGTAGCTGGCGTCGAACACCTCGCGGATGAGCACCTTGAGCTTGGCATCGCGGCTCGCGCGCGCAGAGGCAGGGCGGTTCTGGGCCGCGTAGTAGGTGGACGGGGCGATGCTGATGCCGTGCTCGGACAGCACGGTGCAGATCGGCTCGACGCCGCCGAAGCGGTCCCGGTGCTTGTCGATGAAGCTCACGAGCGTGTGTGTGGCCGGTCGAGCTCGGCCGCGAAGAAAGCGGACGCGGCCTTGAGGATCTCATTCGCCCGCTTGAGCTCGGCGTTCTCCTTGCGCAGCCGCTTCAGCTCGGCTGACTCCTCCATCGTGGTGCCGGGCCGCTGCCCGGCATCGATCTGATCCCGACGCACCCACTGGCGCACCGTCTCGGCCGCGCCGATGCCCAGCTTGGCCGCGACCGCCTTCATAGCCGCCCATTCGGTGTCGTAGTCGGGCCGCACCTCGGCGACCATGCGCACCGCACGGCGGCGCAGTTCAGCAGGGTAAGGGGACGGACGTGCCATAGCTCGATCCTCTCAGGGAATCGAGCCTCCACCCGACCCGGGGCGGTTCACAGGTACCAGATCCAGGTAAGGCCGCAGGTCGGCGATCCGGCCTGGATCGAGCGGCCCCAGCTTCACCAGCACTGCAGGGATGGGGGAGGATACAGCGGCAGGCACGGGCCACCTCATGATCGTTGAGCTTCGACACCCCAATGATCACGAAGCCCGTGCCTGCTCTGCTATGCACCCAGACCGGTCATGTCCGGACCAGCCACACGACCCCGGAACTTGATCAAGCCCTGCCCAAGCCGCCCTCACACTCAACAACACCTGGAATCAACGAGGTTGAGAAAACGTCACTGGTCCCGTGCCTGTTCTGCTACCCCGTCAGATCCCGTCCTGAGCAAGGGATCTACGCGATCCGGGAACTTGAAGAAGCCCTGGTCAAACACCCCAGGAGCCCCACCGAGAATGTGCCTCGGCGGGGCTCCTGGATTACTCTTGGGGTCAGCTCGCCAATCGACTCTTAATCGCCACCAGACGCTCTCGGCTAGCGGTTCGGTCACCCTCTCTGAGTTGCGAAATAAGCCCCGCACTCAATACCCCCAGAGGAGGAGCGGAAATCGCACGACGCTGAGACTCGGCCTCCTGGGCGAAGAATTCAGCACCCGGAAGGTTCTGATCCAATTGACCCATCGACGTCAGGCATGCGTGCGCGCATTTGAGTGCATCCTCAGTATCGGAATTGGAGCGATAAAGGGCAGCGTAACGCAACGCAAGCACCGAGTAGAAGGAATAGATTCCTCTCACTTCGACGAGCTCTTCGTCAGACGGCTCGAGCTCTTGAAAACCCTCCAGAGAGACCACGTACCTCTGGAATGATTCTGCCGGAATTCCAGGATTCCAAAGATCCTCTACGACGCGGACGATGAAATCAGCATCGCCACTCCGCGCAGGATCGTCGCCACACAAACCCGTGAAGACCTGCACCATCCGCTCCGCACAGCTCGCAACGAAGGTTGCAACCTGATCCTGAGACTGCTCTCGAAGGGTTGCCGCAACGGCCTCGTCGACTACCACTCAAAACTCCTCTGGCGAGTTGTAGTTGTCCCACTTCCGGGATACACCTCGCCCATCATCTTACCGCCTGTGCCTCGGATGAGTGGTGCACACCTACCCAGGCAAACGTTACGAGACGTGCCTCCTGACATGGGAGTCCATCCCATGTCATTAATGAAGAGTAGGGCATTCTGCTCTGCGTGAGTGCCTGGAATGTTGTCGGCGACGATCTCACCCTTGCCAATGGCGGACATCTGCGCGGGCGTCAGACCATCACCAGATCCGGCAACAACGTTGATCGGGCCATGAGGAGTGTCAGCCCTAATTACAGCTACCGTACTTACGTTTTTACGAACAAACTCGTCCGGTTCGGCGGCGTGAATTTCACTCGCCCGCGCAGAGAGGTTGCAATTGTGGACAAGGACCGGCGTGGCCCCCGCCAGCACATAGTACGTGTGGTGGTTGGTGACTGTCAGGTTGTGGACGGTGGTGTGGGTGGTCCAGTGCTTGATGGCCGTGATCTGGATGTGGGTGCCGGCGCTGGTCTGCAGCCACTGGCCGGACTGCAGGTTGGTGGCGTCGATCCATTCGTCCAGTTCGGGGACCCAGAAGGGGTGACCGTCGGTGGCGGTGACGGTGGCCGTTTTGTCGCCGTGCTTGCCGTCGATGTCGATCGTGATCTTGACGAGGTTCTTTGAGCCCTTGCCGGTGATGGTGTCGGTGACAGTCTCGACGCTGGTTTCACCGGTCTTGGGATCTGTTGCGACGATCTTGTCGCCGATCTCTACCTCTTCGATCGGTTTCGTGGTGCCATCCGCGTACAGCACCTTCGTGTCCGCGGTGAAGCTGTTCCGTCGGCAGGCGCCAGCCGCGTCTCCAGCCGCGTCAGCGGCTCCGGCGGCGCGATTGACACTTCTGACGGCGGACCTGGCTGCCCCGCTGATACCACCGACGATGTCGACAAAGAACTGTCCCGCGCTGTACCGGCGGGAGGTCGAGTCGATCCCTGCCTTGTCCTCGACCCAGCCTTGGAAATCGTCGATCTTCCCAGAAGCCGTTCCGCTGGGGTCGACAACATCAACACCCGCCTTGACAGGTTCCACCACGACCGCGTCGACGATACCGGCGACGAAGTCAAATCCATCACCGGCAGGCCGGGCCTCGAAACCGGCCAGGTCCTGCTCCAGCTCCTGCGGGGAGTCGTAGGCCTCGTACTGCATCCACGCATCGCCGTCTGACTGGTAATCGAGGGAGGAGTAGCGGTGCCCGTCGAGTTCGATGCCTGTAGTGGGGTTTCCTCCGGTGAAGGCGTAGCGGTTGCCGGTGAGGGGGTCGGTGGCCAGGTTCATGTCGGCGAGGGCGCCGTTGTAGGTGTCGCGGGTGAGGAAGCGGTTGAGGCCGGGGCTGTAGTTGCGGAAGCCCATGTCGTAGGTCTGGGTGGCCTGGTCCCAGCGTTTGGAGTTGAAGCGGTAGGGGTTGTACGGCTCCTGGTCGGGGGTGGTGGTGTCGGGTTTGTCGATGCCGGTGAATTCGGAGTCGTCGTTGGTGCCGTAGGCGGTGTAGCCGTAGGTGGCTTTGGTGTTGCCGTCGGCGGTGGTGACGGTTTCGACGTCGGTGTGGCTGTTGTAGCCGTAGACGCCGAGTTCCTGGGTGCCGTCGGTGTTGTGGGTGATCTGGGAGAGGCGGTTGCCCCAGGGGCCGTACTGGTAGGACTTGGTGACCTCGCCGGCGACTCGTTCGTCGAGGACTTGGCCGGACAGGCCGAGGTAGCTGTAGTCGGTGGTCTTGCCGCTGTGGGTGGTGGTGGAGGTGGTGCGGTCCAGGGGGTCGTAGGTGTAGGTGGTCTGCTTCTGGGTGCCGTCGTCCTGGAGGCGGCTGTGTTCGGTGATGCGGTCGAAGCCGTCGTAGGTGTTGCGTTCGATGCTCTGGCCGGCGGCGGTGACGGTGTCGAGCCGGCCGTAGGGGTCGTAGTTGTACGAGGCGGTGGCGGTGGTGCCGTCGGTGGCCGCGGTGATCAGGCGGTTGCGGTTGTAGGTGTAGGTGGTGTCGGTGTTCTCGATTGTCTGGCTGATGACGTTGTCGTTGGCGTCGTGGACGTAGCTCTCGCTGCCTGCCCCGTTGCCCGTCTTGGTGACCTGCGCGATCCGGTCCACCGGGTCGTAGGTGTACGTTGTGGTCGATTCCAGATACGCCGCGTGGTTGTCGGCGTTCATCTTCTTCGCCACGTCGCGGGACTTGTTGCCGTTGGCATCCCAGCCGTACTCGTGCGAGGCGACGAGGTCGTAGTCGTTGTACTCCTGCGTTGTCTTCAGTGCGCCGTTGGCGTAGTAGGTGTAGTCGACGTAGTTGTCGTTCGCCTTGTACTCGCGCAGTTTCTGGCCGCGGGCCGTGTAGTCGTAGGAGGTTGTCCGCTTGCCCGTGTCATCTGCGCTGTCGCCTGCCTCGACGAGGTCGACCATGTTGCGCACGTCGTAGGCATAGGACTGGAATACGTCCGGGTGGGTGACGGTCTGGAGCAGGCCGTTGACGTCGTACGTCAGGGCGGTGGTCTTCTTCGGCTCCCCGGCAAGGTTCTCGGTGACTTTCTGCAGCTGGTTGAGGCCGGTGTAGGCCATGGTGTAGGCGTCGATCCTGGCGCCCGAGGAGGTGTCGTCGATGTCGGTGAGGTTGCCGTTGCGGTCGTAGCGGTAGCCGAAAACCTTCTCCTCGGTGTCAGCCGCCGCGGAGTAGGTGCGGACCAGCTTGACCGCGTCCGCACTGACGGTGCCCTGGCCGGTTCCGGAGACCGTGATCGACTTGATGCCCTGCTTGTAGCGGTACGTGCCCAGTTTCACCCACCGGCCGGCGTTCTCGGCCTGGTCGACCTTGCTGGTCACCTTGCCGCCGGCGTGGCCGATCCGGTAGGTGGCGACACCCGCATCCGACTTCTCGGGGTATTTGGCGTAGGCGGTGTACTCCCCATCGCGGGGGATCACAGTTTGCCAGGTGAACGATCCCTGGTCTGAGGCTTGGGTGCGGTGGTTGAAGCCGGTGTCCTTCGAATCGCCCGACAAGGCAATGGACTTCGAGGTCTTCCAGGTTCCTGAGGTGGAGGTGTGCTGGGCGTCGGAGTTGTCGACCAGGACCACCGCAGAGCCGTCGGGGACGCCGGAGTCCTTCCTGGTGCGCAGCGACCCGTCAGAGTAGTAGCCCCAGTTCATCGGGCGTTCCATCGAGCCGCCCGCGGAGATCAGCCGTCGGCTGGTCTGCTGGCCGAGGTCGTTGTAGTCGTAGCGGGTGACGATCTCCCACGGATCGGTGGCGGTACGGATCCAGCCGGTGTCGAAGTACTCGTAGCTGGTGTCGTTGCGCACCGTCTGGTCGTGCGACGGCGGCGCAGAGACCGTGGCGATACGTCCGACGGCGTCGTAGCGGGTTTCGGTGTAGATGTCGGGGTCGTTGTAGCGGGTGTCGTTGGGGTCGTAGGGCTGGTACTGGCGCACCGGGCGGTTGAGTTCGTCGTAGGTGGTGCGGTGGGTGAAGTCGTTTGCGGTGGTGGTGGCGGTGCCCCGGGGGGTTTCGACCTTGGTGGGGTTGCCGGCCTGGTCGTAGGTGAACTTCGTGGTGCGCGTGGTGGTGTCGGTGTACGGCACGCGCTGCTCGACGGGCAGGCCGCGCTCGTCGTAGTCGACTTCGGTGGTCTTGCCGGCCTGGTCGGTGGTGGAGATGACCAGGGAGTCTTTGTCGTAGGCGGTGGTGGTGGTCTCGCCTGCGGCGTCGGTGACCGTGACCGGGCGGTGGTTGAGGTCGTAGTCGGTGGTGGTGGTGAAGTCGGAGGTGTCGGGGGTGGTGTTCTTCTTGGGGTCGATGACGTGGGTGAGGTTGCCGACGTCGTCGTAGCGGTAGGAGACCTTGTCGCCGTCGGCGTTGACCACGTCGGTGAGCTGGTAGATCGCGTTGTAGTGGTTCGTGGTGACGAAGTCGTCCGGGTTGTCCGCGGTAGCCACGCCTTTGGGTTCGGTGGTGGTGATCAGATTGCCGACGCGGTCGTAGGTGTAGCGAGTCTCCCGGTCAGTGGTGTTGTTGTCCGGGGTGGTGGCTGAGGTGACCAGGTCGGCTGGGTCGTAGACGGCGGTGGAGACCGCGCCGTTGGGGGCGGTGGTCTTGGTGATGTTGTCGTTGGCGTCGTAGACCGGGGCGGGGGTGGTGATGAACACCGAGGCGTTCTGGTCCTTGGGGACGCGGTTCTCACCCGGGCGGCCGAAGGTGTCGTAGGCCTGGGTGGTGGTCTTTTCCAGAGCATCGGTGACCTTGGTGACCTGGCCGCGTTCGTCGTAGACGAAGTCGGTGCCGTTGCCCTGCGGGTCGGTGATCAGCCGCGGGTATCCGGTGGCCGTGAAGTCGGCGTGGGCGGTGGTGTTCCCGCGCGGGTCGGTGGCGGTCTTGAGCTGGCCGTGGGCGTCGTAGGTGTAGCGGGTGGTGTAGTCGCCCTCGTCTGCGGTGGCGGTGCCCTTGGGGTCGGTGACCGAAGTGAGGTTGCCGTTCGTGTCGTAGCCGAAACTCCAGGCGCGGCCCTCGGGCGAGGACTTGCCCGTCAAGTCCTTCACGTACCCGTCGTCGGACCGCGCGGTGTATGCGAAGGCCGTTGCGTTGTCGGGGGCCGTGCCGTCGGTGCAGTCGGTGGGTGGCGGGGCGCCGCCGGCGGCGTTGTTCTGCTCGGCGTCGCGTTGCCACAGGGGGTAGCCGGTGACGGGGTCGTAGCAGTAGGCGGTTTCGGCGCCGTTGTTCTCGCGGAGGTAGGTGACGTTGTTGTCGGCGTCCCACGACATTTGCGTGGTCTCGTTCTTGGCGTTGACCGTGGCCACCGGGCGGCCGAAGTCGTCGGTGGTGGTATCGGTGACGTTGCCCTCGGCGTCGGTCACCCGGGTGTCGAGGAACTCCGCCGTGCCCGCGTTGGTCATGTAGACAAACCCGGTGTCGTTGTCGCGCCGGTCGGTGATCTGCTTGGTCCACCAGTGGTACTTCGGGTCATCCCCGGTATTGGGATCGTGGTAGTCCAGTGCGGTGGTGTTCTGGCGTGGATCTTCGACGGCGACGAGCTTGACGTTCTTGTTGCCCTGGGTGGCGTCGTAGGTGAAGTCGAACTCCTTCGGCTGCGCACTGCCCGCGCCGTCGACCATGCGGCCCAGGAGGCCCTTGTCGGTGTAGTAGAACGCAAGCGTGCGGCCGGAGATGTCGGTGACCGACTTGACGTGGTCGTAGATCTTGGAGTTCGTCAGCTTCCCCGAGCCGGTGACCTGCTCGCCCGCGTCGTTGATGTACTCATAGCTGGCGTCGCCCTTGTGGTAGTAGTCGATCTGAAGGGACTTCCGGCCGGCGGGGTCGGTGATGTAGTCGAGGAACTTGACCGGCTTGTTGTTCGACTTCCGCTCGGTGTACGTGTACGTCTGCGTGTTGCCGTTGGAGTCGATGACGGAAGTGAGGTAGCCGTCGCAGCCGAACAGGAACCGGGTACCGTCCGGGCGCGTCGCCGTCCATGCATCCGGTATGGGGTCCTTCGCCGGGGTGCAGTCCAGACCCTGCTTGGGTGCGAGCTTGTAGTGCACCCCTGCGGGGGCCTTGAACGACCCGTCGTCCTGCTTTTCGAACACGTGGGTGGTGCCGTCACCGTCCGGCCACCGCACCTCGGTCGGGTTCGGGTTGGGGTGGAAGTCCAGCGGCGCGCCGAGGCGCAGCGGGCCGGCGGCCTGGGCGGAGATGCCGTGGCCGGTGACCGTGTCGGAGGTGTCCAGAGAGTTGTAGGCGATGCGGAAGAAGGTGTTCAGCCCGCGGCCGGGGTTGGTGAAGGCGTTGTACGACCACACCGCGTTGCCGGCGGCGGCGTTGCTCATCACCGACGAGCCGGCGCCGGCCGGGGTGCCGGTGTAGGAGTAGAACTTCTCCAGACCCAGCTGGTCGGAGGTGGGATCCTCCACCGCCACCCGCTGCGTCAGAGCCGGAATGTTATGCCGCTCGGACAGCCACGCATCCAGCGACGGGGCATACACATCCCAGGTCAGCTGATAGTCGGTGCGTTTGTTTCCGGCATCGGAGTTGATGGGCGTCTTCACCCGCGCGGTGACGGTGCGTTCCTCACCGGGCGGGATACTCTCCGGCAGGTCGGTGAGCAGCGGCTGCCCCAGTCCGGGCGGGGTGCTGCCGTCCGGCAGCGTCCACCGGTACGACAGCCCCCACCCATCGGGGTTGGTGCCGTTCATGGTGAAGTCGGTGGTGTTGGTGAACGTCACCTCCACCTCATAGGTGGTGTTCGGCGTCATCCTCTGCGGGGTACCGGGCGCGTAGTACGTCGAGGCCGCCGTCGCATCGACATAGATCACCCGAAGCAGCGGGCCCAGCTGCTGGTCCTGGCCCTCGCTGGACAGCCACAGCGACCGCTCCCGCGTCCCGCTGGAGGACTCGTCCGCCAGCTTGACCATCGCGCCCTTGTTGGACGACGGGTCGGCCACCCAGCCCTGGGTCATCGAGGTGGCATCCCACCGCTGCCGGCCCACCTCCTCCGTCCACTGCGGCACCGTGCCCGAGACGGTCGCGCCGTAGTCGCCCCCCGGAGAGGCCCATGTCCCGGTGGAGGTGTTGCTGTTCCAGGTGGCGGCGCCCTCACCGAAGCCCTTCTGAAGCGGCCGCAGCTCATACATTGCGCCCGTCGAGCCCTCATCCCGGGTGGTCTGAACCCCCCACATATGCAGCTGCGACTCCAGCACCGTCGCCGTGGACGGGATCGTGGAGGTGTCGAAGTCCAGCAGCGTCCGGGTCGTGCCGTAGGTGCCGGAATTGTTGCCCACGCTCAGCCAGTTCTGCCCCACCCCCCACGACTCGATGGTGTCCTGGTTGGTGTCCGGCTGTTGTGAGGACAGTGTGGTGTCCTTGACCGCCCCGTCGGACTGGCCCTGGATGAGTTTCATCGTCCGGCCTGCCTTCGGGATCCCCACGATCCTCGTCGGCGAGCCCAGCAGATCACCATCGGCGGTCTTGACCGCGATCTGGTAGTAGTACGCCTTCCCGATCTCCTCACTGGAAGACTGCGGCGTCGGCGTCGCCGTCGTATCCGTGAAACTGTCCGAAGTCCGCTCCCCGATCGGTGCGATCAGCGTGGCGGCGGACGGGGTGAACGCCTGCCTCGTCGAGCGGTGGATCTGATACTCCACGAAGTCCGCACCCGCATCGCCGCTGGTGTTCGTGTAGGGCTTCCAGTGCAGCTCCGGGCCGGTGCCGTGCACCACCGTCGGCGACTCAAGCGCCGTGCCGATACGGCCGTACGAGACCGTCAACCGCGGAATGGTCGAGGTCTCCCCGTTGTAGTAGGCGGCATCGGAGGACTCATACCGCGGCCCTCCACGCGCGTCGGCACCCCTGGGGCTCTCATCGGACGCCTTGAGGATGAAGCCGTTGTTGGGCAGGGAGCCGTTGACCCACTCCTGCACCGAGTTCTTCACCGGGAAGTTGTGCCACTCGTTGTACTCCCCCGCGTCCTTCCACACCTCCGCCCGATTGACCAACCGCACCGCATCCGCGATGTTCTTGCTCCCGGCGTCCCCCGTGTCACCCAACGTGATGCTGCCCGCGGTGCCCCTGCCGAAGGAAAACTGCCCCCCGCCCAGGTCCACCCACCGGCCCGACGAACCCCGCTGATCCACCGTGAACGAACTCGTCCCACCCCGGTGTCTGACCTCATACGGCGCCGCCGACGCCGCGTCCGACACCCCCGGCAGATGCACATCCGCCAGATACGTTCCGCTGTCGTGGATCTGCGGCCGCCACGTGTACGACTCGCCCGTCGCCGAGTTCTGGTTGAAGCGGTAGTCCGACTCGTAACCCGCGCCCGCCACCCGGGTCCAGTCGCCCACCCCGGCCGTCCCGGCGCGGCCGTCGTCCAGCTGCAGCTTCGTCCCCGACAGGTCCCCCACCAGGCCCTGGGTGTTCTCCCACGTGGCCGACAACTCGTCCCACGCGCCCGTGGCCTCATACGCCTGGATCTTCACGCTCTTGCCGCCGGTGGTGTGCGCCTGGTCGTAATACAGACTCAGCCGCGCCGCATCCACCGTCACCCCCGCCGGGATCTCCTCCAGCGGGAACTTGATCAGCGACCGCGCCACCCCGGTCTCCGTCGTGCCCACCGACATGTTCCACGCCGGCGCGAAATTCACCCCCGACTGATCCGACAGCACCATCACGTCCTGCGACTCAGACGACGACGGCGCAATCGTGATCGTCGGATCGATCCGCACCGGATACCGCCGCTCATCCGCCGCCAGCCAGCCCGCGTCCGGCGTGATGGTCAGCTCCCAGCCCTTCCCCGCACGGGACAGTTCCTGCGTGACCTTCGGACTCCACACCTTGCCGTAGGGGGAGGAAGCTTCGTTGCGGGCATCGGTCATGAACGGCGCCGGGATCACCACCACCGGCGCCCTGCGGGTCTCATGGAAGAACGCCACCGACCCGTCCTTACGCACCTTCGGCGTCAAACCATCGGTGACATCCATCGTGAACGTGAACGACACCGGACCCTCCGGCCGATCGGCCAGGACGATGTCCTCCTTCACTTCCCCCGCACCCACCCGGTACGACAGATCCGCCCCGGCCACGGCATCCGGGTAGGTGATCGTGTTCTTCTCCA
The DNA here is from genome assembly GCA_000514715.1 of Streptomyces sp. CNH099. GTDB lineage: Bacteria > Actinomycetota > Actinomycetes > Streptomycetales > Streptomycetaceae > Streptomyces > Streptomyces synnematoformans. The sequence continues at coordinate 63,868 of AZWL01000026.1, read as the reverse complement.
CCTGCGGCTTGAGCGGCCCGTCCGCGTCCTTCAGGCCGAACGTCACCGACTGGCCCAGTTCCCCCTCCACCTTCAGCAACCGCCCAGGCGTATTGCCGAAGTAACTCCTGGCCAGGTTGCTGGTGTTGGCGTACGCGAAGCCCTTCGCGCCGGTCTTCGTCACCGCGGTGTCGATCGGCTTCCACGCCCCGCCCCGCGTCTCGTACGACGTCGGCGCCGCCGCCAGCTCCGCCTCAACCCCACCATCCGACATCCGCCAGAACCGCGCCTCGGGCGTGCGCCGCCCGGTCAGTTCCTTCACCCGCTTCGCCGCCGGCTCCGCCTTGCCCTCAGGCAGCTTCTCCCGGCTCGCAGGCACCCGGCTGTCACCCGACGGCGGCCCGCCGCCGTCATCGTCGTCATCGCCGGCGGTGAACAAGCCGGTGACCGCGTTCACCGCCCCGCCCAGCCCCGGGGTGGAACCCGCCGCAAAAGCCGGCTGCGGCAGCAACGCCACCATCAACGCCGCCATCACCACCGACGAAACAAAACGCGCCAGCCGAGCCCGCATCCCACACCCTCCACAACAAAATCCACGCGCACGAAACACGCGGAAAACGGCACGCCGAACAACCGGACGGGCAATTACCCGGCCAGCACAACGCACACATCAATGGGGGGCAGCCGCGATCCTCAACGCCCAGCCGTGCACCTGTCAACCACACACCGATATACGACGAAACCAAGACATACATACCTCAATCAGCGACACTGCGTAGCAGCATACGCACACAGAGACCCACGAGACCGCCCAGGTCAGCCCCACCACAGCGGCCCGCCCACCGCCGCACCCGCACGTGAACCCGAGGCTTCAGCCACAGACGGCGAATTCTCGCCAAGTGCAACGCGCGATCACCGCACCACCCGCGAACCGGCCGAAAGGTCCGCTACCCGCACAGGAAATTGAGGGCTCACAGCACCCTCCCAGCCGATTACATTCGGCCCCGACGCCCGCTACGCTCTCCACCGATTCCCCACACCACAGAAAAGGAATCCCGCCCATGCCTACCGCGGAAACCGCGACAACCGCGGAAACCCAACCCGATAACCCGCCCCCGCCCGCACGCCCGCCGCGGCGCCGCCTGACTATCGCCGTCGCCGTCGCACTCTCGGCCGCAGCCGCAGCCGCAGCCGCGCTCCTCGCCTACGCCACAACCCGCGACGACGACCCCGCACCCCCCGAGCGCCACGTGCCCACCGCCGCCGTCACCTACACCGTCCAAGGCAGCGGCAACGCCCACGTCACCTACCTCGGCAACAGCCCCAAAGGCACCGCCACCACCCTGCCCGACGCCGAACTGCCCTGGACCACAACCGTCGACGTCCCGCGACGCAAAGACGCCACCCTCACCGTCGTCCTCCCCGCCGACGGCACCCGCGCCACCTGCACCCTCGCCGTCGCCGGGCAGCACCGCCAGCGCGCCACCGCCACCGGCCCCCACGGCCGCGCCACCTGCACCGCCGAACTCGACCACCGGCCGAACCGGGACGCACCAAGGTGAAGTAGACCGGCACGGCATGCGCGTACGCGTCAGCGGCGTACCTCGTCGTACACGTTCAACAGGGTGTCGACCACGCCGTCGATCGCGAACCGGTCGTTGATCAGCTGCCAGGCGGCCTGTGACGCCTCCTCGTTGGCGGCCGGGTCCAGCAGTTCCAGTACGGCCTGGCCGACCAGCGGGCCGTTGTCGGCGTCGGCGCGGCTGTCGAGGACCCGGCCCGCGCCGGCTTCCGCCACGTCGGGGCCGAGGCCGCAGGTGCGGGTGATCACCACGGGGACGCCGACCGACATGGCCTCCAGTACGGAGACGGGGAACGGCTCGACCACCGACGGCAGTACGTAGACGTCGGCGGCGCGGTGCTGGGCCAGCACCTCGTCGGGGGTGAGGGAGCCGACGTACGACACCGAGTCCGACACCCGCAGTTCCTCGGCCAGCCGCATCATCGGCTCGGCCAGCGCGCCGGTGTCCGGGCCGGCGAGGACGAAGCGGGCGTCCGGGTACTTCGCCAGCACCACGGGGATCGCCCGGATGAAGTCCTCCGGCCGCTTGCGCTCCTGCACCCGCGCGACGTAGACGACCGTGGGCGGCCCCTCGGTCCGCGCGGGGCGGCGCTCCTGCGGCAGCACGCCGTTGACGAGGCGGCGCGGCCGGGCCAGGGGGGTGTCCGGGACGACGGCCTGGATCTCGCCGTGTTCGAACTCCGTCAGGTACAGGGTCGCGTCCGCCTTGCGCAGCGCGCGGCGCAGCCCGAGCACGTCCACGGCGCGGGCCACCGGCTTCTCGGTGGGGTCGATCATGCCGTGGGTCTGGAGCACCACCGGCACCCCGGCCTGCTGGGCGATGAGGGCGAACGGCAGCGTGATGAGGTCCCGCATGAGGTGGACGTGCACGACGTCGGCGGAGCGGACGAGGCGGCGGGCGCGGGCCAGCAGCGCGGGTGAGGTGATGCCGCTCACCTCGAACCGCGGCAGCACGTGCCTGGCCTGGTACATCCAGGTGGGCACGCCGTCGATGTCGCGGGGCAGCGGGCCGTCGAAGCCGTCGCCGAGGGTGGCGATGCGGGAGTCGACGCCCCGGGCGCGGAGCCCCTTCGACAGGTTGAGCGCGACGCGCGTGGGGCCGCCGAAGTCGTTCGTGGGCGTGTGCAGCGTGACGACATGCAGAATTCTCAAGACGGTCCCCTCCTCGGCACCCCCCGGCACCGTACGTGTGTTCCCGGAGCCTACCCGGCGCACAACCCGGCGCCTCTTTAGACTGTCTTCGGTTGCGGGACGGGTATACGGGACGATACGGGCGGGGGCAATTCCGGTAATGGCAGACCGATCGGGCGGACGACGGCCCGGCGAGGGCGACGGCGAGGCCCGGGCGCCGCTCGACGAGACCGTCCAGATCCGGATGGCGCCGCTGGCCGCGAGGGCCGCCCGCCGTACGCGCCACGGCACCGGTCCACACACCGGCCCACACACCGGCGCCGGCAACCGTGCCGAGACCGGCGACGGCGCCGACGCCGCCGCCGGCCCGCGCATCGGCAGCCGGACCTGGCGCCCGTTCGCCCCCTTCGTCATCCCCAAGAGCCCCGCCCCCCGCGCGGTGCTCTCCCGCGCCCTCTCCGTCCCGCTGGTCGTCGCGCTCGTCTTCGTCCTCCCGCTGGCCGTCGCCGGCCGCTCCCAGCCCGACGTGCGGGACGGGGTGTTCTGGCTCCAGCTGGCCACCACCTGCTACGCGGGCGCCCGGCTGTCCGCGATGGTCCTCGCCGGCCGGCGGCGGCTGATCCAGGGCACCGTGTGGCTCTTCTGCTACGTCGCGATGGGCGTCGCGCCGCTGGCGCAGATCGTGCTGGAGCAGACGCCGACGCCCGTCGTCGGCACCCGGGGCGACTTCACGATGGCGGTGGCGCTGGTGCTCGCCGGCTTCGTCGCGTTCGACGTCGGCGCGCTGCTGTCGCGGCACGCGTCGGAGGCCCGGCTGAGCCGGCCGCGGCCGGCGGCGTCGGTCAACAAGCACCGGCTGTACCTGCTGGTGATCTTCGCGTACGCGGGCAGCGGCCTGCTCATCGCCTCCTTCGGCGGCCCGGCGCCGTTCTTCGACAGCCGCCAGGCGATCAGCGACGAGCTGACCGGCGGCGGCACGTCCGGCTCGCAGGTCGGCTCGGCGTTCCTGCGCGGCTTCGGTACGGTCCCGGCGCTGCTGGCGCTGCTGATGACGACGCGCTGGCTGGTGACGTCGCGGCGCGCCAGGCGGCAGCCGGGCGTGGTGCTGCCGTGGGCGGGGCTCGTCCTGGTCAACGGGATCGTGAACAACCCGATCTCCAACCCGCGGTACTGGTTCCTGACGGTCGCCTTCGCGCTGCTGTTCACCGCGTTCCCGCGCAGTCCCGTCGTCTACCGTGCGGCGCTCGCCGGGGGCGTGGCGCTGGCGGTGCTGCTGTTCCCGTTCGCGGACAAGTTCCGCTACGACGATTCCGGGCGGAAGGAGACGCGGTCGGGGTCGGTGCTGGAGCCGCTGGTGATGAAGGACTACGACCAGACGGTGATGTTCGCGAACACCATCTCGTACGTGGACTCGGGCACCGGCCACACCTACGGCAAGCAGCTGGCGTCCTCGGCGTTCTTCTTCGTGCCGCGGTCGGTGTGGGACGGCAAGCAGCTCGACTCGGGCGTGAAGGTGGGCACGTGGATGGGGATGACGAACGTCAACCTGTCCTCGCCGCTGTGGACGGAGCTGTGGCTGGACTTCGGGCCGCTGGGGATGACGGGCGGGCTGCTGCTCGTGGGGTACGCGGCGGCGCGGACGGACCGGAGGTTCGCGGAGTCGGGGCACATGTCGCGCGATCCGGGGAACGTGCTGGCGACGGTGGTCCCGCTGATCGCGGGGTACTCGTTCATCCTGCTCCGCGGACCGCTGCTGCAGGCGACGGGGCGGATCGGGATCGCGGTGCTGTGTCTGGCGCTGGTGGCGACGTTCCGGCCGGACGAGGGCAAGCGGCTGCGCTGACCGCCTCCCGGCGAGGGCGCCGATGCAACCGGCACCGGCGGCGCACCGGCGGGGCCCGGTGCGGCGTTCTGGCGGGGTGCGGCGGGCCGTAGGCTCGGGGCGTGAATGCCGAGGATGATCTCCGCGCCGGGCTCGGGCGGCTGCTCGACGGAGCGGGCGCGCGGCGCACCGCCGCGGCCGTGGAGCGGCTCGTCGCCGGATACCGCGGCGGCGGCCCCGCCCCGGCGCTGCGCGACCGGGACGACGTGGCGGCGTACGCCGCGTACCGCATGCCGGCCACCTTCCAGGCCGTACGGGCCGCGCTGCGCGCGCTGGCCGGCGCCGCGCCCGGCTGGGAGCCGGACAGCCACCTCGACGTGGGCGGCGGGACCGGCGCCGCGGTCTGGGCGGCGGCGGCCGTCTGGCCGGACGGGTCGCGCCCGACCGTCGTCCTCGACCAGGCGGAACCGGCGCTGGCGGTCGGCCGCGAGCTGGCGGCCGGCGCCGCCGCCCCGGCGGTACGCGCCGCCGGGTGGCGCCGCCACCCGCTCGGCACGGCCGGCTCCGCGTGGGCGCCGGCCGGGCTGGTCACCGTCTCGTACGTGCTCGGCGAGCTGTCCGAGGACGTACGCCGCGACGTCGTCGCGGACGCGGCCCGCAGCGCGCGCGGCGGCGTCGTGGTCGTGGAGCCGGGTACGCCGGAGGGGTACCGCCGGGTGCTCGACGCGCGGCGGCAGCTGGTGGCCGCCGGGTTCGAGGTGCTGGCACCGTGTCCGCACAGCGCGGCGTGCCCCATGGCGGGGACCGCCGACTGGTGCCACTTCGCCGCCCGCGTCCAGCGGTCCGCGCTGCACCGGCGGATCAAGGGCGGCGAGCTGGGGCACGAGGACGAGAAGTTCGCGTACGTGGCCGCCGCCCGCCCGGACCGCGTGGGCGGGGCGCCGGCGGCCGGCCGCGTCGTACGCCATCCGCAGCTGCGCAAGGGCCAGGTGCTGCTGCGGCTGTGCATGGCCGGCGAGGGGCTGGCCGGTACGACCGTCTCCAAGCGGCAGGGGCCGCGCTACCGGGCCGCCCGGGACGTGCGGTGGGGCGATGCGTGGCCGCCGCCGGAGGGCGACGGCCACGGCCTTCCCTAGCCGGGCCGATCAGCCACGCCGATCAGCCACGAGGCCACGCAACCGCGGAGCTGGTCGGCCGCTCGGTCCCGCGGCCGCTCAGTCGCGCAGCTCCAGCGTGCAGCACTTCACGCTGCCGCCGCCCTTGAGCAGCTCCGTCAGGTCCATCGGGATCGGTTCGAAGCCCCGCGCCCGCAGCGGGGCGGCCAGCCCGGCCGCCCCCTGCGGCAGCAGCACGTGGCGGCCGTCGCTGACGGCGTTGAGGCCCAGCGCCAGCGCGTCCTCCTCCGCCGCCAGGACGGCGTCGGGGAAGAGCCGGGCGAGGACGTCCCGGCTGCCCGGCGAGAAGGCGGCCGGGTAGTACATGACGTCGGTGTCGGTGGAGTCGTCCAGGACGCACAGCGCGGTGTCGAGGTGGTAGAAGCGCGGGTCGACGAGGTCGAGGCCGATGACCGGCCGGCCCAGGTACTCCTGTGCCTCGGCGTGCGACTCGGGGCTGCTGCGGAAGCCGCGCCCGGCGAGGATCCAGGAGCGGGTGACGGCGAAGTCGCCCTCGCCCTCGTTGACGTGTTCCGGCAGGTGGTAGTCGGTGAAGCCGTGGGCGCGGAACCAGCGGCGCTGGGCGGTGGCCTCGCCGCTGCGCTGCGGGTAGGCGAAGCGCGCGCCGAGCACGCGGCCGTCGACGACGAGCGCGCCGTTGGCGGCGAAGACCATGTCCGGCAGGGCGGGGTCGGGCTCCAGCAGCTCGACGGTGTGGCCGAGGGAACGCTGGCGGGCGACGAGGTCCTCCCACTGCGCGAGCGCGAGCTGGAGGTCGACGGGCTTGGCGGGGTCCATCCACGGGTTGATGGAGTACGTGACGGCGAAGTGTGCCGGTGGGCACATCAGGTACCGGCGCGCCGAGGCTGTGCGCAACAACGAGGGCTCCTCACTGCTGACGACCAAGCGCCGGCCCGCGGATCGCGCGCGCCGACGCACGTAACCGAATGGTGCCCGCTGAAGTGCCGCGCGCGCAGCACTGCGACACGAGTGGCCGGAGACGTGTCGCGGGGCGCGGCGGCACGGGCGGGAACGCCCCGCGGTTCACCGCCCGCCACCGGCGTAATCAGCGCGATACGCACTGGTGCGCGGTGGTCACGTTTTCATCGCGCGCCGCGCCGGCCCGGGGGCGTGTCGGTCAGCCTGATCGTCCGCATCCGCGCAGGTCCGGGCGTACGGGCCGGCCGGCGGCCGGCGGCCGCGGCGGGTCCCGGCGCCTCGGTACCGGAGGGCGGCCGGCGTTCCGGATGGCATACCGTGGCACAGTATCGGCCTACGGGCACCCGGTCAGGTGGCAGCATGAAGATCGGGGCCATCGGGACGACGGGCCGAGGTGAGGGGACGCATGGCACGGGTACGCAGGCTTCCGGACTGGCTTTCCGGCACCCGCCGCGGCCGGACGCGCGGCAGCGCCGCCGCCGCGGAGCGCCTGCAGGCGGCCGCCGCCGAGCGCAGGGAGCTGCTGCTCGCCGCCGCCGACGCGGGTCTGCCGCTGGCGCCCGCCGCGTACCCCGAGGGCTACGGCTGCTCCTGCGACCGCATCGGCTGCCCCTCCCCCGGCCGCCACGCCGTCTCCTTCGCCTGGCAGACGCAGGCCAGCGCCGACGCGCAGCGCGTCGAGCGCTGGCTGGCCGCCCAGCCTGAGGCCAACTTCGTCACCGCCACGGGCCGCAGCCACGACGTGCTCGACGTGCCGCTGGAGGCGGGCACGCGGGCGCTGGCGCGGCTGGAGGCGGAGGGCGTCGCGGCCGGGCCGGTCGCGGTCAGCCCGGAGCCGCCGGGTCCGGGGCGGATGCTGTTCTTCACCTCCACCCGCGGCACGCCCGAGGACGAGGACGAGTGGTGGCCGTGCGAGCTGGACTGCCGCCCCGAGACCACGGACGAGCATCCGGGGCTGCGCTGGCACTGCCGCGGCAGTTACGTGCTGGTGCCGCCGGCGCGGCTGCCGGGGGACGAGGGCGTGACGTGGCTGCGCGGTCCCGAGCACCCGCTGCCGGACCCGCTGACGCTGCTGGAGGCGCTGACCGACGCGTGCGCGGCGTACGCGGGCGCGGAGCGGGAGCACGAGGCGGCCTGGCCGCTGGGCTGACGCGTACGCGCCGCGACCCCTGCCCCCTCGCCCCCTCAGCTGCCCTCGGCGCCGACCAGACCCTCCAGACGGTTGTAGAAGACGATCCCGTCGCCCTTCTCGTCGCGCGGCGGCACCACCACCGCCTGCTGCGAGACCCGCTCCAGCGTCAGCGACTTCTCCGGGGTGCCCTTCATCAGGGTGCCGGCCGCCGGTGGCACCTCGACCTCCTGGCCCTCGGCCATCGTCTGCTTGACGAAGTGGCGGCTGCTGAAGAGCGCCAGCGCCCCGCCGTCGGCCAGCCGCAGCGCGACCGGCGGGTACTCGGGGGTGGCCTCGTCGACGTACTGCGTGACGTACTCGGGCGTACGCCGGTACTGCTCGCGGGCGCCCAGCCGCTCGGAGGTGTGCTGCCCCGGCGCGAAGTCACCGCCGTCGCCGTCCTTCAGATACGCCGCGTACGCCGTCCCCAGCCGCCCCGGCGGTACGGCCAGCCCCGAGGACTTGCCGAGCGGCACCCGGCGGACGTGGCCGTCGCCGTCCTCGGCGAACTCGCCGATGGCGGCCACCTCGGCGTCGTCGAGCAGCGAGAGGTGGGTGGCGTGCCAGCGGGACTCCGGCTCCTCCTTGACGAAGACCATGAACCAGCGCAGGTCGTTGCGGTTGGTCAGGGTGTCGGCGACGAACCACCGCGGCCAGCCGCGCTGCTGGGGGATCAGGTAGCGGGTGTCGCTGAACTCAAGGGGCTCGTAGTCGGGGTTGCCCTCGGGGGAGTCCTCCTTGCGCACCTTCAGGCCCGCCTGGTCGATCTCGCGGAGTCCGCCGGCCTCGATACGGGAGTTGACGCCGAGGTCGTAGTCCTCGTTGGCCTTGTTGTTCAGCTTCCCGAACCGGTCGAGGACGCGGGCCGCCTCGTCCTTGGCCACGGCCGGCTGGAGGACCTCCTCGCCGTGGACCGTGACGCACCCGCTGACCGTCAGCAGCGTCGCCGCCAGCAACGGCACCGCGGCGACGGTCGCCCGGAAGCGGCGTATCGGCATGATCTTCTTCTCCGACTCCTGCGCGGGGCCTGGGAACGGCGTCACCTTACCCGGGTCGGCGGCCGGGCACCGGCCCGGGACCGGATCCGCCGCCGGTGCCGGGGAGCCGCGCAGTGATTCGGCTCTCATTCGCGTCCCGGCGGCGAAAACCCTTCCCCGGGACGGGTGCGAGCGATCATCATGCTGCGCATGACATTCGGGGCAGCACTGAGCGAGTTGCGCAAAGCTCAGAAAACGGCGAAGGGCGTCTCGCTCTACTCGCGCCACGTCAACCGGCCGCTGGGGCGGGTCTTCGCGGCGGCCGCGTACGCCGCCGGGCTGCGGCCGAACCACGTGACGCTGCTCAGCGCCGCGTTCACCGGCGGCGGCATCGCCGCCGTCGCGCTGGTGCGCCCCGGCTGGCTGATGGCCGTCGCGGTCTACGCGCTGCTCGTCACCGGCTTCGCCCTCGACTCGGCGGACGGCCAGCTGGCGCGGCTGCGCCGGGAGTCGAGCGCGGCCGGCGAGTGGCTGGACCACGTCGTCGACTGCGCGAAGGTCACCGCGGTGCACGCCGCCGTTCTCGTCTCGTTCTACCGCTTCTTCGACCTCTCCTCGGACGGCTGGCTGCTGCTGCCGCTGGGCTTCCAGCTGGCCGCCGTGCTGATCTTCTGCGGCGGGCTGCTGGCCGACAAGCTCAAGCCGAAGCCGAAGCCGCAGGCACAGCCCGCGGCGGACGCGGCGCCCGCGCCCGCCCCGCCGCCGTCGCGGCTGCGGGCGGTGGCGCTGCTGCCCGTGGACTACGGCGTCTTCTGCGTGGTGTTCCTGCTGCTGGGCAGCGAGCGCGCGTTCCTCGCCGGCTACACGGCGCTGGCCGCGGCGGCGGGGCTGTTCCTCGCCGCCTTCATGGCGAAATGGTTCCGGGAGCTGTCTGCGGCGAGCTGACCTGGGCCTCGCCGCGGGTGCCGCGGCCGTCGAGGGCGTCGAGGGCGCGGCGCAGCTGCGTGCTCGACGTGTGCACGGTGTACGGGAAGTACACCACCTCCACGCCCACCGACCGGAAGTCGGCCTCCAGCTTGTCCCCCTTGGGCGTGCCCCGCCAGTCGTCGCCCTTGAAGATGACGTCGAAGCGGACCTGCTGCCAGGTCTCCAGCTTGTCGGGCACGGTCTCGACGAACGCGGCGTCCACGTGCCGGATGCTGCGCACGATCTCCAGCCGCTCGACCAGCGGCACGACCGGGGCGCGGCCCTTCGCCAGCTGTGCCATCTCGTCGGAGACCACGCCCGCGACGAGATAGTCGCAGCGGCTCCGGGCGTGCCGGAGGATGTTCAGGTGTCCGACGTGAAACAGGTCGTAGACACCCGGTGCATAACCGACCGTGTGCGCCACGGCACCCCCCAAATACTTCCCCCTGATAGTGGCGCAACCCCCGGCGCGCCAGGAGTGTCAACCATAACGGTCAGGTGCGGATAAGGTGCAACCCGGGCTTCGGGAAAGCAAACGAGGGGTGGCAAGGTGACGCGGGTGCTGCTGGTTTCGACCAACTATGCGCCGGAACAGGCGGGGATCGGCCCGTACGCGACGCAGATCGCGGAGCACTGGGTCGAGTCCGGCCGGGCCGAGGTGCATGTGCTGGCCGGGATGCCGCACTACCCGAACTGGCGCGTCGCCGAGGACTACCGCGGCGCCTGGCGGCGGGACGAGGAGCTGGCCGGCGTCCGCGTGCACCGCCGCCGGCACTCCGTACCCGCGCGGCAGACCGCCGTGCGGCGGGCGCTGTACGAGGCGTCGATCCTCGCCCACGGCGTCGTCGCGCCGCCCCGCATGGCCGCCCCCGACGCGGTCGTCGCGCAGCTGCCCAGCCTGGCCGGCGGCGCGCTCGGCGCCAGCCTCGCCCACCGCCACGGGGTGCCGTACATACCCGTCGTGCAGGACCTGATGGGCGCCGCCGCGGCGCAGAGCGGCATCCGCGGCGGGGGCCGGGCGGCGGCCGCCGCCCGCGCGGTGGAGTCCCGGGTGCTGCGGCGGGCGTCGCTGGTCGGTGTGATCCACGAGACGTTCGTGCCGCGGGTGGCCGCGATGGGCGTGGCCGAGCGGCGGATACGGGTCGTCCCCAACTGGTCCCACGTGGCAGGACCGGCCCGGCCGCGCGCGGAGATGCGGGCGCTGCTGGGGTGGCGCGAGGGGCAGACGGTGCTGCTGCACTCCGGCAACATGGGGCTGAAGCAGGGCCTGGAGGTGCTCGTCGAGGCGGCCCGCCGGGACCCCTCGCTGCGGGTCGTGCTGATGGGCGACGGCAACCAGCGCGAGCGGCTCGCCGCCCTGGGCGCGGGGCTGCCGAACCTCGACTTCCTGCCCCCCGCGGACTCCGGCGAGTTCACCGACGTGCTGGCCGCGGCGGACGTGCTGGCGGTCACCCAGCGGTCGTCGGTGCTGGACATGAGCGTGCCGTCGAAGCTCACCTCGTACTTCGCCGCCGGCCGGCCCGTGGTGGCCTCGGTCGCCGACGGCGGCGGCACGGCGGCGGAGATGCGGCGTGCGGGGGCCGGGGTGACGGTGCCGCCGGAGGACCCGGAGGCGCTGCTGGAGGCGGTGCGCAGGCTGGCCGCGGACCCGGAGGCAGCCGGCACGCTGGGCGCGAAGGGGCCGGTGTACGTGCGGGAGCACCTGAGCAGCGAGGCGGGTCTGGGCCGGATCACGGCGCTGCTGGACGAGGCACTCGACGGAGCCCCCGGCGGGTCCCCGGAGGCCGTTGTCCACAACCCGCCGGTCGTCCACAGGCCGAGGGCGGCCGGGGAGCCGGCCGGGGGGCCCGTCCCCCATACTGAAAAGACCGGTTGAGGGGGGCCGAGACCATGTCACAGCACGCTCCGGGCGACAGCCCTGCCATGCAGCCGCAGGACGAGCCGGACCTGCTGCGCGACCAGTTCCGGCAGCTCCTGCGCTACCGCGGAATGATCGTCCTGGGCGTCGTCCTCGGGCTGCTCGGCGGCGGCTGGATCGCCCTGGCCTCCGGCGACGAGTACATCGCCTCCAGCGAGGTCACGCTCCGCCAGGTCAGCCTGGACCCCTTCGCCTCCGGCAGCGACGCCACGGCCATCAAGGAGAACATCGGCACGGAGCGGCAGACCGCCGCGAGCAACGCGGTGGCCAGGATCGCCGCGAAGGAGGTCGGCCACCCCGAAGACGGCGAGAAGCTGCAGCACGGCCTGCAGGTCACCAACCCGCCGAACACGCTGGTGCTCCGCTTCGACTACAGCGCGGACGACCCCGAGACCGCCGCCGAGCGCTCCAACGCCTTCGCCGCCGCCTACCTCGCGTACCGCGAGGACAAGAGCAGGCGCACCATCGACAACATGGTCGAGGCCTACGACGAACAGGTCAAACCCCTGGTCGCGGAGCGGGACGCGCTCGATGACGAGATCGAGTCGCTCGGCGAGGGCAGCGCCCTGGAGTCGGCGCTCTCCGCCCGCTCCTCGCTCAGCCAGAGCATCGGCCAGATCACCGCCGACCGCGCCAAGCTGCAGGCCCTCGACACCACGCCGGGGCACGTCGTGCGGGACGCCACGCCGCCCGCCGAGCCCGCGGGCCCGGGTCTCCTCATGCTCCTCGGCCTCGGCGCCGCGTTCGGCGTGGGCCTCGGGCTGCTCGTCGCCTGGGTGCGGCTGGTCTTCGACCCCACGGCGCGCTCGGAGAGCGATGTCGTACGGGCGCTGCACGCCCCGGTGCTCGGCACGCTGCCGCGCACCCGCCGGCCCGGCGGGCTGCTGGCCACCGGCCGGGTCGCCGAGGAGTACCGTTCGATGGCCTTCCGGCTGGCCTACGACCAGCGGTTCGCCGACCGGCGGCGGCTGCTGGTGGTCGCGCCGCGCGGCAGCATAGACATCCCCGCCGCGGTCTCGGTCAACCTGGCCGCGTCCTTCGTGGAGATGGGGCACGAGGTGCTGCTCGTCGAGGCCGACCTGCGCACGCCGAGCCTGTCGGCGCGGCTCAGCGCCGCCGACGGGGTGCGGCCCGGCTGGGCCCGTACGCCCGCGCGCGGCGACGGCGGCTGGCCGACGGGCCTGCAGATACCGATCGACGCGGGCGAGTCCGGCGCGTTCGACCTCATCCCCGGGACCCGGGTGCGCAACGCCGCGCGGGCGCTGACGTCCGCGCCCGCCACACAGCTGATCGCGGAGGCGGACGCGCCGGGGTCGGTCGTGGTGGTGCTGGCGCCGGCCGTGCTGTCGTACGCGGACGCGCTGGCCCTGGCCGACCGGGTCGACGGCGTGCTCGTCGTCTGCGACCCGCGGCAGGTGCACCGCGAGGACCTGGCGCGGATCCGCGAGCTGATATCGGGCGCGGGCGGCACGGTGCTCGGCGCCGTGCTGCACTCGCACGGCAGCGGCGAGCCCGACGCGGGCGGGCGCGGCCGGTCCGGTAAGGGCGGCGGCAGAGGCGGCGACCGGGTGGACGGCCGCGGTGCCGAGGCGGGGACGGGCACGGCGGCGCCGGCGCCGCCGGCCGAGCCCACGGGGGCGGACTACCCGGCCGACAGCCGGGCCGTGCGCTCCTCGCGGCGGTAGATGCGCGCCCGCTGGGCGATCGCCTCCTCCGTCGCCGACCAGGGCGTGGCGGCGCTGACGAACATCGCGGTGCTGGTGGTCGCGGCGCGGGAGTCGTCCGCCGAGGGCTTCGCGGTCTTCTCCCTCGTCTACATGACGTTCACCGTCGTGCTGGGCGTGCAGAGCAGCTACGTCGGCCAGGCGCTGGTGCTGGAGCGCGACGGCGGTGGGGCCCGCGGCAAGGACAGCGGCGGCAGGGGCGTCGGCGGCACGGGGAGCGGCGGCGCGGGGGGCACGGGCGTGGCGGCCGGCGGGGCGCCCGACACCGCGCCGGAGGGGCCGGTCATCCCCTCCTGGGCGGAGCCCGACCCGGACGCGCCGGCCCCGCCGGCGACCGGCGTCGCCTCCGCCTGCCGGTCGGCGGTGACGTTCTCGACGCTGGCGTCCACGGCGGTCGGCGGCCTGACGGCGCTGCTGCTCGCGCCGGTGCCCGGCGAGCTGGCGCACGGGCTGGCCGTGCTCGGGCTGGTGCTGCCCGTCGTGCTGCTCCACGACGTCCTGCGCTACTGCTTCGCCGCCCTCCGGCTGCCGCACCACGCCCTCCTCGGCGACCTGCTGCGGCTCGTCGTCGCCGTCCCGGCGCTCGTGCTGCAGCCGGACGGCTCGTCCCCGGCGCGGCTGATAGCCGTCTGGGGCGCGTCCGCGCTGCCCGCGCTGCTGCTCTGCCTGGGGCTGGCCGCGTTCCGGCTCCGCGGCGCCCGCGGCGACTGGCGGCGCTACCTGCGCCGGGGACACCTCGGCCGCCGCTTCGTGGTGGAGTTCGCGGTGGGCAACGGTGCCACCCAGCTGTCGGTCATCGGCCTCGGGCTCGTCGCCAGCCAGCTCGCCGTCGGCGCGCTGCGCGGCGCCACCACCCTCTACGGGCCGATGAACGTCCTCTACAACTCCGCGACGTCCTTCGGCCCGCCGGTGATGAACCGCATCCCGAACCTGCGCAGCAAGCTCCGCTCCGCCGCCGCCCTCGCGGCCCTGCTCGCCGGCACCGCCGCCGCCTGGACGACGGTGCTCGTCGTCCTCCCCGACTCCGCCGGCCGCGAACTCCTCGGCGACACCTGGGCGGCGACCTCCTCGCTGCTGCCGGCCACCGGCAGCCAGTACGCGGGCATCGCGCTGGGCACCAGCGCGCTGCTCACGCTGCGCGTGCTGCGGCCGGAGAGCACGCTGCCCATCCAGGTCGTCTTCTCCCTGCTCTCCGTCGGCTGCATGCTCACCGGCTACGCCGCGGGCGGCGTGCTCGGCGCGGCCTGGGGCCTGTGCGCCGGCTCGGCGCTGAAGGCCGCGGCCCTGTGGCTCAGGGTCGTGGCCGTCAGCCGCGCGGCCGGGAGCGGCGCGGGCGGCGGCCCCGGCCCCGGCGCCGCCGGCGGCGGCGCCGGGGCCCCGGGAGGCTCCGTCACACCCGGTGCAGCCCGGGCCTCCCGGCCTCGGTCGCATAGGAAGCCGCGGTGGTGACCCCGGCGCCCGGTGCGGTGACGTACGGCACGACGCGGAAGTCCGCCCGGCACTGCTCGCGGGTCAGCTCGACGGTCACGTAGCCGCGGCGGCCGTCGTAGAACCGCAGGTGCGGGTTGGCCTGCGTGAGCCGGTCGTAGTTCGCCGGCCGCTCGGCGCCGTCGCCGCCGCTGCTGATGGAGCTGGCGACGATCTCGCTGGCGACGGCGGGCGCGTCCGGGTCGGCGTGGTCGCGCTTGACGTCCATCGCGTAGTGCACGTGCACGTCGCCGGTGAGGACGACGAGGTTCTCCACCCCCGCCGCCTCGGCCGCGTCGAGGAAGCGGGTGCGGGCGGCGGTGTAGCCGTCCCAGGCGTCCATGCTGACGCGGTACCCCGCGGCGGGCTCGCTGCGCCGCTCGGCCAGCACGACCTGCTGCGGCACGACGTTCCACCGCGCCCGCGACTCGCGCCAGCCGTCCGCGAGCCAGTGCTCCTGCCGCTCGCCGAGCATGGTGCGCCCCGGGTCGTCCGCGTCCGGCCCCGGCGGCGCCCAGACGCCGCCGTACGCCTGGTCGCTGCGGTACTGCCGGCCGTCGAGGACGTCGAACTGCGCGAGCGTGCCGTAGTGCAGCCGCCGGTACAGCCGCAGGTCGGCGCCGCGCGGCCGCTGCGGCCTGCGCAGCGGCTGGTTCTCCCAGTACGCCCGGTAGGCGGCGGCCCGGCGGACGAGGAACTCCTCCGGCGGCTGGTTGTCCTGGGAGATCGCGCCCGCGTAGTTGTTCTCGACCTCGTGGTCGTCCCAGGTGAGGATCCAGGGGTGGGCGGCCTGGGCGGCGCGCAGGTCGGGGTCGCTGCGGTAGAGCGCGTAGCGCAGCCGGTAGTCCGCCAGCGTGACGGTCTCGTGGTTGAAGACGTCGGGGAGGGTGCCGGGCGGGTAGGCGCGGCTGCCGCCGGTGGAGCCGACGGCGCCCTCGTAGATCCAGTCGCCGAGGTGGAAGACGGCGTCGAGGTCCTCGTTCGCGAGGTGCTGGAACGCGGTGTAGTAGCCGCCCGGGTAGTTCTGGCAGGCGACCGCGCCGAAGCGCAGGGAGGAGTTGCGCTCCCCGTGCCGCGGCGCCGTGCTCGTCCGGCCGACGGGGCTGGTCCAGCGGCCGACGCGGAAGCGGTAGTAGTACGGGCGGCCGGGGGCGAGCCCGTCGGCCTCGACGTGCACGGTGTGGTGGAACTCGGGGTGCGCCGGCTCCCGCCCGCGCCGGACGACACGGCGGAAGCCCTCGTCGTGGGCGATCTCCCAGTGGACGAGGAACGGGGTCTGCGGCAGGCCGCCGTCGGGCTCGAACGCCGCGGGTGCGAGCCGGGTCCACAGCACCACGCCGTCGGGCGTCGGGTCGCCGGAGGCCACGCCGAGGGTGAAGGGCTCCCGGCGGATCCGCCCCGGGTCCGCCGGCTCGTCCGCGTGTGCCCGCGGCAGGCCCACGGAGAAGGCGAGCGCGGCGGCGGCACCGGTGACGGTGAAGAAGCGGCGGCGGCTCACGTGCGCCGCGGCGGCGCGCAGGGCGTCCTGCGGGTTGGGAGGCGTCATGCGCGGTATTGCAGTTGCTGGTGGCAACCGCTGTCCATACACTGTGCGGCGGTCAGGTGACGGAGCGTCGACGTCTGCCGCGGATCCCACACGATCGGCCCGTTCCGGGACGGCGCTCCGGACTCTCTAGACTCGCGGCATGGCCGAGGTGCTCGCGAAAGACGGCAGCTGGGAGTTCGATGGCGACGTCATACGGATCGTCCCCGGCCGCGACCGCGGCGTGCACAAGCTGCGGCAGCTGCTCGGCGAGGTCGCCGTGCCGCTGCCGGCGGTGGCGGGGATCGCGTACGAACCGGGGCGCAAGGGCGGCTTGCTGCGGCTGCGGCTGCGCGACGGCGCGTGCCCGCTGCTGCGCGCCGCCGGCGGGCGGCTGCCGGAGGCGGCGAACCCGTACCTGCTGCGGCCGGAGCGCGACCGCGGCGGGGTCGCGGAGTACTTCGCCGAGGAGGTACGCAGGTCGCTGCTGCTCGACGAGGTGCCGGACGGGCCCGTCGACCGCTATCTGCTGCCGGGCCCCGCGGTGCCGCTGACCGCCTCCGGTCTGGACGGCACCGCGACGTTCGACGGCGAGCAGCTCAGGCTGGAGTGGAACTGGCTGGTCGAGGACTCGAAGAAGCGGGTCGGGAACCGGACGTTGCCGCTGGCCGAGCTGGCGGGCGTGGAGTGGGCGGGGGCCTCAGGCCTGGAGTCGGGGGGCCTGCGGTTCCGGCCGCACGGGACGGCGGTCTTCCTCGACCCCGACAAGGACCCGCACACGCTGGCGCTGTGGGGGACGAGGAAGGAGACGGGGGCGGCGGTACTGCTGGCGGCGGCGGTGACCGTACGGCTGCCGCACCCGAACGCGCGGGCGGCGACCCCCGCGCCGGGCGGGCCGGGCGCGGCCGGCGCGCTGAGCGGGCCGGAGGCGGGGCAGCCGGCGCTGCCGGCGGGGGACGGCGGGCCCGCGGCCGGCGGGGCGTCCGGCGCGGAGCCCGAGGACGCGGCGCCGGTGGAGTTCCGCAAGCCGGCGGACGCCGGGGCGGAGCCTCCGGAAGCGGCGGTTCCGGCCGACGACCACGACGCCGTGCTGCGCCGGCTGCGCGAGCTGGGCGAGTTGCACGCCGCCGGGATACTGACCGACGAAGAGTTCGCAACGGCAAAGCGGGCAATCCTGCAGCGCATGGGCGGTAACGGCTGACAACACGCCTTTCCCGGGCCCTGGTTGGCGAGAACTTGGGCCGGAATTGAATGTTCTACGCTCTTCACTCCAGCCCCACCGGCCCCAATAATCAAGCCCCATGACTATTTACGACTCGATCGGCGGGGAGACGGCGGTCGCCACCGCCGTGGACAACTTCTACGACCGAGTGCTCGACGACCCGGAGCTGCAGCCGTTCTTCGACGGCATCGACGTGCAGCGGCTCAAGCGCCACCAGCGCGCCTTCATAGGCGCCGCGCTCGGCGGCCCCGGCGGCTACCAGGGCCGCGGCATGCGCAGGGCCCACGAGGGGCTCGGCATCACCACGGCCCACTTCGAGCGGGTCGTCGACCACCTGACGGCCACCCTCGTCGGCCTCGGTGTGCCGGACGACACCGTGAAGACCATCGGCGGCACCCTGGAGCCGCTGCGCGGGGACATCGCCCAGGAGGCGTAGCGCCGGCCCGGAACTTAACCTGCCCGCATGACCGACTTCGGCGGGCTGCCGCACGTCGCGCCCATGCTGGCGGTCCCCGGCAGCCTGCCGCCGGCCGCCGCGGACCCCTCCTGGGGCTACGAGCTGAAGTGGGACGGCATCCGCGCCGTCGCGTACGCCCCGGGCGACGGCTCGCTGACGCTGCTGTCGCGCAACGACAACGACGTCACCGCCCGCTACCCCGAGCTGGCCCCGCTCGGCGAGGCCCTCGCCGCCGCCGGGCACGCCTGCGTACTCGACGGCGAGATCGTGGCGGTGGCCCCCGACGGCCGGCCCTCGTTCGGCGCGCTGCAGCGCCGCATGAACCTCACCCGCGGCGCCGTCATCGCCCGCCTCGCCGCCGAGGTGCCGGTCGACTACATGGCGTTCGACGTGCCGCACCTCGACGGCGAGTCCACCCTGCGCCTGCCGTACCGCGAGCGCCGCGCGCTGCTCGCCGGCCTGGACGTCGCCGGCCCGCACTGGCGCACTCCCCCGCACTGGGCGGGCGGCGGGGCCGAGGCGCTGGAGATGACCCGGCGGTACGGGCTGGAGGGGCTGCTGGCGAAGCGGCTGTCGTCGCCGTATCTGCCGGGCCGGCGCAGCGACCTCTGGCTGAAGATCAAGAACGTGCGCACCCAGGAGGTCGTCGTCGGGGGCTGGGCGGAGGGCGCGGGCGGCAGGTCGGACGCGATCGGCGCGCTGCTGACGGGGGTGTGGACGAAGGACGGCGGCCTGGCCTACGCGGGCAGCGTGGGCAGCGGCTTCTCGCAGCGTGCGCTGGAGGTGCTGCGGGAGCGGCTCGCGGGGCTGGCCCGGGACACGAGCCCGTTCACGGGCCCGGTCGCCGACCGGCACGTGCGGGCGGCGGGCGCGGTGCACTGGGTGGAGCCGGAACTGGTGGGCGAGGTGGCGTACGGGGAGTGGACGGCGACGGGTGTGCTGCGGCACCCGGTGTGGCGGGGGCTGCGGCCGGACAAGAGCCCGGAGGAGGCGCGGGCGCCGGAGGAGGGGGCGCGGGCGCCGGAGGAGGGGGCGCGGGCGCCGGAGGAGGGGGCGCGGGCGCCGGAGGAGGGGGCGTAGGCGGGCGTATACGGGCGTATACGGGCGCGGGGCACGTGCCCGTACGGCACCCCGGGACGGCGGCGGCCGCACGCCGCCGCGCGCCCGGGGTGCCGTGCCCCGTCCCCGTGCCCGGCGCCCCGAGCACGCCGGGCACACGGACGGGGCCGCCCGCACCGGGGCGCGCCGCGCCGCCCGTGGCGCACGCGGCCGGGGCGTGCCCGTACCGCCGGTGGACGGCTGCGCGGACACGCCCGCGGTCCGGCAGCGGGGATCGTTCGCTGTCCGCGGCCCCGGCGCGCGCCGCGCCGCTGACCCCGCGGAGTGGGCCCGCTGCTGTGACCCTGCCGAACGTGTCGGTCGTTTCCACTGTCCCACGAATGGGCTAATCCGGCATTTCCGGCAGGTCGAAGTGCTCGCTCAGCAGCGGCTCCAGCAGGTCCCCGTGCTCCCGGACGCGCTCCTGCACGTCGCCGGGGAGGAAGACCAACTCGTCCGGATCCGCGCAGTCCTCCACCTCGCCCCAGGTCAGCGGGGTGGAGACGGTCGGCCGGGCCTTCGCGCGCAGCACGTACGGGGCGACGGTGGTCTTCGCGCGCGAGTTCTGGCTCCAGTCGACGAAGACCTTGCGCGGCCGCAGCTTTCTGGCCATCCGGTGCAGGATCAGCTCCGGGTTCTCCTCCTCCAGCCGCCGCGCCAGGGCCTTGGCGTACGCGCTGGCGGCCTCGGCGGAGGCGGGCGCGAGGGGCACGTACAGGTGCAGGCCCTTCGACCCGGACGTCTTCGGCCAGGCGTCGAGCCCGTCCGTGCGCAGCGCGTCGCGCAGCAGCAGCGCGGCGCGGCAGCACTCCACGACCGTGGCCGGCGGGCCGGGGTCGAGGTCGAAGACGATCCGGTCGGCGGGCCGGTCGTCCGCCCTGACCCGCACCGGCTTCCTCCCGCCCCTGCCGTCGAGCGCCTTCCACTGCGGTACGTGCAGCTCCAGCGCCGCCAGGTTCGCCGCCCACAGCAGGGTCGGCAGGTCCTGGACGAGGACGTGGTGCACGGTGGTGCGGGTCATCTCGACATCGGCCGCCCTCACCCATTCAGGCGTGCCCGCCGGGGCGTTCTTGGCGAAGAACCGCTCCCCCTCCACGCCGTCCGGGAAGCGGAGGAAGGACGCGGCCCGGTCGCGCACGTGCGGCAGCAGGACGTCGGCGACTTGGGCGTAATAGTGCAGTGCCTCGCCCTTGGTGAAGCCGTACTCCGGCCAGAGCACCTTGTCCAGGTTGCTGAGCTTCAGGCGGCGGCCTTCGACCTCGGTGACCGGCATATGCTGAACCTCCGGGAGAGAGGACATATGGATGAAATCTATATGGAAGGGTGCGATCTCCTTCGGGCTGGTCAGCATTCCCGTCCAGCTGTACTCCGCCACCGAGGAGCACGGCGTGTCCTTCCGGCAGGTGCACGCCGAGGACGGCGGCCGGATCCGCTACCGGCGGTTCTGCGAGCTGGAGGACCGCGAGGTGCAGTACGCCGACATCACCAGGGCGTACGAGACGGCCGACGGCGAACTCGTCGTGCTCACCCCCGACGACCTCGCCCAGCTGCCGCTGCCCAGCAAGAAGATCATCGACGTGGTGGGGTTCGAGGAGGCCGGCCGCTTCGATCCCATCCAGTTCTCCCGCGCGTACTACGTGAAGCCCGTCGACGCCGCGGCCGCCAAGCCGTACGTCCTGCTGCGCGAGGCGCTGACGCGCTCGGGGCGGGTGGCGGTGGTCAAGGTCGCGCTCCGCAACCGCGAGGCGCCCGCGCTGGTGCGGGTGCTGGCGGAAGAGGGCGTGCTCGTCCTGCACACGATGCTGTGGCCCGACGAGGTGCGCTCGGCGCAGTCGGTGGCGCCGGACGAGAAGGTGACGGTGCGCCGGCAGGAACTGGACATGGTCGACTCCCTCATGGACGCGCTGGGCGGCTACGACCCGGACGAGTTCACGGACGAGTACCGCGAGGCGGTCGAGGCACTCGTCGCGAGCAAGGAGGGCGTCGCGCCGCTGCCGGCGGAGGAGCGCGGCGAGGAGCGGGGGCAGGTCATCGACCTGATGTCGGCGCTGGAGGCGAGCGTCAAGGCGGCGCAGGACAAGCGTGGGGGGACGCCGCGGAAGAAGGAGGCGGCGAAGAAGACGACGAAGAAGAAGGCGGCCGGGAAGACGGCGGCGAAGAAGACCGCGGGCAAGAAGACGGCCGCCAAGAAGACCGCGAGCAAGAAGACCGCGGCCAAGAAGACGGCGAAGAAGCCCGGCAAGGCGGCGTGAGAGGGCCGGCCCGGCCGTCACGCGCCCGAATACCGTGCGCCCGCCCGTCTCCGCCCCCGTCCGGCGCGCCGGACGGGGGCCCGCACCCTCGCGGACCCCCGCCCGTGCTCGCTCGGTCGGTCGGCCAGGTTCGGACGGACGCCGTCAGAACCAGCGGCCCCGGCCCTTGCCCTCGCCGATGTCCTCGGCCGCGCCCGGGGTGTCGGCGCCCTCGGGAGCGGCGGCGTGGCCGTGTTTCCCGCCGGTCTCCGAGCGCTGCTCCTGCTGCTCGTGCTGCCCGTACCGGATGCCCCCGCGCAGGTCGTAGCCCTCCTGCACCTCGCGGACGCTCATCGCGGAACCCGCGCCGGAGGGCACGTTCTCGACGATCTCCTCGGTCTTGAGTACGGTCTCGAACGTCTGGGTGTCCTCGACCCGCCTGGTGCCGATGTCGGCCACCGCGTAGGGCTCGGACACCTTGTGGACGACGACCTCGGCGTTCTCGCCGTAGAGCGGCACCTTCACGCTGCGCTCCACGAACTCGTGGTGGTCGCCGGCGATCAGGTTGCCCTCCTTGCCGTCCACGTCGCTGCGCCGCACGACGCACTCGTCGTGCCCGCGGGTGACCTCGAACCGCTGCGCCGACTCCCGCACCCGGATCGCGACCTCGGCCTCGCCCATCGGCTGCCGCTGGTCGACGGGCTCGACCTGCAGGCGCTCGCGGTACGCCACGACACGCTGCTCCTCCGCCGCGCCGCCCCGCTGCTCGCGCTCCGGTTGCTGTCCGCGCCGGCCCATCGTCTCGCCCTGGCCGCCGCCACCCGCCGCAGCGGCGGCGTCGGTCTCGCGCCCTACCCCCGCGGCTTTCGCGGCCTTGCCACTGCCGCCCCTGGCTGTGTTCCTGTCGGTCTGCACTGTTCCTCCCGCTGGATGGTGCGTGCAGGGATAGAAGCGGTTCGCCGACTTGTTCGACGAAACCGGCATATCACCATGTAACGCCTCCGCCGTTCAGGTGTCGACCGGAGGGAGTAATCAGCAGGTGGTACGCCGCTCAGCCGTCCGCCGCACCGGACCCGTCACCTTGGCCGGGCCGCCCCGCACGCCTGCGCAACCGCGCCCGGCCGACCTTGCGAAGTTGCGGATCGGCGTCGATGGCCTGGTCCCGCTCGTCCTCGTACGCGTCCCGCGACGCCCCGGGCCTGTCGGCCCCGGTGGGCGGGGCGGGGGTGGCGGGTGCGGCGGGCTCCCGACCGTGCCCGGGCTCGGTACGCCGCCCATGGCGGCCGTCGCCGCGGCCGCTGCCCGCCGGGCGCCTGTCGGTGTGCACGGTGTGCCTCCCACCGGAGAGTTGGGATCACTCGCGGCCCCTCCCCCGGAGGTGCGAACCGGGGGAAGTCCGGCAGTTCCATGAAAGCCCGCGACGCGGGGGGTGTCGACCGGAAGGGTGAACGCCGACGGGCGGGGCGTGCGCGTCCGCGATGTCAGTGGGTGCTGGGAGCATGCGGTCATGGAGCCGTCAGAGATCATTCAAGCGTTGTGGGACCGCATGCAGGCGCGGGACTGGAGCGGCGTCGGTGAGCTTCTCGCCGCCGACGTCGTCGTCGAATGGCCGGTCAGCGGCGAACGGATCACCGGCCGGGACAACTACGTGGGCGTCAACGCGGAGTACCCGGAGGGCTGGTCGATCCGCGTGCTGCGGATCGTGGCCGCGGGCGAGGAGGTCGTCTCCGAGGTGGAGGTGCCGCACGAGACGATGGGCGTGCACAGAGTGGCGTCGTTCTGGACGGTGCGGTCGGGCCGGGTCGTGGCCGCCCGGGAGTACTGGAACGAGCTGGGCTCGGACCCGGCCCCGGAGTGGCGGGCGAAGTACGTGGAGCGCCTGTGACGGATCACCCGCAGGGAACGTCCCCCACCCCGGCGCCCGCCCGAGGCGACGACGGGCCTTCACCCTGCCCCACCGCCGGAAAGCCGTCCGCAAAAGCAGAGCCCTCGTCGGCGAACCGACGAGGACTCACGAACGGTCGAGGCTAGGGGCGCTGCTTCAAGCGGTCGACGACCCCCCAGTCCGCCACGTAGGACCGCTGGACACACTTCTTACCGGAGGCCGTGGTGCAACCTGTCCGGAAGCCCAGGTATTCGTACGTCTGCGCGTCGAAGATGGCGTACTGCTCCTGTCCCGGCTTCTGCTTCGGTTCCCCGGGCGGGGCCTTCGCGTACGCGATCCCCACGCCGGCCCGCCCCCGCGCGTCCTTCATCCCCGGGACCGCCTTCATGTCCGGGATCAGCGCCAGCGCCTCGTACGCCGCCGGGCGCAGCCCCGGTGGCAGCACCGGATCCTTGAGCAGCGCGGTGAGGCTGAACGCCAGGTCCCACCAGCGTTCGTCCCCGAGCTCGCTGATCGACTCCGGCGGGGTCCGGTCCCCGGTCATGGCCAGGAGCAGCTTCTCCGGGTCAGTGGGGAGTTCCTCCAGCCCGCTCCACGTCCGGGGCGGCCACACGCCGTGGCCCTTCTTCACGGGCTCCTCCCAGAACACCTGGCCGCGCTCCATGGTCAGGGAGCGCTTGGAGCCGTCCACCGAGTTCCACATCTCGTCCACGAACGTCGTGACCTCGCCGGTGCCCTGCTCCGTCTCCGTGATGATCCGCTTCCAGTAGATGAACTGGTGGTCGCGCGGCACCACGGGCTTCTCGTGCTCGCTCTCCCACACCGCCGCGGCGTTCAGCACCTTCGCGGCGCGGGTGTTGACCATCCGCGGGGCGTCTGCGTCCTCACCGGCGATCAGCACCGCCGTCCCCGTCACCGCCGTGAAGACCACCGCGGCTGTCGCGATGCGCAGCGCGTTGCGGCGGCCGGGGCGGGCGGCGGCGGGGTGCCGCTGCCGGTCCGCGTGCACGATCGTGTTGAGCAGTCGGTGCCGGGCCTGCGCCCGGGCCGGCTCCGTGAGGGGGGCCGCGTCCGCGTCCCAGTCCCGCAGGAGTTCGAGTTCGTCAGTCATGGTCGGATGCCTCTCGCAGTGCCGTCGGATCGGATCCGCCCAACGCATCGCGTAGCTTGCTACGAGCCCGGTGCAGCCGTGATCTGACCGTGCCGACGGGTACACCGAGGGCTTGGGCCACCTCCTCGTAGCCGAGACCACCCCACGCCACCAGCAGCAGTACGTCCCGGTGCCGCGCGGGCAGCGCGCCCAGCGCCGCCGCCAGCTCGCGGCGTACGGACTGTGCCCCCACCCGGGCCGCGGCCCGGTCGGCCAGCGGCTCCTCGTGATCGGCGGGAGCCGGGACCCGGGCCAGGGCCTTGAAGCGGCGCGCCTCCGCCCGCCGGTGCCGGCCGACGAGGTTGGTCGCTATGCCGAACAACCAGGGTCGGGCGTCGTTGCTCGCGGCCCGCGCCGGGTCGTACCGGTGCCGCTGCTGGAAAGCAGTGGTGAAGGTCTCCGCCATGAGGTCGTCGGCCGGCTCGCAGCCGAGCCTGCGGGCCAGATAACGGTGTACCGCATCCGCGTGCCGGTCGAAGAGCACGGCGAATGCCTCGGGCTCATCCCCGGACCGCGCAATCACCGAGGCATCGCTCTCCGCCGCCGTGCGGACGCCTGGCTCGACGGTCATCGGGGCTCCTCTCGTCCAAGGGACGCTTCGAACGCTTGGGCTTTCACCTCTCCTTCGCCCGTCGTGCCCGACGAGTTCCTTCGGGGCCGAGGACCCGGTCGGTCATGAGGAGGTTCGGCTGCGACGGCACCGGCTTCCCCGTGTGGGACGAGGCGCTTGTTCGCGCTGGTTCGAGGGATTCTCCGACACGGGCCCGCACCAGCTGTTCGTGGCCACTACCGGCGATCGGGTACTCGGGTGTGCCTCAAGCAGTCCCTACCGGACGCATCCGGCCTTCGACGAAACGGTTGAACTGGGCATCTACGTGGATCCCGGTGCGCGGGCCGCTGGGATCGGTTCGGCGCTGTACCGCACGCTCATCGAAACGCTGCGCGCGCAGCCGGTCCATGTCGCGCTGGCCGGCATCGCGCTTCCCAATGATGCTTCGGTGGCTCTGCACCGTAAGTTCGGCTTCACCGACGTGGGCACCTTCGACGAGTACGCCACGAAGAACGGCGGTTACATCAGCTCGGTCTGGATGCAACTGCGCCTGCCCCCTTCGGGCTGACCCGGTGCCCGAGGGCGGCTCGGGCACGCGACGATCCCCCGGGGCGCGCACGGGCGCCCCGCCGCTCAGCGCCGTATCTTGCGCACCGCGCGGCGGGCCACCTCCCGTACCAGGTCCTTCGCCGGTACGTTGCGCACGGGCCGGTCCGCCAGCGCCGCGTTGGCCTCCGGCACCGCCGGGGCCGGTGCCGGCGGAGGCGTCTTCTTCTCCGCCAGCGCGGCCGAGGCCAGTATTCCGCCGAGCACGGCCTCCGTGGCCGCCTCCGTCGGGATCGCCCGCGGCGCCGCCGGCTCCGCCGGGCTGCTCGGCCGCCGGGCCAGCGCGGCCAGGTCGCCCACGACCCGTACCCCCGACGCCTCGACGCCCGCGACGACCCGTTCGGCGACCTCCGCCACCGCCTCCTCCGCCCACTCCGGGGTGGTGATACGCGGCTCGTCGGGCGCCGGCTCGTACGACTGGAGCCGCGGCACCACGCCCTGGCGGACCACCTTGCCCTGCCGGTACCTGCTCCAGTTGCGGTCCCGGAGCTTGCGGTTGAGCTGCAGCAGCAGCTCCGCCTCACTTTGTGTGAGCGAGGAGTTGCCGTGCCGCTCCTCCGGTTCCAGCAGGCCCTCGGGCAGGTCGAGCAGCTGCTCGAAGACGCGGAACTGCCACAGCGGCTCGGACTCGTCGACCACGATGACGGTCGTGTTCTCCGGGCCCGCGGCCGCCGCCCACCGCTCGACCAGCTCGTCGTGGCGCTGCAGGTGCCAGAAGTCGGGGGTCGGCTCCCGGTACGGGGGCTTGCGCAGCATGCCGTCGAGCCACGTCTCGTACGAGTCGCAGAGGCCGTGCTTGACGTACTGCTGCCAGTGCGACGGCATGATCTTGCGCAGCGGGCGCAGCGTGACGACGACGTGCACGCTGCCGCCGTCGCCCGCCAGCTCCTTCACCGCCGCCTGCGCGGCCTCGGCGGAGGCGGTCGCGAAGAACTCGCTGCTGGCGAAGAACCGCCGCTCGCCGGACTCGGCCGCCTCCGTGCAGAACGCCTCCCACGGCTCCCGCTCCGCCGGCGTCGGGTCCGCCTTGGCGATCGCGATCGCCGGGTCCTTCGCCTGGCGGCCGGCCTTCGAGTACACGACGCCGTGCTTCCGCAGGGTGCCGCGCGCCCGGTGGCAGGCGCCCTGGAGGGCGGTGGTGCCCGTCTTGTGCGGGCCGATGTGGAGGAGCCGCGTGCCCGGGGGCGTGGGGGCGGCGAGTCGCTCTCCCTGCATGGAGGGGCCTTTCGTGTCCGGAGGGGGGCCTCGATACTGCAACGGCATGACCACCGGCCGGTGATGTGAAGCCGAACAGCGGGCAAACAACGGCCCCCGATCTGCCCGCCCGCCGGCTGCGAAACCTTCGGTCCCGGCGCTCGTTGCCCCGGTCGTGAAGCCTGCGAAGCCACGCCTCCGCCGCGCCGCGGTCCCGCTCGCCGCGGCGCTCGCCGGCGCCGCCGCGGCCACCGCCCCCGCCGCCCTCGCCGAGGGCGACCCCGCCCCGCCGGCCGCCTCGTCGCGGGCCGCGGACCTCGACCGGTACGTGCAGACGCACCTGATGTTCGGCACGGTACGCCCGGACGGCGGCCCGGACGTCACGGACCGGCAGTTCCGCGCGTTCGTGGACGAGGTCGTGACGCCGCGCTTCCCGGCGGGGCTGACGGTGGACGAGGTGCGGGGCCAGTACCGCGACCGGCACGGCCGGATCGAGCGCGAGCGGTCGTACGAGGTCTACCTGCTGTACCCGCTGGCCGAGGCGCAGCAGCGGGACGGGCGGATCGAGGAGATCCGGGACGCGTACACGGAGCGGTTCGCGCAGGAGTCGGTGGCCCGGGTGGACGAACAGGCCCGCGCGGGGTTCTGAGCGGGGCGGCCGGCCTCAGCCGGACTCCCTGACCACCAGCCGCGGCGTCGTCACCACCGGGTCCTGGCGCTCCGGGCCGCCCCCCAGGCGGCGGAGCAGCATCCGGGCCATCGACGTGCCCATCCCCTCGACGTCCTGGTGCACCGTCGTCAGCGGCGGCTCCGTCCACGTCGCCGGCTCCAGGTCGTCGTAGCCGACGACGGCGACGTCGTCCGGGACGCGGCGGCCGTGGGCGCGCAGGGTGCGCAGGGCGCCGGTGGCCATGAGGTCGGAGGCGGCGAACACGGCGTCGAGGGCGGGGGCCCTGGCCAGCAGCTCGGCCATGGCGCGCTCGCCGCCGGCCGGGGTGAAGTCGCCCTCGGCGACCAGTCCCGGGTGGCCCGGTCCCGGGTGCCCCGGCGCCGGGTCCCCGGGCCCGCCGTACGACGCCCCTCCCCCGCCGGCCTCGCCGGCCTCGCCGGCCGCACCGCCCGCCGCCAGCGCCGCCCGGTACCCCGCCAGCCGGTCCACCGCCGACGTCTGGTCCAGCGGCCCGGCGATGTGCCCGATCCGCCGCCGCCCCCGCCCCAGCAGGTGCCGCACCGCCAGCTCCGCGCCCGCCCGGTTGTCGGTGTCCACGTACAGCAGCCCCGGCTCCGCCGCCGCCCCCGGCCAGCCCGGCCGGCCGCCGTAGACCACCGGCAGCCCGGCCTCCGCGGCCATGCCCGGCAGCGGGTCGTCGCGGTGCAGCGAGAACATCAGCGCGCCGTCCACGTGCCCGCCGGCCAGGAACCGGCCGATGCGGGGGTAGTCCTCCCGGTCCGCGACGTAGAGCAGCACCAGCTGCGTGTCCGCCGCGGCCAGCGCCCCGCTGATCCCGCGCAGCTGCCGGGCGAAGAACGGGTCGGAGAAGACCCGGCTCTCGGGCTCCGCGATGACGACGGCGACCGCGCCCGTGCGCCGGGTGACGAGCGTGCGCGCGGCCTGGTTCGGTACGTAGCCGAGTTCGGCCACGGCACGGTGCACGCGCTCGCGCAGCGTCTCGCGCACCCCCGCGCCGCCGTTGACCACGCGGGACACCGTGGCCCGCGACACTCCGGCGCGGGCGGCGACGGCCTCCAGCGTGGGGCGGTTCCCGGACACCTCAACTCCTCTTCGCTCGGTGGGCCTTGACAGTAGCCCGCCCACTCGGCAGTGTGCCTCAACACAACCTGAGAGCGCTCTCAAAGGGGCGCATCCCCAGGGGAGAACTCCTCATCCCCCCACACTCCCGAGGAGCAGCCAGACATGCATGCACTACGACGACGGTGGCGCAGGAGCCTGCTGTGCGCGGTCGCGGCGCTGGCCGCGGTCAGCGCCCTGACCCTGCCCTCCGCAACCGCCGGCGAGGACGGCGGAGGCGACCCGGCGCCCCTCGCCGAGGTCTTCCGCGACGACTTCGACGGCGCGGCCGGCTCCCCGCCGGACGCCGCCGACTGGATCGTCGACACCGGCACGTCCTACCCCGGCGGCCCGGCCAACTGGGGCACCGGGGAGATCCAGACGTACACGGACAGCCCCGAGAACCTCCAGAAGGACGGCAACGGCAACCTCACCATCACCCCGCGCCGCGACGCCTCCGGCGGCTGGACGTCCGCCCGCATCGAGACGCAGCGCACCGACTTCGCGGCCCCCGCCGGCGGCGTGATGCGCATCGAGGCCCGTATCCACATGCCGGACATCACCGGCGCCGAGGCCCTCGGCTACTGGCCCGCGTTCTGGACGCTGGGCGACGCCTACCGCGGCAACTACTGGAACTGGCCGGGCATCGGCGAGTTCGACATCATGGAGAACGTCAACGGCGTCAACAGCGTCTGGGGCGTCCTGCACTGCGGCACCGCGCCCGGCGGCCCGTGCGACGAGAACAACGGCCTGGGCGCCTCCCGTGCCTGCCCCGGCACCAGCTGCCAGTCCGGCTTCCACGAGTACGCCCTGGAGCTGGACCGCTCCGGCCCGGTCGAGGAGCTGCGCTGGTACGTGGACGGCCAGCAGTACCACTCCGTCAACGCCGACCAGGTCGGCGCCGGGACCTGGGCGGACCTCGCCCACCACGGCCACTTCGTCCTCCTCAACGTGGCCATGGGCGGCGCCTTCCCCGACGGCGTCGCCGGCCACGCCACCCCCGTCGACGCCACCCGGCCGGGAGTGCCGATGGTCGTCGACTACGTGTCCGTCGAGCAGTCCGGAGGTGCCGCCCAGTGATCTCGCGACGCAGGCTGCTGGGTGGTCTGGCCGTCGCGTCCGCCGCCGCGGGGACACCCCTGGTGCTCTCCGCGGCGCGGGCGGGCGGCGCCGCCGCGGCCCTCGACGTGACCGTCGTCAACAGGACCGGCGCGTACGAGAACTCCTCGATCAGCATCTACGTCGTCGGCAACGAGGGCGGCCGGCAGGTCCGCCTCACGCCGGACGGGACGCTGGCGCCCGTCTCGCTCGACGACAACGGCCCCGACGGCTACACCGACTACGCCCTCCCCTTCGCCGGCGGCGGCGACACGACCCTTGCCCTGCCCCACATGTCCGGCCGCCTCTACGTCGCCCTCGGCGGCAAGCTCAAGATGAAGGCGGTCACGGACGGCGCCGGCAACGCGGCCCTCGCGTACCCCGCCGGCTGGGTGTCCACCGACCCCAACTACCCGCTGGTGCACGACTGCATGGAGTTCACGCACAACGACGCCGGCATGTTCTGCAACACCACCATGGTCGACATGTTCAGCGTGCCGATGTCCATCCGGCTGACGGGCGAGGCCGACCAGACCACCGGGACGATCAGCGACGGCGGCCGGCAGCGGGCGTTCGACACCCTGGCGGGCACCGAGGGCTTCGACCGGCTGGTGGACGCGGACGGGCTGCGCGTCGTCGCGCCCGGGCACGGCCTGGACGCCGGGCTCTTCGACAGCGCGTATCTCGACGGGTACGTGGACGAGGTCTGGTCGGCGTACGCGGGCAGGGACCTGCGGGTCACCACGAACGCCGGAACCTTCACCGGCCGCGTCGCCGGCGACCGGCTGGCGTTCACCGGCCCCGCCGACGTGGCCTTCGACCGGCCGTCCACCCGCGACGTGCTGTTCTGCGACGGGACGCTCGCCGCCCCGAACGACGGCACCACCGGCCCGGTCGCCGCCGTCCTCGGCGCGGCGCTGAACCGCAGCACGCTGCGCGACCACGCCGACCAGCCGGTCACCGACGCCGCCGCCTTCTACGGCACCGACATCTCAAACCACTACGCGCGGGTGATGCACGAGGTGTCGGCGGACGGGCGGGCGTACGGGTTCGCCTTCGACGACGTCTCCGGCTTCGCGTCGTACATCGAGGACCGGGCGCCGCAGCGGCTCACGCTGACGCTGACGCCCTTCTGACACCCCACGGGCGCCGGCGGGGGGCAGCGGGAGCCCGCCGGCGCCCCGGGGGCCGCGGGGATCCGCGGCGGGCCGGGGGCTGCCCGGTGGTCAGGGCCGGGCAGCCCCCGGACAGCGGTCCGCGGCCGCCTCCCGCAGATCCCCGACCGCAGGCGGCCTCACGCGGGCCGCGCCGGGTTACGCTCGTACGGGTCCGGCGATCACGGCGCGGAGGGGGTCCGTACGGCATGGACGGCACGGTCACGGCGGTCTGCAGCAGCGGCGACTACACCTTCCGCAAGCCGCCCCGCGAGTCGGTCACCCTCCTCGCCGAGCTCGGGGTGGAGGGCGACGTGCACGCCGGCGTCACGGTCCGGCACCGCTCCCGGGTCGCCCGCGACCCCTCCCAGCCCAACCTGCGGCAGGTGCACCTCATCCACGAGGAGCTGTTCGCCGAGGTCGCCGCGGCGGGCTTTCCGGTACGCCCCGGTGAGCTGGGCGAGAACATCACCACCCGCGGCATCGACCTGCTCGGCCTGCCCACCGGCACGCTGCTGCACCTCGGCGCGGAGGCGGTGGTCGAGATCACCGGGCTGCGCAACCCCTGCCACCAGATCGACGACTTCCAGCACGGGCTGCTCCAGCAGGTCGTGGGCCGGGACGAGGCGGGGAACGTGGTGCGCAAGGCGGGCGTGATGAGCGTGGTGCTGACGGGCGGTGCGGTACGTCCCGGCGACCCGGTCGCCGTGGTGCTGCCGGACGCCCCGCACCACCCGCTGCAGCCGGTCTGACCACCCGCGCCCGCGCCGCCGGCGGCGGCGTCCGGCTCCCCCGCGGCGCCCACGATGACGCGCCCGAGCGGTCTGTCCGAATTATGGTGAGATGCGTGCCCCATCGCTTCCTGCACGCCGACGACGCCGAGGACGCCCCCCTCCGCACCGCCCTCCGCCGGCTGCGCGCCGCCGAGGACGTGCCCGCGGCGTTCCCGCCCGAGGTGCTCGCCGAGGCCGAGCGCGCCGCGAAGGCGCCCCGGCTGCCCGTGCGGGACGTGACCGACATCCCCTTCTACACCGTCGACCCGCCCGGCTCCCGCGACCTCGACCAGGCCGTGCACCTCGCCCGCCGGGGCGGCGGCGGCTTCCGGGTCCGCTACGCCGTCGCGGACGTCGCCGCGTTCGTCTCCCCCGGCGGTGCCGTCGACGCCGAGGCGCACCGCCGCGTGACCACGCTGTACTTCCCCGACACCCGCGTGCCCCTGCACCCCGAGCGGCTCTCCGAGGGCGCCGCCAGCCTGCTGCCCGACCAGACCGCCCCCGCGCTGCTCTGGGAGCTGGACCTCGACTCCGGCGGGCAGCTCGCCGAGGTCAGGGTCGCCCGCGCGCTCGTACGCAGCCGGGCCCGGCTCGACTACGTCGGCGTGCAGCAGGCCATCGACGAGGGCACGGCCGAGGAGCCGGTCGCGCTGCTGCGCGACGTCGGGCTGCTGCGCGAGGAGCTGGAGCGCGAGCGCGGCGGGATCTCGCTGGGCGTACCGGAGCAGGAGGTGGTGCAGCGGTACGGCGGCTACACGCTGGAGTACCGCGCCCCGCTGCCCGCCGACGGCTGGAACGCCCAGCTGTCCCTGCTCACCGGAATGGCCGCCGCGGACCTCATGCTCGCCTCCGGCACCGGCATCCTGCGCACCCTGCCGCCGGCGCGGCGCGACGCCCTGACGTATCTGCACCGGGTGGCCCGCGCGCTGGACGTCGACTGGCCCGAGGGGCTGGACTACCCCGAGCTGGTCCGCTCGCTCAACCCGCAGATGGCCAACCACGCGGCGTTCCTGCAGCAGTGCACCACGCTGCTGCGCGGCGCCGGGTACACCGTCTTCGACGGCCGGCCGCCGGGGCGGCGGGACGCGGTGCACGCCGCCGTGTCCGAGGAGTACGCGCACTGCACGGCGCCGCTGCGGCGGCTGGCCGACCGGTACGCCGGGGAGCTGTGCCTGGCGGCGGTGGCCGGCGAGCCGGCGCCGGAGTGGGTGCGGGCGGCGCTGGACGGCCTCCCGGGGCTGATGGCGGAGGGCGCGCGGCGGGCGGCCCGGCTGGAGCGGGAGTGCGTGGACCTGGTCGAGGCGGCGCTCATGAGCGGACGGGTCGGGGAGATCTTCGACGGGCACGTGGTGGAGGTGGACGAGCGCCGTCCGACGCGGGGCACGGTGCAGCTCTACGAGCCGGCGGTCATCGGCCACGTGGAGGCGGCGGGCGGCGCGGCGGGCGCGGGCGGCGCGGCGGGTGCTCCCGGTGCCGTGGACTCGCCGCCCGGGCCGGACGCCGCGGACGCGGAGCCGCTGCCGCTCGGCCACCGGCTGCGGGTACGGCTCACGGCGGCGGAGCCCGGGGAGTCCCCGGTGCGCTTCACGCCGGAGCCGTGAGCGGGGGCGGCGTCCCGCCGGGCTCCTCCCGCCCCTTCCCCTCCCCCTCTCCCGACCCCTGCCCCGGCCTCGGCCCCTGCCCCGGTGCCGGCTCGCCCGCCTGCTCGCCCGTATGCTCGCGCGCCTCGTCGCGCGCCGTGCGCGCCCGGCGCAGGGCCTCGACCACCGGCCGCGGGTCCTCGGCGTAGAACCGCAGCACCCGTGCCTCGGCCGGCTTCCCCAGCGGCCGGACGAACGCCACCGGCGCCGTCAGCTCGACCGTGACCGTCGTCTGCCCGCCGACCGCGAGGTCGGCCGTGCCGTCGTCGCCCAGCCGCAGCAGCCCCCCGCCGTCCGGGAAGCGGCGCTCCAGCCGGGCGTTCGCGATCAGCCCGGCCGGTACGGGGATGTCCAGCAGGACCCCGTACCGTACGCGCAGCGAGCCGTCCGCCCCGACGACGTGCGGCCGGACCACGCAGGCCGCCTGGAGCGCGAGGATGAAGTAGATGCCCCAGACGTCCAGGACCAGCACGACGGCGTGCACCACCGGCCAGGGGATGACGAGGGCGAGCGCCACGGTCTCGACGACCGAGACGAAGAGGAAGCCGGAGAAGAAGAACGTCTGCCCGGAGGCGTACGCCACGGCGGTGTCGCCGGGGCCGACGCCGTGCTTCGGGCGGCGGGCGAGCCAGCGCAGGGTGGCGGTGAAGAGCCTGACCTCGTGCACGGTGAGCTTGCGCACGGCGGCCGGGACGCCGTCGCGTACGGCCTCCAGACCGGCGGCGCGGGGCGGCAGGCCGGCGCCGCGGTGCCGGCGGTAGTCGACCGCCAGCAGCGTGACCAGGGCCGCGGTGACCAGCAGGACGGCCACCTCGACGGCGAGCAGTACAGGGCCCGGGATGCGTACGCCCGAGACGAGGCAGAGCACGAGCACCAGCTCGCCGGGTACGAGCGAGGCCAGGGCCCAGCGGACCGTGCGGCGCAGCGCGTTCACGACGCACTCTCCCCGCGCCGCGGGCCCGCGCCCCCGGCCCCGCCCGCCTCGCCGGCCCCGCCCGTCCGCTCTCCGAGCAGGGCCATCGCCCGGCGCATGACCGCGGCCTGCGCCGGGGGGAAGTCCGCGAAGAACACCTCCGCGAAGGCTTCCCCGTCCTCGCCGCCGCCGTCCCCCGCGCCGGTACCGGCCGGGTCCGGGCCGGCGGTCATGAGCCGCACCGCCTCGTCGGGCATGGCGTCGACCACGGCCCGGGCCAGCTCCTCGACGCGCGGGTCGGTGGCCTCGGCGTCGGCCAGCTCGTCCAGCCGGGCGTAGATGCCGTACGCCCGCGTCATCGACTCCGGGTCCGCGTTGAGCGCGTGCAGCAGCGCCGCCAGCCAGCCCCGGTGGGCGTCGTCCGCGGTGGTCTCCAGCAGGGCGAGCAGCTCGCGCTCCCGGACGGCGCTCGCCGGCTCCGGGACGCCGAGGCGGGCGGACGCGCGGGACATGTCGGCGAACACCGCCGCCAGCTCCGGCGACACCGGCGCCTCGGCGGTCAGCCCGCCGCTCTCCGCCTGCCGGAGCAGCCCGGTGAGCCGGGCGCGGCGCTGCCGGATGGCCTCCTCCTGCCGGGCGAGGTCGGCGTCCAGCTCGGCGAGGATCTCGTGCAGCTCCCTGCCGGCGTCGTCGGCGAGCACGTCGCGGACCTCGTCCAGGCTGAGGCCCAGCTCGGTGAGGCGGCGGACGCGGGCCAGCTCGACGACGTCGCGCAGGGTGTAGACGCGGTAGCCGTTGGCCCGGCGGGCGGGCTCGGGCAGCAGCCCGATGCGGTGGTAGTGCCGCACGGTGCGGGTGGTGACCCCGGCGAGCGCGGCCAGCTCTCCGATGCGCATGGCTTCAGTAGAAACGTTGACGTCGCGACAAGGTCAAGCGGCGCACGCGGAGGGCGGGCGCTCAGCCCGGGACGGCGGGGGCCTCCTCGCCCGTACCGGTCGCCGCGGTCCCGCCGGAGGTGTCCGTCACGGCGGCCGTCACGGCGTCCGCCGCGGCGCACAGGTCGTCCCACAGCGCCCGTACGTGCCGCTCCTCCGTCTCCAGCCCGCCGACCGCCACCCGCAGCAGGTAGCGGCCGTCGACCACGGTGTGCGTGACGTACGACCGGCCGCCGGCGTTGATCCGCTCCAGCACCGCCTTCGTCGCGGCGTTGTCGGCGTCCGTCCCGCGGTCGGTGACGACGTGCAGGCACACCAGCGCCAGGCTCCGCGGCACCCCCGCCGCGAAGCGCGCGTCGGCCGCCGCCCACGACTCCAGCTCCGCGGCCAGCTCCACGTGCCGGCGCACGTGCGCCCGGATGCCCGCAAGGCCGAAGCGGCGCAGCACCGTCCAGAGCTTCAGCGCGCGGAAGCGGCGGCCGAGGGGCAGGTGCCAGTCGCGGTAGTCGACGACGGCGCCGGACTCGCTGGCGGCGTTGCGCAGGTACTCCGGCAGCACGGTCAGGGCGTCGACGAGGGTGGCGGTGTCGCGGGTCCAGAAGAGGTTGCAGTCGAAGGCGGTGAGCAGCCACTTGTGCCCGTCGGTGCTGTACGAGTCGGCCAGCCCGGCGCCGTCGAAGAGCCCGCGGTGCTCGGGGCAGAACGCGGCGGCGCCGGCCCAGGCGGCGTCCACGTGCAGCCAGACGCCGTGCTCGGCGCAGACCGCCGCGATCTCGCGCACCGGGTCGACGGCGCCGGTGCCGGTGGTGCCGATCGTCGCGCACACCATCACCGGCCGGCGTCCGGCGGCCACGTCCTCGCGTACCGCGGCGGCCAGCGCGTCCGCCGACATCGCCTGGCCGCCGGACGCCGCGGCCACGACCCGTACGGCGTCCGCGCCCAGACCCGCCGCGATCGCCGCCTTCTCCAGCGAGGAGTGCGTGTGCGCCGACACGTACAGCACCTCGCGGCCGTCCCGCCCGGCCGTGCGCCACGCGCCGCCGGAGGCCCGGTGCAGCGCGGCGAGCAGCGCCACCAGCGAGGACGACGACGCCGAGTCCTGGATGACGCCGCCGCCACCGCCGGCGAAGGTGAACTCGGCGGGCAGGCCGGTGGCGCCGGCGAGCTGGTCGAGCAGGTGCTGCTCCAGCTCCGTGGCGGCGGGCGACGTCGACCAGAGCATGCCCTGGGAGCCGAGGCCGGTGGAGAGCATGTCGCCGAGGAGCGAGGCGAGGGAGGCGTTGGCGGGGAAGTACGCGAAGAAGCCGGGGTGCTGCCAGTGGGTGCTGGCGGGTACGACGACCCGGTCCATGTCCGCCAGCACCGCCGTCAGCGGCTCGCCCTCCTCCGGCAGCTCCGCGGGCAGCCGCTCGCGCACCCAGCCCGGCTCGACCCCGGGGAGCACCGGCAGCTCGCCGACGCGGGCGCGGTAGTCGGCGATCCAGTCGACGTAGGCGTGGCCCAGCTCGCGGAACTCTTCCGGGGACAGATCTCGCTGCGACATCCGCGCATCGTAGGCAGACGCCGAATCCCGCTGGCAAGGGCGGTACGGCGCCCGGCACAATGCGACGCATGAGCGGCGAGGGGGAGGCGCGGGGCCCCGGGGAGTACGCGCGCTGGACGCGCCTGCCGCTGGGCACGGACCACTCCCCGCTGTACCTGATGACGGCGTCCTTCACCGCGCACCGCTACGCACCGCACGCGCACGGTGAGTTCGCCGTCGGCGTCTGCACGCACGGCGCCGAGGTCATCGACTACCGCGGCGAACGGGTCCGGGCCCACCCCGGCGGCATCGTCGTCCTCGCCCCCGGCGAGGCCCACACCGGCGGCCCGGAGGGCGACGGCGGGTACGGGTACCGCGCGTTCTACCCCTCCATGGCGCTGCTCACCGACGGCGCCCGCACCGACGCGCACTTCGCCGAGCCCGTCATCGACGACCCGGGCCTGGCCGCCGCACTGGGCGCCGCCCACGCCGCGGCCGACCGCGGCGCGGAGCCGCTGGAGGTGGAGTCGCGGCTGCCGTGGCTGCTCGCCGCCCTGGCCCGCCGGCACGGCCGGGCCCGCCCGGCCGCCGCCCTGGCACCGGGCGCCGCCGTCGCCCGCGCGGTGCGGGACCGGCTGGCGGACGAGCTGACGGACCCGCCGTCGCTGGCGGCGATCGGCTGCGACCTCGGGCTCTCCCGCTACCAGGTGCTGCGCGCGTTCCGGGACGCCATGGGCATGCCCCCGTACGCCTGGCTGGCGCAGCACCGGGTGGAGCGGGCGCGGGGGCTGCTGGAGGCGGGGCACCGGCCGGCGGAGGTGGCGGGTCTTGTGGGGTTCGCGGACCAGGCGCACCTGACGCGGTGGTTCCGGCGGGTGCTGGGCGCGACGCCGGCGGCGTACCGCCGGAGCGTGCGCCCGTAGCCCCGGGTCCCCCTCCCGCAGCACCGCTCTCCCGCAACACCATTCAAGACAGCCGGCCCCTCCGCCGCGGACGCTGACCGGCATGACTGCACGCGGCTGGGTCCTCTTCCTCCTCATGGGCGTCATCTGGGGGGTCCCGTATCTGATGATCAAGGTGGCGGTGGACGCGGTGTCACCGTCGGGGGTCGTCTTCGTCCGGTGCGCGCTGGGCGCGCTCGTCCTGCTGCCGCTCGCGCTGCGCGGCGGCGGGCTGGTCCGTACCGTACGGACCCACTGGGCGCCGATGCTGGCCTTCGCCTGCATCGAGATCATCGGCCCGTGGTGGACCCTGACCGACGCCGAGCGGAAGCTGTCCAGCGCCATGGCCGGCCTGCTGATCGCCGCGGTGCCGACGATCGGCGTGATCCTCGCCCGCCTCCTCGGCGACGAGGAGCGCCTGGGCCACCGCCGCCGGCTGGGCCTCGGGCTGGGCCTCGCGGGCGTGGCGGTGCTGGCGGCGCCGGAGCTGAGCGGCGGCTCGGCGTGGGCGATCACCGAGGTCATGCTCACGGCCCTCGGCTACGCCACCGCCCCGCTGATCATCGCCCGCCGGCTCAAGGACGTGCCGACGCTCCAGCTCATCGCCCCCTGCCTGCTGCTGGCCGCGCTCGTCTACGCCCCCGCCGGCATCGCCTCGTGGCCGGACACCACCCCGTCGGCCAAGGTCCTCGCCTCCCTCGCCGGCCTCGGGGTGCTGTGCACGGCGCTGGCGTTCGTGGTCTTCCTGGAGCTGATCCGCGAGGTGGGCCCCACGCGCGCGGTGGTCTTCACCTACGTCAACCCGGCGGTGGCGGTCGCCGCGGGCGTCGCCTTCCTAGGCGAGCCGCTGACGGCCTCCTTCGCCGCCGCCTTCGTCCTCATCCTGGCCGGCTCCTTCCTGGCCACCGCCGCCACCGCCACCCCGGGCCCGCCCCCGGGCCCGGCTCCGGGCGGCGACGGCGGGGCCGCCGCTGCGACTACCATGGTCCCCACGGCGGACGAGCCGGCCGGGCGGTCGCGTCGATCCCACCCAGGGGTCGCCGAGGAACGTCCGGGCTCCACAGGGCAGGGTGGTGGGTAACGCCCACCCGGGGTGACCCGCGGGACAGTGCCACAGAAAACAGACCGCCGGGGGCTGCGGCCCCCGGTAAGGGTGAAACGGCGGTGTAAGAGACCACCAGCGCCCGGGGCGACCCGGGCGGCTAGGTAAACCCCACCCGGAGCAAGGTCAAGAGGGGCCGCGGAAGCGACCCTGCGCGGACGACCGAGGGCGGCCCGCCCGAGTCCGCGGGTAGACCGCACGAGGCCGGTGGCAACACCGGTCCCAGATGGATGACCGCCTCCCCGGCGGCCGCAAGGCCCCCGGGAGACAGAACCCGGCGTACAGGCCGACTCGTCCGCCTTTCCCTTCTGACCAGGGAAAACGCGCCTTCACGGTACCTCTCGGCGTGCCCAAGGCGCCCAGTTTTTCCCTCGGTTTCCCTGGGCTTCCCGTAGCAATGTGTACCGGCTGTGTACTGACACAACCCCTCTGTACGGGACCCGACGGCCCGCCCGGTGTGACTGCACCAAGCGGGCCGGTCGCCCATCCACCCGAGGGCCGCGGGGAGTTCAGACCCGCACCTTCGATCTGCACATCGCCGCTGGCTGTGGGCCGGGCACCACTCCTCCCCAGGA
The DNA here is from genome assembly GCA_000514715.1 of Streptomyces sp. CNH099. GTDB lineage: Bacteria > Actinomycetota > Actinomycetes > Streptomycetales > Streptomycetaceae > Streptomyces > Streptomyces synnematoformans. Next base: position 24,681 of record AZWL01000026.1, on the reverse strand, counting down.
GACACCATGCCCACCACAAGCGTAGCCGTGGCCTGCCCGCTCGGGCGGCTGCCGTGACCGACCAGCACGACACCACGACCAAGCCAACCGGCCCGCCGCCGGACAGGACGCCGGCGGCCGGCCTCTGCCGTCCCGCTTCGGCAGGACGACGGCGCGCCGTACGCGCCCGGCTGGAGGCGAATCCGTACGGGCTGTCCCTTCGTGAGGTGCGCGCCGAGCTGCGTCGCTGCATCGGGCGTGGGTGGCAGACCTGGGAGATCAGCCGGCGCTTCCTCGGGAGGACCGACCGGTGAACCCCAGCACCACCGGGGTCGTGAAAGAGCTGACCGCGGACGCCGACGTCATCCGCGAATGGCTAGCTCACCTGTACGCGGATCGCCCTGGTCTCGTCAGTGTGTGCTCGGACGCGGACGGATGGGTGGGGTGCAGATACACCACCGACGTGGCCGGCCTGACCGCTGCGACCTCGTACGCCGTCAAGCTCGACCGCCGCCGCGCGACGGGCGTGTACGTGCAGAGCACCACCCTGCGGGAGCGTCCCGCGCGGGGCCGCGGCGGTGAGGACCTGGCGCACGCCGTGACGCACCTGTGGGCGGACGGCGACTACGGCACCATCGGGCACAAGCCTGACCCCGACGACCTGCCCGCACCGCCGGACACGGACGCCGTCGTCAAGGTCGTCACCGAGTCCGGCCTGCCTACGCCGTCCGGCTGGGTCCACTCCGGCGGCGGCTTCAATCCGATCTGGATGCTCGCCGAAGCGCACATCATCGGCGACCAGGACGACCGCGCCAGGGTCAAGGAGCTGACGACCGGGCTGCAGGTGGCCCTCGCCGCGCAGGCGTACCGCTGCGGCTGGTCGTGGGACACCGAGGTCGGCAACCTCGACCGGCTGATGAAGCTCCCCGGCAGCATCAACCGGAAAGAGGGCTTGGCGCGCCCGGCGAGCATCGGGCCCGGCACGGGCGAGGTGTTCGACCTGGCGCTGCTGCAAGCCCGTGTCGCCGAGCTGGCGCCCGACGCGCACGCCGCGGTGCAGCGGGCCGCGGCGGAGAAGCGGGAGCGGAAAGCCGCCCGGCTCGGCCGCCAGATCCCGCCGCCGCGCACGCCAAGGGAGCCAAGGACGTCGAGCGGTGACGGGCCGCTGGACGTGCTCGCCGACATGCTGCAGTTCCGGGACGTCCTCGAACCCGCGGGCTTCACCTACCAGGGCACGCACAGCGACGGCCGCGAGAAGTGGCTCCGGCCGGCCGCGAACGGCGACCACCCCAGCAGCGCCTACTCCCTGCTCTGTGACAATCACGTGGCCGTCAACTGGTCGGAACGGGCAGACCTCCCCGTGGGCGCCCAGCCGGCCGGGCACAAGCTCACCATCGGCCGCCTCTACGCCGAACTGAACTACGGCGGCAACGTCGCCGAGGCCGCCCGCGACATCATGCGCGCCACCTCCGGCCGCGCCACCGGCCCCGCTGCCCGCCTGCCTCACCAGGTACTCGACGAGGTGAGACGCCGCTGCCACACCGACAGCGGACGGAGCAGCTTCGAGGCTCCGCCACCGCCGGAGGAGCCGCCTACCTGGTACGAGGAGACGCCGGAACCGTCGGAGGGCCCCGACGACTTCACGGACCGGCTCCCCGGCAGTCTGTGGGACGCCACCTCCACCATGACGCAGATTCGGAAGATGGCGCAGGCGCGCCGTACCTCGCCTGACGCGGTCCTGCACGCCGTCCTCGCCCGGGTCGCCGCCCTAGCCAGCCCCAGCGTCCGTGTCGATGGTGGCATCCACCAGCCTGCGACTCTGGGCTGGTACTGCGGGCTCTTCGGCCCGTCTGGTGCGGGCAAGGGACAAGCGGAGAACACCGCCGAGGAACTGGCGCCGTTCCCGCTCGTTGATCTCGCCTACATCGACATCTCCACCGGGCAGGGCCTCATCGCCGCCTACCTCGAACTCGCCGACGACCCCGAGGACGCCGACAGCAAGAAGAAGATCCTCGTACAGAAGAGGGACCGCGGCTATGCCCTGGCCACCGAGGGCAGCGTGCTCGACGCGATGGCGCAGATGTCCGCCGGGGCCAGCTTGTCCCCTGTCTTGTGCAAAGCCTGGATGAGTGAGCGGCAGGGCACGTCCAATGCTGAGGTCGAGCAGCGCCGTGTCCTGCCCAAGGGTGCCTACACGCTGTCGATGTCGCTCGGCGTGCAGGAAGAGCCGGCGGCGAAGCTGATTGAGATGGGCTCTATCGGCCTGCCGCAGCGGCTTGCTTGGGCGCACGCCACCCTTGGGCCCGACACCCCGCCGCGCAGGCCCGCGACCACCGGACCCGTCACCGTCACCACCCGCGACGGATCCGACACCCCCGTCACCACGTGGGTAGCAGGACTGCGATCCACGGTCCTGACGGTGCCCGAGCACGTCACCGACGAACTTGACCGGCTTGCGCTGGCGATCTCCTTCGGCCGCGGCACCGAATTCCCGCTCGACACGCACGAGCCACTGTGGCGGCTGAAATGCGCGGCGCTCCTCGCCCTCCTCCACGGCCGCAGAGCCGTCAAGACGGAGGACTGGGACGCGGCCAGGGTGATGTGGGAGACCTCGCGGAAGGTCCGAGACCGGGTTCAAGAGGCCGCGCAGCGGCGGCTGTTGGCGCAGAAGAACGCCCGGGTAGCTGAGGCTGTCGAGACGGCTGTGGAGTCGCAGGCGGCGGTGTACGAGGCGATGCACGGCGTGCACCCGTCCGTCGTGAACGTCGCCAAGCGCGCGCATCGCTACCTGATGCGCAAGGCCGAGGAGATCCCCGCTCGCGACGTCAACCGGGCCTGCGTGGCGAAGACGGACCGCGAGAGGTACCGGGCGTCTGGTGAGGACGGATCGCTGTGGACGGCGGCGCTCCAGTACGGGTGTGAGCAGGGCTGGCTGGTGGCGCTCCAGGACGGCGCTGTGCTGGTGGCCGGGGCGGTTGGACCGGAGTAGCTGCGGTGACTGTGTGTGCTGTCGGAAGCGTCGGAATGTCGGAACGAAGTTTCCGACGACCTCCCCCCCAAGAAGCAGACATTAAGAGACAAATTGTCAAAGTTGAAAATCGCGTACCGCGCGAACCCGCAGGTCGCCCAAAGAACCCCTGTCGGAAACCGAACTTCCGACAGCCAGCTTTCCGACAACACAGAGAGTCACAGCCATTGAACGTCGACGACCTTGTGCAGCAGCAGATTGCCGCTGCCCGCCGCCGCGCCGAGGCCACCAAGCGGCAGCGCGCCGAACTGGCCGCCGCCCGCCAGCACGGCATCGCCGCCCGGCACCGGGCCAAGCTCGCCCGACTCGACACCCAGACCACCGGCACCGAACAGGCGCCGGACAGCGCAGAATACGAGACCCTGTGACCCTGCTCCGGTGGCGTCCGGAGGGAACGCCCCGCCAGCCGACACCACAGAAGGAGATGCCGAGCGATGACCTTCCGTCAGTGGCTCATGCAGCACCTTAAGGACAGCAGCGCGCTGGGCGACTTGGCGCGCGAATTCAAGGCCGATCGGTGCATGCGCGCACGAACCGAGCAGGGCCAGCGCGCGCACCTGGAGGAGCACGGCGCGATTCCCGCGGCGCTGGAAGTCCACGCTGCAGCGTGGCAGCAGTACCGGGAGCAGTCGACCGCCTGACCGCCCGCAGCCAGGCCCCGGGATGTAGCGCCCGGCTGACGCCCGCGCGGTCCGTGGTGGCGCAGGCGCCCGCGCGGTCGTGATGGCGCTGGAGTACGAGCGGTACTACGCCGCAGCGCAGAAGAAAGGCCGACCGAAGGACGACGGATCCGAACCGGCCCGGTCACGCAAAGTGAAGAAAATCCGCGCAGATCTGCGCGAAGCACCTGCTCGCGAACGCCGTTCCGACGAGCGCGTGGGCCGGCCGCCGAGGGTTTCGGTCAGAGCGAAACCCTTCTCCCGACAGTCCCGCGCGCGCGGGCCGGACCCTCTCCGGACCAGGTGCGCCCAGTGCGTACCCCCGCGCGGGCCCCGAAGGGCGTCCTCAGGCGTGGACGCCCTTCCCCGCGTGGAGGTCTGCCGCCGCCCACCGCCACGGACCCCACCCGACCCCTACACTGATCATGTCGCTGGTTGAGGGCCGGACGCGCCTCCCGCCGAGGAGCCCGGATGCCTCCCGACCACCGCCCCGCCGCAGCTACCGCCGTACGGGCCTGTGGCGCTACTTGGCGCGCCGTAGCTGAGACCACCGGATACTCCACCCGCACCGACGCCCGCCGCGCTGTGCAGCGTCACCTCGACGGCCGTGAGCGGCAGGCGCGCGCCGAGCTGGCCGAGGTCGACCGGCTCCGGACGCAGATCACCGGTACCAGGAGCGGCCGGTGATCTCCCTCGACGAGCAGCGGCAGCTCCGCGCGCTCGCCCACACACATCCCGCGGCGGCCGGGAGACTCCTCGCCCTCGTCGACGAGGAGTGGCGCGCGTCGTCGACCGAGGAGCGCCGATCGCTCGCCGCCGCGGCGGCCGGCGTCGCCCTGCCCGCTGCCGGCCCGGACGTCGAGACCGGCGTCGACCCGGACGTCGACACCACCGTCGTGACCGCCGCCGCGCCCGTACCGGCCCCGGTACGCCCTCCGCTGGACCTGCGTCCGGCCCGTGCCCGCATCGCTGCCGAACGCGCCCGCCGCACCCCGCCGGAGATGCCCGGCACCGCCTGGCGGTGGGCCGGCCCTGGCGGCTGGCGGTGGGCCGACATCGGCATGGGCGTGCCCGGCGGACGCGCGTGGCTGAAGCTCCTCGCCGGCATCGCGGATCACGGCCGCTTGCACTCTGTCACCCTCCACGCCGCGGCCGGTCTCCCGCACGGGCATGGTCGCTGCGCGATCCGGCAGACACCGGACGGCAGCGTCCGCTGGGGAGTCCTCCAGGTCGGGCAGGGCCTCGCCGATAGGGAAGGCCGCCGGGCCGCCGCACACGAAATCGCGCACTTGGGTGATGAGGTCGCGCGTCTCGCGGACATCGGGGCGGCGGCGTGGGGCGGGGAGTACGCGGCCCGGACCGCAGCCGCCGAGCGATTCGCGGAGTCGTGTGAGGAGTGGGTGACGCCGACGTCCTCGGCGCGGGAGCTGCTGGAGAGGGCCCGCTACGCGCAGCGCCTCGACGATGCCCGCGCCCATGCCCAGCGGCTCGTAGCGGGAGGCCGGGCATGACCAGCTCGCGGCGGGTGTGGATGCCCGTGGATCGCTACTTCGCGATGCTGGAGGGCGGTCCGACGTCGGCGTACCGCCGGTCTGTCGAGCGGGAAGTGATGGCGCACCTGGGCCGTCCGGTCGACGTCGACCTGGAGGCTGGGGAGCGTCGCAGTACGGCTCTCAGTGTCCCGGAGGTGCGCCGTGGCTGATGACCCGAGGATGAACCCGCAGGACCGTGCGGTGCTGCTGCTGGCGCAGGGGCGCAGCTCCCTCGAAGTCGGGAAGGACCTGGGAGTCTCCGACTCCACGGTGCGGACCTGGCGCTGGCGTGACCCGGAGTTCGAGGCCAAGGTTCAGCGTGCCCGGCAGGAGTTGCTGGACGCGGCGGTTGGTGCGCTGGCCGCGGGTGCGAAGAAGGCCGTGGCGACCTTGCTGGACGAACTCGACGGCGAGCAGCCGGCGGTTCGTGTACGGGCGGCGCTCGGGTTGCTGGCTCAGATCCCGCCGCTGGCTGATCACGTCCTTTTGGAGCGGAAGGTTGCTGCGCTGGAGGCCGAGACGGGCGAGGGTGAGCGGTGAGCCGGGGTCTGGCGGCGCGGGTGAAGGCGCTGGAGCGGCGCCAGAAGGCCGCGGAGGCGGCCGTGGCGGTGGAGTCTCCGCCGGATGCGGAGACGATCCTGGAGCGGCATCTGGCGGCTACGGGGCATGTCCCTGACCCGTGGCAACGGCGGGTGCTGGCGGCGATGCCGAAGCGGCTCGTTTGCACCGCAGCGCGGCAGGTCGGGAAGGGGTCGCTGTGTGCGGCGGCGGCGCTGTCGGTGTGTGTGGCTGAGCCCGGGGTGACGGTGCTCGTAGTGTCCGCGAGCGAGCGGCAGGCGAAGATCGTTTTGGGCAGGATGCGGGAGATGCTGCCCTACCTCGGGTCGCATGCTGCGGGGGTGCGCGATACGCAGACGGATCTGCGGTTTCCGTGCGGGTCGGTGGTGGTGGTGCTGCCTAGCTCGTCGTCGTCGTTGCGGGGGTGGACGTGCCGCTTCCTTCTGTTGGATGAGGCTGCGCAGATCGCAGAGGAGTCGTGGGCGGCGGTGATCCCGACGGTGGCGGCGACGGGCGGGGATGTGTGGGCGCTGTCGTCGGCGGGGCCGCCGGCCGGCTGGTTCTTCCAGGTCGCGACGGAGACGGAGTTGTATCCGGAGTGGATGCGGGTGCGGGTGCGGGCGGAGGAGTTGGCCCGGTACTCCCGTGAGCACCTGGCGGCGGAACGGCGGCGGTTGCCGCGCAGCGTCTACCAGCGGGAGTACGAGTCCGAATTCGTCGGGAGCGACCTGGGCGTCTTCGAACCGGAACTTTTGGATCGGGCGTTCCGGGGCGGGCAGCAGTCCGCGGCGACGAGCGCGTTCGACCTGTCCGACTTGCTTCCTGCTGGGGGTGTGCGGTGATTCCGTCTCCTCGTCGGCAGGCGCTCGACTACCTCGCCGGCCGGTGCTCCTGCTCGACGTGCGAGAACCGTGCCGCGGAGTTGATGCCGGATGCGTACGCGCGGATGGGTGAGGCGGGCAAGGAGGTCGACGGCCGGCCGCGGCTGGCCACGGTCGGCTTCGACGTCGGCGGCAGGTCTGATGCGAGCGCGATATGCGTGGTGACCCCTGAGGAAGGCCCGGACGGACGGCTGCTGCGGGTGCCGTTCGCGGCGCGTCTGCCGCTGGCGGGCTCGGATGACAGCGGCTACTACCGGAGCACTGCGGCGTGGCTCGGGGCGGCGTGCGCCAGGGTTCTCGACGGCGTAGCTGTGAATGGGGAGGTGCGGGTGGCGGTCGACTCGACCGGGTTGGGCTCTGGCGTAAGCGAGCTGGTCGCCGAGGAGCTTCCTCGGGATCCTCGGCTGTCGATGCTGCGGGTGACGTGGACAGGTGGGGATCGGACGGTACGGCGCGGGGATCGGGTGAGCGTGCCGAAATCCGTTCTTGTCGACGGCCTGATTGCCCACCTGGAGCACGGGCGCCTGGCGGTGGGTGACTTCGAGGAGGCGCCGGTGCTGCGGCGGGAGTTGGCTTCGTTCAGCTCCTCGACGACGGCGGCCGGCAACGTTCGGTTCGAGGCTGCGGGCGGTGCGCATGACGACCTCGTAGCGGCGCTGTTGCTCGGCGTGTGGGGTGCGCGGGATGAGCGTGCTCGTGTCCACGCGCCGGTGGGGCGTCGGGTGGTGCCGCGGCCCGGTGGCGTTGCGGGGCTGTACCGGCGGGCGCTCCGGTGACCGGGGGCGATGTCCCGCAGCTCGCCGAGGAGCTGCGGGCCGCGCTCGGCGCCCCGGGCTGGCCGGTGGTGGCGGGTGTGGACCTGGCCGTCGTCGACTCGGCGGTGGAGCGCTTCCTGCGGGCGTGGGAGCGCGGTGGCGGCGATGTTGGGCGGGACGGCTGACCGGGCGGTCGACGGCGAGCGGCGGGTGCGGGCCGGGTTGGTGTGGGCTGTGGGTGGTCAGGTAAGGGCCAGGGGTCGGTGTCGGCTACGGCGGGTCGAGTGCGTGCCGGGCGCGGGCGATGACCCGGTGCGCCTCGGCGCCGTACACCGCGGACTCGCGGAGGGTTCTCCACGTCCGCAGATGCGTATCCACGCTGGCGGAATCGTCGATCCACAGCTCCGCGTGCCAGTTCTCCACGATCACCTCCCGGTCGTCGTACAGCCAGAAGGCCGTTGCAGTGGGGATCTTCAGGGAGGCGGAGAGCGGGATGATCCCCAGCTCGACGGTATCGAGGCCCACCGTGCCGGCCAGGCGGTCGAGCTGGGCGGCCAGGACCGCGGGCGGGCACACCAGGGCATGAAGTGCCGGCTCCCACAGCAGGAGGTGGAAGATCTTCGTGGAGTCGTAGAGCGCTTCCTGACGCTTCATGCGGGAGCGCACAGCTTCTTCGGTGTCGCGTGGGGAGCGCTGGAGTTCCGCGTACCTGGTGAAGATGTAGCGGGCGTAGTCCGGGGTCTGGAGGATCCCAAAGATCATGGAGGATTCCCAGCCTCGGAACACTGTGGCGTCCGTGTGGGCGTTGAGGTGCGTGTCCTGCACGGACTTGTGTCCAGCCGCAAGCTGGCGCCGCCACGATCGGATATGGGATTCGAAGCCTCGCAGTCGGGCCAGGAGTTCGTCGTAAGCCTCTGGCTGGCCGGTGGCCTCCGCCCACAAGCGTAGATCGTCGGGGGTCGGGGTCTGTCGGCCGTTTTCCAGCCTGCTGACCTTGGACTTGTTCCATCCGTGCCGGTCGGCAAGCTGCGTGCCGGTGAGCCGGGCCCCAGGGGTCGAGAGCCTGAGTTCCCGGAGCCTCGCCCCGAGCGCTTCGCGGGCTTTCTGGTAGTCCGTGCTCACCGGCTTGTGCTCCTGGCCCTACTCGGCCGTTTGCCGGGCTGCGAACTCCTCGAACGGGATGGCGTAGTGCATCGCCGCATCACGTGCTCGGACGTACCGCAGAACTTCCGCCGGCTGAGTGATGAGTTCGACGTTGAGGAGGTTGTCATTCTCGTCGAAGTTGAGGAGAGCGACCAGGCGGGAGTCGAAGAGCCAGAAGTCTTCTTCTGGCAGGTGGAGCTGTTCCGCCTCGGCGCGGGTCAGGGTGCGGATGCTCTCCCCGACCGCGGTGTTACGGCGTGCGTTGTCGAGCAAGTAGAGCTGTCCCTGGGTGGCCGGCGTGTCGACGATACGGACCCGCTCGAACCTCTTGCCAAGCGCGGTCTGCTGCCGTCGCTCGGCGCACCACTCGGCGTCGACCCCGTCCCAGTTGACCGCTTCTCCTCGAACGAACTGGGCGTAGGTCTCGGTGGCTTCGTCCGAGGCGTACCGCTGCCTCGTCTCCAGACGCCATGCCGTGTGCTCGAATTGGGTGAACAGCCGGTCGAACTCGTCGAGTCCGATGAGGTTCGGCACGCGGTTGACCTCCTTGGGCCCGAAGTCGACGAGGAGTTCACGCGGCACCACGATGGGGACTTCCCCTTCGTTGAGGTGCCGTAGCTGGGCGATGTCCTCGGGGTTGGTGACAGGCGGTCCGTGGACGATGATCTCTCCGCTGGCCAGGTCCTCGTGTAAGGACGGGCACCCGTTGACTCCGCTGCCCGTGCCGTTGAAGCGCAGTCGACGCGCCATGTTGTGTCCCTTCTTCGGGGGTAGGTGGCTCAGCTTTCCCGAAGTCCGCGGCGTCTGGTGTCGGTTCACAGGGGGTTTTGTGACAACTTCCCGCAACCTGCCGAGGGGGTCAAGCAACTTCGCGCAACTTCTGTGGCCTGTCCGAGCCTGTGCTTCGTACGTTGCCGGGCATGGCGAAGACGAACGCTCAGGCGGTCGACCCGTACGCGGCCGTCGAGCAACTACGCGACGCGCTCACCCGGGCGGACCTCGTGCTGCCGTCGCTCGGTGTGGATGTCACCTCCCCGCGTCTGCGGCTTGTGCAGCTCGGCACCGTACGGGCCGAGGTGGCGGTGAGGCTGGCGGCGGCGCTGCGGGACGGGGGTGACTGCGATGGGCCGTGCCGTGGTGCAGCAGCCGCCTGAGCGGCCGTTGCTGACACTCAGGGTGTCCCGCGACGACGGGCGTACCTGGGGGCGTGAGAGGCGGTTCTACGCCCGTGACTGCGAGCCGCCGGAGTTGAACGGGGCCTTCCCGCCGTGCCGGTGCCAGCGCTGCCGCAGGGGACGGCCGTGAACAGCTGCGCCGGGGGACCCTCGGCGGCGCCCACCCCCGACTCCGACCGGCTCCCCGAGGCGCGACCCGAGCCGCGGAAGCGCGGTACGCGGTGCGCCTGCGGGGCGACCAAGAACCTCCGGCCACACGGCCGCTACGGCATGATTTGTGGCGCGTGCGCCCGGAAGCGGGGATGACGTGAGCCCGAAAGCCCTCGACCGGAGCGGCCACGCCGTCGCCGTCACCGACATGGACGTGGTCGCCCCCATGTGCCTCAACTGCAAGAAGCCCGGCACGCCGGCCACGCTGCGCGTGCAGCGGTTCGTCGCCACCATCCCGCCGGCCGGCCGCGCGTACTGGGTGTGCGCGAAGCCGTGCACCCCTGCCAGAGCAGGGCGGCGCGCATGACCGAACACGACAGCCCCGGGCCGCCCAGGGATGACGGTGCGCAGGACGTGCGACTCCACCTCAGGTGCAAGGGGTGCATGGACGCGCTCGTGCAGCTCGGCCGCGCCCGCGGTGAGGGAGACATGGCTCGCCAGCGGGAGATCAAGGCGCTCATTCGTCGTCACCCCGATCACTGACTCCCGCCTCCTGGCCCCCGTCGGATACCTGGCCAGGAGGCGGGCTCCCGGGCCGGCCGCTGTACTCCGGCCGCCCGGGAAGGCCCCGTCCGCCGCGCTGCACCGGCGGGCGGGGCGCCCCGCTGGTACGTGCGACGGGTCAGGCGATCACCCATCACGGAAGGAGATCAGAGGTGTTCACCTCCGACGACATCGTCTATGCCTCCCAGGAGATGCATTGGGAGCCCAAATGCGGATGTGCATGCAGTTCGTGTTTCCTCGGGTATCACTGCAAAGGGGATGAATGTAATCAAAAATGAGGCCGGGTACGGCCCCCGCTGCGGTCCCATCGCGCGGCCGGGGCCACTCCCACACGCCCGCCGCGCAGGCGGGTACGGCCCCGGTCCCTCCGGCGGGCAACCGGAGTCCCGAGCAGCCCCGCCCGCCGGGCCAGCCGGGGAGGCCCCCCGGCAGGCGGGGCACCCAACGCCCGCGTACGGCGCCGTCTGCGAGGCGCGCCACCCCCTGGCCGTCAGGAGGCCGGGACGCGGGCAACAGGACGGCCCCGGAGCGGATCCGATTCGCTCCGGGGCCGTCGTCGTCGGGTGTCACTGGTGTGGGCAGCCTCGCACCCACCAGCCGCAGGACTCGCAGTATTCCCACACGATCCGCGTGATCACCAGGCGTCGGTCCACGATTCGTTCACCCCCTCCCCCACTTCTGGTCTCGGGGAGAGAGACCGAGAGTCGTGCAGGTCAGCGGTGCTCTTTCTGTCGGAGAGGGGCGCGGAGAGCGGTGGGGGAGGGGTCAGAAGCCGCTCGACGTCCGCGCGCTTGACCCCGCTGCGGCCGGCGACCCGATCGACGGTCATGCTGCGGGTGATCGGTACGCCGTGCTCGGCCAGCAGCGCGCGCAACTCGGTGTCGGAGAGGCCGGCGTAGGCGGGCCGGGCCCGGCGCATCTGGGGCCAGAGGTGCACCAGGTGGATGCCGGACCGTCCGCGGGTGATCTCGTCGAGGACGGTGAGGAGCTGGGCGCGGTCGTAGTCGACGGCGGTGTCCGGGGTGCGTACGAGCACGGGCGCCGGCTTCTCCTCGGCGGCAGGCGGGGTGCCGGCCGCGGCGGCGGACAGGATCCACACCCCGGCCGCGGCCCACATCAGGGCGGGGGCGGCGTAGAGGATGCCGGCGAGGAACCAGCCGAGGACGAGAGCGCCAGTGGCCCGCTTCAGGGTGTCCGTGACCGTGCCCGGCATCAGCCACGCGGCGAACTGGCGCAGCAGGTTGCCGCTGCCGGTGGCGATCCTGACGGCCGCGGTGCGCGCCGGGGTCACAGCATGCTCGTCAAGGCCGAGCCGACGAGGTTCACGCCGCTGGCGAGGGGGACGGCGGCGGCGCCTGCGACGGCGGAGGACAGTCCGAGGGCGATTCCGGCGACGATGCCACCGAAGATGTAGACGTTCGGTGTTTTGTGTCCGAATCGCCAGATGCCGACCAGGACGACGGTCGTCAAGAGCACGACCGCATGACCGCCGGGGCTCAAGACAGCGTGCTTACTGCGGGTGACGTCTGGGGAGTCGCTACCGACACCCCACACCAAGGCGAAGTCCCCGAGCCCGTTGCTGCCCCATAGGGCGACTCCGGCGAGGGTGCCGAGGAGTCCGCCGGCCGCGAGGATGAGGGCGGTGCCGTAGGCGAAGCTGAAGATAAAGGGCAACAAGGTGGATACGCGCCGTTTTCCGGTGTGCCACCACTTCAAACCGACCAAGATCACGATTGCGAGGCCGGTGACGACACCGCCGAGACTCACAACGTTCACGACAGATCCCCCAAGAAGAGCCACAGGACGTAGCCGGTGGCGGTGGTGAGCACGACGGCGCGCAGTGCGGGCCAGATGATGCGGGCGGCGTCGCGGGGCGGGCAGACGGTCAACAGCGCGGCGAGGGACGCCAGGGTGAGGGCGGGCCAGACGGGGGCCGGAATCACCATCAGACGTAGCCCCCGTTCATGGGGGTGTTGCGGTCGCTGTCCCCGGTGGCGGTCTGGTTTCGCTTCGAGGCCCTGGACAGCGCGGTGCGCACGTGCGCCTCACTGATGATCAGGCGGTGCCGGTTCTCGATCTCGGTGGCGATATCGCGGGCCGTTGCGCCCTGCCCGAGGGCTGTTGCGGTGTCGATGATCGCGTCTTGGATCGTGACCGGTGCCGGGTCTGTCACCTGCGGCGCAACAGGCGCAACAGGCTGTTGCGCCCGGTCCTCGTTCAGGACGAGATCAACGGCTAGGGGGTCGACGACAACGCCGTGGGCGACCAGGAGCGCGGCCAGCTCCCCCGCGTGCGCATCAGGGTGTGCGCCAGCCGCAACACGGATCACGTCGTCGGGATCCATCTCGGCGAACCGGCGGGTGAGGACTTCCCGTGCGGAGTGCCGTACGGGCTGCGGCTGCGCCGGCTCGACGGCGGCGGGCAGCTCGTGCGGGGTGTCGTCGGGGGTGGTGAGCATCGCGGTCAGCGCGTCGTCGGCACCTTGGCGCAGGCGGTCGCGCTGGACGTCGACCAGCCGCGCGCCTAGCTCGGGGTCACCGACGCCGACGCGGCGCGCGAGGCGCCATGCGGCTTTCTCGCTGCGTGCCCGCACCTTCTCCTCGGGGTGGTTGGCTGCGCGGGCGCGGTGAACGGCGAGCTGCTGGACGACGGCGGCGTTGCGGCGCTGGCTCTCGGCGTCGACTCCGGTGCGGTAGATCACGATGCGGCGGGCGAGAAGCGCGAGCCCTTCGGCGCCGGCGACCATGCCCGCGGGTGTCAAGGCGTAGATGACGGCTTCTGCGGGGGTGTCGGCGACGGCCAGGCCGACGCAGGCCCCGGCGGCGGGTGCGGCCCACAGGCCGGCGCGTACGGGCCACGGGGAGGGCTGCCCGAGGAGCGTGAGGCCGAGCACAAGCATGCCCAGGACGGCAGTGGCGCCTTCTCCGGCGGCGACAGCACCGGCCGCGGTCGCCTGGCGGTCGAACTCGGAGACGACGTTGGCGTAGGTGCCCGCGGCGCCGGCAGCGCCGACCGCGACCATGGGAACGGCCGTCGCGATGAGCACGGCGACCTGCCCGTACGACAACTCCCTGCGCGCGGTCATCGGCGCTCTCCCTGGCCGTAGCGGGTGGGGTCGCAGATGACGCAGATGTGTTCGGTGTGGCCGTCGTCGCAGTTGTCGACGCACGCCCGGCACCACGGGGTGTCCCGGTGGCGGGCGTAGCCGTCGAACCGGTGGTCGTCGGGCTGGAACGTCCGGTGGCAGCGGCGGCACGCCGTGTCGTCGTTGTCGTGGGAGGGCGGCGTGGTGGTGCCGAGGGTGGAAACGAGGCCCTGCGCTCCGCGAAGGGCGGCGGTGAGGTGGTCGGCGCGTTCGGCGGCGCCGTCGAGGCCGGCGGCGGTCTGCTGGGCAACGGTCACCGGGGTGGTGCCGGCGGTGGTGTAGAGGCGGTCCTGGTGGAGCGAGGCGGCGATGGGCCGGCCTGCCTGGGTGATGGCCTGGGTGAGACGGCCGGTGATCTCGGCGAGGGCGCCGAGGGCGGCGTAGCTGTCGGCGGGGGTCCGCCAGCCCGGGCGGGCGGTGTGGGTGGCGTGGTTGAAGCGGCGGATCAGGTCGGCGGCGGCGTGGAGGAGGACGACGGGCTGGTCGTCGCTGCCGGGGCTGGCGTGGGTGTGGTCGGTGGTCACCGGGTGCCGCCTTCCGGGTGCAGGGCGCGGGTGATGTGGGTGGCGAGGTCGCCGCGGGTCATGCCGGGCGTGATCGTGATGCCGGTGAGGACGGCGTTCATGGCGGTGCCGATGGCGGGGTGCCGGTCGGTGATCTGGGCCTGCCACTCGTTCCAGCGGGTGGGGTTGAGCGGCCAGTCGGGGCGGTTGTGGGCGAGCTGGCGGGCGCAGGTGGTCAGCAGCTCGCGGGCGGCGCGTGCGGCGCGCTCGGGGTGGGTGTGCATGGGGTGTGTCTCCGGAAGGCGTCGGTGGCCGGTGCCCGAGGCGTTGGGGCCGTGGGGGTCCGTTGCGTCTCGGGCACCGGCGAGAGGGAGGTGTCAGGCCCGGCTGCGCGTGGTGTGCGGGTGGGGGTGGCCGGGGTCCTGGTCGTGCTCGTCGTCCTCGTTTTCTTGGTGGCGCGGGTCCGGCTCGTCGCCGGGCGCCGCCGGTCGGGGGGTCACGCGGGGATCCGGCCGGTGCCGTTGCAGCTGGTGCAGGGTCGCCAGGTCTGGCTGGTGACCTGTACTCCGCCGCGGGTCTCGACGGAGGTCTCCGTCTTGCCGCCGGTGCCGTGGCACTTCGGGCAGGTCTTCGTCTCGCCGCTCACTGGCCGCCTCCCTGCTGCTGGATGCGGCCGGTGGCCCCGGCCGCGGTGGCGGCGATCTGGAAGGTGCGGCCCCGGTACCGGCGGATCACGCCGACGACGACCAGGCGCCGCGCCCCTCCCCGACAGGCCGTGCCCGCGCGGCGGGCGGTGGAGGTGGTCACGCGGCCACCGCCCCGGCGAGCTGGTCGAACCGGCCGGCGGCCTGCGGGTCCCGCGGCCGGTAGACGGCCAGACGGGCGGCGAACGTGGACTCGTCGTACAGCTTCACGGGGACGGTCTTGCGGGTGCGGCCCTTGAGCTTGACGACGGTGGTGTCGGTGGCGGTCGGCACGGTGCCGCGGGAGAAGGCGCCCGCGAACCGGCGCGCGGTGGCCGTGTCGATGCCGCGGGCGACGAGGTGCGTCTTGACGGGCTGCGGCGCGCCGGTCGCGAGCTGGCGGCGGGCGCGGGCGGCGGCGCGGTTCTCGGCGCGGCGGGCGCGGAGGACGGCGGCGGCCTGGCGGCGCTGCGCGCGACGCTCGCGGCGGGTGGGTGCCTTAGATGTCGATGCGCAAGTACGATCCTGCATGTCTGACTCTCCTGTTCACGGCAGGTAGTCGGGCGTCCGGCCAGGTGTGTCACCACCTCGCCGGGGTTCGCCGGGCCCGGTGTGTCACCACCGGGCCCGGTCCTGTTACCGCCCCGGCCGGTGTGTCACCACCAACCGGGGCTTCTTCGTACAGGAACAACGATAGAGGAGTACTAGCGCTTTGACAAGTACTGTGGAAGGGTGGTGCCATGCCCGGTAACGGCAGCGAGACCCCGGAGAGGGGGGAACCGGCCTTGGTGACCTTCACCCAAATCGCGCAGCTTGTGACCGAGCGGGGATACGTCTCCCGCCCGATCACGCGACAGGGCGTGCGCTACATCGCTGACCATGACCCGGATTGGCCCGTGCCAAAGGATCAGTGGATGAAGCTTGGCAACGCGCTGGTCATGCCGTGGCCACCGGTGGAACGGTTCTTCCGGGAGCGCACCCGGCGCGGCCGTGGTCCGGCAGAGAAGAACGCCGACGAAGGCACAGGCACAGGATCGGCCGAGACATAAGAAACGGCCGGGCGGTCGCCACCGCCCGGCCGTGAACAACCCGCGAGGTGCGAACTCGCGGATCAAGAAACCCACCATCGCAAGAGAGTGAGATTTCCGCTGTGCACGGTACCCCCGGCCTGCCCATGACCACCAGCATGACGCTGGCCACCAGCACCGCCGACACCCTCGGCGAGCGCCTGGCCGACGCCACCCACGCCCGCCGCTGCCCGGTCTACGACTGGTGCGAAGAGACCGGCGACCACGGCGACCACTACAGCGCGGACATCAGCGCCCCCGGCAGCAGCACCCTCACCGCGTGGCTACTCCACCACAACGGCTCCCACCCGTACATCGGACTGTCCGGCGGCGGCAGCTCCGACCTCGACGCCACCGGCGCACGGCGAGAGGCGGCACGGATCCGCGCGTTCGCCGACCAGCTCGACGCCATGGCAGACGTCCTCGACGGAGGTGCCCGGTGAAGCACACACAGCGCACCGAGCTGGTCCGGGAAGTCCTCGCCGACGCCCGCCGCGGCGCCGAGCTGGAGCCGTCCCCGGCCGAGCGCGCCCGGATCCTCGCCGTCATCGCCGAGGCCGACGAGATCGCCGACCGCATGGCGGCCGAGGAGACCGGCCGGTGAAGATCATCCACTCCCATCCGCGCGATGAGTTCGCGATCGTCCCGAACTCGACCGCGCGGGATGACCGGCTCAGCTACCGCGCCCGCGGCATCCTCAGCGAACTCTTGAGCCGCCCGGACGGCTGGACCACGTCCGCCGACGACCTCACCCGCCGAGCGAAGCGCACCCGCGGCGACGACGGCGAAGGCCGCGGCGCGATACTCGCGGCGCTCGCCGAGTTGGAGACGGCCGGGTACCTGCGCCGCACCCGCGTCCAAGGCCCGCGCGGGCGCTTCGCCACCCAAGTCGAGCTGTCGGACGTGCCTTTCCGCAGGTCCGACCGAATGCCGGTGGACCGGACTTCGGTGGGCCGACTGTCGGTCGGCCGGGCCTCTTCTCAGAAGACTGAGCCGAAGACGGAAACGAAGATCTCTCCTCCTCCCTCTCCTCCTCAGCCGGCGGTCGAGCTGGAGCCGGCCACCGCGGGCGAGGAGAGAGACGAGATCACTCTGCTCGCCGGTGAGGACGTACCGCCGCCGACGGCGCCCGAGGAGCCCGACACCGTCGAGCACCACCAGCTCGCCGCGGTCGAGCCGGACCGCCGGGAGCACGCCGCCGTCGAGTCCGCCGCCGGCCACCCCGAGCTGCGCCGCGCGGACAGCCGGCCGGAACGGATCCTCGACCGCTGCCGCCGCATCCTCGACCGCCAGCAGCACGACGTCGACCACAGGCCGCAGGACGCGGCCGTGATGGTGCCGGCCCCAGCCGCGCGCGGCGTCGAGCAGGAGGGCCAGGAGCAGACCGAGCCGCGGCCGGCGTCGCCGCGGGTGCCCGCCTCACCCGAAGTCACCCGCGGCCAAGCAGCCGACAACGCCGTCACCGCCTGGGCACGCACCCTCGGCACCGTCCGCCCGGACCGCACCGACCGTGCCCGAGTCCGCGCCGGAGCCATGAAGCTCCTGACCGCCGGCTGGACCGCGCGCGACGTCGCCGCCGCGGCCGTCGACATGGCGCAGCACGACCCCGACTGGAAGAAGCTCGACAAGCACGCCGGGCACTGGGCCGCTGCACAGGCCACTGCTGCGCCGCGGGGCGCCTCCACGGGCCCCGGGCGGCCCGCCGGCCACACCACCGACCCGTGGGCACCCGCACGCCCCGCCAGGCCGGCGTGGTGCGGGCACTGCGACGAGCAGACACGCCTCGCAGAGACCGACGACGGCATGGTCCGCCGGTGCGCCACCTGCCACCCGATGGCCACCGCGGAACCCGCGTTCTGACGCAGGAAATGACAATGACGAAGAAGCCGCCCCAGGTACCTCACAGGTCCGCTGTCGTCCCCCAAGCGCCACATGTGGCATGCTGGAGCCGCGCCGGTGAGAACTTCCCGGCGAAGTCGCACACCTGCCGTGAAATACCGGGTGTGACGCATGCCGCTGGTGTTAGGCCGGGCAACAGACACGCGCACCACATTCCGTGCGCTGTACGCCAGGGGAGCCCCTGTGCCACCTACACCCGCGCCGACCCCCGACCTCACCGGGCCGCCGGAAGTTCTGCTTACCACCCGGGAAGTGGCAAGCAGACTCGGCTATTCCGTGAAGACGCTCCAGAACTGGGCTTTGACATGGGACGCCGATCCACGAGGGCCGCGGCCGTACCGGCTGAGCCCCGGGCGCGGCGGAGTTCGCTATCTCCAGTCGGAAGTGGACCGGATCATCCAAGACGTCATTGCCGGGCGGCAGCCGCTCGCGCCCAGATAACGCCCGGCCGCTCGCACCCAGACATCACCCAGCGCAGCCGACTATGAGGGGGACCATGTCCAAGGAAGAAGGCGTGAACGACCTGTGGCACGCCACAGACCCAGAAAAGTACCTATCAGACCTTGCAGCCAAGGGAGAGCCCGCCCCGGCCCCGTGCGGCTGCGGTAAAGGGCTTATTCCGCTGCCCGCCCACGGCAGTGCCCGCCGCTGGCGTGCTGAATGGCGCGACGCCGACGGCAAGCAGCGGTACAAGAAGATCCTCGCCAAATCCAACGGCGTCGATCCGGGCGGCAAGACCTACGCGAAGGCGTACGCGCGTGCGCAGCGGGCCGCCGTAGCCGAGGGCCGCGACCCGTTCGCCCACAAGCGGACCAGGAAGGCAGGCGCGCCGGCCGTCGCAGAATACGTCGAGACGTTCCTCCAGCGCCACGAGGGACGCGCCGGCACCGTGGAGACACACGAAAGCCGCCTGCGCTGCCACGTCGTGCCCGCGCTCGGATCGGTTCCGGTGGACGAGGTGACGACCGGCGCATGCCGGGACTTCCTGAAGTCTCTGCAAGGCCGGATGAAGGAGACGACGCGCAGCGGCGTGAAGAAGAGTCTTTCCGCGCTTATGGCTGCCGCTGTGGAAGACGGGCACCTTCCTGGGAATCCAGTGACGGGTATCAAGATTTCCGTAGAGAAGGACAAGCGCGGCAGGAAAGCCGAGGTCCGGCTGACGTGGGCTCACGTGGTGGCTCTGGCCGAGTCGATCGATCCGCGCTACGAATTGCTTGTCTGGATCGGCGCACTCCAGGGGCTTCGGGCGATGGAAGCGACCGGCGTCCGCAGGTGCGATATCCACCCTGAGGACGGGCTTCATGAGGTGCGGTGGCAGCGTCGGCGGGGGCAGGAAGCGCCTCTGAAGACGGCTGCGAGCAATGCGGAGATTTCCCTCGGCCCGTTTCTGGCGGACAAGTACCGGACTCACCTGGAACGCTGGCGGGCACCTCTGCCGGCCGCTGTGCTGCGTAAGCGGGAGCGGCGGGGACTTCCCCCGATCCCTGCCGAATATGAGGAGCTTGTCACGGTCACGCGCTACTGGACCCCGGTGCGGCAGAACGCTCTCGCGCGGGCGTTTACCGAGGCCAAGACCAAAGCCCGCGCCTCGGGGACGGACGTCCCGGAGCGCGCGACGTTCCGGGATCTTCGGCACTTCGCCGATACCGTGCTGATGGCTGCCGGGGTCGACCCGCGCAGTGTGCAGCACCGGATGCGTCACGGGCGTCTGGCAGAAACTCTGGACACGTACGGCTATCACCTCCCCGTGATCGATTGGGAGAACGCCCCGGCGTCCTTCTCGGAGTTGTTCGGGCTGGAGGAGCCCGCCAGCCTGCCGGCGCCTGCGCGGGTACCCCGGGCTCAGCGCTCCCCGGCAGCGTCGTCCGGGGCTGGGGGGTCTGCGTAGCATGACCGCCAGAATGTGGTCCGGCGCGCGCACCGCGTGCACCGTTGCGTGTACGGGTTGTGTACCGGAATCCGAAGCGCAGAGCGTTCATGCTGGTCAGAGCATGTATGCCCGCGTAGCGGGAGAGTACCCGGCGTACAGGCCGACTCGTCCGCCCCAACGGCCCTGACCTGCGGGTTTCCGCGGGTCAGGGCCATTTTGACTGCCGTGATGCGCAACGTCCCTACCTGCGGTTTCCCGGGAGTTCCCGCGCGTTTGTGTCATGGATGTGTAACGCGATCTTGGTGTCCCGAGCAGCAGTGAGGCTGGACAATGAATGGAGAGCGCTCAATGGGCGTGCCGGTGCAGGGGGGACACTCGGTGTGTACGCCCGCGTCGGACGAGCGCTTCCGGGAACACGCCGCGAGGGTGTGGCGTGTGAACGGCCATGCTGTCGCCCGCGTAGCCAATGGGTGGAGCCTCTCGACCATCGCGTCCCTATTACGTGGCCACAGGTTCGAGTACGGCACGCGGCCCGGTGGTCAACCGTCAGCGCCCCCGCTGCCACCGGGGCCGGGCGCCTTCGCTGTGCGCTACGCCTGTTCGCACCCGTTGCGGATCGGCTCGCCGGGATCGAGTTCGGCGAGTTCGGCGACCGGCCGTCTACCGCTTGGCCCGGATGGTGGAGTGATCACTAGCTGACCCCCGCTTTCCGGGTTTCCCGCCTGTTCCCATGTGCTGGGTCCCCTCCCGAGGTGCCGGGAGCAAGTACTTCCGTCACGCTCTGCGATACGACTTGTTCAGAGCGATGCCGTATTCCGGCGTCGCGGCGGGCGGTTTCCCGCCGCGACCACGTCCGTCCTCGATTCTTCCTTGGTCAGCCAGCCAGGCCAGCACCCTGACGCCCGGCCGGAGCTGGTGTTGCTGCGCCGCTGCGGCGTCGGTCCGCTCCCCCACTGCAGCTTCGCATCGGACGGCGAGACCCACGCCCTGCGTGATCTGATATGACGCGTCAGCCGTGACGGGGGTTGGAAGGATGATCCTGCACACTGCTTCGCCGGGAGGGGATCGTCGCATACGGGAACCGTACGGTCACCGTCCTCGCCCCCGAACTCCTCGCGCTGCGCGCATCTGCCGTCTCTCCTGACCCAACCGCCCCTGAACCCGCGGAGTATGACTAGGCTGCTCCCCGCCCCTCGCAGCGAGGGGATCCCATCACCCCAGTAAGGAGGCGACCTTGGCCATCCGTAAGTCGACCATGCAGGAGCAGGTCGCTCAGGCCATCGCGCAGATCAACCCGGGTGACCAGCCTGTGGTCACCATCCACACCATGACTGGTCCGAGCCCTTGGCTGATGAACAGCCTGGGCGTCCTCGGCCAGCTGCTCGTCAAGTACTACTTCGTGACGGTGACGAAGCAGGCCGTGGTGTTCCACAAGGCGGGGCGGGTCAGCAGCCGGCCCAAGGAGCTGGCGTTCACGGTGCCGCTGGCAGAGGCCGGCGGGCTCATCAGCGAGGTCAATCGCGGCGCGATGTGGAGTTCGTTCCGGTTCCAGATACCAGGGGAAGCGCAGCCGACCCGGCTCAACGTCGCCCGTTACTGGCGTTCCGAGATGGACGAGTTCATCGGGGCCCTCACCGGCCAGCGGCCTGCCGTCTGATCACCGGCAGGGCTCCACTGTCCTGGGGCACAGGGGCAGTGCAGTGGAGCCCTTACGGGGACGGTGTCAGGACGCCGAGTCGAGTCAGGACGCCGACCAGCTGGCCAGCAGCCGGAGGGAGTCGTCCGACCCCGTCGTGGGGAGGGGGAGATAGCCGACGAGGACCTGCTCCTCGTCCCCGGCGGCGTGCAGGATCTCGAAGTCCGGGTGCAGTTCGCCGACGACCGGGTGCCGCATCTCGGAGCGGCCCGGCCACTTGTCGCGTACGTCCTGGCGGGCCCACAGCCCGCGGAAGTCCTCGCTCTTCATCGCCAGCCGCCCGATCAGTGAGGCCAGGTCTGGGTCGTCCTGGTGGCGCCCGGCGCCGACCCGTAGGTACGCCACCGTGGCCTCCGCCTTGGCTTGCCAGCTCCGCTCGAACAGCGTGCGGTGATCATCCAGGTGTCCGACGACGCGGCCGGCCTCGCCGTCGAACGCCTCCCCGAAAGGCCGGCACCGCCCTCCCCGGCACGTCTCACTGCGATCCGCCCTTGCCGTGCTCCTGCATGACGGCCTTGGCGATGGCGCGCTGCTTCTCCGCCCTGCGGACGGCCGCTTCGTCGGCGCGGAGCTTCTGGATCTCCTCGGCCGTCTTGCCGAAGTGGCTGTAGTAGACCTCGGCCACCTCGACGGACTCGCCGCCCTCCCGGAGGATCGCGTGGTAGAGCAGGGTCTTGGCGAGGTGGTCCTGGCGCTGGACGGGGACGAGGTCCCAGACGATCAGCCCGTTCGGCGCGCGCGTGACGAGGTCCGGCTCCAGGTCGCCGAGCAGCCGGATGGCCCCCGTCTTTCTCGACCGGAAGCTGACGCCTTGCGTCAGTTCGGCGCGGCTCTCGCTCGCCATCGCGATCAGCCAACGCCTTTCCGCTTCGCCGACTGGGGTGAGGCTGTCACCGAGCTTATGCGTATCGCGGACGGGGGCAGCCCCGTCACGGCGGTCATCGATGAGTTCCCCTTCATCGCGAAGGCGTCCCCGGCACTCCCCTCGATCATCCAGCGTGCCCTCGAGCCGACGGCCCAGCGCACCAATACCCCCGTACGGCTCTTGCTGTGCGGTTCCGCGCTGTCCTTCATGGGAGGGCTCCTCGCCGGAAACGCACCGTTGCGCGGCCGCGCCGGCCTGGAGCTTGTCGTCCCCACTCTGGACTTCCGTCTCGCCGCCGAGTTCTGGGAGATCGCCGACCCGCGCACCGCGCTGCTCACCCACGCCATCGTCGGCGGTACTCCCGCCTATCGCCGCGAGTTCACCCAAGGCGACGCCCCCGTCGGCCCCGACGACTTCGACGCCTGGGTCGTCCGCGCAGTCCTCAATCCTGCCCGCCCGCTCTTCCGGGAAGCCCGCTATCTGCTCGCCGAAGAGCCGGAACTCCATGACACCGCCCTCTATCACTCGGTCCTGGCCGCCATCGCCGCCGGAAACACCGCTCGCGGCGGCATCGCCGACTACCTCGGCCGTAAGTCCACCGATCTCGCCCACCCGCTCAGCGTCCTTCAGGACGTCGGCATGATCACGCACGAGGCTGACGCCTTCCGCCGTAACCGCTCCGCCTACCGCATCGCCGAACCCCTCATCGCCTTCTACCACGCGGTCATGCGTCCTGCCTGGGGTGACCTGGAGCGCCCCGGACGCGCCGGTGCGGTGTGGCGCCGCGCCCAGTCCACGTTCCGCAGCAAAGTCGTCGGCCCGCACTTCGAGCAGGTCTGCCGTGAGTGGGCCCGTTGGCACGCGTCAGCCGACACCCACGGCGGGGTGGCCACCAGAGTGGCGAGCGGCACCGTCAACGACCCTGCCGCGAAGATTAGTCACGAGGTCGACGTCGCCGTCCACGGCGAGACCGAAAGCGGCGGCGGGGGACTTTTGGCCATCGGTGAAGTCAAGTGGAACGACGTCATGGGGCAGAGACATCTGGACCGCCTCCAGCGCATCCGCTCCCTGCTCATGGCACGCGGCACAGCTACCGACGCCACGAGACTGCACTGCTACAGCGCCGCCGGCTTCACCGACGACCTGCGCCTCCGCGCCGAAAGAGACCCCGCCGTCCAGCTGATCGAGCCGCACCGCCTCTACCAGGGCGACTGATCAGCGCTCGGACCACGTCACACTGTGCGGGTGACCAGGTCCGCGGGCAGGACACCGTTCGTCACGAGCAACTCGCACTCGCCGTCGAGTTCCGCCGCCGACTCGTCGGGATCCCGGCGACGCGGTCGAGGCTCGCCCAGGCGGCCGATCGCCGTCCCCGGGACCGCGGCCATCGCAAGCACGGACGGCTTGCGCCACAGGACCTCCGGGGTCGGGACCGGCGCCAGCGCCATCGCCTCAACCTCGACGTCGATGCGCGCCTGATCGGCGTCCACCTTCAGGAACACATCGCCGACGCACAGGTCCCCAGCGCCTCCCGGCTCGCCGCGCTGCGGCCGGGCGGCCGGAACGAAGACGGGCGCGCTCGCTCAGGCTCCCCCGTCCGGGGCGACGGCGCGTTGTACGCAGTCTCGGAGGAGGGCGCGCCTTTGGTCGTGCACGTCCTCGTCCTCCTCGGCGTAGGCGGCGTAGACGTTGCTCACCGGCGACCAGGCCATGGACATGGCGATGACCACGGCCATCACGTCGAAGGGGTCTCCCTGCCTGACGAGCCCGGCGGCCTGGGCCTCCGCGATGGCGCGGAGTTTGTGGTCGTCGTAGCGGTCGTGGTCCGCCACGAGATTCCCGGTCGGGCGCCGCTCCAGGCGCGCCCAGGTCGCGAGCCGGATCAGATCCGGGCGGCTGAGGTACTCGTCGTAGAGGCGCACCGCCCAGTCGGCAAGGTCCGTGGCGTCGATGGGGACGACGTTGGTGATCCGCTCCAGTGAGGCCAGGAAGATCGTGTCGAAGAGCGCGTCCTTGTTTCCGAAGTAGCCGTAGAGCTGCGCCTTGTTGGTGCGTGCGGCGGCGATGATCCGCTCGATGCGTGCGCCGGCGATGCCGTGCTCGGCGAATTCCCGGGTGGCGGCATCGACGATGCGCTGGTACGTCGCGGCGCCGCGGCTGCTGGACGGCTGGTCAGCCATGCTCGGCATGCTAGCAGACAGACCTGTCTGTTTGCTTTTCGATCCTCGTACGCCTACGGTCAAAACAGACCGAACAGTCTGTCTAAGAAGCTGTTGTCTTTCCGAGCGTGATCGCTGCGTTTCCGCTGTTCGGGCATGGTTCGGCATGCGTGCGGCAGTGATGGCATGTCGTGTTGTCTCCTCGGTGGAGGTGCTGGGTGCCGTCGGTGATGGGGTTNCTGGAGGAGCGGGAACGCACTGCCCGGCAGCGGGTCGAGGCCCTGCAGGCCGAGTTGCTGGAAGCCGAGGCCGCGTGGGAGCGGTTCGTGATTGCCCGTGAGACGGTCGGGCAGGTTCTGGCAGAACCGCG
>AZWL01000025.1 GCA_000514715.1 Streptomyces sp. CNH099 | reverse complement strand
CGGGAGCGTCGCTGCGCGATGGGGCTGCGCCCCACCCTTGACCCCGGACTCCGGCCCGTGGACAGACCGGCGGCTATGAGGTGGCCCGGGGGGAGCGGGCACCCTCCAACCGACACTACGCACGCAGACCCCGGCCGACGGGGGCGGAGCACCAGGAGCGGGCCCGCCCCGATCACCGATACACCCGGGCAACGGGAGCGGAGCCGGGCCACCCCGGCCGGATCGCCGACGTACCCGGGCGACGGGGGCGGGCCACCGGACCCGGGCCACCCCGGCCGCCGACGCACCGGGTTACGGGGCCGGAGCCGGGACCGCCCGGCCCGGCCGCCGACGCACCGGGCGACGGGGGCCGGCCGCCGGGCGCGGGGCTGCCCCGGTCGCGGCTGTGCCCGGAGGCGGGCGGCGGCGCCGGGCGGGCACCACGGCAGGTCCGGCGGCTGGCCCGACGCGCAAAAGTCGGTCCGGAGGATGGGTATGCCCCGTTTGCGGCTGGTGTTACTGCGAGTTCGTTACCACGGCGTTCACGTAGGAGGGCCCGGGCAGCCCGTCGTCCCCGGGGCCGGGTGAGTGGGCGTCGATGCGCAAAAGTCGGGCTGCGTGGGTGATTTTGTCCGGTTTCGTGGGCGGGCTACCGCGCGTTCGTCCCGACAACGCCCGCCTCACTCGGGGTTGGCGCGGAGCGTGGCGGCGCCCAGGGGGGTGAGGGTGTGCAGTACGGACGCGCCGTGGCGCTGGCTGAGGATCAGGCCCGACTCGCACAGGGTGGTGGTGTGGTGGCTGACGGAGGAGGCGGAGATACCGATGGCGCGGGCCAGTTCGCCGTTGGTGGCGCCGCCCGCGCTCAGCCGCAGCACCGCGGCGCGGGTCTGGCCCAGCAGCCTGGCCAGGGGCGTCCCGGTGCCGCGGAGGTCTGCCGGGAGGGCGGCGGGGGCGGACTCGTGGTGGAGCGAGTAGGTCAGCACCGGCGCCAGGGTGGCGTCACCGAGGGCCACCGGGTTGCCCATGTTGAAGTACGACGGGAGCAGCAGCAGGCCGCGGCCGTTCAGATGCAGGTCGCGGTCCTCGGGGTAGACGGCGTGCAGCACGGGGCGCCGCCAGCTCAGGCACGGCCCCAGGGAGGACAGGACGCCCTCGATCCCGTGGTGGAGCATGGCCCGGGCGCGGGCCGCGCGCTCGGCGTCGATGCGGGCCTGGATGTGGTCGTGCTGCGGAGCGACGGCCGTGTCGTGGTAGGCCCGCAGGGCACGTACCAGGTCTCTGCGCGCCTCCGGCTCGCTCAGCCGCGCCAGTCGACGGAGGTGTGTACCGGTGGGTGCGAGCCGGCCGACCTCGCGCCGGACACGCTGCGCCGGCGTCGCGAGGACTGCTTCCAGACCGGCGGCGAGTCCTTCGCCCGCCTCCGGCGGGGTGAGGAAGTCGGGGAAGTAGGCGGCGCGGGGCACCAGCGGCAGCAGCAGGCCGCGCAGGCTGCGCTCCGTGCCGGTGGCGCATAAACGGGTTCGGACTGTGCGGTGCCAATGGGCGTGGGCCCACCGCCCGCGGCGGGTCTGCAGCCGGTGCAGGCTGGTGACGATCTCCCACATCGGATCCGGCGTGGCCGCCACCCGCGTCCTGACCAAGTCGGTGTCGGTGAAGTGAATGCGCAGCATACGCCCCCCGTTCGCTTTTCCCCGGGCGCCGGGCCCTCTCGCTGTCCAGTGCTGCACACCGGGCGCCTACGGGGGTTGAAAAAACCATGAATTCGCCGGTCATCGACATCGGGAGAACGCTGCCAACGCGCGTGGGCGGAGCGCTTTCTTCCCCGCAACGACCTGGGCCTTTGAGCAGGATGAAAGATCCTGGCTGTGCGGGCCGGGATCCATGCGACTCATGTTAAGTGGCCACCGAATTGTCTGACAGATCGATATGGACAACCAGACAACCCTCCGGCCGCCGAAGCGCGACTCCGCTCAGCCGCCGGCGCAGGCCGCACGGCGGGTGGGCTCCGCGGCGGGGGTCTGCAGCGGGAGGAAGGCATGACCCCGAGGGCGGTCGAGTGGGCCGATGCCGGTCCGGGCCTGCTTGCGGACAGTGCAGACCACCTTCGACGGCGCCGACGTCGATCTCCGCGGACACCGCGAGCGGGGCCCTCGCCTCCCGTCACCAACGGGGCCTTTCGAGCAGGACGAAAAGGTCTGGCTGCCCACGCCCCGGATTCATCAGACGGGTTTTCCTTCGGGGCGCGCTGCGGGGGTTTCGGTTCAGGCGCTGTAGCCGCCGTGGGCGTCGAGCACCGCGGCCCTGATGTACGAGGCGTCGGGGCTCGCCAGGAAGGCGATCGCCGCGGCGACTTCTTCAGGGCCCCGTACGGCCCTCATTGTGTACCTCGCGATCCCTGACTTGGTCGCCGATTAGTCGGCAACTCCCGGGACACCGACCCGGGAGCCCAGTCCGGAACTCACCGTAATGATGCGGCTGCCCCCGCGCAGTACGCGGGAGGCGGCCCGGATGACGGCGATGACGCCGAGGTAGTTGGTGGCGTGCATCCGGTTCGGTGCGGCGGTGTCGGCGTCCGGGCCGTCCACCGTGCCGGCCGCACCTCCGAGCAGATCGCGACCAGCGCGCACACCAACCCCGTGGTGATCAGACAGCTGCTCGGCGAACTGCGCAGGGCCGGGCTCGTGGATTCCCGGCGGGGTCGGCGGCGGCGTCACCGGGCGCGCGGCACCGGGAAACGGAGTCGGGGCTGCGTGTGCCGCGGACCGGTCGCGCGGCGGCGGGCGGTGACGAGCAGGGTGTCGGCGGGCCGCGGGCCGGAGCCCGAGGCGGGTAGCAGGAGGGAGGTGCTGCCGGTCAGCCCTGCCTCATCGAGCTGTTTGGCCCAGACGTGCTCTTGGAGTACCCAGCGACGCATCGTGGCCGACTTGCCCTCCGGTGTCTTCGCCGGGATGTCGCTGTGCGCGACGTCGGGCCGCGCGGGCGCGCCGTTCAGGTGGTGGGCGAGGGTCGAGAAGACGAGCCACCCGCCGGAGCGCAGGGCGGTGGCCGCAGCCGGCAGGAGTTCGCGCGGATCCGTGAAGTCGACGGCGCCGAAGACGCTGTACAGCACGTCGTAGGTCGCCGGTGCCCTGCGCAGGTGGGTGACGACATCGGCGTGGACAAGTCGCAGGCGGGGAGCAAGGTGCGCGTACAGGTCGGTGGCCATGGCGTGCTGGGCGGGCGAGGCGTCGAGCGCGTCGACCCGGGCGGGTCGGTGACGGGTTGCCAGGTAGGCGGCGTGCCGACCGGTCCCGGCGCCCAGATCGCCGACGAACATGCCGGTGACATCGCCGAGGACGTCCGGTCCTGGGCCGCCGTCCTGACTCCAGAGCCAGTGGAACGCCTCGGGGACAGTGCGGTCACGCTCGGCGCGGGTGCGGCCGTAGTGGTGCCAGAGATCTGCGGCGGCGGTGGTCACCCGCCCCATCCTGGCGGGCAGGCATCGGCCGCGGGCCGATTCTCCGCAATGTCACCCGGGCGAGCCCGGGCCCCGGCCGGTCGTCGGCGGGGGCCTGGGGGCGAGACCATGCGATGGGGATCAGCGCGCACTGCCGTGGTCCGAGGCTGACGCACGCTCGGCGGCTCCGGTGGGGGTCAGGCGTCGGGGGCGGTGGTGGCGTGGGTGAGGAAGGCGGACCAGGCTTCGGGGGTGAAGCAGAGGTGGGGGCCCTCGGGGTCCTTGGAGTCGCGGACGTGGACGGCGCCGGGGACGGGGGCCACCTCGACGCAGTTGCCGCCTTCGCTGTCGCTGTGCGTGGACTTGCGCCAGGCGACGGCGACTTCGATGCACTCGCCGCCTTCGCTGTTGCTGTAACTGGACTTGAACCAGTCGAGCTTGTCCTTCATCGGTCCTCCAGGAGCTTCGTGATGAACCGTAGGGAATCCTCGGGGCTCAGGGCCTCGCGGGCGATCATGTCATGGCGACGCATCACGGTGCTGACCTTCTCGGCATCAGCGTAGAGGACTCCCGTGGTTTGGCCTTCCTCGTAGACGAGATGTTCGTGCTCCGGTGTCTCCACGATGATGAACCGGCCTAGGAAACCTGGATGGATGCCCTGACCGGTGGGCATGATTTGCAGCGTGACGTTGCGCTGCTCGGCGACCTGCAGGAGGTGGCGTAGCTGCCGCTTGTACGCTTCTTCGCCACCGAAGTGGCAACGCAGCGCCGCCTCCTCGATGACGTAGCCGAACGAGCGGCTTCGGATCGCTAGGAGCTTCTGCCGCTCCAGCCTTGCAGCGACCCGCTTCTCCAGCGTCTCCTCGTCGAGCGGTGGCTGATGGGAGGCCAGCACCGCCCTGACGTACTCCTCCGTCTGCAACAGGCCCGGGATGTACCTTGGTTCGTACGAGATCAGAGACACGGCCTCCATCTCGTACGACATGAACTCCTGCGAATACGATGCGAACTTCTCCGGCTGCAGGTACCCCAGCGCCGCCACCAACAACCCCTGCGCATCGCACATCTCGTCCGCCACCTGCAACGCCCGCAGCGTCGGACGGCGGCGGCCCTGCTCCATCATCTTCACGGAGTCGAAGGCGTACCCCGCCTCATCCGCCAACTCCTCCCGGCTGACCCCCGCCCGCTGCCGCCACCGCTTCATCTGGTTGCCGCAGTACCGCCACTGCATCGGCGGCTGGGAGTTCTCATGCGTCGTCACCGCGTTCACCTCGCCGTTGAGGGGTACGGAGGTCCAGGGACCCCCCTGTGTCCCTACTCACAGTAGCGAGAGCCGACCACTCTGTGAGAGGTGAACCTCAAACATCCCACCACCCTCCCACCGGACATCGTCTGGCGGCTCCCCACCAGCCGCCGCAGCCCCGCCCGCGGCCGTGCTCTTCTCGCCGCGCAGGCACACACATGGGGCCTGCCGCCCGACGCCACCGACACCGCCGTGCTCCTCGTCAGCGAACTGCTGACCAACGCCTGCCTGCACGCCCGCGCCCCGCGGGACCGGCATATCGCCGCCCGCTGCGTGCTGGGGGACAAGGGGCTGCGCGTCGAGGTCTCCGACGCCGGGGACAGCTCGCCGCCTGCCCCGCGGACGGCCGGGCCCGACGACGAGTCGGGCAGGGGGCTCGCTCTGGTAGCGGCGCTGGCGTCGCGGTGGGGGGCCTACCCGCGGCGGAACGGGATCGGGAAGACCGTGTGGTTCGAGCTGGACGGTGTACGTCCCGGGCGCGGGCCCGGGACGTAGGCGCGTACGGTGTCGCTCAGGCCCCCGCCGGCCGGGCGTCCTCGGGCGCGTCGTCCCCTGCCGCGCCCGCCTCCGGGCCCGCGCCCGCCTCCGCCGGGTCCGTCTCCTCGGCGAGCTTCACCACGGCGACCGCCGCGACGACCACCCCCGCGGCCATGACCAACTTCTCTAACGCGTTGCCGAATCCGAAGAGCATCTCTTCCCCCTCACCCGTCAGTGGTCGCCAGCCTAGCGCCGACCGGTGACAGGGGTCACGCGCCCGCTGCCAGCTCCGCCAGCACCCCGTCCGTGAACGGCGGCCACGCCTGCGTCGCCCAGTCCCCGAACGCCTTGTCAGCCAGCGCCACGCACGCCGCCCCGCGGCCCGCCGGTGTCGCCGCCTCCGGGTCCACCCACAGGAACGTGCCGGACTGGCCGAAGTGCCCGTACGTCCGCGGGGACGAGGACGCGCCCGTCCAGTGCGGCGCCTTGCCGTCGCGGATCTCGAAGCCCAGGCCCCAGTCGTTCGGGTTCATGTGCCCGTAGCCCGGGAGCACCCCCTTCAACCCGGCCCACGCCACCGACGTCGCCTCCGCGTGCGTCTCGTCCGCGAGCAGCCGCGGCACCAGCAGCTCGCCCGCGAACCGCGCCAGGTCCGCGGCCGTCGACGTGGCGTCCTTCGCCGGGGAGCCGTCCAGCGTCGTCGCCGTCATGCCCAGCGGCGTGAAGACCGCGTCCCGTACGTACGCCGCCAGCGGTATGTCGGTGGCCTTCGTGAGGTGGTCGCCGAGGACCTCGAAGCCCGCGTTCGAGTACAGCCTGCGGGTGCCCGGCGCCGCCATCACGCGGTGCTCGTCGAAGCCGAGCCCGGAGGTGTGGGCCAGCAGGTGGCGTACGGTCGAGCCCTCGGGGCCCGCCGGCTCGTCCAGCTCGATCGCGCCCTCCTCGACGGCCACCAGCGCGGCGTACGCGACCAGCGGTTTTGTGACCGAGGCCAGAGGGAAGCGGTGGTCTGTCGGGCCGTGGGACCCGGCGAGCGAGCCGTCGGCGCGTACGACCGTCGCCGCCGCGGTGTCGACGGGCCAGGAGTCGATCACATGCAGGCTGTCCATGCGGCGAGCCTAACGCGGGCATATGTTGTTGCTTGGAGTGCACTCCAAGTCAGTAGCGTCGAGCGCGTCGAGAGTGGGGAGCCGGCAATGAGCCTGACCACAGCGGCCCGGGTACGGCCCACGGGCCAAGATCACTACTCCATCAGCGAGGTCGCCTCGTACACCGGGCTGAGCGCGCACACGCTGCGCTGGTACGAGCGCATCGGGCTGCTCAACGACGTCCACCGCTCGCACACCGGCCAGCGCCTCTACACGGACGCCGACCTGGACTGGCTGGACCTCATAGGCAAGCTGCGGCTCACCGGCATGCCGGTGGCGGACATGGTCCGCTACGCCGAGCTGGTCCGGGCCGGGGACGACACCTTCACCGCCCGGGTCCAGCTGTTCCGCGAACACCGCGAGGTGGTCAGGCAGCAGATCGCCGATCTGCAGTCGACGCTCGCCGTCCTCGACTTCAAGATCGATTTCTACGAGGGAGCAGCCTCCAGATGCACTCCTTGAACAGCCCCGTCACCACGGTCCCGCTCGGCGGCGACGGCCCCCGGGTCGGCGTCCAGGGCCTCGGCTGCATGGGCATGAGCTTCGCGTACGGGCCCACGGACGCGGACGCCGCCCGCGCCACCCTGGACCGCGCGCTCGAACTCGGCGTCACCCTGTACGACACCGCCGACATGTACGGCGACGGCGAGAACGAGAGGTTCATCGCTCCCTTCATCCGCGCCAACCGGGACGCCGTCACCCTCGCGTCCAAGTTCTCGATCTCCGTCGACCCGCGGGAGCCGGAGAAGCGCGTGATCCGCAACGACCGCCCGTACCTGCGCTCGTGCATCGAGGGCAGCCTGCGCCGGCTCGGCGTGGAGACCATCGACCTGTACTACATGCACCGCCGCGACCTGCGCGTGCCGCTGGAGGACGCCGTCGGCTACATGGCCGAGCTGGTCCAGGAGGGCAAGGTGCGGCAGCTCGGGCTGAGCGAGGTCACCGGCGAGGAGCTGCGCGCCGCGCACGCGGTGCACCCGATCGCGGCGCTGCAGTCGGAGTGGTCGGTCTTCAGCCGGGACGTGGAGCGGACGGCGGTGCCCGCGGCCAAGGAGCTGGGCGTCACCTTCGTGCCGTACTCGCCGCTGGGCCGCGGCTTCCTCACCGGCGCGTTCGTCAACGCCGAGGCCGAACTCTCCGCCGACGACTTCCGCCGCACCATGCCGCGCTTCAGCGGTGACAACGCGGAGAAGAACGCCGGGCTGCTCGCGCCGCTGCGGCAGATCGCCGAGGCGCACGGCGCCACGTCGGCGCAGATCGCGCTCGCGTGGGTGCACGGGCAGGCGGAGCGGCGGGGCATGGCGGTGGTGCCGATCCCGGGTACGCGGAAGCCGTCGCGGGTGGAGGAGAACGCCGCGGCGACGGAGATCGAGCTGACCGAGGCGGAGTGGGCGCTGCTGGAGCCGCTGGCCGGGCAGGTCGCGGGGCCGCGGTACCGGGATCTCAGCTTCACGTCCGCGGGGCGGGAGTAGCGCGAGGGCGGGGGCAGGGGAGCGGCGGGGGCCCGGGAGTGGGCCGGACCGCCGCCCTCACTCCCGGGCCGCCGCCGGCCCCGGCACCGCCCCGCCGGCAGGCGCCCCCGCCCCCGTGTCCGCCTCCGCCTCCGCCCGCCGCAGGGTCGCGACCTCCGCCCGCAGCGACGCCACCTCCCGCGTCAGCTCCCGCAGCGCCGCCGTCTGCTCCTCCTCGTGCGCCGTCTCGCGCTGCACCTGCGAGATGAACCACGCCGCGATGTTCGCCGTGACCAGACCCAGCAGCGCGATACCGGAGACCATCAGCCCGATCGC
The DNA here is from genome assembly GCA_000514715.1 of Streptomyces sp. CNH099. Lineage (GTDB taxonomy): Bacteria > Actinomycetota > Actinomycetes > Streptomycetales > Streptomycetaceae > Streptomyces > Streptomyces synnematoformans. The sequence goes on along the minus strand of AZWL01000025.1, from coordinate 77,416 downwards.
CAGCGTCCGGCCGAGGCCGGTGGTCGGGGCGTGGTCGCCGTAGCCGACCGTGGTCATGGTGGTGAAGGCCCACCAGACGGCGTCGCCGAGGGTGCGGATGTTGGACTCGGGGGCGTCGCGCTCCACCTCCAGGACCGCGAGGGAGCCGAACAGCCACAGCGTCAGCACCGACCCCACGACGTAGGTCGTCAGCCGTACCTGCGCGGCGGCCGTCGCGAGCCGGCCGGTGAGCAAGAGCGCCGAGACGAGCTGGAGCAGCCGCAGCGGCCGGACCAGCGGCAGCAGCACCGCGCAGAGGTCGAGCAGGTGCGTGCGGACGAACCGCCACCGGTCCCGGGACAGCCGCAGCCGCACGGCGTAGTCGGCGGCGAAGGCGGCCCACACCGCCCACGTCGCGACGTGGCACGCCGTGCGCAGCGCGCCGGGCGTACCGGGCGCCACGACCGGCACGGCGTACGCGGCTGCGAAGAGCAGCGCGAGTCCCAGCAGCGGCCGTCGCGTGTGCTGCTCCCACCGTGCCAGCCGCGGCGGCGGGGGTGCCTTCGCCGCGGGGGCGGCCTCGGCGGAAGGGCTGGTGGGTGCGTGTTCGGTGGTGCTGTCCGGCTTACTGGGCATGGCCCGATGCTACGGAGACGGGGCACCCGCGGTCACGGCGGTGCGAAGCGGTGCGGCTGCGCCCCGCCGCCCCGCCGCCGGACGTGTCCCGCCCGCCGCGCCGCATACCCGGCCGGGAACGCCTCCTGCCGGTCCCTTACGCCCGTACGGGACCGGCCGGTGCGCGTTTCCCGCGTGAACCGGGCCGCGCCGTGCCGTCAGGCACCCGCCGCCCCCGCGGGAGGTGTCAGGCGTCGCCGCCCGCCGGGCCCGGGTCGGCGGCGGCGACGTCGAGCAGCTGGTACCGGTCGATGGCCTGCTTGAGCGCCGAGCGGTCCACCTTGCCCTCCTTCGCCAGCTCGGTCAGCACCCCCACCACGATCGACTGCGCGTCGATGTGGAAGAAGCGCCGCGCCCCGCCGCGGGTGTCGGCGAAGCCGAAGCCGTCCGCGCCCAGCGACTGGTACGTGCCCGGCACCCACCGCGCGATCTGGTCGGGTACGGACCGCATCCAGTCCGACACGGCCACGAACGGGCCCTCGGAGCCGGAGAGCTTCCGCGTCACCCACGGCACGCGCTGCTCCTCCTCCGGGTGCAGCAGGTTGTGCCGCTCGGTCGCGACGGCCTCGCGGCGCAGCTCGTTCCAGGAGGTGGCGGACCACACGTCGGCGCGTACGTCCCACTCCTCGGCCAGGATCCGCTGGGCTTCCAGCGCCCACGGCACGGCCACGCCGGAGGCCATGACCTGCGCCGGGATCCGCCCGGCGGTGGCGGGGGAGAGCTTGTGGATGCCCTTGACGATGCCCTCGGCGTCGACGTCCGCCGGCTCGGCCGGGTGGACGATCGGCTCGTTGTAGACCGTCAGGTAGTAGAAGACGTCCTCGCCGTGCGGGTGCTCGGGCGAGGAGCCGTACATCCGCCGCAGGCCGTCCTGCACGATGTGGGCGATCTCGAAGCCGAACGCCGGGTCGTACGCCACGGCCGCCGGGTTCGTCGACGCCAGCAGCTGCGAGTGGCCGTCGGCGTGCTGCAGGCCCTCGCCGGTCAGCGTCGTGCGGCCGGCGGTGGCGCCGATGACGAAGCCGCGGGCGAGCTGGTCGGCCATGGCCCAGAACTGGTCGCCGGTGCGCTGGAAGCCGAACATCGAGTAGAAGACGTAGACCGGGATCAGCGGCTCGCCGTGGGTGGCGTAGGCGGAGCCGGCGGCGGTCAGCGCGGCCGTGCAGCCGGCCTCGGTGATGCCGTCGTGCAGGAGCTGGCCGGTGGGCGACTCCTTGTAGGCGAGGAGCAGCTCGCGGTCCACGGACTCGTACGTCTGGCCGAGCGGGTTGTAGATCTTGGCGCTCGGGAAGAAGGAGTCCATGCCGAAGGTGCGGTACTCGTCGGGCGCGATCGGCACGAACCGCTTGCCGATCTCCTTGTCCCGCATGAGGTCCTTCAGCAGCCGGACGAACGCCATCGTGGTGGCGATCTCCTGGGAGCCGGAGCCCTTCTTGACGGCCGCGTAGGCCTTCTCCTCCGGCAGCTTCAGCGGCTGCGCGCGCACCACGCGCGTGGGCACGTACCCGCCGAGCCCCTGGCGCTTGTCGTGCATGTACTGGATCTCCTCCGAGTCCCGGCCCGGGTGGTAGTACGGCGGGAGGCCGTCCTCCAGGTCCTTGTCCGGGATGGGGAGGTGCAGCCGGTCGCGGAACCGCTTCAGGTCCTCGACCGTGAGCTTCTTCATCTGGTGCGTCGCGTTGCGGCCCTCGAAGTTCGGGCCGAGCGTCCAGCCCTTGATCGTCTGGGCGAGGATGACCGTCGGCTGGCCCCTGTGCTCCACGGCGGCCTTGAACGCGGCGTAGACCTTGCGGTGGTCGTGGCCGCCGCGGCCGAGGTGGAGCAGCTGGTCGTCGGTCATGTCCTCGACCATCTTGCGCAGCCGCAGGTCGTCGCCGAAGAAGTGCTCGCGGATGTACGCGCCGGACTCGGTGGCGTACGTCTGGAACTGGCCGTCCGGCGTCGTGTTCAGCTTGTTGACCAGCGCGCCGTCGCGGTCCTGCGCTAGCAGCGGGTCCCAGGTGCGGTCCCAGACCAGCTTGATCACGTTCCAGCCGGCGCCGCGGAAGTACGACTCCAGCTCCTGGATGACCTTGCCGTTGCCGCGCACCGGGCCGTCGAGCCGCTGCAGGTTGCAGTTCACGACGAACGTGAGGTTGTCCAGCCCCTCGCGGGCGGGCAGGGACAGCTGGCCCAGCGACTCCGGCTCGTCCATCTCGCCGTCGCCGAGGAACGCCCACACGTGCGAGTCCGACGTGTCGGCGATGCCGCGGGCGTGCATGTACCGGTTGATGCGGGCCTGGTGGATGGCGCCCAGCGGGCCGAGGCCCATGGAGACCGTCGGGAACTCCCAGAAGTCCGGCATGTTCCGCGGGTGCGGGTAGCTCGACAGGCCGTGCGGCGCCTTGGAGTGCTCCTGCCGGAAGCCGTCGAGCTGCGCCTCGCTGAGCCGGTCGAGCAGGAAGGCGCGGGCGTAGATGCCGGGCGAGGCGTGTCCCTGGAAGAAGACCTGGTCCCCGCCGCCACCGTCGTCCTTGCCGCGGAAGAAGTGGTTGAAGCCCACGTCGTAGAGCGACGCGGACGAGGCGAAGGTGGCGATGTGCCCGCCGACGCCGATCCCGGGCCGCTGGGCGCGGGAGACCATGACGGCCGCGTTCCAGCGGGTCGCGTTGAGGATCTTTCGCTCGATCTCCTCGTTGCCGGGGAAGAACGGCTCGTCCTTGGTCGCGATGGTGTTGACGTAGTCCGTGCTGCGCATCTCGGGCACGGCCACGCGCCTCTCGCGCGCCCGTTCGATGAGGCGGAGCATGAGGTAGCGGGCTCGTTCCCGGCCCCGCTCGTCGACGGCGCCGTCGAGCGAGTCGAGCCACTCCTGGGTCTCCTCGGGATCGAAATCCGGGACCTGGCTGGGAAGGCCGCCAATGATGATCGGGTTGCGATCGGATCCGGAAGCCACGCTGTTCCTTCGCTGGTATGTATCGGTATCGGACTGCTCAGAGATGAGACATCGCGCTGATTCCCATCGTCTACCGCGGTTGCGGCTACGTCATCTCTACTGTTTGGTAACCCTGTATTCGTGCCACCGGGACGGCCGCGGACGGGCCGAACGGACTGATCGCCAGCGTACCCGCAGGCGAGCCGGGCGCCCGCGCCCCCTCGTCCGGGGGTGCCTCCATAGGGCGGGATCGACCGCCGGGTACTTGCGCGATTCGCCCGGCACGTGTGGACTACGCCCATCGCCTCGCGTGCGCGCGGGTGTGATGCTGGTTTCGGAGAACCCCGAGAACGCCGAAGACACGAAGACACAGGTACACGAGCAGGAGGCAATCCGTGAGCGCGACCGCGGACCACGCGGAGGAGCGGACCAACCCCGCCACCAGGCTGGGTTTCCAGGCCGGAGAGGTGGTCCAGGAGATCGGTTACGACGACGACGCCGATCAGGAGCTTCGCGAGGCCATCGAATCGATCACCGGGCAGAACCTCGTCGACGAGGACTACGACGACGTCGCGGACGCCGTCGTGCTCTGGTTCCGCGAGGACGACGGCGATCTGACGGATGCGCTGGTGGACGCCACCACGATGATCGACGAAGGCGCCCCGGTCTGGCTCATGACGCCCAAGACCGGCCGCGACGGTTACGTCGAGCCCAGCGACATCGGCGAGGCGGCCCAGACCGCGGGTCTGGCCCAGACCAAGAGCATCAACGCGGGCAAGGACTGGAGCGGCAGCCGGCTGGTGACCCCGAAGGCGGCCCGCTCGACCAAGCGCTGACACCGTGCCGGGGTCCCGGCCGACGCGACGGGATCCCGGCGCGGGGCCCCCGGCGCGGGGTATCCGTGCCCCGCTCGTAGGCTCGTGACCCGGCACACGCCCGCAGGACCGGAGGTCACGACATGGCACTGGACGGGATCGAGGGGCTGGCGCCCGGCGCCGCCGCCCCGGACTTCGCGCTGCGCAACGAGCACGGCGAGACCGTGCGGCTCTCGGACTACCGCGGCCGGAAGGCGGTCGTCCTGCTGTTCTTCCCGTACGCCTTCACCGGCGTGTGCACGGGCGAGCTGTGCGCGCTGCGCGACCGGCTGCCCGACTTCGTCAACGACGAGGTCCAGCTGCTCGCCGTCTCCTGTGACACACCGTTCGCCCTGCGCGTCTTCGACGACCGGGAGGGCTTCGGCTACCCGCTGCTCAGCGACTTCTGGCCGCACGGCGCCACCGCGCGCGCCTACGGCGTCTTCGACGAGGAGAAGGGCTGCGCGGTCCGCGGCACGTTCGTCATCGACAGCGGGGGCACGGTGCGCTGGACGGTCGTCAACGACCTGCCGGACGCCCGCGACCTCGACGACTACGTGACGGCGCTGAAGGCCCTCGCCCCCGCCTGACCACCGGTGGCCGGCGGCCTTCCGGCGCCGCCGCCGGGCCGCCGGCGGCCCGGTTCCCGCACCATCCGGCAGCCGCGCGGTCCCCGAGGCTGCCGCACCCTGGAAGTGTGCGGACTTGACACCACCCGGGAAGATGGGGGCACGGCGTACGTGCCGGATCCGGGGGGAGCCGTGCGGGTACGGTGACGGAAGCCCGTGCCGCGCCGCGGAGACGGACCGACACACGATGAGAATGGACGACTGCCAGTGGTGCTGAAAACCTTCGGCTGGTCTTTCGCGGTGACCGCCGCGGGCCTTGCCTGTGCCCTGATCTTCTGGGGGTGGGAGGCGTTCGTCCTGGTGGCGATCCTGTCCATCCTGGAGATCTCGCTCTCCTTCGACAACGCCGTCGTCAACGCCGGCGTGCTGAAGAAGATGAACGCCTTCTGGCAGAAGATCTTCCTCACCATCGGCATCCTCATCGCCGTCTTCGGCATGCGCCTCGTCTTCCCGGTCGTGATCGTCGCCATCACCGCCAAGGTCGGGCCGATCGAAGCCGTCGATCTGGCCCTGGACGACCCCGACCAGTACGAACAGCTCGTCACCGACGCGCATCCCTCGATCGCCGCGTTCGGTGGGATGTTCCTGCTGATGATCTTCCTGGAGTTCCTCTTCGACGAACGGGAGCACAAGTGGATCCCGTTCATCGAGAAGCCGCTCTCCCGCGTCGGCCGGATCGACGCGATCTCCGTGTGCATCGCCCTGATCGTGCTGCTGACCACCGCGATGACCATCGCCACCAGCGCCATCCAGCACGGCGGAGCACATGTGGACAAATCGGGCACGGTGATGTCGGCGGGCATCGCCGGCCTCATCACGTACCTCATCGTCGGCGGCCTGTCCGGGCACTTCGAGGACAAGCTGGAAGAGGAGGAGGAACGCGAGCAGGAGGAAGAGGAGGCGGCGAAGCGCTCCGGCCAGCAGCCGTCCGCCGTCGGACTCGCCGGCAAGGCCGCGTTCTTCATGTTCCTCTACCTGGAGGTGCTGGACGCGTCGTTCTCCTTCGACGGCGTCATCGGCGCATTCGCCATCACCAACCACATCTTCTGGATGGCGCTGGGCCTGGGCATCGGCGCCATGTACGTCCGGTCGCTGACGGTCTACCTCGTCCGGCAGGGCACCCTCGACGACTACGTGTACCTGGAGCACGGTGCGCACTACGCGATCGGCGCCCTGGCCACCATCCTGCTGATCACCATCAAGTGGCACATCCACGAGGTCATCACCGGCTGCATCGGCGTCGCCCTCATCGGCTTCTCCTTCTACTCCTCGCTCCGCCGGAACCGGCGCGTCGCCGCGGACGGCGGAGACGGGGACGACGAAGTGGCCGAAAAGGAGCTTCCCTCCCGCGTGTAGGTTCCGCGCGGATCCCGATGCGGAAGGATTCCCCCCGGGGCCGGTCGCCCTGACCGTGCCCCGAGGGGTTTCCTACGTCCAGGTGGGGGTGCGAGGTGTCGTTCTGGGGCAACTGGCGGCGGGAGGGGGTACCGCAGTTCGACAGCGCGGGCGCGTCGTACTCGGTGCAGCTCACCAAGCGCAGGCCGTTGATCTCGCTGAGCAAACAGGGATCCGACACCGGCAACCTGCGCGTCAACCTCTCCTGGCGGATGCGCACCTCCGACATCGGCGGCCGGCCCCGCCGGGACGGCCGGTCGCTGCTGCACCCCGCGAAGCTCTTCCGGCCCGAGGTGGTGCAGGCCCAGGGGCCGGCGGTGGTCAACGTCGACCTCGACCTGGCGTGCATGTACGAGCTGGAGGACGGCACCAAGGGCGTGGTCCAGCCGCTCGGCAACTTCTACGGCGACATCAACGACCCCCCGTACATCAAGCTCAGCGGCGACGACCGCTTCGGCTCGGGCTCCGGCGAGACCGTCTACGTCAACCTCGACCACAAGGACGCCTTCCGGCGGCTGCTGATCTTCGTCTACATCTACGACGGCACGCCCGCCTTCGACCGCACCCAGGCCGTCGTCACGCTCTACCCCGCCAACGGGCCGCGGGTGGAGATCGCGCTCGACGAGCGGGCGCCGGAGGCGCGGTCGTGCGCGGTGCTGCTGCTTGAGAACAAGAAGGGCGAGCTGACGGTGCGCCGCGAGGTGCGGTATGTGTACGGGTTCCAGTCGGAGTTGGACCGACTCTACGGGTGGGGGCTGGTGTGGGGCCGGGGGTTCAAGACGAAGACGTGAGGCCGCGGGCGCGCGGCGGCCGGGGGACGTCCGTGCGGCCCGGGCGGGCGCCGGGCCGGGTCAGCGGCCGATGAACTGGGGGCCCTGGGGCGGAAGCGTGAACGCCGGCGGGTAGCCGTACGCGATGGGGGGCGCCGGCTGCGGCTGCCCGCTCGGGCCGCTCTGGAGGTTCTGCCCGCCCTGTGGGTCCTGCCCCGACTGCCCGCCCTGCCCCGACTGCGCGGCCTGCCCCGACTGCGCGCCCTGCCCGCCCTGTCCGCCGGGGGCGGGCTGCCCGCCGGAGGCCGGGTCGTTGGCGGGCTCCGGCGTCGGGTGGTGCCCGGTGTCCGTCTCGTCCACCGAGATCCCGAACTCGCCGGCCACGCCGACCAGCCCCGTGGCGTACCCCTTCGAGACCGCCCGGAACTGCCAGCCGCCGCCGGCCCGGCGCAGCTCGCCGCAGACCAGCGCCGCCGCCGCGCCGCCGTCCGGCTGCATGTCCACGTACGCGAACGGCTCCCCGGACGCCGAGTCGCCGCCGCCGGGTGCCGCCGCGTCGTGCAGCTCCACCCGGAGGTTCCGTACCCGCGCGAAGGTCCCGCCGTCCGCGGCCGCCACCAGCACCATCCGGTCCACCGACGGGTCCTGGTGGGTCAGCTGCGCCTCGACGGAGTCCGTCAGCCCCTCGCCCTGCCGCTTCTTCGGCAGCTTGCGGGCGAGCCCCGAGGGGTGCCGGGGCTGGTTGTAGAAGACGAAGTCGGCGTCGGAGCGCACCCGGCCCTTGTCGTCGAGGAGAATGACGCAGGCGTCGACGTCCGGCACCCCGGCCCCGGGGGTCCAGCGCAGCACCGCCCGCAGCGCGGCGACGGAGACGGACATGTCGGAGCCCTGCGCCATGGCATGCGTCATGCAGGCTATCCTGCCCTCTCGCCCGCGGCGGCCACAACGCGGGGCGACCGGGGAACGGCGGAGGGCCCCCGGACGTCCCTACCTACCGAATCACCGACGATTCCGCCCCCCTTCGCCCGCCCAACCCGAGGGAGCACCGCATGCGCCACTTCGGGCACGTCTCCCCGGACGTGCGTGCCGCGCTGTTCCACCGCGAGCCGGCCGAGTTCACCGCCGACGCCCCCGCCGCCGAACTGGCCACCGCCCTCGGCGCGACCCTCTACAGCCCCGCCACCCGCCCGCAACTGGCCCGCGACATCCGCGGCCAGGCGGCGCGCGGGGTGGTGTCGATGGTGCTGTGCCTGGAGGACTCCATAGCCGACGACGAGGTGCCGGACGCGGAGGCCAACGTCGTCCGGCAGCTCCGCGAGCTGCAGCGGCAGGGCGCCGACGGCGCCCTGCCGCTGCTGTTCGTCCGCACCCGCGACGCCGGGCAGATACCCGACCTCGTCTCCCGCCTCGGCCCGGCGGCGCGGCTGCTGTCGGGGTTCGTGCTGCCGAAGTTCACGGCGGTGCAGGGGACGGCCTTCCTGGAGGCGGTCATCAAGGCGGAGCAGCAGGTCGGGCCGGCCGGCCGGCGGCTGTACGCGATGCCGGTGGTGGAGTCGCCGGAGGTGCTGCACCTGGAGTCGCGGGCCGGGGCGCTGCGGGGCATCGCGCGGGTGCTGGACCAGTACCGCGAGCGGGTGCTGGCGGTGCGACTCGGGGTCACGGACTTCTGCGCGGCGTACGGGCTGCGGCGCTCGCCGGACATGACGGCGTACGACGTGCAGCTGGTGGCGGCGGCGATCGGGGACGTGGTCAACGTCTTCGGGCGGGCCGACGGCAGCGGCTTCACGGTCACGGGGCCGGTGTGGGAGTACTTCCGCCAGCAGGAACGATTGTTCAAGCCGCAGCTGCGCAGCAGCCCGTTCGCCGCGGGGCGGGCGGAGGAGCTGCGGGCGGCGCTCATCGAGCACGACATGGACGGCCTGCTGCGGGAGATCTCGCTCGACCGCGCCAACGGGCTGCAGGGCAAGACGTGCATCCACCCCAGCCATGTGGCGCCGGTGCACGCGCTGTCGGTGGTGAGCCACGAGGAGTACGTGGACGCGAGGGACATCCTGCGGAAGGACGGTGCGGGGGGCGGGGTGATGCGCTCCGCGTACACGAACAAGATGAACGAGGCCAAGCCGCACCGGGCGTGGGCGGAGCGGACGCTGCGGCGGGCGCGGGCGTTCGGGGTGGCGCGGGAGGAGACGACGTTCGTGGAGCTGCTGGCGGCCGCGGCGGACCGGGGCGACGACTGATGGGCGCCGGAGAGCAGGTTCGCGCCGACGAGGCGACGTGGTCGGGGGAGTGGGTGGAGAGCCGGCTCGGCGTGGAGCTGACCGGCCCCCCGGAGCTACGGGACCTGGTCGGCCTCGCGCTGCGCCGCAACCCGCGCCGCGCGCACCTGCTGGTCTCCACCGTGCTGGGCAAGCACATCCCGCAGCGCCCGTCCCGCATCCTCGGCGCGGGCCTGCGGCTCGGCGGGCTCGCCCGCGACCTGCTGGGCCCCGACGCCGCGGCCCGCGCGGTCGTCCTCGGCTACGCCGAGACGGCGACCGGCCTCGGCCACTGCGTCGCGGACGGCCTGGGCGCGGCGGCGTACCTGCACTCCACCCGCCGCGAGGTCCCCGGCGCGGGCAGGGCGGCGGGCTTCGAGGAGGAGCACAGCCACGCGACGGAGCACCTGCTGCTGCCGGCGGACCCGGGCCTGCTGACGGGGGACTGCCCGCTGGTGCTGGTGGACGACGAGCTGTCGACCGGCCGCACGCTGCGCAACACGATCGCGGCCCTGCACGCGGCGAGCCCGCGGGCCCGGTACGTGGTCGCGACGCTGACGGACATGCGGTCGGCGGACGACCGCAGGGCGCTGGAGAAGTCGGCGGCGGAGCTGGGCACGCGGGTGGACGTGGTGTCGCTGACGTCGGGAACGGTACGGCTGCCACCGGATGTGCTGACCAGGGGCGCGGAGCTGGTGACCCAACACGACCCGCCCGCCGCGGGCACGCCGGGCGCGGCGTCGCGGGGCGAGCAGGACGGGGGCAGCGCGGCGGGCCTGGTGGAGGATGCCCCGCGGGGCACGTCGGGCGTGGGGTCCGCTGCGCGGGGCACGGCGGATTCGGTCGGAGCGGTAGCGCCGGGTGAGCAGGACGGTGTCACGGCGGAGGCGGGCGCCTCGGCGCCCGGCGCCTCCGGCGGGGGACGCGCCGCGGCGGGCGAGATCCGGGCGGGGAGGGCGGCACCCCCGGCGTGGCAGGCCGCGGGGACGCCGGGCGCCACGGCCGGCGGCCGTGGCCCCGGCACGGTCTCCGGCCCCGTTGCGGGTCCCGGTGCCACCGGGAGCGGCGGCGCCCCGGGGTGCTCGGGGGCGGAGCCCCTGAGGTTCGGGAAGGGGCGGGGCCGGGGAACACCCCCCGCCGCTGCGCGCCGTGTGGCGCTTCGGTGGCCCGCCGGGCTGCCCGACGGAGGGCGGCACGGGTTCACCGCCGACCACCGGGAGCGGCTCGACGCCGCCCTGCCCGCCATGGCCGCCCGTATCGCCGCCGCCCTCGACCTCCCCGCCCGCCCCGCGCAGCGGCCCCGCGTGCTCGTTCTCGGTACCGAAGAGCTGATGTACGCACCCCTCCGCCTCGCCGCCGCCCTCGAAGACCTCCTCACCGACACCGACACCGACACCGACACCGACGCCGACACCGGCACCGGCGCCCACGTGCGCTTCTCCTCCACCACCCGCTCACCCGTGCTCCCCGTCGACCACCCCGGCTACGCCATCCGCAGCCGCCTCACCTTCCCCGCGCACGACACCCCCCACGGCGCCCCCCACGGCACCCGTTACGCCTACAACATCACCGGCGCCGACGCCTACGACGCCGTCGTCGCCGTCACCGACTCCGCCGCCGACACCCCCGCCCTGCACGCCCCCGGCGGGCTCCTCGACGCGCTCGCCCCGCACACCCCCCAGGTGCTCCTCGCCGTGATCCCCTCCTCCGTACCCGCCGCGGCGGCTCCCGCCGACCCGCTCCGCGGGCCCGACTTCTCCTCCTACGCCCCCGACGACGTCGGCTGGCTCCTCCAGGACCTCTCGACCGTCGCCCTCGAAGCCCCCACCGAGGAGCGCGAGGAGGCCATCCAGCGCGGCGGCGCCCACTACGCCGAGTCGCTGCCCGTCGAGTACCAGCCCAGCCCCGACTACGTACGCCTCTTCCACAGCGCCCTCGACGCCACCGCCGACCGCATCGCCCACGCCGTCGCCACGGTCACCGAGACCGTGCTCGCCGAGCGGTCGCCCACCCCCGTCCTCGTCTCCCTCGCCCGCGCCGGCACGCCCGTCGGCGTCCTGATGCGCCGCTGGGCCCGGCGCGCCCACGGGCTCGACGTCCCCCACTACGCCGTCTCCATCGTCCGCGGCCGCGGCATCGACACCACCGCCCTGCGCTGGCTCGCCGCCCACCACGACCCCACCGACGTCGTCTTCGTCGACGGCTGGACCGGCAAGGGCGCCATCGCCCGCGAACTCGCCGCCGCGCTCCGCGGCTTCCCCGCCTTCGACCCCCGGCTCGCCGTCCTCGCCGACCCGGGCCGCTGCGTGGACACGTACGGCACCCGCGAGGACTTCCTCATCCCCTCCGCCTGCCTCAACTCCACGGTCTCGGGCCTGATATCCCGCACCGTGCTCCGCGCCGACCTCGTCGGCCCCGCCGACTACCACGGCGCGAAGTTCTACCGGGAGCTGGCCGCCGACGATCTCTCCGGCCACTTCCTCGACGCCGTCGCCGCCCGCTTCCCCGATCCCGCCGGCGTCCGTCCGATGCCGGCCGCGGCCGAGCGCGAGCCGACGTGGGCGGGCTGGGCCGCGGTGGAGCGGATCAGCGAGGCGTACGGGATCGGGGACGTGAACCTCGTCAAGCCCGGCGTCGGCGAGACGACCCGCGTGCTGCTGCGCCGGGTGCCGTGGCGCGTGCTGGCGCGGCGCGGCGCCGGCGCGGACCTGGACCACGTGCGGCTGCTCGCGGAGCAGCGGGGGGTGCCGGTGGAGGAGGCGGACGACCTGCCGTACACGTGCGTGGGGCTGATCCACCCGCGGTACACCCGCGGCGCGACGGGCGCCGACGGCACGTCGGCGACGGCCCGCGCCGCCGCCCCCGGAGGGCGGGCCCGATGACGATCATCGCCAGCGACCTCGACCGCACCCTCATCTACTCTCCGGCCGCCCTCGCCCTCGACATGCCGGACGCGGCGGCGCCGCGGCTGCTGTGCGTGGAGGTGTACGAGGGCAGGCCGCTGTCCTTCATGACCGAGGCCGCCGCCGGGCTGCTCGCCGAGCTGGCCGGCCGGGCCCGCTTCGTCCCGGTGACGACGCGCACCCGCGAGCAGTACGCCCGCGTCCGCCTGCCCGGCCCGCCGCCGCGGTACGCGATCTGCGCCAACGGCGGCCATCTGCTGGTCGACGGCGAGGCCGACGCCGGCTGGCGGGCCCGGGTGGGGCGGGAGCTGGCCGCCGGGAGCGCGCCGCTGGCGGAGGTCCGCGCGCACCTGGAGCGGGCCGCGGACCCGGCGTGGCTGCGCAAGCTCCGCACGGCCGAGGACCTGTTCGCGTACCTGGTGGTGGAGCGGGCGGCGGTGCCGGAGGAGTGGCTGAAGGAGCTGGGGGAGTGGGCGGAGGGGCGGGGCTGGTCCGTGTCGGCGCAGGGGCGCAAGGTGTACGCGGTGCCCCGCCCGCTGACGAAGAGCGCGGCGGTGGCGGAGGTCGTCCGGCGGGCCGGCGGCACCGGCCCCGTCCTCGCCGCCGGCGACTCCCTCCTCGACACCGACCTCCTCAGCGCCGCCGACCGCGCCTGGCGGCCCGGCCACGGCGAGTTGGCCGCGCGCGGCTGGACGGCGCCGCACGTCACCGCGCTCGCCGAACACGGCGTGGCCGCCGGTGAGCGGATACTGCGGCAGATGGCAGGATGCCTTCCATGACCACTCCCTCTCCCGCGGGCCGGGACAAGCGCCCCGACCAGACACCGGACCTGTACCGCTACGTGCTGGACCACAATCCGCCGCTGGACGCCGTGCAGCGCGACCTCGTCGAGCTGACGCATGCCCGCTTCCCGGACTCGGCGAGCATGCAGTCCGCGCAGGAGCAGGGCCCGCTGCTGGCGTTCCTGGTGCGGCTGGCCGGCGCCCGGCACGTCGTGGAGGTGGGCACCTTCACCGGCTTCTCGTCGCTGTCGATGGCGCAGGCGCTGCCGCCGGACGGGAAGCTGGTGGCGCTGGACGTCTCCGAGGAGTGGACGGCGTACGCGCGCGAGGCGTGGGAGAAGGCCGGCGTCGCGGACCGCGTGGAGCTGCGCCTCGGCCCGGCCCTGAACTCGCTGCAGGAGATGCCCGCGGAGCCGCACATCGACCTGGCGTACCTGGACGCGGACAAGAAGGGCTACGTCGCGTACTGGGAGGAACTGGTGCCGCGCATGCGGCCGGGCGGGCTGATCGTCGTCGACAACGTCCTGTTCCACGGCCGGGTCGTGGACCCCGCCGCGACGGGCGGGGCCGCGGCGATCCGGGCGTTCAACGACCACGTGGTCGCTGACGCCCGGATGGACTCGGTGCTCCTGACGGTCGCCGACGGCCTCACCGTGGCGCGTCGCCGGTAGCGGCCTGCCCCTCGTTGCGGGTGCGCCAGTACGGGTTGTCGTGCGGCAGCCGGCTGCTGACGCGCCCGTACATGCCGAACGTCGCCAGGACCAGCCCCACGATGAAGCTGAACAGCACGTTCTGCATCTTGAAGGCGAGGAAGTTGGCGCTCGTCTCCAGCAGGGCCAGGTTGACGAAGCCGCTGAGGACGAAGAGCCCGCCCAGGACCATGTTGAGCGTCGAGGCGAAGTTGCCGCCGCGGACCATGCCGTAGAGCAGCAGCAGCCCGACGGCGATGGACAGGGTGCTCAGCGCGCCGTTGGTGTTCAGCCCGAGGGTCTCGTCGCCGCCGGTGTCGAAGAACCAGACGCGGTTGAAGAGGCCGAGGACGCCGAACACCAGCAGGAACATGCCGACGAGGCCCGCGCCCGCGCGGTAGACGTTGCTGAGGTGGTGGTCGACGGGCAGATGCTCGTCGATCCTGGTGTGCTGGTGGGCGGGCCGCCCGACGTTGACGCGCTCCTTGAGCGCTTCACGGCTGCCGACGACCTCGCCCTTGGGCGGTTCTGCCAGGGGATGCGGTAGGGACTCCATGACGTGTGGTTCTGTCATGGCGTGACCTCCTTACGGCGGTGCCGTAATCCAGGATCCGCCCGGCCCGCACACCGGGGCAAGTCGCCTGGTCACACCCCCGTACGCCACGGGGCCGCGCGGCTACGAGCAGCAACCGCCGCCGCAGCACCCGCCGCCGCCCCCGGCCCCGCCGCCGGCCTGCGGCGCGGGCGCACCGGCGGCGGAGCCGCCGACGGCCACGGTGGAGAGCAGCTTGACGGTGTCGTCGTGGCCCTGCGGGCAGTCCGCGGGGGCGGAGGACTCGGCCATGGGCCGGCTGACCTCGAAGGTCGACCCGCAGGAGCGGCAGCGGTACTCGTATCGGGGCATGGCGCACAGCATATCGCCGCGGCCGGGGAAGGCGGCCGGCCGTACGGCACCGGCTGCCCGGCACCGGCAGCCCGGGCGGTGCGCGCGCAGGTCCGCCGGGGGCCGATCCGCCGGGGCGGGCCCGGCGGCGATCTGGAGGGGGGGCGGCCTACCGCGCGGCGCCGCCCCCGCGCTCGGCCCGGATCGCCTGGACCACCTCGGCGACCTGCTCGCGGACCGCCTCCAGCTCCACGAGGAAGTTCCAGTAGTCCGGGTGCCGCCCGGTGAGCCCCGCCTCCGCCCGGTCGACGCGCTCGACCGCCGCGTCCAGCGGCCCCGCGTGCCGCGGGTCCGGGCGGTCCCGGCCCGCCATCGCCAGCCGCTGCGCGTCGCGGATGGCGAAGCGGGTGCGGTTCACCTCGCCGGAGCGGTCCTTCTCCACCGCGTCGAGGCGGTGGAGCCGGTCGCGGGCGGCGTCCACGGCCTCGTCGGTCTGGTTCAGCAGCGCCCGTACGCTCGTCAGCAGCGCCGTCGCGTCCGGCCACCGCTGCTCGCGGCGGGCCCGGCCGGCGTCGGCGATCTTCTGCTCCGCCTCGGTGACGGCCTGGGCGGCGCGGCCCGGCACGTCCTGCAGATCGCGCCAGCAGGCCAGCGCGAAGCGCCGGCGCAGCTCGCTGAGCACCGGCTTGACCCCCTCGGCGCGGGTGGCGAGCGCCTGCGCCCGGGTGCGCAGGCTGACCAGGCGCCGGTCGATCTCCTCGGCCCGCCGCGGCAGCTGCTCCGCCTCGCTGCGCAGTTGCTCGGCGGAGCGCTGCACGCCGACGGCGCGGTGGATGGTCTCCTGCACGCCGTGCCGCCCGGCGCCCTCGTTGAGCTTGGTCAGCTCCGGTCCGAGCCCGGCGAGCCGGGCGGCCAGGTCGTCGGCCTGGAAGCCCTTGCCGCGCGCCTCGTCCAGCGCGGTCGTCGCCGCCAGCAGCGCCTGCCGGGCCCGCTCCACGGCCGGCGCGAGCCGGGCGAGCTGGCTCTCGGCCTGGTCGAGGAGGGGGCCGAGGCCGTGCGCGAAGTGGTTGAGGTCGGAGCGGACCTTCTCCAGCCCGTTGGTGGCCTGCTGCAGCTCGTTCCGGGCCCGGGAGGCGGTGCCCTGGTCGAGGTCGTCGCGGTCGAGGTCGTAGGAGTCGACGACGGTGATGTACGAGTGACTGACCTCGTCGATCCGCTGCCCCAGCGCGGCGAAGTCCGCCGTCGCCTTGCGGGCGGCGGGGGAGTCGTCGACGGCGGCGATCGTCTCCACGGAGATGCGCAGGTCGCGCTGCGCGGTGTCCAGCTCGTAGAACGCGGTCGCGGCGGCGTCCTTGGCCGCCTGCGCCTCCGCCCGCGCCCCGTCACCTCGGTCTCCCCAGCCCCACCGCCGGGTGCCGCCTCCGCCTCCGCCGAATGCCACGAGACCCCTTTCCGTGGTGTGCGCTCCCCTGGAGTGTCATTCTCCCACCAGGGCCGAACGAACACACGGCCCGTGACGATCCCCGTGCCCCCGGATGTCGAGCACCGTCCGCGGGGCACGGTACGCTGTCCACGCGTCCGGGCGCGTAGCTCAGCGGTAGAGCGCTGCCCTTACAAGGCAGATGTCGGCGGTTCGAACCCGTCCGCGCCCACCCAGTCTGACCAGCGCCAGAGCCCCGCACCGCAACCGGTGCGGGGCTCTGTGCACGGCAACCGGGAGCGAAACCGGAGCCGATCCTGAACGGCGGCCCCAACTCCCCTTCCGCAGACGATCCCACCGCGTGCCGCCCCGCACCCCGCGTGCCCGCAGCCGCTACAGGCGGTCATCGCCGAGCGGGAGCCGCCGGTCGGCAACGAGGTCGCGGTGGACGCGACGCGGTCAGCCCACGGGCCCCGGCACCGGAGTCCGGTCCCCGGTGGTGCGCGTCGTGGTGCGCCGGAGGAGGGCCGCGAGGGCGGCGAGGACCGCGCTGGCGGCGAGGGGGCCGCGGACGCCGGTCAGCTCGATCGCGATGCCGCCGGCGACGGGCCCGACGACCGCGCCGAGGTTCATGGCGACGGTGGCGAACGACCCGCTCATGGCCGGTGCGCCGGTCGCCGTCGCCATGATCCGGCCGATCAGGGTGCTCCCGAGCGCAAAGGAGAGTGCCCCGAGCACGGGTGTCAGCACCCACAGCGCGGGCTCGCTCGCCACCGTGACGGCCAGAAGCGTCCAGCCGAGGACGAGCAACGGGCCGCACACCGCGATCACTCGGGGCCAGTTCCGGTCTGCGAGCCGGCCGGCGGTGGTCACGCCGAGGAAGGCGCCGGCTCCGAAGCCCCCCAGCAGCAGTGGAACCGCCGTGTCGTCGACGCCCGCCGGGCCGTCCGCGACGGCGGCCAGGTAGGTGAAGGAGCAGAACGTCGCCGCGTTGACCAGCACGGCCAGCACGATGTTCACCCGGACCGGCGCCGACCGCAGCGTGCGCAGTTCGTCGGCGAGGGACCGCCCCGGGACTGCCGGGTCGGACGGTGTCGTACGCGTCGGGGTCGCGGTGAGCACCGCGACCAGGGCGGGCAGGGAGACCAGGGCGATCGCCCACAGGGTCGCCCGCCAGCCCAGCGCGGTACCGACGAGAGCCCCCGCCGGTACGCCGGCGACGAGGGCGAGGGTGGTGCCGCCGAGGATGACCGCCAGCGCGCGGCCGCGCATCCGGGGCGGGACGATGTGGGTGACGGTCGACAGCGCGACCGCGAGGAACCCGGCGTTCGCCAGGGCCGAGACGACGCGCGTGGCGAACAGCACGCCGAAGCTGCCGGCGACGGCCCCGACCATGTGCGCCACGGTGAACAGGGCGAGGAAGCCGCTCATCGTCCAACGGGGCGGGAGCCGCCGGCCGGCGGCGGCCATCACCGGCGCGCCCAGTGCCATGCCGATGGCGAAGGCCGACGTCAGCAGCCCCGCCTGACCGAGCGAGATGTCGAGGTCACCCGCGATGTCCGGCAGCAGGCCGGCGAGAACGAACTCAGAGGTGCCCTGCGCGAAGACGGCGAGCGCAAGAACGTACAGAACAAGGGGCACGAGAATGCCTTCCGAAGCACAGAGGGAGAGGGGCCGTCTCGGTCGGCACTACCGGTGCTTCGGATGCGTGAAGAGTTCAACGAATTCAGCACAGCCTGCAGAGGCGTGCTGCGAATCGCAGAAGGGTGGCATTTCGGGCTACCGGCGTACCGACAGCCCCACCCTGGATGCTTCGGGAGAACTCATCCAGTGATCTTAACAGGCCGGGGGCCTTGCGCGTCAACGGACAAGCCCCCACCGCACCGCACGGCTTGGCACAATGACCTGTCGTGGGGGCTTCTCCGGCGTGTGGTGCGGTCGTCGGCTTCGCCCCCGCGGAGGACTGACTCGACGAGAGGGCTGCCGGTGGCGTACAGGCGTATCGGGCTCGTCTCCCGGTTGGACGGCGTCAACGACGCCGCGCTTCGTTACCTCATCCTCCAGTTGAACACCGTCCAGAGCAGCTTCGAGTTCGAGTTCCTGTCCCCGCCTCCGGAAGATCCGTTCCTGCGGAACCTGGCCGGCGGTACGACGTGCGACCGGGTCGCTGTCCGTGAGGACTGCGCCCACTTCAAGAACCGGCTCATCGCATACACGTGCGGCCAGGGCTCCCTCTTCGGTGCCGAGGAGCCTCCGCCGGAGAACATCGTCGTGCTCACCGGTGCCCGTTTCAACGACAACTTCTACTCCCTGCGCAGCAGCGGCGTCTCGGTCATCGCACTGGGAAACTGGAAACGGTGGATGGCTCCGCCGTCCGTCCTGGAGTTCGCGCTGACCCTGACCATCCGGGAGGCGATCACCACCGTCTCCCCCGTCGGCAGCGGAGCCGTTCTGCGCCGGTCCGTGCACCTGGGCACCAAAGGCTGTCCCTGTGACTTCACCGAATCCTTGAGCGACGCACGCCAAAAAGTCCTGTCGTCCTTCCTCTGCGCCTTCTGCAAGAAGGCCATACGTGACGCCGGAGCAGGCGAAGTGATCCCGGACATCGAGGCGATGTTGGCCAAGTCCTGGCTCGGCCCGGCCGACGACCCGTCGTCTCCCGCCGGCGTGGTCTCCGCGCTCGGGCATGACCTCTTCATCGTGAAGGGCCTGCGCCCGACCGCGTGGGAACTCATCCGCATAGCACTCCGCCGCGAGGGCGCACAGCAGTTCCTCGGACTCGTGCAGACCGTCACCGCCGCTGTGCTGATCAGCGCTCTCGTCCTCGTGCTCGGGCTGAAATAGGTTCTGCGGCCGCCGCCGGTCTGCCACCGCTCCCGTCGCCCCGCACCGCGGTCAGGTGGATATCGGCTCCTCGGCCCCGCTCCCGCCCCCGTCCTCGGTCGCGGGCGGGTGTTCGGCCTCCGCGGCCGCTACCGCCTCCGCCTCCGTGAGCTTCGCGTCGAACCTCTCCCGCGCCCACGACCGCAGCGCCGCCCGCGAGCCGAATTTGCCGATGTTCGTGTCGATCGGCGACGACGTGTACTGGTGGAAGCGCCACTTCGCCTGGATGTCCGGGCGGCCCGGGTTGCCGTTGTACTGGGCGATCCACAGGCCGTCGCCGGCGTAGCTGGTGGTGTCGCGGTTGAGCCAGAAGTCGCGGTTGCAGTAGAGCAGTACCTTGTGGCGCGGCCTGAGCCGTTTCACCTCGCGGATGAAGGCGTCCTTCTCCTTGTTGCTCGCGGCGGTGCCCTCGCTCGTGTGTTCCCAGTCGCAGGCGAGCATGTCGCCCGGCTTCTCCTTCGCCTTCTGTACGAAGTACCTGGCCTGGGCCGTGATGTTGCCGGGCCACAGGAAGTGGTAGAAGCCCAGCACCAGGCCCGCCTCGCGGCCGTGCGCGGCCTGGGCGCCCTGCTTGGGGTTGACGTAGCTGCGGCCTTCCGACGCCTTGACGAAGACGAAGTTCATGCCTCGCGTGGGGTAGTTGCTGGACTGGTGTGAACTGACGTCGATGCCCTTGATGGTCATCATTCGTCCCTTCGCGTGGGGGGTGGGACGGGATGGTGGCCGAATCCCTCGTGCTTTTCCCTGCGTCTCCCTCCTCATCCCCGATGCGGGCGCCGCGCAAGCACCGCCGTGGAATCTTGCACGCCCGGGGAGTTGATCCGGAACAGGGGGTTCAGGTGGTGGTTCGGGGGACCGTTGTGCGGGCATCTCACGGTCGAGAAGGCCGCTTTACCCGGGTGGCCGCAGATCGGGGGATCTGACCGTGAATCTCTACATCTCTGTGTTACGCACCCTGGTCCCGCTGTTCGTCGGCTGGGTGGTCACCGCGGCCGGCGCATTCGGCGTGGACGCCGACTCCACGACCGTGACCGCGGGGGTCACCGCGCTCGTCACCGCCGTCTACTATGCGGTGTTCCGGGCGCTGGAGGAGTGGGCGGCCAGGCAGGAGTGGAAGCCGCTGCGGCTCGTCGCCGGCGTGCTGCTGGGCTGGGCCCGGCCGCCCGAGTACCCGGCGCGGGCGGACGCGGCCCGGGCTGTGCCTGCCGCGTCGGCCGCTCCGCCGCCCGACGCCGCCGAGGGGCGGCCCGCGTGAGCGGGGCCGACTGGATCTGGGGCGGGCTGCTCGCCCTCGGCGCCGTGGTGGAGATCGTCGCGCTGCGGACCCCGAAGGAGGGCGACACCCTCTCGGAGCGGACCCGGGCGTGGTTCCGGGTGCGCACCCCGGTGGGCAAGGCGGT
The DNA here is from genome assembly GCA_000514715.1 of Streptomyces sp. CNH099. Lineage (GTDB taxonomy): Bacteria > Actinomycetota > Actinomycetes > Streptomycetales > Streptomycetaceae > Streptomyces > Streptomyces synnematoformans. Next base: position 56,985 of record AZWL01000025.1, on the reverse strand, counting down.
CTTCGTCGCGGTCTGGGTGGGCTTCGCCGGCTGGTTCCTCGTGCACATCGCCTGGTGAGGCCGGCCGGGCCGGCGGCGTGCCCGGTCGCTACGGTGGCGGACGGGGGCGACGGCGTCCCCGTCCGCACCGGAGGAACCACATGAAGCTCACCGTGCTCGGCGGCTGCGGGGCATGGCCCACCGCGGACGCCGCCTGCAGCGGCTACCTCGTCGAGCACGACGGCCACCGGCTGCTGCTCGACCCCGGGTACGCGGTCATGCCGCGGCTGCTCCGGCACCTGCGCCCCGGCGACGTCGACGCCGTCGTCGTCACCCACGGGCACCCCGACCACTGCGCCGACCTCAACCCCCTGCTGCGCGCCCGCGCGCTGGCCGACGCGCCGGCGCCGCCGCTGCCGCTGTACGCCCCCGCCGGTGCGCTGGACGCGGTGCTGGCGCTGGACCGCCCGGGGATGCTGCGGGGCGCGTACGAGCTGCGCGCCTTCGACCCGGCGACGGAGCCGGAGTTCACCTCCGGCCCGTTCCGCGTCGGCACCCGGGAGCTGCCGCACCACGTCCCCAACGCCGGGCTGCGGCTGACCACGGCCGGCCGCGTCCTCGCGTACACCGGCGACACCGGCCCCAGCCCGGCGCTCGCCGAACTCGCGGACGCGGCGGACCTGTTCCTCGCGGAGGCCACGTACCCGGAGGAGGTGCCCGCCGAGGACGCCCCGTACCTGTCCAGCGCGCGGCAGGCGGGCGGGCACGCGGCGCGCGCCGGGACCGGGCGGCTGCTGCTGACGCACCTGTGGCCGGGCGGCGACGCGCACGCGGCGGTCTCCGCGGCGCGCCGGGGGTTCGGCGGCGAGGTGGGGGTGGCGCGGCCGGGGACGACGGTGGAGGTGGGCGCGGCGACGGGGTGAGGGAGCCGGACGGCTCGGGCACCGTGCGCGCGCCGGCCGTGCGGACGTCCGCCCCGCCACCGCCGCCCCCGCGTCTCGGGTGCCGCACGCCGGTCCTACGGGCCACCCCCCGGCCGCGTACCCGCACCGCCCGCTACACCCCCCGCGCCGCCGCCACCAGCGCGTCCACCGCCCGGTCCACGTCCTCCGGCCCCGTCCGCCAGTTGCTGAACGCCGCCCGCAGCCCGTGCGTCCCCCCGTACACCGTCGGCGTCACGACCACCTCCCCGCCGGCCGCGGCCGCCGCCGCCACCGCGGCCACCCGCTCCCGCGTCGGCTCCGCCGCCAGCGTGAAGCACACGACGTTCAGCCGCACCGGCGCCAGCAGCCGCAGCGCGCCGCCCGCCGCGCTCTCCAGCCGCTCGCCGAACCGCCGCGCCAGCGCGACGTTCCGCTCCACCACCTCCCGGTGGCCCTCGCGCCCGTACGCCGCCAGCGTCAGCCACGCCGGCAGGGCGCGCAGCCGGCGGGAGTTCTCCGGCGTCAGGTGGACGAAGTCCGGGTCGTCGCCCGGCTGCGCCAGGTACGCGGCGGTGTTGCGGAAGACCCGCAGCTGCAGGTCCTGCCGGCGGGTGAACTGCACGGCCGCGTCGTACGGGACGTTGAGCCACTTGTGCAGGTCCACGCAGACCGAGTCGGCCGCGTCCAGCCCGGCCACCAGGTGCGCGTGCGCCGGCGACAGCGCCGCGAACGCGCCGAACGCGGCGTCCACGTGCAGCCAGAACGGGAACCGCCCGCGCAGCGCCGCGACGGCCCGCAGGTCGTCGAAGTCGACGGTGTTGACCGTGCCGCTGTTCGCCACGACGACCGCCGGCCGGCCGCCCAGCTCCGCCAGCGCGTCGGCCAGCGCGTCGACGTCCACCGCCTCCCGCCCGGGCAGCAGCGGCACCTCGCGCAGCGCGTCGCGGCCGAGCCCGAGGAGCGACAGCGCCTTGGAGACGCTGGAGTGCGCCGCCCCCGACAGGACCGTGACCTCGCCCAGCGCCCCGGCCCCGGCGTCCGCGACCGAGACGCCGAGCCGCTCGCCCAGCCACTCCCGGGCCACGGCAAGACCCGCGACGTTCGACATGGTCGCCCCGGACACGAACGCGCCCGTGTGCTCCGGCCCCAGCCCGAACAGCTCCCGCAGCCAGCCCACCGTCTCCCGCTCCAGGTCGGTGGCCGCGGAGTCGCCGCCGGCCGCCGCGTTCTGGTCGTACGCGCCCACCAGCCAGTCGCCCGCCACGGCCGCCGGCGTCGCGCCGCCGGTCACGAACCCGAGGTAGCGCGGCCCCGCGCTGCCTGAGAAGCCCGGCTCCCAGCGCTCCCCGAAGCGCGCGAGCGCGGCGGCGCCGCCGCGGCCGCGCTCGGGCAGCGGCTCGTACGGACCGGGCGCGCCCGGCGCGGGGGCGGCGACCGGGCGCTCGGCGAGCCCGCGGAGCGCGGCGCCGGCGCGGGCGCGGGCGGCGTCGAGGAGCTGGTCGAAGCGGTCGAGGTCGGCGGCGAGGGCGGGGTGCACGGGGGCCTCCTTGTCGTACGGCGAAAGCGCGGCGGGCGGACGGACGGCGGCGGGCGGACGGCGGCGGCGCGCGGGCAACCCCGCTGCGACCTGCGGCGACGCGGTCGCCGGCCGGCGACCGTCCACGTACGCTACGGGCCCGCACCCGCTCCGGTCCGTGGCCACTTCCACCCCACTGGACCTCTGCTGGACCTCTGCGCGGGCGCCCCGTCCGGATATCGGCCTCGGTGACAACGCGGCCTTCGGCGTGCGCCACCATGGTCGGCATGAGCCTGACCGTCAGAGGCATCTCGTACGTCACGGGCGAGACCGGTGCCGACACCGTACGCGCCGACATGCGCGCCATCCGCGACGAGCTGCACTGCACCACCGTCATGCTCATCGGCACCGACGTGGCCGCGCAGACGGAGGCCGCGCGGATCGCGCTGGAGGCCGGGCTCGACGTCTACGTGCGCCCCTACCTGGCCGACCGCCCCCGCGCCGAACTGCACGCCCACCTCGCCGAGACGGGCGCCGCCGCCGAGAAGCTGCGGGCCGCGTACCCGGGGCGGGTGACGCTGCTCGTGGGCACCGAGTTCTCCCTCACCCAGCGCGGCATGCTGCCGGGGCCGCGGGTGTTCGTGCGGTTGCAGGTGCTGGTGCGCTGGCGGCGGTTCTTCGACCGCCGGATCACCCGCAAGCTCCGCCCGCTCCTCGCCGACGCCCTCGCGACCGCGCGCGGCGTCTTCGACGGCCCGATCACCTACGGGGCGGGCTACTGGGAGGACGTCGACTGGACCGATTTCGACGTCGTCGGCGTCAACTACTACCGCATGGGCACCGACACGGCCGCCTACGAGCGCGGCCTCGACGCCCGGCGGCGCACGGCGGAGGAGCAGGGCAAGCCGCTGGTCGTCACCGAGTTCGGCTGCGGGGCGCACGTGGGCGCGGAACGGCGCGGACCGGGGTCGTTCAGGATCGTGCAGTGGTTCGCGGACAAGCCGAAGGTGCGCAAGGGGCACGTGCGCGACGAGGGCACCCAGGCGGCGTACCTGACCGAACTCATCGACCTGTACGCCGAGCACGGCATCCACGGCTGCTTCGTCTTCACCTTCGCCATGCGGGACTTCCCGCACGCCCCGGACGACCCGCGGCACGACCTGGACATGGCCGGCTTCGGCGTGGTCCGGTTCGCGGAGGGCGAGACGGAGCGGTGGGAGAAGAAGGAGGCGTACGGCGCGGTGGCCGCCCGCTACGGGGCGGACGCCTGACCGCCGACAACCGTCCTCCGCCACGCCCGCGCGGCCCGAGGCGGCCCGCAACCGCCCGCGGGGAACGGGCGGAGACCTCGACCCGGGCGCACTAGGCTCCGTACCCTACTGGCCAGTTGCCCGGACGACCGGAGGATCGGATGGACGCGAAGCGCTGGGCGGCGCCCGTGCTCGCCGCGCTGCTGGTGGCCGTGGCCGTCGGCTGGGGCGCGGTGTCGCGGTCCGACGACGGCGACCCCGTGGACGAGGCGGTACGGAACCAGGCCCCGGGCCGTGCCCAGCCCGCCTCGCCCGACCCGGCCCCGGACTCGCCGTCCCCCTCCTCCGGTGCGGAGAGCGGCGGCGGGGGCGGCGGCACGGCGCCGCGGGAGCCGCAGGACGTGCTCTACCTCGGCGACTCCCTCGCCATGGAGGCGCAGGACATCCTCGGCGACCGGCTGGAGCGCTCGGACCGCGTCGACGCGTACACCAGCGAACCGGTCGCCGGCGTGACCGTCTGCGACTACCTCCAGGGCCGCCCCGGGCGCTCGCTCGTCGCGGCCGAGAACAAGGCCGCGGCCCTGGTGAAGGAGCGCGAACCGGGCGTGATCGTGCTCCAGTTCTGGGGCAACACCTGGGGCTACACGCCCTGCATGGAGGGCGTCGAGTGGGGGACGCCCGAGTACTACGAGCGCTACGCCGCGGACATGCGCGCGCTGACCGGGCAGATCGCCGACGCCGCGCGCGAGGCGGACGTGCCGCGGCCCCGGCTCGTGTGGGTGCAGCAGCCGCCCGACGCTCTGCACCCCGACCGGATCGAGCAGGTCAACGCCCTCTACGAGCAGCAGGCCGAGAACTCCGGCGACCTGCTGGCCGACGGCGGCCGCGAGCTGCGCGGGGACGACGGGCGGTGGACGCAGTACCTGCCGTGTAACGACCACGAGCGGCGCACCGCCGGCCTGTGCACCGGCCCCGGCGACACCGCGCAGCTGCACCGCGACGACGACCCGTTGCACTTCTGCCTCGCGCCGACGCCGGAGGGCGGGCGGCCGTGCCCGGCCAGGTCCCCGGGGCTGGAGCGGTACAGCCGGGCGGTCGCGGACGAGGTGGCGGACTACCTGCGCGGCTGAGCGGGGATCTCCGCGGGGAGACGGGACGGGCGGCCCGGGTCGGCAGCGGGTTGCGGCCGGTGCTCGGCCGGTCCGATTCGGCAGGCAGCCGGTCTGACCCGGAGCCCGGCTTCTGAGCCGGAGCCCGGTTTCTCAGCCGGAGCCCCGCTTCTCAGCCGGAGCCCTCGGTTCTCAGTCGGAGCCCGAGCCGGAGCCGGTCGGTTGCGGCCGCGGCCTGCGGACCAGGTACGCGGCGCCGAGCCCGGCGGCGAAGAGCGCCAGCACCGAGACGCCCGTGGCCAGCCAGCCCGCGCCCAGCCAGCGGCTGCCGAAGTACCCCAGCGTCACGCCGTACGCGGCCCACAGCAGCCCGGCGAGCGCGGACCACGGCAGGAACTCCCGTGCCTGCCGGTGCGCCGCCCCCGCGCCCAGGCTGACCACGCTGCGCCCCGCGGGCGCGAACCGGGCCAGCACGACGATTCCGCCGCCGCGCCGGCCGCTGAGGTGGTGGCCGAGGCGCTCCTGCGCGCGGACCAGGTAGCGGGAGTTGGCGAACTTGTCGCGGCCCCTGCTGGCCAGCCGGAACGCGAGCATGTCGCCGAGGACGGAGGCGGTCGCGGCGCAGAGCATCAGGGCCAGCAGCTCGACGAGGTGGTCGGCGGCGGGCAGGGTGGCGCCGTTGCGTACGGCGTCGGCTGCGGTGGTGGTGCCGGCCGCGGCGGTGGCGGCCATTATCACCAGCGCGCCGCTGGGCAGCAGCGGCAGGAAGACGTCGAGGAGCACCGAGGTGGCAACGAGCGCGTACATCCACGGGGTACCGCTCAGTGACCCCACAAACTCCACTGTTCCCCTGTTCCCCGTCGTCTCCCGGTCGTCGTCCGGGTCGGCTGCCGCGGGCCGGAGCGCCGGGCGGATGACAGCGTACGCCTGGCGCATCAGGGGAAATCGCACGGGGGACCAGATGTAACCCGCATCACTCCAGAGCAACCGCTCACCTGCTGTCCCGCGGCCCCGGCCCGGTCGGGGACCCCGTCCGGGAGCGCGTCCGGGGAGCTAGCCCGAGCCCGAGCCGGGGACGGGGCCGTGGCCGGGCGGGCCCTTCTCCACCGCATCCCCGTCCGGCGCCTCCTCGTCCGACCCGCACATCTCCGCCGACAACTCCGCCACCAGCTCCGTCAGATCCGTCGGCCGGTCCGGTGTCCACCAGTCGCCCAGCAGCTCCGCCAGCGCCGCCCGCCGCGCCGCCGCCAGCCGCCCGGCGAGCCGCGCGCCCTCCTCCGTACAGACCAGCGGCATCCCCTCGCGCCGCGCGAGCCGCCGCTCCTCAAGCTCCCGCGCCCCCGCCGAGATCACCGGCAGCGGCAGCCCCGTACGCTCCGCCAGGTCCACCGGCTCCGCCGACCCGTGGCGGTGGATGCGCAGCAGCAGCCAGCTCGATGCCGGCCGCAGGTCCAGGCCCGCCCGCCGCGTGATGTCCGCGTACAGCTCCCGCCGTCCCTCCCGGGTGCTGAGCGCGCTCAGCGCGCGGCACACCTCGTCGCGCGGCGAGCGCTCCACCGGGTGGGTGGCCACCGTCTCGCTGCCGTCCGGCACGGTGACGGTCCCGCGCAGCGGGTCCTCGCGCAGGAACAGCGCGACGACGAAGGCGAGCAGCGCGACGGGCGCGGCGTAGAGGAAGACGTCCGTGATCGACGTCGAATACGCGTCCACCACCTCCGGCCGCAGCGAGGGCGGCAGCCGGGCGATGGCGCGCGGGTCGGACTCCAGCGTGTCGAGGCTCAGCCCCGGCGGCAGCGGCACGCCGCGCAGCTCGGCGTCCAGCTTGTCGCCCAGCCGGGCGGTGAAGACCGTGCCGAAGACGGCGACGCCGAACGAGGCGCCGATGGAGCGGAAGAAGGTGGCGCCGGAGGTGGCGACGCCCAGGTCGCGGTACGAGACGGCGTTCTGCACGGCCAGCACGAGCACCTGGATGACCAGGCCCAGGCCGAAGCCGAAGACGAAGAAGGAGCCGCTCAGCTCCCAGGTGCCCGTGCCGGCGCGCAGGCGGTGCAGCAGGAGCAGGCCGACGGTGGTGACCGCGGTGCCCAGCACCGGGAAGACCTTCCAGCGGCCGGTGCGGCTGATGAGCTGGCCGGAGCCGGTGGAGGCGATGAGCATGCCGGCGACCATCGGCAGCATGTGCACGCCGGAGCTGGTCGGGGAGACGCCGCGTACGACCTGCAGGAAGGTCGGCAGGTACGTCATCGCACCGAACATCGCGAAGCCGACGACGAACCCGATCACCGAGCAGAGCGTGAACGTGCGGATGCCGAAGAGCTGCGGCGGGATGACGGGCTCCGCCGCCCGCCGCTCCACCTGCACGAACGCGGTGAGCAGCGCGACCGCCAGCAGCCCGGCGGCGGCCACCTGCCAGGAGTCCCACGCCCAGGTCGTACCGCCGAGGGAGGCGACGCCGACCAGGCAGATGGCGAAGGAGGCGACGAGGGCGGTGCCGAGGTAGTCGATGCGGTGCCTGGTGGTGCGGCGCGGGATGTGCAGCACGACGGCGATGACGACGAGCGCGGCGAGGCCGATGGGCAGGTTGATGTAGAACACCCAGCGCCAGCTGAGATGCTGGGTGAAGATGCCGCCGAGGAGCGGGCCGAGGACGCTGGTGGCGCCGAAGACCGCGCCGAACAGGCCCTGGTACCGGCCGCGTTCGCGGGGCGGCACGATGTCCCCGACGATCGCCATCGCCAGCGACATCAGCCCGCCGCCGCCCACGCCCTGGAGCGCGCGGAAGCCGATGAGCTGGCCCATGTCCTGCGCGATGCCGCAGAGTGCGGAGCCGGCGAGGAAAATGACGATGGCCGTCTGGAAGAGCTTTTTCCGGCCGTACTGGTCGCCCAGTTTGCCCCAGAGCGGGGTGCCGGCGGTGGCGGCGAGGAGGTACGCCGTGACCACCCACGACAGGTGTTCGATGCCGCCGAGGTCGCTGACGATCGTCGGCAGGGCGGTGGCGACGATGGTCTGGTCGAGGGCGGCGAGGAGCATCCCGGAGAGCAGCGCCGCCATCGACAGCAGCACGGTGCGGCGCGGGAGGCCCTGCCCCGGCACCTCCGCCGCCGGTGGCGCGCCGGCGCTCTGGGACATGCGCGGCTCCCTCGGTTGGCTGCGTGGGCGGCTGGGGTGCGACTGCGGGTGCGGTTGGGGGTGCGTGTGGTGGGTGTGGTGCGCGGGGTGCTCTTGACGTTTGCCTCATAGTCGCCCGGATGCGCCGATACGGCCCGCCGGGGCGGTCCGCTCGGGCCGGATTGGGGCCGGGTGCGGTGCGCGGGGTTCCGGGGGGTCTGCATAATCGCCTGCATCCCACAGGAGGGGGAGCACGGTGATACCTCGCGCATGCCGCACGTGCGGTGAGCCGCTCCAGGAAGGGGGCGGGCAGGGCTGCGCCTGCGGCGCGGCGGCGGGCACGGGCGGGGCGCAGGAGCAGGAGCGGCGGCTGGTGCGGCCGTACGTCATGCAGGTGCCGGGGCCCGTGCCGGGGGCGGGGCAGGAGCCGGGGGAGCCGTACGGTGCGACGGGGGACGGGCCGCCGGTGGGCTACGGGGGCGCGACGCCGGTGGGCTACGGGGGCGCGACGGCGGTGCGGTCGGAGGACCAGGGGGTGCCGCAGCCTCCCGCAGGACCGGGGGACACGCAGCCCCTCGGCCCGGCGCCCGACGGGCCCGCGGACGCGGATCTGGGCCTCTTCGCCGACGGCCACACCGGACCCCGCGGCCCCCTCGACCCGTACGACGCAGAAGACCCCCGCGATCCCCACGCCCCGCACCACCAGCACACCCCGTACCGCCCGCGCCACCCCCGCGAGCGTCGCGCCGCGCGCGGTCGCCGCCGGCTGACCCTCGTGCTCACCGTCGGCGGTGTCGTGGCGGCCCTCAGCGTCGGGCTCCTCGGCTCGGGGCTGTTCTCGGACGACGGGGGCGACGACCGCGCCGTACCGAAGCCGGACGCCATCACCGCACTGCCCACCGGCGGCGGTACGAAGCCGGCCCGCGAGGACACGCCCTCCGGCGCCCCGTCCGCCTCCGCCCCCACCGGCGAACCCGCGGAGCCGAGCCCGACCGCCTCCGACCAGCCCAGCACCGCGGCGGGCGACCCCGGAACGGCCCCCACCCGGCACAGCGAGGCCGGCCAGGTCACCAGCAACCCGCCCACCGCCGACCCGACCGCATCGAACGACCCCACCTCCGGCACCACCCCGGGCGGACGGGACAACGCCGACCCGCCGCCCACCCTGCGCCGGGGCGACAGCGGTCCGGAGGTCGTGGAGTTGCAGAAGCGGCTCATCGAGGCCGACTACAACGGCTGGCAGGACACCGACGGCGAGTTCGGCTTCCTCCTTCGCCAAGATGTCGCCCACTTCCAGCGGGACAACGACATCGAGGACGACGAACCCGGGGTCTACGGCCCGGCGACCCGCCGCGCGCTGGAGTCGATGACGAAGGAGCCGTGAGCCGCCGACGACGGCGACGCGGAAGTCCGCGGAAAGTCGGGGCCGGGTGTCGAGAACGGCGTGGCGGCTCCGTCCCCGGGGTGGATGCGGCCAACGTGGTCGCATCACGTACCGGAAGGAGCGCCGCCATGGCCACCGCCGCAGACCTCGACCGCGCCACCGACTCGCAGTGGGACTGGGTCGCCGAGCACGCCCGCACGTATCTCGCCTCGGGCGGCACCGAAGGGCACGAGCGCGACGGCCTGCGCACGCTCGTGCTCGCCACGACCGGGCGCCGGACCGGGACGCCCCGGCGTACCTGCCTGATCTACGGCACCTCGGGCGACGCGTTCGTCGTCGTCGCCTCCAAGGGCGGTGCCGCGGAGAACCCGGCGTGGTTCACGAACCTGGTGGCGGAGCCCAGTGTCGGGGTGCAGGTCGGTACGCGGCGGTTCACCGCGCGGGCCCGGGTGGCGGCCGCGGAGGAGCGCGGGGTGCTCTGGAAGCAGATGGCGGGCATCTTCCCGCTCTACGACGAGTACGCGCAGAAGACGGACCGGGAGATCCCGGTCGTCCTGCTCACCCCGCTGGACTGACCCCCTCGCGGCCGGGGCCGGCCTCCGGCCCCGGAGGGTGGTGCTTGGCGTGGTGCGCGCGATTTTGTATCGTAGAGAAACAAACGACGATCGCGCGCTTCTCGACCCCTGGGGGTTACGTATGGGCAGGCCCACGGACATAGGTGTCTTCAAGGCACTGCTCCTCGACATGGACGGTACGCTCCTCAACTCCGACGCCGTCGTGGAGCGCGTCTGGCGCCGCTGGGCCGCCGAGAACGGCAAGGACGCCGACGAGATCCTGCGCCACGCCCACGGGCGGCAGGCGCACGCCACCCTCGCGCACCTCTTCCCCGAGCGCCCCGTCGAGCAGAACCTCGCGGACAACGCCCGCCTGCTCGCCTGGGAGACCGCCGACACCGACGGCATCGTGCCCGTTCCCGGTGCGCCGGAGTTCCTGGCCGGCCTCGCCGGGCTGCCGCACGCGCTCGTCACGTCCGCCGACCGCGCGCTGTCCCAGGCCCGTATGGCCGCCGCCGGGCTGCCGGTGCCGGCGATCTCCATCACCGCCGAGTGCGTGAGCGCCAGCAAGCCGGACCCGGAGGGGTTCCTCAAGGGCGCCGCCGACCTCGGCTTCGCGCCCGCCGACTGCGTCGTCTTCGAGGACGCGGCGGCGGGCATCGCCGCGGCCCGCGCGGCCGGGATGCGGGTCGTGGGCGTCGGCCCGCGGGCGGCCGGGGAGAAGCCGGACGTGCACGTGGAGACGCTGGCGGGGGTACGGGTCCGGCCGCTGGGGGGCGGCGCGCTGGAGCTGGCGCTGGCGTAGGCGGGGCTCCGTGTTCACACGTCGGGGCCGGGACCCGTGTTCGCGCCGGAAGCCCGGGGCCGGCGGCTGCGCTGCCCCGATCGTCAGCGGGGCGGCCTACCCTGGGGCGGGGGTGCGGGGAAGGATCATCCCGTGACCGCCTCGTAGATGCTGAAGCCCGCCAGCACCAGCATCACCCCCGCCGCCACCTTCGTGATCAGCTTCAGCGGCACGTACCGCATCAGCGTCCGCCCGCCCACGATCCCGATCGCGGCCACCGCCCACAGCGCCAGCACCGCGCCGACCCCGACCGACAGCCAGTCGTCGTACCGCGCGGCGAGGTTCGCGGTCATGATCTGTGTCAGGTCGCCGAACTCGGCGACCAGGATCAGCGTGAAGCCCGCCCCCGCCACCTTGAGGAAGCTCTGGTCGGCGGGGGCCTTCACCTCCTCCTCGCCGTCGTCCTTCTTCAGCAGCAGGACCAGCGCGCCCGCCAGGAACAGCAGGCCGACGATCGCCTGCACCGGCCGCTGCGGAAGCTGCGCGAGCAGGCTGCCGGCGGCGATGGCGAGGCCGACGTGGACCAGGAAGGCGGCGGCGACGCCGGCGAAGACGTAGGAGGCGCGGAAGCGGGTGCCGAGCATGAGGCCGGCGAGCGCGGTCTTGTCGGGCAGTTCGGCGAGGAAGACGACGCCGAAGACGATCGCGACGGTGCTGAGGCTGAGCAAGGTTCCTACTCTCGGTCGGGCGCCGTACCGAGAACGTAAGCACGTGGGCAGACCTCGGCACGGCAGCGTCAACGGAAACGACACTGCGGCCGAAGGTCTCGCCGGCGCGGAGGCCACGGCCGACCGGCCGTGCGGTTCCGCGCTCCGGGCGCCGGCCCAGCGGGCTGGGCAGTATGTCGACGGCACCGGCTGAGGGCTACTCCCCTTCAGACGGCTCCGAGTGTAGGCGGTGCACCCGGCCGCGGGCCACCAGCTCCAGCACCACCGCGACCGCCACCGCCTGCACCGCCATCAGCGCGACCAGCACGAACAGCTGCACCGCACCGGCCTCGACCGGCGACGCACCGCCCAGCAGCATGCCGACGTACGCGCCGGGGAGTGTGACGAGTCCCACCGTGCGGGTCTGGTCGAGGCCGGGGATGAGCGCGTCGGAGGCGGCCGGCCGGGCGATCTCCAGCCGGGCCTCGTGGTCGGGGAAGCCCAGCGCGAGCGCCGCCTCCACCTCGCCGTGCCGGGCCGCCAGTTCGTCGAGCGAGCGCCGGCCGGCGAGGACGGTGCCGGTGAGCGCACCGCCGATGAGGATGCCGCTGACCGGGATGAGGGCGATGTCGTCCACCGCGACCAGCCCGGTCAGCAGCAGCGTGCCGACGACCGGGACCACGCCGGCGGCGATGGGGGCGGCGGTCCAGCGCCAGGTGCGGTTGTGCGTGATGCGGTGGCCCGCGGTCCAGGTGGCGACGGCGAACATCAGGGCCACGAAGGCGAGGAGCAGGGGCACGGCGCGTACGACGTAGCCGATGACGAGGGAGACGGCGGCGAGTTGGGCGGCGGCGCGCGCGCCGGCGGTGGCGACGGCGCGCGCGTGTGGTGAGCCCCACCGGGTGCTACGGCCCTTCCCGCCCCCTCCGCGCTTCCCGTCTCGCCCGCCGCGGCCGCCCTCCCGCCGGTGTTCGTGCCCCTCCCCGAGCCGGGCCACCGCCGCGACGGCGACGGCGGCGGCCAACAGGGCGCTGAGCACGGCCGCGAGGGCACCGTTGACGGGCAACATCAGCCGAGAGTAGCCGGGTCGGGGGGTGGCGGCGCCGGGGGCGTGAGGAGGGCTGATCCGCCACGCGGTCTTGTGCGTGACATGGCCATGTCCTCAAGGTGTTACCTGGCGCCTGCAGAAACGACACTGCACGGCGCCATCATCCACGTGCACCTGCACAACACCCCCCATAGATCCGGGAGTTCGTATGTCCGGCTTTTCCCAGCCGCCGCTCTCGCGGCTGAAGGTCTACGCGCGTAACCTCGCGGTGCCGTTCGCGGCCGCGGCGTTGCTGCTGACCGCGGCACCCGCCGCCCAGGCCGAACCGCCCACCCCGCCCGACGCCGACACCGCCCTCGGCTACCTCGCGGAGATCACCACCGCGCCCGAGGGCTCCTCCGACGGCTACGACCGCGACCTCTTCCCGCACTGGAGCACCCAGTACGGGGCCTGCAACACCCGCGAGGTCGTCCTCGAACGGGACGGCACCGACGTCGAGCAGGACAGCAGCTGCGCCGCGGTCAGCGGCTCGTGGTACTCCCCGTACGACGGCGAGACGTGGACCGCCGCCTCGGACGTCGACATCGACCACATGGTGCCGCTCGCCGAAGCCTGGCGCTCGGGCGCCAGCCGGTGGAGCACCGGCGAGCGCGAGCGGTTCGCCAACGACCTCGACGTCGCGCAGCTGCTCGCCGTGACCGACAACGTCAACCAGTCCAAGAGCGACCGGGACCCGGCGGAGTGGATGCCGCCGCTGGCCGGCTACCACTGCACCTACGCGAGCATGTGGGTGTGGGTCAAGCACACGTACGACCTGACCGCCGACGAGGCGGAGAAGTCGGCGCTGGAGTCCACGCTCTCCGGCTGCTGACGGCCCTGCCCGGCCGCTGAGGCACGCGGGCGCGGCGCGGAGCCCCCGCGCCGCGCCCTGCGGCCCGGGTGGCGGTGCCGCTCAGGTCCGGGCCGCCCCACTCTCTGCTTGACACGTCAGCGCTGGGGTGTCTGTCAGTCGGGGGTCTCGGTGGACGCGGGCGGTGCCGCGGGTGCTGCCTGCTGCATCACCTCGAAGGTCCATACTTCGGAGCCCGTGGCCGCGGGCCGCCGCTGCTCGCCACCCTCGCCGCCACCCTGGTGGGCCTGCTTCATCGAACCCTCCATCCAGGCGCGGAAGTCCTCCTCGCTGCGCCAGCGGGTGTACACGAGGTAGTTGTCGGTCCCTTCCACAGGGCGGAGCAGTTCGAACCACTCGAATCCGTCCGCGCTCTCCACCAGGCCGGCGCGGGCGGCGAAGCGCTTCTCCAGCGCCTCCCGCTGCTCGGCGGGAACGGTCAGGACGTTGATCTTCACCACGCTGGGCACAGGTCACCTCTCAGCCGACAGGGCGGCGCGCCCGCCTCCGGAACGCCGTACGCGCCGCTTCTCCGCTCGCCAGCGTATGCGCCGCGGGGCGAGCCGCCGCGCCGGCAGCAGCGCGGGCGCGGTGCCGCGGCAAGCCGCGCCCAGCCCACGAAACCGCCGGCCCCGGCGCTGACCCGGCGCGGGGCCGTGCGCCGGCCGGTCTCCTACGTCACGTCCACCGCACGCCCCCGGAGGGCCCGCCCGCTCCAGGCCGCCGACCCCCGTCTACGTGGTGTGCTCCAGCTCGCTGAGTGCGGCCTCGCGCACCGTACCGGCCAGACTCCCGGGATCCATCGCGGACAGGAAGTTCACGAGCGCTCCCCTGACCTCCCGCAGCCGGACCCCGAGCTTTTCGCCGGTGATGTCGTCCGGCGGGAGGACCTGCCGGAACGCAGGATCGGCGAGGACCTGGTCCAGCAACCGCTCGCACAGCCAGTAGGGAGTGCGCTCGCGGATCGCGAAGGTCAGGTGGACGCTCTCCTCCGAGGCGCCGCGGCAGTGCGGGTTGTGCACCCAGCCCCGGGGCAGCACGAGCGCCTGGCCGGGCGCGAGAACGACCTCCAGATCCGGACCGGCGGCCTCCCACTCGTCCACGTACTCGGAGCGCCAGACCCGCCAGGACTCGTTGTAGTGCCGCATCGGGGCCTCGACCGGCGGGCGCCAGAGCGGCCAGGTCTTCACGCCGCCGAGCTGCACGACGACGGCGAGCTGCTGGTCCCAGTGGTGGCGCAGCCCCTGCCCGCCGGCGGGCGTGACGAAGGCGTGCACGTGGGTGGAGTAGCCGGTCTCCGCCTGGATGCCGCGCGAGAACCCGGTCAGGAACGGGATGACGCGCTGAAGGTTGCCGAGCCGAAGTGTGAAGCCGTTGTCTCGGAGCCCGGCGAGCTTGACCGGGTCCGTGCGCCCGCCGGTCGTGAAGGCGTCGCGGTTGAGCGACGGGTGCGGCGCCCTGACCGCGGCGATCTCGGCGGCGGGGACGCAGCCGGAGGACAGGTAGTCGTCGAGGAGGGCCGGGGTGATCGTACGGTCCAGCTCGGTCGGGTCGCGGTCGACGACGTAGGGCTCCGTCGGCCAGGAGTGCAACAGGACGTCCGCGTCGGGCAGGAGCATCCGCAAGGACATGTGCGGCTCCGGTCAGGTGGGAGGGAGAGGGCAGGGAATGTCTGGGTGGTGGCGGTTGGGGCAGCAGACGACGGCGAACGCGGCCAGGTGCTTCGAGGGCAGGTAGTACGTCCAGCTCACGTCGACGCCCCGGGGGAGGGCGTCGGTGGCGTAGGCGAGCTTCACATCGAGGGCGGCGTACGCCGCCTTCCCGTCGCTCCGCTGGAAGGGCGGGTTGGCCTGGTACGACTTCTCCAGCCAGGCCAGCGCGATCGTCACGTCGGTCCAGGTGCGGTCGGCCGGGACCTGGTTCGTCTTCATGAGCCAGTGGCCGGTCATGGTCGGCGGGAGCGGGCCCGTCGCGAACTCCGCGGCGGCCTCCCGGTACCGGTCGAGGACGGCCTGCTGCTTCCTGTCGCCGGGGTCGGGCACGGCGGGCGGACCGTCGGGGTGCGCGGGCCGCCGCCCGCCTTCCTGCGCGTAGGTCTCCGGCGGACCGGTCCACGGCCCGTAGCCGTGCCAGTGCCCCGACCAGTTCATGTGTTCCTTCTGCGGTACGGGGCCGCCCCTGGGCGGGGCGGCCCGACGTGCTTCCGTACGTGGGGGAGCGCGTGGCTACAGCGCCAGCCCGCGCTTCCTGGCCCAGCCGATGACGAAGTCGTCCATCTCCCGGGCGGTGAAGCGAAGCTCCCTGCCGGCGCCCTCCGGCTTGGAGTCGCGCACGGCGAACATCTCGACGGCGCCCGGGATCTCGGCCACGTCGACGCACGACTCGTGCTCGCTCTGCAGGTTGCCGCCGCAGAATCGCGTGAACTCGGCGCCGTCGGTCGGGAGGCTGTAAAGGTTCTGCCCCTGCATGGGGGTGCTCCTCTCTCCACAGGTGCGCGGCGTGCAGGCGTTCGGCCGCCTTGCCGCTCTGTGAATCACGCTAGGAGCGCGGCGTTCGAGGGCTCCAGGAGTGTGCCCGAACTTGCCTGAAGTCACCCGAGCGCGTCGATCGCGTCTTTGATCAGACGGCGGGCCCCGGCTCCGTACACGGCGAGTTCGGCAAGCCGGGCGAACGTATCTGCGTAGAGGCTGATCTCGTGGGTCTGGGTGACAGTGAGATGGGCCGAAACAAGTTCGACGTTCGCCACCTCGGCGTCGTACAGGAAGAAGCCCTCGACAGGCCAGATTCCTGAGCGGTCGGCGGTGAGCGGGATGACGCCGAGCGAGACCGAGGGAAGCGCTGCCGAGGCGAGCAGGTGGCCAAGCTGGCCGGCCATGACCTCCGGGCCGCCGATGCGATAGCGCAGCGCCGCCTCCTCTAGGAGGATCGCGAAGCTGTGGTGCCCCTCGTGCACGACGTGCTGCTTGGCCATGCGAACGCGGACGGCTTCGTCCACGTCGTCGACGAGTCCTCGCCTGTCCCGGATCGAGGTGAGCAGAGCGTTCACGTATGGCGCTGTCTGGACAGGGCCGGGGATGAGCCACGAGGAGTAGATCCGGAAGCGTTGGGTGCGCTCCCACAAGGGGACTACCGATTCCTGGGCCGTGCGCAGGCCGGAGCGTTCCATGCGGCGCCATTCGACGTACATGCCGTCGATGCCGCGGGCGGCGGAGACGAGGTCGTCGGCAAGGTGCGGCACGCCGCAGTGTGCCGCCCAGGCACGGAGATCGGCTTCGGAAGGGCTACGGGCTCCGCTCTCGAAGCGGGAGCACTTTGACTCGTGCCAGCCCGCACGCTCGGCCAGCGCTCGCGCGGTGATCCCGGAGTCTTTCCGGATTTCCCGCAGGCGCTGGCCGAGGGCCCTGCGGGCCTCGTGAACGCTGGATGAGGGCGACGACATGAGGTGGGGCGCTTGCTCTTGCTGTCAGGCGGGCCGGTAATCGGCGTGCGTGACGCCGCGTTCCCAGACCGCCAGGAATGCGTCGGCGCAGAGCTTGATCTCCTGTGGGTCCTCACTCACGGTGGAGGGGAGCATTTCGCCTTCACCGTCGAAATGATTGATCAGAAGAAGAGAACCGTCGAACAGCCAGAAGTCGTTGGCAGGTAGGGCGATGCCGCCTGCCCGGTTGCGGGGCAACCAGCGTACAACCTCTCCTGCGGCGATGTTCAGGCCATCGGTGACCTCATGCTCGAATCGGATGTACCTGCTGACCGGCTCGGACACGATGCGGGCCCGCCGGACCGCGACGCCCCGCCCCACGGCTTCGGAGACGATCGAGTGCCAGTCGGCCCAGCGCTCCGCCGGATCGAGCCGGATTCCCTTCTGCCAGTCGACGTACGCCGGGTCCGACTTCATGTACGCGTCCCGCATCTCCAGGTGCACCGCCGACTCACGGCTGCTGCGGAACAGCTCCTCGAACGTCGGAACCCTCGTCATCCTGTACCTCCAAGAAAAACTGGACCATGCGGCGCGGAATCTCGATGACGTCCTCGTGACCGGGGACGTCCATCTGGTCGCGGCGGTCACGGTCGTCCACTTTCCATCCCTGGACGAGGTAGGTGTCCTTCTCGTCGTCCAGGTAGATGGTGGGAGACCCGCCGCTCGGACTCTCCGGATCCTTGCCCAGCCTGCGCAGCGCCATGGTGTCCACCTCCGGTGTAGGCGTCTCTGCATGACTGAGCTTGCCCGCCGGCCCTTCGAGGGGGGAAGGGACTTGCCGGAACTTGCCAGCAGGCCCGGGCGCTTCGACGGGAGGGCGCGTCGGCGGACCGTGGCGGTGCCTCAGATCCGGAACTCCGCGTGCGGGATGGCTCGCTCCCAAACTGCTGCGAAAGCGGACGCGCAGAGGGCGGTCACGGCTGGATCGTCGCTCATTTCCGGCTCGACGGCCGCACCGTCGCCGGAGAAGTGGTTGAAGCGGACCACGCGGGCGTCGATCAGCCAGAAGTCGTTGGCTGGCAGGGGGATACCCAGTGCCTCTCGGCGTGGCAGCCAGCGTACGTCCTCGCCAGCCTCCAGGTTGAGCGGCGTGACTGCGTGTTCGTAGCGGATGTACGTCGTCACCGGCGTGGAGACGACCCGTGCCCGGCGTACCGACACCCCCCGTGCAACGGTGCCGGAGACAAGGTCCATCCAGCCGCCGAGGGCTTTGCGACCGTCGTCGACGGTCCACTTACCGGACGACCAGAGGCGGATCTCCTCCTCTTCCTCGGCCACGCCGTACGTGTCCCGCATCTCCAGATGCAGGGCGGACTGTGTGGCGGAGGAGAGTAGTTCGTCGAAGTGGGGGATCTTCGGCTTCATCGCACGCCCTTCTGATCCAGTTCGACCTGTCGAGTGGGTCGCAGAACGTTGCACACCCTCGGCTTTCCGGAGGTGCCGCGTCAAGAAGGCATGACGGCGCGCTCGGTGACCCCGAGGGCAGGCATTTCGGGCTGTGGGCGGCTCTGCGGGGTCCGGCGGGGCCGGTTGGGGGCGGCCCGGGGGTGTATGTCTGCGGGTGATCGGGTGAGGGGGCGGTATTTGTGTGTTTTTCGGGTTATCACTCCGGTGAAGCGACGCGGGAGAGAGGTGACCCATGGGCAGGGCGAGGCGTGCGGTGGTCGGGGTGTGTGCGGCGGCGGTGCTGGTGCCGGCGGCTGCCGGCGGGTGCGCGGGTCCCGGGGACGGCGGCCGGGGTGACTCGCGGAACGACGCCCGGGGGGCCGGGACGGCCGAGAGGGGCGGGGCGGGCAAGAGCAGCGAGGGGGGTGTGCAGGGGGCGCGGGGGGTGCGGCTCATCGGGGACGGGTCCACCGCGTGGACCGGCGCACAGCCCCGCCAACCGCGGGTGCGCAGGCTCGCCGACGGGGAGAAGCCGCCGCAGTTCGTCGTCTTCTCCTGGGACGGCGCCGGCGAGGTCGGCGACGGGCTCTTCGAGCACTTCCGGGAGGTGGGGCGGAAGCACGACGCCGCCATGACGTACTTCCTCTCCGGCATCTACCTTCTGCCCGAGTTCAAGCGCTCCCTCTACCAGGCCCCCGGCCACGCCCCCGGCGCCTCCGACATCGGGCTGCTCAGCGACGCGCACATCAAGGAAACCGTCGAGCAGGTCCGCGGCGCCTGGCTCGACGGCAGCGAGATCGGCACCCACTTCAACGGCCACTTCTGCGGCCCCACCGGCGTCGCGAGCTGGTCGAAGGAGGAGTGGAAGAGCGAGATCGCGCTGGCCAAGCGGTTCGTGCAGCGGTGGAAGACCCACACCGGCCGGCACGACGCCGAGCCGCTGCCCTTCGACTACGACAAGGAGCTGACCGGCGCCCGCACCCCCTGCCTCGAAGGGCGCGACAACCTCCGCGCCGCCGCCCGCGAGCTGGGCTGGCGGTACGACACCAGCGGCGTGTCCCGGCAGGTGTGGCCGGCCAGGAAGGACGGGCTGTGGGACCTGTCGATGCAGCTCGTGCCGTATCCGGGCAGCGACCGCGAGGAGCTGACCATGGACTACAACTTCAAGGTCAACCCGCTCACCACCCCCGCCAACGCCGAGGAGAAGATGCGCGACGGGCTGCTCGCCGGCTTCGAGCGCGCGTACGAGGGCAACCGCGCGCCGCTGATCGTCGGCAACCACTTCGAGACCTGGCACGACGGCGCGTACATGCGCGCGATCGAGGAGACCGTCAAGGAGGTCTGCCCCCGCAAGGACGTGCGGTGCGTGTCCTTCCGGCAACTCGCCGACTGGCTCGACGCGCAGGACCCGCGGACGCTGCGGAAGCTGCGCCGGCTGGAGGTCGGCCAGGCGCCGGAGGAAGGGTGGGGGCGTTACCTCTGAGTGGCGGGGCGGGGCAGGTGCGCGGGCTCAGGTGGGCGGGCTCAGGTGTGCAGGCTCAGCCCCTTGACCGTACGGTCCACGGCGTTCCGCGGGCCGTAGACCGCGAGCCCCGCCAGGGACAGGTCGGCGGCGGCGACGTCGCGGACGGCGGCGCGGTTGTCGTCGTCGTTGCCGGTGGCGAACAGCTCGTCGGTGTAGACGGCGGTGGCCAGGCCGTGGGACAGGGCCCGGGTGTGGGTACGGGTCAGGCCGGCGGCGTCGGCGGCGAAGACGAGGACGGGTTCGCGGAACATCGGCAGGTACGTGTTGCCGGAGGCGTCCTCGTACGGCTTGCCCATGACGTCGTCGGCGGCGTGGGCGACGCCGCTGCACAGGAAGGCGGTGACGTTCAGCCGCTGCCAGGCGGCCAGGTCGTGCCGTACGACCACGGCGATCTTGGTGTCGAAGCGCATGCCGCCAGCGTGCCCGGCCCGCGGCGCGGCGGTCTTGAACGCTGGTGCGGCACCATGGAGGGCGTGAGCGACTGGGTCTCCTACTGGCGGGACGCGCAGCGGCCGGTGGAGGCCATGCGCGCCCACTTCGAGGAGCACGTCTTCCACCGCCACAGCCACGACGCCTACTCCTTCGGCCTCACCGAGACCGGCGCCCAGCGCTTCGTCTGCCGCGGCGGCTCGCACACCTCCGCCGCCGGCCTCGTCATGGCCTTCAACCCCGACGACCCGCACGACGGCGAGGCGGCGAACGAGCTGGGGTTCACGTACCGGATGGTGCACATCGGCCCCGACGTCGTCCGCGATGTCCTCGCCGACGCCGGCACGCGCCCCGCCGACCGGGCCGCCCTCCCGCTCTTCGCCGACCCCGTGCACCGCGACCCGCCGCTGTGGCGCGCCCTGCTGCGGCTGCACGCGGCGCTCACGGAGGACGCGGGCCCGCTCGTACGCGACGAGCGGCTGACCGCCGCCGTGACGGCGATGGTCCACCGCGCCTCGACGGCCCCGCCGCGCGAGCGCACGCTGCGCCCCGGCGGCCCGCAGACCGCCGCCGCCCGGCGGGCGCGGGCGGTGCTCCGGGAGCGGTTCGCCGAGGAGATCCCGGCGGCGGAACTGGCCGCGGCGGCGGGCTGCAGCCGCTACGCCCTGTACCGGGCGTTCCAGGCGGAGTACGGGATGTCGCCCAGCGACCTGCAGCGCCTCCTCCGGCTTCGCGACGCCCGCCGCCGCCTGACGGCGGGGGAGAGCGGCGCCGGGGCCGCCGCGGCCGCGGGCTTCGCGGACCAGAGCCACCTGCACCGCTGGTTCGTCCGCACCTACGGCATCACCCCGGGCGAGTTCGCCCTCGCCGGCCGCGGCCGCTGAGCGGCTTGGGGTCGCGGTGGACGAGCCCGGCCCGGTGTATCCCCGCCAGGGCCAACCGGTACGGACCGGCCGTCGGCTGGTCCGCCTCCCTCAACAGGACCCTCGGCGCCTTTCCGACTCGTCCGGTGCCGCGGCACAACTACAGCCCTGTGTCCACTGCTTGCGCGTGCGCAGGGGTACGTCGTCGCGCTCGGAGCCCCGAAGCGCGACCGTTGTCGCGAAAGGACTCGATGCGAACGCCGACGGAGCCGGCGCGGTCCGCCGGGGACCCGTACCCCCGCCGCGGGCTGTCGGTGCAGAGCCCTGCTACACCGCGTGATCAGGGCAGCCGGAACGGATTCCTGCTCACCCTTTTTCCCTGCCGGGCAAGAGCGCGTTTCGTGCTTTGAACCGTCAGCAGTGTGGCGATCCCGGAGCACACCCCGACTCCGAGTCCGATCACTGTCGTCTCTGTGCTCCTGCCGATGACAACGACGAGGAATGAGACGGTGGTGATCCACATCTGTATCGCCACCATTTTGGCCTGCTTCATTCTGCCCCCCTACCCCACACCTTCTTGGGACGTGACGATCAGCCATAAGCCCAGGAGCAGCGCCCCGACGGTCTGGGCCCGCATACGCTTCTTGACGTTGCTCGGCACGTAATCCTGGAGATTCCCGCCCTGCTTCTTCTGGGCCCGTTCCGCCTTGTCCATCTCCTTGCCGTTGCCTGCCATGATGAGCGTCGGCGTCAGCATTACCCATACGTACCCAGCCCAGAACAGTTCTTCGGAGGCGTCGGCCGACACTCCGACGAACACGCTTCCTATGAACGCGATTACCGGATAGGCGAACGCGACCGCCCTCTCGACGGGTCGCGAAGCGCCCCACTTGGGAACGTAGACCAGATGTATGAGGACTGCCGACGCAGCCAGAATCCACCAGCCCTCAAGGGGAATGTCGGAGGATGTGGGTAACCAGGGCATGAATTATCTCCACTCGGCAGACTGCAGGGCCCTCAGCCTACCCGGGCAGAGGTACCGCCGCCAGCGGCCTTACGAGAACAGATCAGTGATCAAGGACTTCGTCAGGCCATCCATCTCCAGGTCCGGTATGCGGTTCGGTAGGGTTTCCAGACCTGTCCTTGTCCCGTGTGAATGGCAGCGAGCTCTATTCCTGGAATCGCCTCACCGAATTTGGCGAGCTCCGTACCGGCAGCCACCAGCCCGGTTCCGCCGAGTGCGCCGTCGGCTGGGCGATCCAACAGCGGCACGGGCCGGCAGCGGGAGTCGCGTCACCCGGAGGCGGCTCCCGCTGCGGCACCTCAGATGTCGCGGAACGTTTCGATGCGGGCGCCTACCGAGTTGAGGCGGTCCGCCAGGGACTCGTAGCCGCGGTTGATGACGTAGACGTTGCGCAGCACCGACGTGCCCTCCGCCGCCATCATCCCCAGCAGCACCACCACCGCGGGGCGCAGCGCCGGCGGGCACATCATCTCCGTCTCGCGCCACCGCGTCGGGCCCTCGACCAGCACCCGGTGCGGGTCGAGGAGCTTGACGCCGGCGCCCAGGCGGGTCAGTTCCGTGAGGTAGATGGCGCGGTTGTCGTAGACCCAGTCGTGGATGAGCGTCGAGCCCTGCGCCGAGGCGGCGATCGCCGCGAAGAACGGCACGTTGTCGATGTTGACGCCGGGGAACGGCATCGGGTGGATCTTGTCGGTCGGCGCCTGCAGCTTCGACGGCCGTACGGTCAGGTCCACCAGCCGCGTGCGGCCGTTGTCGGCCCTGTACTCCGGAGTGCGGTCGAGGTCGAGACCCATCTCCTCCAGCACCGACAGCTCGATCTCCAGGAACTCCACCGGCGCCCGCCGCACCGTCAGCTCCGACGACGTGACCACCGCCGCCGCCAGCAGGCTCATCGCCTCCACCGGGTCCTCGGAGGGGGAGAAGTCGACGTCCCGGTCGATCACCGGCACGCCGTGCACGCGCAGCGTGGTGGTGCCCACGCCGTCCACGCGCACACCCAGGTGCTCCAGGAAGAAGCAGAGGTCCTGAACCATGTAGTTGGAGCTGGCGTTGCGGATCAGCGTCACGCCGTCGTGCCGGGCGGCGGCCAGCAGCGCGTTCTCGGTCACGGTGTCGCCGCGCTCGGTGAGCACGATGGCGCGGTCGGGCGCGATGCTGGGGACGACCTCGCAGTGGTACACGCCCTCGGTCGCGGTCACGTCCAGGCCGAAGCGGCGCAGCGCGGTCATGTGCGGCTGCACGGTCCTGGTGCCGAGGTCGCAGCCGCCCGCGTACGGGAGCTTGAAGCGCTCCGCGCGGTGCAGCAGCGGGCCGAGGAACATGATCACGCTGCGGGTGCGGCGCGCCGCCTCGTGGTCCATGGCGTCGAGGTCCAGCTCGGCCGGCGGTTCGACCTCCAGGTCGGCGTCGTCGTTGATCCAGCGCGTACGCACCCCGACACTGTTCAGGACCTCCAGGATCCGGAACACCTCCTCGATCCGCGCCACCCGGCGCAGCACCGTGCGCCCGGAGTTCAGCAGGGTGGCGCAGAGCAGCGCGACGCAGGCGTTCTTGCTGGTCTTGACGTCGATCGCGCCGGAGAGTCGACGGCCGCCGCTGACCCGCAGATGCATCGGGCCCGCCGTGCCCAGGGCCACGATCTCGCTGTCCAGCGCCTCGCCGATGCGAGCGATTATTTCCAGACTGATGTTCTGGTGGCCGCGCTCGATGCGGTTGACGGCGCTCTGACTGGTGCCCAGCGCTCCGGCCAGCTGACTCTGCGACCATCCCCGGTGCTGCCGGGCGTCACGGATGAGTCGGCCGATACGCACGAGGTAGTCGTCTGCCATGACTTGGACGCTATCTCACATATGAGATGCCCGCGCATTCAGGCGGTTCGCGTCCTCGAATGTCACCGGTGCGCCGAATGCCGCCTTTCGAGTGGCCCGGCGCAGCGCGGCGAGCACGGCCCGGCCGAGGGTGAGCGTGCACACCGCCGTCACCACCGCGCGCGGCAGATCCCAACCCAGCGACGTGGCAAGGCAGTACGCGACAAAACGGGCGAGGTTCTCCGGCAGCGGATCGCCCGCGACGAACGACACGCCCGTAGACATACCGCTGAGATACGGCCACCCCTGGAGATTCATGATCGTCCCGTAGAGGACCGAGGCGATTGCTCCATACGAGGCAAGCAGCCACAACTCCCGCCGCCCCCGCAGCCGCTCCGCCCCCGGCAGCAACCCGGCACCCATCGCGACCCAGCCCATCGCGAGCATCTGGAACGGCATCCAGGGCCCGACCCCGCCCGTGAGCAGCGCCGAAGCGAACATCGTCACGGCCCCGAGCGCGAACCCGAAGCCCGGCCCCAGCACCCGGCCGGAGAGCACCATGAGGAAGAACATCGGTTCGATCCCGGCCGTACCGGCGCCCAGGGGCCGCAGCGCCGCACCCACGGCGGCCAGCACGCCGAGCATCGCGACGGCCTTGGCGTCGAGGCCGGAGTCGGCGATGGTCGCGCCGACGACGGCGACGAGGAGGGGGAGCAGGGCGGCGAAGAGCCAGGGGGCGTCGCCGGAGTGGGCGAGGTCGGAGTCGGGCCCGGCGAGGAGCGGCCAGCCGAAGGCGGCGACACCGACGGCGGAGACGAGGAGCAGGGCGGCGGCGGAGACGGGGCCGAGGCGGACGACACGGAGGGCCTGCGGCCGGCGCCGCGGGGTGGGGGCGGCGGGTGCGGCGGCGGTTGTGCGGCGCGGGGTGGGGGGTGCGGTGTTGTCGGTGGGGGGTGTGTCGGTGGGGGCGCGGCTGTCTTCGGGCTTGCCGGAGGGGGTGTCGGTGGCCGGGGTGGTTGCCTGATTGCCGTGCGGGTTCGCGTCGGCGGTCGGGTACGTGTCGCCGTCGGGCGCGTCGGGTGCGGCCGACGTGCCGGTGTCGTTCGCGGGCGGGTCGCCGTGCCCTTCGGCGGTCATGCCGCCGCCTCCAGGGCATCGCGGACCTGGGCGACCGTCAGCCACGGCGTCCCCTCCGCCCCGCTGCCCGCCGGGCCCAGGATCTTCGCCACCTGCGGCGCGAACGACGGCGAGGCGACGACGACCTCGGCGGTCGGCCCGTCGGCGACCACCTCGCCGTCCGCCAGGATCACCACCCGGTGCGCCAGCTCGGCGGCCAGCTCCACGTCATGCGTCGCCAGCACGATCGCGTGGCCCGCCGCGGCCAGTTCGCGCAGTACGCCGACGAGCCGGGCCTTCGCCGCGTAGTCGAGGCCCCGGGTCGGCTCGTCGAGCAGCAGCAGCCGCGGGCGTGCGGTGAGGACCACGGCGAGGGCGAGGGCGAGCCGCTGGCCCTCGGACAGGTCGCGCGGGTGGGCGTCGTCCGGTACGCCCGGCAGCAGCTCGGCGACCAGGGCCCGGCAGGTGCCGGCCGCGGCCTGCGCGTCGGCGTCGGCGGCGGTGCACTCGGCGGCGACGGTGTCCGCGTACAGCAGGTCCCGCGGATCCTGCGGTACGAGCCCGGCGTGCCGCAGGAGTTCGGCGGGCCGGGTGCGGTGCGGGGCGAGGTCGCCGAGCCGTACGGAGCCGGCCGCCGGCCGGTGCAGGCCCACCAGGGCGGCCAGCAGCGTGGACTTGCCCGCGCCGTTGCGGCCCATGAGGGCGACCGTCTCGCCGGCGGCCACGGACAGCGACACCCCGCGCAGCACCTCGGCCCGCCCGCGGCGCACGGTGAGCCGCTCGGCGACGGCGGCGGGGGCACGGGTGGGGGTGAGGGCGGGGACGCGTCCCCCGGTGCGGGGCGCCGGTGCCAGGTTCGCCAGCCGTTCGCGCAGCGGCGCCGCGCGGCGGCGTGCGTCCCGTACCGTCAGCGGCAGCGGCGACCAGCCCGCCAGCCGGCCGAGCGCGACCACCGGCGGACGTACGGGCGAGACCGCCATCATGTCCGCCGGTGCGCCCGCCGTCGGCGCCGCGCCCGGGGACGGCAGGACGATGACCTGGTCCGCGTACTGCACCACCCGCTCCAGCCGGTGCTCCGCCAGCAGCACCGTCGTACCCAGGTCGTGCACCAGCCGCTGCAGCACCGCCAGCACCTCCTCGGCCGCCGCCGGATCCAGCGCCGACGTCGGCTCGTCCAGCACCAGCACCCGCGGGTGCGGCGTCAGCACCGAGCCGATCGCGACCCGCTGCTGCTGGCCGCCGGAGAGGGAGGCGATCGGCCGGTCGCGCAGCTCGGTCAGGCCCAGCAGGTCGAGGGTCTCCTCCACGCGCCGCCGCATCGTGTCGCGGGGCAGGCCGAGCGACTCCATGCCGTAGGCGAGTTCGTCCTCGACGGTGTCGGTGACGAAGTGGGCCAGCGGGTCCTGTCCCACCGTGCCGACGACGTCGGCGAGTTCGCGCGGCGGGTGCGTGCGCGTGTCGCGGCCGTCGACGGTGACGCGGCCGCGCAGCGTGCCTCCGGTGAAGTGGGGCACGAGCCCGCAGACGGCGTTCAGCAGTGTCGACTTGCCGACTCCCGACGGCCCGACGAGCAGCGCGAGTTCGCCCTCGGGGACGGTGAGGTCCACGCCCCGGATCGCGGGCTTCGCGGCGCCGTCGTAGACGACGGACACGTCCTCGAAACGGATCACTGGGCGGTCTCCTTGCGCGGTCGGTCCTCGGTGGGTCTGGGCGGTCGCGGGCTTCGCGGGCTTCGCGGTGGTCGCGGCGGTCGCGGCGGTACGGGCGCGACCAGCGCGGGCAGCAGGCCGAGCAGGCAGCACGCGGCCGGCCACAGCGGCAGCTCCGGCGCGGTCAGCGGTACGACGACGGGGTGCAGGGCGGCGGGGGCGTAGGAGTTGGCGTAGATCATCAGGCCCCCGACGGCCGCGCCGGAGGCGGCGACCAGCCACGCGCGCGGCCCGAACCGGTCGGGCCGGTAGCGGCTGCGCACCGCGCGGCGCCCGCCGAGCCACAGCCCGCCGGCCGCGGCGGCGGTGCCGAGCGCCAGCACGGGCAGCCCGTAGCCGGCGCCGGAGGCGGCGAGCAGCCCGTACGTGCCGGCGCAGACGCCGAGGAGCCCGCCGAGGGTGAGGGCGGCGGTGGTGAGGCGGACGGCGCGGGGGAGTCGTGCCGTACGGCCGTAGCCCCGGGCGTCCATGGCGGCGGCCAGCGCCACCGACCGCTCCAGCGCGCCCTCCAGCACCGGCAGGCCGACCTGCAGCAGGGCCCGCAGCCCGCGGTCGTCGCGGCCGCGCAGCCGGCGGGCGCGGCGCAGCCGGGCGACGTCGGCGACGAAGTGCGGGGCGAAGGTCATCGCGACGACGACGGCGACACCCAGCTCGTACAGCGCGGCGGGCAGGGACTTCAGCAGCCGGGCCGGGTTGGCGAGGGCGTTGGCGGCGCCGACGCAGATGAGGAGGGTGGCGAGCTTCATGCCGTCGTAGCCGGCGAACGTCAGCTGCTCGGCGGTGACCCGGCCGCCGAGGCGCACCCCCTGCGCCCACTCGGGGAGGGGGACCTCGGGGAGGGTGAAGAGCGTGTGGGTGCCGGGGATGGGCGAGCCGAGGAAGGTCGCGAAGAGCAGGCGGAGGGCGATGACGACGAGGCCGAGCTTGAGGAAGAGGGCGTACGAGCGGGCCCAGGGCGCGTCGGTGCGGCGGGCCGCGACGACGTAGCCGGCGACGGCGACGAGGAGGGCGAGGAGGAGCGGGTTGGTGGTGCGGGAGGCGGCGGTGGCGAGGCCGAGGGCCCAGAGCCACCAGGCGCCGGCGTGCAGGGCGTTGGCCCGGTCGGCGCGGGGCGGGCGGAGGGCGTGCAGGGCGCGCTTGCCGTCGGCGCGGCGCCCGGGCCGGAGCGGCCCGGCGCCGTCGTCCTCGGGACCGGAGTGCGATGCGGGGCGGGCCTGTCCCGCGCCGGGGCTCTGCCGCGCGCGGCCGGTCGCGCCGTCCGTCTCGCGGAGCTGCAGCCCGGGGCGCGTCGGGTGGGCGTCCGGTGCGCCCGCGGCGCGGGGTGTCATGTCCGGCGGCGGCGCAGCTGCCAGACGGTGAGCCCGGCGAGGACCGCGATCACGGCGGCGCCGCCGGCGAGTCCCGTGGACGGGCCGGAGTCGCCGTCGCCGCCGGAGCCGGAGCCGCCGTCGGCGGCGGCCGCGTCGCGCGGCTCGCCGGCCGCGTCGCCGTCGCCGCTCCCGCTCCCGTCCCCCGCTCCGCCGCCGCTGCGGGACACCGGCTCGGCGCAGCCGCTGCGCGGGTAGCCGTCGATGGCGCAGAGCAGGCCGTTCGAGTCGTAGCGCAGCGGTTCCGCGACGGCGGCGAGGGCGTCGCCGAGGGTGGCGTCCCCGGGGACGGAGGCGCACTCGGTACGGACGGGGGGCGGGGTCTGGCCGTCGGGGGCGTGCGCGGCGGTGCCGAAGTCGATGACGAGGGCGACGCGCTTGTCGCCGTCACCGGGTTCGGTGTCGCCGCAAACGGCGTCGAAGCCGGCGGTGCCGCGCGGGCGGGGCCCGCCGCCGGACTCCTCGCTGACGGCGAACCGCACGCCGTGCACGTCGCCGTCGTCGGGCCGCGCGAGGCCGGGCCCCTTGGTCGCGTAGACCCACGAGTCCCCGTCCCGGTCCCAGAAGGACCAGTACCGGTATCCGTCCGACGAGGGCCCCGCCTGCGCCGGCGCGGCCACCCCGAGCGCCACCGCCGCAGCCGCCACCGTGGTGCAGGCCGCGGCGGCGACCGCGTGCCGCAGCCGGCGCCGCACCGCCGCGCCGGTCACGCGTTCCTCTTTCTCCGCGCGCTCGCCAGCAGCCCGATGCCGGCGCCCGCCGCCAGGCCCACGCCCAGCAGCGCCCACACCGCCGTGCCCGTGCCGTCGTCGTCGTCCGACGACTTCTCGTCCGCCGCCGCGGCGCCCGTCGCCGGCTTCTCCGCGGTCGGCCGCGGGCCGGTGGCGTTGAGGCGGGCGACCAGGTCCGTGTCGCCGGCGAAGGCGCCCGGGTCGGCGCCGACCGCGTCCGCGGCGAGGACCAGTGTCGCCAGGGCCGCCGGGTTGTCCTTCGTCCACGGCAGGGTGCCCTTGTCGCGCTCCAGCCAGCCGTACGGCTCGCGGGCCGCGCTGCGGTGGCCGCCCGCGGCCAGCGCGATGGCGGCGACGGCGGTCGCGTTGTGGTCGGGGCCGTCACCGGTCAGGGCCGGGAGGTGCCCGTCGCCGGCCGCGAGCTTCCGCGCCAGGTACGCCGCGCCCGCCTCCGACGCCTGTGCCGGGGACGGGTCCTCGGCACAGGCGCCCGCGTCGTCGACGGGCGTGTCCTCGCCGGCCGCGGCGCCCTTCTCCGCCGGGCCGGGCGCGAGGCCGTGGCCCGTGCCGGCGAGGACGGCGGCGGCGGTGGCGTAGTCGTTCGGGAACAGCGCGCCGTCGTCCTCCGGCTGGTACGCGTACGCCCCCTGCTCGGCCTTCTTCGCGTCGCAGCCGAGCTGCAGCGCGGCCAGCGCGTCGTACGGGCTGCCGCCGCCCGCCGTCGTCTTCCCCGGCCGCTCGCCGACCGCGGCGAGGGCGCCGACGACGACGGCGGTGGAGTTGGCGTCGGTGGGGCCGCCGGGGTTGAAGCCCCAGCCGCCGTCGTCGTTCTGGATCTTCTTCAGCCAGGTCACGGCCTTGCCGACGGCCGCGCGCTCGCCGCCCGCCGCGCTCAGCGCCTGGACCGCGGCGGCCGTGGCGTTGGTGTCCTCGGTGGCCGGGTCGCAGGGCTTCGCGACGTCGGCGCGGTACGCGGCGAAGCCGCCGTCCGCGCACTGCTGGCCGGTGAGGAAGCCGACCGCCGCGGGGGCCGGGCGGAGGTGCTGGGTGCGCTGGGCGAGGAGGGCCAGCGACTGCCGCCAGACGCCGTCGAACTCGGGGTCCGCGGTGCCGTACAGGCCCTCGGGGAGCTTCTTCTTCTGCACGGGCGCGGCCTGCGGCGCCGTCTGCGGCGCCGTCTGCGGCGCCGTCTGCACGGCAGCGGCCGCGGCGGCCGCCGCCGCCGGGCCGGCGAGGGTCAGGGGCAGCAGCACGGCGGCGGCGAGCGCCGCGCGCGTGCCGCGGGCGGCGGCGGTCCGGCCTATCGGAGCCATGGCGGAGCGGGGGCCTTTCGTGAGGTGCGGCCGGCACAGCCGGCCGCGGCCGCCCGTCCGCGCGTGGGGCGCGCCGGGGGTGCCGGGCTCAGCTCCGCATACCGCGACGGACGGGGCCGGTCCGGCGTCGGTGCCGGGCGGGTGCCCATGAGCCTGTCGCGCTCCGGGGGTGCTCCGGCTCGTACGGCCGCGGGGGCCGGACTCACGGTTGCGGGTCAGCGCCGGATTCGCACCGGCTTCTCCCACGGGGCGCGGTTGAAGTTGTCGCCGTTCACCTTACCGTCCCGTACCGGCACCGGGTCAGCGCCGTCCAGGCCACGCGCGGGCGCCTGACGAGGCAGGTTCCGCCCGGTCCCGTACGGACCGCCGCCCTGGGCCCCGTACTGACCGCGCGTCCCGGCCCCGTACTGACCGCGCCGCCCTGCCCCGCACCGGCGTCCGGCGCCGCCCGGCCGCCCCGCCCCCGCGGCTCAGCAGCAGCCCGGGTCCAGCCCCGCCGGCAGCCCCGCGCCGCCGAAGACCGCCGTCGTCGCCTCGTCGCCGCCGACCGCCGCGATGGCCAGCAGCAGCGCCCCCGCCGTCCACGACGTCAGCTCGGCGGGCCAGATCGCGTCGTCCTCGAAGACGTACCCCGTCCAGTACATGCCGTCGTCGGCGCGCAGGTGCTTGAGCCAGCGCAGGATCTCCAGCGCCCGTTCGCCGTCGCCCGCCGCCCACAGCGCGAGCGCCAGCTCCGCGCTCTCGCCGCCGGTCACCCACGGCCGGTCGCTGACGCAGCGCGCGCCGAGCCCGGGGACGACGAAGCGGTCCCACTCGCGCTCGATGCGCTGCACCGCGGCCGCGCCGGTGACCGCGCCGCCGAGCACCGGGTAGTACCAGTCCATCGAGAAGCGGCCCTTGTCGAGGAACCGCTCCGGGTGCCGCCGGATCGCGTGCGCGAGCCGGCCGAGGGCCAGCTCCCAGCCGGGCTGCGGCTCACCCAGCCGCTCGGCGGCGGCCAGCGCGCAGCGCAGCGCGTGGTGGACGGACGAGGAGCCGGTCAGCAGCGCCTCGGTGCGCACCGCCCCCGCGGCGGCCCCTTCCTCCCGGCCGGCCCCTTCCTGCCGGTCCGCTCCTCCCTCCCCGCCCGCCGGTTCGCGCTTCCACCCGATCTGCCCGCCCGGCTGCTGCAGCCGCAGCACGAACTCCACCGCCGCGTGCACCGCCGGCCACATCCGGCGCAGGAACGCCTCGTCGCCGGTGGCCAGATAGTGGTGCCAGACGCCGACGGCCGGATACGCGCAGAAGTTCGTCTCCCGGCCGAGGTCGGTCGGCCGGGCCGCGTCCCCGTCGGCGTAGGCCGCATACCAGGAGCCGTCCGCGAGCTGGTGCGCCCGCAGCCACTCGTACGCCGCCTCCGCCCGCCCGTGCTCGCCCGCCGCGTCCAGCGCCATGGCGGCCTCGGTGTGGTCCCACGGGTCGAGGTGGTGCCCGCGGAACCACGGGATCGCCCCGTCGTCCCGCTGCACCGCGGCGATCCCGGCGACGGTCCTGCCCACCTCGGCGGCGGAGAGCACGCCGGGCAGGACCAGGTGTTCCGTCCGTTCGGAGCCGGTCACCGGCCGCCCTCGTGCGGCTTGGTCGCGTAGACGACGACGCTCTTGCCCATGACCGGGTCGAGCAGCCGCTCGGCGAGCCTGGTCGCCAGCGGCTTCTTCATGATGTCCCAGACCAGCAGCTTGTGGTACGCGCGCACCGCCGGCGACCTGTCGTTGTCCACGCCGACCGCGCACTTGATCCACCAGTACGGCGCGTGCAGCGCGTGCGCGTGGTGGAGGCCGTACGGCCGCAGGCCCGACTCGCGGATTCTGCCGACCAGTTCGTCGGCCTTGTAGATGCGGATGTGGCCGCCCTCGACCTCGTGGTACGCGTCCGAGAGCGCCCAGCAGACCTTCTCCGGCCCGTAGCGCGGGACCGTGACCGCGATCCGGCCGCCGGGGCGCAGCACGCGCACGGCCTCGGCGAGCACGCCCTTGTCGTCGTGGATGTGCTCCATCACCTCGGAGACGATCACGACGTCGAAGCCGTCGTCGGGGAAGGGCAGCGACAGCGCGTCGCCCTCGACGGCGGCGGCGGAGGCGCCCGCCGGCGCCTCGCGCGCCTCTGCCATCGCCGCGAACCAGCGGGCGACTTCGCGGAGCTCGGCGCCGTCGCGGTCGAGGGCGACGACGCGGGCGCCGCGCCGGTAGCACTCGAAGGCGTGCCGCCCGGCGCCGCAGCCCAGGTCGAGCACGCGGTCGCCGGGTGCGAGCGGGAAGCGGGTGAAGTCGACGGTCAGCAAGGCTCCTCCGGAGGGGTGGGCGGGAGGCGGCGGGCGGGAGGCGGCGCGGGGGTGCGGCGGCGGCCGGGCGGGGCGTCGTTGCCACGGGCGGCCCGGGGGTCGGGGTCGTGCAGCGGAGGGCGGGTGCCGTGACGTGGCGCGCCGCCGTAACGTGGCGCGCCGCTGTGACGCGGCGCGGTGCGGTACGGGGCGCGGCCGGCCGGTGGCCGGCGGGCCGTCATCCGCGGTCACCGCCCGCCGCGCGCACGCGGGGCGCCGTCGCGCCGCTTCGCGGCCGGGCACGGGGGCCGGCCTCCGCGGCGTGCGCCGCTATGGCCTCCCGGTAGCGCTCCGCGGTCAGCTTCGCCGCCTGCGCCCAGGTGAAGCGGGCCAGCACCCGCGCGCGCCCCGCCGCGCCGAGGCGGTCGCGCAGCTGGGCGTCGGACAGCAGCCGGGTGAGGGCGGCGGCCAGCGCGCCCGCGTCACCCGGCGGCACCGCCAGGGACGTCTCGCCGTCGGGCCCGGCGACCTCCGGGATCGCGCCGCCGGTCGTGGCGACCAGCGGCGTGCCCGTGGCCATCGCCTCGGCGGCGGGCAGCGAGAAGCCCTCGTACAGCGAGGGCACGCAGGCGACCTGCGCGCTGCGCAGCAGGCCGACCAACTCCTCGTCGCTGATGCCGGTGACGAACCTGATCGCGCCGCCCAGCCCGAAGCGCTCGACGGCCTGCGCGACCGGCCCGTCCTCGGCGCGCTTGCCGACCACCACGACGTGCGCGTCCGGCTGTTCCGTACGGATCTTCGCCAGCGCCTCGACGAGGTGGACCAGCCCCTTCAGCGGCACGTCGGCGCTGGCCGTGGTGACGATCCGGCCGGGCACCCGCGGCACCGCGGGGTCGGGGGCGAACAGCGCGGTGTCCGCACCGATCGGCACCACGTGGACGCGCTCCGGGCGCACGCCGAGCTGCTCGGTGATCTGCGCCCGGGACGAGCCGGAGACGGTCAGCACGCTCGGCAGCCGGCGGGCGACGCGGCGCTGCATGCGCGTGAACCCGTACCAGCGGCGCACCGAGTAGCGCCGCCGCCGGTCGGGCGCGGCGGCCAGCTCCAGTTCCCGGTCGACGGTGACCGGGTGGTGCACGGTGGTCACGAGCGGGGCGCCGAGGGCGCGGGCGCCGCCGAGAAGGCCGTAGCCGAGGGTCTGGTTGTCGTGCACGACGTCGAAGTCGCCGCGCCGGGCGGCCAGGTGGCGGCGGGCGCGGAGGCTGAAGGTGAGCGGCTCCGGGAAGCCGCCGGTCCACATGGTGGCGACCTCGACCAGGTCGACCCAGTCGCGGTACTCGCCGCGGGCGGGGGTGCGGAAGGGGTCGGGCTGGCGGTAGAGGTCGAGGCTGGGCAGCTCCGTCAGGGTGACGCCGGCGTCGAGCACGGGGTAGGGCTGGGCGCCGATCACCTCGACCCGGTGGCCGAGGCGGGCCAGCTCGCGCGAGAGGTGGCGGACGTAGACGCCCTGTCCGCCGCAGTAGGGGTTGCCCTTGTAACTGAGCAGGGCGATGCGCAGTGGCACCTCGGCGGTCACGTACGGCCCCCTTCTCACTGCAGTTTCGCCGGAGCGTAACCGCTCGCGCTAATCTAGAACAAGTTTCAGGCAGACGTTCGGCGGCTTCGAATCTACCGGTTGGTAGCGAGACCTGCCCGCCGGCGCTGCCGTCGGGGGAAGCACGGCACAGATCGGGACACATGACGACAACATCGAGGGCCGGCGTCCCGGGCGTCCCGGGCGGGTCCGGCCGCGGGCCGGGCCGGGCGCAGCTCACCGAGCGGCAGGAGGCGCGCCGCCGCGGCATCCTGCGGGCGACCGCGGAGCTGGCCGGCCGCGGCGGCTTCGACGCCGTGCAGATGCGCGCGGTCGCGGAGCGGGCCGGCGTCGCGCTCGGCACGCTCTACCGGTACTTTCCCTCCAAGATCCACCTGCTCGTCGCCACCCTGCAGGACCAGCTGCGGCAGCTGCACGAGACGCTCCGCAAGCGCCCGCCGACGGCGGCGGACCCGGGCGCCCGGGTCGCGCAGACCCTGATGCGCGCCTTCCGCGCGCTGCAGCGCGAGCCGCTGCTCGCGGACGCGATGGTGCGCGCGCTGAGCTTCGCCGACCGGTCGGTGAGCCCGGAGGTCGACGTCGCCTCCCGGCTGACCACGGCGATCATTTTGGACGCGATGGGCGCCGGGAGCCGGCCGACGCCGGAGCAGCTGTCGGTGGTGCGGGTGATCGAGCACACGTGGCACTCGGCGCTGATGACCTGGCTGTCGGGGCGGGCGTCGATCGCGCAGGTGCGGATCGACATCGAGACGGTCTGCCGGCTGGTCGACGCGGCCCCGGACCGGACGCCGAAGCCGGAGCCGAAGTCCCGCTAGACACGGTCGCGGCGGGCCGCCCCCGGGGCGCGGGCGGCGGTGGGTGCACGGCGCGGAAAGCGGGCGGCGCCCGGCGGCGGCGGGCCCGTAGAGTGCGCCGGCATGAGACTTGCGTACGACCGCTACTGCGCCGAACTCGGCACGCAGACCGACCTGCTGCGCCGCACCGTACGCGGCGCCGACCCGGGGACCCGGGTGCCCACCTGCCCCGACTGGGACCTCGGCGAACTGGCCGTGCACGTCGGCGGCGCGCACCGGTGGGCGGCCGAACTCGTCCGTACCCGCGCCGCGGAGGAGATCCCCGACGAGGAGGTGCCCGGCTTCGCCGGCCCCGGGCCGCGTACCCCCGCCGCGCTCGACGGCTGGCTGGCGGAGGGCGCGCGGCTGCTCGCCGCGGAACTGCGCGCGGCGGGGCCGGACGCCGGGGTGTGGACGTGGGCGGAGGAGCAGCGGGCGGCGTTCTGGGCGCGGCGGATGGTGCACGAGACGGTCGTGCACCGGGCGGACGCCGACGGGGCGGCGGGCGTGGAGTTCGCCGTCGCGGCGGACGTGGCCGCGGACACGGTCGACGAGTGGCTGGAGATCCTTGAGTTCGCGC
The DNA here is from genome assembly GCA_000514715.1 of Streptomyces sp. CNH099. GTDB lineage: Bacteria > Actinomycetota > Actinomycetes > Streptomycetales > Streptomycetaceae > Streptomyces > Streptomyces synnematoformans. The sequence goes on along the minus strand of AZWL01000025.1, from coordinate 21,676 downwards.
AGCGCGGCGGCGACGCGGACCTGGCCGCGCTGCGCGCCCCGGACGTCGCCGGCTCCGGCATCCATCTGCACGCCACCGACACGCCGCCGGAGGCCGGCGCCGAGTGGCTGGTCGCGCTGGGGGCGGAGGGGTTCACCTGGCGCCGGGCACACGAGAAGGCCGCGGTGGCGCTGCGCGGGCCGCTGGCGGACGTGCTGCTGGTGTTCCACCGGCGGCTGCCGCCGGACAGCGACCGGGTGGAGGTGCTGGGGGACGCCGCGTTGCTGGACCGCTGGCTGGCGGCGACGGCCTGGAGCTGACGCGCGCGGACCGCGGCCGGACGTGCGGCGGGCCGCGGGCGGAGCGGACATGCGGCGGCCCCCGCCCGTGCGTGACGGGCGGGGGCCGCCGGGGGACGTACGGCTGCGGGCGGCCCGTCAGGCGCCGCGCTGGATGCCGGTCGTGTCCTGCAGGACGCCGCGGCGGCCGTCCTGGGTCTGCGCGACCAGCGCGGCACCGCGCTGGTCCACCGCCAGGTACCAGATGCCCGGGGTCAGCTCGGCGATCTGCGCCGAGGAGCCGTCCTCGGCGAACAGCGGCCGGGCCGCCGGCACCGCGAACCAGAACGGCGCGAACGACCCGCCGGCCGGCGGCGCGGCCTGCGCCTGCTGCGGCCGGGCGCCGGCCGGGGCGGCGCCGCCCTGCGGGCCGCCGGGCTGCGGGGCGCCCGGGCCGGGCTGCCCGCCGTACGGCTGCTGCTGGCCGCCGAACGGGGCCCCGCCCTGCGGGCCGCCGGGCTGCGGGCCGCCGGGGCCGGGCTGGCCGGCGCCGGGGTAGCCGTAGCCGGGCTGGGGCTGGCCGCCGTACGGGCCGGCGGGCTGCGGGGCGCCGCCGCTGGACAGCAGGTTCGCCTTGAGTGCGGGGACGGTGTGGCCGAGGACCGCGCCCGCGGCCATCGCGAGGTTCGCGATGAACGCCAGGATCAGGCCGATGCCGATGCCGATGTCGATGCCACCGCCGAGCTCGCCGACGACGTCCTTGAAGATGTTGCGCGGACCGCCGAAGAGGGCGAAGAGCGAGCTGAAGGCCGCGGCGACCGACAGCGCGGTCCCCCACTGGTCCAGCCTGAGCCCGCCGAACTCGCGGTCGCCGGTCTTCATCCGGCCGAGGACGATGAGCGCGGCGGCGAAGATGCCGGACAGGAAGACCGCGGGCAGCAGCGGGAACTGGTCGGCGTCCCAGCTGCTGGGGATGTCGCCCCCGCAGCTGCCCCCGCCGCAGTCCACCGAGATGCTGTCGAGGAACGAGGCGATAATCAGCAGCAGCGCTGCTCCGATCACTACGCCGTCGCCCCGAGTGAGTGAGCGGATGTTCACGAAATGTCCTTTACGTTTAGGTCGTTGTCGCTGTTGCTGGTGCAGCCGCTTGCGCTGCTGAGCGCGAAATGCCGCCCCATCGTACGGGTCGGCTGATCGGCCACATCGGGCCCCCTGGCCACGAGTCCCCCTTGTTCCCCCGGTGCCTTTCCCGGTCTGTCGACGGCCTGCGGCCTACCCTGTCAGGAAAGCCCCGATGCCGTTCGTGATTCCGTGCGCCGCCCGCTGCCGCCATGCGGCGTCCGTCAGCAGGCCGGCGTCCTTAGCGTCCCGCATGTTGCCGCATTCGATGAAGACTTTGGGCACAGTCGAGAGGTTCAGCCCGCCCAGATCGGTGCGCACCGTGAAGCCTGTGCCGTTGCCCAGGTAGTTGGAGGGCTTGCTTCCGGTTCTCTTCGCGAAGTGCGACTTCAACTCCTCGCCCAGCTTCCGCGACGGCTTCACGATGGCGGTGGTGTCCGCCTTCCCCGCGTGCACCCGGCCCGGCAGGATCACGTGGAACCCGCGGGCGCCGGGACCGCTCCCGTCGGCGTGGATGGAGACGGCGGCGTCGGCCCCGGCCCGGTTGCCGGCCTCGGCGCGCTCGTCGATGCACGGCCCGTAGGGGCGGGCGCCGTCGTGCGTCAGCCGTACCTCCGCACCCTGCGCGCGCAGCAGTGCACGGGCACGGCGGGCGACGTCGAGGGTGAAGTCCGCCTCGGCGTAGCCGGCGTCGGTGGCCGTGCCGGTGGTGTCGCACGCCTTGCGCACGGTGCCGATGTCGACCTGGCGGTTGATCTCGGCCACGTGGTCGCGGTTGTTCGGGTTGTGCCCGGGGTCCAGCACGATCACCTTTCCGGCCAGCGGCTTCTCGCCCACCTCCGGATCCTTCGACTGCGCGGGATCCGCGTCGGCGGGGCGGCTCGGGGAGGAGGACGCCGACGGGGCCCGGCCGGGTTCCCGCCCGTTCGACGCGTTCTCCGCGGAGCCGTCGCCGGCCGCCGACTGCCATACCAGCACCCCGGCGACAGCCAGCGGCGCCACGGGCGCGAGCAGGAGGGAGGTGCGGAGCGGACGCCTGTTCTGGCTGGACACCCGTGCGACCGTAGCAGAAGCGTCGGAGGGTCAGATTCCCGCGCCGGTACGGCGCAGGACCCGCAGGCTCCCGGTCGCGGCGGCCTCCGTGAAGGCGCCCGAGGCCAGCGCCCGCCGGTAGATCCGGTACGGTGCCTGCCCGCCGTCCGCCGGGTCGGGGAAGACGTCGTGCACGGCCAGCAGGCCGCCCGGCGCCAGGTGCGGGGCCCAGCCCTCGTAGTCGGCGGCTGCGTGCTCGTCGGTGTGGCCGCCGTCGACGAAGACCAGCCCGAGCGGCCGGTTCCACAGCGCGGCCACCTGCGGCGAGCGGCCGACGACGGCGACGACGTGGTCCTCCAGACCGGCCGCGTGCAGGGTGCGGCGGAACGCCGGCAGGGTGTCCGTCAGCCCCGTCGCGGGGTCCACGAGCGCGGGGTCGTGGTACTCCCAGCCGGGCTGCTGCTCCTCGCTGCCGCGGTGGTGGTCGACGGTGACGGCGACGACGCCGGGGCGGGCCGCCCCGCGGGCGGCGGCGGTGGCCGCACGGGCGGCGGCGGCGAGCAGGATCGTGGACCGGCCGCAGTACGTGCCGACCTCCAGCAGGGGGAGCCCGAGGCCGGCGGCCCCGGCCGCGGCGGCGTACAGGGCCAGGCCCTCGTCGCGGGGCATGAAGCCCTGCGCGGCCTCGAAGGCGGCGACGACGTCGGGGCCGGGGCCCGGCCCGGCGTCCCGGGCCCGCCCGGGGCCGGGCCCGCTCTCCCGCTGCCGCTGGCGTTCCGGTTCCATCGGCGGTGCCTTTCGTCGGTCGGTGGGCGTGGTGGCCGGAGCGGCGCCGCCGGCGTCCGGGTACCCGACCGATCCTGCCCCATGGGCGTACGACCGAGGTCGGATGGCCCCTACACCGATATCCTCGTGCACCTTGTCACCTGCCGGTGCGACGATGGACGGCATGCCCCAGTCCCCACCCGGCACCCGGCTGCCGACCGCCGCCGAGAGCCGCGCCGCCGCGCCGCTGTGGGTCATCGTGCTCACGGCGTGCGCGGGCCAGTTCCTCGTCGTGCTCGACGTCTCCGTCGTCAACGTCGCGCTGCCGTCGATGCGCGCCGACCTGGGGATGAGCGCGTCGGGCCTGCAGTGGGTGGTGAACCTGTACACGCTGGCCTTCGCCGGGCTCATGCTGCTCGGCGGCCGGGCCGGGGACCTCTTCGGCCGCAAGCGCGTCTTCCTCGTCGGCCTCGCCCTGTTCACCGTCGCCAGCCTCGCCGGCGGCCTGGCGCAGCAGCCCTGGCAGCTGCTCGCCGCGCGGGCGGCGCAGGGCGTCGGCGCCGCGGTGCTGGCGCCCTCGACGCTGACGCTGCTCACCTCCTCGGTGCCCGAGGGCCCCGCGCGGGTGCGCGCGATCGGAACGTGGGCGGCGGTCGGCGCGGGCGGCGGGGCGGCCGGCGCGCTGATCGGCGGGGTGCTGACGGACGCGCTGTCGTGGCGCTGGGTGCTGCTGATCAACGTGCCGATCGGCGCCGTCGTCCTCACCTGCGCGGCGCTGTGGCTGACGGAGAGCCGGGGCGGGCAGCGGCGGCGGCTCGACATACCGGGTGCGGTCCTGGTCACCGCCGGGATCGGCGCCGTGTCGTACGGCATCGTGCAGACGGAGAGCCACGGCTGGACGTCGGCCGCGGCGCTGCTGCCGCTGGCCGGCGGGCTTGCGCTGGTCGCCGTGTTCCTGGTGGTGGAGGGGCGGACGCAGGCGCCGCTGGTGCCGCTGGGGCTGTTCCGGCTGCGCGCGGTGTCGGCGGCCAACACGGCGATGTTCGTCACCGGTGCGGCGATGTTCTCGTCCTGGTACTTCCTCTCGCTCTACATGCAGAACGTCCTCGGCTACACGCCCATCGAGGCCGGCCTCGGCTTCGTGCCGCACTCGCTGACGATCGTCGCGGCCTCGAAGCTGGCGCCGCGGCTGCTGGCCCGTACGGGCGCGAAGGCGCTGGCGGTCACCGGCGTGCTGATGGCGGCGGCCGGCTATCTCTGGCAGAGCACGGCCGGCGCCGGCGGGGAGTACGTCACCGACATCGTCGGCCCCGGAATCCTGATGATGGCCGGGGTGGGCTTCATGATCACGCCGCTGGCCCACCTGGCGACCTCGGGCGCACCCGCGGACGACGCGGGCGTGGTGTCCGGGGTGATGAACACGTCGCGGACGATGGGCGGTTCGCTGGGCCTCGCGGTGCTGTCCACCGTCGCCGCCACCCGCATCGGCGCCGGCTCCGATCCGGAGGTGCTGGCCTCGGGGTACTCGCTGGCGTTCCAGACCGGGGTCGGGATCCTGCTGGGCTGCGCCGCCCTGATGCTCATAGCCCTGCCCCGCCCGCCCGACGCCGCGCCGGAGCCGGCGAAGGCCTGAGCCGGCGAGGGCCTGCCGGGCGGCGGCCGGCCCGGGTCAGCGGGGCGTCGTCAGCCCGTCCGCCTCCGCGCCGCGGCTGAGGACGACGTCGCCGATGCGGTCGCGTACGCGCTCGTAGTGCTCCGGGGCGTCGCCGTCGGCCAGTTCGGCGTTCAGGTCGACGACCCGCGGCGGCCCCGCGCTCTCGTGGTCCATCAGCTGCGGCAGGAACTCCGCCTTCGTCACCTGCCAGCGGGCGCTGCCCGGACCCGGCGGGGAGAAGGTGAAGCGGCCGATGGTGCCCTGGTTGCCGCGCGGGTCGCGCTCGCCCGCGTGGTTGATCATGCGGCCGGCGATCTGGTCGCCCATGCCGTAGACGACCCAGGTGCCGTTCACCTTCTCGTACGCCTGCGGCACGTGGGCGTGCGTACCGAGGATGAGGTCCACGTCCGGCGCCCCGGCCGACCGCGAGGCGGTCAGCTCGCGGGCGAGCCGCCGCTGCGCGGCGTCCGGCGCGTCCTGCCACTCGGTGCCCCAGTGCAGGCTGACGACGACCACGTCGGCGCCGGCCCGGCGGGCGCGCCGCGCGTCGGAGACGATCCGCTCGGGGTCGGTGATGTTCACCGCCCACGGCTTGTCCGGCGGGGCGGAGATGCCGTTCGTGCCGTAGGTGTACGCCAGTTGCGCCACGATCGCGCCGCCCGCCTCCAGCAGCGCCGGCCGCTGCGCCTCGGCGGGGGTGCGGGCGGAGCCGGTGTGCGCGACGCCGGCGGCGTCGAGGGCGTCGAGCGTGCGGCGGACGCCGGGGAAGCCGGAGTCGAGCGTGTGGTTGGAGGCGGTGGAGCAGGAGTCGTAGCCGGTGGCCTCGACGGCGGCGGCGATCTGGGGCGGCGAGGCGAAGGACGGGTAGCCGGTGTAGGGGCCGCCGGGCGGCCCGAAACTGGTCTCCACGTGGCAGATCGCCAGGTCGGCGGCGGAGATGACGGGCTTGACGCCGGCCAGCATGGGAGCGAAGTCGTGGCCGTCGCCGCCGGCGTCCCGGCCGGCCTGCTCGATGACCGAGTCGTGCGGGAGAATGTCGCCGGTGGCGACCAGGGTGAAGGGCGACCGCGCCTCCTTGCCGGGGGCCTTGCCCTCGTCGGGGGTGGTGTCGGCCGGCCCGTGGGCGCATGCGGTGGCGGCGGCGAGCAGGGCGGCGGCGAGCGCCAGGGCCCCGGCGGTTGTACTAGTCGTTTTATATACGCGCATGTCTTGAATGCACAGGAGCGGGGCAGGCCATACAAGAAGCCCGGCCGGGGCTGTCCCCTGAACGGCGGCCCGGGATCGCGCATATGCGCCCCCGGGGAGCCGTGACCGCAGGTGGCCGAATGCTGACGGGGTGTCAGCGGGGCGGGCTTGCCGGTCTTCCCAACCGCGGAGGACTGCGTTATACATGTAACCGACGGCTAGAACGTGTTCTTGTCACAAGCGTCACGTCGCCGTTCCCGAGAGCGACCCCGGCGTGCCGACTGGTGCGGACGGCACGCCGGGGTCTTCTCGCGCTCTCGAAGGACCCGCGCACCGCGTGCCGCGGGCCCCGGTCACCCGCACGGCGAAGGAGCCAGCACCGCCATGCCCATCGACGCCGCCCGGGCCCTCGCGGCCGAGCCCCGCGTGACCACGCTCGCCTGGACCCGGAAGGACGTCCTCCTCTACCACCTGGGCATCGGCGCCGGCCGCCCCGCCACCGACCCCGGCGAGCTGCGCTACGTCCTGGAGAGCCGGCTGCACGTGCTGCCCAGCTTCGTCACCGTCGCCGGCGACGGCGGCGTGGCCGGCGAGGGCGCGGGGCTCGACGCCCCCGGCGTGGACGTCGACCTCACCGCCGTACTCCACGGCGCCCAGCGCATCGCGCTGCACCGCACGCTGCCGCCCGCCGGCGAGGCGACCCGGACGTCGCGCATCGCCGCGGTGTACGACAAGGGCAAGGCCGCCGTGCTGGTGCTGCGCTCCGAGGCGGCCGACCGCGACGGCCCGCTGTGGACCTCCGACACCCAGCTCTACGTGCGCGGCGAGGGCGGCTTCGGCGGCGAGCGCGGCCCGTCGCCGCGGCTGCCCGCGCCCGGGCGGGAGCCGGCGTACGTCGTCGACCGCGGCATCCGCGCCGACCAGGCCCTGCTCTACCGGCTGTCCGGCGACTGGAACCCCCTGCACGCCGACCCGGAGTTCGCCGCGCTGGCCGGGTTCGAGCGGCCGATCCTGCACGGGCTGTGCTCGTACGGGATGGCGCTGAAGGCGGCGGTGGACACGGTGCTGGACGGGGACGTCGGCCGGGTGCGGTCGTACGCGACGCGGTTCGCGGGGGTGGTGTACCCGGGCGAGACGCTGCGGATCCGGATGTGGCCGGAGCCGGGGGCGGCGGGGGCCGGGCGGATCCGGCTGACCGCGGGGGCGGTCGAGCGGGGCGAGGCGCCGGTGCTGGCGGACACGGTGGTCGAGTACCGCTGAGCGCGGTCGGCACGTACGCGGGGGCGCGGTCGCCGCGCCGCGCGGCCACGGCTCAGAGCGGGGCGTGCCGCAGCGGTACGGGGCGCGTTGCGGCGCCCCGCTCCGGGGCGGTGCCGGCGGTACCGGTGGCTTCGGCGGTACCCGCGGCTCCGTCCGGGGCGGAGTCCGCCGGCGCCGGGGGCGCCCCGTCCCGTAACCCGGCCGCCGGCTCTCCGGCGGGGTCCGCCGCCGGGTCGGGGACCGCGAGCCGGGCCAGCCCGCAGGGCTGCGCCGGCGTGGCGTACGGCAGCCGCAGCTCGCCGGACTCCGTCCACAGCCCGCTGCCGGTGATCCACCCCGGCAGCGGCGGCAGTTGGACGAGCCGCCGCGCCACGGGCCGCCACACCCCCAGCCGGCAGCCGCCGGGACCGTCGAGCCGCAGCGCCACCCCGCACTGCTCCGGCGTCAGCACCTGCCCCGGCTGCACCGCGAACGGCGTCACCGCCGTGTCCCGCGGGCACAGGGCCTCGGGAAACCGCACCGGCCGCCCGCTGCCCAGCACCCCCCACCCCAGCCGGTCGCGCCCGGGGGCGTCGGAACGCAGCAGCAGCAGCCCGCTGTCGGGGTCGGCGAGCAGCAGGCGGTCGTTGCTCTCGGCGGTGAGCTGCAGCAGCGGGCTGACCTCCACCCCGCCGTGCAGCCCGACCGTGACGGTCTTCGTCCGCCCGGCCAGTTCCTGGTCGACGGCGAGCGCCCGCCCCGTACGGTCCAGCCAGCCGCGCCCCACACACCGCCCCGGCACCTCGCCGACCCGCTCCGGCCGTTCCGCGCCGCCGCCCGCGAACCCGCCCCCGTACACCCGCCACACGGCCGTGGTCTCCCCGTCCGGGTCCGGGGGCGCCAGCGCGTACACCTCGGCGCTTTCCATTGCGGGCGGCACCAGGGCGAGCCGCGGCGCGGGCACCGGACCGAGGGCCTGCTCGGTGGTGTCGGGGCCGGAGGGGTGCAGGAGCGAGAAGGTGTGCTCGGTGCCGGCGACGAGCCGGCGGATCAGCACGCGGCCGTCGGCGAGCGGCAGCACCGTGGTCCCGGGCTCCTCGGGCTGGGCGCAGGGCAGCGGGACGGTGTAGGGCTCGGGGCCGTGGAGGGTCCAGCGTTCGGGGTACCAGTGGCCGTCGGCGTCCGTGGCGAGGCAGGCGCCGTACGCGCCGTCGGCGGTGAGCGTGAAGCCGGCCCGGCCGACGGGGCGCCCGGGGCCGGCGCGGCGGCCGGTCCCGGGGGAGCGGGGAGGTGGTGTGGCGGCGGGGGAGTCGGGATGCGGTGTGGCGGCGGGAGTCGTGGTGCCGGGTGCCGGTGTGGAGACCGCGACCGTCGCGGGCGCGGGCGGGCCCGGAGCCGCCGCCGCTCCCGCCGGTGCCGCCGTGCCCGGCGCGGCCGCCGCCCCCGCGGTGCTCCCGGCCGTCGCGCCGGGCACCGTCAGCGTCCCCGGTGCGGTCGGCTCTCCCGGTTTCCCCGGTCCGGTCGGTTCTTCCGCCTCCGCCGGCGTCGCGGAGCCGGCCGCTCCCGTCCGCGTTCCCGAGCCGGGGTCTGTCCCCGTACCCGAGTGCGACCCCGCCCCCCTGTCCGAGTCCGCTTCCCGGTCCACCGCCTCGGCGGCTACCGCGTCCGTCGCCGCGGCCTGTGGTGCGGCCGTTCCCGCCGTCTCGGTCGTCGCTGACGGAATCGATTCTGCACTGGGCCTCATCCGGTCCCCTCACCTCCGCTCGCGAAGGTAGTTTTCGCACGTCAAAGCAATCGGCGCGGCGTCCGTGACTTCACCCGAAGGGATGGCGGATACGGCGTTCCGCCGCGCCGCGCCGCACCGTTGTGCATACGAGCGGGTGCCGCGCCCCGGCCGCGCCGGCGGAGGTAGCCTTGCCCCGTGCCCGCTCTATCCGACGTCGTCGCCGCGCTCGAAGCCCTCTGGCCCGCCGGCCGCGCCGAGCCGTGGGACGCGGTCGGCACGGTGTGCGGCGACCCGGACGCCCGTGTGGAGCGCGTCCTGTTCGCGGTCGACCCGGTGCGGGAGGTCGTCGACGAGGCCGTGGAGCTGGGCGCCGGCCTGCTCGTCACCCACCACCCGCTCTACCTGCGCGGTACGTCGACCGTCTCGGCCGGCACGTTCAAGGGCCGCGTCGTGCACACGCTCATCAAGAACGACGTCGCCCTGCACGTCGCCCACACCAACGCCGACCGCGCCGACCCCGGCGTCTCCGACGCCCTCGCCGGCGCCCTCGGCCTCCGCGTCACCGGTCCGCTCGTGCCCGACGCCGATGCCCCCGGCGATCCGGCCGGCCGCCGCGGCCTCGGCCGCCTCGGCGAGCTGGACGCCCCCGTGCCGCTGCGGGAGTTCGCCGACCGCGCCGCCGCGTCCCTGCCGCGCACCGCCACCGGGCTGCGCGTCGCCGGCGACCCGGCCGGCGAGGTCCGTACGGCCGCCGTCTGCGGCGGCTCCGGCGACGGCCTCTTCGACGCCGTCCGCGCCGCCGGCGTCGACGTCTACGTCACCGCCGACCTGCGCCACCACCCGGTCTCGGAGGCGCAGCAGCACGCCGCGCTCGCCGCCGGCGGCCGCCCGTACCTGATCGACGCGGGCCACTGGGCCACGGAGTGGCCCTGGTGCGAGCAGGCCGCCGCGCAGCTGGACGCGATCTCGGACCGGAACGCGTGGGGTCTGCGCACCCATGTGTCGCGTATCGTGACCGACCCCTGGACCACTCACTCCGCCGCCCCGACCGCGAGCACCGCGGGGCCGCCGACCCCCCACGCCAGCCTTGCCCCTACGAGCCCGGAGCAGCCAGCTTGAAAGCCGCGCCCGCCGACCAGATCCGCCTGCTGGACGTCCAGGCCCTCGACGTCCGCCTCACCCAGCTGCAGCACCGCCGCCGCACCCTCCCCGAGCACGAGGAGGTCGCCGGCCTGGAGGCCGACCTCGTGCAGCACCGCGACCTGCTCGTCGCCGCGCAGACCGAGGAGAGCGACACCGAGCGCGAGCAGGCCAAGGCCGAGAAGGACGTCGACCAGGTGCGCCAGCGCGCCGCGCGCGACCAGCAGCGGCTGGACTCCGGCGCGGTGACCTCGCCCAAGGACCTGGAGAGCCTGCAGAGCGAGATCGCGTCGCTGGCGCGGCGGCAGAGCGACCTGGAGGACGTGGTCCTGGAGGTCATGGAGCGCCGCGAGTCCGTGCAGGAGCGGGTGGCGGAGCTGACCGGGCGGGTCGAGTCGGTTCAGGCCAGGATCGCGGACGCCACGGCGCGGCGCGACGCGGCCGTCGGCGAGATCGACGCCGAGGCCGGCACGGTCGCCAAGGAGCGGCAGGAGGCCGCCGGGGAGATCCCCGCGGACCTGCTGACGCTGTACGACAAGCTGCGCGAGCAGCAGGGCGGCGTCGGCGCGGCCCGGCTGTACCAGCGGCGCTGCGAGGGCTGCCGGCTGGAGTTGAACATCACCGAGATCAACGAGGTCCGGGCCGCGGCCCCCGACGCCGTCGTACGGTGCGAGAACTGCCGCCGCATCCTGGTCCGTACGCCCGAATCCGGCCTCTGATGCCGGGCTCGTCCCGGCGGGAGTTCGTCGTCGAGGCGGACGGCGGCTCGCGGGGGAACCCGGGGCCCGCGGGGTACGGCGCCGTGGTGCGCGACGCGGCCGGCGCGGTGCTGGCCGAGGACGCGGCGTACGTGGGCGTGGCGAGCAACAACGTCGCGGAGTACCGGGGGCTCATCGCCGGGCTGCGGGCGGCGCGGGCGCTCGACCCGGACGCGGAGGTCCGGGTGCGGATGGACTCCAAGCTGGTCGTCGAGCAGATGTCGGGCCGCTGGAAGATCAAGCACCCCGGGATGCGGGAGCTGGCCGCCGAGGCGCGGGACGTCTTCCCGCCGGGGCGGGTGTCGTACGAGTGGATCCCGCGGGAGAAGAACAAGCACGCGGACCGGCTCGCGAACGAGGCGATGGACGCGGGCAGGCGCGGCGGGCAGTGGAGCGCGGCGGGGTCGCGGGCGGAGCTGGACGAGGAGGGCGGCGCCGGTGCGCCGGAGGGCTCCGGCACGGCCGCCGAGGGCGGCGCCGGGGCCGCGACCGCCGCCGTGGGCTGGGGTGGCGACCTCGGGGCGCCGACCACGCTCCTCCTGCTTCGGCACGGCGAGACGGACCTCACCCCGCAGAAGCGGTTCTCCGGCAGCGGCGGCACCGACCCCGCGCTCTCCGCCGCCGGCCGCGCCCAGGCCGCGGCCGCCGCCGCCCACCTCGCCGCCCGCGGCACCGTCCAGGCCGTCGTCAGCTCCCCGCTGCGCCGCTGCCGCGAGACCGCGGACGCGGTCGCCGGCCGGCTCGGGCTCGACGTCCGGGTCGACGACGGCGTGCGCGAGGCGGACTTCGGCGCCTGGGAGGGGCTGACGTTCGCGGAGGTGCGGGAGCGCCACCCCGGCGACCTCGCCGCCTGGCTGCGCTCCACGAAGGCGGCCCCCACCGGCGACGGGGAGTCCTTCGCCGAGGTCAGCCGCCGCGTCGCGCTCTCCCGCGACAAGATCCTCGCCCGCTACGCCGGCCGCACGGTGCTCCTCGTCACCCACGTGACCCCGGTCAAGACCCTGGTCCGGCTGGCCCTGGGCGCCCCGCCGGAGTCGCTGTTCCGCATGGAGCTGTCGGCGGCGTCGCTGTCGGAGGTCGCGTACTACGCGGACGGGCACGCGAGCGTACGCCTCCTGAACGACACCGCCCACCTGCGCTGACTCAGCCCCCGCCGAGCGCCGCCGCCTCACCGGCGAGCCTCTCCACCGTCGCCCAGTCCTTCGCCGCCAGCGCCGCCTGCGGCAGCATCCACGTGCCGCCCACGCAGCCGACGTTGGGCAGCGCGAGGTACCGGGGCGCCGACTCCGCCGTGATCCCGCCCGTCGGGCAGAAGCGGGCGCGCGGCAGCGGCGGGCCGAGGGACTTCAGGTACGCCGCCCCGCCGGACGCTTCCGCCGGGAAGAACTTCATCTCCGTCACCCCGCGCTCCAGCAGGCCCATCGCCTCCGACGCCGTGGAGACCCCCGGCAGGCAGGGCAGCCCCGAGGCGGCCATCGCGGCCAGCAGCCGGTCGGTGGTGCCGGGGCTGACGAGGAACCGGGCGCCCGCGGCGGCGGAGGCGTCGACGGCCGCGGCGCTCAGCACGGTGCCGGCGCCGACCACCGCGTCCGGCACCTCGGCGGCGATGGCCCGGATCGCGTCGAGCGCGGCCGGCGTGCGCAGGGTCACCTCGACCGCGGGCAGGCCCCCGGCGACCAGCGCGCGGGCGAGCGGCACGGCGTCGGCGGCGTCGTCGAGGACGACGACGGGGATGACGGGGGCGAGGCCGAGGACGGAGGCGGGGGCGGAGTCAGTGGTCACGTCGTCATCGTGCCGCCGCGGTCGCGGGGGTGCAACGCACGTTGCGTACGGTGCAATCCGGTGGGTCCGCCCGGTGGCGGCGGGATCCCGCGTTGCCGGTGGGCCGCTGCGTTGTCGGTGGGGCGGCCTACCCTGGGCGGGGGTGCGGGAATGAGGGGCAGAGGGGCGGCTACAGCTCCGTCACCACCACGTCCAGCTGCCACGGCTGCCCCGCGCGCCGCGGTGCCCCGCCCTCCACCCGGTAGCCCAGGTCGCGCAGCGCGGTGACCAACTGCTCGGGAGTGCGCGGTCTGGCGCCGGCGGTCAGCAGGTCGCGCAGCAGCCGGCCCTTCGTCGCCTTGTTGAAGTGGCTGACCACCGACCGCTTCTCCACCCCGTCGACCACCGTCGCGTGCAGCACCCGCACCGCGGCCGTGCGCGCCGCCAGCTCGCCGCGCGGGCGCCAGGCCGCCGCGTACGCCGAGGAGCGCAGGTCGAGCACGAGCCCGCGGCCGGCCGCCGCCGGCAGGGCGGCGTCGAGCGGGCCGCGCCAGTAGGCGCCGAGCGGGCCGGCGGCGGGGAGGCGTACGCCCATGGAGCAGCGGTACGCGGGGATGCGGTCGCCGATGCGGACGGCGCCCCACAGGCCGGAGAAGACCAGCAGCGACGCGGACGCGCGCCGCTTCGCCGCGGGGTCGAGCGTGGCGAGGCCGAGCGCGTCGTAGAGCACGCCGGTGTAGACCTGCCCCGCGGGGCGGGCCGGCGCGGTCCGCAGCCGGGCGTTGCGCGCGACTTCGCCGCGCAGGCCGTCGGTGAGCCCCAGGACGTCGGCGGCCTTCTCCTCGTCGGCGGCGCAGAGTGCGACCAGCTCGTCGAGGACGGCCTCGCGGGCGGCGGTGAGCCCGGGCAGGGAGAGCGCGTCGAGCTTCAGTGCGGCCCCGCGCCTGGCCTCGGCCTTGCCCTCGGACGGCGGCAGCAGTACGAGCACGAATTCCTCCCGCGGTGATGTTTCCGGTTCCCCCTCCGCCGTCCGGCAGCCTACCCGCGCCGCGCCCGCGGTCCGGAAAAGGCGCCGTGCGCCGACCATTGACAAACCCGTGACCTACCTCAAAACTCTGACTGCCAATCAGCAATAGATTGACTCTGTTACGCAAACTTACGTTGATCTATTGCAAGAGAGCGGCATACGCACTCTGTCAGCCCCCCACAGAACAGAGGACACCATGAAGTGGAAGCAGCTCAGACGGCGCGTGGCCGTCGGGATACCGGCGCTCGGCCTGGTCGCGGTCGGGGTCCTGCCCCTCTCCGGCCAGGCCCTCGCCGGCATCGCCCCCGAGGGTGGCGGCACCGGCGGCAGCGGCTCCGCCGGGACGGGGGCCGCGGCCGCCGCGTCCGGCGCGGAACTGCCGTACGTGGAGTACGAGGCCGAGGCCGGCACGTACGACGGCACCCTGGTGGAGGCCGACGCGAAGCGGACCTTCGGGCACACCAACTTCGGCTCGGAGTCCTCGGGCCGCCGGTCGGTGCGGCTGGAGCACACCGGTCAGTACGTCGAGTTCACCTCGACCGCGCCGACCAACTCCATCGTCGTCCGCAACTCCATCCCCGACGCCCCGGGCGGCGGCGGCATGGACGCCACCCTCAGCCTCTACGCGAACGGCGCGTTCGTGCAGAAGCTGGACCTGTCGTCCAAGCACAGCTGGCTGTACGGCAACACCGACGACCCCGAGGGCCTGACCAACACCCCGCAGAACGACGCCCGCCGCCTCTTCGACGAGTCCCACGCGCTGCTGGAGCAGAGCTACCCGGAGGGCACCACCTTCCGCCTCCAGCGCGACGCCGACGACAGCGCCGCGTTCTACGTCATCGACCTGATCGACCTGGAGCAGGTCGCGCCGCCGGCCGAGAAGCCGGCCGCCTGCACGTCGATCACCGAGTACGGCGCCGTGCCCGACGACGGCGGCGACGACACCGAGGCCCTGCAGTCCGCCGTCACCGCCGACCAGAACGGCGAGATCGAGTGCGTCTGGGTCCCGCCGGGGCAGTGGCGGCAGGAGCAGAAGATCCTCACCGAGGACCTCGCCGGCGGCCAGTACAACCAGGTCGGCATCCGCGACGTCGACATCCGCGGCGCCGGCATGTGGCACTCGCAGTTCTTCACGCTCACCCCGCCGCACGAGGCCGACGGCATCAACCACCCGCACGAGGGCAACTTCGGCTTCGACATCGACAGGAACACCCGGATCTCCGACATCGCCATCTTCGGCTCCGGCACCATCCGCGGCGGCGACGGCGGCCACGAGGGCGGCGTGGGCCTGAACGGCCGGTTCGGCGTCGGCACCGAGATCTCGAACGTGTGGATCGAGCACGCCAACGTCGGCGTCTGGGTCGGCCGCGACTACTCCAACAGGCCCGAGCTGTGGGGCCCGGCCGACGGGCTGAAGTTCAGCGGGATGCGCATCCGCAACACGTACGCCGACGGCATCAACTTCACCAACGGCACCCGCAACTCCGAGGTCGTCAACTCCTCCTTCCGCACCACCGGGGACGACTCCCTCGCCGTCTGGGCCAGCAAGTACGTGAAGGACCCGGCCACCGACATCGGCCACGACAACCGCTTCAGGAACAACACCATCCAGCTCCCCTGGCGCGCGAACGGGGTCGCGATCTACGGCGGCTACGGCAACACCGTCGAGAACAACCTGATCTCCGACACCGCGAACTACCCCGGCATCATGCTCGCCACCGACCACGACCCCGTGCCCTTCTCGGGCGAGACCGTGATCTCGGGCAACTCCCTGTACCGCTGCGGTGGCGCGTTCTGGGGCGAGGCGCAGGAGTTCGGCGCCATCACGCTCTTCCCCGCGGGCCAGCCGATCCCGGGCGTGACCATCGAGGACACCGACATCCACGACTCGACGTACGACGGGATCCAGTTCAAGTCGGGCGGCGGCGACATGCCGAACGTGAACATCTCGAACGTGACGATCGAGAAGTCCAACAACGGCGCCGGCATCCTCGCCATGGGCGGCGCCCGCGGCAGCGCGAACCTCACGAACGTCACCATCACCGACTCGGCGGAGGGCGACGTCGTCGTCGAGCCGGGCTCGCAGTTCGTGATCAACGGCTGGCCGGGCGCGGAGAACGGCACCCCGGCCCGCGGCCGGGAGGGCTGACACCGGCACCGCACCCGCCACCCCGGGCGGGCCGGCCGGGACTTCCGCGTCCCGGCCGGCCCGCCGCGGCAGGGGCGGGGGCTACGGCAGCCCGTCGACGTGCGGGCCGACCGTGTCCGACCAGGCGTTGCCGTTGCCGGCGTCCCAGTTGGTCGACCAGGTCATCGCGCCGCGCAGGCCCGGGTACGTCCGCTCCGGCTGGAACGAGCCGCAGCCGGTGCCCCGGGTCAGGCAGTCGAGCGCGTCGGTCACCACACCCGGGTCCACGTACCCGCCGCCGGCCGCCTGCGGCGAGGCGGGCGTGCCGAGGCCGACCTGCGAGGGGTCGAGCCCGTTCTCCAACTGGATGCAGGCGAGCGCGGTGAGGAAGTCGACCGTGCCCTGGGCGTAGACCCGGCCGTCGCAGCCCAGCATGGAACCGCTGTTGTAGTACTGCATGTTGACGACGGTGAGGAAGTCCTTGATGTTCAGCGCCGTCTTGAAGTACTCGTTGTCCGGCGACTGCATGTCGATGGTCTGCGGCGCCATCGTCACCACCAGGCCGTCGCCGGCGCCCGCGTGGATCGCCTCCAGGGCCTGCGTCATGTACGTGGAGTCGAGACCGTTCTCCAGGTCGATGTCGACGCCGTCGAACCCGTACTCCTCCATGAGCCCGAGGACGCTGGTCGCGAAGGCGTCCGCGGACGCCGCGTCGTTGACGGAGACCGCGCCGCGCTCGCCGCCGACCGAGACGACGACGGACTTGCCGCTCTCCTGCTTGGCGGCGATGTCGGCCTTGAAGGCGTCCTCGGTGTAGTCCAGTGCCGGGTCCAGGGTGAAGTCGACCTGGCCGGGGGTGCCGGTCGCGTCGGCGAAGGCGACGGCGACGATGTCGTACGCCTCCGGCACGTCGGCGATGGTCTGCACCGTGGCGCCGTTGTCGAAGTTCTGCCAGTAGCCGGTGACCGCGTGCGCGGGCACGGCCGCCGTGCTCCCGGCGGCGGCCGGCCGCTCGGGGCCGGCCGCCGCCTCCGTGACGGCGAAGACCAGTCCGCCCGCGGCCAGCGACACAGCGCCGGCGATGCCGACGAGCCGCTTGCGTATCCTCCGGTTCCTGCGGGTTCGTGCGCGTGCCACAACTGCCTCCAGTGGGGGGTGGGGTGCGTGGGGGGAGTCCGGCGGTGCGGGCCCGTCCCTCTCGGGACGGACGGGCCCGCACCGGCCGCGTTCGGTTCAGCAGCTCAGGTTGTCACCGGGGGTCGTGCCGAGGATCTGCACGAACTGCGTGTACTTGTCGATCCGGCTCTGCACCTGGGCGGGGTTCCCGCCGTCGCACTCGATCGACCCGTTGATGGCCCGGATGGTCTCGCCGAAGCCGTGCCCGCCGACGACGGCGTCGTGCGCGGGCATCGACCCGGGCCCGGACTGCGTCATCCAGTACCAGATGCCGGTCTGCCACGCCGCGGCGGCGTTCCGCTCCACCTGCCAGGGGTCGTTCAGCAGGTCGATGCCGAGCGCGTCGCCGGCGGCCTTGTAGTTGAAGTTCCAGCTGAGCTGGATGGGCCCGCGCCCGTAGTACGCGGCCTGCCCGGCGGGGCAGCCGTAGGGCTGCGACGCGTCGCAGTAGTGCGGGTAGTTGTCCTGGTTCTGCTCGACGATGTGCACGAGCCCGCCGGTCTCGTGACTGACGTTCGCCAGGAACGCGGCGGCCTCCCGCTTCTGCGTCGTCTCGTCACCGGTGGTGGCGAACGCGGGGTACGCGCCGAGCGCGTCGGTCAGCCCCCGGTACGTGTAGAAGGCGTTCCGCCCCGGGAACATCTGCTCGAACTGCGCCTCACTGACGACGAACGCGGCAGCCTCCGCCCCGTCCACGCGGTCCTCGCCTCCCTCGCCGGCCGACGCGGTCACGGGCACGACGACGGCCAGCGCCGCGGCGAGTGCGCCGATCGCGAGCAGTGCCTTGACCTTTGTTCCGAGTTTCCTCAGCACCTCATCACTCTCCTGGTGGGGGGTCACCGGCGCGAACGCCGGCGTTTGGAGCTTGACGGGGCGCAGTCAATCATCTTGGTCTGCACCAACACAAGGTGTAGACCAATGGCTTACGGTCAGGTCGACTTGTCGCCTTGCACGCCCTCCCACCGGCTACGACGGGCCGGTGACCGCTTCCGCGTCGGCGGGCCGGGCAGCTGGGGCATGGCGGCGGGGCTTGACCCTGACGTGCGGGTCAGGGGTTAGCGTCCCCGCGCTCTCACGCACCAGGAGGAACGCCCATGCCCACCACCCTGCCCGGCACCGCCCGCGAAGTCCGGCTCGCCGCGGCACCGGACGGTCTGCCGACCGCGGCCGACCTCGCTGTCGCCGAGACCCCGGTCCGGCCGCCCGCGGCCGGGGAGGTGCTCGTACGCAACACCCACTTCCTCGTCTTTCCCGGCCTGCGCACCCTCATCGGCGGCGAGGCCGGTGGCGACGTGCCGCTGCCACCGCTGCACGCCGGCGACGTGCTCTTCGGCTCCGCCGTGGGCGAGGTCGTCGCGGCGGCGGACGGCGGCAGGCTGCGCCCCGGTGACGCGGTCGGGCACTTCCTCGGCTGGCGGGAGTACGCGGTGGTGCCCGAGGACGGCTGCACCGTGCTCGACGGTGCGCTGCCCGACCCGGTCGCCCACCTCGCCCAGGGCGCGGCGCCGTATCGCTCGCTGACCCGCCTCACCGGGGTTCGCGCGGGCGACACCGTACTCGTCACCGGCGCGAGCGGCGCGGTCGGCACCCTCGCCGGGCAGATCGCCCGCCTGCTGGGCGCGGGCCGGGTGATCGGCGCCACCGGCTCGGACCACAAGGCACGCCGCCTCGTCGAGGAACTCGGCTGCGACGCCGTCATCCGCCGTGACCACGGCGACCTCGACGGCCAGCTCGCCGCCGCCGCGCCCGGCGGCATCGACGTACTCCTCGACACCACCGGCGGCCCACTTCTCGCCGCCGCGCTCCGCGCCGCCCGGCAGGACGCCAGGTTCGCGCTGGTCGGCGCGGTATCCGGCCAGTTGGACGCGGGCCGGGCCGGCGGCAGCGCCCCGGTCGAACTCGACTCGTTCCGCATCGTCGTCAAGGGCGTGACTCTCCGCGGTTTCAGCGCCACCGACCTGCCCGCCGCCGAGGCCGAGTGGACCACGCGCTTCGGTGCATGGCTGCGCTCCGGTGAGATCCGCTTTCCGTACGTGCGCGTCCCGGGCATCGACGCGGCGCCCCAGGCGTTGCAGGACGTGATGGCAGGTCGCCACTTCGGGGCGGTCGTGGTGGAGGTGTAGCGAGACGATGCGGATCGGCGACGCGGCGGCGGCGACCGGCACGACCCCCAGAGCCCTGCGCTTTTACGAGCAGCGCGGCCTGCTCCCGCCGCCGCCGCGCAGCGCCACCGGCCAGCGCGAGTACGGCCCGCCGGACCTCGCCCGGGTCAGGGTGATCCGCGAGTTGCTCGCGCTCGGTCTCACCGTCGCCGACCTGGCCGCCCGCGCCCGCACGCTGCACGAGGTCAGCGAGTACCCGCCGCCCCGTTGCGGCTCGCCGGACACCCGGGACGCGGGCGCAGTCGTCGGTCACCGCATCGCCGTCCTCGACGCCGAGATCGCCCGGCTGACCCGGCTCCGCGATCAGCTCGAACAACTCCACCTGCGGCCGGCGTGCCATGACCGGCATCTCTTCCCAGGGTCGTCTTGACGTCGGCAGGTCAAGGGTCGTTGAGCCGTTCGCCCGGCACGCCGGCAGGGGGCAGCGCACGGCTACCCGTCCCTCGCGGGGGCGCTCCAGGCGAGTGCGCGATGGCGGTCAGCTCTGCAGCAGGCGGAAGTCCGCGAAGTCGAAGCCCGGCGAGACGACGCAGCTGACGAGGACCTCCTCGGCGCCGGCGGGCTCGGCGCGCTGCCAGACTCCGGGAGGGACGAGGACCTGCGGCTGGTGGCCGGCGGCGAGGTCGGGGCCGAGGACGACCTGGGTCGGCCGCCCGCCGGGGGTGTCGCCGTCTCCTCCCATGGTCAGGCGCAGGGGGCCGCCGCGGTGCCAGAGCCACAGCTCCGCGGAGCGCACCGTGTGCCAGGCGGACTCCTCGCCTGCCGTCAGCAGGAAGTAGATCGCCGTGGCGGTGGCCCGGCCGCTCGTGTACCCCTCGGGGGCCACGGTGATGTCGCTGGCCCAGGTCTGCCGGTACCAGCCGCCTTCCGGGTGGGGCCGGAGGTCGAGCAGTTCCGCTGTCTCCGGCCGTTCTCCACTGCTCATCGATCGCTCCTCGCCGGGGTCGGCTCTCTCCGGGTCGCGCCGCCAACCGGGCGGCTGTGCCAAGGCGTTGTCCGGACGGCGGACGGCGCCGGTCCACCCCCGCGTACGACCCTAACGCTCTCGCGGGACGTGCCCGGTCCGGGGTGAGGCCGATGTCCGGGCTGCCGGCTGTCAAACGGCTTGGCGTGGCTCGACTCCGTCGACTGCCCCCGGGGCGGCGGCGCCTCTGCCCGGCACCGCGGTCGCGGTTGGCCCCCGGATTGCTGTGGGACAGGCCGCGCCGTCGGTCAGTCCAGGTCGGACATGTCGAGCACGAAGCGGTAGCGCACGTCGTTGTGCCCCAGGCGTTCGAGAGCGGTGTTCACCTCGGACGACGGCAGTAGTTCGATGTCTGCGGCGATGTCGTGTGCGGCGCAGAAGCGCAGCATCGCGGCGGTGGACGAGCGGCCGCCGCTGCCGGCGGAGCTGAGCTTCTTGCGGCCGATGAGCAGGTCCAGGGTGTCCACGGTGACCGGTCCGAGGTGGCCGAGGTGGCTGAGCGTGCCGTCCATGGCGGTCATCCGCAGGTACGGAGCCGGATCGTGGGGGGCGGGGATGGTGTCGATGACCACGTCGAACCGGTCGCGGACCGCTTCCATCTGCTCGGAGTCGGTGGACACGACGAGTCCCTGCGCCCCCAGGCGGCGCGCCTCGCCGGCCTTGTCCGGAGTCCGGCTGACGACGGAGGTCGTGGCGCCGAGCGCGGTCGCCATCTTGACCGCCAGGTGCCCCAGGCCGCCCAGCCCGGCCACGGCCACGGCACTGCCGGGCCCCACTCCGAGCGCCCGCAGCGGTTCCCAGACGGTGACCCCGGCGCAGAGCAGGGGAGCTGCGGCGGCTGCGTCGAGGCCCGCGGGGAGGTGGTAGGCGAACCGACGGCTGACGACGTACTCGCGGGAGTACCCGCCCAGCGTGGTCGTCCCGTCCTGCCGGTCGGCTCCGCCGTAGGTGAGGGTCGGAAACTCCCGGCAGAAGTTCTCCTGCCCGGCCCGGCACATGCGGCAGACGAGGCACGAGTCGACGATGTTGCCGACGGCCACGGCGGCGCCCGGGGAGAAGTCGGAAACCGCGCCGCCGACCTGGGTGACCACGCCGGTGAACTCGTGCCCGGGGACGAGCGGGCCGTTCGCGTCGCTCTCGTACGCCCGCAACGCGTGGAGGTCCGTGTGGCAGACGCCGCAGTACTCGACGCGTACCGCGATGTCGTCCGGGCGGAGATCCCGGCGCTCCAGCGCCGCGCGGCGCAGGGTCCGGGTCGCGCTGTCCGCCCGCCATCCGGTCGTAGGACGCATCACCAGCTCCTTAGAAGCTGTTGCTCTATCGATCTTGTTGGGTATCGGTTCGAGTGAAAGTGCCCGGTCGGGTGGTCTTCCGCCGTCGCGCGCATGAAGACAGGGCCTCTGGTGCAGCTCGGGGTTGTTGAAGCCAAGAGCGCGCCCAGGAGGCCCTGTTGTCACAGTTGTACGCTGCCGGGACGGCCTGGTCCAACGCCGCTCCTCCTTCGTGTGACTGTCTCGCGCACCGGTTCGGGAACGCGAGCGACCGGCCGCACAGAAGCCCGAAGTACCCGTCGGACATGACGG
>AZWL01000024.1 GCA_000514715.1 Streptomyces sp. CNH099 | reverse complement strand
CTACCTCTGGGCCTTCGCCTCCATCACCGCCTCACCCGGCGCCAAGACCCATTACCGCAGGCGCCGAGACGACCACGGCGACTGGCACGCAGCCGCCCAGCGCAACCTCTTCAACCGCATGCTCGGCCAGCTCTACTACTGCCTCCAGCACCACGAGATGTTCGACGAGCAGACCGCGTTCCCCACCGAACTCGCTGCCGCCGCTTGACACGTTGAGCGCCTGAGGTGTCTAGCAGGGTGCCCGCTAGGTCTAGCGGCGCGCGTTCGTCAGGCGGCGGCTGCTTGACCGTCACGTTCCGAGATGACGCGGAGGACGTCGGTGCGGCGGATGCCGCGGCGGTTGGCGCCCTTGCCGTCCTCGGTGGTGCCCCAGACCTGAACCGTGCGGATGCCGTACGGGCGCAGGGCGGCGGTGAGCTGGTCCGTGTTCCACTCGCCGTAGACCTCCGGCCGGAGGTCGGCCAGGCGGGCGAGGACGGACTCGTTCCAGATCTTCGATTTCGCGGCCGGGACGGCGGCGGCCAGGTCACTCAGCAGGTCGTACGACGAGGCGGCATCGGGCTCCGGCTGCTCGCCGAGGGCATGCCCGGCAAGGGTGCCGGCCCTCTCCCGCGTGGCGCGGGCGCGGAGGGCGATTGCGTCGGCCTGCAGGGCGTCGATGTTGGCGGCGCGGACGATGCGGGCGTCGGCGCCTTCGCCGAGGAAGTAGCAGATGCCCTTGTCGCCCCACGCGAACATCGACGCCCGCACGCCCCGCTTGTAGGCGCCCGTGCCCAGGACCATGTCGTTCTCAACCTGGCCCATGACCTTCAGGCACCAGCGGGCGGAGGCGTTGGCGCTGATGGCGGTCGGGATGCTGTTCTTGTCCGGCCGTTGCGTCGACAGCAGGAGCACGATCCCCAGGGCCGGACCGCGTTTGACGAGGTCGGTGCAGATTTCCTTGAACTCGGCGCCGTGCTTGTCGTGCTCGAACCACACCTGGCACTCGTCGACGCCGACCACGATCGGGTGCAGCCCGAGGGAGCGTTTCGAGGCCAGCTCGGTCGTCACCTTCGACTCCGGGCAGACGTCGCGCGGGAGTGAGCGGATCGCCTTCGCGCGGCGGCGCAGTTCGCCCTGCAGTTCGCGCATGTTGGCGATGGCGTACGCGATGTCCTCGGGCTCCTCGCCGGACCGGTGGCGGTAGGCCACGCGGCCGAGGGGGTCCAGGTCGCCGGTGCCCTTCAGGTCGTACGTGTGCAGCTCGGCCCGCGGGTCGAGAGCGGCGATGAGGAGGAGCAGCCGCAGGAGGAAGGTCTTGCCCATGCGCGGGATGGCTCCGATGACGCCCGCGATGAACATGAGCGTCACGCCGGCCCACCGGCCGCGCTGGTCCGTGCCCCAGGACACGGGTTTGAAGAGGTCCACCGTGCCGGACTTGGCCAGCGGCCAGGGCTCCTGCCGGGCCTGCGACATGTCCTGATCACCGACCCACAGCCGCAGGCGGCCGGTGTGCTCGTCGGGCACCGGTTCGGGCCATACCGTGCCCAGGGGGCGGCGCAGGCCGGAGGCGAGCTTGTCGCGGCGTTCGATGACGTCGGTGACGGTGACGCCGTACGGGAGATCTCCCTCGGCGAGCCAGCCGGGCCCGTCGCGTGTGATGGGTGCCGAGAAGGAGAAGCCGGGGCTGCCTGCCGCCTGGTCTCGGTTGATTGCCTTGATGTCCAGGGCGCCGAGGGCCCGCAGGACAATATTCGACGTCAGCCGGGTCGTCTTGGGGATCTCGACGGCGCGGTGGATCACCGGCTCGTCGGCCGGCTGGCCGAGCCAGCCGAGGGCGGTAGTGACCATGTAGCCCGAGAGAGCCAGGAGCCACGTGGGGGCCAGGACGTATAAGGCGAGCGCGGCGGCGAGTCCCGTGACGGAGGCCAACAGGGCGACGACCGTGCGCCACCTGACCCGGCGGTCGCGCTGCCGGGAGAGCTTCAGGTAGTAGTCGATGTCCTCATTGCTGGCCGCCGCGCTGCGGAACGGTTGCCCCTCGGCGTCCGCGACCCACCGCAGTGCGCCGCCGATGAAACGGGCTGTGCCTCGCGGTAGTTGGAGGGTGAGCCGGAGTTGGTACCAGGGCGTACGAACGACGTGGTACGCCACCACGTGCCAGCCGTACGCCGCGACGCCGGAGCCGGCGGCCTTGAACTCGCGCCAGGATCGGGCCCAGGGCGGGACGACCGGCCGCCGCTTCGAGCCGGTGATCCGGTCCATGAGGCGTACGGCGGAGGAGCCGCCGGGCCGGTCAACCATGGTGATCTCGTCGGGAGGACGGTCGCCGGAGTCGGCCGCGTTCTCTTCGTCGTCGTGCTTCACTTGCACCTTCCTTCCGGTTGGGAGGAAAGCCGGGGCCCGGCCCAGCCCGCCAAAGCAACGGCCGGGCCCCGGCGGTGAGCGATTCCAAACAGGCGCTACGGCCGCCCTGCGGCGGCGGGGCGCGGGCCGCGTTCGGCGTCGAGCCGGACGAACACGCCGTGCACGTAACTCGGCGCGCGGGTCGCCCGCTTCGCCGTCTCCCGTACGGTCAGGCCCTCGGCCCAGCCGTCCTCGATGACCTGCTGCGCTTCCGCGGTGCCAAGCTTGCTCGGGAGCTGTTCAGGTGAACGGTCGTCTCCGTTCAGGGCGGCACCGAGGGTGAACACCCCTGGTCCGCCTGCCTGCCGGATGCTGTCGGCTGCCCGTCGCATCTGCCCGCGGACCTCCTCGGCGAGCGCGGAGGCGGCCGGATCTCCGGCCGCCTCCGTCCACGGGGAGGCCAGGGGCACCGTCGCCAGGTCGGCGGCGTGCCGCCGGGCGGCGAGCAGTTCGAGGAGCTTGCGCCGCTGTTCCCGGTCCGCTCCCACAGACGCCTTCGCCACCGCGGCCGACAGCCGCCG
Organism: Streptomyces sp. CNH099; assembly: GCA_000514715.1. GTDB lineage: Bacteria > Actinomycetota > Actinomycetes > Streptomycetales > Streptomycetaceae > Streptomyces > Streptomyces synnematoformans. The sequence continues at coordinate 98,643 of AZWL01000024.1, read as the reverse complement.
CGCGATGCGCCGTCCACACCGCCCGGCCCGCCGTTCCGGCGGCAGGGCGGCCAGGCACGCCGCCAGCTCGACCGCGCGGAGGGTGGCACGGTCCCGGCTGATCTGCGCCGCGTTCCGGTCCCGTTCGGTGATCCCCAGCCGGGACAGCAGTCGCTCCCGCAGTTCCCGCCCCGCCACGGCGAGCACGCCGCGGGACTCCGCGCCGGGCCTGCGGTGCCGCAGTTCGATGCCCATCGCCAGGTGCCAGAGCACGGCGGCCAGGAACGGCCCGACGAACGCGCGGACCGTACCGCCGAGCGGCCCGGACTCGGCGTACGCGGGAATGACCTGCACACCCGTGATCAGCCAGACGAGGAGCCCGGGGGCGCCGGGCGCCTTGAGCGGGCCGTTGAGGTTCTGTCGCGCCATGAGCGCCGAGGCGAACAGCCCCAGCTCCGCGGCGGCGAACATCGCCGCTCGTTCGGCCGTGCTCCCCATGCCGAGGTAGTCCTCAGCGAACCGCCAGGACGTGTCCGCGGTGTACGCCGTGCAGCTCGCGGCGGCCAGCGCCGCCACGCGCACGGCGGGGGTGTCGAGCCTCGCGTACCGGGCCAGCCGCCGGAGCGCGAGCCAGAGGAGCGCCAGCCCGAGGACCGCTGCGGCGGCGAGCGGAGCGTACGACTCCCACGGCACGCGGCCTACGGGAATCATGCCGCCCACCGGCGGGCCCTGGCGTACCGCCGGAGCCGCGCGGCGTAGCGGGCGTTGGACCGGGCGACTTCGTCGCCCGCGCCCTCCTGCAGTTCGGCCAGGACGTCGTCGGCGGCGGCGAGCCGCGCCGCGCGGTCCTCCGTCGACTCGACCGGCCTAGCCGGGCCGAGGAACAACCTGCGGAAGTCCTCGGCCCACGTGGTCTCGAAGCCGAGCCTTAACGCCTCGGACTCGAAGACGTCCAGGGCCGTCCCCTGGCCGCCGTCTTCAGCACGCATGATCTGTCTGCCTCCTCGATGGGATGGGCGAGCCGGGGCGGCGGGCTTCGTGACCCGTCGGCCGCCGCCCCGGCGCGGGTGGTCAGATACGGAAGCGCCGCGGACCGGTGAGCCGCTGCAGCCCGCGGTGCGTGGTCACCACGGCGGCGAAGGCCCCGTGGCCCGCCAGGAAGGCCAGCGGCCACCCGGCCCCGGCCTCGTACGCGGCCCGGCAGCTGACGTACGTCACGAACACGGCCACCACCAGCGCGGACAGCGCCACCAGCCCCCGGCCGAGCGACGCGGGCGCGGCCCGCCGGGCGGCGACCGTCAGAACGTCGGGCGCCATCGGGCGGACGCCGATACCGGGGAAGTCGACAAGGACGAAGCGGCCGGCGCCGTGGGAGGCGACGCCGACGACGGCGCCGAGGGCGTTGCTGCCGCCGTGCTCTTGGACGATGTCACCGATCGCGAGCCACATAAGAACCCTTCGTGTGGAGTTGCACCGGGCGGAGCGAGTGGTCATGACCTCCGACGCCACTTGGCAGCGGTGCCGAAGATCAAAAGCACTCGTTCGCTCGTCACGCTGTGGAGTTCTCAAGGTGCAGACCGTTCGAGGTAACTCCTTAAGAGGTCAAGTCATCAAGTCCTCTTGAGGAGCACTTTGACTATGACGTACGTCGCTCAACTCGTCAAGTCCTCTTTAGGAGCGCTAGGCTGGTATCAGGTGACAGCGCCCTTCACCTGGGGCTCTGAGACAACGACAAGGGACACGGGCCGTGGCGAAGGAATACGAACGCATCGCGAACGACCTACGCCGGTCGATCCGCGACGGCGACCTCAAACCCGGCGACCGACTCCCCTCCGAAGCGGAGCTGGTGGAGCGGTACGGGAAGAGCGGGCCGACCGTGCAATCCGCCCTGCGGGTGCTGCAGTACGAAGGGCTGATCGACAAGCAGCACGGCAGGGGCAGCTTCGTCCGCCAGCCGCGGAGCACGGTGCTGCGGACCAACGAACGCCACCAGTGGGAGAAGGACCGCGCCCGCGAGCCGGAAGAGCGCCGGCAGAAGACCGGCGCGACCGAGTACGACACCGGCCTGCAGGTCGATGACCTGGTCTTCCACGCCTCATACCGGGAGACGGAAGCGTCGAAGGACATAGCCGAAGCCTTCGGCGTGCCGGAAGGCACGGCGCTCGTCGAGCGCACCTACCGCACGCGCTACGCCGCCGAGCGGGCGCCGTTCGCCCTGGTCACCTCGTACCTCGTCCGCGAAGTCGTCGCCGAGAACCCGGACCTTCTGGACGAGACGAACGAGCCGTGGCCGGGCGGCACCATGAACCAGCTCCTCACGGTCGGCATCGAGCTGGACCGCATCGAGGAGCGCTACACCACCCGCCCGCCGACGCCGGAGGAGGCGGAAGAACTGGAGCTACCGCCGGGGATGCCCGTCCTCCTGGCACGCAAGATCTCGTACGACACGACCGACCGGCCGGTGGAGATCTCGGACCTCACGCTGCCGGGCGACCGGACCCACGTGCACGTCGTCACGCCGCTGGACCGGTGGTGAGCCCGATGACCCACCGCATCTCCGTCGTCACCGCAGTCCACGCCCCGTCCGCCGCGTACCTGCAGGATGCGTACAAGTCGCTGGAGACGCAGGAGCTTCCGGCCGACTGGGAGTGGCACTGGTCGATCCGGGAAGACGGCACGGGCGGGGAGGTAGCGCCGCACGTCCCGAACGACGTCCGCGTGACATTCCGCCAGGGCCGCGGCGGCGGCCCCGGCGTCACCCGCACCATGGCACTCGCCGAGGCACACGGCGAGTACGTCAAGGTCCTCGACGCCGACGACCAACTCACCCCCGGTGCACTGGCCCGAGACATCGCCGTCCTCGACGCCAACCCCGATGTCGCCTGGACGACTTCCCGCGTCCTCGACCTTCTCCCGGACGGCTCGACAGTCGGCTTCGACCAGGACCCGGACGACGGCCCGCTAGGGCGCGGGGCGGTGCTGGAACACTGGGAGGCCAACGACTTCCGCGCCCAGGTCCACCCCGCAACCCTCTGCGTACGCCGTGACCTCCTCCTCGCCCTCGGCGGCTGGATGGCCCTGCCCGCCTCGGAGGACACGGGCCTCCTCCTCGCCCTCGACGCGGTCAGCCGGGGTTGGTTCATTCGCGAGGCAGGTCTCCTGTACCGCAAGTGGCCAGGCCAGATGACCAGCCAGGCGTCCCACAGCAACACAGCAGAGCTGGAAGCCCGCATGTCCGTCATCGCAGCCAGAGCCCACACCCTGTCGCAGTTCGACTGGACCACCCCGGTCAACGGCTGACCCTGCCCCGCGGCCACCCGCAGCAGACACAAACAGAGCATGCGCCATGGAAGCGCCGCGCCTCACTGCGCACCGTGGGCGCTTCTGGAAGGGGGCGCGTTGCGGGTGGGTGGTGGAGGGCTCAGGCTGCTCGCAGCCATGCTTCAAGGGCCTTGAAGTCCGCGTTGGTGAGTCCTCGGTAGGACTCGACGCGGTGGAGGAGGGCTTGCCCGCGATAGTGCGCCGACACCCAGTCCTGATCGGCATCGGTGATCTCGTCATCGACCCAGGCGAACGAGCGTCCGGCCGCCCATTCCACCAGGGCTTGTGTCTTCCAGTGCAGCCCGAACCACCGGTCCACCCGCTCACGCTCGCCGGACGGTTCCGGCCAGTTCACGACCGCCAGCCGCGGCAGTCCCAACCGCGGCGCCACCTCCTCGTTGGCCCCGTCCTCCCAGGTCGAGGCCCAGACAAGTTCGCACGGCAGCGCCGCCAGCCGAGCCCCCAACGCGCGGCTGAGCCCCGCCAAGTGCGCATGGTGGGCCGCACTGCCCGGCTCGTGCTGTGGGGCGTCGCCGAACGGAAGCAACGGTCCATCGACGTCGAGGAACAGCAGCGGCCGCAGCACGTGATCGGTCATGCTGCGCCAGCCTCCTCCCGCAGGTCTTGAGCCTTCCTACGCCAGACTTCCAACGCCTCAACACCCGGTCGTGACCGCACGGCGCAACGGCAGTTCGGCCCGACAGCTTATGCAGAGCAAGAGCCGCCAGGCTCTAACCCAGCCGCGAAGCCGAGGCGCGGCGCAGATCTCCTGCGCACGGAGTTGTCCGGCTTGACTTCATGACGCAACTCCTTAAGATAACTTAAGGAGTTGCGTTGGCTTCTCCTCCCGGATTGCTCATGAGGGAGGCACCTCCTCATGCCCACTCGCAGACACGGCACGGGTCGGCCCCACGTTCCCCCTGCTGCCACACGAGCCGACTGGAGGTGATCACACGCATGGCGACCTACTTCCAGGACGTCGCGGAGCAGATGAGAAACCAGATCCGCCAGGGGAGTTACCCGAACGGCAAGCGCCTCCCTTCCGAGGACAAACTTGCAGATCAGTACGGCGTCAGCCGCCCCACCCTCAGGCTCGCACTCGAACAACTCCAGAACGAGGGCCTAGTGGACAAGCGCCACGGCAGCGGCAACTTCGTACGGTGGCCCGCCGACCGGCTGACCTACCTCGGCACCGCACGATCAACGGGCTGGCACGGACTCAACACCGAGGTCAGCACGACGGAGACGACGGCGGACACCTCCGTCGCCGCCCTCCTCGGGGTAGAGGAGGGCGAGAAGGTGACAGCGTTCACCTACCTCGCCCGCCGGGGCACCCGACCCCGGAGTGTCACCCGGAGCTACGTACCGGCGCGGCTGGCCCGGCTCATCTCGCCGGACCGTCCCCAGCTCCCCTGGGGACACGACATCCGTCAGCAGTTGACAGCGGCGGGGGTGCGACTGGCGTCCAGCACAGAACGCCTCGTAGCGCGACTGCCCATGCCCTGCGAGGCGCGCACGCTGCAGATCAGCCAGCGGACGACGGTGCTGGTGATCGGACGGACCCTCAGCGATGTCTCCGGCCGGGTGGTCGAAGCGGCGGTGGTCGTCCTCCCAGGCCAGTGCACAGAGGCCGTCTTCACCACGCACATCGGGCTCCGCAGCGACGAGGACGAATCCTCAGCACCGCCGGCCGAGCGGCAGGAAGCGATCCAGCTCGTCCACAGCCCCACTCCGGCAGAGAGCGACAAGGAGGTATCAGGTGACTGACGACCCCGGCAGTCATGTCGAAGGCGAGACGTGCGAAGGGTGCCTGTGGTTCGCCCAGGAGTTGCGCAAGGCGCGAAGTGAATGCGACTGGAGCCGGGAGACGGACATCCGCGTCTTGCGGAAACGGCACCTCGTGCGCCGCCACGCAGAGGCGGAGGCGCAGACATGAACACACCGCAAAACACGCTCCGGTTGCTGCCCTGGGTCAACGAGCTGGGACGACCCTGCTACGCAGAAGAGGGCGGATCGGTCTCGCAGTACGCCGACTCCGTGGAGCGCCAGCAACTCGACACGGGAAGCGACGTGCTGCGCATGTCCAACGACGTACTCGCGGAGAAGGCGAGCGAAACGGAGCTGAGATTCGTCGCGCAGCGACTCAGCGAATCCCTACGCGACGCTCTACGGGTCGCCGAGTCCCGAGGTACGCGACTCAGCACGCTCAGCGACAAGCTGGACGAGGAGACGCGACACCCCATCAAGCGGCATAGGACCTGGCGCCGCAGACTCCGCACGGCGCTGAGACTGCGACACCCGTAAACGGAAAGGCAACACGAACGGGCCGACCCCGACGCATGATGCGGCGGGGTCGGCCCTTCTTCGTCAGCTCACGGCAGGTCGTCCGCGTCGACCCTCGAAAAAATCAGGTCGCTCTCTCCATCGACCTTCCCCCGAAGCCGCGTCGGGACGGCCGGCGGTTGCCGCAGCGTCGGCGGATAGCTCGCCGGCGCGTAGTCGTTGGCCAGGCGGTAGGCGTGGAAGCCAGCTCGCGTCATGGTCTCCATCAGCTCCTCTACGGAGTCGCCGAGCTGCGCCATCCGCTCCGGGGTCACCTCGATCGTGATCTCCGCATCGGGCCGGAGCTGGTCCAGCAGCGGCGCCATGCCCCGAGCGACCTTCCCCTCCGCCCCTTCGACGTCGACCTTGATGACCCGCGCCCGCGCGACCTCGTCCGACTCCAGCAACTCCGGCAATGGCCGGGCCTCGGTCTCGAACGACGACTCAACCGGCCCGTCGTACGGGACGATGCTGTTGGCCCCGGTGTTGATCGAGCTGGCCAGGATGAACGTCAGCGTCTCCCGGCTGTCGGACACCGCGGCGTTGACGGCACGCACGTTGCCGAAACCGTTGAGATCGGCGTGCCCCTGCAGCCGACCGTAGAACTCCGGCGACGCCTCGACCGCCACCACGCGCCCGGCATCCCCAACCAGCCCCGCCGCCAACATGCTGAAGTACCCGACGTGGGCGCCCACGTCCACGAACGTGTCCCCGGGCCGGAGCCTGCGCTGCAGCCAGCCCGTCATGTGCGGCTCCCAGACGCCGAACAGGTACACGTACCGCTGAATGAGGTCCCGCGTGTCGACCGCGAACCGCGCCCCGAAGCGCGCTTCCACCACCCGCTGCCTGGGGTGATCGCGCAGATACGGGTTCAGGTAGCGCGCAGCAAGCGCCGCCTTTCCCACGGGTACCGGAGCGTCGCGAACGTACCGCCGGCCCAGGGTGACCAGCGTCTTAGCGATCGTGCTCCTCATTGCGCATGCCTCTCCACCAGGGGTCACCCCGAACGATAACCCCGCCACCGAGGAGCCCTCAGGACTGGCTCAGGACGCCGTTCCCCGACACCGCCCCGTTCCCTAGAATCCCCAAGACGTCTTGACGAGTCTGGCCGGGGAGGGGCGGAACGACGTGGAGGTGGGTCAGCAACTCCTCACGATCTCCGCGGTCCTCCTCGGCGCAGCCATGACCTACGTGACCAACACCCTCGCCGAGCGCCGACGCCTCCGCCACGAGCTGCACACCCGGTGGGATGACCGGAAGCTCGACGCCTACGGCGACTACATCGACCAAGTCCGCGCCTGCGTCTTCCTCGCCTCCTCCCTCTACCAACACCGAGAAGGCATCTACGAGGCCGAACGAAGCGAACAGGACCTCACAGCGGACCTGGCCGAAGCCACCCGCCTCCGCGGCCGAGCCTTCGAGCGCATCATGCTCCTCGGCGGCGACCGAGTCGTAGAAGCCGGCCACGAGGTCAACGTGGTTGCCCAGGAGATCGACTGGCAGGCCACCGGCCGCACCACAGGCACACTCGCCGAGTGGCGCGAACGACACCGCACAGTGTTCCAGCGCATCAACGCCTTCCACGACACCGCCCGCGAAGACCTAGGAGTCTTCGGCCGCGTAACCGGCCAACAACACCCCCAACGCGACCTTCTACTCCCACCGGCGCGACAGGAACAGGACGACAGCGGCACTTCTTGACCCTTCGAACGTTGGCAGGCATGAGCTGCAACATCCGCGGGGAGTCACCGCCGTCACACTGTCACAAGGTCGCACCTCTCAGGCGTAATTCCGCGAGCGATTCGCGGTATGACCATGTCCTATAGCCGGGCTCCCTAACCCTTCTTCCGGGCCCTCGGCCGGTAACGAATCAGTTGGGCTTTGGAGGCAAGTTGGCGATCTTCTCGTGCGCGTACCAGAGTCTCTTCAACGCCATGAAGATGGTCAGCATGAGATGGAGGACGAGGAAGGTGAGTGTCGACGTCCAGATGGGCCCGAGTGCCGCCGTCGTTGTATGAGTTGCGGCTGCCAAGATCAGTAAGGTTACGAGTGTGCAACCGACGACGACGGCCCATGCAAGGTTGAAGAAGAGTTCACGGACCTGTGTGACCACAGGATGCTCCGGGTCTAGCCCCTCGTCCCGTCGAACACGCAGGCTTAATGTAAAGGTGTTCGTCAGTAGGCCAAACAGCAAGGCTGTGAACACCCCAATGCCACCGATTAGCCTGGATATATCTCGCAGGTGAAAATGACCCAAATGGGTCATGATGCCTGCGAAGATTGCCGTTCCCAGCGGTATCCCGACGAACGCAAGATAGTCGGTTGGCATTGGGCTATCTGTGCGTGCATTTCTGTACGTACCGAAGTGGGCCCGAGTGATGCTGACGATGCTCCACTTGGTGCTCATGTCCCCTCCGCCTGCCGGGCTTCGGGTCAGACCTGCCAATCCCCGCGGTTGACCCCCATCATGTCTAGTGAAGCACCTACCTCTGACAGCACCTCGCGTCGGAAGGTCTGATCGTCCGGACGCTGATTGTCGGGTGTGTCGATCTGGTACATGAAGCGTGGAAACTGCTGTCCAACGACGATGGTGCGTTCCTTCCCCTCGCTCACGATATTCAGGTGGACCTCGTCGGGGTCCGGGAGGCTCGTGATCGTGAACACTTCGGAGGGCGGTAGCTCCCTGGCGTATGCGCGCTGAATCCATTCCTTGGGTAGGCGCCTGCCTCGTCCACTCTTTGCTGAGAATTCATGAGTCCGAACCCCGACGGCCGGATCGGAATCCTGTACACGCACCAGAAACGCAATCTCTCTCAGCTCGGCTTCATCCATGAAGGCATTCCATGCGTCAGTGCTTTGGAGGGACATCCTATCTACGACTAGTCGGTCGCTGTCATATTCTTCTTTGAACCAATCGCTGAACGGTGTCCAAAGAGAAGTTATGGCAGTCGAGTGCCCAATAACCTCTGTCGCCCAGATGGCACACTCCCCGGCCCGTGGAATCACAAAACACTGACGTAGTGGATATGTTGGAGCGTCTGTCGGCACGATATTATAAGCGTCGTCGCCGGTGGCTGTGGCGACAACCTTGCCGCTGGATCCGAACCTTCCTGTCTCCACGGTCAACCACAGGGTTCGATGTTCTATGTCTATGTCTTGGAGTCGAATGTAATGTTCACCTTTGGGAAGAGAGATTCCCTTGGTTCCGAGTTCATCGAGTGTAAAGTGTTGCAGTACTTGAAATAGGTCGTGGCGCCGGGAGTTGAATTCTGCGATATGGCGGCGAGATTCCTTCCTCCTGAACTGTCGAACTGAAACCTCGTAGAGGCAGAAATGAAACGAGGGCATGATTCCTCCGGTGGTAGGCGAAGCGTCCCGTCATGTTCCCTTCGTGGACATGGTGCCGCATCTCTTTGTCTCGCACTGCCTCTTTCGTGAAGGTCTACCTGCCTTGATCTCGGATGGGTAGTTGATCACTATGCTCGAAGGTGCTCAATCAGCCTTCTTGATCTAAGTCAAACAAGCGCCACGCCCGCTCCGCCGTGAGCCGCGCAACGCAATCTGGGCACGGCGTCTCCCACGGGGAGGTGCCGGGTCGGCAGTGTCGGGAGTGAAATGGGAGTGGATCTTGGGGGGCGCAGTCGCATTGACCGTGCGAGACCTACGTATGCCGATACTCTGACCTGCGGTGAAACCGTCTAGATAAGGTCGGGGATTTTGTCGGACCTGGTTGTGGTCCAGGTGGCCGCGGGTTCAAGTCCCGTCACTCACCCTCTCAGGTCAGGGCCCGTATCGCGGACGCGGTGCGGGCCCTGACGCGTGGCCCGCCGCCCGCGGGTCCGGTGGCCAGCGCTCAGTCGGAGGCGGCCGCGCGGCGGGCGGCGTAGGCGCGGGCCTTGGCGCGGTTGCCGCAGCCCTGCATCGAGCACCAGCGCTTGCTGCGGTTCTTCGACACGTCCCAGAACACCTCGTGGCAGGTGTGCTCCGCGCACCGCTTCAGGCGGGCCGCGTCGCCGGTGACCGCCAGGGTGCTCCAGGCGATGGCCAGCTGTGTCACCGCCCGCTCGGCGGGTGTCCGGCCGGGGACGGGGGCGAGGGTGCCGTCGGCGGCGATGCGGACCGGGAAGCGGGTCAGCGCCGTGTCGGCGGCCCCGGTGACGGCGGGGTCGGGGGTGTCGCCGACGTGGGTGCCGAGGTGCTCGCGGATGCCGGCGCGCAGGGCTGTGCAGGCCGTGTGCAGGGCGGCGTCGGGGGCGGGGGCGTCCGGGGGGAGCAGGGCGCGGGCGGTGAGCCAGGCGGCCAGCTCCGCGGGGGTGCGCAGCGCGTCCGTACCGGCGTGGATGTCGAGGGTGTTGGCGAAGTCGGCCACCAGCTCGGCGGTCCGGGGAGGTGCGCGCATACGGACCACTTTACCGGCTATCGCGTTTGGTGGTAACTTTCTCTCACCGGCAAACGGCTTTGATGGTTAGGGGTGGGTGGGTCATGGCGGACACGTCCGCGGTGCTGGAGGACGGCCGGGTGCGGACCGGCAGGGATCCCGGGCGGCGCAACACCGCCGTGCTCGTCGCCTTCACCGCCGTCACGAACCTCGCCGACGGCGTCGTGAAGATGGCGCTGCCGCTGCTCGCCGCCCGCGCGGGCGGCTCGCCGGGGCAGGTCACCGGGGTGGCGCTGGCGATCTCGCTGCCGTGGCTGCTCGTCGCCCTGCACGCGGGCGTGCTCGTCGACCGCGTCGACCGGCGGCGGCTGCTGTGGGTGGTCAACGTGCTGCGGCTGGCCGCCATGGTGCCGCTGCTCGCCGCGGCCGCGAGCGGCCGGCTGTCCCTCGGGCTGCTGGCCGCCGCCGGCGCGGCCGTCGGGGTCGCCGACGTCGTCGCCTCCACGGCCGCCTCCGCCCTGGTCCCCGCCGCCGTGCCGCCCGCCGGGCGGGACCGGGCGAACGCCTGGATGGCGGGGGCGGAGACGGTGTTCAGCGAGTTCGCCGGGCCGTTCGTCGGCGGGCTGCTCATCGCGCTGGGCGCGGGGTACGCGCTGGGGGCGACCTGGGCGGCGTACGCCGCGGCGGCGCTCGTGCTGCTGCTGCTCGTCGGACGGTTCCGGGCCGGGACCGGGGCATACGGCGTGGGGGGAACGGACCGGGGTGGGGCGCCGGCGTCCCCCGCCACCACCGTCAACGGGCAGATCGCCGAGGGCCTGCGCTACCTCTGGCGGCACCGCCTGCTGCGCTCCCTCTCCCTCATCCTCACCGTGCTCTCCGGCACCTGGGGCGCCTGGCTCGCCCTCATCCCGCTGTACGCCACCCGCGACATGGGCCTCACCCCCGGCGAGTACGGGGCCCTGCTCAGCGCGCTGGGCACCGGCGGGCTCCTCGGCGCGGTCACCGTCACCCGGCTGGGCCGGCTGCTGGGCCGCCGCCGCGTGATGCTCGCCGACCTCTTCGGCACCGCCGCGATGGCCGCCGTCCCGGCGCTGACCGCCGATGCCCGCGCGGTCGCCGCGGCGGCGTTCCTCGGCGGCCTCGGCGGCACGCTGTGGACGGTCAACAGCCGCACCGTCATCCAGCGGGCGGTCCCGGACGCGATGCTGGGCCGGTTCAGCTCCGCGAACCGGATGTTCGCCTGGGGCGCGATGCCGCTGGGCGCCGGGCTGGTGGGGCTGCTCGCCGAACTCGCCGGGCCGCGCGCCGCGTTCGGCTTCTTCGCGGTGGCCTCGGTGCTGACGGTGCCGTTCTTCCTGCGGGCGGCGGCCCGCGACGCGGACGCGCTGCGCTGAGCGGGCGCCGCGGGCAGGGTGTCGTGTCGGTGGGGCGGCCTACCCTGGGGCGGGTGTGTGGGGAGCATGGGGAGTGTGCGGCGCGTGCGGGGCACGCGGGGCGTACGGGGCCAGGGGGTTCCGCAGCGTTCCCACCAGCTGCAGCGCTGCCGACGGGTCGGCCAGGTCGACCATCTGCCGGTTGTCGCGCAGCTGCAGCCGGTTGAGGCACGACAGCGCGAACTCCGGCGCGAACAGGTCGTGCCGCGCGAACCTGTCCGCGAGGTCCGGCACCGACTCCCGGTAGTCCCGCGCGCACGCGGCGACCGTCCGCCAGAAGTCCTCCTCTCCCAGCACCCCGGCCTCGTCCAGCAGCGGCGCCAGGAAGCGGAAGAAGCAGTCGAAGACGTCCGTGAAGACCGACAGCAGCTGCATGTCGTCGGGCACCTCGGCCCGGATGCGCTCCGCCGCCGGCGGCAGCGGCAGGTCCGGGTCCATGACCACGACCTCCTCCGCGATGTCCTTGAACAGCGCGCGCTCCACCGCGCCCGCCTCGTCCAGGACGAGGATGACGTTCTCGCCGTGTGGCATGAACGCCAGTCCGTACGCGTAGAAGGCGTGCAGCAGCGGCGTCAGGTACGCGTCGAGATAGCGGCGCAGCCACACCTCCGGCGCCAGCCCCGAGCCCTCGACCAGCTCCGCCACCAGCGGCCGGCCGGCCCGGTCGGTGTGCAGCAGCGCCGCCATCGTGGCGAGCCGCTGCCCCTCGGCCAGCCGCGGCACCGGGCTCTCCCGCCACAGCGCGGCGAGCATCTTGCGGTACGGCGAGCCGGGGGCGGTGGCGGCCTCGTACGCCTCGTGGCGGTAGCCGACGGCGGCCAGCTCGCGCAGGACCACCAGGCCCGTGCCGCGCAGCACCTCGTCCTGCTCGACCAGCCCGGCGACCCAGTCGTTGATAGCGGGAGTCGCCTCCATGTACGCGGCCGACAGCCCCCGCATGAAGCCCATGTTGAGCACGGACAGCGCGGTCTTGACGTAGTGCCGCCGGGGCGCGGAGGTGTTGAAGAAGGTGCGTATCGACTGCTGCGGCTGGTACGTGTCCCCGCTCTCGCCGAGGTACACCAGCCGGCGGGCCGCGACCTCGCCCGCGAACGTGACCGAGAGCTTGTGCTCCCACTGCCAGGGGTGCACGGGCATCAGCAGGTAGTCGTCCGGGTCGAGGCCCAGGGCGCGCAGCCGGGCGGCGAACCCGTCGCGCAGGTCCTCGCCCAGCTCGGTGCGGAGCAGCGTGTCGTAGTCGAGGCCGGCCGCGCAGGTGAAGGCGGCCCGGTCGCGGTGGGCGGCGAGCCAGACGAGGCGGGTGCGGGCGCCGGTCTCGGGGGCGTACGCGCGGTAGTCCGCGGCGCCCAGGCCGAGGCGGCCGTTGTTGGCGACGAAGCAGGGGTGGCCCTCGGTCATCCCCGCCTCGATCCGCTGGAAGTCCGCCGCCGCCAGCCCGGTGTCGGCGTCCTCCGGCCGGGCGAGCTTGTACGCGGTGCCCGCCAGCGTGGAGGTGATCTCCTCCAGGTACACGGGCAGCACCTCGGCGCTCAGCCCCAGCGGCTCCCGGAGTTCGGTGAAGAACCGGAGCGCGTCGAGCCCGGAGCCGCCGGGCGGGTCGCCGGGCGCGTGCCGGGTGACGGTGCGCGGGTCGACGCGCCAGTGGTCCAGCGCGTAGCGGCGGGCCTCGAAGCGGTACTCGGCGTCCCCGGCCCGCAGCGCGTACGAGCCGACCCCGCGCGGCTCGGGCGTCAGCAGCCGCTCGTGGGCGAACTCGCCGATGGCCTTGGCCAGCAGCCGGCGGGTGGCCTCCGCCCACCGGTCGGGGGTGAGGTGGCCGGTGGCGTCGGGCGGCCCGGCCGCCGCCGCCCGCGCGGCGGCGAACTGCTCGCGGGTGCAGAAGCTCAGCAGCGCTTCCTTCCCCGGGGCTCCGGGCCCTCCCGGCATCCGCACCCGGCGGGCCACCCGGAAGCCGACGGCCTCGTTGAGCGCGTGCACGGCGGTGTTGCGCACGTCGGGCTCGACCACGACCCGGCGCACCGCCGGGTCCGTGAACAGCCACTCCATGACCGCCGTGATGACCGCCCGGGTGAAGCCGTGCACGGGCTTCCCGGCCGGGGCGGTGAGGAAGTGCATCCCGACGTCGCCGTCCGCGGCGTCGTAGACGCCGACCAGCTCGCGGTGCGCGGGGTCGTAGCGCTCGGCGAGGAAGGCGGGGACGCCGTCGGCGAGGCCGAGGAAGGCGTCGTGGTGCGGATCGGCGGCGATCCGCGCGTACTCCTTCTCGACCTCCGGAAGTGTGCAGTCCTGCATCAGCCAGAACGCGGCCTTGGGGTGGGTGACCCAGGCGTGCAGCAGCGGCGCGTCCCGGACCGGGTCGAGGGGGCGCAGGGTGAGGTTCATCAGGCCGGCGCTCCGAACTCCTGGAAGGCGATGGACTTCTCGATCGGGTAGACCTCGCGGCCGGCCATCTCCCGGATGATGCAGGAGTTGCGGTACGCGGCCATGCCGAGGTCGGGGGCGGCGAAGCCGTGGGTGTGCAGCTCGGCGTTCTGCACGAAGACTTCGCGGCCCGCGTGGTCGACGGTGTAGTTGCGGGCGACCGCGAAGCGGCCCCGCTCGTCGCGCGCGAGGCGGTCGGCGATGCCGGCGAGGAAGGGCGGCTCCGCGTAGCGGTAGCCGGTGGCCAGCACCAGCCCCTGGGTGGCCAGGTCGAAGTCCCGGCCCTGCTCCTCGTGGCGCAGGCCCAGGGTGTACGTGCCGTCCGCGTACCCGGCGGAGACCAGGGCGGTGTTGGTCAGCAGCCGGGTCGGCACCGGGCCGCGGCGGGACTTGGCGTACAGCAGATCGAAGATCGCGTCGATCAGCTCGGTGTTGATGCCCTTGTAGAGGTTCTTCTGCGCGGGGCCGAGCCGGTCGCGGACGGGCGCGGGCAGCGCGTGGAAGTAGTCGACGTACTCGGGCGAGGTCATCTCCAGCGTCAGCTTGGTGTACTCCAGCGGGAAGAACCGCGGCGAGCGGGTCACCCAGGTGAGGTGGAAGCCGTCGGGGGTCAGGTCCTGCAGCAGGTCGTAGTAGATCTCGGCGGCGCTCTGCCCGCTGCCGACGACGGTGACCGACTCCTTGGCGCGCAGGCTCTCCCGGTGCTCCAGGTAGCGGCTGTTGTGGATCAGGTCGCCGCCGAGGCCCCGGCAGGGTTCGGGCACGTACGGCGGCGTGCCGGTGCCCAGCACCAGCCGCCGCCCGCGGTACTCGCCGCGGGGGGTGCGGACGACGTACGTGCCGTCCGCCGCGTCCCGGGTGACGGCGGTGACCTCCTCGCCGAAGCGGACCCCGGGAAGTTTGGCGGCGGCCCAGCGGCAGTAGTCGTTGAACTCCTCGCGCAGCGGATAGAAGCTCTCGCGGATGTAGAACGCGTACAGCCGCCCGGTCTCCTTCAGATAGTTGAGGAAGGAGTACGGGGACGTGGGGTCGGCCAGCGTGACCAGGTCGGACAGGAACGGCGTCTGCAGCGTGCTGCCTTCGATGAACATCCCGGAGTGCCAGTCGAAGTCGGGCTTGCGCTCCAGGAAGACGCCGTCGAGGCCGTCGACCGGCTCGGTGAGGCAGGCCAGGCCCAGGTTGAACGGCCCGAGGCCGACGGCGACGAAGTCGTGGACGCGGTGTTCAGCGCGTGGGGACCGCGGAGGCGGCGGGGACGTCGGGGACAAGGGATTCTCCCGTGTAGGCGGCGGCGTACTCGGCTATGAGGTCGAGGACCGCGGCGAGGTCCTCGGTCGTGGTCTCGGGGTTGAGCAGCGTGAACTTCAGGTGGTGCCGGCCGTCGACCTTGGTGCCGGCGACGAGCGCGGCGCCGGAGGCGGCCAGCTGCTTGCGCGCGTACAGGTTGGCGGCGTCGACGAGGTCGGGGTCGGTGAGCGCGGGGTCGGCGGGATCGGGATCGGGGCCGGTGCCGGACGGCCCGGCGGCGCCCGGGACGTAGCGGAAGACCAGCGTGGACAGCTGCGGCCGGACGACGACCTCGAAGCGGGGGTCGGCGTCGAGCAGCCGCCAGCCGGCGCCGGCGAGGTCGCAGACCTCGTCGAAGAGCCGGCCGACGCCGTCGGCGCCCATGACGCGCAGCGTCAGCCAGAGCTTGAGCGCGTCGAACCGGCGGGTGGTCTGCAGGGACTTGTCGACCTGGTTGGGGATCTGCTCGGCGGCCATGCGCTCGGGGTTGAGGTAGTCGGCGTGGTACGTCGCGTGCCGCAGGGTCGCCCGGTCCCGTACCAGCACGGCCGACGAACTGACCGGCTGGAAGAAGGCCTTGTGGAAGTCGACGGTCACCGAGTCGGCCCGCTCGATGCCGGCGAGCAGGTGCCGGCGGCGGCCGGAGACCAGGAGCCCGCAGCCGTACGCCGCGTCCACGTGCAGCCACACGCCGTACCCGGCGCACAGCCCGGCGATCTGCGGCAGCGGGTCGACACTGCCGAAGTCGGTGGTGCCGGCGGTGGCGACGACGGCCATGGGGACCAGGCCGTCGCGCTGGAGTCCGGCGAGCGCCGCGGCCAGCGCGTCGGGCCGCATCCGGCGCTCGGCGTCGCACGGCACCTCGACGACGGCCTCCTCGCCGAGGCCGAGCAGCACGGCGGCCTTGCGGACGCTGAAGTGGCCGTGCGCGGAGGCGAGGATGCGCAGCCGGGGGAGGATCTCGGGGGTGCGCAGGCCGGCGCCCCGCTGTTTGCGTACGCCGTCGCACGCCTCCTCGCGGGCGAGCAGCAGCGCGTGCAGGTTGGACTGGGTGCCGCCGGAGGTGAACACGCCGTCCGCGGCCGGGCCGAGGCCGATGCGGGCCGTGGTCCAGTCGACGAGGCGGCGCTCGATGAGGGTGGCGCCGGCGGACTGGTCCCAGGTGTCGAGGGAGGAGTTGACGGCGGCGAGCACCGCCTCGCCGAGCACGGCGGGGATGACGACGGGGCAGTTGAGGTGGGCGAGGTAGCGCGGGTGGTGGAAGTAGACGGCGTCGCGCAGGTAGAGCCGGTCCAGCTCGGCGAGGGCGGCGTCGGTGTCGCCGAGCGGGCGGTCGAGGTCGACGGCGTCGACGACGGGGGCGAGTGCGGGGGGTGTGATGCCCGTGAACGGGCGGTCTGCATGGGCCAGTCGGGCCGCGATGTGCTCGACGCCTGCGGTGACCGTACGACGGTAGGTGCCGGCGGTGCGGTCGTTGAGCAGGTGGGACCTCATGGATGCTGTCCTCACGACGGGGGCCAGAAACTTAGGTAAGCCTAACCTAAGCAATTGGTCCTAGGTCCCTCGCCCCCGCCGTTTCGGCCACTCCCGCCGGTTCACCCCGCCGCGGCCTCGCCTTCGGCCCCGGTCCCGCCGCCGGTCCCGCCTTCGGTCTCGCCCTCGTCCGGAGCCTCGTAGCGGAACTGGTCCTCCGATGCGCCGCGGCGCCAGTAGCCGGTGAAGGAGACCGCGCGGCGGTCGAACTCCCGCTCCCGGACGAGCTGCCGGCGCAGCTCCCGCACCATTCCCGCCTCGCCGGCGAGCCAGGCGTACGGCGTCCCCGCGGGCAGCTCCGCGGCGCGCAGCGCGTCGACCACGCCGGCGGTGTCGCCGGTGAGCCAGCTGATCTCGGCGTCCGCGGCGGTGTGCAGCTTGATCGCGTCGTCGGCGTGCGGCACCCGGATCCACACCTTCGCCGGCAGCCCCGCGGGCAGCGACTCCAGGATCGCGGCGGCGGCGGGCAGCGCGGTCTCGTCGGCGGCCACGATGACGTAATCCGCAGCCTCCGGCAGCCGGAAGCGCACGCCGGTGTTGTCCGGAACGGCCGGGCCCAGGGCGATGATCCAGTCGCCGGGGCCGGCGTCGCCGGCCCACTGCGCGGCGGGGCCCGCGGGGTCGGTGTGCAGCACGAAGTCGATGTCGACCTCGCCGGGGCGCTGCGCGCGCACGGTGTACGAGCGCAGCACGGCCCGTACCCCGGGGTCGAGCGCGCGGTACTCGTTGAACCAGTCCGGGCCCGTCGGCATCACCGGCTCCGCCTGGCCGGGGTGCGGCAGGAAGAGCGACAGGCTCTGGTCGCACCCGCCGGAGGCGAAGCCGTCGAGCCCGTCGGTGCCGTCGGTGCCGTCGCCGCCGGTGAAGGTGATGCGCAGGAGCGTCGGGCTGAGCCGCTCGGTGCGGGCGACTTCGAGGCGGAAGAAGCGGAACGGCTCCGCGGCCGCGGCATCCCCTGCCGGCTCGGCCTGCTTCTCCGTCTGCGTGGTCGGTTCCGTGGTCACGTCAGCTCACCTTTCTGGCGTTTTCCAGGGCTTCGGCCAGGTCTTCGAGGACCGGCGCGCATTTGTCGTACGAGTAGACGGGCTCGGTGACGCGGGAGACGACCTGGCCCGCCCGCACCGCGGGCAGCCGCTCCCAGGTGGGCTTGTCCGCCAGGGCGGCGGGCTGGAGCGTGGCGGTGCGGTTGTCCAGCATGATCAGGTCGGCGTCGTACTTGTCGACGTTCTCCCAGCTCAGCTCCTCGAACCAGCCGCCGCTGTTCTCCTTCGCCGCCTCCGGGGGCTCGACGAAGTTCACGCCGAGCTGCTTGAAGTACTCCAGGTCGGCGGAGAGGTTCGTGCCGGAGACGTAGAAGAGGTCGGCGCTGCCGGAGCCGACGAGGACCCGGATGTCCTTCCGGCTCTTCGCCGCCCGCCGCAGCCGCCCGGCGGCGTCCTCGAAGCGCTTCCTGGCCGCCCTGATCTCCGCGGAGCCGGTGTCGGCGCCGAGCGCTCCGGCGAGCCGCAGCATGCGCTCCAGCGGCTCGGTCATGGGGCGGTCGTAGACGCTGACGGCCACGCTGGGCGCCAGCCGCAGGATCTTGTCGGCGGACTCCTCCGGCACGTACCAGAGGGTGCCGGCGTCGTCGAACGTCGGGGCGACGAGCAACTCGGGCGCGAGCGCCGCGTACTTCTCGACGTTGAACTGGCCCCAGCTGTTGCCGAGTACCTCCAGCTCGTCGACGTCCAGGTCGCCGGCCTGCACGTCCGGCTCGCCGCCCTTGGTCGTGGTCGGGCCGAACACCCCGGCGCACCTGATGCCGTAGTCGTGCAGCGCGGCGGCGGTGCCCGTGAACGCGACGATGGTCTGGGGCGTTCCGTCCGCCTTCACCGTCTTGTCGCGGTCGTCCGTGAACGACCAGGGACCGCCCTCCGTGCCGCCGCCGGAGCCGCTGTCGTCGCCGCAGGCGGAGAGGAGCGCGGTGAGGCCGGCGGCGCCGCCGGCGGCGAGCAGGCCGCGGCGGGAGAGCCTGCGGGTGCGGGGGTGGGGCATGCGGATCTCTTTCGTGCGTACGGGGCCTTGCCGGGCCAACAACGCAGCTTAGGCTAACCTAACCTAACTCTCCTTCCCAGGGGGTGGGCCGCGTCTCGGCCATCGGCCGCAGGGGAGGAGGGAGCCGAAACCGCCCGGGGCCCGTCCCACCGGGGACAGGGGTGCGCACGGGAACGGAGGCGGGGATGCGGGTCGGCGGCGGAATTGCGGGGACGGTGCTGGCGTTGGGGCTCGCCGTGGCGGCGGCGGGCTGCGGCACGGAGGACGGCGCGGGCTCGCTCGTCGTCGAGGGGGAGGCGCCCGCGGCGCCGTACGACGGGCCGCTGTACCTGCCGCCGGCGCCGGAGTGGGAGGGCGAAGGGGAGCCGGGCCCGGAGGAGATGACGGCCATGGCGGGGGCCGCGGGCCGGGCGCTGGAGTGCGACGGCGACATCTTCCTCGGCGGCGCCGCCGACCCGTGGAGCGACGGCGACGGCGGCGAGAGCCCCGAGGAGGGGCTGGCCGCGTACTGGGAGATGAACGGCGAGAGCCCGCCCTCGTACGGATTCCGCGTGGAGCGGCGGGAGGAGCACCGGGTGCTCTTCTCGTACGACGTGGACGGCGAGACCAAGCAGGCCGTGATCGTCGCCGAGGACCGGCCGGACCGCCCCGGCTGGGGCCCGGAGACCACCGCGCGGTGCGACCCGGCGGAGTTCGGCCCCGAGGCCGACGCCGAGGGGTACGAGGAGATCTGGACCGACGGGCGGGGCGGGCGCGTGCCGGTCAGCCGGGTGCACAGCGGGCGCGGACCCGAGCACTGCGACTGGCAGCGGGCGCACTTCCTGACGCTGGGCGAGGACACGCACGGCGGCAGCGGCTCGCTGTACGCGCGCGACCCCGAGGGCGTGCTGCCCGAGGAGATGCTCGCCGGGCCGTACGCGCGCGACGTGGAACTCCCGGACGGCGCCCGGGACACCGGCTGGCGGTACGGCGACTGGCGGCTGTGGCTGGACGACGCCGACGACACCCGGGTGTACGTGCGCACGCCGGACGGCGTGGAGGCGTGGCCGCGGGCGGAGGGCGGCTGCGCGTGAGGCGCGCCGCCCGGGGCGGCAATGCGCACCCGTGCGGGCCAGTGCGTACGGCCGGCCCGTCCCGCCCGGTGGCGGGACCGGGGGTCCGTGTGTCTGTCAGGGCGTGGGCGGCAGGCCCAGCTCGCGGGCGATCAGCATGCGCTGCACCTCGCTCGTGCCCTCGCCGATCTCCAGGATCTTCGCGTCCCGCCACATCCGCGCCACCGGGTACTCGTTCATGAACCCGTACCCGCCGTGGATCTGCGTCGCCTCCCGCGCGTTGTCCACCGCCACCGTCGAGGTGTGCAGCTTCGCCAGCGCCGCCGCCTTCTTGAACGGCTCGCCGTGCACCAGCCGCGACGCCGCGTCCCGCCACGCCAGGCGGGACGTGTGGGCGCGCAGCTCCATGTCGGCCAGCTTGAACTGGATGGCCTGGTTGGCGCCGATCGGCCGGCCGAAGGCGTGGCGCTGCTGCGCGTACGTCAGCGACTCGTCGACGCAGCCCTGCGCCAGGCCGGTGGCCAGCGCGGCGATCGCGATGCGGCCCTCGTCCAGGATCCGCAGGAACTGGGCGTAGCCGCGGCCGCGTTCGCCGAGGAGGTTCGCGGCCGGGACGCGGACGTCGGCGAAGGACAGCTCGCGGGTGTCGGAGGCGTTCCAGCCGACCTTGGAGTACGGGGCCGCGACGGTGAAGCCCGGGGTGCCGGACGGCACGATGATCGCGGAGATCTCCGGCTTGCCGGACTCGTCGCGGCCGGTGACGGCGGTGACGGTGACCAGGCCGGTGACGTCCGTGCCGGAGTTGGTGATGAAGCACTTCGTACCGTTGATCACCCACTCGCCGGCAGCCTCGTCGAGGCGCGCCGTCGTGCGCGTACCGCCCGCGTCCGAGCCGCACTCCGGCTCCGTCAGTCCGAACGCGCCCAGCATCTCGCCGGAGCACAGCTTCGGCAGCCAGGTGCGCTTCTGCTCCTCCGTACCGAAGTGGTAGACCGGCATCGCGCCCAGCGAGCAGGCCGCCTCCAGCGTGATGGCCACCGAGGAGTCGACCCGCGCCAGCTCCTCCAGCACGAGGCCCAGCGCCAGGTAGTCACCGCCCATCCCGCCGTACTCCTCCGGGAACGGCAGCCCGAAGAGGCCCATGCGGCCCATCTCGCGCACGATGTCGTACGGGAACTCGTGCCGCTCGTAGTAGTCGCCGATCTTCGGCGCCACCACGTCGTGCGCGAACTCCTCGACCGTGCGGCGGAGCTGCTCCAGCTCGGGGGACAGGCGGTGGTCGAGCGTCGGCGTCATCGGGGATCACTCCTTGTGGGAGAGGGCGGTCACGGTGCGGGACGGGCTCGGGCGGCCGAGGCGTTCGGCCATCCAGACGCTGGTGGCGACGAGCCGGTCGAGGTCGACGCCGGTCTCGACGCCGAGCCCCTGCAGCATCCACACGAGGTCTTCGGTGGCGAGGTTGCCCGTGGCGCTCTTCGCGAACGGGCAGCCGCCGAGGCCGCCGGCGGAGGCGTCGACGGTGGTGACGCCGTGCTGCAGCGCGGCGAGGGTGTTGGCCAGGGCCTGGCCGTACGTGTCGTGGAAGTGGACGCTGATCGTCGACCGGGTGTCGGCGCCGAGGCCGTCGTCGGCGAGGGCGGTGAGCAGCGCGGCGACGTGGCCGGGGGTGGCGACGCCGACGGTGTCGCCGAGGCTCAGCTCGTCGCAGCCCATGTCGGCGAGCGCGCGGGCGGTGCGCACCACCTGGGCGAGGGGGACGGCGCCCTCCCAGGGGTCGCCGAAGCACATCGACAGATAGCCGCGCACGTGCAGGCCGTCGGCCTTGGCCGCGGCGACGACCGGGGCGAACATCTCCAGGGACTCGTCGACGGAGCGGTTGAGGTTGCGGCGGGCGAAGGTCTCGGTGGCGCTGGCGAAGACGGCGACGCGGCGGGCGCCGAGGGCGGTGGCGCGCTCCAGACCGCGGGTGTTGGGGACGAGGACGGGCAGGTGGACGTCGCCGGCGTCGTGCAGGTCGGCGAGGCGCGGGAAGAGGTCCTCGGCGTCCGCGAGCTGGGGGACCCACTTCGGGTGGACGAAGCTCGTCGCCTCGACGGTGGTGAGGCCGGCGGCGGCGAGGCGGTGCACGAACTCGGCCTTGACGTCGGTGGGGACGGTGGCCTTCTCGTTCTGCAGCCCGTCGCGAGGGCCGACCTCGTGGATACGGACCCGGGCGGGCAGGCCGGCGGCGGGGACGCGCATGGGGAGGGGGGTGCCGGTCATCGCGGGGCCTCCGGGTCTCGGCGGTCGTCGTCTCTGCCCGCGGCGTCTGCGCCTGTGTCCGCGCCGTCTGCGTCTGCGCCGACTTCGCCTTCGTCCGGTACGACGATCGCGAGCACCTGGTCCATGGCCACGGTCCCGCCGGCGGCGACGTCCAGCGCGGCGACGGTGCCGGCGTGCGGGGCGGCGATGACGTGCTCCATCTTCATCGCCTCGACGACGAGCAGGCTCTGCCCGGCGGCGACGCGGTCGCCGACGGCGGCCTTGACGACGGTCACGGTGCCGGGCATGGGCGCGGTCAGCGCGTCCGCCCCGGCGGCGAGGGCGCCGCCGCGGAGTGCGGCCTCGACGGGGTCGTGGCCGGCGAGGTGCCAGGCGTCGCCGCCGCGGCCGAGCCAGATCCCGTCGGGGGAGGGGGCGAAGGAGAACCGGTGGGTGACGCCGCCGAGTTCGACGGTGACGCCGGTGTCGTCGGCGTGCGTGAGCCGGGCCGGGAGGGGTTCCCCGACCCCGCCCCTTCCCGAAACTCGGGGGCTCCGCCCCCGAGACCCCCCGCGGGGCTCCGCCCCGGCACCCCGGCGGGGCTCCGCCCCGGGACCCCGGCGGGGTTCTGCCCCGGCACCCCGGCGGGGTTCTGCCCCGGCACCCCGGCGGGGCTCCGCCCCGGCACCCCGGCGGGGCTCCGCCCCGGGACCCCGGTGGCGTTCTGTCCCCGCACCCTCGCGGGGTTCTGCCCCGGCACCCCGGCGGGGCTCCGCCCCGGCGTCGTCCGGCACACCGGGGGGCTGGAGCTCAGCCCCGGTCTGCACCTCGGCGTCCGATGCCAGGCCCCGTACCCGTACCGCCACCGGGTCCCGTCCCGGTACGCGGAACCACCGCTCCGTCCACGCCGGCGGGCCGCCCGCGCGCCAGCCCGACGGCTCCGCGAACGGGTCCGTCCAGCCGTCCGGCCCCGCGGGCTCCCGCGCCGCCGACTCCAGCGCCGACTGCGCCAGCAGCCCCGCCGCCGCGTACGCCGCCGCCGGGGCCGGGGCCGTCGCCAGGCGGGCCGCGTCGCGGTCGACCAGGCCCGTGTCCAGGTCACCCGCCGCCACCGCCGGGTGCGCCAGCAGCCGCCGCAGGAAGCCGGTGTTCGTGTCCAGGCCCAGCACCACCGTGTCCGCCAGCGCCGCCCGCAGCCGGCGCAGCGCGGCGGTGCGGTCCGGGCCCCAGGCGATGACCTTCGCCAGCATCGGGTCGTAGGCCGTGCCCACCTCCGTGCCCTCCGACAGCCCCGAGTCGACCCGCACGCCGGGGCCGGACGGCTCGCGCAGCAGCCGCACCCGGCCCGCGGACGGCAGGAAGTCGACCCGCTCGCCGTCCTCCGCGACCCGGGCCGTCTCCGCGCAGATCCGCGCCTCCACGGCGTGCCCGTCCAGGACGACGTCGGCGGACGTGAACGGCAGCCGCTCGCCGGCCGCCACCCGCAGCTGCCACTCCACCAGGTCGAGCCCCGTGACCAGCTCCGTGACCGGGTGCTCGACCTGCAGCCGCGTGTTCATCTCCATGAAGTAGTACGCCACCGGCCCCGAGCCCGCGCCGCCGCCCGGCACGATGAACTCCACCGTCCCCGCGCCCGTGTACCCGCACGACCGCGCCGCCGCCACCGCCGCCGCGCCCATCGCCGCCCGGGTCTCCTCGTCCAGCAGCGGCGACGGCGCCTCCTCGACGATCTTCTGGTGCCGCCGCTGGAGCGAGCACTCGCGCTCCGCGAGGTGGACCACGTTCCCGTGGCCGTCCGCCAGCACCTGGATCTCGATGTGCCGCGGCCGGTCGATCCACCGCTCCACCAGCAGCGTGTCGTCGCCGAATGAGCCGCGCGCCTCGCGCCTCGCGCCCGCGATCGCGTCCGCCAGCGCGCCCTCGTCGTGTACCAGCCGCATGCCCTTGCCGCCGCCGCCCGCCGAGGGCTTCAGCAGCACCGGCATGCCGATCTTCCGCGCCGCCGCGGCCAGCTCGCCGTCCGTCAGCCCGCTGCCCGACGAGCCCGGCACCACCGGCACGCCCGCCGCCCGCACCGTCTCCTTCGCGCGGATCTTGTCGCCCATCAGCTCGACGGCCGCGGCCGGCGGGCCGACGAAGACCAGCCCCGCCGCCGCGCAGGCCCGCGCGAACCCGGCGTTCTCGGCGAGGAACCCGTACCCCGGGTGCACCGCCTCGGCGCCCGTCTCGCGCGCCGCGCGCAGCAGTTCGTCGACGGACAGATAGCTCTCGATCCGCACCGCGGTGCCGCCGGCCGCGGTGGCCGCGCGCACGTGCGGCGCGTCCGCGTCCGGTCCGGTGAACACGGCCGCCGGGCGGATCCCGAGCGCCCGCAGCGTACGGATGACCCGTACGGCGATCTCGCCCCGGTTGGCCAGCAGAACGGTCTCGAACATCGCCACCCTCCCCCTCACATCCGGAAGACGCCGAAGCCCTGCGCCGCGCCGTCCCTGGCGGGCAGCGGCGCGTGGGCGCAGGCGGTCAGCGCGAGCCCCAGAACCCGGCGGGTGTCCAGCGGGTCGATGACGCCGTCGTCCCACAGCCGGGCGGTCGCGTAGTAGGCATTGCCCTGGGTCTCGTACTGCTCGCGTACGGGCGCCTTGAACTCGTCCTCCGCCGCCGCGGACCACTCCTCGCCGCGCGCCTCCAGCTGGTCGCGCTTGACGGTCGCGAGGACGGACGCGGCCTGTTCGCCGCCCATGACGGAGATCTTCGCGTTGGGCCACATCCACAGGAAGCGGGGCGAGTAGGCCCGGCCGCACATCGAGTAGTTGCCGGCGCCGTACGAGCCGCCGATGACGACCGTCAGCTTCGGCACCCGTGTGCACGCCACCGCCGTCACCATCTTGGCGCCGTGCTTGGCGATGCCGCCGGCCTCGTAGCTGCGGCCGACCATGAAGCCGGAGATGTTCTGCAGGAACAGCAGCGGGATGCCGCGCTGGTCGCACAGCTCGACGAAGTGGGCGCCCTTCTGGGCGGACTCGGAGAACAGGATGCCGTTGTTGGCGACGACGCCCACGGCGTGGCCGTGGACGCGGGCGAAGCCGGTGACGAGCGTTGTGCCGTACTCGGCCTTGAACTCCTGGAAGCGCGAGCCGTCGACGATCCGCGCGATGACCTCGCGCACGTCGTACGGGGTCCGCGAGTCGACCGGCACGGCGCCGTACAGCCCGGCGGGGTCGTGCTTCGGCGCCACGGCGGCGCGCACGGACCAGGGGGGCGGGCCGGGCTCGGGGAGGGTGTCGACGATGCCGCGGACGATGCGCAGCGCGTGCGGGTCGTCCTCGGCGAGGTGGTCGGTGACGCCGGAGGTGCGGGAGTGGACCTCGCCGCCGCCCAGCTCCTCGGCGCTGACGACCTCGCCGGTCGCGGCCTTCACCAGGGGCGGGCCGCCGAGGAAGATCGTGCCCTGGTCGCGGACGATGACGGCCTCGTCGCTCATCGCCGGGACGTACGCGCCGCCGGCGGTGCAGGAGCCGAGGACCGCGGCGATCTGCGGGATGCCGGCGCCGGACATGCGGGCCTGGTTGTAGAAGATCCGGCCGAAGTGCTCGCGGTCGGGGAAGACCTCGTCCTGCATGGGCAGGAACGCGCCGCCGGAGTCGACGAGGTAGATGCAGGGCAGCCGGTTCTCCAGCGCGACCTCCTGGGCGCGCAGGTGCTTCTTGACCGTCATCGGGTAGTACGTGCCGCCCTTGACGGTGGCGTCGTTGGCGACGACGACGCAGGTCCGGCCGCTGACCCGGCCGATGCCGGCGATGATGCCCGCGGCGGGCGCGTCGTCGCCGCCGGGGCCGTACATGCCGTCGGCGGCGAGCGGCGCCAGCTCCAGGAACGGCGAGCCGGGGTCGAGCAGCCCGTCCACGCGGTCGCGGGGGAGCAGCTTGCCGCGGGCGGTGTGCCGGGCGCGGGCCTTCTCGCCGCCGCCGGCGCGGGCGGCGGCGAGCTTGTCGTGCAGCTCGTCGGCGAGCGCGCGGTGCGCCGCCTCGTTCGTGCGCCAGGCGGCGGCGCCCGGGCCTGCGGGGTCCGCGGCGGTTGTCAGCACGGGTGCGTGGTCCACGGAGCGCGCCCTTCCTCGTTGAGCAGTACGACAGGCCGAAAATAAGGTTAGCTGTCGTTAACGCCGTGCGCCCAAGGTTAACGCTCACTAACCGGGCTGTCTACAATGGCCCTCATGAGCACCCAGGCCCCGACCCCCACCAGGCGTGAGCAGATCCTCCGGGAGGCCGCGCGCCTCTTCGCGGACCGCGGCTTCCACGGGGTGGGCGTGGACGAGATAGGCGCGGCGGTCGGCATCAGCGGCCCCGGCCTGTACCGGCACTTCGCGGGCAAGGACGCCATGCTCGCGGAGCTGCTGGTCGGCATCAGCGAGCGGCTGCTCGACGCGGGCCGCGCGCGGGCGGCGGTGCGCGGGGCCGGCCCGGACGCGCCGCTCGACGCGCTGATCAGCGGCCACATCGACTTCGCGCTCGACGACCGCCCGCTGATCACCCTGCATGACCGGGAGCTGGACCGGCTGCGGCACGAGGACCGCAAGCTGGTGCGGCAGCTCCAGCGGCAGTACGTGGAGCTGTGGGTCGACGTCGTCCGGGAGGTGTACCCGGACCTGGCCGAGGGTGCGGCCCGTACCGCCGTCCACGCGGTCTTCGGCCTCCTCAACTCCACCCCCCACCTCGGCGCCCGCGGCACCCTCCCCGACCGGGCCGCCACCGCCGCGCTCCTGCACCGGCTGGCGCGCGGCGCCTTCGCGGCGGCGCCGGGGGCGGTGTCCCCGGCGCCGACGTCGAGCTGACGCGCCGCTCGCCGCGACCTCCGGGCCCGTCCGGCCCGCCCTGGACAGATGCGCCGACCCGCGGGTAACTTCTATGACAGTGCACTGAGCAAGCGCTTAGTCGGCGAGTTGCCCCGGGAGGCGAGGCCCATGCGGCGGACGGTGTTCAACGAGGACCACGAGGCGTTCCGCGAGACCATCCGCGACTTCATCGCCGCCGAGGTCGTGCCGCACTACCACGACTGGATGGAGGCCGGCACCGTCCCCCGCGAGCTGTACAAGAAGCTCGGCGAGCTGGGCGTCTTCGGCATCGAGGTGCCCGAGGAGTACGGCGGCGCCGGCGAGAGCAGCTACAAGTTCAACGCCGTCATCAGCGAGGAGTGCGCCCGCGCCGGCGTCTCCTTCGGCGGCTCCTCCGTGCACACCGCCCTCTGCCTGCCGTACCTGCTCAAGTACGGCAGCGAGGAGCAGAAGCGCCGCTGGCTGCCCGCCTTCGTCTCCGGCGACATGATGACCGCCATCGCCATGACCGAGCCCGGCACCGGCTCCGACCTCGCCGGCATGAAGACCACCGCGAAGCTCTCCGACGACGGCACGCACTACGTCCTCAACGGCGCCAAGACCTTCATCACCGGCGGCGTCCAGGCCGACCGCGTCCTCGTCTGCGCCCGCACCGCCCCGCCGACCCCCGAGGACCGCCGCGGCGGCATCTCCATCCTCGTCGTCGACACCGCCTCCGCCGGCTACGCCGTCGGGCGCAAGCTCGACAAGCTGGGGCTGCGGTCCTCCGACACCGCCGAGCTGAGCTTCACCGACGTCAAGGTGCCCGTCGCCGACCTGCTCGGCGAGGAGGGCAAGGCGTTCACGTACCTCACCCACAACCTCCCGCAGGAGCGCCTCGGCATCGCCGTCGGCGCGTACGCCCAGGCCGCCGCGGCCGTGCGGTTCGCGCTGGAGTACGTCCGGGAGCGCACCGTCTTCGGCCGGACCGTGGCGGAGTTCCAGAACACCAAGTTCGTGCTCGCCGACTGCAGGGCCGAGGTCGACGCTATGCAGGCGTACGTCGACCGGGCGCTGGACGCGCACGACGCCGGCGAGCTGGGCGTCGCCGACGCCGCCGCCGTCAAGCTCTTCTGCACCGAGCGCGCGGCCGTCGTCATCGACCGGTGCCTGCAGCTGCACGGCGGCTACGGCTACATGAACGAATACCCCATCTCCCGCCTCTACGCCGACACCCGCGTCACCCGCATCTACGGCGGCACCAGCGAGGTCATGCGCTCCATCGTCGCCAAGTCGATGGGCCTGTAGGGCCGCGGCTCTGCGAGACTCGCCCCATGGCCGACGCCGCACTCACCCAGCTCATCGACCTGCTGGACCTGGAACAGATCGAGCAGGACATCTACCGCGGCGCCTCCCGCCCCGCCGTCGTCCCGCGCGTCTTCGGCGGGCAGGTCGCCGCGCAGGCGCTGGTCGCCGCCGGCCGCACCGTGCCCGCCGACCGGCCGCCGCACTCGCTGCACGCCTACTTCCTGCGCCCCGGCGACCCCGGCGCCCCCATCGTCTACACCGTCGACCGCATCCGCGACGGCCGCTCCTTCACCACCCGCCGCGTCGTCGCCGTCCAGCACGGGCAGCCGATCTTCCACCTCTCGGCGTCGTTCCAGACGCACGAGGAGGGCCTGGAGCACCAGGTGCCGATGCCGGCGGCGCCCGACCCGGAGACCCTGCCCACCGCCGAGGAGTCGCTGCCGCGCTACGCGGCCGGCTTCCGCGACCCCGCGCTCGTACGCCGGCTGCTGGAGGCGCGCGCGGCGGTCGACCTGCGGTACGCGGCGGCGCCGCCGTGGGGCGAGGTCGGGGCGCCGCGGGAGCCGCGCTCGCAGGTGTGGTTCCGGACGAACGGCAAGCTCGCCGGCGCCCTCGACACCCCGCTGCTGCACGTCTGCCTCATGACGTACGTCTCGGACATGACCCTGCTCGACTCCGTGCTCCTCGCGCACGGCCGCGGCGGCTGGGCCGTCGGCGACGTCGTGGGCGCCAGCCTGGACCACGCGATGTGGTTCCACCGGCCGTTCCGGGCGGACGAGTGGCTGCTGTACGACCAGGAGTCGCCGACGTCGCAGGGCGGGCGGGGGCTGAGCACGGGGCGGATCTTCACCCGCGACGGGCGGCTGGCGGCGTCGGTGATCCAGGAGGGCGTGATCCGCGTCCCGCGCGCGTGAGCGCGGTCCGCCGCCGGGGCACGGTCCGCCGCCGGGGCGGCTGCGGCTCCGGTTCCGGCCGGGCGGCTCCGGTCCGCTAGGCCAGCGCCAGCCCGGCCGCCGCCAGCAGGTACGCCGTCATCGGCGCGTACGCCCCCGGGTCGGTGACGTGGTCGTCCAGCGGCACCGCCACCGCCAGCGTGCCCTCGGCCTCGCCGAGGAACAGCGCCGGGTCGTTGCAGTCCGCGTACCCCACGGCGTGGATCCCGCGCTGCGCGGCGCCGCCCGCCCACCCGTGGTCGGCGACCACCAGGTCCGGCGGCGCCTCGCCGGCCTGCTCCAGCGCGTCGAGGATCCGCCGCACCGGCTGCGGCGCGTGCGTGTGCCACAGCGTCGCGCCCTTCTCCAGCACGGCCACGTCGCAGAACTGCTGGACGTTGCCGTACGAGTCGTCGTCACCCTCCGTCACGTGCAGCCCGGGCGGCACCGTGACGATGTCGCAGCCCGCCGCGCGCAGCGCCGCCGCCGTCCTGCTGTGCACCTCCAGCAGCCCGCCGGGGTGGCCGGTCGCCAGCAGCACCCGCTGCCGGCCCGCGGCGGCCTTGCGCAGCTCGGCCGCCATCCGGTCCAGGCCGGCCACGGTCAGCTCGGGGTCGATGCGGTCCTGGCCGCGGGTGTGCGCGGGGTCGGCGACGACGCCGACGCGCTCGGCCATGACGGCGAGCACGTCGTTCTCGTCGGTCCAGCGGTCGCCGAGGTCGAGGCCGAGCCAGAAGCGCGGGTTGCCCCGGCTCAGCTCGCGGTAGTGGCGCAGGTTCCCCTCGCGGGGCGTGGCGACGTCGCCCGCGATGCGGGTGCGGACGAGGTGGTCGACGAGTTCGGGGCGGCTGGGTGCGTCAGGCAGGGACATGAGGGCCATGGTGTCATTGTCACCCGGACACATGTACGGTCGCGCAGGTGTCCAGTCTGTACAGCGCCGCCCGCGCTGCCCTGCGCTTATCGTCGGAGGCATGAGCACCACCGGCACCCCCCGCGGCCCCGTCGACTCCTCCCGCGTCCCGCGCTACGCGGGCCCCGCCACCTTCGCCCGGCTGCCCCGCCTGGACGAGGTGGGGCACACGGACGTCGCCGTCGTCGGCGTCCCCTTCGACAGCGGCGTCTCCTACCGCCCCGGCGCCCGCTTCGGCGGCAACGCGATCCGCGAGGCGTCGCGGCTGCTGCGCCCGTACAACCCGGCGCAGGACGCCGCGCCCTTCGCCCTGGCCCAGGTCGCGGACGCGGGCGACATCGCGGTCAACCCGTTCGACATCGGCGAGGCCGTCGCGACCGTCGAGGCCGCCGCCGGCGACCTGCTGGCCACCGGCGCCCGGCTGATGACCCTCGGCGGCGACCACACCGTCGCGCTGCCGCTGCTGCGCGCGGTCGCCCGCCGGCACGGACCCGTCGCCCTGCTGCACTTCGACGCCCACCTCGACACCTGGGACACCTACTTCGGCGCCGCCTACACCCACGGCACCCCCTTCCGCCGCGCGGTGGAGGAGGGCGTGCTCGACACCTCCGCGCTCTCCCACGTCGGCATCCGCGGCCCGCTCTACGGACGCAGGGACCTGGACGACGACGAGAAGATGGGCTTCGGCATCGTCACCGCGGCGGACGTGCTGCGCCGCGGCGTGGACGAGGTCACCGACCAACTGCGGCAGCGCATCGGCGACCGGCCGCTCTACGTCTCCGTCGACATCGACGTCCTGGACCCGGCACACGCCCCGGGCACCGGCACCCCGGAGGCCGGCGGCCTCACCTCGCGCGAGCTGCTGGAGATCCTGCGCGGCCTGGCGGGCTGCCGACTGGTCTCCGCGGACCTGGTGGAGGTGGCCCCGGCGTACGACCACGCCGAGATCACCTCGGTGGCGGCGTCGCACACGGCGTACGAGCTGACGACGCTGATGGCCCGCCAGATCGCCGGCGGGGACGCGTCGGAGTAACCGGAGCAAGGGGAAAGGAGGGGAGGGCACGACGGATCAGGCGCCGCCGCGCCTGATCCACTGATGCTGTGATCTGCCGCCGTGTCGCCGCCCGGCCGGGAGAACCGGCGCCGGGAGGCCGTCAGAACTCGTCCGCGAGCCGTTCCAGTATCCGCATGCTGCCCGCGTGCGTCTCGGCGGTGGCACAGAGCCGGTCCATGACCAGCTTGTAGTTCTCCACCTCGTCCGGCTTGTCCAGGTAGAGCGCGCTGGTCAGCTGCTCCAGGTAGACCACATCGGGCAGGTCCGGCTCGGTGAAGCGCATGACGTGTATCGGCCCGCCGGCCGCCGCGAGGCCGCCGATGTCGAAGGGCGCGATCTGGATCGTGACGTTCTTCCGGTTGCCCATCTCCAGCAGGTGCCTGAGCTGGCCCCGCATGACGTCCGCCCCGCCGAGAGGGCGGCGCAGCGCCGCCTCGTCCACGACGACCCACAGCTTCGGCGCGTCCGGCCGGTCCAGCACCTGCTGGCGGCGCAGCCGCACGTCGACCTTGCGCTGGATCTCCTGCTCGGACGCCCCCGCGTTGGCCAGCAGCATGACGGCGCGGGCGTAGTCCGCGGTCTGCAGCAGGCCGGGAATGAACTGGACCTGGTAGTTGCGGATCAGCCCCGCGGCCTCCTCCAGGCCGAGCAGCGTCTCGAACCAGCCCGGCAGCACGTCGCCGTACTTCTGCCACCAGCCCGGCGAGCTGGCGCGGTGGGCGAGGGCCAGGAACTCGGCACGCTCCTGCTCGTCCGTGACGCCGTAGAGGGTGAGCAGGTCGGCGACGTCGCGCTCCTTGTACCCCACCCGGCCCAGCTCAAGACGGCTGATCTTGGCGTGCGAGGCCCGGATCGCGTCACCGGCGGCCTCGCGGGTGACGTCGGCAGCCTCCCGGAGCCGGCGCAGGTGTGTGCCCAGCAGGATGCGCAGGACCGTGGGTCCTCCGTGCTGCTGAGTAAGTGCCCGGCGTACCGATGACGTCTGCTCCGGTGACGCTGACATGCGACCTGCCCCTGTCCCGCGGTATGTGAATCGACCGCTCAGTCTCTCACCGTGAAGGGTTCGGTGTACAGCTACTGCGGGGTTCAACCGGGCTTCCCCGCCGAGCCGTTGACGATCAGATCGTCGAACTGGCCGTCCTTCGCGCCGAGCAGGAAGGCGGTGATCTCCGCCTGTGTGTAGATGAGGGCCGGTCCGCCCGGATCGCGCGAGTTGCGCATGGCGATGTCCCCGCCGGGGAGCCCGGCGACCTCCACGCACTCGCCGTTCGGGTTGCTGAACCGGCTCTTCCGCCAGGCGATTCCGACCAGTTGGTCCGCCGGTACGCCGTTCGTGACCTGCTGCATCGTGCCTCCTTGTGTGATCGGGACACCAATGTACGTGCACCTGTTCTTGCGAATGAAATTGCATCCGTACTTGCAGCGGCAAGTGCACATCGATCACTATGGCATCGCAACCTGTTTCATCAACGTGCACGTGAGACTGGGGAGTTGGAGATGACCGCACCGGCTGAAGGGTGGGTGACAGCCTCCGAGTTCGCAGCGTGCACGCTCGAGGACGACCCCCGGTCCATATCCATCGCCCGCGACGTCGCCCGCGCGACGCTCCGCGGGTGGCTGCTGGAAGAGCTGGTCGACGACGTCGCCTCCGTCGCCTCGGAGTTGGTGGCCAACGCGCTGCGGCACGGTCTCTGCGAACCGTCCTGGAGCCAGGCCCCCCATCCCGTCGTGCTCAGCCTGCTGCGCCGCGGCGAGGAGGTCGTGTGCGCGGTCTTCGACCCCGGGAACGGCGTCCCGCGGGTGTGCGTCGCGGACCCGATGGCGGAGTCGGGGCGGGGGATGCAGATCGTGGAGTGCCTCAGCGACAGCTGGGGCTGGAGCGAGCCGGGCCCCTACGGCAAGGCCGTCTGGGCCCGCTTCTCCGCGGGCGGCGGCCCCGCCGTGCCCGCGGACGGGCACGGCGGCGTGGAGCAGCCGCTGACCCGGTTACTGGTACTGGTGGAGGTGCTCACCGGCAGCAGCCCGCCGCAGCTGCAGGCCGTGGCCTGACCCGCGCCCGAGCGCCCGCGCGGCTCGCGGGCAACATTCCGTACGCACCCGAGAAACAAATCCCGGCGCCCGTCGGTTGTCGATCCTGGACCGGAAACGATCGACACGGAGGCGGAGGCGACCGGTGGCGGAACCATCGGGGAAGATCCCAGCCGGGCAGCGGCCCACGGGGGACGACCCAGCGGAGCAGACCCCTTCGCGGAGCCGACCCGACGGCTGGGCGCGGCGGCTGGTACGACACTGTCTCCGCTACCGACGCAACGTTCTGCTCTCCCTCGGCGCCTCCCTCGCGGGGATGGGCATCATGGCCCTCGTCCCGCTCATCCCCAAGCTGATCATCGACGACGTGATCGTCTCCGGCGACCGGCCCCTCGCGCCCTGGGCCGCCCTGATGATCCTCGCCGCCCTCGCCGTCTACGGCCTCACCTATGTCCGGCGCTACTACGGCGGCCGGCTCGCCCTCGACGTGCAGCACGACCTGCGCACCGAGATGTACGACGCCATCGTCCGGCTCGACGGCCGCCGCCAGGACGAGCTGTCCACCGGGCAGGTCGTCGGCCGCGGCACCACCGACCTGCAGCTCGTCCAGGGCCTGCTCTTCATGGTCCCGATGATGATCGGCAACGTGCTGCTCTTCGCGGTCTCGCTGGTCGTCATGGTCGTGCTCTCCCCGCTGCTCACCCTCGTCGCCCTCGGCGTCGCCCCCGCCCTGTGGTGGATCGCCAACCGCAGCCGCACCCGGCTCTTCCCCGCCACCTGGTATGCCCAGCAGCAGGCCGGCACCGTGGCGTCCGTCGTGGACGGGGCCGTCGGCGGCGTCCGCGTCGTCAAGGGCTTCGGCCAGGAGGAGCAGGAGACCGGCAAGCTCCGCGCCGTCAGCCGCAAGCTCTACGCCGCCCGGCTGCGCACCGTCCGCATGAACGCCCGCTACACCCCCGCCCTGCAGGCCGTGCCCTCCCTCGGCCAGGTCGGCATGCTGGCGCTCGGCGGCTGGATGGCCACCCGCGGGCAGATCACCCTCGGCACCTTCGTCGCCTTCTCCACCTATCTGGCCCAGCTCGTCGGCCCGGTCCGGATGCTCGCGACGATGCTGACCGTCGGACAGCAGGCCCGCGCGGGCGTGGAGCGGGTCTACGAGCTGATCGACACCGAGCCGGAGCTGTCCGACCGGCCCGGCGCACACGAACTGCCGGCCGACGCCCCCGCCGACGTCGAGTTCGACAACGTGACCTTCGGGTACGACCCCGACCACCCGGTGCTCGACCGGCTGTCGCTGCGCGTCGAGCCCGGCGAGACGATGGCCGTCGTCGGCGCCTCCGGCAGCGGCAAGTCCACGCTGTCGATGCTGATACCCCGCTACTACGACGTCACGGCGGGCCCGGCCGCGGGCGACGGCGGCGCCGTCCGCGTCGGCGGCCACGACGTACGCGACCTCACGCTGTCGTCCCTGCGCGCGGCCATCGGGCTCGTCCCCGAGAACAGCTTCCTGTTCTCGGAGTCCATCCGGGAGAACATCGCCTACGGCCACCCCGGCGCGACCGACGAGGAGATCCGGGCCGCCGCCCGCGCCGCCCAGGCCGACGGTTTCATCACGGACCTGGGCAACGGCGGCGGCAGCGGAGACGGCGACGCCGGCGACGGCGGCCCGGCCGGCGGCCTCCCGGAGGGCTACGACACCGTCGTCGGCGAACAGGGCATGACCCTCTCCGGCGGCCAGCGCCAGCGCATCGCGCTGGCCCGCGCGATCCTCACCGACCCCCGGCTGCTGCTGCTGGACGACGCCACCTCCGCGGTCGACGCCCGCGTCGAGCACGAGATCCACGAGGCGCTCAAGAGCGTCATGGCCGGCCGCACCACGCTGCTCATCGCCCACCGCCGGTCCACCCTGGCGCTCGCCGACCGCATCGCCGTCCTCGACGGCGGCCGGCTGGTCGACGTCGGCACCCACGAGGAGCTGCAGGCCCGCTGTCCGCTGTACCGCCGGCTGCTGACGGACCCGGACGAGCTGGCGGACCGGGAGCGCGACCCGGCCGGCCAGGCCGCCGCCGACACCCACGCCAGCGTCGAGGGCGTCACCCCCGGCCTGTGGGTGCGCAAGGAGACCGGCGAGCAGAGCACCGCCGCCGGCGGCAACTCCACCGCCTCCGCCGGCGATCCCTCCGGCTTCGCCGGCATGCTCGCCGGCTCGCCCGGCAGCCCCGAGCTGCTGGCCAAGGTCGCCGCCCTGCCGCCCGCCACCGACGCCCCCGGGGTGGACGAGGACCGCGCCGAGGCGGCGGAGGAGTCGTACGGGCTGCGCCGCCTGCTGCGCGGCTTCGGCGCCCCGCTGGCCGTCGCGCTCCTCTTCGTCGCCGGCGACGCGATCGCCGGGCTGCTGCTGCCCGTCCTCATCCGGCACGGCATCGACGAAGGCGTCCAGCAGCTCTCGCTCGGCGCCGTGTGGACCGCCGCGGGGCTCGCGCTCGTCGTCGTGCTCGGCCAGTGGGCCGCCCAGGTCGGCGCGACCCGGCTCACCGGCCGCACCGGCGAGCGGGTGCTCTACGCGCTGCGCGTCAAGATATTCGCCCAGCTCCAGCGGCTCGGCCTCGACTACTACGAGCGCCATCTGACCGGCAAGATCATGACCCGGATGACCACGGACGTGGACGCCCTGTCCACGTTCCTGCAGACCGGCCTGGTCACCGCCGTCGTCTCGCTGCTGACCTTCTTCGGCATCCTGGTCGCGCTGCTGGTCATCGACCTCCAGCTGGCCCTGGTCGTCTTCGCCACCCTGCCGCCGCTGATCGTGGGCACGTTCTTCTTCCGCCGGCAGAGCGTCAAGGCGTACGAGCTGGCGCGCGAGCGCGTCAGCGTCGTCAACGGCGACCTGCAGGAGTCGGTCGCCGGGCTGCGCATCGTGCAGGCGTTCCGCCGCGAGAACGGCGGCGCCGCACGGTTCGCCGAGCGCAGCGACGGCTACCGCCGGGCGCGGGTGCGCGGCCAGTGGCTCATATCGGTCTACTTCCCCTTCGTGCAGCTCCTCGCCTCCTTCGCCACCGTGGGCGTGCTGGCGATCGGCTCGGACCGGGTGGCCGCGGGCACGCTCACCGCGGGCGCGCTGGTGGCATACCTGCTGTACATCGACCTGTTCTTCGCCCCCGTGCAGCAGCTCTCCCAGGTCTTCGACGGCTACCAGCAGGCGGCCGTCGCGCTCGGCCGCATCCGGGAACTCCTGCACGAGGAGCCCTCCACACCGCCGCCCCCGCGGCCGCGGCCGGTCGGGCGGCTGCGCGGCGAGATCACGTTCGACGACGTGCACTTCGCGTACGACGGGCAGGCCGACGGCGCCGCCGAGGCGGCGCTGACCGGGCTCGACCTGACGATCCCGGCCGGCCAGACCGTCGCGTTCGTCGGCGAGACCGGCGCCGGCAAGTCGACGCTGGTCAAGCTGGCCGCGCGGTTCTACGACCCGACCCGCGGCGCCGTCCGCGTCGACGGCGCCGACCTGCGCGAACTCGACCTCACCGGCTACCGCCAGCGCCTCGGCGTCGTCCCCCAGGAGTCGTACCTCTTCTCCGGCACCGTCCGCGACGCCATCGCCTACGGCCGGCCCGACGCCGACGACGCCCGGGTCGAGGCCGCCGCGCGCGCCGTGGGCGCGCACGACATGATCGCCTCGCTGCCCGGCGGCTACCTCCACGACGTGGCCGAACGCGGCCGCAACCTCTCCGCCGGCCAGCGCCAGCTCATCGCCCTCGCCCGCGCCGAGCTGGTCGACCCCGACATCCTGCTCCTCGACGAGGCCACCGCCGCCCTCGACCTCGCCACCGAGGCCGCGGTCAACAGCGCCACCGACCGCCTCGCGGGCCGCCGCACCACCCTCGTCGTCGCCCACCGGCTGACCACGGCGGCCCGCGCCGACCGCGTCGTGGTCCTCGACCACGGCCGGGCGACCGAGGACGGCACCCACGAGGAACTGCTCGCCCGGGGCGGCCGGTACGCGGAGCTGTGGCGGACCTACGCGGGCTCGGTGGAACCGGCGGCGCAGCCGGCGTAGCCGTCGACGAAGTCCTCCCGGGTGGTCGTGCCGCATCGTCCGCCCCCGCCCCCGCCCCCGCCTTCCCTTTCCTGCCCTGCCCGTCCGAATTTCCCGCTACACAGCGTAATCGAAGCAGCGCAATCCGTGGATAGTTATCCACAGGTGGGCTCGGCGTTCTGGTCCGGGGCGGCCAACACGGCTAGGTTCCGAGGGTCATTGTGAACCCGGGGAGGGAAGATGCGCAGGACGCTCGGATGGCTGCTGAGTCTGGCCGTGCTCACCGGCACGGCGGGGCTGGGCAGTTCACCGGTCGCGGCCGCCACCGCGGACGGGACCGACATCAAGGACCGGCTCCTCTCGATCGACGGCATGAGCCTGATCGAGGAGAAGCCGGTCGACGGCTACCGCTACTTCGTTCTGAACTACACACAGCCCGTCGACCACCACAGGCCGCACGGCCGGACCTTCCAGCAGCGGCTCACCGTGCTGCACAAGGACACCGACCGGCCCACCGTCTTCTCCACCAGCGGCTACGACGTCTCCACCAGGCCGTCGCGCAGCGAGCCGACACAGATCGTGGACGGCAACCAGGTCTCCATGGAGTACCGGTTCTTCACCCCCTCCCGGCCCGACCCCGCGGACTGGAAGAAGCTCGACATCTGGCAGGCCGCCAGCGACCAGCACCGCATCTTCCGGGCCCTGAACGACGTCTACGACGAGAACTGGCTGGCCACCGGCGGCAGCAAGGGCGGCATGACCGCCACGTACTACGAGCGCTTCTACCCGCGCGACATGGACGGCGTCGTCGCGTACGTCGCGCCGAACGACGTGGTGAACAGGGAGGACGCGGCCTACGACCGGTTCTTCGAGCGGGTCGGGACCAAGGAGTGCCGGGACGCGCTCAACGCCGTGCAGCGCGAGGCGC
Source organism: Streptomyces sp. CNH099 (assembly GCA_000514715.1). GTDB lineage: Bacteria > Actinomycetota > Actinomycetes > Streptomycetales > Streptomycetaceae > Streptomyces > Streptomyces synnematoformans. The sequence continues at coordinate 60,636 of AZWL01000024.1, read as the reverse complement.
TGGTGCGGCGGGACGCGCTGTCGGAGAAGTACGCGGCCTGGGCCGCGGAGTCGGGCGCCACCTTCACCACGGTCGGCAGCCTGGACAAGGCGTTCGAGGCGACCGTCCTCGACCTCGTGTGGGGCTTCTGGCAGTACAGCTCGGCCGCCGACTGCGCCGACGTGCCGGACGCCGCCACCATTTCCGACCAGGGACTCTACGACTACGTGGACGCCATCGCCGGCTGGTCCTTCTACAGCGACCAGGGGCTCGCGCCGTACACGCCCTACTACTACCAGGCGGGCACCGAGCTGGGCGCGCCCACGATCCAGCTGCCGCACCTGAAGGACCTGAGCCGCTACGGCTACCTGCCGCCGCGGAACTTCGTCCCGCGCGACATCGACATGCGCTTCAAGCCGTGGGTGATGAACGACATCGACCGCTGGGTGCGCAAGAACGCCCGCCGGATGCTGTTCGTCTACGGCGAGAACGACCCGTGGGGCGCCGAGCCGTTCCGCCTCGGGCGGGGCGCGCGGGACTCGTACGTCTACACCGCGCCGGGCGCGAACCACGGCGCGCGGGTCAGCCAGCTGCCGGAGGCGCAGCGCGCCAAGGCGACGGAGCGGATCCTCGACTGGGCCGACGTCGAGGCCGAGACCGGCACCTCGAAGGCGAAGCCGCTGGCCGCGTACGACAGCGGGCTGGACAAGGTGACGAAGAAGGAACTGCGCGAGCAGTCGCTCCGGCCGTGAGCCGCGGCCGCCGAGCGGCGCGCCGGCCGGGCCGCTGAGCGATGCACGCCGTGCCCGCGGGCTGTCTCAGCCCGCGGGCACGGCCGTTCCCCGCCCGCCGTCAGCCGCCGGCCCGCTCCTTCCACTCCCGCTGCATCAGCCGCACCGCCTCCCGGATCGCCGGCCGGCGCGCCGCTCCTGTACGCCACAGCGCGTACACCCGCCGCACCGGCACCGGCTCCAGCGGCACCGCGACCACCCCCGCCGGCAGCGGCCCGCGGCCCAGCCGCGGCACCAGCGCGATGCCCAGCCCCGCCGCGACCAGCGCGAGCTGCGAGGCGTACTCGGCGACCTGGTAGGCGAGATCCGGCTCGTGGCCGGAGGTGCGCAGGGTGCGTACGAGCCAGTCGTGGCAGGTCGAGCCCGGCGGCTGGCAGATCCAGCGCTCGCCCACGAGGTCCGCGCGGACGAGCCCGGCGCGCCGGGCGAAGGGGTGGCCGGCCGGGACGCAGATGTCGCACAGGTCGTCGCCGATGGCCGCCAGCTCCATCCCCTCGGGGGTGGGCAGCGGGGCGATGTCCCAGTCGTGGGCGACGGCGAGGTCGGCCACGCCGCGGGTGACCAGCCCGGGGGAGAGGTGCGGGTCGGCCTCCAGCATGCGGGTGTCCAGCGCCGGGTGCTCCGCGGCCAGCGCCGCCAGCGCCGCGGGCAGCAGCCCGCGGGCGGCGGTCGCGAAGCAGGCCACGGTCAGCCGCCCCATGGGCCGGCCGCGGCGCTCCTCCAGCGTGGTCTCGGCCTCCTCGACGAGGGCGAGCAACTGCTCCGCGGTGGCGGCGAGGTGCTGGGCGGCGTCGGTGAGCGTCACCCCGCGGCCGCGGCGTTCCAGCAGCGGCGTGCGCGTCTCGCGCTCCAGCTTGGCGATCTGCTGGGAGACGGCGGACGGGGTGTAGCCGAGGGCGGCCGCGGCGGCGCCGACGGAGCCGTGGACGGCCACCGCGTGCAGGGCGCGGAGGCGGGACAGGTCGAGCATCGTCACCCCCAGATTTCAGCGTTGCTACATCCAATCATGAAGTAATACGTGCTGGTGCTTTACGGTCGTCGGGGTCGATCCTTGGTGGATGCGCCCGCTGCACATCGCACTCGCCGTCCTCGTCGCCTTCTTCTGGGGCCTCAACTTCGTCGTCATCGAGGTGGGTCTCGACCACTTCCCGCCGCTGCTGTTCACCGCGCTGCGCTTCCTGGTGGCGGCGCTGCCGGCGGTGTTCCTCGTCGGCCGGCCGCAGGTGGCGGTCAAGTGGATCCTGGCGGTCGGGCTGGTGCTGGGGACCGTGAAGTTCGGGCTGCTGTTCGTCGGCATGGAGCGGGGGATGCCGGCGGGGCTGTCGTCGCTGGTGCTGCAGATACAGGCGGTGTTCACGGCGGGCATCGCGGCGGTGGTGCTGGGGGAGCGGCCGGGGCGGGTGCGGCTGGCGGGCATGGGGGTGGCGCTGTGCGGGGTGGCGCTGGCCGCGGTGGACGAGGGCGGCTCCGGGCCGCTGGGGGCGTTCGCGATCGTGCTGGCGTCGGCGTTCTCCTGGGGCGTCGCGAACGTCATCATGCGCAAGGCCGCGCCGCCGGACGGGCTGCGGTTCATGGTGTGGGTCTCCTGCGTGCCCGTACTGCCGCTGCTCGCGCTGTCGCTGGTCTTCGAGGGGCCGGAGCGGGACTGGGCGGCGCTGCGCTCGCTGGACTGGGCGGGCGTCGGCGCGGTCGTCTACATCGCGTGGATCGTCACGATCTTCGGCTTCGGCGTCTGGGGCTATCTGCTGCGGACGTACGACGCCTCCACGGTGGCCCCGTTCTCGCTGCTGGTACCGGTCGCGGGGATGTCCTCGGCGGCGGTGTTCCTGGGCGAGGGGATCACCGGGCTGCGCTGGGTGGCGGCGCTGCTGCTGGTCGGCGGGGTGGCGGTGACGTCGCTGGCCGGCGGCGGGCGTCGGCGGCGGGGCGGCGCGGACCGCCCCGGACGGGGCGGCGGCCCGCGCCCGCCGCGTGACGACGTCAGGCCGGCGCGGGTGCGGGCCGGTTGATCAGCGCGACGTTCGCCACTCGGTCTCCTCCATCGCTCACGTCATCCCCTCGTCACGGTTCGGCAGACACGAGCCCGCGAGACACCGGATGTGACACGGGCGAGGTGCCGCCGCACCGGGTGTGCACCGGCGGGGCGACGGGGGTCAGGCCACGTCGGCCAGCAGCCGCAGCAGGTGCTCGCGGCCCGCGGCGAGCAGCTGCGGCAGCTCCGGGACGTCGGGGTACCAGCGCTTCTCGTACTCCCAGCACAGCCAGCCGTCCCAGCCCGCCTCCGTCAGCACCGCCAGGACCTCCGCCAGCGGCACCGACCCGTCGCCCAGCGCCAGCGGCGTCAGGTCCCCCGGCGAGGCCGCGTCCTTGACCTGCACGTAGCCGAGGTACGGGGCGAGCACGGCAAGCGTGTCCCGCGGCTCCTCGCCGCCGAGCCAGGTGTGCATCACGTCCCACAGCGCACCGGTGCTCTTGTGCCCGGCGAGGTCGAGGACCCGGGCGACGTCCGCGCCGGTGCGGTGCGAGTCGTGCGTCTCCAGCAGCACGCGCACGCCGAGGTCCGCGGCGTACGGGGCCACCGCGGCGAGCCGCCGCGCGGCGGTGGGGTCCGCCTCGACGGCCGGCTGCCCGCCGCCGCGCGGGAACACCCGGACGTGCGCGGCGCCCACGTCCCGGGCGAGCGCCAGCAACCCGCGCATCTCCGCGACGACCGGCTCGTCGTCACCGGGCTCGGCGACGCCCGCGTACCCCGCCAGCGCCGGGATCTCCACCCCGGCCGCGGCGAACTCCTCGACCACGTCGGCCCGCTCGCTGATCCCGAGCCCGGTGTGCACCGGCTCCTCGGGGTGGCACCGCAGCTCCACGCCCTGGTAGCCACGGTCGCGGGCGAGCCGGACGACCTCGGCGACGGGAAGCTGGGGCAGGCCGAGGGTGGAGAAGGCGAGTCGCATGCGGTGAGTCGATCAGACCCCACCGGGCCTGGCAACCCCGCGCCCCGCCACCCGAAGCAACCGCCCGCGCCCCGGGGGCGGCCATGCGGCGGAACGGCTCAGAGCGTCAGCCTCCAGTCCTGGCCCACCAGATCCGCGCCGTAGCTGTGGTGCGGCTTCTCGGCCGTCAGCTCGAAGCCCGCGCGCTCGTAGATGCGGCGGGCGGAGGTCAGTACCGAGTTCGTCCACAGCACCACCGCGCGGTATCCCGCCGCACGGGCGAAGGCGATGCACTCGTCGACCAGCCGCGCACCCAGCCGGTGTCCCCGCACCTCGGGGTCCACCAGCAGCAGCCGCAGCCGCGCGGTGTCCGGGGCGTCGTCCCGCACACACATGACCGTGCCGACCGGCCGGCCGCCGAGGTCGGCTATCCATGTGCGCTCGTATGCCGGGTCGCGGTGCGCGGCGTAGTCCGCGACGATCCGGGCCACCAGTGCCTCGAAGTCCGCGTTCCAGCCGTACTCCTGCGCGTACAGCTCGCCGTGGCGCTGGACGATCCAGCCCAGCTCGCCCGGCCCCGGCTCGCGCAGCTCGACCTCCCCGACCAGCTCGGGGACGGCCGACTCCGACAGCAGCGCCCGCACCGTGCTCATCGCGGCGGCCAGCTGCGCACGCCGGTCCGGCGGAACCCGCCCCAGCAGCGTCCCCACCTGCTCCCGCGAGCGTTCCTCCAGCAGATGGGCCGCCTCCCGCCCGCGCGGGGTGAGCGCCACCCGCTGCCGCCGCGCGTCCTCGGCCGACGGGCCCCGCGTGACCAGGCCGTCCTTCTCGAACCTGCCGAGCAGCCTGCTGAGATACCCCGCGTCCAGCGTGAGCGCCCCGCGCAGGTCGGCGGCGTCCGCCTGCGGGGCGTGGTTCAGCTCGTAGAGGACGCGGGCCTCGGTGAGCGTGTACGGCGTGTAGAGATGGCGGCTGTAGTCGAGGGCGCCGATCAGATTCGTGTAGAAGCGGTTGAACGAGCGGATGTCCTCGATGGTCACGGAACCCCACCTCCTGGCGCGCGCTTTCCTTTGACTGAGTCAAAGATACCCGGAAGCGCCGACCCCGCGCAGAGTTGTCCACAGGTCGCCCCGCGGCCGCGCGGCCGCCCCGGCGCCGCGCCCGCGCCCGCGCCTCGCCGCTACGCCCGCGGTGCCGCCGTCGAGGCCCGCGCCACCAGCTCCGCCGGCACCAGGTGCCGCCCGCCCGCCGGCGACTCCTCCCGGCCCAGGGCCAGCCGCGCCGCCCGCGCCGCCGCCTCCTGCAGCGGCAGCCGCACCGTCGTCAGCGCGGGCGTCGCGTCCGCGCTGAACGGCAGGTCGTCGAAGCCGGCGACCGAGACGTCACCGGGGATGTCGAGCCCCTTCTCGCGCAGCGCCGCGCAGATGCCCAGCGCCACCGCGTCGTTGGAGCCGACGACGGCGGTCAGCCCCGGCTCGCGGTCGAGCAGTTCGAGCGCGCCGTCGTAGCCGGACTGCCGGGTGTACGGGCCGTGCACCGTCAGCCGGCCTAGCGCGTCGGCGTCGCCGCCGAGGCCGTGGGCGGCGAGTGCGGCCCGGTGGCCTTCGAGGCGGTGCCGGGTGGTGGTGCGGTCGGCGGGGCCCGCGACGTAGCCGATGCGGCGGTGGCCGAGGGAGACGAGGTGCTCGGTGAGCCGCCGCCCGCCCTCGCGGTTGCCGAACTCGACGGCGAACGTGGAGCCCTCGGGCGCGGCGCTCGCCGGCCGGCCGAGGAGCACGACGCGGGTGCCGTTCGCCGCCAGCCGGCCCACCTTCGCCGCGCTGGCCGCCGCGTACTCGGGCGTCTCGACGGCGCTGCCGGTGATCACGACGGCGGCGGCGCGCTGCCGCAGCAGGAGCGTGAGGTAGGTCAGCTCGCGCTCCGGGGAGCCGCCGGTGTTGCAGACGACGGCCAGCTTCTCGCTGCCCAGCTCGGACTGCACGGCGCTGGCCATGATGCCGAAGAACGGGTCGGCGACGTCGTTGACCAGGACGCCGACCAGGTCGGAGGTGGCGGCGGCGAGGGCGCTCGCGGGGCCGTTGATGACGTAGTCCAGCTCGTCCACCGCGGCGAGCACGCGCGCGCGGGTGGCCTCGGCCACCGGGTAGTTGCCGCTGAGCACCCGGGAGACGGTCGCGGCGGAGACGCGGGCGCGTGCCGCGACGTCCGCGAGGGTGACTGCCATCGCTCTGCCTCCCGTTCGGATACGGCGTTCCGGCCCGGTGCCGGAATCCCCCGGGGCCCGTGCGGAGCCCCCGCCCGGCGCCGGTCGCCGGCCCGGGCTGTGAGCGGAAGTCTTGCACGTCGCGCCGCCCGCGTCGCGGGGGTGGCAGGAGTGTGCACGGCCCGGGCCCGCACCCGGTAGGGCTCTTGCGCGGCAGGCCGGGCGGGGATAACTTTCTCCCGGGGCAGAAAGCGCTTACTACAGGAGACCAGATGCCACGTAGGACGCTGCGTATCGCCATGAACGGCGTCACCGGGCGGATGGGGTATCGACAGCACCTCGTCCGTTCGATTCTTGCCATTCGCGAGGAAGGCGGGCTGGATCTCGGCGGCGGCGACGTGCTGTGGCCCGAGCCCGTTCTGGTGGGTCGCAGGGAACACGCGCTGAAGGACCTCGCCCGCCGGCACGACCTGCCGGAATACTCCACCGACCTCGACGCCGTGCTCGCGGACGACTCCGTCGAGCTGTACTTCGACGCCCAGGTCACCTCCGCCCGCGAGGAGGCGGTGAAGAAGGCCGTCGCGGCCGGCAAGCACATCTACGTGGAAAAGCCGACCGCCGCCTCCGCGTCCGCCGCCCTCGAACTCGCCCGGATGGCGCAGGGCGCGGGCGTCAAGCACGGCGTCGTCCAGGACAAGCTCTTCCTGCCCGGCCTGCTCAAGCTCAAGCGCCTCGTCGACGGCGGCTTCTTCGGCCGCATCCTGTCGGTGCGCGGCGAGTTCGGCTACTGGGTCTTCGAGGGCGACTGGCAGCCCGCCCAGCGGCCCTCCTGGAACTACCGCGCGCAGGACGGCGGCGGGATGGTGCTCGACATGTTCCCGCACTGGGAGTACATCCTGCACGAGCTGTTCGGCCCGGTGCGCAGCGTGCAGGCGCACGTCACCACCCACCTGCCGCGCCGCTGGGACGAGAACGGCGAGGAGTACGAGGCGACCGCCGACGACGCGGCGTACGGCATCTTCGAGCTGGCCGCGCCCGGCGGCCCCGTCGTGGCCCAGATCAACTCCTCCTGGACGGTGCGTGTCCACCGCGACGAGCTGGTCGAGTTCCAGGTCGACGGCACGGAGGGCTCCGCCGTCGCGGGCCTGCGCGGCTGCCGCGTCCAGCACCGGGCGACGACGCCGAAGCCGGTGTGGAACCCGGACCTGCCGGTCTCCGAGACCTTCCGCGACCAGTGGCAGGAGGTGCCGGACAACGCCGGCCCCGCCGGTTTCCCCAACGGCTTCCGCGCCCAGTGGGAGCTGTTCCTGCGGCACCTGGCGCTCGACGAGCCGTACCACTGGGACCTGCTCGCCGGCGCGCGCGGAGTGCAGCTCGCCGAGCTGGGCCTCAGGGCGGCCGCGGAGGGACGCCGCGTCGAGATCCCGGAGCTGGCCCGATGACGGCGGTCCCGCTGCCCCGGCCGGGGGGCGTACTGGAGGCGTACGAACCGCGCGCGGAGCCCGCTCCGGCGCTCGCCGCCGGCGGCCCGCGCCCCTCCTGCCGCACGGTCTTCGCCGCCGCGCACGTCGTCGCCGACCCGTACGCCGACACCGGCCCGGGAGACCCGGACAGCCCCGCCGCGGTCGACTGGGACGCCACCCTCGCCTACCGGCGCCACCTGTGGTCCCACGGCCTCGCCGTCGCCGAGGCCATGGACACCGCGCAGCGCGGCATGGGGCTGGACTGGCCCCGCGCCGCCGAGCTGATCCGGCGCTCCGCCGCCGAGGCCGCCGCCCACGGCGGCCGCGTCGCCTGCGGCGCCGGCACCGACCAGCTCGCCGCCGCGGGCGCCACCGTCGCCGACGTGCGGGCCGCGTACGAGGAGCAGCTCGCCCTGGTCGAGGACGCCGGCGCGCAGGCCGTGCTCATGGCCTCCCGCGCGCTGGCGGTGTGCGCCCGCGGCCCCGGGGACTACGTGGAGACGTACGGCTCGCTGCTGCGCCAGGCGCGCGAGCCCGTGATCCTGCACTGGCTGGGCGACATGTTCGACCCCGCGCTCGCCGGCTACTGGGGCAGCTCCGACCTTGACGCCGCCACGGACACGTTCCTCGACGTCATCGCCCAGCATCCGGACAAGGTCGACGGCGTGAAGGTCTCCCTCCTCGACGCCTCCCGCGAGGTCGCCCTGCGCCGGCGGCTGCCCCGCGGCGTGCGCTGCTACACCGGCGACGACTTCCACTACCCCGAGCTGATCGAGGGCGACGAGCACGGCTTCAGCCACGCCCTCCTCGGCGTCTTCGACCCGCTCGCCCCGCTGGCCGCCGAGGCCGTACGGACCCTCGACACCGGCGACGCCGCCGGCTTCCGTAAGGCCCTCGACCCGACCGTGCCGCTGGCCCGCCACCTCTTCCAGGCCCCGACGCGCTTCTACAAGACGGGCGTCGTGTTCCTGGCCTGGCTCGGCGGCCACCAGAGCCACTTCACGATGGTCGGCGGGCAGCAGTCGGCACGCTCCCTGCCGCATCTCGCGCGCGTGTACGAACTGGCCGACACCCTCGGCCTGTTCCCCGACCCGCAGCGCGCGGCGGAGCGCATGACCTCCTTCCTCGCCGTCCACGGAGTCGTCCGGTGAGCGCCGGACAGCCGGCCGGTGCGCCGGCCCGGCTCAGCCTCAACCAGGAGACGATCCGGCAGTGGTCGCTCCCGGAGCTGGCCGACGGCTGCGCGGCGGCCGGGCTCCGCGGAGTGGGGCTGTGGCGCGCGCCCGTCCAGGAGTACGGGGTGGACGCCGCCGCCAGGCTGTTCCGCGACGCCGGGCTGACGGTGACCAGCCTGTGCCGCGGCGGCTTCTTCACCGCCGGCGACCCGGGGGAGCGCGCCGCCGCCCTCGACGACAACCGGCGCGCCATCGACGAGGCGGCCACGCTGGGCACGGATACGCTCGTGCTCGTCTCCGGCGGGCTCCCCGACGGCAGCCGCGATCTGCACGGCGCACGGGAGCGCATCGCGGACGCGCTGGGCGTCCTCGCGCCGTACGCGGCGGAGCGCGCCGTGCGGCTGGCGATCGAGCCGCTGCACCCGATGTACGCCGCCGACCGGTGCGTGGTCTCCACGCTGGCCCAGTCGCTGGACCTGGCCGAGCGCTTCCCCGCGGACCGGGTGGGCGTGGTGGTGGACACGTACCACCTGTGGTGGGACGACACCGTCGCGGCGCAGATCACGCGCGCGGGGACGTCCGGCCGGATCGCGGCCTTCCAGCTGGCGGACTGGGTGACGCCGCTGCCGGAGGGCGTGCTGCTGGGGCGGGGGCAGCTGGGCGACGGGAGCGTCGACCTGCGCTGGTTCCGGAAACGGGTGGACGAGGCCGGGTACACGGGCTTCGTGGAGGTCGAGATCTTCAACCCGGGGCTGTGGGCGCGCGAGGGCTCGGAGGTGCTGGCGGAGATCGTCGAGCGGTACGAGCGGCTGGTCGCACGCTGAGCGGCCGGCGGACTCCGCCGTGCGCCGGGCCCGCGGCGGTCCCACGGCCCGTCCCGGCTGTCCCCGGGGTGCTCGTCGCGTACGGGCCCGCCCCGGGCCGCGCCGTCAGGCGCGGTGGCGCCCGCCGCTCCTGCGCGAGCATCTCGGACAGCCCCTCCGCCTGGACCTTGCGGTTCTTCGCGGTCCGGGAGACGGCAGTCATCACCACCGGCGTGAGGATCTTCAGCGCCCGGGACACCTGCGCCATCGGGATGTCCGTGCGCTGCGAGACGGCGCGGGCCACCGGCATGCTCGTCCTGCCGATGATCGTCGCGAGCATCCCGCCGCCGGGCGCACCCCCGGTGAACGGCACCGCGCCGACGAGGGCGGACGTGTCCTTCGCCGGGCCTGCGGCGGCGCCGGCGCCCGCGGGCGCCGCTCCCCGGGCTTCGTCGAGCGCCTGCTCGACCTCGTGTGCCCCGTGGGTGGTGGACGCCTCCTGAGCGAGTGAGCCGGTGAGGGCGGCGACCGTCTCGCCGACGACCCGCTTCGCGCCCCGGCTGCCGGTACCCAGCTCGTCGGCCACCTGGTGCAGCTGCTCCGGACCGAGGTCGTCCAGGACGGCCTTGTGGACTGGTTTGCCCCTCATGTCTGAAACGTTACGACCGATTATCCGCGTCGGCACATCGGGTTACAGATCGATAAAGTGCCGCTGCCGTGCAACCCTTCGCCGCCAACCGGGGTCGTATAGGACATCGGCTCCCCGGGGGGAGTACCAGGGGGGTGGGGGAGCCCTCGGAGGGGGACGTGAGGGGGTCCGGCCCGCGAGGGCCGGGCCCCCTCACTGAGCCCGGCCGCCCGCGGAAGCGGGGTTGTCCACAACCGCCGGTTCGTCCACAGGCCCGCCCGCGATGTCGGGGCCCGCGGGTAGCGTCTTGCCCATGACGCAACTGGCGGTGGTGGAGGGGGTCCTCGAACGGATCACGTACGCCAACGAGGACAACGGGTACACGGTCGCCCGCGTCGACACCGGCCGCGGCGGTGACCTGCTCACGGTCGTCGGCGCCCTGCTCGGCGCCCAGCCGGGCGAGTCGCTCCGCATGGAGGGCCGCTGGGGCTCCCACCCGCAGTACGGCAAGCAGTTCACCGTGGAGAACTACACAACGGTGCTCCCCGCCACCGTCCAGGGCATCCGCCGCTACCTCGGCTCGGGGCTCATCAAGGGCATCGGGCCCCGTATCGCCGAGCGGATCGTCGACCACTTCGGCGTCGACACCCTCGACGTCATCGAGGAGGAGCCCGCGCGGCTCGTCGAGGTCCCGGGCCTCGGCCCCAAGCGGACCAGGCTGATCGGCGCCGCCTGGGAGGAGCAGAAGGCCATCAAGGAGGTCATGCTCTTCCTCCAGGGCGTCGGGGTGTCCACGTCCATCGCCGTGCGGATCTACAAGTCCTACGGGGACGCCTCCATCTCCGTGGTGAAGAACCAGCCGTACCGGCTGGCCGCCGACGTCTGGGGCATCGGCTTCCTCACCGCCGACCGCATCGCCCGCTCCGTCGGCATCCCGCACGACAGCCCGGAGCGCGTCAAGGCCGGCCTGCAGTACGCCCTGTCCCAGTCCTCCGACCAGGGCAACTGCTTCCTGCCCGAGCAGCAGCTCATCACCGAGGCGGTCAAGCTGCTGCAGGTCGACACCGGCCTGGTCATCGAGTGCCTGGACGAGCTGGTGAAGGAGGAGGGCGTCGTCCGGGAGACGGTGCCCGGGCCCGCCGGGGGGGAGGAGGTGCAGGGGATCTACCTCGTGCCGTTCCACCGCGCGGAGGTCTCCCTGGCCGCCCAGCTGCTGCGCCTGCTGCGCGCCGAGCGGGACCGCATGCCCGCCTTCCAGGACGTCGACTGGACCCGTGCGCTCACCTGGCTCGGCGGTCGCACCGGCGCGGAGCTGGCCCCCGAGCAGGAGCAGGCGGTCCGGCTGGCGCTGACGGAGAAGGTCGCGGTGCTGACCGGAGGCCCCGGCTGCGGCAAGTCCTTCACCGTCCGCTCGGTGGTGGAGCTGGCCCGCGCCAAGCGGGCGAAGGTGGTGATGGCCGCGCCCACCGGCCGCGCGGCCAAGCGGCTGGCGGAGCTGACCGGCGCCGAGGCGTCGACCGTGCACCGGCTGCTGGAGCTGAAGCCGGGGGGCGACGCCGCGTACGACCGGGACCGGCCGCTCGACGCCGACCTGGTCGTCGTCGACGAGGCCTCGATGCTGGACCTGCTGCTGGCGAACAAGCTCGCCAAGGCCGTGCCGCCGGGGGCGCACCTGCTGCTCGTCGGCGACGTCGACCAGCTGCCGTCCGTCGGCGCCGGCGAGGTGCTGCGCGACCTGCTGGCGGAGGGCGGCCCGGTGCCCGCGGTCCGGCTCACCCGGATCTTCCGGCAGGCCCAGCAGTCCGGCGTCGTCACCAACGCGCACCGCATCAACTCCGGGGTCCAGCCCCTCACCCAGGGCCTTCCGGACTTCTTCCTCTTCGCCGAGGACGACACGGAGGCCGCCGGCCGGCTCACGGTGGACGTGGCGGCCCGCCGCGTCCCGGCGAAGTTCGGCCTCGACCCGCGCCGCGACGTGCAGGTCCTGGCCCCCATGCACCGCGGCCCCGCCGGCGCCGGCGTGCTGAACGGGCTGCTCCAGGAGGCCGTCACCCCCGGCCGGCCGGGGCTTGCGGAGAAGCGCTTCGGCGGCCGTACGTTCCGCGTCGGCGACAAGGTCACGCAGATACGGAACAACTACGAGAAGGGCGCAAACGGGGTCTTCAACGGCACCGTCGGCGTCGTCACCGGCCTGGACGCCGTCGAACAGCGGCTGACGGTGCTCACGGACGAGGACGAGGAGGTGCCGTACGACTTCGACGAACTGGACGAGCTGGCGCACGCGTACGCGGTCACCATCCACCGTTCACAGGGCAGTGAGTACCCGGCCGTGGTGATCCCCGTCACCACCGGCGCCTGGATGATGCTCCAGCGGAACCTGCTGTACACGGCCGTCACCCGGGCCAGGAAGCTGGTCGTGCTGGTGGGCTCCCGCCGGGCGCTGGGACAGGCGGTGCGCACCGTTTCCGCAGGCCGTCGCTGTACGGCGCTGGACCATCGGCTGCGCGGGCGCGTGGGTCTCCCCTGACCCGCGCGGGCGGGGCACGATGGGCCGTATGTGGCACGCAGTGCCGTATGTTGATCCAGCAGCCGACCCCGAGTGCACGTAACCGCTCCGTATGGGGGAAGCTGGAGGGTAGTCAGGGCACCTCAAGCACCTCAAAGAAGAGGCACGATACGTCGGGTGAGGACAGAGTGAGCGACAAATCTGCAGTACTTCGGTACGGCGACGGCGAGTACACCTTCCCGATCGTCGACAGCACCGTCGGAGACACCGGCGTCGACATCGGAAAGCTGCGCTCCCAGACCGGGCTGGTGACCCTGGACAGCGGCTATGGCAATACCGCGGCGTACAAGTCGGCCATCACCTATCTGGACGGCGAGCAGGGGATCCTGCGCTACCGCGGCTACCCCATCGAACAGCTCGCCGAGCGCAGCACCTTTCTGGAAGTCGCCTATCTGCTGATCAACGGTGAGCTGCCCACCGTGGACGAGCTGTCGGTGTTCAGGGACGAGATCACCCGCCACACCCTCCTGCACGAGGACGTCAAGCGCTTCTACGACGGCTTCCCGCGGGACGCACACCCGATGGCGATGCTGTCCTCCGTGGTCAGCGCGCTGTCGACCTTCTACCAGGACAGCCACAACCCGTTCGACGAGCAGCAGCGGCACCTGTCGACGATCCGGCTGCTGGCCAAGCTGCCGACGATCGCGGCGTACGCGTACAAGAAGTCCGTCGGCCACCCGGTGGTCTACCCGCGCAACGACCTCGGGTACGTCGAGAACTTCCTGCGCATGACCTTCTCGGTGCCCGCCGCCGAGTACGACCTGGACCCCGTCGTGGTCAGCGCGCTCGACAAGCTGCTGATCCTGCACGCCGACCACGAGCAGAACTGTTCGACCTCCACCGTGCGGCTGGTCGGCTCCTCGCAGGCCAACCTGTTCGCCTCCATCTCGGCGGGCATCAGCGCGCTGTGGGGGCCCCTGCACGGCGGCGCCAACCAGAGCGTGCTGGAGATGCTGGAAGGCATCCAGGCCGCGGGCGGCGACGTCGACACCTTCATCCGCAAGGTGAAGAACAAGGAAGACGGCGTGAAGCTCATGGGCTTCGGGCACCGCGTCTACAAGAACTTCGACCCCCGGGCGAAGATCATCAAGGCGGCGGCGCACGACGTCCTCTCCGCGCTGGGCAAGTCCGACGAGCTGCTGGACATCGCCCTGAAGCTGGAGGAGCACGCGCTCGCCGACGACTACTTCGTCGATCGCAAGCTGTACCCGAACGTCGACTTCTACACCGGCCTGATCTACCGCGCGATGGGCTTCCCGACGGAGATGTTCACCGTGCTCTTCGCGCTCGGGCGGCTGCCGGGCTGGGTCGCCCAGTGGCACGAGATGATCAAGGAGCCGGGCTCCCGTATCGGCCGCCCCCGGCAGATCTACACCGGCGAGGTCCTGCGGGACTTCGTCCCGGTCGAGGAGCGCTGAGCGGCCGGCGGTTCGCACACCGGCAACGAAGCGCAGGAACGCGAAGGCGCCCCGTCTGCGATCCCCCCACGGATCAGTCGACGGGGCGCTTCGCTCTCCCGACTCCGGATAGGAGCCGGGCGCCTCGTGCCGCCGGGACGTCGCCGCGGGAGGGGCCGCTCAATGCTCCTCGCACGTGCCGTCCCGGCCTCGTGCACGTCGACTCCGCCGGGTGTCGACGTCACCCGAATAGACACACGACCGGTGCAGATGGTTACCCCCGAATCGGTGTGATCTGAGTCACTCTCCTTCCCTGCGGCCGGCGGCGTTCGCAGGGGTGCGGGTCAGGCCTTGCCGACCAGCTCGTACCCGGCCTCGTCGACGGCCGCGCGCACCTTCTCCTCGTCGAGCGGCGCGTCGGAGGTGACGGTCACCTCGCCGGTGGCGGCCGAGGCCTTGGCCGAGGAGACGCCGTCGATGCCGGAGAGTTCGGCGCTGACGGCGCCCTCGCAGTGCCCGCAGGTCATGCCGGAGACCTGGTAGACGGTGGTGACGGAGGTCTGGGCGCTCATGGATGTCTCCCTTGTCGACGGTGTGGGTGCAGCCGTGTTCTGCTCCCTGCCCTCAGACTATACCCCCTAGGGGTATTTTGCATCCATGCTGATCGCGCGGTCAGCCCGGCGGGGGCATGGCGTCGGTGCCGACGACCGGGGCGAGGTAGCCGAACAGGGCGCGCTTGATCTCCGCGCGGTACGCCTCCCGGTCGGCGTCCCCGGCGGCCATGAACAGCTGCAGCCCGGCCTTGAAGATGCCGAACGACATGGTGGTGGTCCGGGCGATCTCGGCGCGCGAGAGGTCCGGTGCGCGCAGGGCGAGCATGCCCTCGACGGCGGCGACGATCGTCGTGTGCACCGCCTCGTGCTCCTCCGCGACCAGGCCCGGGGCGTCCGTGCTCTGCAGCAGCACCTCGAAGCCGGGGTTGGCGTCGCAGAAGTCGATCACCGGGTCGAGGGCGGCGTCGAGCATGCCGTCGAGCGGGAGCGTGGCGTTGGCGGGGGTGAACGCCTCGCTGTTCGCCTCCTGCAGCGCGTGGTTGTAGCGCCGGCCCAGCTCGACGGCCAGTGCCTCCTTGTTCGGGAAGAACTGGTACAGCGTGCCGGGGGAGACGCCGGCCTCGCGGGCGATGGCGTTCGTGGACGCGGCGGCGTATCCGTTGCGGGCGAACACCGCCGCGGCGGCGTCCAGGAGCTGCTGGGCGCGCCGTTCGCCGCGCGCCTGCCTGCGGCGGGGCGGCCGGGCGGCGGGCGGCTGCCCGTCGGCGGCCGGTGCTGGATTCGACACGGCTATCCACAGCCTCCGGTGGCAAGTTGACAAACGCGAGCGCCCGCTCGCATTCTGGTGAAACGCGAGCGCGGACTCGTATTCCGGCTCGTGTCTCATTCTATTGCGCCGCACAACGAAGGGGCGGATCCGATGGCCGAGGGCAGGCGGGGGGACGGCCGTTCCGGGCCGCTGGACGCGGTTCGTCACGGCCAGGCCCAGGCTGTCGCTGCTGCTCGCGCTGGTCTTCACGGTGCTGGCCGTGGTGGCCGGGAGCGGGGTGGCGGACCGGATGAGCGGCGGGGGGTGGCAGGACCCGGCGTCCGAGTCCGCGTACGCCGCGGACGCGCTGGACGAGCAGTTCCCCGGCGCCCGGCCGAACCTGCTGCTGCTCGTGGACAGCGGCCGGCCGGACGGGGTGGACGACCCCGCGGTCGCCGCCGAGGCCGAGCGGCTGGCCGGACGGCTGGCGGCGCAGGACTCGGTCGAGGGCGTCACGTCGTACTGGGCGGCGGCCCGGGCCGCCGAGCGGGCGGGAGCCGACCCGGCCGGGGGTGCGGCCGGCGCGGGGGAGGCGCCGGGCGCGGAGGCGGCCGCCGGGCTGCGGTCCGCGGACGGCAGCGAGGCGCTCATCGCCGCCCGGATCACCGGGGACGAGACCCGCACCAGCAAGATCTACGACCGGCTCGCGCCGGAGTTCCGCGGTGAGCACGGCCCGGTCGAGGTGCGCCTCGGCGGGCAGGCCGCCGTCTACGACGAACTGCAGAGCACCATCCGGGAGGACCTGCTGCGGGCCGAGATCGTCGCCCTGCCGGTGACGCTGCTGCTGCTCATCGTGGTCTTCGGCAGCGCGGTCGCCGCGCTGCTGCCGCTGGCGGTGGGCATCGTCGCCATCCTGGGGACGAACGCGGTGCTGCGCGGCATCACCGAGTTCGCCGACGTGTCGGTCTTCGCGCAGAACCTGACCACGGCCCTCGGCCTCGGACTTGCCATCGACTATGCGCTGTTCATCGTCCGGCGCTACCGGGAAGAGCTGGCCGCGGGCGCCGACCCGCTGGGCGCGGTGGGCACCACGCTGCGGACCGCCGGCCGGACGGTGCTGTTCTCGGCGCTGACGGTGGCGGTGTCGCTCTCGGCGATGCTGCTGTTCCCGCAGTACTTCCTGCGCTCGTTCGCGTACGCCGGAATAGCGGTGGTGCTGCTGGCCGCGGTGGCGGCGCTGACGGTGCTGCCGGCCGCGCTGGTGCTGCTCGGCCCGCGGGTCAACTCCTGGCGCATCCTGCCCAGGCGCGGCGGCGGGATGCCCGGGGGCGTCGAGAGCGGACGCGGCTGGGCGCGGCTGGCGAAGCTGGTGATGCGCCGGGCGCCGGTCTTCGCGGTGCTGACGACCGCGGGGCTGGTGCTGCTCGGGCTGCCGTTCCTGCGGGTGGAGTTCGGCACCGCGGACGACCGGCAGCTGCCCCGGTCGGCCGAGTCGCACGTGGTGCAGGAGCACCTCAGGGACGGCTTCCCCGGCACCCCCGGCGGCACGATCGACGTCTACGTCGAGGGCGACCCGGCCGGCCCGGAGCTGGCCGGGTACCGGGAGCGGATCGCCGCGCTGGACGGCGTGGAGCGGGTCGACGGCCCCGTGCTGGACGACGGCGCCGGCTATCTGACCGTGACCGCCGAGGGCGAGGCGGTGGATGGCGCCGGCCAGAACCTGGTGCGCGACATCAGGGGCGTCGGGGCGCCGTTCGAGGCGTCCGTCACGGGCACCGCGGCCGACCTGGTGGACGCCAAGGACTCCATCCGCTCCGTCCTGCCCTGGGCCGGGCTCATGATCGTGCTGGCCACGCTGATCCTGCTGTTCCTGCTCACCGGCAGCGTGCTCATACCGTTCGTGGCCGTCGTGCTCAACGCGCTGAGCCTCACCGCGATGTTCGGCGCCATCGTGTGGGTCTTCCAGGACGGCAACCTGTCCGGGGTGCTGGGCTTCACCGCGACCGGCGACATCGAGACGACGCTGCCGGTGCTGATGTTCTGCGTCGCCTTCGGCCTGTCCATGGACTACGGCGTCTTCCTCCTCTCCCGTATCAAGGAGGAGCACGACCGCACGGGGGACCGGGAGCAGGCCGTCGTCTTCGGGCTGCGCAGGACCGGCGGGCTGATCACCGCCGCCGCCGTGATCCTCGCGGTGGTGATGGTCGCGATAGGCACCTCGCGGGTCACCAACACCAAGATGCTGGGCATCGGGCTCGCGCTCGCGGTGCTGATGGACGCGATGGTGGTGCGCGGGCTGCTGGTGCCGGCGGTGCTGAAGCTGACCGGGTCGGCCACCTGGTGGGCACCCGGGCCGTTGCGCCGGTTCCACGGGCGCGTCGAGCGCAGCGGCTTCGGCGAAGGCGGCCCACGGGCGCCCGGCGGGCTTCCGGAGCGGCCGGCGGACACGTCCGACGACCTCGCGTCTGTCGGCGGCCGGTGACCCGGGCGCGGGGCGGGCGGAGGCGCCCGCCCCGGCGCGGGCGGACCGGCACCGGTCACCGCCGGTCGCGGCGGCCGCGGCTGCTGGGCCGCTGGGCGACCCAGGCGCGCACCGTGTCCGGGTACCAGTAGGGCTTGCCGTGCTCGACGACGTCGGGCTTCGGCAGCATCCCGTGCTTCCGGTACGACCGCACGGTCTCGGTCTGCACGCCGATGTGCGCCGCGATCTCCTTGTACGACCACAGCTGGCTGTCCGTCATCTCTGTACCTCCCGGCGGGGCGCCGGGGCAGCGCCCCTGGTGATCGGTGACCCTGTGCCCGCCGGGACACCCCGGCCGACCACCGCGGGGATGTTGTCGAGCAGCTGTGGCGGGGAACCCACCCGACCGTGACATCGGTGACGGGACACGCACACGGCGTGATCGACGCCTGATTGACAGGGCTCCGCGGCGGCGGTTAGACCGAACCCGTAGCTGGACGAAGGGATTGCCCATGAAGACCATCGGCCACTGGATCGGCGGCAAGGCAGTCGAGGGCGCCTCGGGACGGTCGGGACCGGTCTACGACCCCGCCACCGGAGCGCAGGCCGCCGAGGTCGCGTTCGCCTCCGCCGCCGAGGTGGACGCCGCCGTCGCCGCCGCCCGCCACGCGCTCACGGAGTGGGGCGTGTCGTCGCTCGCGCAGCGCACCGCCGTGCTGTTCCGCTTCCGCGAACTGCTGGCCGCCCGCCGCGAGGACGTCGCCCGGCTGATCACCGCCGAGCACGGCAAGGTGCACTCCGACGCGCTCGGCGAGGTGGCCCGCGGACTGGAGGTCGTCGAGGTGGCCTGCGGCATCCCGCAGCTGCTCAAGGGCGAGCTGTCCACGCAGGTCTCCACCCGCGTCGACGTCGCCGCGCTCCGGCAGCCCGTCGGCGTGGTGGCCGGCATCACGCCGTTCAACTTCCCCGCCATGGTGCCGATGTGGATGTTCCCGCTCGCCCTCGCCTGCGGCAACACCTTCGTGCTGAAGCCGAGCGAGAAGGACCCCTCGGCGGCCGGTCTGCTCGCGGAGCTGCTGGCCGAGGCGGGGCTGCCGGAGGGGGTGTTCAACGTCGTCAACGGCGACAGGGAGGCTGTCGACCGGCTGCTGGAGCACCCCGGTGTCGCCGCCCTCAGCTTCGTCGGCTCCACGCCGGTCGCGCGGCACGTCTTCACCACCGGCACCTCGCACGGCAAGCGCGTCCAGGCGCTCGGCGGGGCGAAGAACCACATGCTGGTGCTGCCCGACGCCGACCTGGACGCGGCCGCGGACGCCGCGGTCTCGGCGGCGTACGGCTCGGCGGGGGAGCGCTGCATGGCCGTCTCCGCGGTGGTCGCGGTCGGCGACACCGGCGACGAGCTGGTGGCGAAGATCGCCGAGCGGGCCCGCAAGGTCCGGGTCGGCCCCGGCGACGACCCCGACTCCGAGATGGGCCCGCTCATCACCCGCGAGCACCGCGACCGGGTCGCCGGCTATGTGCGGGGCGCCGCCGCGCAGGGCGCCGAGGTGGTCGTGGACGGCACCGGCTACACCGTTCCCGGCCGCGAGGACGGCCACTGGATCGGCGTCAGCCTGCTGGACCGGGTGCCGGTGGAGTCCGACGCGTACCGGGACGAGATCTTCGGACCGGTGCTGTGCGTGGTGCGGGCGGAGACGTACGAGGAGGGCGTGCGGCTCGTCAACGACTCACCGTGGGGCAACGGCGCCGCCGTCTTCACCCGCGACGGCGGCGCCGCCCGCCGCTTCCAGCTGGAGGCCGCGGCCGGCATGGTCGGCGTGAACGTGCCCATCCCGGTGCCCGTGGGCTACCACTCCTTCGGCGGCTGGAAAGACTCCCTCTTCGGCGACCACCACGTCTACGGGGAGGAAGGCGTCCGCTTCTACACCCGCGCGAAGGTCGTCACGACACGCTGGCCCGACCCTGCGGACGGCGGGGTCGACCTGGGCTTTCCGACGTCCCGCTGAGACCGGTGCCGGCGTAGGGGAGGCAGATTGCGCGGTCAGGGAGTATTTTTCGGTTATCGGTGCGACCTGTCTGCTGCATCGGGATCCGGACGGTTCCGGTGTTCCGCACCGCCTCCACCATCAACCGTCGTGCGTGCGAGGAGCTGATGCCGTGTCACTGATGTCCCGGGCCGCGACCGAGAAGTCGACGGAATAACGGCACCGAATCGCCCCCTCCTTCGTCACAGTCCCGATGAGGACGGCACGAGGGAGGGGCGCGATGAGACGCGCGTGGTTGACGGGGATCGCAGGAATGCTGACGGTTCCGCTGCTGCTGACGGGCTGCACCGGCAGCGGAGGGGACGAGGGGACGAAACAGACGGCTCTGGAGGACGGAGCCGCCGGCGAAGGCGCGCCCCCGCCGGCCGGCCAGGCGCCCTCCGTGGCCCCGGACGGCGCGTACGACGCCGCCCCGGAGGCCGCCGGCAAGAGCCGGGCGGACGCCTTCGCGCCCGAGCCCGACATGGTCTCCACCTTCGCGCTCGACGTGGACACCGCTTCGTACAGCTACGCCCGCCGCACCATCGGCGCCGGCTCCCTGCCGCAGCCGGACACCGTGCGGCACGAGGAGTTCATCAACAGCTTCCGCCAGGACTACGCACCGCCGGAGGGCGACGGCTTCTCCGTCAGCGCCGACGGCGCCCGCGTCCCGGCCGGCGGCGGGGCCGGCGAGGCGGGCGAGGCGGGCGAGGCGGGCGGCGACTGGTCGCTCATGCGCGTGGGGCTGTCGACCCGCCCGGAGAGCAACGAGTACGGCACCCGGAAGCGCCGGCCCGCGGCGCTCACCTTCGTGGTGGACGTCTCCGGCTCCATGGCGGAGCCCGGCCGGCTCAGCCTCGTACGCGAGGCCCTGCACACCGCGGTCGACGAGCTGCGCGACGACGACTCGCTCGCGCTCGTCGCGTTCAGCGACGTGGCCCGGACCGTGCTGCCGATGACAGCCGTCGGCGGCGCCGAGGACCGTATCCACGACGCGGTCGAGAAGCTGCAGCCCACCGACAGCACCAACGTCGAGGCCGGATTGACCCGCGGCTACGACGAGGCGGCCGACGGCCACCGCAAGGGCGCCACCAACCGCGTCGTCCTGCTCTCCGACGCCCTCGCCAACACCGGCGCCACCGACGCCGGCACGATCCTCGACCGCATCGCCGCGGGCCGGGAGGACTACGGCATCACGCTGTTCGGCGTCGGCGTCGGCAGCGAGTACGGCGACGCGCTGATGGAGCGGCTGACCAACGAGGGCGACGGCCACACCACCTACGTCTCGGAGACCGCCGAGGCCCGCGAGGTGTTCGTCGAAGACCTGCCGCGCAACGTCGACCTGCGGGCCCGCGACGCCAAGGCGCAGGTCGTCTTCGACGCGGACGCCGTCTCGGACTACCGGCTGATCGGCTACGACAACCGCCAGGTCGCCGACGAGGACTTCCGCAACGACGCCGTCGACGGCGGCGAGGTCGGCCCGGGCCACACCGTCACCGCGCTCTACGCCGTCCGGCTCGCCGAGGGCGCCTCGGGCAGCGTCGCCACGGCCACCGTGCGCTGGCTCGACCCCGACACCCGCGCCCCGCACGAGGAGTCCCGCACCGTCGACGCCGCCGCCCTGACCGGCGACCTGTGGGGCGCGGCGCCGTCCCGGCTGCAGGTCACCGCGCTCGCCGCCTACTTCGCGGACGCCCTGCGCGGCGGCTCCGACGCCGGCACCGCCCCCGAGCCGTACGCGGACGGCAGCGCCGACGGCAGCGCCGACGGCAAGGAAGGCGGCACCACGACCGGCGGGCCCGCGCCGCTGCCCGGCGCCCCGACGGTCGGCGAACTCGCGGGGCACGCCGAGGACCTGGCCGACGAGACCGAGGACCCGGCGGTGGCCGACCTGGCCGAGACCGTCCGGCAGGCGGTCGAGCTGACGGGCTGACGCGCCGCGGCCGGCCGGGCCGGCGCCCCGTACGGGCCGCGCTTTCCCGCCCCCGCCCCCGTGTCGTACCCTGGGCGCCACATTTCCGGGACCCGGCAGCGACGACGGTGTCCCGTGTACAGGATCCGGCAACCGGGGAGCGGTGGTGGCGCACACGCGCGTGGTGGAGGAGTGCCCCGACGTCCAGGACGGCTACGCGGAGCTGCTGGCGGACGTGTCCACCACCGGCCGGCTGCTGCGCCGCCCCGAGCTGGACGCACTCCGCGAGCTGGGCGAGCAGGCCGCCGAGTCCGGCCGCAGCCTGCGCGAGCTGGTCGCCGCCCACCTCGCCGAGACCCGCCGCACGTGGGGCGTCCTGCCCGGCGTGGCCCGGGCCGCGAGCGCCGCCGACCGCGCCCGCAGCGGCGACGCCGTGCTGGCCGCGGTCGAGGCCGCCGTCACCGCCCTCGGCGAGGGCCACGAGCGCGCCCAGCGGCTCGCGGTCCGGCAGGAGGAGGCCGAGCGCCGCGAGTTCATCGACGACCTGCTCTACGGCCGCAGCGACCTCGGCCGGCTCGCCGAGCGCGCCGAGCGCTTCGGGCTGCACCTGGCCCGCGCGCACGCGGTCTCGGTCGCCGCCGGCGAGGAGCCCTTCGCCGACGTGCACCCGCTGGTGCGGCGCATCGAGCGGGAGCTGCTGGGCCGCTTCGGCGAGCGCGACGTCCTGCTCACCACCAAGGAGGGCCAGCTCGTCTGCGTCGCCGCCAGCAGCGAGCGCGCGCTGCTCGACGCCTTCGCCAAGGTGGCCCTGGAGCCGGGCAGCGGGTACGCCTGCGCCAGCCGCGTCGCGATGGGCCGCGAACACGCCGGCCCCGGCGGGGTCGTACGCAGCTACGAGGAGGCCATCGGCGCCCTCGACATGGCCGCCGCGCTCGGCCTCGACCAGCCGGTGCTGCAGGCCGCCGAGCTGCTGGTCTTCCCGGTGCTGCTGCGGGACCGGGCGGCGATGGCCGATCTGGTGCGCACCGTCCTCGGGCCGCTCACGCAGGCCCGCGGCGGCGCCGAGCCGCTGCTCGCGACCCTGCAGACGTGCGCCGACGCCGGGTATGTCAACGCCGAGGCGGCCCGGCGGCTGGGCGTGAGCGTGCGGACGCTGTCGTACCGGCTGGACCGGATACACACCCTGACCGGCTACAACGTGGCGGACTCCCTGCACCGCTACACCCTGGAGACCGCCGCCATGGGCGCCCGGCTGCTCGGCTGGCCCGGGCAGCAGGTCTGAGCCCCGTCCCGCGTCCGGAACCGCCCGCCCCCGGGTTGCGTTCTCATCCGTAGGTGGCCACTCTTCTCTTGCCGCCCGTCCCAGATGTCTGGAGTCCCGAACCCATGAACACGCTTGCGCTCGGACCGGGATGGCTGGACCCCGACTTCCTGATCGACAGGTTCGGCGTGCTCGGCGTGCTCGTGATCGTCTTCGCCGAGTCCGGGCTCCTCATCGGGTTCTTCCTGCCGGGCGACTCGCTGCTGTTCACCACCGGCCTGCTGATCACCTCGGACGTGCTCGACTTCCCGCTGTGGCTGATGTGCGTGCTCATCGCCTTCGCGGCCGTCGCCGGCGACCAGGTCGGCTACCTCTTCGGCCGCAAGGTCGGCCCCGCGATCTTCACCCGTCCGGACTCCCGGCTCTTCAAACAGGAGAACGTGCAGAAGGCGCACGAGTTCTTCGCGAAGCACGGCCCGAAGTCGCTGGTGCTGGCCCGCTTCGTGCCCATCGTGCGCACCTTCACCCCGATCATCGCCGGGGTGAGCCGGATGAACTACCGGACGTTCGTCGTCTTCAACGTCGTCGGCGGCGTCGTGTGGGGGGTCGGCGTCACTCTCCTGGGTGCGGCCCTCGGCCGGGTCGACTTCGTGCACCAGAACATCGAGGCGATCCTCATCGGGATCGTGCTGCTGTCGGTGCTGCCGATCGGCATCGAGTACCTGCGCGCCCGCGGCCGCGCCAAGGGGACGCCCGCCGCGGCCCCGGCCGTGAGCCCGCCCGTGAGCCCCGCCGCGGCCCCGCCCGCCGGCCCCCTGGCGGGCGCCTCGGAGTCCGCCGCCGACGGCGGCGACGGCGGTCCGCAGCAGGGCCGGCCCGCCCGGCGTTAGGGACGCGTCAAAACCCGGGCGTTGTCCTGGACAAAGCGTACTTCTCCGTCGATAGCGGAATTCGGATCACCTACGATCGCCCCGTGCCCAAGCTGACCGTACTGTCGAAGCGCATACTGATCGGCCGCGCGCTTCGCAGCGACCGGCTCGGCGAGACGCTGCTCCCCAAGCGTGTCGCGCTCCCGGTCTTCGCCTCCGACCCGCTCTCCTCGGTGGCGTACGCGCCGGGCGAGGTGCTGATTGTCCTGTCGCTGGCGGGCGTCGGTGCGTACATGTACAGCCCCTGGATCACCGTGGCCATCGTCGTGCTGATGGTGGTCGTCGTCGCCTCGTACCGCAAGACGGTGCACGCCTACCCCAGCGGCGGCGGCGACTACGAGGTCGCCACCACCAACCTCGGCCGCCGCGCCGGCCAGGTCGTGGCCAGCGCGCTCCTCGTCGACTACGTGCTCACCGTGGCGGTGTCGGTCTCCGCGGGCGTGGAGAACCTGGGCTCGGCCTGGAGCTTCGTCGCCGAGCACAAGGTGCTCTGCGCGCTCGTCGTCATCGGCCTGCTGACCACCATGAACCTGCGCGGCGTGAAGGAGTCGGGCACCCTCTTCGCCATCCCCACGTACGTCTTCGTCGGCAGCGTGCTGATAATGATCGGCTGGGGCGCCTTCCGCGCCCTCGTGCTCGGTGACACCATGCGCGCCCCCACCGCCGACCTGGAGATCCGCAGCGAGCACGCGGACGGCATCGCCGGCTTCGCGCTGATCTTCCTGCTGCTGCGGGCCTTCTCCTCCGGCTGCGCCGCGCTCACCGGCGTCGAGGCGATCAGCAACGGCGTGCCCGCCTTCCGCAAGCCCAAGAGCCGCAACGCGGCGACGACGCTGGCGATGATGGGCACGCTGGCGATCTCCATGTTCGTCGGCATCATCGCCCTCGCCCTGCACACCGACGTGCGGATGGCCGAGCGGCCGGCCGAGGAACTGGTGCGGCACGGTGAGGCGGTCGGCGCGGACTTCGTCCAGAACCCGGTGATCGCCCAGGTCGGCGCGGCGGTCTTCGGCGACGGCTCGCTGCCGTTCGTCATCCTGGCGGCGGCGACGGCGCTGGTGCTGTTCCTGGCCGCCAACACCGCGTACAACGGCTTCCCCGTGCTCGGCTCGATCCTCGCCCACGACCGCTTCCTGCCGCGCCAGCTGCACACCCGCGGCGACCGCCTGGCGTTCAGCAACGGCATCCTCTTCGTCGCCCTGCTCGCCGGCGCCCTCGTCTACTTCTTCCAGGCCGACTCCACCCGGCTGATCCAGCTCTACATCGTCGGCGTCTTCGTCTCCTTCACCTTCAGCCAGACCGGGATGGTCCGGCACTGGAACCGGATGCTGGCCGCCGAACACGACCCCGCCGCCCGCCGCCGCATACTCAGGTCGCGGGCGATGAACGGCTTCGGCGCGGCCTTCTGCGCGCTGGTGCTGGTGGTCGTGCTCGTCACCAAGTTCACGCACGGCGCGTGGATCGCCCTGGCCGGCATGGGCTTCTTCTACGGGGTGATGGCCGCCATCCACCGCCACTACGACCGGGTGGCGCAGGAGGTCGCCGTCGTCGAGAGCGAGGAGGACGACGCCATGCCGCGCCCCGGGCACATGCACTCCATCGTGCTCGTCTCCCAGCTGCACCGGCCGACGATGCGCGCGCTGGCGTACGCGAAGCTGGTGCGCTCCGACCGGCTGGAGGCGCTGACCATCGGGGTCGACGCGGAGGAGACCCGGCAGCTGCAGCAGCAGTGGGTGGACAGCGAGCTGGACGTGCCGCTGATCGTCATCGAGTCGCCGTACCGCGAGATCACCAGACCGCTGATCGAGTACGTCAAGCGGCTGCGCCAGGAGAAGCCGGACACGGTGATCAGCGTCTACATCCCGGAGTACGTCGTCGGGCACTGGTACGAGCACCTGCTGCACAACCAGAGCGCGCTGCGGCTGAAGGCGCGGCTGCTGTTCACCCCGGGCGTGATGGTGACCTCGGTGCCGTACCAGCTGGGCTCCAGCGAGCGGGCCAAGCAGCGGGCGCGGCGCGGAGCGGAGTGGCAGGCGCCGGGAGCGGTGCGCGGGCCGGCGCCGGCGGGCGTGCGGAAGCGGCGGGAGACCACGGACCGGCAGCGGTAGCGACACCCGGTGCCTGACGGGGGCGCGTGCTCAGAAGCCGCCGAAGCCGCCGCCGAAGTCACCGCCCCCGCCTCCGCCGCCGAAGCCACCGCCGCCGAAGCCCCCGCCGAAGTCGCCGGGGTCGAAGTCCGCGCCGGTCTGGTCCCCGCCCTCGTAGCCGCCCGCGCCCGTGCCGTCGGCGCCGCCCCAGGCGCCCGGCGCGTACATCATCTGCCCCAGCATCGTGCCCACCAGCAGCCCGGGCAGCAGGCCGCCGCCGAAGTAGCCGCCCGCCCACGGCGCGTAGACCGGGCCGGCGTTCCAGTACGGCTGCCGGCCGCGGGCCGTCTCCACCGTGCGGGCCATCGGCTCCTCGCCGGCCGCCAGCAGGTTCGCGTCCGCCGCGCAGGCCGGCACCGGGCGCGCCGCGGCCCCCGGCGGCGCCCATTCCACGTCGGTGGTCGACGGCCCGTGGCGCGGGTCGAAGAAGCACGGCGGGCGGCGCTCGGGCAGCGCCTCGCCTGCGCGCCGCGCCGCCAGCGTCGTCAGCGCGAACCGCCCCTCCTCCAGCGCCTCCGTCACCCCGCGCACGTCACCGGGGACGCGGGCGGCGTCCATCCGGGACTTGGCCTTCTCGTAGGCGTCGAGCGCCCTCTGGTAGTCCGCGCGCATCGCGTCGTCCGCGGCCGGGCCGGCGGGCTCGAAGGCGATGCGGGTCATCTCCTCGCCGTACGCGGTGATGTCCTCGTCGACGACCGTGCGCAGCCGCGCCAGCCGGGCCCGCGCCTCCTCCGCGCGGCGGCGTTTGCCGCGCTGCCGGACGAGCAGGGTGCCGCCGGCGACCAGCAGGACCACCACGCCGAGCGTGACGGCCCCGGCCGCGCCGATGCCGGCGCTGTCGCGCCAGCCGGACGGCTCGCGGCCGCGGGCCTGCTCGGCGGCCTCGTCGGCGAAGGTGACGAGCTGGCCGGTGGCGTCGTCGGGGTGGGCGCCGACGGCGGCGCGGCGGAGGTTGCCGACGGCCCGCTCGGAGAGCACCCGGGAGTCGGCGGCGGCGCCGAAGCCGTCGCCGAGGCGGACGGCGTAGACGCCGGCGATGCCGGTGCGGGCGCGCAGGTTCTGCAGGACGTCGCGGGCGGCGATGCCGGAGTCGTCGGGGAGCACGGCGACGAAGACGGGACGGCCGGCGTCCCTGAGCCGGGCGGCGAGGGCGTCGGCCCGGCCGGCGGACATCTGGTCGCGGGCGTCGGGGTGGACGTAGACGGGGCGTTCGCGCAGCGCCTCGGCGGCGTCACCGACGGGGTCCGGGTCCTGGGCGGCCGTGGGGGACGCCGTGAGGAGCGCGGCGAGAAGGGCGACGAGCGGGACCAGCATCCGGTGCATATCAGACATTCTTCCCCGTGAAGGGGTGGGCGTCACCCGGGTTCCCCCTCGTCGCCCCCTTCGCCGGGGCCGCTACGCCTCCACCGCGACCGCCCCGTCCAGGTCGCACGCCTGCAGCCGCCCGCACATCCCGAACCGCGCCGCCGCCCCGGCCCGCTGCACCGACGCCGACCGCAGGTGGCCGGCGTCCGTGCGCAGCGCGTCGAGCTGCGCGTCCGTCGCCGCGGCGGCCGCCGCCGGGCCCCGTTCCCAGCGCCGCCGCCAGTCGTCCAGGTGCGGCCGGACGAGCTGCGCGGCCCGCTCGTGGAACGCGAGCAGGGGCCCCGTGTCGCCGCCGCGCGCGGCGTCGGCCAGCTCGGCGAAGCCGGCCAGCGCCAGGTCGCGGCGCGCCTGCGCGGACTTCTCCGGCTGCGCCGGGTCGAGCGCGGCGGCGCGGGCGTAGGCGGCGTCGTCGTGGAGGACGTCGGGCGGGAAGGGGAAGGCGGCGTCGCCGGCCTCGGGCAGGCCGGCGTTCTGCATCACGACGAGGATGTCGAGCCGGCCGTCGCCGTTGACGAGGCGGTGGATGGTGCCGGGCGTGAACCAGACGACGGTGTCCTCGGCCAGCTCGGTCTCGGCGTACCCGGAGGCGGTCAGGGTCTGCACGGCGCCGTGGCCGCCGAGGACGACGTACGCCTCGGTGCAGGCGAGGTGCAGGTGCGGGGTGCCGCCGCGGAGGCCGTCGGGGGCCTGCCAGTCGTAGACGCGGAGCCGGGAGACGCTGACGCCGCCGGGAAGGGGCGGGAGTGCGGGATCGGCCATGTGCACCAGCATGACGCAAGCGCTTTCTACGGGCCAGCCCCCGAGCCCTCCGAATCTCCGGCCCGCCGCCGCGCGGTGCGGGAGACGGGCGCCGGGCGGGGCGCCGGCGGGCGGTGCGTGCGCGGTTCCTTCGGCGGGCGGTTCTGTCGGCGGGGCGGCCTACCCTGGGGCGGGAGTGCGGGGATGGGCGGGCTTGTGCGGGGGCATACGGGCGGGCTTGCGGGGGCTACGCCGGCTGCACCAGCGTGTATCCCTCGTCCAGCAGCCGCGGCAGGTAGTACTCCAGCGCCCGCACCGTGGCCCACCGGTTGCCGCCCCCGTCGTGCGCCAGCACGATCGCGCCCGGATGGGCGTGGCCGAGCACGGTGGTCTCGATGAACCGCTGGTCGCGGTTGTCCCAGTCGAGGGTGTCGATGTCCCACTGGAAGGGCTCCATCTGCAGCTGCGCGCAGATCTGCAGGCTCGGCCCGTGCCACATCCCGTACGGCGCCCGCGCCAGCCGCGGCGGCGCGCCCAGTTCCTTCGCCACCAGGTCGCTGCACCGCTCCAGCTCCTCCCGCACCCGTGGGGTGCTGATCAGGTCGAGCTGGGGGTGGGTGTACGAGTGGTTGCCGACGACGTGGCCGTCGGCGGCGATCCGGCGCAGTACGTCGCGGTTCGAGGGGATGTTCTCGCCGATGACGAAGAAGGTCGCGCGTGCCCCGTGGCGCCGGAGGATCCGCAGGATCGCCGGCGTCTGCGTGGCGTGCGGGCCGTCGTCGAAGGTGAGGGCGATCTTCTTGCCGGTCTGCCGGAGGGTGGTGTGCGGCGCGGCGCGCACCGCGACCGGCCGGGTCGGGCCGGCGATGCGGGCCATGCCGCCGGAGGTCGTCATGGGCGCCGCACCGGTGCGCCCGGCGGCCGGGCGCAGCCGGTGCGCGGCGCGGCCGAGCGGTTTGCCGTCCCCGGCAGCCGCCCGGCCGGCCGCCCCCGACCTGGGGGTGTGCGCGTTGGGGGCGATGGCCAGCTGGTAGGCGCCGAGCAGGCCCAGGCAGAGCGCGGTGCGCCGGGGGAACCCCCGTGCGGGGTATTTGTCATATTTCATGACCAACTGGTCTCACGGGGCGGAGTCCGGGCGCGCCAGCGACACGGGACGCCGCGGGGAAGCACCGGATCGGTCCCCGGCGAGTGGCGGGGCGCTCCGGAACGGGGTAGGCCCGGGAGGGAGTTGCGGCCGCCGCGCCCGCACGCGGGCCCGGTGCTGCCCGTACGCCCGTGCCCCCGTACGCCGCGAAGGCCCGCGCCCCCCGCGTGCGGGTCCCGCCCCCGCGGGGGAACCGCCGGGCGGTGGTGTCGCTCACAGTTCGCCGTCCGCGGACCCGGTCCGCCGCCGCGGCGCGGTTACCCTGGCGTCGCCCCCGTACCCCCTGACCGCAGACGAGGCCGCCCGTGTTCCGGACGATGCTGAAGTCCAAGATCCACCGCGCCACCGTGACGCAGGCCGACCTGCACTACGTCGGTTCGATCACCATCGACGAGGACCTCATGGAGGCCGCGGACCTGCTGGCCGGCGAGCAGGTCGACGTCGTCGACATCGACAACGGCGCCCGGCTCACCACCTACGTCATCACCGGCCCGCGGGGCAGCGGCGTGATCGGCATCAACGGCGCGGCCGCCCGGCTGGTCAGCCCGGGCGACCTGGTGATCGTCATCAGCTACGCGACGGTGGGCGACGCGGACGCGAAGGCGCTGCTGCCGCGGATCGTCTTCGTGGACGACGGCAACCGCGTCGTCCGGCACGGCTCGGACCCGGCCGAGGCGCTGCCCGGCACGGGAACGGTGCGGGGCGACGCCGTGGCCGGGGACTGAGCGGAAGTCACCGGCGGGGGCCGCCCCGCACCGTGTTCGCAGGGCGGGCGGCGCGGCGGCCGCCCGCGGGGTCGCGCGTGCGCTTCAGGAGCGCCCGGCCTCGATGTCCAGGCTGATCTTGATCTTGTCGCTGACCGCCGCGCCGGCCGCGCCGCCGGTCACGCCGAAGTCGCTGCGGCTGATCTCGGTGGTGGCGGAGAACCCGGCGACCGCGCTGCCCTCCTGCATGCCCGGCCCGAAGCCGCCGACCTCGGTCTCCAGGGTCACGGGGCGGGTGACGCCGCGCAGCGTCAGGTCGCCGTCGATCAGGTAGACGCCGTCCTCGGCGCGGATGCCGGTGGACGTGAAGGTCATCTCGGGGTACTTCTCGACGTCCAGGAAGTCCTCGGTGCGCACGTGGTCGTCGCGCATGTCGTTGCGCGTGTTGACCGAGGCGGTCTTGATGACCGCGGTGACCTGCGACTCCAGCGGGTCCTCGGCGGTCACGATGGTGCCTTCCACCTGGTCGAACGTGCCGCGGACCCGCGTGACGCCCAGGTGGCGGACGACGAAGGAGACGTCGGAGTGCACCGGGTCGATGGTCCAGGTGCCGGTCTGGAAGCCGGGGAGCTGCTCGGTGTGCGTGGTCATGGCTGAATACCTCTCGGTAGCGGAGTCAACCACTGTGGGCCACGTGGTTGAACTTTCACTAAAACCGTAACACGCTCTGGTTGAGGTCTCAACTATAGGTATGCTGGGACCTATGACCGACGTGCGCTGGCTCACCGATGACGAACAGCGGATATGGCGTCTCTTCATGAACGCCGTCCGCGACTTCAACGCGCATCTGGACCGGCAGCTGCGGCGTGACTCCGGGATGCCCGTGGCGTACTACGAGATCCTGGTCCACCTCTCCGAGAGCCCCGGGCGCAGCCTGCGGATGAGCGAGCTGGCCGACCTGGCCCGCTCCTCGCGCAGCCGGCTGTCGCACGCGGTGGCGGCGCTGGAGAAGGCGGGGTACGTGTCCCGGTGCGCCACCGACGCCGACCGCCGCGGCTCCGTGGCGCAGCTGACCGACGCCGGGTTCGCCGTGCTGGAGGCGGCGGCTCCGGGGCATGTGACGGAAGTGCGCAAGCACCTCTTCGACGTGCTCACGCCCGAGCAGCAGCGCCAGCTGGGCGCGATCAGCGGGGCGGTGCAGGACGGCCTGCGGCCGATCTGCGCGCAGGCGCTGGCGGAGGACGCGGAGGCGGAGTGCGCGGCGGGGGGCGACGCGGCGGCGGGTGGCGCCGGGGGCGGCGGGACCGCCGCCCAGGAGCCGGCCCCGCAGGCCGCCCCGGAGCCCGTCACGGAGTCCTGACCGCCGCCGCGTCCCGGGCCGCGGGCTACTCGGCCAGCGTCCACACCGCGTGGGCGAGGGCGTCGCTGTTGCGGTCCAGCGCCGTGCTGTTGACGTTCGACGTGGTGTCGCAGGAGCTGTGGTAGCACCGGTCGAACGGCTGGCCGGCCGTGCCGCCCCACTTCGCCGCCTGCGCCGCCGACTTCGTCCGGCTCGCGCCGGTGAACAGCCCGCCGACCGGCACTCCGGCGTTCTTGAACGCCGCGTGGTCCGACCGGCCGTCGCCCTCGGTCTCGATCTCGGTGGGGACGCCGAGGCCGGAGTAGAAGTCCTTGAACACCTTCTCGATCTGCGGGTCGTCGTCGTAGACGAAGTACCCGGGGTTGGGCGAGCCGATCATGTCGAAGTTCAGGTAGCCGGTGATCGCGGCGCGGTCCGCGGACGACAGGTTGGCGACGTAGTACCGCGAGCCGACCAGGCCCAGTTCCTCCGCGCCCCACCAGGTGAAGCGCAGATGCTCGCGCGGCTGGAAGCCGGCGCGGGCCACGGCGAGGGCCGTCTCCAGGACGGCGGCGGAGCCGGTGCCGTTGTCGTTGATGCCGGGCCCGGAGGAGACGGAGTCGAGGTGTGCCCCGGCCATGAGGACCTGGTTCGGGTCGCCGCCCGGCCAGTCCGCGACGAGGTTGTAGCCGATGCTGCCGAAGGTGCTGAACTGCTGGACCCTGGTGGTGAATCCGGCGGCGTCCAGCTGTTGCCTGACGTAGTCGAGCGAGGCGCGGTAGCCGGGCCGGCCGTGGGCGCGGTTGCCGCCGTTGGCGGCGGCGATGGACTGGAACCGGGCCAGGTGCGCCTGGACGTTCGCGACGGGTATGTCCGGCGCCTGCTCGGGCGCGACGCGCGCCGCGGGCGCGGCCTCGACGGCCGGCGGCGCGGTGGCCGCGGGTTCCGCGGCGACCGCGCCGGGCACGAGCAGCGCGGTCAGCAGCCCGCCGGTGAGGACGGCGGCGGCCGGCCGCGACCTGAGGCGTGCACGACGGAGGGGCATGGGTGCTCCCAACGGTGGGGGATTGTCGTGCCCCAGAGGCTGGCGGAGTTGATGAGGTCGCGTCAAGAACTTATCCGGTCACGGAATCCCGGATATCGGACGGCGGAGTGCCTTGTCGTGGTCGCGCGCGGACGGGTCCGGTCGCCGTATCGTCTGGGGCTATGAACATCATGGGAGTCGACATCGGCGGCTCGGGCATCAAGGGCGCCCCCGCCGACCTGGACACGGGCACCCTCGCGGCGGAGCGGCACAAGGTGCTCACCCCGCACCCCTCCGCCCCGGACGCCGTCGCCGACGGCGTCGCCGCGGTGGTCGGGCACTTCGCCGGGCAGGACGGCCCGGTGGGCGTCACGTTCCCCGGCGTCGTCACCGGCGGCGTCGTGCGCACCGCCGCCAACGTCGACAAGAGCTGGGTCGACGTCGACGCCGCCGCCCTCCTCGGCGACCGCCTCGGCCGCCCGGTGCACCTCGTCAACGACGCCGACGCCGCCGGCATCGCCGAAATGACCTTCGGTGCCGGCCGCGGCCGCACCGGCACCGTGCTCGTGCTGACGTTCGGCACCGGTATCGGCAGCGCGGTCTTCACCGGCGGCCGGCTCGTCCCCAACACCGAACTCGGCCACCTGGAACTGCACGGGCACGAGGCCGAGAAGCGCGCCTCCGCCAAGGAGCGCGAGGACAAGGACATGAGCTGGAAGCACTGGGCGCACCGGGTGCAGCACTACCTCGCCCACCTGGAGATGCTCTTCACCCCCGAACTGTTCGTCATCGGCGGCGGCGTGAGCCGCAAGGCCGACAAGTTCCTCGACGACATCACCGGCATCCGCGCGGACGTCGTCCCCGCCGAACTGCAGAACAACGCGGGCATCGTCGGCGCCGCGATGGCCGCCGCGGCGTCCGCGCGCTGACGCCGCCGTTCCCGTACGCCCCGGCCGGTCTCCCCTATGGTGAGGGGGTTCTGTGTGCGGAGCGTAGGGAGACGGTGACCGAAGGTGCTCGACGAACGGGTGGACAAGCCGGGGGAGGACGGCCGCGCACCGGGGGCCGCACCGCGCACCGACGCGGTCGTCTTCGGGGTCGCGGCCGCACTGACGCTGGCGTTCGTGATCTGGGGCGCCGTGGCGACGGACTCCCTGGAGGACGCCTCCACCACCTTGCTCAACGACACGATGCACTACGGCGGATGGGCCTTCGTGCTCGCCGCCTCCGGCTTCGTGATCTTCGCGCTCTGGCTGGCCTTCAGCCGCTACGGCGGTATCACCCTCGGCAAGGAGGGCGAAGCGCCGGAGTTCCGCACCGTGTCGTGGGTGGCGATGATGTTCAGCGCCGGCATGGGCATCGGGCTCATGTTCTACGGGGTGAACGAGCCCCTGTCGCACTTCACCGCCCCGCCGCCGGACACCGTCCCGGCCGACGGCCCCGCCGCCGACCGGATGGAGACGGCGATGGCGACCACCCTCTTCCACTGGACGCTGCACCCCTGGTCCATCTACGCCGTCGTCGGCCTCGGCATGGCGTACAGCGTCTTCCGCCGCAACCGCAGGCAGACCATCAGCGCCGTCTTCACCCCGCTCATCGGCCCGCGGCACGCCGACGGCGGCGTCGGCAAGGTCATCGACATCCTCGCCATCTTCGCCACCCTCTTCGGCTCCGCCGCCTCGCTCGGGCTCGGCGCGCTGCAGATCGGCAGCGGCGTCAAGGAGGTCGGCTGGACCTCGCAGGAGGTCGGCGAGGGGCTGCTGATCCTCGTCATCGGCGTGCTCACCGCCGCGTTCGTCGCCTCCGCCGTCTCCGGCATCGAGCGGGGCATCCAGTGGCTGTCGAACATCAACATGGTGCTCGCCGCGCTGCTCGTCGTCTTCATCTTCTTCGTCGGCCCCACGATCCTCATCCTCGACCTGCTGCCGACCTCCATCGGTTCGTACTTCGCCGACCTGCCGCAGATGATGGCGCGTACGGAGGCCAGCGGCGGCAACGGCGTCGCCGGCTGGCTCTCGGGCTGGACGGTCTTCTACTGGGCCTGGTGGATCTCCTGGACGCCGTTCGTCGGCATGTTCATCGCGCGCATCAGCCGCGGGCGCACCATCCGGCAGTTCATCGGCGGCGTGATCCTCGTCCCCAGCGTCGTGAGCCTGCTGTGGTTCTGCATCCTCGGCGGAACGGCGATGCGGCAGGAGGCCGAGGGCGCGGGCATCGCCGACGAGTCGACGCAGGAGGGGCAGCTGTTCGCGGTGCTCAACGAGTACCCGATCGCCGGCGTCACCACGCTGCTGGTGATGATCCTGGTCGGCATCTTCTTCGTCTCCGGCGCGGACGCCGCGTCGATCGTGATGGGCGCGCTGTCGCAGAAGGGCACGCTGGAGCCGACGCGCGGGGTGGTCGTGGTCTGGGGCGTGCTGACCGGCGCGGTCGCCGCCATCATGCTGCTGATCGGGGGCGGCGGGGACACGGCGCTGACCGGGCTGAAGAACCTCACGATCCTCGTCGCGGTGCCGTTCACGCTGGTGATGGTCGCGCTGTGCGTGGCGCTGATGCGCGACCTGCGGCACGACCAGCTCATCCTCATCGGCGAGCGGGGCGAGAAGGCGGTGGAGACGGCGGTGCGGGCCGGACACCGGCACTACGACGGCGAGTTCGAGCTGCAGATCCGCGGGCGGGCGAAGCGGCTGCGGGCCGGCCGCGGCGGGGAACGGGGCCGGCCCGTGGTCCCCGCCCCGGCCGAGGACGAGGGCGGCGGGACCGGGCCGGAGGACGTCCGCCCGCCGGGTGCCTGAACGGCCGCGCCCCCGGGGGTCCACCGGTCGGTGGACCCCCGGATCCACCGGTCGCGGCTGTCGGCGGCGGGGCCCCGATCGCGAGCATTCCGGACATGAGAAAACTTCCCGTACGCATGGCCCGCTGGAGCGCCCGGCACCCGTGGCGCGCGATCGCCGGCTGGTTCGTCTTCGTCGCGCTCTGCGTCGGCACCGGCGTCTCCGTCGGCGGCAACCCCGCCACCACCGCGGACTTCCGCGTCGGCGAGGCCGGCCGCGCCGAGCAACTGGCCACCGAGGGCGGCCTGGAGCGCAAGCCCACGGAACACGTCCTCATCCGCGCCGAGTCCGGCCGCTCCCTCGACCCCGCCGCCGCCGGCGCCGCCGTCCGGGACGTCACCGCCCGGATGGAGCGGCTGCCCGAAGTGGCGTCCGTCGCCGCGCCCGTACGCTCCGCCGACGGCGGCGCGCTGCGCGTGCCGGTCGTGCTGAAGGGCGCCGAGCTGGACGGCAGGAAGAACGTCGGCCCGCTGCTGGAGCAGACGGAGGCGGCCGCCGCCGCCCACCCCGGCGTCGTCATCGAGGAGACCGGCTCGCCCGCGATCAGCAAGGGCGTCAACGACCAGCGCGCCGAGGACCTGGCGCTCTCCGAGCGCATCTCGCTGCCCGTCACGCTCGTCACGCTGCTCGTCGTCTTCGGGTCCGTCGTCATGGCCGGCGTGCCGCTGCTGTTGGCGCTGACGTCCATCGCCGCGGCGCTCGGCCTGTCCATGGTGGCCTCCCACCTGCTGCCCGACCCCGGCGTCGGCACCAACCTGATCCTGCTCATCGGCCTCGCGGTCGGCGTCGACTACACGCTCTTCTACCTCAAGCGCGAGCGCGAGGAGCGCGCCCGCGCCGGCGGCCGGCTGTCGTCCGCGGCCCTCGTCGAGCTGGCGGCGGCGACCGCGGGGCGCGCCATCGTGGTCTCCGGACTCGCCGTCATCGTCTCCACCGCCACCCTCTACCTCGCCGCCGACGTCATCTTCTCCTCCCTGGCCACGGGCACGATCCTCGTCGTGGCCGTCGCCGTCGCCAGCTCCCTGACGGCACTGCCCGCGCTGCTCGTGACCCTCGGCCGGCGCACCGAACGCCGGGCCGCGCGCCGCGCCGAGCGCCGCGCCGCCCGCCGCGCGCGGCCGGAACGCCCCGAACTCGGCCGCGTCTTCGCCGCCCTGCTGCGGCCCGCGCAGCGCCGCCCCGCCGCCACGCTGGTCGTCTCCGTGCTGGCCATGCTCGCGCTCGCCGCGCCCGCCCTCGGCATGAAGCTCGTGGACCCCGGCAAGGACACCTTCTCCCGCGACATCCCGGCCATGCAGACGTACGACCGGCTCACCGACGCCTTCCCCGAACTGAAGGTGCGGCACGAGGTCGTCGCCCGGTCCACCCCCGAACGCGCCCCCGAGGTGCGGCGGGCGCTGGCCGGGCTGGGCCGGCGGGCGGCGGCCGACCCGCTGTTCGTCCGTGCCGCCGAGCCCGCGGTACGCACCTCGCCGGACGGCCGGACCAGCGTGCTCGTGCTCTCCGTACCGCACTTCGCCAACTCCCAGTCCGCAAAGGACTCGCTGCGGCACCTGCGCGACGACCACCTGCCCGCCACCGTCGGCGAACTGGCCGGCGTCGAGACCGCCGTCAGCGGCGACGTCGCCCGCGGCGTGGACTACGTCGCGCACGAGCGCGGCAAGCTGCCGCTGGTCGTCGGCGCCCTGCTGCTGGTCACGTTCGTGATGACGGTGCTCGCGTTCCGCTCGGTGGCGATCGGGCTGCTCGGCGTCGGCCTGAACCTGCTCTCCGCCGCCGCCGCGCTCGGCGCGCTCGTCCTCGTCTTCCAGGGCACGTGGGCCGAGGGCCTGCTCGACTTCGACTCGATGGGCGCGATCGCCTCCCGGGTGCCGCTGTTCCTCTTCGTCATCCTCTTCGGCCTGTCGATGGACTACCAGGTGTTCGTGGTCAGCCGCATCAAGGAGGCCAGGGACGCCGGGATGCCGGCGCGGGAGGCGGTGACCGCGGGCATCGCCGCGTCGGCGAAGGTCGTGACCAGCGCGGCGGTCGTGATGGTCACCGTGTTCTCCGGGTTCGTCGCGCTGCACCTGACCGAGATGAAGCAGATGGGCCTCTGCCTGGCGCTCGCCGTGCTGCTCGACGCCGTGGTGATCCGGATGATGGTGCTGCCCGCGGCGCTGCTGCTCCTCGGCGAACGGGCCTGGCGGCCGCTGCGGCGCGGGCCCGCACCCGCCGCGTCCGCCCCGGCGCCTCCGGCGGGCGGTCCGGACGGGGCGGTGGCCCGTACGTTCGAGAACGTACGCTGACCGCCATGCTCCCTCGGCCACGGCGCGGCGACCCCTTCTGGATCTGGATGCTCCACGGCTGGGACGTCTTCTCCTGGGCGATCATCGGTCTGCTGACCCTGGTCACGATCCTGGGGGACGTCCCGGCCGGGGACCGGTACGGGTCGCTCGCGCTCGTGGCCGCGCTCGCCCTCGGCTACGCGGTCGTACGCACCCGCCCCGGGAACC
Organism: Streptomyces sp. CNH099; assembly: GCA_000514715.1. GTDB lineage: Bacteria > Actinomycetota > Actinomycetes > Streptomycetales > Streptomycetaceae > Streptomyces > Streptomyces synnematoformans. The sequence continues at coordinate 23,022 of AZWL01000024.1, read as the reverse complement.
CGGTGCGGCTCGCGTACGGCTACCTCGTCCTGCTGATCCTCGTGCTGGGCTGGCTGTCGTGGCTCCGCGACGGCTTCGGCGTGCTGTACACGGTGACGCTCACGCACTTCGTGATCTTCGTGGACAGCCTGCGGTCCGCCGTCGTCTACAGCGGCCTCGGCGCCGTCGCGATCACCCTCGGCGGCACGCTCCGGGAGGGCTGGACCGCCGACCACCTCACCACCAACGCCACCTCGTCCGTCGCCGTCTACGCGGTCAGCATCGTCATCGCGCTGCTGACCCCCCGGGCGCTGGCGGTACGCGACGAGCGCGCCCGGCTGCGCAGCCGGCTGGCCGACGCCGAACAGCGGCTGGCGGAGGCGCAGAAGCGGCAGGGCGCCGCCGAGGAGCGGGAGCGTATCGCCCGGGAGATCCACGACACCCTCGCGCAGGGCTTCGCCTCGATCGTCGTGCTCGCCGAGGCGGCGCGCGCCGGGCTGGCCGCCGAGCCCGGGAAGAGCGCCCAGCAGCTGCGGTCCATCGAACGCACCGCCCGCGACAACCTCGCCGAGGCCCGCGTCCTCGTCGGCGCCGCCCCGCGCGCCGGCTCGGCCGACGGCGTCGCCGCCGGCTCCGTCGCCGGCACGCTGCGCCGCACGCTGGACCGCTTCGCCGAGGACACCGGGCTCACCGTCGACGCCGAGCTGCCGGACGTCGACTGCGACCAGCCGACCCGCATCGCGCTGCTGCGCTGCACCCAGGAGTCGCTGGCCAACGTGCGCAAGCACGCGGAGGCGTCGACGGTCGGCGTGGTGCTGGGGGCGGGGCCGGCGGGCATCGAGCTGGAGATCACCGACGACGGGAAGGGGTTCGTACCCGGGGCGGCGGGGCGGGGCGCGCCCGGCGGCGACGGCCCGGCCGCCGGAGACGCCGACGGCGGCGGGCGGGACGGCGCCGTACCGGCCGGGGGCTTCGGGCTGGACGGCATGCGCCGGCGGCTCGCGGAGTTCGGCGGCGCGCTGACCGTCACCAGCTCGCCGGGCGAGGGCACCCGGATACTCGTCACCGTGCCCGCGGCCGGAACCGCCGCCCACGGCGGAACCCTCCCGGACGGACCCGACACCACGCGCACGACCGGACTCGCCACGGACGGACAGGTCTGACCATGACGACGACACCCACGCCCGCCGCGCCGCTGCGCGTCATCGTGGCCGACGACCACACCGTGATGCGCGCGGGCCTCGTCGCACTGCTCGCCGCCGAGCCCACCATCGACGTCGTCGGCGAGGCCGGCGACGGCCACGAGGCCGCCTCGCTGGTCGCCCGTCTCGCCCCGGACGTCGCCCTGCTCGACCTGCGGATGCCGCTGCTCGACGGCGTCGGCGCCACCGCCGCGGTCATCGCGGCGGCCGCGCGTACCCGGGTGCTGATCCTCACCACGTACGACACGGACGCCGACATCGAACGCGCCGTCGAGGCCGGCGCCACCGGCTACCTGCTGAAGGACGCCACCCGCGCCCAGCTGGTCGACGCCATCCACGCGGCCTCCCGCGGCGAGACGGTCCTCGCGCCCCGCGTCGCCCAGCGCCTGGTCGCGAAGATGCGCGGCCCGGCCCCGGTGACGCTCACCCCGCGCGAGTCCGAGGTGCTGGCCGGTGTCGCCGAAGGGCTGTCGAACGCCGAGATCGGCAGGCGGCTGTACATCGGCGAGGCCACCGTCAAGACGCACCTGCTGCGCATTTTCGCCAAACTCGACGTCGGCGACCGCACCCGCGCGGTCGTCGTCGCCATGGGGAAGGGGCTGCTGCCGAGCCGCTGACCCCGGCCGTTTTTGACCCGCACCTGACACGCCCTCTTCCTGGTTCCCTACGCCGCGAGCACAATGCGGTCGACACCGCCGCCGCCCGGAAGGCAGGGAACCGTGAGCCGACGCCGACGCCGTACCGCTCCTCCGTTACGCACCCTCGCCACCGGCACCGTGCTCGCGCTGCTCGGTGCGCTGCTGACCCTGCTCGCCCCGCCCGCCGCGGCGGCTCCGCCGGCTGCGCCGGCCCCCGCGGTCCCGGCGGCCGCGGCGGGCGCGGCGGGCGAGGTGCGCGGCGGCGACGCGCTGTACGGGGGCGGCTTCGCCTGCACGCTGGGCTTCAACGCCGTGGCGGGCGGCGCCACGTACGGCATCATCCCCGGCCACTGCGCCACCGCCGCCGACAGCTGGGCCGCCGACGTGGACGGCGCCCGCGTCTCCGTCGGCGTGACCGCGGGATACACCTTCCCCGGCAGCGACTACGGCCTCGTGCGCCACACCAACACCTCCCTCTCGTACCCCGGCGAGGTCAGGGGCAGCGGCGGCGTGCCGGTGGACATCACCGGGGCCACCGACCCGCAGCCCGGCATGACGCTGTGCCACTACGGGCGGGTGACCGGCTACCAGTGCGGCAGGCTGCAGCAGGTCGGCGTCACCGTGAACTACCCCGGCGGGGTGGTCTACGGCCTCTTCCGCTCCGACATCTGCTCCGAGCCCGGCGACACCGGCGGACCCGCGTTCTCCGGCGGCCGGGCGGTCGGCATCATCGTCGGCAGCAGCGGCAACTGCGTCACCGGCGGCTCGACGTACTACCAGCCGATCAAGGAGATCCTGTCCGCCTACGGGCTCACGCTGCCGTAGCGGCGGGCGTACGGGCGAGGAGGTCGCGCAGCGCCGCGGTGACCTCGTCCGGCGCCTCCTCGGCCATGAAGTGGCCGCAGCCCACGGTGGTGTGCCGCAGGTCGGGGGCCCAGGCGCGCCACCGCGCGGCCGCGTCGAAGCCGAGCGCGGCGCCCCAGTCCTGCTGCAGCACGGCCACCGGCATCCGCAGCCGGCGGCCGGCCGCGCGGTCGGCGCTGTCGTGCTCGACGTCGACGCCCGCGGACGCCCGGTAGTCCGCCACGATGGACGGCACCGCGGCGCGGGACGCCGCCAGGTACGCGGCGCGCACGTCGGCGGGGATCGCGTCCCCGCCGGCGGACCACACGTCGAGGAAGTGGCCGAAGAACGCGTCCGGGGCGGCGGAGATCATCTCCTCGGGCAGGCCGGGCGGCTGCGCCATGAGGTACAGGTGGAAGCCGACCGCCGCCGACGCCCCGTGCATCACGTCCCACATGTCCAGCGTCGGCAGCACGTCCAGGCACGCCAGGTGGGTGACCGCCGCGGGGTGGTCGAGCCCGGCGCGGAACGCCACCAGCGCGCCCCGGTCGTGCCCGGCCAGCGCGAAGCGCTCGTAGCCCAGCGCACGGGCCAGCGCCACGATGTCGTCGGCCATCGTGCGCTTCGCGTACGTGCCGCCGCGCCCGTCGCCGGACGCGCCGTCCGGTCCGCCCGCCGGTCCGCCGTCCGCCTCGGCCGCCTCGGCCGGCTTGTCGCTGGCGCCGTAGCCGCGCAGGTCGGGGCAGATGACGGTGTGGTCGGCGGCGAGCCGGGCGGCGACGTGCCGCCACATGAGGTGGGTCTGCGGGAAGCCGTGCAGCAGCACGACGGGGCTGCCGTCGGGGTTGCCGCCCACGGCGGCGCTCAGGCTGACGCCGTCGGCGACGGGCACACGGCGGTAGTCGAAGCCGGGGATGCGGGGGGACATCGGGGTTTTCCCTTCGTAGCCGATCGTTGCCCCCAGCGTGCGCGGCGCGGATGAGCAGCGGATGAGCGCGCTGTACGGTGGCGGCCGGCGGGCCCGGGGCGAGGCCGGCCGAGGCCGGGAGAGGTGGTCGGTGGTGCGGGTCCGGTTCGGTGTGCTGGGGCCGGTGGCGGCCTGGGCCGTCGACGCGGACGGCGGAGGAGCGGGCGGCGTGGGCGGCGGGGCGATCGCGCTGAAGGGGCCGCGGCACCGGGCCGTGCTGGCCCGCCTGATCGCCGCGCGCGGCCGCGTCGTACCCGTCGACATGCTGGTCGAGGACCTGTGGCCCGACCCGCCCGGGAACGCCGTGGGCGCGGTGCGCACGTTCGTCGCCGCGCTGCGGCGCGCCCTGGAACCCGAGCGCCCGCCGCGCGCGCCCGCGCGGCTGCTGGTCACGCAGGGCCCCGGGTACGCGCTGCGCGCCGAGCCGGACGCCGTCGACGCCTGGTGCTTCGAGGCCGCGGCCGCCGCGGCCAGGGAGCTGCCGCCGCGGGCCGCCGCGGCCCGGCTGGCGGAGGCCCTGGGCTGGTGGCGCGGGCCCGCCTACGCCGAGTTCACCGACCTGCCCTGGGCCCGCACCGAGCGGTCCCGCCTGGCGGAGCTGCGGCTGCACGCCGTCGAGCTGCACGCCCGGGCCCGGCTGTCCCTGGGCCTCGCCGCCGAGGCCGCGGCGGACCTGGACGGCCACGTGGCCGAACACCCCTGGCGCGAGGACGCCTGGCGGCTGCTGGCGCTGGCCCTCTACCGCGCCGGCCGCCAGGCCGACGCCCTGGCGGTGCTGCGCCGGGCCCGCACGATGCTGGTCGAGCAGCTGGGTGTGGACCCGGGCCCGGCGCTGCGCCGGCTGGAGGCGGACATCCTGACGCAGGCGGCCCACCTGGAGGCGCCCGCTCCGGGCGGGCACGGCGCGGGCTGGGACACCGGCGAGCCGGAGGGCGGCCGGCACGCGCCCGGCGGCGGTTCGACGGGGGCGCCGGGAGCGCGGGACGCGGAGGCGGTGCCGGGGGCGCCGGGGCGGAGCGGTGGTGGCGGTCGGGGCGGAGGCGCGTCGGAGGGCTGCCGGGCGGGAACCGCCGGTGTGCCGGACGGCCGCGGTGGCGGGGGACCCGGCCCGTCCCGGGCGGGTGACGACGCCGGAACAGACGACGGGGTGCGCGGCGCCGACGGCGTCACCGATGCCGGGGAAGCCGGCGCGCGGCGGGTCTGGGCGGAGGCGGCGGCCGCGTACGACCGTACCGTCGCCGCCTCCGCCCGCGCCCGGCTCGAATCCACCGTCGGCCTGCTCCGCGGCCTCGCCGTCACCGGCGGCGGCGGGCTGCAGGCCGCCCGGCGGCACCGGGTGGCCGCCGTGGTGGCGGCCGAGGAACTGGGCGACCCGGAGCTGACCGCCCGCGTGATCGGCGCGTACGACGTCCCCGCGATCTGGACCTGCGTGGACGACCCGGAGCAGGCGGCCCGCGTCGTGGCCGCCGCCGAACGCGCCCTCGCCACGCTCCCGCCCGGCGAGCACGCCGCCGCGCGGGCCCGGCTGCTGGCCACCGTCGCCGTCGAGTCGCGCGGCACCCGCTCCGCGCGCGGGCCGCAGGCCGCCCGGCAGGCGGAGCGGCTGGCCCGCGGGCTGGACGACCCGGCGCTGCTCGCGTTCGCGCTCAACGGCGTGTTCATGCAGACCTTCGAGCGCACGGGCCTGGCCGCGGCGCGCGACCGGGTCGGTGCCGAACTGGTCGGGCTGTCGGCCCGGCACGGCCTGGTGACGTACGAGGTGCTGGGGCATCTCGTACGCATGCAGGCCCGCGGTGCGCTGGCGGACTTCCCGGGCGCCGACGCGCACGCGGCCGCGGCGGACGGGCTCGCCGAGCGCCACGAACTGCCGCTGGTCGCGGTGTTCACGAGCTGGTACGCGGCCCTCCGCCTCGCCGAGACCGCCGCCCCGGCGCCCGCCGTCCCCGACGCCCGGGCCCCGGCCTCCGCCCCGGTCGCCCCCGGCGCCGCCGGCACCGCCGGCACCATGGCCGCCGCGGAGGCCGCCTACCGGGCCGCCGCCGAGCGGCTCGACGGCGCCGGCATGCCCGGGATGGAGCGCGGGCTGCTGCCGCTGGCGCTGCTCTGCCTCCGGCTGCGGCACGGCCTCCCGCCCGTCGCCGACGGCGCCGCCGTCGACTGGGGCCCCTACGAGCCGTGGGTGCGGCCCCTCGTGCTGCTGGCCGGGGGGCACCGCGCCGAGGCCGCGAAGGCGCTGCGCGCCGCCCCCGAGCCGCCGCGCGACCTGATGCTGGAGGCCGCGTGGTGCCTCGTCGCCCGGGCGGCCGTCGCGCTCGGCGACCGCAAGACGATGGCGCGTGCCCGGGACCGGCTGACCCCCGCGGCGGCCGAACTGGCCGGTGCCGGGACCGGGCTGCTCACCCTGGGGCCCGTCGCCGACCACCTCGCCGCACTCACCGCGGCCCTGGACGCCCCGCGGGGCGCATAGGGCCGGTGCCCGGACCGCCCGGCCGTGGCGGCGGCGGTGCGGAAGTGGGCCCCGGGCGTCTCCGCGCGGCCGGCACGCTCAGAGCCGGACTTCGCGGCGGGTGTCGACGCCGGTGCCGTACACCGGGTCGCGGCCGCGTATGTGCACCTCCCAGCTCGTGGCCCGCGCGCGGTACAGCCGCAGGTCGGCGTCACCGCTGACGTCCTCCGGCCGGAACCGCGTCACGCCGGCGTCGACGGCGCCGGCGAACGCCTCGTCGCACGCCGCCGCGAGCTGGTCCGCCGGCACCCGCGCCGCCGTCGCGCCGACGTAGACCGCGCGGCCGGCGCCGATCTGCGCGGTGGAGTCGTAGACCACGAAGGCGACCTCGGGCCGGTCGGCGACGTTGGCGGAGTGCCGCGCGCGGGGTGAGGAGACCCAGTAGAAGGTCCGGTAGGCGACGTGGGTGAAGTAGACCGGCGACACCCGCGGGCGCCCGTCTGGCTCGGTCGTGCCCAGGGTGAGGTACCGGTTCGTGTCGAGGACGCCGCGCGCCATTTCGGCCAGGTCGTCGGGGAACGTCACGTGGCCGCCTCCTCGCCGCACTCGCGCCGGGGTGCCCGCACCGGCGGGCGACCCCGCCCGTCGACGGCTGCACCGGGCGGGGAGAACACCGCGTACCCGAAGTCCTTTTCCATGCCCGGAGCCTACGGCCGCCCGCTCCTCCCCGGCGTCCCCTGTGGACAACTCCCGCCCAGCGGGGCACCGCCGTGCCGGGGCTCGCGCCGGTCAGCCGATGCCGAGTGCCGCCCGCCCCGCGAGTACCACCGCCGTGTGCCGCGCCACGCGCCTGCCCAGGTGCTCGGCGGTCGCGATGTCCGCCTTGTGTACGGAGTCGGTGCCCAGGTCGCCCATCGTGGCCGCGGCGGCGCCGTTGAAGTACCCGAGCCGGTTCAGGTCGCCCTCGCTCTCGTGGCTCAGGTGCCAGCCCGGGGCCAGTCCGAGGTTGACCCAGTGCATCTGGTGCTGGGCGGCGAGCGTCGCGAAGTACCCGAGCGTGATGTGCTTGTCGCCCGCCTTGCACGACGAGTGCGTGAACCCCGCCCCGATCTTGTCCTTCCAGGACTGCGTGCCCCAGCGCTTGCTGGTCGCCTCGGCGAAGGCGTGGAACGCCCCGGAAGCCGAGCCCATGAGGGTCGGTGCCCCGAACACGATCGCGTCCGACGCGTCCAGCGTCTCCCAGTCGGACTCCTGCACGTCCTCGACGAGCACCATGGTCACCGCGGCGCCCTCGTCCTCGGCGCCGGCCCTGACGGCCTGGGCGAGCACCCGGGTGTGTCCGCGGCGCGAGTGGTAGGCGATCGAAACTCTGGGCGATCTGTCCATCCGGTCAGGATCTGCCGTGCAAGTTGACCGGGACTAGTCGGCGGCTTGCCGCCGACTTGGCGTCCCGGACCGGAGGGCGGCGCCGCGCCGGCCCGTCAGCCGGCCCGCCGGGCGTGCCCGTCCTCGTAGTGCGCCCGCAGCAGGTCCAGGCCCCAGTCGTGGCGCACGTGCCGCCAGACGGAGTGGGCGTGGTCGCCGTCGTCCTGGGTGTTGTCGTACTCGATGAGGAAGTCCGGGGCGCGCACGCAGTAGTAGTGCCGGTCGCCCGGGGCCAGGCCGCCGGCCCAGGCGAACGAGAGCGTGTCCAGCCCCCGTGCCACCGCGTCCGCCCAGCACGCGCGCGCGTACGCCTCGGGCGCCCGGGCCAGGTAGCGGCGCACCAGCCGCTCCAGCAGCCGCCGCTGACCGGCCGTCATGTCCCCGTACGGCAGGCCCGCCGGCAGCAGCTCCGGGTCGGCGAACGGGTCGGCGCGGGTGAGGATGTCGTCCGGCGGCTCGGCGGCGAAGACCGCCGTCGCACGGGCGCCGGCGCCCAGGTCCGCGACCAGCTCGCGGGCCATGTCCTCCTCCGGCCCCAGCAGCCGTCCGGCCCGCGGGCCGGCGGCGACCAGCGCCGGCTCGGAGCCGACGAAGTGCGGGGTGACCCGCAGGCCCGCGGGCGTGACCAGCACGTGCACGGCCAGGTGGTGGCCGTTCATCCGCCAGCCCCACGGGCCGTCGCCGTCCGGGTCGCCGAGCAGCCGCAGCCAGTAGCGGTCGGGCCCGGGGCGGCCGACCAGCTCGCGGCGGTGCCGCTCCACCTCGATCGCCCCGGCGGCCAGCCGCCCGCCGTGCGCGCTGTGCGCCGCGGCGAGCAGCGCGTCGACCGCGGCGCGCTGCTCCGCGCCCAGCTCCTCGGTGGACAGGCCGGGACGTGGGCCCGGCAGGTACGTCCACTCCCGCAGCTCGGGCGCGTCCAGCCGGGCGGGCCCGGCACGCAGCTCGCGTACCTGCGCCGGCTCCAGCACCGCCAGCAGCGCCCGCGCGGCGTCGCGCATCCGCGCCGCGGCGGCCGCCGCGGTCTCCGGCGCCGCTGCCGCCCTCAGTTCCTCCGACCCGCCCACCCGTTCCTCCGCCCGCCGCCGGTTCCCCCGGGGGTGTGCCGCCCCGGGTGACCCATGGTGCAGCACGTGGACACCGCGCGGGCGCGGCCCGCGCGGTGTGCCGGCCCCCGCCGGGGCCTCCGGGAGCCGGGCTGTCAGAGGCAGGCTCTAGGGTGGCCGAGCACCTGTTCCCACGGGGAGCGGCGCTTACGCGCGACCGCGGTTCCGTCTTGCGGAGCCGCCCGTCGCGGGGACCGCGCAGGCCGCCTGACACACGGAGAGAGACCAGCATGGCCAGCAGGAAGGACCCGGCCGCGCCCGCGCGGCACGCCGCCGACAGCCACGACCTGATCCGCGTGCACGGCGCGCGGGAGAACAACCTGCAGAACGTGGACGTGGAGATCCCCAAGCGGCGGCTGACGGTCTTCACCGGCGTCTCCGGCTCGGGGAAGAGTTCGCTGGTCTTCGACACCATCGCGGCCGAGTCCCAGCGGATGATCAACGAGACGTACAGCGCCTTCGTGCAGGGCTTCATGCCCACGCTGGCGCGGCCCGACGTCGACGTGCTCGAAGGGCTGACCACCGCGATCATCGTCGACCAGGAGCGGATGGGCGCCAACGTCCGTTCCACCGTCGGCACCGCCACCGACGCCAACGCGCTGCTGCGCATCCTCTTCAGCCGCCTCGGCGAGCCGCACGTCGGCCCGCCCAACGCCTTCTCCTTCAACGTCGCCTCCGTCCGGGGCAGCGGCGCGGTCACCGCCGAGCGCGGCGCGGGCGAGACGGTCAAGGTGGCCTTCACCAGCACCGGCGGCATGTGCCCGCGCTGCGAGGGCATGGGCAGCGTCTCCGACATCGACCTCCGCGAGCTGTACGACGACACCAAGTCGCTCGCCGACGGCGCGCTCACCATCCCCGGCTACAAGCCGGGCGGCTGGATGGTGCGCGCGTTCGCGGACTCCGGCTTCCTCGACCCGGACAAGCCGATCCGCGACTACACCGAGCAGGAGCTGCACGACTTCCTGTACCGCGAGCCGACGCGGATCAAGATCAGCGGGATGAACATGACCTACGAGGGCCTGATCCCGCGGATGCAGAAGTCCTTCCTCGCCAAGGACCGCGAGGCGATGCAGCCGCACATCCGCGCCTTCGTGGACCGGGTCGCCACGTTCACCGACTGCCCCGACTGCGGGGGCACGCGGCTCAGCGAGGCCGCCCGCTCGTCGAAGGTCGCCGGCATCAGCATCGCCGACGCCTGCGCGATGCAGATCAACGACCTCGCCGAGTGGGCCCGCGGCCTGACCGAGCCCTCGGTGGCGCCGCTGCTGAAGACGCTGCGGGAGACCCTCGACTCGTTCGTGGAGATCGGCCTCGGCTACCTGTCGCTGGACCGCCCCTCCGGCACCCTCTCCGGCGGCGAGGCGCAGCGCACCAAGATGATCCGCCACCTCGGCTCGTCGCTCACCGACACCACCTACGTCTTCGACGAGCCCTCCACCGGCCTGCACCCCCACGACATCCGGCGGATGAACGACCTGCTGCTGCGGCTGCGCGACAAGGGCAACACGGTGCTGGTCGTGGAGCACAAGTCGGAGGTCATCTCCATCGCCGACCACGTCGTGGACCTCGGCCCCGGCGCCGGCACCGCCGGCGGCACCGTCTGCTTCGAGGGCACCGTGGCCGGACTGCGCGCCGGCGACACCGTCACCGGCCGCCACCTCGACGACCGCGCCGCGCTCAAGGACACCGTGCGCAAGGCCACCGGCGCGCTGGAGATCCGCGGCGCGCACGCGCACAACCTCCGGGACGTCGACGTCGACATACCCCTCGGCGTGCTCTGCGTGGTCACCGGCGTCGCCGGCTCCGGCAAGAGTTCGCTCGTGCACGCCTCCGTCCCGGCCGGCGCGGGTGTGGTCTCCGTCGACCAGAGCGCGATCCGCGGGTCCCGGCGCAGCAACCCGGCGACGTACACCGGGCTGCTCGACCCCATCCGCAAGGCGTTCGCGAAGGCCAACGGCGTGAAGCCGGCGCTGTTCAGCGCCAACTCCGAGGGCGCCTGCCCCGCCTGCAACGGCGCCGGCGTCATCTACACCGACCTCGGCATCATGGCGGGCGTCTCCACCACCTGCGAGGAGTGCGACGGCAAGCGGTTCCAGGCGGCGGTCCTCGACTACCGCTTCGGCGGGCGCGACATCAGCGAGGTGCTGGCCATGCCGGTGGCGGAGGCCGAGGAGTTCTTCGCCGCGGGCGACGCCCGCACGCCCGCCGCGCACCGGATCCTCCGCCGGCTGGCCGACGTCGGCCTCGGCTACATCAGCATCGGGCAGCCGCTGACCACCCTGTCCGGCGGCGAGCGGCAGCGGCTCAAGCTGGCCACGCACATGGGCGACAAGGGCGGGATCTACGTCCTGGACGAGCCGACCACCGGCCTGCACCTGGCCGACGTCGAGCAGTTGCTCGGGCTGCTCGACCGGCTGGTCGACGACGGCAAGTCGGTCATCGTCATCGAGCACCACCAGGCGGTCATGGCCCACGCCGACTGGATCATCGACCTCGGCCCCGGCGCCGGCCACGACGGCGGCCGGGTCGTCTTCGAGGGCACACCTGCCGACCTGGTCGCCGACCGGTCGACGCTCACCGGCGAGCACCTCGCGGAGTACGTGGGGGCGGTGGGGTGAGGCTGGAGGAGCTGGCCCGGCTGCGCCGGGCCCGGGACGCGATGGACCGCGACTACGCGCAGCCGCTGGACGTGGCGGAGCTGGCGCGGGTCGCGCTCATGTCGCCGGGGCACTTCTCCCGCAGCTTCCGCGCCGCCTACGGGGAGACGCCGTACAGCTACCTGATGACGCGCCGGATCGAGCGCGCCAAGGCGCTGCTGCGGCGGGGCGACCTGACGGTGACCGAGGTGTGCTTCGCGGTCGGGTGCTCCTCCCTGGGGTCGTTCAGCTCGCGCTTCACCGAGCTGGTCGGCGAGAGCCCGAGCGGCTACCGGGCCCGTACGCACGACGAGGGCGCCGCCGTCCCGGCGTGCGTCGCCAAGATCCACACGCGGCCGGTGCGGCGGCCGGGGGTGAAGGACACCCGCCGCCGGTAGCGTGGGGACGCATGGGAATCGTGCTCTCGCAGTGCTTCATCGCCGTCGACGACCACGACAGAGCGCTCGCCTTCTACCGCGACGTTCTCGACCTGGAGGTCCGCGCCGACGCCGAGTTCGAGGGAATGCGCTGGGTGACCGTGGGCTCGCCCGCCCAGCCCGACGTGACCCTCGTCCTCGAACCGCCGCTGCCCGACCCGAACGCCTCGCCCGCGGACCGCGAGGCCATGGCGCAGCTGCTCGCGAAGGGCCTGCTGCCCGGCATCATCTTCGCCACCGACGACTGCGACGCGACGTTCGAGCGCATCGCCGCCTCCGGCGCGGAGGTGCTGCAGGAACCGATCGACCAGCCCTACGGCGTACGGGACTGCGCGTTCCGCGACCCCTCCGGCAACCCGCTCCGGTTCACCCAGTCGCACCGCTCCTGACGGCTCCCGGCGGCTGTCCCGGGCTGCCCCGGACAGACGGACGTGAGGCACTCAGCCGTGACGGCCACCCCCTCCGGCGCCGAACCCGCCGCGTGCGCGCGGCGGCAAGCCGTCGGCGGGGCCGCGGAGTTACGGGTCGGCGAGCGCCCGGTCCACCAGCGCCCCGGCCGCCCCCGTGTACGAGGCCGGGTCGAGGAGGGCCGCCAGCGCCGGTTCGTCGAAGTGCCCGGCGATCGCGGAATCCCCCGCGAGAATCCCCGCCAGCGGCCGGCCCGTGCGCTCCGACTCCGCCGCCGCGTCGGTGAGCAGCTGCTTCGCCCGCGCCTTGCCCAGCAGCGGCGCGAGCACCGCCGCCACCCGCTCGGAGGTGACCAGGTTCTCCGTCGTCCGCAGGTTGGCGCGCATCCGGTCGGGCCGGACCTGGAGCCCCTCGGCGAGTTCGACGGCGGTGTGCGCCGCGCCCCCCGCCAACCGCAGGCACTCGCGCAGCAGCTGCCACTCGGCGTGCCAGGCGCCGGCGGAGCGCTCGTCCTCGGTGACCATGCACTGGGTCACCGCCGCGGCCAGCGCCGGGACCTGGAGGGCGGCACTGCGGACGAGGGTGGCGAGCACCGGGTTCCGCTTGTGCGGCATCGCGGAGGAGCCGCCGCGGCCGGCCGCCGCCGGCTCGGCCACCTCGGCGACCTCGGTCCTGCCGAGCGACTGCACGTCGACCGCGATCTTGCCGAGCGCCCCGGCCACGACCGCGGTGGCCGCGGCGACGTCGGCGACGGGGGTGCGCAGGACGTGCCAGGGCAGTGTGGCGGGCGCGAGGCCGGTCTCGTCGGCGTACGCGGCGGTCAGCCGGGCGGCGTACGCGCCGGGGTCCGCCGCGTCCGCGTCGGCGCCGTCCAGCGTCGCGTACTCCAGGTACCCGGCCAGCGTGCCCGCCGCGCCGCCGAGCGAGACGGGCAGCCCGCCGTCGAGCAGCCGCTCCACCCGCTCGGCCGCGTCCAGCACCCCGCGCCGCCAGCCGGCGGCCTTGAGCCCGAACGTCGTGGGCACCGCGTGCAGTGTCAGGGTCCGCCCGGCCATCAGCGTGTCGCGGTGCTCCGCCGCGAGCCGCGCCAGGGCCCGCGCGGTGCGCAGCAGGTCGGCGTGGACGAGGCGCAGCGCCCGGGCGCAGACCAGCATGGCGCCGGTGTCGAACACGTCCTGGCTCGTCGAGCCCCGGTGCACGTACTCCGCGGCACCGGGGTCACGGCCGGCCACCACCCCGGTGAGCGCGGCCACCAGCCCGACGACGGGGTTGGCGGTCTCCCGGGCCGCGCACGCGAGCGCGCGCAGGTCGAGCAGGTCGGCCCGGGCGGCGGCGGTGATCGCGGCGGCGGCGGACTCGGGCATGGTGCCCGTACGGGCCTGGGCGCGCGCCAGCGCCGCCTCGGCGTCCAGCATCGCCTGCAGCCACGCCCGGTCCGACACCGCCGCTTCGGCGGGGGTGCCGGCCCGTACGGGGGAGAGCAGGCCGGCGTCGAGGTCCGCGGCGTGGCCGGCGCCGGTGCCGTCCGGGCCGTCCGGGCCGTCCGGGCCGGCTGCGCCGGGGCCGGTGGCGGGGGAAGCGGTCACGAAAGCTCCTCGGTGGGGTCGGGGCGGGTGCCGCCCGCGGGGGTGAGGGCGAGCACGGCGCGGGCGATGGCGTCCGAGTCGCCGAGCGTCACGGAGTTCACCCCCGGGCGTATGCCCGCCGCGGTCACCCAGTGCACGGCCTCGGTCGGCACGCCGTAGGCGAAGCGGCGTGGGTGCGTCCGGCCGGCCGCGTCGACGAGGCGGTACGGGCGCTCGCTCACGGCCAGGCCGCCGGTCACCACGTCGGGGCCGGAGTCGCTGGAGATACGGTACGGACGGCACTGGCCGGTGGCGAGCAGGTGGGTGAGCAGGGGGTCGGCGGTCCGCCGGATGTCGGGCTCCGGCAGCCGCGCCTCGATTAGCGCCGCCGCCCGCACCGGCGGGCCGTCGACCCGGTTCGACTCGGCGACGAACGCCGGCTCCGGGCCCGTACGGTCGACGCGTACGCGCAGCTCCGGGCCCATGAACTCCAGGACACCGGCCTTGGCCAGCGCGATGGTCTCCTCGATACGGGAGGCGGGCGGGCCGATGGACAGGTAGGCGTTCAGCGGCGTGTACCAGTTCTGCAGGTCGTCTCTGTAGGAGATGCCCTCCAGCCCGCCGTGGTCCACCACGAGGCGGATCTCGTTGCGCAGGTCGCGCAGGACGTCGAGCGCCGCCTTGAGCGGGCCGCTGACGTTGCCCTCGCGGGCCTCCCGTACGTCGTCGGCCAGGTGGCCCAGCAGCCAGTCGCGGAACTCCGCGCGGCTGTGGAACTCGCGGGTCGCGTACGGGCGGTCGATGCGCTTCCAGTCCCAGCGGTCCGCGACGGGGATGCCGTGCTCGTCGAGCAGCGCGGCCTCGACCTCGGCGGAGGGCGCGGCGAGGTACCGCGCGACGAACGCCTCCCGCTCCGCCGCCCGCCCGGCCGCGGCGAGCAGGGCGCCGTAGTAGACGCTCGCCACCTCCTTGGCGATCAGCGGCCACAGGTCGACGGCGAAGTACACCCGCCGGCCCTCGGCGGCGCGCTCGCGCAGCCGGGCGATGACCTCGGGGGTGAGCAGCCGCGGTTCGTAACGGCCGTGCGCGCCCTTCTCGTTGTGGCCGCGGGCGTGGTACGGAACGCCGCGCCGGGAACCGGCGAACAACCGGGGCTCGCGGCCGGAGGGCCGGTACACCAGCCGGTCCCCGCTGCGCTCGAACCGGCCGCCGCGGCCGGTGGTGAGCAGGGCGAGGTGGTCGAAGAAGTTCAGCCCGAGCCCGCGCAGCACCACGGTCTGCCCGGGCGCGATCGCGGACAGGTCGGCGTCGGCCGGGTTGACGGGGGAGACGAGCACGAGCCCGCACTCCGCCGCCTCCCGCGCCAGCTCCTCCTCGCCCGCGGTCGGCCGCGCCGGCAGGTGCCCCTGCGCGAGGACGACGGCGTCGAGGCGGGGCAGGCGGGTGCCGTCGGCGAGTAAGAGGCACTGGCCGGCCGGTCTCCCGTCCGGGGGCTCCTCGTCCAGCGAGACCGCGGTGGACCGGTGCACCTCAACCGTCACGTGGTCCGGGGCGTCGGCCACCACCCGGCGGAAGACGTCCTCCAGGTAGTACCCGTAGAACGCCCGGGTCGGATAGTCGTCCGCCCCCAGCTGCCGCGCCTCGGCCAGCACCCCGCCCGGCACGGCCGTCCCGTCCCCGTCCCCGTCTCCGGCTCCGTTCTCCTGTACGAGGGACCGGGCCCACTCGTGCAGGCTGGGCCCGGCCTCGATCGGCCCCTCCATCTCCACGCTGGCGTCGGTGAACACGGTCACCTGGGAGGCGACCGTGTTCATCAGCAGCAGATCCGGCTGGTCGGTCCGCCACACCCGCCCCGCCCCGGGCGGATGGGGGTCGACGACGTGGATCCGCAGCGCCTCGTGGGCGGGGGACTTGCGCTCGTTGGCGCAGATGCGCTCCAGCACCGAGAGCCCTCGCGGCCCGGCGCCGACGATGCAGACGGTCAACTCCCCGTTGGGCATGGACATCTACTCCTCGGCCGACGGCAGGTAGCGGAACGTTGGTGAGGAGGTTTCCACAATGTCGGGCCTCACATCGATGGCAAGTTCCTGTGAGGTGATGGCCGGAAGCCTTGGGAGGCCGCTGACGTGCGGCTTCTAGCGCGGGGAGCGGTTGAACGCGGACCCGGCCGGAGCGGGCGAGGGGGCGAGGAGGGCACGGAGGCGGCCCGGGGGCAGCCCGGACTCGGCGCGTACGACGTGCGTCATGTGCGCCTGGTCGGCGAAGCCGAGTTCGGCCGCGAGACCGCCGAGGTCGCGTTCGCCGCCGGCCAGCCGCTCCAGCGCCCGCGCGGCGCGCAGCCGGTTGCGGTAGCGGCTCAGCGTGGTGCCGGTCGCCGCCCGGAACACCCGGCTCAGGTGGTGCGGCGAGCAGCCGAGTTCGGCGGCGAGGGCGAGCAGCCCGAGCCGCGGGTCGCCGGCCAGCGCCTCCCGGGCCGCGTCGGCGAGCCGCCGCCGGGCCGCGGCCGTGGCCGGAGCGCCGCTCGCCACCCGGCGCGCGTCGAGCTGGGCGAGCGCCGCCGCGGCCAGGGCGACGGCCGACTCGGCGGCGCCGAAGGCGTCCCCGGGCCCGCGGCCGGCGGCCGTGCACAGCAGCCGGTGCCGCAGCGCCATCGCGGGCGTGGTGAACACCAGCCCCTCCGGAACGGTGGGGTCGCCGCCCAGCAGCGAGGCGAGCAGCGGTTCCGAGGGCACCAGCTCGGTGTAGCGGTCGGCGCCGCGGGGGTGCGCGAACTGCTGCTCGCTGCCCAGCCGTTCGACGTAGACCGACGCGGGGTCCATCGTCTGCTCGACGCCGTCCACCCGTGCCCGTACGACACCGTCGCGTACGAGGACGAGCCCGAAGACCTCCGCGGGGCGCACCGGCGTCCACCCGGCGGGCGGAGCGCCGCAGCACACGTCGGCGACGCAGAGGTCGTCGGCGGTCAGGAGCGCGTGCCGGATCACGGCCATGGACCCGAGCCTTGCACACGGGGGCGCGGATCGCGCACGAACTTACAAGCGCGGACCGGCGAGGGGGCGGGAGCGTGGCCGGCGTACGGCGGTGCCTGGCCGCCGGCGTGGCGAAAGGGAGCGGTGATGAGAGGGACGTACGACGGGAACGGCGGGCCCGGGAGCGGGGCGCGGGGGAGCGGCGCACGGGAGAACGGGGCGCAGGGGAGCGGGGCGACGGACGGCGCGGGCGCCTGGGGGCGGCGGCGGCTGCTGCGGGGCGCCGGGGCGCTGGCCGCGGGCGCGGCCGTTGCGGCGGCGCCGGGTGCGGCGGCGGCCGCGCCGGGGTCGCGGGGTGCCGCGTACGACGGGCCGGTGGACGGTCCGGTCGGCGGCCTGGTGGACGGCCCGGCCGGGGTGGCCGTGTGCCGGGCCGGGCGGTTCGAGGTGGTGGCGCTGCTGGACGCGCACGGGACGTTCCCCATGCCCCGCGAGGAGGCCTTCCCCGACGCCGGCGCCACCGCGTGGGCGGACGCGCGGCGCGTCGACCCGCGGGCCTTCGGGCCCGGCGGCGCCTGGGAGCTGGGCTTCCGCTGCTTCGCCGTACGGCGCCCGGGCGGCCGGGTCGTCCTCGTGGACTCCGGCGTCGGCCCGGCCGACAGCCCCGCCGCGAGCTGGGCGCCGGTCCCGGGCCGGCTGCACGAGCGGCTGGCCGCCGCCGGCATCGAGCCGGGCGACGTCGACACCGTCGTGCTCAGCCACCTGCACGAGGACCACTACGGCTGGTCCGTGACACCCGACGGTGAGCCCGCCTTCCCCCGCGCCCGCTACGTCGTCCAGGCCGCCGAACTCGCCGCCCTCGCACCCGACGACGCCGCGACGACGTACGCCGTCGCCCCGCTGCGCGCGGCCGGCCGCCTCCACGCCGTCGACGGCGGCACCCGGCTGGTCGCCCACCGCGGCGGGGACGCCGTCACGCTCGTACCGACGCCCGGGCACACGCCGGGGCACCAGTCGGTCGTCGTCGACGGCGGGCACCGGCGGATCGTCATCGCCGGGGACGTCGTCGTGCACGCGGTGCAGCTCGTCGACCCCGCCGTGCGGTACTTCTTCGAGGAGGACCCGGACCTCGCCCGCCGCACCCGGCGCCTGCTGCTGGAACGCGCCGAGGAGCGCCGCGCGGTCCTCGCCACGGCGCACCTGAACCGGCCGTTCGTCCGGCTGTGCTGACCCCGGGCGGCCGCCCGCCCCCTCCCGTACGCGACCGGGCGCGTCAGGAGGGGCGGGGGTCCCCGGGGCGGTAGCTGGCCCTGATGTGGACGCGCTCGCCCTGGGGGCCGAGGATGCTGAGGAACTCCACGGCGCGGTCGTCGGCGTTGCCGAACCAGTGCGGGAGGTGGGTGTCGAACTCGGCGACCTCACCCTCGGCGAGGACGAAGTCCCGGTCGCCGAGGACGACGCGGAGCCGCCCGCGCAGGACGTACAGCCAGTGGTAGCCCTCGTGCGCGCGGGGGTCGGGTTCGCGGCCGTCGGTCAGGCCGGCGGGCAGGATGTGCTTGAACGCCTGCGGCCCCCCGGGCTTGCGCGTCAGCGGCACCACCGTCATCCCGTTCCGGGTGAACGGCTGCGGATACACCCGGGGGTCGACGTCGGCCGGAGCGCCGATCAGCTCCTCGACCGGCATCCGGTAGGTCCTCGCCAGGGGCAGGAGGAGTTCCAGGCCCGGTTTGCGCACCCCGGACTCCAGGCGGGACAGGGTGCTGACGGTGATGCCGGTGGCCTCCGACAGCGCGGTCAGGGTGGTCCCGCGGCGCAGCCGCAGCTCGCGCAGCCGCGGCCCGACCGCGGCCAGCACCCCGTCGAGGTCGTCGTGCACGGGTTCACCGTGCCCGCCCTTTGCGTTTTCCGCAAAGAAACTCGCCCGACCGGCTCCCGGACAGGACGGTGGACAGCCCGCGGCCGCCGGTGCGCCGCCTCCCGCGCCGACCGCCGGCAACGAACCGACGAGAGGGCCGAATCTGATGGACAGCGAACGCTGGGACGCCATGTACGACCGCCGCGACCGGGTCTTCAGCGGCGACCCCAACGGCGTGCTCGTCACCGAGACCGCCGGCCTGCCGCCGGGCCGGGCGCTCGACGCCGGCTGCGGCGAGGGCGCCGACGCGCTCTGGCTGGCCCGGCGCGGCTGGCAGGTCACCGCGGCCGACGTCTCCGGGGTCGCCCTGCGCCGCGCCGCCGCCACGGCGCCCGCGGACATCCGCGACCGCGTGTCGTGGGTACGGACCGACCTGCTCGCCACGCCGCCCCCGGCCGGCGCCTTCGACCTGGTGTCCGTCCACTACTTCCCGCTCGTACGCCGGCCGGGCCACGCCGCGCTGCGCGGCCTCCTGGACGCCGTCGCCCCCGGCGGCACCCTGCTCTTCGCCACCCACGCCCTCGCGGACCTGCCCCCGCGCTCGAGGGAGGGCCCCGCGCCCGCCGACCACTACCAGCCGGGCGACATCGCCCCGCTCCTCGACTCCACCTGGAACGTCCTGGTCAACGAGACGCGCCCGCGCACCACCCCGGCCCCCGCCGGCACGAACCACGCGCACGACGCCGTCCTGCGGGCGCGCCGCATGCCGTGACGGCGGGGCGACGCCGAGGGGAGCGGCTCCGGCCGGTCACCAGGGCGGCCACAACCACAAATGGCCCACCGCCATCAGGCGCAAGTGGCCCACCTGACTGGGCTGCTTCCCTCCTAGAGTGGGACGCGTGACCGCAACCGCGCCCGTCAGGCGACCTTCGCCCGCCGCTGCCCGCGGTGCCCCTGAGCGTCCCCCTACCCCGAGGAATCCCTCATGCAGGCCATCACCGTCCAGGACCGCGACGCCGGCGTCAGCGGCCTGACCCTCTCCGAGCTGCCCCACCCGCACGCCGCCGAGAACGACGTGATCGTGGAGGTCCACGCCGCCGGATTCACCCCGGGCGAGCTGGACTGGCCCGGCACGTGGACCGACCGGGCCGGCCGGGACCGCACCCCCAGCGTGCCCGGCCACGAGCTGTCCGGCGTGGTCGCCGAACTCGGCTACGGCACCACCGGCCTGACGGTCGGCCAGCGCGTGTTCGGCCTGACCGACTGGACCCGCAACGGCTCGCTGGCCCAGTACACGGCGGTCGAGGCCCGCAACCTCGCCCCGCTCCCGGCCGACGTCGACCACCTCACGGCCGCCGCGCTGCCGATCTCCGGGCTCACGGCCTGGCAGGCCCTGTTCGACCACGCGCACCTGGTGACCGGTCAGAGCGTGCTCATCCACGGTGCCGCGGGAGGCGTCGGCTCCCTCGCCGTGCAGCTGGCCCGCGAGGCCGGCGCCCGGGTGATCGGCACCGGCCGGGCCGGCGACCGCGACACCGCGCTGGGCCTGGGCGTGGACACCTTCGTCGACCTCCAGGCCGAAGGGCTGGCGGACGTCGGCGAGGTCGACGTCGTGTTCGACGTGATCGGCGGCGAGATCCTCGAACGCTCCACCGCGCTGGTCCGCCCCGGCGGCACCCTGGTCACCATCGCCGAGCCGGTCACCGTCCACCCCCGCGACGGGCGTGCCGTCTTCTTCGTCGTCGAACCCGACCGGACCCGCCTGGCCGACCTCGCCCGGCGGCTGCGGGACGGCCGCCTCAAGCCGGTCGTCGGCGCCGTCCGGCCGCTCGCCGAGGCGGCCTCCGCGTTCGCGCCGGACAAGCGCACCCCCGGCAAGACGATCATCCGCGTCACCGAAGGCTGAGCGGACCCCCTCGCATCCCGCATCCCGCATGCGCCCGTACGCCGACGCCGCGCCGCCCGGCGGGGCGTCGGCGGCTCCACCGGCAGCGGTTCCACCGGGCGCGGCGGCCCGGCCGCGCTGATACTGAAGCCGATCCGTACGGCCGTGGCGCGAGGCCGCCACGGACGCCCGCCGGGATGAGGGACGTCCATGACGCACGTACCGCAACAGGACCGCGGCGGCACCGGGCGGAATCCGGGAGACCCGCGGCGGCGGGGTCTCGCCCGGTTCGTCTGCGGGCGGCGCACCAAGTGGGTGACGCTGGCGCTGTGGCTCGTGGTGATCGTCGCCCTGGCCCCGCTCGCCTCGAAGCTCACCGGTGCCCAGGACAACGACGCCCAGTCCTGGCTGCCCGGCAGCGCCGAGTCCACCAAGGTGCTCGACGCCTCCAAGGACTTCCGCGACGAGCGGACGCCGGCGGTGGTGATCTACGCCCGCGAGGACGGACTCACCCGAGCGGACCAACGGCGCGTGTCCCGGGCGGCCGAGGGCATCAAGGAGCTGCGCGCGCACGGGATCCGCGGCTGGGAGAGCACCGGGCCCGTGTACGACCGCCGCGAGAACCCCCGGGCGGCACAGATCCTCGTACCGATCACGATGGACGAGGACGGCTGGGAGCAGATCGCGCCCGCGGTGGACCGGATCCGCGAGGTCAGCGGGACCGGCGCAGACGGGCTCTCGGTCCACATCACCGGTCCCGGCGGCACCTCGGCGGACTTCGCGGAGGCGTTCGAGGGCATCGACTCCACGCTGCTCTACGCGGCCGCCTCGGTGGTGATCATCGCCCTGCTGGTCACGTACCGCAGCCCCACCCTCCTGCTGGTCCCGCTCTTCTCGGTGATCGCGGCGCTGCTGACGGCACAGGCGATCGTCTACCTGCTCGCCGAGCACGCCGGGCTGACCGTCAACGGGCAGAGCGCGGGCATTCTGCTGGTGCTGGTCTTCGGCGCCGGCACGGACTACGCGCTGCTGCTCGTCGCGCGCTACCGGGAGGAGCTGCGGCGCCACCACGACCGGCACGAGGCGATGGCCGTGGCCGTGCACCGGGCGGGCCCGGCGGTGCTGGCCAGCGGGGCGACCGTGATCATCAGCCTGCTGGTGCTGGTCTTCGCGGAGATGAACTCCACCAGCGGGCTCGGCCCGGTGTGCGCGGTCGGTGTCACGCTCTCGCTGCTCGCGATGCTCACCCTGTTCCCGGCGCTGCTGGTGATCGTCGGCCGCTGGATCTTCTGGCCGCTCATCCCGCACGAGGGTTCCCGGGAGCCGACCGAGCACGGGATGTGGGCCCGGATCGGTGCCCGGATCAGCCACCGGCCCCGGGCCGTCTGGAGCGTCACCGCGATCGTCCTGGCCGCGCTCTCGCTCGGCATCCTGCAGCTGCGTGCGGCCGGGCTGGCCAACAAGGACGCCTTCACCGACACCCAGGACTCCGTCACCGGCCAGCAGATCTCCGCGCGGTACTTCCCGGCGGGCAGCGGCGACCCGCTCGTGATCGTCACCGACACCGACCGGGCCCCGGCGGTCAAGCGCGTGGTCGCCGGGACCGAAGGCGTCGTCCCGGACTCGCTCGCGGTACCGCCGGGCACCCGGCGCTCGTACGAGGGCCGGACCCTGTTCGAGGCGACGATGACCGACCCGTCCGACAGCGCGGCCGCCAAGAAGACGGTGGACCGGGTCAGGGACGCGGTGGACGCGGTCCCGGGCACCGAGACGCTGGTCGGGGGCGGTACGGCCGCGCTGCTCGACGCCGACGACGCCTCGGTCCGCGACAACAAGCTGGTGATGCCGCTGGTCCTGGTGGTCGTCCTGCTCGTCCTGATGGTGCTGCTCCGGGCGGTCGTGGCGCCGCTGCTGCTGATCGCCACCGTGGTGCTCTCCTACGCGGCGGCGCTCGGCATCAGCGCGCTCGCCTTCCGGCACCTCTTCGACTACGCGGGGGAGGACACGTCCTACCCCTTGTTCGTCTTCGTCTTCCTGGTCGCCCTGGGCATCGACTACAACATCTTCCTGGCCACCCGGATCCGCGAAGAGGCACGCAGACAGGGCACCCGCCCCGGCACCCGAACGGCCCTGGCGGCGACCGGCGCGGTCATCACCTCGGCCGGGCTCGTCCTCGCGGGCACCTTCGCGGTGCTCGGCACCCTGCCCGTCACCGCCTTCGCCGAGATCGGCTTCGCGGTGGCGGTGGGCGTGCTCCTGGACACCTTCATCGTCCGGTCCGTCCTGGTGACCTCCCTCTTCCTCGACATCGGCCCGAGGATCTGGTGGCCGCACCAGCTCCACCGCCAGCACGCCGAACGCCCGCCCACGCGGGGAGCGTTGCACTAGCGGAGCCCCGGGCACACCGCCGCGGCACACCGCGTTCGACCGCCGCTGGGGGGTGACTACGAGGGGGGAGAGGAGCGCCGCAACCTGACCTGCCGGGCCGGTTCTGTGGGACGATCGCCCGTGGCGAGTCGGCTTCGTCGTCCGGGGCCGGTCGTGAGGTGGCTTCAGGTTCCTGACCCGCAGGTTGGGCCCTCCCTGGGGGAGGAGGGCAGCCCTGCGCCCCCGGCAGGACTCGAACCTGCGACCAAGCGCTTAGAAGGCGCCTGCTCTATCCGC
>AZWL01000023.1 GCA_000514715.1 Streptomyces sp. CNH099 | reverse complement strand
TCGGAGCCGGGTGTGCCGAGTGCGGTGCCCGCTGAGCCCAGCCCTGTTCCCTCGGAGCCGGGTGTGCCGAGTGCGGTGCCCGCTGAGCCCAGCCCCGTCCCCTCCGAGCCTGGTGTCCCGAGCGAGGAGCCCCGCGAGCCCAGCCCCGCCCCCGATGAGGCCGGCACCCCCACGCCGCTCGCGCCCGGCGAGCCCGCCCCCGACTGGCAGAACTGACCGGGACGTGACCCGCCCCGCCCCCGGTGAACCGGCGTTGCCCGGACACCGGGGGCGGGGCGTGCCCGTGCCCCGCGCCGGTTCCCGCGACGGCCGAACCTCGCCCCTTCCCCCTCCCCCGGGGGTGTCCGTCGTCGCGTACGGCAGTGCCGGCCTCTCGGCCCGGCTCGGCGTCCCCATCCGCGCGGCTGTTACTGTCAACGACCGAGCGGCGGGTACGTGGACGTGCCGGCCGTGGGGGAACGTGCAGGTCAGCGTGTTCGCCCGGTCCCCGGCAGGGGCGCGGCGGATGTCACGGCAAAGGCCGCCGATGTCGCACGTTTTCTACAGAGTGGAATACCGGAGGAGCGACCGCGCTGTAGTGCGCTATCGGGAGTGGTGGCAGTGCTCCCCCGTTTTCGGGGGAGGTGTAGCCGCTTTTCCCGCGTAGTGGGGCGGGGAGGGACGAACCGCCGTCAGGGTGATTCGTCGTCTCCTGCCACGGTGGTGAGAGCGACCTCAAGCAGGTGCAGGATCTCGGAGTTGAGAGACCGCCGGTCGGTGTCGGCCTGGGCGGTCAGCTGGGCATGGAGTTCTTCGGGGATGCGCAACGTGATCTTGATCATGCCGTCATTGTGCCACTACTGTGGGGGCATGAAGCTCAGGTATCAGTACAGGCTGTACCCGAGCGCCCCGCAGAGGACCGAGCTGGCGAAGGCGTTCGGGTGTGCCCGTGTCGTCTGGAACGACGCGCTGAGCGCAAGCTCAAGCGGGCACAGCGCAAGCTGTCCCGCGCCCGGAAGGGCTCGAACAACCGGCGCAAGGCCAAGCTTGCCGTAGCGAAGGTCCATGCGCGCATCGCTGACCAGCGGCGCGACTTCATTGACCAGGAGACCACCAGGATCACGCGTGAGAGCCAAGCCGTGTATCTGGAGGACCTGGCGGTGAAGGGCATGGCCAAGGCCTTCGGCAAGTCCGTGCACGACCAGTCCCTGGGAATGTTCGCCCGCACTCTCGAAGCGAAGTGCGCACGGTACGGGCGGACCTTCGTCAAGGTCGACCGGTTCTTCCCCTCCACTCAGTTATGCTCGCACTGCGGCGGGCTGGAGGGGCCGAAGGGGATGGCCGGGCTGCGGATACGCACTTGGACCTGCGCGTGCGGCACGACCCACGACAGGGACGAGAACGCCGAGTACAACCTCCGTCTTGAGGGGCGGAGCATCGTGGCCGAGGGACGCCCGGACACGTGAAACGCCTCGTGGAGCCCGCGTAAGACCCGGGAAACCGGGCGGTGGGTGATGAAACAGGAACCCCCCACGACCACCGCCGCACCGCGGCGGCCCGAGGGGAACTCCCTGCAGGGAGGCGAGCGTCAATGATGGTGCCATGACGTACGACGAGGGGGACAGGGTGGGGAACGAGCCCACGAGCTACGGCCTGCGGCCACCGCACGAGGACGCGGGCGGCGTCGCGCAGGAGACCGCGGCCACGCAGGTCGTCGCCGATCCCGCGGCCGGCCGGCTACTCGGCGGGCGTTACCGCCTCGCCGCCCGCCTCGGCGTCGGCGGCATGGGCACCGTGTGGCGGGCGCACGACGAGGTCGTCGACCGCGATGTCGCCGTCAAGGAGCCGCGGCTGCCCGCGAACCTCGACGAGCGGATGCGGCACACGGTGTACGAGCGCATGCAGCGCGAGGCCCGCGCCGCCGCCCGTATCGACCACCCCTCGGTCGTCACCGTGCACGACGTGGTGATGGAGGAGGGCAAGCCCTGGATCGTGATGGAGCTGGTCCGCGGCCGCTCCCTCGGCGACCAGCTCACCGAGGGCACCCTCGATCCGCGCGAGGTGGCGCGCATCGGCGTCGCCGTGCTCGGCGCGCTGACCGCCGCGCACGAGGCGGGGATCCTGCACCGCGACGTCAAGCCCGACAACGTGCTGCTCGGCCGGTACGACCGCGTCGTGCTCACCGACTTCGGCATCGCGCAGATCGAGGGCGAGCAGGGCCTCACGGAGACCGGCGCGTTCGTCGGGTCGCCGGAGTTCATCGCGCCGGAGCGGGTGCTCGGCCAGCGGCCGGGCCCGGAGTCGGACCTGTGGTCGCTGGGCGTCGTGCTGTACGCGGCCGTCGAGGGCATGTCCCCGTACCGCCGGCAGACCGCGCCGGCGACGCTGCAGGCCGTGCTCTCCGCCGAGCCGGCACCGCCGGCGCGCGGCTCGGGGGCGCTGGGCACGGTGGTGATGCAGCTGCTGCGCAAGGACCCGGCGGCGCGCCCGCCGGCGGACGAGGTGCGCCGGCAGCTGGAGGCGGTGGCCCGGCCGGTGCCGGCGCCGACGATGCTCGCCACGGTCCCGGGCGGCGCGGAAGGCGGCGCGGGCGGCGGGCGCGGCGCGGGGCGGCTGGCGGCGGCGCTGCCCAGGCGGCGCGGCGCGCGGCTGGGCGTGCTGGGCGGGGCGGTCGCCGTGGCGGCGGCGCTGGTGCTGGCGGTCGTGAACCCGTTCGGCGGCGGTGACGACGCGCCGGAGGGCTGGCGGACGTACGACGAGACGGAGCAGCTGAAGGCGTCGCTGGCGGTGCCGGAGGACTACAAGCGCAGCGTCGACGAGGGCACGGTCACGTACTCCGACCCGGGCGGCATGCCCCGGCTGTGGCTCACCCGCGCCACCGGCCGGGAGGACAGCGCGCTGAGCGAGGCCAACAAGGCGCGCGAGTGCGACACGGGCGACGAACTCGGATGCACCGCGCTGGGCGACGACGTCGAGGGCACGGTCAAGGAGCACGACTACCGGGGCAGGGACGCCGCCGAGCTGACCGTGACCTGGACGGAGGACGCGGGCTTCGAGACCGAGGCCAAGCTGCGCCGGCGGGAGTTCTTCTACGTCAACGACGACAACATCGGCTGGCACCTGACCGTGGAGATGCCGGCCGCGGGCGAGGGCAAGCGGGACGGCGAGCGGATCTTCGAGGGCGTCGTCGACTCGCTGGAGATCCAGGACATGTGACGGACGCGGCACCGCCCCCGGGCGGTGGCCGGTGCCGCGGTGCAGGCGGGTCGCCGTCGCCGTCGGCCTCGCCCTCACCGTCGCACGTATGAGCCAGCAATCGCTGGCGGAATTCGGTTACCGGCAGGTATCCAAAGGGGTCGCCGGGGTCCTACCCTCGGCCTTATGACGGAGACCGCCGCAGGCAACCCCACCGCTACCGCTTCCGCCGGCGCCCGTACCGCCGCCGCCGTCGCCGCCGAGTTCGTCACGCCCGCGTTCGTCGAGCGCCTGACCCGCGGCGTCACCGGCACCGGCACCGTCGCCGTCCACTCCCCGCTGACCGGCGAGGCGCTGGCCGAGGTGCCCGAGGCGGGGCCCCCGGACGTCGTCGCCGCGTTCGAGCGCGCCCGCGCCGCGCAACGCGCCTGGGCGGCCAGGCCCGTACGGCAGCGGGCCGCCGTGCTGCTCCGCTTCCACGACCTGCTGCTGCGCCACCAGGACGAGGTCCTGGACCTCGTGCAGCTGGAGACCGGCAAGGCGCGGCTGCACGCGCACGAGGAGGTGCAGGCCGTCGCCCTCGCCGCCCGCCACTACGGCCGCCGCGCCCCCGCCTACCTCGGCCCCAAGCGGCACACCGGCGCCCTGCCGACGCTGACCAGGGTCACCGAGCTGCGCCACCCGCGCGGCGTCGTCGGCCAGATCGCGCCCTGGAACTACCCGCTCGAACTCTCCGTCGGCGACGCCCTGCCCGCCTTCGCCGCCGGCAACGCGCTCGTCATGAAGCCCGACTCCAAGACCCCGCTGACCGCCCTGTGGGCGCGCCGGAAGCTGGTCGAGGCCGGGCTGCCGGAGGACGTGTGGCAGGTCGTGGTCGGGCCCGGCGCCGTCGTCGGCCCCGAGGTCGTCCGGCACGCCGACTACGTCTCCTTCACCGGCTCCACCCGTACCGGCCGCGAGGTCGCCCAGGGCGCCGCGGCCCGGCTCGTCGGCGCCTCGCTGGAGCTGGGCGGCAAGAACGCCATGCTGGTGCTCGCCGACGCCGACGTGGAGAAGGCGGCGGAGGGCGCGGTGCGCGCCGCGTTCGCGTCGGCGGGGCAGCTGTGCATCTCCGTCGAGCGGCTGTACGTGCACGAGTCGGTCGCCGACGCCTTCCTGGCCCGCTTCGTCGCGCGGACCCGGGCCATGCGCCTGGGCAACACCCTCGGCTACGGCGCCGACATGGGCTCGCTCGTCAGCGGGCAGCAGCTGGAGACCGTCACCCGGCACGTGGAGGAGGCGGTCGGCAAGGGCGCGGAGGTGCTGGCCGGCGGGCGGCCGCGGCCGGACGTCGGCCCGTACTTCTACGAGCCGACGATCCTCGACGGCGTCGAGCCCGGCATGACCGTCTGCGACGAGGAGACCTTCGGGCCCGTCGTCTCCGTCTACCGCTTCCGCGACGAGGACGAGGCCGTCGACCGCGCCAACGCCACGCCGTACGGGCTCAACGCCAGCGTGTGGACGAAGGACGGGCGGCGCGGCCGGCGCATCGCGGCGCGGCTGCAGACCGGCACGGTGAACGTCAACGAGGGCTACGGGGCCGCGTACGGCAGCGTGCAGGCGCCCATGGGCGGGATGAAGGACTCCGGGGTCGGCCGGCGGCACGGCTCGGAGGGGATCCTCAAGTACACGGAGTCGCAGACGGTGGCGCAGCAGCGGGTGGTGCCGCTGGCGCCGTTCACGCTGGGGCCGCTGCGGTACGACGACGACAAGGGGTACGCGGCGTTCATGAGCCGCGGGCTGCGGGCGCTGAAGGCGCTGCGGTTCCGCTGAGGCCGCGGGGCCGCCGGCCGCTGAGAGGCCCGGGGCCGCTGAGGCGGCTGAGGTGCGGGGCGCTGCGCCGTCGGCGGGCGGCCGCTGCGCGCCCGGCGCGGGTGCGGGGCGTACCGCTGCGGGTGCGGTGCGGGGACGGCCGGCCTCCGAGCGTCCCCGGGGGCCGGCCGCATCCCTGTCGTGACCGGGCTGCTGTCCCCTGCCGTCCGGTCACCGCGCCCGGCTCAACGAACCGGGTGCGGTGGCGGTCACGGAACCCGGACGCCGACCGGGTGACTGGTTAGAACGGGTTTGCCCCCGACTGCCCCTCGTGCCGAAACCGTTCTGTGACCGGATGGACCGGACTCCGCTTCGGATATCGGATCGTCACCGTAAGAGGTCTGGAACGCGGGGGTTCGTATGGCCTTGAATGCAGTGCCATGCACTTCCTCCGGCCCCTCGTGACGTTCCCGCGCGTGGTGCGCCACTACTCCTGGGTCGGCGCCGATCTGCCCCTCGACGAGGACGTCCTGCTGGACGCCCCCGGTTACCGCGTCCGCGCGGTCCTCCCGGCCGCCGCCGAGGGCGACTTCCGCCCCGCCCGCGAACTCCTCGCCGGCGCCGGCCGGGCGGCGGAGTGGGAGCGCCGGGACACGTACGTCGCCGAGCTGGCCACCGCCGCCCTCGACGACGACGGCTGGCTGCGGCGCTGGCGGGAGTACGACCCGGAGAGCGGGGACGCGGCGGTGGTCGAGGCGGAGCGGCAGCTGCGCGCGTGGCGGGCGGAGGAGTTCGGGGCGCGGCGGCGGCGGTTCGAGGGCTGGGGCGTACGGCGGCGGGGCGGGCCGGGCGGCGCGGCGGGGCCGGGGCCGCGCCCCGGGGCGGACGCCGGGCCCGGGGCGGGGCACGGGACGCCCGGGCCGTGGGCGGGGATGGCGGACGCGGAGTCGTGGCCGTGGTACGGGGTGCCGGGCGCGGGGCCCGGGTACGGACGGCCGGGCACGGCGCGCCCCGGTCCGGGGCGCGGTTCGGCGCCGGGCGCGGGGGGCGGCACCGGCCTGCCGGACGGTTTTGGCCGCGGCGCCGGCCCGGGCGCCGGCGCCGGTGCGGGGACGGGCGCACAGGCGGGGGAGGGGCCGGATTCCGGCGCCGGATCGGAGGGCTCGGCGCCGGGGGGCGGCCGGGATCCCCGTAACGGAGCTGCCCGGGGCGGCGGCGGGCGGCGGCCGCGGGGTGCGTACGGGGCGGGCGGGCCCTCCGGTACGGATGCCCGGGCGTTACTGCGCGACGTCCTGCCCCTCGTCCGGCTGGCCGCGGCGCAGGCGCCCGGCGACCCCGTACCGTGGCGCATCGCCCTCGACCACGCCACCGCCGTCCGGGCGCCGCGCGAGGCGTTCGTCTCCCGCTTCGCCGAGGCGGTGCTCCGCGCGCCCGGCCACCACGGCGCGCACGTCGCGGCGCTGCGCTACCTGGCGATCGTCGGCGGGGCGGACGTCGAGGAGCTGATAGTCTTCGCCGAGGAGTCCGCGGAGGAGGCGCTGCCCGGCTCCCTGCTGCACGGGCTGCCGCTGGAGGCCGCGGTGCTGGGCGCGTGCCGGGAACGTGTCGGACTGCCCGGCGGCCCCGACGCAGGCGACGCCCCCGACTCGTCCACCACCTGGGCCGTCGAGCGCGCACTGGAGCTGTCGGCCCACTACGAACCGGGTGACGCCGAGGCCGCGGGCTTCCGCAACTGCCTCGCCGCCGCACTCGTCCGCGCCCGGCGCTGGGACGAGGCGCTGGAGGTCTTCCGCGCCGTCGGCTCGGACGCCCGCGCCGTCCCCTGGGCGCAGCCCGGCGACGACGCCGAGGCCGTGCGCCGCCGCTTCCTCCTCGCCCGCCAGGAGGTACGTGCCGAACTCGCCCGCCGCGTCCCGCTCTTCGGCTCCCGGCCCGACAACGCCCCCGGACCGGGAGCGGCGTTCGGGCTCCCGGGGACCGGCGTCGGCGGCGCGCCGGTCCCGGACCCGTACGCCGGGATCGTCGTCTGCACGGCACCGCCCGCGGTGGTCGCGAAGGCGGCGCACACGGCCGGCCTGGGCCTGCGCCTCGCGGCGGCGGGCGGCGCCCGCACCTGCGCCCAGCTGCGCCGGCGGCAGCGCCCCGGACCCGCCGGGACCCCCGTCCGCGCGCCGGGCCGGGCGCCGAGCCGCTGGCCCCGGGGCCGTACCGCGGCGGGGGAGCCGCCCGCCCCCGAGGCGCTGCTCGCGGCGGCGGAGGCGATGACGCGGGGCGAGGCGTGGCCGGCGGTGGCGCTGTACGCGGCGGACGGCGCGGCGGGGATCGCGGTGTACCGGGGCGGGGAGCGGACGGCGGAGTTCACGTGGCGGGCGTCCGGCGCGGCGTCCGTGACGGCGACGGTGCGGGGCGTGGCGCCGAGCCCGTCGCCGGGGGGCGCGAACGGGGCGGCGTCGGGCGGTGGCCCGGCGGCGGGCGGCTCGGCGGGCGGTCCGGCGAGCGGCGGTCCGGCGGGGGGGCCGGCGGGCGGCGGTCCGTCGGTGGGCGGCGGCGGTGCGGTGGGCGGCGCGGACGCCGCCGGGCGCCGCGATGCGGGGCGGGCGCCGGGTGGCGGTACCGGGCGCGTGGCGCAGTTCGCGGAGGTACGGAACGCGGCGGAGGCGATCGCCGCGGCGCTGGCGGTCGCGGACGCCCGGCCGCTGACCGGCGTGCTGCGGACGGCGGGCACCCGGCGGCCGCGGAGCACGCTGGTCGAGGCGCTGCAGAGCATGGGCCTGCCGGAGCTGGCCCCGGTCTTCGAAGCCACCTCCGCAGACCCGGACAACCCCCCGCCCTCCCGCCCCGCGCCCCCGCGACCGGGCCCGCTGCCTTGACCCGGCCGCCGTGCCGCCGCCCTGCTGGAACGGCGACTGACCGGCGACTTTCCCCGGACCCGCCGAGGGTGAAGAGCGCGGCACGGACCGCTCCGTGCCCGTCCCACGACTCCTCGACCGTCAACCTCAACCGCTGAGCGACGACGTACAGATCCACCGTGCGCACCGCCAGCGAGTGCAGCGGCTCGGTCGCGGCCTGGAACAGCGAGCACTGCCGTGCCGGCGCCCGGTCGGCCTCGGCGCCCGGTCGGCCCCGGGGCCCGGAAGGCCGATCGGTTCCCGGTGCTCAGTCACCGTCCATCACGGTGACTCCGACGGCGACGGCTTGCAGCAGCCGGGTGAGGCGCGGTGCGAAGTCGAGGGCGACGTGTCCCCAGCGGGGGTTCTGGGCGTACAGCTCGGCGAGGGTCGGGGTCGGGTGGGAGACCTGCCACAAGTGCGCGGTGAGCCCGAGCGCCGCGGCGATCAGCTCCTGCGCCTGGGCGGTCGTCAGGGTCCGGGAGGAGGCCGTGAGGGCGTCGACGAGGGCGTCGTAGGCGGCGAAGGAGTTGGTCTTGTAGCGCCGGGCCCGCTCGATGTCGACGTCGCCCTCAAGGCTGAGCGGCACGTGGGTGAGCAGGTCGCAGAAGAGGGGCTGGGCGGTGAGGGTCGCGGCCACGGCGGCGGCGGACTCGGCGGGGGTCAGGTCCCGGGCCCCCGCCAGGTGGGCGGCGAGGCCGTCGCGCCACTCGTTCCACCCGCGTTCCGCCAGCTCCAGCAGCAGTTCCTCCTTGCTGGCGAAGTACCGGCGCACAGCCGACGGGTGCAGGCCGGCGGCCTCCGTCACGGCCGCGAGCGTCACGTGCCGTACCCCTCCGCGGGCGGTGGCGAGGGTGCGCGCGGCGGCGAGCAGATCCTCGGTGCGGCGGAGCTTGGCCTCTGGGGACCGTGCGCGGCTGTGCATGGCCCCACTTTAACGCATGCAAGGTGCGTTAAGCGGTCCGGGTGTGGTAGCGTGAATAACGCAAGCTGGTTGCGTTAACGCTCTAACGCAACGTGCTTGCGTAAGGGCGGGGGCTTCCCGCCCCAGCGAGAGACTGGAGACCCTCATGCACGCCGCCGTGGTCACGGATTTCGGCTCACCCGACGTCTTCGAGCCGACCGAGCTTCCCGACCCCGCGCCCGCCCCCGGGCAGGTCGCCATCGACGTCACCCACGCCGCCGTGGGGCTGATCGACGTCTACCTCAGGCAGGGCCTGTACAAGGACCAGACCGGGCTGCCGCAGCCGCCCTACGTGCCCGGGCTGGAAGTGGCCGGCACCGTCCGCGCTCTGGGGGACGGGGTGGCGGGTCTGCGGGTCGGCGAGCCGGTCGTGACCCTGTCGGGCAACGGGGCGGAGGGAGGCTACGCCTCCGTCGCCCTCGCGGACGCCGCGTTGACCACGAGCCTCGACGGCACCGGCGTCGATCCCGCGCTCGCGGTCGCGGCCGTGCCCAACGCCGCGACCGCCTACCTGGCACTCACCGAGTGGCACACCTCAAGCCCGGCGAACACGTGCTGGTGCACGGCGCGCTGGGCGGCCTGGCGTCGGCCTTCCCGGGCGTGGCCCGCGCCCTGGGCGCCGCCGGCGTGACCGGGACGGTGCGCCGCTCCTCGCTGGAGCGCGCGCGTGCCTCCGCGCTGCCCTACGACGAGGTGGTCGCCGCCGACGACCTCGCCGAGGCGGTCGGCGACCGCCGCTTCGACGTCGTCGTGGACCCGGTCGGCGGCCGGGTGCGCACAGCCAGCCTGGGCGTGATGGCCCCGATGGGGCGGATGCTGCTGGTGGGCAACGCCAGCGGCGACTGGCAGCACACGGTGCCCACGAACGCCCTCTGGGGCGGCAACCTCGCGGTACTCGGCTACGCGGTCGGCTTCCACCTCCCCCACCACCCGGAACTGGCCGGCCCCGCGGCCCGCGCCGCGCTGGAGGCGGTCCGGGAAGGCCAGGTGCAGATCGACGTCCAGACCCTCCCGCTGTCCCGGGCCGCGCAGGCTCACCGCCTGGTCGAGAACGGATCGGTCGCCGGAAGAATCGTCCTCACCCCCTGATCCCGTGCACCGGGCAAGTCGTCGGTGCAATCCAGTCGGGGAGGGGAAGCTCGGGCCAATCCGCCACGTAGCCCGCCTTGGGGTTCTCGATGCGGTGGTAGATCTGCGCGATCCAGCAGGTGGCGACGAAGCGCCCGCGTTGGTCCCTGCTCAGCCGACTCGTGCTGCATGCCGATGAAGGCGTGCCGCGTCAGCGCGCACGCCCATAGGCCCGGATCTCCGGCCTCCTGCGCCGCACTAAGCGATCGCGCCTGTCCGCCATACCTCGTCCTCCCGGGCATGCCGTCTTCCCTGGTCACGGTAGTGGATGCAGCAGACATGCGGCCTGACTGCCGCGGAGGTGACGTGGTCACGGCCGCACCCCCGGCCGTTCACTGGTGCCCGTCCGCTACAACTCTCCACGAGAGGCCCTGAGATGACCGTACAGGCAGGCGAGTCACCGGCTTTGAGCACGCACGTGGTGAAGTGGCAGTGGCGGCGGCATCCGCGGTGCGTGGGGCTGGGCGCGGGCGCAGTTGTGCAGGGTGCTGGCAGGGTGGGGGATGGCCGGGGGTGAGGAGGCGGCCGTGCCGTTGGTGTCGGAACTGGTGACCAACGCCGTCGTTCACGCCCGCGTGCCGCCGGGGCGGGAGATCCAGACGCGCTTCGTCCGGCAGCACCGCGGGGTGCGTATCGAGGTGCACGACGCCTCCGGCGTCTGGCCCGTGCGGCGGGCGCCGGGCGAGGCGGGCGGCTTCGGCCCGGTCGTGGTCGAGGCGCTGGCGGCGCGGTGGGGCGTGGCCGAGCGCGGCGGGGTGGGCAAGGCGGTGTGGGCGGTGGTCGTCGAGCCGGTGGGGCCCGGGGTGCCGGGTGCGGGGGCGGTCACGTGACGGGGGTCCGGGCGGGGGCCGGGCGGGACCGGTGCTCCGGATCCGCCCCTGCGCCCGAGCACCCCGCCGCCGCGGTCGGCCGCGGTCAGACGCGGCCGCGGCACAGTTCCAGCAGGGTCATCGCCAGCGTCGTGCCCGGGCGGCCCAGGTGGTCGCGGTAGCGGGCGAGGATCTCCATCTCGCGGGAGAGGTTCACCCGCCGGCCGCCGGAGGCGATGCGGGCCCGCTGGATGTCGGCCGAGACCGCCATCCGCTCCTCCACCAGCGCGATGATCCGGCCGTCGAGGTCGTCGATCCGCTCGCGGGCGCCGGTGATCTCCGTCGCCGCCTCGTCGGTGCGCGCCCCGGTCCGGTCGCTCGCCTGGGTTGCGTTCATCTCGTCACTCCTGGGATACGGGTCCCGGAGCCCGCCGCCCGGCGGCGTACACACAGCACGCCCCGGGCCTGCCGGCCCGGGGCGCCTGGGAAGTCGCTTGTCAGTCAGCTCAAGCGCACGACCATGGCAGCCGGACGGGCCGGTTGCCATAGGTAAAGAGGAAGCTCTGCGTGCGCATGGACCCCAGTATCCACCGCCGTCCCGCCGGTGGACAACGGCGGCCCGCATGGTGAGACACCGCAGCCGATAGACTCGGCTGTATCCCCCCTCCCGCCACCCTGTATCCCCCTCCCACCACCCTGTCTCCCCCCTCCCACCGCCGGAAGGCCGCAGCAGTGACCTCAGCGACCCCCGACACCGTTCTCGTCGTGGACTTCGGTGCCCAGTACGCCCAGCTCATCGCGCGCCGCGTGCGCGAGGCGCGGATCTACAGCGAGATCGTGCCGTCCACCATGCCGGTGCCGGAGATCCTGGCGAAGAACCCCAAGGCGATCATCCTCTCCGGCGGCCCCTCCTCGGTGTACGCGGAGAACGCCCCCGGCATCGACCCGGCGATCTTCGCCGCCGGGGTGCCGGTCTTCGGGATGTGCTACGGCTTCCAGCTCATGGCCCAGGCGCTCGGCGGCACGGTCGACAACACCGGCCGGCGCGAGTACGGGCGTACGGAGCTGAGCGTCTCCCGGCCCGACTCGACGCTCTTCGAGGGCACCCCGGGGCGGCAGGACGTCTGGATGTCCCACGGCGACGCCTGCTCCGCCGCCCCCGCGGGCTTCACGGTGACCGCGTCCACCGAGGGCGTGCCCGTCGCCGCGTTCGAGGACGACGAGCGGAAGCTGTACGGCGTGCAGCACCACCCGGAGGTCATGCACTCCACCCACGGCCAGCTGGTCCTGGAGCACTTCCTCTACCGCGGCGCCGGTATCGCCCCCACGTGGACGACGGCGAGCGTCGTGGAGGAGTCGGTCGCCGCCATCCGCGCGCAGGTCGGGGACGCGCAGGCGATCTGCGGGCTGTCCGGCGGGGTGGACTCCGCGGTGGCCGCCGCGCTGGTGCAGCGGGCCATCGGGGACCGGCTCACCTGCGTCTACGTCGACCACGGGCTGATGCGCAAGGGCGAGTCGGAGCAGGTCGAGAAGGACTTCGTGGCGGCGACCGGCGTGCAGCTGAAGGTCGTGGACGCGGCGGAGCGGTTCCTCGCCGCGCTGGCCGGGGTCTCGGACCCGGAGCAGAAGCGGAAGATCATCGGCCGGGAGTTCATCCGGGTCTTCGAGCAGGCGCAGGCCGAGGTCGTCGCGGCGGCGGGGGAGACGGGGGCGCCGGTGCGCTTCCTGGTGCAGGGCACGCTCTACCCGGACGTCGTGGAGTCCGGCGGCGGTACGGGCACCGCGAACATCAAGTCCCACCACAACGTCGGCGGGCTGCCGGAGGACCTGGACTTCGAGCTGGTCGAGCCGCTGCGGCGGCTGTTCAAGGACGAGGTCCGGATGGTCGGCAAGGAGCTGGGGCTGCCCGAGGCGATGGTGCAGCGCCAGCCGTTCCCCGGCCCGGGGCTCGGCATCCGGATCGTCGGCGAGGTCACGAAGGACCGGCTCGACCTGCTGCGCGAGGCGGACGCCATCGCCCGCGAGGAGCTGACGGCGGCCGGTCTCGACCGCGACATCTGGCAGTGCCCGGTGGTGCTCCTCGCCGACGTACGGTCGGTGGGCGTGCAGGGCGACGGGCGGACGTACGGGCACCCGGTGGTGCTGCGTCCGGTGTCGTCGGAGGACGCGATGACGGCGGACTGGTCGCGGCTGCCGTACGAGGTGCTGGCCCGGATCTCGACGCGGATCACGAACGAGGTGCCGGAGGTCAACCGCGTGGTCCTCGACGTCACGTCGAAGCCGCCGGGCACCATCGAGTGGGAGTGAGCGGCCCGCCGGTCCCGCCGCGCCCGCGGTAGGGCAGAATTCGCTCTCATCACATGGACGGCTTGCGGTCAAGGGGGCACGAGGTGGCGGTGGAAGCGGGGGACGACGACACGGATGTGCCCGCGGCGGGCGCCGCCGCAGGCGGTACGGAGTCCGGCGCCGCGGTCCCGCCTGCGGCGGGCGTCGAGGGCGAGTCGGCGGGCGGCCCGGCAGCCGGGGACGCCGCCGGCGGGCCGGCGGACTCCGGTGGTACGTGGTCCGGTGCCGAGCGCGGATCGGGCGACGGCCCCCAGGCCGGGAGACCGCAGGTCGGCGGCGCCGCCGGTGTGCCGGTGCAGCGCGGGGACGGTGGCACGGGGCCCGGCACCGAGCGCGGTACGGGCGGTGGCCCCCGCCGGTCCGGCTCCGGCGGGGAGGTGCCGACGGGCTCCGGCGTCCCACACGGTACCGGCAGCGCATCCGCCCCCGCTTCCGACTTCGACCGCCGCCGCGACGGCTTCGCCGCCGGCGAGGGGGTGCCCGCCGCGGTCGCGCACTCGCCCGGCGCCTCCCGGCAGTGGGTCTCCGACGAGCTGACCCGCTCCGCCGACACCCTCGCCGCCCGCGCCGCCGCCGCGGGCGGGACGTGGCCGGCGGCGCTGTGGCGGCGCACCCTGTACGTCATCGGCGCCGGCCTGCTCGCCCTCCTCCTCGTCGTCGGGCTCACCGCCCTCGGCCCCGGCTGGACCCGGGCCCGTACCGCCGCGCTGCTCGCCGCCGTGCTGACCGCCGGGCTGCTGGCCGGCGCCGCGTGGCTGAACCGCGCCCGCGGCGGGCTCCTCGCCCCCGTCGTCGGCGAGGACGGCCGGCTCTCCACCGGCCGGGCCGTGGCCGGCGCCTGGACGCTGCTCGCCGGGTACGCGCTGCTGCACCTCGCGCTCGCCCTGGCCCTCGCCGACGGCTCCGCCGCCCGCGACCGGCTCCTCGACGGCCTCGGCTGGTCGGGTACGGGGTCGGGGACCGGTGCCGGCGGCGCCGCCGGGCTCGTCGTCACCGTCGCCGCCGCCTGGGCCGCCGCCCTCGGCGCCCGCGCCGTCGTGGCGTACCGGCTGCGCAGCGGCGGCCTGACCAAGACCCGCGCCGCCCGCCCCCGCGCCGCCGACCTGCTGACCGACGACGCCGGCCGGGCCGCGGCCGTCGACATCCAGTACGCCGTGGTGGCCGCCGCCGCGCTGCTCTTCGCGCTGGTGCAGCTGGGCCGCCGGCCCGAGCAGCTGCCGGGGCTGCCGTGGGGCGTCGCGGCGCTGGTCGCCGTGAGCGCCGCGGTGCACCTGGCGGCCCGGCTCGTCGACGGCGGGCGCCCGGCGGTGCTGTCCGTGGTCCGGGTCCGCGAGCCCGGCGACCTGCACACCGCGATCCGTACCGGCGACGACGTCGAGGTGCGCGGCACCGGGTTCGTGCCGGCGGGCGCCGAGTCGCCGGAGCAGCTGGCGCGCGTCGTCGTACGGATCGGAGCCGTGCACGTGCACGTGCCGCTGGTCCCGGTCGCCGGCGGCTTCGCCAACCCCACGGCGACCCGGCTGACGGTCCCGGTGCCGGTGGACGTGGAGCCGGGCCGCACGGAGCTGCGGGTGGTCACCGCCGGGGGCGCGGAGTCCGCCCCCTACCTGCTCGACATCGTCGACTGAACCTCCGGCTGGACCCCCGGCTGAGCCACCGGCTGGAACACCTGCTGACCCACCTGCCGGGTGACCGGCTGGATCGCGACCGGACGTCGACCGTGCGGACGCGAACGACCCGATCCGGTTGAGCGTTCAGGAAATGCTTTACGTATCCCCTCCCACACATGAAGTATCGGCGCCGGGGCGATCACCGGCACGGTCTACGGCAGGAGAGGCGGACTACACATGGCACAGGACCAAGCGTCCCGCACCGGCGTACTCGGGAGGGTGCCCCAGGGGGAGCCGCCCGGCGGCATCCGGGCCGTCGCCGCCCGGTTCGCGCTGCTGCCCCTGCGGATCTTCCTCGGCATCACCTTCGTCTACGCCGGCTTCGACAAACTCACCGACGACGCCTTCCTCGACGCCAGCGGCCCCGGCTCCCTCCACGACACCCTCGACGCCCTGCCCGACGTCGCGATCCCCGCGCTGGTGGACCTGGCGCAGAAGGCGCCGACGGAGTTCGGGATCGCCATCTCGCTCGGCGAGATCGCGGTGGGTCTCGGCACGCTCGCCGGGCTGTGGGCGCGGCTGGCCGCGACCGGCGGCGCGCTGATCTCGATGACGCTGTGGTTCACGATGAGCTGGTCCGCGGACCCGTACTACTACGGCCAGGACCTGCCGTACATGATGGCGTGGACGGCCCTGATCCTGGCCGGCGCGCCCTACTGGTCGCTGGACTCGGTGCTCGCCGTCCGCCGCCGCAGGAAGGGCCAGCAGCTCTTCGCCTAGCGGCCCCCGCCGCCCGCGCCCCCGCCGCCCGCGCCCGAGCCCGCGCCGCCGCCCGTGCGCCCGCCGCCCGTGCGCCCGCCGTCCGCACCCGCGCCACCGCCCGAGCCGTCGTCGGCCGGAGGCTCCACGTCCCCGCCGCCGAAGCGCGTCTCGTACGTCCCGCGCAGCTCGTCCATCGGCATCGCCCCCAGCCCCGCCTCCCGCGGCGCCGGCGCCGCGGCGTGCGCCTCCCGGGCGCGCCGGCGCGCGCGGTGGCGCGCCGCGTAGCCGACAGCGGCGACCAGGGCGGCCAGCGCCAGCCCCGGCGGCACCACGGCCAGCGGCACCCAGTCCGGCTGGCGCAGCGCGTCGGACGCGTCGAGCAGGCCGAGGGTCGCGCCGCAGAGCAGCACCAGGCCGGCGACCAGCTTCGCGGGCTCGAACCTATGACGTCGCACGCACAACCTCCAGCTGGCCCACCGAGACCGTCAGGTCCAGCACCATCGTGCCCGCCGGGCCGTCCGCCCCGTCGGCCGTCGGCTCCAGCACCGTCGTGCGCTCCTGCCCCGGGGACACGTCGATGTCGCCGTCGTCCGGGGGCTCGGTGTGCGTGGTGGGCGGCAAGTGCAGGTCGCCGATGTCGACCCGGCTGTGCACCTCGACCCGGACGTCGTCGGGGACGTGCACCTCCAGCTGCCCCAGGCCCACCTGGGCCGTGGTCTCGACCCGCTGGCCCGGCGCCAGCTCCAGCCGGCTGAGGTCCAGCTCGGCCTCGCCGCTGCCCAGCTCGTACCGCTCGCGTACGTCCGTGACCGCCGCCGGGCGCCAGGTCCGCTCGCCCCAGTCGGCCGTGATGGTGTCCGGCAGCCAGAGCGCGCCGGCCAGCAGGACGGTCGTGAGCAGCGCCCAGAAGGCGGTGCCGCCGCCGGTGCGGCCGAGCCAGGCGCTGAGCGTGAACCCGGCGCCGAAGACGGCGAGCGCGCCGCCGAGGCCGAGCGCCAGCGTGGTGCCCAGGGGCTCCGCGCCCCAGGTGGCGACGATGACGACGGAGCAGGTGGCGGCGGCGGCGAGGAACGTCCAGCCGCCGATGCCGACCGCCTCGTGCTCGCCGCGGCGGCCGGTGCCGGACGGCCCGGTCTTCCTGCGGCAGCCGGTGCGGGACGGACCCTCGGCCGCGGCCTCGTCGGTAGCGGCGTCGTCGGGGCCCCAGAGGTAGGGCGGGAAGTCGCCGTCCTTGGTGAGCGGGTCGCGCCACCAGGACGGCGAGTACGGCACGGGGGGCGGCGCGGTCTCCGGCGGGGCGTCGGCCACGGCGTGGGCGGTGGCGTCGTCCACGGGGACGCCGTCGGCGGCCATCTCCTCGGCCGCGCGGCGGTGGTGCGACCAGTAGGCGGCGCCGCCGAGGCAGAGGATCAGCAGGGCGGCGAAGAAGTGGGTGTCCGTCGTGTTCAGTACGGACAGGAACAGGCCGCAGCCGACGACGGCGAACAGCAGCGCCGTCAGCGCCGAGCCCTCGACCCGGCCGGACAGCAGCCGGCGGCCCTCGCTGTCGTCCTCGCCGTCGAGCGGCATCAGCAGCCAGGCGAAGCCGTACGCGACGAGCCCGAGGCCGCCGGTGGCGGTGAGGACGCCGAGCACGATGCGGAAGATGACGGGGTCCATGCCGACGTACTGGCCGAGGCCGCCGCAGACGCCGCCGACGACCTTGTAGCGGCGGCTGCGCCGCAGCCGCGGGCGCGCGGGACCGGGGTCGGGGGAGCCCGCGTCCTCGCCGGCACGCTCCCCGGCGCCCGTGCGCGTCCGGGCCCCCGCCGCGGTGCGGTCGCCGGGCGCCCCGTTCCGCCCGTCGGCGCCCGCGCCGGGGCTGGTGTCGGTCATGGGTCCATGGTGGCGGACGCCGTCGCGGTGCGGGAGGCGGGACTACCCGGAGCCCACCCTGAAATCCTCCGGGGGCCGATGGGGGGCCAACCCTGATGCCAGGGCCGCCCCGCCCGTGTGACGATGCAGGACATGACCGCAGCCACCGCCGCGTCCGCCGCCGACGGCGCCGCCCCGCCCGGCGGCCCGTACGACCCGTACGAGCGGCCCGTCCGGCGGCTGTACCGCAGCGCGGACGGGCGCTGGCTCGGCGGCGTTGCGCGCGGTCTGGCCGGGCACCTGGGGCTGCCGGTGTCGTGGGTGCGGATCGTCTTCCTCGGCCTGCTCATGGCCAACGGCCTGGGCGTGCTGCTGTACGCGGTCTTCTGGTTCGTCGTCCCGCTCGGCCAGGGCGGCCGGGCGGAGAAGCCGCTCGTGGACGTCGACGCCGACGGGCGCAAGCGGCTCCGCAAGCTCGACAAGGGCCAGCTGCTCGCCCTGCTGGCGCTGCTCGTCGGCGCCGGGATCTTCGCGGGCAGCCTCGACCTGGGCCGCTCCAACGCCTTCGTGTGGCCGCTGCTGCTCATCGGCGCCGGCGTGGCGCTGGTGTGGCGGCAGGCGGACAACGCCCGGCGGGCGAAGTGGGCGGCGGTCACGCGCGGGACGAAGTTCCTGCCGCTCGCGCGCGGCGCCGCCGGGGTGCTGCTGGTCGGTGCGGGGGTCAGCGCGATCGTCGTCATCCAGGGCTCCACGCGGCACATCGGCGCCGTGGTGCAGGCGTCGCTCGCGGTGCTGGTGGGGGTGGCGCTGCTGGCGGGCCCCTGGCTCGTGCGGATGGTGCAGGACCTCTCCGAGGAGCGGCTGATGCGCATCCGCGCGCAGGAGCGCGCCGAGGTCGCCGCGCACGTGCACGACTCCGTGCTGCACACCCTCACGCTCATCCAGCGCAACGCCGACAACGCCGGCGAGGTGCGCAAGCTGGCCCGCGCGCAGGAGCGGGAGCTGCGCACCTGGCTGTACCGGCCGCAGGGGACCGGGAAGGCCGACGAGGACGACGGGGCGGGGCCCGGCACGCTCGCCGAGGGGGTGCGCCGGACGGCGGCGGAGGTGGAGGACTACCACGGGGTGCCGGTGGAGGTGGTGTGCGTCGGTGACTGCCCGCTGGACGACAGGCTCGGGGCGCAGCTGCAGGCGGCGCGGGAGGCGATGGTCAACGCGGCCAAGTACGGTGGCGAGGCGGGGCCGGTGCAGGTCTTCGCGGAGGTCGAGGGGCGGCAGGTGTTCATCTCGGTGAAGGACCGCGGCCCCGGCTTCGACCCGGACGCGGTCCCGGCCGACAGAATGGGCGTACGCGAGTCCATCATCGGCAGGATGGAGCGCAACGGCGGCACCGCCCGGCTGCGCACGCCGGCGGGCGGGGGCACCGAGGTGGAGCTGGAGATGGAGCGCGCCGAGTGACGGCGGGGCGCGGACAGACATGGACAGACATGGACGGGCATGGACGGGCATGGACGGGCGTGGACGGGCGTGGCCGTGGCCGTGCCGGGCGTGGACGCGGCGGGCGCAGTGAGGAGCGGACGATGACGGACGACGCAGCGGGCGGGGTGCCGGCGAGCGGTGCGGGCCCGGAGGAGGGCCGTCGGGTACGGGTCGTGCTCGTCGACGACCACCGCATGTTCCGGGCCGGAGTGCAGGCGGAGATCGGGGTCACGGACGAGACCGGCGTCGAGGTCGTCGGCGAGGCGGCGGACGTGGAGCAGGCGGTGACGGTCATCACCGCCACCCGCCCCGAGGTCGTCCTGCTCGACGTGCACCTGCCGGGCGGCGGCGGCGTGGAGGTGCTGCGCCGCTGCGCGGGGCTGATGGGCGAGTCGGCGAGCGGCGAGGCGCCGGTGCGCTTCCTCGCGCTGTCGGTGTCGGACGCGGCGGAGGACGTCATCGGCGTCATCCGCGGCGGCGCCCGGGGGTACGTGACGAAGACCATCACCGGCTCCGACCTGGTCGACGCGATCTTCCAGGTGTCGGAGGGCGACGCGGTCTTCTCGCCGCGGCTCGCCGGCTTCGTCCTCGACGCCTTCGCGTCGACGGACGCGCCGCCCGTGGACGAGGACCTGGACCGGCTGACGCAGCGGGAGCGGGAGGTGCTGCGGCTGATCGCCCGGGGGTACGCGTACAAGGAGGTGGCGAAGCAGCTGTACATCTCCGTCAAGACCGTCGAGTCGCACGTCTCGGCGGTGCTGCGCAAGCTGCAGCTGTCGAACCGGCACGAGCTGACGCGCTGGGCCACGGCCCGCCGCCTGGTCTGACGCGCTCCTGCCGAGGCCGGTCCGACATACTCCTCCTGAGGACGGCGTCGTCACGCGGGACGTACCGCCGTGGCGAACGGCATCGAGTCCACCGGGGCGTAGCGCACGCTGGCGCCCGGGCGGGGCGCGTGGATGATCTGGCCGCCGCCCGCGTAGATGCCGACGTGGGTGCGGCCCGGGTAGTAGAAGACCAGGTCCCCCGGCGCCAGCGCCGAGCGCGGGACGGCGGTGCCGGCCGCGGCTTGGGTGTAGGTCGTACGGGGCAGGGAGACGCCCGCGGCGCCCCAGGCGGCCTGCGTCAGGCCCGAGCAGTCGAAGGAGCCGGGCCCGGTGGCGCCCCAGACGTACGGGCTGCCGACCGCGCCCCGGGCGTACGACACCGCGCGCGCGGCGCGGGCGCCCGGCGCCTGCACCGGCCCGCGCGCCGCGTCGCGCGCCGCCCGGTCGCCCGCAGCGCCGCCCGCACCCGCCGGCCCGCCGTGTCCGTCGGCGCCGAGGACGGCGTCGCGCTGCTCGGCGGTGAGGGTGCCGAGCAGCCGGCGGGCCTCGGCGAGCTTGCCCTCGATCGTGCGCTTGCGCCGCTTCAGCTCCGCCCGCGCGTCCCGCAGCTCGGTCAGCCGCTCGCGCGCCTCCGCGCGCACCTGCTCGACCTCCCGCAGCTGCCGCCCGACGTCCGCGAGCGCGGCGGCCCGCCGGTTGCCGACCCGCTCCAGCAGCGCGGCCCGGCGCAGGTAGTCCTCCGGCTCGGCGGAGAGGGCGAGTTGCACGGTGGGGTCGGCGGTGCCGTTGCGGTACTGGGCGGTGGCGAACGAGCCGAGGGCGTTGCGGGCGTCGTTCAGCCGGGCGGTCTTGCGGGCGGCCTCGTCGCGGAGGTCGTCGAGGTCCCGTTCGGCACGGTCGGCGCGCTCCGCGACGCCGTTGTACTTCTCGACGGCCTGCTCGGCCTCGTGGTGCAGCCGGTCGACCCGGTCGCCGACCTCCGCGGCGGTCGGCTGCGGGTCGGCGTGGGCTAAGCCGCCGAGGGCGGTGGCGGCGGCGCCGACGAGCGCGATGGCCCCGGCGGTACGGGCACGGACGGTGCGGCCGACGGCGGTGCGGCGGTGGCCGCGCTTCCTGTGGGACGCCACGGGGGCGTTCACCCCTTCCTCACGGTCAGGCGGCGGCCCGCACGGGGAGCGGGCCGCCGCCGAGACGCTAGGCCGAGGGCGCGCCGCTGCAGG
This sequence comes from Streptomyces sp. CNH099, assembly GCA_000514715.1. GTDB lineage: Bacteria > Actinomycetota > Actinomycetes > Streptomycetales > Streptomycetaceae > Streptomyces > Streptomyces synnematoformans. The sequence continues at coordinate 85,968 of AZWL01000023.1, read as the reverse complement.
AGGGGATGACGGAGACTTACCGGCACCGCCCTGAGATGACGGATTGTGATCGTCCGAACACGCCGAACTGAGCCGCGGGTTCGTGTCCGTGACCGATGTGGTGAAGCGGTCGCCCCCGTGAGCGGGGTCTGTTACGGACCGCTACGCTCGCGTGCCATGGACGTACTCATCAACCTCTTCGTCGCCTCGCACATCATCGGTATCGCCGCGCTCCTCGGCGGGTGGCTGACCCAGATGAAGTCGCTGAGCACGGGCGACGTGCGGATAGCGCCCTCGATGGTGCACGGGGCGCTGGTCATGCTCGTCACCGGCTTCATTCTCTCCGGTCTCAACGAGGCCGACGACGTGGAGCTGAACCAGACGAAGCTCGGCGTGAAGGGCGCGATCCTGATAGGGATCCTCGTCATGGTCTTCCTCAAGCGCTCGGAAGAGCGCGTCCCGAAGGGCTACTTCGCCGCCATCGGGCTCCTGACCATGACCAACGTCGTCATCGCCACCACCTGGACCTGAGCCCCGCGCCGCCGTACTCCCCCCGATCAGCCCGGGCGCACGCCGCTGTGGAACGGCATGTAGTCGATCGACTCGTACTTCACGTCGTCGCCCGGCTTGGAGGCGTGGATCATCTGCCCGTTGCCCACGTAGATGCCGACGTGGCTGATGTCGTCGTAGAAGAAGACCAGGTCGCCCGGCTGCAGATCCGCCTTGGCGACCTGCGTGCCGGCGTTGACCTGGTCGTAGGTCGTACGCGGCAGTGAGATGCCGGCCTCCCGCCAGGCGGCCTGGGTGAGGCCGGAGCAGTCGTACGAGTCCGGGCCGGTGGCGCCCCACACGTAGGGCTTGCCCAGCTGGGCCTCGGCGAACGACAGCACCTTGTCCGCCTTCGAGGCGCCGGTGTCCGGCGGCGGCTGCTCCTCCTGCTCCTGCTGCTCTTCTTCCTGCTGCTGTTCCTCTTCGCGCTGCCGCTGCTCGGCGCGCTCCTTCTCCGCCTGCCGCTGGCGCTCCAACTCCGCCTGGCGCGCGGCCTCCTCGGCCTTGCGCCGCGCCTCCTCCTCGCGCTTGCGCTCCAGCTCCGCGAGCCGCTTCTTCTCCTGCTCGGTGAGCCGGTCCAGCACCTGGCGCGCGTCCGACAGCTTGCTCTGGACCTTCTTCTTGGAGTCCCGCAGCTGCTCCTGCGACTCGGTGAGGTCGCGCAGGCTCTCCTGCGCCTCGGTGCGCTTCTTGGCGGCCTTGGCTTGGCGCACCTGGAACCGGTCGACGGCGGACTGCTCGTGGTTCGTCAGCCGCTCCATGAGGTGCGCCTGGTCGAAGTAGGTCTGCGGGTCGGAGGCGAGCATGAACGTCGCGGTGGGCGTGACGCCGCCGGTGCGGTACTGGGCGGCGGCGAGGCGGCCCAGCTCGCGGCGCGACTCGTTGAGCCGCGCGGTCTCCTGGGCCACCTCGTCGAGCTGCTGTTCGACGCGCTCGCGCTGCTCTGCCGTGCGCTCCTTGGCGCCGTTGTAGCGCTCGGTGGCGCGCTCCGCCTCGTGGTAGAGGTGGTCGACTTCCTTCTGCACGTCTTCGATCGACCGCTCGGCCGGGGTCGCGCCGGCCTCCTGGCTGAGGAGGGTCGCTGAGGCGAGCGCCGCGGAGCCGACGCCGACCGCCGTGCGCCGCCCCGCCGGCGACTCCAGGATCCGGGTCCGCGGCTTTCGGTGGGAAGCCAAGGCAGGCCACTCCTTCCGTCCAAGCAGTGCGGAGCACGGTAGCCACTCGATGGGACTGCTGTGAAGTCTGATGTTCGATATGCCCGAAACCTATTCGTGACCGGAGGGAGTTGTTCCGTATATCTCGGACATCCCGGTCGGCGGGGCGGGGTGTCGGTGGGGCGCCCTAGACTCTGTGGACGATGAGCAGCCTCTTCGACGACAGTCACCTCGCCTTCGCCGCCAGCGTCCCCGAGCCGTACTACCGCGACGGCGCGCCCCGCCCCGTCACGGACCCGGAAGCGCTGCTCACCGGGTTGAACGAGCAGCAGCGCGCCGCCGTGGAGCACACCGGCTCGCCCCTGCTGATCGTCGCCGGCGCCGGCTCGGGCAAGACCCGCGTGCTGACCCACCGCATCGCGTACCTGCTGGCCAAGCGGCGGGCGCACCCCGGCCAGATCCTCGCCATCACGTTCACGAACAAGGCCGCGGGCGAGATGAAGGAGCGCGTCGGAGAGCTGGTCGGCGCCCGCGCGAACGCGATGTGGGTCTCCACGTTCCACAGCGCCTGCGTGCGGATCCTGCGCCGCGAGTCGAAGAAGCTCGGTTTCACCTCCTCGTTCTCGATCTACGACGCCGCCGACTCGCGCCGGCTGATGTCCCTGGTCTGCCGGGACCTGGACCTCGACCCCAAGCGCTACCCGCCCAAGGCGTTCAGCGCCAGGATCTCCGGCCTGAAGAACGAGCTGATCGACGAGGAGAGCTGGGCGGCCCAGGCCGGCGACGGCTACGAGAAGACGCTCGCCGAGGCGTACGGGCTGTACCAGTCGCGGCTGCGCGAGGCCAACGCGCTGGACTTCGACGACCTGATCATGACGACCGTGAACCTGCTGCAGGCCTTCCCGGACGTCGCCGAGCACTACCGCCGCCGGTTCCGCCACGTCCTCGTCGACGAGTACCAGGACACGAACCACGCGCAGTACACGCTGGTGCGCGAGCTGGTCGGCCCCCCGGCCGACGCGGAGGGGACGGAGCCGGAGCCGGCGGCGGAGACCGCGGAGACCGGGGCCGGGAGCGTCGGCGCCGAGCGCGGGGCGGACCGCGGGAGGACGCCGGAGGGCCCCGCCGAGCTGTGCGTCGTCGGCGACGCCGACCAGTCGATCTACGCCTTCCGCGGCGCCACCATCCGCAACATCCTGCAGTTCGAAGAGGACTACCCGCAGGCGCGCACGATCCTGCTGGAGCAGAACTACCGCTCCACCCAGACGATCCTCAACGCCGCCAACGCCGTCATCGAGCGCAACGCCTCCCGCCGCCCCAAGAACCTGTGGACGGACGCGGGCGCCGGCGCGCCCATCGTCGGCTACGTCGCCGACACCGAGCACGACGAGGCGCAGTTCGTCGCCGACGAGATCGACCGGCTGTCGGACGCGGGCGACGCCCGCGCCGGCGACGTCGCCGTCTTCTACCGCACCAACGCCCAGTCCCGCGTCTTCGAGGAGGTGTTCATCCGCGTCGGCCTGCCGTACAAGGTCGTCGGCGGCGTCCGCTTCTACGAGCGCCGGGAGGTCCGCGACGTCCTCGCGTACCTGCGGGTGCTCGCCAACCCCGAGGACTCCGTACCGCTGCGCCGCATCATGAACGTGCCCAAGCGCGGCATCGGCGACCGCGCCGAGGCGATGATCGAGGCGCTGGCGCAGCGCGAGCGGATCTCCTTCCCGCAGGCGCTCGTCCGCGTCGACGAGGCGTACGGGATGGCGTCCCGCTCGGTGAACGCCGTCAAGCGGTTCAACACTCTCATGGAGGAGCTGCGCACGGTCGTGGAGTCCGGCGCCGGGCCGGCCACGGTGCTGGAGGCGGTGCTGGAGCGGACCGGCTATCTCGCCGAGCTGCAGGCGTCGACCGACCCGCAGGACGAGACCCGCATCGAGAACCTGCAGGAACTCGCCGCCGTGGCCCTGGAGTTCGAGCAGGAGCGCGGCGAGGAGGGCCCGGGGACGCTCGCCGACTTCCTGGAGCGGGTCGCGCTGGTCGCCGACAGCGACGAGATCCCGGAGGAGGAGACGGACGGCTCCGGGGTCATAACCCTGATGACGCTGCACACCGCCAAGGGCCTGGAGTTCCCCGTGGTGTTCCTCACCGGCATGGAGGACGGCGTCTTCCCGCACATGCGGGCCCTCGGCGACCTCAAGGAGCTGGAGGAGGAGCGGCGGCTGGCGTACGTCGGCATCACGCGCGCGCAGCAGCGGCTGTATCTGACGCGCTCGGTGATGCGCAGCTCGTGGGGCCAGCCGTCGTACAACCCGCCGTCGCGCTTCCTGGACGAGATCCCCCCGGCGTATCTGGAGTGGCGGCGCACCGGCGCCTCGGCCACGCGGGGCGGCGGGAGCCGGTCGCCGATGGACTCCGCGGCGGCGGCGCTGGCGTCGTCGGCCGGGTCGTCCGCCCGTACGCGGCAAGGGCCCTCCGGCTTCGCCACCGGGCGGGCGACGGAGCGGCCGGTGATCGCGCTGTCGGTGGGGGACCGGGTGACGCACGACCAGTTCGGGATGGGAACGGTGGTGGAGGTCTCCGGCTCGGGCGCGAACGCGCAGGCGACGATCGACTTCGGCGACGGGCGGGCGAAGAAGCTGCTGCTGCGGTACGCGCCGGTGGAGAAGCTGTAGCCGTAGCGGCGGGCGGAGTGGCTGACCGCTCGCGGGCTGCTTACTGCGGGTCGAGGCCCTTGTCCAGCAGCCAGGCGAGCGGGTCGATGGCCGCGCCCCCGTAGGGGTGCACCTCGAAGTGCAGGTGCGGGCCGGTGGACTTGCCGGAGTTGCCCGAGTAGGCGACGACGTCGCCGGCCTGCACGGGGCCGGTGGTGACGGCGAAGCTGTCGAGGTGGGCGTACCAGGTCTCGGTGCCGTCGGCGGCCGTGAGGATGAGCATGTTCCCGTACGCGTAGTCGAAACGGGTGGTGACCGTGCCGTCGGTGGCGGCCTTCACCTCGCTGCCGTACGAGACGGGGAAGTCGATGCCGGTGTGCACCGACACCCAGTTGACGCCGGCCTGGCCGTAGTACGCGCTGAGGCCGGTGTCGTCGACCGGAACCGCGAACTTCGGGCGCAGCGCCTCCTTGCGCGCCGCCTCCTCCGCCTCCCGCTTCCGCTCGGCCTCCTGCTTCTCCTTGAGGTCGATCCGCTCCTGGGTGCGGCTGGCGCGGTCGGCGAAGTCGTCGGCGTCCTCGGTGACCCCGCGCAGTTGCGTGTCGAGCGCGGCGTTGGCCTTCGAGGTCTTGGCGGCGGCCGCGTCGGGGGCCGCCTGCGTGGTCTTGCCGTCGTCCTCGGAGCCGCCGGTGCCGGTGACGGACGCGGCGGCGACGCCGGCCACGCCGACGACGGCGATGGACGGCACGGCGACGGTGAGCAGCGCGGAGCGCTTGGGACAGCGGCGGCGGCTGGAGCGTACGGCGCGGCCTACGGGGGCGCCGACGGTCCGGCCGCCCGCGGGTTCCGGCGCGGGCTCGCCGGCCGTGCGGGCCTCGGGCGCCTCGGGAGTCTCGGACGTCTCGGCGGCCTCGGGGCGGTCGAGCCCGTGGAGCCCCTCCTGCTCGGTGAGGGCGGCGAAGTCCCACGCGGCCGTCGCGTCGGGCTCGGCGGCCTTCTCGGTGTACTCGGCGTACTCGGTGTGCCCGGCGGGTGCGGAGTGTTCGGTGTCGACGGCGTAGGCGGCGTGCTCGTCGTACGCCTCGGTGGCCGTGGCGGTGCCGGCGAACGACTCGGGGTACGCGACCGCTTCGGCGTACGCCGTGGCCGCCGGATACCCCGTCGCGTCCGCGGCCGCGGCGTCGTAGTGCCCGGTGTCCCAGCCGGTGGCCGGGTCGTACGGCGCGCCGGTGTGCTGGGCGCCCTCGTACCGCGCGGTGTCGTACTGCCCGGTGTCGTACTGCGCGGCCCCGTGCTGCGTGCCGTTGTCCCAGCCCGACCACTCGCCGGTGGTGTGCCACTGTGCGGTCGGGGCGCTCGCCGAGGGGTACCCGTAGTCGTAGTCGTCGGCCGGGCCCGCCTGCCGCGGGATGCCGCCGGCCGGGGTGTCGCCGGCGCCCTCCGACCAGAGGGCGGAGACGTCGTAGCCGCCGGAGGCGTGGGGGTCGGCGGCGTAGGGATCGGCCGTGCCGTACAGGCCGTTCGCGTCGTACGCGCCGAAGTCGGCGGACTGCGTGCCGGTGTCCCAGGACGGGGCGGCGTCGGGCGTCAGATAGCCGCCGGTCTCGTAGCCGGTGGTGGTGTAGGCGACCGCGTGGCCGGCGTCATAGCCGTCGTAGCCCTGATACCCGTGATGGAGAGGCTCTTCACCGGAACCGCCGCCGTGGCCGGAGGCGTCGTAGCCGTACCCGTAGCCGTCGAGGCTTCCGAGGGTGGAGGCGTCGCCAGCGGGAGAGGTCGGGGTGGGGATGCCCGACGGGGGACGGTCGTTCACCACTTCTCTTTCGCCTCGGGAGCAGGAGACTGCGGCGACTGTACCGGGCGTCCCACGGCTCGACAATCTTTCCCTGGTTTCACCGGGGCGCGTTCGGGGCACTTGCCCGATTTTTCGAGTACTCAAGGGTAAGGCCAAGGCCATGACTGTCCGTTTTGCCGGTCGGCGGCCGTGTGATTTCCCCCTCCCGGCATGTTGCGGTCGGCCGGGGTGCGCGATCCTGGGGATAACGTTCGTTCACACCTCGAAGGACTCACGAACGCGCGGTACCGCGCGATGGAGGCAGCGATGAGTGGCACCGGTCCGATCCGCGTGGTGGTGGCCAAGCCGGGACTCGACGGCCACGACCGCGGGGCCAAGGTGATCGCGCGGGCGCTGCGCGACGCCGGCATGGAGGTCATCTACACCGGCCTGCACCAGACGCCGGAGCAGATCGTGGACACCGCGATCCAGGAGGACGCCGAGGCGATCGGGCTGTCCATCCTCTCCGGAGCGCACATGACGCTCTTCGGGAAGGTCGTGGAGCTGCTGCGGGAGCGGGACGCGCTGGACATCAAGCTGTTCGGCGGCGGGATCATCCCGGAAGACGACATCCCGCAGCTGAAGGGGCTGGGGGTGGCGGAGATCTTCACGCCGGGCGCGGCGACGACCGAGGTGGTGGAGTGGGTGCGCACGAACGTCCGCGAGCCGGCTGGCGCGTGAGCCGCGGCGCACGCGCCGGCCGCGGGGGCGCGTGCGGCTGACGGCGGCCGGAATCCGGGTCGCCCGACCCGGGGGCGGCGCGGTTAGGGCGGGTGCCACCGGAAGCGGTGCGTTCGCCGCCGTCCCTCCCCCCGTTTCGCCCCGTAAGCCCGGTCAGGGCCGCAGCGCGGGGGGCGCGGCCAGCTCGTCGCGCATCGCGGCACGTATCCGCAGCGTGGCCACCAGCCGCTGGAAGGCCTCCGACCAGTACCCGGCGGCCCCCGGCGAACTTTCCTCCGCCTCCTCGTGCATCGCGGCGAGCGGTTCGAGGCGGACGGCGTACGAGGGGTCGAGGCAGCGCTCCGCGAGCCCCATCACCCCGCTGAAGCTCCACGGATAGCTGCCGCCGTCCCGCGCGATCTCCAGGGCGTCGACCACGGCCCGGCCCAGCTCCTCGGGCCACGGCACGGCGCAGGCGCCGAGGAGCCGGAACGCCTCCGACAGCCCGTGCGCCGAGATGAACTCCGCCACCCACGCGGCCCGTTCCGCCCCGGGCAGCGCGGTGAGCAGCCGCGCGGGGTCCCGTCCGGGTACGTGCTCGCCTCCGCCGGCGCTGCCGCCGGGGGCGGGAACGGGGGAGGGCACGGCGCCGGGCGGGCCGGCGGTGAAGGAGGGCGGCTCGGCCGGGGGCGAGGTCGGGGCGGTGCCGAGGAGGGCGCGGGCCCACGCGGAGTCGTGCTGCCGGGCGGCGGCGCGGCTCCAGGCGGCGAGCAGGTCCGGCCGCCAGCCGTCCGCGACCGGCAGCGCGACGATCTCCTCCGGCGTCCGGCCGTCGAAGACCTCCGTCCAGACCGCCAGCGGCGCCGCGGCGGCCAACTGCCCGAACCACCACGACCGCTCGCCCATGCCCGCCGGCGGTTTGGCCACCACCCCGTCCCGCTGCATGGCGGCGTCGCACTCGTACGGCGCCTCCACCGCGATCACCGGCGGATCCTCGCTGCGGTCGAGCACCGCCAACGACCGCACCCGCGCGGCCATCCGCCCGGCGAGCGCGGAGCCGGTGAGCCCGGCGAGGAGGTCGGCCGCGGCGGCCCGTACGCCGCGGCTGCGATCGGTCAGCGCCGCCTCCAGGAACGGCTCGTCGGCGAGGGACAGCCGCGTGCGCAGCAGCTCCACGAACGCCAGCCGGTCCTCGGCCTTCTCGCCGGACCACGTCGAGGCCAGCAGCTCGACGGCGCCGGCGGGGTCGGCCCGGCGCACCGCGGCGAAGAGCGCGCCGCGCACCTGGCTGGTCCCCGGGCCGCCCGCCCGCGGCCCCTCCTCCCAGAGTGCGCGGACGGCGTCCGCGTCGCGCGGGTCGGGCAGCGACGGCCCGGCCGCGCCGTCGCGCAGCAGCGGCGCCCACTGCGGCGCCCGCTCGGCCAGCCACAGCCCGCGCGGGCCGGCGAGAGCCAGCACGTGAGGGCGCAGGTCGATGCGGGCGCGGGCGGCGTCGAGCAGCGCGGGCAGCAGCTCGGGCGGCGCCTGGTAACCGCACTCCACGGCGTACCGCAGCCATTCCGGGATCAGCTCGGCGAGGTCGGGGGCGGGACCGCGGCGGCTGCCGCCGCCGCTGCCGGAGCGGTCGGCGAGGAGCGCGGCGAGCCGCCGCCGCGCGGCGGCGGGCAGCCGGGGCCGCGGATCGTGCGCGGCGGGCTCGGGCAGCGTCCGCGCCGCGGCGGGCACGGCCCCGGCCCGGCGCCGCACGGTGGCCGCGGCGGCGGCGTCCAGCAGCGCGCGCTCGTCGACGCCGCGCCGCCCGGCGCCGACCACGGCCGCGGCCACCAGCTCGCCCCAGCCGGAAGCGCCCGCCGTGAACCCCTGCACCTCAACCGTCATACGCCCCCTCCGTTCCTACCACCGCGCCGCCAGAACACGTCGTCCGGCCCACCCTCGCCGCTCGCCCCACGCGAGCACTCCGCACCGTCCGGCCGACATGCCGTACGGACGCCGGGGGCGGACCGCCCGCCGCCCGCGGGTGCACGTCTGCTCTGCCCGGCCCTGCCGCACGGTCACCCGCCGCCGGCCGGCTTCGTCGCGACCGTGCCGGGTCCGTCGTCAACGCCACCCGCCCGCTCCCTTCGGCGCCGCGATCTGCGTCCCCGTACCCGCCATCGCCGCGGCGGCGCCCGTGAGGGGGACCGCCGTACCCGCGGACCACGTCGTCAGCGGGCGGAAGCCCGCGTGGCCGAACTCGCCGAAGACCGTGACCGGACCGCCGCCGGAGACCGCCAGCAGCTGCCACCCGCCCGGGCCGCGCGTCGCGGCCGGGTGGAGCGGCAGCGCGCGGTCGCCGCCGCGCTCGGCCAGCTGCCAGCCCTCGTCCCCCTCTTCCGGCACCGGGACCACGTCCGTGAGGACCACCGGTATCCCCTCCAGCCACGGGTCCGCCGCCAGCGCCGCCCCGTACGCCGCGACCGCCTCCGCGATCCCCGCCCCCGGCGGAACGGCGCTCTCCGCGCCGCCGCCCTCGCCCCCGGCCGGGGACCGCGGGCCCGCGTGGACCGTGCCCAGGGCCGCGCGCAGCGGGTACGCGCCCGGGTAGTACGCCAGCTCCGCGTCCAGCACCAGCCCTGTCGGCAGCGACTGCTCGGGCACCCGGCCCGCCGCCCCGTACGCCAGCAGCAGCGCCGTCCGCTGCGAGCGCGCGCCGTGCAGCCAGATGCGGCGCGTGACCAACTTGCCGTCGTCGGCGTCCTCCTGGGCCAGCACCAGCCAGCTGTCCCGGAGGGTGCCGCCGCGCAGCAACCCCGCGGCGTCGACCGTGAGGCCCACCCGCGCCCGGACCGTCGCCGCCAGCGGCCCCGGCAGCTCGTCCAGCCGGAGAAAGCCCTGGTCCAGCAGATGTATCAGGCTGCACTCGGCGAGCAGCCGCGCGGGCCAGCCGGGGCCCGAGGCCGGCAGCGACCCCAACTCGCGCACCCGTGCCGCGAGCCCGGGCGCCTGCGCGTCGACCATGCGCGCCGCCGTCTCCTCCCACACCGCGCCCCGCGGCGCCGTCGCCAGCCCGTCCCGCAGCAGGTCCGTCAGCCGCTGCTCCAACTCCGTGGCCCCCGCGGCGATCCGCTGCAGCCGCTGCTCCGCCCGGCGCCGGGCCTCGGCGGCCGCCGCCGGGTCCGGGGTCCGCTCCGCCGCGGGGCCGGCGGCGGCCTTCCGCTCCGCCTTCTCGCGGCGGCTCGCCAGCCACTCGGCCGCCCACTCCGGCACCGCGCCCCCGTCCCCTTCACCGCCCGGGGCTTCGGCCGCCGGCGGCGTCTCGGGCACCTCGCCGCCGGCCCAGCGCAGCAGCAGCCCCAGCGCGTGCTTGCACGGGAACTTCCGGCTCGGGCAACTGCACTTGTACGCCGGGCCCTGCAGATCCACCACCGTCTGGTACGGCCTGGTGCCGCTGCCGCGGCACAGCCCCCACACCGCCCCGCCCGCGGCCCCCGACTCCGCCCACGGCCCGGCCGCGGCGAGCTTGCTCCCGGCCGTACGCGACGAGGCGTCAGGAGCCAGCCCCAGCACCTGGTCCGCACTCCACCGCTCGCTCTGCCCCTCCATGCCCACGACGCTACGACCCCCCACTGACAACGGCTTTGACCTGCGTTATCCACAGGGGCGGGGGCGGTGTCAGTGCCGTGGGGCAAGGTGGTTTCCGCAGTCACCGCGGCGGCAGCGGCGGCGGCTGCGACCGAGTCGGCGAGGAGGGGACGATGACGACCACGACAGGGGCGGACGCGGCCGGCGGGGGCACCGCGGAGGCGGGCGCCGAAGGGCCCGCGGACGCGGCGCTCCGCCCGCACGCCGAGGACGCCTTCGCGCACGAGCTGGCGGCCCTCGCCGCCGCGGACGACCGGCCCCGGCCGCCGCGCTGGCGGCTGTCGCCGTGGGCGGTGTCCACGTATCTGCTGGGCGGCACGCTCCCGGACGGCACGGAGATCACACCCAAGTACGTCGGCCCGCGCCGGATCGTGGAGGTCGCGGTGGCCACGCTGGCGACGGACCGGGCGCTGCTGCTCCTCGGCGTCCCGGGCACCGCGAAGACCTGGGTGTCGGAGCATCTCGCCGCCGCCGTCAGCGGCGATTCCACGCTGCTGGTGCAGGGGACGGCGGGGACGCCGGAGGAGGCCGTCAGGTACGGGTGGAACTACGCGCAGCTGCTGGCGGCCGGCCCCAGCCGGGAGGCCCTGGTGCCCAGCCCGGTGATGTGGGCGATGGCGGAGGGTATGACGGCCCGGGTGGAGGAGCTGACCCGGATCCCCGCCGACGTGCAGGATTCGCTGATCACGATCCTGTCGGAGAAGACGCTGCCGATCGCGGAGCTGGGCGAAGAGGTCCAGGCGGTCCGCGGGTTCAACGTCATCGCGACCGCCAACGACCGCGACCGCGGGGTCAACGAGCTGTCCAGCGCGCTGCGCCGCCGCTTCAACACGGTGGTGCTGCCGCTGCCGGCCTCCTCCGAGGACGAGGTCGGCATCGTCACGCAGCGCGTGGCGCAGATCGGCGCGTCGCTGCAACTCCCGCCGGTCCCGGAGGCGGTGGACGAGATCCGCCGGGTCGTCACGGTCTTCCGCGAGCTGCGCGACGGGGAGACGGCCGACGGGCGGACGAAGGTGAAGTCCCCGTCCGGGACGCTGTCGACGGCGGAGGCGATATCCGTCGTCACCGGCGGGCTGGCGCTGGCGGCGCACTTCGGCGACGGAGTGCTGCGGGCGAGTGACGTGGCGGCGGGCATCCAGAGCGCGGTCGTCCGCGATCCGGCGGCCGACAGCGTGGTGTGGCAGGAGTATCTGGAGACGGTCGTGCGCGAGCGCGAGGGGTGGAAGGACCTCTACCGCGCCTGCCGCGAGGTCACGGCGTGACCTCGCGCGGCGCGGCGGGGGAGCGTCCGGAGGGAGGGGAGGCCGGAGGGGCCGTGGCGTTGCGGAACATAAAAGAAAGGGGGAAAGGAAGGGACGGAGGAGAAGGAAGGGGAGCAGTCCGGCGCGAAGGAGCGGGGGAGAAGGGCGGCGGCGCGGGAACGCGGACAGCGGACGGGCTGTACGCGGGCGGGGAGTTCGCCGGCGCGGAGCACGTGGCCCGGGGAGCCGGGAGCGTCGGGGCCGGGGTCGTGGGGGCCGAAGGCATGAGCAGGGGGGAGCGGGCTGTGGGCGGTGCGGAGGAGGTGCGCCGGCGGAACGGTGCGGCGGGCGCGGCGACCGTCGAGCCGTTACTGCTCGGCGTGCGGCACCACGGCCCGGGCTCGGCGCGCGGGGTGGCCGCGGCGCTGGACGCGTACCGGCCGCGGGCCGTGCTCATCGAGGGCCCGCCGGAGGCGGACGCGATCGTCGGGCTCGCGGGCGACGCGGACATGCGGCCGCCCGTCGCGCTGCTGGCCCACGCCGTGGACGAGCCCGCGCGGGCCGGGTTCTGGCCGCTGGCGCACTTCTCGCCGGAGTGGGTCGCGATCCGCTGGGCGCTGCGCCACGGCGTCCCGGTCCGCTTCGTCGACCTCCCCGCCGCCCACACCCTCGCGATGGCCGACGCCGGACAACCGGCCCCCGGCGTCCCGGGCGCCCCGGGCGCGGCCGGCGAACCGGACGGGGACGACGGCGGAGAGGCCGGAGAAGGGGAGCGGGTGCGGGGACCGGAGGCGGTGCGCCTCGACCCGCTCGCGGTCCTCGCGCGGGCCGCCGGTTACGACGACCCCGAGAGGTGGTGGGAGGACGCGATAGAGCACCGCATGCCGCACCGCGCCACGCCACCCGCCCCGGGGGCGGGGGCCACCGCCGCCCCCCGCGGTCCGGGCGTCTCCGCCGCGGGCGGTGACGTGACCGCGCCGTTCGTGGCGCTGGGCGAGGCGATGGGCGCGCTGCGCGAGCGGCACGGCGACGGGGGGCACGACCGGGACCTGGTGCGCGAGGCGCACATGCGGCTGCGGTTGCGGGAGGCGCGGCGCGAGTTCGACGGGCAGGTCGCCGTGGTCTGCGGCGCCTGGCACGTGCCCGCGCTACAGGCCCGTACCACCGTCACCGCCGACCGCCGCCTGCTCAAGGGCCTGCCCCGGGTCAGAACCGAGGTGGCCTGGGTGCCGTGGACCCACCGGCGGCTGGCGCGGCACAGCGGCTACGGCGCCGGGATCGACTCCCCGGGCTGGTACGCGCACCTCTTCGAGGCCCCGGACCGGCCCATCGAGCGCTGGTTGATCAAGGTCGCCGACCTGCTGCGCGGCGAGGGCCGCACCGTCTCGTCGGCGCACGTCATCGAGGCCGTGCGGCTCGCCACCGCGCTGGCGGTGATGCGGGGCCGCCCGCTCGCCGGGCTCGCCGAGACCCTCGACGCCGTACGGGCCGTGATGTGCGACGGCTCCGAGGTCCCGCTGGCGCTCGTCGCCGACCGGCTCGTCGTGGGTGACGCGCTCGGCGAGGTGCCGGAGTCGGCGCCCGCCGTGCCGCTGCAGCGCGATCTGGCCCGGATACAGAAGACGCTGCGGCTCAAGCCGACCGCCGAGGAGCGCGAGCTGCAGCTCGACCTGCGCAAGGACACCGACGCGGGCCGCAGCCGCCTGCTGCACCGGCTGCGGCTGCTCGGCGTCGACTGGGGCGTACCCGCGGCCTCGCGGGCGAGCACCGGCACGTTCCGCGAGACGTGGCGCCTGCGCTGGGAGCCGGACCTGGCCGTACGGGTGGTGGAGGCGGCGCTCTGGGGCACCACGGTGCTCGCCGCGGCCACCGCGAAGGCCGAGTACGAGGCGGCGCAGGCGGGTTCGCTCGCGGAGGTGACGGCGCTGGCCGAGCGGTGCCTGCTCGCCGAGCTGTCCGACGCCCTGCCGGTCGCCATGCAGGCCCTCGCCGACCGCGCCGCGCTCGACACGGACGTCGGGCACCTGGCGCAGGCGCTCCCGGCGCTGGCCCGGTCCGTCCGCTACGGCGACGTCCGCGGCACGCAGACGGCGGCGCTGGCGGAGGTCGCCACGGGCCTGGCCGACCGGATCTTCGTCGGCCTCCCCGGCGCCTGCGCGGGTCTCGACGCGGACGGCGCGCAGGAGATGCGCACCCACGTCGACGCGGTGCACGGCGCGGTGGCCCTGCTGGACGCGACCCCACCGCAGGTGGGCCCACCGGACGTCGGGGGCGAGGCCGGCGAGGCTGGCGAGGCCGGTGGCGGTGTGTCTGCCGCGGGCGTGGGGCTCGACGATGTCGAGGCGCAGGCCGGGCGGGGCGCCGCCGCGGGGCTGGGGGACGTCGACCCCGGTGACGGTGGGCGTGGCGACGCCGGCCGGTCCGTGGAGGACGGTGCCGTTTCCGGGGGTGGTGATGCCGCGGGGGACGCGGCCTCGTTGCGGGGGCGGTGGGCCGCCGCGCTGCGGGTGCTGGGCAGCCGGGACGCCGTGCCCGGGCTCATCCGCGGCCGGGCCGTGCGGCTGCTCCTCGACGGCGGCCGGATGCCGGCCCGCGAGGCGGAGCGGGTCATGGGCCTCGCCCTGTCCCACGCGGTGCCGCCCGCGGACGCCGCCGCGTGGGTCGAGGGCTTCCTCGGCGGCGACGGCGGCATGCTCCTCGTCCACGACGAGCGGCTGCTCGCGCTCGTCGACGGCTGGCTGACCGGACTGCCGGGCGACGCCTTCACGGACGTGCTGCCGCTGCTGCGGCGGACGTTCGCCGAGTACGAGCCGGGCGCCCGGCGAGCCATCGGCGAGCTGGTACGCCGCGGCGCCGCCGCCGCGGGCCCGGCCGAGCCGGAGGGGCTGCCCGGCTTCGCCGACGAGGTCGACGCCGGCCGCGCCGCGGCCGTCCTGCCGACGGTCCGCGCGCTGCTCGGCGCGGCGGAGGCACGGCCGTGACCAGGCGGACCGACCCCCGCGCCCCCGACGGCCGGACGCCCACGGGCAGTCCGCCGCCCGCCCACACCCCGCACGAGGAGCCCGCGATGACCAGCCCCGCCCCCCGGCAGCCGTCGTCCCGTACCGCCCCCGGACCGGCCCCGGACGCCCAGCCCTCCGCGCCCCACCCCGCGCAGACACCCCCGCCCACCCCCGCCGACGCCGGTACCCCCGTCCCCGACTCCGCCGACCCCGGAGGGGAGCGGTTGCGGCGGTGGCGGCTCGTGCTCGGGGCCGAGGGGGGCGGGGACGGGACCGGGCAGGCGCTCGACGGAGCCGACGCCGGCATGGACCGTACGCTCGCCGCGCTCTACGGCTCCCCCGACGCCCCCGCCCGCGGCGGCGGGCGGCGGCAGGCCGGGCTCGGCGGGTCCGCGCCGCAGGTGGCGCGGTGGCTCGGGGACGTGCGGACGTACTTCCCCACACCCGTCGTCCAGGTCATGCAGCGCGACGCCATCGACCGGCTCGGCATCGCCTCGCTGCTCCTGGAGCCCGAGATGCTGGCCGCCGTCGAGCCCGACGTGCACCTCGTGGGCACCCTGCTCTCCCTCGCCAAGGCCATGCCCGACGAGGCCCGCGAGACCGCCCGCACCGTCGTCCGCCAGGTCACCGACGACCTGGAGCGCAAGCTCGCCGCCCGCACCCGCGCCACCCTCACCGGCGCCCTCGACCGCGCCGCCCGCACCCGGCGCCCCCGCCACCGCGACATCGACTGGGACCGCACCATCCGCGCCAACCTCAAGCACTACGTCCCCGAACACCGCACCGTCGTCCCCGAGCGCCTCGTCGGCTACGCGCGCGCCGCCCGCTCCGTCCGCAAGGAGGTCGTCCTCGCCATCGACCAGTCCGGCTCCATGGCCGCCTCCGTCGTCTACGCGTCCGTCTTCGGTGCCGTCCTCGCCTCCATGCGCTCCCTCGCCACCCGCCTCGTCGCCTTCGACACCGCCGTCATCGACCTCACGGAACAGCTCAGCGATCCCGTGGACGTGCTCTTCGGCACCCAGCTCGGCGGCGGCACGGACATCAACAGGGCACTCGCGTACTGCCAGCAGCGCATCACCCGCCCCTCCGACACCGTGGTCGTGCTCATCAGCGACCTGTACGAGGGCGGCATACGCCAGGAGATGCTGAAGCGGGTCGCCGCGATGAAGGCGTCCGGCGTGCAGTTCGTCGCGCTGCTCGCGCTCTCCGACGAGGGCGCGCCCGCGTACGACCGCGACCACGCCGCCGCGCTCGCCGCCCTGGGCGCGCCCGCGTTCGCCTGCACGCCGGAGCTGTTCCCCGACGTCATGGCGGCGGCCCTGGAGGGCCGCCCGCTGCCCGCCCCGACGGCGGCGTGAGCGGGGGCGAGGCGGACCGGACGCCGCGCGGGACCGGCCCCCGCGGCCCCTTCCTTACCCGGCGCACCCGCGGACCGCACCTGTGACCGTTCTCACCGCGCCGGTGTGACCCCGGATTTATGCCGCGCTGTCAGGCAGGGCTAACCTGCAAGACGACCCTGCCATTACAACGCGACACGACTGAATCACAAGGGACGGACGCGCGTGGATCTGTTCGAGTACCAGGCGAGGGATCTCTTCGCCAAGCATGGTGTACCGGTGCTGGCCGGCGAAGTCATCGACACGCCCGAGGCGGCGCGCCAGGTGACCGCGGAGCTCGGCGGTCGCGCCGTCGTCAAGGCCCAGGTCAAGACCGGCGGCCGGGGCAAGGCGGGCGGCGTGAAGCTCGCCGCCGACCCGGACGACGCCGTCGAGAAGGCCGGCCAGATTCTGGGCATGGACATCAAGGGCCACACGGTCCACAAGGTGATGCTCGCCCAGACCGCCGACATCGCCGACGAGTACTACGTGTCGTACCTGCTCGACCGCGCCAACCGCACCTTCCTCGCCATGGCGTCCGTCGAGGGCGGCATGGACATCGAGGAGGTCGCGGCCACCAAGCCGGAGGCGCTGGCCAGGATCCCCGTCGACGCGAACGAGGGCGTGACCGAGGCCAAGGCCCGCGAGATCGTCGAGGCCGCCCGCTTCCCCGCCGAGATCACCGACCAGGTCGTCGACGTCCTGCAGTCGCTGTGGACCGTCTTCGTCAAGGAGGACGCCCTCCTGGTCGAGGTCAACCCGCTGGTCAAGACCGCCGAAGGCAAGGTCCTGGCGCTGGACGGCAAGGTGTCGCTGGACGCGAACGCCGAGTTCCGCCAGCCCGACCACGTCGCGTTCGAGGACAAGGCCGCCGCCAACCCGCTGGAGGCCGCGGCCAAGGCCAAGGGCCTCAACTACGTCAAGCTCGACGGCCAGGTCGGCATCATCGGCAACGGCGCGGGCCTGGTCATGTCGACCCTCGACGTCGTCGCGTACGCGGGCGAGAAGCACAGCGCCGTCAAGCCCGCGAACTTCCTCGACATCGGCGGCGGCGCCTCCGCCGACGTGATGGCCAACGGCCTGGAGATCATCCTCGGCGACCCGGACGTCCGGTCCGTCTTCGTCAACGTCTTCGGCGGCATCACCGCCTGCGACGCGGTCGCGAACGGCATCGTGCAGGCCCTCGAACTGCTCAAGAGCAAGGGCGAGGACGTGACGAAGCCGCTGGTCGTACGCCTCGACGGCAACAACGCCGAACTGGGCCGCAAGATCCTCAGCGATGCGAACCACCCGCTCGTCGAGCAGGTGGACACGATGGACGGTGCGGCCGACCGCGCCGCCGAGCTGGCCGCCAAGTAAGGACAGAGGACAGAAGAAAACCATGGCTATCTTCCTCACCAAGGACTCCAAGGTCATCGTCCAGGGCATGACCGGCTCGGAGGGCCAGAAGCACACGCGGCGGATGCTCGCGTCCGGCACCAACGTCGTCGGCGGGGTCAACCCCCGCAAGGCCGGCCAGAAGGTCGACTTCGACGGCGCGGAGATCCCGGTCTTCGGGTCGGTCCGGGAGGCCATCGACGCCACCGGCGCGGACGTCACCGTCATCTTCGTGCCGGAGAAGTTCACCAAGTCCGCGGTGATCGAGGCGGTCGACGCCGAGATCCCGCTCGCGGTGGTCATCACCGAGGGCATCGCGGTCCACGACACCGCCGCCTTCTGGGCGTACGCGGGCGCGCAGGGCAACAAGACGCGCATCGTCGGCCCCAACTGCCCCGGCCTGATCACCCCCGGCCAGTCCAACGCGGGCATCATCCCGGCGGACATCACCAAGCCGGGGCGGATCGGCCTGGTGTCGAAGTCCGGCACGCTGACGTACCAGATGATGTACGAGCTGCGCGACATCGGCTTCTCCACCTGCGTCGGCATCGGCGGCGACCCGGTCATCGGCACCACCCACATCGACGCCCTCGAAGCCTTCGAGGCCGACCCCGACACCGACCTGATCGTGATGATCGGCGAGATCGGCGGCGACGCCGAGGAGCGGGCCGCGGACTACATCAAGGCCAACGTGACGAAGCCGGTCGTCGGCTACGTCGCCGGCTTCACCGCCCCCGAGGGCAAGACGATGGGCCACGCCGGCGCGATCGTCTCGGGTTCGTCGGGCACGGCCCAGGCGAAGAAGGAGGCGCTGGAGACCGCGGGCGTGAAGGTCGGCAAGACGCCGTCGGAGACGGCGCGGCTGGCCCGCGAACTGCTGGCGGGCTGAGCGGCGCGCGCACCCGCGGCTCGCCGCGGTCTGCCGCGAGCGGAACGGAAGCGGGCCCGCCCTCCGGGGCGGGCCCGCTTCCGCGTGTCACGAGGGAGGGCCGATCTCCCGTCGTTCGCCCGCAGGGCGGCGCCGCAGGAGGCGACGTCCACGCGCGCTTGCGCGCGCATGGGTCCTACCCCGCCCGGGGCGGGGTAGGCGCAGGCGGTGCGCCTGTGCGTGGCGCTGCTGGCGCGATGTGGTCCGGTGCGGGTTGCGGGGTTGTCCGGGTGGTCGGCCATGGGGGTGTCGGGGGTGTGGCCTTGTCGCGGATGTGGTCCCCGCCGAAGGCGGTGACGGCCGCGGCGGTGAGGAAGACGGCCGCCGCGAGCATGCCGTAGCGGCGCAGCTGCCGGTCCGTACGGCGCTCGCTGCGGTGGCGCGCGGCGCCGGGCGGCAGCGTGCGTACCGGCTGCGCGGCGGCGAACCGCCGCAGCCGGGTGCGCAGCGCCTCCGCCCGTTCGGGCGGCGGGAGCTGCCCCAGCTCCGGTACGGCCGCGGCCAGTGCCTCGTGCGCGTGCGTCAGCCGCCCCGCGGCGGCCATGGTGGTGGCCTCCAGCTCGGCGGCGGCCTCGGGCAGGTCGAGCCCGACGACGTCGTAGACGACGACGGCGCTGCGGTACGACTCCGGCAGCGCGAGCAGCGCCGCGAACAGCCGCCGGTCCGCCGGCTCGCCGCACGGCTCGTCCGCGTCCGGCTCACGGTGCCGGCCCCCGTCCGGTTCCCTGCCCCGCTCCCCCTCCGGCCGCGCGCGCCGCCCCCGCCCCGGACGGCGGCGCGCGCGCAGCCGGGCGCGCAGCCACTCCCAGGGCGCCTGCACGTACGCGAACGCGGCGGCCCGCAGCCACCCCGGCGGATCGCGGTCGGAGGCCACCTCCGGCCACCGCTCCCACGCGATGTGGAAGGCGTGCTCGACGGCTTCGCGGGTGGGGGCGTGGTCGCCGGTGAGGAGGTACGTGTGCCGGGTGACGTCGGCGGCGCACCGCTGGTAGAGGGCGTCGTACGCGGCGCCCGCCGCGGCGGCGACGGCGTCGCCGGCCGACGCGGAGTCCCGCACGGCGGCGGCCCGGCGCCCCGCCCGGTACGCCCGACTGCCGTACACGGCGACGCGGTGCGCCCGTCGCACGGCCGCCCTGTTCCGGGGCGTACCGCCGACGACCGCCCCACCCCCCGCCCCGCCGGCCCCGAAGAAGCCGCTCGCGGCCACGTCGATCCCGGCCACGCCGGTCCCGGACACGCCGCTCTCCGGCCCCCCGGTCTTCGACACGCCGCTCCCCGCCGCGCCCGTCCCGCTGGCCCCCCTACCGGGCTCACCGCCGCCCACCAGCGGAATCTCCTGCGTGTCCGCCTCCGCCGCCCCCGCCGCCCGTCCCCGCCCGCGTCGCCTCCTGCGCCTCTCGCACGGGCCGACCGGCGTCGTCGGCGCCCGCGGCGATATGTCAGGGTCCATAGCATCATCGTGGCCAACACGACGGGCATTCGCTCGTTACCAGGGCGAAACGGGTGTATTTGACAGCATGGCGGCCGTGAGCCAATTGACCGACCTCGCGCCGTCGTTGTCACCCCGCCGCCGGGCCCAGGGCGCCCGCGCCGCCGCCGTGGTCGCCGCGCTGGCGGGCGGGTTCCTCGCCGCCGGCCTCGGCCTGGGGTTTCTCGCCGTGCTGGTGCTGCTGCTGTGGATCACGTCGCCGTATCCGGACAGCGGCCCGGGCGGCGCCCTGCACGTGGTCGCCGACCTGTGGCTTCTCGCCCACGGCGCCGACCTCGTGCGCACCGAGACCCGCACCGGCGTCCCCGCGCCCGTCGGGCTCACGCCGCTGCTTCTCACGGCGCTGCCCGTCTTCCTCCTGCACCGGACCGCGCGCGACGCGCTGACCCCGCAGGACGGCCGGGCGCGGCTCGCGCCGCTGGTCACCGGCGCGTGGCTGGCCTGCGGGTATCTCGCCGTCGCCGCCGCGGTGACCGGGTACGCGCTGGCCGGGCCGCTGTACGCCGCGCCGCTCAGGACCGCGGTCGTGGTGCCGCTGACGGTGGCCGCGGCGACGGCCGCCGGGGTGTGGTCCGCGGCGGGGACGCCCGTCGTGCTGCTGCCCCGCCGCCGGCGCCCGGCCGCAGCCTCGGCCGCAGCCCCGGTCGCGGCCCCGGCCGACGCCCGGGCCGGGGCGGCGCCGCGGGCGGAGGGTGCCGCGCGGGCCGCCGCGGCGGGGGTCGTCGCGCTGCTCGGCGGCGGTGCGCTCCTCTGCGCGGTGGCCCTGGTCATGCACGCGGCCGCCGCGCAGGAGCACTTCCTCTCCCTCTCGGCGACGGTCTCCGGCCGGTTCGGCGTCTTCCTCCTCGCCGTCGCGCTGCTGCCGAACGCCGCGGTGTGGGCGGCGGCGTACGGGCTCGGGCCCGGGTTCGCCGTCGGCGCGGGGAGCGCGGTGACGCCGCTGGGCGCCGCCGACTACCCCGTGCAGCCCGTCTTCCCGCTGCTCGCCGCGGTGCCGGGGGAGGGGCCCGGCGGGCCGCTGACCTGGGCTGCCGCCGCGGTGCCGGTGGCGGCGGGGATCGTCGTCGGGTGCTTCGCCGGGCGGGCGGCGGCGCCGCTGCCGGGGGAGCGGGAGCAGAGTTGGCGGTGGTGGCCGACGGTGGGGGTGACGGCGCTGGCGGCGCTCGGCTGCGGCGCGGGCACGGCGGCGCTGGCGTGGCTCGCCGGGGGGCCGCTCGGTACGGAGACGCTGGCGGACTTCGGCCCGGTGTGGTGGCGGGCCGGCGGCGCGGCGGTGGCGTGGACGGCCGTGGTCGGGGTGCCGGTGGCGCTGGCGGTACGGGCGGTACGGCTGCGCGGCGCGGAGCCGCTGCCGGCGCCGCCGCCGGCGGCGCGGCGGGCGACCGTGGCGCCCTCCCGGGGGCGGCGGTGGCGCTGGGGCCGGCAGGGGTGGCCGCTGTGGGAGCCGCGCTCGCGGCTGGCGGAGGAGTGGGAGGAGGACCAGGGCGGCGGCTGACGACCGGGGCCCGGGGGGCCGGGGGCCGGCGCCGTCCGGGCCGAAGGGCCCCGGACGCCGCGCCGCGCCGCGGCCCCCCGCGCCGCCGTCAGTCGCGTTCGAAGAACGTCCGCAGCGGCTTGGGCAGTTCGTCGCTGCACTTCTCCTTCGACGTCTCCGTGAGCGCGTCGCTGCGGCAGTTGAAGTAGTCCTGGTACGCGATCTGCACCGCGAACCCGGCGAGCACGATGGACAGCGTGATGCCCGCCGCCACGACGCCGGTGATCGCCGCCGTGGTGTGCGGACGTCCGCCCGACCGGCGCTTGGCGGGCTGGCCGAAGGCGTCGGTGCCGCCGCCCGCCCGGCCGTTGCCCGCCGCGGCGCCGCTCTGCCCGCCGGACTTGCCGCGCAGCGCGTCGATGCCCCAGTAGAGCGCGAGCGCGCCGAGGAGCAGCGCCAGCGGCCACCAGTTGAACAGGGCGAAGAAGAAGCCCCACATGCCGGCGAGCAGCGCGTACCGCGACCGCCGCTGCACCGGGTCGGTCGGGTCCCAGCGCAGGCCGCCGCCGGGGCCGTCACCGTTGCCGCGGCCGTTCTTGCGGCCGTTGTTCCGGCCGGAGCCCGACTCGTCGCCGGAGTCGCCGGGGCCGGACTCGGGGCCCTGCGGGCCGTCCGGTCCGCCGGGGCCCGGCTGGCCGGGGTCGCCGCCGCCCCAGCTGCCCTGCCCGGGGGGCGGCTGGTGGCTGCTCCACTGGTTGCCCCACGGGGGCGGCGGCTGGTCCTGGCCGCCGTTCTGGCCGCCGTTCTGCCCGTTGCCCTGCCCCCCGCCCTGGCCGTTGCCCTGACCGCCGTTGCCCTGACCGCCGTCGCCCTGGCCCCCGTCGCCCTGGCCGCCGTCGTTCCCGCCCTGCCCGCCGCCCCGGGGCGCATCCTGCGGCCCTCGCGGTCCGGGCCCCTGCGGCGGCGCGCCCTGCGGCCCCGGCCCGTACTGCGGCACCCCCTGCGGGGGAGCCCCGTAGGGCGGCGCCCCATAGGGCGGCGCGCCGTGGGGCGGAGCACCGTAGGCCGGTGCGCCCTGCGGCGGAGCCCCGTACGGCGGCGGCGCGCCGTAGGGCCCCGGCCCGTACGCCGGCGGCGCCCCCTGCGGCTGCCCCGGACCGCCCGGCGCGCCTTCCGGCGTACCGCCCGGCCCGCCCGGCGCCGTCTGCCCGCCGTCCTCCGGCGGCGGCGCGGGCGCCTGCGCCTCCGACGCCTCCGCGTCCGACGGCGGCCGGGCGTCGCGGAACGCGACGCCGCCCTGCCCGGGCACACGCACGTCCCAGGGCGGGCCGAACCGCCCGCGGGACGGCGCGGGGGAGCGGCCGCGGGACGGCGAAGGGGCCCCGGCCGCTGCGGGGACGGGGCGTGGGAGGGCCGCGCTGCGGCGTCGGTCCGGCTGCATCTGGACGGCGTCGTCTCCTCAGGTCGTCTGCCCGCTCGGCCGGGGCGCGTACGGCGGGCGCGCGTAACTGCTACCGGAGACGCTACCCCGCCCGGCCTGCCGCGGCCCCGTCAGGGGACGCCCGGTATGGTGGCAGACGTCCGCAGCCCCTCCCCGGGAATCCCTGGCCCCCCAGGGTCTCGCGGCTCGTCCGGACACACAATCGCCCGCCGAAGAGAGATCCGCCGCCGTGGTTCCGCATGCGCCCGCCCGCCTCGTCGTGCTCGTCTCCGGCTCCGGTACGAACCTGCAGGCCCTGCTCGACGCCGTCGCCGCGCAGGGGGCCGGCGCCTACGGCGCCGAGGTCGTCGCCGTCGGCGCCGACCGCACCGCCGAGGCCGGCGCCGCCGGGCTGCTGCGCGCCGAGCGCGCCGGGCTGCCGACGTTCGTCTGCCGCGTCCCGGACTTCGCCACCCGCGCCGAGTGGGACCGGGCGCTGACCGAGGCCACGGCCGCGTATGAGCCGGACCTGGTGGTCTCGGCCGGGTTCATGAAGATCGTGGGGGCGGAGTTCCTGGCGCGCTTCGGCGGCCGGATCGTCAACACCCACCCCGCGCTGCTCCCCAGCTTCCCCGGTGCCCACGCCGTGCGCGACGCGCTCGCGCACGGTGTCAAGGTCACCGGGTGCACCGTCCACTTCGTCGACGAAGGCGTCGACACCGGCCCGATCATCGCGCAGGGCGCGGTCGAGGTCCGCGAGGAGGACCACCGGGACGGGGGCGAGGCGCTCCACGAGCGCATCAAGGCAGTCGAACGCCGGCTGCTCGTCGAGGTCGTGGGCCGGCTGGCCCGGGACGGCTACCGCGTCGAGGATCGAAAGGTTCGGTTCGGTGAGTAACACAGAGGTGAGCAGGACGGAGCCGGCAGCGGCCGGCACCCGGCGGCCGGTGCGCCGCGCGCTCGTCAGCGTCTACGACAAGACGGGTCTGGAGGAGCTGGCCCGTGGGCTGCACGAGGCCGGCGTCGCGCTCGTCTCCACCGGCTCGACCGCCGCGCGCATCGCGGCGGCGGGGGTGCCGGTGACGAAGGTCGAGGAGCTGACCGGCTTCCCCGAGTGCCTGGACGGCCGGGTGAAGACCCTGCACCCGCGGGTGCACGCGGGCCTGCTGGCCGACATGCGCCTCGACGGCCACCGGCGGCAGCTCGCGGAGCTGGGCGTCGAGCCGTTCGACCTGCTGGTCAGCAACCTCTACCCGTTCGCCGAGACGGTCGCCTCCGGCGCCTCCCCCGACGAGTGCGTGGAGCAGATCGACATCGGCGGCCCGTCGATGGTCCGCGGCGCGGCGAAGAACCACCCGTCGGTCGCCGTCGTCGTGGACCCGGCGCGCTACGGCGAGGTGCTCAAGGCCGTCGCGGACGGCGGCTTCGACCTGGCGCAGCGCAAGCGGCTCGCGGCGGAGGCGTTCCAGCACACGGCGGCGTACGACGTGGCCGTCGCCAACTGGTTCGCCGCCGAGTACGCGCCCGACGGCGACGGCCCGCAGGACTTCGCCGGCGCCGCGTACACCCGCCTGAACCCCCTGCGCTACGGCGAGAACCCGCACCAGGCCGCCGCCCTCTACACCGACGGCTCCGGCGCCGGCCTGCCCGGCGCGGAGCAGCTGCACGGCAAGGAGATGTCGTACAACAACTACGTCGACACCGAGGCCGCCCGGCGCGCCGCGTACGACCACGACCGCCCCTGCGTCGCGATCATCAAGCACGCCAACCCCTGCGGCATCGCCGTCGGCGACGACGTCGCCGAGGCGCACCGCAGGGCGCACGCCTGCGACCCGGTGTCCGCGTACGGCGGCGTGATCGCCGTCAACCGGCCGGTGTCGAAGGCGCTGGCCGAGCAGGTCGCGGAGATCTTCACCGAGGTCATCGTGGCGCCGGCGTACGAGGACGGGGCGCTGGCCGCGCTGACGCGCAAGAAGAACATCCGCATCCTGACCAGCCCCGGCGCCCCGCGGCAGACGCGGGAGTTCCGGCCGGTCGAGGGCGGGCTGCTGGTGCAGGAGCGGGACGCCTTCCAGGCCGAGGGCGACGACCCGGCCGCCTGGACGCTGGCCGCGGGCGCGGAGCTGGACGCGGCGGAGCTGGCGGACCTGGCGTTCGCCTGGCGGGCGTGCCGGGCGGTGAAGTCCAACGCGATCCTGCTGGCGAAGGACGGCGCCACCGTCGGCGTCGGCATGGGGCAGGTCAACCGCGTCGACTCGGCGAAGCTCGCCGTCCAGCGCGCGGGCGCGGAGCGCGCGGCGGGGGCGTACGCCGCCTCCGACGCCTTCTTCCCGTTCCCCGACGGGCTGGAGGTGCTCCTCGACGCGGGAGTGCGGGCGGTGGTGCAGCCGGGCGGGTCGATCCGCGACGAGCAGGTGGTGGCGGCCGCACAGAAGGCGGGCGTGACCATGTACTTCACGGGCGCACGGCACTTCTACCACTGACGGCCCCGCCGCCCACGGCACGCACCGGCGTCATGGACTGACGTACGAAGGGAGCCCCGCCGGCACCGGCGGGGCTCCCTTCGTACGTAACGAACCTCACATCACGGCTTGGGGCGGGCGAACCAGCGCCCGGAGACGCTGCTGGAGACCATCACGAGGGAGATGATGCCGAGCGCGATCCAGATGATGCCGATCGGCAGCGCCACCACCCCGAAGAGGATGAGGAAGCTCAGCCACACGATGCTGCCGACGCGCACGCCGCCGCCGCCCTTGCCGAACAGCGAGGCGAGGACGATGCCGATGATCGCGTGCACGAGGTAGACGCCGGCGACGACGGCCACGGCCTCGGCGGGGACGCTCACGCCCGAGCCGTCCTCGAAGCCCTCCTCGAAGTCCTCCTTCGCGACCGCGATGCCGATGAGCAGCAGGATGGAGAGCATGGACTGCAGCCCGCCGGAGATGAACATCATGATCCGGGCGGCGGTCGCCTTGCCCGGGATGCTCGTGGGGTGGTCGACCGCGCCGTACGGGCCGGGGCCTCCCGGGTACGCGGGATACGGCTGGCCGGCGGCGGGGTACTGCGGGTAGCCGTAAGGCTGTTGCTGCGGTGGCTGCTGCTGTGCCTGCTGCTGCTGGCCCTGGGACCCGCCGTAGGGGTTGTTCTGGTCGGGGAGGCTCACGGTGCCCTTCTTCCGCGGTTTGAGGTACTGACACACTGACCTGGCCCGAGGACCGCTGTCCAGACCGGCTGATTGGTCTGTTACCCACCGCATCGGGGAGGATGGGGGCCATGACCGCCCAGATTCTCGACGGCAGGGCCACCGCGGCCGCGATCAAGTCCGAGCTTGCCACGCGTGTGCAGGCGCTCAAGGGCCGGGGTGTCGCGCCCGGCCTGGGCACCCTCCTGGTCGGCGACGACCCGGGCAGCCAGAAGTACGTCGCGGGCAAGCACCGCGACTGCGCCGAGATCGGCATCGCCTCCCTCCAGCGCGAACTGCCCGCCACGGCCACGCAGGAGCAGGTCGAGGCGGTCGTCCGCGAGCTGAACGAGGACCCCGCCTGCACCGGCTACATCGTCCAGCTGCCGCTGCCGCGGCACATCGACGAGAACCGGGTGCTGGAGCTGATCGACCCCGCCAAGGACGCGGACGGGCTGCACCCCACCAACCTCGGCCGGCTGGTGCTCAACGAGCCCGCGCCGCTGCCCTGCACGCCGAACGGCTGCATCCGGCTGCTGCGGCAGTTCGGGGTGGAGCTGAACGGGGCGCACGTCGTGGTGGTCGGGCGCGGCGTCACCATCGGCCGGTCGCTGCCGCTGCTGCTGACCCGCAAGTCCGAGAACGCCACGGTCACCCAGTGCCACACCGGCACCCGCGACCTCGCCGGGCAGCTGCGGCAGGCCGACATCGTCGTGGCCGCGGCCGGCTCGCCGCACCTGATCAAGCCGGTGGACGTCCGCCCGGGCGCCGCCGTGCTCGACGTCGGCGTCAGCCGCGACGAGCGCGGCAAGATCGTCGGCGACGTGCACCCGGGCGTCGCGGACGTCGCCGGCTGGCTGTCGCCGAACCCCGGCGGCGTCGGGCCGATGACGCGCGCGATGCTGCTGTTCAACGTCGTGGCGGCGGCCGAGGCCGCGGCGGGGACGGGCACGCCAGCGCCGGCGGCGCGGTGATGGCCCGCCGCGCGGCGTTCCCGACCCGCGGCACGGTACGCCCCGAGGGCGGCGGCCGGGCGGCGTCCGGCCAGGCGCCGCCGCCGGCGCGGCAGTGGCCGATACTCCTGGTGCTGGCGATAGCGGCGGCCGGTCTTGTGACGGTGGCGGCGGGGCCGTTCCGCGAGGGCACGCTGGTCGTCGGCGGGGCGCTGCTCGTGGGCGGCGTGCTGCGCTGGCTGGTGCCGGAGGTCGGGATGCTGGCGGTGCGGTCCCG
This sequence comes from Streptomyces sp. CNH099, assembly GCA_000514715.1. Lineage (GTDB taxonomy): Bacteria > Actinomycetota > Actinomycetes > Streptomycetales > Streptomycetaceae > Streptomyces > Streptomyces synnematoformans. Next base: position 58,808 of record AZWL01000023.1, on the reverse strand, counting down.
GTTCACCGACATCGTGACGTTCGGGGTGCTGGGCCTGGCGATCGTGCTGCTGGCGCTGGTCGCGATGCCGGGTCCCTGGCTGGAGCTGCCGTTCGTGGAGGACGCGGTCCACTTCTCCGTGCGCTGACGCCCGGCGGCGCACCGGTCGACGTGCCGGCCGGGGGGCGGCCGGGGGGCGGCCGGGGGACCGGCCCGTGCCCGGGATCTCCACGTCCGTGCTGGCAGATGCGATGCTGGAGCGGGAGCGCGGCAGGAGCGCCGGCGTCACGGAGAACCCTCGGCACGGGCACAAGGGGGAGCAGGGGAGTAGCGATGCCTCGCTGGGAGGAGCTGCCGGAAGAGCTGGACCCGCAGATACGGGACTTCGCCGGGCACCTGCGCCGGCTGGTCGACCGCAGCGGTCTGACGGTGTCCGAGATCGCGGACCGCACCGGGTACAGCAGGTCGTCGTGGGAGCGTTACCTGGGCGGGCGGCTGATGCCGCCGCGGGCGTCGGTGGTCGCGTTCGCGGAGGTGACGGGCGCGCGGGACGAGCAGCTGATGGCCGCGTGGGGCGCGGCGGACCGCGCCTGGAGCCGCGCGGAGCTGCGGAACGAGGCGGCGCTGCGGGCCCTGCGGGCGGCGGAGCCGGGACCGGACCCCGACGCCGGACCGGCCCCGGGCGGCCGCCCGGGGCGGCGGCTGCGCGGGGTCCTGGGGCGGGGCAGGAACCGCGGCGAGGATATACCCGACATACCCCCCGTCAGGGCGATACCGGGGCCGGCGGAGCCGGCCGGCCCGGAGCGTCCCGGGGGGACGACGGAGCGGACCGGGGGCGCCGAGGGGCCCGTACGACCGGACGCCACCGAGCGCTCGGCGGTACGTCCCGGGCCCCCGCCGCCGCCGGAGCGGCGGGGGCGCGCGGAGGAGCCGCCGGGCAGTCGGCCGGCGGAGGCGGGTACCGGCGCTGGAGCCGCAACCGGCGTCGGAGCCGGCGCCGGTACGGGAGCCGGAGCCGGGACCGGCACCGGTGCCGGCACCGGTACGGGAGCCGGGACAGGCGCGGGATCCGGGACCGCCTCCGGCGGCTCCTCCCGCGACCCCGACGAGACCACCGAACTCCGCGCCCCCGCCCGCCCCGCTCCCGCCCCGGCCTTCGAACCGGACCCCGCCCCCGACCCAGACCCGGAGCCGCTCGGCGGCACGGCCGCGACGTCCCGCATCCCCGCGGCGGCCACCCCGTCGACCACCGCCACCGCCACCGCCGCCCCGCCCGCGACCAGGAAGTGGCCGCTGCGCCGCCTCCTCCTCGCCGGCCTCGTCACCCTGCTCCTCGCCGGCAGCGGCGCCGGCGTCGTCTACGTCACCCACGGCCTGGTCACCGACCCCGGCACCGGGGAGCAGCGGGAGCCGCGCGGCGGCCCACCGCCCGACTCCAGCCCCGCCGGCTCGGCGTCCGAAGCGCCGTCCGAGTCCGCGTCCGGGACCGGGTCCGCGTCCGAGCCGCTGCCCGAGGGCGTGGAGTGCCGGGGGGCCGACTGCACCGGCGAGGACCCCGACGAGATGGGCTGCGGCGGCGACTTCGCCCGGACCACCACGCGGACGTACGTCGGCGACATGCTCCTGGAGATCCGCTACAGCGAGCCCTGCCGGGCGGCGTGGGCCCGGATCACCTCCGCCGAGCCCGGCTCGACCGTCACCGCACTCGCCGAGCCGCCGGGCGAGGAGCCGGTCCGCGCGGACGCGGCCGCCGGGAACAGCGAGGGCTACACGGCGATGGTCGCCGCGGAGCGGCTGGCCGACGTGCGGGCCTGCGCCGCGCTCCCGGACGGCACCGCGGACTGCACGGAGGGCACCCCGCCGGCGTAATGCGCCGCCGCCGGCCGGCCCCGCGGCCCGTACGACAACGGCCCGTGCCCGGGGCCCGATTCCGGCACGTCGTGACCGGGCCCACACCGGCCACCCTCCGGCACTCCGTGCCAGTCGGATAGATTGACCCGGGGGCGCGGCTGCCCTTGGTGGCCCGGGCCCCGCCAGCCCGTACGTCGCGCCCCCTCATCGGAGAGATCACCATGACCCGCACTCCCGACAGCCCCGTCACCGTCACCGTCACCGGAGCGGCCGGGCAGATCGGCTACGCGCTGCTCTTCCGTATCGCCTCCGGGCAGCTCCTCGGCCCGGACGTGCCGGTCAGGCTACGGCTGCTGGAGATCACCCCGGCCCTCGGCGCCGCCGAGGGCACCGCGATGGAGCTGGACGACTGCGCGTTCCCGCTGCTGCGCGGCATCGACATCACCGACGACCCGAACGTCGCCTTCGCCGGCGCCAACGTGGCGCTGCTCGTCGGCGCCCGCCCGCGCACCAAGGGCATGGAGCGCGGCGACCTGCTGGAGGCCAACGGCGGCATCTTCAAGCCGCAGGGCAAGGCCATCAACGACAACGCCGCGGACGACATCAAGGTCCTCGTCGTCGGCAACCCCGCCAACACCAACGCGCTCATCGCCCGCGCCGCCGCGCCGGACGTGCCGGCCGAGCGGTTCACCGCGATGACCCGCCTCGACCACAACCGCGCGCTGTCGCAGCTGGCGAAGAAGACCGGCGCCGCGGTCGGCGACATCAAGAAGCTGACGATCTGGGGCAACCACTCCGCGACCCAGTACCCGGACGTCTTCCACGCCGAGATCGCCGGGAAGAACGCCGCCGAGGTCGTCAACGACGAGAAGTGGCTGGCCGACGAGTTCATCCCGACCGTCGCCAAGCGCGGCGCGGCCATCATCGAGGCCCGCGGCGCCTCGTCGGCGGCCTCGGCCGCCAACGCCGCGGTGGACCACGTCTACTCCTGGGTCAACGGCACCCCGCAGGGCGACTGGGTGTCGATGGGCATCCCGTCGGACGGTTCGTACGGCGTGCCCGAGGGCCTCATCTCGTCGTACCCGGTGACCTGCGCCGGCGGCTCGTACGAGATCGTGCAGGGGCTGACGGTCAACGAGTTCTCGCGGGCCCGCATCGACGCCTCCGTGCAGGAGCTGGCGGAGGAGCGCGAGGCGGTACGCGCCCTCGGCCTCGTCTGAGCGCGAGGCGCCCAGGCGTCCGCACGTACACCGCCGCGGCGGGTCCTCCCCCGGGAGGGCCCGCCGCGGCGGTGCGTGCGGGCTCATTCGGTTGCCGCGGCCGGGTCTTCGTCTCCGGGGTCGTCGGCCCCCGGGGTGCTCTGCCTCGCCGCGCTTGCCGTGCGGGAGGAGGTGTCGGCACGATGGCGACGGTTGGTCGGCCGTCCGGTGGGAGCCGGGTGGGGGGACAGGGGAGAAGAGCATGAGCGGCAACGGTGGGGTGTACGGGGACGAGGACGCGCGGCGGGGGGCACCGGAATCCGCGGCCCCGCCGCCCCCGGCGGCGCCCCCGGCGCCCGCGGAGTCGCCGGCCCCAGCCTCGTCGGACGGGACCCCGGAGGACCGGACCCCCGAGGAGGACCCGGCTCGCGACGACCGGACCCCGGACGGCGGGGCTCCCGGCGGCGGCGCGCCGGCACCGCCGCTCACCGCCCCTGAATGGCCGGAGGCACCGGGTTCCGCGGCGCCGCCCGCCACCGCGCCGCACGACCCGGGTGCGGCGATTCCGGCGGCCGAGCTGCCGATGCAGTACGCCACCCCGCCGCCACCGCCGGCCCCGTCCGCGTACCCGGCGGTGCACGAGCCGGCGCCCGCACCCGGCCCCGGCCCCGGCCCCGGCCCGAGCGGGGCCTACGACCCGTACGCCGCCTACACGCCCTACCCCGGCGACTTCGAACTCCGCCCCGAGGCCGACGACCGGTCGCGGCGCCGCGGGGTCGTCGTCGCGGTGGTGGGGCTCGCCGTGATCGTCGGCGGGGCGCTCGGCGCCGGCGGCTGGCAGCTGCTGAGCGACGACGGCGGCAAGGCGGCGGCGAAGCCGCAGCACAGTGCCACGGCGGAGCCCAAGCCGTCCCCGGACCGTACCGACCCCGCGCCGACCTCCGCGCCCCCCTCGTCGTCGCCGTCGGAGTCCGCCCTCCCCTCCGGCTACGTGCACGCCACCGAGGACGGCTACTCCCTCGCCGTACCCGAGGACTGGGAGCGCCGCGTCGACGGCGTGTCCGTGTTCTACGAAGAGCCGCGCGCGGACGGCGCGTTCGTCCAGGTCTACGAGGTGACCGAGGACATCAGCCCGTTCGAGGCCGTGCAGGTCATCGAGGAGACCAAGCGGGAGGCCGACGGCTACCGGCGCAACGACCTGGCGGATCTCGGTACCGCCGCGGAGTACGACTACTCGTACGTCGACGATCAGCTCGGCCCCCGTCGCGTTCTGCTGCACGACCGGGAGACGGCGGACGGGAAGATGTACGCCCTGCTCGTCTCCGGTCCGGAGGCGGACTGGCCGCGCCAGCGGGAGGTCCTCGACGCGATGACGGCGTCGCTCTGCACGGACACCGCGTGCCCGGAGCCGGACGGGGCCTGAAGCGGACAGGGCCTGAAGCGGACGGGCCCCGGGGGCGGCGCCACGGCGCCGCCCCGCCTCACCCCTCGTCCGCGGTCTCCCCGCGCAGTTCCGCCGCCAGCTGCCGTACCGTCGCCAGCGTCCGGTCGAACAGCCCGCCGCCGAACGTGATCCGGCTCGCCCCCAGCGTGCCCAGCTCCTTCGGGCCCGGGCCGCCCGGCACCGCCAGGGCGTTGACGGGCAGCCCGATCTCGTCGGCCAGCAGCCGCAGGTGCCGGGGCGGCGCCGTGATCGGGTACACGGCGTCGGCGCCGGCGGCCGCGTACCGGCGGCCGCGTTCGATCGCCGCCGCGGGGTCGGGATTCCCGCGTACGAAGGTGTCGACGCGGGCGTTGATGAACAGCCGGTCGCCCGCCTCGGCGCGTACCGCGGCGAGGAAGTCCGCCTGCTCGGCCGCGTCCCGCAGGGTCTTGCCGGGGTGGACGGTGTCCTCCAGGTTGCAGCCCACCGCGCCCGCCGCCAGCAGCCGCTCCACCAGCTCGCGCGGCGCCAGCCCGTACCCCGCCTCGACGTCCGCGGTGACGGGGACGGCCACGGCCCGGGTGATGCGGGCGACGGCCGCGAACATCTCGGCGGCCGGCGCGGCCTGGCCGTCTCCGTAGCCGAGGGCGGCGGCGACCCCGGCGCTCGGGGTGGCCAGCGCCGGGAAGCCGGCGTCGGCGAAGGCGCGGGCGCTCGCGGCGTCCCACGGGCCGGGCAGGACCAGGGGGTCGTCCGCGGCGCGGCCGTGGTGCAGGGCGCGGAACTCGTCCACGCCCCCGCCGCCTCCGGCACCCCCGCCGCCTCCGGCGCGTGCGGCATCCTCCGCCGTCATGCCGGCCGCTCGTGCTCGCCGGGCTCGTAGTTCCCGGCCTCCGTCCGGCTGGTGACGCACCAGCGGTTCCAGCCGTTGATCGCGATCAGTACGCCGATGAGCCGCGCCAGCTCCTGCTCCCCGAAGTGCTTCGCCGCCCGCTCGTACACCGTGTCCGGGACGAAGCCGTCCGTCAGCACGGTCACCGCCTCGGTGAGGGCGAGCGCCGCCTGCTCCTTCTCGGTGTAGAGGTGCGGCACCTCCTCCCAGGCGCCCAGGAGGTAGAGGCGCTGCTCGGTCTCGCCGGCGGCGCGTGCGTCCTTGGAGTGCATGTCGATGCAGTACGCGCAGTGGTTGATCTGCGAGGCGCGGAGCTTCACCAGCTCGAAGACGACGGGGTCGAGGCCCTTCTTGGCCGCCTGCTCCAGTCTGACCAGGGCGCGGTGGACGTCGGGGACGAGCGCGGGGAGGTCGATTCGCTGTGTCATGCCTCCCACGCTAGATCTTCATATCCCAGATGTATGGTCCATTTCCATGGCGGATTACTGGGCCACTTCGGCGGGTCTTCGCGACTTCCAGCGCTCCCTCGACCTGCATCTCGACGTGCGCGGCGGCAGCCGCGGCACCGGCGCCGCGCTGATCAGGGCGCTGCGCGACGCCGTGCGCACGGGCCGGCTCGCGCCGGGCACCCGGCTGCCGTCATCCCGGGCGCTGGCCGCGGACCTGGGCGTGGCCCGGAACACGGTGGCCGATGCGTACGCCGAGCTGGTCGCCGAGGGCTGGCTGACCGCCCGGCGGGGCTCCGGCACCCGGGTCGCGGCCCGCGCCGAGCCGCGCCGCGCGGGGACGGCCGCCGGCCGGCTGCCGGAGCCGCCGCCGCACCCGCTGGACCGGCCGGCGACGTACAACCTGCTGCCCGGCGCCCCCGACTCCGCCCGCTTCCCGCGCGCCGCGTGGGCCGCCGCGGCGCGGCGGGCACTGACGGCGGCGCCCTCGGCGGCCTTCGGCCACCAGGGCCCCGGCGGCCGGGTGGAGCTGCGGCGGGCGCTGGCCGGGTATCTGGCGCGGGCGCGCGGCGTGCACGCGGAGCCGGCGCGGATCGTGGTCTGCGCCGGGTTCACCAGCGGGCTGCGGCTGCTGGCGGAGGTGCTGCGCGCCCAGGGCACGCGGCGGATCGCGGTCGAGCCGTACGGTCTTGGGCTGCACCGCCGGCTGCTCACCGACGCCGGGCTGCGGACGGTGCCGCTGCCGTACGACGACGGGGGCACCGCCACCGCCGGCCTGCCCGCCACCGGCGCCGGCGCCGTCCTCCTCACCCCGGCGCACCAGTTCCCCACCGGCGTCCCGCTCGCCCCGGAGCGGCGGGCGGCGGCCGTCGACTGGGCGCGGGCGACGGGCGGGGTGGTGCTGGACGACGACTACGACGGCGAGTTCCGCTACGACCGGCAGCCGGTGGGGGCGCTGCAGTCGCTCGACCCGGAGCACGTGGCGCACCTGGGCACGGTCAGCAAGAGCCTGTCGCCCGCGCTGCGGCTGGGCTGGATGGTGCTGCCGGGGCGGCTGCTGCGCCCGGTGCACGAGGTGCAGGCGCTGAGCCGCACGCCGCCGGGGGTGGTGGACCAGCTGACGCTGGCGGAGTTCGTCGAGTCCGGCGGCTACGACCGGCACGTCCGCGCCGCCCGCCAGCGCTACCGGCGCCGGCGCGACCGCCTCGTCGCCGAGCTGGCGCGGCGGGCGCCGCGGGTGACGGTGACCGGCATCGCCGCGGGGCTGCACGCCGTCGTCCGGCTGCCGCCGGGGACCGAGCGCCGGGTGCTGGCGCGGGCGGCGCGGGAGGGGCTGGCGGTGGCCCGGCTGGGGGCGTACGAGTACGGCCAGGGGGCGTGGGAGGAGGGCGGCGACTTCGCGGCGCCGCCGGCGGCGGGGGAGGCGCCGGGGCCGGAGGGGGAGGCGCTGGTGGTGGGGTACGGGACGCCGCCGGATCACCTGTATCCGGGGGCGCTGGCGGCGCTGTGCCGGGTGCTGGAGGCGGAGACGTAGCGGGCCCGCCGGGTCGCTTCCCGCGGCGTCAGGCCCGGGGTGACGCCAGCCGCACCATCGTGATGTCCGACGGCGCGCCCACCCGCACCGGCGGCCCCCACGCGCCCGCGCCGCGCGTGACGTACAGCTGGGTGTCCCCGTACCGCTCAAGACCCGCCAGCGTCGGGTTCGCCGCGCCGGCGACGTACGTGACGGGCCACAGCTGCCCGCCGTGCGTGTGGCCGGACAGCTGCAGGTCGACGCCGTGGTCCACCGCGTCGTGGATGACGACCGGCTGGTGGGCCAGGAGCACCGAGGCGCGTGCGGGGTCGCGGTCGCCGAGGGCGCGCCCGAAGTCGGGGCCCTCGCCGACGTCCTCGCCGGAGACGTCGTTGACGCCGGCGAGGTCGAAGCCGGGCAGCTCGGTGCGCTCGTTCTCCAGCGGGTGCAGGCCGAGTTCGCGGAGGTGGTCTATCCACTCGGCGGCGCCGGAGGCGCCGGCGAAGTACTCGTGGTTTCCGGTGACGTAGTACGAGCCGTCGCGCGCCCGCAGCTGCCCCAGCGGCTCCGCGGCCGTGCCCAGGTGGTCGACGGTGCCGTCGACGAGGTCGCCGACGATGGCGACGAGGTCGGGGCGCTGGGCGTTGATGGTGTCGACGATCCGCTGCGTGTGGCCGCGGCCGAGGATCGGGCCGAGGTGGATGTCGCTGACGACGGCGATGCGGTAGCCGTCGGCGGCGGCGGGCAGCTTGGCGAGGGGCACGGTGACGTTCTTCACCCGGGGGGCGCGGCCCAGCACGCCGTACGCCCCGTACGCGACGGTGCCGGCGGCGACGGCGGTGGCGCCGACGGCGACGGTGCGGGCGACGAAGAGCCGCCGGGACACGTCGGCGGCGGCCCTGGGTCCGGCGGCGGCCCCGGCGGCCCCGCCGGCCCCGGGCCCGCCTGGGCCGCCGCCGGGGGCGCCGGTGCCCGGGGCGCCGGTGCCGGCGCCCGGCGCGGCGCCGGAGCCGCGGGTCCCCGGCGCGCCGCCGGGGACCCCCGTACCGCCGTCCGCCGTCGCCGCGCCGTCCACGGTCCCGGTGGCCGGCTCCAGCCGCAGCGGCGCCGTCGCCCCGGTACCGCCACCGCCGCCGACGCCACCGCCGACGACCGGTCGGCCGTCCGCCGCCTCCGTCGCCGCCACCTGCTGCGCGAGCGCGGCGACGGCCGCCTCGCGCTCCGCGTCCGCCACCGGGCCGCCGGCGCCCGTACCGCGCGCCGCCCGCCGCCGCGCCCGCCGCTCCAGCACCCGCAGCAGCACCGGCCGCACCACCTCGCCCACCGCGAGCGCCAGCAGCAGGTACAGCAGCAGCGCCAGCCACATCAGCCCCGGCCAGCCCAGCGCCCGCTGCACCGCCATCGGCGCCTCGGCCCGCTCCGAGGCCACCGTCGCGAACGCCATCAGCGGCAGCACGACGACCACCGGCGTCGCCAGCCGCCGCGGCCAGCCGCCGCGCCGCATGGTGTCGCGGACCAGCCGCCGCCACACGTACCAGTGCGCGGTGGCGACGAGCATCAGCATCCCGATCGCGATCGGCACGAACACCACGGCCTACCTCCCGGCCCCGGCAGCCTCGCGCACGTCCCCGCCCGCGCCCTCACCGGCCACCCCGCCGTCGGCACCGCCGCCGGCCCGCCGCGCCGCCCGTACGCCCCGCAGCCCGAGCCACCCGATCGCCGTACCCAGCGCGAAAGACGTCACGGCCAGCACGAGGTGCACCCAGAAGTACCCCGTGGGGTCCCCGTCCTCGAAGGCCAGCCCGCTGGAGTCCTTCCACAGGTTGCGGACGAACGTGATCCAGATGAACCAGGACCACCCGCCGAAGGCGAGCAGAAACCAGGAAGCGCGGCGTGAGAGGTGCATACGCCTAGCCTCGCACCCCTCCACGCGGGGCAGCGTGCGGGGCTGGACCTTCCCGCCGCCGGCTTTCGGGTTGACCAGCAGCGTGACGCGCTGTTCGGCGCGGAGGCCGTCCCCGGCCCACTCACTCGGTGTTGGCCCAGCAGTTCTTGCGCGGCAGGTCCTGACCCGTGTGAAGCGTCCTGCTGCCCGGCTCGTCAGGCTCTCGAACGCCTCCTGCCGGCAGGCGGGGTCTACGCTGTGACCGTCTCCACCCCGCGTCAGGCCGCGCAGTGTCTGCCTGTCGTCCCGTGTATCGGAGGGCTTGTGCAACGTGGCGAAGTCTGGTGGGTCCAGTTCGACGAGCCGAGGTTGGTCGTACTGCTGTCAGGAGACGACACGTCCGGGTTCCAGGCGATGCAGGTCGTCGCTCCGGCGGGCCTCGACATCAGCGGTCTGGGCATCGAGGTGAGGGTCGGCGCCGGTGAAGGGCTGCCGTTCGACGGCGTGCTGCGGCTCGCGTTCCCGCGTCCGGGCTTCACCCCGTGCACGTGGCTGACCACCGTGTCCCGGGACGACCTGACAGAGCGGGCGGCCGTTTTGTCCTCCGGGAAGCTCAGCGAGATCGACGATGCCCTCCGACTCGCTGAACAAGCACAGGAGCAGACCCCGGCAACGACCGCGAAGCTCGACGAGATACGGGACGCCCTCCGTCGCGGTGAACTCGGGTAGACGGACAAGGAGCCGACGCCCGCGACGGCATGGGCGCTCTCGGACGAGATGATCCCCCCTGGACACCTGCCGCCTCGACGCCCCCCACCAGCAAGACCACGATCTACGGCTAGAATGGCGGATACTGACAGTAACCACTGTCACGGGGGTGCGTTATGCAGTTGACGATCCTTACGCCGTGTGGGTCTACTACCCATTCCTGGATGGGGCTGGCCGGAATGCCCTCCGCGATCAGAGGTTTCCCGTCGTCATCAATTATCACCGATTGGGCATTCTTTCCTTCGGTGTTGTACGTGGCGTGAATCCTCCACTCGCAGCGCCAGTCCTTTCGCGCCGCGCTGTTCACGTTGAGAGTTACAGGTGTCTCAGTGCCTCCCACCGTGATCGTCTCGTGGCGAAAATATGGATCACCCCCCTTCTCCGATTTCAAGCACCTTCTGGGATTACGTCCCTTGGGGTGAGAGTAGCCGAACTCCGTCGTGTCGTTCGGATCCTCGTTGTAGTCGATCTCAATCGCAGGCCGTCCTCCGTAGCTGTCGGCGAGTTCGTAAAAGCGATCCCAGGCGGTCTCTTTGTGGAGGTCCAGTCCTCGAAGCTCGTTTGAGTCGGATTCGCTGAAGGGCTCGTCGAAAACCACGTAGAAGGAGTCGATTGATTCCCAGACCTCCCATGGTCCTATGTAGCGGACGTTCGTGGTGAGCGGGGTGTTTCGGCCCGGATTTCCTTCCGTGCCTCCTCCTCGGCCTGTAGTTCTCTCCGTTTTGATGACGTATTCGAGTTCATCACCTCGGTGGTGATCAGCGATGCGACAAGGGTCAACGTGGCTGCCGCTGCTGTCCACATGACTCTGTAGCGCCACGCCTTCCAGCGCCTTTCCCTTGGTAAGTCGGATAACTCTGGCGCACTCCCTTGCAAGAAGGCGTTGCTTTCCCGGCTCCACCGGTTCGGTTCTTGAGTGTGCTGAGGATGCTCGGAGGGCTCTGGTGGCTGAGGAGGTTCCGGTGTGGACATCTGTCCCCCTGTCATCATCAGACCGCAGCAGCTTGCTGTGGCACCGTTAATGCACTTCAGGAACATGCGTTTCTGCGTGCTGGGCGCTGTCTTGATGCGCGAAGCACTTTAGTGCGTAAAGCGCCAGCTCGGCCTCGCCAACGGGATTGAACGTGTCGAGAAGGGGTTCGAGAACGCTGACGTTTCGGACGGCGGTCATCAACTCATCGAACCCGGGCCGGACAGCGCTGGGATCCCGGCCGGATCGGCCTACGTCCTTGAGACGGGCCTTGCTCTGCCCGGCGTACACCACATGTACCGTGTCCATGCCGGTGTCACCGGAGACTGTCGGCGACGGTCGCCGCTTCGGGGGTGCCCAGCAGCGTGAACCGGCTCAGCGCGCGCCGCCAGCAGGCGCGGGCGGCCTCGGCGTGGTGGGCCGCGTGGTGGCACTTGCCCATGCCGTCGTAGGCGCGGGCCTCCTGGTAGGCGTCGCCGATCTCGGCCGCGAGGGCGACGGCGTCCCGGTGGCAGCGCAGCGCCCTTTCCGTGCAGCCCATCGTGCGCAGCGCAGCGCCGAGTTCGTTGAGCACCTGGACTTCGCCGTGCCGGTAGCCGATGGACCGGGTGATCGACAGGCTCTGCTCGTGGTGGGCGACGGCTTCCTTCCTGTGCCCCTCCTGCCAGATGAGCATCGCGATGTTTGTGAGGGCGTTGCACTCGCTGACCCGGTCCTCGATGCGGCGCGCGGTGAGCAGGGCGCTCCGGGCGATGTCGAGGAGCTGTCCGCTGTACTCGGCGATCTGCGGGAGGTGCGTGAGCGGTTCGTACCTGATCCCGTGCTCTCCGGCCAGCTTGGCGGCGAGGTCCGGCCGGTCGCAGAGGTCCTGGAGGCTGTTCAGGGTCTGCGCGAGGTGTGTCTCGGCCTCGCGGAAGTCCCCCACGTACTGCAGGACGACGGCGAGGTTCCCCCTCATCCATCCCTCGCCGACCAGGTCGTCGATGGAGCGGAAGACGTCCATAGCGCATCTGAACCGGTCGACGGCCTCGGCGTGGCGGCCCCGGCGTGCGGCCGCGGCGCCCATCTGTGCGAGTGCCTGGGCCCGGTCGGCGGGGACGGGCGTGCGGCATGCGTGGGCGAGGAGGGTTTCGGTCTCCTGGTAGTGCCCGCCGAGGCTCAGGTAGCGGTGCAGGATGACCGAGAGGCGGCCGGCCAGTTCGGGGCGGCCGTCGTCCCCGGCGCGCAGGGCGGCGGCGACGAGGTTGGGCCGTTCGGCATCCAGCCAGGCGAGCGCGGACCTCCAGTCGGCCAGCGCGGGCAGCGGCCCCTCGCGGCCGGCGCGCGGTACGCCGCCGGACGGTCGGTTGCGGTACTCGTACGGGGCGTACAGGCGCATCGCCGCGTCGGCGGCGTGGTGGTAGTAGTCGAACAGCCGGCTGCGCGCGGCGCGACGGACCCGTGGCGGGTCGGCGTCGCCGCCGCGCTCGATGGCGTGGAGCCGTACCAGGTCGTGCAGGGTGAACCGGCCGGCCTCCTGCCGCCGGAGCAGGTTGGTGGCCAGCAGCAGCTCCAGGTGCTGCCCGGCGGTGACCGGATCGGTGCCCGTCAGCGCGGCGGCGGCGTACGGGTCGACGTGCGGGCCGGGCAGGAGGGCGAGCATCCGGAACAGGGTGCGGGCGCCGGCGGGGAGCCCGTCGTAGGACAGCCGCAGCGCCGCTTCGACCCGGTCCACCAGCACGGTGCCACGGTCGTCCGTGAGGCGTTCCAGATGGTCGGAGAGCGTCCAGCCGTCGCAGTGGCTGATCCGGCCGGCGACCACGTCCAGCGCCAGGGGCAGGTGCCCGACCGCCGCTGCGATCCGTCCGGCGGTCTGCGGAGCCCGGTCCACGCGGAGCGCCCCGACAGACTGGCGCAGCAGTTCCACGGCGTCCGCGGGCGGGAACACCTCCAGGTGCACGCGCCGCGCCCCCGGCGGCCCGGCGATGCGCCGCCGGCTGGTGACCAGCGTCACGCAGGTGGGGACGCCGGGCAGCAGCGGGTGCAGCTGCTCCGCCGCGGCGGCGTTGTCCAGCACCAGCAGGGCCCGCGTACCGGCCAGGCGTTCACGGAACTTCCCGGCGCGGCCCGGCGGATCGAGCCGCCGTACGACGGAGGCGGACACCCCCAGCTGCTGCAGGAACGCGCCGAGCACCGCGCCCGGGTCCGCCGGCGGCAGATCGCGTGCGTAGCCGTTGAGGTCCGCCCACAGCACGACCGGAAAGCGCTCACGCCGCCACAGGTGGTGCGCCGCGTGCACGGCCAGTGTCGTCTTGCCCACCCCCGGCATGCCGTCGATCAGCCAGGTGCCGTACGCCCGGCCGGGAGGGCCGGCCGCGTCGGACCCCAGCAGGCGGTGCAGCTCGGCCCGCCGGCCGGTGAACCGGCAGAGGTCTTCGGGCAGCACGCCTGCGACGGTGACGGCCAGGGACCGCTCCGCCGTGTCCCGGTCGCAGACGATCGTCGCGTGCGCCGCGCGCCACTGCGCAACGGCCTTGTCGCCCGCCAGCACGCGGACGACGTCCGCCATCAGCTCGACGTTCAACCGGGTGCGGCCCGGCTGGAAGCACCGGTGCACGGTGTTGAACGCGGGCAGCTCCGGAACACCGCGGACCTGGCGTAAGCGCACCACCCTGCGATGCACCTCCCGCTCGGACTGCCCGCTCCAGGCCCGCAGCCTCCGCAGCCCGGCGACCAGGTCGTCCAGCGTGCGCGCACCGAACGGATCGAAAGACGTCGCGGCACGCGATAAGCCGCCCTCAGCAGACACCTTTCCGCCCCCTGCCCCGTGGCTCACGGCCCCCTGCCCCAGCATGGACGCCAACAGCCCGAGGACGCCACAGGCGCCGGCACACGGGACCTGTCCGCACCGCACGCCGCGGCGGGCCTCGGGGGCCGGTCGCGGACCGTGCGGGCACCGGGTTCAATCGGTCGCGTGGGGGTTGTAGTTCGCGCGGTGGAGGCGGGTGACGTTGCGGGCCATGCACACCTGGCACTCCACCCAGCCGGTCTTCCCGTCCTTCGTACGGGCCTTGCGCACCGGAGGGTCGTGGTCCGTGAAGCCGTCGGCCTCGTACCGTTCCAGCACCGCCTTCGGGAGGAACCCGTCCAGCTCACCCGCGTACATCTTCTTCCTGCAGAAGTCGCACACGTCGGCGACGGCCGGTTGTGCGACCACCTTCGGCCACGTGCCGTAGACCCGCTCCCACCCGAGGGCCGCGAAGAGCACGCAGCCCGCCGGGTCCACCGCGCCGCTGTCCTCCGGTGTGCGGTCGTCGAGGGCGTCCGCGCGCGCCGCGTCCCGGTCGAAGAGGAAGAACTCGCTGCACCGCTCGCAGACGGCCCACGGGGTGTCGTTGGCGGCGTGCTGCTCGACGAAGTCGCTGAAGGCGGAGAGCAGCTGGTCCCCCGACAGGAACATGTCCCAGAGTTTCCTGTTCGTCTCGAAGGCGTCGGCCCAGTGCGCCTCGGAGAGCATCACGGTCCGCGTGGGGAGGTAGTACGCATCCGCGCGGTCCAGGGGCGCGTTGCAGCAGTCGCACACCGCCGGGGCGGCGGCGCCCGGGCCGACGGCCGGTGCGGGCGGCGCGCCGCCGCCGTGCCGTCTGCCCGACCGCCCGCCGAACAGCCTGTCCCTGAGCCAGCCCATGCCCACCCCTCCTCCGTCCACGACGGTCGCACGGTCACCGTAGGACAGGGGCCGGGGACCCCTCCCGGGCCCGGACGCGCACGGCGTTCCGCGGGGCCGGGCCCCCTTCCGGGGGCGCTCGTCGGCCAACTAGCGCACCTCGGTGTCCACATCGGTGGCGACTCCAGGTAAGTTCGCGGCGTGTCGACATCTCATGTGACTTTCCGCGGCGCCGCGCTCACCGCCGCCGCGCTGCTGTCGCTCGGAGGCGTCGCGCCCGCCGCGGCCCAGGACGACAAGCCGCGGCCTCCCGACCAGATGTCGAACATCGGGGGCACCCTGCTGGGTCAGCCCGGGACCCACGTCGACCTCGGTACCGGCGCGCCCGAGCTGCCGAAGAAGCTCACCGGCCGCTCCTGGGTCGTCGCCGACGCCGAGAGCGGCGCCGTGCTCGCCGCGCACAACGCGCACTGGAAGCTGCCCCCGGCCAGCACGATCAAGATGCTCTTCGCGCAGACCCTGCTGCCGCTGTTCAACAAGGAGGAGAAGCACAAGGTCGCCCCCGAGGAGCTGGCGGAGCTGGGCGAGGGCAGCAGCCTCGTCGGCATCAAGGAGAACCTCACCTACACCGTCCGCGAGCTGTGGCTCGGCGTCTTCCTCCGGTCCGGCAACGACGCCGTGCACGTGCTGTCCCACATGAACGGCGGCGTCGACGCCACCGTGCAGGCCATGAACGAGCGGGCGCGCGAGCTGGGCGCCGAGGACACCCACGTGGTCAGCCCCGACGGGTACGACGCCAAGGGGCAGACCTCCAGCGCGTACGACCTCACGCTCTTCGCCCGCGCCGGGATGCAGAACCCGGACTTCCGGGAGTACGCCGCCACCCCGCGGGCGAAGTTCCCCGGCGGGAAGAAGGGCAAGAAGGGCAAGAAGCGCGAGTACTTCGAGATCCAGAACACCAACCGCCTGCTGACCGGCGACGTCGACGTGGACGTCTACGAGGGCATCGCCGGCATCAAGAACGGCAACACCACCAACGCCGGCGCCACCTTCACCGGAGTCGCCGAGCGCGACGACCGGGTGCTGCTCGTCACCGTCATGCACCCCGACGAGAACGAGTCCAACGCCGTCTACAAGGAGGCCGCCGACCTGCTGGACTGGGGCTTCAAGGCGGCGCCGGCCGTGCAGCCGGTCGGCGAACTCGTCCCGCCGGAGGGCGTGCGCCCGGAGGACGGCGCCGCCGCCGGTGCCGGTGCCGGTGCCGGTGCCGACGAAGGGTCGGGCAAGAACGCCGACGGCGCCCCCGGCGAGGCCGGTGAGACCGGCGGTTCCGCCGGCTCCGGCGAGGAGCCGTCCGCGGCCGCCGGCGCGGAGTCCGCCGTCGCGGCGGACGAGGAGGGCGGCGTCGGTACGGCGCTCGCCATCACGGTCGGCTCAGTCGCGCTGCTCGCGATCGTCGCCTTCGTCATCCACCGCCGCTGGCCGCTCCCCGACCTGGTCGGCCGTGGCCGTCCAGGCGGCGCAATAGAGCAGGAGGCGGGCCAGGAAGTTGAGCCAGAGGACAAGGGCGACGGGGACGCCGAAGGCGCCGTAGACGCTCCGTCCGGCGACGCCGCTGATGTATCCGCTGAGAAGAAGCTTGAGTAGCTCGAAGCCCACCGCCCCGAGGAGCGCGGCCTCCAGCACCCGCCGCCGCGGCGGGTGCACCCCCGGCAGCCGGGTCAGCAGGTAGACCAGCAGGAGGAAGCCCGCCGTCACCGCGGCGGCGAAGCCGGCGACCGCCAGCAGCGCGCCGCCCCAGCCGCCCTCCTCGACGCCGAGCCGGTCGAGGACCGCGCCGGCCGCGGTCGTGGTCGTGACCGAGACGGTGAGCGAGACGAGCAGCGTGCCGCCGAGGCCCAGCAGGACGAGGGCGTCCTTGCCCTTGCCGAGGAACAGGTTGTCCGAGCCGTCCGCCCGGTCCCACACCGCGCGCAGGGCGTCGCGCAGGGTGCTGATCCAGTTGACGCCGGTGAGCAGCAGCGCGGCCAGGGAGATCAGCCCGACCGTGCCGGCGTGGGCGAAGAGGCCGCCGAGGTCGAGCCGGTCGGAGATGCCGGGCACCTGCTCGGTGATCCACTGCTGCACGTCCTTGCGCCGGCTCTCGCTCAGCAGCGCCGCGGAGAGCGCGGCGGCGGTGGTGAGCAGCGGGAAGAGGGCGACGAAGCTGCTGAACGCCACGGCGCCGGCGAGCCGGCTCCAGTGCCGGGCGTCGAGGTGCTCGTAGGCCCGGTACGGGCGGGTGCGCAGCAGCCGCGCGACGTACGGACCCACGTAGGGCAACCTGGTTAGCCACTCCACGCCCACTCCTGCCGTCGCGTCCCCCGTGCCGCCGCCGGGGTGCGCGGCGGCGGCCGTACGCACCGGCGTATGCCCCGGAAACGCCAGGTTATCGGCGGGGGCGGTGGGACGGGCGGCGCGGCACGCGCCGGGAGTGGCGGGGAGCGAGGGGGAGCGAGGGGGAGCGCCGGGGCGTGGCCGGGGGCGCGGGGCGCGGTGTCTGGGGGAAGCCCCGGGGTGGTGTCCCGGGAGGAGTACGGGCCTCAGCCCGGTGACGTGGCCGGCTCGGAGCGGGTCTGCGCCGGCACCTCCCGCGCCGGGTCCCCGCCGAAGCGGAACTCCCGCTGCAGCCGCCACACGCCCTCGGCGTCCTGCTCGTACAGCGAGAACCCGCCGACCGTCCACCCCGCCTCGAAGTCCGCCAGCTCCGCCGCGGCCCGGTCCATCGCCGCCTCGTCGATGTCGTGGGCGATCGTCACATGCGGGTGGTACGGGAACTGCAGCTCCCTGGCCAGCGGCCCGGAGGCGTCACGGACCGACTTCTGCAGCCAGGAGCAGGCCGCCGCGCCCTCCACCACCTGCACGAACACCACCGGCGTCAGCGGCCGGAACGTGTCCGTGCCGCTCAGCCGCATCGGGAACGGCACGCCGCGGGCGGCGACCTGCGCCAGGTGCCGCTCGATCCGCGGCAGCTCGCCGGCGTCGGCCGCGGTCGGCGGCAGCAGCGTGATGTGCGTGGGAATGCCGTGGGCCGCGGTGTCGCCGAAGCCGATCCGGTGCTGCTGCAGCAGGCTGCCGTACGGCTCCGGGACGGCGATGGACACACCGACCGTCACGGTCCCCACAAGCGTCTCCTTCACGTGCCCTCAGTGTTTGGCGGGCAGGAAGCCCACCTTGTCATATGCCTCTGCCAGTGTCTCCGCCGCGACCGCACGCGCCTTCTCCGCGCCCTTGGCCAGCAGCGAGTCCAGCGTCTCCGGGTCGTCCAGGTACTCCTGCGTACGGGCGCGGAACGGCGTCACCCACTCGGTCACCACCTCCGCGAGGTCGGTCTTCAGCGCACCGTAGCCCTTGCCGGCGTACTTCTGCTCCAGTTCGGCGACGGCGTCTCCGGTGAGCGTCGAGTAGATGGTGAGGAGGTTGCTGACGCCGGGCTTGGCCTCGGGGTCGTAGCGGATCTCGGTGTCCGTGTCGGTCACCGCGCTCTTGATCTTCTTCGCGGAGGACTTCGGCTCGTCGAGGAGGTTGACCAGCCCCTTGGGCGACGACGCGGACTTGCTCATCTTCACGGTCGGGTCCTGCAGGTCGTAGATCCGGGCCGTCTCCTTCAGGATGTACGGCGCGGGGACGGTGAACGTCCGGCCGTAGCGCGCGTTGAAGCGCTCGGCGAGGTCGCGGGTCAGCTCGATGTGCTGGCGCTGGTCCTCGCCCACGGGGACGGCGTCGGCCTGGTAGAGCAGGATGTCGGCGATCTGCAGCACCGGGTACGTGAAGAGGCCGACGGTGGTGTTGGCCGTGCCCTGCTTGGCGGCCTTGTCCTTGAACTGGGTCATGCGGGACGCTTCGCCGAAGCCGGTGAGGCAGTTCATCACCCAGCCGAGCTGCGCGTGCTCGGGCACGTGGCTCTGCACGAACAGCGTGCAGCGCTCCGGGTCGAGCCCGGCGGCGAGCAGCTGGGCGGCGGCCAGGCGCGTGCTGGCGCGCAGCTCCTTCGGGTCCTGCGGGACCGTGATCGCGTGCAGGTCGACCACCATGTAGAACGCGTCGTGCGTCTCCTGCAGCGCCACCCACTGGCGGACGGCGCCGAGGTAGTTGCCGAGGTGGAACGAGCCGGCGGTGGGCTGGATGCCGGAGAGTACGCGGGGGCGCTGGGTCGAGGCTGCCATGCCGCTCATTCTCTCAGGTGCGGAACCCGCCGCGGGCCGCCGGTGTAGGCAGGGTGCGGAGGTCCTGGGCGGGCATCCGGGGGGGAGGAGCGGCGATCAGCGGGGACGACGGTGCGCGCGAGGCGCGACTCGTGGCGCGCGTACGGAACGGCGAGGCCGAGGCGTACGCGGAGCTGGTACGCGCCCACGCGCAGACCGCGCACCGGCTCGCGCTGCTGCTGGGGGCGGGTGCGGACGCCGAGGATGTGGTGCAGAACGCCTTCATCAAGGCATACCGGGCGCTCGGCGGCTTCCGTGACGGTGCGGCCTTCCGGCCGTGGCTGCTGCGGATCGTGGCCAATGAGACCAAGAACACAGTGCGGTCGGCGGCGCGGCGGCGGGCGGCGGACGAGCGTGCGGGGGCGCTGGCGGGCGGGACGGCGGACTGGATGACGGCCGGCGGTACGGCGGCGTGCGGGGGCGGGCCGGGCGCGGCCGCGGGGGGTGGCGGAGGCGACGGGGGCGACAGGGGCGACCCGGAGGGGCTGGTGCTGGCGGCGGAGCGGCGGGAGGAGCTGCTGACGGCGCTGCGGTCGCTGCGCGAGCGGCACCGGGAGGTGGTCGTCCACCGGTACCTGCTGGACCTGGACGAGGCGGAGACGGCGGCGGCGCTGGGGGTGCCGCGGGGGACGGTGAAGTCGCGGCTGAGCCGGGCGCTGCGGGAGCTGGAACGGCTGCTGGGGGAGCGGGGCGGCGCCGTGGCGGGGGAGCGCGAGCGGAACGGCGGTGCGGCGGGCGCGGTGGCGCGCGGGGCGGCGCGTGGCGCGGTGCGTGGGGTGGCGCGGGGCCGCAAGGGGCGGCGGGGGCCGGGGGGTGCCGCGGCTGCGGCGGAGGAGCGGGACGGAGGCGGGTTCGGTGGGGCGTGAGCGGGAGGAGCTGGCGGAGGAACTGCGGGCGCTGGGGCGGACACCGGGCGGGGGCGGTGGGGCGGCGGGCGGTGGGTCGGACGGTGGCGGGGCTGCTGGTGGTGGGCCTGGTGGTACCGGGCCTGGCGGTGCCGGGGCTGACGGTGGCGGGGCTGACGGTGGTGGGCCTGGCGGTGCCGGGGTGGCCCGTGGCGGGGCGGGGGCTGTTGGCGGTGCCGCCGGGACGGATGACGGTGCCGCCGGGGCGGCTGGTGGCCGCGGTGCCGGGTCGGGGGGCCCGGTGGGCGGTGGTCCGGGCGGCCCGGTGGACGTGGAGCGGGTCGTCGCCGGGGTGATGGCGCGCGTTGCCGGGGAGGCGGTGCCCGTCGCCGGGCGGCGGGTGCGGGTACGGCGCTGGGTGCTCGCGCGGCGGCGGGTGCTGCTCGCCGGGCTCGCGGCGCTGCTGGCGGGGCTCGTCCTCGCTCCCCCCGTACGGGCCGGGGTGGCGTCCCTGTTCGACTTCGGCGGCGTCACGGTACGGGTCACGCCGTCGGCGGCGCCGTCCGGCCCCGGCACCCCGTCCCCGGGTACCCCCGCCCCCGCCGCCGTCGCGGACTGCGGCGCGCTGACCCCCGGCGCCGCCGCCCGCCGCGCCGGTTTCCGGCCGCCGGTGCCGCGCGAGCTGGGGCCGCCGGACGCGGCGGGCGTGTCGGCGGACGGACGGATGGTGTCGCTGTGCTGGGCGGGGGGCGGCGCGGGGCCGGGCGCCGGCGGGGGCGTGCGGCTGGACGCGCTCCGGGGGACCCTCGACCCCCTCGTCGGCAAGACGTCCTCCGTACCGCCGCAGTGGGAGCAGGTCGGCACCGGCACCGCGCTGTGGTTCCCGGAGCCGCACCGCCTGGAGCTGCTCCTCCACGAGCCCGGGGACGGCGGCCGCCCGTACGAACGCACCGTCCGCACCGCAGGGCCCACCCTCCTCTGGCAGGGCCCCGGCTCGCTGACCCTCCGGCTCGAAGGCGTCCCGGACAAGCGGCGCGCCCTGCGCGTCGCGGAGTCCGCGGACTCCGCGGCCGACTGAGGCGGGGCGGAGCGGGCGGAACCCGGTGCCCCGCGGCGGTGTACGGAGGGCGGAGCCCGGTTCGTACGGAGAGCAGGGCCCGGTTCGTATCACCGCCGACACCATCGGACACTCTCGGACGCCTGCCGGAACGGAGCAACGACACCATGCGCACACTCACCCACCGGCTCACCGCCCCGGCCGCCGCCGCGCTCGGCGCGGCGCTCGCCGTCGCGTTCGCCGCCGTGCTCGCCCTCGCCGGGCCGGCCGCCGCGGGCGGCCCGACGAGCGTGCTGCTCGTCAACGGCGGCAGTGGCGACGCCGCCGCCCTCTACGCCACCGACCCCGACTACGCCGCGCTCGACAAGGCCCTCGGCGACACCGGCGAGCAGATCGACCCGATGCTCACCGAGGCGGACCTCGGCGGCGCGGACGCGCGGCGGATCACCGTGACGTGGCTGCGCCACGACGTACACGTGTGGCGCGTCGACAGCCTGTACCCGGACGCGCGGGGCGGTCCGGTGGTGGCCAGGGCAGACGGCGCGGACGCGACGGCGGAGACGTGGCAGCGGGTGGAGCACCCGGAGCGGCTGGGGTCGCTGCTCGACGGCCTGGGTGTCGGGGAGCGGCCGAAGGCGCAGCGCGGGTGGTACGTGCCGCCGCAGTTCGGCACGGCGGCCCCGGGCGAGCTGGACCCCCGGTCGGCGGCGGACGCGGACGCGGGGACGGCGCCCGGTACCGCCGCGGCGGACGGGGAGCCGGGCACCCGCGAGCGGGCCGCGGCCGGCGCGGGCGCCGGGGAGAACTGGTGGTGGACGCTGCCGGGCCTGGCGGCCGGCGCCCTCCTGGCCGTCGCGGCCCCCCGCCTGCGCCGCCGGGCGACGGCAGCCGGCCCCCGTCGCGTACTCCTGGACCGAGACGAGCGGGCGGACCGGGGCGACTGACGACGCCGAGCCCGGAGCGCACCCGGCCCCGGACGGCCGCGGCCCGCCGACCACGTACGCGTACACCGCACCGTGCCGCACCGCGGGCGAGGCGACGCGGCGCCGCCCCGCCCGCGGTGCGCACGCCCCGCGCTGCCCCTCAGCCCGGTGCGAAGGACGGCCGGGTACGCCGCCGCCCCGACCGGGCGCCGCCACCCCTGGCCCGTACCGCCCGCCCGCCGCCAGGCGACCCGCCGACCCGCCGACCCGCCGACCCGCCGACCCGCCGACCCGCCGAGCCGCCGACCTCCCCCTCAGCCCACCGGAAGCCCCGGGGCCGGGTACGGCGCCATCAGCTCCGCGACCTCGCCCCTGATCCCCTTCAGCGCCACGTCCTCCTCCGCCCCGCCGGCCTTCGCCGCCGCGACCCCCCGGTCGATCCACTCCGCGACCTGCGCCATCTGCTCCGTCCCCAGCCCTCGCGACGTCAGCGACGGCGTCCCGAGGCGGATGCCCGACGGGTCGAACGGCTTGCGCGGGTCGTACGGGACGGTGTTGTAGTTCACCACCAGCCCCGCCCGGTCCAGCGCCTTCGCGGCCGCCTTCCCCGGGACCTCCCGGCCCGTGAGGTCGACGAGGACCAGGTGGTTGTCCGTACCGCCCGAGACCAGCTCGAAGCCGCGCTCCGCCAGCTGCGCGGCCAGCGCCTTCGCGTTGGCGACGACCGCCGCGGCGTACTCCCGGAACGACGGCTGCGCCGCCTCGTGCAGCGCCACCGCGATGGCCGCCGTGGTGTGGTTGTGCGGCCCGCCCTGCAGGCCGGGGAAGACCGCGCGGTCGATTGCGCGCGCGTGCTCCGCGCGCGTCAGGATCATCGCCCCGCGCGGCCCGCGCAGCGTCTTGTGCGTGGTGGTCGTGATGACGTCCGCGTGCGGTACGGGCGAGGGGTGCGCGCCGCCGGCGATGAGCCCGGCGATGTGGGCCACGTCCGCGACCAGCACCGCGCCGACCTCGCGGGCGATCTCGCCGAAGGCCGCGAAGTCGATGGTCCGCGGGATGGCGGTGCCGCCGCACAGGATGATCTTCGGTCGCTCGGCGCGCGCCAGGTCCCGCACCTCGTCGAAGTCGACGCGCCCGTCCTCGCGCCGCACCTTGTACTGCACGCCGCGGAACCACTTGCCGGTCGCGGACACGCTCCACCCGTGGGTGAGGTGCCCGCCGTGCGGCAGGGACATGCCCATGACGGTGTCGCCGGGCTCGGCGAAGGCCAGGTAGGCGGCGAGGTTCGCGGGGGAGCCGGAGTACGGCTGCACGTTGGCGTGCTCGGTGCCGAAGAGCGCGTTGGCGCGGTCGGCGGCGAGGGTCTCGATCGGGTCGATGTTCTGCTGGCCCTCGTAGTAGCGCTTGCCGGGGTAGCCCTCGCTGTACTTGTTCGTCAGCACGGTGCCGGTGGCCTCCAGCACGGCGGTGGAGACGTAGTTCTCGCTGGGGATGAGCCGCAGCGTGTCGGCCTGCAGCTGCTCCTCGGCGGCGACGAGGGCGGCCAGCTCGGGGTCGGTCTGCGCAAGGGCGGGGTGTGCGGGGGTCATGGCGTGTCCCTCCGGGTCGAGCCTGCGTCGGACCCGGGGCACCCAGGCGGGCGGCACCACTCGGCTGCTGCGCCGCGCGGCTCCCCCGTGGTCCGTTCCACGTTCGCCAGTCGCCGCACGCGCTTCCACTCTAGCTGCTGGCCCCGGCAGACGGACCGCGCCGATACCCGCTTCTCTGCGCGTCTCCTTCTCTTCGCGCCTCGCACCGCCGGGCTCGCCCGTCTAGGCTCCCCGCCTCCCCCCGCCCGCCTTCGGGCACGTCAAAGGAGAAGGTGCGTCCGATGGTCGCCAGCCGCCCGCAGTACGAGTCGAGGAGGTAGACGGAGGGCGTCGCGATCGTCACGTAGACGCAGTAGTCGCTCGGTGCCGGGATGACCAACTGCAGGGCGGCGAGCGCGAACACCTGCCCCTCGGGCAGATCGGGATCCGGCAGCCGCAGGGACCGCAGCGAGGTGGACATGACGCCCGGCCCGCACGGAAGCTTCACCGCGAGCAGCATGTCCTGCGCCCCCTGGACACCCTTGCCGAGGTCGAAGTCCAGTTCCTGGAGTCCGTCGGTCTCCTCCGTGAAGAGTTCCTGCTCCTTGAGCTGGTAGATCGCCTCCGCGGCGTGGAGAGGGCTCCGGTGCCGGGTGATCTGGCCCGAGACGGTGAGCAGCCCCATCGAGAGGCGCTCGTCGTTGTCGACCTCCTCGACACCCATGCACAGCGCCGCCGCGAACCCGATGTCCTCGCGAGAGAACACCCAGGGCAGGAACGTACGCATCTGCTCGCCGGCGAACTCCCAGTACTCCGGGTCGCCGCCAGGGAGCAGTGTGGACATCGGCCCGGTCCAGTCGCCCGGGGAGAAGGAGTCGGGGAGTTGCACGAACTCCTCCGGGATCTGGTACTCGAATGCGTATGGGATGTCCGGTGCCGCGGCACCGGTGGCGCGCAGGGCGTCGGCGGTCATGCCGCCGGGCCCATCTGGGAACGGTCCAGACCGCCGGTGAAGGTGGCGCCGGCCGAGGTGAGCGCCGCAGGGGGGTTGAAGGTCGGCGCCGTGCCGGCGGTGTTCCCGGCCTGCGCGGCACGGAAGTCAGAGATGGGGCCGACGATGGGGACGTCGGCGAAGCTCAGTCCATCGGCGGCCTTGGAGCCGCCGGCGAGTGTCAGGCCCCCGAAGAGGCCGCTCCTGTCGAGGAAGTTGCCCCGGGACACGAGCCGCTGGCCCTCGCCGATCACCCTCATGCCCTCGCTCACGATGTTCTGCCCCTTCAACCCCTGGGAGATTCCGCTCAGTGAGTTACCCAGCCCTGCTCTGAGGCTGCTGAGGCCCCAGTTCCCGCCCTTGATCTTCGCGAATAGGCCCGCGCTGGACCGCAGCGACCGCCCGGCGTCAATCATCTGCTCGCCCCGGGCGACGATGTCCGTACCGGCGTCCACGAACTTCCCGCCCGCCTTCACCAGCTTGGCGGCGCGCAGTCCGATGCCTCCGCAGAGCAGCCCGGCCGCGTCCCAGCCCAGCGTCTGCCAGGTGACGCCGGGGTGGCCGCCGTACATCGCCATTGCGTGGCCCCCCAGCGCGCCGGCTGCGGCGATGGTGCCGATGATCCCGAGCGCAAGGGGCGCGCCGGCGCCCGTGCAGATGAGGATAGCGATGCACACCACGCCCACGATCATGGCGATGTCGGCGCAGATGTCGCCGACGAGCTTCAGCAGGTTTGCGTTCTCCTCACAGAAGTTCTTGAAACCGTCCAGCAGGTCTTCACCGAGGCTTGCGAAGAAGCCCGGTTCCGGTGGCGCATTGCCGGCCGCGTCCTTGACCCGCCGCGCCGTCTCGTTCCCGGCGCTGACGAACTCGGCGTTCAGTCCCCGGGCGCGACGACGCACGTCGTCGAGCTCATCGGTGGCCGAATCCAGGGCGGCCTGCTTGGACCTCTTGTCCTTCTCGTGGTCGTCCTTCTCGCCGCCGGACATCCCCTCGGTGTCCTTCGGCAGCCCGTCCATGCCGCTCTGCGCCGAACTGACCCGCCGTGCCGCGTCGGCGGCCTCGTTCTCCAGCCTGCGTGCCCGTTCCTGGAAACGCACTAGGTCGCGCTCCCAGGTCTGCAGCGCACGCTGCGCGGCGGCGAGCGAGCCCAGGGCATTGCGGAGATACGGCGGGATCTCGGATACGGAAGCTGTGAACGCCGTCGCCGACTTACCGGCCCATATGCTGTCCTTGCCGCCCAGCTTACCCAGCTCGGTCTGGGCCGATTCACTCTCCCGGACCACCCTGCCGACCGTCGTGAGGAGGCCGCGTAGCGCGTCCAGGTTGCCCGGGGCGGGGTTGAACCCGAGCGTCGGAAAGTCCGCTTCCCGCGGCATACTCGTCACCCTTCGCTGGTGCCGGATCGCCTCGTGTCGTAGAAAACTATCGAACGGGGAATGGGGTCCGCTGGACAAAGCGGAAGCCCGTCACACCCGGAGGAGGTGGGAGATCGATGGCGGTGCGGCGGGAGCTGCAGTCACTCCTGGGCAGTGAACGGCAGGGCAGGGGGAGGCATCGGCTGCGCAGTCCCTGGCTGAGACGGCGCAAGCTCGCCTCGTTCGTGTACGTCGCGGAGCAGTACGGCTACCGCTACGACGGCCTCGCCTCCCCGCCGGGCACCACCCCGGTACTTGAGTTTCGCCGCCTCCCGGACGCGGCCGAACGTGCCGCCCGCACCCACGAGCACTTCCCCGACGCCCAGCGCGGCGGACAGCTCCCGGGCATGCGGCCCGGCCTGCGGCGGCTGGTCCCGCTCGCTGCGACCCAGCGGGAGGTCGACCTGCTGTTCGCGCCCTACGTCCAGGACGTGACCGAGGAGTCCTACGCACGCAAGGGCGCCCGGTCAGGCACCGTCTCCGGCGTCGTGGTGATGGTCGTCTTCGCGGTGGCCGGCGTCTTCTACGCGGACTCCGTGGGCGACTATCTGACCACGACCGGCGTGATCGACGGGATCCTCGGGCTCGTGGTCATCACGGCGTACTTCTGGGGCAGGGCCGCCAGGCGCCGTGCCCGCGACAGATCAGGCCGCTTGCTGGCGCGGGCAGGCGCCGAACGGCCGCCGCCCCGCGCGTGCCCCTGACGCCGGCAGCCTCACCCAGCCGGGTACGCGCCGGTACGCTGCGCACATGTCGTTCCTGAAGTTCGCCTTCGACGAGGTCAACGAGATGGTCCGGACCCTGGAGTCCAGCGGTGGCCGGATGAAGGGTGCCTCGAAGGAGATGCTGGCGGCCGACACGGCCCAGATCGGGCATGACGGCCTCCAGTCCGCCTGCGACGACTTCGCCGACTCCTGGAACTACGGCTTCGGCAGGCTGTCCAAGATGACCAAGAACATCTCCAGGTTCGCCGACCAGTGCGCGAAGGAGTTCGACGGCCTGGACGAGAAGCTCCGCGCCGAGCTGACGAGGGGCGCCAAGAACTGACCCCCTCTAGCGGGCACGCCCGGCGGTGATGGATCCTTCGTCCGGCATCCGAGCGAAGATAGAAACAGGGGCACCACCCCCGCCCCACCGGCACCGCCCTTCACGGCGCAACGGAACGGAGAACCCGTGACGCGAACCGAAGCAGCCATCGCCGCAGCCGACGCCCACAGCGCGCACAACTACCACCCCCTGCCCGTGGTCGTCGCCACCGCCGAGGGCGCGTGGATGACCGACGTCGAGGGCAACCGCTACCTGGACATGCTGGCCGGCTACTCGGCCCTCAACTTCGGCCACGGCAACCCCCGCCTCCGTGACGCCGCCCGCGCCCAGCTGGACCGGGTGACGCTCACCTCGCGCGCCTTCCACCACGACCGCTTCGCGGAGTTCTGCACGCAGCTCGCCGAGCTGTGCGGCAAGGACATGGTGCTGCCCATGAACACCGGCGCGGAGGCCGTCGAGACCGCCGTGAAGACCGCCCGGAAGTGGGGCTACCGCGTCAAGGGCGTGCCCGAGGGGCGCGCGAAGATCGTCGTGGCGGAGAACAACTTCCACGGCCGTACGACCACCATCGTCTCCTTCTCCACCGACCCCGAGGCCCGCGCCGACTACGGCCCGTACACGCCCGGCTTCGAGATCGTCCCGTACGGCGACCTGGCCGCCCTGACCGCGGCCGTCGACGACGACACCGTCGCCGTGCTGCTGGAGCCGATCCAGGGCGAGGCGGGCGTGCTGGTGCCGCCGCCGGGGTACCTGACCGGCGTACGGGAGCTGACCGCGGCCCGGAACGTCCTCTTCATGGCCGACGAGATCCAGTCCGGCCTGGGCCGCACGGGCCGCACCTTCGCCTGCGAGCACGAGGACGTGGTGCCGGACGTCTACGTCCTCGGCAAGGCGCTCGGCGGCGGCGTGGTCCCGGTCTCCGCGGTCGTCGCGAGCCGCGAGGTCCTCGGCGTCTTCCACCCCGGCGAACACGGCTCCACGTTCGGCGGCAACCCGCTGGCGTGCGCGGTGGGCCTGGAGGTCATCGCGATGCTCCGCACGGGCGAGTACCAGCAGCGCGCCACGGAACTCGGCGAGCACCTGCACCACGAGCTGGGCCTGCTGACCGGCACGGGCGCGGTCCGTGAGGTACGCGGCCGGGGCCTGTGGGCGGGCGTGGACATCGACCCGGCGCACGGCACGGGGCGGCAGATCTCGGAGAAGCTGATGGCGCGGGGCGTGCTGGTGAAGGACACCCACGGCTCGACGATCCGCATCGCACCGCCGCTGGTGATCACGAAGGAGGACCTCAACTGGGGCCTGACCCAGCTCCGCGAGACCCTGACGGCCTGACGGCAAGGCGACGGCAGCGCGTGCCCGCAACCGCCGAGCGTGAACGGCGGCAGGCGCAGCGCACACTCGGCGGGGCACGTGTCACGAATCGGCGGGCCGCCTGCCGGGGCTGCGTGCGTGACACCCGTTGCGTGTGTACGTTCACGGGCTGTACGCGGCTCCGCCTCTCACAGGGAACTCGCAACGTCGCCCCGGCGGCGTCCCGTTCGGCCGCAGCGATACTGGGGCCATGAACGAGTCCGTTCTCGTGGTCGAGGACGATCCCGGGATTGCCGACATCCTGCAGATCACCCTGCGCTTCCACGGCTTCGCCGTGCACGCCGCGCCCACCGCCCGGCAGGCCCTCGAACTCGCCCGCGCCCACGCGCCCGACCTCGTCCTCCTCGACGTCATGCTCCCCGACGGCAGCGGGTGGCAGGTCTGCCGGGAGCTGCGGGCGCTGCGGGAGTACGCGGACGACGAGCCCGCGGTGATCTTCCTGACCGCCCGGGACGCGCCCGCCGACGTGCTCGGCGGGCTCGCGCTCGGCGGGGACGACTACATCACCAAGCCGTTCAACGTCGACGAGGTCGTCGCCCGCGTACGCGCAGTGCTGCGGCGGACGCGCGGGCGGGTGCCCGCGGCCGGGGTGCTGCGGCACGGGGACGTGGAGCTGGACGAGGCGACGTTCACGGTGCGGCGCGGGGGCGCGCCGGTGGAGCTGACGCCGACCGAGTACAACCTGCTGCGGCACCTCATGCGCAACGCCGGCCGCATCCTCACCAAGGAGCAGCTGCTGCGCCACGTCTGGCAGTTCGACACCGCGGTGGAGTCCACCGTCGTGGAGACGTACATCAGTTATCTGCGGCGCAAGCTCGACCCGCTCGGTCCGCCGCTCATCGAGACCCGCCGCGGCGTCGGCTACGGCCTGCGCCCCATCGGCCCCGCCACGGAAGCGGAAGCCGCAGCGCCCGCCGGACCCCCCGGCCCCGCCGGACTGACCGGATCCGCCGAACCCGCCGGCCCGTCCTCGTGAAGCGGTTTCCGCGTTCGCTCAGCGGCCGGCTCTCCGTCACCAACGTCGTCATCCTCGCCGTCGGCCTCATCGCCGCCGCCTGCGGCAGCCTCTTCGGTACGCACGCCATCCTCGTCGGCGAGGTCGACGCCACCGTCCGCCAGGACCGCGACACCCTCGCCGCCAGCCCGCTCAGCGTCACCGGCCTGGAGGGGGTGTGCCGGCTCGCGGAGTCCCTCGGCGTCTCCCGGGACGGCAGCTTCGCCCGCGCCACCAGGGACGAGTCGTTCGTCCTCCTCGACGCCGCCGGCGAACTCCGGCCCACCTGCCCGCTCTTCGACGGCGGCGACCCGCGGCTCGCCCGCCGTATCGCCGCCGCCGTAGACGACCCCGCCGCCCTCGCCGACTCCGGCGGCATCACCAGCGTCGAAGCCGGCGGCCACCACTACCGCGCCGCCGCCGCCCGCCTCGACGACGGCTCGTACGCCATCGCCACCACCCGCTACGACGGCGTGCGCAACGCCGTCCGCAAGCTCTTCGTCACGGAGGCCCTCTTCGGCGCCCTGCTCCTGCTGCTCCTCGCCGTCGTCTCCTCGCACGCCGCCCGGCGCCGGCTGCGTCCCCTGGAGGACATGGTGGAGACCGCGTCCGCGATATCCGAGGGCGACCTCTCGCGCCGCGTCGGCACCGCGCCGCCCGGCGGCAGCGAGGTGGAGCAGCTGCGCGACGCGCTCAACGCCATGCTGCACCAGGTCGAGGGCGCCATGGCCAGCCGCGAGGAGGCCGCCGCGCGGCAGCGCCAGTTCCTCGCCGACGCCTCGCACGAGCTGCGCACCCCGCTGGCGACCGTGCTCGGCTACCTCCAGCTCTACGACAAGGGCATCCTCGACGCCGCCGAGGCCGACCGCGCCCTGACCCGCGTCACCGCGGAGGCCGAGCGCATGAGCCGCCTCGTCGACGAACTCCTCGTCCTCGCCCGCCTCGACCAGCACCCCGCCCGCGACCGCGCCCCCGTCGACCTCGCCGTCCTCGTCCGCGACGCCGCCGCCGACCTGCGCGCGCAGCAGCCGCAGCGCCCCGTGACGGCCGACGCCCCGGCGCCCGCGGTCGTCGTCGGCGACGAGGCCCAGCTGCGCCAGGTCGTCGGCAACCTCCTCGCCAACGTACGCACCCACACCCCCGAGGACGCCGCCTGCACCCTCTCCGCCGCCCCCTCGAACGGCGTCGCCGTGCTGCGGATCGCCGACACCGGGCCCGGCATGCGGCCGGAGGACGCGGCGCGGATCTTCGACCGGTTCTTCCGCGCCGACCCCGGCCGGGCCCGGGTCGCGGGCGGCAGCGGGCTGGGCATGTCCATCGTGCGGGCCGTGGTCGAGGCGCACGACGGGGAGGTGGCGCTCGACACCGCGCCGGCGGCGGGCATGGCGGTCACCATCCGGCTCCCCCGCGCCGCGTCCCGGCTTGAGAGTTCGCTGTGAAGACCCTGCGCGACCCCTGAGGGACGACGTACGCTCCGGTCCGCGACGACGACGACCCCGCCGGGTCGGTGGAGCAGCCGGGGCGCCCGCAGGAGCAGGCGACGGCACATGGTGAGAAACAGCCCGGCAGGCCCCGCCGAAATGTAACGGAGAGTAGCGGTGCGTGGTCGGTCGGTGTGCGCTTCCCGCGTTCGTTTCATCCATGGAAGGGGACATGGACACGAAGTGGGAAGCCGACCCGGCGGCGGCGTTCGCACGGCGGTCAGGGAAGTCGTCGCACGAACTCGGACAGACCTCTGGCAACGCCAGTTGCCCGGACGTGTGGGAGCTGGAGAACGGGGACGTCGCGGTCATCGGCAGCGATCTGACCGCCGACTACCGGGGACGGCTCCCCGCAGGGGTGAGCGTCGACCCCGGTGAGCGTCTGGTCGTCATCCCGCGGGCGACGGTTCGCCCGCGGTGACTGGGCGGAATCCCTGCGGCTGCTGGAAGCGGGCCGGGAAGAGTTGACCAGCGTCACCGGAAGGCGCGGCAGCACGGTTTCATGCCCCGGCGCATCCGGGTGGTGAAAGAACCGCTCACCCCGTACATGCAGTGGGAACTGCACGCCCTGCGGGTCCGCGCGGAATCCGGGGGGCCGATCCACGTCATCGACGCGGACAAGGTCGTCACGTACGAGTCCGACGGTCCGCTGCCGGAGATCTACACCCTCGGCTCTCAGGTGATGTACGAAGCGGTGTACGACGAGCAAGGCATCCTGGAAGCCGCACGGAAGTACGCCGATCGTGACTTGATCCTGCGCTGCCAGAGCTTTATCCAGGAGCTGTACCAGGCCGGGGAGCCCTTGCTCGGCTGGTTTGAAGAGCACGTCGCGCACCTGCCGCCTCCGCTCGCCCGAACCTAGCCATGGACGAGGGGGCCGAGCACGTCAACCGGGTCGAGGGCGAGACGGCCGCCCACACGGTCGTCCAGGCCCGGGACGTGCGCGGCGGCCTGCACCTCCACCAGCCCGACCGGGTGGCGTCGGCGATCGTCCCGCACCAACTGCGCGGAGGCATCGGGCGCTTCGTCAACCGGTCCCGGGAACTGGCCCGGCTGGACGCCCTCCTTGCGGACGACGCAGCGCGGCCGCGATCCGGCCCGCGGCAGCGGCGGCGGCCGGGTCGGTCGCCGATCTCGGGCGCATGGAGCGGGAGTAGGCGTAGAGCACGGGGGTGTGGCCGGCTTCTACGCAGACCTCGTGCAGGGCGGCGAACTCCTGAACACCGAAGGAGAGCAACCC
This sequence comes from Streptomyces sp. CNH099, assembly GCA_000514715.1. GTDB lineage: Bacteria > Actinomycetota > Actinomycetes > Streptomycetales > Streptomycetaceae > Streptomyces > Streptomyces synnematoformans. Next base: position 27,057 of record AZWL01000023.1, on the reverse strand, counting down.
GATACGCATCGCAACCGTCACCGGGGCAGCGTAGCGACGGCCACCTGGCCGGGACTTGGGTCCGGGGAGCGCCGACCGGGGCCCCCGCCCCACCCAGCGGAACGGGGTGCCGCCCGCGTTGGGCCGCACCCCGTTCCCCGTACCGTCGACCGCCTCAGACGCCTACCAACTCCCCCTTCTGCCCATCCTTCGGCCCCGCCGCCACATCCGCCGCCGGCCCCGCACCCGCCTCGGCCCCCGCGGCCTGAGCGGACCGCTTCGGCAACGCGAACACCAGCGCATACACCACCGCCAGAATCGCGATCACCCACCACATCGCGTTCTCGAACGCCCCCGCGAACGCCGGACCCACCTCCCGCGGCCCCGCCGGCTCGCCCATCGCACCGAAGAACACCACCGACACCAGCCCCAACCCCAGCGCCATGCCCAGCTGGTTCGTCGTGTTGATCAGCCCCGACGCCGAGCCCGCGTGCTCCCGCGGTACGCCGCTGAGCACCGTGTCCGTCAGCGGCGCGAAGATCAGGCCCATGCCGCCGCCCAGCAGGGTCAGCGGCAGCGCCATCTGCCAGGTCGCGATCTCCGTGCCGTACCGTCCGGCCGCCGTCAGGTACAGCAGCGCCCCCGCGGCCATGGTCACCGCACCGGCGTGCAGCACCTTCCTGCCGAACCGGGGCGTCAGCTTCTGCACCGACATCCCCGCGGCCGCCGAGCAGGCGAGCGTGAACGGCAGTCCCGTCAGGCCCGCGTGCAGCGCGCTCCAGCCCAGCCCGAGCTGCATGTACAGCGTCCAGACCAGGAAGAAGATCCCCAGCGAGGTGCTGAAGGCCAGCTGCACCCCGATGCCCGCGGCGAAGCTCTTGACCCGGAACAGCGACAGCTCGACCAGCGGCGCGCCGTCCGCGCGCTGCTTGCGCTTCTGGTACGCGACGAAGGCGGCGAACACCGGCAGGCTCGCGGCCATCGACACGAAGCCCCACGCCGGCCAGTCGTTCTCGTGGCCCATGGTGATCGGGTACAGCAGCATCAGCAGCGCCGCGGTGGCCAGCAGCACGCCGCGCAGGTCGAGCCGCAGCGCGTCGGGGGCGGTGGACTCGGTGATGTAGCGGCGGCCCAGGACGAGGCCGGCGATGCCGACGGGCAGGTTGATGAGGAAGATGGGCCGCCAGGAGAGGCCGAGGAGGTCCCACTCGGTGAGCAGCGCGCCGATCATCGGGCCGGACACGGCGCCGAGGCCGGCGACGGCGCCGAACATCCCGAAGACCTTGCCGCGCTCCTCCGCGGGGAACGTGACGTGGATGATGCTCAGCACCTGAGGCACCATCAGCGCGGCCATCGCGCCCTGCAGCACCCGGGAGCCGACGAGCATCGCCGGGTCGGCGGCGACGCCGCACAGCAGCGACGCGGCGGTGAAGCCGCCGACGCCGAGCAGGAAGACCCGCTTGCGGCCGTAGATGTCGCCGAGCCTGCCGCCGGTGATGAGGCCGATGGCGAAGGCGAGCGCGTAGCCCGCGGTGATCCACTGGACCGCGCCGAAGGAGGCGCCGGTGTCCCGCTGGATGCTCGGGATGGCGATGTTGACGATCGTCGCGTCGACGAGGTCCATGAACGAGGCCGTCAGCACCACGGCGAGCGCGATCCAGCGGCGGCGGTCCGGTCCTGCCACAGAGGCGTTCTGGAAGGTCATGCCGGTAATCTAGGAAGGGTATAGGACAGGTCGTGTCCTAAAGAGAAGGCAGTCTGGAGAACATGACGACCGACACCCCGAAGCGGCTCCTGCAGCTGCTCTCCCTGCTCCAGACGCCCCGCGAATGGCCCGGCAGCGAGCTGGCCGAACGCCTCGGCGTCACCGACCGCACCGTCCGCCGCGACGTCGAGCGGCTCCGCGACCTCGGCTACCCGGTCGAGTCCACCCGCGGCACCTTCGGCGGCTACCGCCTCGTCGCCGGAACGGCCATGCCCCCGCTGCTGCTGGAGGACGACGAGGCCGTCGCGATCGCCGTCGGCCTGCGCAGCTCCGCCGGCCATACGGTCGCAGGGCTGGCGGAGGCGTCCGTACGGGCGCTGGCGAAGCTGGAGCAGGTGCTGCCGTCGCGGCTGCGCCGCCGCGTCACCTCACTCGGCACCGCCACCACCCCGCTGACCCGCTGGCAGGGCCCGCAGATCGACCCCGAGGTGCTGACGGTGCTGGCCGCCGGCGCGACGGGCGGCGAGCGGCTGCGCTTCGGCTACCGGGCGGCGGACGGCACCGAGACCAAGCGGCTCGTGGAGCCGGCCGGGCTGGTCTCGGCGGGCCGGCGCTGGTACTTCGTCGCGTACGACAACGACCGCGACGACTGGCGGCTGTTCCGCGTCGACCGGATCACCCGCCCCTTCGCCACCGGCGTCCGCCCGCCGCGCCGCGAGCTGCCGGCGGCGGACGCGGCGGAGTTCGTCGTCGCCCGGATGGGCGGGGACCGCCCCCGCTACCGCGCCCGGGCGACGCTGTACGCGCCGTACAAGGAGCTGGTCCGCCGCCTCGGCGACGCGGCGGCGGGGCTGGAGCGGGTGGCCGAGGACAGGTGCGCGTTCGTCACGGAGGCGGACCAGCTGGAGTGGCTCGCGCTGCGGCTGGCGTCGCTGGGCTGCGAGTTCGAGGTGCACGAGCCGCCGGAGCTGGCGGAGTTCCTCCGGGACCTGGCGGGCCGGGCGGCGCGGGCGGCGGACGGGCCGGGGTAGGGGGACGGGGAGCGGCGCGGGGACGCGCCCGGCGGCGGCCGGCCACGCCATGCTCCCTGCGTGCCTGCGTGCCTGCGTGCCTGCGTGCCTGCGTGCCTGCGTGCCTGCCTGCCTGCCGCACCGCACCGCCGCACCCGCGTCGGACACAGCGGAGCGGCCGCGTCCGCCCGCGGCGCCGGCGTCGCTTACCGCGGCGCCGGCCGCGGGCCCTACCGCAGCCGCCGCCGCAGCGCCCGCGCCCGGCGCGCGACCCGGCGGACCGCCGGGCTGCGCGGCACGAACGCCAGCCGCTTCGGCACCCCGCCCGGCAGCCCTTCGACCGTCAGCCGGCGCCGCTTGAAGTACCGCCAGGTGCGCGCGTCCAGCTCCGCCGCCAGCCACCGCTCCACGTCCGGCCGCAGCCGGGCGTGGATCCGCGGCTGCATCGTGAAGCCCACCGCGGTCAGCAGTCCGCCCAGCCGCGCCCGCGCCTCCTCCTCGGTCGGCGCCCGCCAGCCGCGCACCGCCTCCGGGTCCTCCAGGGACGGCAGCAGGGCGTCGGCGATCGTGACCGGGATCCGGTTGCTGTTCTCGTACGGGGTCAGCCGCTCCAGCAGCGTTTCGGTGCCGATGCTGGCGACGGGCAGGCCGTACAGCGTGGACGCCGTCATCAGGGCGGTGGAGAACGCGCCGGCCACCAGCGCCGGGCGCAGCCGCTCGTACAGCACCTCCGCCAGCACCGGGGTGTCGAGCACCGTGAGGCGCACGCCGAGGACGCCCGCCTCGTCCTCCAGCAGCCGCGACACGCGGGGCGGCGCCATCGGGTGCGGCTTGAACACCACGGTGCGGTGGCCCAGTCCGGCCGCGCCGCGCAGCATCCGCACGTGCAGCTGCTCCTCTTCCTCCGCCGTGAGGATGTTGAGCGCGGAGAGGTACTGGCCCAGGAGAAGCGCGGGCGAGGACTCTTCCTCGGCGTCGCCCAGATCAGTGACGTCGGCGGCCAGTTCGGCCAGCACCTTCTTCAGCTCCTCCGCCGGCACGATCTCCGGCGGCACGCCGAACTCGGTCAGCAGCATCGGCCGCACGCCCGGCAGCAGGTCGGGGTGGAGCAGCCGTTCGACGCGGCTGCCGATGAGCGAGGGGAGCTTGTTGCGGGTGGGGCCGTAGCTCATCAGGCCGTCGGCGTAGACGTGCAGCGACGCGTCGGGGAAGAGCTGGGCGAGCGCCCGCGAGGGGCTGACCTGGATCGACTCCACGACGAGCGTGAGCCGGTCGGCGCCGAGGCCCCACAGCAGCCGCAGGTGCCGCTCCCACAGCGGCACGTCCTCGACGCGCGGCTCCCACGCGGCGGGGTGCAGCGGGCGGATGGCGTGGTTCCAGTCGCGTACGTCGTCGAAGCGGGAGCGCAGCCGCGCGAAGCCGGCCATGGCGTCGACCGCCGGGGTGGCCTCGGGGTTGGCGGCGTTGTTGGTGAGCAGCAGGATGCGGCGGTCCGCGGCGGGGAAGAGGCCGGCGTCCAGGGCGGCGGCGAGGGTCGCGGTGCCGTAGAGGGTGGAGGCCACGAAGATCTGCGTGTGCCGCCCGGGGGCGTAGCGGACCTCCGGCGGGTCGGACGGGGGGAGGGACGAGGAGAGGGACGGGGGGACGGACGCGGGGGACGGGTCGTCGTTCATCGGGCTGCCACCTCCGCCGGCGCGCCCCGCCGGTGCAGCCGGCGCAGCAGTTCGGAGCGGTCCGCGTCCATGGCGTCGAGGGCCTCGGCGAGGACGTGCTGGGGCATGCGCCGCAGCGCCTCCGCGCTCATCTCGCGCAGCCTGCGGGCCACGGGCTTCTCGAACCGCTCGCTGTTCTTCAGATGGTGCGCGATGATCGCGCAGAAGTTGCGCACCGCCTTCGGCAGCAGCAGCTCCGCGTCGCGGTCCGCGGCCGTCTCCGCCACGACCTGGTCGAAGGCGCGGAGGAAGTCGAGCTGGCGTACGTCACCGATCTGGGTGAGGGAGTTTGCGACGCCGCGTCGATAGAAGACGCCGAGCAGCCCGACGACGGCGAAGGTGCGGGCCTCGCGGTGCAGCCGCCAGATCCACGGGCGGTCCTCGGCGGTGCGCAGCCCGTCGGGGAAGTGCAGCAGGCCGTCGTCCAGGAGCCGGCGGTGGTAGACGCCGGCCCAGGCGTAGGCGTAGTCCACCGAGGTGGCGTACGCCGCCGGCAGGATCGCCGACCGCGGGTCCTGGACGACGCCGCGGCGGCCGTGGGGGACGCGGTGGACGGTGCGGGCCCGGCCGGCGCACTGCACGTGGTCGGTGCGGACGAAGTCGCAGTCCAGCTCGGCGATGGCCGCCAGCAGCCGGCGGTAGTGGCCGGGGGCGAGCCAGTCGTCGCCGTCGAGGAAGGTGACGTACCGGCCGCGGGCCCGGTCGAGCCCGGTGTTGCGGGCGGTGGCGAGGCCGCCGTTCTTCGCGTGGCGCACGTGCACGGCGCCCGGCAGGTCGCGCGCGGCCTGCTCCAGCAGCTCGCCGGTGCGGTCCGTCGAGCAGTCGTCGATCAGGATGAACTCGGTGTCCGGCGCGGCGTTGGCCCGCAGGCCGGCCAGCGCTTCGGGCGCGAAGTCCTGCACGTTGTAGAAGGGAACGATCACGGAGAGTTGAAGCACTCGGGCGATGCTAGAGGGCGGCCCGCGCCCGGGGCTTACCCCGCCCCGACGCCGGCATGAACGCCGGGAGACGGAATGGTGAACGCCTTTCTCAGGTGAGCGGGTTAGCCGTTCGGCGGCGTGTTGTTAACCATCTGTACGGCCGCTGTTGGGCCGCCGAGCGGAATGCCTCCCTACCGTCGGCGACGTGCAAAACGACCCCCCGTCACAGCTGCGCACGGCTGTTCTCGCCGATTCGGACACCCGCTGGAAATGGGGCGCGCTCACCGCGCGCCGCATGGCCCCGGAGGCGGTGCTCGACGGGTATCTGCTGCACGGCCGGGCCACCCCGACCGCCCGCCAGCTCGCGGAGGTCGGCGTCGCCGCCGACGCGATGAGGGAGGTCACGGCCGTCGAGTTCCTCGCCGCCGCCGACCCCGACCGCTACGACGTCGTGCTCCTGTCCTGCGTCGGCGGCACCGTGCAGGCCATGCTGCACGGCCTGGCCCGCGCCTGGCAGGGCGCGGAACACCGCCCCGCGGTCGTCACCGGCTACGTCGGCGTGGTGTACGAGAAACTCTCCGACGGCCTCCTGCTGCGCCACGGCGCCGACATCGTGCTGGCCAACAGCCGCCAGGACGCCGAGCGCTTCCGCGCGGTCTACGAGGGCGTGGGCGCCTCGCCGGCCAGCGTCGTGGAGTGCGCGCTGCCCTTCCTCGACGGCGAGCCGTACGAGCCCTGGAACCTGCACGGCACGGCAGGCGCCGCCGGCCGCCCGTACACCGTCGTCTTCGCCGTCCAGCCCTCCGTGCCGGACAACCGCGAGGACCGCCTGTACCTCCTGCGCCGCGCCGCCCGCCACGCCGAGCGGCACCCGGAGCGGGAGGTGCTCGTCAAGCTGCGCAGCCGGCCGGGCGAGCACACGACGCACATCGAAGAGGCCCCGTACCAGAAGCTCGCCGCGAAGCTGCCCGGCGGACTGCCCGGGAACTGCCGCCTCGTCTACGGGAACATGGGCGAGGTCCTCGACCGCACCGACCTGCTCGTCACCGTCAGCTCCACCGCCGCGCTGGAGTCGCTGCACCGCGGCATCCCGACCGCCGTCCTCACCGACCTGGGCGTACGCGAGCCGCTGGGCAACCACCACTTCCTCGGCTCCGGCTGCCTCGCCTCCTGGGACGAGCTGGACGCCGGCCACCTGCCCAAGCCCGACCCCGTGTGGCTGTCCCGCCAGGGCGTCCCCGGCGCGGACTCCGCCGAGCCGTACGACGCCGCCTTCGACCGCGCCCGGGCCCGGCTGACCACCCTGGTCGCCGACCCGCAGCTGCCGCCGCTGGCGCCGTACTACACCCCGCAGACCGCCGGCGGCTACCTGCCGCGGATCCTCGCCCGGCACGGCCTGGCCCCCACCGGCGAGCCGCTGCCGCAGGCCGCGGTCGCCGCCGAGCCCGGCCCGGTGCGCCGGTGGGCGCGCACGCTGCTGCGCAAGGCCGCGCGCGCCGCGTACCGGGGCGGCGTCCAGCGCATCGCGCCCGTCATCCGCCGCATGGGGGCGCTGTGAGCGACGCACGCGCGGCTGCGAATCCGCCGCCCGACAGCGCGACCGCAGTTCCGCCGCGCGGGCGGAGAAGCGAACCGGACGACGCTGTGAGCGCCGCCGCCGCGGGCGCCGCCGACGCCGCGGCGGCCTCCCGCCCCGCACCGCATCAGCAAGGAGCCTCCATGTCCCAGCCCGCGTCCGCAGCCCGCGTGCTCGCGGTCATCCCCGCCCGCGGGGGGTCCAAGGGCGTGCCCGGCAAGAACCTCGCCCGCGTCGGCGGCGTGCCGCTGGTGGCCCGCGCGGTACGGCAGTGCCTCGCGGCGCAGCTGGTCACCGACGTCGTGGTCTCCACCGACGACGACACCATCGCCGCCGTCGCCCGCGAGGCCGGCGCCGAGGTCGTCCGCCGCCCCGCCGAGATCGCCGGCGACACCGCCTCCAGCGAGGCGGCGGTGCTGCACGCGCTGGACACCCACGAGCAGCGGTGCGGCCAGCCCATGGCCGCGGTGCTGCTGGTGCAGTGCACGAGCCCGTTCCTGACCGGCGCCGACATCGACGGCGTCACGGCGGCGGTGCTCGCCGAGGGCGCCGACAGCGCGCTGACCGTGGCCCCCTTCCACGGGTTCCTCTGGCGGGACGAGGCGGACGAGGCGGAGACCAGCGCCGTCGCCGGGGAGGCCGCCGTCGCCGAGGCGGCCGCCGCGGGTGCCGTGCCGACGGCCACCCCGACGAGGGTCGCCCCCGCCGTGGAAGCCGCCCCCGCCCAGGGGTACGGCGTCAACCACGACAAGTCGTACCGCCCGCGCCGCCAGGACCGCCCGCAGGACCTGCTGGAGACCGGCGCCGCGTACGCCATGCGCACCCCCGGTTTCCGCGAGCACCGCCACCGCTTCTTCGGCCGCACCGCGCCCGTACGCACCGACGCGGCCCGCGTCCTGGAGGTCGACGAGCCGGACGACCTGACCCGCGCCCGCGCCCTCGCCCCCCTCCTCGACGTGCCCGGCCCCGGCTCCCTGCCCACCCGCGGCGACGTCGACGCGATCGTCCTCGACTTCGACGGCACCCAGACCGACGACCGCGTCTACATCGACGCCGACGGCCGCGAACTGGTCGCCGTCCACCGCGGCGACGGCCTCGGCATCGCCGCCCTGCGCCGCACCGAGCTGAAGCTGCTCATCCTGTCCACCGAACAGAACCCGGTCGTCGCCGCCCGGGCACGCAAACTTCACCTTCCTGTTCTGCACGGGGTCGACCGTAAGGACATCGCACTGAAGCAGTGGTGCGAGGAGGAGGGCATCGCGCCCGAGCGCGTGCTCTACGTCGGCAACGACGTGAACGACCTGCCGTGCTTCGGCCTCGTCGGCTGGCCCGTGGCGGTGGCCGGCGCACACGCGATCGTGCGGGACGCGGCGCGTGCGGTGACGTCCACACCCGGAGGCGACGGGGCGATCCGCGAGATCGCCTCCTGGATCCTCGGTCCCTCCCTGTAGTGAATCTCCCCGGAGAGTAAGGAACAGATCTGCATGAGCTCCACCCAGCGTTTCCGCACCTTTGGCGACCGCGTCGTCGGCCCCGGCCGGCCGGTGTACGTCACGGGTGAGATCGGCATCAACCACAACGGCGAACTCGACAACGCGATCGCGCTGATCGACGCCGCCGTCGAGGCGGGCTGCGACGCGGTGAAGTTCCAGAAGCGCACGCCCGAGATCTGCACCCCGCGCGACCAGTGGGACGTCGAGCGCGACACGCCCTGGGGCCGGATGACGTACATCGACTACCGGCACCGCGTCGAGTTCGGCGAGGAGGAGTACCGGTCGATCGACGCGCACTGCAAGGAGCGCGGCATCCACTGGTTCGCCTCCCCGTGGGACACCGAGGCCGTCGCCTTCCTGGAGAAGTTCGACGTCCCGGCCCACAAGGTCGCCTCCGCCTCGCTGACCGACGACGAACTGCTGCGCGCCATGCGCGCCACCGGCCGCACCGTCGTGCTGTCCACCGGCATGTCGACGCCGAAGCAGATCCGGCACGCGGTGGAGGTGCTGGGCAGTGACAACATCCTGCTCTGCCACGCCACCAGCACGTACCCGGCGAGGGCCGAGGAGCTGAACCTGCGCATGATCCACACGCTGCAGGCGGAGTTCCCGAACGTGCCCATCGGCTACTCCGGCCACGAGACGGGCCTGCAGACCTCGCTCGCCGCGGTCGCCCTCGGCGCCGTCTTCGTCGAGCGGCACATCACGCTGGACCGCGCGATGTGGGGCTCGGACCAGGCCGCCTCGGTCGAGCCGCAGGGCCTGGCCCGGCTGGTGCGCGACATCCGCGTGGTCGAGGACTCCCTCGGCGACGGCGTGAAGAAGGTCTACGACAGCGAGCTGGCGCCGATGAAGAAGCTGCGCCGGGTCAAGGGGGTCATCGCCGAGGCCGCGGAGGCCGCGGACGGCGCGGGTGCCGCGGACGGCGCGGGGGCGGAGAAGGAGCCGGTCGGGGTATGACCGAAGACGGCGCCGGCGGCGCGAGCGTCGCCCTGGTGGAGAGCCCGGTCCAGCTGCTCAACGTGCTGGAGTGGGCGTACCAGGGCGGCACCGTCATCCCGTTGACGGTGGTCGTGCTGCCCCCCACCGAGCCGCTGTCCCGCGGCCAGCTGCGCCGGATGGCGGAGCTGGCGAGGGACGACGGCCTGGAGGTCCGCTGGCAGGAGGCGCGCGGCGGCGCCGGCCCGCTGCGCACGCTGGCGAGCCTGGCCCGCCCGCTGCGGCGGGCCCGCCGGGTGGTGCTGGGCGACCCGTTCTCGCGGTACGTGCAGACGCTGCTGACCGTCGTCAGGGCGCGGGAGGTCGTCGTCGTCGACGACGGCACGGCGACGATGGAGTTCACGGCGCAGCTGGCGCGGGGGGAGCGGTTCGTCCGCTGGCACCGCACCGGGCGCGGCGGCGGTGCGCGGGGGATGCTGTTCGCGCCGGTCGCGAGCGCGGCGCGGCGGCGGCTGACGCCGGATCCGGCGGCGGGTGCGCCGGGCGGCGAGGACGCGTCCGGTGAGGACGGTTCGCCGGATACGGAGGGCGTGCCGGGCGGTGCGGGCGTGTCGGGCAGGCAGGTGGAGGTCTTCACCTCGATGCCGGTGGTGGACCCGCCGCCCGGACTGCGGGTGACGGCCAACGAGTTCGCCTGGACCCGCTCCCGCTTCGGCCCGCCGACCGTCGGCACGGCCACGGACCTCGTCGGTACGTCGCTGGTGGAGACCGGCGTCGTGGACCACGAGCGGTACCTGGAGGCGGTGGCGTCGCTCACCAGGACGTACGGCGCCACCCGCTACTTCGCGCACCGCAGGGAACGGTCGGACAAGCTCCACCAGCTCCACCTGCACACCGGCCTGGAGATCGTACGGCCCGACCTCCCGCTGGAGATCATCGCCCGCCGCGGCCCCATCGGCCGCACGATCGTCAGCTTCCCGTCGACGGTCGTGCACACCCTGCCGCTGGCCCTGGCGGGCACCGGCGTGAAGGTGGCCGTCTGCGAGATCGACCCGGGCTGGCTGACGGACACGGCGTCGCCGCGGGCGCAGGGCTTCCTGTCGTCGGTGGCGGGCGCGGCCCGGGAGCGGCGCGGGGTCGACGGGCTGCCGGTGGGGCCGGCGACGACGACGGGGTGGTCGGGGGCGGGGGCGCCGGCGGCGTCCGTGTGAGGCGCGGAGTTTACCCACCGCGCACGTTGGTCATGCACCCGCAGGACTGAAATTTTGTTGATCCCTTCTCGGTAGCCCCGGTGATCCCCGTACCCTGCACAGTGTGAACCGACTGATGTCCCGCAACGCCGAGCCCGAGTCCGGCCCCGACGCGCCGCTGCCCGGGACGCTCCCGGCCGCGCTCGAAGCCGAACTCATCGCGTTCCGGCGGGACCTGCACATGCACCCGGAGTTGGGCAACCAGGAGTTCCGTACCACGGCCGCGCTCAAGGAGCGGCTGGAGCGGGAGGGCCTCGCGCCGCGTGTGCTGCCGGCGGGCACCGGGCTGATCTGCGACATCGGCGTGGACCCGGACGGGCCGCCGCCCGGCCCGATGCTCGCGCTGCGCGCCGACATCGACGCCCTGCCGATCCCGGACACCAAGACCGTGCCCTACCGGTCCACCGTGCCCGACCGCGCCCACGCCTGCGGCCACGACGTGCACACGGCCGTCGTCCTCGGAGCCGGCGTCGTACTCGCCGGGCTGGCCCGCGAGGGCCTGCTGCCGCGGCCCGTACGGCTGATCTTCCAGCCGGCGGAGGAAGTGCTGCCCGGCGGCGCCACCGACGCGATCGAGGCCGGCGTCCTCGACGGCGTGGGCCGGATCATCGGCGTCCACTGCGACCCGCGCGTGGACGTCGGCCGCATCGGCCTGCGCCAGGGCGCCATCACGTCCGCCTGCGACCGCCTCGAAATCTCCCTCGACGGCCCCGGCGGCCACACCGCCCGCCCCCACCTCACCACCGACCTGGTCACCGCCGCCGCCCGCGTCGCCACCGACGTCCCGGCCCTCCTCGCCCGCCGCGTCGACACCCGCGCCGGCCTCGCCGTCACCTTCGGCCGCCTCCACGCCGGCCACGCCTGCAACGTCGTCCCCCAGCACGCGGAACTCTCCGGCACCGTCCGCTGCCTGGACCTGGACACCTGGCGCCGCGCTCCCGACCTGGTGCACGCGGCCGTCGACGAAGTCGCCGCCATGCACCGCGCGAAGTCCGCCATCACGTACGTCCGCGGCGTCCCTCCGGTGGTCAACGAGCCGGTGACGACGGAGCTGCTGACGGACGCGATGGTGTCGCGGCGGGGCGCGTCGTCCGTGCAGACGACGGAACAGAGCCTCGGCGGGGAGGACTTCTCCTGGTACCTGGAGCAGATCCCGGGCGCGCTGGCGCGGTTGGGCGTGCGGGCGGTGGGGGAGACCGGGCTGCCGCGGGACCTGCACCAGGGGGACTTCGACGTGGACGAGGGTGCGATCCGTGTGGGAGTGGAACTTTTCACAGCAGCGGTGCTGCTGGACGCGGGGGCGGCCGAGTAGCGTCACCTGCCTCACGCGGGTCTCACGGGTGGCCGGTTGAGAACTCGCGTCGCTATTGTCGGACCGACCCGCTACCGTGTGTAGTGGATCGAGTTCGGACCGTAGGGGGTAGCGGTGAGTCGACGCAACGCACCGGAAGGCGGCGCGGTCACGACCGCCATGATGTTCGGGGGTGTGCTGAAGCACTTCCGCGAGCGGACGGGGCTGAAGCAGGCGGAGTTGGCGCGGGAGATCCCGTGCGACAGGTCGCAGGTGGCGAGGGTCGAGACGGGGTTGGGGGTTCCGTCGGATGCGTTCGTGTCGAAGTGCGACGAGGTGCTGGACACGGGTGGGCTACTGCTGGAGCTGTGGGGGAAGGTGGACTGGTACCCGGATGTGGGGCATCCGGATTGGTTCGAGCACCGGGCGCAGATGGACGCGGAGTGCGTGACGTTGCGTGCGTATCAGACGGAGTTGGTGCCTGGCCTGTTGCAAACGGAGGAGTACGCTCGCGCGCTCTTCGCCACGCTGCTGGACAACGAAGAGGAGATCGAAGAGCGAGTACGAGCAAGGCTGAGCCGACAGCAGCGTTTCCTCTCACCGGATCAGCCACCGCACTACTCGGCTCTTCTGGAGGAGAGCTGCCTACGCACGGTGATCGGTGGACCGAAAGTGATGCGCAACCAGTGCGCGCATCTCCTCGATGCCGGGCAACGCACCAACATCCGTATCCAGATCGTCCCTTCGTACTACCCGGGCATGCGCCGCCCGGCGACCAGCATGTCGTTGATCAACCTGCCTGAAGGGCATGACTGGGTCTACTCGGAGTCGCTCGACCGCGGACATATGACCGACGATCCGAAGGTCTATACGTACCACTCGCAGACCTATGATGTGCTCAGGGCCGACTCTCTGTCCGCCCGCGAATCCGCCGCCCTGATCGGCGAGTTCATGAAGGGATACCGGCAGCATGGCCATCACCTGGCGCAAGAGCAGTTACAGCGAGTCCAACGGCGGCAACTGCATCGAGGTGGCCGCGGAATGGCGCAAGAGCAGCTACAGCGCAGCCAACGGCGGCGACTGCGTCGAGGTGAAGACGACCCCGACCGCGATCCCGGTGCGTGACTCCAAGGACCCCCAAGGTCCGCAGCTCGCCTTCACCCCCGCCGCCTGGACGGCGTTCGTCACCGCCGTCAAGCACGCGGAGTTCCCCACCGCCTGACCGCGCGCTGCTCCAGCCCGCAGCCGCCCCGGTGGCTACACGCCGGGCGGCCGGGTGGCGGACGTCCCGCGTAGCCGGTAGTCGGCGATGCGGCTGCTGGCCGTGCCGGTGTGGTGGCATAGCCGATGGAGCGCCGGGCGCCGCGGCTCCCCTTCACCCCGCCGCCTGGACGACGTCCGTCAGCGCCGTGAAGGTTGGCGAACTCCCCGCCCGACCGCACGCCGACCCACCCCGCGCAGCCCGCACCGCCCTGGTCACCTACGTGCCGGACGGTCGGGTGCGCCGGGGGTAGGCGTCCGGTCGACCCTGTGACAGCCTGAGGCCGTGCCCGACCTGGTTCCCCGGGCCACATGCGCGTGTTCGCGTGGGCCACGGCCCTGACGGGCCTGGTCGTGGGGGTTCGCGGGCACGGTTTTTGTCGTCGGTCGGTCGTAGACTCGCCGCATGGTGACGATCCGGTCTGCGGTGGACTGCGGTAACGCGCCGCGTAAAGAGGTGCTGCGTGACCTTGTGGTCGCCCTCGCCGAGGGAGATGACGCGGCCGTGGCTGCGCTTGTCGGCGAGGACGTGGAGTGGAGCCTGGGGGGTGAGGCTGTCCTCCGGGGGCGTGGAGCCGTGCGCGCCTGGGTGGCCGATCTGCCGGAAGCCAAGGAGGTCGCTTTCGGGTCTCTGCTCACTCACGGCCGGGAGGCGGGCGTTGACGGCACGATCGAGGCGGTTGACGGTACGCGGTATGCCTTCTGCCATGTGATCCGCTTCCCGGGGATGGCGAAGACGGCGAAGATCGCCGAGGTCCGCAGCTACGTTCTGCCGGTCGCGTGATCCCCGGTGCCTGTCTTTTCGCCGTGATGGGTGTGCCGCGAGGATCAGGACGAGTCCGCGGGAGGCGACCAGGATCCAGCCGCCCGGGTGAGACGCGTGTGCGTGCCCGGTCAGGTTCGCCGCCGCGCCCGGCGCCGCGCCGCTGAAGGCCGGGCGTCGGGACAGGCGCAGGTTGATCGGCGGCTTGCGTCGGCGGGACTCGGTCGCCAGGAATCCGGCCGTCGTCGTCGGGGCCATCGGTATGCGGGCGCAGCCGTACGGATGGTGCGCGCCCCGTGCCGTCGTGCGGCCTGGCGGCCGTGGCCCTGGCAGCTTGAGTTGGGTGTGCGGTCCGGCCCACTCGGTTGAAGCTGAACTCGTAGCATGGGGTGAAGAGTGGACCCTCGCACACGAGGATGCACGCAGACTCCTCGCTCGGTGGTGGAAATGTCCGAATCTTCATTTGTTGCTCAGGACGGCTCCTTCCTTCGATAAAGACCCAGGTCAGCGAGACTGCTCCCCGCGCACGCGGGGATGGACCCCGTGCCGTCGTCGTTCCGGCCGGTACCGCCCACTGCTCCCCGCGCACGCGGGGATGGACCCAACCCGGAACGCAGCGCCTCCTGCGCACCCTGCTGCTCCCCGCGCACGCGGGGATGGACCCTCGCCGAGCACCGCCAGGTCGGCCAGGTTCCACTGCTCCCTGCGCACGCAGGGATGGACCCTTCACCCCGCCGCCTGGACGGCGTTCGTCACCGCCGTCAAGCACGCGGAGTTCCCCACCCCCTGACCGTCACGCCCTACCCGTCCGGCAGCGCCTCCACGGGCAGCTCCCAGGCGCCTGCCTCCGACCCGTTACCCTCGCGCAGGGCCACGACCTGGCTTCCTGGCTCTGCCGCGAAGGTGAAGCGCGTCCAGTCGGGCTTGCGGTGTGTGAGCCACACCCGGTGGGCTTCTTCGACGGCGTCCCAGAGCCGGTGGGGGCCGCCCTGTTCCATGTAGCGGTGGCCCGCGTCGTCGGGCGCGTATACCTCGGCCCACGAACCGTCAGCGGTCCGTAGCCCGAACAACTCCCGGCCGTCGTCACGGGTGGCCGCGTAGCGGCGGGCGCCGGGCAGGTGCAGTTGGGCGAGGAAGGCGAAGGCGTGGTCGTCCAGGACGGCGGGATCCAGGGCCGTTTGCCCGGTGGTGTACTCGCGGGCGTACGGGGCGAGCGGGGAGTCGGCGTGACGCGAGGGCATGAAGCCGGCCCACCGGGGCAGGAACCGCCCGGTCGCCCGGCCGTCTTCGTGTACGTCGGCGAGCAGCACAGCGCCGCCGATCAGGCCGGTCACGTTCGTGAGGATGCGACCTCCCGGCCGGCTCTGCGCAATCCAGGCCGGGGGCACGTAGGGCAGACCGCAGGTGGAGATCACGTGGTCGTAGGGGGCGTGTTCGTGGTGTCCAAGGCGCCCGTCTCCCGTCACCAGGGTGGGGTGGTACCCGCCTTGGGCGAGACGACGCCGGGCGGACTGGACGAGACGGCCGTCGATGTCCACCGTCGTGACGTGCTCCTCGCCCAGCCGTTCGGCCAGGAGGGCGGCGTTGTAACCGGTGCCTGTACCGATTTCCAGTACGTCGTCCCCGTCGGTCAGGCCGAGGGATTCCAGCATCCAGACCATCAGGCGCGGTGCCGTCGAGGAACTGGAATGCCGTCCGTAACCTGAGCCGGTGGCGAAGAGTTCCTCCACCGCTTGCCCGTCCACCTGGGTGAGCAGCGTGGTGTCCGAGTACACGCCGTTCAGCCACTCCTCGCGCTGCGCGGGATCAGCACCGGTGACGAGGTCGTAGCGGGTGCCTTTGCGCGTGGCCCGGGTGCGGGCGAAGTGTGGGACGAAGACATGGCGCGGCACCCGTGAGATGACCTCCCGCCACGAGGGATCGTTGAGGTCACCGGCGTCTGCGAGCGCCTGCGCGAGCGCGGCTGCGCGCTGCCGCCAGGGAACGTCCTCATCGTGCACGCTCATACACAACCCGCTTGCAGGACGTCGGCGAGCGCGGCGGCGATGGGCAGGTCGCATTCGGCGGCCAGCCATCCCCACTCGCCAGCTTGGTTGACCTCCAGGAACACGACCTCTCCCGTAGGGGTGACGATCAGGTCGCAGGCTCCGTAGATGAGGCCGAGGCGGGCGTGGAGGTTGACCAGGCTCCTGTTCACCGCCGCGGGCAGTTCTATCTCCTCATAGGACAGTGCGTCGTAGTCTGCCCGCCAGTCGACCAGGCCCCGCGCGGAGTCCGCGTGGATGGCTACGGTGAAGACGCGGTCGCCGACCACCACCGCTCGCGCTTCGTGTGCTTTGTCCACCCATTCCTGCAGCAGATGGGCCGTCAGTTCCACACCTCCTTCACGCAGCATCGCGGGATCGTCGATGACGCTGGTGTAGAGGACCTTGATCTGGTGGTCCTCCGGCACCCACACCCCGCTCAGCGGTTTGTAGACGACCGGTCGAGCCAGGTCTCTCGCCCAGGTGGCGGCGTGCTCAGGGTCGTTGGTGATGACGGATGCGGGGACGCGTGGGCCCGCGGCCGCCGCGGCTGCGAGCTGCAAGGGTTTGTACTCGCAAGCAGCGGCCCGTACCGGATCGTTGACCCAGGTGCAGCCGAGGCCCATGAGCACACCGCCGAAGCCGTGCCGGGCTTCCCCGTAGGCGAATACCTGCTCCGGTCCGGACATACCCGCGGCCAGCTGAAACTGCGTCGGACGGCGGTAGTACACCCCCGCCACGTCCTCAAGGGCGACCTCCAACTGACGGCCTGCCGCGGTTGTCCCCGTCAACTGCCCGGTCCACCGGGCGGATGAACTGTCGAAGGCGGCGGCGAGCGCGACGCGAGTAGGAAAGTCGGCGGCGTCGAGTTGCGCCACGCGGACGCCCCGGGCGGCGAGTTCCGCGGTCACACGCTCCGCTGTCCGGTCCTCGTCATGCGTGAGGACGAGCACGGTGGACAAGCCTGCCACTAGGCGCTCTTCCCTCGCCATGCGCCTTTAGTCCTTTAGTCGCTGGCCATTTCCTCACCCGAGCTGTCGCCGTCCGGGTGGCCGGAGGTGTCACGGGATGGTCCTTCATGAGCACCTGCGCGCGGTGTGATGGGCCGGACGAATCGTAGTCCCCACGGACGGACCGAGGATGGAGGTTCCTCGCCGGCCCGGAGGATGTGCCCGCTCGGATCCAGCGGGAAGATGTCGCCCACACGGGCGAGGCGAGCGCGGGATTCGCCGTCCGGTGAGTGCGTGAGCAGGTCCAGATCAGCCGCGGATGTCCGCTCCGATGTCGGTGTCGCCATCCGGTTGCCTTCCCAGCGTCTCAACATCTATCTCGCTCATTGTGCCTTGTTGGTTACTGAGCGGCAAGAAGGCTCTGCCTGAACCTATCCTCACGCGTGCCCTTCCGGCGTGAGAACTCCGATCACGTTCAACTCGCGGCGCCCCGTGATCAGCTCCGTCAGACGGGCTCGGCGTTCAGAGCACACCCCGCCGCCTTGCGGGTGTGGAGCCAGGCGGGCAGGGCGGCCAGCGCCGTGACCGTCAGGAGCACGGCCGGGGCCGCGACCGCCAGCCAGGCGCCCGGGGGGATCACGACGACGTCGCTGAACAACGAGAACAGACCGAAACCGATCGGGATCCCCACCGCGATCGCGCCCACGGCGGGCAGCAGTTGCGCGGTGCAGAGCGCGGCGATGACCTGGCCCGGGGTGGCCCCGAGGGTGCGGGTGACGGCGAGGGCGCGCCGGGCCTGTACCGCCGTGCTCCAGCTGACGAAGACGGTGTTGAGCACGGACAGCGCCAGCAGAGCGACTGTGACACCGAGCATCACGTCGGCCGTCACGTCGTTCCGGATGTCCTCGAATGTGGATGTGCCGCGGGCGGCCTCCGCGTCGAGCGACACCTGCCACGTGAGGGCCGCGGTCACCATGACCGTCGTCGCCGCCGTCCCCGTCGCGCTCAGCGCCGCGCGGCCGGGACGGCGGGCGATCAGCCGTACCCCGATCAGCAGCGGCGTGGGCAGGTAGGCGGTCACGGCGGGCAGCCGGGGCCGATACGCCGTCAGGTGGGCTGGGGCGGCCAGGGCGTTGACCGTGCTGGAGCGCACCGTACGCACGACGGGGCCGAGCGTGCCGGCCAGGGCCACCACGACCGCGAGCAGGGCCGCGGCCGCGACGATGCCGGTGGTCGGCGGGCCGGCGGTGTTGAGCAGCCCGGCGCTGGGGTCGGCGAGCGCGGGTGCTGTCAGGCATCCCACGGTGACGCCGGTGGCGGTGGCCGCTGCGGTGAGGAGGAGGTGCCGCGTCAGCAGCAGCGCGGCCACCGTGCCGGGCGTGGCGCCGACCGCCTTGAACAGACCCGCACGCCGGTGGTCCCGCGGGGCGCGTACGGCAGTGAGCGAGGCGAGGGTGAC
The DNA here is from genome assembly GCA_000514715.1 of Streptomyces sp. CNH099. Lineage (GTDB taxonomy): Bacteria > Actinomycetota > Actinomycetes > Streptomycetales > Streptomycetaceae > Streptomyces > Streptomyces synnematoformans. The sequence continues at coordinate 8,726 of AZWL01000023.1, read as the reverse complement.
GAGCGCCGCCGCGGCGAGCAGGCCCCCGCCGATGACCAGGGTGGGCTGGACGGACCTCAGCAGGTTGGTGTCGTAGGTGATGAAGCTCTGCCAGGGGCGGGTGTTGACCCACGCCCGGCCCGCGATGTCGTCGGTGAAGAGGGTGTCCGCCAGGACCGGCGCCGCGTCGGGGTCGGACAGTTTGATGGCGAGCAAGTGCACGAGTGGTTCGTCGCCGGCCGCCGCGCGGGCGTCGGCGGCGGTGAGCCAGATGCGGCCGCCGCCGTCGGAGGGGCCGGGGCCGGAGGCCCAGTTGCCGTCCGGGTACACCGCGGTGGCGGCGCTGACGGCCGTACCGAGGACGGGGTAGTCGCGTCCGCCGATGGTGACGCGGTCGCCGACCCGGACGTCGAGCGCCTGGGCGAAACCGCGTTCGACCACCGCGCCGCCGCGTCGCACCCACGTGCCGGAGGTCACCAGCGGCCGGTCCACGGTGGCGATGCGTGTGCGTCCCTCGACCACGGTGTGCTCCGTCCGCCCGCCGGCGCGGACGGTGGTGGAGAAGCCGGGGACCGGGCGGGCGACGGTGTCCACGCCGGGGGCTTGCGCGACGCGCCCGGCCAGGGCGGAGGGGGTGTCGGCGGTGGTGATGGCCGCGATGTCGGGTCCGGCGGTGGCCTCACGGGTTTTCATGTACCCGTTCGCCACGGCGTTGTCGGTGGCCATGCCCAGGGTCAGCGACGAGGTGGCGGCGGTGACGGCGACCACGAACATGACGGCCTCGCCGGGGCGGCGCCGCAGATCCCGTACGACGAGCCGCCAGATCAGCAGCAGCCGGCCCACGTCACTCCTCCCAGCCGAGGAGCGCGCCGAGTCGCGAGCCGCCCGCGTCGAGCGGGGTGTCGTCGGCGGACGCCCCGTCCCACAGGGAGACGATCCGGTCCGCGGTGGCGGCGACGCGTTCGTCGTGGGTGACGAGCACGAGGGTCTGCCCGCCGGCGTGCAGGTCGGCGAAGAGGCGGAGGATGTCGTGGGTCGCGGCGGTGTCGAGGTTCCCGGTGGGCTCGTCGGCGAGGACCACGAGCGGCTCGTTGACCAGGGCGCGGGCGATGGCGACCCGCTGGCGCTGCCCGCCGGACAGCTCGGACGGCACGTGGCGGGCCCGGTCGGCGAGCCCGACGCGGTCGAGGAGGGCGGCGGCGCGGCGGCGGGCGGTGCGCGGGGAGTCGCCGGCGAGGAGCGCGGGCAGTTCGACGTTCTCGGCCGCGGTCAGCTCGTCCATCAGGTGGAAGTCCTGGTGTACGAAGCCGACGGCGCGGCGCCGGAGCCGGGCGAGGGCGCGTTCGCCGAGCAGGTCGATGCGCTGCCCGCCGAGCCACACCTCGCCCTCGTCGGGCCGGTCGAGGCCGCCGAGCAGGTGCAGCAGCGTCGACTTGCCGCAGCCGCTCGGGCCGGTCACGGCGAGCGTCTGTCCCGTGGGTACGTCGAGGTCGACCCGGTCGACGGCGACGACCGTGCTCTCGCCCTGCCCGTAGAACCGCGACAGGCCGACGGCGCGCAGCACCGGGCCTGCGGGCCGGCCCTCGGGGTCGCCGTGCCGCGGCCGTGCACCGCGCCTCCGGCCGCCTCGTGTCGTCATCAGTTCCCTCCGCCTTCCTTGTGCGCGGTGGTGGCGGACCAGGTGCGCTCGCACGCCTCCAGCCAGCGCAGATCCGCGTGCAGCCGGAGCGCCACGCCCTCCAGTAGCAGCCCGGCCTCCGAGTCTCTGTCGTGGGTGAGGACGGCGCGCTGGGCCTCGGCGAGGCTGCGCCTCAGCTCGCGGCGCCGGGCCTCGATGAGCGCGAGCGGCGAGGCCATGCCCGACTCCGCGGCGGCCACCAGCTGCAGGTGGAACTCCGTCACGTCCGCTCGGGGCCCGAGGCCCTCGGCCAGCCACGCGGCAACCCGCTCCTGGCCGGCCGCGGTCAGCGCGTACACCTTGCGCCGCGGGCCGCGTACCGGCGCGTCCTCACGCTCCTGGACGACCAGGCCCGCCTTTTCGAGCCGGGTGAGGGTCACGTAGATCTGGCCCGCATTCAGCGTCTCGCCCAGCGGCCCGAGCGCGGCGAGCAGCCGCGCGCGCAGGTCGTACCCGTGCGACGGCTCCTTGGCCAGCAGCGCCAGCACCACGTCCTGCATGTGGGAATAGATAGCGGTTAGGCAAAGGCCAAGTCAAGCCGAGCTGCTCGCGGGCATCGAGCGCCGGCCGGGCGGCTGCCCCACCCACCACCGCCGGGCGTTGCGGACACGTCCTCGCCGGTCGTCCGCCGGGGAAGGCGACGGCCCTCGCGGTTGAAGCCGTAGCATGGCGTGAAGAGTTGGACCTCGCGCACCAGGGTGTACACAGGCTTCTCGCTCGGTGGTGGAAATGTCCGAATCTTCATTTGTTGCTCAGGACGGCTGCTTCCTTCGATAAACACCCAGGTCAGCGAGACTGCTCCCCGCGCACGCGGGGATGGACCCTCCCACATGTCGCGGTGGCAGATCAGGATGGCCTGCTCCCCGCGCACGCGGGGATGGACCCCACTTGGCGCGGATCATCCGCGAGATCGAGGACTGCTCCCCGCGCACGCGGGGATGGACCCGAGACCGAGCAGCGCACGCAGATCGGCAATGCCTGCTCCCCGTGCACGCGGGGATGGACCCACGGCCGGGTACGCGGTCATCGAGTCGAAGAACTGCTCCTCGCGCACGCGGGTATGGACCCTGGTTCTGCGGCGCCGGCGGCTCCAGCCAAGGCTGCTCCCCGCGCACGCGGGGATGGCCCCAGCGCCACGAGGGTGGCGATCTCGGCCGGGGTCTGCTCCCCGCGCACGCGGGTATGGACCCTTCACCCCCGCCGCTGGACGGCGTTCGTCACCGTCGTCAGGCACGCGGAGTTCGCCACGCCCTGATCGTCTCGCCCTGTCCGTCGGGCTGCGCCTCCACGGGCAGCTCACCAAGTACGGCAGCCGCGATGCCATAGGGATTTCCTATGTCGCCTGCTGATATTTCGTCTTTGCTGCTCGTTCTTTTCCCGGCGTACCGTGAAACGGCGGCTCGACGAGGTGCACACACCCGCGATTTTTCATGAATTCGCGCGGCGTGCACGTCGATCCTTGTTGCGCCGATCCAACGGGAACGCAATCGAGAGGACCAACGGCATGACCACGGTCGAGAACGGATCTGGGGCACCTGCACTCAAGGGAAAGCGCGCCCTGGTCACAGGTGGTTCCCGCGGAATCGGGGCGGCCGTCGTGCGCCAGCTCCTCGACGCAGGCGCCGAGGTCCTGGCCACCGCCAGGTCGACCGCGTACACGGCGCCGGAGGGCGCCGCCTTCGTGACGGCCGACATCCGGACGGAGGCGGGGACGCAGGCGCTGGCGGCTGCTGTGCGGGAAAGGCTCGGCGGGGTGGACATCCTGGTCCACAACGCGGGTGGGGCGCGGGCCGACGAGGGCGCCAGCGCCATGGCGATCTCCGCCGGGGAGTGGCAGGACGCGCTGGACCTGAACCTCATGGCCGCTGTGCGACTGAACTCGCTGCTGGTACCGGCGATGCGGGAACGCGGGTCGGGGGCGATCGTGCACATCTCCACGGCCGCGCTCCTCCCGCCGGTGCCGGCGTTCGCGCACTACCAGGCGTCGAAGGCGGGGCTGGAGAGCTACAGCCGGGCCCTGGCCGCGGAGTTGGCCCCGTTCGGGATCCGGGTCAACGCACTGGGCCCGGGCCGGACCTCCACACCCGGCGGCGAGGAGACGCGGAAGCGGTGGGCAAGAGACGACGAGGCGTCGGCGGCGACCAACACACCCCCGATCGGGCGCGACGGCCAGCCTGACGACATCGCTGACGCGGTGCTGTTCCTCGTGTCCGACCGGGCGAGCTGGCTCACCGGCGCCTACCTCTCCGTCGACGGCGGCGAATTCCCCAGGAATTGACACCTACGGAAACTGTCGCCTCCAGAAATTCGGCGTGCGAATATCCGGTGCGCCGCCGAGCCGTCACATCAAAGAACGAAGGAACCCTGGCATGGGAATTTACAGCGGCAAGAATGCGGTGGTCACCGGTGGCAGCAGCGGCATAGGGCTCGCGACAGCGACGCTGCTGGCGGTCGGCGGAGCCCGCGTGGTGATCACCGGACGTTCTCAGGGCGCGCTCGACGCCGCGCGGGAGCGGCTCGGCGAGAACGCGGTGGCCCTCCGCGGCGACGTGTCCTCGCTGTCCGACCTGGACGCCCTGGCGGACGGTGTGAAGGCCGAACTCGGCACGGTCGACGCGCTGTTCGTCAACGCCGGCATCACCGCCCTCACGCCTTTCGAGTCGACGACCGAGGAGGTGTACGACGAACTGTTCGCGATCAACGTCAAGGGCGCCTTCTTCACCGTGCAGAAGCTCGCCCCGCTGCTGAACACGGGCGCCGGCGTCGTCCTCACCACCTCGGTCGCCGGCACCGTCGGCATGCTGGACACCAGCGTCTACGCGGCCGGCAAGGCAGCGGTGCGATCCATGGCCCGCAGCCTCTCCCGCGAGTTGCTTCCGCGCACGATCCGCGTGAATGCGCTCAGCCCCGGTCCCATCGACACGGGGATTCTGGAGCGCTCGATGACCAGGGAGTCCGCCGAGCAGTTCAAGGCGGAGCGCGTCGCGGACAACCCCATGCGGCGTTTCGGCACCCTCGACGAGATCGCCGCCGCGGCCGCGTTCCTCGCCTTCGACGCGACCTACACCGCAGGCATCGAACTCCCCGTGGACGGCGGAGTCACCCAGCTCTGACCACCCCCGGCACGCGCCAACCGAAGGATGTCCCCATGAGCCCCATGAGCGTTCCCAAGTCGTCAGCGGTCGTGCTGCGCGCGCACCGCACGGACCTCACCCAGCGACCCAGCTCGCTGCTCCAGGTGGCACCGGTGGAGCTGCCGCCCCTGAACGAGGGCCAGGTGCGGGTGGAGAACACCTTCCAGCAGATCATCGCCGCCACCGGCGACCTCATGCTGGAACAGCCCCGGCTGCCGATTCCCCCCTTCCGGATCGGCGAACCCATCTTCGGCCCGGCGATCGGCCGGGTCGTCGAGTCCCGCGCCGCGGACCGCCCGGTCGGCACCACCGTGCTGCACATGTCGGGCTGGCGCGAGCACAGCACCCTCGGCGCCGCCGAGACGTTTCCCGTCCCCGACGGCGCCTTCCCCGGCCCCGAGTACCTGCTCAACCAGGGCGTGCCCGCCTACCACGGCATCGTCGACATCGCCGTCGTCGGGACGGACGACACCGTGCTCGTCAGCGGAGCGGCCGGAGGCGTCGGCTCGATGGCAGCGCAGATCGCGAAGGCACGCGGCGCCGCCCGGGTCATCGGGATCGCCGGCGGGGCGGACAAGTGCCGCTTCCTCGTCGAGGAGGTCGGCCTCGACGCCGCCATCGACTACAAGTCCGAGAACCTCGACGACCGGCTCACCGAACTCGCCCCGGACGGGATCTCCGTGTTCTTCGACACCGTGGGCGGCGCTCAGTTCGAGGCCGCGATCCGGCACGCGGCGCCCGGCGCCCGCTTCGCCTTGTGCGGCGTACTCGCCGGCCAGATCGGCGGCGGGGACGGCGGGTTCCCCCGCCTGGACATCATGACGGCCCTCGTCAACGAGATCCAGATCCGCCCCTTCTCCACCAGGCACACCCCTGAACAGGTGCAGGCATGGAACAGCCACTACGCCTCATGGCACGCCGAGGGCCGGATCACCTTCGCCCACACCGTCCTCAAGGGTCCGCTGGAACGAGCGATCACGGCCCAGGACGAGCTGTTCGCCGGTGTTCACCGCGGCAACCTCATCGTGAAGCTCACCGGCTCCAGCACCTGACGTACGAACGGAGGCGGAGCGGTCCCATGTCTCGTCGTGCAGCAGCTCGTCGAGCAGAGCCGTCGCCGCCGGTCCCGCGTCCGACGGGACCACGGCGATGACAGGCTGGGGTACGGGCGGGGACACCGGACGCGCGAGGTGCTCGTAGCCGCGGGGCACCGCGGAGGCCGGGACGAGCGTCGCCCCCAGCCCGTGGGCGGCCCACCGGACCGCCGTCGCCGTCTGGGACACGCGGGCGGCCGTGGCCGGGGCCGGATCGTTGTTCCGCAGCGTGTTCAGCAGCACGCCGTCGAGCGCGCTGTCGCGGTCGAACCTCACCCACGGCTCCCCCGCCAGCTCGCGCAGCTCGACCCGGTCCGCGGCGAGCAGACGGTGCCCGGCGCCCAGCACCACGACGAACTCCTCGTCACCGAGGTGGTGGGCGTCGGCGGGGCTCCGCTCGCACTTCGCCATCAGGGCGAGGTCCAGCGCGCCCCGGCGGCACAGCCGCTCCAGCTCGACGGAACTCGGCTCCTCGAAGACGGTGACCTCCAGCCGCGGGAAGCGGCGCCGCAGCACGCCCAGCGCGTGCGGCAGCTGCCGCGTGCCGAAGCCCAGCTGCACCGACACCACCAGCTCTCCCACCAGGTCGTCCGCTCCGGCCCGCGCCGTCGCCCTGGCCCGCCGCGCCGCCTTCACCGCGACCTCTGCCTCGTGCAGGAACGCCCGGCCGACCGCGGTGGGCACCAGTCCGGCCGACGTACGGGCGAACAACCTCACGCCGAGGTCGCGTTCCAGGTTGCGGATCTGCTGGGACATCGACGGCTGGGCCACGTGCAGCAGCTCCGCCGCCGCCGTCACCGAGCCTTCCGCCGCAACCGCCAGGGCGTACTCGAACTGGCGAAGGCTCATCGGCTCCCGCCCTCTCCCGGGTGGAGCGCGGTCCACCCGTCCACAGCGTGTCCCGAGCCACTCACGGCAGCCCTACTCCGCGACGGGGGACGCTCTCCCGCCCTCCCGGCGCCCTCCCCTCAACACACTCTCCTCCCGGACTCTTCCCGGGGGCCCGCCCCGGTTGGGCGGTCTCCTTTCGCGGGGTGCCGCAGGTCCTCCGCCTGACCCGAGTCGCCGACGCCGCCCGCCCCCCCGCGGCGGGGAGGGCCGGCGGGGAGGGCCGGCGGGGCGGAACGAGCTTCAGCCCTTTCCGACGAGGTCGAGGATCTGCCGGGCGTGCTCCACGGAGCCCTCGGCGGTGTCCACGTCGTACATCGAGTCGATCATGAAGTGGTCGATTCCGGTGCGCTCGTGGACCTCCTTCACGGTGTCGGCGACCTTCTCCGTGCTCGTACCCGCGTCGATGTTCACCCGCAGCACCGCGTCGATGTCGGCGGGGGCCCGGTCGCTTTCCCGGGCGAGGTCGTCCAGCAGCGTGCGCTGCGCTATGAGGCCGTCGACGTCGACGTAGCTCGGGACGACGACCACCGGCAGCCAGCCGTCGCCGCGGCGGGCGACCCGGCGCAGGGCGCGCTCGGAGAGGGCGCCGAGGTAGAAGGGCGGCCGGGGGCGCTGGGCCGGCTTCAGGGGGGAGTGGTGTGCGGGGACGGAGAGCTGGTTGCCCTCGTACCGGGCCGGGTCGGTGGTCCAGATGGCGTGGAGGGCGTCGAGCAGTTCTTCCATGCGGGCGCCGCGGCGGGTGAAGTCCAGGCCCGCCGCCCGGTACTCCTCGGGGGACCAGCCGACGCCGAAGCCGGGGAGCAGCCGGCCGCCGCTGATCAGGTCGATCGTCGTCAGGGACCGGGCCAGTTGGACGGGCGGGTACAGCGGGGCGACCAGGACGTGGGTGCCGAGCTGTACGCGGCTGGTCGCGGCGGCGGCGACGCCGAGCAGGACGAACGGGTCGGCGGCGGGGTTCAGTTCCTCCGGGATGGTGTTGCCCCGCCCGCCGTAGCCCACGACGGGGTCCACCGCGGCCAGATTGCGGTCCCCCACCCACAGGCTGGCGCCCCCGGCCTCCTCGATCGCGGCGGCGAACGTCGCCGTCCGGGCGACGTCGTCGGCCTGGCGGTGGAACTGGGGGAGTGCGAAACCGATCTTCATGTGTGACCTTCCGGCGTGAGAACTCCGACCATGTTCAACTCGCGGCGCCCCGCGTTCAGTTCCGGCGACGGGGCTCGGGGGCGCGGACCCGCCCGCGCCGGTCCTCCGCCGGGGGAGGGGAGGCGTCCGGTCGACTCCGTGACAGCCCGAGGTCGTACCCGGCCCGGCCCGGTTCTTCGGGCCGCATGCGCGTGTCCGCGTGGACCACGGCCCTGACCGACCGGTCGCGGGGTTCGCGGGCACGGTCTGTGTCGCCGGTCGGTCGTAGTCCCGTGCCACGGGGGACAGGACGAGTCCGCAGGTCGCCGTCGGGACTACCGCGCCGCGTACGCGATCAGCGCCGCGGGCGCGGTCGTACGGAGGGTGGGCGCCCTGTGCCGTCGTGCGGCCTGGTGGTCGCTGCCCTGGCAGCTTGAGTTCGGTGTGCGGTCCTGCCCACTCGGTTGAAGCTGAACTCGTAGCATGGTGTGGAGAGTTGGATGCCGCATACAGGGGTGTACGCAGGCTCCTAGCTCGTTGGTGGAAATGTCCGAATCTTCATTTGTTGCTCAGGACGGCCTCTTCCTTCGATAAACACCCAGGTCAGCGAGCCTGCTCCCCGCGCACGCGGGGATGGACCCTCAGCGTGTGGCAGGGTCTCTCCGCAATCTCGCTGCTCCCCGCGCACGCGGGGATGGACCCATCTCGTAGGGCGTGGTCTCCATCTCGGTCTGCTGCTCCCCGCGCACGCGGGGATGGACCCACGCCGAGCCTCAGGTGCACACTGCCGGTACGCTGCTCCCCGCGCACGCGGGGATGGACCCACGC
>AZWL01000022.1 GCA_000514715.1 Streptomyces sp. CNH099 | reverse complement strand
CCGCATCGTGCGTGCCCTGGAGTTCGTCTTGCCATGCGCAGCAGCCTCTGCTGCGTCATACTGACCTGGTGGGGGTCGCACTTCCGGAGCCGAAAGGCAAGCAGCGCGAGGTCGTGTACTTGACGGCCCAGGGGCACTTGGTGGTCTTAGGCACCGCGGGCAGCGGGAAGACAACGATGGCAGTCCATCGCGCCCGCTATCTCTGTGGGGCTCCGGGGATCGGTGGCCCGACACTGCTCGTCACCTTCAACCGGGCCCTGGTCACTTACCTGCGGGCCATCGGCGCTGCCAGCCCGCATCTGACTGTGGAGAACTACCACCGGTTCGCCCGGGGGTATCTCAGGCACGCAACCGATCAGCCCGTCTCCATCTACTCCAACAAGCCCGCGTTGGTGGACAAGGCACTGTCGGAGATCCGCAACACTACGCAGCGAGCTGTGGCCAGGCGCCCTTTGGGCTTCTTCCTGGACGAACTGCACTGGATGGCAGGTCACGGCATCACCGACAAGGACACCTACATCAACGGTGCGCGCCGGGTAGGCAGAGGCACAGCCCTGGCGCCCGCAGACCGTGCCGTGGTCCACGAGGTCTACCGCCGCTACGCAGACCTGCGCGGCCAGGCCGGCTACAGCCAGGACTGGGACGATCTGGCCTCGGTCGTGCTCTCGATGCTCAAGGCGGACACCTCCGCCCGGCGCTACCGCCATGTCGTGGTCGACGAGGGCCAAGACTTCACCCCCGAGATGATCCGCTCCTTAGCCGCCGCGATCCCCGCCGAGGGATCGCTGACGTTCTTCGGGGACTATGCACAGCAGATCTACGGCAGCCGGATGTCGTGGCGTTCGTTGGGACTAGCCGTGCCCAAGCAGGTCGAGTTCGAGCAGAACTACCGCAACAGCCGGCAGATAGCCCAGCTCGCCCAAGCCATCTCCGATATGCCCCACTTCCGCGATGACGTCGATCTCGTTCAGCCCATGGCACCCACCGCGGACGGCCCGAAACCGACAATCGTGACGGTAGCCAATAAATCTGGCCAGCTGCGTCACGCAGCCCAGCTGGCCAACGATCTGGCCGCGGATCAGCAGGTGGCTGTGCTCATGCGCACTCGTGAGCATGAGGCGGAGCTGCGGCGCCACCTGGACCGAGGGCACCGCATCAGCCGCCTGCACAAGAACCTCCTCTCGTGGCCGCACGGACCGGGTGTGTACTACGGCACCTACTCGGCCGCGAAAGGGCTGGAGTTCGACTCGGTGATCTTGCCGTTGTGCGACGCGGACGAGCTGCCCAAGCCGTCCGAGGTGGAGGCGCACGGCCTGGAGGAGGCCATGGCCCGCGAGGCGCGGCAGCTGTATGTGGCGGTGACCCGCGCACGCACTGGTTTGATCATCGTGCGTTCCGGGGAGTTGACGCCGCTGATGCCCGACGAGATGTCAGACCTGTTCCTTAAACTCTCGCCATGAACGCGATCCGGGCCGAGGCGCAGCGTCGCGGTATCACACGGTTGTGTCACTTCACCAAGTCCGCGAACCTCGCTCATATTCTTGCCACCGGTGAGATCCGTGACGCAGCGACCCTGCGGGCGAGCACCGAGGGTTTCCGGCCCACAGACCCGGAACGCCTGGACGGCCACCCGGATAAGATCAACTGCAGCATCGAGTATCCGAATACGTGGTATCTGGATCGGGCCATGGCCGAAGATCCGCACTTCAAGGAGTGGGTGATCCTGGATCTGGACCCGGCGCTTCTTGGCCTCCCGGGAGCGATGTTCTGCCCGTACAACGCCGCCCGGGGACGCGGACGAGACGTCAACAGCGGCTTTGCCGCCTTCATGGCTCTGTTCGACGCGACGGTCTCCGGGAACGCCATCCGGGTGCGCTCTGCCGAGCACCCGGATTGGTGGCCCACCGATGACCAGGCGGAGGTCCTCCTGCCCGGCCCAGTCTCACTGAGCTGTGTGCGAGGCGTGATCGTCAAGGATGCAGCGCAGGCTCAGCTCGAGCACTACCGGCTGACTTTGCATCTCGAGATGGATGCCGTTCTGCCGCCGTTGGTCATCGCTCCCGACCTGTTCGACAAGCGTCGTCTCAGCCGGACCGTGCGGGCTGGACGTCGTCCCGCTGAGCGTCCCTTCGTCGCCAAGTCATCTCTGGCAGAGTGACCACCGTGAACCAGGTATCCCAGCCGCACCCCTGGGCCGACCGTGCCGTCGGTATGGTGCTAGCTGCCGCCGTGGGTGATGCGCTGGGCTGGCCGCATGAACGCCGGGACCGTACCCGTCACCGACCCGCGGAGCAGGAGACGGCTCAGTTCGTCTCCTGGGAGCGCATCGCAGGCAGTCGGTTCAGGCCCTTCACCGAAGTGATCAGGGCCGGTGATTACAGCGACGACACCCAAATGATCATCGCTGTGGGGCGGGCCCTGCACACCGCCGGCGACGAGTGGCTCACCTGGCTGCAGCGCGTGGAGTGGCCCTTCCTGCCGCTCTACGAGCGTGGCGCCGGTGCCAGCGTCAAACGCGCCTGTAAAGCATGGGCACGAGGACAACCACCGTGGGCAGGAAACGACCGCGAGGTCCACCAGTACTTCGCCACCGGCGCCAACGGCGCCGCCATGCGTGTCGCACCGCACGTCATCCGCCACCATGGCGATGCCAGCTTCGATGCTCTGGCCCTCGATGTCGTCCGCGATGCCGCCACCACCCACGGCCACCCCCGCGCACTGCTCGGCGCCTTGGTCCATGCCCACGCGCTCTGGCTGAGTATGCGCCAACCCGCCCCCCTGGCCTACGGCTGGCTGATCGAAGCATTGCTGGACAACATCTCCCAGTGGGACAAGCCCTTCTTCAAAAGCCTGCCCGATGAATGGCAGCACGGTGCAGCTCAGGCACTCAAGCAGCCCATCGACCAGCTGTGGCTGACAACCGCCGGTGAGGTCGAGGAGTTTCTCGCACTCGCACGCAAGGAACTCAACGGCGGCGCCGTCAGCGCCCCGACCACGTTTTTGAAATCGCAAGGCCTCACGTCGACCAGGTCCCGCGGATCGGGCACCTTGTGCGCAGGAGCAGCCGCCTACCTCGCTGCACGCTCAGCCGCCAGCCCCGAGCACGCCCTTGCCTCCGCCGCCCGGTTGCAGGGCGCGGATACCGACACCCTCGCCTCCATGACCTCCAGCCTGCTCGGAGCAGCACTGGGACAAGAATGGCTCGGAGCCAACGGACGCAACATCCAAGACCGCCCCTTGCTGACCAAAATCGCGCAGAACCTGCTGGCCCGACCCGCCTCACCACGCCAGCGGCCCCCCACAGCGGAGCAGGCACATTTCGCTCTCACCGAATTCACCGCCCGACTGGCCGATGCACCGCCAGGAAGCCCTCTTTCCGTCCCTTACCGGCGCGCCGCACGCGTCGAAGCCCAACATGACACCCGTGCCGGGCAGTGGGCAGGACGCTGGGCACGCCTTCTCACCGAAGACGGCCAGCGGCTGCACCTGCTGCACTCCGTCCACCGGGCCGCTGACCCGCCTAGCCAGCAGCCCAGTCCGCCGGAGGCACAACTGCTGGGCACCTACCTGACCGTGACCGATGTGGCACGTGTGCGCCAACTCCTGCAGGACGTCTTCGGTGTACGTTCCGACCGTTACGGGCAGCGCTGGGCCGCCTACGGCAACCTTGTCCTAGCCGAGGATGCCGCCCTCGGCCAACTACCGGTGTCGCCTCCCCCCGCTCAACTGCGCATGACCTCCGAGCACCCGCAAGACATATGGCGACTTGCCCAGCAGTACAACCTTGAAGGCTCAGCGGACGAAGCCCGGATGAATCTCCTCATCCACGTCGACCCTTGGCTCACTGTCACCCTCACCCGACGCCCGACGGCTGCTGGTCCGCCCTCTTAAAAGAGAGCTTCGTTCCCCTCGCCCTTGCGCTGCAGGGGGCGGTTGGGACCGCTCCGCTCGATGAGCGGGCTGTGTTCACGGCTGTGGTGTACGTGCTGACCAGCGGGTGTGCCTGGAGACACCTGCCGGAGACGTTCGAGGGCTCCCCGGCGACCGCCCATCGCCGGTTCGCGGCCTGGACGAAGAACGGCTTATGGCGCCGGCTGCACCGGGCAGTGCTGGACGAACTCGGCGCCAGGGCGAGGTGGACGGGACGTCAGCGATCGTGGATGCGGCGTCGGTGCGGGCGAAAGGGGGGATCGCGACCGGACGCAATCCGACTGATCGCGGCAAGAAGGGCAGCAAACTGCATGTGGCCTCCGATGCCGGTGGCATCCCGCTGGCCGTCGCCGTCTCCGCCGCGAGCACCCACGACAGCCTCGCCCTCACGCCGCTGATCTGCGGCATACCGGCGGTCCGCTCCCGCCGCGGACCGCGCCGACAGCGGCCCGACAAGCTCCGCGCGGACAAGGCATACGCGTCCGCCGGGCACCTCGCCTGGCTGCAAGACCGCGGCATCGTCCCGCGTATCGCCCGTCCCGGCATCGAATCCAGCGAGCGGCCCGGCCGGCACCGCTGGAAGAATCGAGCGGTCGATCGCCCGGCTGTTCGGCTACCGGCGCCTCACCGTCCGCTACGAACGACTAGGAAACCACTTCCTCGCCTTCCTGGGCCTCGCGGCCGCTCTCACCTGCTACAAGAAACTTGCCAAACTCACCACATGAGACACGCTCTAATTGAGACGACATACCCCAACGCCGTTCCCCCGCTGCAGGACGCGTGGTACAAGGGCCGTCCAGGCACTCGGCGGCCATGCTGGCTGTCCAGGCACCAGCCGTCGAACGTTTACCGACACGGACTATGCATGCCTGCCAGCACGCACGATGACAAACGACTCGACCCGACGGTGCTGAAGACCGCAGAGGCGTTCCGGCCCGGAAGGTGCGCGCGTGCCGCGAGTTCCATCTTGAGTATCTGTACTCAGGCCACCGACACGGTCACCCGCCATGCTTGTCACACACGATAGAAGCTGGAGGCGAGCGCACACGAACGCTGCCCAGTCCTTGTGGCCCTCCCCGTTGCAAGTCGTTCCCCCTAGTGTCTCGTGATTCTGTTTGTGGAACCTGAGGTGTCTGTGATCGTTGAGTCTTGTATGGATCTTTCCTCTGAACAGGTGGCTGAGCTGCGGGAGTTGGCGGGTTCGCGGGATGTGCCGACTGTCGTGGCGCTGCGTGCGCGGATCGTGTTGTGGTCGGGTGAGGGGCGGCGGCGCAAGGACATTGCTGAGCTGGCCGGTGTGGCGCCGCTGACGGTGGACCGCTGCAGGGCCCGCTTTGCGGAGCGGGGTGTGGCCGGGCTGGAGGACAAGCGCCGGGGCGGGCCGCGAACTCAGGTGCCGCCTGGGGTGCGGGCCCGGGTGATCGCATTGACGAGGATGTCCCCGCCGGCGGAATCGGGCCTGTCGCACTGGTCGACGCGAACACTGGCCGATCACTTGAAGCGGCGCGAGGGCATCTCGGTGTCCTGGCATTACGTTGCCCGCGTCTGGCGTGAGGAGAATCTGAGGCCGCACCGTTCGGGTACCTTCAAGATCTCGAAGGACCCGGCGTTCGCGGAGAAGGTCGCCGACATCGTGGGTTTGTACCTGGCCCCGCCTGGTGGTGCCGTGGTGCTGTCGGTCGATGAGAAGACACAGGTGCAGGCCCTGGACCGGACCCAGCCGGTGCTGCCGGTGGCCTTCGCTGCCACGGAGAAGCGCACCCATGACTATGTGCGGCACGGCACCACGAACCTGTTCGCCGCGCTGAACGTCACGACCGGTGAGGTGCTGGGCGAGTGCAGGCCGAACCGGAACGGCGCGAACTTCCTGGCGTTTTTGAAGAAGGCCGTCAAGCCGCACGCGGGGAAACAGGTCCATGTCGTGCTGGACAACCTGTCCACGCACACCACCCCGGAGGTGAAGGAGTGGCTGGCGGAGAACCCGCACGTCCACTTCCATTTCACTCCCGTCGGGTCCTCGTGGCTGAACCAGATCGAGATCTGGTTCGGGATCATCACCCGGCAGTCCATCCGCCGTGGCACGTTCGCAAGCGTCAACGTCCTGGTCAAACAGATCCGCGACTACGTCAACTCCTGGAACGAGAACCCGAAGCCCTTCACCTGGACCGCCACCGCCGACGAGCTCCTCGCCAAGGTCCGACTCGTCCAGACCAGCGTGAAGAAACTCGTCAACAACAACTCGAAGTAACACAATCAGGATCACGAGACACTAGAGGGACGAGGAGTTCGGCTGCCTACCTGCCGGGGCCTCGTATCGGCTCCGTGCCGGCCGTCAAGGTGGGCAGTGCGGACGCTCCCACTCGGGGCTTGCGCTTCGCATCACGGCTCGCCCCAGCAACACCGAGTCACCGCACATTCATACAACATACTGCGACAAGAGAGGACGCCGATGACACGGCGACGAGTTGCCTGGCGGTCTCGGCGAGTTACATCGCTGCTGTGCCTATTGATGGTTGGGTTAAGCGCCTGCTCCCAGGGCCCGTCCAACGCGAAGCTGAAGAGGATTGCTACCTCCCCGGAGGTTCACGCCAAGCGTCAGCAGGCGGAGAGACAACTTCGAGAGCGGGCCAGTCGGATAACAGCAGAGCTGCCATGGGACGGCCCGCTGCGCACGACCGAGGTCGATGAGTGTGTGCGGGGTCCGGGCAAGAACTACATCGATCCGAATCCGCCGCCACGGGCTGCGATGAACTGTCGGATGCGGCTCCATCTGTACTTCATGCTCGACCGGCCAGTGCCCGATGTGCTGAGGGAACTGCGGGAGATGAGGTCACCCACAGCGTGGTCGGAGACGTCCGTCTCGGACTCCTTGCGCTACTACATGGATCCGGAGCGCGGCCGCAGCTCACCCATCCCTCCTGGCCTGTCCAGCGTCAAAGGCGGCGAGCTCTTACGTTGGGATGTGGCTGAAGGTCGGTACGAGGGGACGATGGTGCCGGAGCCCTGCACCAAGCAGCCGGCCGTGCTGCGCAGATGTCTCTCAGACCCGAAGGACGCCACCTTGTCTGAGTTTCGCGGGCGCCCGGGCACGCTCTTCCAGTGGACGCTGCACGCGCATTATCACGAGGAACCACGCATTTCATAGAGGCCTTGAGGTGCCGGGCCCCGCCTGCCGCGGGGCCCGGCGGCGGTGCTACAGCCCCCAGCCCGCCATCGTCGCCTCCAGCGAGTCGGCGTAAAGCCGTGCTCCGGAGATCTTCGGGTGGAAGGACTGGGCCGACACCAGTGCGTAGTTCTTCAGGATCGGCCAGTCTTTGACTGGGTCATCGCTGTCCGTGGCGTCCGTCACCAGCCCGTGAATGCTCTCCGGGTCGCCGCAGACCCCCTTGCCCTCAAACCGCGTGGTTGGGTCGGAGAAGCGGATGTCGATGCCTCGGCCCTTAAGGACGTTCACCGCATCCTGCATCTGGTCGGCCAGTTGTACCGCAACGCTGTTGAGCCAGGTGCTGGAATCCGCAGACATGCCGAGCGGGCCGAGCCTGAGGCAGCCTCCATCCTTGGAGAACAGTTTGGGGTACCCCATCAGAACGATCTTCGCGTGCGGAGCCCGGGTGTGGATCATGTCGATCGCATGAATGATGTCCGGCTTCACCACATCTCGTATCAAAAACGGCAGTACGGAGCCCATGGTGTATCCCTGATACTCCTGATCCCGTCCACGCTCGACGATGCCGTCGCCATCGACGTCACGGTCGATCTTCGGGTCGTGGCTCTCGAACGCCTTCTCCTCGCAGCTGCCCGTGCCGAACGAGATCAGGCACCGCTGGATCACGTCGGCGAACCGGGCATCGTTGCCGCCGATGGAGAGCGTGACGAGGGTGGTGTGCTGATCGAGGTATCCCTTCCTTATCTGGGCCCGTTCTCCGTTCTCGTCGTGGTTGAAGATGTTGTACGTCCGGGCCCCGGAACAGGCGATGAGGTGGTAATCCATCTGGGCGCTCCGGTTGTCCTCCAACTCGCCGATGGATGAGCTGTGGCCGGGAGCCTGTGCCTGCCGTGACCATGCCTTGGTGGAGCGGTGGCAGGCATTCCTGGTGGACTCGTCCTGTTTGTTGCGGTAGTTGGTTTCCGGGTAGTAGTGCTCGTTGCCTTCGGAGGCTCCCTCACCGGATGAAAAGGAGTCGCCCATGGCGACGATCTGGTGGCGCGGTTTTGCAGGCAGGTACTGGAAGGCGACGGCGTCCCAGGCCACGTCCTCGTCTCCGGTGCCGTCTTCGGTGTGGGTGGACAGTGAGATCGACGGGGTTCCGGTGAAGCGGAACACGCCCAGGCTCACCCATCTGTTCTTGCGTGTGCGCTGCGGTGCCACCCGTACCGGGCTGGTGGAGTCCGTGCCGCCTACGGCGTATGAAGCCTGCCGGGTGTGGGCTCCGTGATCGGGCATGTGCACCAGAGCTCTCGCCCAGCCGATGTTGGAGTCGTTCAGCGTCCACTTTCCGGTGGTGTGGAGGCGGGCGCCGTTGTTGTTGTTCTTGTTTCTGGTGTGGGAGAACCAGAAGTGGTTGCCGGCGCCGGCGCCGATCTGGTGCAGATCCATCTTCCCCGGGTACTTGCCATCCGCGTTGGTGAACTCGAAGCCGAACGTTCCGGCGGAGGGGGACGGGCCGCACGATCTCGCGCCTGTCCCCGCTGGAGTCACGCCGTTGGGCACGTCCTCGATCACCCGGGTGCCGGCGGGCAGGCCGTAGTCGCAGCGCGGCGGGTAGGAGGTTGCGTCCGGTTGCTCGGGATAGGTGTCGTTGAAGCGGTGGATGGCATTACCGCACTGCGCGAGAGCCGTGCAGTTCTTCCATTCCACCGAGGTGTGCCACCAGCAGTGCAGCCAGTGCGGGTCGTCCTCATCGGCATCGAGGGTGCAGGCGCCCTGGCCAGGGTCGTTGGAGTCGTTCTCCCCGATCCGTGCGGGGTTGCAGTCGTTGGAGGCGTCGCAGAACAGGTCGATCGGGGGCTTTGCCGCTGTGCGGTCAGCCGTGGTGGTCCACCAGGCCCCCCGGTAGCCCGCCTGAATGTCGTTCGGCCCGAACAGGGCAGCGATGGGGCGTGCCGCCCAGCCGATGACCTTCTCCTGGTACGGCCAGTCCTGCGGATGGGCGGCGTGGGAGTAGTCATCGCCTCCGTTGGCGTTCTCGAGGAAGGGGGTGCGGTTGGACTTCCACAGCGGGTTCGCCGGGTTGTTGGTGAAGCCGACTCCCCAGTGTGCGTCACCGCCGTCCGGGTCGTCCCCCTTGGCGTAGAACCCTGAGTTGTACGCCCAGAGGGCGAAGAACCAGTTCTCGATGTACTTGGGGCGGCCGTCGTTGACGGTCAGTCCTGCACGCCGCGTCTGGTTCCACTTCTCGATCAGGATGTTCACGCCGGCGGCGATGTTCGCCGTGTAGTCGAGGGCGATCGCCTCCTGCTGCGTCTGTGACAGCTCGACTCCCCGGTCGGCCAGCTCCATGCCGTCGGTGACCTGGGTGATCCCGTAGCCGCAGTCGGCCTTCTTCCAGTTGATGGCCCAGGGGTCGGTCTGTTCGCCGTCCGATTCGTACTCGACACCGTAGAAGTTGCCGATCAGCGAGTTCGCCGTGACGCCGGGGACGGCGAACCGCGTCGCCTGCCACATGTTCGACTCCTGCGCGGTGATGCCGAGCATCACCTGCGCCGGGATGTGCCAGTCGTCGGTGCGGTCCGGAACCCCGTTGGTGTCGCCCGCCATCAGCTGCAGTGGGAACAGGCTCTGCGGCTTGTACGCCGCCATGCCCGTGCTCTTCCAGTCCGCCGCTCGGGAGATGTGCTTGTTCAGGGTGCCTACGACGGCCTGGTCCACGGCCCACTCCACCTGCCGCGGCGTCGGCTGAAACGCCTGCTTCTTCACATGGTTGCGCGGCACCGCACATTCGCGTTCCGCCTCCACCGGATCCGTGGGAGAGCCGTCGCGGGCCGCGGCCGGCAGGACTGGAGACGACTGCCCGCCGGCACTTTGCTCGCGAAGACCACCGACATGGTCGCCTCCGGGCAGCACCTGCAGCGTCGTCTTCGCGCCGGTGTCGAGTATCTGCATTCGGGTGCGGACGGTGCGCGCCTCGGCTGCCTCCCGGGCGCGCAGCGGCGTGTCGTCTCCCGGTGCCCACGAGGTTCGTATCGCCGCGGCACCCAGGGTGGAGATTCTGGAGTCTTTAGCCAGATCACCGGGGTTTTGCACGGCGTTGGGAAGGCTGCGCCCGCTCTGGGCCGTGCCCGTGATGAACACCGTGCCGTCGGCAGCCGCCGCCAGATCCCAGTCGGTGAGCCCGCCGCGGGCCAAGGTGGCAGGGGTGCCTTTGCCGGTCCGGATCTGGGAGGCGGAGATCCTGCGGGCGAGGCTGTCACCCTCGTCCGTAGTCTTCTGAGCTGCCGGGGCAGGGACCCGCTCGATGAACGTGACACCACCGCCCTTGTCAGCCTTCAGCTGGAACGGCACTGTTCGGGTACGTGCCACCTCCGTCAGCCGGCCGCGCTCGCCGATCCTGACCAGCCGTGCGCCTTCCGCGGCGACGATGCCTTCCTCGGTCGGCACCGCAGAGGTCACCTGGCCGGATAACAGTCGGGGCGCGTCGGTCTTGCCGTTCGTGGTGTCCACGGATATGAGCCGGGTCCCGCTGTGCGTGTCCCGGTCGTGGGTGAGCTGGGTGAAGACAGCCTCCTCCCCCGTGCCGCAGCCGGGGGAGAAATAGGCGAGTGAGGACTGGATGGGTAGCTTGGTGACCTTCCCCGACTTGAGATCCACAATGGCGGTGAACGCTCCGCGGACCATCAGCTCGGGCTGGTTGGTGAACGTGCGGGGCGCGTACACCACCGCGGCCCGCTTGCCGGACTCGGTCACGCAGGCATTGCCGATCCAGGCATCGGCTTCGAAACCCGGCTCGGACAGCGACGCGGAAGTACGCCACGCGTAACCCTCGTCGGCAGCGGCGGTCAGGATGTGGAAGCCCGTGGCATCTCCGCTGGTTGCCACCGCGACATCGTCGGACGTGCGGTGATCGGCACCGAGCACTTCGGCGCGCTTATGCTTGGGGATGGTCGGCGGCGGCTCGCCCGTCTGGTTGGATGCCGCACCAGTGCGTTCGGAAGCGGCCGCGGTAGCGGGACCGGTCCAACTGCCTAACAGTCCGGCGGTCAGGGCGGCCGAGGCGGCGAACACCACCGAGGCGGCCCGTAACGATCTGAGCGATCTCAAGTTGTCTCCCGTGTCAGACTCGTGATTGTGATCACCGGCTCGTCGGGCACCTCGACGCTGCTCGAGGTCAGAAGAGCCAAGGACTGCTTTCCGGTGCCCTCCCCCGGCTGCAGTGCAGGCGGAACAACTCCGCGATGGGCACCCAGATGACCGAGCGCTTCTCGGCCGCCGGCGCCACGCTCGTCAAGCTGTACGGGCGGCCGGAGCGGGAGTCGGCGGAGTTCCGGGAGCGGGCGGCCCGGGTGCGCGACATCGGGATCCGTACGGCGATGACGCAGACGCTCTTCATCACCGCCCTCACCCTGGTCTCGGCGCTGGCCCTCGCCCTCGTCTACGGGCTCGGCGGCTTCCTCGCCCTGCGCGGCAGCCTCGACGCCGGCGCCGTCGTGGCCCTCGCCCTGCTCATCACCCGCCTGTACGCGCCGCTGACGTCGCTGGCGGGGGCGCGGGTGGAGGTGATGAGCGCGCTCGTCAGCTTCGAGCGGGTCTTCGAGGTGCTGGACCTCAAGCCGCTGGTCGCCGAGCGGCCGGACGCCCGGGAGGTGCCGGCGGGGCCGGTGGCGGTGGAGTTCGACGCGGTGGACTTCGGCTACCCGGCCGCCGACAAGGTGTCGCTGGCGTCGCTGGAGGAGGTCGCCGTGCTGGACGGCGCGGCCGGCGCGCAGGTGCTGCACGGGGTGTCGTTCCGCGCGGAGCCGGGGCGGATGGTCGCCCTCGTCGGCTCCTCGGGCGCGGGCAAGTCGACGATCGCGCAGCTGATCCCGCGGCTGTACGACGCGGACGGCGGCACGGTGCGCCTCGGCGGCGTGGACGTCCGCGACCTGTCCGCCGCGTCGGTGCGGGCGACGCTGGGCATGGTCACCCAGGACGGGCACCTCTTCCACGAGTCGGTGCGCGAGAACCTGCTGCTGGCCCGGCCGGGCGCGAGCGACGCGGACCTGTGGGACGCGCTGCGCAAGGCGCGGCTGGACGACCTGATGGCGGCGCTGCCGGAGGGGCTCGACACCGTCGTCGGCGAGCGGGGCTACCGGCTCTCGGGCGGCGAGCGGCAGCGGCTGACGATCGCCCGGCTGCTGCTGGCGGAGCCGCGCGTGGTGGTGCTGGACGAGGCCACCGCGCACCTGGACTCCACCTCGGAGGCGGCGGTGCAGGAGGCGCTGGCGGAGGCGCTCGCCGGGCGCACGGCGGTGGTCATCGCGCACCGGCTGTCCACGGTCCGGGCCGCGGACCAGATCCTGGTGGTGGAGGAGGGCCGGATCGTGGAGCGGGGCACGCACCCGGAGCTGCTGGCGGCCGGCGGGCGGTACGAGGAGCTGTACCGGACGCAGTTCGCCGAGGAGGGCGAACAGTGCGGCGGCGGGGCGGAGTTGGTGGCGCAGGAGGCGTAGGCGGCGGGCGTACGGGGTGGGGCGGGCGGGTCAGACGACCCGGTCCGGCTCGGGGACGGGGGCGCCCGGGAGGTGGCGGCGGGCGCGTACCGGCGAGAAGTACAGCGGGAGCGCCGCCACCACGAGGATCACCGCCCCCGTCCACAGCGCCGCGCGCACGCCCGCGAACTCACCGATCACGCCGGACAGCGCCGAGCCCAGCGCGACCGAGCCCATCAGCAGGAACCGGAAGGTGGCGTTCATGCGGCCCAGCAGCGCGTCCGGCGTCAGCCCCTGCCGCAGGCTCAGCCCCAGCACGTTGTCGACGCCGATCTTCACCGACACCAGCGCCATCCCCGCGATCCCCGCCGCGCACAGCAGCGGCGACCGGCTCAGCAGCGGTACGAGCAGCGCCGCCGGCGCCACGCACAGCCCCGCGGTGGCGAGCGTCCACCCGCACCCCCGCCGGGCGGCCAGCGGCCGGGCCAGCCGGGCGCCGACGAAGGTGGCGGTGCCGCAGAACACCCAGTAGACGCCCAGCAGCCAGGCGGGCAGCCCGAGTTGGCGCACGAAGAGCACCGGGATCATCGTGTTGACGGTCTGCGCCCCGAGGTTGGCGCAGGCGGCGCCGAGCGCGAGCGGGCGCAGCTCACGGCTGCGCAGCACGTGCCGCAGCCCGTCGCGCATCTCGGCGGCCAGCCGCCGGGACGCGGCCGGCGCCGCCCGCCGGCGCCGTGCCGTGCCGCCGCGGATGCCGGTGAGCGACACCGCCGCGGCCAGGTGGCTCACCCCCTGCGCGGCCACCGCGACCGGCGCCGTCAGCATCTCCACCAGCAGCCCGCCCACCCCGCGGCCGGCGACGCTGCCCACCGCGTGCAGGCTCACGATGCCCGCGTTCGCCCGCACCAGCGCCTCCCGCCCCACCACCTGGGGCAGACAGCTGTGCGAGGCGACGTCGAAGAAGACGGTCGCGCAGCCGACCAGCAGCACGGCCGTGTACAGGTACGGGAGCGTGAGCGCGCCGAACCACAGGGCCAGCGGCACGGCGGTGAGCAGCACCACCCGGACGAGGGCGGCGGCCACCAGCACCGGCACACAGCCGAGCCGGTCCACCCACACCCCGGAGGGCAGGCCGATCAGCAGGTACGCCGAGGTGCCGAGCGCGGCCAGCAGGCCGATCTGACCGGGGCTCGCACCGAGGCCGAGCGCCACCAGCGGTATGGCCAGATGGCCGACCTGGATGCCGATCTGGTCGGCGGCGGTGGCGGCGTACAGCCGTCGGAAGGCGGGCACGCGCCAGGGGGATGCGTATGCCATGGAGGGGAGCTTGCCGTGCCGCCGGGGCGGGGCGAAACCGGAGCGCGTTCGTCCCGCTTCGCCGGGTCCGCTACCGGTATGCTCCGCCTTTCGCGCCCGGCGGCGGGCGCGGGGCCGCGGGCGCGGCGAGCAGCGGCAGGACGTCCTCCAGCAGCTCCAGCTGCAGCCGCAGCGCGTCCCGCGGGGCCGCGCGCAGCACGGCGCGCAGGAGGTCGGCGGCGCCCGCGGGGCTCGCGAGGTCGCCCAGGTAGCGCTGGCAGGTGCCGAGGTCGAGGGAGGGGTTGGGCAGGTCGTTGGCCGCCCACAGGGTGCGGATCAGCTCGTTGGTCATGACGGCCGCCGCCCACCCCGTCTCCACGGGGTCGCCGCGCTGGCGCACGGCCCGCATCCTGGGTACGACGTGCGCCCACAGCTCGGCGTAGTGCGCCTTGACGGGCGCGGGGGTGCGGTAGCCGGCGTGGATGTCGGCGGCGTCGGCCATGAGCCGGGCGACCAGGCCGTCGGGGTCGTGCAGGGCGACGCCGTCGAGGAAGGCGTAGCCCCAGGACTGGTCGCCGACGCGGTCCGGCGCGAAGCAGGACCGCCACCGGTCGGCGGTGCGGGGCACCAGGTCGACGGGCAGCGGGCGGCGCCGGGACCGCCAGGGGGGCGGGTGCACGGATTCGCGGGCGGTGACCACGAGGACGTCGAGGTCGGAATCGGCACGTCCGGTTCCGCGGGCGAGGGAACCGGACAGCAGGACGCCGCGGACGTCGGGGTCCGCGCGCAGTTCGGTCAGCACCACCTCAAGCACCGTGCGGTGCAGGGGGGTGGGAAAGGCAGCGGTGGTCATCTCGCTCCCGGGTACGGCCCAGCGGGAGCGTAGCAGCCGCGCCACCGAGCGTGGGGGCCGGGGTACGCGAGGGTTCCGGCGGGCACCGAAAACGGTGTGCCCGGACGTCGGGCGCGCGGCTATGCTGGGCCGCGGACGTGCATCCCGGGTACATCCCGGGTACATCCCAGGCAAGGAGACGTCGTGGCAGGCTGCTGCTCCGCGGGCATCGGCGGGTACACCCGTCTGTGCACCGGTGGCCACGCCGGTCTGCGGAATACGGCCTACGCCCTCCTGCCGTACCGTCCCCGCGTGGTCCCGGCGCCCTGACCGGCAGCCCGGGACGGCACTCCCGCTGAGCGACTCCGTCGCAGCCCCCGCGATCCGCGCGCCCTGAGCGCGTGCGCCGGGCGTTCTCCCGTGACGTCTGCACCGCCCCGCCGAGGGCCGACGTCGTGCTGCCCGGCCAGGGCCATCCGCCAGTCCAGGAACGCACTTTCTTCCGGAAGGACGGCCGGCTGTGGCCCGCTCTCACCGACGCGCGCACGCGCGCGCGGATTCCGATACGAACCGTCGTGCCGGCGACGACGCCCGCACGAACGCGGGCGGCGACGCCCGCACCAACCGCCGCCGCGGCTCCCCCGCGACCGGCCGGGGCGCGCGCCCCGGCTCCCGGTCCCGCGCCCTGTCCCAGAACTTCCTGGCCAGCCGGGCCGTCGCCGAGCGCGTCGCGCGCCTCGCGGCGCCGGAGCCGGACGGCGGGCTCGTCGTCGAGGTCGGCGCCGGCAGGGGGGCGCTGACCGAGGCGCTGGCCCCGCGCTGCCGGGAGCTGATCGCCTACGAGGTCGACCGCCGGCTCCTCGGCGGGCTCCGCGCCCGGTTCGCGGCGCACCCCCATGTCCGCGTCGTGGGGCAGGACTTCCTCACGGCCCGGCCGCCGCGGGAGCCGTTCGCGGTGGTGGGCAACGTCCCGTATGCGCGGACCTCCGACATCGTGGACTGGTGCCTGCGTGCGCCGCGGCTCGACGCGGCGACGTTCGTCACCCAGCTTGAGTACGCCCGCAAGCGGACCGGGGACTTCGGCCGTTGGAGCCTGCTGACCGTGCGGACGTGGCCGTGGCACGAGTGGCGGCTGTGCGGCCGGGTGCCGCGGGAGTGCTTCCGGCCGGTGCCGCGGGTGGACTCGGCGGTGCTGCGGATCGAGCGCCGCCGGCGCCCGCTGCTGCCGCGGGGCGAGGAGGCCGCGTACCGCCGCATGGTCGAGGCGGGGTTCGGCGGGGCGGGCGGGACGCTGTTCGCCTCGCTGCGCCGCGCGGGCCACCCGCCGGCGCGGCTGACGGCGGGCTTCCGCGCCGCGGCCCTGCCCAGGGACACGGTGGTGGCGTTCGCCACCCCCGCGCAGTGGTTGACGCTGCACAGAACGCTGCGCTGAAGCCTGCGGCCCGAGGCCGGCAGGGCGGCGTACCGCCGGCGTGCGCCGGGCCCGCGCGGCAGCGGGGCCCGCTGCCGCGCGGGCCTCGCGGCACCGCACCAGAGCCGGCGACGTGTGCGGCGCGGTCCCGGCGGCGCGCCGGTGGCGACGTCCCCGGCCGCCGGCGGTCGGCCCGCCGTCCGGGCCCGAGCCGCCCGGCGAAGCCGGGGCGCGCCCCGGCTCCCCGCAGCCCTGCCCGACGACGCCACCGCCAACCCGTGTCGGCGCCGCCTCCCCCGCGGGAGGCAGCGCCGACGCGGCAGGTGCGGCCGTGGACGCCGGCCCGCGGTCGCCTGCGCCCCGGCTACGCCACCACGCCGTCCGCACCGAAACGCGCACCAAACGCGGCGAGGGCAGCCGCCGGGCCCGGCGCCCCACGACCCGGTTACGCCACCGCGTCGTCCGCGCCGAAGCCGCGCTTCGGCACCGGCTCCGCCGCCGGGGGCGGTGGCGGCGTGGCGGGGCCGGCCGCCGGGGCCGGGGGGCGGGTCTGGCGCAGGAGCCACTGGCGGTAGCCCTCCGCGCGCTCCGCGTGCCAGCCCGCCTGGCCGCGGTGCAGGTCCCAGGCGCCGGCCGACGCCACGTCCCCGTACCGTTCGGCTATCGCCACCGCCAGCCGGACCGCGGCGAGCGCGTCCTCCGCGGCGTCGTGCGCGCGGCCGAGCACCACCCCGTACTCCGCGCAGACCGCCTCCAGCGTCCTCTTGCCCTCCCGGAACGGGTCCACCGTCCTGTCCATCGCGTACGGATCGATCACCGGGCCCTCCTCCCCGCCGCCCAGCCGCTCGCGCATCGGCGCGAGCCCGTGGCGGCGCAACTCCGCGGCCAGCAGCGTCAGGTCGAACGCGGCGTTGTACGCCACGACGGGGACCCCGCGCAGCCAGTGGGCCGCCAGCGACTCCGCCACCGCGTCCGCGACCTCCGCCGCCGGCCGGCCGTGGGCCGTCGCCCGCTCGTCGGTGATGCCGTGGATCGCGGTCGTCTCCGGCGGCACCGGAACGCCGGGGTCGGCCAGCCACTCCCGCCGGCGCGCCGGCACGCCGCGGACGGCCTCCACGACGGCGGCGGAGACGATCCGCGCCTCCCCCGGGTCCGTCCCGGTCGTTTCCAGGTCGAAGCCGACCAGCAGCTCCCCGTACCACCCCATGGGCGCCCTCCCTGTTCTGTGGCCAGTGACCCCACACTCTCACCCGCCACTGACATACCGGACCGCAAGATTCCGGATGTCGGGGAGCCCCGGAGGGGCGTGGAAAGGGGCTTGGAAAGGGCCTCCGGAGGGGGCGCCGGAAGGGGCCGGCGGGAGGAGGGGGCGCCGGGGCGGCGCACGGCCGCCCTGCGGCGACCGGCCGTCAGGAGACCGGCCGCGCGTCCGTCCAGAAGCTCTCGAACTCCTCCCGGTACACCTCGAAGAGCCCCGGCTCGCCGCCGCCCTCCCCGTGCACCAGCTCCCGCCGGGCGGCCCGCAGCACCAGCGCCGGCGCCTCCGCCCCGCGGGCCCGCCGCAGGTACGTCTGCACCACCCCGAGCCCGTCCGGCCGGTCGCCGTTGATCAGGTACGCCGTGAACCGCGGCGTCTCGTCGAAGACCCGGATCTCGAACGCCCCCGCCGGATCCCCGCCGCCCTGCGGGCGCAGCCGGGAGCGCACCCGGCGCATGTGGATGATGTTCGTCTCCACCGCCCGCGCCAGCTCGCCCCGCTTCATGCCCAGTTCGCGCTCCCGGCGGCGGACGGTGCTGCTCGCCGGGTTGAGGAACAGCAGCCGGACCCGGCAGCCGCCCTCCGCGAGCCGGCCGAGGCGGCGGCCGGAGTAGTTCTGCACCAGCAGGTTGAGTCCGATGCCGATCGCGTCGAGCCGCCGGGCGCCGCCGAAGAGGTCCTCGGCGGGCAGCGCCCTTTGCAGCCCCACCCGGTCCGGGTGGACGCCGACGACGTCGGCGTACCGGTCGCCGACGAGGTCCTCCACCGCGTCCACCGGCAGCCGGTCCGCGGACGGCGGCTGGTCGTCGGCGCCGAGGAGGCGCAGCAGCCGGGCCGCCGCGCGCTCGGCCTGCGCCAGCACGGTGCCGGACAGGGCGCGGTTGCGCGAGACGACGTTGCGGGCGACCTCCAGCTCGTCGAGCGCGAGTTCCAGGTCGCGCCGGTCGTCGAGGTACGGCTCGAAGCACGGCCAGTGCTGCACCATCAGCTCGCGCAGCTGCGGCAGCGTCAGGAAGCTGATGACGTTGTCGTCGGCGGGGTCGAGCAGATAGCCCTTGCGCCGGCTGACCTCCCGCACCGCGACGGCCCGCTGCACCCACTCCTGGCCCGCGGGCCCCGCCGCGGCGACGACCCACTCCTCGCCGTGCACCGGCTCGTAGACGGGGCGCAGCACCGCGGCGACGACGGAGCGCAGCCGCTGCTCGACGACGTTCAGCCAGATGTACGCCCGGCCCGCGCGGGCCGCCCGGGTGCGTACCTCGTCCCAGTCGTCCGCGCCCCAGCCGATCTCCGCTCCGATCTCCATGGGCCGGGCCAGCGACACCGTCCCGGGCGGCGGAGGCTCGCCCGGCGGCGGCTCGGTCGAGCCGCCACCCCCGCGGCCCTCGTCCTCGGGACCGCCTGCCGGGGGCAGCTCAAGACCGCCCGCACCCACGCCCGTACCGCCTTCCGCGCCCAGCTCCACGATCACGGCAGCGTACTGCCACGACTCCCCGGGCGCATACTGATCGAGCCAGGGGCGCTCCAACTGCCGCCTTCCCCGCCGCGGTTGCCACCCCCCGGGGCCGCCGCCCCGGCCAACGGCGCCGCCATCGCGGCGCGTTATGGGAAGTTGTGATTACCGCGAACGCCCGGTTTCCGGAATCCTGACGGCTGGTACTTCCCTGGCCCTCCACACGCGGGCCCACCCGAGCCCGCGTGCCTTCGGAAACGAGGAACCTTGCGAATAACCAGATCACTCCCCACGCTCCTCGCCGCCCTGCTGGCCGCCCTCACCCTGGGCGGCACGGCAGTCGCCGCGGACCACACGTCCGCCTACGGCTCCGCCGACGTCCGCACGGCGGCACACGCCCCCACCGCGGACGGCCCGCCCACCACGAAGATCATCGGCGGCGGCTACGCGCAGAGCGGCCCCTGGGCCGCACGGCTGTTCTCCAACGGGCGCCAGACGTGCAGCGCGTCGATCATCGCGCCCACCTGGATACTCACCGCCAGGCACTGCGTCGGCGGCGGCGGGCTGTCCTTCCGCATCGGCAGCCTCGACCAGACCAGCGGCGGCACCGTGGCCAACGGGGTGCAGACCTACACCCACTCCTCGGACCTGGCGCTCGTCCGGCTCGACCGGTCCGTGTCCACCACGTACGCGACACTCGGCCAGCCCGGTTCCGTGCGGGTCGGGCAGAGCGTGCAGGTCTACGGCTGGGGCGCGACCTCCCGCTGCGGGCAGGAGATCAACTGCCAGTCCCAGTACCTGAAGGTCGCCAACGTGACCGTCACCGGCGGCTGCTACGACGCCTACGGCGGCAACGCGATCTGCGCCCGGTACGGCAACGGCATCACGGCCGGCGGTGACTCCGGCGGTCCGATGATGGCGAACGGCGTCCAGGTCGGCGTCGCGTCCACCAGCGACCGGCAGACCACCACCGCGTACACGAACGTCACGCGGTACCGCTCCTGGATCCAGTCCGTCGCCGGTGTCTGAGCCGCGGCGGCCGCGGCCGCCGCGTACGCCGCGTACGCCGCATCCGCGGTGGAGCGGCACCTGAAGCCGGACGGACGCACCCGGTTCGTACGCCGGCACGCCCGACCCGGGTGCGTCCGTCCACTCCCCGCCCGCCTGCCCCGCCTGTCCCGCCTGACTGCGCGCGGGGCGGGCGGGCGGATCCGTCCCGGCCCGGGTCGGGGGCAACTCCTCCCCGGCGCCCCCGCCCCGCTGCCCCGCCGCTCCGTGGCGGCGTAACCGGCGGCCTCGGGGTGCCGGTTCGGCCAAGGGCGGATCCCTTGCCCCGCTCCGGTCGCGGGCGGAAGACTGCGGGCATGACCGCATGGAATGACCGGTTCGACCTGAGTGACGCCCGGTGGCGCAAGACCAGCTACAGCGACTCCCCGGCGACCGCCTGCCTTGAGGTGGCGGACGGGTTCCACGCCACTCTCGTCCCGGTGCGCGACAGCAAGGATCCGCACGGCCCCGCCCTGGTCTTCACCGCCGACGCCTGGGAGTCGTTCGTCGACGGCGTCAAGTCCGGCGATTTCGGCGCCTAGGGCCCTTACAGGCCCGCCGCGTCCCCCAGCAGCCGCGCCTTCCCGAGCAGCTGCGCGCCGTACGGGGTCCGCCCGTGCTCCGCGCGCCACAGCGCCTCCTCCACCAGGCGGGCCACCGCCCACGCCGCCAGCCGGTCCGTGTCCTCGCCCAGTTCGCCGGCGAGCAGCGCCAGCCGGTGCGCGACCGTGCGGTGCGGGTCCGCGGCGGCGAACGGGTCGTCGATCTGCTCCAGCAGCGGGAACGGGTCGTAGCCCGGGTCGCCGGTCATCGGCTTGGCGTCGATGGCCAGCCACGGGCGGCGCCCGGCGGCGAGGACGTTGCCGGGGTTGAAGTCGCCGTGGACGACGGCCTCCCGGGCGGCGCTGCCGGGCAGTTCGCGGAGGAGCCGGGCACCGTGGGCGACCAGCCCGGGGTCGTAGCCGGGGCGCAGCCGCGCCATGCGCTCCTCGACGAGGTCGGCCCACTCGGCGCACACGTCCGCGACCCGCTCCAGCGAGCAGTCCCGCGGCACCGGGGCGCGCCACAGTTCGCGCAGCACCTCCGCGCCGAGCCGCAGCCGGTGCTCGGCGCCGAGCCCGCCGGCGGCGCCGAGTTCGGTGCCCGGCTCGCAGCGCTCCAGCAGCAGCGCGTGGTGTCCGGGGTCGTGGTCGAGGAGGCGGACGGCGCCCCGGCCCGCCCAGATGCGCAGGCCCTCGGCCTCGCCCGCCGCCTCGCGGTGCGGCCAGGTGACCTTGAACACGGCGCGGGTGCCGTCGGGCAGCCGGGCGGGCGCCACCCAGGAGCAGCTGCCGCCTGCGAACGGGGCGCCGAGGCGCAGCGACCAGCGGGCGCGGAGCTTCTCCACCAGGGCGGGCAGCTCGGCCAGCCAGGCGCGTCCGGAGGCGTGCACGCGCATCTCGGTGAGGACGGGCAGGTCGGGCGGGAAGAGGACGGGGTCGCTCATCGTCCGCACGGTACCCGCGCGGCGCCGCCCGCCGCCTCCCGTTATGCGCCCCGCCCGCGGCCCCGGTGCGGCCGGGTGTCACAGATCCGGGTGCTGCTCTGTCTCCAGGGGTCATCACCACGGAAAGGGAACATCATGCGAGTCTTCGTCACGGGGGCGACCGGTGCGCTGGGGCGGCACCTCGTCCCCGGGCTGGTCGCCTCGGGCCACGCCGTCACCGCCACCACGCGGACGCCCGCCAACGCCGCGGGGCTGCGCGCGGCGGGCGCGGAGCCGGTGGTGCTGGACGGGCTGGACCGGGAGGCGGTGATCGCGGCGGTGGCAGCCGCGGAGCCGGACGTCATCGTGCACCAGATGACCGCGCTGGGCGGCGTGCGGAGCCTCCGCAACGTCGACAAGGTGTTCGCCGCCACGAACGAACTCCGCACCCGGGGCACCGACAACCTGCTGGCCGCCGCGGAGCGGGCGGGCACCCGCCGCGTCGTCGCCCAGGGCCACAGCTTCGTTTACGAGCACTCCGGCGGCCCGGTGAAGTCCGAGGAGGACCCGGCCGTCGCGGAGCCGCCCGTCGCGTCGGCGGCGCGTACGCTGGCGGCGGTCCGGCACGTGGACGAGAACGTGCCGCTCGGGGTACCGGAGGGCATCGTGCTGCGCTACGGCACGTTCTACGGGCAGGGCGCCTCGGACCACCTGGTGGACGCCGTACGGAAGCGGCAGCTGCCGGTGATCGGCGGCGGCGCCGGCGTCTGGTCGTTCATCGAGGTCGCCGACGCCGCGGCCGCGACGCTCGCCGCGGTGGAGGACGGCGTGCCCGGCGCCTACAACGTCGTCGACGACGAGCCGGCGCAGGTCGCCGAGTGGCTGCCGTACCTCGCCGAGGTCGCGGGCGCCAAGCCGCCGATGCACCTGCCCGCCTGGCTCGGGCGGCTGCTGGCCGGCGGGTTCTTCGTGGAGCAGATGACGGCGGCGCGCGGGTGCTCGAACGACAAGGCGCGCAGGGAGCTGGGCTGGGTGCCGCGCTTCCCGAGCTGGCGGGAGGGGTTCCGTGCCTGGGCCGGCTGACGAGGACGGGACGGGCGAGGACGAGACGGGCGCGGCGGCGGCCGGCTACCGGCCGCTGCTGTTCTCCATCGCCTACGGCATGACGGGGTCCGTGGGCGACTCCGAGGACATCGTGCAGGACGCGTTCCTCGGCCTGACCCGGGCGCGGCGGGCGGGCACCGTCGTCGCCGACCCCAAGGCGTATCTGACGACGGCCGTGACCCGGCTCGGCATCAACTACCTCGGCTCGGCCCGGGTGCGGCGGGAGAGGTACGTGGGCGACTGGCTGCCCGAGCCGGTCGTGGTGCCCGCCGACCGGCCGGGGCCGGCCGAGTACGCCGAGCTGTCGGACTCGCTGTCGATGGCCTTCCTGGTGCTGCTGGAGTCCCTCTCGCCGGTGGAGCGGGCGGTGTTCATGCTGCGCGAGGTCTTCGGCTACGGCTATCCGGAGGTGGCGCGGATCACCGGCAAGTCCGAGGTCAACTGCCGGAAGATCTTCGCCCGCGCCCGGCGGCACATCGCCGCCGGGGCCGGGGAGGGCGGCGCCCGGCCGCCTGCGCGGCAGGCGGAGACCGAGGAGCTGGCCCGCCGGTTCTTCGAGGCGGCCGCGGGCGGCGACATGGACGTGCTGCTGCGGATGCTCGCGCCCGACGTGGTGCTGCACACGGACGGCGGCGGCAAGACCAAGGTGGTCGAGCATCCGCCGGCCGGCCGGGAGCCCGTCCTGCGGCTGGTCCTCGGGCTGTTCCGGCGGTGCCGACAGCTCGGCGTCTCCCTCCGGCTGGCCTGGGTCAACGGTCGGCCGGGCGCGGTGATGTACGACGCCCGGGGGCGGGTGGCCAGCGTGTTCGAACTCGACCTGGCCGACGGCGCGGTGCAGGCGATCCGGTCCGTGGTCAACCCCGACAAGCTCGGCCACCTCGGCCCGGTGTCCGACATCGCGCGCCGCCGGCCGCCGGGGTGAGTGTGCCGGCGGCTCGGCGGACTCCGCTGCCGGGGGGCGGCGGAGTCCGCTACGACAGCGGCGCGTTCGGCCCGTCCGGCCGGCTGCGGCGGCCGTCCAGCACGGCCAGCGACAGCTCCGCCACCCGGGCCTCGGGCAGCCGCCGGCAGCCCTCCTCGGTGACGGTGTAGACCAGCGGGTAGATACGGCGGGTGGCGTCGGGGCCGCCGGTGGCGCTGTCGTCCTCGGCCGCGTCGTAGAGCGCCTGCACGGCCATCGTCACGGCGTCCTCCTCGCCCATCCCCTCGCGGTACAGCTTCTTCAGCGCCCCGCGCGCGTAGACCGACCCCGAGCCGGTGCCCGCGAAGCCCTTCTCCTCCGCGCGTCCGCCGGTGATGTCGTACGAGTAGATCCGCGCGGCCCCGCCGCGCGGGTCGTACCCCGCGAAGAGCGGCACGACGGCGAGGCCCTGCATGGCGGGGCCGAGGTTGTCGCGGATGAGGGTGCCGAGCCGGTTGGCCTTGCCCTCCAGGGAGAGCGGGACGGTCTCGATCTTCTCGTAGTGCTCCAGCTCCAGGCGGAGCAGGCGGACCATCTCCTCGGCCATGCCGGTGGAGCCGGCGATGCCGACGGCGGAGAACTCGTCGGCCGGGAAGAGCTTCTCGAACTCCCGGTGCGCGATCATGCCGTTGCCCAGGGTGACGCGGCGGTCGGCGGCGAGGAGGACGCCGTCGGCGTACGTGGCGGCGACGATCGTCGTGCCGTGCGGGAAGTCGGGCAGCGTGCCGGCGCCCGCGTCGTCCGGCAACCGGCGGTGGGCGGGGAGCTGTTCGGGGACGTGGGAGGCGAGGAACTCCACGAACGACGACGAGCCGGGGGTGAGGAATTCGGGCGGCAGCTGCTCCACGGCGGTTCCCTTCGTCGACTCTTCGATCCGTACGGCCGTCGGCCCGCCGGCCGCGGGCCGCTCCGGCGGCGTACCGGTCGGGCACCGTCCGACCCTACCCGCAGGGCCGCCGGTCCCACCTTCCTGTCGCCCACCTGCCGCCCCCCGCGTCCGCGACCTGAGATTCGCGCAGTGTTCACCTCACGTCTGCCGGGTGGCCAGATCCGGCGTCCGTGGCTGCGGAACAGTCGCACCCCGCCGTACGAACCGGGAGCACGATGAAGACTCCGCGATCCAGACCGTCCCGCCGGGCCCGGGCAGAACAGACGCTCGCGCTCGCGGAGTGCGCCCGCGTGTGCACCGGATACCTCGCCGGGCTGACGGCCGGGGAGGACGCCGGCGGGCCGCCGAGCGTGGGCCCGGGGCCCGCGCGCACCGCCCTGGTGGCGGCGCTCGGCGAGCTGCTCGGCACCGCCCCGCCGCCGCGCCGCGAGGCGGTGGGCGCGGAGCTGTTCGACACCCTGCTGCGGGCCGGCGAGCGCGCGGTGGAGGCGGGCGGCGAGCGGGAGCTGCTGCTCGCGGTGGAGCTGGCGGACAAGGCGCTGGCGCTGCGCGGCAAGTCCCGCGCCGCGTGGCGGCTGCGCGCGCACGCCCTGGACGCGCTGGGCCGCACGGAGGCGGCCGTGGCGGCGTACGAACGGCAGCTGGCGCTGGGCAGCACGCACCCGGAGACGCCGGTGCTGCTGGCGGCGCTGCGCGAGCGGCGGGAGTGCCTGGCGGCGGCGCTGGGGCTGTTCCCGGAGGACACGGCGGCCGGCGGCACCGGGGCCGCCGGGCGGGAGTTCGCCGCGGCGGTCGGCGCGGAGGCGCCGCCCGGCGTCGTACGGGAGGCGTTCACCGCCTACGTCGGCGAGCAGGTGGACCGCTACGGGGCCGGGGACGCGCGGGTGCGTGAGCTGGCCGCGCGGTACGGGGCGTACTGCCGCATCCTCGACGAGGGCCGCATGGCCGACCCGCTGCTCGCCGGCGTCCGCCCCGTCGGCGTCGCCGACTTCCGCGCGCACGTGGCCGGGAAGACCGCCTGCGTCGTCGCCGGGCCCGGCCGGTTCGAAGCGGCCGACGACTACGAACTCGTCGTCCGCTGCGACGACTTCCGCGGCGGCGAGCGCGCCGACGTGCACGCCGTCGCCGACCCTGGCTGCGAGTCGTGGCACCGGCCCGCCGGCGTCCGGCTGGTGTTCGCCGACCCCGGCGAGACGTGGCGGGCGGCGGTCCGCCGCGCGGTGCCCGGCGCGCAGGACGGGCTCGGCGACGTGTCGCTGCGCCGCCCGCTGCAGGACCCGGCGCTGCTCGGCGACGGCGGCTGGGGGCCGGAGACCAGCGCGGCGTTCACGGTGCTGCGGCTGCTGGACCACCTCGACGTCAGCCCGCGGCTCGACGTCCACGGCGCCGGCCGGCTGCGGCCGGAGGAGCGCCGCTGGATCGCGGCCCGGGCGAAGGACCGTACGAAGACGAGGACCGCCCTGCGATGACCCCTTCCGCGCCCCGCTCCCCCGCCGACGCCCCCGCCCCGGTACCGCCGCAGAGCCGCGGCGCCGCCCGCCCCACGCCGGCGCCGGACGCTCCCGCCCGCCGCCCCGCACCGCCCCGCACCGCCTTCGCCTGCCGGGTCGACGCGGCGGACGCCGCCGGGGCCGCCGCGCTGCCCGCCCTGCTCCGCAGCCTCGTCCTGACCAACCCCGGCGTCTGCGCGGACTTCCTCCTCCGCCACGACGGCCTCCCGGACGACGTCCTGGCCGCCGCCCGCCGGCTGCACCCCCGCATCGTCGACGTGCCCACCGGCGACGGCGCGGTCCACGACGCGTACGACGACGTCATAGAACTGCGGCCCGGCTGGCTCATAGCCGCCGACCTCGCCGTCCTCCGCGACCCGCCCGACGCGGCCCGCGCCCGTTACGACCTGACCGACGAGCAGTTCTGGCGCGCGTACTGCACCCTCCCCGCCCACCGCCAGCACCCCGAGCTGCTCCTCCACTACGCCCCGCCGCTGCTCCGGCTGCGCCCCACCACCGACCTGGCCCGCCGCGCCGCCCTCGCGCTGCGCGAGACCGGCGCGTACGAGGAGGCCGTCGAGGCCCTGGCCGCCGCCCGCCCGCAGGCCAACCAGCCGCGCTTCCACGACGCGATGGGCGCCGCGCTCATGGCCGTCTCCCGCTACGACGAGGCCGAGACCCACCTCCTGCTGGCCGCCGCGGCGCCCGAGCTGGCGGCGAAGTCGTTCAGCCAGCTCGCCCGGCTGGCCTGGCTGCGCGGTGACGAGGAGCGGTCGAAGGCGTACGCCCGCGAGGGCCTGGACGCCGAACCGACCAACCGCACCTGCAAGGCGCTGCTCCGGGGCGGTTACGGGCTGCCGGAGTTCGCGCCGCCCACCGGCGCGGAGGCCGTCGTCTCCACGCAGCTCGCGCACGCCGCCGCGTACGCCACCGGCCAGGAGAACGCCGGCGACAAGGTGCTCCCCGAGGCCGTGCGGCTCTGCTTCGGCCCCGACCCCTCCGCGCGCCGGTGGCACCCGGTCCCCGTGCACCGGCTCTTCGACGAGGAGGCGCTGGCGGAGGTCAACGCGCGCCGCGGCCTCGTCGTCGGCGGCGGCGGCCTGTTCCTGCCCGACACCTGGCCGAACGGCAACAGCGCCTGGCAGTGGAACGTCCCCGACGCGCTGCTGGCCCGGATCGACGTGCCGCTCGCCGTCTTCGCCGTCGGCTACAACGTCTTCCCCGGCCAGTCCTACCGCCGCGGCCGCTTCCGCGAGAGCCTCGCGGCGCTGGTGGAGCGGTCCGCGTTCTTCGGGATGCGCAACCGCGGCTCGGTGGAGCGGGTGCGCGAGCTGCTGCCGGAGCGGCTGCGCGACCGGGTCGCGTACCAGCCGTGCCCCACCACCCTGGCGCGGCTGCTCCAGCCGGGCTGGGACGACGAGGCCGTGGAGCGCGCCGACACGGTGCTGGTGAACTGCGCGTACGACCGCGCGGGGAGGCGCTTCGGCGACGGCTATCCGCGGTTCCTGGACGCCATGGCGCGGGCGGTGCGGGCCCTGCGCGAGCGGGCGGACGTGCGGGTGGCCGCGCACATGACGGCGGACGAGCAGTTCGCGCACGACCTGCGCCGGGAGCACGGGATCTCGCTGCCGGTGGAGGCGCTGTACGAGCGTACGAACGACGAGATACGCACCGCGTACCGGCGCACGCGCCTGGTGATCGGGATGCGCGGGCACGCGGGCATGATCCCCTTCGGCTGCGGCACGCCGGTGCTGAGCCTGGTCTCGCACCCGAAGCTGGCGTACTTCCTGGCGGACATCGACCGCCCGGAGTGGGGCGTGCGGGTGGACGACGAGCGGCTGGCGGAGGTGCTGACCGAGCGGGCGGGCGCGGTGCTGGACGACCACGCGGCGGCGGTGGCGGACGTGCGGGACCGGCAGCAGGTGCTGTGGAAGGTGACGCGGGACAACCTGGCGGAGCTGCGGACGACGTTCGGGCTGGAGCGGCGGCCGGGGGCGGGCGCCGGGGAGTAGACGCGAACGGACATTCGGTACCGACCTGGGATACATGTTCGATGCCGTGTTGAACAAGCGACCCGGGGGTCAGTACCGTCGGTGTGCGTGGATGCAAACGAGCGAATCCGGGCGAGTTTTGCCCGAGTTGAACGCAGAGCAGATCATGTTGCCAAGTACTTCTATTCGCATCTGTTTGCCCGCAATCCGGGGGTCCGCGACCTCTTCCCCGCGGACATGTCCGAGCAGCGCGACCGCCTGTTCGCCGCCCTCACGCTCGTCGTGCAGCGCCTCGACGACCCGGACCTGCCCCGCTACCTGACGACGCTGGGACGCGACCACCGCAAGTTCGACGCCCGTCCCGAGCACTACGCGGCGGTCGGCGAGAGCCTGATCGCCGCGCTCCGCTTCGGCCTGCCGAACACCTGGGACGAGGAGACCGAGCAGGCGTGGCTCGGCGCGTACAAGATCCTCTCGGACGCGATGATCAGCGGCGGCGAGGAGGCCGACAGACAGCGGGCGCCGCGGTGGTGGGACTGCCGGGTGGTGGCCCGCCACCCGGCCGCGCCGGGCGTCACGGTCCTCACCCTCCTGCCCGACCGCCCCCTGCCGTACGCCGCGGGGCAGTTCGTGAGCGTCTCCGCCCCGCAGGTGCCGCGGGTGTGGCGCCCGTACTCGATCGGCTGCGCCCCGCGCGCGGACCGCACCGTCGACCTGCACGTCAGCCGCGTCGAAGGCGGCCTGCTCAGCCCGCTGTTAGTGGACGGGGTCGCCCCGGACGACACCCTCCGTCTGGGCGCCCCCGCCGGCGCGTCCGTCCTCCCGGAGCGCGCCGGCCGGCCGGTGACGTTCATCGCCGCGGGCACCGGCTGGGCGCCGGTGCGGGCCCTGCTGGAGGACATGGTCCGGCGCTGGGCGCCGACGCCGGCCCGGCTGTTCCTGGTGGCGCGCAGCCCCGCGCACGTGTACGACCCGGAGGCCGTCGAGGCGCTGCGGAAGCACCACTCGTGGGTGGACGTCACGGTGGTCACGCCGGAGCGCGGCGAACGCCGGGGCGCGGTGGCGCGGCGCCTGGAGGCGGCGCTGGCGGCCCACGCGGACTGGGCGGAGCACCGGGTGTACGTCTCCGGTCCCGCGCAGTTCATCGCGGGCCTGCGGGAGCTGCTGCAGGGGTACGGAACGCCGCCCGGGCAGATCTCGTACGATCACGTGCCGGTCCCGGAGCGCCAGGCGCGGGAGCCGGGGCACGCGTCGTGGTTCCTGCACCCGTCGCAACCGCAATGGATCAACCCCGCGAACCGCTGAGGGCCGCGCCCGCCGGCCGCATCGGCCGAGCACACGCCGGGGGCACATGCCACTTCACTACTGCCAATCCTTCGGTGTGAGGGGTACGGGCCGGGCAGCCGGGACCGGCGCCCCGCGCCGCCCGCCACCCGATCGGGCCGCCCCGGGTGTCCGGGCCCCGGCACGCCGCCCACGATGACCCCAGCGGGAACTTCTCCACGGGAGGCATGTGTGACGGGCGGCGACGGCGAAGACGACAGCGCTGCGGGCGACGAGGTCTACCAGCCGTACGCCGCCGGCCCGCCCGGCGACGGCGCCCAGGACGACGAGGGGCTGCTGCCGCCCGAGGACACCCTCGACGGGGACGTCGACCCCCTGGACGAGGGCTACTCGCCGCCCGAGCGGCCCCGCGGCGTCGAGCACGCCGGCGTCACCGCCGCGGAGCAGCGCCGGGGCGAGTCCCTGGACGAGCGCCTCGCCGAGGAGGTCCCCGACGCGCCCCTCCTGCCCGACGGCAACGGCCTCGGCGACACCGTCGGCACCGACGGCGAGCTGATCGACGACGAGGTCGGCGACCGCCGCGCCGGCCGTCTCGTCGCCCCGGACGAGGGCGCGCACGAGGACGCGGAGAAGGACCTGGTCGCCGCCGACACGGGCATCGACGGCGCCGCGGCCTCGGCGGAGGAGGCGGCGGTCCACATCGTCGACGAGGAGGAGGACCGCACCCCCGACGACGGCGGCTGACCGCGGCCGGAACGGCCTGCCGGCGGGACCCGGGCTCACTCCGGGTGCGCCACCAGCACCTCCACCCCGTCCGCCTGCAGCGCGTCGAGGTCCGCCGGCGGAATGCCCGAGTCGACGATCACCAGGTCGAACGCCGTCACCGGCGCCAGCTGGTACAGCCCCCGGCGGCGGAACTTGGTGTGGTCGACCAGGAGGATCTTGCGGGCGCACGCCTCCATCAGGGCCCGCTTGACCGCCACCGTCTCCTGCGACTGGTGGTAGCAGTGGCCGCGGGTGATCGCCGTCGTCGAGGCGAAGAGCGTGTCGGCGTACAGGCTGGTGACCGCGTCCACCGTGCGCAGGCCGAGGAAGGCGTCGTACGCGGGGTAGTACGTGCCGCCCAGGGAGATCAGCTCGATGCCCGGGCTGCCGGCGAGGACCTGGGTGACCGGGACGAAGTTCGTGATGACGGTCAGCGGCGCGTGCTGGGACAGCAGCCGGGACAGCGCCAGCGCCGTCGTGCTGTCGTCGATGATGACCGACTGGCCGGATCTGACCAGCGGCAGCGCGGCGCGCGCCAGGGCGTCCTTCTCCGCCGTCATCGCCTGGGTGCGGTGGCGCACGTCGCCGTGGAACGCGGTCGAGGGCTGAGCGGTGGCGCCGCCGCGGACCTTGCGGAGCCAGCCTCGGCTCTGCAGGTGGTCGAGGTCGCGGCGGATGGTCATGGGGGTCACGCCGAGTTCGTCGGCCAACTGCTCGATCCGGACGAAGCCTTCGTCCACGACGCGGCCTTTGATGCGGTCTCTCCGCTCCCGGGGCTTTCGCCCGCTCATGTCGGCGGGTTGCCGGGTCTCTGCCCCCATGGAAACTCCTGTTCTCTTTCTGTGAAGTGAACATTACCGTATCCGGTCGCCACGCACCGCTGAGAGTGGCTCGTGAGACGGATGGCGACGCGACTGCCTGCGCTGTCACAACCCCCGACCGCGACGGCCATCGAGTCGATGTTAACCGCCCCTGACCGATCGAACACTCAAAGGGGGTCGTTACCGGGACTGATTGTTCACTTTCTGAGGCCCGTTGACATGAATGAAACATCCGAGTTTCGTGTGCGTCGCCTTCCCTGCGCCCACGAGCAAGGATCACGAGCAAAAACCCGAGCAAGGAGTGGACATGAGACGACTGGCCAGTTTTGCTCTCGCCGGCATCCTCGCGGTCGGCGCACTGACGGCCTGCGCCGAGGAGCCCGGCGGTGCGGGTGACGACGGCGAGGGCGGCGGCACCGGGGCCGGCAAGGTCGCGTTCCTCATGCCCGACCTCGCCTCCACCCGCTACGAGCAGTACGACGCCCCGCTGTTCAAGAAGCGGATGGGCGAGCTGTGCGACGAGTGCAAGGTCATCTACCAGAACGCCGACAGCGACGCCGCACTCCAGCAGCAACAGGCCAACTCCGCCCTGGCGCAGGGCGCCAAGGTCATCGTGCTGGACCCGGTGGACTCCGAGTCGGCGGCGACCATCGTGCAGACCGCCCAGTCGCAGGGCGTCAAGGTGATCGCGTACGACCGGCCGATCCCCACCAAGCCCGCCGACTTC
This sequence comes from Streptomyces sp. CNH099, assembly GCA_000514715.1. Lineage (GTDB taxonomy): Bacteria > Actinomycetota > Actinomycetes > Streptomycetales > Streptomycetaceae > Streptomyces > Streptomyces synnematoformans. Next base: position 76,261 of record AZWL01000022.1, on the reverse strand, counting down.
TACGTCTCGTTCGACAACGAGGCGATCGGCGAGTCCATCGGCCAGTCGCTCGTCGACCACCTCGACAAGGAGCGGGCGAAGGGGGGCATCCTCCAGGTCAACGGCTCGCCGACGGACGCCGCCGCCGGGCTGATCAAGAAGGGCATCCACAACGCCGTCGACGACAGCGGCTACGAGCTGCTCGCCGAGTACGACACCCCCGACTGGTCGCCGGAGAAGGCCCAGCAGTGGGTCAGCGGCCAGATCTCCCAGTACTCCGACCGCATCGCCGGCGTGGTCGCCGCCAACGACGGCACCGGCGGCGGCTCGATCGCCGCGTTCAAGGCCGCCGAGGCCGACGTCCCGCCGGTCACCGGCAACGACGCCGAGCTGGCGGCCGTTCAGCGGATCATCGCCGGCGACCAGTTCAACACCATCTCCAAGCCGATCAAGACCGTCGCGGAGGCCGCCGCCGAGGTCGCGTACGACCTGATGCGGGGCGAGAAGCCCAAGGCCGACACCACGCTCTTCGACACGCCGTCCCAGCTCTTCCAGCCGACCGTCGTGACCCGGGAGAACCTCAAGGAGGTCATCTTCGGCCCCGACGGGGTGCTCAAGGTCGAGGACGTGTGCACCCGCGTGTACGCCGACGACTGCAAGAGCCTCGGCATCAGCTGACGGCGGCCCCGAGACGGCAACCCGACGGAGACGAAAGGACAAGGGTCACGATGACAGCCCCCGCCGCCCCGACCGCGCCCACCGTGCTGTCCCTGCGCGGCGTCAGCAAGCAGTTCGGCGCCGTCGCCGCGCTCACCGGCATCGACCTCGACGTGGCCGCCGGCGAGGTGGTGGCCGTCGTCGGGGACAACGGCGCCGGCAAGTCCACGCTGGTGAAGATCCTGTCGGGCGTGTACACCCCCGACGGGGGGACCATCTCCTTCCACGGCCGGGAGGTCTCCCTCGGCACCCCGGCCGACGCGCAGGCCATCGGTATCGCCACCGTCTTCCAGGACCTGGCGCTGTGCGAGAACCTCGACGTCAAGGCGAACCTCTTCCTCGGCCAGGAGCTGCGCCCCTGGATGCTGGACGACGTCGCCATGGAGACCCGCTCCTGGGAGCTGCTGCGCGAGCTGTCGGCCCGTATCCCCACCCTCGACGTGCCGGTGGCCGCGCTCTCCGGCGGCCAGCGGCAGACGGTGGCGATCACCCGGGCGCTGCTGGGCAAGCCCGAGGTGATCCTGCTCGACGAGCCGACCGCCGCGCTCGGCGTGGCGCAGACCGCCGAGGTGCTGAACCTGATCGAGCGGCTGCGGGGCAACGGCCTCGGCGTCGTCATGATCAGCCACAACATGGACGACGTCCGCGCCGTCGCCGACCGGGTGGCCGTGCTCCGCCTCGGCCGCAACAACGGCGTGTTCGACGCCCGCACCGTCACCTCGGAGCAGGTGGTCGCCGCGATCACCGGTGCGGCCGACAACGTGGTCGCGCAGCGCGCGGCCCGCCGGGCATCCGCGGGTCCGCGGGCGGACGCAGACCCACGGACGGACACAGCCCCGCGGCCGGACTCCGGCCCGCGGAAGGAGAAGGAACTGCCGTGACATCCCTGGACACTCCGCTGGGCAAGGCCGCCGACCGGCAGGACGAGCGGCTCGCGACGCCCCAGGGCATCGGCGACGCCGTCCGCGCCGCCGTCCGCCGCACCCGCGACGGCGACCTGGGCATGCTGCCCGTCGTCGCCGGCATCGTGGTCATCTGGACGATCTTCCAGTCGCTGAACCAGACGTTCCTGTCCAGCACCAACCTGGTGAACCTGGCCTTCGAGATGGTGCCGCTCGGCGTCATCGCGCTGGGCGTCGTCTGCGTGCTGCTCGTCGGCCAGATCGACCTGTCCGTCGGCTCGGTGAGCGGCGTGTCGGCCGCGGCCACCGCCGTCGTCATGGTCAAGCACGAGCAGCCGATGGCGCTGGCGATCGCCGTCGCGATCGGCAGCGGCTGCGCGATCGGCTGGCTCTACGGCCAGATACTCAACCGCTTCGGCGTGCCCAGCTTCGTCGTCACCCTCGGCGGGCTGCTGGCCTTCCTGGGCACCCAGCTGTGGCTGCTGCGCGACCAGAACGCCATCAACCTCCCGTACGACTCGCCGCTGGTGAAGTTCGCGCAGGTGTGGTTCGTCCCCGAGGCCCTCGCCTACGTCTTCGCGGTCGCGGCGGGCGGCGGCTTCCTCGCCGTCGGCTGGGTACGGGCCCGCAGCCGGCGCCGCGCCGGGCTGTCGTCGGCGTCGATGCCGTGGCTCGGGCTGCAGGCGGGGCTGCTGGCCGCGGCGCTGCTGTTCACGGTCTACTACCTGAACCGCACCCGCGGCGTCCCCTGGATGTTCATGCTCTTCGTCACCCTGGTGCTGATGGTGCACTACGTCCTGAAGAAGACGAAGTTCGGCCGGTCCCTGTACGCGGTGGGCGGCAACGCGGAGGCCGCCCGCCGGGCCGGTATCAACGTCCGCGCCGTCTACACCTCCGCGTTCGTCATGTGCTCGGCGCTGGCGGCGACCGGCGGCGTGCTGGCCGCCGCCCGGCTGGCGGCGGCGAACCAGTCCACCGGCACCGCGGACGTCAACCTCAACGCCATCGCCGCCGCGGTCATCGGCGGCACCAGCCTCTTCGGCGGCCGCGGCACCGCGTTCGCCGCGCTGCTGGGCGTGCTGGTCATCCAGTCGATCTCCAGCGGGCTGACGCTGCTCAACCTCGACTCCTCGTACCGCTTCATCATCACGGGCCTGGTGCTGCTCGTCGCCGTGGCCCTGGACTCCGCGGCCCGCCGGTCGCGGCAGGCACACGGAAGGGGCTGAGGACATGACCGCGATCGCGATCGACGCCGGCACCACCGTCGTCAAGGTCGTCGGCTACGGGCCGGACGGCGCGGAGCTGACGGTCGGCCGGCGCCCGACCCGGGTGACCCGGCCCCGCCCGGGCTGGGCCGAGCAGGACATGACCGAGGTGTGGGACGCGGTGGCCGCCGCCGTCCGGGAGGTGGTGGCGGCGCTGCCCGCGCCGCCGCGGTTCGTCGCGGTCACCGGGCAGGGCGACGGCGCCTGGCTGGTCGACGGCGACGGCCGGCCCACCGGGCCCGCGGTGCTGTGGAACGACGGCCGCGCCGCCGACATCGTCGCCGGGTGGGAGCGCGACGGGACCGTGGACGAGGCGTTCCGCATCTGCGGGTCGCGGCTGTCGACGGGCATGCCGAACGCCGTGCTGGCCTGGCTGCGCACGCATGACCCGGACCGTACCGCCCGCTCCCGGCACCTGCTGACCTGCGGCGGCTGGCTGTTCTACCGGCTCACCGGCCGGCCGGCCGTGGACGAGTCGGAGGCCGCCGCCCCGTTCCTGGACATCGCCGGGCGCACCTGGTCGGACCGGCTGTTCGAGCTGTACGGGGTGGAGTGGGCCCGCGACCTGCTGCCGCCGCTGCGCGACGACGACCACCGCGTCACCGCGCTCGCCCCCGCCGCCGCGGCCGCGACCGGGCTGCCCCCGGACGTCCCCGTGGTGCTGGCGCCGTACGACATCTGCGCCACCGCCATCGGCTCGGGCGCGGTGAGCGCGGGCCGCGCGTGCACCATCCTCGGCACCACGCTCTCCACCGAGATCGTCACGGCCGCGCCGCCCGCCGCCGGCCCGGCCGGCGGCGCCGCCCCCGTGGGCATCACCGTCCCGCTCGGCGTCCCCGGCCACTACCTGCGCGCCTTCCCCACCATGAGCGGCGGCGACATGCTCGACTGGGGCGCGAGGCTGCTCGGGCTGTCCTCCGCCGCCGAGCTGATGGAGCTGGCCGAGGAGGGCGCCGAGGACACCGCGGGGGTGCGCTTCCTGCCGTACCTCTCCCCCGCCGGCGAGCGCGCGCCGTTCTTCGACCCGGCCGCCCGCGGCTCGCTGACCGGCCTGTCGCTGGACAGCGGCCGGGCGGACGTGGCCCGCGCGGTGGTGGAAGGGGTCACCCTGGCCATCCGCGACTGCCTCGCCGCCTCCCCGGCCGAGCCGGACCTGCTGACCCTCAGCGGCGGCGGCACCCGCAGCCGCTTCTGGATGCGGCTGATCGCCGACATCACGGGCGTGCCCGTGGCGATCCCCGCGGACACCGAGATCGGCGCCCGCGGCGCGTGGCTGACCGGCGCGGTCGCCACCGGCCGGGAGCCGGACTTCGCGACGGCGGCGGCCCGGCAGGTGCGGATCGCCGCGTCGTACGAACCGGACCCGGACCGCGCCGCGGACGGCCGCTACGCCGCGTTCCTGCGGCTGCGGGAGCTGCACCGGCCGGTGTGGGCGCTGGGCCGGGGGCGTACGCCCGGCGACGGCGGCCCCGCGCACTCCGCTGGAGCCGGCGCATGACCGACCCGGCACCGGACGCCTGGCTCGGCATCGACCTGGGCACGCAGGGCGTCCGCGCGGTGGCCGCCGACTCCGCCGGGCGGCTGCTCGGCACCGGAGCGGCCCCGCTCACCAGCGAGCGCAGCGGCGAACGCCACGAGCAGGACCCGGACGAGTGGTGGCGCGCGGTGTGCGCCGCGGTCGGGAGGGCCCGCGCCGCGGGCGCCGACCCGCGGCGGATCCGGGCCGTGGCCGTCGACGCCACCTCCGGCACCGTGACCCTGACCGACCGGCGCGGGATCCCCGTCACCCCCGCGCTGATGTACGACGACGGGCGCGCCGCCGCCCAGGCCGAGCAGGTCAACGAGGCCGGCGAGGAGCGGTGGACCCGGGCCGGCTACCGGCGGATGCAGCGCTCCTGGGGGCTGCCGAAGCTGCGCTGGCTGCTCGACCGGCACCCGCGGGCGGCGGCGGACGGCTGGCGGCTGGCCCACCAGAGCGACGTCGTCAACCGCCGGCTCGTCGGCCACGACGTGCCCACCGACACCAGCAACGCGCTCAAGACCGGCGCCGACGCCGCGACGGCGACCTGGCCCGAGGAGGTCTTCGCCGGCCTCGGCATCCCCGCCGGGCTGCTGCCCGGCCTGGTGCCGCCCGGCACGGTGCTCGGGGAGGTCTCGGCCGCCGCGGCCGAGGAGACGGGCCTCGTCGCGGGCACCGCCGTGATCGCCGGGATGACCGACGGCTGCGCCGCCCAGCTGGGCTCCGGCGCCACGGCGGTGGGCAGCTGGAACTCCGTCATGGGCACCACGCTGGTGCTCAAGGGCGTGACGGCCGAGCTGGTCCGCGACCCGGCGGGCGTCATGTACTCGCACCGGTCGCCCGCGGGCACCTGGCTGCCGGGCGGCGCGTCCAGCGTCGGGGCCGGGCTGGTGGCGCGGGAGTTCGCCGGCGCCGACCTGGACCGGCTGACGGCCGCGGCGGAGCCGCTGCTGCCCGCGCGACTGCTGCGCTACCCGCTGGTCTCGCCCGGGGAGCGGTTCCCGTTCGTCGCCCCGGACGCGACGGAGTTCCGCAGCCGCGCGGCGGCCGGCCGCGCCGAGGACTTCGCGGCGCTGCTGCAGGGCGCCGCGTACGTCGAACGGCTCTGCTTCGACTACGCCGACCTGCTCGGCGCCCGCGCCACCGGGGCCGTCGTCCTCACCGGCGGCGCGACCCGCAACCCGGTGTGGAACCAGCTCCGCGCCGACGTCCTGCGCCGGCCGGTGACGCTGCCGCGCCACGCCCAGCCGGCGCTCGGCATGGCCGTCCTGGCCGCCGCCGCCCTCGACGGGAGCGGCGGCGCCCTGGACCGCGCCGCCGCCGCGATGGTCCGGGCCGACCGCACCGTCGAGCCCCGCGACCCGTACAGAGCCGCCCACGACGAGGGCTACGTCCGGCTCGTCGACCTGCTGGCCCGGCGCGGCTGGCTGCCCGAGGTCGTCGCGGCCCACGCACGAGAGAGGACCGCGTCTTGAGCCTCAACGTCATCTTCGTCCGGCACGGGGAGAGCGTCTGGCACGGCGAGAACCGCTACGCCGGCGCCACCGACATCGACCTCACCGACCACGGCCGCGACCAGGCCGCCGCACTCGCCGACTGGGCGGAGCAGGCGCGGCTGACGGCGGTGTGGTCCTCCCCGATGCTCCGCTGCCGGCAGACCGCGGCGGACAGCGCGGCCCGCGCCGGGCTGCCGCTGCGCCTCGACGAACGGCTGCGCGAACTGGACTTCGGCGTCGCCGAGGGGCTGACCCGCGCCGAGATGCGCGAGCGGATGCCCGAGGCGGTGACGTCGTTCGAGGCCGACCCGGTGGCCCACCACTTCCCCGGCGGCGAGGACCCGGCCGCGGTCGTCGAGCGCTACGCCGCCTTCCTCGCCGGCCTGCGGGCCGAACACGGCGGCGGCAGCGAGGGGGGCGGCGCGGGTGCCGACGGCGGCCGGATACTCGTCGTCGCGCACTCGACCGCCATCCGGCTCACCCTGTGCCGGCTCCTCGGCCTGCCGCTCGGCGACTACCGCCGCGTCTTCCCGTACCTGGCCAACTGCGCCCTGAACGAGCTGGTCCTCCGCGACGGCACCCCCTCGCTGCTGGCGCTGAACCGACCCGCGACCCCGGGAGTACCCGCGTGACCGTCATCCTCGCCGCTGGCGACCACTTCGTCACCAACGACCTGCTCCGCGACCGGCTCCGCCCGGTCGCGCCCGACGCCGCGTTCCGCGAGCTGACGCTGCCCTGGCCCGTCGAGCCGTTCGGCCCGGTGGCCGAGGTGCGCGAGGCGTCGGGAACGGAGGACCAGCTCATCGAGGCCCTCGACGGCGTCGACGTGTGCGTCACGCAGATGGCGCCGCTGACCGAGCGGATCCTCGCCGCCAGCCCCGCCCTGCGGCTGTTCTGCGTCAGCCGCGGCGGCCCCGTCAACGCCAACCTCGACGCGGCCACCCGGCACGGCGTCGCCGTCACCTACGCCCCCGGCCGCAACGCCACCGCCACCGCCGAGCACACCGTGGCGCTGATGCTGGCCGCCGCCCGCCGGATCCCCGCCACCCACGCGGACCTGGCCGGCGGCACCTGGCGCGGCGACTACTACCGCTACGAGAGCGTCGGCCCGGAGCTGGCCGGCAGCACCGTCGGCATCGTCGGGTACGGCGCCATCGGTTCCCGGGTGGCGGGTATCGTCCGCGGCTTCGGCGCCCGGGTGCTCGTCGCCGACCCCCTCGCCGACGCGGCGGCCGTCGCTCCGGACGAACTGGTCGGTCTCGACGAGCTGATAAATCGTTCCGCCTTCGTCACCGTGCACGCCCGCGCCGCTCCCGGTACCGAAGGGCTGATCTCCCGCGAGCTGATCGGCCTCATGCCCGCCGGCGGCGTCCTCGTCAACTGCGCCCGCGGCTCCCTCGTCGACTACGACGCGGTCTGCGACGCCCTCGACGAAGGCCGGCTCTTCGGCGCCGCGTTCGACGTGTACCCCGTGGAACCGCTGCCCGCAGACTCACGACTGCCCCGTACCCCGGGCGTCGTGCTCACCCCCCACCTGGCCGGCGCCAGCCGCCAGACCGCCCACAACGCGGCCGGCATGGTCGCCGCCGAGGTCGGCCACCACCTGGCCGGCCGCCCCCTGCTCCACTGCGCGAATCCGGAAGTGTTCACCAGATAACCCGTGGAAAGGAACCCGCATGCGCGGCAAGTTCCGTACGGCCAGAGCGGCCGTCGTCGCCGGCATAGCCGTCCCCGCCCTCCTGCTCACCGCCGCCCCCGCCGGCGCCGCGACCGCCGGCGCGCCCGCCGGGGCCGCACCCGCCGCGAAGCCGCGCCCGCCCCAGCTGCCCACCCACATCCACGGCGGGGCGTGGCCGACGAGCCACGTCCAGGGCGTGACCGTCGACACCGAGCGCGGCCTCGTCTACTGGTCGTTCACGCAGATGCTGGTCAAGACCGACCTCGACGGCAACGTGATCGGCACCGTCGAGGGCCTCACCGGCCACCTCGGCGACATCGACCTGAACCACCGCGACGGCCGCGTCTACGGCTCTCTTGAGTACAAGGCCGAAGAGGCGTTCTACATCGCGGTCTTCGACGTGGACGAGATCGACCGGGTCGGCATGAACGCCGAGACCGACGGCGTGATGACCGCCGTCCACCTCGACGAGGTCGTCGAGGACTTCACCGCCGACATGAACGGCGACGGCGTCTTCGACGGCGACACCGCGGACACCCCCGACCACCGCTACGGCTGCAGCGGCATCGACGGCGTCTCCTTCGGCCCGGGATTCGGCAGGCGCGGCGGGCCGCAGAAGCTCATGGTCGCCTACGGCGTGTACTCCCACACCGGGCGCGCGGACAACGACCACCAGGTGATCCTGGAGTACGACGTGCGCAACTGGCGCCGCTACGAGCGCCCGCTGTCGCAGGCCGACCCGCACCGCAGCGGCCCGAAGCGGCACGGCGGCAAGTACTTCGCGTACACCGGCAACACCACCTACGGCGTGCAGAACCTCCAGTACGACCCGTACACCCGCAACTGGATCATGGCGGTCTACAAGGGCAAGAAGGAGGGCTTCCCGAACTACTCGTTCTTCACCGTCGACGGCACGAAGAAGCCGGTGCGCGGCGAGATCAGGGGCCAGGCCGAGCCGGAGGAGGGCAGGCTGCTGACGCTGCGCGACGCGGGCCTGAACGACCCGGAGACGGGCCTGCGCGGCTGGGAGTTCCACGGCAACTACGGCTTCGACGCGCTGGGCGACGGCCGCTACTACGTGGCCGAGGGCCGGGCCGTGGACGACGGCGGGACGCGCAAGCAGGAGGGCGAGGTCTACCTCTACCGCTGGACGGGCGAGACCCCGGCCCCGTTCGCGCGCGTCGACGACTGACGCGGGGCGCGCACGTGCCTCCCGGGCCGGTACGTATCGGGGGCGGGCCCGGGAGGCTCCCCGCCGTCCGGCGGGCGGCATCCCGGCGCCGGGCGGGTGCCCGGCGCCGGCCGGGACTCCGCACCGGCTCCGCGCGCGGTATTGACGCGCGCCGGTGGCGTTGCGATTCTCCCCTCACCGCGACTTGGGAGCGCTCCCATCACGGAGCGTTCACGCCCCCCTGGAGACCCCATGCTCCGACGATCACCCCCCGGACGACGCCGGCCGGCGCTGCTGCGGGCCGTGCCGGCAGCGCTCCTCGCCGGTCTGCTCTCCGTGGCCGCCCTTCCGTCCCACGCCGCCGCCCAGGAGCCCGCGGACGCCGCCGCGCCGGCCGTCTACGAGGCCGAGGACGGCGAACTCAGCGGCGTCGTCGTGGAGTCGACCGCGCCGGGTTACTCCGGCACCGGCTACGTCGCCGGCTTCGACGAGGCGTCGGACCAGGTCACCCTCACCGTCCCCGACAGCCCCGGCGGCCTGCACGACCTGACGGTCCACTACCGCGCGCCCTACGGCCGGAAAACCGCCACGCTGCGGCTCAACGGCGAGGGCGCCGGAGACGTCACCTTCGCCGCCACCGACACCTTCAGCACCGTCTCCGCCGGCAGGGTGCTCCTGCGGGAGGGCGCCAACACGGTGACGATCGTGAACAACTGGGGCTGGTACGAGATCGACGCCATCAGCCTCTCCCCCAGCGAGCCCCGGCCGCCGCACCAGGTCTCCGGCGTTCCCGTCGACCCCGACGCCACGCCCGAGGTCCGCGAGCTGCTGGCCGACCTCACCGCGAACTACGGCGAGAACATCCTCAGCGGCCAGCAGGACATGGACTCCGTCCGGTGGCTGGAGGACAACGTCGGCAAGACCCCGGCCGTCGCCGGGCTCGACATGATGGACTACTCCCCCAGCCGCGTCGAGCGCGGGGCCACCTCGACCGAGGTCGAGAACGCCCTGGCCTGGGACGAACGCGGCGGCATCACCACCTTCACCTGGCACTGGAACGCCCCGGCCGGGCTGATCGACGAGCCCGGCAAGGAGTGGTGGCGCGGCTTCTACACCGACGCCACGACGTTCGACGTGGCCGCGGCGCTCGCCGAACCGCAGTCCGCGGAGTACGCGCTGCTGCTGCGCGACATCGACGCCATCGCAGGGGAACTCCTGCGGCTGCAGGCCGCGGACGTCCCCGTGCTGTGGCGCCCGCTGCACGAGGCCGAGGGCGGCTGGTTCTGGTGGGGCGCGCACGGCCCCGGGCCCGCGAAGGAGCTGTGGAACCTGATGTACGACCGGATGGTCAACCACCACGGGCTGCACAACCTGATCTGGGTGTGGAACTCCGTCGACCCCGAGTGGTACCCGGGCGACGGGACCGTGGACATCGTCAGCGCCGACACCTACCCGCCCGTCGGCGACCACGGCCCGGTCAGCGGCACGTACGAGAAGCTCGTCGAACTCGGCGGCGACCGGAAGCTCGTCGCCCTCACCGAGACCGGGTCGATCCCGGACCCGGAGCTGCTGCGGGCGTACGAGGCCGACTGGAGCTGGTTCACCACCTGGAGCGGCGACTTCATCCAGGACGGCGAGCACAACCCGCCGGACTTCCTGGACCGGGTGTACCACGACCCGGGCGTCATCACCCTGGACGAACTCGCGGAGTGGCGTTCCGCGGGGGCCTGCTGACGGACCGGCGGCGCGTGCACGCACCCGCGGGCACGCGCCGCGCGGCCGGCCCGGCCTTCCCGTCGCGGCGGCGCGGGCCTCACTGCCCGTCGGTCACCAGCCGCAGCGACACGGAGTTGATGCAGTAGCGCTGGTCGGTCGGGGTCGGGTAGCCCTCGCCGGTGAAGACGTGGCCCAGGTGGGAGCCGCAGCGGGCGCAGCGCACCTCGGTGCGGGTCATGCCCAGCGAGCGGTCCTCCAGCAGCCCGACGGCCTCGCTCCGCGCGGGGTCGTAGAAGCTCGGCCAGCCGCAGTGGCTCTCGAACTTCTCCGTGGAGCGGAACAGCTCCGCGCCGCAGGCGCGGCACTCGTAGACACCCTCGGTCTTCGTGTCGGTGTACTCGCCGGTGAAGGCGGGCTCGGTGCCCGCCTTCCGCAGGACGCGGTACTCCTCGGGCGACAGCTCCGTGCGCCACTGCTCGTCCGGCTTGTCGACCTCGTACGTCATGTCAGCCCTCCAGTCGGGACAGGATCCTCGGTCCCAGCTCGGTGACGTCCCCCGCCCCCATGGTGAGAACGAGATCGCCGGGCTTCGCCATTCCGGCGACGAGGCCGGGGACGGCGGCCGGGTCGGGCGCGGGGGTGACGTCGGCGCCCCGGGTGCGCGCCGCGTCGATGATGATGTCGCTGGTCACGCCCGGGATCGGGTCCTCGCGGGCGGGGTAGATGCCGAGGACGACGGCGGCGTCCGCGAGCGCGAGGGCGTGGCCCATCTCGGCGCCCAGCTCGCGGGTGCGGGAGTACAGGTGGGGCTGGAAGACCACGAGGATGCGGCCGGGGCCGCCGTCGTGGCCGTCGTCGGCGGCGGCCCGTACGGCCTGGAGGTCGGCGGTCATCTCGGTCGGGTGGTGCGCGTACGTGTCCACGACCCGCACGCCCGCGGCGGTGCCCCTGGTCTGGAGCCGCCTGCCGACCCCGGTGAACGACGACAGCGCCGGCGCCAGCTCCCCGGCGGGCACGCCGGCCGCGGCGCCGGCGGCGAGGGCGGCGACGGCGTTGTGGGCGTAGTGGCGGCCGGGGACGGAGACGCCGAAGGTGTGCTCCGCGCCGTCGAGCAGCACGGTGACCTCGCTGGTCAGGCCCTTGGGGGTGACGCCGAGCACACGCGCGTCGGCGTCGGGTGACCCGCCGTAGGTGACGGTGCGCACGCCGCTGCCGGCCAGCCGCCGGGTCAGCTCGCGGGCGCCGGGGTGGTCGGCGGAGACGACGAGGGTGCCGCCGGGGACGATGCGGGCGGCGAAGGTCTCGAAGGAGGCGTAGACCTCCTCCAGCGAGGCGTAGTTGGCGTGGTGGTCCAGCTCGACGTTGAGGACGACGGCGACCTCGGGCGCGTACGTGTGGAAGCTGCGGTCGCTCTCGTCGGCCTCGGCGACGAAGACCTCGCCGAGGCCGTGGTGCGCGTTGGAGCCGGGGACGTCGATGTCGCCGCCGACGGCGTACGACGGGTCGCGGCCGAGGGTGCGCAGGGCGACCGCGAGCATGGCGGTGGTGGTCGTCTTGCCGTGGGTGCCGGCGACGGCGACGGGGCGCAGCCCGTCCATGACGGCGGCGAGCGCGTCGGAGCGGTGCACGACGGGCAGGCCGCGCTCGCGGGCGGCGGCCAGCTCGGGGTTGTCCTCGCGGATGGCGGAGGAGACGACGACGGCGCTGGCGGCGGGGTCGAGGTGCCCGGCGGCGTGGCCGAGGTGCACGACGGCGCCCAGCTCGCGGAGGGCGGCCACGGCGCCGGACTCGCGGGCGTCGCTGCCGGCGACGGCGGCGCCGCGCTGGGCGAGGATCTTCGCGATGCCCGACATACCGGCGCCGCCGATGCCGATGAAGTGCGGACTCTCCAGCGTGGGCGGGATCCCCGGGGTCATGTGGTGTGCGCTCCTTGGGCTCGGTTGGGACGCGACGATTCTTCCATCCCGCGACGGCGTTCCGGGCCGGGCACCCCGCCGGCCCGGCGGCCCGGCGCGGGCGCGCCCCGGGCCCGGGGCGGCGCGGGGCGGGGTCAGCCGTCGTGCGCGAAGAGCTTCAGCACCGGCACGCCGACCTTGTGCCGGGCCCGGGAGGCCCAGTCGCGGTGGAAGAACTCCTCCACCAGGTGCGGCGCGGTGAGCACGATCACCTCGTCGGCCCGGGTCTGCTCCACGACGGACTGCAGCAGGTCCAGCGGGTGCCGGTCGACGATCTCCCCGACCGCCTCGGCGCCCTGCTCGCGCAGTGCCTTCAGGGAGTGCTCCAGCGACATGCGGGCCGTGGGCAGCGCCTCGTGCCCCTCCGGCTCGTCCGACTCGCGGACCGCGTCCTCCAGCTCGCCGAGCGCCACGTCGTCGAGGGCACGCAGCAGCACTCCCTGGTCGCCGCGGGGTTGCAGGAGCACGACGAAGCTGACGCGCTCCTCGCCGTGGAGGGTGGTGACCATCTCCACATCCACGGGCGCGAGCGGTTTCTCGATCATCAGGACGGTGGTGAACACGATGGACGCCCTTCTTCCGCACAGGCACAAAGACCACGCCAGAAACGATCCTGCCGATTCAGTCTGCCCCAGCACGGCTAAGCGGAACGTTATATTCCGCAGATTGTCAGAACCGACGGTAACGCGTGAACAGAAAGCCGGCCTCCTCCATGACCGAGTACAGGGCGAGGCCGAGCGGCTCCGCCGGCGGGGCGGCGCCGCGCATGATCCGCGGCGCGTCTCCCAGCGCCGCGCGGGGCGCCAGGGTCAGGCACAGTTCGTCGAGTACCCCCGCCCCGGCGAACGCCCCCAGCACGGCGGGCCCGCCCTCGGTCAGCAGCCGCCGGAGCCCGCGCTCCGCCAGCGCACCGAGGGCCGCCGCCGGGTCGGCGCCCCGGCCCTCCCCCGCGACCACGACCTCCACCCCCGCCGCCCGGGCCGCGGCCAGCCGCTCCGCGGGCGCCTCCGCGCCCGTCAGCAGCAGCGTCGGGACGGCCGGTGCGGTGAACAGCGGCAGCGAGAAGTCGAGGTCGAGGGAGGCGGAGAGCACCGCGACGGGCGGGGCGGGGGGCTGGCTCGCCGCGGCCCGGCGGGCGGCGAAGGCCGCCCGGGCGCGGGCCGGCCGGTACCCCTCAAGGCGTACCGTTTCTGCACCCACGATCACCACGTCCGCCAGCCCGCGGAGCACTCCGAAGACGCGCATGTCGGCGTCGCACGACAGCGGCTGGGAGCGCCCGCCGAAGGCCGCGGCGCCGTCGACGGTGCTGACCATGTTGGCCCGCAGCCAGACACCGCCCCCCTCGGGATAGGCGTAGGCGTCCGCCAGCTCGTCCAGGGACCACTCACGGTCGGCGAGCGCGGACGGGTCGGCGGGTACGGGCAGCAAGCGGCGCATAAGCGGCAGTGTGGCATGGGGCACTGGTGTGCGGCTCGCCGAGGCGGCGACCGTACAGTGAGAACGTGCCCCCTTCGACCTCCGCCCCCGCCGCCGGCACGCCGGGCGCCGGGATATCCCCCGGTGCGCTCACCGGCCGCGAGCCGCATGTCCCCGCCGAGCGGCTGGTCGCCGAGCTGGTGCCGCCGCCGCGCTTCGACGCGGTGCGCTTTGCGACCTACGTGCCGGACCCGGCCCGCCCCGGCCAGGCCGAGGCCGTACGCGCCCTCACCGCCTTCGCCGCCGGGCTCGGCGGCGGCGCCACGGCCGTCAGTGGGGGTACCCCCGCCAGTGAGGGCGTAGCCGGCGGGGGAGGCCGGCGGCCGTGGTGGCGGCGGGCGCCGAAGGAGCCGGCCGGGCCGCGCGGGGTGTATCTGGACGGCGGCTTCGGCGTCGGCAAGACCCACCTGCTGGCCTCGCTCTGGCACGCCACCGAGGCCGTTCCCGAGCGCAAGGGCTTCTGCACCTTCGTCGAGCTGACGCACCTGGTGGGGGCGCTGGGCTTCCAGCAGACGGTACGCACCCTCGGCAGCCACCGGCTGCTGTGCATCGACGAGTTCGAGCTGGACGACCCCGGCGACACCGTGCTGGTCTCCTCCCTCCTCGGCAAGCTCGTGGAGTCCGGCGTTGCGCTGGCCGCCACCTCCAACACGCTGCCCGGCAAGCTGGGCGAGGGCCGGTTCGCCGCGGCCGACTTCCTGCGCGAGATACAGGGCCTGGCCGCCCGCTTCCGCCCGCTGCGCATCGACGGCGACGACTACCGCCACCGCGGCCTGCCCGATGCCCCCACCCCACCGGCCGACGAGACCGTCGCCCGCGCCGCCCGCACCGTCCCGGGCGCCACCCTCGACGCCTTCCCCGACCTGCTGGGCCACCTCGCGCGCGTCCACCCCAGCCGGTACGGCGCGCTGACCGACGGCGTACGGATCGTGTGCCTGACCGGCGTGCGGCCGGTGACCGACGAGGCGACGGCGCTGCGGCTGGTCGTGCTCGCGGACCGGCTGTACGACCGGGAGATACCCGTGCTCGCCTCCGGCGTGCCGTTCGACCGGCTGTTCGGCCCGGAGATGCTCGCCGGCGGCTACCGCAAGAAGTACTTCCGCGCGATATCCCGGCTGACCGCCCTGGCGCGCGACGCGCACGCCGCCGCCGGAGGGGCCGACGGCGGGGCGGCGCGGCCGGCGGGGCCAGAGGACTAGACCTGCACACACCCTCTCACCTGGTTCACTTTCGGTTCACCGGGTGGTACACACGATCGGGTCACCGTTTTCCTGTCCGCCAGCAGGGAGTTGGTCTTCCGCATGTCTGCAACACGACGTCAGGTCCTCGCCCGCACCGGTGCGCTGGGCGCCGGTATCGCCTTCACCGGCACCGTCTCCGAGCTGTACGCCGGCACCGCCGCCGCGCACGCCCCGCACCACGCCGGCTACGGCCCGCTCGTCCCCGACCCCGACGGCCTGCTGGACCTCCCCAAGGGCTTCCGTTACCGGGTGCTCTCCCGCGAGGGCGACCAACTGCTCTCCGGTGAGGGCGCGGTGCCCAGCAACCACGACGGCATGGCCGCCTTCCGCGCCTGCCGCGGCCGTTCGGGGGTACAGCTCGTACGCAACCACGAGAACCGCCCCAACGCCGCGTACCGGGTCCCGGCCGTCGACGGCCTCACCTACGACCCGATGGGCATGGGCGGCTGCACCGTGCTGGAGGTCGGCGGGGACGGCGAGCCGAAGAGCGAGCGCGTCGGCATCGCCGGCACCGCGGTCAACTGCGCCGGCGGCCCCAGCCTCTGGGACACCTGGCTGACCTGCGAGGAGACCGAGGACAAGGCCGGCACCAACGGGTACACCAAGGACCACGGCTTCATCTTCGAGGTCGACCCCGCCGACCCGCACGCCAGCGGCGCCGTCCCGCTCACCGCGATGGGCCGCTTCCAGCACGAGGCCGTCGCCTTCGACCCGGCCAACGGCGTGGTGTACGAGACCGAGGACGCCTTCGAGCACCCGTTCGGGCTCTTCTACCGCTTCCTGCCGGAGAAGCCCAAGGGCGGCCGCGGCTCCCTGCGGGCCGGCGGCGAACTGCAGGCCATGCGGGTGCCGGACGTGCCCGACCTGTCGGTGGTCGAGGAGATCGGCGCCACGTTCGACGACGTCGAGTGGATCGAGGTGCCCGACCCGCTGGCCGCCGGGACCCCGATCCGCCACCAGGACTTCGGGCGCCCGATGACGCACGCGCAGAAGCTGGAGGGCTGCTACTGGGGCGGGCGGTCGGTGTACTTCGTCTCCAGCTACGCCAGGAGCGACCAGGGCTCCGGCGGCGACCACTTCGGCCAGGTGTGGCGCTACACGCCGCGGACCAACGAGCTGAAGCTCGTCATCCGCTTCGGCCCCGACCACGGCGTGGACACCCCCGGCGAGTACCCGGACAACATCGCCCTGTCGCCCTCCGGCGGCCTGTTCCTGTGCGAGGACGGCGGCGGCGAGCAGTTCGTCTACGGCGTCTCGCGGCGCGGCGAGGTCTTCCCGGTGGCGCGCAACCGGCAGAACACCGGCAGCGCGGAGGAACCGGCGTACGGCGAGTTCGCCGGCGTCACGTTCTCGCCGAGCGGCCGGACGATGTACGTGAACTGCTACGCGCCCGGCACCACCTTCGCCATCACCGGCCGCTGGCGGTAGCCCCGGCCCGTACGGTGCGGCGCCCGGCCGTGGACCGGGTCAGGACCGGTCCGCGGTCCGGGCCGCGGACCGGCGCCGTACCCCGTTCACCCGGGCGCTCGCTCCGGCGCGCGCGCCCCCCGGGAGCGCTCTTACGCTCCCCGCATGATCCGCTTCCGGCGCCCGCACCGTGCCCGCGCGGCCCTCGCCGCGCTGCTCGCCCTCCTCCTCGCGGCGTGCGCCGAGTCCCCCGCACCCGCCCCGCCGCCTGCCGGGGAGCACGGCGCCCGGAAGCACGGCGACCGCCCGGCGGCGTACGGGGGAGCCGCGCACGGCGAGCCGAAGGGACGGGCGCACGGCAATGGGGGTACCCCCGCCAGTAAGGGCGTAGCCGGCGGGGGAGGGGGTACCCCCGCCAGTAAGGGCGTAGCCGGTGGGGGAGGCAAGGCGCCGCGCGGGGCCCGCGTCCGCGCCGGGCTCGCGCCGGTGTGGCACCACGGCGTGCGCCGCGCCGCGGGCGGCAAGCGCGTCGCGCTCACCTTCGACGCCGACATGATGGCCGACCAGCACGACCGCGCCGACGCCGGCGAGCGGTTCGACAACCCCGGGCTCATCGCCGCGCTGCGGGAGCTGAGGGTGCCCGCCACCGTCTTCATGACCGGCACCTGGGCCGCCCGCTACCCCGGCCAGGCCCGCACCGTCGGCCGCGACCCCCTGTTCGAGGTGGCCAACCACTCCTACAGCCACCACGCCTTCGCCGTCCCCTGCCACGGGCTGCCCGAGGTGGCCCCCGGGACCATGCGCGCCGAGGTCGAGCGCACCTTCGCCGCGCTGCGCCGCGCGGGCGTGCCCGAGCCCGTCCCGTACTTCCGCTTCCCCGGCGGCTGCTACGACGACGCCGCGCTGCGCGCCCTCGCGCCGACCGGCGTGACCGCCGTGCAGTGGGACGTCTCCAGCGGCGACGCCTTCGCCACCGACCCGCACGCGGTGGCGGAGGAGGTGCTGACGCGGGTGCGGCCGGGGTCGGTGGTCGTCCTGCACGTCACGCGCAGCGCGGCGCCCGTCACCGAGCGGGCCGTACGCGAGATCGTGCCGGAGCTGCGCCGCCGCGGCTACGGGTTCGCCAGGGTCTCGGAGCTGATGGCGGCGGGCTGACGCACCCGCCGCCGCTGCCCGGGGTCACCCGGTGGGCGCCCCCGCACCGGTCTCGCTCGGCCGCACCACCACGAACCCCTCGCCGTCCAGCCGCAGCTGCATGACCTCGCCGGAGCCGCCGCGGATCATGGACCCGAAGCTCTGCGAGCGGTGCAGCCCCGTCTGCAGCTGCGTGCTCCAGCCGACGACGGCGTCCGTGTCGACGAAGACCGGGTAGCCGGGCGAGACGGGGATCACGATCGGGGTGCCGTCGCAGACCACGCCCAGCCGGCCCTGGCCGGTGAACACGCTGTTGAACAGCCCGCCGCCCGCCATCCCGGCGCCCTTGACCACCTTGATGTCGTAGGACAGCGTCGAGTCGAAGCACAACACGTTGCGCCCGTTGAGGGTGAGGGTGTCGCTGGGCTGGTCGAAGTCGAGGATGAAGCAGTTGGCCGCGCTGAGCGCGAACCAGCACTCGCCCTGCCCCTTCACCGACATGAGCGCCAGCCCCTCGCCCGTGACCGCGCGCTTGAGGAACTGCCCCGCCCCCTGGCCCTTCTTCTCGAACTGCAGATTGCCGCGGTAGGCCACCATCGCGCCCTGCCGGGCCAGACACTCGCCGTTGACGGCGTACTTGATCGATTTGGAGTTCTGCAGAGTCATGCCGGCCTGCGTCGCGGGCTCGGCCATGTTTTCCTTCGCGAACAAATCACTGCGCATACGGCATGATCTGCCGGAATCCCTCCCTCCGCCAAGCGAGCGGCGCCCCTGGCACACTTGATCGTGTGACCGGCACCGACACCAGCCCCTTCCAGCACGAGGCGGTGAGCCGCGACGAGCTGCCGCAGTTCGTCCTCCCCCTCGTCGTCCGCATCGAACGCGGCACCCCGCCCGCGCGCACCGACGCGCTCCAGACGGCGGCGCGCGCGGTGCTGCTCCTGCTGGCGGACGAGCGCGCCGCCGGCGACGGCCCGTGGGCCCGGGCGGTACGGGACTGGCAGGACGCCCGGATCCGCAAGGTGGTGCGGCGCGCGCGGGGCGCGGAGTGGCGCCGGGCGGAGGCGCTGCCGGGGATCACGGTGACGTCGGAGGCGGCGGAGGCGGCGGAGGCGGCGGGTCGCCCGGTCGGGGAGGCCGGCGCACCCGGGGAGGCCGGCGCGGCCCCAGACGTCCCGGGCGCCGCCGCGGTGCGCGTCTTCCCGCCCGTACCGCTGGACGGGTGGCCCCGGGACCTCGCCCGGCTGCAGGTCTCCGGCACCGACCTGGCCGACCCCGCGCCCCCTCCCCCGGCCCCGCCCGGGGTCCCGGTGCTCTGGCTGGCGCCAGACCTCGGCATGACCGCGGGCAAGGCGATGGCCCAGGCCGGCCACGGCGCCCAACTCGCCTGGTGGGAGCTGCCCGACGACGACCGCGCGGCCTGGCGCGCCGCCGGCTTCCCCCTCGCCGTACGCACCCCCGGACCGGCGCGCTGGGCGGAGCTGACCGCGAGCGGGCTGCCGGTGGTCAGGGACGCCGGGTACACGGAGATCGCCGCCGGCAGCTGCACGGTCGTCGCCGACCACCCGGCGCTGCGCCGCGGCTGACCCGCCGGCCGCGGTCACCCGCCGGCCGGCCGCCTCAGCCGCGCGTCAGCCGCCGTCGGCCTCCCGCGCGTCCTCCGCGACCGCCCCCGCCGCCTTCCGCGCCGCGACCAGCACCGGGTCCCACACCGGCGAGAACGGCGGCGCGTACCCGAGGTCCAGGGCCGTCATCTGCTCCACCGTCATGCCCGCCGTCAGCGCCACCGCCGCGATGTCCACCCGCTTGCCCGCGCCCTCGCGGCCGACGATCTGCACGCCGAGCAGCCGCCCCGTACGGCGCTCCGCGAGCATCTTCACGTGCATCGGCGCGGCCCGCGGGTAGTAGCCCGCGCGGCTGGTCGACCGGATGGTCACCGCCACGTACTGCAACCCCACCTCGCGCGCCTGCGCCTCCAGCAGACCCGTACGGGCGATCTCCAGATCGCACACCCTGCTGACGGCCGTGCCGACCACGCCCGGGAACGTGGCGAAGCCGCCGCCGACGTTGCGCCCGATGACCTGCCCGTGCTTGTTGGCGTGCGTGCCCAGCGGGATGTACCGCTCGCGGCCCGACACCAGGTCGAGCACCTCGACGCAGTCGCCGCCCGCCCACACGTTCTCCTGCCCCCGCACCCGCATCGCCAGGTCGGTCAGCAGCCCGCCGGACTCGCCCAGCGGCAGCCCCGCGTCCCGCGCGAGCCCGGTCTCCGGGCGGACGCCGAGGCCGAGCACCACGACGTCCGCCGGGTACTCGCCCTTCGCGGTCGCCACGCCGCGCACCGCACCGTCCGTGCCGGTGAGGACCTCGGTGACCTCGGCGCCCGTGACGGTCTCGATGCCGTTGCCGTTCATCGCCTCGTGCACCAGCGCGCCCATGTCGGGGTCGAGGGTGTTCATGGGCTGCTCGGCGCGTTCCAGCACGGTGACGTGGATGCCCCGGTGGCAGAACGCCTCGGCCATCTCCACCCCGATGTACCCGGCGCCGACCACGACCGCGTGCCGCACCCGCCGCTCCTCCAGCCGGTCAAGCAGCTCCTGGCCGTCGTCGAGGCTCTGCACGCCGTGCACGCCCGGGGCGTCGATGCCGGGCAGCGGCGGACGCAGCGGGCGGGCGCCGGTGGCGATCACCAGGTGGTCGAAGCCGTGCCAGCGCTCCTGCGCACCGTCCTCGTCGTCGAGGTCCCGGGTGCGTACGCACTGCCGGTCGAGGTCGATCTCGGTGACCTCGGTGCGCATCCGCAGGTCGATGCCGCGCCGCCGGTGCTCCTCCGGGGTGCGCGCGATGAGCTGGTCGCGCTCGTCGACCTCGCCGCCGACCCAGTACGGAATCCCGCAGGCGGAGTACGACGTGAACCGGCCACGCTCGAACGCGGTGATCTCCAGCTCGTCCGGCGCCCGCATCCGGCGCGCGCGCGACGCGGCGGACATGCCCGCCGCGTCGCCGCCGATGACCACCATCCGCTGCTTGGCCCCCATGACGCTCCCTTTCGTCGCCGTGAGGGACACGCTACGTCTGGTTACTCCGGTTCGGTGCCGTGGGGTGCCGGGCGCCCGGGAAACGGACCGGGCGGACGGGGGGACGAGCAGCGCGCCTTCCCGGCCGCCCGCCGGGGGCTGCCGGCGGGAGCCGAACGGGGGCCGCCGGCGGGATCTGAGACAGTGGCCCCATGAGCAGCGCACCGCCCGCGGAGCCCGCGGAACTCGCGGATCCCGCCCCCGGGGTCGTCGTCATCGGCGGCGGCATCGCCGGACTCGCCGCCGCGCACCGGCTGCTCGCCCGCGGCGCCCGGGTCACGCTGCTGGAGGCCGGCACCCGGCTCGGCGGCAAGCTGCACGCCGGCGAGGTGGCCGGCGTGCCCGCCGACCTCGGCGCGGAGGCGCTGCTCGCCCGCCGCCCCGAGGCGGTCGGCCTCGCCCGCGCGGTGGGGCTCGGCGCGGCGCTGCAGCCGGTGGCGGCGGCCGGGGCGGCGCTGTGGACCCGCGGGCGGCTGCGCCCGCTGCCCGGCGGCCACGTGATGGGCGTCCCCGGCGACCTGGACCGGCTGGCGGCGGCCGAGGTGCTGTCGCCGGCGGGCCTGGCGCGGGCCGGCCGGGAGGCGGAGCTGCCGCCGGCGGAGCCGGGCGAGGACGTGGCGATCGGCGCGTACGTCGCGGAGCGGCTGGGCGCGGAGGTCACGGACCGGCTGGTGGAGCCGCTGCTGGGCGGGGTGTACGCGGGGGACGCGTACCGGCTGTCGATGCGCTCCGCGGTGCCGCAGCTGTTCGCGGCGCTGCGGGAGGAGGGCACGCTGCTGGGCGCGGCGCGGGCGGTGCAGGCCCGCGGTGCGGCGGCGGCTGCCGCGGGCGGGGCGGAGACGCCGGTGTTCATGGGCATCGAGGGGGGTGTCGGGAGGCTGCCGGCGGCGGTGGCCGACGCGGTGCGTGCGGGGGGCGGTGAGATCGTGCTCGGTGCGGAGGTCGCCTCGCTGGAGCGCGTGGAGGCTGCCCCCGACCCCTCCCCCTACGCCCTTGGGGGCGTGGGCGGTGCCCCCACTTCCCGAACCCCGGGGCTCCGCCCCGGGACCCCGGCGGGGGCTCCGGCCCGGGAGCCGGGGCGTGCGCGGTGGCGGGTTGTCGCCGGGGGGTGCTCCTACGTCGCCGACGCCGTCGTGCTCGCCGTGCCCGCGGCGGCCGCCGCACGGCTGCTGCGGCGGCCCGCGCCGCGCGCCGCCGCCGAGTTCGACGGCGTGCGGTACGCGTCCATGGCCCTCGTCACCCTCGCCCTCCCCCGCCGGGAGGCGGCGGCGCAGCTGCCGGCCGGCACCGGCTTCCTCGTGCCGCCGGTCGACGGGCGGACCATCAAGGCGTCGACGTTCTCCTCCGCCAAGTGGCGCTGGACCGGCGACGACGACCTGTTCCTGCTGCGCACCTCCGTCGGCCGCGTCGACGACGAGAAGACCCTCGAACGTGACGACGCCGACCTCGTCACCGCCTCCCTCGACGACCTCCGCGCCGCCACCGGACTCGCCGCCCGGCCCGTCGCCAGCCGCGTCAGCCGGTGGCGGGGCGCCCTCCCGCAGTACGAGGTCGGGCACCACGCCCGCGTCGCGCGGATCCGCGGCGCCCTGCCCGCCGGGCTGGCGGTGTGCGGTGCGCTGTACGACGGCGTGGGCGTTCCCGCCTGCGTCGCGAGCGCGCACCGGGCCGCCGACGAGGTGCTGGGGCGCCCTGGGACAATGGCCGCATGAGTGACGCAACCCCTCCGGCGGCCTCCCCCGGCGCAGCTCCCGCCCGCTCCGCGAACGCCGGCAAGAAGGCCCGGGACCTCAACGAGGTCATCCGCTACACCCTCTGGTCGGTGTTCCGGCTGCGCGACACCCTCCCCGAGGACCGCGCCGGCTACGCGGACGAGGTGACCGAGCTGTTCGAGCAGCTGGCCGCGAAGGACGTCGTCGTGCGCGGCACGTACGACGTGTCGGGCCTGCGCGCCGACGCCGACGTCATGATCTGGTGGCACGCGGAGTCCGCGGACGCGCTGCAGGAGGCGTACAACCGCTTCCGCCGCACCCGGCTCGGCCGCGCCCTCGCACCGGTCTGGTCGAACATGGCGCTGCACCGCCCCGCCGAGTTCAACAAGTCGCACATCCCGGCGTTCCTGGCGGACGAGACCCCGCGCGCGTACGTCAGCGTGTACCCGTTCGTCCGCTCCTACGACTGGTACCTGCTGCCCGACGAGGACCGCCGCCGCATGCTCGCCGACCACGGCAAGATGGCCCGCGGCTTCCCCGACGTGCGCGCGAACACGGTGCCGGCGTTCTCGCTCGGCGACTACGAGTGGATCCTCGCCTTCGAGGCCGACGAGCTGCACCGCATCGTGGACCTGATGCGGCACCTGCGCGGGTCCGAGGCGCGGCTGCACGTCCGCGAGGAGGTGCCGTTCTACACCGGCCGCCGCAAGCCCGTCGCCGAGCTGGTGGCCTCGCTGGCCTGACGCCGCTCGCGGCCCGGAGCCCGCGGCCCGCCGCGCCACCCGCGGGGGGGGTGCCGCCGCTCAGCCGGCCGCCGGCCCGCCCGCCGCGGACCGCTGCCCGCTCCGCTCCGCCTTCGGCTCCGGGCGCGGCGCGCAGGTCACGTCGCCGGGTGCGCGCCCGGTGCGCAGGTACGTGTCGACGTGCTTGGTGACGCAGTCGTTCTCCCCGCCGGCCAGCCCGTGCGACCCGGCGTCCTTCTCCGTGACCAGGTCCGCCGAGCCGCCCAGCCGGCGCGCGAGTTCCCGCGCCCCCTCGTACGGCGTGGCCGCGTCGCGCTCGGCGGCGAGGAGGAGGACCGGCGGCAGCTCGCCGGCGTCGGTGCGGACGTCGAGGGGCTGCTGGCGCGGCGCGGGCCAGAACGCGCACGGCAGGTTCATCCAGGCGTTCTGCCACGTCTCGAACGGCGCGACGTGCGCGAGGCGGCTGTTGTCGCGGTCCCAGGTCTCCCAGTCGGTGGGCCAGGGCGCGTCGTTGCACTCGACGGCGGTGTAGACGGCGTTGCCGTTCTCCTCCGCGGCGTTGTCCTCCGGGTCGTCGGCGGCGAAGTCGACGAGCGTCCCGGGCCTGCCCGCCAGGTAGTCCGCGAGCGCGGTGGCGGCGGGCGCCCAGTAGTCGTCGGAGTACGCCGCCTGCAGGAACGCCGCCTGCAGCTGGGCGGTGCCGACCCGGTCGCCGGCGGGCTCCTTCTCGATCATCAGGCGGGCCCGCCGGTACGCCGCCGCCACCTGCCACCGGCTGTCGCCCAGGTGGTAGACGTCGTCGTGCCGGGCGACCCAGCGCTGCCAGTCGGCCCAGCGCTCCTCGAACGCGGCGGACTGGCGCAGGTTGTTGCCGTACCAGATCTGCCGGGGGTCGGGGTCGACCGGGCTGTCGAAGACCATGCGGCGCACCCGGTCGGGGAAGAGCGCGGCGTACAGGCTGCCGAAGTAGGTGCCGTAGGAGGCGCCGAGGTAGGTGAGCCTGCGTTCGCCGAGGGCGGCGCGCAGCACGTCGAGGTCGCGGGCGTTGTTGAGGGACGTGTAGTGCCGCAGTCCCGCGTTCTCCGCGCAGCCGTCGGCGTACGCGCGCGCCTGGGCGATACGGGCCTTCTTCTCGCGCTCCGAGGGGTGCGGGGAGGTGTTCGACGGCGCCTGCACGAACTGCTCGGGGTCCTGGCAGGACAGTGCCCCGGAGCGGCCGACGCCGCGCGGGGCGTAGCCGACGAAGTCGTACACCTCGGCCAGCCCCTGCCACCGGGGGGACCGGCTGAGCAGCGGGAAGTACATGCCGGAGCCGCCGGGGCCGCCGGGGTTGAAGACGAGCCCGCCCTGCCGCTCGGCGCGCGGGCCGGTGGCGCCGATGCGGCTGACGGTGAGCTTGAGCTGCCGGCCGTCGGGGCGGGCGTAGTCCAGCGGCACGGCGACGGTGCCGCACTCGACGGGCGCCGGCAGCCCCTCCGCGGCCGGGCAGGTGCCGAAGTCGACGCCGGCCTCGGCCGCGCGGGCGGCGGCGACGGCGGCGCCGCGGGCCTCGGGCCCCTCGGCGGCCTGCGCCACGGGGACGGGGGTCCCCGTCCGCGCGGCGTCGGCGGCGGGTGCCGCGGCGAGGCCGGTGAGAGCGAGCGAACCGAGGATTCCGTACAGCACTGCTGCTCTCACGAAGGGCCCTTCTGCTGCGGCGCGAAGCGTGGCAAGGCGTGGCAAGGCGTGGCAAGGCGTGGCAAGGCGTGGCGCGGAACGTCCGCGCGGGGCGGCACGTCCACGGGGAAGAATGAGGGTAAAAGTGATAATTCTTGGCCGAGTTGCCGATGTAAAGCACCCCGGCGGGGGGTGTCGCGGCGCGGCCGGCCGCTAGCGCGCGAGCGCGGCCCGCATATCGGGGTCGGGGAGCGCGGCGGGGCCGTGCACGGCGAGCCCGGTCAGCAGCGAGTCCCCGGCGTCGACGGTGGCGAGCAGCCCGCGGCCGTCGGGCGTGGCCCAGCGGGTGTACTCGCCGACCTCCAGCCGCGCTATCGCCAGACAGCCGCAGACCAGTATCAGCGGCAGGACGAACCAGCCGGCGATCGGCTCCTGCTCCGGCGCCCGCAGCGCCAGCGCGGCGGTGCCGGCGCCGAGGACCACCAGCCCCGCGCCCCGCACCTGCCGCACCGCGGCGCGGACGGCGGACCGTATCGGCCGGGGGACCGCGAGCCCCGCCGCGGCGAGGCCGTCGTCCAGGTCCCGCACGGCCTCGGCGGAGCAGGCGGCGGCACGGATGGCCGGAATGGTGTTCTGGCCCTCTTCCCCGGCGGCGGCGATCACGGCGCGCTCGACGGGGTCGCGTCCCTGCGGGTCCACGACGGTGGCCCAGCCGGTGTGCGCGAGCAGCAGCCGCCGCTCCCGCGCCAGCGCCACGAGGGTGACGTCCACGACCCGGCGCGGACCGCCGGCGAGGAAGGCCGCCTCGTACAGGGTCAGCTCAGGCGCCCCGCGGACCTGCGCCGGCGCGGGCTCCGGCTGTGCCGCGGCGACGGAACCGACGAGGACCAGGCGCCCGCACGTCAGCAGCGCGGCCGCCCAGGCGACGAGCGCGAAGCACACCCACATGGCGGTGTTCTACGCGACCGGGGGCACGCGGCGCCAGCCCTGTCTTTCCGAACGCCGCCGTGATAGGGGGAGTTGGGCGGCCGCGGTCGCCGCGGAGCCGGCGGCGTCAGCGGGCCGAGGACTCGTGCACGTGCTCCACGAGGCGCGTCAGCGCGTCCGGGTCGGTCGTCGGCAGCACGCCGTGGCCGAGGTTGAACACGTGCCCCGGCAGCCCCGCGGCCGCGGCCAGCACCTCGTCGGCCTTGGCCGCCGTCGCCGCCGGCGGCGCGAACAGCGCCGCCGGGTCGAGGTTGCCCTGCAGCGCCCTGCCGGGGCCGACGCGGCGCGCGGCCTCGTCCAGCGGCACCCGCCAGTCGACGCCGACGACGTCGGCGCCGGCCTCGCCCATCGCGGTCAGCAGCTCGCCGGTGCCGACGCCGAAGTGGATGCGCGGCACGCCGTACTCGGCGACCGCCGCGAAGACCTCCGCCGAGGCGGGCAGGACCGCGCGCCGGTAGTCGGCGGGGGCCAGCGCGCCCGCCCAGGAGTCGAAGAGCTGCACGGCGGCGGCGCCGGCCTCGATCTGCACCCGCAGGAACGCCGCCGTGATGCCGGCGAGCCGGCCGACCAGCTCGGCCCACAGCTCCGGCGCGCCGTACATCATCGCCTTGGTGTGCTCGTGGTTGCGCGACGGGCCGCCCTCGACCAGGTAGCTGGCGAGCGTGAACGGCGCCCCGGCGAAGCCGATCAGCGGCGTCGCGCCCAGCTCGGCCGTGAGCGCGCCCACGGCCTCGGTCACGTACGGCACGTCGCCCGGCTCCAGCGGGCGCAGCTGCGCGAGGTCCGCGCGGCTGCGGATCGGCTGGGCGACGACGGGGCCGACGCCCGGCTTGATGTCGAGGTCGACGCCGATGGCCTTGAGGGGCACGACGATGTCGCTGAAGAAGATGGCGGCGTCCACGCCGTGCCGGCGTACGGGCTGCAGCGTGATCTCGGTGACGAGGTCGGGCCGCCGGCACGAGTCGAGCATGCCGATGCCCTCGCGCAGCCGCCGGTACTCGGGCAGCGAGCGGCCCGCCTGGCGCATGAACCACACGGGGGTGTGCGGCACGGGCTCGCGCCGGCACGCGCGCAGGAACGCGGAGTCGGCGGCCGGGCCGGCGGGGGGCGTCGCCGCGGCCGCCGGGGCGGCGCCGGGGACGGACGTGGCGGAGGGGCGCGGGGCGCTGTCGGCACTCACCCCTGCATCCTCGCACGTGCGTAGGGGTCGAGATCCGGCCACCCGGGTGTCCCGCAGCGCTTCTGCGTGCCGCGCCCCCTAGTCTTCCGGGCATGGTTGCGGCTCCTGGACACCTCGTCGACGAACCCGATGGACGCCCGGACGGCCAGGAGGCGGGCGGGGCCCTGCCACCGCCGTTCCGGCGGGCCGTCGAGGCGCTGGAGGCGGCGGCGGTCCGCCCCGAGGCGGCGCTGCGGGCGACGCGCGCGCCGCGGGGCATCGCCCCGTTCGCGTACGCGCTGGAGGCGGAGGTCGGGGCGGAGGCGGAGGCGGACGCCGAGCCCGCCGACGGCCGGCTGGTGCTGCTGCACGACCCGGACGGGCAGGACACCTGGCGCGGTACGTTCCGCTTCGTCACCCTGCTGCAGGCGGAGCTGGAGCCGGAGATGGCCGCGGACCCGCTGCTGCCGGAGGTGTGCTGGTCCTGGCTGACCGGCGCGCTCGACACCCGCGGCGTCGGCTACGGCGAGCCGAGCGGCACCGTCACGCGCGCGTCCTCGCACCACTTCGGCGGGCTCGCGGAGCGCAGCACGGCGACGAAGATCGAGATCCGGGCGTCCTGGACGCCGGGGGCGGCGGGTGCGGCCGGGGACGGCGCCCCGGACGCCGCCGCGCACCTGGCGGCGTGGGTGGAGATGCTGTGCCAGTGCGCCGGGCTGCCGCCGTCGGCGGCGCCCGCGGGGGCCCCGGAGCCGGACACCGCGCCGATCGTGCCGCTGCCGCAGCGCCGCGGGCACAAGCGCTGAGCGCGGCGCGCCGAGCCCGCACGCCGCGCCCCCGCACCGAGCACCGCGCCGCGCGCCCCCGTCACCGCGCCTCGGCGCCCCGCGCGCAGTCGATCGCCTATCCGAATTGTCCGTTTTTTCATCACTAATTCGTGATCATTGCCTAAAGCCTTTCGGGGCTCCTGCCGAAGACGTGAGAGACCTTCCGTACGCGACACGGAACGTCCCGGCTCTCCCAGCCGGCCCCGTCCCCGCACCACCGTCTGGAGGGACCTGGTGTCTGTTCTCCTGGAGCAACCCACAAGCCTGGTCGCCTACCGCCCCAACAAGCCGACGGCCATGGTCGTCGTGGCCGACCCCCGCGTACGCTCGACGGTCACCCGCCACCTGTGGGCGCTGGGCGTGCGCGACGTGATCGAGGCGTCGTCCATCGCGGAGGCCCGTCCCCGGATCGCCAACCCCCGCGACATCTGCGTCGCCGACGTCCACCTGCCCGACGGCTCCGGCCTCACGCTGCTCTCCGAGGCGCGCTCCGCGGGCTGGCCCAACGGCCTCGCGCTCTCCGCCGCCGACGACATCGGCGCCGTACGCAACGCCCTCGCGGGCGGCGTCCGCGGCTACGTCGTCACCGGCACCCGCACCAGCATGGGCCTGCCGACCCGCCCGAACGCCGCCCACATCGGCGCCGCCGCCGGCCGGATGCAGCACCACCGCCGCCCGCCGGGCGCCCCGGGCGCCGGCGGCAACTCCGGCCCGCCCGGACACCCCGGCGGCTACCGCGAGCTGTCCGGGCGCGAGGTCGAGGTGCTGCGGCTGGTTGCGGAGGGCCAGTCGAACAAGGCCATCGGCGTCTCGATGGGACTGTCCGCGCTGACCGTCAAGAGCCACCTCGCCCGCATCGCGCGCAAGCTCGGCACGGGCGACCGCGCCGGCATGGTGGCGGTGGCGCTGCGCACCGGCATCATCCACTGACCCGGCCGCCGGGCGAGCCCGGGGGCGGACCGGCCCGGGCCCGGGCCCGCCCCGGCGGCCGCGCGGCGCCCGGCGGCGTAACGTTCCGTCGACGGGCGCTGCCGCGCCCGACTCACAGATACCCTTGTCACGTGACCGACGCCCAAGAGACCGCAGCAGAGGACAGACTTCCCGCACCCGGAGCACCGACCTCCGGTTCGGCGCCGGTCCCCCTTCTCGACCCCCGCGAGGGCATTCCCCCCGTCACCGCGGACGCCGGCGGGCTCGCCGCGGTCGTACGCGCCTTCGCCGCGGGCAGCGGCCCGGTCGCCATCGACGCGGAGCGCGCCAGCGGCTACCGCTACGGGCAGCGGGCCTACCTCGTGCAGCTGCGCCGGGAGGGCGCGGGCACCGCGCTCGTCGACCCCGTGGCCTGCCCGGACCTGTCCGGCCTCGCGGCGGCGATCGGCGGTGCTGAATGGGTTCTGCACGCCGCCACCCAGGATCTGCCGTGCCTCGCCGAGATAGGCATGCGCCCGGGCACGCTGTTCGACACCGAGCTGGCGGGCCGGCTCGCCGGCTTCCCCCGGGTCGGCCTCGGCGCGATGGTCGAGAACGTCCTCGGCTACGCGCTGGAGAAGGGCCACTCCGCCGTCGACTGGTCGACCCGGCCGCTGCCCGAGCCGTGGCTGCGCTACGCCGCGCTCGACGTCGAGCTGCTCGTGGACCTCCGGGACGCGCTCGCCGAGGAGCTGACCGCGCAGGGGAAGCTGGGGTGGGCGGAGGAGGAGTTCGCGGCGATCGTCGCGGCGCCGCCGCCGGAGCCCCGCCGGGACCCCTGGCGGCGCACGTCGGGCATGCACAAGGTGCGGCGCCGGCGCCAGCTCGGCACCGTACGGGAGCTGTGGACGGCCCGGGACCGCATCGCGCAGCGGCGCGACATCTCGCCGGGCAAGGTGCTCGCGGACACCGCCATCGTGGAGGCGGCGCTGGCCATGCCGACGTCGACGCGGGCGCTGGCCGCGCTGCCCGGCTTCGGGCACCGCATGGGCCGGCGGCAGCTGGAGCAGTGGCTCGCCGCGGTGGAGCGCGCCCGCGCGCTGCCGGAGTCCGAGCTGCCGCAGCCGGGGCTGCCGCTGAACGGCCCGCCGCCCCCGCGCGCGTGGGCGGACAAGGACCCGGCCGCGGCGGCGCGGCTGTCGGCGGCGCGGGCGGCGGTGACGGCGCGCGCGGAGGAGCTGGGCCTGCCGCAGGAGAACCTGATCGCGCCGGACACGGTGCGCCGCATCTGCTGGGAGCCGCCGAAGGAGCCCACCGCGGAGGCGGTGGCGGCGGCCCTGGCCCACCACGGCGCCCGCCCCTGGCAGATCGAACAGGTCACGCCCCTCCTCACGGCGGCGGTCGGCGACTGAGCCGCACGGCGCCCCCCGCACCGCCTCCGCACCGCCCCCGCACCGGTAGGGTCCGCCCGCCGGGGCACTGTGACGCACGCCTTCCGGCGGGCCCCTGGGCACCTTCTGTTACCCACGAGTAGCATGGAGGCCACAGCCGCGCCGCCCCCTCGGCGCGGCACCACGAGAACCCGCACCCCCTCCGGAGGAGAGCCCGTGCCTCGTACCGCAAGGGACGTCGTCTTCGTCGACGGCGTCCGGACCCCGTTCGGCAAAGCGGGCCCGAAGGGCATCTACCACGAGACCCGCGCCGACGACCTCGTCGTCAAGTGCATCCGCGAGCTGCTGCGCCGCAACCCCGCCCTCGACCCCGCCACCGTCGACGACGTGGCCGTCGCCGCCACCACCCAGATCGGCGACCAGGGCCTGACCATCGGCCGCACCGCCGGCATCCTCGCCGGCCTGCCGGCCACCGTGCCCGGGTACTCCATCGACCGGATGTGCGCCGGCGCCATGACCGCCGTGACCACGACCGCCGCCTCCACCGCCTTCGGCGCGTACGACATCGCCGTCGCCGGCGGCGTCGAGCACATGGGCCGGCACCCGATGGGCGAGGCCGTGGACCCCAACCCGCGGTTCGTCTCGGAGAAGCTCGTCGACGAGTCCGCGATGTTCATGGGCATGACCGCGGAGAACCTGCACGACCGCTTCCCGCACCTGACCAGGGCCCGCGCCGACGAGTACGCGGTGCACTCGCAGGAGAAGGCCGCCAAGGCGTACGCGAACGGGCAGATCCAGGCCGACCTGGTGCCCGTCTCCGTCCGCCGCACCACTGCAGCCGACAGCGGCTCCGCCGCGGGGTCGGCCGGCGAGACCGGCTGGGGCCTGGCCACCCGGGACGAGCCGATGCGCCCCGGCACCACGCTGGCGGACCTCGCGACGCTGAAGACCCCCTTCCGCGCCCACGGCCGGGTCACCGCCGGGAACGCCGCCGGGCTCAACGACGGCGCCACCGCCTCGCTCGTCGCCGCCGAGGACGTGGCGCGGGCCGCCGGGCTGCCGGTGAAGATGCGGCTCGTGTCCTTCGCCTTCGCCGGTGTGGAGCCCGAGGTCATGGGCATCGGCCCGGTGCCGTCCACCGAGAAGGCGCTCGCCAAGGCGGGCCTGGGCATCTCCGACATCGGCCTGTTCGAGATCAACGAGGCCTTCGCCGTGCAGGTGCTCGCGTTCCTCGACCACTTCGGCATCGCCGACGACGACGTCCGCGTCAACCGCTACGGCGGCGCCATCGCCTTCGGCCACCCGCTCGCCTCCTCCGGCGTGCGGCTGATGACGCAGCTGGCGCGGCAGTTCGAGGAGCAGCCGCAGGTGCGGTACGGCATCACCACCATGTGCGTCGGCTTCGGCATGGGCGGCACGGTCATCTGGGAGAACCCGCACTTCGAGGGGGCAGGCAAGTGAGCAGCAGCACCGTGGAACTTCTCAGGGGCGCCGCCGAGCTGTTTCCCGACGAGGTCGTCACGCAGGCGCACGTGCGCCACCTCGACCTGCCCGGCGGCGCGGGCCGGTTCGCGCTGATCACCCTCGACAACGGCTTCGACCACACCAAGCCGACCACCTTCGGCCCGCAGTCGCTCGCGCACCTCGACGCGGCGCTCGACCAGGTCGAGCAGGAGGCCGCGGCCGGCGAGATCGCCGGCGTCGGCGTCACCGGCAAGCCGTTCATCTTCGCCGTCGGCGCCGACCTCAAGGGCGTCGAGCTGCTCAAGGCGCGCGACGAGGCGCTGGCCATCGGCCGGGGCGGGCACGACGTGTTCAAGCGGCTGTCCGGCCTGGCCGTGCCGACGTTCGCGTACTACAACGGCGCCGCGATGGGCGGCGGCGTCGAGATCGGCCTGCACTGCACGTACCGCACCGTCTCCCGCGCCGTGCCGGCGTTCTCGCTGCCGGAGGTCTTCCTCGGGCTGGTGCCCGGCTGGGGCGGCTGCACGCTGCTGCCGAACCTGATCGGCGCGGACCGCGCGGTCACCGTCGTGATCGAGAACTCCCTCAACCAGAACCGGCAGCTCAAGGGCAAGCAGGTCCACGACCTGGGCATCGCCGACGCCCTCTTCGAGGGCGCCGACTTCCTGGAGCAGTCCCTCGGCTGGACCGCCGCGGTGCTGAAGGGCGAGCTGGAGGTCGTACGCCCGGACATCGACCGCAGCGAGGCGTGGGATGCCGCGATCGAGCGCGGCCGCGCCGTCGCCGACGACAAGGTGCACGGCGCCGCCCCGGCGGCGTACCGCGCGCTGGACATCATGGCGGCGGCGAAGAACGGCGACCTGCGGCAGGGCTTCGCGGCCGAGGACGAGGCGCTGGCCGACCTGATCATGGGCGGCGAGCTGCGGGCCGGGATCTACGCCTTCGACCTCGTGCAGCGGCGCGCCAAGCGGCCCGCCGGGGCGCCGGACAAGAGCCTCGCCCGGCCGGTCACGAAGGTCGGCGTCGTCGGCGCCGGGCTGATGGCGTCGCAGCTGGCGCTGCTGTTCGCCCGCCGCCTCGAAGTGCCGGTCGTGCTCACGGACATCGACCAGGAGCGGATCGACAAGGGCGTGGCCTGGGTCCACGAGCAGATCGACATGCTGCTGCTGAAGGGCCGGCTGCACCAGGACGCGGCCAACCGGCTGAAGGCGCTGGTCACCGGCTCGCTGGACAAGACCGCGGCGTTCGCCGACGCCGACTTCGTCATCGAGGCGGTCTTCGAGGAACTCTCCCTCAAGCAGCGGATCTTCGCCGAGCTGGAGGAGGTCGTCCCCGCGGAGGCGATCCTCGCGACGAACACCTCGTCCCTGTCGGTCACCGAGATGGCGGCGGGGCTCAGGCACCCCGAGCGGGTCGTGGGCTTCCACTTCTTCAACCCGGTGGCGGTGCTGCCGCTGCTGGAGATCGTACGGGCCGAGCGCACCGATGACCCCTCGCTGGCCACGGCCTTCGCCGTCGCCAAGAAGCTCAAGAAGTCGGCCGTGCTGGTCAAGGACGCCCCGGCGTTCGTCGTCAACCGCATCCTGACCCGCTTCATGGGCGAGGTGCTGGGCGCCGTGGACGAGGGCACGCCGGTGGAGGTCGCGGACCGGGCGCTGGCACCGCTGGGCCTGCCGATGTCGCCGATCGTGCTGCTGGACCTGGTCGGCCCCGCGGTCGCCCACCACGTCGCGGGCACCCTCGCGGCGGCGTTCCCGGACCGCTTCACGCCGTCGGCGAACCTGGGCCGGGTCGTGGAGGCGGGCAAGCGGACGCTGTACGTCCACGACTCCGGCAAGCCGGAGCTGGACCCGGAGGTGGCGGCGCTGTTCGAGGTCGGCGACACGGTGCTCACCGAGGAGCAGGTGCGCGACCGGGCGCTGGACGCCATCGCCCAGGAGATCCGGCTGATGCTGGACGAGGGCGTCGTGGCCGAGGCGCAGGACGTCGACCTGTGTCTGATCACCGGCGCGGGCTGGCCGTTCCACCTGGGCGGCATCACGCCGTACCTGGACCGGGCGGGCGTGAGCGAGCGTGTGACGGGCCGGCGGTTCCTTCAGCCGGGCGTGGCGAGCGTTCCGGCCCCGTAGCCCGGGCCCCTCGTCCGGCGCGACGCACACGCGCGCACCCCGTGCCCCGGCCGCCGCGGCCGGGGCACGGGCGTACCGTACGCCGTGGGAGGCTGTGCGGCATGGACGCACCCCTCCCCCTGCTCGTCGTGGACGCCGCCAACGTCGTCGGGTCCGTGCCGGACGGCTGGTGGCGCGACCGGCGCGGGGCGGCGGAGCGGCTGCGCGACGGGCTCGTGCCGTACGCGGAGACGGGCGTGGCGGGGCTGCCGGGGCCGGTGGAGGTGGTGCTCGTCGTGGAGGGCGCCGCCCGCGGCGTGCCGGAGGTGCCGGGGGTGCGGATCGTCGCGGCGGACGGCAGCGGGGACGACCGGATCGTGGGGGTCGTCGCGGCGGCGGTGGAGCGGGAGCCGGGGCGGCGCGTGCTGGTGGTCACCGCCGACCGGGCGCTGCGCGAGCGCGTCCACCGCCACGGCGCCGCCACGGCGGGCCCGCGCACGGTACGGCCGGCCTAGGGCCCAGGCCCTGGCGGCCGGTGCCGCCGCCAGGCCGGCACCGGCCGGTCAGTCCCGGCCGACCTCGTCCCCGGCGGCCTCCGCCACCGCGGGCGCGCCCGCGTCCTGCGCGATGTCCTCGCCCGCGCGCCGGTCGAGCCCGGCCACCAGGCCGGTGACCTGCCGGGCGATGTCCGGCGCCGTCAGGCCGATGTCCGCCAGCACCTCCTTGCGGGAGGCGTGGTCGAGGAACCGTTCCGGGATGCCGAAGTCGCGCAGCGGGATGTCGACGCCCGCGTCGCGCAGCGCCTGCGCGACGGCGGAGCCGACGCCGCCGGTGCGGATGTTGTCCTCGACGGTGACGACCACGCGGTGCCCCGCGGCGAGCGCGGGCAGCTCCGCGTCGACGGGCTTGACCCAGCGCGGGTCGACGACGGTCGTCGTGATGCCCTGCTTGTCGAGCAGGCCGGCGACCTCCAGGCACATCGGCGCCAGCGCGCCGACGGAGACCAGGAGCACGTCGGGGCGCTCCGCGCCCTCGGCGCCGCCGGCCGGCTCGTGGAGCACGTCCATGCCGCCGACCCGGCCCACCGCGGGGACCGCGGGACCGACGGCGCCCTTCGAGTAGCGCACGACGGTGGGCGCGTCGTCGACGGCGACGGCCTCGCGCAGCTGGGCGCGCACCTGGTCGGCGTCGCGCGGGGCGGCGATCCTGAGGCCCGGGACGACCTGGAGGATCGACATGTCCCACATGCCGTTGTGGGAGGCGCCGTCGCTGCCGGTGACGCCGGCCCGGTCCAGGACGAACGTGACCCCGCAGCGGTGCAGCGCGACGTCCATCAGCACCTGGTCGAAGGCGCGGTTGAGGAACGTGGCGTAGACGGCGAAGACCGGGTGCAGCCCGCCGGTGGCCAGGCCCGCGGCGGAGACCGCGGCGTGCTGCTCGGCGATGCCCACGTCGTAGACCCGGTCGGGGAAGGCCTCGGCGAACTTCTGCAGGCCCACGGGGCGCATCATCGCGGCCGTGATCCCCACCACGTCGTCGCGCTCGCGGCCGATCCGCACCATCTCGTCGGCGAAGACGGAGGTCCAGTCGGCGCCGCCGGCGGCGACGGGCAGCCCGGTGTCCGGGTGGATGACGCCGACCTGGTGGAACTGGTCGGCCTCGTCCTGGCGGGCGGGGAGGTAGCCGCGGCCCTTCTCGGTGAGGCAGTGCACGATGACGGGCCCGCCGAAGCGCCGGGCGCGCTGCAGCGCGGACTCGACAGCGGCGATGTCGTGCCCGTCGATGGGGCCGAGGTACTTCAGCCCCAGGTCCTCGAACATGCCCTGCGGTGCGATGAAGTCCTTCAGGCCCTTCTTGGCGCCGTGCAGGGTCTCGTACAGCGGCTTGCCCACCACCGGCGTGCGGTCCAGCAGCTCCTTGCCGCGGGCGAGGAAGCGCTCGTAGCCGTCGGTGGTGCGCAGGGTGGCGAGGTGGTCGGCGAGGCCGCCGATGGTGGGGGCGTACGAGCGCTCGTTGTCGTTGACGACGATGACCAGCGGGCGGTCCTGGGCCGCGGCGATGTTGTTCAGCGCCTCCCAGGCCATGCCGCCGGTCAGCGCCCCGTCGCCGATGACGGCGACGACGGCGCGGTCCGCGTGCTCCCCGCCGCGCACCTCGTTGGCCTTGGCCAGGCCGTCGGCCCAGCCCAGCACGGTGGAGGCGTGGCTGTTCTCGATCACGTCGTGCTCGGACTCGGCCCGGGAGGGGTAGCCGGACAGGCCGCCCTTCTGCTTGAGCCGCGCGAAGTCCTGCCGGCCGGTGAGCAGCTTGTGCACGTACGACTGGTGGCCGGTGTCCCACAGCACCCGGTCGCGGGGCGAGTCGAAGACCCGGTGCAGCGCGATGCTCAGCTCCACCACGCCGAGGTTGGGGCCGAGGTGGCCGCCGGTGCGGGCGACGGACTCGACGAGGAAGGTGCGGATCTCCGCGGCCAGCCGCTCCAGCTGCTCGGGACCGAGCCGGTCGAGGTCGCGCGGTCCGTTGATACGGGTCAGCAGTGCCACCCGTGCCTCCTTGCTGTCGCAGCCTGCCTTCGGGCCGTACGGCCCCGGGAGGTACGGCCACGCGGACGTGCCCGGCCCGGAGCGTCCGGTCGAGTCTAATATTCCCGGGGTCCGGACGCTGATCCGACAGTGCGACGTATGCCACAGGACCGCAACAGCTGCGCCCCCGTACCGGGGTCGGTACGGGGGCGCGGCGGTCGGCGGGCGGGCGCGGTCAGGCGCGTCCGGCCGTCTTCTGGGTGCGGCGGGAGACGGAGTCGATGACGACCGCCGCCAGCAGCACCGCGCCGGTGATCATGTACTGCACGGGCGAGTCGATGCCCTTGAGCGCCAGGCCGGACTGGATGGACATGATCACGAGCACGCCGAGCAGCGCGGACCAGCTGCTGCCGCGGCCGCCGTAGAGGCTGGTGCCGCCGATGACGGCCGCCGCGATGGCGTTCATCAGCAGCGTGCCGCCGCCCGCGCTCTGGTTGGCGGCGGCGATGTTGGAGGCCATGAACAGGCCGCCGACCCCGGCGAGGGTACCGGAGACGGCGAAGACCGCGATGCGCATGAGGTCGACGTTGATGCCCGCGCGGCGGCTGGCCTCGACGCTGCCGCCGAGGGCGAAGACCCGCCGGCCGAAGCCGGTGCGGCGGAGCACGAAGTCCGCGCCGGCGACCACGACGAGGAAGATCAGCAGCGCCAGCGGCAGGCCCTTGTACTGGTTCAGCACGTACGCCGGGACGAACGCGAGCACCGCGAGCACGGCCGTGCGCATGATGATCTCGCTCATCGGCCGCGACGGCACCCCGGCCGCCGCGCGCCGCCGCGCCCCGAAGTACCCGGCTGCGAAGTAGCCGCCGACGGCGACCGCCGCGAGCCCGTAGGCGGCGGCGACGTCGGTGAAGTAGTACGTGGTGAGCTTGACGACCACGCCGTCGTAGTCGAGGTTGATGGTGCCGGAGCCGCCCAGTATGTAGAGCATCAGGCCCTGCCAGCCGAGCAGGCCGGCGAGGGTCACGACGAGCGGCGGGACGCCGATCCGGGCGAAGAAGAAGCCGTGGAAGGCGCCAGCCGCGGTGCCGACGAGGATGGCGAGGATGATCGCCGGGACTTCCGGCATCCCCTCCTGGACGGCCAGCACCCCGAAGACCGCGCCGACGAGGCCGCTGACCGAGCCGATCGACAGGTCGATCTCGCCGAGCAGCAGCACGAAGATGATGCCGACGGCTATGAGTCCGGGCCCGGCGATGTCGACGGAGATGTTCGACAGGTTCTGCGCGGACAGGAAGGCGTCGTCCAGGGCCTGGAAGACCGCCATGATGACGATCAGGCCGACGATGACCGGGAGGGAGCCCAGCTCGCCCCCGCGCATACGGCGCTTGAACTCGGTCAGGTAGCCGGCGAAGCCCTCCTCGCGGACGAGCAGCCGGGGGTCGACGGGGGTGCCGTCGCTCTTCGCCGCGTCCGCCGGGGCGTCGCCGGGGGTGGTGGACTCCGCGAGGCCGGGCTTCGCGGAGTCGGACTTCTCGATCCGCTCGGTGCTCACTTGTCTTCCTCCGCACTGGCGCGCGCCGTCCGGCGCGTCACGGCGTTGTCCGTGGCGCCCGTGATGGCGGCGACGATCTCTTCCTGCGTCGTGGTCGCGACGTCGAAGATGCCGTTGTTGCGGCCGAGGCGCAGCACGGCGACCCGGTCGGCGACAGCCTTGACGTCCGCCATGTTGTGGCTGATCAGCAGCACGGCGTGGTCGCGCTCGCGCAGCCGCTCGACGAGGTCGAGCACCTGGGCGGTCTGCTCGACGCCGAGGGCGGCCGTGGGCTCGTCGAGGATGACGAGCCGGGGTTCGCCGAGGAGCGAGCGGGCGATGGCCACGGTCTGCCGCTGGCCGCCGGAGAGGGAGGCGGTGGGGATGCGGACGCTGGGGATGCGGATGGACAGGGTGGTGAGCAGCTCGCGGGAGCGGCGCTCCATCTCGACCTCGTCCAGGACGCCGGCGGTGCGGATCTCCCGGCCGAGGAAGAGGTTGCCGACGACGTCGAGGTTGTCGCAGAGCGCGAGGTCCTGGTAGACGGTCGCGATGCCCAGGTCCTGGGCGTCGTGCGGCTTGTGGATGCGAACGGGGCGGCCGCCCCACTCGATGGCGCCGTCGTCGATGGCGTGGACGCCGGCGACGGTCTTGACGAGAGTGGACTTTCCGGCGCCGTTGTCGCCGACGAGGGCGACCACTTCACCGGCGCGGACCTCGAGATCGACGTCGGTGAGTGCCTGGACGGCACCGAACCGCTTCGAGATCCCGCGCAACGCCAGCACGGGCGTAGCGGACACGTGAACCATCTCCTACGGAGGGATAGGCGTGGGCAAGATGAGGGCCCGGGTGCCCGGGGCCCGCCGGCAGCGGGAGTTGGGGTGGCGGGACCCCGGGCACGCGGGTGGCTTGGCACCGGCTCGGCCGCACAGCGGTTCTGCGGCTCGGCAGCACCGCGGCAGCGGCTCAGCGGCTCAGCTGTTCGGCTGTTCAGCTGTTCAGCCGCTCACTGCAGGCCGATGTCCTTGCAGGCGGCGGCGAACTTGCCGGAGCAGATGTCCTCGATCTTCCACAGGCCGTCCTTGACGACGGTCTCCTTGATGTTGTCCTGGGTCAGCGCGATCGGATCGATGAGCACGGCGGGCACGCCCTGCTCGGACTCGCTGTCCACGGTGCTGGTGGCGACGGAGTCGATCTTCTCGCCGCGGGCCAGCTTGACCGCCATCTCGGCCGCGGCGTCCGCCTCCGGCTGGTACGGCTTGTACACGCTCATGTACTGCTCACCGGTGACGATGCGCTGCACGCCGGCCAGCTCCGCGTCCTGGCCGGTGACCGGCGGCAGCGGGTCGAAGTCGGCGGCCTTCAGGGCGGTGATGGCACCGCCGGCCATGCCGTCGTTGGCGGCGTAGACACCGATGATCTTGTCCTTGCCGACCGAGGAGATGGCGCCCTTCATGTCGGAGTTGGCGTTCGACGGCTTCCACTCCTTGACGTCGTACTCCCTGCCGACGTTCACCTCGCCGTCGAGGACGGAGTGCGCGCCCTCCTTGAACATGGCGGCGTTCGGGTCGGTGACGGAGCCGTTGAGCATGACGATCTGGCCGTCCTTGGCGCCGTCGCCGAGCGCCTCCAGCAGGGCCTCGCCCTGCACCTGGCCGACCTTGTTGTTGTCGAACGAGGTGTAGCCGCTGATCGGGCCCTCGGCGAGGCGGTCGTAGGCGATGACGGGGATGCCGGCCTCGTCGGCGGCCCGGACGCCGGACTGGATGGACTTGGCGTCCACGGCGTCCAGGATGAGGGCGTCGACATCCTGCGTGATCATGGTGTCGACCTGCTGCTGCTGGGTCGTCGCGTTCTGCTTGGCGTTGTTGTAGATGACCTCGGTGCCGGGGGCCAGCTCCTCGATCTTCTTCTCGATGAGCGGCCGGTCGAAGTCCTCGTAACGCGCGGTCTCCTCATCCGGCAGGAGGAGACCTATCGTCAACGGCCCGTCGTTCTTCTTCTTGCTCCCGCTGTCGGAGTCGTTGTCGGCCTCATCGGCGCTGCCACAGGCCGCGATGCCGACGGTCATGGATACGGCGGCCAGTGCGACTGCCGCACGGCGCAGATAGGTGTGCACGGTCGAACCTCCCTGACGTGGCCGCGCCGTCGCGGCCGAGGTGTCAGGTAGTCAACTCGCCCGTAACCATGTCGTCAAGAAGTAAATGCTTAACGAGACGGATACGATCCGCTGGTTTCTCTACGTGAACTCATCACTACGTGAGAACGGGGGTGGGGGCCGCCGCGGCGCCGTCAAGGATCGAACGGTCGCCCATCTCGCTCAGCACCAGCGCCAGCGCCCCGAGCACCTCCGCACGGCTGCCGAGCGCCCCGGAGGCCAGGTCCAGCTGGCGGGCGGCGCTGGGGATCGCGTAGCGCCCGACGGACTCCCCTATGGGGTGCAGGATCAGCTCCCCCGCCTCGGCGAGATCGCCGCCGAGCACGACCCGGCTGGGATTGAGCAGGTTGCACAGGCTCGCCACGCCGCTGCCGATGTGCCGCCCGACGTCCGCGATCACCCGGCGGCAGCCGGGGTCGCCGTCGCGGGCCAGCTGCACCATGCGCTCCACGGTCAGCCCGGGGCCGTGGCTGGCCTCCAGCAGGCCGAGGACGTAGCGGCCGGCGGTGAAGGTCTCCAGGCACCCGCGGTTCCCGCAGCGGCAGACGGGACCGGACTCGTCCAGGGTGATGTGCCCTATCTCGCCGGCCGTCCCGCCCGGGCCGCGGTAGAGCTGCCCGTTGATCACCAGCCCGGCGCCGACGCCGCTGGCCACCTTGATGTACGCCACGTCCTTGGCGCCCCGGCCGCTGCCCCAGACCAGCTCGCCGAGCGCGCCGAGGTTCGCGTCGTTGTCCACGTACACGGGCACGCCGAGACGGGACTGGAGGTCGTCGCGCGGGTTCGTGCCGGTCCAGCCCGGCAGGATGGCGGTGGAGCCCAGCACGCCGGTTTCGGTGTCTATCGGCCCCGGCACCCCCAGCCCCACCCCGACGACCTTGTCCGCGGGCACGTCCGTGGCCCCCACGAGCCGCGCCACCAGCGTCTGCGCCCGGTCCAGCCCCTGGGTGGCGGACGCGTCGACGTCGATCGGCTCGGACTCCTCGGCGAGCACCTGGTGCGCCAGGTTCCCCACGGCCACCCGCAGGTGCGTGTGCCCGAAGTCCACGCCGACGACGATCCCCGCGTCCCCGCTCAGCGACACCGCCCGGGCCCGCCGACCGCCGGCGGAGGTCGGCGTGACGCTGACCGTCCCGCTCTCCTGCAGCTCGCGGACGATGTTGGAGACCGTGGCGGCGGACAGCCCGGTGCTCCGCGCGATCTGCGCCTGCGTGAGCGAACCGGACAGTCGCACGGCGCGCACGACGCGCTCAAGGTTTGCCCGGTGCAGCGAGGACTGCGAGCCCGGAGTCTCCACGGCCATCCACTCCTGGTTCGGCGGGCGACACGACGGCCCCCCACCTCCCGGACCACGCCTGTGGGGCCCGGATCGCCTACAACTTGTGAAGTCTAGGCTCGACGGCCATGGTTACCGCCGTCAAGACCTTGACGGCGTGACTATTCCGTAACCCGCAAACGTCCACGGTACCGAGCCACCCCGGCCGCCTCCGCCCACGGGGGTCCGGCGCGGGGGGTCCGGGTCGCCGACCGGGACGTCCCGGGTCCGCGCCGGCGCCGCGCGGAGCGCGTCCGTGCATGTAACGGCTGCGTCGCGAACTGGCCGTGTTCGCTGGTCCGTCGGGGACGTGGCTCGATAACGTTGGTGCGAACATGACGCGCCGGAACGCCCAACGCCGGGGGAAAGCACAACGACCTGACCCCGGCCGTCCCTGCGCGGTCAGCCGGACGACGCTGGGAGTTGGTCAACGATGCGGCACCGCACCCTCGGCCGGGCGACGGCCGCAGCGCTCGGCGCGGCGCTGCTGCTGTCCGCCTGCGGGGGCTCCGACGACGACGGGGGCGAGATCGTGGGGGCGGAGACCGAGGGCTCGCCGTCCGCGAGCGCGCCCGCCGAGGAGGACCCGGACGCCCCCGCCTTCGACTTCCCGGGCGACCTGAGGGCCGACGTGGAGCCCGCGGGCACCGGGGACGGGAAGAAGCAGGCGGTGCTGCGCGACCAGGGCTACGCGCTCAGCGCGATGGTGGAGAGTTACGGCCAGCAGAAGGCCACCGCCAACTTCGAGCGGTACTGGCAGGATCCGGCCTACACGAACTACGTGAAGGACTTCGAGCGCTTCGCCGACGACGGGCAGCGCATCGCCGGCACGGGTCGCTACTTCAACCGCGAGGTCAAGCAGGTCAAGGGCGACAGCGCGCTGGTCATGTTCTGCGAGGACCAGAGCGAGGGCTACGTCGTCGATGCCGAGACCGGCAAGCGCGTGGGCACCGGCGGCGGGGAGAACGCCGAGGTGCTGCGGCTGTACCGGCAGACGCTCACCCGCACGGCCGACGGCGTCTGGGCGGTGGCGGAGTCCGACTGGACGGAGGGGGACGGAACATGTCGGTGAGTCCGGTGGACAAGGCGGTCGTACGCCGCTCCGGGACGGGTCTGGCGGCCGCGCTGAGCGTGACCGCGGTACTGCTGGCCACGCAGCCCGCGTCCGCACAGGGCGCAGGCGGCTGGGGCACCGACGGCGGCGGCGACTCGGACGGCGGCGACGGCATCAGCTCGTGGTCCCACGTGAAGGTCGTCACCACCGGCGGCGACTCCTCCGCCCCGTCGATGGTCCCGGCCCAGGGCGACTGGACTCCCCCGCCCTGCTGGTACGAGCCGCGCTTCACCCCCGAGGAGATGGCGGAGTGGGGGCCCGGCACCTGGACGCACCCGGAGAGCGCGCAGGCCGACTGGATCCGGGAGTGGGAGGAGAAGGAGTGGAACAAGGACAAGGACGGCGCCTGGTGGGACGTCGCCTACAACAAGGAGATGAGCAAGGACGAGGCTTTCCAGGCCTGTGAGATCCTCCAGGGCAACCCGTTCTGGAT
Organism: Streptomyces sp. CNH099; assembly: GCA_000514715.1. Classification (GTDB taxonomy): domain Bacteria; phylum Actinomycetota; class Actinomycetes; order Streptomycetales; family Streptomycetaceae; genus Streptomyces; species Streptomyces synnematoformans. Next base: position 33,496 of record AZWL01000022.1, on the reverse strand, counting down.
GGACCAGGGCGACATCCCCGACGACGGGCCGAGCATCAGCCCCGCGATGCTCGCGGAGATCGCGTACAACGCGACCAGGCTGCCCGCCCCGCCGGTGGAGCTGAAGCCGGACCTCGCGCGGCAGAAGGTCAACCTGCCGGTGCACGCCACGTTCCGGAGCGACACCGGGCTGCAGCGGGTGGCGACCACCGCGAGCATCGACTACCTCGGCGTGCAGTACGCCGCCACCACCGTCGCCACGCCCAAGGAGCTGCGGCTCGACGCCGGCACCGAGTACGCCGAGCCCGGGTCCTGCACGTACGGGCTGAGCGGCGGCGCCGCCGGCGGGTACGACGTCGACACCGCGGACGCCGACTGCAACGTGACGTACCGCAAGTCCTCCGGCGAGGGCACCTACCCGCTGGAGGCCTCGCTCACCTGGGAGGTCCACTGGACGGCCTCGGCCGATCCGGACGGGCCGCCGGAGGAGGGCGACCCGCAGCTGCCCGACGGCCTGTCCTCGGGCACGTACGACGTGACCGTCAAGGAGATCCAGACGGTCGTACGCTGACGCCGCGGCCGGCCGGCGCGCCTACTTCACCGCGCCGGCCGTGAGCCCGGCCTGCACCTGGCGCTGGAAGATGATGTACACCACGAGGATCGGCAGCGCCGCCATCACCAGCCCGGCGAAGAGCCGGCCGTAGTCGGAGCGGTAGCCGGCCTGCGCGAAGAGCAGCCCGATGCCCTGGGTCAGCACGTAGTCGTCCTCGTTGTGGTTGAGCGCGAAGGGCAGTACGTACTGGTTCCAGTGCCCGAGGAAGTTGAAGATCCCCACGCTGATGAGGCCGGGCTTCGCCATGGGCAGCATCACCTGGAAGAAGATCCGGGTGTGCGAGGCTCCGTCGATCTCCGCCGCCTCGGAGACGGACGAGGGCAGCGTGCGGAAGAACGTGGTCATGAAGAAGATCGTGAACGGCATGGAGTAGGCGATGTACACCATGATCAGTCCGTGCCGGGTGTCGAGCAGCGAGAGGTTCTTCATCACGAAGAACAGCGGCACGAGCGCCATCACCACGGGGAAGGCCATGCCGCCGACGAAGGTGAAGTAGACGATGCGCGCGCCCTTGAAGTCGAAGCGGGCGAGCACATAGGCGGCCATCGACCCGAAGAGCATGGTGAGCGGCACGGAGACGGCCACGATGACGAGGGAGTTCGCGGCGTACCGGCCGATGCGCGCCCGGCTCCAGGCGTTGGACCAGTTCGCCCAGTCGATGCTGCCGGGCAGCGCCCACGGGTTGGCCAGGATGTCGCCGGAGTCCTTCAGGGCGTTCATCAGGGCCCAGACCAGCGGGCCTGCGGCCAGCACGGTCCACAGGACCAGGAAGCCGTGCGAGAAGACGTTGAGTACGGCGCCCTCTATCCGCTTCCGCGGCTCCAGCAGCGGCGACCGCGACGAGTCGCCCTCCGCGCCGCGCTTCGCCGGCGCGTCCGCGCGATCGGTGGGTTCCGCAGTGGTCATGACCTGGCCTTCCGGATCGTGCTCGGCACTCGATGCTCAGTACTCGATGCGGTCGCGGCGACGGCCGACGGACAGCGCGGCGATCGCGAGGATCATGGTGAGGATGAACAGCGCGACGCCCATCGCCGCCCCCCGCCCGGCCTGCGCCTGGGCGAAGCCCGTCTGCCAGAGGTAGACGCCGAGCACCATGGTGGAGTCCTCGGGTCCGCCCGGCCCCTGGGTGATGATGTTGACGACGGCGAACGACTCCGCGCCGAGCGCCATGATCCCCATGTAGACCCAGCCGGTCTGCACGGTGTCGCGGATGAGCGGCAGGGTGATCCGGAAGAAGGTCACCGCCCGGCTCGCGCCGTCCAGCAGGGCGGACTCGTAGATCTCCTTCGGGATCTGGCCGATGGCCGCGGAGAAGAGGACCACGAAGAAGCCGACCATGGCCCAGCACATCACGATCATCACGGCCCACAGGGCGAACGACGAGTCGGCCAGCCAGCCGCCGTTGGGCGACAGCGCCCCGGGCAGGACGGGGTCGAGCAGGCCGACGTCGGGCTTGAAGATGTAGCCCCACAGGGCCGCGATCACCGCGATGGACAGGGCCTGCGGGAAGAAGTACACGATCTTGTACGTCTTCGCGCCCCTGACCCCGGAGACGGCCTCCCCTCTCTTGTGCCGGCCGCCGACGGTGAGCATGAAGGCGAAGAACAGCCCGAGGCTGAGGGTCACGAACGGTACGGCGAGGGCGAGGACCAGGTTGTTGCGGACGGCGGCCCAGAAGGTCTCGTCGTCCAGCAGCCTGGAGTAGTTCTCGAACCCCACCATGTTGAAATCGCTGCTGAAACCTGTCCAGTCGGTGAACGAGTAGTAGAAGGTCTGGACGAACGGCGAGATGACGAACACCGCGTACAGCCCGAAGGGGATGATGAGGAATCCCGTGACGAACCGGTACTTGACGAAGGTCCGGTACCGGGGGGAACTGCGGAAGCTCTCTTTCCGCGACCTCGGCGGAGACGGCTTCTCCGCCGATTTCCCGGGATCGCCGACTTTCGTCGCGGCACGGCCGCCGTCCGTCATCCCGACGCCCCCATCTCGTTCGCTCACCGACTGGATCCGCGCTTCAGTGCTTGTACTTCTTGATGCTGTCGTCGGCGGCGGTCTCGTCGGCGATCTCCTGGATCTTGTTGACGGCCTCGTCGGGCTTGATGCCGCCCTTCATCATGTCGCCCCAGACGAAGACGATCTTCTCCCGGTACGGGGTCGGGTACCAGTCCGGGAACCGGGGGTTGAGGAAGTTCTCGCCGGCCCTGTCGAGGAGGCCGACGGCGGTGCTGAGCCCGGTGCCGAGTTGCAGGCCCTCCTCCGAGCCCTCGACGCAGGCGAGGGACGACACCAGCTCGGTGAAGCCCGCCGCGGACTTCTTGCTCAGCATGTTCCGCAGGAACTCCATGGCACCCAGGGCGTTCTTGCCCTTCGCCGGCACGATGAAGGGCTCGCCTGCCTGCGCCCAGATGGTCTCGAAGGGCATCGCGTCCGAGCTGTCCAGGTTCGGCGACGGGGAGACGGCCATCTGGAAGTCCGGGGGCGTGGTGTCCTTGGACTCGTTCTCCACCCAGGAGCCGTTCGGGATGAAGATGCAGTTGCCGCGCTCGGTCCAGTCGGTCTGGACGTCGGTGTGCGTCTTGCCCGGGGAGTTCTTCAGGACGTAGCCCTTGTCGTACAGCTCGTAGTGCGCCTCCATGACGGCCTTGACCGCGTCGTGCTTCCAGGCGTTGGGTTCGAGGTTGTCGATCGCGTTGAGCACCTCCACACCGCCGACCTTGCCGATCATCGGCAGCATGCTGAACGCCAGGTACTGGGGGTAGACGCCGGTGTACGCGAAGCCGGCAATGCCCTGCTTCTTCGCGTCCGCGCAGATGGCGAGCATGTCGTCCCAGGTCTTCGGGTACTCCCAGCCGTTGTCGTCCAGCAGCTTCTGGGAATACCAGAGCCCGAACACCGAGTAGGCGATGTTCATCCGGTAGACCTTCTCGTCACCGTACTGGCCCATCTCGACGGTGCCGTCGCGCAGCGTCTCGCGGACCGTCTTCTCGGGGTCGTCGATCGACGGTGCGTCGAGCAGCGGGGTGAGGTCCGCCAGCTGACCGCGGGTGATGAGCGCGGGCACGTCCATGGCCTCGTCGCCCGAGTTGTTGATGAGGTCCGGCGGGTCGCCGGCCGCCATCCGGCCCTGGACCTTCGACTGGATCTTCTCCGTCGAGCTGGTGTCGACCTTGCCGAAGTTCTTCTGGAAAGCGGTGGCGTCGTCATCGATGTATTTCGTACCGAAGCCGCCGTCGAACATCAGTACTTCCAGGCCGGCGTTCTTGTCCACGCCGAGTGGGTTCTTGTCGGTTTTCTCACCCTTCGCGCCGCCGCCGTTGTCGTCGTCGCCACCGCTGGCACACGCCGACAGAGCACTGACGGTGGGGACGGAGATCAGGCCGAGGGCCACGGCCCGCTTGATCAGATCGCGGCGACCGACATGCGAGTTGGATCCCATGCTCAAGTCCTCACTCTCTCCAGGACTCAGGCGGTGTACCGGATCCCCGACGCGACGTGCTTCAGATGCAGGAGCCGATTACCGCGGTCAGCTGATACGTGAGTGGTGCAGGGTGCTGCTCCGGAGGGTTGGGGGCGCCGCCGGGTGCGGACAGGTATAGTCCACTCGGCGCCCCCTTATCAAGATCGAATACAAGGTTCGTCGAGAGTATTTCCCGACTTGAGACCTGCGGGAAACGCGGTACGGCCGTACCCGCACCCGGTCGGCCGGAACACCCCTTTCGGGCGCCCCGGCCGTCATTGGTCCAGCCTTTTGAAGACCGTGTCCGGCAGGTCCGGGCACCGCCCACCTCGGCCCGGGGTGCAGGGGCGGCGTCAGGATCGTCGGTGGCCGGGTGGAAGGGGATCGAGACGTTCCCGGGAACGGCAAGGGTCGCGTGGAGCGTCACCTTCTTCCCCACGCCGGGCGGCGCGGCCCACCGGGGGCCGGTCACCGTCCCGCCTCAAGCCGCGACGTACTCACTCAGCGGCAGCGTGGTGTGCGGGAAGTGCGGGCTGGAGCCGTCTTTCGGGACGACGAGGACACGCACCAGCGGAGCCTTGGTGATGTCACCGGTGTCCAGGTGCTCCCGAGTGTCGAAACCCACGGTCCAGACAGTTCCGAACTCCTCGGTCATTTCGTTCGGCATCACAAAGGTGTAGGACTCACCCTGATAGACGCTCTGCAGATGCCTGAGCGCGACGTGTTGCACTTCATTACGGGAAGAGGGCATGTGAGGACGTCTTTCTGGAGCAGTCGGCGGCGGCCGGTGGCGCCCCCTGGTGGCTGATGGAAAACCCCGCGCCCTCCCGGGGAGGGCGCGGGGTCCGGGGCGGGGTGGGGTCAGTCGCGGATCAGGGAGCGCAGGACGTACTGGAGGATGCCGCCGTTGCGGTAGTAGTCCGCCTCGCCCGGGGTGTCGATGCGGACCACCGCGTCGAACTCGACGCCCGTGTCCGTGGTCACCTTCACCGTCTCCGGGACGGTGCCGTCGTTCAGGGCGGTGACGCCGGTGAGGGTGAAGGTCTCCTCGCCGGTCAGGCCCAGGGACTGCGCCGAGGCGCCGGCGGGGAACTGCAGCGGCAGCACGCCCATGCCGATGAGGTTGGAGCGGTGGATGCGCTCGTACGACTCGGCGACGACCGCCCGGACGCCGAGCAGCGCGGTGCCCTTGGCCGCCCAGTCGCGCGACGAGCCGGAGCCGTACTCCTTGCCGGCCAGCACGACGAGCGGGGTGCCGGCCGCGGCGTAGTTCTGGGCGGCGTCGTAGATGAAGGAGACGGGGGCGTCCGGCCGGGTGAAGTCGCGGGTGTAGCCGCCCTCGGTGCCCGGGGCGATCTGGTTGCGCAGCCGGATGTTGGCGAAGGTGCCGCGGATCATGACCTCGTGGTTGCCGCGGCGGGAGCCGTAGCTGTTGAAGTCGCGGCGGGTCACGCCGTGCTCGGTGAGGTACTTGCCGGCCGGGGTGTCGGCCTTGATGGCGCCGGCCGGGGAGATGTGGTCGGTGGTGACCGAGTCGCCGAGGAGGGCCAGCACGCGGGCGCCCGCGATGTCCTCGACCGGGGCCGGGTCCATGCGCATGCCGTCGAAGTACGGGGGCTTGCGCACGTAGGTGGAGTCGCCGTCCCAGGCGAAGGTGTCACCCGTCGGGATCGGCAGCGCCTGCCACTGCGCGTCGCCGGCGAAGACGTCCTGGTACGACTCGGTGAACATCTCCTCGCCGATCGCGGCGGCGACGACCTGCTCGACCTCCAGCTCGCTCGGCCAGATGTCCTGGAGGTAGACCGGCCGGCCCTCCTTGTCCGTGCCCAGCGGGTCGCGGGTGATGTCCACCTTCATCGAGCCGGCGAGGGCGTACGCGACGACCAGCGGGGGCGACGCCAGGTAGTTCATCTTGACGTCGGGGTTGATCCGGCCCTCGAAGTTGCGGTTGCCGGAGAGCACCGCGGTGACGGCCAGGTCGTGCTCGTTGACGGCCTTGGAGATCTCCTCCGGCAGCGGGCCGGAGTTGCCGATGCAGGTGGTGCAGCCGTAGCCGACGAGGTTGAAGCCGAGCTTCTCCAGGTACGGGGTGAGGCCGGCCCGGTCGTAGTAGTCCATGACGACCTTGGAGCCCGGCGCCAGCGTGGTCTTCACCCACGGCTTGCGGGCGAGGCCCTTCTCCACCGCCTTCTTCGCCAGCAGCGCCGCGCCGACCATGACGGACGGGTTGGAGGTGTTGGTGCAGGAGGTGATGGCGGCGACGGTGACGGCGCCGTGGTCGATCTCGTACGTGCTGCCGTCGGGGGCGGTCACCGGGGTGACGCGGGTCGGTACGCCTCCCCCAGAGCCTTCGGCCTGGGAGGTGCCCCCAGATGACGCGGGTGCGTCGGAGGCCGGGAAGGACTCCTTGCCGGGCTCGTCGTCGTCGTCGACGTAGTTGCGCACGTCGAGCCGGAACTGCTCGGCGGCCTTCGACAGCTCGATGCGGTCCTGCGGGCGCTTCGGCCCGGCGAGGGACGGCACGACCGTGGCGAGGTCCAGCTCCAGGTACTCGGAGTACTCCGGCTCGTGCGCCCCCCCTTCCTCATCCGAGGCGTAGTGCCACAGGCCCTGGGCCTTGGCGTACTCCTCGACGAGCGCGAGCTGCTGCTCGTCGCGGCCGGTGAGCTTCAGGTACGTGAGGGTCTCGGCGTCGATCGGGAAGATCGCGGCGGTGGAGCCGAACTCCGGCGACATGTTGCCGATGGTCGCCCGGTTGGCCAGCGGGATCTGGGCGACGCCGGCGCCGTAGAACTCGACGAACTTGCCGACGACGCCGTGCTTGCGCAGCATCTCGGTGATGGTCAGCACCAGGTCGGTGGCGGTGGTGCCGGTGGGCAGCTCGCCGGTGAGCTTGAAGCCGACGACGCGCGGGATGAGCATCGAGACGGGCTGGCCGAGCATCGCCGCCTCGGCCTCGATGCCGCCGACGCCCCAGCCGAGGACTCCGAGGCCGTTGACCATGGTGGTGTGGCTGTCGGTGCCGACGAGGGTGTCGGGGTACGCCTTGCCGTCGCGGACCATGACGACGCGGGCCAGGTGCTCGATGTTCACCTGGTGCACGATGCCGGTGCCGGGCGGGACGACCTTGAACTCGTCGAAGGCGGTCTGGCCCCAGCGCAGGAACTGGTAGCGCTCGCGGTTGCGGCCGTACTCCAGCTCCACGTTGACCTGGAAGGAGTCCGGGGTGCCGAACTTGTCGGCGATCACGGAGTGGTCGATGACCAGCTCGGCCGGGGCCAGCGGGTTGATGCGGGCGGGGTCGCCGCCCAGCTCCTTGACGGCCTCGCGCATGGTGGCGAGGTCGACGACGCAGGGGACGCCGGTGAAGTCCTGCATGATCACGCGGGCCGGCGTGAACTGGATCTCCCGGCTCGGCTGGGCCTGGGAGTCCCAGCCGCCCAGGGCCCGGATGTGGTCGGCGGTGATGTTCGCGCCGTCCTCGGTGCGGAGCAGGTTCTCCAGCAGCACCTTCAGGCTGTACGGCAGGCGGGCGGCCCCGTCGACCTTGTCCAGCCGGAAGATCTCGTACGACTCGCCGCCCACCTGCAGCGTGCTGCGGGCGTCGAAGCTGTTCGCCGACACGACAGTCTCCTTCGTCATCTTCGCGTTCCACCGCAATCCTGCCGCTACGTCCGGAGCGGGGCGACCTGAGGGTGGCACCTTCGGCAGATATCTCGATGTCGAGATAAACCCTACTCCATGGCTCCGCCGCGGCGGCCACCCGTGCCGGGTACCCGCGCAAGCGCCCCCCGAACGCGCGGACGACGGCGCAAGGGGCCAGCTCAGCCGCCTGGGCCCGGCGGCTCCTGACCGGCGGGGAACGGCTCGCCCGTCACGCCGGGCAGGTGCCGTCCGGACCCTGGAACGTCCGGTACAGCCGCGGCCGGTCCGCACCCTCCGGACGGGGGTACTCGATGACCGGCACCGGCTTGCACACCGGCCAGTTGTCCTTCTCCACGTCGAAGCCGAACCGCCCGCTGGCGCCGGGCACGCAGTCGTGGCAGGGTTCGGCGCCCGCGGCCACCTTCATGTTGGTGATGGTGTTGTAGACGTCGAGCTTCGACGGCAGCCGGTCCGACCCGCCGCCCGGCGGCCGCAGGTCGTCCAGCGCGGACTCGGTGGCCCGGGCGACGACGACGAAGGCGTCGTGGTGCATGATCGCGTAGCCGTCGTCGAGCGCCTCCCCCGGCAGCCCGCTGACCTCCGCGAACTCCTGTGCGAAGGCGGCGAACCGCTCGCCGGACCCGTCGCCCGTCCGCCACGAGGGGGCGTCGGTCGCCGAGGCGCCGACCGTGACGACCCGGGCCTCGGCCATGTCGGCGCGCACCTGCTGCTCCGTCAGCCCCTGCGGCAGGCCGGTCGCGACCCGCAGGATGCGGATCTCGGCGTCGACGTCGTCGCACTCCGGCTCGTCGGACAGCTGGGTGATCAGGTGCGGCAGGTCGGAGTCGCGGCCGGCGTAGAAGACGGTGTCGGCCTCCAGCCGGCAGATGCCCCGGGCGGCCGAGGAGAAGCGGTGCGGCGCGCCGCGGTAGTCGTCGCCCTGGCTGCCGACGAAGGACCGGTTGCGGTTCTCCAGCTCGTACTCGTCGCCGAACACGGCGCGCATGTTCTCGCGGGTGTTGGTGACGTAGTTGTCCTCCTTGCGGCTGTCCCAGACGAGGAAGCCGGAGGGCTCGCCGGGACGTTCACCCGGATGGTCTTCGAGGTAGGCGGCGAGGGCGGCGACCGACTCGCTGTTCGACGGCGCGGCCTTGAAGAGCTTGTCCGCGCCGATCTCCGGCGAGCTGAGCACGCCGCTGACGGCCGGGATGTCGGCGGCCGACAGCGCGTCGGCGAGGTCCTGGGTGTCCTGCTCGCTGTTGGGCAGGCCGATCGCGCCGATGAGCGGCGTGTCGGCCTCGACGGGCTCCCTCACGCCGGGCAGCTCCGCCAGCGCGTCGACCCCCGGCTGCCACTGGGACAGGTGTCTGCCGATGTTGGTCAGCAGCAGCTGGTAGTTGACGCTGCCGCGCCGGTTGGCGTCGATCTGCGCGGCGAGCACCCCGGCGAGGCTGTGCTCGACGACCTCGGGGGTCATGGCGCTCGACTTCGAGGAGTTGAACGGCAGCATGAGCGCGACCCGCACGTACGGCTCCTGGCTCGTGCCCTCCGGCTCCTCCCAGAGCTCCTGCACCCGCCGGTTCTCCCGGGCCACCTTCCGCACCAGGCCCGCTATCCGCTCGTCCGGCCCGTCCGCGTCCGGCTCGAACGCCGGGGACTCGGCGGTGGCGTCGGCGACGCCGACGCACTCCTTGCCGTTCGCCGACTCCACCAGCCCGTCGCCGCACGGGTCGCCGCCGCTCAGCCGGAGCACCAGCACCACCGCGGCCGCGGTGACGGCCGCGAGGGCGAGCACCCCCAGGATCGCCTTCTCGGCCCGGCCCAGCGGACGCCGCCTAACCCATGCCATGACCTCTCCCCTCCTCGCCGCCGGCCCCGTCCCCCACGGCCAAGCCCGGCGTGCGCAGGTCCTTGATCGCCGCCGGCCACTCCTGCGACGCGTCGTACAGCGTGCTGTTGCCTGTCGGGTGCTTCAGCGACAGGAAGTCCAGCTCCCGCCCGACCCGGCCGCGCAGGTGCGCGTCCGGTACGGACAGCGGGTCGGCGGCGAACCACACGGCGTGCAGCAGCCGGTTGACGGAGCGCTGGACGGAGTCGCCCTCGAACGTCGCGTCCCGCTCCCCCGAGGCCGTCGCCCGGCAGGCGTCGGCCCAGCCGGGGTCCGGCGGGTGCGGGGCGGTGGCGATGTGCCAGAGGTCCACCAGCCAGCGCGCCGCGGCGGCGTCGCGGAAGGTGTCGGCGAGCCACCGGGCCGCCTCGTCCGGGCGGCCCGCGGCCAGCGCGTGGTGCCGGGCGGCGGCCGGCTCGCCGCGGTCCTCGTGGTGGGCGCGCAGCAGCTCGTGCAGCTCCGGCCAGGACAGCGGCGGGTCGGTCGCGCCCGCCGGACGGCGGCGCAGCTCGTGCACGAGCACGGCGCGCAGGAAGTCGTCGGCGACGAACGGCCGGCCGGCCTGCGGCCACTGCTCGGCGCGCAGGTGGCTGCGTACCGCCTCGACGGCGCCGGCCTGGTGGTCCCGGGTCAGATACGCGCCGGCCAGCGCCCGGGCCGCGGCGGGATCCTGCGCGACGGACAGCAGCACGAGGTACCCGCTCAGCTCCGCGTCGGGGACGAGCGCGTGGAGCATCTGCTCCGTGACGTGCTCCCCCGCCAGCCGCAGCCGCGCCAGCTCGTGCGGCTCGACGCTCGGCGGCTCCGGCGCCGCTTCGAGGGCGTCGTAGAACATGCGGCAGCCCAGCGGGCTGCCGCCGGTGAACCGGTGCACCGCGCGGGCCACCTCCTGGCGCACCCCCCACTCCGTGCCGACGCGCAGCATCGTCAGCAGCTCGTCGCGGTCGAGCGACGGCAGCGGCAGGGTGACGAGCCCGGCGCCGGACGAACCGCGTACGGGCCGGCGCCAGCCGGCCAGCCCGGGCACGTCGGCGAAGGTGCACCGGGCCGCGCCGGCGAACCGCTCGCCCCGCGGCTCGCCGAGCGAGGTGGCGACGACGACGAGCGGGTCGGGCCGGTCGGCGGCGTCGAGGCGCCGGGCGAGCAGCAGGTCGAGCAGGTGCCCGCCGGCGGGGGTGTGGACGTTGTCGAGGAGGGCCAGCGGGCGGGGCGCGGCGTTGAGGTGCCGCCATCCGGTGTACGCGGCGCGCAGGTCCTCCAGCAGCGCCTCGACCAGACAGCTCTCGGTGCGGCGGCGGATGTCGTCGCCGAGGTGGAAGGCGCGGGAGATGCCGGTGAGCACGTCGACGTCGTCGCCCCGCGCCCCGGGCGGGCCGTCCACGTCCAGGTACCACCGGCGCATCGCCCGGTTCTCGCGGCGGCCCAGGTACCGGTCGGTGAAGAGCCGGACGCTCGCCGCGGCGATCGGCCCCAGGTCGTCGGTGCCCCAGCCGTCGACGAGGTCGAGCACGTCGCCGGGCCAGGCGCGGGCCCGCTCCGGGTCCTTCTCCAGCCCGCAGTCGGTGAGCAGCGCCGCGACCCGCTCGCGGGCGCACGTCTGCTCGCCGGCCTCCCCCCGGTGCCAGGCGCTGACCGCCACCAGGCCGGTGAGCAGCCGGGGCAGCCGCAGCCGGCCGAAGCCGGGGCGGTGCCCGCTCAGGCCGCGGGCCAGGTCCGTCAGCAGCTCGGCGGTGGACGAGGTGTTGGAGACCGCGGCGTCGTCGTCGGCCGTGCCCGCGCAGTCCACGACGGCGACGGGGACGCGGTCGGCGTACGCCCCGCGCAGCTCCGCCAGCACCGCCGAGCGGCCGGCGCCGTGCCGGCCGTGGAGCACCAGGGCGGGCACCTCGCCGCGCGGCTCCTGCCGTATCGTCCTGTTCCCGCTGGGGTGCAGCCCCACCATGCGGGGTACGAGTTCGGTCAGCACGGCATCACGTCCGTACAGGGTCAAGCTCCGCTTCCCTCCCGTTGCGCGGCGGCGTCCCGGCTAGCCGAGCAGGCCGCCGACCTGTCGTGCCGATTCGAGCAGCAGCTGCCGGCCGCTGGTGTCCGGGGCGCTGCCCAGCTCGTGGCTGATCCGGTCGAACAGCGCCCGCAGCCGGCCGGGCCGGTCCTCCTCGGCCGCGCGGCGCATGTCGTCGGCGTCCCGCAGCAGCCGCCGCAGCCGCTCCTCGTCGAGTCCGAGCGCGGGGCCCAGGCCGGCGAGCTGGTCGGCCAGCCTGCCGACGACGTGGACGGTGCTGTTGTGGATGAACGTGACGTCGCCCTGGACGGTGCCGATGTTCACCGGGGGCGGCGGCCGGTCCCGCTCGCGGCGCAGGAACGCGGCGAGGCCGGTGCCCGCGTGGCCGCAGTCCAGACCGCGCTCGGTGAGCTTGACCTGCCCGGTGACCAGGTCGCCGGAGGCGCCGTCGTCGGTGAGGCCGAGCAGGCCGTGGGACTGTAACGAGCGGGCCGCGGTGAGGACCTCCTCGGCGCCGAGCGCGTCGCCGTGGAAGAAGACGTGGTCGGCCACGAAGAAGTCGCGCAGCGGCAGCGCGTCGTCGCCGCGGTGCTCGAACGCCCAGCGCAGCACGGCGTCCTCGGCGTACCTGCGGCGGGCGTCGGGGTCGCGGCGCTCGCGCTCCAGGCGCAGCGCGCGCTCGTGGCCCGCGGGGCACAGGGAGGCGTCGGCGGGGTTGTGCTCGGGCCAGTCGTGGACGTGCACCAGACCGCGGTCCGCCAGCGCGGCGATGACGGCGGAGACGCCGAGCGCCGGCTTGTTCTGCTCCCGGCCGAAGGCGGCGGTGCGCACGGGCACGTCGGGGCGGTGGCCGGACTCCCGCAGCAGCCACAGCAGCAGGCGCGCCTCGTAGCGGCCGAGCTCGGGCCGGCGGTCTGCCATCGGCGCGCAACCTCTGTTCTGCCTGCGGCGGTTGGGGATGTGCACGAATCTACCTACGATGCCCGCCGGTCACCAGTTCGTTGCCCTGCGGAGTCCCGCAATGCGGCCATCCCGTAGCCCGACCGCGACCTGCGGACGCCGCGCCGCCGGCCCGCCGCGCCCGTGCGGCCCGGCCAGCGCCGCCAGGGCAGCGCCGCCAGGGCAGCACCGCTAGGGCAGCACCGCGATCCCGTCCAGCTCGACCAGCGCCTCGGCGTCCCAGAGCCGGGTGACGCCGATCAGCGCCATCGCCGGGTACGTGTCGCCGGCCCGCCGCCGCCAGATGCGGCCCAGTTCGGCGGTGTGGGCGCGGTAGTCCTCGGGGTCGGTGGCGTAGACGGTGACGCGGGTGAGGTGGGCGGGCTCCCCGGCGCTGGCGGCCAGCGCGGTGAGGAGGTTGCCGAGTGCTTGCTCGAACTGCTCGGGGAGGGTCTCGCCGACGATCCGGCCGGCGCCGTCGAGCGCGGTCTGCCCGGCGAGGAAGACGAGGGTGGAGCCGGTGGCGGTGACGGCGTGGCTGAAGCCGGAGGGCTTGGCGAGGACGGCGGGGTTGATGCGGTGGACGGACACGGCGGCGGCTGTTCCCTTCGGTGGGCGGGGGTGCGGAGGGCGGGGGTACGGGTGCGGTCGGCGGGCGGGGGCCGCGCCGGGGGACGTTCCCGTACGCCGGTCAACGGCGGTACAGCTCCCTGGCGATGATGCTCCGCTGCACCTCCGTCGCCCCCTCGTAGATCCGCGGCGCGCGGACCTCGCGGTACAGGTGCTCCAGCAGGTGCCCGGCCTCCAGCGCGCGGGCGCCGTGGACCTGCACCGCCGCGTCGACGGCGGCCTGCGCGGTCTCGGTCGCCAGCAGCTTCGCCATCGCCGACCGCCGGGCGACGTCCGGCGCGCCCGCGTCGTACGCCGCGGCCGCCGCGTAGACCAGCAGCCGGGCCGCCTCGACGCGGGTGGCCGTCTCGGCGAGGGTGTGCGCGACGGACTGCAGGTCCTTGAGCGGCCCGCCGAACGCCTGCCGCCGCTCGGCGTGCGCCAGCGCCGCGTCGAGCGCCGCCTGCGCCATGCCGACGGCGAAGGCGCCGACGGAGGGGCGGAAGAGGTTGAGCGTCGCCATGGCGGTGCGGAAGCCGCCGCCGACCTCGCCGAGCACGTCGGCGGTGGTCACGGGGACGCCGTCGAAGCGCAGCGTGCCGATGGGGTGCGGGCTGAGCATGTGCAGCGGCTCACCGGTCAGCCCGGGGCGGTCGGCGGGGACGAGGAAGGCGGTGACGCCGCGGGCGCCGGTGCCGCGCGAGCCGGCGGCGGACTCGGCGGCAGCGGAGCCGGTGGCCGGGGAGTCGGTGGCCGGGGAGCCGGTGGCCGGGGAGTCGGCGGCCGGGCCGGTGCGGGCGAAGACGGTGGCGAAGTCGGCCTCGGGCGCGTTGGAGATCCACTTCTTCTCGCCGGTCAGCCGCCAGCGCCCGGGCCCGTCCGGCTCGGCGGCCAGCCGCAGCGCCGCCGCGTCGGAGCCCGCCTCCGGCTCGGTCAGGGCGAACGCGGCGACCGCGCGGCCGGCCGTCACCTCCGGCAGCCACCGGCGGCGCTGCTCGGGCGTGCCGGCCTGCACGACGGGGTACGCGCCGAGGCCCTGCAGCGCGAGTGCCGTCTCGGCCTCGGTGCACTCGCGCGCCAGCGACTCGCGCAGCAGGCAGAGCGTGAGCGCGGAGACCGGTCCGGCGTCGGGGAACACCCGGGCCAGCAGCCCGGGTCCGCCGTCCTCGCCCGGGGCGCCGAGCGCGGCGAGGAGCGGCCGGTTGACCCGGCCCGGCTCGCCCGCCGCGGCCAGCGGGCGGAGCCGCCGCGCGGCGAACGCGCGCAGCTCCGCGCACCACCGCTGCAGCCCGGGGTCGAGCGCGAACGCCTGCGGCTGCGGCTGCTGCGGTTCGGGCTGCGGCATGCGGGTGCTCCCCTCTGCCGGCTCTCCGGCACGCGGGCCGCCGGCGATATCGCGGAGTGTTGACTGTCGTCACGTCAACGCTACGCTCCTTGGGGTACCGCAGGGCATACCTAGGGGGCCTACCGCCATGCAGCTGCAGCCTTCCGCCCACGCCGACAGCTTCGCCCGCGACCACCTCCCGCCGCCCGAGCAGTGGCCGGAGCTGGTCTTCCCGCTCCCCGGCCTGCGCTACCCCGACCGCCTCAACTGCGGCGCGGAGCTGCTCGACACCACCGTCGAGCGCTTCGGCGCCGGCCGCCCCGCCCTGCACACCGCCGCCGGCGAGACCTGGTCGTACGGCGAACTGCAGCGCCGCACCGCCCGCATCGCGCACGTGCTCACCGACGACCTCGGCGTGCTGCCCGGCAACCGGGTGCTGCTGCGCGGCCCCACCACCCCCTGGCTGGTGGCGTGCTGGCTGGCCGTCATGAAGGCCGGCGCGGTCGCCGTCACCGTACTGGCCGCGCAGCGCCCGCACGAGCTGCGCGCCGTCTGCGAGATCGCGCAGATCCGGCACGCGCTGTGCGACACGCGCTCGCTCGACGACCTGACCCGGGCCGGGGCGCCGGACCTGACCGTCGTCGCGTACGGCGGCGAGGGCGCCGGCGACCTGCTGCGCCGCGCCGACTCCCAGCCCGACACGTACGCGCCGGTGGAGACCTCCGCCGACGACGTCGCGCTCATCGCCTTCACCTCCGGCACCACCGGCCGGCCCAAGGGCTGCGTCCACTTCCACCGCGACGTGCTGGCCATCGCCGACACCTTCTCCGAGCACGTGCTGCGGCCCGTCCCCGACGACGTGTTCGCGGGCAGCCCGCCGCTGGGCTTCACCTTCGGCCTCGGCGGCCTCGTCGTCTTCCCGATGCGCGCCGGCGCCTCCGCGCTGCTGCTGGAGCAGGCCGGGCCCGACCGGCTGCTCCCGGCGGTCGCCGAGCACCGGGTGTCGGTGCTGTTCACCGCCCCGACCGCGTACCGGGCGATGCTCGACAACCTCGACGCGTACGACATCGGCTCGCTGCGCCGCTGCGTGTCCGCCGGCGAGAACCTGCCGGCCGCCACCTGGCAGGCCTGGCGCGAGCGCACCGGGCTGCGCCTCATCAACGGCATCGGCGCCACCGAGATGCTGCACATCTTCATCTCCGCCGCGGACAGCGACGCCCGCCCGGGGACGACGGGCGTGCCGGTGCCGGGCTACGAGGCGCGGGTGGTCGACGCGGCCGGGGCGCCGGTGCCGGACGGGGAGCCGGGGCTGCTGGCGGTGCGCGGGCCGACGGGCTGCCGGTACCTCGCGGACGAGCGGCAGCGGGAGTACGTGCGGGACGGCTGGAACCTCACCGGCGACACGTATGTCCGCGAGCCCGACGGGTACTTCCGGTACGTGGCCCGCGCGGACGACATGATCATCTCAGCCGGTTACAACATCGCCGGCCCCGAGGTCGAGGACGCGCTGCTGCGCCACCCCGACGTGCGCGAGGCGGCGGTCGTGGGGCGGCCGGACGCGGAGCGCGGCACGGTGGTCGTGGCGTACGCGGTGCTGCGCGACGGCGTGCCGCCGGGGCCGGAGACGGAGGCGGCGCTGCGGGAGTTCACGAAGGGCGAGATCACGCCGTACAAATGCCCGAAGGAGATTCTGTTCACGGACGCGCTGCCGCGGACGCCGACCGGGAAGCTGCAGCGCTACCGGCTGCGGGAGGAGCAGGCCGGGCGGGGCGTCCGGGCGGGCGTCCGCGAATCGCTAGAGTGATCGAGTGGCAGCCGAACGAACCCCGCGGTCTCTGATCGTCAGCTTCTACGGCGCATTCGGCCGAGGCGGTGACCCGGACAGTGGCCCGGGCGGCCGCGCGGGCTCCGGGCCGGTGCCCGTGGCGGGGCTGATCCGGCTGCTGGGCGCGGTGGGCGTGGACGCGCCGGCGGTACGGTCCGCGGTGTCCCGGCTCAAGCGGCGCGGGCTGCTGGTGCCCGTACGGCACGGCGGCGAGGCCGCGTACGCCCTCTCCCCCTCCGCGCGCACCCTCCTCGACGACGGCGACCGCCGCATCTACCGCCGCGAGGCCCCCGCGGGCCCCGGCGACTGGCTGCTGGCGGTGTTCTCCGTCCCGGAGTCCGAGCGCCGCAAGCGCCATCTGCTGCGCTCCCGGCTGGCCCGCCTCGGCTTCGGCCAGGCGGCACCCGGGGTGTGGATCGCCCCCGCGCACGTCGCGGAGGAGACCCGCCACACCCTGCGCCGCCTCGAACTCGCCCCGTACGTCGACCTCTTCCGCGGCGTCCACGAGGGCTTCACGCCGACGCCGGAGGCGGTGGCGCGGTGGTGGGACCTGCCGGCGACGGCGAAGCTGCACGAGGCGTTCCTCGACGCGCAGGAGCCGGTGCTGCGGAGGTGGTCCGCGCGGACGGCGGCGGGGTCGCCGGCGGAGGCGTACCGCGACTACCTCCTCGCCCTCGACGCCTGGCGCCACCTCCCGTACGCCGACCCGGGACTGCCGCCCGAGGTGCTGCCCCCGGACTGGCCGGGCGGCCGGGCGGCGGAGGTGTTCGCGGCCCTGCACGACCGGCTGCGCGGGGCGGCGGAGGACTTCGTGAACGCGACGCTGCACACACCGTGACCCGGGGATCCCCGCCTCCCCGCCCCTTCTCCCCCAGCCTCGGCACGGCGGTCTTCGGCTGACCGCAGAGTCCGCCCCCGCGCGGGGACCGGTCCCGCGCTGGGGACCCGATACTGGGCCGATGTGGTGGAGACGGCGCGGGCGAGCCGCGGGTGAGCCGATGGTCCACGCGTACGGGCGGATGCGCCTGTACGCGGATTCCGTCGACGGCAGCGGCACCGTCGTGGACAAGAAGGACGACGGCAAGGTCTACGAGGTGTCCTGGGTCAAGTCCGAGGCCGTCGCGCTGGACTACCTGCGCGGGCGCGACGTGCGGCGGGAGGGCTACTACGTGATCGTGGAGACCCCGTTCCGCAACTTCGGGCGGGACATGATCATGATCTTCGACGAGGCCGACGGGGCCCCGATCGAGATCCCCGAGCGCACGCCGCTGCCGGAGCCGGCGGCGTCGCCCACCCACTGCGCCCGCTGCGGCTACCCGGTGCTGCCCAGCACCCGCGTCGCGTTCCCCTGCGACGGCGACCCCGGCTGCGGCCACCCCTGGCACACCGCGGACTTCGCGCAGGGCGCCGACGAGGTGGTGCGGGCCGGGCTGGGGTACCGCTGCGTAACGTGCCGCAGTGCCGCCTGCCGGGCGTGCTACGAGGCCACGGGGGACCAGAACCGGTCCCGTACGCACGGCTTCGTGGCCGGGCCGGACGGCGGTCCGCCGCGGCCGGACGTGGAGATCGTGCACCGGCTGTGCTGGGTCTGCCGCGGCCCCGTCACGATCCTGGACGAGTAGGAGAGGGCCGGGTGCGCGGCCGGCGTCAGCGCCCGTCCAGGGTCAGCCTCGGCTTCGGCCCGTCCGCACGTCCCGTCGGCGGGCGGCGGCTGCCCGCGCGGTACGGCGCCGGCCAGGGGGCGCCGGGGCCCGTGTAGCCCTGTTCGGCGGCGGCGTGCAGGGTCCAGTGGGGGTCGTAGAGGTGGGGGCGGGCCAGGGCGCAGAGGTCGGCGCGGCCGGCGAGGATCAGGGAGTTGACGTCGTCCCAGGAGGAGATGGCGCCGACCGCGATCACCGGGACGCCCAGCTCCGCGCGGATGCGGTCGGCGTACGGGGTCTGGTAGGAGCGGCCGTACGCGGGCTGTTCTTCGGCGACGACCTGACCCGTGGAGACGTCGATCGCGGCCGCGCCGTGGGCGGCGAACGCGCGGGCGATGGCGACCGCGTCGGCCGCGGTGGTGCCGCCGTCGGCCCAGTCGGTGGCGGAGATCCGCACGGTCACGGGGCGTTCGGCCGGCCACGCGGCCCGTACCGCGTCGAAGACCTCCAGCGGATAGCGCAGCCGGGCGTCGAGGTCGCCGCCGTAGGCGTCGGTGCGGCGGTTGGTCAGCGGGGAGAGGAAGCCGGACAGCAGGTAGCCGTGGGCGCAGTGCAGCTCCAGCAGGTCGAATCCGGCGCGGGCGGCGCGGCGGGCGGCGGCGGCGAACTCCTCGCGGATCTCGTCCATCCCGGCGCGGTCCAGCTCGCGCGGCGTCTGGTTCAGGCCGGCGCGGTACGGCAGCGCGGAGGGGGCGACGACGGGCCAGTTGCCGTCGGGCAGCGGCTCGTCGATGCCCTCCCACATCAGCTTCGTGGAGCCCTTGCGGCCGGAGTGGCCGAGCTGGACGCCGAGGGCGGCGCCGGGCGCGTGGGCGCGGACGAAGTCGACCACGCGCCGCCAGCCGGCCTCCTGCTCGTCCGTCCACAGCCCGGTGCAGCCGGGGGTGATGCGGCCGCGCGGGCTGACGCAGACCATCTCGGTCATGACCAGCCCGGCGCCGCCGAGGGCGCGGGCGCCGAGGTGGACGAGGTGGAAGTCGCCGGGGAGGCCGTCCTCGGCGGCGTACATGTCCATCGGCGAGCACACGACGCGGTTGCGCAGCGTCAGCCCGCCGAGGGTGTACGGCGTGAACATCGGCGGCGTGCCCTCCGGCACCCCGGCCTCGCGCTCGACGGCGGCGACGAAGCCGGGGTCGCGCAGCCGCAGGTTGTCGTGGGTGATGCGGCGGCTGCGGGTGAGCAGGTCGAACGCGAACTGCCGGGGCGGGCGGCCGAGGTGGCGGGCCAGGTCCTCGAACCACTCGCGGCTGGCGTGCGCGGCGCGCTGGGTGGAGGCGACGACGGGCTTGCGCTCGGTCTCGTACGCCGCGAGCGCGGCCGGCACGCCGGGCTGCTCGTCGAGGCAGGCGGCGAGCGCGAGGGCGTCCTCGACGGCGAGTTTGGTGCCGGAGCCGACGGAGAAGTGCGCGGTGTGGGCGGCGTCGCCGAGGAGGACGACGGCACCGCCGCCGGCGGGCGGTTCGTACCACCAGCGTTCGTTCACCACCGTGCGGAACGCGGTCCACTGCGACCTGTTCCCCGTCAGCGGCCGGCCGCCGAGCGCGTCGGCGAAGTACTTGGCGCACCGCTGGGCCGACTCCTCCTCGTCGCAGCCGTCGAGCCCGGCGCGCCGCCAGACCTCCTCGCGCATCTCGACGATGACGGTCGAGGAGTCGGCGGCGTACGGGTAGCCGTGCAACTGCATGACGCCCGCCTCGGTCTCCACGATCTCGAAGCGGAACGCGTCGAACGCGAACGGTGCGGACAGCCACACGTACCGGCAGCGGTGCTCGGCGATCCGCGGGCGGAAGACGTCGGCGTGGGCCTCGCGGGTGGCGCTGTGCACGCCGTCGGCGCCGACGACGAGGTCGTGGGTGCGGGCGAGTGCGGCCGCGGGCGGCCCCTCGGTATGGAAGCGGAGGTCCACGCCGAGGTCGCGGCAGCGCTGCTGCAGCACCGCGAGGAGCCGCCGGCGGCCGAGGGCGGCGAAGCCGTGGCCGCCGGAGCGCTGCACGCTGCCGCGGTGGACGATGTCGATGTCGTCCCAGCGCACGAACTCCCGCCGCAGCGCCGCGTACACGACGGGGTCGGCGTGCTCGATGCCGCCGAGGGTCTCGTCGGAGAGCACGACGCCGAAGCCGTACGTGGCCTCCGGGGCGTTGCGCTCGTAGACGGTGACCTCGCGGGCGGGGTCGAGCCGCTTGAGGAGCGCGGCGGCGTACAGCCCGCCCGGCCCGCCGCCGATGACCGCGACCCGCACGGCGCTCAGCGCCCCTGCCACGCCGGGGGCCGCTTGGCGGTGAACGCGGCGTGGAACTCGGCGTAGTCGGAGCTGTTCATCAGCAGCGCCTGCGTGGCGGCGTCCATCTCGACGGCGGCGGCCAGCGGCATGTCCAGCTCGGCGGTGAGCAGCGCCTTGGTCTGCGCGTACGCGAGCGCGGGCCCGGTGGCGAGCCGCCGGGCGAGCGCCTGGGCGGCCTCGTCGGCGCGGCCTTCGCCGGCCAGCTCGCTGAGGAGGCCGATGCGTTCGGCCTCGGCGGCGCGCACGGGGTCGCCGAGCATGAGCAGCCGGGTCGCGTGGCCGAGGCCGACGACGCGGGGCAGCAGGTAGGCGGCGCCCATGTCGCCGCCGGAGAGGCCGACACGGGTGAAGAGGAAGGCGAAGCGCGCGGAGTGGTCGGCGACGCGGAAGTCGGCGGCGAGCGCGAGGACCGCGCCGGCGCCGGCGGCGACCCCGTGGACGGCGGCGACGACCGGGAACGGGGCCTCGCGCAGGGCCCGGACGACCTGGCCGGTCATGCGGTTGAAGTCCAGCAGCCGGCCGGTGTCCATCGCCAGGGTGGCGCCGATGATCTCGTCGACGTCGCCGCCGGAGCAGAAGCCCCGGCCCGCGCCGGCGAGCACCAGCGCGCGGGTGCCGCCGGTGCGGGCCAGCTCGGCGACGAGGTCGCGGAGGTCGGCGTACGCCTCGAAGGTCAGCGCGTTGAGCTTGTCGGGGCGGTCGAGGGTGACGGTGACGACGCCGTCGTCGGCGGCGACCCGGAGGTGCTCCCACTGCTCGGTGCTGCCGGCGGATCCGGTGAACGGGCTCATCGTGCGCGGCCCCTGTCTGCAGACGGTGGCGGGCGGTGACGGTGAGCCGAAGTTATCACCCGTACGTGACTGTCGTCACGACTGCGCGATACGCGAGGACCGGGCGGGGGTCAGCCCAGGGTGGCGACCAGGAGCGCCTTGATGGTGTGCATCCGGTTCTCCGCCTCGTCGAAGACGACGGAGTGCGCCGACTCGAAGACCTCGTCGGTGACCTCCAGCGACGTCAGCCCGTGCCGCTCGTGGATCTCCCGGCCGACGGCCGTGCCGAGGTCGTGGAAGGCGGGCAGGCAGTGCAGGAACTTCACGTCCGGGTTGCCGGTGGCGCGCAGCACGTCCGTGGTCACGGCGTACGGGCGCAGCGCCGCGATCCGCTCGTCCCACACCTCCTTCGGCTCCCCCATCGAGACCCACACGTCGGTGGCGACGAAGCCGGCGCCGGCCACCCCCTCGGCGACGTCCGCGGTGAGCGTGATCCGCGCGCCGCTGGCGGCGGCCAGCCGGCGGGCCTCGGCGACGACGGCCGCGTCGGGCCAGTACGCCTCGGGCGCCACGATGCGCACGTCCATGCCGAGGATGGCGGCGGTGACGAGGTAGGAGTTGCCCATGTTGAAGCGGGCGTCGCCGAGGTAGGCGTACGCGATCTCCTCGGCCGGCCCGGGGCTGTGCTCGGTCATCGTGAGCACGTCGGCGAGCATCTGGGTGGGGTGCCAGTCGTCGGTGAGGCCGTTGTAGACGGGCACGCCCGCGTACGCGGCCAGCTCCTCGACGGCCGCCTGGGCGGCGCCGCGGTACTGGACGGCGTCGTACATCCGCCCCAGCACGCGCGCGGTGTCCTTCACCGACTCCTTGTGCCCGAGCTGCGAGCCGGACGGGTCGAGGTACGTGGTCGACGCCCCCTGGTCGGCCGCCGCGACCTCGAACGCGGCGCGGGTGCGGGTGGAGGTCTTCTCGAAGACGAGCGCGACGTTCTTCCCGGTCAGCCGGCGCCGCTCGGTGCCGGACCGCTTCGCCGCCTTCAGCTCGGCGGCCAGCGCGAGGAGGTGACGCAGCTCCTCGGCGGTGTGGTCCAGTTCCTTGACGAAGGTGCGGCCGGTGAGGTCTGTCGCCATGGTCCTGCGCTCCCGAATTCTATGCGGATGAACGCATTACTATACAGATCCGCTAGGCGGGGCCGCGCTCGACGGGGCAGCTCATGCACCGCGGCCCGCCCCGGCCGCGGCCCAGCTCGCTGCCGCGGATCTCGATGACCTCGATGCCCTGTTTGCGCAGGAAGGTGTTGGTCGTCGAGTTCCGCTCGTACGCCACCACCACGCCCGGCTCCACCGCCAGCACGTTGCAGCCGTCGTCCCACTGCTCGCGCTCCGCGGAGTGCACGTCCTGCGTGGCCGTCAGCACCCGGATGCGGTCCAGGCCCAGGGCGGCGGCGATGGCGTTGTGCATGTGCTCCGGCGGGTGGTCGGTGACCTTCAGCTCGTCGCTGCCGGAGCCGGGCTCGATCGTGTACGAGCGCAGCATGCCCAGGCCCGCGTACTGCGTGAACGTGTCGCCGTCGATCATCGTCAGCACGGTGTCGAGGTGCATGAACGCCCGCGCCTTCGGCATGTCCAGCGCGACGATGGTGCGCGCCGAGCCGGCCGCGAACAGCCCGCGGGCCAGCAGCTCCACGGCCTGCGGCGTGGTGCGCTCGCTCATCCCGATGAGGACGGCGCCGTTGCCGATGACCAGCACGTCGCCGCCCTCGATGGTGGACGGGTAGTCCTCCTGGCCGCCGGACCAGACGTGGAAGGTGCCGGACTGCGGGCCGGCGAACAGCGGGTGGTGCTTGTAGATCGCCTCGAAGTGGACCGTCTCGCGCTGCCGGGCCGGCCAGCGCATCGCGTTGATCGACACCCCGTCGTAGACCCAGCAGGAGGTGTCGCGGGTGAACAGGTGGTTCGGCAGCGGGCCGAGGAGGAAGTCGTCCGGGTCCATGACGTGGAAGCGCACCGACGCCGGCTCGGCGAAGCCGGCCAGGTACTCCCGCTTGGTCATCCCGCCGACCAGCGCCTCGACGAGCGCGGCGGAGTCCAGGGCCTCGAAGGTGGAGCGGAGCTTCTCGGTGGCGAGGGGGCCGTACTCCTTCTCGTCGAAGACCCGGTCGAGGACCAGCGCCCGCGCCTCGGGGATGTCGAGGCTCTGGGCGAGGAGGTCGCCGAAGAGGTGCACCTGCACGCCGCGGTCGCGCAGCACGTCGGCGAAGCCGTCGTGCTCCTCGCGGGCGCGGCGGACCCAGAGCACGTCGTCGAAGAGGAGGGCGTCCTTGTTGGTGGGCGTGAGCCGCTTCAGCTCCATGTCCGGCCGGTGCAGTATCACGCGGCGCAGGCGGCCGGCCTCGGAGTCGACGCGGAATGAGGGCGCTGGCATGGGATCAGACTGCCACGCGGGGCGGCGCGGGGCAGCGATTCGCCGATCACGCCGCAGGGGTGCGGGGCGCGGCGCCGGCGGGCGGCAGGACTGCGCCGCCCGCCTCCCGGGACCCGCCCGGCCCCGCTCAGTCGCGGGGCTTCCCCTTGCCGCGGACGCCGTACGACAGCACCAGGCGCCGGACCTCCGGCGGGGCCTTCCTGACCCAGCGCAGCGTACGCAGCCGGTTGCGGAACCTGAGGGCGTACTCCCGGTCCCAGGGGTTCCCGAAGCCGTAGACCGGCGGGATGAAGGACTCCGCGCGGATGTGCTCGAAGATCCGGGCGGCGGCCGTGGCCGGTGTCAGCCGGCCGTCGCGGGCGGCCTCGCACTCCGCGGCGGTCCGGTCCAGCAGCGCGTCGTAGAGCGCGAGGGGCTGGTGTGACCGCCCGGCCTCGGGCGCCCGGCTGCGCAGGTCCTCGTCCGCGGTCCGGCGGTCCCCGGCGCGCAGGTACTTGGTGCCCCGCTTGAGGGTCAGCGCGTCCACCATCGTGCCCAGGAGCCAGACCCGGGAGACGGCGTTCCACAGCATGAAGTCCGCGGAGGCGGCGTAGGCCATGGCGGTCAGACGGCTCTGCCGGCGGGCGATCCCCCGCTGGAGCCGTTCGAGGTAGGCGAACCGCGCGGCGGAGAAGTCCCCGTCCCGCACCATCTCCAGCAGGTCGTTCGCGGCCGTGAAGACGACCTGCGCCGAGGTGTACAGGTCGTGGCCCAGCAGCGGTGCGCCGTCCGCGGCGGCCCGGTCCAGCAGGAGCATCCGGTCCGCGGCCATGGCCGACGCCTGCCAGGGGACGTTCTCCGCCTGCCACTCGTCCACCGGCGAGGCCGACTCGAACTGGCCGGCTATGGAGGGAAAGCGCGCCACGTGCGCCATGAACTCCGCCCAGTCGCCGTCGCCCGCCGGGTGGCGCCGGGCGTCGAGGCACAGCTCCACGCTGGTCAACGCTCCGGGCTCCGGCCGGTCGTCGTGGTTGCGCAGCGGCGTGACGCGCAGCCAGCCCCCGTCGAAGAGGTGGTGCAGGGTGCCCTGGCACCAGGGGCGCGAACGGTCCAGACGGCGGACGACGTCGTCGTACGGCCGCACGTCGCGCGCGTGCGCGCCGATGATCCGGGTGGGCGGCCCCTCGGGCTCCCGGGTGGCCCCCAGGGCCTCGACCACCGCGGGTTCCGGCCCGTCGGTGGCGACGACGCAGCGGGCCCGGCGCTCCTCCCCCGACGCCAGCACCAGGCGGACCCGGTCGCCCTCGTCGACGACCTTCGCCACCCGGTCCGAGCCGTGGACGCGCGCCCCGCAGCGCTCCGCGACGGCCAGCATCCAGGCGTCGACCTCCGGCCGGTAGTACACGCTGTCGCCGTGCTCGGACGGCACGTTGAACTGCAGGGCGTGCGTCCGCTCGTGCGGCCGGCCGGCCGTGTGGTGGGCGAAGCCGAAGGTGCGCTGGGCGCCGCTGCCCGCGGAGACCTCCTCGCGGACCCGCTGGGCGACGGCGAGGGCCCCGATCTCGGGAACCTGGAAGCGTTCGGCGATCAGCTCGTAGAAGAAGGACGTGCCGGGGACGCTCAGCTCCCCCGAGTGCGGGCGGAGGGGGCCGTCCGGGCCGAGCACCAGGACGCTCGCGCCGCCCCGTGCCAGGGCCGCGGCCAGCATGCCCGCGGTGATGCCGGTGCCGATGACGGCGACGTCGACTCCGGCGCCCCCGCCGGCATCGGCGTCGGCGTGGGCTTCGTTGGCGTTGGGTGTGTCAGGCGGCGTCATGGCGAGTCTCCCCTGGCGCGTCGGTGGCCGTGTCGCTCTCGTGCTGCCGGGCGATCTCGGTGGCCAGCAGGCGTGGCCACCGGGGCGCGGGCTCCTCGAAGAAGGCCCTGGCGTCCAGGCGGACTCCCAGATCGCCGCGGAAGCGGTTCAGCAGCTGTACGACGCCGAGCGAGTCCAGGCCCAGCTCGACGAGGCTGGCGTCCTCCGTGAACTCCTCCGCCGGTATGCCCAGCTGTTCGGCCAGCCGTTCGCGGAGGTAGTGGCCCAGCGACCGCTCGCGCTCGTCCGGCCCGGCGGCCAGCAACCCGGCCAGGAACCGGCCGTCGTCGTCGGCGGCGGCGAGGTCGTCGCTGATCCTGTCCAGCAGCGGACGCGGCCGCCGGGACTCCAGCAGGGGTTTGAGCGTCGGCCACACCGCGTCGCAGACCACGGCCTGCGTCGCGCCCTGCGCCAGCAGGTCCGCCAGGTGCTCCAGCGCCGTGTCGGGGGCCAGGGTGCGCAGCCCGTTCGCCTCCAGCCGCCGGAGCAGTTCGTCGCCGCCCAGTCCGCTGGCGACGTGCCACGGGCCCCAGTTGACGCTCAGGCCGGCCAGTCCCCGGCTTCGGCGGTAGGCGGCCAGGGCGTCGAGGAACTGGTTGGCCGCGGCGTACGCGCCGAGGTCCGCCGAGCCCCACACCGAGGCGATCGACGACATGCCGACGAAGAAGTCGAGGGGGGCGTCGCCGAGGAGGCGGTGCAGCGTCCAGGCCCCGGTGACCTTGGAGCGCAGCACGTCGTGCAGCCCGGCGGGGGTGAGGTCCCGCAGCAGGGCGGCGTCGGCCGTGCCCGCGGCGTGGATCACGCCGCGCAGCGTCCTTCTGGTCTCCTCGACGCCCCGCAGGACGTCGGCCATGGCGGCGGCGTCGCAGACGTCGGCGGCGACGGCGGTCACCGTGACGCCGCGCCGCTCCAGGGCGCGGACGCGCTCGACGCGGTCGCGCACCGCGGTCGGCAGCCCGGGGTCCTCCCAGGTGGCGCGGTCGGGCAGCGCGGTGCGGCCGGTCAGCACGAGGTGGCGGGCGCCGAGGCCGGCCAGCCAGTCGGCGAGGGTGAGCCCCAGTCCGCCCAGGCCGCCCGTGACGAGGTAGGCGGCGTCCTCGCGGACGGCCGGCGGGGCGGGCGCGGGCGAGGCCGCGGCCGGGACGAGGCGCGGGACCAGCCGGGCAACGCCGCGGAGCGCCACCGCGTCGTCGTGGTCGGGGCTGAGGATCTCGGCGGTGAGGCGGTCCGCCTCACCCTCCGCGTCGCCCCCGGCCGGGTCGAGATCGACGCCTCCGCCCCACAGCTCGCTGTGCTCCAGCGCGATGACCTTGCCGAGGCCGTCCAGCGGAGCGGCGGCCAGTCCCTCGGGGCGGTCGGCCGCGGCCGTACCGCGCGCTCCCCGGGTGACCAGCCACAGCCGCGGTGTTCCGGCGGAGCCGTCGGTCAGCTCCTGGACGAGGTGCAGCACGCTCTCGGCGCCGAGGCGCTGGGCGTTCTCCAGATCCCGTGCGGTCGCCTGGCCGGCGGGCGGCCCGTCCAGCGCCCAGAGGTGGACGACGCGGTCCAGCGGGCCGAGCGAGCGCAGCAGCGCGCGCAGCGCTTCGCCGTCGCCCGGCGGCACACGGTGGACGGTCCCGGCGGCGCCGGCGGCGTCCGGAGCGTCGGCGGGCACCGCGAGGTGGCACTCGCCGCCCAGCTTGGTCAGCCGCTCGGCGAGCCGGCCCGCCA
The DNA here is from genome assembly GCA_000514715.1 of Streptomyces sp. CNH099. Lineage (GTDB taxonomy): Bacteria > Actinomycetota > Actinomycetes > Streptomycetales > Streptomycetaceae > Streptomyces > Streptomyces synnematoformans. The sequence continues at coordinate 6,493 of AZWL01000022.1, read as the reverse complement.
GCCCCGACGCGTCGGCCAGCAGCAGCGTCCGGCCCGGGGCGGGGCCGCCCGGCGCCGGTGCCGTCGCCGGGCGGGTCGCCTCCCAGCGGATCTCGAAGCGCACGGAGTCGCCGGCCGGGGCGGCGGCCCGGCCCGGCCGGGGCCCGCCGCTCCGGTCCGCGACGACGTCGTACGCCTCGTGCTGGAACGGGTAGGTGGGCAGGTCGGCGCAGGAGGCCGGGCCCGTGCCGTGGAGCGCGGACCAGTCCACGGCGGCGCCGTGCTCGTAGAGGCGGCCCAGGCCCGTCAGCATCGCGGCCGCCTCCGGGCGGCCCTCGCGGATCGACGGCACCCACACCAGATCGGTGTCACCCAGCGCGTTGGCGCCCAGGCCGAGCAGGGTCCGGCCCGGGCCGGCCTCGACGAACGCGGTGACGCCGCTGTCGTACAGGGCGCGCATGCCGGGGGCGAAGCGGACGGCCTCCCGGGCGTGGCGGGACCAGTAGCCGGGTGCGGCCAGGGTCTCGGGCGTCGCGAGTTCTCCGGTGAGGTTCGACACGAGCGGGATGGCCGGCGCGGCGTGCGGCGCGGCGGCCGCCGCCTGGTCCAGCTCGCCCAGCACGTCGTCGAGCAGCGGCGAGTGGAAGGCGTGGGAGACCTTCAGCCGCTTGGGGGCGACGCCCCGCTCGGTGAGTTCCGCCACCAGTTCGTCCACGGCGTCGGCCGCGCCCGAGAGCACCGTCGACTCGGGGCCGTTGACCGCGGCGATCGACACGCGGTCGGCCCGCCCCTCGACGGCGTGGAGGACCTGCGCGGCCGCCTCCTCGCCCAGCGGCACGGCCACCATCGCGCCCGGCGCGGTCACCGACGCCATGAGCCTGCCGCGCAGTGCGACCAGGCGGACGGCGTCCTCCAGCGACAGCACGCCGGACACGCAGGCCGCCACGTACTCGCCGACGCTGTGGCCCATCACGGCGGCCGGTTTGACGCCCCGGGACAGCCACAGCTCGGCGAGGGCGTACTCGACGGCGAAGAGCGCGGGCTGCGCCCAGGCGGTGTCCTCGGCCGAGTGCGGCGGGGACAGCAGCTCCTCGGGGCGGGTGCCCAGCAGCTCGGCGCAGCTGTCCAGCGCCCTGCGGAAGACCGGTTCGCCGCGGTGGAGTTCCAGGCCCATGCCGGCGTACTGGGCCCCCTGCCCCGTGAACAGGAAGGCCACCTTGGCGCGGTGTCCGGGCAGGGCACGGCGGGCCCTGCCCGCGGTGCCCCGGGCCAGCTCTCCGAGCCCCCGGGCGAGCCCGGCGGTGTCGCCGGCGACGAGGGCGGTCCGCACCCGGTGGTGGTCGCGGTGGAGGGCGGCGGCGCGTGTCAGCGTCTCGGGCGGGACCTCGGGCCGGTCCTTGATGTGGGCGGCCCACCGGTCGGCCAGGTCGCGCAGGGCGGCCTCGGAGTGGGCGGACAGCGGGAGCAGATGGGCCGGGCGGACGTCCGCGGGGGCGGGCTCCCGGGCCGGCTCGTCCCGGTGGACCTGGTGGGCCTGGCGGACCCCGTGGCCCTCGCCGCCCTCGCGCGCCGGGGCCTGCTCGATCACCAGGTGGGCGTTGGTGCCGCTGGCGCCGAAGGAGCTGAGTCCGGCGACGCGCGGCCCCTCGCGCGACGGCCAGTCGGTCAGCCCGGTGGCCACCCTGAGCCGCATGGCGCGCCAGTCGACGTTGGGGTTGGGGCGGGTGAAGTGCAGGCTGGGCGGGACGCGGCCGTGCCGGACGGCCAGCAGCACCTTGATGAGGCCGGCGACACCCGCCGCGGCCTCCAGGTGGCCGATGTTCGTCTTCACCGAGCCGACGTACACGGGGTCGGCCCCCGCGGGGGAGCCGCTGTCCGCCAGAACCGTGTCCAGGGCGCGGAGTTCGACGGGGTCTCCGAGCGGTGTCCCGGTGCCGTGGGCCTCGACGTACCCGATCCGGCCGGGTGCGACGCCGGCGTCCCGCAGGGCGTCGCGGATGACGTCCTGCTGGGCCGGGCCGCTGGGGACGGAGATGCCGCTGGCGCGCCCGTCGTGGTTGACGGCGGTGCCGCGGATGACGGCCAGGACGTCGTCGCCGTCGCGCTCGGCGTCCGACAGCCTCTTGAGGACCACGACGCCGCAGCCCTCGCCCCGGGCGTAGCCGTCGGCGGAGGCGTCGAAGGTCTTGCAGCGCCCGTCCGGCGACACCGCCCTGGCCTTGCTCACCAGGACGAAGCCGTAGGGGGAGAGGATGACGTTGACGCCGCCGGCCAGGGCCAGGTCGACGTCCCCGGAGCGCAGCGCCGAAGACGCCTGGTGGACCGCGACGAGCGAGGAGGAGCAGGCGGTGTCGATGACCTGGACCGGCCCGCGCAGGTCGAAGGTGTGGGCGATGCGTCCCGCGATGAAGCTGGACTCGCCCAGGAGCTGGTAGGGGTCGATGGACTCGGGCGTGCCGAACTCCTGGCGCAGCCGCACGTAGTCGTTGGTGCTCGCGCCCATGTAGACGCCGGTGCGGCTGCCGCCGAGGGACCCCGGGGGGATGCCCGCCCGTTCCAGCGCCTCCCAGGTGACCTCCAGCGCGAGTCGCTGCTGCGGATCCATGCCCGCCGCCTCGGGCGGTGAGATGCCGAACAGCTGGGCGTCGAATCCGGTGACGTCCGGCAGGTAGCCGGCATCGAGCACGTACGCCTTCGCGGGCGCCTCGGGGTCGGGGTCGTAGTACGGCGCCGCGTCCCCCCGCTCCGCGGGGAAGGGGCCGATGGCGTCAACGCCGTCGGACAGCAGGCGCCACATGCTCTCCGGGTCGGACACCCGCCCCGGGAAGCGGCATCCGGCACCGACGATCGCCACCGGTTCCCTGGCGGCCCGCTGCCGTTCCTCCAGCGCGTTCCGGAGCACCGAGATGGTGCCGAGGGCCTTGGCCAGCTCCTCGCGGTAGTCCGGGGTGCCGGCGGTGGGTACCAATGACGTCATGAAGCCCTCTCAGTACTCGGTGATGGTCCGCAGCTCCGCCATCAGACCCTGGAATTCACCGGACTGCATGAGCGGCAGCATCGACATGAGCTTCCCGATGTTCCCGCTGGCCCGCAGCCTGCCCGTCATGAAACCGGCGGACGGGTGCAGTTTTCCCTGCTGCACGCGGACGCTGTTCTTGTAGGCGGCGGAAATCGTGAAGGTGGGGGTGTCGGCGTCTCCCAGCCGGGCCTCCTCGATGCGCCCGCGCACGATGCGGAAGTAATACCGAACCTCGTCGCCCACGGGGGTGTCACGGATGACGTACTGCACCGTGATGTTGATTTTCTCGCGTTCCGGAAGCAGCTGTCCCCGCTTCTCCACCTCCGTGAAGAACTCCGGGGTCAGGAACTGTACCTTGGACAAGAAAGTGCTCCTCTTCTGTGGCTTTCCGGCGGTGGGGTCACCTGCTGGTCAGGGCGACCTTGAGCGACTCGAAACCCCGCATCGTCACGCGCGGCTGGTGGACGGGCTCCTCGACGACCTCGATCGAGGAGAAGCGGTCGAGCATGGCGTTGAGCGCGATGCCGATCTGCTTGTGAGCCATGGCCCATCCCACGCAGTGGTGGATTCCGGCGCCGAAGGAGAGGTGGGAGATGTTCGGCCGCGTGATGTCGAAGCGGTCCGGGTCGGGGAACTGCTCCGGGTCGCGGTTGGCACTGCCCAGGATCGCGATGATCGTCTCCTGCGGCGGGATCACGGCGCCGCCCAGCTCCAGCGGTTCGAACGTCATGCGGGCGTTGATCTGGATCGGAGGGTCGTAGCGGAGCACCTCTTCCACGGTGTTGTGGACCAGGTCACGGTTCTCCCGCACCAGTTCCAGCTGGTCCGGGTGGCGGGTCAGCTGGAGCACCATGCCGGTGATGGTGTTGGTCGAGGTCTCGAAGCCCGCGGAGACGAGCATGTTGCAGAAGGTCATCAGCTCGTCGGCGCTCAGCTGGCCGGCCTCTTCCAGCTCGATGAGTGCGGAGATCAGGTCGTCCTGCGGCTCGGCCCGCTTCCTGGCGATCAGTTCGGCGAAGTACTTCTGCGTGAACTCCATGCCCTCGTCGGCGTCGAGGAGTTCGTCGGCCGTCAGGCCGATCTCGAACGTCCTCTGGAACGCCTGCATGGGCTCGCGCAGCGCCGGTGCCTCGTCGCGGGGCACGCCGAGCAGGGTGGTGACGGTCGCCAGCGGCAGGGGGAAGGCGAACTCGTTGAGGAGGTCGCCGCCGCCGGCGGCGGCCAGCGGATCCAGGTACTCGTCGACCAGGTCCCGCATGGTCTGGTCCATGGCCTCCACGCGGCGCGGCGTGAAGGCGTGGTTGACCGCCTGACGCAGCCTGGTGTGCTCGGGGGGGTTGTACCAGAGCAGGCCGGAGGCCATGCGGCGCAGCGAGGCGTGCTCGTTCCACTCGCCCCCGAACCGGCCGCCCATGAACAGCTCCGCGTCCCGGCCGACCTTCTGGTTCCGCAGCACCTCGTTCACCAGCTCGTAGGGGGTGACGATCCAAAAGCCCATCTGGCTCTTGTAAACGGGCGCCTTCTCCCGCAATTCCGCGTAGAGCGGATACGGGTCCTTGTGACCCTCCGGACTGAGCAGTAGCTGCGCCAGGAGGGTGTCGGCCTCTTCCGTCAGCTTCTCGTCGGCGGAAACCGTCCCGCCATCTGTCATGTCTGCCATGGGCGCTCCTGGAGCGACGTGCGGCCGGGGAGAAAAGTTGTTGAGCCCGCGTTCCCCCCTGACAGTAGTCAGGCCCGCAACACCCGTCTTCGGTCCGATGGATGAACTGTGCCTCATCCTTTTTGCCACCCTGGCACCTGCGGCCCATACCGACCGGTACTCAGAGCGGAAATCGGCGCGGTGCCCCGGGCCCGCCGTGCACGGAGCGGGCCGTGCCTTTAGGATCCGGGCGGATGGGCCCTGCCGCGAAACCCGAGGGAGATTTCCCGTGACGCAGTCCGGCTTGACGCTGTTCTGCCTGCCGTACGCGGGGGGCGGAGCCGCGGCCTACCGGCCGTGGCTTCCCGACCTGTCCGGCACGGCGCGGGTCCGCGCGCTGGAGCTGCCCGGCCACGGCGAACGCAGGGCGGAGGCGCTGCCGGCCGACAAGGACACCCTCGTCAAGGACATCGCCGACCGGATACGCGAGGATCAGCTGCGCGGAGACCAGCCGGGCCGCTACGCGCTGTTCGGCCACAGCCTCGGCGCCCTGCTCGCGTTCGAGGCGGCCCACGCGCTGGCCGGCCCGGCGGGGCCGTGCGCGCTGCTGGTCTCCGGCCGCAACGGGCCGGCCCTGCCGCACCCGGTGGCTCCCGTCCACCGGCTCCCCGCCGACGAGTTGCTGCGACACCTGTACACGCTGGGCGGCGTTCCCTGGGAGCTGCTCAGCACGCCCGAGGTCACGGACCTGTTCCTGCCGGCGATCCGCGCGGATCTGAAGATCGCCGAGGACTACGAGCGGCCCGGGGTGGGGCCGCTGGACTGCCCCGTCTGGGCGGCGGCGGGCGACGACGACCCTCTCGCGGATCCGGCGGGGCTGCGCGCATGGGCCCGGGAGACGAACGCCGGCTTCACCATGACGACCGTCCCGGGCGGGCACATGCCGCTGCATCAGCCGGCGTTCGTGGCGGAGATACGCGCGTTCCTGGGGCGGTTGACCTCCGCCCCGCCCCCGCCGCCGGGCGGCTGAAGGGGGACGGGGGCAGGGGGCGGTCTCAGTCCCTGATCTGGCAGATGACGGCGCCGGTGGAGAGGGAGCCGCCGGCTTCGGCCTTCAGGTTGGCGACCGTACCGGTGCGGTGGGCGTGGATCGGCTGCTCCATCTTCATGGCTTCGAGGACCACGATCAGCTCGCCCTCCGTGACCTCGTGGCCTTCGCTCACGGCGACCTTGACGACGGTGCCCTGCATGGGTGAGGTCAGGGTGTCGCCCGGAGGGGCCGCCGTGCCGCGTCGGGTGGTGCGACGGCGTCGTGCGGGTGCGCCGCCGCCCGCGGGGCCGGCGCCGGCCAGAGGCGTCGCCAGCGTGGCGGGGAGCGAGACCTCGACCCGCTTGCCGCCGACCTCGACCACGACGGTCTCGCGCGGCACGCCCTCCTCGCCCTCGGCTCCGGCCCCCGTACCCGCGCCGCCGGCGAACGGGGGGATGACGTTCGCGAACTCCGTCTCGATCCATCGGGTGTGGACGCTGAACGGTTCGTCCCACGCGGCCGGTGCGAAGGCCGGGTCCCGTACCACGGCGCGGTGGAACGGCAGGGCCGTGGCCATCCCGGAGACCGTGAACTCCTCCAGCGCGCGCGCCGCGCGCTGCAGCGCCTGCTGCCGGGTGGCGCCGGTGACGATCAGCTTGGCCAGCAGCGAGTCCCACGCCGGGCCGATCACACTGCCNGACTCCACCCCCGCGTCCAGCCGCACACCCGGCCCGGCCGGCGGCTCGAAAGCCGTCACCGTGCCCGGCGCCGGCAGGAAGTCACGCCCGGGATCCTCACCGTTGATACGGAACTCCACCGAGTGCCC